>OY843767.1:0-3994813 GCA_963693125.1 Pseudomonadales bacterium | reverse complement strand
CGACCCGGGCAGGGACTTTGACGATCTGGCCGTCGGCAAAACCCGCGCCACCTCGGTGCAGTACACGGTAGCGGATGTTCACGGCGACACCAGTACCGCCACCCTCACCGTCACCGTCAGCGGCGAAAACGACCCCTTGACACAGGTCGCCCAACCGCGGGGCATCGCGGAGGCGGGTAGTAAAATAACCACACTGGTAGTGGCTGCCGGGGATACCGCCACCTTCGTCACCGTCACCGATGACAAAGGCAACCCCGTAACCACCATCACCAACGCCGGCCTGCGCTCCGCTTTCAACGACCTTGACGGCGACACCCTCACCATCATCGCAGTGAACGGCAAGGCGGCCAATGTCGGCAATACCGTATTAGGTATGGCCGAAGACGGCAAAACCGGCGGCACCTTCACCATCAATGCCGATGGCGCCTGGAACTTCCGACCCACCTTCAGCTTTACCCAGGCCGGCGATAGCCGCACCACCTCGGCGAAGTTCACCATCTCCGATGGCCAGGGCAGCACCATAGAGTCCACCCTGACCGTCACCGCTCGCCGCGCCAACATGGCGCCGGTGGGGGCGGACGATGCCGGCAGCGCCACTGAAGACACCGCCATAGTCGTGGCCGATGGTGCCACCGGCACCATCCGGGCGGGTGGCGGGGCACAAAACGCCGACCTGCTGCTCAACGACAAAGACCCTGACAGCGGCAACACCCTCACCATCACCCATGTCGGCGCCACCGCGGCCAGCCAGCAGGCGCTCACCACCACCGCCATTGCCGGCAGCGACGGCGGCCTCTTCCTCATCCGTGACGACGGCTCTTACACCTTCGACCCGAACAACCAGTTTGACGATCTGGCCCCCGGCGAGACCCGCACCACCAGCGTGGTGTACACCCTCTCCGATGGCGCACTCAGCGACACCGCCACCCTCACCATGACCGTGACCGGCGTCAACGATGCGCCGACGGCGGTGAACGATACCGCCCTCGCCAGTGCGGACTGGGTGCGCGCCGTGGCCGATGGCGACAGAGGCATCAGGGACCGCGCCGCCACCAATGCTGATGTGCTGCTTAACGACAGGGACGTTGACGATGACAACGACGCCCTCACCGTCAGCGCCGTTGCCGGCGTTGCCGCCAATATCGGCAGACCCGTCGATGGCATCGACGAAGATGGCGCCGGTGGCGGCAAGTTCACCATCAATGCCGACGGTTCCTGGGAATTCGACCCGGACGGCGACTTTGACGACCTCACCGGCAGCCAGACCCGCGACACCTCGGTGACCTACACCGTCGCCGATAGCACCGGCGGCACCGACATCGGCACCCTCACCGTCAGGGTAAGCGTGAACGAAGCCCCCACCGCCACCAATGACCTCGGCGCCACTAATGACCGGCTGCTGATTGTGGCCGACGGCGCCACCGGCACCACCTCCGGCAGCCCCGGGTCGGGTGGCGGGGCACAAAGAGTCAATGCGGACCTGCTGCTCAACGACGAAGACCCGGAAGGAGTGCCCCTCAGCATCAGCAAGGTGAACGGTGACACGGCCAGTGTCGGCGGCGCCGTCGATGGCACTAACGGCGGCAGGTTTACCCTCAACGCCGATGGCTCCTGGCGTTTCGACCCCGACGGCGACTTTACCAAACTGGCCCTGGGCGTCACCCGCACCACCTCGGTCACCTACACCGCCACCGATGGTCCCGGCCGCCTGGAGGCACCGCCCGCCACCCTCACGGTGACCGTGACCGGTGCCAACGACAGCCCCGCCGCGCTGGACGACATCGGCACCACGCTGGTCGGCACAGTGCTGACGGTGGCCGCCGATGAGCCGGGCATCGCCCGGGAGGGCGGCGGGGCACAAACAGTCAACGCCGGCCTGCTGCTCAATGACTCGGACATTGACGGCGACAGCCTCACCATCACCAGAGTCGCCGGCAGCCTGGGCAATGTCGGCAAGACCATCGACGGCAACAAGGGCGGCAGCTTCACCATCAGTGCCGATGGCGCCTGGACCTTCGACCCGGACGGCGACTTTGCCGACCTCGACGCCGACGACCCCGCCCGCACCACCTCGGTGACCTACACCACGGCGGATCGCCGGGGCGCAGCCGCCACCGCCACCCTGACGGTCACGGTGCGCTTCGCCAACGATGCGCCCCAGGGCATCGATGATACGGGTCGCACCCATAGATACCAGATATTGACCGTGGCCGACGGCGACGGCGACAGCGCCAGCCCTAACTCTGACCTGCTGCTCAACGACACAGACCCGGAAGGTGACGCCCTCGCCATCACCGCCGTTAAAGGCTACACCGACGCGGCCCGGGACGGCACCCAGCCGCGCCAGAACGTGGCGACGGGGGCCGTGACCCACGGCAGCCACGGCGGTGAGTTCACCCTTGAGGCCGACGGCGCCTGGCGTTTCGACCCGGGCACCGACTTTGATGACCTTCGCCTCGACGAAAGCCGCACCACCTCGGTGCAATACACCCTGGTGGATAGTTACGGCGCCACCGCCACCGCCACCCTGACCGTCACCGTCACCGCCAACGCGCCGCCGGTGGCGACTGACGACCTGGGCGCCACCACGGAAAACGCCGCCATCAACGTGGCCGATGGCGCCAAAGGCACTACTACTACCGCCGACGGCCCCGGGTCGGGTGGTGGGGCACAAACAGTCAACGCGGACCTGCTACGCAACGACATCGATGGTGAAAATCACACCCTCACCATCACCGCAGTCAACGGTGCGGCGGCCAATATCGGCAAGGCCATAGACGGCATCGACGAAAATGGCAACAGGGGCGGCAGCTTCACCCTCCAGGCCAACGGCGCCTGGAGCTTCGACCCTGGCACCGACTTTGACAATCTGCCCGTGGACGAGACCCGCACCACCTCGGTGACTTACACCGTCTCTGACCGCAGAGACACGGATACCGCCACCCTGACCGTCACCGTCACCGGCGTCAACGACGCGCCGGTGGTGGTTGACGGGCAGACGGGCGTAGCGAGGCACAACCAGAGACTGGATGTGGCCGCCGACGCTGAAGCCTCCAGACTCATCGTGACCGATGGCAGCGGCAGGTCCAGAGCCGTCACCGGCAATGCCGGCCTGCTGGTCGGTGCCACCGATGCGGACGCGGACACCACCCTGCGCATCATCGCCGCAGGCAAAACCGAGGCCGAACTGGCCAGTTTGCCCGGCAGGGGCTTCGTAACCTTCTCCGGCAGTAATACCGGCGACCGCTTCCTGATCGGGGCCGATGGTTCCTGGCGCTATGACCCGGGCCCCGCCCTGGCCAGCCTGCCCCCCGGCCAGTTCCGCACCGCCACGGCCTGGTACACCGTCTCCGATGACGACGGCGCCACCTTCAACCACGAGCTGACCGTCATCATAAGCCCCCACAACAATGCGCCGGTGGCGGTCAACGATCTGGGTCGCATTGATCTTGGCGACCTCAGGGACCGCCCGGACAACGGCGTCACCTTCACCAACGGCGTGCTGAACGTGGCCGATGGTGCCAAAGGCGTAGCAGAAACCAACCAGGGCGTCCGCACCGTCTACAACCGCGACCTGCTGTTCAGTGATACCCGTCGCCCTAACGACCGTGACCCGGACGGCACCCCCCTCACCATCATCGGGGTCGGCGGCTACACCAGGGAAACGGACGGCACCTACAAGGCCCAGCCGGCGCAGGTGGCGGCGGGGACCCCGACCCTGGGCAACACCGGCGGCACCTTCACCATTCACACCAATGGCGGCTGGAGCTTCGACCCGGGCACCGACTTCGACAATCTGGCCCAGGGCAAGGCCCGCTTCACCTCGGTGATCGTCACCGTCTCCGATGGCGGCCTGTCCGACAGTTCCATCCTGACGGTGCGGGTCACCGGCATTAACAATGCGCCGGACACGCCGGTGGGCAATAACGGCCTCATCAGGTCGGACCAGACCCTGGACGTGAAAGATGGCGCCATCGGCGACAACATCAACGTCAACTCCGACCTGCTGCTTAACGACAACGACCCGGACGATGGCGACACCCTCAGCATCCGCCAGGTGAATGGCAAGGCGGCCAATGTCGGCAAGGCGATAGATGCCGCCGACGGCGGCAGGTTCACCCTCAACGCCAATGGCTCCTGGGAATTCGACCCCGACGGCGACTTTGACGACCTGAAACCCGGCGGCAACCGCTCCACCTCGGTGACCTACACGGTCGTGGATGATCATGGCCTGACCAACCCCGAATCCGCCAAACTGACCGTCACCGTCACCGGCACCAACGATGCGCCGGTGGCGCGGGCCGATGTCGGCGCCACCGATGAAGACACCCCGCTGACCGTGAAAGATGGCACTGCCGCCACCACCCTCACCATCCCCGATGGCAAAGGCGGCACCCTGAGCATCACCGGCAATGCCGACCTGCTGCTCAACGACAGCGACCCTGAAGGCGGCACCTTCTTCATCTTCGGGACTGAAGGCTACACCGACGCGGATAAAGACGGCAATCGTCAGTCGCAGGGCGTGACGGCGGGGAACGAGGTGTATGGCAGCCAGGGCGGCGTGTTCGTCGTCAAGGCCAATGGTGCCTGGACCTTCGACCCCGACGGCGACTTTGACGACCTGAAACCCGGCGAGACCCGCACCACCGAGGTGATCATCGCGGTCGTCGAGAGCATCTTCGCCACCAACTCCGCCGGCAGCACCCTGACCGTCACCGTCACCGGCGTCAACGACAACCCGCAGGCGCCCGACGGCAAGGGCTTCACCGTCACCAACGCCCCGCTGACGGTGAAAGATGGCGCTACCGGCACCACCAGGGACGGCGCAGTCATAAACAGGGACCTGCTGCTCGACGCCACCGACGCTGACGGCAACACCTTCACCATCACCGGGGTTAGCGGCTACACCGCCACTGCGGATAAAGACGGCAATCGTCAGTCGCAGCCGGGCGTGATTACAGAGACGGGGTTCGAGACTTATGGCAGCAAAGGCGGCAGGTTCATCATTGCCGCCGATGGTTCTTACACCTTCGACCCCAACGGCGACTTTGCCCACCTGACCGGTTCCGCCGACGTCGCCGAAACCACAGTGACCTTCACCGTCTCCGATGGCAGCGGCGGCACCGACACCGCCACCCTGACCGTCACCCTGATGCGCCCCAATCGGGCCCCGGATGCGCAGGACGATGTCGGCGTCACCGATGAAAACACGGTGCTGACCGTGGCCGACGGCGCTACCGCCGGCGACACCATCATCACCGTGACCGACGATAAGGGCGACACCAGCACCAGAACCATTACCGGCAATGCCGACCTGCTGAACAACGACACAGACAAGGACGGCGACGCCCCCACCTTCACCATCACCGGGGTTAGCGGCTACACCGACGCGGTGGACAAAAACGGCGCGCATACCACGGCGCAGGACGTGGCCGCCGGGATGGAGACTTACGGCAGCCACGGCGGCGTGTTCACCATTGCGGACGATGGCTCTTACACCTTCGACCCGGACGGCGACTTTGTCGGCCTTAAGTTCGGCGAGTACCGCGAAACCTCGGTGACCTATACCCTGTCCGATGGCAGGCTCACCGACACCGCCACCCTCACCGTGACCGTGACCGGCGTCAAGGATCCCTCGGCTGCGGTGGACGACTTCGGCACAGTCAGGGCAGACGAAGACCAACTGATCGTGGGCAATGACAACGAAGGCACCACCCGGACCGTCACCCGCAACGAGCCCGTGACCGGCGACACCGGCACCACTTTCATCACCGGCACCCGTACCGGCATCTATAACGCCGGCCTGCTGCTCAACGACGAAAGCCCTGACGGTGACGATACCATCCGCATTACTCTTCTTGTTCAAGCTGGCAGCACCAGCCCTGTGCCTCAGGGTCAGAATCTGCCTTTCTCGTCCCCGGTGCCGGGCACCAACGGTGGCCGCTTCGCGGTCCAGCACAATGGCGGCTGGACTTTTGAAACGCGCGGCGAGTTTGACGACCTCAAGGCCGGCGAGACCCGCGACACCTGGGTGAATTACAGGCTGATGCATGACGGCATAATGAGCGTGGGCAAACTGACCGTCACCGTCACCGGCCTCAACGACGCACCGGTGGCGGGGGCCGATTTCGGCGCCACCGATCAAAACACCGACATAGCCGCGGGCAATGATGACAAAGGCAGCACCGTCAATGGTGTCACCGTCAACGCCGACCTGCTGCTTAACGACGCAGACCCGGAAGGCAACACCCTCACCATGACCGCCGTGAACGGTGATTCGAAAAATATCAACGAGATCATCAGCGGCAGCAACGGTGGCCGCTTCCAGATCTTCTCCAACGGCGGCTGGGCCTTCACCCCGAACAACCAGTTTGGCGATCTGGCCGCCGGCGAGACCCGCACCACCTCGGCGACCTACACCGTCGCCGAGGGCACAGCCGAGGGCAGCCTCGCCACCACCGCCAAACTCACCGTAACGGTCACCGGCACCAACGACGCGCCGGTGGCGGCCGGCGACACGGGCGCCACCCATGCCGACAGGGTGCTGAAGGTGGCCGATGCTGACACCGCCGGCACCTTTGAAGTCGATAGCGCCACCACCCTCAGCGTCAACGCCGACCTGCTGCTGAACGACAAGGACCCGGACACCACCGACGACCTCACCATCACCAAAGTGGGCGCGGACGCGAAAAACCAGAAGGTGGCCAATATCGGCGCCGCCATAGACGGCAGCAACGGCGGCAGCTTCACCATTGCGGCGGATGGCTCTTACACCTTCGACCCGGACGGCGACTTTAACGACCTGAAAGCAGGCCAGCACCGCACCACCTCGGTGGACTACACCCTGTCCGATGGTAACGGCGGCGCCGATACCGCCACCCTGACCGTGACGGTAACGCCAAACCGCGCCCCCGAACCCGCCGCTGACGCCGGTGCCGTCGATGCGGACAAGACCCTGACCGTGGCCGATGGCGATACCGGCACCGGGCCGGGTGGCGGGGCACAAAACGCCGACCTGCTGCTCAACGACAGCGACCCTGACCGTGGCCCCCTCACCGTCACCGCCGTTACCGGCTACACCCGCGACGCGGACGGTAATTACCAAAAGCAGACGGCAGTGCCGGTGACCGCCGACGGCACCGCGGCCGCGCCCTCGACCACCTCCCCCCAGACCTCGACCCTGGGCAGCACCGGCGGTGAGTTCACCCTCTATGCCGATGGCTCTTACAGCTTTAACCCCGGCGCGGACTTTGACAATCTGGCCCCCGGCAAAACCCGCACCACCTCGGTGGAGTACACCGTCACCGACGATGGCGCTAATGGCGGCGCTACCGGCACCGCCACCCTGACCGTCACCGTCACCGGCATCAACAACCTGCCGACGGCGGTCGCTGACAGCGGCGCCACCCTGGCCGGCACAGTGCTGACCGTGGCCAACGATGCCCCCGGCGTTGCAGGCTTTAATGCCGACCTGCTGGTCAACGACATCGACCCGGACGCCGACACCCTCACCGTCATCCGGGTGGGCGGCGACGCCGCCGGCATTGGCGTTGCCACGGCGGGCACCGACGGCGGCAGCTTCACCATTGAGGTCGATGGTTCTTACACCTTCGACCCCGGCACCGACTTTGACAATCTCAAGGGCGACGCCACCCGCACCACCTCGGTGACCTATACGACCACCGATGGCAGCGGCACCGACAGGGCCACCCTGACGGTCACGGTGCGCGCCGCCAACGAGGCCCCGACGGCGACCGGCGATGCGGGCGCGACCCATAGATACAGGCTGCTGACCGTGGCCGATGGCGATGGCGGTACGACCAATGCGGATTTGCTGCTTAACGACACAGACCCGGACGGCGACGCCCTCGGCATCACCTCGGTTAAAGGCTACACCGCCGCGGCGGACGGCACCCGCCAGGACGTGGCGGCGGGCGCCCCGACCCGTGGCAGCAACGGCGGCACCTTCACCCTTAACGGCGATGGCTCCTGGACCTTCGACCCGGGCAGCGACTTCGACAGCCTTGCCATCGACGCCTCCCGCACCACCTCGGTGCAGTACCGGGTGACGGATACTTATGGCGCTTCTTCCGACCTCGCCGACCTCGCCACCCTCACCGTGACCGTCACGGCGAACTTTCCGCCGGTGGTGGTTGACGACCTGGGCGCCACCACGGAAAACACCAGACTGACCGTGGCCGATGGTGACAGTGGCACCACCGTCGGGGCACAAAGAATCAACGCCGACCTGCTGGCCAACGACACCGATGCCGAAGGCCACACCCTCACCATCACATCGGTTAAAGGCTACACCGCCGCTGTGGATGGCAACGGCGCGCATACGACGCGCCAGGACGTGGCACCGGGGGCCGAGACCTTTGGCAGCCACGGCGGCAGGTTCATCCTTGATCGCCAGGGCTCCTGGAGCTTCGACCCCGACGGCAACTTTGACGACCTTGGGCCGGGCGAGACCCGCACCACCTCGCTGACCTACACCGTCTCCGATGGCACAGCCACGGATACCGCCACCCTGACGGTGACGGTCAGCGGCATCAACGAAGCGCCGACAATAGTTGAAAACCAGGTGGGCCTGGTGGCGCCCCGTCATACACTGACGGTGGAGAGGTACACCCAGGCCACCACCCTCACCGTGACCGATGGCAACGGCAGGAGCAGAACCTTCACCGGCAATGCCGGCCTGCTGGTCGGCGCCACCGATGCCAACGGTGACAGCCTCAGCATCACCCAGGTCGGTCCCACCGAGGCCAATCAGCGTGACTTTGGCGGGACAGTCGGAGTCGTCCCCGACGGTAATGGCGGCACCTTCGCAATCTTCCGCAATGGCACCTGGCAATTTCAAACGAACACCGCCTATGACAGCCTGGGCTACGGCGAGGTCCGCACCGCCACGGCCTGGTACACCGTCTCCGATGGCAGGGGCGGCACCGCCACCGCGAGCCTGACCGTCTATATAAGCCTCCCCAACAATCAGCCGGTGGCGACCGACGATGATGGCCGCACCACTGAAGACACCGCCATAATCGTGGCCGATGGCGCCACTGGCACCACCGGCACCGCGACCGATGGCGCAGACCTGCTGAACAATGACCGTGACCCTGACACCGGCAGCACCCTCAGCATCACCCATGTCGGCGCGGACGCGGCCAACCAGAAGGCGCTCACCGCCGCAGGCATCGGGGGCAGCAACGGCGGCCTCTTCCGCATCCGTGCCGACGGCTCCTGGAACTTCGTCCCGAACAACCAGTTTGACGATCTGGCCGACGGCAAGACCCGCACCACCTCGGTGGTGTACACCGTTTCCGATGGCGGCCTCAGCGACACCGCCACCCTGACCGTGACCGTGACCGGCGTCAACGATGCGCCGACGGCGATGGCCGATAGCGGCGCCACCGCCGCCAACACCCGGCTGACCGTGGCCGATGGCGACAGTGGCACAGAAGTCACCAGCAGCGAGATCGTGACCGACCCCGTCACCAACGACACCAGCACCGTCATCACCACCATGACCATCAACGCCGACCTGCTGCTCAACGACGAAGACGCTGACGACGACGACACCCTCACCATCACCGCGGTTAAGGGCTACACCGATGTGGACCCGAACGACAAAACCCGTCAGCGCCAGGACGTGGCAACCGGGGCCGAAACCTTTGGCAAAAACGGCGGCGTGTTCACCCTCAATGCCAATGGCGCCTGGAGTTTCGACCCCAACGGCGACTTTAATGACCTGACCGCCGACGAAACCCGCACCACCTCGGTGGAGTACACCGTCGCCGATGTCAGCGGCGCAACCAGCACCGCCACCCTGACGGTGACCGTATCGCCGAACAGCGCGCCCACCGCCATCCTTGACGTCGGCACCACCGATGAAGAAACAGTGCTGACCGTGGCCGATGGCGCTACCGGCACGGCCCGGGCGGGTGGCGGGACACAAAGAGACAACGCCGACCTGCTGCGCAACGACAGGGACCCTGACGGCGACACCCTCACCGTCACCCGCATTAAAGGCTACACCGCCGCGGTGAATGAGGACGGCGAGCATACGACGCGGCAGGACGTGGCGGCGGGGGCCGAGACTTACGGCAGCCACGGCGGCAGGTTCACCATCAACGCCGATGGCTCTTACACCTTCGACCCGGACGGCGACTTTGGCGACCTGTCGATGGGCGAGACCCGCACCACCTGGGTGGATGTCATCGCCTCCGATGGCAGCCTTGAAAGCAACCCCGCCACCCTGGGCGTGACCGTGACCGGCACCAATGACCCCCTGACGGCGCGGGACGACACCGGCAGGGCGATTGCCGGCAGGGTGCTGACGGTGGCCGCGGATGACGACGGCCTCATCCTCCGCGACAGTGCCGACGGCGCCGCCACCGGCATCGTCAATGCCGGCCTGCTGTTCAACGACGAGGACCCGGACACGGCTGACACCCTCAGCATCAGCACGGTGGGCAGCGCCAGTAACAACCGCGCCGCCGCCAATGTCGGCATCGCCATAGACGGCAGCAACGGTGGCCGCTTCACCATTCAGACCAATGGCGCCTGGAGTTTTGACCCGGACGGCGACTTTGACGACCTGGGCGGCAGCGCCACCCGCACCACCCAGGTGACCTACACGGTGACCGATGGCCGGGGCGCCACCGACACGGCGACCCTGACGGTGACGGTGCGCGCCGCCAACGCCGTGCCGGATGCGACCGCCGATATCGGCACAGTCCACAGGGACGACACCCTGAATGTGGGTGCCGCCGACAGGGGCATCCGGGTTAGTGGTGAAACGCAGAGAGCCAATGCCGGCCTGCTGGTCAACGATGCGGACGCCGACACCACCGCCACCTTCACCGAAATCCTCACCATCACGGCGGTGGGCGACAGCACACTCACCGTCACCGGGGCCGGTGTCGGCAACCCCATAGATGGCAGCAACGGCGGCAGCTTCACCATCAATGCCGATGGTTCCTGGACCTTCGACCCGGAGGACGACTTTGACGACCTGGCCACCGACGCCACCCGCACCACCTCGGTGGCCTACCGGGTGACCGATAGTTACGGCGCATCCGACACCGTGACCCTGACCGTGACCGTGGCGGCGAACTATCAGCCCACGGCGAACGACGATATTGGCCGCATTGATCTGGGCCGCCTCGATGACCGCGCTGACAGGGGAGTCACCTACGATGCGAACGGCGTGCTGATGGTGGCCGATAACGCCATAGGCATAACAGAACAAAGAGGCAGCGTCGAAACCATCTACAACCGCGACCTGCTGAACAACGACATGGACGACGCCAGAGACGGCGACCGCCTCACCATCTCGGCGGTTAACGGCGCCGCGGCGGGTGTCGGCGCCGCCGTGGACGGCACCAAAGGCGGCGAGTTCACCATTGCCGCCAATGGCGCCTGGAGTTTCAACCACGACGGCGACTTTGACGCTCTGAAAAACAACGACATCGTCTTCACCTCGGTGACCTACACGGTGGCGGATGGTGAAGGCGGCACGGACACGGCGACCCTGGAGGTGCGGGTCATCGGCACCAACGATGGGCCGCAGGCGGGCGACGACTTTGGCCGCGCCAATTCCGGCGTCATCCGCACCGTGGCCAATGGCGCCACCGGCGTTGTCTTCACCAACACCGACAACAGCACCATGACCATCAACGCCGACCTGCTGCTCAACGACATCGACCCGGAGGGTGACGCCATCAGCATCAGCGCCGTCGCCGGTCTCGGGGCCAATATCGGCAAGGCCACCGACGGCAGCAACGGCGGCAGCTTCACCATCCAGGCCAACGGCGCCTGGAGCTTTGACCCCGACGGCGACTTTGACAACCTCGCCGAAGGCGCCACCCGCACCACCACAGTGCAATACACCGTGTCCGAACGCGGCATCACCGATACCGCCACCCTCACCGTGACGGTGGTGAAACGCAACCTCGCCCCCACCGCCAACGCGGATGTCGGCGCCATCGCGGAAGGCACAACCCTGACCGTGATCGACGGCGACACAGGCGCCACCGTCAATGGCGTCATCAATAACCGCGACCTGCTGCTCAACGACAGTGACCCGGAGGGTGACCCCCTCAGCATCGCGACGGTGAGCGGCGCTGCGGGCAATCTGGGCAAAGCCGTAGCCGGCAGCAACGGCGGCAGCTTCACCATCCGTGCCGATGGTTCCTGGAGCTTCGAGCAGGGCGACGACTTCAAGGGTATGTCCGCGGGCGACAGCCGCACCACCTCGGTGGTCTACACCACCACCGATGGCGCCCTCACCAGCACGGCGACGACCCTGACGGTGACCGTGAACGGCGTCAACGAGGCGCCGGTGGCGCAGGACGACCAGGGCACGACCCTGCGTAACCGGGTGCTGACGGTGGCCAATGATGCGACCGGCCTGCGCGGCGGACTCAACGCCGACCTGCTGCGCAACGACGCCGACCCTGATAATAGTGACATCCTCACGGTCAGCACGGTTAAAGGCTACACCGCCGCCCGGGACGGCACGCGCCAGGACGTGAGGGCGGGGGCCGGGACTTATGGCAGCGCCGGCGGCAGGTTCACCCTCAGCGCCAACGGCGCCTGGAGCTTCGACCCTGACGGCGACTTTGACGACCTGGCCGCAGGCGCCACCCGCACCACCTCGGTGGATTACACGGCGGCGGATGCCAACGGCGGCACGGACACGGCCACCCTGACCGTGACGGTGGTGGGGCGCACCACCAACGCCGCGCCGGATGCGACCGACGATAGCGGCAGAACCCATAAAGGCGCTGTGCTGACGGTGGCCGCCGACGCCGACGGCGCCCGCGTCATCGACGGTGACAGCACCGCCACCACCAGCATCAATGTCGGCCTGCTGCAAAATGACAGGGACACGGACGGTGACAGGATCAGCATCACCGCAGTTGGCCGCACCCTCAACACCATCACCCGGGCCGGCCTCGACAGCCCCGTGGATGGCAGCAACGGCGGCAGCTTCACCATCGGCGACGATGGCGCCTGGGAATTCGACCCGGACGGCGACTTTGACAACCTCAAGGTCGGCGAGACCAGCCCCACCTCGGTGGCATACCGGCTGACGGATGTTCACGGCGGCGTCTCTACGGCGACCCTGACCGTCATCGTCACCGGGCGCCAGGCGCCGGTGGCGGGCGATGACTTTGGCAGCACCTCTGAAAACACGAATCTGCCCGTGGCGGATGGCGACAAGGGCAGCACCGGGCCGGGTGGCGGGGCACAAAACGCCGACCTGCTGCTCAACGACACCGGCGACAGCCTCAGAATCACCAGGGTTATCGGCTATACCGACGCGGTGGGTGAGGACGGCGGGCATACGACGCCGCGGAACCTGCCGGTGCCTGTCGGCTCGGAGATCGATACCTACGGCAAAAACGGCGGCGTGTTCACCATCCGTGCCGATGGCTCCTGGGATTTCGACCCCGGCAATGACTTTCACGACCTGAAAGACGGCGAGACCCGCACCACCTCGGTGGTCTACGAGGCCTCCGATAGACCCTTAAACGACGTAAGCCGCCTGGCCGGCGCGGCCACCCTCACCGTCACCGTGACCGGTGCCAACGATGCGCCGGATGCGGTTGACGATACCGGCACCACGTCTGACGCCAAAGATCGCACGGTGACCGCCGGTGACACGGGTACCGGTGGCGGGGTACAAACCGGGCCGGGTGGTGGGGCACAAAGAACCAACGCCGGCCTGCTGCTCAATGACACAGACGTTGACGGCGACACCCTGACCATCAGCGCGGTGAACGGCGCTGCGGACAGTGTCGGCAAGGCCGTGGATGTCGCCGGTGGCGGCAAATTCACCATCAACGCCGATGGCTCCTGGGAATTCGACCCGGACGGCGACTTTGGCAAGCTGAAAGACGGCGACACCCGCGACACCTCGGTGCGGTACACCGTCTCCGATGCTAACGGCGGCACGGATACCGCCACCCTGACCGTGACCGTAACGCCGAACCGGGCGCCCGTGGCGGTTGCCGATGCCGGCGTCATTGATGAAGACACGGTGCTGACCGTGAAAGATGGTGATACCGCCACCACCACCAGCATTACCGAAATCGTGACCGACCCCGGCACCGGCGACACCAGCACCGCCACCCGTACCATCACCGGCAACGCCGACCTGCTGCTCAACGACAACGACGCTGACGTTGACCCCCTCACCATCACGGCGGTTAAAGGCTACACCGACGCGGCGGACGACGGCACGCGCCAGCGCCAGGACGTGGCGGTTGGGGCCGAGACCCGCGGCAGCAAGGGCGGCGTGTTCACCATTGAGGCCGATGGTTCTTACACCTTCGACCCGGACGGCGACTTTGACGAAATGGTCGTCGGCCAGACCCGCACCACCTCGGTGCAGTACACCGTCTCCGATGGCGCTCGCACGAACACCGCCACCCTGACCGTGACCGTGACCGGTGAGAACACTGATCCGGCGCCGGTGGACGACAGAGGCGCCTTCGTTCTTTACCCCACCACGCTGATCGTGGCCAATGACGCCACCGGCACCGTCATCACCAGAGCCGACGGCAGCACCATGACCGTCAACGCCGACCTGCTGCTCAACGACGGCGACATTGACAGCGACAGCGACAGCTTTACTATCACCGGGGTAAACGGTGATGTGGACAATGTCGCCGTCGCCGCAGCCGGCAGCAATGGCGGCAGCTTCACCATCTACGCCAATGGCGGCTGGAGCTTTTTCCCGAACGCCGACTTTAACAACCTGCGCGTGGGCGAGACCCGCGACACCTCGGTGCGGTACACCGTCTCCGATGCTGAAGGCGGTGCCGCCACCGCCACCCTCACCCTGACCGTATCAGCGAACGCTCCGCCCGTTGTCGGCAACGACTTCGGCGCCACCGATCAGGACACCACACTGACCGTGGCCGATGGCGCCACCGGCACCATCGTCACCAACGCCGATAACAGCACCATGACCGTCAACGCCGACCTGCTGTTAAACGACAGGGACGACGTTGCCGGCGTCCTCAGGGTCCTGGACCCTGTCAACATTCTCGCTAACACCATCGAGGCGGATGGCAGCGCTGGCGGCAGCTTTACCATCAATGCCGATGGCGCCTGGAGCTTCGACCCGGACGGCAAATTTGACGACCTTGGGGCGGGCGAGACCCGCGACACCTGGGTGGACTACACCGTCACCGATAACAGATACAGAGAGACCGCCAGACTGACCGTGACCGTGACCGGCCTCAACGCCGAGCCGGTGGTGATGGACAATACCGGCGCCACCACGGAAAACGCGAAAATCACCGTGGCCGATGGTGATACGGGCCTCAATGCTGACCTGCTGAACGATGCCACCGACGATGACAATGACACCCTCACCATCAGCGCGGTTACCGGCTACAGCCGGGACACGGACGGCGCTTACCAGGCCCGGGCGGAACAGCCAGTGGTTGACGGCACCCCGACCACGACCCTGGGCAGCAGCGGCGGTACCTTCACCCTCAGCACCAATGGCGCCTGGAGCTTCGACCCCGGTAAAGACTTTGACAATCTGGACGCGGGCGAGACCCGCGACACCCAGGTGGAGTACACCGTCTCCGATGGCAACAAAGGAGGCACGGCCACCGCCACCCTCACCGTGACCGTGACCGGTGAGAACGATGCGCCGACGGCGGGGGACGACCTCGGCGCCTTCACTGTCACCGTTGACGACGCGGTGCTGACCGTGGCCGATGGCGCCACCGGCACCGCCATCACCGTCTCCGATGGCAAAGGCGGCACCATGAGCGTCACCGGCAACCGCGACCTGCTGCTCAACGACGAAGACGCTGAAGGCGCCCCGACCATCACCGAGGTGGACGGTGGCGCGGCCAGGGTCGGCGTTGCCACAGCGGTCACCGACGATGAGGGCAGGGCCGCCGGCAGCTTCACCATCCGCGCCGATGGTTCCTGGACCTTCGACCCCGGCGACGACTTTGACGAGCTGGCCGCGGGCGCGACCCGCACCACCTCGGTGCAGTACACCATCTTCGATGGCGGCCTGACGGACACCGCCACCCTGACCGTGACCGTGACCGGCATCAACGATGCGCCGGTGGCGGTTGACGATACCGGCAGGGCGACCCCGAACCAGGTGCGGGCCGTGGCCGATGGCGCTGAAGGTATCGGCGCCGACGGCTTCAATGCCGACCTGCTGCTCAATGACAGGGACCCTGAAGGCGACACCCTCAGCATCAGCGCGGTGAACGGTGACACGGGCAGTGTCGGCAAGGCCATAGATGCCGCCGATGGCGGTAGCTTCACCATCCGCGCCGATGGCTCCTGGGAATTCGACCCGGACGGCGACTTTAAGAACCTGGCCCAGGGCGCGGTCCGCACCACCTCGGTGCAGTACACGGTGGCGGATACTAACGGCGGCACCTCCGAGCCCGCCACCCTGACCGTGACGGTAAGGCAGAACCGCGCGCCCGCTACGGTGGACGATGCCGGCACCACCGATGAAAACACCGTACTGACCGTGGCCAATGACGCCGCCGCCACCACCACCAGCTACATCATCGTGACCGACCCCGGCACCGGCGACACCGGCACCCTCACCATCACCGGCAACGCCGACCTGCTGCTCAATGACACCGACCCGGACGGCGACACCCTCACCATCACCGGGGTGAACGGTGCTGCGACCAATGTCGGCAGGGCCGTGGATGGCAGCAGGGGCGGCAGCTTCACCCTTAATAAAAATGGCGCCTGGGAATTCGACCCAAACAGCGACTTTGACGACCTGGCCGCGGGCGAGACCCGCACCACCACGGTGACCTACACGGTAGAGGATAGCGACAGCGTGGCGGGCACGAACGCGGCCACCCTGACCGTGACCGTGATTGGCGCCAACACTGGCTCGGTCACCGAAGATGTCGCGCCGGACGCCGCCGGCAATCTGGTGGCGTCCGGCACGATAACCGTCACCGATGGCGATGCCGGGGATACGCAGCAGTTTACGGCGCAGACGAAGACCGGCACTTATGGCGATCTGGAGGTCGATGCCGACGGCACCTGGACTTACAAGGTGGCTAACAGCGACCCGGAGATTCAGGACCTGAAGGACGGGGAAACGCTGACCGACACCTTCATGGTGACCAGCGCCGACGCTGTGAGCACCACCACCATCACCATTGGCGATGAGATCGAGACCGAGTTCATCACCAGCCTGACCATCACCATCAGGGGCGCTGACGATTTGCCGGTGCTGGCCGGTGTCAACGACGACCCGGAGGTGGAGACGGCGACCGGCAGCGTCACCGAAGACACGGCGGTGGACGCCAATGGCGATCTGGTGGAGACCGGCAGCATTACCAGCACCGGCGGCGATAAGGGCGAGGCCGGCTTTGAGGCGGAGACCATCAGTGACACTGGCACTCATTATGGCTCACTGACGATTGAAACCGGCGGTGCCTGGACTTATACGGCGGCTAACAGCCTGCCGGCGATAGATGATCTTGGCAAAGGGGAAACGCTGACCGACACCTTTACAGTGACCAGTGCCGACGGTGTCACCACCATCCCCGTGACCATCACCATCATTGGTAAGAACGATGCGCCGGAGGCGGTTGACGATGTCGGCGCCACGAAGGAAAACACGGAACTGACCGTGGCGACCAATGCCGGCCTGCTGGCCAACGACAAAGACGCTGAAGGCGACGGCCTGACCATCAGCGCCGTGGGCGTTGACAAGAACAGCCAGGAAGCGGCCAGTGTCGGCAAGGCCGTCGATGGCAGCAACGGCGGTGAGTTCACCATCAAGGTCGATGGTTCTTACACCTTCGACCCCGGTAAAGACTTTGACAATCTGGCCGATGGCAAGACCCGCACCACCTCGGTGGTCTACACCGTCTCCGATCGCAACGACGGCACCGGCCTCACCGACACCGCCACCCTCACCGTGACCGTGACCGGCGTCAACGATGCGCCGACGGCGGTGGCCGATAGCGGCGTCACCGCTGAAAACACCGAACTGAAGGTGGCGAAAGGCGCCACAGGCACCGACACAACCTTCATCGTGGTGACCGACCCTGACACCGGCGACACCGGCAGCCTCACCATCACCGACGCCAACGCCGGCCTGCTGGTCAAAGACACCGACCCTGACACCGGCGACACCCTCACCATCAGCGAGGTGGGCGGTGACACGGCCAGTGTCGGCAAGGCCGTGGATGGCAGCCACGGCGGCACCTTCACCATTGAGGCCGATGGCGCCTGGGAATTCGACCCTGACGACGACTTTAACAAACTGCACGAGGATGAGATCCGCACCACCTCGGTGCAATACACCGTCTCCGATGGCAACGGCGGCACGGATACCGCCACCCTGACCGTGACCGTGACCGGTGAGGACGATGTGCCGGATCTGATCGGCGTCAACGATGATCCGGCGGTGGAGACGGCGACGGGCTCGGTCATCGAAGATACCGACGTGGTGGACGCCAATGGCAAGCCGGTGACGAGCACCGCCGACGTGGTGCCGGGCAATCTGGTGACGACCGGCAAGGTTAAGGCCAGCGGCGGCGATGAGGGTGAGGACGAGTTTGAGCCGGACACCATCAGTGACAGTGGCACGCATTACGGCTCACTGAAGATTGATGCCGACGGCGACTGGACTTATACGGTGGATAACAGCCAGCAGGCTATTCAGGACCTGAGCCCCACGACCACGCTGACCGACACCTTCACGGTGACCAATGCCGATGGTGTCACCACCATCCCCGTGAAAATCACCATTAAGGGTGTGAACGATGCGCCGATGGCGGTGGACGATGCCGGCACCACCGATGAAGACACGGCACTGACCGTGGCCGCCGGCCCCGGCCTGTTGCAGAACGACACCGACCCTGAAGGCGACAGCCTCACCATCACGGCGGTTAAAGGCTACACCGCCGCGCAGGACGGCACGCGGCAGGACGTGAAGGCGGGGGCCGAGACCTTTGGCAGCAAGGGCGGCGTGTTCACCATCCGCGCCGATGGCTCTTACACCTTCGACCCGGACGACGACTTTAACGATCTGGGCAAGGGCGAGACCCGCACCACCTCGGTTCAGTACACGGCTTCCGATGTTAATGGCGCCGCCTCCGCCACTCCCGCCACCCTGACCGTGACCGTGACCGGCATCAACGATGCGCCGGATGCGGTGAACGATGCGGGCGAATTCACGGTCACCGCTGACAACAGGGTGCTGACCGTGGCCGATGGCGATGGCGACAGCGCTACTCCTAACTCCGACCTGCTGCTCAACGACACCGACCCTGAAGGCGACACCCTCACCATCACCAGGGTTAGCGGCCTCGACGACCAGGGTCAGTCGCAGGAGGTGGCGGCGGGGGCCGTGACCCACGGCAGCGATGGCGGTCAGTTCACCATTGAGGCCAATGGCGCCTGGACCTTCGACCCCGGCGACGACTTTGACAACCTGGCCGCGGGCCAGACCCGCACCACCTCGGTGCAGTACACCCTTGCCGATGGCACCGCCGATGGCAGCCTGACTGACGTCGCCACCCTGACCGTGACCGTGACCGGCATCAACGATGCGCCGGTGGCGATGGACGATGCCGCCGAATTCACTGTCACCGCTGACAACAAGGTGCTGACCGTGGCGGACAGCGCCACCAGCGGCACCATCGCCATCATCGTGACCGACCCGGACACCGGCGAGACCAGCACCCTGGCCACCACCGGCACCGTTGCCGCCGCCGACCTGCTGCTGAACGACAGCGACCCTGACGGTGACAGCCTCACCATCACCGGGGTTAAAGGCTACACCGACGCAGACCCGGACGACGGCACCCGTCAGCGCCAGGACGCGGCGGTGGGGGGCAAGACCTTTGGCAGCACCGGCGGTGAGTTCACCATCAACGCCGATGGTTCCTGGACCTTCAACCCCGGCGACGACTTTGACAATCTGGACGCGGGCGCGACCCGCGAAACCACGGTGGAGTACACGACCACCGATGGTGAGTTCACCGACACCGCCACCCTGACCCTGACCGTGACCGGCATCGACGATGCGCCGGTGGCGGTGGATGACACCGCCACCACCACTGAACACGCGAGGCTGACCGTGGCCGCCGCCGGCCTGTTGCAGAACGACGACGCCGTTGACGATGGCGACACCCTCAGCATCACCGGGGTTGACGGCTACACCGACGCGGACCCGGACGACGGCACCCGTCAGCCGCAGAACAACGTGGCGGTGGGAGCCGAGACCTTTGGCAGCAAAGGCGGCGTGTTCACCATCAACGCCGATGGTTCCTGGGACTTCGACCCGGGCAACGACTTTGACGGTCTGAAATCCGGCGAGACCCGCGAAACCTCGGTGCAGTACACCGTCTCCGATGGCAGTCTCACCGACACCGCCACCCTGACCGTGACCGTGAACGGTGAGGACGATGTGCCGGACCTCGCCGGGGATACCACCGGCAGCGTCACCGAAGACGCCGAGGACGCCGATGGCAATCTGCTGGCGAGCGGTACCCTCACCGCCAAAAATGGCGATGACGGTGAGGACGGGTTTAAGGCGGAGTCGAAGACCGGCGCCTATGGCAGGTTCGAGGTTGAAACCGACGGCGACTGGACCTGGAAGGCGCTTAACAGCGACTCGAAGATTCAGGGTATTGGCGCCGGGAAATCGCCCACCGACACCTTTACAGTGACCAATGCCGACGGCGCCACCACCATCACCGTGACCATCACCATTAATGGCGTCAATGATGGTTTGACGGCGAACGACGATAGCGGCAACACCCTGGTCGGCAGGGAGCTCACGGTGGCCGCCAATGCCAACCTGCTGGCCAACGATGTCGATATTGACGGCGACAGCCTCACCATCACGGCGGTTAAAGGCTACACCCGGGTCGAGGTCGATGACGCGCCCGACACTTACCAGCCCCGGGCGGAACAGGCAGTGACCGGGACCCCGGTCGAGACCCTTGGCAGCAACGGCGGCATATTCACCATCAACGCCGATGGCACCTGGAGCTTCAACCCGGGCACCGACTTTAACGACTTGAGCGACGCCGACCCCACCCGCACCACCTCGGTGGTCTACACCGCCTCCGATAGCAACGGCGAGATGGACACGGCGACCGTGACCGTGACCGTGAGCCGCGACAATAATGCGCCGGTGGCGGTGGACGATACCGACACCACCAATGAAAACAAGCCGCTGAACGTGGTCGCTGACGCCGGTCTGTTGCAGAACGACACCGACCCTGACAATGATGGCCTCAGCATCAGCGCGGTTAAAGGCTTCACCCGGGTCGAGGTCGATGACGCGCCCGACACTTACCAGCCCCGGGCGGAACAGGCAGTGACCGGGACCTCGGTCGAGACCCTGGGCAGTAAAGGCGGCACCTTCACCATCGAAAAAGATGGTGCCTGGAGCTTCGACCCGGGCGACGACTTTGACTATCTTGCGGCGGGCGCGACCGAGATCACCTCGGTGCAGTACACCGTCTTCGATGAAATCCTCACGGATACCGCCACCCTGACCGTGACCGTGACCGGAACCAACGATGCGCCGGTGGCGGTGGCCGATACCGGCGAGACCACTGAAAACGCCGCCATAACCGTGGCCGATGACGACGCAGGCACCATCGTCACCAACACCGACAGCAGCACCATGACCATCAACGCCGACCTGCTGCTCAATGACGAAGACAAAGACACCGGCGCCACCCGCACCATCACCAAAGTGAACGGCGAGGCGGCCAGTGTCGGCGCCGCCACGGCGGGCACCGACGAAAATGGCGAGGCCGGCGGCAGCTTCACCATCCGCGCCGATGGTTCCTGGGAATTCAATCCGGGCACCGACTTTGACGACCTCAAGGCCGGCAAGACCCGCACCACCCAGGTGGATTACACGATGTCCGATGGCACGGACACGGACACCGCCACCCTGACCGTCACCGTGACCGGTGAGAACGATGATCCGGTGGCGGTTGACGATGTCGGCAGGGCGGTTAAGGGCGTGGTGCGGACCGTGGCCGATGGCGCCACCGCCACCACCATCATCATGACCGATGACAAAGGCGTCACCAGTACCATCACCGGCAATGCCGACCTGCTGCTCAATGACAGGGACGCTGAAGGCGACCCCCTCACCATCACCGCCGTGGGCGACGACGAGAACAGCCAGGTCGAGGCCGATGTCGGCAAAGTCATCGATGGCAGCCGGGGCGGCGACTTCACCATCCACGCCAATGGCGCCTGGAGCTTCGAGCCGGGCGTCGACTTTAACGACCTGGAAGGCAAAGCCACCCGCACCACCTCGGCGGCTTACACCGTTTCCGATGGCACGACCACGCACATCGCCACCCTCACCGTGACCGTGACCGCCGCCAACACTGCGCCGGTGGCGGTGGCCGATGCGGGCGCCTTCACTGTCACCACTGACGACAAGGCGCTGACCGTGGCCGATGGCGCTACCGGCACCACCCCCGGGCCGGGTGGCGGGGCACAAAGAGTCAACGCCGACCTGCTGCTCAACGACAGCGACCCTGACGGCGACAGCCTCACCATCACCGGGGTGAACGGTGACACGGGCAGTGTCGGCAACGCCGTAGATGTCACCGATGGCGGCGTGTTCACCATCAACGCCGATGGCTCCTGGAAATTCGATCCAGACGGGGACTTTGACGATCTGGCGGCGGGTGTGACCCGCGACACCTCGGTGCAGTACACCGTCTTCGATGGCACGGACACGCACACCGCCACCCTGACCCTGACCGTGACCGGCATCAACGATGCGCCGGTGGCGGTTGACGATACCGGCAGGGCGGTTAAGGGCGTGGAGCGGACCGTGGCCGATGGCGCTACCGGCATCAACGCCGACCTGCTGCTCAATGACAGGGACGCTGAAGGCGACACCCTCAGCATCAGCGCGGTGAACGGTGACACGGCCAAAGTCGGCGTTGCCACACCGGTCACCGACGACAAGGGCAGGGCCGCCGGTACCTTCACCATCCGTGCCGATGGCTCCTGGGCCTTCAATCCGGGCACCGACTTTGACGATCTGAAAGACGGCAAGACCCGCACCACCTCGGTGCAGTACACCGTTGCCGATGGCACCGCCGATGACAGCCTGACTGACGTCGCCACCCTCACCGTGACCGTGACCGATGCGAACGCTGCGCCGATGGCGGTGGCCGATGTCGGCGCCGCCGAGGAAGACACGGTGCTGACGGTGGCCGATGGCGCTACCGCCACCACCATCACCGTCTCCGATGGCAAAGGCGGCACCATGAGCGTCACCGGCAACGCTGACCTGCTGCTCAACGACACCGACCCGGACGGTGACATCACCTTCACCATCAGCGGGGTTAGGGGCTACACCCGGGTCGAGGTCGATGACGCGCCCGACACTTACACGGCCCGGGCGGAACAGGTAGTTGTTGCCGGGACCCCGACCTCGACCCTTGGCGACAAGGGCGGTACCTTCACCATCGCCGCCAATGGCTCCTGGAGCTTCGACCCGGACGGCGACTTTGAAGACCTGGCCGAGGGCGCGGTCCGCACCACCTCGGTGCAGTACACCGTCTCCGATCGCAACGACGGCACCGGCCTCACCGACACCGCCACCCTGACCGTGACCGTGACCGGCGCCAATGATGCGCCGATGGCGAAGCACGATGTCGGTGCCGCCACTGAAGGCAATCGGCTGACCGTGGCCGACGGCGCCCCGGCCATGGAAGACATCATCGTGCCCGACCCCGACGGCGACCCCGGCGACACCATAAGCGTCACCACCGCGACCGATGGCACCGACCTGCTGCTCAACGACACCGACCCTGACACCGGCGACATGCTCACCATCACCAGGGTTATCGGCTATACCGACGCAGACCCGGACGACGGCACCCGTCAGCGCCAGGACGTGAAGGCGGGGGTCGCGACCTTTGGCGATAAGGGCGGCAGCTTCACCATCAGCGCCAATGGCTCTTACACCTTCGACCCGCGCGGCGACTTTAACGACCTGGCCGAGGGCAAGACCCGCACCACCTCGGTGCAGTACACCGTCTCCGATGGCACTGCCACTGGCGCGACCCCGGCCACCCTGACCGTGACCGTGACCGGCACCAACGATGCGCCGGTGGCGAACGCCGACACAGGCCGCACGGCTGAACACACAACCCTGACCGTGGACGTTGGTGATACCGGTGCCACCAATGCCAACCTGCTGGAAAACGACGAAGACGCTGACACCGACCCGAACCGTGACAGCCTCACCATCACCGAGGTGAACGGTGAGTCGGCCAATATCGGCAGCGCCATAGATGGCAGCAACGGCGGCAGCTTCACCATCGACAGCGAAGGCTCCTGGGAATTCAACCCCGACGGCAACAAGAACAAAAACTTTAACGACCTGAAACCCGGCGCGACCCGCACCACCCAGGTGCAGTACACCGTCTCCGATGGCAACAAAGGAGGCACGGCCACCGCCACCCTGACCGTCACCGTAATCGGTGAGGACGATGTGCCGGTGCTGGCCGGCGTCAACCCCGCCGATCCGATGCTGAAGACGGCGACCGGCTCGGTCACCGAAGATGGCAAACTGGTGGCCAGCGGCACAATCACCGCCACCGGCGGCGATGCCGGTGAAGACGGGTTTATGACGGCGACGGGCCCGGTGAGCGGCGCTTACGGCACGCTGACGATTACCGCCACCGGCGCCTGGACCTATACGTTGGATAACAGCCGGGATGAGATTCAGGGTCTTGGCGCCGGAGAAACCCTGACCGACACCCTGATGGTGACCAATGCCGACGGCGTCACCGCCATCCCCGTGACCATCACTATTAATGGTGCCGCCGATGCGCCGGAGGCGGAGGACGATACCGCCGCCACCACTGAAAACGCCGCCATAACCGTGGCCGATGGCGCCACCGCCACCACCATGACCGTGACCGACCAAGACACCGGCGAAACCAGCACCGTTATCGGCTACCCCGACCTGCTGCTCAATGACGAAGACAAAGACGGCGACAGCCTCACCATCACCGAGGTGAACGGTGACACGGCCAGTGTCGGCACCGCCATAGATGGCAGCAATGGCGGCAGCTTCACCATCCACGCCGATGGCTCCTGGACTTTCGACCCCGATGGCAACAAGGACAACAACTTTAACGACCTGAAAGCCGGCGAGACCCGCACCACCCAGGTGCAGTACACCGTTGCCGATGGCACCGCCGATGACAGTCTCACGGACACCGCCACCCTGACCGTGACCGTAACCGGCGAGAACGATGCGCCGGAGGCGGTGGACGATGCCGCCGCCACCACGGAAAACGCGGTGCTGACCGTGGCCAATGACGCCACCGGCACCATCGTCACCAACGACGACGACAGCACCATGACCGTTAACCGCGACCTGCTGTTCGGCGCCGACAACGACAGTGACGCTGAAGGCGACGACCTCACCATCACCGGGGTTAAAGGCTACACCCGGGTCGAGGTCGATGGCGAGGACGACACTTACAAGGCTCAGGCAGCGGCAGTGCCAGTGACTGCCGATGGCACCGCGACCACGCCCCCGACCCCGGCCCAGACCTCGACCCTTGGCAGCAGCGGCGGTACCTTCACCCTTTATGCCGATGGCTCTTACACTTTCGACCCGGGCACCGACTTTGACAACCTGGCCGATGGCAAGACCCGCGACACCGAGGTGGAGTACACCGTCTCCGATGGCACTGCCACGCGCACCGCCACCCTGACAGTGACCGTGACCGGCGAGAACGATGGTCTGACGGCGGAGAACGATGCCGGTGCCACGACTGAAAACAAGATGCTCAAGGTGGCCGACGACGCCACCGGCACCACCAACGCCGGTCTGTTGATCAACGACGAAGACACTGACGGCGACACCCTCACCATCACCGAGGTGGATGGCGATACAGCCAGTGTCGGCAAGGCCACCGCTGGCAGCGGCGGCGGCAGCTTCACCATCAACGCCGATGGTTCCTGGGAATTCGACCCCGACGGCGACTTTGACAACCTGGCCGATGGCAAGACCCGCACCACCCAGGTGACCTACACGGCCTCCGATGGCGAGTTCATGGACACCGCCACCCTGACGGTGACCGTGACCGGTGCGGGCATGACGCCGACCCTCGGCGGGGATACCACCGGCATGGTGACCGAAGACTCCAAGGACGCAGATGGCAATCTGGTGGCAAGCGGTACGCTCACCGCCACCGGTGGCGATGCCGGGGAGGACAAGTTTAAGACGGACCCGGTGACCGGCACTTACGGCACACTGACGATTACCGACGACGACGGCGCCTGGACTTATAAGGCGGATAACGAACAGCCGGACATCCAGGGCTTGAAGGCCGGCGCAACCCTGACCGACAAGCTGACGGTGACCAATGCCGATGGTGTCACCACCATCCCCGTCACCATCACCATCCATGGCGCCGATGATGTGCCGACCCTCACGCTGAAAAATGCGGATGGTGACACCGCCACCACGGTGACCGTGACCGAAGATACCGACGTGGACGCCAATGACGATCTGGTTGCCACCGGCAAGATTACCGCCACCGACGGCGATAAGGGTGAGGACGAGTTTAAGGCGGAAACCATCAGTGAAACTGGCAAGCATCACGGCTCACTGACGATTGAAACCGACGGCACCTGGACTTATACGGTGCCTAACAGCGACTCGAAGATTAATGCGCTTGGCAAAGGGGACACGCTGACCGACATCTTCACAGTGACCAATGCGGACGGTGTCACCACCATCCCCGTCACCATCACCATTAATGGTAAGAACGATGTGCCGGATGCGAACGACGATTTCGGCGCCACCGCTGAAAACACCAAACTGACCGTGGCCAATGACGCTGCGGGCAAAACCATCACCGTCTCCGATGGCAAAGGCGGCACCATGAGCGTCACCGACGGCAACGCCGACCTGCTGCTCAATGACATTGACGTTGACACCGGCGCCACCCGCACCATCACCGAGGTTAAAGGCTACACCCGGGTCGAGGTCGATGGCGAGGACGACACTTATCAGGAGCAGGAAGATGCGGTGCCAGTGACTGCCGGGACCCCGACCTCGACCCTTGGCAGTAGCGGCGGCACCTTCACCATCGCCGACGATGGCTCTTGGAGCTTCGACCCCGGCACCGACTTTGACGATCTGGCGGCGGGTGTGACCCGCACCACCGAGGTGACCTACACGATGTTCGATGGCACGGACACGGACACGGCCACCCTGACCGTCACCGTGACCGGTGCCAACGATGCGCCGGTGGCGGTTGCCGATGTCGGCACCACGGGTGAAAACACCCCGCTGAAGGTGGCCAAAGACGCCAAAGGCGCCACCATGACCGTCACCCGCAACGAGCCCATGGTAACCACCGACGATAAGACCGGCGACACCAGCACCACTTTCACCACCGGCACCTATACCGGCATCGTCAACGCCGGCCTGCTGCTCAACGACAGCGACCCGGACGGTGACACCTTCACCATCACTGATGTGGGCAGTGAATTTAACCGTCTCACCGGGTTCGACCTGGGCGTCTTCATAGAGGGCAGCAATGGCGGTCGTTTCAAGGTCAACGCCGATGGCTCCTGGGAATTCAACCCGGGCACCGACTTTGACGATCTGGCCGCAGGCGAGACCCGCAACACCCAGGTGTTCTACAGGATTTACGATGGCAGTACCGTGCATCATGCAACCCTGACGGTGACCGTGACGGGTGAGAACGATGCGCCGGTGGCGGTTGACGATACCGGCGCCACCGATCAGGACACCAAACTGACCGTGGCCGATGGCGCCACCGGCACGACCAGCACCGCGACCGATGGTGCCGACCTGCTGCTCAATGACACCGACGCTGACACCGGCGCCACCCTCACCCTCAAGATCAGCGGGGTTAGCGGCTACACCGCCGAGGATAAAGACGGCAATCGTCAGGCGCAGAACAACGTGGCGGTGGGAGCCGGGACCTTTGGCAGCAAAGGCGGCACCTTCACCATCGAAGCCACTGGTGCCTGGAGCTTCGACCCCGGTAAAGACTTTGACGACCTGAAAGACGGCGAGACCCGCACCACCTCGGTGACCTACACCGTCTCTGATGGCACGGCCACGGGCGCGGCCCCGGCGACCCTGACGGTAACCGTGACCGGCACCAACGATGCGCCGGTGGCGAACGACGATTTCGGCGCCACCGCTGAAAACACCAAACTGGACGTGAAAGATGGCGCTGCGGGCAAAACCATCACCGTCTCCGATGGCAAAGGCGGCACCATGAGCGTCACCGACGGCAACGCTGACCTGCTGCTGAACGACACCGACGCTGAAGGTGACGCCCGCACCATCACCGGGGTTAAAGGCTACACCGACGCGGCCCAGGACGGCACCCGTCAGCGCCAGGACGTGGCGGCGGGGGTTCAGACCTATGGCAGCAACGGCGGCAGCTTCACCATCGAGAGCAATGGCGCCTGGGAATTCAATCCGGGCACCGACTTTGACAATCTGAAAGCCGGTGTGACCAAAACCACCTCGGTGACCTATACGGCCTCCGATGGCAGTCTCACGGACACGGCGACCCTGACGGTAACCGTGACCGGCGCCGATGATAAGCCGACCCTGACACCGGCGAAGGGTGAGGTCATCGAAGACAAGGCGGTGACCTCGGGCAATCTGGTGGCGAAAGGCACGGTTGCGACCGAGGGCGGCGATGATGGTGAAAACAAGTTTATGAAGGCGACGACGCCGGAGACCGGCGCTTACGGCAAACTGACGATTGATACTGCGGGCGCCTGGACTTACACGGCGGAGAACAAACAGTCGGAGATTCAGGACCTGAATCCCACGGCCACCCTGACCGACACCTTCACGGTGACCAGTGCCGACACGGTGACCACGACCACGGTGACCATCACCATCCGGGGCACCGACGATACGCCGACCATCACCGGGGATGCCACCGGTAGCGTCACCGAAGACCTGAAAGCGAATGCCGCTGATATTCTGAGGGCGACAGGCAAGGTCACCATCAGCGGCGGTGATGCCGACGAAGCCATTTGGGCGGGGGTCAATGATATCAAGGACGACCCGGGCGCAATGAGTTTCAACGACCTTGGCGGCGGCGAAGGCGAATGGGTATATCAGTTGGATACCACCCTGCCGCAAATCCAGGCGCTGGGCCCCGACGATAAGCTGATGAATGTCTACACAATACTCGGCGGCGGTGGCGCCACATTTACCGTCACCATCACCATTAATGGCGCCGATGATGTGCCGACCCTGACAGCATCGACGGGCGAGGTCACCGAAGATGCCGCCACCGACCTCGATAGCAGTGGCAAGAACCTGGAGGCCACCGGCAAGGTTGGGACCACCGGCGGCGATACCGGTGATGACAAGTTTATGGCGGATACCATCAGTGACACTGACACTGACCCTCATTACGGCTCACTGACGATTAATGCCAAGGGCGCCTGGACTTATACGGCGCTTAACAGCCAGCCGGAGATTCAGGATCTCGATACCGGTGAAACCCTGACCGACACCTTCACGGTGACCAGTGCCGACACGGTGACCAAGACCACGGTGACCATCACCATTAATGGCGTCGATGATACCGTGGCCGGGAATACCGGCGCAGTGACCGAAGACGCTGCGGACGACGCTGGCAATCTGGTGGCGACCGGCACGATCCTTATCGACGGCACTGCCGGCCAGTTCACGGCGGCGACGGCGGCGGACCCGGAGAGCGGCACTTATGGCTCACTGACGATTACCGCCGACGGCGACTGGATTTATACGGCGGATAACAAACAGCCGGACATCCAGGGCTTGAAGGCCGGCGCAACCCTGATCGACACCCTGACGGTGACCAGCGACGACGGTGCGACCACCACCGTGACCATCACCATTACTGGCGCCGATGATGCGCCGGAGGCGGTGAACGATGTCGGCGGCACCACTGAAAACGCCGAACTGACGGTGGCGGATGACGACAAAGGCACCACCATCACCGTCTCCGATGGCAAAGGCGGCACCATGAGCGTCACCGACGGCAACGCCGGTCTGCTGGAGAACGACACCGACGCTGAAGGCGACAGCCTCACCATCACCGGGGTTAGCGGCTACACCGCCGCAGTGAATAAGAACGGCGAGCATACGACGCCGCAGAACGTGGCGGCGGGGGTTCAGACCTATGGCAAAAACGGCGGTCAGTTCACCATCGAAAGCAATGGCGCCTGGAGCTTCGACCCGGGCGACGACTTTAACGGCCTGAAAGCCGGCGAGACCCGCACCACCTCGGTGGTCTACACCGTCTCCGATGGCAACGACGACACCGGCCTCACCGACACCGCCACCCTGACGGTGACCGTGACCGGTGAGGATGATGTGCCGACCCTGACAGCATCGACGGGCGAGGTCACCGAAGATGACGACGACGACCTCGATAGCAGTGGCAAGAACCTGGAGGCCACCGGCAAGGTCAAGACCGAGGGCGGCGATACCGGTGATGACAAGTTTATGCCGGATACCATCAGTGACACTGACACTGACCCTCATTACGGCTCGCTGACGATTAAGACCGACGGCGCCTGGACTTATACGGCGCGTAACAGCCAGCCGGAGATTCAGGATCTCGACACCGGTGAAACCCTCACCGACACCTTCACGGTGACCAGTGCCGACACGGTGACCAAGACCACCGTGACCATCACCATCAATGGCGACGATGATCCCGTGACCGGGGTAACCGGCGCAGTGACCGAAGACGCTGCGGACGACGCTGGCAATCTGGTGGCGACCGGCACGATCCTTATCGACGGCACTGCCGGCCAGTTCACGGCGGCGACGGCGGCGGACCCGGAGAGCGGCACTTATGGCTCACTGACGATTACCGCCGACGGCGACTGGATTTATACGGCGGCTAACAAACAGCCGGACATCCAGGGCTTGAAGGCCGGCGCAACCCTGATCGACACCCTGACGGTGACCGGCGCCGACGGTGCGACCACCACCACCGTGACCATCACCATCAATGGCGCCAACGATGCGCCGGAGGCGGATGACGACGCCGGCCGCACCACTGAAAACACCGCCATAACCGTGGCCGATGACGCCACCACCGCCACCGGCACCACTATCGTGACCGACCCTGACACCGGCGAGACCAGCACGGCCATCAGTACCATCACCGGCAACGCCGACCTGTTGCGGAACGACGAGGACGTTGACGGCGACAGCTTCACCATCACCGGGGTTAGCGGCTACACCGCCGCAGTGAATAAGAACGGCGAGCATACGACGCCGCAGAACGTGGCGGCGGGGGTTCAGACCTATGGCAAAAACGGCGGTCAGTTCACCATCGAAAGCAATGGCGCCTGGAGCTTCGACCCGGGCGACGACTTTAACGGCCTGAAAGCCGGCGAGACCCGCACCACCTCGGTGGTCTACACCGTCTCCGATGGCAGTCTCACGGACACGGCGACCGTGACGGTGACCGTGACCGGCACCAATGATGGTTTGACGGCAAATGACGACAGCGGCGCCACGACTGAAAACGCCCCGCTGACGGTGGCCGATGGCGACAAAGGCAGCACCATCACCGTCTCCGATGGCAAAGGCGGCACCATGAGCGTCACCGACGGCAACGCCGACCTGCTGCTGAACGATGTCGATATTGACGGTGACATCCTCACCATCAGCGGGGTTAAAGGCTACACCGACGCGGCCCAGGACGGCACCCGTCAGCGCCAGGACGTGAAGGCGGGGGCCGAGACCTTTGGCAGCGCTGGCGGCAAATTCACCATTAACGATGATGGTTCCTGGGAATTCAATCCGGGCAAAGACTTTGACGATCTGAAAGCCAGCGAGACCCGCACCACCTCGGTGACCTACACGGCCTCCGATCGCAACGACGACACCGGCCTCACCGACACCGCCACCCTGACCGTCACCGTGACCGGCACCAACGATGCGCCGGTGGCGGTGAACGACGCAGGCCGCACCGCTGAAAACACCGCCATAACCGTGGCCAATAACGCCACCGGTACTGTCCATAGTGTCACGGACGACAGCGGCACCGTCACCAGCACCATGACCATCAACGCCGACCTGCTGCTCAATGACACCGACGCTGAAGGCGTCACCCTCACCATCACCGGGGTTAGCGGCTACACCGCCGCAGTGAATAAGAACGGCGAGCATACGACGGCGCAGGACGTGGCGGCGGGGGTTCAGACCTATGGCAAAAACGGCGGTCAGTTCACAATCGAAGCCAATGGTGCCTGGGAATTCAATCCGGGCACCGACTTTGACAATCTGAAAGCCGGTGTGACCAAAACCACCTCGGTGACCTATACGGCCTCCGATGGCACCCTCACGAACACGGCGACCCTGACGGTGACGGTGACCGGCGTCAATGATGCGCCGGTGGCGAAAGACGATACCGGTGCCACCACTGAAAACACCGCCATAACCGTGGTCAATGACGCCACTGGCACCAACGCCGATCTGCTGCTCAATGACGAAGACGCTGAAGGCGTCACCCTCACCATCACCGGGGTTAAAGGCTACACCGACGTAGTGAATAAGAACGGCGAGCATACGACGGCGCAGGACGTGGCGGCGGGGGTCGCGACCTATGGCAAAAACGGCGGTCAGTTCACAATCGAAGCCAATGGTGCCTGGGAATTCAATCCGGGCACCGACTTTGACGATCTGAAAGCCGGTGTGACCAAAACCACCTCGGTGGAATACACCGCCTCCGATGGCACCCTCACGAACACGGCGACCCTGACGGTGACCGTGACCGGCACCAATGATGGTTTGACGGCGAACGACGACACCGGCGCCACCGCTGAAAACGCCGCCATAACCGTGGCGGATAGCGCCACTGGCACCAACGCCGACCTGCTGCTGAACGACAAAGATATTGACACCGCTGACATCCTCACCATCAGCGGGGTTAAAGGCTACACCGACGCGGCCCAGGACGGCACCCGTCAGCGCCAGGACGTGAAGGCGGGGGCCGAGACCTTTGGCAGCGCTGGCGGCAAATTCACCATTAACGATGATGGTTCCTGGGAATTCAATCCGGGCAAAGACTTTGACGATCTGAAAGCCAGCGAGACCCGCACCACCTCGGTGGATTACACGGCCTCCGATCGCAACGACGACACCGGCCTCACCGACACGGCCACCCTGACGGTGACGGTGACCGGTGCGAACGATGCGCCGGTGGCGGTGAACGACGCAGGCCGCACCGCTGAAAACACCGCCATAACCGTGGCCAATAACGCCACCGGTACTGTCCATAGTGTCACGGACGACAGCGGCACCGTCACCAGCACCATGACCATCAACGCCGACCTGCTGCTCAATGACACCGACGCTGAAGGCGCCACCCTCACCATCACCGGGGTTAGCGGCTACACCGCCGCAGTGAATAAGAACGGCGAGCATACGACGGCGCAGGACGTGGCGGCGGGGGTTCAGACCTATGGCAAAAACGGCGGTCAGTTCACAATCGAAGCCAATGGTGCCTGGGAATTCAATCCGGGCACCGACTTTGACGATCTGAAAGCCGGTGTGACCAAAACCACCTCGGTGACCTATACGGCCTCCGATGGCACCCTCACGAACACGGCCACCGTGACGGTGACCGTGACGGGTGAGAACGATGCGCCGGAGGCGGTGGACGACACCGGTGCCACCACTGAAAACAAAACCCTGACCGTGGCGGATAGCGCCACTGGCCCCAACGCCGACCTGCTGCTGAACGACAAAGATATTGACACCGCTGACATCCTCACCATCAGCGGGGTTAAAGGCTACACCGACGCGGCCCAGGACGGCACCCGTCAGCGCCAGGACGTGGCGGCGGGGGTCGCGACCCTTGGCAGCAACGGCGGTACGTTCACCATCCGTGCCGATGGTTCCTGGGAATTCAACCCGGGCAAAGACTTTGACGATCTGAAAGCCAGCGAGACCCGCACCACCTCGGTGGATTACACGGCCTCCGATCGCAACGACGGCACCGGCCTCACCGACACGGCCACCCTGACGGTGACGGTGACCGGTGCGAACGATGCGCCGGTGGCGGTGAACGACGCAGGCCGCACCGCTGAAAACACCGCCATAACCGTGGCCAATAACGCCACCGGTACTGTCCATAGTGTCACGGACGACAGCGGCACCGTCACCAGCACCATGACCATCAACGCCGATCTGCTGCTCAATGACACCGACGCTGAAGGCGTCACCCTCACCATCACCGGGGTTAGCGGCTACACCGCCGCAGTGAATAAGAACGGCGAGCATACGACGGCGCAGGACGTGGCGGCGGGGGTTCAGACCTATGGCAGCAACGGCGGCAGCTTCACCATCGAGAGCAATGGCGCCTGGGAATTCAATCCGGGCACCGACTTTGACAATCTGAAAGCCGGTGTGACCAAAACCACCTCGGTGACCTATACGGCCTCCGATGGCACCCTCACGAACACGGCGACCCTGACGGTGACGGTGACCGGCGTCAATGATGCGCCGGTGGCGAAAGACGATACCGGCGCCACCACTGAAAACGCCGCCATAACCGTGGCCAATGACGCCACTGGCACCAACGCCGATCTGCTGCTCAATGACGAAGACGCTGAAGGCGTCACCCTCACCATCACCGGGGTTAAAGGCTACACCGACGCAGTGAATAAGAACGGCGAGCATACGACGGCGCAGAACGTGGCGGCGGGGGTTCAGACCTATGGCAAAAACGGCGGTCAGTTCACAATCGAAGCCAATGGCGCCTGGGAATTCAATCCGGGCACCGACTTTGACGATCTGAAAGCCGGTGTGACCAAAACCACCTCGGTGACCTATACGGCCTCCGATGGCACCCTCACGAACACGGCCACCGTAACGGTAACCGTGACCGGCACCAACGATGCGCCGGTGGCGGTGGACGATACCGGCGCCACCGATCAGGACACCAAACTGACCGTGGCCAATGACGCCACCGGCACCACCACCGGCACGACCACGGTCAACGCCGACCTGCTGCTGAACGACAAAGATATTGACACCGCTGACATCCTCACCATCAGCGGGGTTAAAGGCTACACCGACGCGGCCCAGGACGGCACCCGTCAGCGCCAGGACGTGGCGGCGGGGGTCGCGACCCTTGGCAGCAACGGCGGTACGTTCACCATCCGTGCCGATGGTTCCTGGGAATTCAACCCGGGCAAAGACTTTGACGATCTGAAAGCCAGCGAGACCCGCACCACCTCGGTGGATTACACGGCCTCCGATCGCAACGACGGCACCGGCCTCACCGACACGGCCACCCTGACGGTGACGGTGACCGGTGCGAACGATGCGCCGGTGGCGGTGAACGACGCAGGCCGCACCGCTGAAAACACCGCCATAACCGTGGCCAATAACGCCACCGGTACTGTCCATAGTGTCACGGACGACAGCGGCACCGTCACCAGCACCATGACCATCAACGCCGATCTGCTGCTCAATGACACCGACGCTGAAGGCGTCACCCTCACCATCACCGGGGTTAGCGGCTACACCGCCGCAGTGAATAAGAACGGCGAGCATACGACGGCGCAGGACGTGGCGGCGGGGGTTCAGACCTATGGCAGCAACGGCGGCAGCTTCACCATCGAGAGCAATGGCGCCTGGGAATTCAATCCGGGCACCGACTTTGACAATCTGAAAGCCGGTGTGACCAAAACCACCTCGGTGACCTATACGGCCTCCGATGGCACCCTCACGAACACGGCGACCCTGACGGTAACCGTGACCGGCACCAACGATGATCCGGTGGCGAAAGACGATACCGGCGCCACCACTGAAAACGCCGCCATAACCGTGGCCGCCGATGACACGGGTACGAACGCCGATCTGCTGCTCAATGACGAAGACGCTGAAGGCGTCACCCTCACCATCACCGGGGTTAAAGGCTACACCGACGCAGTGAATAAGAACGGCGAGCATACGACGGCGCAGAACGTGGCGGCGGGGGTCGCGACCTATGGCAAAAACGGCGGTCAGTTCACAATCGAAGCCAATGGTGCCTGGGAATTCAATCCGGGCACCGACTTTGACAACCTGAAAGCCGGCGAGACCCGCACCACCTCGGTGGTCTACACCGTCTCCGATGGCAGTCTCACGGACACGGCCACCGTAACGGTGACCGTGACGGGTGAGAACGATGCGCCGGAGGCGGTGGACGACACCGGCGCCACGACTGAAAACGCCGCCATAACCGTGGCCAATGACGCCACTGGCACCAACGCCGATCTGCTGCTCAATGACGAAGACGCTGAAGGCGTCACCCTCACCATCACCGAGGTTAAAGGCTACACCGACGCAGTGAATAAGAACGGCGAGCATACGACGGCGCAGGACGTGGCGGCGGGGGTTCAGACCTATGGCAAAAACGGCGGTCAGTTCACAATCGAAGCCAATGGTGCCTGGGAATTCAATCCGGGCACCGACTTTGACAATCTGAAAGCCGGTGTGACCAAAACCACCTCGGTGACCTATACGGCCTCCGATGGCACCCTCACGAACACGGCGACCCTGACCGTCACCGTGACCGGGGTCAACGATGCGCCGGTGGCGGTGGACGACACCGGTGCCACCACTGAAAACGCAACCCTGACCGTGGCCGCCGCCGGTCTGCTGCAGAACGACACCGACGCTGAAGGCGCCACCCTTACCATCACCGGGGTTAAAGGCTACACCGACGCAGTGAATAAGAACGGCGAGCATACGACGGCGCAGGACGTGGCGGCGGGGGTCGCGACCTATGGCAAAAACGGCGGTCAGTTCACAATCGAAGCCAATGGTGCCTGGGAATTCAATCCGGGCACCGACTTTGACGATCTGAAAGCCGGTGTGACCAAAACCACCTCGGTGACCTATACGGCCTCCGATGGCACCCTCACGAACACGGCCACCGTGACGGTGACCGTGACGGGTGAGAACGATGCGCCGGAGGCGGTGGACGACACCGGTGCCACCACTGAAAACAAAACCCTGACCGTGGCGGATAGCGCCACTGGCCCCAACGCCGACCTGCTGCTGAACGACAAAGATATTGACACCGCTGACATCCTCACCATCAGCGGGGTTAAAGGCTACACCGACGCGGCCCAGGACGGCACCCGTCAGCGCCAGGACGTGGCGGCGGGGGTCGCGACCCTTGGCAGCAACGGCGGTACGTTCACCATCCGTGCCGATGGTTCCTGGGAATTCAACCCGGGCAAAGACTTTGACGATCTGAAAGCCAGCGAGACCCGCACCACCTCGGTGGATTACACGGCCTCCGATCGCAACGACGGCACCGGCCTCACCGACACGGCCACCCTGACGGTGACGGTGACCGGTGCGAACGATGCGCCGGTGGCGGTGAACGACGCAGGCCGCACCGCTGAAAACACCGCCATAACCGTGGCCAATAACGCCACCGGTACTGTCCATAGTGTCACGGACGACAGCGGCACCGTCACCAGCACCATGACCATCAACGCCGATCTGCTGCTCAATGACACCGACGCTGAAGGCGTCACCCTCACCATCACCGGGGTTAGCGGCTACACCGCCGCAGTGAATAAGAACGGCGAGCATACGACGGCGCAGGACGTGGCGGCGGGGGTTCAGACCTATGGCAGCAACGGCGGCAGCTTCACCATCGAGAGCAATGGCGCCTGGGAATTCAATCCGGGCACCGACTTTGACAATCTGAAAGCCGGTGTGACCAAAACCACCTCGGTGACCTATACGGCCTCCGATGGCACCCTCACGAACACGGCGACCCTGACGGTGACGGTGACCGGCGTCAATGATGCGCCGGTGGCGAAAGACGATACCGGCGCCACCACTGAAAACGCCGCCATAACCGTGGCCAATGACGCCACTGGCACCAACGCCGATCTGCTGCTCAATGACGAAGACGCTGAAGGCGTCACCCTCACCATCACCGGGGTTAAAGGCTACACCGACGCAGTGAATAAGAACGGCGAGCATACGACGGCGCAGAACGTGGCGGCGGGGGTTCAGACCTATGGCAAAAACGGCGGTCAGTTCACAATCGAAGCCAATGGCGCCTGGGAATTCAATCCGGGCACCGACTTTGACGATCTGAAAGCCGGTGTGACCAAAACCACCTCGGTGGAATACACCGCCTCCGATGGCACCCTCACGGACACGGCCACCCTGACGGTAACGGTGACCGGCGTCAACGATGCGCCGGTGGCGGTGGACGATACCGGCGACACCACTGAAAACACCGCCATAACCGTGGCCAATGACGCCACTGGCACCAACGCCGATCTGCTGCTCAATGACACCGACGCTGAAGGCGTCACCCTCACCATCACCGGGGTTAAAGGCTACACCGACGCAGTGAATAAGAACGGCGAGCATACGACGGCGCAGAACGTGGCGGCGGGGGTCGCGACCTATGGCAAAAACGGCGGTCAGTTCACCATCCGTGCCGATGGCTCCTGGGAATTCAATCCGGGCACCGACTTTGACAATCTGAAAGCCAGCGAGACCCGCACCACCTCGGTGACCTACACCGTCACCGATGGCACGGCCACGGGCGCGGCCCCGGCGACCCTGACGGTAACCGTGACTGGCACCAACGATGCGCCGGTGGCGAACGCCGATACCGGCGACACGACTGAAAACAAAACCCTGACGGTGGCCGTTGGTGACACGGGCACGACCAATGCCAACCTGCTGGTCAATGACACCGACGCTGACACCGGCGCCACCCTGGAAATCAGTGCCGTGGGTGGCAACGCGGACAATGTTGGCACCGCCACGGCGGGCACCGACGAAGATGGCAATGCCGGCGGCAGCTTCACCATCCGTGCCGATGGCTCCTGGGAATTCAATCCGGGCACCGACTTTGACAATCTGAAAGCCAGCGAGACCCGCACCACCTCGGTGACCTACACCGTCACCGATGGCACGGCCACGGGCGCGGCCCCGGCGACCCTGACGGTAACCGTGACTGGCACCAACGATGCGCCGGTGGCGAACGCCGATACCGGCGACACGACTGAAAACAAAACCCTGACGGTGGCCGTTGGTGACACGGGCACGACCAATGCCAACCTGCTGGTCAATGACACCGACGCTGACACCGGCGCCACCCTGGAAATCAGTGCCGTGGGTGGCAACGCGGACAATGTTGGCACCGCCACGGCGGGCACCGACGAAGATGGCAATGCCGGCGGCAGCTTCACCATCCGTGCCGATGGCTCCTGGGAATTCAATCCGGGCACCGACTTTGACAATCTGAAAGCCAGCGAGACCCGCACCACCTCGGTGACCTACACCGTCACCGATGGCACGGCCACGGCTCCGGCGACCCTGACGGTAACCGTGACCGGCACCAACGATGCGCCGGTGGCGAACGCCGATACCGGCGACACGACTGAAAACAAAACCCTGACGGTGGCCGTTGGTGACACGGGCACGACCAATGCCAACCTGCTGGTCAATGACACCGACGCTGACACCGGCGCCACCCTCGAAATCAGTGCCGTGGGTGGCAACGCGGACAATGTTGGCACCGCCACGGCGGGCACCGACGAAGATGGCAATGCCGGCGGCAGCTTCACCATCCGTGCCGATGGCTCCTGGGAATTCAATCCGGGCACCGACTTTGACAATCTGAAAGCCAGCGAGACCCGCACCACCTCGGTGACCTACACCGTCACCGATGGCACGGCCACGGGCGCGGCTCCGGCGACCCTGACGGTAACCGTGACCGGCACCAACGATGCGCCGGTGGCGAACGCCGATACCGGCGACACGACTGAAAACAAAACCCTGACGGTGGCCGTTGGTGACACGGGCACGACCAATGCCAACCTGCTGGTCAATGACACCGACGCTGACACCGGCGCCACCCTGGAAATCAGTGCCGTGGGTGGCAACGCGGACAATGTTGGCACCGCCACGGCGGGCACCGACGAAGATGGCAATGCCGGCGGCAGCTTCACCATCCGTGCCGATGGCTCCTGGGAATTCAATCCGGGCACCGACTTTGACGATCTGAAAGCCAGCGAGACCCGCACCACCTCGGTGACCTACACCGTCACCGATGGCACGGCCACGGGCGCGGCCCCGGCGACCCTGACGGTAACCGTGACCGGCACCAACGATGCGCCGGTGGCGAACGCCGATACCGGCGACACGACTGAAAACAAAACCCTGACGGTGGCCGTTGGTGACACGGGCACGACCAATGCCAACCTGCTGGTCAATGACACCGACGCTGACACCGGCGCCACCCTCGAAATCAGTGCCGTGGGTGGCAACGCGGACAATGTTGGCACCGCCACGGCGGGCACCGACGAAGATGGCAATGCCGGCGGTAGCTTCACCATCCGTGCCGATGGCTCCTGGGAATTCAATCCGGGCACCGACTTTGACAATCTGAAAGCCAGCGAGACCCGCACCACCTCGGTGACCTACACCGTCACCGATGGCACGGCCACGGGCGCGGCCCCGGCGACCCTGACGGTGACCATCACCGGCGCCGACGACGTGCCGACCCTGACGGCGGTGACCGTGGACCCCTCGGTGACCGAAGACAGCACGCTGACGGTGACCGGCATGGTTGAAGCCACCGGCGGTGATGCCGGTGAAGACCGGTTTATGACGGACCCGGTGACCGGCACTTATGGCGAACTGACCATTACCGCCGACGGCGCCTGGACCTATGTACTGGATAACAACACAGATGCAGTCCAGGGTCTGACCGCCTCCGCCACGCTCACCGACACCCTCACCGTCACCAGCGCCGATGGCGTCACCACCCTTGACGTGACCGTGACCATCTTTGGCACCGACGATGTGCCGGGCCTCACCGGATCGACCGCCACGCTGATCGAAGACACGGACCTGGATGACAATGGCAATCTGGTGGCCACCGGCATGGTCCAGAGTGTCGGCGGCGATGCCGATGAATTCGGGTTTGTAACGCAAACCCTGACCGGCGATGTCGGCGAACTGAGGATAGGGGCGGGCGGTGTCTGGACCTACACGGCGGACAACAGCCAGTCGGCGATTCAGAATCTGGACACAGGCGAATCCCTGACCGACACCTTCGAGGTGACCAGCGCCGACGGCGTCACCACCGTTGACGTGACCATCACCATCTATGGCACCGACGACGTGCCGGACCTGACCGGGGCCACCGCCACCCTGACCGAAGACACGGACCTGGATGACAATGACAACCTGGTGGCAAGCGGTACCGTCAGTAGCAGTGGCGGTGATGCCGGTGATGCCGGCTTTATCGCGGAAACCCTGACCGGCGATGTCGGCGAACTGACGATAGACAGTGAAGGCGCCTGGATTTATACGGCAGACAACAGCCAGGCGGCGATTCAGGATTTGAATACCGGCGAATCCCTGACCGACACCTTTATAGTGACCGCTGGCGATGGTGTCACCACCGTTGATGTGGTCATCACCATCAACGGCCTGGGCAACGACGCACCCGGTCCCACGCCGCCTGACCCCGAGCCGCCCGGTCCCACTCCGCCGGACCCGGAACCGCCCGGTCCCACTCCGCCGGACCCGGAACCGCCCGGTCCCACTCCGCCTGACCCCGAGCCGCCTGGCCCCACGCCGCCCGACCCGGAGCAGCCGGACCCGGATGAGCCTGTCCCTGTCCTGCCCGACCCGGACACAGACACCGATACCGATACCGACACCGACACCACAGTTGCGGCCGCCGGTGCCCCGGATACGTCCAGCGCTTCTGATACCGATGATACCGGGGCAGACTTCGCGCCACCGCTTCCGGAACCGCGCGACCCGGATGACATCTTCGGCGCTGATGACGACGACGAACTTATCACCATCATCAATCCGATCAGGCAGGATTCACCCCTGGCGGATCAGGAGATCACCGACAGCATCGCACGGTACGACATCTCGGATCTGTTCAGGCATATCAACATCGACATGCGGCTGAGATTCACGGCGCTTCTGTTCAACGGTGACCCGCTGCCTTACTTTGTGACCTTTGATCCAACCACCGGCACCTTCCTGTTCGATGCCGCAGCCGCCGCTGAATCCGGGGTGGCCTCCCTGCAAATTCGCGTGGTTGCCATCGACCCTGACGGCAACCGGGTTTCCGACGTGTTCCGGGTGGACTTCCGGAACACTGACGAAAGCGCGGACGAAGGCACGGACGACAACACGGACGAAAACGCGGACGGCAACGCGGACGAAACCACGGACGAAAGCCCAACCCTGTCCCGGTCTCCTGAACAGCAGAATCCCGGTCCAGAGTCTTAAAGTGTGGTAAATTATAACCCTGTCGCGACCACCAAAGGGGAAGCACCATGGCTCTACACGCCATTGTTTTAGTAGATGAGAACGATCAGGTAGTCAATCGGATTGCAGAGCATTACCCGCTATCCTGTAAGTTCAATGAAAAAGTTTTCCTTGTGCGCACCACTGAAGAGATTTCAGAGCAGGTTGCCTTGAAGGTGGGGGTCAAAGGGGATGATCGCATAGACGATGCATTGGGTGCCGTCTTCAAGTTAAATGGTGCTTACGCCGGGCATGCTCCGAGTTCCCTTTGGGAATGGCTCCGCTCAGGGGAAGAGAGATGAGCCAGGCTGACCAACCGCGCGACTTGTACGGTGTATCTTCTGAAGATTCACACCCACTTGAAAATCCCGATTCCGGCGGTGGCGATGGTGGCGGTACAGACGTCCGGCTCCGGGCAATAGAAATGCGCCTGGTTAAAGTGGAAACGAAGCTGGAGTCTTTCGCCACGAAAGAGGACATTCAAAAGCTGGCCGCCACCACCCAGATGGACATTCAAAAGCTGGCCGCCACCACCCGGGAGGACATTCAAAAGCTGGCCACCACCACCCGGGAGGACATTCAAAAGCTGGCCACCACCACCCAGATGGACATTCAAAAGCTGGCCACGCAAATGGCTAAAATGGAATCGTCCATGCTGAGGTGGTTTATCAGTACCGTGATTGCCATTGTTCTTCTGATGGCTTCGCTGGGCAAATTGCTCCCCTGGTAACAACCACCCCGCCCCATAATGAAATCAGGATGAGAAAATCTCACTGACCTGATTATAAGGTAGTGCGGTGATATCATCTGTGAAATCAATTCGCTCACCCGAATAAATCAGGTAACCACGGTGTACCGCCGGGGAAAGTGCCGCCATTTTTTTGAGCCCCTCCAGTAATGCCGGGTTATAGGTGGAGCCGGACTTGATTTCTATCGGCACCAGATTCCCGCCTTCCTGGAAAAGTATGTCCACCTCGTTGCCGTTGCTATCCCTGTAAAAATAGAGGTTTGGCAACATGCCCCGGTTAGCCCTGAGTTTCAGGCACTCCAGAAAAACGAGATTTTCAAACAGTTGACCGACCAGCGGATCGCGCACAACCTGAGAAGGTTTTTCCATACCAAGCAGGAACGTCAACAAACCCGTATCGACGAAATAGTACTTCGGTGATTTAACGACGCGTTTGCCGAAGTTTTCAAAATAGGGTGGCAGTTTGTACACCACGAAAGAGGCCTCCAGAATCGACAGCCAATGCTTGATCGTGTTACCACTGACACCGACAGCATTTGCCAACGCGCTGTAGTCCATCAACTGGCCTACTCTACCAGCCAGCAGCTTGATGAACTTGTCGAACAGAGACAGGTCTTTCAGATTCACCAATTGCCTGACGTCGCGCTCCACGTAAGTCTGGTAATAGTTGGAATAGGCTTGGGTGGGCCGTTGCGCCTGGTCGTAGATTCGAGGCAAAAAACCCTGGTAGATGTACTCCTCAAACGAGGAAAAAGTGACCCCTGCGGAACTCAGTTCACCAATACTCAACGGTAGCAAACTCAAAATACTTGTCCTGCCAGCCAGGGATTGAGTGATCGCTTCGCGCAGTGCCAACTGGTGTGAGCCGGTCAGCACAAACTGACCATTGCGTTGCTCGGTATCGACAATAACCTGTATATAACTCAGCAGTTCAGGTACCCGCTGAATTTCATCCAGAATCACGTTGCCCCTGAACCGCGAGAGGAATGCCTTGGGATCATCCACGGCAAATTGGCGGGTTTCAGGGCTTTCCAGGTTGCAGTATTCGTAGTCATCAAGCACGTAGCGAACCAGCGTGGTCTTACCCGCCTGCCTGGGGCCGAGGACAGTGACTACCGGGTATTCGCCGAGTAACTGGCGCAGTTCGCTCTCGATGTTTCTTTGTATCACCCTGGACATTTTTAGGGATATCCTATGTAAATATGAAGTTTAACTTCGATATTACATAGACTGGAACAGGGTATCAACCGTCATCAAAGGCGGCAGGTGACACGGTGAGTAACCCGCAAAGAATTCACACGTGACCCCCGCTGAACCCGCACTGAACACGGGTTTCAGGCCATTATGATATAATTTTCCGGTTTGCTCCCGATTCGACGAATAGACCAAATAGACAAATATCAAACAAAGAACAAAAAAACCTCTGGATAATAGTTTTTTCTTGAGAGCTTTTTCATGGAGAACTTTTTCGTGAAAGCAAGTTGGACACGCCCGTACCTGTCGGGGGGGGGGGGGGGGGGTAATAACATACATGAGCGAGAAATGGTGGTCAAAAAGATACGTTATCAGCCTCTGGAACCGCGCATCCTTCTTGATGCGGCGGCGGCGGTAACCTTTGCCGAATCCACCTCCGACGCGGACCATCAGAACGACCTGCAAAACCAGATTGCCCTCTCTCTCGAACGCAAAGCTGAAGCACGCAAAGTTGCAGACCCCCGACCGGAAATTCGCAACCATCAGTCCGACCAGCCCGAATCAGAAACCCCCGCCGCCATCCTCCCGACCGACCTCGAAGCCACCGCCCTGGTTGTCGTCGACACCGGCGTCACCGGCTATGAGGACCTGCTAACCGGCCTCCAGCCCGGCACCGAAATTCTGCTGATTGACGCCGCCGAAAACGGCCTGCAAAAGCTGGCCGACTATGTGGACGGGCGCGATGACATTACCTCCATTCATATCCTCTCCCACGGCGACCAGGGCGAATTCAGCCTGGGCACCGTCACCTTAAACTCAGACAACATCGACCAACATGCCGACCTGCTGGCCCGGATTGGCGCATCCCTGACCGAGCAGGGCGACCTGCTGCTTTACGGTTGCAGGGTTGCCGCTGACGGTGCTGCTGAAGGTGCCGCTGACGGCGGCGACGGCAAACAGCCGAGCGGTGCCGAATTTGTCGCCCGCATCGCTGAAATCACCGGCGCCGACGTGGCCGCCTCCACCGACCTCACCGGTGCCGCGGCTCAGGATGGCGACTGGGATCTGGAATACAGCATCGGCCAGATGGACGGCGCCAGGCTGGAACTGACCGGTTTTAACGGCCTGCTGGCGCCCCCAACCCTCACCCCCGACCTGGGCGCCACCGATGAAGACACCCCCATAAGCGTCGCCAATGGTGCCCCCGGCACCACCACCACCGATACCGACGGCGCCACTACCACGGTCAATGCGGACCTGCTGCTCAACGACACCGACCCGGACGGTGACGACCTGATGATCACCCGGGTTTCCGGTAACACGATTGTCACTGCCGGGAGTACGACGGGGGGCAGCAACGGCGGCGAGTTCACCATTCACGCCGATGGTTCCTGGGGTTTTGATCCCGGCACGGCCTTTAACGATCTTAAGACGGGCGAAATGCGCACCACCTCGGTGCTCTACTCCGCCTCGGATGGTGGCCCTGGCGTAACGACGACCCTGACGGTGACCGTGAGCGGCGTCAACGATGCGCCGGTGGCGGGCGACGATACCGGCAGCACGGCTGAAAACACGGTGCTGAGGGTGGCCGCTAATGCGGCGGGGGACAATGGCGCTAACGCGGGTCTGCTGCTTAACGACAACGACCCGGACGGCGACCTGATCATCACCCGGGTTGCCGGTAACACGATTGTCACTGCCGGGAGTACGACGGTGGGCACGGGTGGTGGTCAGTTCACGGTCGACGCCGATGGCGCCTGGCGCTTTGACCCCGGCACCGCCTTTGATGATCTTAAGACAGGCGAATCGCGCATCACCTCGGTGACCTACACCGTCTCCGATGACAGCCTCACGGACACAGCGACCCTGACGGTGACGGTGAACGGCGTCAACGATGCGCCGACCGCGACCGACGATGCCGGCGCCACCACTGAAAACACAGAGCTGACGGTGGCCGATGACGCCCCCGGCACCACCATCACCGATGACGCCACCGGCACCACTTCCGGCACGAATGCGGACCTGCTGCTCAACGACAGCGACCCCGAAAGTGACACCCTGACCATCAGCCGGGTTGCGGGTAGCGCGGACAATGTCGGCAAAGCCACAGATGGCAGCAACGGCGGCAGCTTTACCATCAGCGCCAACGGTGCCTGGAGCTTTACCCCCGACAGCACCTTTGACGATCTGGCGACGGGCGAAACGCGCATCACCTCGGTGGCCTACACCGCCTTCGATGGCAGCCTCACGGACACCGCGACCCTGACGGTGACCGTGACCGGCGGCAACGATGCGCCGACGGCGGTCAACGATACCGGTGCCACGGCTGAAAACACAGAGCTGACGGTGGCCGACGGCGCTACCGGCACCACTTCCGGCACGAATGCCGACCTGCTGCTCAACGACAGCGACCCCGACGGCGACACCCTGACCGTCAGCGAGGTTGCGGGCAGCGCGGCCAATGTCGGCAAAGCCACCGACGGCAGCAACGGCGGCAGCTTTACCATCAGCGTCAACGGTGCCTGGAGCTTTAACCCCGGCACCGGCTTTGACGATCTGGCCATCGGCGCCACCCGCGCCACCTCGGTGGAGTACACGGCCACGGATGGCAGTCAGACGGACACGGCGACCCTGACGGTGACCGTGAGCGGCGCCAACGATGGCCTGACGGCGAACGCCGACACGGGCAGAACCGGCAAAGACAGGGTGCTGTCGGTGGCCAATGACGCGGCGGGTGGCGGCAACGGTTTGAACGCGGACCTGCTGCTCAACGATGTCGATATCGACGGTGACAGCCTCACCATCAGCGCGGTTGGCAGCACCGCGCAGAATCTGTCCGCGGCCAATCTCGGCGGCGCCATTACCGGCAACGGCGGGGGTCGGTTCACGGTCAGGGCCGATGGCTCCTGGCGCTTCGACCCGGGTACCGACTTTGACAATCTTGCCGCCGACACCACGCGCACCGCCTCGGTGGTGTACCGGGCGACGGATAGCAACGGCGAAACGGCTACGGCAACCCTGACGGTGACGGTGTACGCGAACTTTGACCCGACCGCGGTCGACGATGCCGGCAGCACGGCTGAAAACACCCAGCTCACCGTGGCCAATGACGCTACCGGCACCAACGCCGACCTGCTGCTCAACGATATCGACATTGATGGCGACACCCTCACCATCAGCCAGGTCAACGGCGACGCGGACAATGTGGGCGTGGCGACGCGGGGCACCGGCGGCGGCCAGTTCACCCTCTATGCCAACGGTTCCTGGAGCTTCGATCCCGGTACCAGCTTTGACGATCTGGCGGTGGGCAAGACCCGCACCACCTCGGTGGATTACACGGCCTCGGATGGCAGTGATACGGATACGGCGACCCTGACGGTGACCGTGAGCGGCGTCAACGATGGTCTGACGGCGAACGCCGACACAGGCCGCACCGGTGAAAACGCACTGCTGACCGTGGCCGTCAGTGACACGGGTACGACCGGGCCGGGTGGCGGGGCACAAAGAGTCAACGCGAACCTGCTGCTCAACGATGTCGATATTGACGGCGACACCCTCACCATCAGCCAGGTTGGCGCCACCGCAGACAGTCTGGCCGCGGCCAATGTCGGCACTGCCATAGATGGCGGCAACGGCGGCGCCTTCACCCTCCATGCCGATGGTTCCTGGGAATTCAACCCCGGCACCAGCTTTGACGATCTGGCGCTGGGCGCCACCCGCACCACTTCGGTGGTTTACACGGCGTCGGATGGCAACGGCGCCACGGCTATGGCGACCCTGACGGTGACCGTGAGCGGCGCGCACGATGGGCTGACGCCGACCGCCGACGCCGGCGCCACCACTGAAAACAGTGTGGTGACGGTGGCGGCCAACGCGGCGGGCACCAATGGTGTGAACGCGGGTCTGCTGCGCAACGACAACGAACTTGACGGCGACGGCCTGACCATCACCCGGATTATCGGTGGCGTCATCGCGAATCCGGGGAGTCCGGCGGTGGCCAGGGGCGGCGGCACCTTCACCATCCACGCCGACGGTGCCTGGAGTTTCGACCCGGGCACCGCCTTTGACGACCTTACAACGGGCGAGAGCCGCACCACCTCGGTGGAATACAGGGTGTCGGATGGCGACGGCGGCAGGGGGGCGGCAACCCTGACGGTGACCGTAAGCGGCGTCAATGACGCGCCGACGGTCGTCGACGACCGGGGCACAACGACTGAAAACACCGCGCTGAGGGTGGCCGCTGACGCGGTGGGCGTCGCGGGTGCGAACGCGGGTCTGCTGCTCAACGACAGCGATATTGACAGCGACGATCTCAGCATTAGCCAGGTTACCGGCGCCGCCAACAGGGTGGGCATGGCGACGGCGGGCAGCGGCGGTGGCTTGTTCACCATCAACACCGACGGTTCCTGGCGCTTTGAGCCGGGCACCGCCTTTGACGACCTGGCCGATGGCAAGACCCGCACCACCTCGGTGGCTTACACAGTGTCGGATGAGGACGGCGGCAGCACGGCGGCAACCCTGACGGTGACCGTGAGCGGCACCAATGATGGTTTGACCGCGAATGACGATGCCGGCACCACCACGGAAAACACCCAACTGACGGTGGCGGATGACGCCACCGGAACCACCGATGCCGACAGCGCTACCATAAACGCCGACCTGCTGCTGAACGATGTCGATATTGACGGTGACGATCTGACCATCACCGAGGTGGGCGGTGAGTCGTCCAGTGTGGGCAAGGCCACCGATGGCAGCGATGGCGGTAGCTTCACCATCGACAGCAAAGGCGGCTGGACTTTTGACCCCGACGGCGACTTTGACGGTCTGGCGCCGGGTGTGGCCAAAACCACCTCGGTGGTCTACACCGCCTCCGATGGCAGTCTCACCGACACGGCGACCCTGACCGTCACCGTCACCGGCGTCAACGATGCGCCGACGGCGGGCGACGATAGCGGCGCCACCACTGAAAACACATCGCTGACAGTGGCCGCCAACGCGGCGGGCGTCGATGGTGTGAACGCGGGTCTGCTGCGCAACGACAGCGACCCCAACGGTGACGACCTGATGATCAGCCGGGTTTTCGGTCGCATTGGCAGTCAGGATGAGTCCGGCAATCCGGGCAGCCCGAGGGAGGGCGGCAACGGCGGCAGCTTTACCATCAACGCCGATGGTTCCTGGAGCTTCGACCCGGGCACCGACTTCGATAACCTTGCGGCGGGCAAGACCCGCACCACCACGGTGTCCTATACCCTGTCGGATGGTAACGGCGGCAGGGATACGGCGACCCTGACGGTGACCGTGACCGGTGAGAACGATGGCCTGACCGCGAACGACGATACCGGCGCCACCGCTGAAAATACCAAACTGACGATAGCCGATGACGCCACCGGCACCACCTCCAATGGAGTCACCACCAACGCCGACCTGCTGCTCAACGACGTTGATATTGACACCGCCGACATCCTCACCATCAGCGAAGTGGGCGGTAAGGCGGCCAATGTCGGCAAGGCCACCGATGGCAGCAACGGCGGCAGCTTCACCATCCGCGCCAACGGCGCCTGGGAATTCAACCCGGGCACCGACTTTGACGACCTGGCGGCGGACGTGACCAAAACCACCTCGGTGGTCTACACGGCCACCGATGGCAGCTTCACCGACACGGCGACCCTGACCGTCACTGTCACCGGTGAGAACGATGCGCCGGTCCTGACGGCGGATACGGGCACGGTGACCGAAGACACATCGCTGGTCTCGGGCAATCTGGTGGCCAGTGGTACGGTTGGCATCAGCGGCGGCGATGCGGGTGAGGACAAGTATATGACGGCGCCGGTGACCGGCGCTTACGGCTCACTGACGATTACCGCCGGCGGCGCCTGGACTTATAAAGCGCTCAACAGCCAGTCGGATATTCAGGACCTGAGCCCCACGACCACGCTGACCGACACCCTGATGGTGACCAGTGTGGACGGTGTCACCATCACCACGGTGACCATCACCATTAATGGTGACGACGATGAGCCGACCCTGAAGGATGCGGTTGGGTCGGTGACCGAAGACGTGTCGGTGGTTGCGGGCAATCTGGTGGCAAGCGGCACGGTCAGCGCCAGCGGTGGCGATGCCGGTGAGGACAAATTTCTAACGGATCCGGTGAGCGGCACCTACGGCTCACTGACGATTACCGCCGACGGAGCCTGGACTTACACGGCGCTTAACAGCCAGTCGACGATCCAGAATCTGGCGGCTGGCGCAACCCTGACCGACACCCTGACGGTAACCAGTGCGGACATGGTGACCACCACCACGGTGACCATCACCATCAATGGTAAGAACGATGCGCCGGTGGCGAAGAACGATGTCGGCGGCACCGATGAAGACACGGCGCTGACGGTGCCCACTGCCGAGGGTCTCCTGGCCAACGATAGCGACCGTGACGGCGACACCCCGTACGTCTTTGGCGTCTTCCAGCAGGGAGACTATAGGCTCCGACAGGAGGCCACCAGTCTGCCCCAGGGCCATCCCGACAGAGTGGTGTTCAAAGACGCGGAGGGCACCGGGGGTGGTCTGTTCACGGTCAAACGGGGAGGGGGCTGGAGTTTTGACCCCGGCACCGACTTCCAGGATCTCAAGGTGGATGAGGAGCGCACCACCTCCCTGCGTTACCTGCTGTTGGATATCGGTGCCCTCCGGAGCGAGGCGACCCTGACGGTGACCGTGACCGGCCTCAACGATGGGCTGATGGCGGTCGATGACGTCGGCACGACGCTTCCAGGCACGGAGCTGACGGTGCCCGACGGTGCCCCCGGCACCACCTCCGGCACGACCACCATCAACGCCGACCTGTTGGGCAACGATGTCGATGTTGATGGCGACACCCTCAGCATCAGTGCCGTGGGCAGCGACGAGAGCAAGCAGAATCAGCAGGAGGACAAGGTCGGCGAGGCCATAGATGGCAGCAACGGTGGTAAGTTCACCATCCATGCCAACGGCTCCTGGAGCTTCGACCCGAACGACGACTTTGATGACCTGGCCGTGGGCAACACCCGCACCACCTCGGTGGTTTACACGGCAACGGATGGCAGCTTCACGGACACCGCAACCCTGACGGTCACGGTGCGCAACGCCAACACGGCGCCGACGGCGACCGACGATGCGGGCAGTACCTTCAGAGGCAGGGTGCTGATGGTGGCTGATGACCAGCCGGCCGTGGACGGTCGCAACGCCGACCTTCTGCTCAACGACAGTGACCCTGACGGCGACACCCTGGACATCACGGCGGTTGGCGACACCGAGCAGAACCTGTCCACCGCCGGCGTCGGCAGTGCCACGCGGGGCACCAACGGCGGCCGCTTCACCATCCATGCCGATGGTTCCTGGAGCTTTGATCCCGGCACCGACTTTAATACCCTTGCCGCCGATGCCACCGGCACCACCTCGGTGGTCTACCAGGTGTCGGATAGTTACGGTGCCTCGGATACGGCGACCGTGACCGTGACCGTCATGGCGAACAATCCGCCGGTGGCCGTTGACGACCTCGGCGGCACGGCGGAAAACACGCCGCTGACGGTGGCCGATGGCGCCACCGGCACAACCCTTTATATCACCGGCGTAACGGACCCGATCATTGAGAACGCCGATCTGCTGCTGAATGACTCAGACGCTGAAGGTAACCCCCTCGCCATCACCGGGATCAGCGGTTTTGACGCCGATGGTGCGGCGGAGAACGTGGCGGCGGGAACCGCGACCCGTGGCAGCAACGGCGGCAGCTTCACCATCAGGGCCAACGGTTCCTGGGAATTCAATCCGGGCACGGCCTTTGACAATTTGGCCGCCAACAAAAGCGCCACCACTTCGGTGGTCTACACGGTCTCCGATGACAGGGCCACGGACACGGCAAGCCTGACCGTCACCGTCTTCGGCGCCAACGATGCGCCGACCGCAAACGACGACACCGGTGCCACCACGGAAAACGCGGTGCTGACGGTGGCCGACGGTGCCCGGGTGGATGGTGGGGCACAAAGAGGCGCCGACCTGCTGCTGAACGACACCGACATTGACGACGGTGCCACCCTGACCATCACCGAAGTGGGCGGCGAGTCGGCCAATGTGGGCAAGGCCACCGATGGCAGCAGCGGCGGCAGTTTCACCATTAGCGCCAGTGGTGCCTGGGAATTCAATCCGGGCACGGCCTTTGACGACCTGGCGGCGGGCGCGACCCGCATCACCTCGGTGGATTACACGGCCTCCGATGGCAGGGCCACGGACACGGCAACCCTGACCGTCACCGTGACCGGCGCCAACGACGACCCGGTCCTGACGGCGGATACGGGCATGGTGACCGAAGACACCTCGGTGGACACCGATGGCAATCTGATGACGACCGGCACGGTCGGGGCCAGCGGCGGTGATGCCGGGGAAGACCAGTTTATGACAGCGCCGGTGACCGGCGCCTACGGCTCGCTGACGATTACTGCTGCGGGCGCCTGGACCTATAAGGCGCTCAACAGCCAGGCGGATATTCAGAATCTGAGCCCCACCGCCACGCTGACCGACACCCTGATGGTGACCAGTGCGGACGGTGTCACCACCACCATGGTGACCATCACCATCAGGGGTGACGACGATATGCCGACCCTGACGGGGGCGACAGGCATGGTGACCGAAGACACATCGGTGGTCTCGGGCAATCTGGTGGCAAGTGGCACGGTTGGGGCGACCGGCGGCGATGATGGCGAGGACAAGTTTATGACAGCGCCGGTGACCGGCGCTTATGGCTCACTGACGATTGCCGCCAACGGTGCCTGGACTTATACGGCGCTTAACAGCGACTCGAAGATTCAGGGTCTTGGCGCCGGCGAAACGCTGACCGACACCCTGATGGTGACCAGCGCCGACACGGTCACCACCACCGCGGTAACCATCACCATCAATGGTGCGGACGATACGCCGGTGGCGAACGACGACAGCGGCACGACCACGGAAAACACAGAACTGACGGTGGCCGATGGCGCCACCGGCACCACCTCCGGCACGACCACCTTCAACGCCGACCTGCTGCTCAACGATACCGACGCTGACGGTGACGATCTGACCATCACCGAGGTGGACGGTGATACGGGCAGTGTCGGCAAGGCCACCAGTGGCAGCGATGGCGGCAGCTTCACCATCCGTGCCAATGGTTCCTGGGAATTCAATCCGGGTACCGACTTTGACGATCTGAAGGCGGGTGTGACCAAGACCACCTCGGTGGAATACACGGCCTCCGATGGCACCCTCACGGACACGGCGACCCTGACCGTTACCGTGACCGGCGCCAATGATGGTTTGACGGCGAACGACGATGCCGGCACCACCACGGAAAACACAGAACTGACGGTGGCCGATGGCGCCACCGGCACCACCTCTGGCACAACCACGACTAACGCCGATCTGTTACTGAACGATGTCGATATTGACGGTGACGATCTGACCATCACCGAGGTGGACGGTGATACGAGCAGTGTCGGCAAGGCCACCGGTGGCAGCGATGGCGGCAGCTTCACCCTCCGTGCCAATGGCTCCTGGGAATTCAATCCGGGCACGGACTTTGACGATCTGAAGGCGGGTGTGACCAGGACCACCTCGGTGGAATACACCGCCTCCGATGGCAGTCTCACGGACACGGCGACCCTGACGGTGACGGTGACCGGGGCCAATGATGGTTTGACGGCCAACGACGATGCCGGCACCACCACGGAAAACACAGAACTGACGGTGGCCGATGGCGCCACCGGCACCACCTCCGGCACGACTAACGCCGACCTGCTGCTGAACGATGTCGATATTGACAGTGACGATCTGACCATCACCGAGGTGGACGGTGATACGTCCAGTGTCGGCAAGGCCACCAGTGGCAGCGATGGCGGCAGCTTCACCCTCCGTGCCAATGGTTCCTGGGAATTCAATCCGGGCACGGACTTTGACGATCTGAAGGCGGGTGTGACCAAAACCACCTCGGTGGAGTACACCGCCTCCGATGGCAGTCTCACGGACACGGCGACCCTGACGGTGACGGTGACCGGTACCAATGATGGGCTGACGGCCAACGACGATGCCGGCACCACCACGGAAAACACAGAACTGACGGTGGCCGATGGCGCCACCGGCACCATGACCGTTAACCGCGACCTGTTACTGAACGATGTCGATATTGACGGTGACGATCTGACCATCACCGAAGTGGACGGTGATACGAGCAGTGTCGGCAAGGCCACCAGTGGCAGCGATGGCGGCAGCTTCACCATCCGTGCCAATGGTTCCTGGGAATTCAATCCGGGTACCGACTTTGACGATCTGAAGGCGGGTGTGACCAGGACCACCTCGGTGGAATACACCGCCACCGATGGCACCCTCACGGACACGGCGACCCTGACCGTCACCGTGACCGGGGCCAATGATGGTTTGACGGCCAACGACGATGCCGGCACCACGACTGAAAACACAGAACTGACGGTGGCCGATGGCGCCACCGGCACCACCTCCGGCACGACCCCCGGGCCGGGTGGCGGGGCACAAAGAGTCAATGCGGATTTGTTGCTCAACGATGTCGATATTGACAGTGACGATCTGACCATCACCGAGGTGGACGGTGATACGAGCAGTGTCGGCAAGGCCACTAACGGCAGTGATGGCGGCAGCTTCACCATCCGTGCCAATGGTTCCTGGGAATTCAATCCGGGCACCGACTTTGACGATCTGAAGGCGGGTGTGACCAAGACCACCTCGGTGGAATACACGGCCTCCGATGGCAGTCTCACGGACACGGCGACCCTGACGGTGACGGTGACCGGTACCAATGATGGGCTGACGGCCAATGACGATGCCGGCACCACCACGGAAAACAAAATGCTCACGGTGGCCGATGGCGCCACCGGCACCACCTCTGGCACAACCACGACTAACGCCGATCTGTTACTGAACGATGTCGATATTGACGGTGACGATCTGACCATCACCGAAGTGGACGGTGATACGGGCAGTGTGGGCAAGGCCACCGACGGCAGCGATGGCGGCAGCTTCACCATCGACAGCAAAGGCGGCTGGACTTTTGACCCAAACAGCGACTTTGACGACCTGGCGGCGGGTGTGACCAGGACCACCTCGGTGGTCTACACCGCCTCCGATGGCACCCTCACGGACACGGCGACCCTGACGGTGACGGTGACCGGTACCAATGATGGGCTGACGGCCAATGACGATGCCGACACCACCACGGAAAACAAAATGCTCACGGTGGCCGATGGCGCCACCGGCACCACCTCTGGCACAACCACGACTAACGCCGATCTGTTACTGAACGATGTCGATATTGACGGTGACGATCTGACCATCACCGAAGTGGACGGTGATACGGGCAGTGTGGGCAAGGCCACCGACGGCAGCGATGGCGGCAGCTTCACCCTCCGTGCCAATGGCTCCTGGGAATTCAATCCGGGCACGGACTTTGACGATCTGAAGGCGGGTGTGACCAGGACCACCTCGGTGGTCTACACCGCCTCCGATGGCACCCTCACGGACACGGCGACCCTGACGGTGACGGTGACCGGGTCCAATGATGGGCTGACGGCCAATGACGATGCCGGCACCACCACGGAAAACAAAATGCTCACGGTGGCCGATGGCGCCACCGGCACCACCTCCGGCACGACCACCGGGCCGGGTGGTGGGGCACAAAGAGTCAACGCCGACCTGCTGCTGAACGATGTCGATATTGACGGTGACGATCTGACCATCACCGAAGTGGACGGTGATACGGGCAGTGTGGGCAAGGCCACCGACGGCAGCGATGGCGGCAGCTTCACCATCGACAGCAAAGGCGGCTGGACTTTTGACCCAAACAGCGACTTTGACGACCTGGCGGCGGGTGTGACCAGGACCACCTCGGTGGTCTACACCGCCTCCGATGGCACCCTCACGGACACGGCGACCCTGACGGTGACGGTGACCGGTACCAATGATGGGCTGACGGCCAATGACGATGCCGGCACCACCACGGAAAACACCCAACTGACGGTGGCCGATGGCGCCACCGGCACCACCTCCGGCACGACTAACGCCGATCTGTTACTGAACGATGTCGATATTGACGGTGACGATCTGACCATCACCGAAGTGGACGGTGATACGGGCAGTGTGGGCAAGGCCACCGACGGCAGCGATGGCGGCAGCTTCACCATCGACAGCAAAGGCGGCTGGACTTTTGACCCAAACAGCGACTTTGACGACCTGGCGGCGGGTGTGACCAGGACCACCTCGGTGGTCTACACCGCCTCCGATGGCACCCTCACGGACACGGCGACCCTGACGGTGACGGTGACCGGGTCCAATGATGGGCTGACGGCGAACGACGATGCCGGCACCACCACGGAAAACACCCAACTGACGGTGGCCGATGGCGCCACCGGCACCACCTCTGGCACAACCACCGGGCCGGGTGGTGGGGCACAAAGAGTCAACGCGGACCTGTTACTGAACGATGTCGATATTGACGGTGACGATCTGACCATCACCGAAGTGGACGGTGATACGGGCAGTGTGGGCAAGGCCACCGACGGCAGCGATGGCGGCAGCTTCACCATCGACAGCAAAGGCGGCTGGACTTTTGACCCAAACAGCGACTTTGACGACCTGGCGGCGGGTGTGACCAGGACCACCTCGGTGGTCTACACCGCCTCCGATGGCAGTCTCACGGACACGGCCACCCTGACGGTGACGGTGAGGGGTACCAATGATGGGCTGACGGCCAATGACGATGCCGGCACCACCACGGAAAACAAAATGCTCACGGTGGCCGATGGCGCCACCGGCACCACCTCTGGCACAACCCCCGGGCCGGGTGGCGGGGCACAAAGAGTCAACGCCGATCTGTTACTGAACGATGTCGATATTGACAGTGACGATCTGACCATCACCGAGGTGGACGGTGATACGAGCAGTGTCGGCAAGGCCACTAACGGCAGTGATGGCGGCAGCTTCACCATCCGTGCCAATGGTTCCTGGGAATTCAATCCGGGCACCGACTTTGACGATCTGAAGGCGGGTGTGACCAAAACCACCTCGGTGGAATACACCGCCTCCGATGGCAGTCTCACGGACACGGCGACCCTGACGGTGACGGTGACCGGGGCCAATGATGGGCTGACGGCCAACGACGATGCCGGCACCACCACGGAAAACACAGAACTGACGGTGGCCGATGGCGCCACCGGCACCACCTCCGGCACAACCACGACTAACGCCGATCTGTTACTGAACGATGTCGATATTGACGGTGACGATCTGACCATCACCGAGGTGGACGGTGAGTCGTCCAGTGTCGGCAAGGCCACTAACGGCAGTGATGGCGGCAGCTTCATCATCCGTGCCAATGGTTCCTGGGAATTCAATCCGGGCACCGACTTTGACGATCTGAAGGCGGGTGTGACCAGGACCACCTCGGTGGAATACACGGCCTCCGATGGCACCCTCACGGACACGGCGACCCTGACGGTGACGGTGACCGGGGCCAATGATGGTTTGACGGCCAACGACGATGCCGGCACCACGACTGAAAACACAGACCTGACCGTGGCCGATGGCGATACCGGTACCCGGGTGGGTGGTGGGGCACAAAGAGTCAATGCGGATTTGTTGCTCAACGATGTCGATATTGACAGTGACGATCTGACCATCACCGAGGTGGACGGTGAGTCGAGCAGTGTCGGCAAGGCCACCGATGGCAGCGATGGCGGCAGCTTCATCATCCGTGCCAATGGCTCCTGGGAATTCAATCCGGGTACCGACTTTGACGATCTGAAGGCGGGTGTGACCAAGACCACCTCGGTGGAATACACCGCCTCCGATGGCAGCGAAACCGATAGCGCCACCCTGACCGTCACCGTGACCGGTGCCAATGATGGTTTGACGGCCAATGACGACAGCGGCGCCACCACGGAAAACAAGATGTTCAAGGTGGCCGATGGCGCCACCGGCACCACCAGCACCGCGACCGATGGTGCCGACCTGCTGCTGAACGATATCGACATTGACGGCGACACCCTCAGCATCAGTGCCGTGGGCGGCGACGCGGCCAATATCGGCAAGGCCGTAGATGGCAGCAACGGCGGCAGCTTCACCCTCCGTGCCAATGGTTCCTGGGAATTCAATCCGGGTACCGACTTTGACGATCTGAAGGCGGGTGTGACCAGGACCACCTCGGTGGAATACACGGCCTCCGATGGCAGTCTCACGGACACGGCGACCCTGACCGTGACGGTGACCGGTACCAATGATGGGCTGACGGCCAACGACGATGCCGGCACCACCACGGAAAACACAGACCTGACCGTGGCCGATGGCGCCACCGGCACCACTAACGCCGATCTGTTACTGAACGATGTCGATATTGACGGTGACGATCTGACCATCACCGAGGTGGACGGTGATACGAGCAGTGTCGGCAAGGCCACTAACGGCAGTGATGGCGGCAGCTTCACCATCCGTGCCAATGGTTCCTGGGAATTCAATCCGGGCACCGACTTTGACGATCTGAAGGCGGGTGTGACCAAGACCACCTCGGTGGAATACACGGCCTCCGATGGCAGTCTCACGGACACGGCGACCCTGACCGTGACGGTGACCGGTACCAATGATGGGCTGACGGCCAACGACGATGCCGGCACCACCACGGAAAACACAGACCTGACCGTGGCCGATGGCGCCACCGGCACGACTAACGCCGATCTGTTACTGAACGATGTCGATATTGACAGTGACGATCTGACCATCACCGAGGTGGACGGTGATACGAGCAGTGTCGGCAAGGCCACTAACGGCAGTGATGGCGGCAGCTTCACCATCCGTGCCAATGGCTCCTGGGAATTCAATCCGGGCACGGACTTTGACGATCTGAAGGCGGGTGTGACCAGGACCACCTCGGTGGAATACACGGCCTCCGATGGCAGTCTCACGGACACGGCGACCCTGACCGTGACGGTGACCGGTACCAATGATGGGCTGACGGCCAACGACGATGCCGGCACCACCACGGAAAACACAGACCTGACCGTGGCCGATGGCGCCACCGGCACCACCTCCGGCACAACCACGACTAACGCCGATCTGTTACTGAACGATGTCGATATTGACGGTGACGATCTGACCATCACCGAAGTGGACGGTGATACGGGCAGTGTGGGCAAGGCCACCGATGGCAGCGATGGCGGCAGCTTCACCATCCGTGCCAATGGTTCCTGGGAATTCAATCCGGGCACGGACTTTGACGATCTGAAGGCGGGTGTGACCAGGACCACCTCGGTGGAATACACGGCCTCCGATGGCAGTCTCACGGACACGGCGACCCTGACGGTAACGGTGACCGGCACCAATGATGGTTTGACGGCGAACAACGATGCCGGCACCACCACGGAAAACACAGACCTGACCGTGGCCGATGGCGCCACCGGCACCACCTCTGGCACAACCCCCGGGCCGGGTGGTGGGGCACAAAGAGTCAACGCCGATCTGTTACTGAACGATGTCGATATTGACGGTGACGATCTGACCATCACCGAAGTGGACGGTGATACGTCCAGTGTCGGCAAGGCCACTAACGGCAGCGATGGCGGCAGCTTCACCATCGACAGCAAAGGCGGCTGGACTTTTGACCCAAACAGCGACTTTGACGACCTGGCGGCGGGTGTGACCAGGACCACCTCGGTGGTCTACACCGCCTCCGATGGCACCCTCACGGACACGGCGACCCTGACGGTGACGGTGACCGGTACCAATGATGGGCTGACGGCCAATGACGATGCCGGCACCACGACTGAAAACACCCAACTGACGGTGGCCGATGGCGCCACCGGCACCACCTCCGGCACAACCACGACTAACGCCGATCTGTTACTGAACGATGTCGATATTGACGGTGACGATCTGACCATCACCGAGGTGGACGGTGATACGGGCAGTGTGGGCAAGGCCACCGACGGCAGCGATGGCGGCAGCTTCACCATCGACAGCAAAGGCGGCTGGACTTTTGACCCAAACAGCGACTTTGACGACCTGGCGGCGGGTGTGACCAGGACCACCTCGGTGGTCTACACCGCCTCCGATGGCACCCTCACGGACACGGCGACCCTGACGGTGACGGTGACCGGCACCAATGATGGGCTGACGGCCAATGACGATGCCGGCACCACCACGGAAAACAAAATGCTCACGGTGGCCGATGGCGCCACCGGCACCACCTCTGGCACAACCACGACTAACGCCGATCTGTTACTGAACGATGTCGATATTGACGGTGACGATCTGACCATCACCGAGGTGGACGGTGATACGGCCAGTGTCGGCAAGGCCACCAGTGGCAGCAACGGCGGCAGCTTCACCATCCGTGCCAATGGGTCCTGGGAATTCAATCCGGGTACCGACTTTGACGATCTGAAGGCGGGTGTGACCAAAACCACCTCGGTGGAATACACGGCCTCCGATGGCAGCCTCACGGACACGGCGACCCTGACCGTTACCGTGACCGGCGCCAATGATGGTTTGACGGCCAATGACGATGCCGGCACCACGACTGAAAACACAGACCTGACCGTGGCCGATGGCGCCACCGGCACCACCTCCGGCACGACCACCATTAACGCCGATCTGTTGCTGAACGATGTCGATATTGACAGTGACGATCTGACCATCACCGAGGTGGACAGTGACGATCTGACCATCACCGAGGTGGACGGTGATACGAGCAGTGTCGACAAGGCCACTGACGGTAGCGATGGCGGCAGCTTCACCATCCGTGCCAATGGCTCCTGGGAATTCAATCCGGGTACCGACTTTGACGATCTGAAGGCGGGTGTGACCAAGACCACCTCGGTGGAATACACGGCCTCCGATGGCACCCTCACGGACACGGCGACCCTGACCGTCACCGTGACCGGTACCAATGATGGGCTGACGGCCAACGACGATGCCGGCACCACCACTGAAAACACAGAACTGACGGTGGCCGATGGCGCCACCGGCACCACCTCCGGCACGACCAACGCCGACCTGTTGCTGAACGATGTCGATATTGACAGTGACGATCTGACCATCACCGAGGTAGGGGGTGATACGAGCAGTGTCGGCAAGGCCACTAACGGCAGCGATGGCGGCAGCTTCACCCTCCGTGCCAATGGTTCCTGGGAATTCAATCCGGGCACGGACTTTGACGATCTGAAGGCGGGTGTGACCAAGACCACCTCGGTGGAATACACGGCCTCCGATGGCAGTCTCACGGACACGGCGACCCTGACGGTGACGGTGACCGGTACCAATGATGGGCTGACGGCCAACGACGATGCCGGCACCACGACGGAAAACACAGACCTGACCGTGGCCGATGGCGCCACCGGCACCACCTCCGGCACGACCACGACTAACGCCGATCTGTTACTGAACGATGTCGATATTGACAGTGACGATCTGACCATCACCGAGGTGGACGGTGATACGAGCAGTGTCGGCAAGGCCACTAACGGCAGCGATGGCGGCAGCTTCACCATCCGTGCCAATGGCTCCTGGGAATTCAATCCGGGCACGGACTTTGACGATCTGAAGGCGGGTGTGACCAAGACCACCTCGGTGGAATACACCGCCTCCGATGGCAGTCTCACGGACACGGCGACCCTGACGGTGACGGTGACCGGTGCCAATGATGGTTTGACGGCGAATGACGACAGCGGCGCCACCACGGAAAACACAGAACTGACCGTGGCCGATGGCGCCACCGGCACCACCTCCGGCACGACTAACGCCGATCTGTTGCTGAACGATGTCGATATTGACGGTGACGATCTGACCATCACCGAGGTGGGCGGTGATACGAGCAGTGTCGGCAAGGCCACCGATGGCAGCGATGGCGGCAGCTTCACCCTCCGTGCCAATGGTTCCTGGGAATTCAATCCGGGTACCGACTTTGACGATCTGAAGGCGGGTGTGACCAGGACCACCTCGGTGGAATACACGGCCTCCGATGGCACCCTCACGGACACGGCGACCCTGACGGTGACGGTGACCGGTACCAATGATGGTTTGACGGCCAATGACGATAGCGGCACCACCACGGAAAACACAGAACTGACGGTGGCCGATGGCGCCACCGGCACGACTAACGCCGATCTGTTACTGAACGATGTCGATATTGACAGTGACGATCTGACCATCACCGAAGTGGACGGTGATACGTCCAGTGTCGGCAAGGCCACCGATGGCAGCGACGGCGGCAGCTTCACCATCCGTGCCAATGGTTCCTGGGAATTCAATCCGGGCACGGACTTTGACGATCTGAAGGCGGGTGTGACCAAAACCACCTCGGTGGAATACACGGCCTCCGATGGCAGTCTCACGGACACGGCGACCCTGACGGTGACGGTGACCGGTACCAATGATGGGCTGACGGCCAACGACGATGCCGGCACCACCACGGAAAACACAGACCTGACCGTGGCCGATGGTGCCACTGGCACCACCTCTGGCACAACCACGACTAACGCCGATCTGTTACTGAACGATGTCGATATTGACAGTGACGATCTGACCATCACCGAAGTGGGGGGTGATACGGGCAGTGTGGGCAAGGCCACCGGTGGCAGCGATGGCGGCAGCTTCACCATCCGTGCCAATGGCTCCTGGGAATTCAATCCGGGCACGGACTTTGACGATCTGAAGGCGGGTGTGACCAAGACCACCTCGGTGGAATACACGGCCTCCGATGGCAGTCTCACGGACACGGCGACCCTGACGGTGACGGTGACCGGCGCCAATGATGGTTTGACGGCCAACGACGATGCCGGCACCACCACGGAAAACACAGACCTGACCGTGGCCGATGGCGCCACCGGCACCACCTCCGGCACGACCCCCGGGCCGGGTGGTGGGGCACAAAGAGTCAATGCGGATTTGTTGCTCAACGATGTCGATATTGACAGTGACGATCTGACCATCACCGAGGTGGGCGGCGATACGAACAGTGTGGGCAAAGCCACCGATGGCAGCGATGGCGGCAGCTTCACCATCCGTGCCAATGGTTCCTGGGAATTCAATCCGGGCACCGACTTTGACGATCTGAAGGCGGGTGTGACCAGGACCACCTCGGTGGAATACACGGCCTCCGATGGCACCCTCACGGACACGGCGACCCTGACGGTGACGGTGACCGGTACCAATGATGGGCTGACGGCGAATGACGATAGCGGCACCGCCACTGAAAACACAGACCTGACCGTGGCCGATGGCGCCACCGGCACCACCTCCGGCACGACCACCATTAACGCCGATCTGTTGCTGAACGATGTCGATATTGACAGTGACGATCTGACCATCACCGAGGTGGACGGTGAGTCGAGCAGTGTCGGCAAGGCCACTAACGGCAGTGATGGCGGCAGCTTCACCATCCGTGCCAATGGTTCCTGGGAATTCAATCCGGGCACCGACTTTGACGATCTGAAGGCGGGTGTGACCAGGACCACCTCGGTGGAATACACGGCCTCCGATGGCAGTCTCACGGACACGGCGACCCTGACGGTGACGGTGACCGGCGCCAATGATGGTTTGACGGCCAACGACGATGCCGGCACCACCACGGAAAACACAGACCTGACCGTGGCCGATGGCGCCACCGGCACGACTAACGCCGATCTGTTACTGAACGATGTCGATATTGACGGTGACGATCTGACCATCACCGAGGTGGACGGTGAGTCGTCCAGTGTCGGCAAGGCCACCAGTGGCAGCGATGGCGGCAGCTTCACCATCCGTGCCAATGGCTCCTGGGACTTCAATCCGGGCACGGCCTTTGACGATCTGAAGGCGGGTGTGACCAGGACCACCTCGGTGGAATACACGGCCTCCGATGGCACCCTCACGGACACGGCGACCCTGACGGTGACGGTGACCGGTGCCAATGATGGGCTGACGGCCAACGACGATGCCGGCACCACCACGGAAAACACAGACCTGACCGTGGCCGATGGCGCCACCGGCACCATGACCGTTAACCGCGACCTGTTGCTGAACGATGTCGATATTGACGGTGACGATCTGACCATCACCGAGGTGGACGGTGATACGAGCAGTGTCGGCAAGGCCACTAACGGCAGTGATGGCGGCAGCTTCACCATCCGTGCCAATGGTTCCTGGGAATTCAATCCGGGCACCGACTTTGACGATCTGAAGGCGGGTGTGACCAAAACCACCTCGGTGGAGTACACGGCCTCCGATGGCACCCTCACGGACACGGCGACCCTGACCGTGACGGTGACCGGGGCCAATGATGGTTTGACGGCCAACGACGATGCCGGCACCACCACGGAAAACACAGAACTGACGGTGGCCGATGGCGCCACCGGCACCACCTCCGGCACAACCACGACTAACGCCGACCTGTTACTGAACGATGTCGATATTGACGGTGACGATCTGACCATCACCGAGGTGGACGGTGATACGAGCAGTGTCGGCAAGGCCACCAGCGGCAGCGATGGCGGCAGCTTCACCATCCGTGCCAATGGCTCCTGGGAATTCAATCCGGGCACGGACTTTGACGATCTGAAGGCGGGTGTGACCAAGACCACCTCGGTGGAGTACACGGCCTCCGATGGCAGTCTCACGGACACGGCGACCCTGACCGTCACCGTGACCGGGGCCAATGATGGGCTGACGGCGAACGATGATGTCGGCACCACCACTGAAAACACAGAACTGACGGTGGCCGATGGCGCCACCGGCACGACTAACGCCGATCTGTTACTGAACGATGTCGATATTGACGGTGACGATCTGACCATCACCGAGGTGGACGGTGATACGAGCAGTGTCGGCAAGGCCACCAGTGGCAGCGATGGCGGCAGCTTCACCATCCGTGCCAATGGTTCCTGGGAATTCAATCCGGGCACGGACTTTGACGATCTGAAGGCGGGTGTGACCAAGACCACCTCGGTGGAATACACGGCCTCCGATGGCAGTCTCACGGACACGGCGACCCTGACGGTGACGGTGACCGGTACCAATGATGGGCTGACGGCGAACGACGATAGCGGCACCACCACTGAAAACACAGACCTGACGGTGGCCGATGGCGCCACCGGCACCACCTCCGGCACGACCACCATCAATGCGGACCTGTTACTGAACGATGTCGATATTGACGGTGACGATCTGACCATCACCGAGGTGGACGGTGAGTCGTCCAGTGTCGGCAAGGCCACCGATGGCAGCGATGGCGGCAGCTTCACCATCCGTGCCAATGGCTCCTGGGAATTCAATCCGGGCACGGACTTTGACGATCTGAAGGCGGGTGTGACCAGGACCACCTCGGTGGAATACACGGCCTCCGATGGCAGTCTCACGGACACGGCGACCCTGACGGTGACGGTGACCGGGGCCAATGATGGTTTGACGGCGAACGACGATGCCGGCACCACCACGGAAAACACCCAACTGACGGTGGCCGATGGCGCCACCGGCACCACCTCCGGCACAACCACCATCAATGCGGACCTGCTGCTCAACGATGTCGATATTGACGGTGACGATCTGACCATCACCGAAGTGGGGGGTGATACGGGCAGTGTCGGCAAGGCCACCGACGGCAGCGATGGCGGCAGCTTCACCATCGACAGCAAAGGCGGCTGGACTTTTGACCCAAACAGCGACTTTGACGATCTGAAGGCGGGTGTGACCAGGACCACCTCGGTGGTCTACACCGCCTCCGATGGCACCCTCACGGACACGGCGACCCTGACGGTGACGGTGACCGGCACCAATGATGGTTTGACGGCGAACGACGATGCCGGCACCACCACGGAAAACACAGACCTGACCGTGGCCGATGGCGCCACCGGCACCACCTCTGGCACAACCACGACTAACGCCGATCTGTTACTGAACGATGTCGATATTGACGGTGACGATCTGACCATCACCGAAGTGGGGGGTGATACGGGCAGTGTCGGCAAGGCCACCGACGGCAGCGATGGCGGCAGCTTCACCATCGACAGCAAAGGCGGCTGGACTTTTGACCCAAACAGCGACTTTGACGACCTGGCGGCGGGTGTGACCAGGACCACCTCGGTGGTCTACACCGCCTCCGATGGCACCCTCACGGACACGGCGACCCTGACGGTGACGGTGACCGGTACCAATGATGGGCTGACGGCCAATGACGATGCCGGCACCACCACGGAAAACAAAATGCTCACGGTGGCCGATGGCGCCACCGGCACCACCTCTGGCACGACTAACGCCGATCTGTTACTGAACGATGTCGATATTGACGGTGACGATCTGACCATCACCGAAGTGGACGGTGATACGGGCAGTGTGGGCAAGGCCACCGACGGCAGCGATGGCGGCAGCTTCACCATCGACAGCAAAGGCGGCTGGACTTTTGACCCAAACAGCGACTTTGACGACCTGGCGGCGGGTGTGACCAGGACCACCTCGGTGGTCTACACCGCCTCCGATGGCACCCTCACGGACACGGCGACCCTGACGGTGACGGTGACCGGTACCAATGATGGGCTGACGGCCAATGACGATGCCGGCACCACCACGGAAAACACCCAACTGACGGTGGCCGATGGCGCCACCGGCACCACCTCTGGCACGACTAACGCCGATCTGTTACTGAACGATGTCGATATTGACGGTGACGATCTGACCATCACCGAAGTGGACGGTGATACGGGCAGTGTGGGCAAGGCCACCGACGGCAGCGATGGCGGCAGCTTCACCATCGACAGCAAAGGCGGCTGGACTTTTGACCCAAACAGCGACTTTGACGACCTGGCGGCGGGTGTGACCAGGACCACCTCGGTGGTCTACACCGCCTCCGATGGCACCCTCACGGACACGGCGACCCTGACGGTGACGGTGACCGGTACCAATGATGGGCTGACGGCCAATGACGATGCCGGCACCACCACGGAAAACAAAATGCTCACGGTGGCCGATGGCGCCACCGGCACCGGGCCGGGTGGCGGGGCACAAAGAGTCAACGCCGACCTGCTGTTGAACGATGTCGATATTGACAGTGACGATCTGACCATCACCGAGGTGGACGGTGATACGAGCAGTGTCGGCAAGGCCACCAGTGGCAGCGATGGCGGCAGCTTCACCATCCGTGCCAATGGCTCCTGGGAATTCAATCCGGGTACCGACTTTGACGATCTGAAGGCGGGTGTGACCAAGACCACCTCGGTGGAATACACGGCCTCCGATGGCAATCTCACGGACACGGCGACCCTGACCGTTACCGTGACCGGCGCCAATGATGGTTTGACGGCGAACGACGATGCCGGCACCACGACTGAAAACACAGACCTGACCGTGGCCGATGGCGCCACCGGCACCACCTCCGGCACGACCACCACCAACGCCGATCTGCTGCTGAACGATGTCGATATTGACAGTGACGATCTGACCATCACCGAAGTAGGCGGTGATACGAGCAGTGTCGGCACCGCCGTAGATGGCAGCGATGGCGGCAGCTTCACCATCGACAGCAAAGGCGGCTGGACTTTCAACCCCGACGGCGACTTTGACGATCTGAAGGCGGGTGTGACCAGGACCACCTCGGTGGAGTACACGGCCTCCGATAGTAAGGGTGAGACGGACACGGCGACGGTGACGGTCACGGTGACCGGCACCAATGATGGTTTGACGGCAGACGACGATGCCGGCACCACCACGGAAAACACAGAACTGACCGTGGCCGATGGCGCCACCGGCACCACCTCCGGCACGACCCCCGGGCCGGGTGGTGGGGCACAAAGAGTCAATGCGGATTTGTTGCTCAACGATGTCGATATTGACGGTGACGATCTGACCATCACCGAAGTGGACGGTGATACGGGCAGTGTGGGCAAGGCCACCGACGGCAGCGATGGCGGCAGCTTCACCATCGACAGCAAAGGCGGCTGGACTTTTGACCCAAACAGCGACTTTGACGACCTGGCGGCGGGTGTGACCAGGACCACCTCGGTGGTCTACACCGCCTCCGATGGCACCCTCACGGACACGGCGACCCTGACGGTGACGGTGACCGGTACCAATGATGGGCTGACGGCCAATGACGATGCCGGCACCACCACGGAAAACACCCAACTGACGGTGGCCGATGGCGCCACCGGCACCACCTCCGGCACGACTAACGCCGATCTGTTACTGAACGATGTCGATATTGACGGTGACGATCTGACCATCACCGAAGTGGACGGTGATACGGGCAGTGTGGGCAAGGCCACCGACGGCAGCGATGGCGGCAGCTTCACCATCGACAGCAAAGGCGGCTGGACTTTTGACCCAAACAGCGACTTTGACGACCTGGCGGCGGGTGTGACCAGGACCACCTCGGTGGTCTACACCGCCTCCGATGGCACCCTCACGGACACGGCGACCCTGACGGTGACGGTGACCGGGTCCAATGATGGGCTGACGGCGAACGACGATGCCGGCACCACCACGGAAAACACCCAACTGACGGTGGCCGATGGCGCCACCGGCACCACCTCTGGCACAACCACCGGGCCGGGCGGTGGGGCACAAAGAGTCAACGCGGACCTGTTACTGAACGATGTCGATATTGACGGTGACGATCTGACCATCACCGAAGTGGACGGTGATACGGGCAGTGTGGGCAAGGCCACCGACGGCAGCGATGGCGGCAGCTTCACCATCGACAGCAAAGGCGGCTGGACTTTTGACCCAAACAGCGACTTTGACGACCTGGCGGCGGGTGTGACCAGGACCACCTCGGTGGAATACACCGCCTCCGATGGCAGTCTCACGGACACGGCGACCCTGACGGTGACGGTGACCGGTACCAATGATGGGCTGACGGCCAACGACGATGCCGGCACCACCACGGAAAACACAGAACTGACGGTGGCCGATGGCGCCACCGGCACCACCTCCGGCACAACCACCATCAATGCGGACCTGTTACTGAACGACATCGATATTGACGGTGACGATCTGACCATCACCGAAGTGGACGGTGAGTCGTCCAGTGTCGGCAAGGCCACCGGTGGCAGCGATGGCGGCAGCTTCACCATCCGTGCCAATGGCTCCTGGGAATTCAATCCGGGTACCGACTTTGACGATCTGAAGGCGGGTGTGACCAAGACCACCTCGGTGGAGTACACCGCCTCCGATGGCAGTCTCACGGACACGGCGACCCTGACCGTCACCGTGACCGGGGCCAATGATGGGCTGACGGCCAACGACGATAGCGGTACCACCACGGAAAACACAGAACTGACCGTGGCCGATGGCGCCACCGGCACCATGACCGTTAACCGCGACCTGTTGCTCAACGATGTCGATATTGACAGTGACGATCTGACCATCACCGAGGTGGACGGTGATACGAGCAGTGTCGGCAAGGCCACCAGTGGCAGCGATGGCGGCAGCTTCACCATCCGTGCCAATGGCTCCTGGGAATTCAATCCGGGCACGGACTTTGACGATCTGAAGGCGGGTGTGACCAAGACCACCTCGGTGGAATACACGGCCTCCGATGGCAGTCTCACGGACACGGCGACCCTGACCGTGACGGTGACCGGTACCAATGATGGGCTGACGGCCAACGACGATGTCGGCACCACCACTGAAAACACAGACCTGACCGTGGCCGATGGCGCCACCGGCACGACTAACGCCGACCTGTTACTGAACGATGTCGATATTGACGGTGACGATCTGACCATCACCGAGGTGGACGGTGATACGAGCAGTGTCGGCAAGGCCACTAACGGCAGTGATGGCGGCAGCTTCACCATCCGTGCCAATGGTTCCTGGGAATTCAATCCGGGCACCGACTTTGACGATCTGAAGGCGGGTGTGACCAAGACCACCTCGGTGGAATACACGGCCTCCGATGGCAGTCTCACGGACACGGCGACCCTGACGGTGACGGTGACCGGTACCAATGATGGGCTGACGGCCAACGACGATGCCGGCACCACCACGGAAAACACAGACCTGACCGTGGCCGATGGCGCCACCGGCACGACTAACGCCGATCTGTTACTGAACGATGTCGATATTGACGGTGACGATCTGACCATCACCGAGGTGGACGGTGATACGAGCAGTGTCGGCAAGGCCACTAACGGCAGTGATGGCGGCAGCTTCACCATCCGTGCCAATGGTTCCTGGGAATTCAATCCGGGCACGGACTTTGACGATCTGAAGGCGGGTGTGACCAAGACCACCTCGGTGGAATACACGGCCACCGATGGCACCCTCACGGACACGGCGACCCTGACGGTGACGGTGACCGGGGCCAATGATGGGCTGACGGCCAACGACGATGCCGGCACCACCACGGAAAACACAGAACTGACGGTGGCCGATGGCGCCACCGGCACCATGACCGTTAACCGCGACCTGTTGCTGAACGATGTCGATATTGACAGTGACGATCTGACCATCACCGAAGTGGGCGGTGATACGTCCAGTGTCGGCAAGGCCACCGCTGGCAGCGATGGCGGCAGCTTCACCATCCGTGCCAATGGTTCCTGGGAATTCAATCCGGGCACCGACTTTGACGATCTGAAGGCGGGTGTGACCAAGACCACCTCGGTGGAATACACGGCCTCCGATGGCAGTCTCACGGACACGGCGACCCTGACCGTGACGGTGACCGGTACCAATGATGGGCTGACGGCCAACGACGATGCCGGCACCACGACTGAAAACACAGACCTGACCGTGGCCGATGGCGCCACCGGCACGACTAACGCCGATCTGTTACTGAACGATGTCGATATTGACGGTGACGATCTGACCATCACCGAGGTGGACGGTGATACGAGCAGTGTCGGCAAGGCCACTAACGGCAGTGATGGCGGCAGCTTCACCATCCGTGCCAATGGTTCCTGGGAATTCAATCCGGGCACCGACTTTGACGATCTGAAGGCGGGTGTGACCAAGACCACCTCGGTGGAATACACGGCCTCCGATGGCACCCTCACGGACACGGCGACCCTGACCGTCACCATCACCGGCGCTGACGATACGGTGACCCTGACGGCATCGACCGGCGGCGTGACCGAAGACGTGGCGGATGACGATGACAATCTGGTGGCCACCGGCACGGTCAGCGCCACCGGTGGTGATGCCGGGGATACGCAGTTTACGCCGGAAACCATCAGTGACACTGGCACTCATTACGGCTCACTGACGATTACTGCCGACGGTGCCTGGACTTATACGGCAGATAACAGCGACTCGAAGATTCAGGGTCTGAAAGCCACAGACTCGCCCACCGACACCTTCACAGTGACCAGCGCCGACAGGGCCACCACGACCACGGTGACCATCACCATCACCGGCGCCAACGACGACCCGACCGCGAACGACGACACCGGCACCACGGCTGAAAACACACCCCTGACAGTGCCCGACGGTGCTACGGGTACGGCCCGGGCGGGTGGCGGGGCACAAAATGCCGATCTGCTACTCAACGACCTCGACATCGACGGCGACACCCTGACCATCACCGAAGTAAACGGCGACGCGAACAATATCGCCACCGCCACGGCGGGCACCGACGAAGACGGCAACAACGGCGGCAGTTTCACCATCCATGCCGATGGCTCTTACACCTTCGACCCCGACGGCGACTTTGACAACCTGGCCCCAGGCGAGACCCGCGAAACCTCGGTGGAATACACCGCCTCCGATGGCACCGCCACAGACACGGCGGCCCTAACGGTTACAGTGAGTCGCGCCGATGACGAGCCCGTCGACACCAACAGTGCACCGACCGCGAACGACGACACCGGCAGCACGGCTGAAAACACACCCCTGACAGTGCCCGACGGCGACACTGGCCGTCCGGGTGGCGGGGCACAACCCGGGCCGGGTGGCGGGGCACAAAACGCCGACCTCCTACTCAACGACCTCGACATCGACGGCGACGATCTGACCATCACCCAGGTAAACGGCGCCGCGAACAATATCGCCACCGCCACCGACGGCAGCAACGGCGGCAGTTTCACCATCCATGCCGATGGCTCTTACACCTTCAACCCCGGCACCGACTTTGACGATCTGGCCCCCGGCGACACACGCGCCACCTCGATAACCTACACGGCCTCCGATGGCAGCCTCACAGACACGGCGCGACTGACCCTAACCGTCACCGGCGAGAACGACGACCCGACCCTGACGCCGGCCACCGCCACGCTGATCGAAGACACGGACCTGGATGAAAACGGCAATCTGATGGCGACCGGCAGTGTCAGCGCCAGCGGCGGCGATGCCGGTGAAGACAGGTTTGTCGAGGCTCCCAATCTCCCCGGCGAGCGGGGCAGCCTGCAAATCGGTGCGGACGGGCGCTGGACTTATCAGGCAGATAACAGCCAGCCGGACATTCAGGCCCTGAGTCCCACGGCAACACTGACCGACACTTTCACGGCGACCAGCACCGACGGTGTGACCACGACCACAGTGACCATCACCATCACCGGCGCCAACGATGCACCGACCGCGAACGACGACACCGACACCATCATCACCAACGACGACAGCACCCCCAACACCAACCTCCTACTCAACGACCACGACATTGACGGCGACGACCTGACCATCACGGAAGTAAACGGCGACGCGAACAACATCGCCACCGCCACGGCGGGCACCGACGAAGACGGCAACAACGGCGGCAGTTTCACCATCCATGCCGATGGCTCTTACACCTTCAATCCCGGCACCGACTTTGACGATCTGGCCACCGGCGACACACGCACCACCTCGGTGACCTACACGGCATCCGATGGCACCGCCACAGACACCGCAACCCTGACGATTACAGTGAGTCGCGCAGGTGGTGAGCCCATCGAGCCCGTCGACACCACCCCCACACTCGCCATCACCGCCCCGGACACCATCCTCATCGGCGGCGAAACCACCATCGTCACCTTCGGTTTCAGCGAAGCGGTGACCGGTTTCACCGACGCTGATATTTCAGCCACCGGCGGCACACTCACCAGCATCACCGCCGATAGCAACGGCATAACTTTTACGTCAGCCTACACGGCAACCTTCACACCCGAGCCCGACTACAACGGCCCCGCAACCATCAGGGTAGGGCACAGCACCTATTCCGATCTCCACAACAACGAGGGTGCCGGTCATGCCTTACACCTGACCATCGAGACCATCGCCCCCGCGCTCGACACCACCCGGTTCGACCATCGCATCACCGGTCCCACCGATGATGGCGATGCGTCAGATACCGATGTAAACCCCACACCAACGATTCTGGAACTCATCCGGGAACTGAACCAAACGGAAGATGTCTTCGATGGCGACGACCAGACCCCGTCCCCCAGTCCGGTCAGCCTGATTGCACCCCTGACCGATCAGCAGGTCACGACCGGCGGCGCACAGTACGACATCTGGGACCTGTTCGGGCACACCGATGACATGCCGCTATGGTTCACGGCATCCCTGATTAGCGGCAATCTGCTGCCCTACTATGTTCAGTTTGATTCAGAAACCGGCATTTTCGAGTTCGATGCCGCCGCCGCCGCAGAAGCCGGCGCCAGCTCCCTGCAAATTCGCGTCATCGCCGTTGACCCTGACGGCAACCAGGCATCAGGCGTGTTCCGGGTGGATTTCCCGAACACGGACAAAGGCACAGACGACAGCACGGACGCAGACCCGGAGTCTCCTGAACAGCAGAATCCCGGTCCAGAGTCTTGATTCTGACATCAGGGTAGGGGACAGCACCTGTCCCGATCTCCACAACAACGAAGGCGCCGAATCTCAGTCCCTGGCACCGGGGCCACGCCTGCCCTCAATGCCGAGGGCCTGCTCCTGGAGTTTCTTGTACTGGTGTTCTGCTGTCCGGATGTTGAACATGCGGGCTTTCAACACATCACGTTCGCTATCGCTCAGGCGGCCCTTGTCCAGATTGCCCAGCCGGGCCAGGTGAGATCGGAAGAACTGCCTTGCCTCGTCACGGGGCAGGCCGCCAACCCTGTTCTTGTCGAGACTGAACGAATCGGCGACCGATTGGTATGCGTCAGGGTCACGAACCCGCTCAAGGGTACTCAAAGCGGCATCCAGTTCCTTGATGGCAATGTTGAGTGACGAGGCCATCGCTTGAGAACCGACGAGATGTTCCTGCTCCTGCACAAGCAGTATTCTTTCAGCTTCCAGAATATGCTCAGTTTCTCCCTCACGGGAAATTTCGAGCAGCGCCGCCCTTTGATCGGTTCTGGTCTCCCTGATGTCTTTTTTGAGGGCCTCGTTCTGCGCCCTGGTTTGCAAAACCTCAAGGTTGGCGATATTCGTTATACCGTCACGAAGCTTGGTCCAGTCAATCACCCGGATCAGTCGTCGCTATCAAAATAGGCAGGGCCATCGTCATGGTCCAGCCAGTCAGGGCCGAACTCCCGGTCCGCCTTCTCCGTGTTGTAGCCCTTGCGACGAATGTAGTCCGCGCCGAATAGTCTTTTTGTCGCCTTCAGACTGCAAGCCTCAAACTTCACCCTTGGCAATATCTCGTCGGCAGCCTCCCAGTCCCTGCGCCGGAGCGCGTCCCCGTACTCCCTTGCAACTGCCATTTCCTCGTCAATCTCTTCTTGCGTTCTCATGGTGTGGTTCCCGATTGTTTGACAGTGTGAATCTTAGCACAAGGCATCTGATACGGAGCCATCAAAACCAACCAGCACAACCGATGGCGATGCGTCCGATACCGATGTAAACCCCACACCAACGATTCTGGAACTCATCCGGGAACTGAACCAAACGGAAAACGTCTTCGATGGTATCGACCAGCTCCCCCCCACCAGTCCGGTCAGCCTGATTGCACCCCTGACCGATCAGCAGGTCACGGCCACCGGCGCACAGTACGACATCTCGGACCTGTTCGGGCACACCGATGACATGCCGCTATGGTTCACGGCATCCCTTATCAGCGGTAACCTGCTGCCCTACTATGTTCAGTTTGATTCAGAAACCGGCATTTTCCGGTTCGACATCGACGCCGCCGCAGAAGCCGACGCCAGCTCCCTGCAAATTCGCGTCATCGCCGTCGACCCTGACGGCAACCAGGCATCAGGCGTGTTCCGGGTGGATTTCCCGAACACAGACGACAACGCGGACGACAACACAGACGACAACCCCGACGCAAACCCGGAGTCTCCTGAACAGCAGAATCCCGGTCCAGAGTCTTGATTCTGACATCAGGGTAGGGGACAGCACCTGTCCCGATCTCCACAACAACGAAGGTGCCGAATCTCAGTCCCTGGCACCGGGGCCACGCCTGCCCTCAATGCCGAGGGCCTGCTCCTGGAGTTTCTTGTACTGGTGTTCTGCTGTCCGGATGTTGAACATGCGGGCTTTCAACACATCACGTTCGCTATCGCTCAGGCGGCCCTTGTCCAGATTGCCCAGCCGGGCCAGGTGAGATCGGAAGAACTGCCTTGCCTCGTCACGGGGCAGGCCGCCAACCCTGTTCTTGTCGAGACTGAACGAATCGGCGACCGATTGGTATGCGTCAGGGTCACGAACCCGCTCAAGGGTACTCAAAGCGGCATCCAGTTCCTTGATGGCGTTATCGAGAGACGAGGCCATCGCTTGAGAACCGGCGAGATGCTCCTGCTCCTGCATGAGCAGTATTCTTTCAGCTTCCAGAATATGCCCGATTTCTCCCTCACGGGAAATTTCGAGCAGCGCCGCCCTTTGATCGGCTCTGGTCTCCCTGATGTCTTTTTTGAGGGCTTTGTTCTGCGCTCTGGTTCGCAAAACCTCAAGGTTGGCGATATCCGTTATACCGTCACGAAGCCTGGCCCAGTCATCCATTCGGATCAGTTGTCACGATCATAAAAGGCAGGGCCATCGTCATGGTCCAGCCAGTCAGGGCCGAACTCCCGGTCCGCCTTCTCCGTGTTGTAGCCCCTGCGACGGATGTAGTCCGCGCCGAATATTCTTTTTGTTGCCTTCAGACTGGAAGCCTCAAATTTCACCCTTGGCAATATCTCGTCGACAGCCTTCCAGTCCTTGCGCCGGAGCGCGTCCGCGTACTCTCTTGCAACTGCCAATTCCTCGTCAATCTCTTCTTGCGTTCTCATAGTGTGGTCCCCGGTTGCCCTGATGGTGTGCATATCTTAGCACAAGGGCGTCTGATACAGATGGTGTTCATCCATTCGGATCAGTTGTCACGATCATAAAAGGCAGGGCCATCGTCATGGTCCAGCCAGTCCGGCCCGAACTCCCGGTCCGCCTTCTCCGTGTTGTAACCCTTGCGACGAATGTAGTCCGCGCCGAATAGTCTTTTTGTCGCCTTCAGACTGCAAGCCTCAAACTTCACCCTTGGCAATATCTCGTCGGCAGCCTTCCGGTCCTTGCGCCGGAGCGCGTCCCCGTACTCCCTTGCAACTGCCAATTCCTCGTCAATCTCTTCTTGCGTTCTCATGGTGCGGTCCCCGGTTGCTTGACAGTGTGCATCTCAGGGAAGCTCTGAATAATAGGATTTTTTTGTGAGAGCAAGGCGGACGCGCCCGCAGAAAATCGTAAAAACGCTTTAATTTTCCGATGTTTCGAGGACGGGTCCAACGTAGCTATCGCGGGAAAAGACATATATGGTCCACCCCGTTTTGCAAGAGTCAATCATCGTGTACATGAAGGATAAGTTGCAGTCATATATCCGGCCTCTCGGTGAAGGTTCTCGCCTTCGGGCCCTGATGGAATCCGCGCATCCCTGTCCTCATCATTATATCGGCTTTCCCACTGCTCAGCCTATGTCTAAACCAGGTTTTCAGGAATGCAGGTCTCTCCTTTCATGCCATCACTGATCTTTCTCTTCGCAACTCCATGGTGGGTTTACTCTCCTAACCTTGCCTTTGTCTGTGTCGTACCGACATCTGCCGAACCATCAGGCAACTATCTCTGGTTCTGACACGGGCATTCTGTCGACACAGTAGTCCTCTTTATGCTTCAACAGCGCGTAAGCCGTGCGTACCATCTTGTTGGCCATCGCCACCACTACCACATTCTTGTGACGCCGCTGTAGTAACGCCTTGGCCCAGCGGCTGCGCGGGTCGTCTTTTTTGTCAATACAGCGTAATACCGAGCGAGCGCCATGAATCATCAACTGACGCAAGTAAACATCGCCACGTTTGCTAATGCCCGGCAGGCGGGCCTTCCCTCCCGTGGAACTCTGGCGCGGTACCAGCCCCAACCAGGCCGCCAACTCCCGACCATTGTTGAAGGCGTGGATATCCCCTATCAGGCTGTTGATTTTGTGGCCCGGTAATACTGGATTAGATACAATACTGAGAACTATACCAGATTAAGGATTTTGACTCAGTGCGTGGCGAAGATGTTTTCCAGGAATCCCTTTTCACAACAGTGCAGTTGGAATCGTTTGTCCCAGAGGATCATCCGCTGAGACCCATCAAGACACTCCTTGATGAGGCGATGAAGAACCTGAACTGGCTCTTCGGTAGTATCTATTGTGACACTGGTCGGGAATCGATTCCGCCAGAGCGACTCATCAGGGCGCAGTTACTCCAGGTACTTTACAGCATCCGTAGCGAGCGGCAATTGGTTGAACAGATCAACTATAACCTCCTGTACCGGTGGTTTGTCGGCTTAACGATTGATGACTCGATCTGGAATCACTCCGTTTTCAGCATCAACCGGGATCGTCTGCTGGAAAACGATGTCATCACCGAACTGTTTGAAGAGGTGGTTGGCCTTGCCAGAAAGCAAAAGCTGCTGTCCGACGAGCACTTCAGCGTAGACGGCACCTTGATCCAGGCCTGGGCTTCGCAGAAAAGCTACCGTCGCAAGGATGATGATAGCGAACCCTCAGCGGGTGGTGGACGCAACAGCGAAGCTAATTTCCACGGGGAAAAGCGTAGTAACCAGACCCACGAGTCAAAAACAGACGGTGATGCACGACTGGCCAAGAAAGGTCCTGGCAAAGAGGCCAAACTGTCTTATATGGGTCACACTGTGATGGAAAACCAGAACGGCCTGATTGTTAAGGCGGCGGCCAGCCATGCGACAGGCAAGGCCGAACGGGAAGTAGCGGCGGACTTATTGTCGAAACTCCCGGGAACGAAGAAGCGCACAGTGGGTGCGGACAAGAACTATGATACGGCGGGTTTCGTAGCGGCTTGCCGGGTTCTGAATGTGACGCCCCATGTTGCCAGGAATGATAACCGGGCGGGTGGTTCTGCCATTGACGGTCGTACCAGCCGACACGCAGGTTACAAGATTAGCCAACGGAACAGGAAGCGGGTGGAAGAGCCTTTTGGCTGGGGTAAGTCAGTTGGTTTGATCAGGCAGATGAAAGTGCGTGGTTTATCGAAGGTGAACAGCGTATTTATGCTAACGATGATTGGCTGGAATCTGACCCGGATGAGGGCGTTACAGGGATAATTCCGCCTTGGAGGGGCAATACCGTGACGGTGGTTGCCCATAAGGGCGGAAACCAGGCTCAAATTGTCATATAGAACCGAAAATTCAAGCTTTAAACGGTCAATCTGTTCGAAGCTGGGTGAAAATCAACAGCCTGCTATGGCTGCCACCAGAGCGGTAGCACCTTTAGGGCCGATGCCGGGAATGGTGAGCAAACGCTGGGCACGTTCATCTGCCTGCACCAGTTGCTCAATTTGCCGGTCAAAATCGCCAATACGCTCATCCAGGCGGGCCAACTCATCATAGAGCGCCGATAAGAGCCCTCGGAAGCGCATCGTCAGACCGTTTTCCGCGTCTTCCAAAATGAGCGGGAGCTGCTTGCGTACGTGTGCTCTCCCCTGGGGTATCGTAATGCCGTACTCTAACAACAGCCCTCGGATCTGATTGACCTGGGCGGTGCGCTGAGCCACCACCTGACTGCGAATACGGTGCAGGCACTGAACGTCCTGCTGCTCCATGGTCCTGGCCGCAACAAAACGCATGCCTGGACGCTGAACGGCTTCGCAAATAGCCTCTGCGTCAACACGGTCATTCTTGTTGGACTTGACGTAGGGTTTAACAAACTGTGGGGCAATCAACTTCACCTCATGACCGTAACCCGACAACCGCCTTGCCCAGTCATGGGCGCCGGCGCAGGCTTCTATCCCAACCAGACAAGGCGATAGCTTGCTCATAGTCGCCTTCAGTTGGTTGCGGGTTTGTTTTTTGGTTATCTGGGTTTGACCTCTGTCATCCACCGCGTGGAGATGGAAACTGGTCTTACCCAGATCAATACCCACTACCTTGATTGCTCGCGTTTCAGTACACTTCTTCATGGTCGCCTCTCTCTATCTGTTTGAATGGTGTATCCATTCTGGCGCATTGACGCCGATTGATGGAGAGGGGTGGACCATACCATTATTATTCAGAGTTTCCTTAACCGACCAGTACAACCGATGGCGATGCGTCCGATACCAATGTAAACTCCACACCAACGACTCTGGAACTCATCCGGGAACTGAACCCAATGGAAGACGTCTTCGATGGCAGCGACCAGCTCCCGCCCCCCACCAGTCCGGTCAGCCTGATTGCACCCCTGACCGATCAGCAGGTCACGGCCAGCGACGCAGAGTACGACATCTTCTACCTGTTCGGGCACACCGACATTGACATGCCGCTATGGTTCACGGCATCCCTTATCAGCGGTAATCTTCTGCCCTATTACGTTCAGTTTGATTCAGATACCGGCATTTTCAAGTTCGACATCGACGCCGCCGCAGAAGCCGGCGCCAACTCCCTGCAAATTCGCGTCATCGCCGTTGACCCGGACGGCAACCAGGCGTCAGGCGTGTTCCGGGTGGATTTCCCGAACACAGGCGACAACACAGACGCAGCCCCCGCCGCAAACCCCGCCGCAGCCCCCGACTCTCCTGAACAGAAGCTGAATACAGGCCAGATTTCGCCCGAAAATCACCCCGGTAAAAGCCTTGTACTTTATGCGGAAACTGAGCAAGATGCTTTGTTATTAAGGGGTCTGCAATCCCTCCCACTGCTCTCGGCATCGTCGTCGGAATTCCGGGACCGGGTGAGAGGCATTGCAAACGAAAGTGATGGTGGAAGTGAGGGTGGAAGTGAGGGTTCTGCTGACGGGACGAACGCAGAAACCGACTTCGGAAAGGAAAGCCTGAAGGAACAGGTTTTGCGTGCCGGAGAACTGGGTTACCAACAGGAAAAACTGAAATTCTCGCTATTGTTGGAAGCATTGTACGGTCGGTCGTGATGTCGTCGGAATCACACTGGCCACGGGAAGTTCTGAATAATAGGATTTTTTTGATGAGAGCAAGGCGGACACGCCCGCAGAAAATCGTAAAAACGCTTTAATTTTCCGATTTTTCGAGGACGGGTCCAACGCAGCTATCGCGGAAAAAGACATTATTCAGAATTTCCCTGACGAGAGGGTTAAGGTTTTCAGGTGGCGGCAAAAACTGTCAGGAAGATACGCTATCAACCGTTGGAACCTCGCATTCTTTTGGATGCGGCGGCGGCGGTAACCTTTGCCGACTCAACCGCCGACCCGGACCACCAGAACGACCTGCAAAACCAGATAGCCCTTCTCCGCGAACAAAAAGCCCTCGAACAAAAAGCCCTCGAACACAAAGTTGCAGACCCCCGCTCCGAAATTCGCAACAACCTCCCCGGCGCGTTTCCGGGCGCCGCCATTGACGGCGCGGTTCCGGGCGCCGCCATTGACAACTCAGAAATCCCCGCCACTGGAAACTTCCGACTTGAAGACCTGGGCGCACCCGCCGCCCTCCCGACCGACCTTGCACCCTCCGCACTGGTTGTCGTCGACACCGGCGTCGAAGGCTATGAGGATCTGTTAACCGGCCTCGAACCCGGCACCGAAATTCTGCTGATTGACGCCGACGAAAACGGTCTGCAAAAACTCGCGGACCATGTGGCGGGGCGCGACGACATCACCTCCATTCACATTCTTTCCCACGGCGGCCAGGGCGAATTCAGCCTCGGCAGTATCACACTCAACTCCGACAACATCGACCAACATGCCGATCTGCTGTCTCAGATTGGCGCAGCCCTGACCGAGCAGGGTGACCTGTTGCTGTACGGTTGCAACGTGGCCGATGGCGGTGATAGCGACAACGGCAAACAACACAGCGGTGTCGAATTTGTCGCCCGCATTGCCGACGTCACCGGCGCCGACCTTGCCGCCTCCACCGACCTCACCGGTGCGGCGGGGCAGGGCGGTGACTGGAACCTGGAATACACCATCGGGCAGATAGACGGCGCAAACCTGGCGCTGACCAGTTTCAACGGCCTGTTGAACGACGCCCCCACCGCCACCGATGACACCGGCACCACCGATCAAAACACACTTCTGACCGGCGACCTGCTACTCAACGACACCGACCCCAACGGCGACGACCTCACCATCAGCGCCGTCGGCAGCACCGCCGCCAATCAGGCCACCGCCAACCTCGCCACCGCCACCGACGGCAGCAACGGTGGCAGCTTTACCATCGCAGCCGATGGCTCATACACCTTCAACCCCGACGGCGACTTTGACGACCTGGCCCCCGGCGCCACCGCCACCACCCAGGTCACCTACACAGTCTCCGATGGTAACGGCGGCACCGATACCGCCACCCTTGCGGTAACTGTCACCGGCGCGGACACCTCCGACAACACCCCGTCTGCCCCGGTGGCCGGTGCCGCCTCCACCACCCCCGGCCCCACCGCCCAGCAAGACCCAGACCCCAACAACCCCCCCGTGGCAAACGCCGACCAGGGCGTGACGGATGAAGACTCGGTGCTGACCGTGGCCGGCAGCGACACCGGCACCACCTCCCGCAGCATTGTCTACGACGCCGGCCTGCTGCAAAACGACAGCGACCCGGACGGCGACGACCTCACCATCACCGCCGTCGGCCAGAACCTGGAGAATCAGGCCGCGGCCAATGTCGATGGCGCCACCCGCGGCAGCAACGGCGGCAGCTTCACCATCAGCGCCAATGGCGCCTACAGCTTCGACCCCGGCACCGACTTCAACGGCCTCAAGTCCGGCGAAAACGCCACTACCTCGGTCACCTACACCGTCTCCGACCGCAACGACGGCACCGGCCTCACCGCCACCGCCACCCTCACCATCACCGTCACCGGCGCGGACGACGTGCCAACCCTGACGCCAGCCACCGTCACCCTCATCGAAGACACAGCCCTGACCGATGGCAATCTGGTGGCCAGCGGCACGGTCACCACCAGCGGCGGCGATACCGGTGACGACAGCTTCCAGCCGCAAACCGCCACCAAAGGCACGGTCGGCACACTGAGCATTACCGCAGCCGGAGCCTGGAGCTACACGGCGGCCAACAACCATGCGGATATTCAGGCGCTCGGCGCCACCAACTCCCTCACCGACACCTTCACCGTCACCAGCGCCGATAACGTCACCACCACCAGCGTCACCATCACCATCACCGGCACCAACGACGCCCCCACCGCCACCGACGACACCGGCACCACCGTTCAAAACGTCCCCCTGACCGTCGCCAATGACGCCCCCGGCGATTTACTGCTCAACGACAGCGACCCGGAAAGCGACAGCCTCAGCATCACCGAAGTGGGCGGCTTCACCAACCCCGCCCAGGACGGCACCCGCCAGCCGCAGAACGTAGCGGCGGGGGTCGCCACCCGTGGCAGCAACGGCGGTGAGTTCACCATCAGCGCCAACGGTGCCTGGAGCTTCAACCCCGACGGCGACTTTGACGATCTGGTTCCGGGCAGCACCACCACCACCCAGGTCACCTACACCGTCACCGATGGCAGCCTCACTGCCAGCGCCACCCTCACCGTCACCCTGACAACGCCGAACCGCGCCCCGACCCCCACCGCCGATCAGGGCGAAACCGCTGAAAACACCATCATCACCGTGATCGATGGCGCCACCGGCACCAACGCCGACCTGCTGCTCAACGACAGCGACCCCGACGGCGACACCCTCAGCATCACCGGGGTTAGCGGCTTCACCGCCCTGGATGAAAACGGCCAGCGTCAGCCGCAGAACGTAGCGGCGGGGGCCGCGACCAATGGCAGCAACGGCGGTCAGTTCACCCTCAGCGCCAACGGCGGCTGGACCTTCAACCCCGGCACCGACTTTGACGACCTGACCCCCGACGAGACCCGCGACACCCAGGTCACCTACACCGTCTCCGATGGCAGCCTCACCGCCAGCACCACCCTCACCGTCACCGTCACCGGCGAGGATGATGTGCCGGTGCTGTCAACCGGCAGCGCCACCCTCACCGAAGACACAGCCCTGACCGATGGCAATCTGGTGGCCGGCGGCACCGTCACCAGCAGCGGCGGCGATGCCGATGAATCCGGCTTCCAGGCGCAAACCGCCACCAAAGGCACGGTCGGCTCATTCACCATTACCGCAGCCGGGGCCTGGAGCTACACCGCCCCCAACAGCCATGCGGATATTCAGGCGCTCGGTACCACAGAATCCCTGACCGACACCTTCATCGTCACCAGCGCCGACACGGTCACCACCACCAGCGTCACCATCACCATCAACGGCGCCAACGATGCGCCCACCGCGAACGACGACGTCGGCACGGCCATCGGCGACACCGCCACCAGCGTCGCCAATGACGCCCCCGGCGATTTACTCCTCAACGACAGCGACCCCGACGGCGACAGCCCCCTTAAAATCACCCAGGTGGGGGCCACCATAACCGGCCAGGCCGTGGCCAACCTGGGCAAGGCCACCGCCGGCAGCAACGGCGGTGAATTCACCATCAACGCCGACGGCTCTTACACCTTCGACCCCGACGGCGACTTTGACGATCTGGCCCAGGGCGCCAGCAAAACCACCTCGGTGGTCTACACCATGACGGACCCCGGCGGCCTCACCGACACCGCCACCCTGACCATCACGGTCACGCCGCCGGTGACCCCCAGCGCCACCGACGACGTCGGCGCCACCACGGAAAACACGAAAATCACCGTGGCCGATGGCGACAAGGGCACCACCGTCAATGGCGTTACGACCAACGCCGACCTGCTGCTCAACGACAGCCACCCGGACGGCGCAACCCTCACCATCACCAACTTTGCCGGCGCGGTCCTCGTCAATGCCGGGGCCACCACCGCGGGCACCGGCGGCGGCAGCTTCACCATCAACGCCGACGGCTCCTGGGAATTCGACCCCGGCACCAGCTTTGACGACCTGGCCACGGGCAAAACCCGCACCACCTCGGTGGCCTACACGGTGTCCGGTGGCGGGGCCACAGACAGGGGCACCCTCACGGTCACGGTCACCGGCGCCAACGATGCGCCGACGGCGGCGGACGATGTGGGCGCAGCCGGTAACCGGGTGCGGCAACTCATCGCCGATGGCGATACCGGCACCACCACCGACGGTGTTACGACCAATGCCGACCTGCTACTCAACGACAGCGACCCGGACGGCGACGGCCTCACCATCAGCGCCGCCGGCACCAGCGCCACCAGCCAGGCCGCGACCAACCTGGGCAAGGCCATAGCCGGTAGCGACGGCGGTCTGTTCACCATCCGCGCCAACGGCGCCTGGGCTTTCACCCACAACGATGCCTTCACCGACCTGGCCCTGGGCGCCAGCCGCACCACCTCGGCGGTTTACACGGTCTCTGATGGCAACGGCGGCACGAGCGCGGCCACCATCACCGTAACCGTCAGCGGCGTCATCCAGACGCTGGTCGCCCGCGACGATTACGCCTCGATAACGGAAGGCGACGGCTTTCTGTTCGTCAGGGATGGCGCTGTGGGCACCACCCGCACCGTCGTCCAGGACGGCGTCAGCGTCACCATCACCGAGCGCGCCGACCTGCTGCTGAACGACTTCGACCCTGAAGGCGACACCCTCACCATCACCAAAGTTCACGCCTTCACCGTCGATGGTAAGGCGCAGACCGTGGCACAGGGGGTGGATACCTTTGCCGGCAACGGCGGCCAGATACGGATCAATGCCGATGGCTCCTACGTCTTTTTTGCCGCCGGGCCTGATTTTAGCGATCTGGGCCAGGATGAGACCCGCGACACCACGGTGAGCTACACCGTGTCCGATGGCAATGGCAACACGGCTATCGGCACCCTCACCATAACGGTCAGCGGCGTCAACAATACGCCGGATGCATTCCCCGACCTGGGCGCCACCGATGCAAACACGGTGCTGACGGTGAAAGCCGGCGACACCGGCATCCCCGGCACCACCCAGACCCTGAAGCGCAACGGCATCACCGACTACACGGTGACCACCAACGCCAACCCGCTGCTCAACGACATTGACGTGAACAACGACCCCCTCCACGTCGCCGGTGTTGGCCCCGTCGTCAGTATCCTCGCCGCCAATGTCGGCAAGGCCATCGATGGCAGCAACGGCGGCACCTTCACCCTCAATCGCGATGGCTCTTACACCTTCGACCCGGACGGCGACTTTAACGACCTGCACTACGACGACACCCCCCGCACCACCCTGGTGTACTACCGGGCGGGCGATGAGCATGGCGCTGCGCTTAACGGGTTGAGCCATTTCCGTACCCTGACCATATCGGTGACCGGCACCAACTACCCGCCGGTGGCCGTGGACGACCTGGGCACCACGGATGAACAAACCACGCTGACCGTGAGCGATGGCGACACCGCCACCACCACCAGCATCAACACTGGCGACGGCACCACCCGCAGCATCACCGGCAACGCCGACCTGCTGCTGAACGACACCGACCCGGACGGCAACACCAACCTCAGCATCACCGAGGTTGGCATCGGCGTGGACCCGCTGCACGCGAACAACCTGGGCACCGCCACACTGGGCGATAAAGGCGGTCATTTCACCATCAGGGCCGATGGCTCCTGGACCTTTGTTCCCGGCACCGCCTTTAGTGATCTTGAAGCGGGCGAAAGCCGCGACACCTCCATCAACTACCGCCTGTCCGATAACCGCGGCGGCACCGATATTGGCACCGTCACCGTCACCGTCACCGGCGCCAACACCATACCCACGGCGCAAAACGAGCAGGGCAGGCTGGATTCAGACGAAACCCTGACCATCGCGGCAGACGCCAAAGCAACCACGGTTGAAGGCGACCGGGTCAGCGGCGGGCTGCTGCAAAACGCCAAAGACGCTGAAGGCGACAGCATCCGCGTCTTTCAGGTTTTTGATTACGGTAAGAATGCCAATCAATACAGGCCGGTGCCGGAGGGTGGCTCGGTCACGGTGCAGGGCCATGCCGGTGGTCAGATCACGGTGCATTCCGATGGCGCCTGGAGTTTTAACCCGGACGGGGACTTTGCCTCGGCCAGCGCCACCACCGCCACCGTCTCGCAAACGACTTTCCGGATCACCGATGACGGCACACGGCAGAGTCCCGGTTACTTCCTGAGCATCAGTGTGTACGGCCCCAACGATGCCCCGGTGGCGGTGGACGATACCGGCGTCACCAACGACAACAGCAGACTGACCGTGGCCGATGGCGCTGTCGGTACCATCGTCACCAACGACGATAAAAGCACCATGACCGTCAACGCCGACCTGCTGCTCAACGACACCGACGCCAACGGCGACAGCCTGAGCATCATCTCCGCAGGCACCGATGCGGCCAGCCTGCACCGCAACAATCTTGGCCGTGCCATTACCGGCAGCAACGGCGGCAGCTTCTTCATCGGCGCCGACGGCGCCTGGGCCTTTGACCCCGCCGACCACAAGGCTTTCCGTGATCTTGGGGCGGGCGAATCCCTCACCACCTCGGTGGCCTACCGGATAAGCGATGGCCGCTATGAATCGGCCAATACCGCCACCCTCACGGTGACGGTCAACGGCGTCAACGATGCGCCGCTGACCGTTGCCGATACCGGCGCGACCACGCAAAACGCGGTGCTCACGGTGGCCGCCGCCCAGGGCATTCTGGCCAACGACGCTGACCCGGAAGGCGATACCCTGACCGTCTCCAGAATCTTTAATTATGCCGAAGCGAGGTTTGACGCTGTGCCGGCGGGCGGCTCGCTGACCCTGCCCGGCGGCAACGGCGGCAGCTTCACCATCAGCGCCGATGGCGCTTACAGCTTCGACCCGGGCACGGACTTTAACGACCTGGCCGCCACGAAAACGCGCCAGTCCGCCATGTTCTACTACGCGGTGGATGCCAACGGCGCCGAGGCTGCCGCCCACCGCTTCCTGCGGGTGACCGTGACCGGCGCCAACGATGCGCCGACGCCGGTGGACGATGTCGCCCGCAGCCTTGAAAACTCGAAAATCACCGTGCCCGATGGCGACAAAGGCGTAACATCAATCAGATCCGGCGTCAAAACCGTCAGAAACGCCGACCTGCTGCTTAACGACACAGACCCGGACACTGGCGACACCGCCACCCTCACCATCAGCGCCGCCGGCACCAGCGCCACCAGCCAGGCCGTCGGCAATCTGGGCAACGCCATAGACGGCAGCAACGGCGGCACCTTCACCATCAGCGCCACCGGCGCCTGGAACTTCGACCCGGGCACCGCCTTTGACGACCTGGGCGCCGGCGCCACCCGCACCACCTCGGTGGTGTACACCGTCACCGATGTCACCGGCGCCACCGATACCGCCACCCTCACCGTCACCGTCGCCGGCCTCGAGAACTCGCCGGTAGCGATCATCAACCCGGCCACCACCGATAACGACCAGGTGCTGACGGTGCCCGCCACCGCCGCCGGTGTGGTGCTCACTGATATTGCGGACGGGGTGGCGAAAAGGCACAACGTGGGCCTGCTGGTTGGCGCCAGCGACGCCGAGGGTGATCCCCTGTCCATTAGCGCTGTTTTTGATCCGGTCGCTGCTCTTGATCCGGCTGCGAACGCGTATCCCGGCCTGAGCCAGGGCCCGGTCACGGTGGCGGGCATCGTCGGCACCGGCACCGGCGGCCTCTTCACCATCCATTCCACCGGCGCCTGGAGCTTTAACCCGAACGGGGACTTTGACGACCTGGCCGCAGGCGAGACCGCCACCGTCACCCTGCGCTACCGGGTGAGCGCGGGCGGGGTCACTGCGGCCACCCTCACCCTCACCGTCACCCCCCCCAATGTGGAGCCGGTGGCGGTGAACGACTTCGGCACCGCCACTGAAAACGGCGTGCGCAGCGTCGCCGATGGCGCCACCGGCAGCATCGTCACCAACGACGATAAAAGCACCATGACCGTCAATGCGGACCTGCTGCTCAACGACACGGACCCGGAAGGTGACGACCTCAGCATCAGCGCCGTCGCCGGTAACGTGGCCAATGTCGGCAAGGCCACCGACGGCAGCAACGGCGGCAGCTTCACCATCAGCGCCAATGGCGCCTGGAGTTTTGCCGCCGGCAACGACTTTGAAGACCTGCCCGTCGGCGGCACCCGCACCACCTCGATCACCTACACCCTGTACGATGGTAACGAAACGGATACCGCCACCCTCACGGTCACGGTCAGCGAGGTCAACGACAGGCCAACGGCAGTGGCGGATACCGCCAGGGCGCCTTCAACCTCGGGGCTGACGGTGGACGCCGCCGCCGGTGTGCTGGCCAACGACCGTGACCCCGAAGGTGAGACCCTGCGGGTCTCCAGTGTCTATGAACCTTCCACCAGGACCTTTAAGACTATCCCGGTGGGTGGCTCGGTCACCTTGACCGGCGGCCAGGGCGGCAGCCTCACCCTGCATTCCGATGGCTCCTGGAGCTTCAGCCCGAGCGGCGACTTCAGGCATCTGGCCGGCGACGGAAAAACCAGCCCGACCGCGTTTCCGTATCGGATAACGGATGCCCGCGGTGCCGAGTCCGCGCTCCCCCTGGTGAGCCTGTCGATAACTCTGTTCGGCGAAAATGACCCGCCGCAGGCGGTGGACGACAGCGGCGCCACCACGGAAAACACGAAAATCACCGTGGCCGACGGCGCTACCGGCACCATCGTCACCAATGCCGATAAAAGCACCATGACCATCAACGCGGACCTGCTGCTCAACGACCTCGACCCGGACGACCCCGACCTGTTCGACGGCATGACCGAGCAGGACACACTCGCCATCATCGCCGTCGGCAAGGCGGAGGACAGGCAGTCCGCCAACAATCTGGGCGTCGCCATAGATGGCAGCGACGGCGGCAGCTTCACTATCCAGGCCAATGGCGCCTGGAGTTTTGACCCGGGCACCGCCTTTGACGACCTCGGCGTCGGCGAAACCCGCACCACCTCGGTGGCCTACACCGTCGAGGATATCAACGAAACCACCGATGTCGGCACCCTCACCGTCACCGTCACCGGCGCCGACGATGCGCCCGTAGTGGCCACCAACCCGGCCACCACCGATAACAACCGGATGCTGACCGTGGCCGCCGCCGCCACCGGCGTGCTGCGCACCGATGCCAACGGGGCGCTGACAAGGCATAACGTGGGCCTGCTGGTCGGCGCCACCGACATAGAGGGCGACAGCATCCGCGTCCTCTCTGTTGATGATGGCGGGGCCAAAGCAGTGCCGGCGGGTGGCTCTGTCACCGTAGAGCCGGCCTCCGGCGGCATCTTCATCATCCATGCCGACGGCGCCTGGAGTTTTGACCCGGACGGCGACTTTGCCAGCCTGGGCACGGTGACCGAGACCGGCGCCAGCTCGGTGACGCTACAGGTGGGGAACCCGGATAACGCCGCCACCGAGCTAACCACCGTCACCCTCAGCGTCACCGTCACCCGCCCCAACGATGCGCCGGTGGCGGCGGCCGATTTCGGCACCGTCAATGAAGACAGCAAGCGCACCGTGCCCGATGCCGACCCCGGCACCGTCATCACCAACCCCGACAGCAGCACCATGACCATCAACGCCGACCTGCTGCACAACGATACGGACGCCAACGGCGACCCCCTCACCATCACCGCCGTGGGCGGTAAGGCCGCCGGTGTCGGTAGCGCCGTCGATGGTAGCAGCGGCGGCAGCTTCACCATTAATGAAAATGGCGACTGGACCTTCGACCCGGACGACGACTTTGAAGACCTGGCCGCCGGCAAAACCCGCACCACCTCGGTGACCTATACCGTCACCGATGGCCGGGATACGGACACCGCCACCCTTACCGTGACCGTCAGCGAGACCAACGATGTGCCGACGGTGGCCGATGATACCGGCGCCACCCGGGAAAACGCGGCGCTGAACGTGGCCAAAAACGCCCCCGGCACGACCGTCAATGGCATCACCACTAACGCCGGCCTGCTGGAAAACGACAAGGACGCGGAAGCGGAAGCCTTTAGCATCACCGGGATTAAAGGCTACGGCGACGCGGCCCAGGACGGTACGCGGCCAACGCAGAACCTGGCCCCCGGTGTTGCGACCCAGGGCAGCAAAGGCGGCACCTTCACCGTCAGCGCCGATGGTGCCTGGCGCTTCGACCCGGGTACGGAATTTAACAGCCTGTCCGCCGGCAAAAGCATCGACACCACCGTCGAATACCGGGTCACGGATGCCCGCAGCGGCGTCAGTGACTATGCCACCCTGACCGTCACCGTCACCGGCCTCAACGATGCGCCGACAGCGGTCGATGATGCCGCCAACACCCCTAGAAACCAGAGGCTCATCGTGGCCGATGGCGCCCCCGGCACTACCACCGCCGACGGCGTTACCACCGTCACCACCAACGCCGACCTGCTGCTCAACGACAGCGACCCGGACAGCACTGACACCCTCACCATCACCAGGATTAATGATGTCGCGGACAATATCGACAAGACCGTTATCGGCACTAACGGCGGCACCTTCGTCATCCAGGCCGATGGCTCTTACACCTTCGACCCCCGCGCCTTCTTTCGCGGTCTGGCCGCAGGCGCCACCGCCACCACCTCGGTGACCTACACCGTCGAGGACGCCAACGGCGGCTCGGATACCGCCACCCTGACCGTCACCGTCACCGGCCACAACACGCCCCCGGCGGTGGCGTCCGACATTGGCAGGGTGGATTCAGACGAGACCCTGACCATTGCCGCTGACGACGAGGGCACCGTGGTTAACGGCGTCAGGGAGCGCGGGGGTCTGCTGGTCAACGACAGTGACACTGACGGCGACACCATCCGCGTCTGGGATGTTATTAATTATCCCGCGGACGGGTCGGGTGCGGTCCGCTTACCGGTGCCGGAGGGCGGCTCGGTGACGGTGCGGGGCCATGTCGGTGGCACCTTCACGGTTCATTCCGATGGTGCCTGGGCTTTTGACCCGGGCACGGACTTTGCCGGCATCGGCACCGCCCTCGTCCTCACGCAGACGGCGTACACGATAACCGATGACGGCACCAGCAACAGCATCAGTGGCTTTGGGTTCATCCAGGTGTATGTATCCCGCCCCAACACTGCCCCGGTGGCGCTCAACGATGCCGGCACCACCCCTGAAAACGTCATACTGATCGTGGCCGATGGCGCCACCGGCACCACCACCACCGCCGACGGCCCCGGGTCGGGTGGTGGGGCACAAAAAACCGTGACCAACAATGCGGACCTGCTGCTCAACGACACCGACGCGAACGGCGACGGCCTCAGCATCAGCGCCGTGGGCGGCGTTGCGGGCAATGTCGGCAAGGCCACCGACGGCACTAACGGCGGCAGCTTCACCATCAATACCAATGGCTCTTACACCTTTAACCCCGGCAGCGCCTTTGACGACCTCGGCGTCGGCCAGAGCCGCGCCACCTCGGTCACCTACACGATTACCGATGGCGGAGATTCAGATACCGCCACCCTGACGGTCACCGTCACCGGCGTCAACACTGCGCCGACCGGGTCTCAAAGGGAATGGTTCACGAATGAAGACGTGCCCCTGAAGCGCTCCACCGACAGGAATCTTCTTGTCACCGGCACGGACCCTGAAGGTGACGCCCTGCGCATCACCCAGGTTTATTATCGTAATGATGATCTCAACACCCTGCCGCTCGTGGTTGAGCCCGTGCCGGATGGCGGCATGGTCACCCTGCAGGTGTATGGCCCTTCCCTCCACAGGCCCTACCATGGCAGATTCACCATCTGGTCCGATGGCACCTGGGAGTACGACCCCGACGGCGCCTTTGACGACCTGGTCACGGGCCGGCTCATTACCACCCTGATTTCATACCAGATAACGGATGCCCACGGCGCCACTAACGCCGCCGATGCGAACGGTGTCCTGAGGGTGTCCGTCAGGGGCGTCAACAGCGCCCCGGACGCGGGTGACGATTTCGGCGAAACCACGGAAAACACGAAAATCAACGTGGCCGATGGCGCCACCGGCACCGTCGTCACCAGAGACGGTGCCACCATGACCGTCCACGCGGACCTGCTGCTCAACGACTCGGACGGTGAAAGTGACCCCATCGACATCATCCGGGTGGACGGCCACAGGGACCGTATCGGCACCGCCAGGCCGGGCAGCAATGGCGGCATCTTCACCATCAGCGCCGATGGCTCCTGGAGTTTCGACCCCGACGGCGACCCGGACAACGACTTTAACGATCTGGCCAAAGGCGAGACCCGCACCACCTGGGTGACCTACACCATAGGGGATGGCAACGCCGGCGACGATCAGGCGAGACTGACCGTGACCGTCACCGGCCTCAACGACGCCCCGACGGGGCTCCCCAACTACGACCCGAATGTCCCCGCCGTGGTGGGCGAGGCACTGGGCAACCTGAAACTGAACGTGCCCAATGGCGCCGAAGGCACGGTCGAGGACGGTAAAAGAATCAACGCCGACCTGCTGACCGGCGCCAAAGATGTTGACGGTGGTCTGACCATCACCCAGGTCGGCACGGTCCGGAACGAGCTACAGGCACCGGGACTCTTCAGCCATCTCAATGGCGACCGCTGGCTTATCAGACCCGATGGCTCCTGGCTCTTCCTCTCCGGCGACCGCACTAATAACGACCCGAGGCTGAACAGTCCCGACGGCTCGCTCACCAGAACGGCGTATTACACCGTCTCCGATGGCGGCGGCTTCTCGGAGACCCTGGCCCTGACCGTCACCATCAGACGCGCCAACGATGCGCCGGTGGCGGTGGCCGATGTCGGCACTACGCCTGAAAACGCGGTGCTGGAGGTGAAAGATGGCGCCACCGGCACCGTCGTCACCGACCCCGCTGACAGCAGTACAATGACCGTTAACCGCGACCTGCTGCTTAACGACACCGACCCGAACCGCGACAGCCTGACCATCAGCGCGGTCAGGGGCTACACCCCGGGGGACACGGACGGCACTTACAAGGCGCAGGAAGCGGCGGTGGCCGTCGGCACCCCGACCCTGGGCAGCAACGGCGGCACCTTCACCATTGCCGCCGATGGCTCTTACACCTTTAACCCCAACGGCGACTTTGACGATCTGGCCCCCGGCAAAACCGAGACCACCTCGGTTATCGTTACCACCACCGATGGCAGGGATTCGGATACCGCCACCCTCACCATCACCGTGACCGGCGTTGACAGTCCCCCGGTGGCGGTGAACGACTACGGCGCAGTCAAGGCAGACGCCGACCTGTTCGTGAACTTTGACGCCAAAGGCACCCTCTCCGGCACCATGACCGTCAACGCCGGCCTGCTGCAAAACGACTATGACCCTGAAGGTGACGATAACCCTGAAGAAGGTGGCACTGACCTCCGCATTATCAGAATTTTCACAGTGAATGATGAAGGAAAGGAGGTAGCCAGTAGACCCGTGCCGGACGGCACAGGATCGGCCAGATTGAACCCCGCATCAGGTGGCGAGTTCGTAGTCGTTTTCAATGGCTCCTGGTTTTTTAGACCGACAGGCGACTTTGACGATCTGGAACCCGGCGAGACCCGCGACACCTCGGTGCATTACGATGTGATACACAACGGCAAGAAAAGCACGGCCATCCTGACCGTCACCGTCACCGGCGTCAATGTTGCCCCGGTGGCGGCGGGCGACGCCGGCGCCACCACTGAAAACGCAGAACTGACCGTGGCCGATGGCGCCAAAGGCACCACCGTCAATGGCATCGTCACCAACGCCGACCTGCTGCTCAACGACAGGGACCCTGACGACACCACCCCGCTGACCAACACCCTCACCATCACCGCCGTGGGCGGCGAGTCGGACAGTGTCGGCAAGGCCACCGATGGCAGCAGCGGCGGCAAGTTCACCATTCACAACGATGGCTCTTACAGCTTCGACCCCGGCAAGGAATTTGACGATCTGGCGATGGGCAAAACCCGCACCACCTCGGTGGCCTACACCGTCGCCGAGAGCAGCGAGACGGGCGCTCTCAGCCACAGCGCCACCCTCACCGTCACCGTCACCGGCGAAAACGACCCGGTGACACAGGTCGTCAACCCACTGCTGGGCACCGCGGAGAGTGTCGGTAAGAAGGACACCGTGGACGCCACGGCTACCGGCATCGTCGTCAGGGACGACGATGGCACCATCACCTCCATCACCAACGCCGGCCTGCTCTCCGGTTTCACCGACCTTGACGGTGACACCCTCAAAATCATCGCAGTGAACGGCCAGACGGGCAATGTCGGCAGGGAAATATTCGGTCAGTCCTCCGGCGGTAACGGTGGCCGCATCCAAATCAATGCCGATGGCTCCTGGCACTTCGACCCCACAACCACCTTCAACTTCAAGACCGCCGACAATGAACGCACCACCGAGGCGAAGTTCACCGTCTCCGATGGCAAGGGCAGCACGGTGGAGTCCACCCTGAGCATCACCGTGCGCCGCGCCAACATGGCGCCGGTGGCGGCGGACGATGTCGGCGGCACCGATCAAAACACCGCCATAATCGTGGCCGATGGCGCCACAGGCACCTCCAACGCCGACCTGCTGCTCAACGATGCGGATGAGAACAGCGGCGACACCCTCAAGATCACCCATATCGGCGTTGATGAGGACAACCAGAAGGCGCTCACCGCCGCCGACATCGGGGGCAGCGATGGCGGCCTCTTCCGCATCCGTGCCGACGGCTCCTGGAACTTCGTCCCGAACGACCAGTTTGACGATCTGGCCGCCGGCAAGACCCGCACCACCTCGGTGGTGTACACCGTCTCCGATGGCGGCACCGCCGCCGACGGCACCGCCACCGCCGACACCGCCACCCTCACCGTGACCGTGACCGGCGTCAACGATGCGCCGGTGGCGGTGGCCGATAGCGGCACCGCCAGTTCGGACAGGACCACCACCGTGGCCGATGGCGCCACCGGCACCACCTCCGGCACCACCACCATCAACGCGGACCTGCTGCTCAACGATGAAGACGTTGACGACACCAGCCTCACCATCAGCAAAGTGGGCGGCCAGACGGCCAATGTCGGCAGGGCCGTAGATGTCGCCGGCGGCGGCAGGTTCACCATCAATGAGGATGGCTCCTGGGAATTCGACCCGGACGGCGACTTTGGCGACCTCACCGGCAGCCAGACCCGCACCACCTCGGTGGGTTACACCGTCTCCGATGACGGCGGCGCGATGCACACCGTCAGACTGACCGTAACGGTAAGCCCGAACCAGGCCCCCGTCGCCAACAATGACCTCGGCGCAACCACCGACCGGCTGCTGATTGTGGCCGACGGCGATACGGGCGCCACCACCAATGGCATTACCACCAATGCGGATTTGCTGCTCAACGACCGCGACCCGGAAGCCGTCCCCCTGACCATCAGCGCCGCGGGCACGGACGAAGACAGCCAGGACGCGGCCAGTGTCGGCAGTGCCGTCGATGGCAGCAATGGCGGCAGGTTCACCATAGCCGCCGATGGCGCCTGGCGTTTCGACCCGAACGGCGACTTTGACGACCTGGCCCCCGGCGTCACCCGCACCACCTCGGTGGTTTACACCGCCTCCGATGGCGCTGGCCGCCTTACCGACACCGCCACCCTGACCGTGACCGTGACCGGCGCCAACGACAGCCCCACGGCGGTCGATGACACCGGCACCACGCTGGTCGGCACAGTGCTGACCGTGGCCGATGGCGACAACGGCATCGACGGAGTCAACGCCGACCTGCTGTTCAATGACTCGGATATTGACGGTGACCGCATCAGCATCACCGCTGTCGCCGGCAGCCTGGCCAATATCGGCAGATCCGTCGATGGCATCGACGAAGATGGCAGCAACGGCGGTGAGTTCACCCTTGAGGCCGATGGTTCCTGGACCTTCGACCCGGACGGCGACTTTGCCGACCTGGACGAAGACGACCCCGCCCGCACCACCTCGGTGACCTACACCATCGCGGATGGCCGCGGCGCAACCGCCACGGCGACCCTGACGGTCACGGTGCGCATCGCCAACGACGATCCGGTGGCGGTTGACGATGCGGGCCAGACCCATAGATACCAGGTGCTGACCGTGGCCGATAACGCCACCGGCACCACTAGCGGTACGACCACCCTCAACGCTGACCTGCTGCTCAACGACACAGACCCCGACGGCGACGCCCTCGGCATCACCGCAATAAAAGGCTACACCGACGCGGCCCGGGACGGCACCCAGCCGCGCCAGGACGTGGCGGCGGGGGCCGTGACCCACGGCAGCCACGGCGGTGAGTTCACCATCAACACCGACGGCTCCTGGAGCTTCGACCCGGGCACCGACTTTGATGACCTGCCCATCGACAACAGCCGCACCACCTCGGTGGAGTACACGCTGACGGATAGCTACGGCGCCACCGACACCGCCACCCTGACCGTCACCGTCACCGCCAACTCGCCGCCGCTGGGGGTTGACGATATCGGCGCCACCACGGAAAACGCCGTACTGACCGTGAAAGATGGCGCCACCGGCACCGCCCGGGCGGGTGGCGGGGTGCAAAACGCCGACCTGCTACGCAACGACATTGATGCTGAACGTCACACCCTGACCATCACCCGGGTCAACGGCGCGGCGGCCAATATCGGCAAAGCCATAGATGGCATCGACGAAAATGGCAACAAGGGCGGTACCTTCACCATCCAGGCCAACGGCGCCTGGAGCTTCGACCCCGGCGACGCCTACAACACCCTGCGCGCCGGCGAGACCCGCACCACCTCGGTGACCTACACCGTCTCTGACAGCAGAGACACGGATACCGCCACCCTGACCGTCACCGTCACCGGCGTCAACGACCCGCCGACCATGGTTAAAAACCAGGTGGGCGCAGCGAGTCACAACCAGATACTGAGGGTGGCCGCCGACGCTGAAGCCTCCAGACTCATCGTGACCGATGGCAGCGGCAAGACCAGAACCGCCACCGTCACCGACGACAACGGCGTCACCCGCACCCTGCCCCTGACCGGCAATGCCGGCCTGCTGGTCGGCATCGAAGATGTTGACGTGGGTACCAACCTGCGCATCATCGCCGCAGGCACAAGCCAGGCCAATCTGGCCGCGGGCAATCTCGGCGTCCCCATAATTGGCGGTAATAGCGGCGACGGCTTCGTCATCTTCGCCGATGGCTCCTGGCGCTATACCCCCGGCACCGCCTTTGGCAGCCTGGCCCCCGGCGAGTCCGGCACCGCCACGGTGCATTACACCGTCTCCGATGGCGACGGCAGCACCTCCAACCAGATGCTGACCGTCTACATAAGCCGCCCCAACAACAATCCGGTGGCGGTGAACGACATAGGCCGCGTTGATCTTGGCCGCCTCAATGACCGCGCCGACCGCGGATTCACCTTCGATGAAAATGGCGTGCTGACCGTGACCGATGGCGCCGAAGGCACCACAGAAAATAGAAACGGCATCAGAACCACCTACAACCGCGACCTGCTGTTCAGTGATGATGATACCCGTCGCCCTAACGACCGTGACCCTGACGGCACCACCCTCACCATCATCGAGGTGGGCGGCGCAAAGACCGGTGTCGGCACGGGTGTGAAGGGCAGCACCGGCGGCCTGTTCACCATTGACGCCAATGGCGCCTGGAAATTCGACCCCGGCAAGGACTTTGCCAATGTGCCCAACGATCAGCACCGCACCACCTCGGTGGTCTACACCATCTCCGATGGCGGCCTTTCCGACACCGCCACCCTGACGGTGCGGGTCACCGGCATTAACGATGCACCGGGGGCGCCGGTGGGCAATAACGGCCTCATCAGGTCGGACCAGACCCTGGACGTGAAAGATGGCACCATCGGCGACAACATCAACGTCAACTCCGACCTGCTGCTTAACGACAACGACCCCGACGGCAGCAACACCCTCAGCATCAGAGCGGTGAATGGCAAGGCGAACAATGTCGGCAGGACGATAGATGCCGCCGACGGCGGTAAATTCACCCTCAACGCCAATGGCGCCTGGAGCTTCGACCCCGACGGCGACTTTGACGACCTGAAACCCGGCGGCAACCGCTCCACCTCGGTGACCTACACGGTCGTGGATAATTTTGGCCTGACCAACCCCACCGCCGCCACCCTGACCGTCACCGTCACCGGCGTCAACGATGCGCCGGTGGTGCGGGCCGATGTCGGCACCACCGGTGAAGACGCCACCGGTATAAACAAACTGACCGTGGCCGACGGTACCACCGCCACCACCACCACCATCACCGTGACCGACCCCGTCACCAGCGACACCAGCACCATGACCATCACCGGCAACGCCGACCTGCTGCTCAACGACAGCGACCCTGAAGGTGGCAACTTCTTCATCGTCACGGTCAGGGGCTACGGCGACGCCGATGAAGACGGCAATCGTCAGTTGCAGCCGGGCGTGACGGCGGGGGCGGGGACCGAGGTGACTGGCAGCAAAGGCGGCGTGTTCACCATCAGCGCCAATGGCGCCTGGACTTTTGACCCCGACGGCGACTTTGAAGACCTGGGCGTCGGCTACGCCCGCACCACCTCGGTGGAATACACCGTCACCGATGGCAGCGCCAGCGCCACCGCCACCCTCACCGTCACCGTCACCGGCGTCAATGACGACCCGCAGGCGCCCGAACGCCACGTGGGCTCAGACAGCAAGTCCGAACCCCTGGTAGTGGAAGATGGTGATACCGGCACCATAACCTCGGGCGGCAGGCGCAACGCGGACCTGCTGACCGGCGTCATCGACCCTGACGGTGACACCACCTTCACCATCAGCGCCGTGAACGGTGACACGGCCAGTGTCGGCAAGGCCGTAGACCCCACCAGGGTAGTCAGCAACATCCCCGACTTCGACACCGCCACCACCAAAGGCGGCAAATTCACCATCAACGCCGATGGCTCCTGGCGCTTCGACCGAGGCGCCTACTATCAACAACAACTGAATGATGCCCGCAACGCCTCCTTCTTCATCGAAGTCAGGGTGAAGTACACCATCTCCGATGGCAATGGCGGCACCGTCGACAAGACCCTGGACGTCTCCATAATCCGCCCCAACGCCTCCGCGCCGACGGCGGTGGCCGATTTCGGCACCACCACTGAAGACACGGTGCTGACCGTGAAAGATGGCACTGCCGCCACCACCCTCACCGTCCCCGATGGCAAAGGCGGCACCATGAGCATCACCGGCAATGCCGACCTGCTGCTTAACGACACCGACCCTGACGCCGGTGATGGCCCTGCAACCTTCCGCATCAGCCAGGTGAATGGCTTGGCGAACAATGTGGATGTGGCCATCGATGGCAGCAAAGGCGGCACCTTCACCATCGATCAGGATGGCTCCTGGACATTCGACCCCGACGGCGACTTTGACAAGCTCAAGAAGGGCGAGACCCGCGACACCTCGGTGGAGTACACCACCTTCGATGGCAGACTCCCCGACGGCACCAACGACACCGCCACCGCCATCGCCACCACCACCCTGACGGTGACCGTGACCGGCGAGAATGATCCCTCGAAGGCGATGGACGACTACGGCGAAGTCAAGGCAGACGTAGACAGCCTGTTCGTGAACTTTGACAACACCGGCACCACCTCCGGCACCACCATCGTCAACGCCGGCCTGCTGGAAAACGACGAAAGCCCTGACCGTGAACCTGGCATCCGCATTATCAGGATTTTCGAACCGGATGACACGGACCCCAACAAAGACAAACAAAGCAGACCCGTGCCGAACCTCATATCATCGGGCAGATTGAGCCCCGAATCAGGTGGCGTGTTCACAGTCGTTTTCAATGGCACCTGGTTTTTTGAACCGGACGGCGACTTTGACCACCTGAAACCCGGCGAAACCGCGACCACCTCGGTGGATTACGAACTGGAGCATGCCGCCAAAGACGGCACCCGCACGACGAGCACCGCCACCCTGACCGTCACCGTCACCGGCGTCAACGCTCCCCCGGTGGCGGCGGACGATTTCGGCAGCACCGATCAAAACACCGACATAGCCGTGGGCGATGGCGCCACCGGCACCACCAGCACCGCGACCGATGGCGCAGACCTGCTGCTTAACGACAGTGACCCTGACGACCCGACCCCGCTTACTAACACCCTCACCATGACCGCCGTGAACGGTGATCCGGATAATATCGGCGATGTCCTCGGCGGCATCGCCGGCAGCAATGGCGGCAGGTTCACCATAGCCGCCGATGGCGCCTGGCGTTTCGACCCGAACGGCGAATTTGACGACCTGGCTGCGGGCAAGACCCGCGAAACCTCGATTGAGTACACCATCGCCGAGGGCAAGGCCGATGGCGCCCTCTCCAGTAAGGCCAAACTGACCGTGACCGTCACCGGCACCAACGACGGGCTGGAGGCGAAGGACGACACAGGCACCACCCATGCCGAAAGGGTGCTGAATGTGGCCGATGGTGACACCGGCAGCATCGTCACCAACGACGACAGCACCACCATGACCGTCAACGCCGGCCTGCTGGTCAACGACAAAGACACTGACACCACCGACAAGCTCACCATCACCCAAATTGCCGGTTTCAACGCCGACCTGAGTACGCCGACGATTTATAATCCGGGGCAGGCGGCGATTGGCGCCAGGGGCGGCACCTTCACCATTGAGGCCGATGGTTCCTGGACCTTCGACCCCACCGGCCTGGCCGGCGAAACCACCTCGGTGGCTTACACGGTGACTGATCCCCACGGCCTCACCAGTACCGCCACCCTCACCGTGACGGTAGTGGAAAACCGTGACCCCGAACCCATCGCTGACGCCGCCGCCGTCAATGCGGACAAGACCCTGACCGTGGCCGATGGCGATGTCGGCAGCGACTCCGGCACCATCAACGCCGACCTGCTGCTTAACGACACCGACCCGGACGGCGGCCCCCTCACCATCACCGCCGTTACCGGCTATACCCGCGACGCGGACGGCAATTACCAGAAGCAGACAAAGGCGGTGCCAGTGACCGCCGACGGCACCGCGGCCACGCCCTCGACCACCCCCCAGACCCCGACCCTGGGCAGCACCGGCGGCACCTTCACCCTCTATGCCGATGGCTCTTACACCTTTGACCCCGGCGACGACTTTGACGATCTGGCGGTGGGCAAGACCCGCCCCACCGAGGTGACTGTCACCGTCACCGATGATGGCGGCCGCACCGGCACCGCCACCCTGACCGTCACCGTCACCGGCCTCAACAACGTGCCCCAGGCGGTCGATGACGCCGGCACCACGCTGGTCGGCACAGTGCTGACCGTGGCCAACGATGCCGGGGGTATTCCCGGGTCGGGTGGCGGGGCACAAAGAGCCGTTAATGCGGACCTGCTGCTCAACGACATCGACCCGGACGGCGACAGCCTCACCATCACCAGGGTAGACGGCGACGCCGCCGGCATTGGCATTGCCACGGCGGGCAGCAACGGCGGCACCTTCACCATCCGTGCCGATGGTTCTTACACCTTCGACCCGGGCACCGCCTTTGACAACCTCAAGGCCGACGCCACCCGCACCACCTCGGTGACCTACACGGTGGCGGATACCAACGGCGCCACCGACAGGGCGACCCTGACGGTCACGGTGCGCGCCGGCAACGCTGCGCCGGAAGGGGCCGACGATGCGGGCACAACCCATAGATACCAGGTGCTGACCGTGGCCGATGGCGATGGCGACAGTGCCACTGGCACCCTTAACGCCGACCTGCTGCTCAACGACACAGACCCGGACGGTGACGCGCTCGGCATCACCGGGGTTAAAGGCTACACCGCCGCAGTGAATCGGGACGGCGAGCATACGACGCGCCAGGACGTGGCCCCCGGCGCCCCGACCCACGGCAGCCACGGCGGTGAATTCACCCTCAACGCCGACGGCGCCTGGACCTTCGACCCGGGCAGCGACTTCGATAACCTTGCCATCGACGCCACCCGCACCACCTCGGTGCAGTACACGGTGACCGATAGTTACGGCAAATCCGACACCGCCACCCTCACCGTGACCGTCACGGCGAACTTTGCGCCGGTGGTGGTTGACGACCTTGGCGCCACCGATGAAGACACCAGACTGACCGTGGCCAATGACGCCCCCGGCACACCCGGGCCGGGTGGCGGGGCACAAAGAGTCAATGCCGACCTGCTGTTCAACGACTCGGATATTGAAGCTCAGACCCTGACCATCACATCGGTGCAGGGCTACACCGACGCGGCGGACGACGGCACGCGCCGGCGCCAGGACGTGGCGGCGGGAACCGAGGTGTATGGCGACAAGGGCGGCGTGTTCATCCTCGACCGCCATGGCGCCTGGAGCTTCGACCCCGACGACGACTTTCACGACCTTGGGGTGGGCGATACCCGCACCACCGAGGTGACGTTCACCGTGTCCGATGGCACAGCCACGAGTACCGCCACCCTGACGGTGACGGTATCCGGCGTCAACGACGCGCCGGTGGCGGCGCCCGGCGACCAGAGGGGCCTGGCGAGTCACAACCGGGCGCTGGATGTGGGTGCCAAAGACGCCGCCGCCACCCTCGCCGTGACCGATGGCAACGGCAGGACCAGAATCTTCACCGAGACCGACGACAAGGGCGTCACCAGCCCCGTGCCCTTCACCGGCAATGCCGGCCTGCTGGTCGGCGTCACCGATGCCGAGGATGACACCCGCACCATCACCCATGCCGGCAGCAGCAACAGCGAGTTCGGCCTGGTTGACTTTCCTGCGGTGAATCAGGACGGCACGACAGGTGCCATAACCTTCACCGGCGGTAATGACGGCGGCACCTTCACCATCCGTGCCGATGGCTCCTGGCGCTATAACCCGGGCGGCGCCTTTGACAGCCTGGACCACGGCGATGTCCGCACCGCCACGGCCTGGTACACCGTCTCCGATGGGCAGGGCGGCACCTTCAACCAGATGCTCACCGTCTACATAAGCCCCCCCAACAATAATCCGGTGGCGGTGAACGACCTGGGCCGCGTTGATCTGGACGCCCTCAATACCGGACGCAATGGCTTCACCGTCGATGCGAAAGGCGTGCTGACCGTGAAAGATGGCGCCACCGGCACATCGGTAACCAACCAGGGCGTCCGCACCACCTTCAACGCCGACCTGCTGAACAATGACCGTGACACCCTTGGCGGCACCATCACCATCACCGGCATTAACGGCTACACCCTGGACGCGGACGACAGGTACCAGCCTCAGAAAGCGGCGGTGGACCCCGGCACCACGACCCTGGGCAGCGCCGGCGGCCTGTTCACCCTTGCCGCCGATGGCTCCTGGAAATTCGACCACAACGGCAACTTTGACGATCTGGGCAGCCACGGCACCCGCTTAACCTCGGTGACTTACACCATCTCCGATGGCGGCCTTTCGGACACCGCCACCCTGACGGTGCGGGTCACCGGCGGCAACACTGCGCCGGTGGCGGCTGACGATGCCGGCGCCACCGCCGCCAACACCAGGCTGACGGTGGCCGATGGCGCCACCGGCAGGGCGCTTACCGACAACAAGATCGTGAACCGCGACCTGCTGCTCAATGACACCGACATTGATCGTTACCCCGGCCTTGACCCTGACCGCGACATCCTCTCCGTCAGACAGGTGGGCAACGGCGAGGACATCCGGGCAGCCAATGTCGGCAAAGCCATAGATGGCAGCGACGGCGGCAGCTTCATCATCTATGCCGATGGTTCCTGGAGTTTCGACCCGGACGGCGACTTTAACGACCTGACCGGTGCCCAGACCCGCGACACCTCGGTGCAGTACACCGTCACCGATGGTACCGAAAACTCCGCTGCCGCCACCCTGACGGTGACCGTATCGCCGAACAGCGCGCCCGTCGCTAAGGTTGACCCCGGTACCACCGATGAAGACACACTGCTGACCGTGGCCGATGGCGCCACCGGCACGGCCCGGGCGGGTGGCGTGGGAAGAGACAACGCCGACCTGCTGCGCAACGACAGGGACCCTGACGGCAACACCCTCACCATCACCAAAGTGGGCCCGGATGCGACCCCGGAAAACCAGAAAGCGGCCAATATCGGCAAGGCCATAGACGGCAACAACGGCGGCAGCTTCACCATTCAGGCCAATGGCGCCTGGAGCTTCGACCCCGACGGCGACTTTGACGACCTTTCGGTGGGCGCGAGCCGCACCACCTGGGTGTTTTACACCGCCTCCGATGGCAGCCTTTCTTCACATACCGGCGTCGTCGTGACCGTGACCGGCGCCAATGACCCCCTGACGGCGCGGGACGACACCGGCAGGGCGATTGCCGGCAGGGTGCTGACGGTGGCCGCGGCTGACGACGGCATCACCCTCCGCAACAGTGCCGACAGCACCGCCACCACCACCATCAACGCCGGCCTGCTGAACAACGACGAGGACCCGGACACGGCTGACACCCTCAGCATCAGCACGGTGGGCAGCGCCAGTAACAATCGCGCCGCCGCCAATGTCGGCATCGCCATAGACGGCAGCAACGGCGGCCGCTTCACCATTCAGCCCAATGGTGCCTGGAGTTTTGACCCGGACGGCGACTTTGACGACCTGGCCCCCGGCAAAACCGAGACCACCTCGGTGACCTACACGGTGACCGATAGCCGGGGCGCCACCGACACGGCGACCCTGACGGTGACGGTGCGCGCCGCCAACGCCGTGCCGGATGCGACCGACGATATCGGCACAGTCCACAGAGACGACACCCTGAATGTGCGCGCCGCTGACAAGGGCACCAACGCCGGCCTGCTGGTCAACGATAACGATGCAGACAGCGACCCCCTCACCATCACGGCGGTTGGCGTCAACACACTCACCGTCACCGGGGCCAGTGTCGGCAGCGCCATAGATGGCAGCAATGGCGGCAGCTTCACCATCCACAACGATGGCGCCTGGACCTTCGACCCGGAGGACGACTTTGACGACATGGCCACCTCTGCCACCCGCACCACCTCGGTGGCCTACCGGGTGACGGATAGTTACGGCGCCAGCGACACCGTGACCCTGACCGTGACCGTGGTGGCGAACTATCAGCCGATGGCGAACGACGATATAGGCCGCATTGATTTTGGCAGCGATTATCGTGCCCGCAACGGCAGCAGCATCGATGCGAACGGCGTGCTGACCGTGGCCGATGGCGCCACAGGCATAAAAAGCGGCGACGTCACCTACAACCGCGACCTGCTGGGCAACGACGAGGACGACGCCAGGGACGGTGACCGCCTCACCATCACGGCGGTTGGCACCACCGCCAACAGCCAGCGGGCGGCCAATGTCGGCACCGCCGTAGACGGCACCAACGGTGGCGAGTTCACCATTCAGGCCAATGGCGCCTGGAGTTTTAACCACGACGGCGACTTTGACGATCTGAAAAACGATGCGCGCCGCTTCACCTCGGTGGTGTACACGGCGGCGGATGGTGAAGGCGGCACGGCCCTGGCCACCCTGACGGTGCGGGTCACCGGCGTCAACGATGGGCCGGTGGCGGGCGACGATTTTGGCCTCGCCAGTTCGGGCGTCATCCGCAACGTGGCCAATGGCGCCGTCGGCACCGAAATCATCGTCTCCGATGGCAAAGGCGGCACCATGAGCGTCACCGGCAACGCCGACCTGCTGCTCAACGACATCGACCCGGAGGGTGACGCCCTGACCATCATCAGGGTGATGGGCTACACCGCCGATGCGAATCCGGGCGGCGAGCATACGACGCCGCAGGAGGTGCGGACGGGACTCGAAACTCATGGCAGCCACGGCGGCTTGTTCACCATCCGCTCCAATGGCGCCTGGAGTTTTAACCCCAACGGCGACTTTAACGACCTCGCCGAAGGCGAGACCCGCACCACCAGGGTGCAATACACCGTGGACGAACGCGGCCTCACCCATACCGCCGACCTGACCGTGACGGTGGTAAAACGCAACCTCGCCCCCACCGCCAACAATGACGTCGGCGCCACCACGGAACGCACGACAATCACCGTGGCCGATGGCGCCACCGGCACCACCGACACCGCGACCGATGGCGCCGACCTGCTGCTCAACGACAGCGACCCCGAGGGTGACCCCCTCACCATCACGCCCCAGACTTCGACCCCCGGCAGCAACGGCGGCAGCTTCACCATCCAGGCCAATGGCGCCTGGAGCTTCGACCCGGGCGACGACTTTGCGGGTATGGCCGCGGGCGAAACCCGCACCACCTGGGTGGATTACACCACCACCGATGGCAGCCTCAGCAACACGGCGAGACTGACGGTCACCGTGAGCGGCGTCAACGAGGCGCCGGTGGCGGTGGAGGACAAAGGCACGACCCTGCGTAACCGGGTGCTGACCGTGGCCAATGACGCGACGGGCGTGCAGGGCGGACTCAACGCCGACCTGCTGCTCAACGACGAAGACGTTGATAGTGACATCCTCACCATCAGCGCGGTGAACGGTGCTACGGCCAGTGTCGGCAAGGCCATTGATGGCAGCAACGGCGGCAGCTTCACCCTTAATAAAAATGGCTCCTGGGAATTCGACCCCGACGGCGACTTTGACGACCTGGCCGCGGACGCGACCCGCACCACCACGGTGACCTACACCGTCTCTGATGGCAGAGTTGATTCGGCGAATACCGCCACCCTGACCGTGACGGTGGTGGGGCGCACCACCAACACCGCGCCGACGGCGGGCGACGATATCGGCAGAACCAATAAAGGCACTGTACTGACGGTGAAAGCCGACGACGGCAGCACCATCATCCCCCGCAACGCCGGCCTGCTGCTCAATGACTCAGACCCGGACGATGACAAGATCGGCATCACCGGGGTTGGCGACGCCCCCAACACCATCACCGTAGCCGGCCTCGGCAGGGCCGTCGAGGGCACCAAAGGCGGCAAGTTCACCATCAACGCCGATGGTTCTTACACCTTCGACCCCGACGGCAAATTTAACCTGAACCCCGGCTCGAGCCGCGAAACCAAGGTGGCATACCGGGTGGCGGATGCTCACGGCGGCTTCTCTACGGCGACCCTGACCGTCACCGTAACCGGCAGCCATGCGCCGGAAGCGAAGGATGACTTTGGCGCTACCAGTGAAGGTAGCACCATAAACGTGTCAGATGGTCATGCGGGCATCACCCGCACCAGCGACGGTGCCACCGTCAACCGCGACCTGCTGCTCAACGACAGGGACAATGACGGCGACAGACTCAGAATCAGCGGGGTTATCGGCTACACCGCCGCGGCGGATGACGGCACCCGTCAGTCGCAGAACGTGGGGGTGGGGGTCCAGACCCACGGCAGCAACGGCGGCCGCTTCACCATCCAGGAAGGTGGCGCCTGGCGCTTCGACCCCGACGGGGACTTTGACAAGCTGGCTGCCGGCGAGACCCGCACCACCTCGGTGGTCTACGAGGTCTCCGATAGCGACGAAAACAGCTTAACACGCCTGACCAGCGCGGCTACCCTCACCGTGACCGTCACCGGCGACAACGCAGCGCCGGTGGCGAAGAGCGATACCGGCACGGCGGCTGACGACCAGCCGCGCAAGGTGGCCAACGATGCCGGCGACAGCGCCAGCCCTAACTCCGACCTGCTGCTCAACGACAGCGACGCTGACGGCGACACCCTCAGCATCAGCGCGGTGAACGGTGACACGGCCAATGTCGGCAAGGCCATAGATGTCGCCGATGGCGGCAAGTTCACCATCCGTGCCGATGGCTCCTGGGAATTCGACCCCGACGGCGACTTTAAGGGCCTGACCGATGGCGCCACCAAAACCACCTCGGTGCAGTACACCGTCTCCGATGGCACTGCCACCGGCGCGGCCCCGGCCACCCTGACCGTGACGGTAAGCAAGAACACCGCACCCGTGGCCAACAACGATTTCGCCGCCGCCGCTGAAAACACCAAACTGACCGTGGCCGATGGTGATACCGGCAGCATCCGCAGTGTCATGGACGACAGCGGCACTGTCATTAGCACTATGACCATCAACGCCGACCTGCTGCTCAACGACACCGACGCGCACGGCGACCCCCTCACCATCAGCGCCGTTAAAGGCTACACCCGGGAAGCGGACGGCAAGTACCAGGAGCAGGAAGATGCGGTGCCAGTGGTTGCCGGGACCCCGACCTCGACCCTTGGCAACAACGGCGGTGAGTTCACCATCGCCGACGATGGCTCCTGGAGCTTCGACCCCGGCACCGACTTTGACGATCTGGCCGCGGGCAAGACCCGCACCACCTCGGTGCAGTACACCGTCTCCGATGGCGATGGCCGCGGTACCAGCAACCTCGCCACCCTGACCGTGACCGTGACCGGTGAGAACACCGACCCGGTGGCGGTTGACGACTTCGGCGCCACCGATCAAGACACCATCCTGGCCGTGGCCGACAATGCCAGCCTGCTGCTCAACGACAGGGACCCTGAAGGTGACAGCCTGGAGATCACCGAGGTGAACGGCAAGTCGGACAATGTCCGCACCGCCATAGATGTCACCGATGGCGGTAAGTTCACCATCTACAACAATGGCGCCTGGAGTTTCGACCCCGACAACGACTTTAACAACCTCAAGCCCGGCGAAACCGCCACCACCTCGATTCAGTACACCGTCTCCGATGGTAACGGCGGCACCGATACCGCCACCCTCACCGTGACCGTAACGGGGAACACGCCACCCGTGGCGGAGGACGACTTCGGCGAGTTCACTGTCACCGCTGAGGACAAGGTGCTGACCGTGGCCAATGACGCCAAAGGCACCACCGGCACCATCACCAAAATCGTGACCGACGATAAGACCGGCGACACCAGCACCGCCACCAGCAGCGGCACCGTCAACGCCGACCTGCTGCTCAATGACACCGACATTGACGGCGACAGCCTCACCATCACCATGGTTAAAGGCTACACCGCCGCGCAGGACGGCACGCGGCAGGACGTGGCACCCGGCGACCGGACCTTTGGCAGCAACGGCGGCAGCTTCACCATCCGTGCCGATGGTTCCTGGGAATTCGACCCCGGTAAAGACTTTGACAATCTGGCCGATGGCGAGACCCGCATCACCTCGGTTCAGTACACGGCTTCCGATGGCACTGCCGCCTCCGCCACTCCCGCCACCCTGACCGTGACCGTGACCGGCATCAACGATCCGCCGGATGCGGTGGACGATACCGTCACTATCACTGAAAACGCCAAACTGACCGTGGCCGATGGCGACACCAGCGGCACCACCTCCGTGACCGACCGCCTCGGCGTCACCACCACCGGCACCGTTGTCGCCGCCGACCTGCTGCTCAATGACACCGACATTGACGGCGACACCCTCAGCATCACCGGGGTTACCGGCTACACCCGGGTCGTGGTTGAGGGCGCGGACGACACTTACAAGGCCCGGGCGGAACAGGCAGTGGTTGACGGGACCCCGACCTCGACCCTTGGCAAAAACGGCGGCAGCTTCACCATTGAGGCCAATGGCGCCTGGAGCTTTGACCCCGGTAAAGACTTTAACGACCTGGACAAGGGCGAGACCCGCACCACCGAGGTGGTTTACACGACCTCCGATGGCAACGGCGGCATGGATACCGCCACCTTCACCGTGACCGTGACCGGCATCAACGATGCGCCGACGGCGAAGGCCGACTACGGCGACTTCACTGTCACCGCTGACAAGGTGCTGACCGTGGCCGATGGCGACAAAGGCGCCACCGGCACCATCACCGAGATCGTGACCGACGATAAGACCGGCGACACCAGCACCATGACCAGCAGCGGCACCGTCAACGCCGACCTGCTGCTCAACGACACCGACCCTGAAGGCGCCACCCTGGTCATCAGCGCGGTTAAAGGCTACACCGACGCGGCGGACGACGGCACCCGTGAGTCGCAGAACGTGGCACCCGGCGACCGGACCTTTGGCAGCAACGGCGGCAGCTTCACCATTGAGGCCAATGGCGCCTGGACATTCGACCCCGGCGACTACTTTGACGACCTGACCGAGGGCGAGACCCGCATCACCTCGGTGGATTACACCATCTTCGATGGCGACCTGACGGCCATGGCCACCCTCACCGTGACCGTGACCGGCATCAACGATGCGCCGGTGGCGGTTGACGATATCGGCAGGGCGACCCCGAACCAGGTGCGCACCGTGGCCGATGGCACCCCCGGCATCGGCGACCCCGCCTTCAATGCCGACCTGCTGCTCAATGACAGGGACCCTGAAGGTGACACCCTCAGCATCAGCGCGGTGAACGGTGACACGGGCAGTGTCGGCAAGGCCATAGATGCCGCCGATGGCGGTAAGTTCACCATCCGTGCCAATGGCGCCTGGGAATTCAACCCCGATGACGACTTTGACGATCTGGCCAAGGGCGAGACCCGCACCACCTCGGTGCAGTACACCGTCTCCGATGGCACCGGCGGCGAAATCGACACCGGGGCCAACACCCACATCGCCACCCTGACCGTGACGGTAAGGGAGAACCGTGACCCCGTGGCGGTTGCCGACTTCGGCGCCACCACTGAAAACACGGTGCTGACCGTGAACGATGGCGATGCCGGCACCACCATCACAGTGACCGATGACAAAGGCGACACCATGAGCGTCATCGGCAACGCCGACCTGCTGCTCAATGACGAAGACGCTGACGGCGACCCCCTTACCATCACCAAAGTGGGCGGTGACACGGCCAATGTCGGCAAGGCCATAGATGGCAGCAAGGGCGGCCTCTTCACCATCGACGAAGATGGCTCCTGGACTTTCGACCCCGACGGCGATTTTGACAACCTGGCCCCGGGCGTCACCCGCGACACCACGGTGACGTATACGGCCTTCGATGGCACTGCCACGGACACCGCCACCCTGACCGTGACCGTGACGGGCGCCAACACGGGCTCGGTCACCGAAGATGTCGCGGTGGTGGACGACGCTGGCAATCAGGTGGTGATCAACGCCGACAACGCCAACAAGGTCCCGGGCAATCTGGTGACGAACGGCAAGGCAGTCTTCATCGGCGGCGATGCCGGGTTCAAGGCGAAGGATGACATCAGTGGCAGTGGCGGTTACGGAACGTTGACGATTGATGCGGTTGGCACCTGGGAATATACGGCGGATAACAGCCAGAAGGACATCCAGGGCCTGGGCAAAGGGGACACGCTGACCGACACCTTCACCGTGACCGGCGCCGATGGTGTTACCACCACCACCGTGACCATCACCATCAGGGGCACGAACGATCCGCCGGTGGCGGTTGACGATTTCGGCACCACCACGGAAAACGCCAAACTGACCGTGGCGGATGGTGACGAAGGCACCATCGAAACCGACGACGCCGACAGCAGCACCATGACCATCAACGCCGACCTGCTGCTCAACGACAAGGACACAGACACCGGCGACACCCTCACCATCACGGCGGTGAACGGTGACACGGCCAGTGTCGGCAAGGCCACGGCGGGCACCGACGAAGATGGCAATGCTGGCGGTACCTTCACCATCGCCAAAGATGGCTCCTGGAGCTTCAACCCCGGCAAGGACTTTAAGAACCTTGGGGCGGACGAGACCCGCACCACCTCGGTGACCTACACCGTCTCCGATGTTAGCGGCGCCACGGACACCGCCACCGTGACCGTGACCGTGACCGGCGAGAACGATGCGCCGGTGGCGGTTAACGATGCCGGCACCACCGCTGAAAACACCCCGCTGACCGTGGCGGATAGGGCCATCAGCGGCACCATCACCACCACCACCATCACGGCGGTTAAAGGCTACACCAGGGTCGTGGTCAATGACGCGCCCGACACTTACCAGCAGCAGACAGATGCAGTGGCAGTGGTTGCCGGGACCCCGGCCTCGACCCTTGGCAGCAGCGGCGGTACCTTCACCATTGCCGCCAATGGCACCTGGAGTTTCGACCCCGGCACCGACTTTGACGACCTGGCCGCAGGTGCCACCCGCACGACCTCGGTGGAGTACACCTTCCCCGATGGCAAAGGCGGCATGGATACCGCCACCCTCACCGTCACCGTTGCCGCCGACCTGCTGCTCAATGACGAAGACGCTGAAGGCGACACCCTCACCATCACGGCGGTTAAAGGCTACACCCGGGAAGCGGACGGCACTTACAAGGAACAGACAGCGACGGTGCCAGTGACTGCCGGGACCCCGACCACGACCCTTGGCAGCAACGGCGGCACCTTCACCATCCACGACGATGGCTCCTGGAGCTTCGACCCCGGCAAGGACTTTGACAAACTGCACGAAACCTCGAAGGAACACGACACGGTCCGCGACACCTTTGTGACCTACACCGTCTCCGATGGCAAAGGCGGCACCCACACCGCCACCCTGACCGTGACCGTGACCGGTGAGGACGATGTGCCAGTCCTGACGCCGCACACCGGTTCTTCGATCACCGAAGATAAGTCGGCGGACGTCGATGACAATCTGGTGGTGAAGGGTACGCTCAGTACCCCCATCGGCGGCGATGAGGGTGAGGACAAATTCAAGGTGGAGGAGGACATCAGTGACAGTGGCACTGTCGGAACACTGACGATAGATGCCGACGGTGACTGGACCTGGACGGCGAAGAACAGCCTGAAGGCGATTGATGAGCTTGGCGACGGGGATTCCCTGACCGACACCTTCACAGTGACCAATGCTGATGGTGTCACCAAGACCACCGTGGAAGTCACCATCGAGGGCGTTGACGATCTGCCGGTGGTGGTTGACGATTTCGGTGCCACCGATGAAGACACGGTGCTGACGGTGAAAGATGGCGCCACCGGCAGCATCCGCAGTGTCATGGACGACAGCGGCACCGTCACCAGCACCATGACCATCAACGCCGACCTGCTGCTCAATGACGAAGACCGTGACGACACCCTCACCATCACGGCGGTGAACGGTGACACGGCCAGTGTCGGCAAGGCCATCGATGTCAGCGGTGGCGGTAAATTCACCATCAATAAAGATGGCGACTGGACTTTCGACCCCGACGGGGACTTTGACGATCTGGCCAAGGACGCCACCCGCACCACCTCGGTGGCTTACACCGTTACCGGTGGCACCGTCACGGCTACCGCCACCCTGACCGTGACCGTGACCGGCATCAACGATGCGCCGGTGGCGAAGGACGATGTCGGCACCACCGATGAAGACACGATACTGACGGTGAAAAATGGCGACAAAGCCACCGACACCATCATCATCACCGATGACAAAGGCAGCACCAGTACCATCACCGGCAACGCCGACCTGCTGCTCAACGACAGTGACCCTGACGACACTACCCCTCTTACCAACACCCTCACCATCACCAAAGTGGGCAGCGACAAGAGCAGCCAGGTCGAGGCCAATGTCGGCACCGCCATAGACGGCAGCAACGGCGGCACCTTCACCATCCATGCCGATGGTTCCTGGACTTTCGACCCCAATGGCAACAAGGACAACAACTTTAACGACCTGGACGATGGCGAGACCCGCACCACCTCGGTGGTCTACACCGTCGCCGAGGGCAGCGCCCAAGGCAGCCTCACCGGCACCGCCACCCTGACCGTGACCGTGACCGGCATCAACGATCCGCCGGTGGCGGTGAACGATGCGGGCGCCACCGATCAAGACACCACTCTGACCGTGGCTGACAATGCCAACCTGCTGCTCAATGACCGTGACCCTGAAGGCGCCACCCTCACCATCACCAGGGTTAGCGGCTACACCGCCGAGGATAAAGACGGCAATCGTCAGTCGCAGGACGTGAAGGCGGGGGTCGCGATCCACGGCAGCGAGGGCGGTGAGTTCACCATCAATGCCAATGGCTCCTGGAGTTTCGACCCCGGTGATGACTTTGACAATCTGGCCGATGGCAAGACCCGCACCACCTTTGTGACCTACACCGTTGCCGAAGCCGACGATACCAGCCAGACCGCCACCGCCACCCTGACGGTGACCGTGACCGGTATCAACGATCCGCCGGTGGCGGTTAACGATGTCGGCACCACCGATGAGGACACGAAGCTGACTGTGGCGAATGACGCCGCCGGCACCACCATCACCGTGACCGTGCCCGACCCCGACGGCGACCCCGGCGACACCATGAGCGTCACCATCACCCGCAACGCCGGCCTGCTGCTCAACGACGACCCCGTTGACGATGGTGACACCCTCACCATCACCATGGTTAAAGGCTACACCCGGGACGCGGACGGCAAGTACCAGGAGCAGAAAGATGCAGTGGCAGTGATTGAAGAAGGCACCGCGGCCACGCCCTCGACCGACTCGCCCCAGACCACGACCCTTGGCAGCAAGGGCGGCACCTTCACCATCTATGCCGATGGTTCTTACACTTTCGACCCGGGCAAGGACTTTGACTATCTGGCCGATGGCGATACCGCCACCACCTGGGTGACCTACACCACCTCCGATGGTGGCGCTGATGGCAAGACCGACACCGCCAGACTGACCGTGACCGTGACCGGTGAGAACGATGAGCCGGTGGCGGTTAACGACGCTGTCACCACCACTGAAAACGCGGTGCTGACCGTGGCGGATAGTGCCACCAGCGGCACCATCACCACCACCATCATCGTGACCGACGATAAGACCGGCGACACCAGCACCATGACCACCACCGGCACCGTTGTCGCCGCCGACCTTCTGCTCAACGACGAAGACGTTGACACCGGCGACACCCTCACCATCACCGAGGTTAAAGGCTACACCCGGGACGCGGACGGCAAGTACCAGGAGCAGAAAGATGCAGTGGCAGTGATTAAAGAAGGCACTGCGGCCATGCCCTCGACCGACTCGCCCCAGACAACGACCCTTGGCAGCAAAGGCGGCACCTTCACCCTCTATGCCGATGGTTCTTACACCTTCGACCCGGGCAAAGACTTTGACGACCTGAAAGACGGCAAGACCCGCACCACCTCGGTGGAGTACACGACCTCCGATGGCACTGCCACGGATACCGCCACCCTGACCGTGACCGTGACCGGTGAGAACGATGCGCCGGTGGCGAAAGACGATGCCGGCGTCACCGATGAAAACACGGTGCTGACGGTGAAAGATGGCACCAAAGCCACCACCACCACCGTTTCCGATGGCAAAGGCGGCACCATGAGCGTCACCGGCAACGCCGACCTGCTGATCAACGACAGTGACGCTGAAGACGACGACCTCACCATCACGGCGGTTAAAGGCTACACCCGGGTCGAGGTCGATGACGCGCCCGACACTTACACGGCCCGGGCGGAACAGCCAGTGGTTGTCGGGACCCCGACCTCGACCCTTGGCAACAACGGCGGTACCTTCACCATCGCCGACGATGGCTCCTGGGAATTCAACCCCGGCACCGACTTTAACGATCTGAAAGACGGCAAGACCCGCACCACCTCGGTGGACTACACCGTTTCCGATGGCACCGGCGGCACGGACATCGCCACCCTGACCGTGACCGTGACCGGCGCTGACAATGCGCCGGTGGCGGTGGACGATGCCGCCACCACCAAAGAAAACACCCCGCTGACGGTGGCGGATCGTGCCATCAGCGGCACCATCACCACCACCATCACGGCGGTTAAAGGCTACAGCCGGGTCGTGGTCGATGGCGAGGACGACACTTACCAGCAGCAGACAGATGCAGTGGCAGTGGTTGCCGGGACCCCGACCTCGACCCTTGGCAGCAGCGGCGGTACCTTCACCATTGCCGCCGATGGTTCTTACACCTTTAATCCGGGCACAGACTTTGACAAACTGAAAGACGGCGAGACCCACGAAACCTCGGTGGAGTACACCGTCCCCGATGGCAAAGATGGCACGGTCACCGCCACCCTGACCGTCACCGTTGTCGCCGACGACCTGCTGCTCAATGACCGTGACCCTGAAGGCGAGGCCCTCACCATCACGGCGGTTAAAGGCTACACCCGGGAAGCGGACGGCACTTACAAGGAACAGACAGCGACGGTGCCAGTGACTGCCGGGACCCCGACCTCGACCCTTGGCAGCACCGGCGGCACCTTCACCATCGCCGACGATGGCTCCTGGAGCTTCGACCCCGGTACCGACTTTGACGGCCTGAAAGTCGACGAGACCCGCGACACCTCGGTGGAGTACACCATCTCCGATGGTGGCGCTAATGGCGGCAAGACCGACACCGCCACCCTGACCGTGACCGTGACCGGTCAGGACGATGTGCCGATGCTGGCCGGGAAGACCACCGGCTCGGTCATCGAAGACGCCAAGGACGCCGATGGCAAGCTGGTTGCCACCGGCACGGTCACCGTCACCGGCGGCGATGCCGGTGAGGACAAGTTCAAGGTGCAGACGAAGATCGGCGCTTACGGCACACTGACGATTACCAAGGCTGGCGTCTGGACTTATACGGCGGATAACAGCAACCCGAAGATTCAGGGTATTGGCGACGGGGACACGCCCACCGACACCTTTACGGTGACCAATGCCGACGGTGTCACCACCATCCCCGTGACCATCACCATTACTGGTGTGAACGATCCGCCGATGGCGACCGACGATACCGGCAGCACCACCAGAAACACGCCGCTCCTGGCGGCCACCAATGCCAACCTGCTGGACAACGATCCCGACCCTGACGGCGACGACCTCAGCATCACCGGGGTTAGCGGCTACACCGATGCGGTGGACCAGAACGGCAAGCATACGACGCCCCAGAACCTGGTGGTGGCTGCCGGGTCGGAGGTCGAGACCTTTGGCAGCTACGGCGGTAAGTTCACCATCAACGCCGATGGCTCCTGGAGTTTCGACCCCGACGACGACTTTAACGACCTCAAGGCCACCGACCCCGGCCGCACCACCTCGGTGACTTACACGATGTCCGATGGCACCGGCACCGCCACCGCCACCCTGACGGTGACCGTGACCAGCGACAATAATGCGCCGGTGACGAAAGACGATACCGGCACCACCGATGAGGACACGGAGCTCCCGGTGGCCACCAATGCCAACCTGCTGGACAACGACAACGACCCTGACGGCGACACCCTCAGCATCAGCGCCGTGGGCAGCGACGCGGGCAGCCAGGCCGAGGCCAATGTCGCCACCGCCGTAGATGGCAGTAACGGCGGCACCTTCACCATCAAAAAAGATGGTTCCTGGAGCTTCAACCCGGGCGACGACTTTAACTATCTGGACAAAGGCGAGACCGAGACCACCTCGGTGACCTACACGGCTTCCGATGGCAGCCTTCCCAGCAGGCCCGCCACCCTGACCGTGACCGTGACCGGCATCAACGATGATCCGGTGGCGGTGGACGATGCGGGCACCTTCACGGTCACCGCTGACGACAAGGTGCTGACCGTGGCCAATGACGCCAAAGGCACCACCATCACCGAGATCGTGCCCGACCCCGACGGCGACCCCGGCGACACCATGACCGTCACCAGCACCATCAACGCCGACCTGCTGCTCAATGACGAAGACGCTGAAGACGACGCCCTCACCATCACCATGGTTAAAGGCTACACCGACGCGGTGAATGAGGACGGCGAGCATACGACGCCGCAGGACGTGAAGGCGGGAGTCGAGACCTTTGGCAGCAAGGGCGGCAAGTTCACCATCAACGCCAATGGCTCCTGGGAATTCGACCCCGACGACGACTTTGACGACCTGAAAGACGGCCAGACCCGCACCACCGAGGTGGTCTACATCGTCACCGATGGCAGCCTTACGGACACCGCCACCCTGACCGTGACCGTGACCGGCGCCAACGATAAACCGGTGGCGGTGGACGATTTCGGCACCACCGATGAGGACACGAAGCTGACGGTGGCCGATGACGCCACCGCCACCACCATCACCATCACCGATGACAAGGGCGGCACCAGTACCATCACCGGCAACGCCGACCTGTTGCTGAACGACACCGACGCTGACGGTGATCGCCTCTCCATCAGCGCGGTGAACGGTGATGCGGACAATGTCGAAACCGCCACCCCCGGCAGTAACGGCGGCAGCTTCACCATCGCCGCCGATGGCTCCTGGAAATTCGACCCGGGCGACGACTTTAACGACCTGGCCGCGGGCGAGACCCGCGACACCTCGGTGCAGTACACCGTCTCCGATGACAGCCTCACGGGCGACAGGCCGGCCACCCTGACGGTGACCGTGACCGGCACCAATGATGCTTTTACGGCAAATGACGATGCCGCCACCACCGATGAGGACACGCCGCTGACCGTGGCCGACGACGCCAAAGGCACCATCGTCACCGACGACGCCGACAGCAGCACCATGACCATCAACGCCGACCTGCTGCTCAATGACGATGACGATGACACCACCGACACCCACACCATCACGGCGGTTAAGGGCTACACCCGGGTCGTGGTCGATGACGCGCCCGACACTTACACGGCCCGGGCGGAACAGGCAGTGGTTGACGGGACCCCGACCGAGACCCTTGGCAAAAACGGCGGCAGCTTCACCATCAACACCGATGGCTCCTGGAGCTTCGACCCCGACGGGGACTTTGACGATCTGGCCGCAGGCGAGGACCGCACCACCTCGGTGGTCTACACCGCCTCCGATGGCACGACCATGGACACCGCCACCCTGACCGTGACCGTGACCGGCGCCAACGACGCGCCGGTGGCGAAGGCCGATACCGGCAGGGCGACCACGGCCGAGGTGCGGACCGTGGAAGATGGCGCTACCGGCATCGTCATCACCAACGACGACGGCAGCACCACCACCATCAACGCCGACCTGCTGGTCAATGACTCGGACGTTGACGATGACGATGACAGCCTCACTATCACGGCGGTTAAAGGCTACACCCTGGAAGCGGACGGCACTTACAAGGAACAGGAAGCGGCGGTGGCAGTGACTAAAGACGGCACCGCGACCGCGCCCCCGACCCCGGCCCAGACCCCGACCCTTGGCAGCAACGGCGGCCTCTTCACCCTCTATGCCGATGGTTCTTACACCTTCAACCCCGCCAACGACTTTAACGACCTGGACGACGACGACCCCTCCCGCACCACCTCGGTGACTTACACCGTCTCCGATGGCACGGACACCCACACCGCCAAACTGACCGTGACGGTAATGCGGAACACTGCACCCACCGCCACCGCTGACCTCGCCACCACCGATGAGGACACGGTGCTGACCGTGGCCGATGGCACCGCCGCCACCGACACCACCATCATCACCAGCATCGTGACCGATGACAAAGGCGACACCAGCACCACCACCGGCACCATCACCGGCAACGCCGACCTGCTGCTCAACGACAGTGACCCTGACGGCGACCCCCTCACCATCACCGCGGTTAAAGGCTACACCCGGGTCGTGGACGACACTTACCAGCCGCAGACAGAGGCGGTGCCAGTGACTGCCGACGGCACTGCGGCCACGCCCTCGCCCACCTCACCCCAGACCCAGACCCTTGGCAGCAAAGGCGGTACCTTCACCCTCTATGCCGATGGCTCTTACACTTTCGACCCCGGCAAAGACTTTGACGATCTGGCCGCGGGCGAGACCCGCGACACCAAGGTGGAATACACCGTCTCCGATGGCGGCACCACCGCCGACGGCACCACCACCGCCGACACCGCCACCCTGACCGTGACCGTGACCGGTGCCAACGATAATCCGGTGGCGGTTAAGGATGCCGGCAGGACGGATAAGGACACCAGGCTGAACGTGGCGAATGACGCCGCCGGCGCCGTCATCATCGTCTCCGATGGCAGCACCGCCACCGGCAACGCCGACCTGCTGCTCAATGACACCGACATTGACAATGACAATGACAGCCTCACCATCACGGCGGTTAAAGGCTACACCAACGCGGACCCGGACGACGACACGCGCCAGGACGTGAAGGCGGGGGCCGAGACTTATGGCAGCCACGGCGGCGTGTTCACCATCAACGACGATGGCTCCTGGGACTTCGACCCCGACGGGGACTTTGACAATCTGGCCGATGGCGCCACCGCCACGACCTCGGTGCAGTACACGACCTCCGATGGCAACGGCGGCACCCATACCGCCACCCTGACCGTGACCGTGACCGCTGCGAACGCTGATCCGGTGGCGGTGGCCGATGTCGGCGCCACCACTCAAAACGCGCTGCTGACCGTGGAAGATGGTGATACCGCCACCGACACCACCATCACCGAGATCGTGCCCGACCCCGACGGTGACCCCGGCGACACCATGAGCGCCACCAGAATCATCACCGGCAACGCCGACCTGCTCCTCAACGACACCGACCCTGACGGCGACGACCTCACCATCACGGCGGTTAATGGCTACACCCGGGTCGAGGCCGATGACGATGACGCGCCCGACACTTACACGGCCCGGGCGGAACAGGTAGTGACTGCCGGGACCCCGACCTCGACCCTTGGCGACAAGGGCGGTACCTTCACCATCGCCGCCAATGGCTCCTGGAGCTTCGACCCCGGCAAGGACTTCGACAACCTGGCCGAGGGCGCGGTCCGCACCACCGAGGTGACCTACACCGTCTCCGATGGCACCGTCGATGGCACGGATACCGCCACCCTGACCGTGACCGTGACCGGCATCAACGATGGCCTGACGGCGAACGACGACACCGGCAAGGCCAAAGAAGGCGAGTTGCTGACGTTGGGCGATGGTCAGGAGGGTACCGCCGAAACCGCGACCGATGGTGCCGACCTGCTGCTCAATGACGAGGACAAAGACGGTGACACCCTGGAGATCACCGAGGTGAACGGTGATACGGCCAGTGTCGGCAAGGCCATAGATGTCGCCGATGGCGGTAAGTTCACCATCCATGCCAACGGCTCCTGGAGCTTCGACCCCGACGGCGACTTTAACAACCTGGCTAAGGGCGAAACCCGCGACACCAAGGTGGCTTACACCGCCTCCGATGGCGAGTTCACGGACACGGCCACCCTGACCGTGACCGTGACCGGTGAGAACGACGACCCGGATGCGATGGATGACACAGGCAGCACGGCTGAAAACAAGGTGCTGACCGTGGGCGTTGGTGATACCGGCGCCACCAATGCCAACCTGCTGGAAAACGACGAAGACGTTGACATCGGCGATACCCACACCATCACGGCGGTTAAAGGCTACACCAACGCGGACCCGGACGACGACACGCGCCAGGACGTGAAGGCGGGGGTCGAGACCTATGGCAAAAACGGCGGTAAGTTCACCATCCGTGCCGATGGTTCCTGGAGCTTCGACCCCGACGGGGACTTTGACGACCTGAAAGACGGCAAGACCCGCACCACCTCGGTGGCCTACACGATGTCCGATGGCGAGGGTGGCACGGATACCGCCAAACTGACCGTGACCGTGAGCAGCAGCAAGAATACGCCGGTGGCGGTTGCCGATGTCGGCGTCACCGCTGAAAACACGGTGCTGAAGGTGGCCAATGACGCCAAAGCCACCGACACCATCATCACCACCGATGACAAAGGCACCACCAGTACCATCACCGGCAACGCCGACCTGCTGCTCAACGACACCGACGCTAACGGTGACACCCTCACCATCACTGAGGTGGACGGTGAGTCGGCCAATATCGGCAAGGCCGTAAATGGCAGCAACGGCGGCACCTTCACCATCAGGGCCGACGGCTCCTGGGAATTCAACCCCGATGGCAACGAGGAAAACAACTTTGACGACCTGAAAGTCGGCGAGACCCGCGACACCAAGGTGACCTACAGGGCTTCCGATGGCGGCCTTTCTGACATCGCCACCCTGACCGTCACCGTGACCGGCGTCAACGATAAACCGGTGGCGGTGGACGATAGCGGTGCCACGACTGAAAACACCAAACTGACAGTGGCCGATGGCGCCACCGGCACCACCTCCGGCACGACCACCATTAACGCCGATCTGTTGCTGAACGATGTCGATATTGACAGTGACGATCTGACCATCACCGAGGTGGACGGTGATACGAGCAGTGTCGGCAAGGCCACCGGTGGCAGCGATGGCGGCAGCTTCACCATCCGTGCCAATGGTTCCTGGGAATTCAATCCGGGCACGGACTTTGACGATCTGAAGGCGGGTGTGACCAAGACCACCTCGGTGGAATACACGGCCTCCGATGGCACCCTCACGGACACGGCGACCCTGACGGTGACGGTGAGGGGTACCAATGATGGTTTGACGGCCAATGACGATAGCGGCACCACGACTGAAAACACAGACCTGACCGTGGCCGATGGTGCCACCGGCACCACCTCCGGCACGACCACCGGGCCGGGTGGCGGGGCACAAAGAGTCAATGCGGACCTGCTGCTGAACGATGTCGATATTGACAGTGACGATCTGACCATCACCGAGGTGGACGGTGATACGAGCAGTGTCGGCAAGGCCACCGATGGCAGCGATGGCGGCAGCTTCACCCTCCGTGCCAATGGGTCCTGGGAATTCAATCCGGGTACCGACTTTGACGATCTGAAGGCGGGTGTGACCAAAACCACCTCGGTGGAATACACGGCCTCCGATGGCACCCTCACGGACACGGCGACCCTGACGGTGACGGTGACCGGTGCCAATGATGGTTTGACGGCCAATGACGATAGCGGCACCACCACTGAAAACACAGAACTGACGGTGGCCGATGGCGCCACCGGCACCACCTCTGGCACAACCACGACTAACGCCGATCTGTTACTGAACGATGTCGATATTGACGGTGACGATCTGACCATCACCGAAGTGGACGGTGATACGAGCAGTGTCGGCAAGGCCACCAGTGGCAGCGATGGCGGCAGCTTCACCATCCGTGCCAATGGCTCCTGGGAATTCAATCCGGGCACGGACTTTGACGATCTGAAGGCGGGTGTGACCAAGACCACCTCGGTGGAATACACGGCCTCCGATGGCAGTCTCACGGACACGGCGACCCTGACGGTGACGGTGACCGGCGCCAATGATGGGCTGACGGCCAACGACGATGCCGGCACCACCACGGAAAACACAGACCTGACCGTGGCCGATGGCGCCACCGGCACCACCTCCGGCACCACCACGACTAACGCGGATCTGCTGCTGAACGATGTCGATATTGACAGTGACGATCTGACCATCACCGAGGTGGACGGTGATACGAGCAGTGTCGGCAAGGCCACTAACGGCAGTGATGGCGGCAGCTTCACCATCCGTGCCAATGGCTCCTGGGAATTCAATCCGGGCACGGACTTTGACGATCTGAAGGCGGGTGTGACCAAGACCACCTCGGTGGAGTACACCGCCTCCGATGGCAGTCTCACGGACACGGCGACCCTGACCGTCACCGTGACCGGGGCCAATGATGGTTTGACGGCGAACGACGATGCCGGCACCACGACTGAAAACACAGACCTGACCGTGGCCGATGGCGCCACCGGCACCACCTCCGGCACGACCACCATCAATGCGGACCTGTTACTCAACGACATCGATATTGACAGTGACGATCTGACCATCACCGAGGTGGACGGTGATACGAGCAGTGTCGGCAAGGCCACCACTGGCAGCGGCGGCGGCAGCTTCACCATCCGTGCCAATGGTTCCTGGGACTTCAATCCGGGCACCGCCTTTGACGATCTGAAGGCGGGTGTGACCAGGACCACCTCGGTGGAATACACGGCCTCCGATGGCACCCTCACGGACACGGCGACCCTGACGGTGACGGTGACCGGTGCCAATGATGGTTTGACGGCCAATGACGATAGCGGTACCGCCACTGAAAACACAGACCTGACCGTGGCCGATGGCGCCACCGGCACCACCTCCGGCACGACCACCATCAATGCGGACCTGTTACTCAACGACATCGATATTGACAGTGACGATCTGACCATCACCGAAGTGGACGGTGATACGAGCAGTGTCGGCAAGGCCACCACTGGCAGCGGCGGCGGCAGCTTCACCATCCGTGCCGATGGTTCCTGGGAATTCAATCCGGGTACCGACTTTGACGATCTGAAGGCGGGTGTGACCAAGACCACCTCGGTGGAATACACGGCCTCCGATGGCACCCTCACGGACACGGCGACCCTGACCGTCACCGTGACCGGGGCCAATGATGGTTTGACGGCCAATGACGATGCCGGCACCGCCACGGAAAACACAGACCTGACCGTGGCCGATGGCGACACCGGGTCGACCAACGCCGACCTTCTGCTGAACGATGTCGATATTGACAGTGACGATCTGACCATCACCGAGGTGGGCGGTGATACGAGCAGTGTCGGCAAGGCCACTGACGGTAGTGATGGCGGCAGCTTCACCATCCGTGCCAATGGCTCCTGGGAATTCAATCCGGGTACCGACTTTGACGATCTGAAGGCGGGTGTGACCAAGACCACCTCGGTGGAATACACGGCCTCCGATGGCACCCTCACGGACACGGCGACCCTGACGGTGACGGTGACCGGTGCCAATGATGGTTTGACGGCCAATGACGATGCCGGCACCACGACTGAAAACACAGAACTGACGGTGGCCGATGGCGATACCGGCACCACCTCCGGCACGACCACCATCAATGCGGACCTGTTACTCAACGACATCGATATTGACAGTGACGATCTGACCATCACCGAGGTGGACGGTGATACGAGCAGTGTCGGCAAGGCCACCACTGGCAGCGGCGGCGGCAGCTTCACCATCCGTGCCGATGGTTCCTGGGACTTCAATCCGGGCACGGCCTTTGACGATCTGAAGGCGGGTGTGACCAGGACCACCTCGGTGGAATACACGGCCTCCGATGGCAGTCTCACGGACACGGCGACCCTGACCGTTACCGTGACCGGCGCCAATGATGGTTTGACGGCGAACGACGATGCCGGCACCACGACTGAAAACACAGACCTGACCGTGGCCGATGGCGCCACCGGCACCACCTCCGGCACGACCACCATCAATGCGGACCTGTTACTCAACGACATCGATATTGACAGTGACGATCTGACCATCACCGAGGTGGACGGTGATACGAGCAGTGTCGGCAAGGCCACCACTGGCAGCGGCGGCGGCAGCTTCACCATCCGTGCCGATGGTTCCTGGGACTTCAATCCGGGCACGGCCTTTGACGATCTGAAGGCGGGTGTGACCAGGACCACCTCGGTGGAATACACGGCCTCCGATGGCAGTCTCACGGACACGGCGACCCTGACCGTGACCGTGATGGGCGCCGATGATAAGCCGACCCTGACGGGGGATACGGCCACGCTCACCGAAGATGTCGCGGTGGACGCCAAAGGCAATCTGGTGGCAAGCGGCACGGTTGGCACCACCGGCGGCGATGCCGGTGAGAACAAGTTTAAGGCGGAGACGCAGACCAGCAAGGTCGGCTCACTGAAAATTGCCGCCGACGGCACCTGGACCTATACGGCGGATAACAAGATTCAGGGTATTGGCGCCGGGGCCATGCTGACCGACACCTTCACAGTGACCAGTACCGACACGGTGACCACCACCACGGTGAAAATCACCATCCATGGCGCCGCCGATACGCCGGATGCGAAAGACGATACAGGCGCCACCACTGAAAACACCAAACTGACCGTGGCCAATGACGCCACCACCGCCACCGGCACCACTATCGTGACCGACCCTGACACCGGCGAGACCAGCGCCTTCACCAGTACCATCACCGGCAACGCCGACCTGCTGCTCAATGACAAAGACGCTGACGGCGACACCCTGAACATCACCCGGTTTGTCGGTGACACGTCTGTCAAGGCCGGGGAGGAGACGGGGGGCACGGGCGGCGGCAAGTTCACCGTCAACAAGGATGGCTCCTGGACTTTCGACCCCGACGGCGACTTTGACGATCTGGCCGATGGCAAGACCCGCACCACCTCGGTGACCTACGTCGCCTCCGATGGCACCCTCACGGACACGGCCAAACTGACGGTAACCGTGACCGGTAAGAACGATGCGCCGGTGGCGGTTGACGATACCGGCAGCACGCTTGAAAACACGGTGCTCACCGTGGCCGTTGGTGAAACGGGCACGACTAACGCGAACCTGCTGTTCAATGACACCGACGATGACACCGGCGACACCCTCACCATCACCGAGGTGGACGGTGATACGGGCAGTGTCGGCAAGGCCGTCGATGGCAGCGATGGCGGCAGCTTCACCCTTAATAAAAATGGCTCCTGGGACTTCGACCCGGGCGACGACTTTGACAAACTGGCCGATGGCGATACCGCCACCACCCAGGTGACCTACACCGTCTCCGATGTTAAAGGTGCCACCTCCGCCACTCCCGCCACCCTGACGGTAACCGTGACCGGCACCAACGATGCGCCGGTGGCGGTGGCCGATAGCGGTGCCTTCACTGTCACCGCTGACAACTCGGTGCTGAAGGTGGCCGATGGCGCCACCGGCACCACCAGCGGCACGACTGTCTACAACGCCGACCTGCTGCTCAACGACGAGGACGCTGAAAGCGACCGCCTCAGCATCAACCGGGTTGCGGGTAGCACGGCCAATGTCGGCAAGGCCACCGCTGGCAGCAACGGCGGCAGCTTCACCCTTAATAAAAATGGTTCCTGGGAATTCAACCCGGGCGACGACTTTGACAACCTGAAAGGCGGCGAGACCCGCACCACCTCGGTGGCTTACACCGCCTCCGATGTTAACGGTGCCACCTCCGCCACTCCCGTCACCCTGACCGTAACCGTGACCGGCATCAACGATGCGCCGGAGGCGAAAGACGATACCGGTGCCACCACTGAAAACGCCCCGCTGAAGGTGGCCAAAGACGCCACCGGCACCACCACCAATGGCGTCACCACCAACGCCGGCCTGCTGCTCAATGACGACGACATTGACGGCGACACCCCCACCATCACCGGGGTTAACGGTGTCGCGGCCAATGTGGGCAAAGCCATCAATGGCAGCAACGGCGGCAGCTTCACCCTTAATAAAAATGGCTCCTGGGACTTCGACCCGGGCACCGACTTTGACAACCTGGCCGATGGCGATACCGCCACCACCTCGGTGGAGTACACCGTCTCCGATAGCAACGGCGGCACCTCCGCTGCTCCCGCCACCCTGACCGTGACCGTGACCGGCGCCAACGATGGCCTGACGGCGGACGACGACACGGGCAGAACCAGTAAAAACAGTGTGCGGACGGTGGCCAATGACGCGGCGGGTGGCGGCAACGGTTTGAACGCCGACCTGCTGCTCAACGACGAGGACATTGACGACGACAGCCTCACCATCAGCCAGGTTGGCGCCACCGCAGACAGTCTCGCCGCGGCCAATCTCGGCAAGGCCATTGCGGGCACCGGCGGGGGTCAGTTCACCATCCGTGCCGATGGCTCCTGGAGCTTCGACCCCGACGGTGACTTTGACAACCTGAAAGGCGACGACACGGGCACCGCCTCGGTGGTGTACACGGCGACGGATAGCAACGGCGAAACGGCGACGGCAACCCTGACGGTGACGGTGTACGCGAACCTTGATGTGACGGCGACCGACGATGCCGGCACCACCACTGAAAACACAGAACTGACCGTGGCCGACGACGCCACCGGCACCACCTCCGGCACCATCACCAACAATGCCGACCTGCTGCTCAACGATATCGACCTTGGTGGCGACACCCTCACCATCACCGGGGTTAACGGTGTCGCGGCCAATATCGGCACTGCCGTAGACGGCACTAACGGCGGTAAGTTCACCCTCAAGGTCGATGGCTCCTGGAGCTTCGACCCCGGTACCAGCTTTGACGATCTGGCGGTGGGCAAGACCCGCACCACCTCGGTGGATTACACGGCCTCCGATGGCAGTGAGACGGATACGGCCACCCTGACCGTGACCGTGACCGGCGCCAACGATGGTCTGACGGCGGACGACGACACCGGCGTCACCACTGAAAACGCCAAACTGACGGTGGCCGACGGCGCTACCGGCACCATCATCACCAACACCGACAACACTACCACCACCATCAACGCCGACCTGCTGCTCAACGACGAAGACATTGACGGCGACACCCTCAGCATCAGTGCCGTGGGTGGCGACGCGGCCAATGTCGGCAACGCCATTGCGGGCACCGGCGAAAATGGCAAGGCCGGCGGCAGCTTCACCATCCGTGCCGATGGTTCCTGGGAATTCAACCCGGGCACCGACTTTGATGATCTGGCGCGGGGCGAGACCCGCACCACCTCGGTGGTTTACACGGCCTCGGATAGTAACGGTGGCACGAACACGGCGACCCTGACGGTGACCGTGACCGGCCAGCACGATGGGACGACGCCGACCGCCGACTTCGGCGCCACGACTGAAAACGCCCCGCTGAAGGTGGCCAAAGACGCCACCGGCACCACCACCTCCGGCACCACCACCAATGGCGTCACCACCAATCGCGTCACCACCAACGCCGGCCTGCTGCTCAACGACAACGAACTTGACGGCGACGGCCTGACCATCACCCGGGTTTCCGGTGACACGATTGTCAATGCCGGGCAGGAGACGGGGGGCAGGGGCGGCGGCACCTTCATCATCAACGCCGACGGTTCCTGGGAATTCGACCCCGGTAAAGACTTTGACAAACTGGCCGATGGCGATACCGCCACCACCTCGGTGGAATACAGCGTGTCGGATAGTGACGGCACCGGTGGGTCGGCAACCCTGACGGTAACCGTGACCGGCACCGATGATGCGCCGGTGGCGAACGACGATACCGGCGTCACCGATGAAAACAAGCTGCTGAAGGTGGCCGATGGCGCCAAAGGCACCACCACCATCATCACCGATGACAAAGGCAGCACCAGTACCATCACCAACAACGCCGACCTGCTGCTCAACGACACTGACGCTGAAGGCGACACCTCCACCATCACCGCCGTGGGCGGCGACGCGGCCAATGTCGGCAAGGCTATCGATGGCAGCGATGGCGGTAAGTTCACCATCCGTGCCGATGGTTCCTGGGAATTCAATCCGGGCACGGCCTTTGACGATCTGAAGGTGGGCAAGACCCGCACCACCTCGGTGACCTATACCGTCTCCGATGTTAACGGTGCCACCTCCGCCACCTCCGCCACCCTGACCGTGACCGTGACCGGTGCCAACGATGCCCCGACGGCGGTTGACGATGCCGGCGCCACCGCTGAAAACACCAAACTGACCGTGGCCAATGACGCCACCGGCACCACCTCTGGCACCACCACGGTCAACGCCGGCCTGCTGCTCAACGACACCGACCCTGACGGTGACACCACCTTCACCATCACCGGGGTTAGCGGCTATACCCGGGACGCGGACGGCAAGTACCAGGAGCAGAACAACGTGGCGGTGGGGGCCGAGACGTTTGGCAAAAACGGCGGTAAGTTCACCATCAATGCCAATGGTTCCTGGGACTTCGACCCGGGCAAGGACTTTGACGATCTGGCGGTGGGCAAGACCCGCACCACCTCGGTGACCTATACCGTCTCCGATGTTAACGGTGCCACCTCCGCCACTCCCGCCACCCTGACGGTGACCGTGACCGGCGTCAACGATGCGCCGACGGCGGTTGACGATGCCGGTGCCACCACTGAAAACACCGCCATAACCGTGGCCGATGGTGCCAACCTGCTGCGCCACGACACCGATCCTGACGGCGACACCCTGACCGTCAGCCGGGTTTTCGGTCGTGATACGGACAGCGATCCGGGCATGGACAGGACGGGCAGCAACGGCGGTAAGTTCAAGGTCAACGCCGATGGTTCCTGGAGCTTCGACCCGGGCAAAGACTTTGATGGTCTCAAGACCGGGGAAACCGCCACCACCTTGGTGTCCTATACCCTGTCGGATGGTAAAGGCGGTACGGACACGGGGAACCTGATCGTGACCGTGACCGGTGAGAACGACGATCCGATCCTGACGGGGGCGACGAAGTCGGTCACCGAAGACACGGGGCTGGTCTCGGGCAATCTGGTGGCCAGCGGCACGGTTGGGGCCAGCGGCGGCGATGATGGTGAAGACCAGTTTATGACGACGCCGGTGACCGGCACTTATGGCTCACTGACGATTGCCGCCAACGGCGCCTGGACTTATACGGCGGCTAACAGCCAGGATGACATTCAGAATCTCGATGCCGGTGAAACCCTGACCGACACGCTGACGGTGACCAGTGCGGACGGTGTCACCACGGCCACGGTGACCATCACCATCCGTGGTGTCGAGGATCTCGTGACCGGGGTGAGCGGCGCAGTGACCGAGGACACATCGGTGGACGCCGATGGCAATCTGGTGGCGACCGGCACGATCATGATCGGCGGCAATGCTGGCCAGTTTATGACGGACCCGGTGACCGGCACTTATGGCACACTGACGATTGATGCTGCGGGCGCCTGGACTTATAAGGCGGCTAACAGCCAGACGGATATTCAGGACCTGAATCCCGACGCAACCCTGACCGACACCCTGCCGGTGACCAGCGCCGACGGTGCCACCACCACCACGGTGACCATCACCATCAATGGTCACGACGATAAGCCGGCCCTGACGGGGGCGACGAAGTCGGTCACCGAAGATACCGACGTGGTCTCGGGCAATCTGGTGGCCAGCGGCACGGTTGGGGCCAGCGGCGGCGATGATGGTGAAGACCAGTTTATGACGACGCCGGTGACCGGCACTTATGGCTCACTGACGATTGCCGCCAACGGCGCCTGGACTTATACGGCGGCTAACAGCCAGGATGACATTCAGAATCTCGATGCCGGTGAAACCCTGACCGACACGCTGACGGTGACCAGTGCGGACGGTGTCACCACGGCCACGGTGACCATCACCATCCGTGGTGTCGAGGATCTCGTGACCGGGGTGAGCGGCGCAGTGACCGAGGACACATCGGTGGACGCCGATGGCAATCTGGTGGCGACCGGCACGATCATGATCGGCGGCAATGCTGGCCAGTTTATGACGGACCCGGTGACCGGCACTTATGGCACACTGACGATTGATGCTGCGGGCGCCTGGACTTATAAGGCGGCTAACAGCCAGACGGATATTCAGGACCTGAATCCCGACGCAACCCTGACCGACACCCTGCCGGTGACCAGCGCCGACGGTGCCACCACCACCACGGTGACCATCACCATCAATGGTCACGACGATAAGCCGGCCCTGACGGGGGCGACGAAGTCGGTCACCGAAGATACCGACGTGGTCTCGGGCAATCTGGTGGCCAGCGGCACGGTTGGGGCCAGCGGCGGCGATGATGGTGAAGACCAGTTTATGACGACGCCGGTGACCGGCACTTATGGCTCACTGACGATTGCCGCCAACGGCGCCTGGACTTATACGGCGGCTAACAGCCAGGATGACATTCAGAATCTCGATACCGGTGAAACCCTGACCGACACGCTGACGGTGACCAGTGCGGACGGTGTCACCACGGCCACGGTGACCATCACCATCCGTGGTGTCGAGGATCTCGTGACCGGGGTGAGCGGCGCAGTGACCGAGGACACATCGGTGGACGCCGATGGCAATCTGGTGGCGACCGGCACGATCATGATCGGCGGCAATGCTGGCCAGTTTATGACGGACCCGGTGACCGGCACTTATGGCTCACTGACGATTGATGCTGCGGGCGCCTGGACGTATAAGGCGGCTAACAGCCAGACGGATATTCAGGACCTGAATCCCGAGGCCGAGCTGACCGACACCCTGACGGTGACCAGCGCCGATGGTGCCACCACGACCACGGTGACCATCACCATCAATGGTCACGACGATAAGCCGACCCTGACACCGGCGAAGGGTGAGGTCACCGAAGACAAGGCGGTGACCTCGGGCAATCTGGTGGCGAAAGGCACGGTTGGGGCCAGCGGCGGCGATGCGGGTGAAGACAAGTTTATGCCAGCGACGGCGGCGACACCGCTGAGCGGCGACTACGGCTCGCTGACGATTACCGCTGACGGCGCCTGGACTTATACGGCGGCTAACAGCCAGTCGGATATTCAGAATCTGAAAGCCACAGAATCCCTGACCGACACCTTCACAGTGACCAGTGCCGACATGGTCACCAAGACCACGGTGACCATTACCATCCATGGCGTCGAGGATCTCGTGACCGGGGTGACCGGCGAAGTGACCGAAGACACCTCGGAGGACGCCGATGGCAATCTGGTGGCGACCGGCACGATCATGATCGGCGGCAATGCTGGCCAGTTTATGACGGACCCGGTGACCGGCACTTATGGCTCACTGACGATTGATGCTGCGGGCGCCTGGACGTATAAGGCGGCTAACAGCCAGACGGATATTCAGGACCTGAATCCCGAGGCCGAGCTGACCGACAAGCTGACGGTGACCAGCGCCGATGGTGCCACCACGACCACGGTGACCATCACCATCAATGGTCACGACGATAAGCCGACCCTGACACTGTGAAGGTGTCGGTCAGGGATTCTGTGGCTTTCAGATTCTGAATATCCGACTGGCTGTTAGCCGCCGTATAAGTCCAGGCGCCGTCAGCGGTAATCGTCAGCGAGCCGTAGTCGCCGCTCAGCGGTGTCGCCGCCGTCGCTGGCATAAACTTGTCTTCACCCGCATCGCCGCCGCTGGCCCCAACCGTGCCTTTCGCCACCAGATTGCCCGAGGTCACCGCCTTGTCTTCGGTGACCTCACCCTTCGCCGGTGTCAGGGTCGGCTTATCGTCGTGACCATTGATGGTGATGGTCACCGTGGTCGTGGTGGCACCATCGGCGCTGGTCACCGTCAGCTTGTCGGTCAGCTCGGCCTCGGGATTCAGGTCCTGAATATCCGTCTGGCTGTTAGCCGCCTTATACGTCCAGGCGCCCGCAGCATCAATCGTCAGTGAGCCATAAGTGCCGGTCACCGGGTCCGTCATAAACTGGCCAGCATTGCCGCCGATCATGATCGTGCCGGTCGCCACCAGATTGCCATCGGCGTCCTCCGAGGTGTCTTCGGTCACTTCGCCGGTCACCCCGGTCACGAGATCCTCGACGCCATGGATGGTAATGGTCACCGTGGTCTTGGTGACCATGTCGGCACTGGTCACTGTGAAGGTGTCGGTCAGGGATTCTGTGGCTTTCAGATTCTGAATATCCGACTGGCTGTTAGCCGCCGTATAAGTCCAGGCGCCGTCAGCGGTAATCGTCAGCGAGCCGTAGTCGCCGCTCAGCGGTGTCGCCGCCGTCGCTGGCATAAACTTGTCTTCACCCGCATCGCCGCCGCTGGCCCCAACCGTGCCTTTCGCCACCAGATTGCCCGAGGTCACCGCCTTGTCTTCGGTGACCTCACCCTTCGCCGGTGTCAGGGTCGGCTTATCGTCGTGACCATTGATGGTGATGGTCACCGTGGTCGTGGTGGCACCATCGGCGCTGGTCACCGTCAGCTTGTCGGTCAGCTCGGCCTCGGGATTCAGGTCCTGAATATCCGTCTGGCTGTTAGCCGCCTTATACGTCCAGGCGCCCGCAGCATCAATCGTCAGTGAGCCATAAGTGCCGGTCACCGGGTCCGTCATAAACTGGCCAGCATTGCCGCCGATCATGATCGTGCCGGTCGCCACCAGATTGCCATCGGCGTCCTCCGAGGTGTCTTCGGTCACTTCGCCGGTCACCCCGGTCACGAGATCCTCGACGCCATGGATGGTAATGGTCACCGTGGTCTTGGTGACCATGTCGGCACTGGTCACTGTGAAGGTGTCGGTCAGGGATTCTGTGGCTTTCAGATTCTGAATATCCGACTGGCTGTTAGCCGCCGTATAAGTCCAGGCGCCGTCAGCGGTAATCGTCAGCGAGCCGTAGTCGCCGCTCAGCGGTGTCGCCGCCGTCGCTGGCATAAACTTGTCTTCACCCGCATCGCCGCCGCTGGCCCCAACCGTGCCTTTCGCCACCAGATTGCCCGAGGTCACCGCCTTGAATCCCTGACCGACACCTTCACAGTGACCAGTGCCGACATGGTCACCAAGACCACGGTGACCATTACCATCCATGGCGTCGAGGATCTCGTGACCGGGGTGACCGGCGAAGTGACCGAAGACACCTCGGAGGACGCCGATGGCAATCTGGTGGCGACCGGCACGATCATGATCGGCGGCAATGCTGGCCAGTTTATGACGGACCCGGTGACCGGCACTTATGGCTCACTGACGATTGATGCTGCGGGCGCCTGGACGTATAAGGCGGCTAACAGCCAGACGGATATTCAGGACCTGAATCCCGAGGCCGAGCTGACCGACAAGCTGACGGTGACCAGCGCCGATGGTGCCACCACGACCACGGTGACCATCACCATCAATGGTCACGACGATAAGCCGACCCTGACACCGGCGAAGGGTGAGGTCACCGAAGACAAGGCGGTGACCTCGGGCAATCTGGTGGCGAAAGGCACGGTTGGGGCCAGCGGCGGCGATGCGGTGAAGACAAGTTTATGCCAGCGACGGCGGCGACACCGCTGAGCGGCGACTACGGCTCGCTGACGATTACCGCTGACGGCGCCTGGACTTATACGGCGGCTAACAGCCAGTCGGATATTCAGAATCTGAAAGCCACAGAATCCCTGACCGACACCTTCACAGTGACCAGTGCCGACATGGTCACCAAGACCACGGTGACCATTACCATCCATGGCGTCGAGGATCTCGTGACCGGGGTGACCGGCGAAGTGACCGAAGACACCTCGGAGGACGCCGATGGCAATCTGGTGGCGACCGGCACGATCATGATCGGCGGCAATGCTGGCCAGTTTATGACGGACCCGGTGACCGGCACTTATGGCTCACTGACGATTGATGCTGCGGGCGCCTGGACGTATAAGGCGGCTAACAGCCAGACGGATATTCAGGACCTGAATCCCGAGGCCGAGCTGACCGACAAGCTGACGGTGACCAGCGCCGATGGTGCCACCACGACCACGGTGACCATCACCATCAATGGTCACGACGATAAGCCGACCCTGACACCGGCGAAGGGTGAGGTCACCGAAGACAAGGCGGTGACCTCGGGCAATCTGGTGGCGAAAGGCACGGTTGGGGCCAGCGGCGGCGATGCGGGTGAAGACAAGTTTATGCCAGCGACGGCGGCGACACCGCTGAGCGGCGACTACGGCTCGCTGACGATTACCGCTGACGGCGCCTGGACTTATACGGCGGCTAACAGCCAGTCGGATATTCAGAATCTGAAAGCCACAGAATCCCTGACCGACACCTTCACAGTGACCAGTGCCGACATGGTCACCAAGACCACGGTGACCATTACCATCCATGGCGTCGAGGATCTCGTGACCGGGGTGACCGGCGAAGTGACCGAAGACACCTCGGAGGACGCCGATGGCAATCTGGTGGCGACCGGCACGATCATGATCGGCGGCAATGCTGGCCAGTTTATGACGGACCCGGTGACCGGCACTTATGGCTCACTGACGATTGATGCTGCGGGCGCCTGGACGTATAAGGCGGCTAACAGCCAGACGGATATTCAGGACCTGAATCCCGAGGCCGAGCTGACCGACAAGCTGACGGTGACCAGCGCCGATGGTGCCACCACGACCACGGTGACCATCACCATCAATGGTCACGACGATAAGCCGACCCTGACACCGGCGAAGGGTGAGGTCACCGAAGACAAGGCGGTGACCTCGGGCAATCTGGTGGCGAAAGGCACGGTTGGGGCCAGCGGCGGCGATGCGGGTGAAGACAAGTTTATGCCAGCGACGGCGGCGACACCGCTGAGCGGCGACTACGGCTCGCTGACGATTACCGCTGACGGCGCCTGGACTTATACGGCGGCTAACAGCCAGTCGGATATTCAGAATCTGAAAGCCACAGAATCCCTGACCGACACCTTCACAGTGACCAGTGCCGACATGGTCACCAAGACCACGGTGACCATTACCATCCATGGCGTCGAGGATCTCGTGACCGGGGTGACCGGCGAAGTGACCGAAGACACCTCGGAGGACGCCGATGGCAATCTGGTGGCGACCGGCACGATCATGATCGGCGGCAATGCTGGCCAGTTTATGACGGACCCGGTGACCGGCACTTATGGCTCACTGACGATTGATGCTGCGGGCGCCTGGACGTATAAGGCGGCTAACAGCCAGACGGATATTCAGGACCTGAATCCCGAGGCCGAGCTGACCGACAAGCTGACGGTGACCAGCGCCGATGGTGCCACCACGACCACGGTGACCATCACCATCAATGGTCACGACGATAAGCCGACCCTGACACCGGCGAAGGGTGAGGTCACCGAAGACAAGGCGGTGACCTCGGGCAATCTGGTGGCGAAAGGCACGGTTGGGGCCAGCGGCGGCGATGCGGGTGAAGACAAGTTTATGCCAGCGACGGCGGCGACACCGCTGAGCGGCGACTACGGCTCGCTGACGATTACCGCTGACGGCGCCTGGACTTATACGGCGGCTAACAGCCAGTCGGATATTCAGAATCTGAAAGCCACAGAATCCCTGACCGACACCTTCACAGTGACCAGTGCCGACATGGTCACCAAGACCACGGTGACCATTACCATCCATGGCGTCGAGGATCTCGTGACCGGGGTGACCGGCGAAGTGACCGAAGACACCTCGGAGGACGCCGATGGCAATCTGGTGGCGACCGGCACGATCATGATCGGCGGCAATGCTGGCCAGTTTATGACGGACCCGGTGACCGGCACTTATGGCTCACTGACGATTGATGCTGCGGGCGCCTGGACGTATAAGGCGCTCAACAAGCAGTCGGAGATTCAGGACCTGAATCCCGACGCAACCCTGACCGACACCTTCACGGTGACCAGTGCCGACACGATGACCACCACCACGGTGACCATCACCATTACCGGTGCCGACGATGAGCCGACCCTGACGGCGGATACGGGCACGGTGACCGAAGATACCGACGTGGACGCCGATGGCAATCTGGTGGCGACCGGCACGGTCGGGGCCAGCGGTGGTGATGATGGGGAAGACCAGTTGCTGGCGGAAACCTTCACCAGCAGTGTCGGCTCGCTGGAGATTGCCGCTAACGGCACCTGGACTTATACGGCGGCTAACAGCCAGTCGGATATTCAGAATCTGAAAGCCACAGAATCCCTGACCGACACCTTCACCGTGACCGGCGCCGACGGTGCGACCACCACCACGGTGACCATCACCATTAATGGCGTCAACGATGCCCCGGTGGCGAAGGCCGATGCCGCCACCACCAAAGAAAACACGGTGCTGACCGTGGCCGATGGCACCAAAGCCAGCGACACCACCATCATCACCAGCATCAAGACCGTGACCGACGATAAGGGCGACACCAGCACCGTCACCACCACCATGACCATCACCGGCAACGCCGACCTGCTGCTCAACGACAGTGACCCGGACAGTGACACCTTCACCATCACCGCAGTTAAAGGCTACACCCGGGAAACGGACGGCACTTACAAGGAGCAGACAAAGGCAGTGGCGGTGAATGACGACGGCAGCACCGCAGCCACGCCCTCTACCACCCAGACCCCGACCCTGGGCAGCAGCGGCGGCACCTTCACCCTCTATGCCGATGGTTCTTACACCTTCGACCCGGACACCGACTTTGACAACCTGGCCATCGGCGCGGTCCGCACCACCTCGGTGGTCTACACCGTCTCCGATGGCACGGACACGCACACGGCGACCCTGACGGTGACGGTGACCGGTGAGAACGATGCGCCGGTGCTGGAGGCCGATGCCGGCACCACCGATGAGGACACCATACTGACCGTGGCTGATGGTGCCACCGCCACCGACATCACCGTGACCCTGACCGACCCTGACACCGGCGAAACCAGCACCATGATCGTCCCCGGCAACGCCGACCTGCTGCTCAACGACATGGACCCTGACGGTGACCTGACCATCACCCGGATTTTCGGTTTCGACGATCAGGGTCAGCCGACGATGGTGGTGGCGGGCGCCGCAGTCGGTGGCTCCGCTGGTGGTCAGTTCACCATCAACGCCGATGGTTCCTGGGAATTCGACCCGGGCACCGACTTTGACTATCTGAAAGACGGCGAGACCTTCGTCACCGCGGTCCCTTATACAGTGTCGGATGGTAACGGTGAGCACATGGGGTCCCTGGAGGTGCGGGTGACCGGCGCCGATGACGTGCCGACCCTGACACCGGCCACCGCCACGCTGACCGAAGACGCCTCGGTGACCTCGGGCAATCTGGTGGCAAGCGGCACGCTCACCACCAGCGGCGGCGATGCCGGGGAGAGCGGGTTCACGGCGGCGCCGGCGACGGCACCGTTGACCGGCGACTACGGCACACTGACGATTACCGCCGACGGCGCCTGGATGTATAAGGCGGCTAACAGCCAGAAGGCTATTCAGGATCTCGGTGTCGGTGCCACGCTGACCGACACCCTGACGGTGACCAGCGCCGACACGGTGACCACCACCAGCATCATCATCACCATTAATGGCGCCAACGATGCGCCGACAGCGGACGCCGATACCGGTGCCACCGATGCAGACACCGTGCGCACCGTGGCCAATGACGCCACCGGCACCATCATCACCAATGACGACGACGGCACCACCACCACCATCAACGCCGACCTGCTACTGAACGACATGGACCGTGACACCGGCGACGAACTGACCATCACCCAGGTGGACGGTGATACGTCCAGTGTGGGCAAGGCGACCGACGGCACTAACGGCGGCAGCTTCACCATCGACAGCAAAGGCGGCTGGACTTTCAACCCCGACGGCGACTTTGACAACCTGGCCAAGGGCGAGACCGAGACCACCTCGATAACCTACACGGCCTCCGATGGCAATGGCGGCACGGCAACGGCGACCCTGACGGTGACGGTGACCGGCCCCAACAATGCGCCGGTGGCGGAGAACGATGCCGGCAGCACAACTGAAAACGCAACCCTGACCGTGGCCGACGGCGCTACCGGCACCACCATCAATGGCATCATCAATAACCGCGACCTGCTGCTCAACGACAGCGACCCGGACGGTGACCCCCTGACCATCACTCAGGTGGACGGCGACACGAACAATGTCGCCAAGGCCACCGACGGCAGCAACGGCGGCAGCTTCACCATCCATACCGATGGCTCCTGGAGCTTCGACCCCGGCACTCACTTTGATGGCCTGGCCGCAGGCGCAACCGCCACCACCTCGGTAACCTATACGGCTTCCGATGGCACTGCCACGGACACGAAGACCCTGACCGTGACCGTGATGGGCGAGGACGATGTGCCGACCCTGACACCGGTCACCGCTTCGCTCACCGAAGATGTCGGCGTGGACGGCGATGGCAACCTGGTGGCCAGTGGCACAGTCACCACGACCGGCGGCGATACCGGTGAAGACCAGTTTATGGCGGAGACGCTGACCGGCACCTACGGCACACTGACCCTTCTCGCCGACGGCACCTGGACCTATACGGCGGATAACAGCGACGCGAAGATTCAGGGTCTGAAAGCCACAGACTCGCCCACCGACACCTTCACAGTAACCAGTTCCGATATGGTCACTACCACCAGCGTGACCATCACTATTAATGGCGCAGACGATACCCCAACCCTGACACCATCCACCGGCTCGGTCACCGAAGACACAGCCGTGGACGACGATGGCAATCTGGTAGCCACCGGCACGGTCACCATCACCGGCGGCGATACCGGAGAAGACCAGTTGATGGCGGGAAGCCAGACCGGTACCTACGGCACACTGACCCTTCTCGCCGACGGCACCTGGACCTACACTGCGGATAACAGCGACGCGAAGATTCAGGGTCTGAAAGCCACAGACTCGCCCACCGACACCTTCACAGTAACCAGCGCCGATGGCACCGCCACCACCAGCATCACCATCACTATTAATGGCGCTGATGATAAGCCGACCCTGACGCCATCGGCGGGCACCGTCACCGAAGATGCCGTCGATAGCGGTGGCAAGAATCTGGTGACCACCGGCACCGTCACCATCAGCGGCGGCGATACCGGTGACAACAAGCTCACCGCGGCGACCCTGCCCGGCAAATACGGCAGCATGCTGAAGGTCTCATCCGACGGCACCTGGACCTACACCGCCGATAACAGCAACACGGATATTCAGCAACTGACCGACACCGCCACCCTCACCGAAACCTTTACGGTGACCGGTGCCGATGGCGACACCACCACCACCGTCACCATCAGAATCAATGGCGTTGACGATGCGCAGGACATCACCGGCACGACCACCGCCACCGTGACCGAAGGCATGCCGGACGCGGCGGGCAATCTGCGGTCAGCGACCCAAACCGTCACCTTTTCCGGCGGCGACCTTAATGAACCCCTCGGCTTCCAGCGGTCGAATTCGCCCGACAACGAGCCCTTCGGCGCCTCGCTGAATCTCAGTGGCTTGACGACCCCCGCCAATACCGCGACCTGGTATTTCGACGTGGCTAACAGCGCCCCGGAAGTCCAGAGACTCAACCCCGGCGAGACGCTGGTGCTGACCTACTCTGTGCTCCTGGATGACGGTATCACCCGCATTCCGATTACCGTCACCATCGTCGGTGCTGAAAGCCAACTGAGCCTGTCGTCGGCCACCGGCGGCGTCACCGAAGATGCCGACCTCGACGACGATGGCAACCTGGTGACGACCGGCACCATCACCGCCATCGACGATGCCAAAGACCTGGCAACATTAAGGTACACGGCGGAAACCAAAACCGGCACCTATGGCGACCTGACCATAGATGCCATGGGTGCCTGGACCTACAAGGCGGATAACAGCCAGCAGGGGATTCAGGAATTGCACCAGCCGGGCGCCGTCCTGCGGGCCGGGGACGCCTCGTCACGGACCGAAGCCTTTACGGTGACCACTGCGGACGGTATGACCACCACCAGCGTCACCATCACCATCACCGGCGCTGACGATACGCCGACCGTGGCCGGGGACTTCACCGCCAGCGTCACCGAAGACCTGAACCCGGACGGGGTTAATATCATAAGAGATAGGGGCAGGGTCACCATCAGCGGCGGTGATAGCGGCGAAAACGAAGTGCTCGGCGGGCCGTCGGATGTCCTCACCTATATAGGCAATATGGGAATCACCCCGGTTGACGGCAGCCCCGGCGAGTACGAATGGCACTTTCAGGTGGTGACCACCGACCCGCGAGTCCAGGCGCTGCGCCCCGGCGAGATGCGGGTCGAGACCTACGCAATACCCTTCGGCGAGAGCACCAGCAACAGATTTACCGTCACCGCCACCATCATCGGCGCCGACGATGTGCCGGTTAAAGGGGTAGGGGAAGCCACCCTCATCGAGGACGCCGACCTTGCCGAACTGACCGCCAACGGCATCGTCACCATCAGCGGCGGCGATGCCGATGAAGCCAGCTACGTTCTGGTGACCGTCGGCAGTGCCGAATCAACCCTCGACGCCGACACCAACACCGGCACCGCCACCGGCGCCAGTGGCGGCGTGCTGACCTGGCAGGCGGACGGCACCTGGAGCTACACGATAGACAACACCCTGTCTGCCATCCAGAGCCTGAGCCCCTCGGACAGCCTCACCGAGGTCTTCACCTTCCATGCCAATGACGCCATTACCGAGGCCGACATTGCCGCCGGTAACTTCGTGGATGGCACCACCCCCAGCGCCGCCACCACCACCACCGTCACCATCACCATTCGCGGCACTGACGATGTGCCGACCCTGACGGCGGTGACCACCGACCCCGCAGTGACCGAAGACAGCGTGCTCACCGTGACCGGCATGGTTCAAGCCACCGGCGGCGATGCCGGTGAAGACCGGTTGATAGAGGAAACCCTGACCGGCGACTACGGCACCCTGACGATTGCCGCCGACGGTACCTGGACCTATGAACTGGCCAACAACACAGATGCAGTCCAGGGTCTGACGGGTTCCGCCACGCTCACCGACACCCTCACCGTCACCAGCGCCGATGGCGTCACCACCGTTGACGTCACCATCACTATCACGGGCACCGACGATGTGCCGGGCCTGACCGGTTCCACCGCCACGCTGACCGAAGACACGGACCTGGATGACAATGGCAACCTGATGGCCAGTGGCATGGTCCAGAGTGTCGGCGGCGATGCCGATGAATTCGGGTTTGTAACGCAAACCCTGACCGGCGATGTCGGCGAACTGAGAATAGGGGCGGGCGGTGTCTGGACCTACACGGCGGACAACAGCCAGGCGGCGATCCAGAATCTGGGCACAGGCGAATCCCTGACTGACACCTTTGAGGTGACCGGTGGCGACGGTGTTACCACCACCGAGGTCGTCATCACCATCAACGGCCTGGGCAACGATGTGCCGGACCTGACCGGGGCGACCGCCACCCTGACCGAAGACACGGACCTGGATGACAATGACAACCTGGTGGCAAGCGGCAGGGTCAGCAGCAGTGGCGGTGATACCGGCGACGCCGGATTTACCGCAGCAACCCTGCCCGGCGATGTCGGCACCCTGACGATTGACGGTGAAGGCGCCTGGATTTATACGGCGGACAACAGCCAGGATGCCATCCAGAATCTGGACACAGGCGAATCCCTGACCGACACCTTTATAGTAACCGGCGGCGATGGTGTCACCACCACCGATGTCGTCATCACCATCAACGGCCAGAGCAACGACGCACCCAACGAGGTGAACGCCACCCTGACCGAAGACACGGACCTGGATGACAATGGCAACCTGATGGCTGGTGGAATAATCACCGGCAACGTCAGTGGCGCGCCCGGATTTATCGCAGAAACCCTGACCGGCGATGTCGGCGAACTGACGATAGATGCGGAAGGCGTCTGGGCTTATACGGCGGACAACAGCCAGGCGGCCATTCAGGATTTGAACACCGGCGACTCCCTGACCGACACCTTTATAGTAACCAGCGCCGGCGGTGCCACCACCATTACCATCACCATCAACGGCCTGGACGACGACGTGCCCGGTCCCACTCCGCCGGACCCTGAGCCGCCCGGTCCCACTCCGCCAGGTCCCACTCCGCCGGACCCAAATCAGCCGGACCCGGATGAGCCTGTCCCTGTCCTGCCGGACACCGACACAGACACCGCAACGGCCAGCGCTCCGGATACCGCCGGCGCTTCTGATACCGATGATACCGAAGCAGACTTCGCGCCACCGCTTCCGGAACCCCGCGACCCGGATGACATCTTCGGCGCTGATGATGACGACGAACTCGTCACCATCATCAATCCGATACGGCAGGATTCACCCCTGGCGGATCAGGAGATCACCGACAGCATCGCACGGTACGACATCTCGAACCTGTTCAGGCACATCAACATCGACATGCGGCTGAGATTCACGGCGCTTCTGTTCGACGGTGACCCGCTGCCTTACTTTGTGACGTTTGATCCAACCACCGGCGTCTTCCTGTTCGATGCCGCAGCCGCTGCTGAATCCGGGGTGGCCTCTCTGCAAATTCGCGTGGTTGCCATCGACCCTGACGGCAACCGGGTTTCCGACGTCTTCCGGGTGAACTTCCCGAACACAGAGGACGGCAGCACGGACGACAGCGCGGACGAAAGCATAGACGGCAACGCAGACGAAAGCACTGACGGCAACGCGGACGAAAACGCAGACGCAGCCCCGCAGTCTCCTGAACAGCAGAATCCCGGCCCGGAGTCTTAAAGTGTGGTAAATTATAGTCCCGCCGCGACCACCAAAGGGGAAGCACCATGGCTCTACACGCCATTGTTTTAGTAGATGAGAACGATCAGGTAGTCAATCGGATTGCAGAGCATTACCCGCTATCCTGTAAGTTCAATGAAAAAGTTTTCCTTGTGCGCACCACTGAAGAGATTTCAGAGCAGGTTGCCTTGAAGGTGGGGGTCAAAGGGGATGATCGCATAGACGATGCTATGGGCGCCGTCTTCAGGTTATATGGTGCTTACGCCGGGTATGCTCCGAGTTCCCTTTGGGAATGGCTCCGCTCAGGGGAAGAGAGATGAGCCAGGCTGACCAACCGCGCGACTTGTACGGTGTATCTTCTGAAGATTCACACCCACTTGAAAATCCCGATTCCGGCGGTGGCGATGGTGGCGGTACAGACGTCCGGCTCCGGGCAATAGAAATGCGCCTGGTTAAAGTGGAAACGAAGCTGGAGTCTTTCGCCACGAAAGAGGACATTCAAAAGCTGGCCGCCACCACCCAGATGGAAATTCAAAAGCTGGCCGCCACCACCCAGGTGGAAATTCAAAAGCTGGCCGCCACCACCCGGGAGGACATTCAAAAGCAGGCCACGCAAATGGCTAAAATGGAATCGTCCATGCTGAGGTGGTTTATCAGTACCGTGATTGCCATTGTTCTTCTGATGGCTTCGCTAGACAGATTGCTCCCCTGGTAACAACCACCCCGCCCCATAATGAAATCAGGATGAGAAAATCTCACTGACCTGATTATAAGGTAGTGCGGTGATATCATCTGTGAAATCAATTCGCTCACCCGAATAAATCAGGTAACCACGGTGTACCGCCGGGGAAAGTGCCGCCATTTTTTTGAGCCCCTCCAGTAATGCCGGGTTATAGGTGGAGCCGGACTTGATTTCTATCGGCACCAGATTCCCGCCTTCCTGGAAAAGTATGTCCACCTCGTTGCCGTTGCTATCCCTGTAAAAATAGAGGTTTGGCAACATGCCCCGGTTAGCCCTGAGTTTCAGGCACTCCAGAAAAACGAGATTTTCAAACAGTTGACCGACCAGCGGATCGCGCACAACTTGAGAAGGTTTTTCCATACCAAGCAGAAACGTCAACAAACCCGTATCGACGAAATAGTACTTCGGTGATTTAACGACGCGTTTGCCGAAGTTTTCAAAATAGGGTGGCAGTTTGTACACCACGAAAGAGGCCTCCAGAATCGACAGCCAATGCTTGATCGTGTTACCACTGACACCGACAGCATTTGCCAACGCGCTGTAGTCCATCAACTGGCCTACTCTACCAGCCAGCAGCTTGATGAACTTGTCGAACAGAGACAGGTCTTTCAGATTCACCAATTGCCTGACGTCGCGCTCCACGTAAGTCTGGTAATAGTTGGAATAGGCCTGGGTGGGCCGTTGCGCCTGGTCGTAGATTCGAGGCAAAAAACCCTGGTAGATGTACTCCTCAAACGAGGGAAAAGTGACCCCTGCGGAACTCAGTTCACCAATACTCAACGGTAGCAAACTCAAAATACTTGTCCTGCCAGCCAGGGATTGAGTGATCGCTTCGCGCAGCGCCAACTGGTGTGAGCCGGTCAGCACAAACTGACCATTGCGTTGCTCGGTATCGACAATAACCTGTATATAACTCAGTAGTTCAGGTACCCGCTGAATTTCATCCAGAATCACGTTGCCCCTGAACCGCGAGAGGAATGCCTTGGGATCATCCACGGCAAATTGGCGGGTTTCAGGGCTTTCCAGGTTGCAGTATTCGTAGTCATCAAGCACGTAGCGAACCAGCGTGGTCTTACCCGCCTGCCTGGGGCCGAGGACAGTGACTACCGGGTATTCGCCGAGTAACTGGCGCAATTCGCTCGCGATGTTTCTTTGTATCACCCTGGACATTTTTAAGGGACACCTTATGTAAATATGAAGTTTAACTTTGATATTACATAGACTGGAACAGGGTATCAACCGTCATCAAAGGCGGCAGGTGACACGGTGAGTAACCCGCAAAATTCAGCGCAAATAGTATTTTCCAATTCGGAAATAATGGAAAAGACTGCGTCTTGACTGGTATTGCGCAACGCGCTACATTTCTTGCATGATCAAGTCCTTCAAGCACAAAGGGCTCAAAAAGTTCTACGAGACAGGCAGCAAGCAGGGCATACAAGCCCAACATGCGTCAAGGATTCGTATGCAGTTAGCCGCCCTGGATTCAGCCCATTGCATCGAAGATCTTGATATCCCCGGTTACCGGCTTCATCAGCTAAAAGGAGACCGAAAAGACATTTGGTCAATTTCCGTAAGCGGTAACTGGCGAATTACGTTTGAGTTTATCGACGGCACCGCCCATATCAACTACGAGGATTATCACTAATGGCTATGCACAACCCTCCACATCCAGGTGAGTTTATCCAGGCAACCTATATGGAGCCTTTTGGCCTTAGTTGCCGCTATTTGGCGAAGCAACTGGATGTGGCCGCATCCACGCTCAATCGAGTCCTGAAAAAGCAAAGTGGTGTTAGTCCGGAAATGGCGCTACGTCTTTCCAAGGCATTAGGTCGCAGCCCTGAAAGCTGGCTAACTATGCAGGACGCATTTGATCTCTTCCAGGCGAAGAAGGGCGTAAAGCTTAGTCGCGTCCGGCGAGTTAGTCTTGATGCCGCGTAACAAGGCATTATTCAGAGTTTCCTTAGCACAGGGCATCTGATACGGAGCCATCAAGACCGACCAGTACACCAGATTGTTCCAAGCCTCTGATTTGGGTAAGCTTATCCAATGCCCACAATATTACGAGTTGGCCCCTATAGGTTCTTCTTCTACAGTAACGAAGAAGGAGAGCCGCCCCATATCCATATTCAACGGGACCGCATGCTGGTAAAATTCTGGCTTAATCCGCCAGCTCTTGCCAGCTCGACTCGATTTTCAGCCCAGGAGCTTCGCAAGCTCGAGGGCCTGGTGAACGAAAATTGTAATACTTTTTTGGAGGCTTGGAATGGGTACTTTGGCAGTTGAGCTTCACCCCTTGGCTCACAACATCAGCTTTACTGAAGATACTTTGAGCGTCTTTCTCTTGGATGGGCGTACCATCTCAGTGCCCGTCGCCTGGTTTCCTACGTTGTCTAAAGCTACGCAATCTCAACGAGAAAACTGGGAACTCCTGGGTGATGGTGAGGGCATCCATTGGCCCGAAATTGATGAGGATTTGAGTGTCTCCGGTCTTTTGGTCGGCGCAAGGTAGCAGCAGTTCCCAAGGCCAGTCAGCATCTTCGACGCCGCCGCCGCCCCCGCCCCGGCCCCCGACGCAGCCCCGGAGTCTCCTGAACAGCAGAATCCCGGTCCGGAGTCTTAAAGTGTGGTAAGTTATAGTCCCGTAGCGACCACCAAAGGGGAAGCACCATGGCTCTACACGCCATTGTTTTAGCAGATGAGAACGATCAGGTAGCCAACCGGATTGAAGAGCATTACCCGCTATTCTATCCGGTCAATGAAAAAGTTTTCCTTGTGCGCACTGGAGAGATTTCAGAGCAGGTTGCCTTTAAGGTGGGGATCAAAGGGGATGATCGCATAGACGATGCTTTGGGCGTCGTCTTCAAGTTAAATGGTGCTTACTCCGGGCATGCTCCGCGTTCCATTTGGGAATGGCTCGATTCAGGGGAAGAGAGATGAGCCAGGGTGACCAACCGCGCGACTTGCACGATGTATCTTCTGACGATCCACACCCACTTGTAAATCCCGATTCCGGCGGTGGCAATGGTGGCGGTACAGACGCCCGGCTCCGGGCAATAGAAATGCGCCTGGTTAAAGTGGAAACGAAGCTGGAGTCTTTCGCCACGAAAGAGGACATTCAAAAGCTGGCCACCACCACCCAGGTGGACAATCAAAAGCTGGCCGCCACCACCCGGGAGGACAATCAAAAGCTGGCCGCCACCACCCGGGAGGACATTCAAAAGCTGGCCGCTACCACCCGGGAGGACAATCAAAAGCTGGCCGCCACCACCCAGATGGAAATTCAAAAGCTGGCCACCACCACCAAAGAGGACATTCAAAAGCTGGCCACCACCACCCAGATGGAAATTCAAAAGCAGGCCGCCACCACCCGGGAGGACATTCAAAAGCTGGCCGCCACCACCCGGGAGGACATTCAAAAGCTGGCCACCACCACCCAGGTGGACATTCAAAAGCTGGCCACGCAAATGGCTGAAACGAAATCGTCCATGCTGAGGTGGTTTATCAGTACCGCGATTGCCATTGTTCTTCTGGTGGCTTCGCTAGACAGATTGCTCCCCTGGTAACAACCCCCATGCCGCCCTGTGCAAGACCGAGAGGGTGATTACCGAGCGCGGCCAGGGCCGCTAACAACACAACAGAGGGGCAAGCAGGAGGTTGGTTATGAAAGCATACGACGATCTTCTTTTCGAGGTGCGTGTGTCAGTGCGCTATCACTCGCGGCGGCAGGGATTTTTCCAGACCTGTCATAGCCTGGTGATGACGCTGGCGCTGTTCGGTAGTTCCGCCACCCTGGCGACCTTCGGCGCGGAACTGGGGGCGGGCTGGCCTTTGTGGGCAAAGCTGCTGCCTTCGGTGATTGTTATGGCGCTGGTCACGCTTGATCTGGTGGTCGGCTTTGCCGAGAAGGCGGCCCGGTACGGTAACTGGATGCGCGAGTTCATCCGGCTGGAGCGTCAACTGGAGGCGATCCGCGGCAAGGCCACGGATGAAGACCTTGCAAAGATCACGGATGAGCGGTTGGCGATTGAAGCGGGAGAGCCGCCGGTACTGCATGTGCTGAACGCCATTTGCTACAACGAGATGGTGAGGACGATGGGTTACGGGGACAAGGTAAAAATCTCCACCGTGCAGCGATTGCTGGCGCAGTTCTTTGACTGGCGCGAACACCAGTTGACCTGACACCGCCCCCAACACAGCCCCGCAGTCTCCTGAACAGCAGAATCCCGGTCCAGAGTCTTAAAGTGTGGTAAGTTATAGTCCAGCCGCGACCACCAAAGGGGAAGCACCATGGCTATACACGCCATTGTTTTAGCAGATGAGAACGATCAGGTAGCCAACCGGATTGAAGAGCATTACCCGCTATTCTATCCGGTCAATGAAAAAGTTTTCCTTGTGCGCACTGGAGAGATTTCAGAGCAGGTTGCCTTTAAGGTGGGGATCAAAGGGGATGATCGCATAGACGATGCTTTGGGCGTCGTCTTCAAGTTAAATGGTGCTTACTCCGGGCATGCTTCGCGTTCCATTTGGGAATGGCTCGACTCAGGGGAAGAGAGATGAGCCAGGGTGACCAACCGCGCGACTTGCACGATGTATCTTCTGACGATCCACACCCACTTGTAAATCCCGATTCCGGCAGTGGCAATGGTGGCGGTACAGACGCCCGGCTCCGGGCAATAGAAATGCGCCTGGTTAAAGTGGAAACGAAGCTGGAGTCTTTCGCCACGAAAGAGGACATTCAAAAGCTGGCCGCCACCACCCAGATGGACATTCAAAAGCTGGCCGCCACCACCCGGGAGGACATTCAAAAGCTGGCCACCACCACCAAAGAGGACATTCAAAAGCTGGCCACCACCACCAAAGAGGACAATCAAAAGCTGGCCACCACCACCCGGGAGGACATTCAAAAGCTGGCCACCACCACCCAGGTGGACATTCAAAAGCTGGCCACGCAAATGGCTGAAACGAAATCGTCCATGCTGAGGTGGTATATCAGTACCGCGATTGCCATTGTTCTTCTGGTGGCTTCGCTAGACAGATTGCTCCCCTGGTAGCAGCCCCCACCCCGGCCCCCAACCCGGCCCCGCAGCCTCCTGAACAACAGCAAAACCCCGGCCAACCAAATTTCGGTCAGAGTCTTGATTCTGACCCCCGGATTCTGCAAGATGCGCTCATAGCGAAAGGGATGGCATCTCCGCCCTTGCAATCGGAGCCGGAATTCCGCAAATTAGCGGACAGCGATGCGACAAGTACCAGTGCAGAGAATAATGCGAACAACGATGCAACAAGCAACAATGCGACAAGCAACGATGCAACAAGCAACAATGCAACAAGCAACAACGAAGGTTCTGCTGATCCTTCGCAAAGGAAATCCTGAACGAAAATGAGTGCTATGACGGAAAGCAAGGCGGCATTAAACTGGGCCAGAGGCAAAAACTTCATCAACAAGAAGATACGTTATCAGCCTCTGGAACCACGCATCCTTCTTGATGCGGCGGCGGCGGTAACCTTTGCAGACGCCACCTTCGACGCGGACCAGCAGAACGACCTGCAAACCCAGGTTGGTCTTGCCCGCGAACCCAGGGCCATGGAACCTCAAGCCACCGGCACCACCACGCCGGGTGCTGCCCTGACCCCCGCCACCGGCACCGACCCAGCCGACCCCGCCGAACTCATCGCCGCCCTCCCGACCGACCTTGAAGCCACCGCCCTGGTGGTCGTCGATACCGCCGTCACCGGCTATGAAGAACTGCTGGCCGGCCTTGCACCCGGCACCGAATATCTGCTGATTGACGCCGGCGAAAACGGCCTGCAAAAACTGGCGGACTATGTGGCCGGGCGCGACGACATCACCTCTATTCATATTCTTTCCCACGGCGACCAGGGCGAATTCAGCCTCGGCACCGTCACCTTAAACTCAGACAACATCGACCAGTACGCCGACCTGCTGGCGCAGATTGGCGCATCCCTGACCGAACAGGGCGACCTGCTGCTGTACGGTTGCCGTGTTGCAGCAGAAGGTGCGGCAGAAGGCGAGGGCGATGCCAACGAGCCGAGCGGCGCTGAATTTGTCGCCCGCATTGCAGAAATCACCGGCGCCGACGTGGCCGCCTCCACCGACCTCACCGGGGCGGCGGGGCAGGGTGGCGACTGGGACCTGGAATACAGCATCGGCCAGATGGACAACGCCAATCTGGAACTGACCGGTTTTACCGGCCTGCTGGCGCCCCCGAATGCCGCTGTGGATGCCGGCCAGACCGATGCAAACACCATCCTCACCGTGAACGCCGCCGCCGGTGTGCTGGCCAACGACAGCGACCCGGACGGCGACAGCTTCACCGTCACCGGGGTTGGCCGCGCCGCAAACATGGTGGAAGCGGGCAATGTCGGCCAAACCATAGACGGCAGCCACGGTGGCACCTTCAACATTGCCGCCGATGGCTCTTACACCTTCACCCCCGACGGCGACTTTGCCCACCTGACCCCCGGCAACACCGGCGGCACCCAGGCTTTCTATCAGATCACCGATAGCAACGGCGAGACGGCGTCGTCGCGACTGGTAGTGAATGTGACCGGCCTCGCCAACCACAACCAGCGCCCCGTCCCCGTCGATGACGTGGGCGCCACCACCCCGGGCACCGTCCTCAGAGTGAACGCCGCCAACGGTGTGCTGGCCAACGACATGGACCCGGACACCGGCGACACCTTCACCGTCACCAGCGTGGCCGCAGTTGCGAACAATCTGCGCTCAAACCTCGTGGGTCAGGGCATATTGGGCAGCGGCGGCAGCAGTGGCGGTGTCTTTACCATCAACGCCGATGGCTCTTACATCTTTAACCCGCGCACCGACTTTGACTCTCTGGCCCCCGGCGTAAGCCGCACCGTCTCGGCGGTCTACGAGATCACCGACAACCGCGGCGTGAAGTCGTCTACGTCTACTAATACTATTGTCGGCACCCTGCGCATCACGGTCACCGGTGCCGCCGGTGCCAACCAGCCCCCGGTCGCCGCTACTGACGCGGGCGCCACCGATGCGGACACCCCCATCACCATCGCCGATGGCACAACCGGCACCAGCAACGCCGACCTGCTGAACAACGACAGCGACCCGAACACCGGCGACACCCTCACCATCACCGAGGTTGGCGCATCCGCAGCCACGCGGATTGCGGGCAATGTCGGCAAGGCCATCGACGGCAGCAACGGCGGTGAATTCACCGTCAGTGCCAATGGCGCCTGGAGCTTCGACCCGGACGACGACTTTGACGACCTGGCCGCAAGCGCAACCGAGACCACCACGGTGACCTACCGGGTCTCCGATGGCACCGCATCGGCCACCGCGCTGCTGACCGTCACGGTCACCGGCACCGCCGCCGCCGTCGTCAACAACGCCCCCGTCGCCGCCGATGACACCGGCGCCACCGACCCGGATACCAAAATCACCGTGGCCGACGGCGATACCGGCACCAACGCCGACGTGCTGAACAACGACACTGACGCGGACGGCAACACCCTCACCGTCACCGCCCTGGGCACCACGACCAGCGATCTGCAAACGGGATTCGTGAGCAACACCCTCTTTCCCCCCGTCTTCAATGGCGTCGGGGGCGGAGAGTTCACCTTCCGGCCCACTGGCGCCTGGACCTTTGACCCGGACGGCGATTTTGACGATCTGGCCGCCGGCGCGAGCAAGACCGCCTCTGTGGTCTACCAGATTTCCGACGGCAACGGCGGCACCGATACCGCAACCCTGACCGTCACGGTCACCGCCGCCGCCACCAACCGGGCCCCCACCGTCGTTGCCGATACCGGCGCCACCGATGCGGACAACACCATCATGGTGGCCGATGGCGGCACCGGCACCAACGCCGACCTGCTGCTGAACGACAGCGACGAGGACGACGACACCCTGACCATCAGCCAGGTTGGCAGCAGCGCAGCCACAGTGGCCGTGGCCAATATCGGCAAAGCCATCGCCGGCAGCAACGGCGGTGACTTCACCGTCAGCGCCAATGGCGCCTGGAGCTTCGACCCGGACGGCGACTTTGACAACCTGAACGACAACAAGACCCGAACCACCACCATTTACTACCTGGTTTCCGACGGCACCGCCACCACAGCCTCGGAACTGACCGTCACCGTCACCGGCACCAACCGGCAACCCGTCCCCACCAGTGACACGGGCGCCGTCAATGCGGACGCCACCCTCAGCGTGAACGCCGCCAACGGCGTGCTGGCCAACGACAGCGACCCGGACGGCGACACCCTCAACGTCATCAGGGTGGGCACCAGCGCAGGCAGCCTGGTCAATGTCGGCAGCACCACAACGGGCAGCGCCGGCGGTACTTTCACGGTCAGCGCCGATGGCTCTTACACCTTTGACCCGGGCACCAGCTTTGACGACCTGGCCCCCGGCGCGACCCGCAACACCCAGGTTTTCTACCTGCTCTCCGACGGCCACAGGTCGGCTCTCACGAGCCTGCGCGTCACGGTCACCGGCGTCGCCGCCACCACCCCCGTCGCCGTTGATGACACGGGCGCCACCGACCCGGATACCCGAATCGACTTTGCCGCCGCCGTGGGCCTGCTGGCCAACGACAGCGACCCCAACGATGACACCCTCACCGTCACCGGGATAGGACCCTCTCTGCAAGCGGGATTCGTGGGCAAGGGCAGCAGCATAGGCCCCGCCTTTAATGTCGCCTCGGGCGGCTGGTTCGCCGTCGCCGCCGATGGCACCTGGGCCTTTAACCCCGCCGGCGATTTTAACGATCTGAAGGCGGGCGCGAGCAAAGACACCACTTTGGCCTACCAGATTTCCGATGGCACCGAAACCGCCACCGCGACCATCACCGTCACGGTCACCGCCGCCGAAGCCAACGTGAACCCGGTCGCCAAAGCGGATACCGGCACCACCGATGAAGACACAGTGCTGACCGTGGGCGCAGCCGATACCGGCACCAGCGCCGGCCTGCTGGTCAACGACAGCGACGCCAACGCCGCCGACACCCTCACCGTCGACGCGGTGGGCGCAGACGCCGCCACGGTCGCTACCGGCAACGTCGGCAAGGCCATTGACGGCAGCAAGGGCGGTAGTTTCACCATCGCCGCCGATGGCTCTTACACCTTCGACCCGGACGGCGACTTTGAGTTGCTTGTCGGCGGCGCAAGCCAGGCCACCGCAGTGACCTACCGGGTCACCGATGGCACCGCCACCGCCACCGCGACCCTTACCGTCAGGGTGACCGCCGTCAATGATGTGCCCACCGCCGGCGCCGATTTCGGCCGGGTAACGGAAAGCGAGTTTCTGCGCGTGCTCAATGGCGCCAACGGCACCAACCGCAGCATCACCATAGGTGGCGTCACCACCACCAACGTCGAGGACGCCGACCTGCTGATCAACGACTTCGACGAAGACGGCACCATCAGTATCAGCCAGGTGCAGGGCTTCACCGCCACGGGCGCGCCGGAGAACGTGAATTTGGCGCCGGTGAAGGCGGGGGATGAGCCATCGGCAACGACCCGTGGCAGAAACGGCGGCCAGATAACCATCTATGCCAATGGCGCCTACACCTTTCTTGCCGACACTGCTGATTTCGGCGATCTGGCCCAGGGCGAAATAAGAGAAACCGACGTCATCTACATCGTCTCTGATGGCAGCCTCACGGCCAACGCCATGCTGACCATCAGGGTCATCGGCACCAACGACAATCCGACCATTGTCGATGACCTGGGCACCGCCACCGCCGACACGGTGCGCACCGTGGCCGATGGCGCAACCGGCACCACCCGCGCCGTCACTGACGACAGCGGCACCACCACCATGATCACCGAAAACGCCGACATTCTGCTGAACGACAGCGACCCGAACGACGACGCCCTGACCGTCACCGAGGCGGGTCCCGCCCACGGCGCCACGCGCACCGCCGCCAATGTGGGCAAGGCTTTTGACGCCACCAACGGCGGTCGCTTCACCATCGGCGCCGACGGCTCCTGGAGCTTCGACCCGGACGACGACTTTGACGCCCTGGCCGCCGGCGACACCAAAACCACCGAGGCGTTCTATCGGGTGGCGGATGTGCATGGCGGCGATGCGCTGGCGAAGCTGACGGTCACGGTCACCGGCGTCAATGACGCGCCCACCGCCGTTGACGACCTGGGCGCAGCCGAAGAAGGCACCACGCTGACCGTCGCCGATGGTTCCACCGGCACCGAAATCACCAACGCCGACAGCAGCACCAGCACCGTCAACGCCGACCTGCTGGTCAACGACACCGACCCGGACACAGGCGCCAGCCTGACCATCAGCGAGGTTGGCATCGGCGCTGATCCCCTGTCCGCCGACAATCTGGGCACCTCCACCGCGGGCGATAACGGCGGTCATTTCAACATCAAGGCCGATGGCTCCTGGACCTTTATACCCGGCGCGGCCTTTGGCGATCTTGAGGATGGCGAAACCCGCGAAACCTCCATCAACTACCGGGTGACCGATGGCACCGCCACCGATATCGGCACCGTCACCGTCACCGTCACCGGCATCAACGCGCTGCCGGTGGCGACCAGCGACCAGGGCTGGCTGGATTCAGACCAGACCCTGAGCATTGCCGCCAACGCTGCGGCCACAGAGTTTGAAGGCAACACCGTCAGCGGCGGTCTGCTGGCCAACGACAGTGACCCTGAAGGCGACGACATCCGCATTCTGGAGGCGCTTGATTATGCTGCCGATGGTGGTGGTACCTCGACCACCGTAACGGTGCCGGATGGCGGCATGGTGACGGTGCGCGGCCATGCCGGTGGCACCTTCACCATTCATTCCGATGGCCAGTGGGCTTTTGACCCGGGCACCGACTTTGATGGCATCATGGACACAGATTCCGTCGTCACGCAGACGGCGTACCGGCTGACCGATGTCGCTGACGGCAGCCGCACCGGTAATAGTGCGTTCCTGGTGGTGAATGTATTCCGCCCCAACGATGCACCGGTGGCGGTGGACGATCTTGGCACCATTGATGAAGACACGCTCCACATCGTGTCCGATGGCTCCACTGGCACCGAAATCACCAACGCCGACAGCAGCACCATGACCGTCAACGCCGACCTGCTGCTGAACGACACCGACGCCAACAGCGACGCCCTGGCCATCACCGGGGTGAACGGCTACCTTCTGGTCGTGGACGATGACGGCGGGCCGAATACCTACACGGCCCGCACAGAGGCGGTGGACCCCGGCACCATAGTCTATGGCAGCAAGGGCGGTCAGTTCACCGTCAATGCTGACGGCTCCTGGGTGTTTAATCCTGCTTCCGTCGACAATGCGTTCGACGATCTGGTGCCGGGCGAGTCCCGCACCACCTCGGTGACCTACACGGTATCCGATGGCCGCTATGCCGCGCCCACCGCCGCCACCCTGACCGTGACGGTCACCGGCGCCAACGACCCGCCCTCAACCAGTGACGATTTCGGCGCCACCACTGAAAACGCGACCATCACCGTGGCCGATGGCGCCACCGGCACCGACGTCACCGATGGTAGCGGCACCACCCGCACCGCCAACGCCGACATTCTGCTTAACGACAGCGACCCGGAAGGCGACCCCCTGGTCGTCTCCAGAATCTATAACTATGACACCACGCTCTTTGAGGCCGTGCCGGCGGGTGGCTCGCTAACCCGTGACGGCGGCACCGGCGGCAGCTTCACCATACATAGCAATGGCGCCTGGAGTTTTGACCCGGGCACCGACTTTGACGACCTGAAGGCGGGCGCAACGCGCCAGACCTCAATGACCTACTATGCGGCGGATGATAGCGGCGCAGAGGCACCGGGGGGCCGCTTCCTGACCGTCACCGTAACCGGCGAAGACGATGTGCCGGTTCTGACACCGGTCACCGCCGGGGTCACTGAAGATGTCGGCGTGGACGGCGATGGCAACCTGGTGGCAAGCGGCACGTTCACCACCAGCGGCGGCGATGCCGGTGAAGATATGTTTATGCCCGGGGTTTTCGGCTCCCTGGGCTCACTGACCCTGATTGCCGACGGCACCTGGACCTGGAAAATTCCCAACGCCAGGATGGATGTGCAGGAACTGCCGATGGGCGAAACCCTGACCGAAGTCATCACCGTGACCAGTTCCGATACGGTCACCACCACCAGCATCACCATCACCGTCACCGGCGCCGATGATACGCCGACCCTGGTGGCGTCCACCGGCTCGGTCACTGAAGACCTCGATGCCGACCTGGACGACGATGGCAACCTGGTGGCCACCGGCACCGCCACCACCGGCGGTGACCGCGATGACCTCAAGCTGACCGCAGAGACCCTGACCGGCACCTATGGCGGCACACTGGAGACCGTCGCCGCCGACGGCACCTGGTCTTACAAGCTGGATAACAGCCTCGCGGCGGTGCAGGGCCTGAGGCCCAGCGGCACGCTGGAGGAGATCTTCACCGTGACCGGCGCCGACGGCACCAGCACCACCACCGTCACCATCACCATCAACGGCGCGGACGACGTGCCGACCCTGGCGCTATCGGCGGGCACCGTCACCGAAGATGCCGACGTCGATGGCAGTGGCAACCTGGTGGCCACCGGCACGATCACCATCAGCGGCGGCGATACCGGTGAAGACAAGGTCACCGCAGAAACCCTGACCGGCAGCTACGGCAACCTGAAGGTCTCATCAGACGGCTCCTGGACCTACACCGCCGATAACAGCCAGAAGGATATTCAGCAACTGCCCGACAGCGCCACCCTCAGCGAATCCCTTGTCGTGACCAGCAGCGATACGGTCACCACCGGCAGCGTCCGCATCAGAATCAATGGCGCAGACGACGCGCAGACCGTCACCGGGCCCCGGACCGCCACCGTGACCGAAGGCATGCCGGACGGGGCGGGCAATCTGCAAACGCCGAGCTTCACCGTCACCTTTTCCGGCGGCGATCTTAATGAACCCCTCGGCTTCGAGCGGTCGATTGCGCCCACCAACGCGCCCTTCGGCGCAACGCATAATCTCAGTGGCCTGACGACCCCCGCCAACACCGCGACCTGGAATTTCCTGGTGGCTAACAGCGACCCGACAGTTCAGAGAATCAACCCCGGCGAGAGCCTGGTGCTGGTCTACACTGTGCAACTGGCTGACAGCATGACCCGCATTCCGTTTACCGTCACCATCGTCGGCGCTGAAAGCCAACTGAGCCTGTCGCCGGCCACCGGCGCCGTCACCGAAGACGTTGCCGTGGATGACGATGGCAATCTGGTCGCCACCGGCACCATCCCCGCCCTCGACGATGCCAAAGACCTGGCAACCTTAAGGTACACGGCGGAAACCAAAACCCTCCCCAACGGTGTCGGCTCGCTGACGATTGATGAGATGGGCGCCTGGACCTGGAAGGCGGATAACAGCCAGCAGGGGATTCAGGAATTGCACCAGCCGGATGTCGTTCAGCCGCCGGCGGGCAGCATCACGCCTATGCGGCCCTTTGAACGGACCGAAGAGTTTACGGTGACCACCGCGGACGGTATGACCACCACCACCGTCACCATCACCATCACCGGCGCTGACGATACGCAGACCGTCGTCACGGAGCAATTGGTCACCGTGACCGAAGACGTGAACGTGGAAGGCGGCAGTAATGATCTGGTGGTTGAAACCCCGATCACCATCAGCGGCGGCGATAGCGGCGAAGATGGTTTTCAGGGGGTAGGCGGTCTGGACATAGTGGGCAGGGTCCAGGCGACCCAGCTTGGCGATGGCTCGTTTATCTGGGTTTACAGGGTGGTTAACACCCTGGATGCAGTGCAGGATCTGCGACCGGGGGAAATACTCACGGAAGGCGGCTGGACACTCAGTGGCTCTGACGGTGGCCGTGTCTTCGTCAACGCCCGCATCATCGGTGCCGACGATGTGCCGGTTAAAGGGGTAGGGGAAGCCACCCTCACCGAGGACAGCGATATTGACGCCGATGGCACCATTGATGCCGAACTGACAGCCAGCGGCACCGTCACCATCAGCGGCGGCGACGCCAATGAAGACAGCTACGTTCTGGTAACCGCCGGCAGCGCCGAATCAACCCTCGACGCCGACACCGCCATCGGCACCGCCACCGGCGCCAGCGGCGGCGTTCTGACCTGGCAGGCGGACGGCACCTGGAGCTACACGATAGACAACACCCTGGCGGCGGTGCAGGGCCTGAGCCCCTCGGACAGCCTCACCGAAACCTTCACCTTCCATGCCAATGACGCTATTACTGCGGCTGACATTGCCGCCGGTAGTTTCGTTGACGGCACCACCCCCAGCGCCGCCACCACCACCACCGTCACCATCACCATTATGGGCACGGACGACGTGCCGTTTGTGACCGGCGCCACCGGTGCGCTGACTGAAGATGTGGCGGTGACCTCGGGCAACCTGGTGGCCACCGGCACCGCCGGCATCAGCGGCGGCGATGACGGCGAGGACCAGTTTAATACGAGCCCGGTGACCGGCGCTTACGGCACCCTGACGATTGGCGCGGGCGGCATCTGGACCTACACCGTGGCTAATGACAACCCGGATGTGCAGGGCCTCAACCCCACCGCCACCCTCACGGAAACCCTTGGCGTGACCAGCGCCGATGGCGTGACCAGCGCCGATGTGGTTATCACCATCAGCGGCACCAACGATGTGCCGGTGCTGACGGCGGTAACCGTGGACCCGGCAGTGACCGAAGACAGTACGCTGACGGTGACCGGCATGGTTGACGCCACCGGCGGCGATAAAGGTGAAGACCTGCTTGTAGTGGAAACCCTGACCGGCGAATTCGGCGAACTGACGGTGGCCGCGGACGGCACCTGGACCTATGCGCTGGATAACAACACAGATGAAGTCCAGGGTCTGACGGGCTCCGCCACGCTCACTGACACCCTGACCGTCACCAGCGCCGACGGTGTGACCACCGTTGACGTGACCGTGACCATCTTCGGCACCGACGACGTGCCGGGCCTGACCGGATCAACCGCCACGCTGATTGAAGACACAGACCTGGATGACAACGACAACCTGGTGGCCACCGGCATGGTCCAGAGTGTCGGCGGCGATGCCGATGAATTCGGATTTGTAACGCAAACCCAGACCGGCGCCTACGGCGAACTGAGGATCGGGGCGGGCGGCGTCTGGAATTACCGGGCGGACAACAGCCAGGAGGCGATTCAGGACCTGGACGCCGGTGAATCGCTGATCGACACCTTCGAGGTGACCGGTGGCGACGGTGTCACCACCGTTGAAGTGGTTATCACCATCAACGGCCTGAGCAACGACGTGCCGGACCTGACCGGGGCGGCCGCCACGGTGATGGAAGACACGGACCTGGATGACGCCGGCAACCTGGTGGTGAGCGGCATGGTCACCAGCGACGGCGGCGGTGCGCCCGGATTTATCGCGGAAACCCTGACCGGCGCCTACGGCACCCTGATGGTTGAAATGGACGGCACCTGGACCTACACGGCGGACAACAGCCAGCCGGCGATTCAGGGCCTGAGCACCGATGATGCCCTGACCGACACCCTTGTCGTCACCAGCGTTGATGGCGTCACCACCACCGAGGTGGTTATTGGGATTGTGGGTGAAAACGACGCACCCATGGCAACCGACGACTCGGCCATGACCAATAGCGGCGAGCCGCTTGCCGACACGGACGACCTGCTGCTTAACGATATTGACCCGGACGGCGACACCCTGACCGTCACGGCGGTTAACGACGCCGCCGAAAACCTGGACGTGGCGACGGCGGGCAGCGACGGCGGTGAATTCATCGTCAGTGCCGACGGTACCTGGAGCTTTGACCCGGGCACGGACTTTGATGACCTGACCGACAGCGCCAGCGCAACCACCTCGGTGAACTACACGGTATCCGATGGCAACGGCGGCATGTCAACGGCGGCCCTGACGGTAACGGTGGCCGCTGACCCGGATTCTGTTCCCGAGCCGCCTGACCCCAATCTGCCTGACCCGGATGAACCCAGCCCTGTCCTGCTTGATATGGAAACGGAGACCACGGTTACCAGACCGGTCCGTGCCGCTGAACCTGCTGTGGCGCCGACTGTGGCTTCTATCACGGCGGCCATCACACCGGTGCCCAGGGACCTTGGGCCCCCGGAACTCCGCAGTGTGGATGACATCTTCGCCGACGCCGATAACAACGAACTTATGACCATCATCAATCCGGTCAGGCTGGATTCACCCCTGGCGGACCTGGAGGTCACGGGCACCACGCGGCTCGACATCTCGGGCCTGTTCGGGCACATCAGCAGCGATAGCAGCAGCGCCGAACGGCTGCGCTTCGAGGCATTCCAGCCCGGCGGTGAGCCACTGCCTGACTTTGTGACCTTTGATGCCATCACCGGCACCTTCCTGTTCAATGCGAATGCCGCCGCTGAATCCGGCGTGGCCTCTCTGCAAATTCGTGTGGTTGCCATCGACCCTGACGGCAATCAGGCTTCCGACGTGTTCCGGGTGAACTTCCCGAACGCGGACGAAAGCGCGGACGGCGGCGCGGATGCAACTTCCGACGAAACTTCCGATGAAACTTCCGCCGAAACCTCCGACGCAGCCCCCGATGCGGCCCCGGAGTCCCTTGAACAGCAGGATTCCGGGCAACCCGGGTCCGAAATCAGCCCTGATAATAGCCTTGATTCCGACTCTGAATTCCTTCAAGATGCTTCCTTAATGAAGGAGTTGGAGACTTCGGTGGATGTGGCAGATGCTGCGGACCTCAGAAAGGAAAGTCTGAAAGAGCAGGTGTTGCGCGCCGCGGAACTTGGATACCAGCAGGGTAAGTTACAACTCTCACTTCTTCTGACAAAATTACTGGGTTAGTATCAAATGAATCCTCTCTCTATCATAAAACTTACAGGTCTGTCCTTCTTCGTGTTGCTGGCAGTTGGTTGCGGCGGTGTATCCCCGGAACCACTCACCAAAGAAGACATCGAAAAGATCGCAATACATGATCGTGAATTGATCTTTGATGCCCAGGAACCCATCGAAGAAGAACTGACCCTCGAACTCGCCATGTCCCTGGCGCTGAAATACAACCTGGAGCACCGTGTCCGGCTCATGGCGGAAGCCGTGGCGAACCAGCAGCTCGACATGGCCAAAATGGACCTGCTGCCGGAACTTGCCGCGAATGCGGGCTACATGGACCGGGACAAGGTCAACGCCTCCAGAAGCGTATCGGTCAACACCGGCAGAACGACCCTGAGCCCATCCACCTCCCAGGATGATGAACAGTTTGATGGCTCCGGTATGTTCACCTGGAACCTGCTGGACTTTGGCGTCAGCTACCTGAAGGCGAAGCAGGACGCGGACCGCTACCTGATAGCGCAGAAGGCGAGAGAGAAAGTCATGCTCTCACTGCTCAAGGAAGTCCGGGCCACTTACTGGCAGGCGGTCGCCATGGAGCAGATGCGTACCGAACTGGACCGCATCAGCGCCGAGGTCGATCAACTGCTGGCGCACTGGCAGTCAATCCGCGATGAGCAGCTTCGCACCCCCGTCGCCGTCCTGCTGGACATCAGATCGCTGCTTGAAACCCGGCAAAGGCTGGATCAGATTCAGCGGTCCATTGACACGGCCCACGCGCGGCTTGGCATTCTGATCAATGCGCCTGACTATCGTCGGCTGAGACTGCCGCGCGATATGGTGCTTCCGGAACTGCCCGAGGTCACCAGTGATATTGATGCCATGGAACTCATCGCCCTGGTCAACTCGGCGGACTATGTCAGCGGGGTCTACCGGGTCAGAATCGAGCAGTTGGAATCACGCAAGGCGATGATTCGGTTGCTGCCGAGCCTTGAGTTTTCCTACGGTGCCAATTACGACGACAACAGCTACCTTTACAACAATCACTGGGGACAAATGGGCGCAAGCCTGACCGGTGACATCACGCAACTGCTGTTCACAAAACAGATCAAAAAATTCCACGAGACAAACGAGCAACTGACCATCACCCGGAAACTTGCGATCAACATGGCCGTAATCGCCGGCGTACACATCACCTGGCAGGACTACCATAATTCCAAGAGGCAGTACCAGCGGGCGCAGCATCTCCAGGAAATCGACCAGGAAATATCACTGCTCACCCGAAACGCGGAATTGAATCGCAGGGAGTCGGGTGCGGCGGCCATCCAGACGGAACTGCGCGCCTTCAGGTCCAGAATCAGCCAGATGCAGTCCTATGCCGACGCGCAGGAAGCCTATGGTGCCCTGATGGTGTCCCTGGGCATGAACCCCGTCCCGGCGGACTACCAGCAGAAATCCGTTGAGGAGCTTGCCGAAGAGGTCACCACCACAGCCGAAACCCTGATGTACCCCTACACCAAACCGCGCGAAAGAACACCGGCTGATACGGAGAAGTTCGATTGCTGGCGTAAGGGTAGGTAGCGGGTAAGTCGCGGGCCGCGGGTTGCGGCGCGGGAAAGCAGCTTCCTCCGGCCATATTCCCTATGGCCCTGCAATAACCACTTGAACCCAGGGAGTGTCTGGCATGGCAATTTTCATGATCATTGCAGATAAGCAGGATGAGGTCATGAAGCAACGCCTGCAGGATAACTATCCGGACAATTACCCTTATCACGAAAACGACAGGGTTTTCCTTGTGCGTACCAATGATATTACAGAAGAAATAGCCGCCAAGCTGGGCATAAAAGGGGATGACGAAATAACCAACGGGGTGGTTCTCAAACTGGATAGGTACTATGCCGGCTACACTTCAAACGTCATTTGGGAGTGGCTTGAGAAAGAATCATGAGTGAAGGAACAGCTCATCCGAATAGCCGGGGAGGAAATCTTTCACCAGGAAATGGTGGAGGGCAGGATGGCGATGTTGATAAGCGACTGGCGAAGATTGAAGGTCAGATTCCATATCTTGCAACGAAAGAAGATCTTCAAAAAATAGAAGGTCAAATTCAAAGAATAGAAGGCCAAATTCAATATTTCGCAACAAAAGAAGATCTTCAAAAAATAGAAGGTCAAATTCAAGGATTAGAAGGTCAAATTCCATATCTTGCAACGAAAGAAGATATTCAAAAATTAAAAGTCTGGAGTTTGACTACCCTGGTTGGGGGTATAAGCGGCGGTATGGGTCTTGCCGCGACCATCGCGCTTGCGACAGTAAGACTCATTGATTAGCGCCATTCCCATCATCCCCGTGGCCCACCATCAAGGGCCGCTATATGATTCCCTTCCTCCTGGTTGTTCGAGTTTGGAAAACGGGATAGCATGGCACCATGAGTACCGAAAAAGGGTCAAAATTAAACACCCTGCTTCGCAATCAACCATCGGGGACTGTGCTCACACCGTCATGGCTTGCGACGCAGGGCTATAGCCTTGAATTGCAGAAACGCTACAAGAAGAGTCGGTGGTTTGACTCCTTCGGTACAGGTGCATTGATACGTCATGGTGACACGGTTGACTATCTCGGCGGTGTCTACGCCCTGCAATCCCAGTTGGGCTTGTCGGTTCACCCCGGAGGTAAATCTGCACTATCAATGCAGGGCAAAGCCCACTATCTGGAGCTTTCGGTCAAAAGGGTGCATGTCTTTGGTGGGGTGGGTGAAAACCTGCCGTCCTGGTTCAAAAACCAGAACTGGGGGCATAGGGTAGCGTGCAAAATGACCGGTTTCCTACCGGCTAACCTCGGTCTGGTGGAATTCGAGCATAAGAGCTTCAAGGTCAATATATCCAGTCCTGCGCGCGCGCTCATGGAATGTCTGTATCTGGCGCCTAAATCGCAGTCGCTTGTTGAGGCTCACGAGTTGATGGAATGCTTGAATAACCTGCATCCGGCTACGGTACAAGAACTACTGGAGGCCTGTACTTCGATAAAGGTAAAGCGATTGTTTCTCTATCTGGCGGACAAGGCAGGGCATCAGTGGCTTGGTTTTCTCAATATGAAAAGGTTTGGTCTGGGTTCCGGTAAACGCGCCGTCGTGCCCGATGGGGTGTACGTTTCCAAATACCAGATAACCGTGCCCAGGGAGCTGGAGGCCATAACATGAATGAAGCCTACCTGCGGCAGACCGGGCTTCTCATGAATGTACTGCCCGAAGTTGCCAGGGAAAGCTGCTTTGCGTTGTATGGCGGCACGGCGATCAATCTCTTTGTGTTAAACATGCCAAGGTTGTCTATCGACATCTAATTCCTTGATAGCCGTGTTGAGGGACGAGATCATTGCGGGTAACCGGCGAGCCGATAGCGCCGACATAGCAGAAATTGGTAGATAGATTACCTGTCAGGTACAATAAAATGATGGAGGAGCGCCGATGATATTGACTGACAGCATGATTGAGGCGGCAGTCTCAGATGGCTCTATAAAAATCGATCCCTTTGAGGTTAAGCAAATTCAGCCGGCATCCTATGATTTGCGGGTTGGGCCGCTCGCTGCCGCTTCTTCCAGCCGAGGCAAGGTTGATGTTAAAGAAAAGGGATTTTTGCAACTGGAGCCGGGAGATTTTGCCATTCTGGTCTGCGAGGAAATTATCACGCTGGACAATCAACACACCGGGCGTTTTGGCCTGCGTAGCAAATGGGCGCGCAAGGGGCTGGTGGCCACCACGGGGCCTCAGGTAGACCCCGGATTCACCGGTCGGTTGAATGTTGGGCTGACCAATCTCACGAGCAGAAGCGTTGCCCTGCCGCACCTTGACGACTTTCTTACGCTGGAACTTCACCACCTCAGCGAGCCGGCAAAGCATCCGTATTCGGGCACCTATCAAGGCCAGTCGGCCCTTTCCACTGAGGATTTAGAGGCGGTGCTTGAGCGCGAAGTCATGTCGTTGTCGGAAATGAACACCACCTTGCGCTCGCTGTCAGCCAACGTCGGCAGCCTGGAAAAAACCGTTGCTTCCATGCGCTGGATTCTGGGAGTCGGCATTGCCATCATCGGCATCATTGCAGCGCTCAAGTGAGGAGCTCGACAGAATCCAGAGGGCGGGATAAGGCGGCCTGTTAGGAAAACAGCCGTATGACGGCCAAGCCCGCCATGAAAAAAATGCTCAACGCCGCTAACATGGTTCCGATGAACCACTTCAACATGGATGTTTCTGTTTCAGCGATTAGCGTGGCCAGCTTTTGAATGTCCTCTTTGGTGGCGGTGGCCAGCTTTTGAATGTCCTCTTTGGTGGTGGTGGCCAGCTTTTCAATGTCCACTTTGATGAATGATTCCCTTTCAGCGATTAGCGTGGCCAGCTTTTCAATGTCCACTTTGGTAGCCACGTATTGCATGTGTGTTTCCAAACCGGTCATCCTGGATTCCAGGCTGGCCAGTCTGGATTCAATGCCGCCGCCATTACCGCCGCCATTACCGGGGTGGGCAACGGGATCAGGGGACGCCGAGTGAAACTGAGAGACGTTGTCGTTATCCATGCTTGGCTAACCACTCCCACGTTGTCCTGTCGTGCCAACCGTTGTAATAGCTGATCTGAAACACGATGCCGGTCACCCCGCCTTCCTTATTTATGCCGATGCTTTCTGCAATGCTTAAGGTTATGGCAGGACTTTCCGTTGCGATCAACGCCAGGGTATCTGAAACAAGGTAATGGCTTTCCCAGTTCTCCTTGATGCGATTCCAGGCGGTCTCGCTGGGTTCGTTCAGTACGATTGCGTATATGTCCATGTGGGCTCCTCTGCCCATAAATCTGAGGGCGATTCAACAACGCACAGTATAGCCCATGTCGAAAATAAAGTGACACCCTGTACTGGTCCACTGCCTGTGAGACTCATCAGGCAGCCTGCGTGAGTTAATGACCAAATCCTTGATGGCGTTATCGTTGAGAGCCCTTGTCGTTACGGCTTCCCCGTGGACTAGGTTGAGCGCTGCCTTGCGATGGTCATCCCAATCATCCGCCACCTTCAATCCTCTCGATCCATCCATCCAAAAGGGCATAAAAAAACCGCCAAGGTTGCGCATTGTTAAGAGGCGTGGCGGTTGTGTTGTACATAGTGTAGTACACCACGGTCCCTAACAACAAATTGCACCGGCCCACCACATCTGAAACCCATCAGGCAACCATCCATCGCTGAAATATCCACATGTATCGGACCTGTACAGACCGGATAACCATTGTCCTGAACTGTTCTGCGCCCGACTAATTCCTGTATAATACCCGCTCTATTTTTTTCACAAGGCATTGATTTTTATAGAATGTTTTCCCAGGCCGATCGTATTTTCCGAGGCTGTAGCCCTCCCTCTCGGGGGGGGGGGGGGGGGGGGGGAATCTCCCCTGCTGTATAAAACTATAAAAGCAAAGTCCTGCTCGCCTGGCCCCGGTCCGGTGAATGAGAAGCGATGGTCAGTAAAATACGTTACCAACTTTTGGAACCGCGCATCCTTCTGGATGGAGCGGCGGGGGTAACCTTTGCCGACTCAACCGCCGACCCGGCCCGACAGAACGACCCGCAAACCCAGGTCGCCCTTCTTCAGGAACAAAGAGCCCAGGAACAAAAATCCCAGGAACGAAAAGCTGAAGAACGCAAAGCCAGAGACCCCCGGCCGGAAATTCGCAACAACCAGCCTGAATCAGAAATCCCCGCCACCGACGGCGCGGTTCCGGGCGCCGCCATCTTCCGACTGGAAGACCTGGGCGCACCCGCCGCCCTCCCGACCGACCTCGAACCCTCCGCACTGGTTGTTGTCGATACCGGCGTCAAAGGCTATGAGGATCTGTTAACCGGCCTCGAACCCGGCACCGAAATTCTGCTGATTGACGCCAACGAAAACGGCCTGCAAAAACTGGCGGACCATGTGGCGGGGCGCGATGACATCACCTCCATCCACATTCTTTCTCACGGTGGCCGGGGCGAATTCAGTCTCGGCACCGTCACCCTGAACTCAGACAACATCGACCAACATGCCGAACTGCTGAGTCAGATTGGCGCAGCCCTGACCGAACAGGGTGACCTGTTGCTTTACGGTTGCAACGTGGCGGATGGCGGCGATAGCGACAACGGCAAACACAGCAGCGGTGTCGAATTTGTCGCCCGCATCGCCGACGTCACCGGCGCTGACCTTGCCGCCTCCACCGACCTCACCGGTGCGGCGGGGCAGGGTGGCGACTGGAATCTGGAATACACCATCGGGCAGATAGACGGCTCAAACCTGGCGCTGACCAGTTTCAACGGCCTGTTGAACGACGCCCCCACCGCCATCGACGACACGGGCGCCACCGACCAAAACACACGCCTGACCGTCGCCAATGACGACGCTGGCACCACCACCGACGGCATCACCAACAACGCCGGCCTGCTGCTCAACGACACCGACCCCAACGACGACACCCTGACCATCACCGAAGTGGGCAGCGCCGCGTCCAATCCGGGCGAGGCGACCGATGGCAGCAACGGCGGCAGCTTTACCATCAACGCCGATGGCTCCTGGCACTTCAACCCCGACGGCGACTTTGACGACCTGGCCCCCGGCGCAACCGCCACCACCTCAATCGCCTACACGGTCAGCGACCCCAGCGGCCTTACCGATACCGCCACCCTGACGGTAACCATCACCGGCACCGACGATACGCCGACCCTGACACCGGCCACCGCCACCCTAACCGAAGACACAGCGCCGGATGAAGACGGCAATCTGGTGGCGACCGGCACGGTCACCAGCAGCGGCGGCGATGCCGATGACGACAGCTTCCAGCCGCAAACCGACACCAAAGGCGCGGTCGGCTCATTGACCATCGACGCTACCGGGGCCTGGCGCTATACGGCGGCTAACAGCCATGAGGATATTCAGAACCTGAGCCCCACGGCCACGCTGACCGACACCTTCACAGTGACCAGCGCCGATACTGTCACCACCACCACGATAACCATTACCATCACCGGCACCGACGATGCGCCAACCCTGACACCGGCCACCGCCACCCTCACCGAAGACACAGCGCCGGATGAAGACGGCAATCTGCTGGCCAGCGGCACGGTCACCAGCAGCGGCGGCGATGCCGATGACGACAGCTTCCAGCCGCAAACCGACACCAAAGGCACGGTCGGCTCACTGACCATCGACTCCACCGGGGCCTGGCGCTATACGGCAGCTAACAACCATGAGGATATTCAGGCTCTCAGCCCCACGGCCACGCTGACCGACACCTTCACCGTGACCAGCGCCGATACGGTCACCACCACCACGATAACCATTACCATCAACGCCGCCGACCCTGAACCCACCACCCCCGATAACCCTGACCCCGACGACAACCCCGGCCCGCCAGCCACCCAGAGCACCAACGATACGCCGGTGGCGGCAGACGATACCGGCAGCACCGATCAAAACACACCCCTGACCGTCGCCAATGACGCCACCGGCACCCTCGATACAGACGGCACCACCACCAACAACGCCGGTCTGCTGCTCAACGACAGCGACCCCAACGGCGACACCCTGACCATCACCGGGATTAACGGCTACACCAATCTGGATGAGAACGGTCTGCGTCAGTCGCAGAACGTGGCGGCGGAGGTCGCGATCTATGGCAGCAACGGCGGCAGCTTTACCATCAACGCCAACGGCGCCTGGCGTTTTGATCCCGACGGCGATTTTGACGACCTGGCCACCGATGCCACCCGCACCACCTCGGTGGTTTACACGGTCACGGATGGCACCGCCACGGATACCGCGACCCTGACGGTAACCATCAACGCCGCCGACCCCGACACCAGCCAGCAGCCGGACCCCACCGTCCCGGACAACACCGCCACCCAGGTCCCCGCTAACCCGGATCCCGACGACAACCCCGGCCCGCCAGCCACCCAGAGCGCCAACCGTGCGCCGGTAGCAGTCAACGACCGGGGCGCGACGAGTGAAGACGGTGCGCTGGTGGTGGCCACTGACGCGGCGCCCCCGGGCGGTATCAATGCCGGCCTTCTGCTCAACGACAGCGACCCGGACGGCGACAACCTGGCCGTAGCCCGGGTTAACGAGCTGATCGTTGTGGGCTCAAGAACGGTAAGAGGCACCGAAGGGGGTAGCTTCACGATTGGCCGTCTGGGTGGGTACACCTTTGATCCGGGCACCGATTTTAATCATCTCAAGTCGGGGGCAGGCACCCTCACCTCGGTGACCTACAGGGTGGCGGATAGTTTCGGCCTTCTAAGTGCCCCGGCGACCCTGACGGTCAGCATCACCGGCCTCAACGATGCGCCGGTGGCGAAAGACGATACCGGCACGGTGAGGCCCGACGGGATGCTGACCGTGGCCGATGGCGCCACGGGCGACCTGCTGCTCAACGACAGCGACCCGGATGGTGACGTCCTGACCATCTCCCAGATTCGAGCCAGGACCTCGCCGACCTCCGAGAACATCGCCAACCCGGGAGAGCAGATAGGGGGCAGCAACGGTGGCAACTTCCGCATCCAGGCCAGTGGTGCCTGGAGTTTTGACCCCGACGGCGACTTTGATGATCTTGCGGCGGACGGGACCCGCACCACCTCGGTGACCTACCAGTTGACGGATGGCCAGGTAATCAACAACGTTGATACGGCAACCCTGACGGTAACGGTGCGGGCGAACCGGTCGCCAGTGGCGGTGGACGATACCGGTGCGCTGCTTAACAGCGGGATGTTGACCGTGGCCGATGACGCCACGGGCGACCTGCTGCTGAACGACAGCGACCCGGACGGTGACACCCTGACCATCACCGAGATTCGATCCATCACCTCGGTGACCTCCAGCATCTCCAGCCCGGGAGCGCAGATAACGGGCACCGCCGGCGGCACCTTCATCATCCAGGCCAATGGCGCCTGGAGCTTCGACCCGGGCACCAGCTTTGATGATCTTGTGGCGCGCCAGGCGCGCACCACCTCGGTGACCTACCAGGTGTGGGATGCTGACCCTTTAGACCCCGGCTATGATACCGCCACCCTGACGATAACGGTAAGGCCGGACCTGCCGCCGGTGGTGGGGGGCGACATCGGCCTGACCAATGAAAATGCGCCGATAAACGTAAAGGCCGACGCGACCGGCACCATCCGCCCGATCGGCGCTCCCCCCGTAATGCGTACAACCAACGCCGGCCTGTTGTTGAACGACTCCGACCCTGAAGGTGACACCCTCAGAATCACGGCGGTTAACGGCGTCGCGGCCAATGTGGGCAAGGCGACGGCGGCTCTCAGTGGTGGCGGTAGCGGTGGTACCTTCACTATCCATGCCGATGGCGCCTGGAGCTTCAACCCGGGCAACGCATTTAACGATCTGACCCGGGGCGAACAGCGCATCGCGAGGGCGTCGTACAACGTGTCTGATAACCAGGGCAACACGGCCAGAGGGTTTCTGCTGGTGACCGTGGAAGGCATCAACGATGCGCCGACGTTGGTGGCAGACCGGGGCGCCACCACTGAAAACACCAGGCTGACCGTGCTCGATGGCGCCACCGGCACCACCAGAACCCTCCCCGACGGCAAAGGCGGGACCATCACGATTACCGAGAACGCCGACCTGCTGCTCAACGACTCCGACCCCGAGGGTGACGACGCTTTGAGCATCGCCGCAGGTGTTATTGGTAGACGCCCCAGTTCCTTATCCCAGGATATCCCGGGCAGCGGCGGCGGCCTGTTCCGTATCTTCGGTGATGGCTCTTACATCTTCAGCCCCCGCGACGACTTTAACGATCTGGCCGCGGGCGCGACCCGCGACACATCGATACAGTATCTGGTGACGGATGGTACCTGGTATCCTGTTGGCAGCCTGACGGTGACCGTGACCGGCCGCAACGATGCGCCCTCGGCGGCGGACGATCGGGCGACGACGCTTAAAGACCGGGTGCTGACCGTAGCCGATGACGCGCCCGGACACACAACCACCGCCAACAGGCAGCTTCGGCTCAACGCGGACCTGCTGCTCAACGACCGCGACCCGGACGACGGCGATGCGCTGACCGTCAGCCAGGTCGCCGGTGCCGCCGCCAATGTGGGCGTGGCGACGGCGGGCACGGGCGGGGGCAGCTTCACCATCCGTGCCAACGGCGCCTGGAGCTTCGATCCCGGCGCCAGCTTTAACGACCTTGAGGGGGCCGCCGCCACGCGCACCACCTCGGTGACCTACACAGCGTCGGATGGCAGCGCCACGAGTACGGCGACCCTGACGGTGACCGTGCGCGGCGCCAACGATGTGCTGGTGGCGTTCGACGACCTGGGCGGGGCGTTTGAAAACACAGTGCTGACAGTGGCCGATGACGACCCGGGTACCGTCAGCAGGGGTGTGGTCATCAACGCTGATCTGCTGTTTAACGACGTTGACCTTGACGCTCTCAGCATCACCGCGGTTAACGCTAACGCGGCCAATGTGGGCAGGGCGATAGATGGCAGCGGCGGCGGTGAGTTCATCCTCCACGCCAACGGTTCCTGGAGCTTTGACCCGGGTACCGACTTTGACTATCTGGCCGCGCGCGCGACCGCCTCCACCTCGGTGGCCTACACGGTGACCGATACCTACGGCGCCACGGATACCGCGACCCTGGTGGTAAGGATACGCGGCGAGAACGATATGCCGGTGGCGAACGACGATTTTGGCACGGCGCTGAAAGACACCGTGCGCACGGTGGCCGATGGTGCCACCGGCAGCGTCAGAGCCGATCTCAACGCGGACCTGCTGCTCAACGACTCGGATGCTGAAAGTGTACTGACCATCAGCGCCATTAACGGTGTCGCGGCCAATGTGGGCAGGGCGACAACAGGCAGCGGCGGCGGCAGCTTCACCGTCAGTGCCAATGGCGCCTGGCGCTTTGACCCGGGCACCAGCTTTAACAATCTGGCCGAGGGCGTAACCCGTACCACATCGGTGGAATACACCGCGTCGGATGGCGTCGGCGGCACGGCTACGGCGACCCTGTCGGTGAGAGTGCGCACAAACACGGCACCGGCGCCCGTCAACGACCAGGGCACAACGGATGAAGAGACACCGCTGACGGTGGCCGACGGCGCCACCGGCACGACTAACGCCGACTTGTTACTGAACGACATCGACGCTGATCGTGACCCCCTGACCATCATCCGGGTTGCCGGTGCCGGGAATAAAGTGGGCGTGGCGACGGCGGGCAGCGGCGGCGGCAACTTCATCATCCGTGCCAATGGTTCCTGGGAATTCGACCCCGGCACGGCCTTTAACGATCTGGCCGTGGGCGCCACCCGCACCAGCTCGGTGACTTACACAGCCTCGGATGACTACGACGGCACCGGCTCGGCGACCGTGACGGTGACCGTGAGCGGCGTCAACGATGCTCTGACGGCGGTCGCAGACGTTGGCGCCACGGATGACAACACGGTGCTCACGGTGAACGATGGTGACACCGGCAGCATCGGCACCCCCAGACCCAACGCCGACCTTCTGCTTAACGACAGCGACACTGACGGCGACACCCTGAGCATCAGCCAGGTTCAGAGTCTGATTAACGGTGTGTTGATGACCGTATCGCCGGGAACCGAACTGCCGGGCCTCGGCGGTGGCCGCTTCACCGTCCATGCCGATGGCTCTTACACCTTCGACCCGGGCACCGACTTTGATGACCTTGCGCCCGGCGACACGCCGCGCACCAGCGTGGTGATGCCCTGGGTGTCGGATGGCAAAGGCAGCACGCAGCGGACGACGCTAACGGTGACGGTCAGCGGCGCCAACGATGCGCCGGTGGGGGTGGACGATGCCGCCAGCACCACGGAAAACACATCAAAGGCGGCGGGCGATGGCGATACCAGCCCCACCAGCTACGACCTGCTGCTCAACGACACCGACATTGACGATGACGATGACAGCCTCACCATCACCGGGGTTCGCGGTCTCACCAGCGATGGTCAGCCCCAGGACGTGGCGCCGGGGAAAGCGACCCTTGGCAGCAACGGCGGTCAGTTCACCATCAATGCCAATGGCTCCTGGAATTTCCTTCCGGACGGGGACTTTCGCGATCTGTCTGCGGGCGCCACCCGTACCACCTCGGTGCAGTACACGGTTTCCGATGGCAGCCTCACGGACACGGCAACCCTGATCATGACCGTGACCGGCGTGAACAGTGCTGTGCTCGCGAAAGACGACACAGGCCGTACCACTGAAAACCTGGTGCTCACGGTGGCCGATGGTGCTACCGGCACCACCACGACCCTGAGCAGCGGCGCCACCAGAACGGACAACGCCGACCTGCTGCTCAACGATGTCGATGTTGACGGCAAAGATGTCCTGACCATCACCCGGGTGGGTGGTGATACGTCCAGTGTCGGCAAGGCGACCGCCGGCGGTAATGGCGGCAGCTTCACCATCAGCGCCAACGGTGCCTGGCGCTTCGATCCGGGCACCGACTTTGACGATCTGAAGGCAGGCGCGACCGAGACCACCTCGGTGGCCTACACGGTCACGGATGGCACCGTCACGAGTAGGGCGACCCTGACGGTGACCGTGACTGGCGTGAACGATGCACCGGTGGCGGCGGACGATACCGGCGGCACGGCGGAAAACACGGTGCGCACGGTGGCTGATGGCGCTACTGGTACCGGGCCGGGTGGCGGGGCACAAAGAACCAATGCTGATCTGCTGCTCAACGACACCGACGCTGAAAGTGACCCCCTGACCATCACGGCGGTTGGCGGTGAGTCGGGCAGTGTGGGCAAGGCGACCGATGGCAGCAACGGCGGCAACTTCACCATCAGCGCCGATGGTGCCTGGAAATTCAACCCCGGCACGGCCTTTGACGATCTGGCCGTGGGTGAAACGCGCATCACCTCGGTGGTGTATACGGCTTCCGATGGCAACCTCACGGACACGGCGACCCTGACCGTAACCGTGACCGGTGAGGACGATGTGCCGGTCTTGACGGGGGCGACGGGCATGGTCACCGAAGACACCTCGGTGGACGGCGATGGCAATCTGGTGGCCACCGGTAAGGCTACGGCCAGTGGCGGCGATGATGGCGAGGACGAGTTTATGACGACGCCGGTGACCGGCGCCTACGGCTCGCTGACGATTACTGCTGCGGGCGCCTGGACTTATAAAGCGCTCAACAGCCAGTCGGATATTCAGGACCTGAGCCCCACGGCCACGCTGACCGACACACTGAGGGTAACCAGTACCGATGGGGTTACCAGCACGACGGTGACCATCACCATCAGGGGCGACGACGATGAGCCGACCCTGACGGGTGCGACAGGCATGGTCACCGAAGATGTGTCGGTGGTCTCGGGCAATCTGATGGCCAGTGGTACGGTTGGGGCGACCGGCGGCGATGAGGGCGAGGACAGGTTTATGACGACGCCGGTGACCGGCAGTGTCGGCTCGCTGACGATTACCGCCGACGGTGCCTGGACGTATACGGCGCTTAACAGCGACTCGAAGATTCAGGGTCTTGGCGCCGGCGAAACGCTGACCGACACCCTGAGGGTAACCAGTGTCGATACTGTCACCACCACCACGGTAACCATCACCATCAATGGTGCGGCCGATACGCCGGTGGCGACCGACGATACCGGCACCGCTGCGGAAAACACCCCGCGCATTGTGGCCGACGGTGCTACCGGTACCCGGGTGGGTGGCGGGGCACAACCCGGGCCGGGTGGCGGGGCACAAAGAGACAACGCCGACCTGCTGCTCAACGATACCGACGCTGACGGTGACGCGCTGACCATCACCGGGGTTAGCGGTTTCACCGCCAGTGGTCAGCCGCAGAACGTGGCGCCGGGGGTCCGCACCTCTGGCAGCAACGGCGGTCAGTTCACCATCAGTGCCAACGGTGCCTGGCGTTTTGATCCGGGTACCGACTTTGACGATCTGAAGGCGGGTGTGACCAAGACCACCTCGGTGGAATACACGGCCTCCGATGGCAGTCTCACGGACACGGCGACCCTGACGGTGACGGTGACCGGGGCCAATGATGGTTTGACGGCCAACGACGATGCCGGCACCACCACGGAAAACACAGAACTGACGGTGGCCGATGGCGCTACCGGCACCATGACCGTTAACCGCGACCTGTTACTGAACGATGTCGATATTGACGGTGACGATCTGACCATCACCGAAGTGGACGGTGAGTCGTCCAGTGTCGGCAAGGCCACCAGTGGCAGCGATGGCGGCAGCTTCACCATCCGTGCCAATGGCTCCTGGGAATTCAATCCGGGCACCGACTTTGACGATCTGAAGGCGGGTGTGACCAAGACCACCTCGGTGGAATACACCGCCACCGATGGCACCCTCACGGACACGGCGACGGTGACGGTGACGGTGACCGGCGCCAATGATGGTTTGACGGCCAATGACGATGCCGGCACCACCACGGAAAACACAGAACTGACGGTGGCCGATGGCGCCACCGGCACCACCTCCGGCACGACCACGACTAACGCCGATCTGTTACTGAACGATGTCGATATTGACGGTGACGATCTGACCATCACCGAGGTGGACGGTGATACGGCCAGTGTCGGCAAGGCCATCAATGGCAGCGATGGCGGCAGCTTCACCATCCGTGCCAATGGTTCCTGGGAATTCAATCCTGGCACGGACTTTGACGATCTGAAGGCGGGTGTGACCAAGACCACCTCGGTGGAATACACGGCCTCCGATGGCAGTCTCACGGACACGGCGACCCTGACCGTCACCGTGACCGGGACCAATGATGGGCTGACGGCCAACGACGATGCCGGCACCACCACGGAAAACACAGACCTGACCGTGGCCGATGGCGCCACCGGCACCATGACCGTTAACCGCGACCTGTTGCTGAACGATGTCGATATTGACGGTGACGATCTGACCATCACCGAAGTGGACGGTGATACGGCCAGTGTTGGCAAGGCCACCAGTGGCAGCGATGGCGGCAGCTTCACCATCCGTGCCAATGGCTCCTGGGAATTCAATCCGGGTACCGACTTTGACGATCTGAAGGCGGGTGTGACCAAGACCACCTCGGTGGAATACACCGCCTCCGATGGCAGTCTCACGGACACGGCGACCCTGACGGTGACGGTGACCGGTGCCAATGACGGCCTGACGGCCAACGACGATAGCGGCACCACCACGGAAAACACAGAACTGACCGTGGCCGATGGCGCCACCGGCACCACCTCCGGCACGACCACCATTAACGCCGACCTGCTGCTGAACGATGTCGATATTGACAGTGACGATCTGACCATCACCGAGGTGGACGGTGATACGAGCAGTGTCGGCAAGGCCACCGATGGCAGCGATGGCGGCAGCTTCACCATCCGTGCCAATGGCTCCTGGGAATTCAATCCGGGCACGGACTTTGACGATCTGAAGGCGGGTGTGACCAAGACCACCTCGGTGGAATACACGGCCTCCGATGGCAGTCTCACGGACACGGCGACCCTGACCGTTACCGTGACCGGCGCCAATGATGGTTTGACGGCGAACGACGATACCGGCACCACGACTGAAAACACAGACCTGACCGTGGCCGATGGCGCCACCGGCACCACCTCCGGCACGACCACCATTAACGCCGACCTGCTGCTGAACGATGTCGATATTGACAGTGACGATCTGACCATCACCGAAGTGGGCGGTGAGTCGTCCAGTGTCGGCAAGGCCACCGATGGCAGCGATGGCGGCAGCTTCACCATCCGTGCCAATGGTTCCTGGGAATTCAATCCGGGCACCGACTTTGACGATCTGAAGGCGGGTGTGACCAGGACCACCTCGGTGGAATACACGGCCTCCGATGGCAGTCTCACGGACACGGCGACCCTGACGGTGACGGTGACCGGGGCCAATGATGGGCTGACGGCCAACGACGATGCCGGCACCACCACTGAAAACACAGAACTGACGGTGGCCGATGGCGCCACCGGCACGACTAACGCCGATCTGTTGCTCAACGATGTCGATATTGACGGTGACGATCTGACCATCACCGAGGTGGACGGTGATACGAGCAGTGTCGGCAAGGCCACCAGTGGCAGCGATGGCGGCAGCTTCACCATCCGTGCCAATGGTTCCTGGGCATTCAATCCGGGTACCGACTTTGACGATCTGAAGGCGGGTGTGACCAAGACCACCTCGGTGGAATACACGGCCTCCGATGGCACCCTCACGGACACGGCGACCCTGACGGTGACGGTGACCGGGGCCAATGATGGGCTGACGGCCAACGACGATGCCGGCACCACCACGGAAAACACAGACCTGACGGTGGCCGATGGCGCCACCGGCACCACCTCTGGCACAACCACGACTAACGCCGATCTGTTACTGAACGATGTCGATATTGACGGTGACGATCTGACCATCACCGAGGTGGACGGTGAGTCGTCCAGTGTCGGCAAGGCCACCGATGGTAGCGATGGCGGCAGCTTCACCATCCGTGCCAATGGTTCCTGGGAATTCAATCCGGGTACCGACTTTGACGATCTGAAGGCGGGTGTGACCAGGACCACCTCGGTGGAATACACCGCCTCCGATGGCACCCTCACGGACACGGCGACCCTGACCGTCACCGTGACCGGGGCCAATGATGGTTTGACGGCCAATGACGATGCCGGCACCACGACTGAAAACACAGACCTGACCGTGGCCGATGGCGACACCGGGTCGACCAACGCCGACCTGCTGCTGAACGATGTCGATATTGACAGTGACGATCTGACCATCACCGAAGTGGGCGGTGATACGAGCAGTGTGGGCAAGGCCACCGATGGTAGCGATGGCGGTAAGTTCACCCTCCGTGCCAATGGTTCCTGGGAATTCAATCCGGGCACCGACTTTGACGATCTGAAGGCGGGTGTGACCAAGACCACCTCGGTGGAATACACCGCCACCGATGGCAGTCTCACGGACACGGCGACCCTGACGGTGACGGTGACCGGGGCCAACGATGGCCTGACGGCGAACGACGATGCCGGCACCACCACGGAAAACACAGAACTGACGGTGGCCGATGGCGCCACCGGCACCTCCTCTGGCACAACCACGACTAACGCCGATCTGTTATTGAACGATGTCGATATTGACGGTGACGATCTGACCATCACCGAAGTGGGGGGTGATACGGGCAGTGTCGGCAAGGCCACCAGTGGCAGCGATGGCGGCAGCTTCACCCTCCGTGCCAATGGTTCCTGGGAATTCAATCCGGGCACCGACTTTGACGATCTGAAGGCGGGTGTGACCAGGACCACCTCGGTGGAATACACGGCCTCCGATGGCAGTCTCATGGACACGGCGACCCTGACGGTGACGGTGACCGGTACCAATGATGGGCTGACGGCCAATGACGATGCCGGCACCACCACGGAAAACACAGAACTGACGGTGGCCGATGGCGCTACCGGCACCACCTCTGGCACAACCACGACTAACGCCGATCTGTTACTGAACGATGTCGATATTGACGGTGACGATCTGACCATCACCGAGGTGGACGGTGATACGGCCAGTGTTGGCAAGGCCACCGATGGCAGTGATGGCGGCAGCTTCACCATCCGTGCCAATGGTTCCTGGGAATTCAATCCGGGCACGGACTTTGACGATCTGAAGGCGGGTGTGACCAAGACCACCTCGGTGGAATACACGGCCTCCGATGGCAGTCTCACGGACACGGCGACCCTGACGGTGACGGTGACCGGGGCCAATGATGGTTTGACGGCGAACGACGATAGCGGCACCACCACGGAAAACACAGACCTGACGGTGGCCGATGGCGCCACCGGCACGACTAACGCCGATCTGTTACTGAACGATGTCGATATTGACGGTGACGATCTGACCATCACCGAGGTGGACGGTGATACGAGCAGTGTCGGCAAGGCCACTAACGGCAGTGATGGCGGCAGCTTCACCATCCGTGCCAATGGTTCCTGGGAATTCAATCCGGGCACGGACTTTGACGATCTGAAGGCGGGTGTGACCAAGACCACCTCGGTGGAATACACGGCCTCCGATGGCAGTCTCACGGACACGGCGACCCTGACGGTGACGGTGACCGGGGCCAATGATGGTTTGACGGCGAACGACGATGCCGGCACCACCACGGAAAACACAGAACTGACGGTGGCCGATGGCGCCACCGGCACCACCTCCGGCACAACCACGACTAACGCCGATCTGTTACTGAACGATGTCGATATTGACGGTGACGATCTGACCATCACCGAGGTGGAAGGTGATACGGCCAGTGTTGGCAAGGCCACCGATGGCAGCGATGGCGGCAGCTTCACCATCCGTGCCAATGGCTCCTGGGAATTCAATCCGGGTACCGACTTTGACGATCTGAAGGCGGGTGTGACCAAGACCACCTCGGTGGAATACACCGCCTCCGATGGCACCCTCACGGACACGGCGACCCTGACGGTGACCGTGACCGGCGCCAATGATGGTTTGACGGCGAACGACGATGCCGGCACCACGACTGAAAACACAGACCTGACCGTGGCCGATGGCGCCACCGGCACCACCTCCGGCACGACCACCGGGCCGGGTGGTGGGGCACAAAGAGTCAATGCGGATTTGTTGCTCAACGATGTCGATATTGACGGTGACGATCTGACCATCACCGAAGTGGACGGTGATACGGGCAGTGTCGGCAAGGCCACCAGTGGCAGCGATGGCGGCAGCTTCACCATCCGTGCCAATGGCTCCTGGGAATTCAATCCGGGCACGGACTTTGACGATCTGAAGGCGGGTGTGACCAAGACCACCTCGGTGGAATACACCGCCACCGATGGCACCCTCACGGACACGGCGACGGTGACGGTGACGGTGACCGGCGCCAATGATGGTTTGACGGCCAATGACGATGCCGGCACCACCACGGAAAACACAGAACTGACGGTGGCCGATGGCGCCACCGGCACCACCTCCGGCACGACCACGACTAACGCCGATCTGTTACTGAACGATGTCGATATTGACGGTGACGATCTGACCATCACCGAGGTGGACGGTGATACGGCCAGTGTCGGCAAGGCCATCAATGGCAGCGATGGCGGCAGCTTCACCATCCGTGCCAATGGTTCCTGGGAATTCAATCCGGGCACGGACTTTGACGATCTGAAGGCGGGTGTGACCAAGACCACCTCGGTGGAATACACGGCCTCCGATGGCAGTCTCACGGACACGGCGACCCTGACCGTCACCGTGACCGGGACCAATGATGGGCTGACGGCCAACGACGATGCCGGCACCACCACGGAAAACACAGACCTGACCGTGGCCGATGGCGCCACCGGCACCATGACCGTTAACCGCGACCTGTTGCTGAACGATGTCGATATTGACGGTGACGATCTGACCATCACCGAAGTGGACGGTGATACGGCCAGTGTTGGCAAGGCCACCAGTGGCAGCGATGGCGGCAGCTTCACCATCCGTGCCAATGGCTCCTGGGAATTCAATCCGGGTACCGACTTTGACGATCTGAAGGCGGGTGTGACCAAGACCACCTCGGTGGAATACACCGCCTCCGATGGCAGTCTCACGGACACGGCGACCCTGACGGTGACGGTGACCGGTACCAATGATGGGCTGACGGCCAACGACGATGCCGGCACCACCACGGAAAACACAGAACTGACGGTGGCCGATGGCACCACCGGCACCACCTCTGGCACAACCACGACTAACGCCGATCTGTTATTGAACGATGTCGATATTGACGGTGACGATCTGACCATCACCGAGGTGGACGGTGAGTCGTCCAGTGTTGGCAAGGCCACCGATGGCAGCGATGGCGGCAGCTTCACCATCCGTGCCAATGGCTCCTGGGAATTCAATCCGGGCACGGACTTTGACGATCTGAAGGCGGGTGTGACCAAGACCACCTCGGTGGAATACACGGCCTCCGATGGCAGTCTCACGGACACGGCGACCCTGACGGTGACGGTGACCGGCGCCAACGATGGTTTGACGGCGAACGACGATAGCGGCACCACCACTGAAAACACAGACCTGACCGTGGCCGATGGCGCTACCGGCACCACCTCCGGCACGACCCCCGGGCCGGGTGGTGGGGCACAAAGAGTCAACGCCGACCTGCTGCTCAACGATGTCGATATTGACAGTGACGATCTGACCATCACCGAGGTGGACGGTGATACGAGCAGTGTCGGCAAGGCCACCGATGGCAGCGATGGCGGCAGCTTCACCATCCGTGCCAATGGTTCCTGGGAATTCAATCCGGGCACGGACTTTGACGATCTGAAGGCGGGTGTGACCAAGACCACCTCGGTGGAATACACGGCCTCCGATGGCAGTCTCACGGACACGGCGACCCTGACGGTGACGGTGACCGGGGCCAATGATGGGCTGACGGCCAACGACGATGCCGGCACCACCACGGAAAACACAGACCTGACCGTGGCCGATGGCGCCACCGGCACCACCTCCGGCACGACCCCCGGGCCGGGTGGCGGGGCACAAAGAGTCAATGCCGACCTGTTACTGAACGATGTCGATATTGACGGTGACGATCTGACCATCACCGAAGTGGACGGTGATACGGGCAGTGTCGGCAAGGCCACCAGTGGCAGCGATGGCGGCAGCTTCACCATCCGTGCCAATGGTTCCTGGGAATTCAATCCGGGCACGGACTTTGACGATCTGAAGGCGGGTGTGACCAAGACCACCTCGGTGGAATACACGGCCTCCGATGGCAGTCTCACGGACACGGCGACCCTGACGGTGACGGTGACCGGGGCCAATGATGGGCTGACGGCCAACGACGATGCCGGCACCACCACGGAAAACACAGACCTGACCGTGGCCGATGGCGCCACCGGCACCACCTCCGGCACGACCACCGGGCCGGGTGGCGGGGCACAAAGAGCTAACGCCGACCTGCTGCTGAACGATGTCGATATTGACGGTGACGATCTGACCATCACCGAAGTGGACGGTGATACGGGCAGTGTCGGCAAGGCCACCAGTGGCAGCGATGGCGGCAGCTTCACCATCCGTGCCAATGGTTCCTGGGAATTCAATCCGGGCACGGACTTTGACGATCTGAAGGCGGGTGTGACCAGGACCACCTCGGTGGAGTACACCGCCTCCGATGGCACCCTCACGGACACGGCGACCCTGACGGTGACGGTGACCGGTACCAATGATGGGCTGACGGCGAACGACGATAGCGGCACCACCACGGAAAACACAGACCTGACCGTGGCCGATGGCGCCACCGGCACCACCTCCGGTACCACCACCATCAATGCGGATTTGTTGCTCAACGATGTCGATATTGACAGTGACGATCTGACCATCACCGAGGTGGACGGTGATACGAGCAGTGTCGGCAAGGCCACTAACGGCAGTGATGGCGGCAGCTTCACCATCCGTGCCAATGGTTCCTGGGAATTCAATCCGGGCACCGACTTTGACGATCTGAAGGCGGGTGTGACCAAGACCACCTCGGTGGAATACACCGCCTCCGATGGCAGTCTCACGGACACGGCGACCCTGACGGTGACGGTGACCGGGGCCAATGATGGTTTGACGGCGAACGACGATGCCGGCACCACCACGGAAAACACAGACCTGACCGTGGCCGATGGCGCCACCGGCACCACCTCCGGTACCACCACCATCAATGCGGATTTGTTGCTCAACGATGTCGATATTGACAGTGACGATCTGACCATCACCGAGGTGGACGGTGATACGAGCAGTGTCGGCAAGGCCACTAACGGCAGTGATGGCGGCAGCTTCACCATCCGTGCCAATGGTTCCTGGGAATTCAATCCGGGCACGGACTTTGACGATCTGAAGGCGGGTGTGACCAAGACCACCTCGGTGGAATACACGGCCTCCGATGGCAGTCTCACGGACACGGCGACCCTGACCGTCACCGTGACCGGGGCCAATGATGGTTTGACGGCCAACGACGATAGCGGCACCACCACGGAAAACACAGACCTGACCGTGGCCGATGGCGCCACCGGCACCCGGGTGGGTGGTGGGGCACAAAGAGTCAACGCCGACCTGCTGCTGAACGATGTCGATATTGACGGTGACGATCTGACCATCACCGAGGTGGACGGTGATACGAGCAGTGTCGGCAAGGCCACCGATGGCAGCGATGGCGGCAGCTTCACCCTCCGTGCCAATGGCTCCTGGGAATTCAATCCGGGCACCGACTTTGACGATCTGAAGGCGGGTGTGACCAAGACCACCTCGGTGGAATACACGGCCTCCGATGGCAGTCTCACGGACACGGCGACCCTGACGGTGACGGTGACCGGGGCCAATGATGGTTTGACGGCGAACGACGATGCCGGCACCACCACGGAAAACACAGACCTGACCGTGGCCGATGGCGACACGGGTACGACTAACGCCGATCTGTTACTGAACGATGTCGATATTGACAGTGACGATCTGACCATCACCGAGGTGAACGGTGATACGAGCAGTGTCGGCAAGGCCACCAGTGGCAGCGATGGCGGCAGCTTCACCATCCGTGCCAATGGCTCCTGGGAATTCAATCCGGGTACCGACTTTGACGATCTGAAGGCGGGTGTGACCAAGACCACCTCGGTGGAATACACGGCCTCCGATGGCACCCTCACGGACACGGCGACCCTGACGGTGACGGTGACCGGTACCAATGATGGGCTGACGGCGAACGACGATAGCGGCACCACCACGGAAAACACAGACCTGACCGTGGCCGATGGCGCCACCGGCACCACCTCCGGCACGACCCCCGGGCCGGGTGGTGGGGCACAAAGAGTCAACGCCGACCTGCTGCTGAACGACATCGATATTGACAGTGACGATCTGACCATCACCGAGGTGGACGGTGATACGAGCAGTGTCGGCAAGGCCACCGATGGCAGCGATGGCGGCAGCTTCACCCTCCGTGCCAATGGCTCCTGGGAATTCAATCCGGGCACGGCCTTTGACGATCTGAAGGCGGGTGTGACCAGGACCACCTCGGTGGAATACACCGCCTCCGATGGCAGTCTCACGGACACGGCGACCCTGACGGTGACGGTGACCGGTACCAATGATGGGCTGACGGCCAACGACGATGCCGGCACCACCACGGAAAACACAGACCTGACCGTGGCCGATGGCGCCACCGGCACGACTAACGCCGATCTGTTACTGAACGATGTCGATATTGACGGTGACGATCTGACCATCACCGAGGTGGACGGTGATACGAGCAGTGTCGGCAAGGCCACTAACGGCAGTGATGGCGGCAGCTTCACCATCCGTGCCAATGGTTCCTGGGAATTCAATCCGGGCACGGACTTTGACGATCTGAAGGCGGGTGTGACCAAGACCACCTCGGTGGAATACACGGCCTCCGATGGCAGTCTCACGGACACGGCGACCCTGACGGTGACGGTGACCGGGGCCAATGATGGGCTGACGGCCAACGACGATGCCGGCACCACCACGGAAAACACAGACCTGACCGTGGCCGATGGCGCCACCGGCACCACCTCCGGCACGACTAACGCCGATCTGTTACTGAACGATGTCGATATTGACAGTGACGATCTGACCATCACCGAGGTGGACGGTGAGTCGAGCAGTGTCGGCAAGGCCACTAACGGCAGTGATGGCGGCAGCTTCACCCTCCGTGCCAATGGTTCCTGGGAATTCAATCCGGGCACGGACTTTGACGATCTGAAGGCGGGTGTGACCAAAACCACCTCGGTGGAATACACGGCCTCCGATGGCAGTCTCACGGACACGGCGACCCTGACGGTGACGGTGACCGGTACCAATGATGGGCTGACGGCCAACGACGATGCCGGCACCACCACGGAAAACACAGACCTGACCGTGGCCGATGGTGCCACTGGCACCACCTCTGGCACAACCACGACTAACGCCGATCTGTTACTGAACGATGTCGATATTGACAGTGACGATCTGACCATCACCGAGGTGGACGGTGATACGAGCAGTGTCGGCAAGGCCACTAACGGCAGTGATGGCGGCAGCTTCACCCTCCGTGCCAATGGTTCCTGGGAATTCAATCCGGGCACGGACTTTGACGATCTGAAGGCGGGTGTGACCAAAACCACCTCGGTGGAATACACGACCTCCGATGGCACCCTCACGGACACGGCGACCCTGACGGTGACGGTGACCGGGGCCAATGATGGTTTGACGGCGAACGACGATGCCGGCGCCACCACGGAAAACACAGAACTGACGGTGGCCGATGGCGCCACCGGCACCACCTCCGGCACGACCACCATTAACGCCGATCTGTTGCTGAACGACATCGATATTGACAGTGACGATCTGACCATCACCGAGGTGGACGGTGATACGAGCAGTGTCGGCAAGGCCACCGATGGCAGCGATGGCGGCAGCTTCACCATCCGTGCCAATGGTTCCTGGGAATTCAATCCGGGCACGGACTTTGACGATCTGAAGGCGGGTGTGACCAAGACCACCTCGGTGGAATACACGGCCTCCGATGGTAGTCTCACGGACACGGCGACCCTGACGGTGACGGTGACCGGTACCAATGATGGTTTGACGGCCAACGACGATGCCGGCACCACCACGGAAAACACAGACCTGACCGTGGCCGATGGCGCCACCGGCACCACCTCCGGCACCACCACCATCAATGCGGACCTGCTGCTGAACGATGTCGATATTGACGGTGACGATCTGACCATCACCGAAGTGGGGGGTGATACGGGCAGTGTGGGCAAGGCCACCGGTGGCAGCGATGGCGGCAGCTTCACCATCCGTGCCAATGGTTCCTGGGAATTCAATCCGGGCACGGACTTTGACGATCTGAAGGCGGGTGTGACCAAGACCACCTCGGTGGAATACACGGCCTCCGATGGCAGTCTCACGGACACGGCGACCCTGACCGTGACGGTGACCGGTACCAATGATGGGCTGACGGCCAACGACGATGCCGGCACCACCACTGAAAACACAGACCTGACCGTGGCCGATGGCGCCACCGGCACGACTAACGCCGATCTGTTACTGAACGATGTCGATATTGACGGTGACGATCTGACCATCACCGAGGTGGACGGTGAGTCGTCCAGTGTCGGCAAGGCCACTAACGGCAGTGATGGCGGCAGCTTCACCATCCGTGCCAATGGCTCCTGGGAATTCAATCCGGGCACCGACTTTGACGATCTGAAGGCGGGTGTGACCAAGACCACCTCGGTGGAATACACGGCCTCCGATGGCAGTCTCACGGACACGGCGACCCTGACGGTGACGGTGACCGGTACCAATGATGGGCTGACGGCCAACGACGATGCCGGCACCACCACGGAAAACACAGACCTGACCGTGGCCGATGGCGCCACCGGCACCATGACCGTTAACCGCGACCTGTTGCTGAACGATGTCGATATTGACGGTGACGATCTGACCATCACCGAAGTGGACGGTGATACGGGCAGTGTCGGCAAAGCCATCAATGGCAGCGATGGCGGCAGCTTCACCCTCCGTGCCAATGGCTCCTGGGAATTCAATCCGGGCACGGACTTTGACGATCTGAAGGCGGGTGTGACCAAGACCACCTCGGTGGAATACACGGCCTCCGATGGCAGTCTCACGGACACGGCGACCCTGACGGTGACGGTGACCGGTACCAATGATGGGCTGACGGCCGACGACGATAGCGGCACCACGACTGAAAACACCCAACTGACGGTGGCCGATGGCGCCACCGGCACCACCTCCGGCACCACCACCATCAATGCGGATTTGTTGCTCAACGATGTCGATATTGACGGTGACGATCTGACCATCACCGAGGTGGACGGTGATACGAGCAGTGTCGGCAAGGCCACTAACGGCAGCGATGGCGGCAGCTTCACCATCCGTGCCAATGGTTCCTGGGAATTCAATCCGGGCACGGACTTTGACGATCTGAAGGCGGGTGTGACCAGGACCACCTCGGTGGAATACACGGCCTCCGATGGCAGTCTCACGGACACGGCGACCCTGACGGTGACGGTGACCGGGGCCAATGATGGTTTGACGGCGAACGACGATGCCGGCACCACGACTGAAAACACAGACCTGACCGTGGCCGATGGCGCCACCGGCACCACCTCCGGCACAACCACCGGGCCGGGTGGCGGGGCACAAAGAGTCAACGCCGATCTGTTGCTGAACGATGTCGATATTGACAGTGACGATCTGACCATCACCGAGGTGGACGGTGATACGAGCAGTGTCGGCAAGGCCACCGCTGGTAGCGATGGCGGCAGCTTCACCCTCCGCGCCAATGGCTCCTGGGAATTCAATCCGGGTACCGACTTTGACGATCTGAAGGCGGGTGTGACCAAGACCACCTCGGTGGAATACACGGCCTCCGATGGCACCCTCACGGACACGGCGACCCTGACGGTAACGGTGACCGGTACCAATGATGGTTTGACGGCGAACGACGATGCTGGCACCACCACGGAAAACACAGACCTGACCGTGGCCGATGGCGCCACCGGCACGACTAACGCCGACCTGCTACTCAACGACATCGATATTGACGGTGACGATCTGACCATCACCGAGGTGGACGGTGAGTCGTCCAGTGTCGGCAAGGCCACCGATGGCAGCGATGGCGGCAGCTTCACCCTCCGCGCCAATGGTTCCTGGGAATTCAATCCGGGTACCGACTTTGACGATCTGAAGGCGGGTGTGACCAAGACCACCTCGGTGGAATACACGGCCTCCGATGGCACCCTCACGGACACGGCGACCCTGACGGTGACGGTGACCGGTACCAATGATGGCCTGACGGCGAACGACGATAGCGGCACCACCACGGAAAACACAGAACTGACGGTGGCCGATGGCGCCACCGGCACCACCTCCGGCACGACCACCGGGCCGGGTGGTGGGGCACAAAGAGTCAACGCGGACCTGCTGCTCAACGATGTCGATATTGACGGTGACGATCTGACCATCACCGAAGTGGGCGGTGATACGTCCAGTGTGGGCAAGGCCACCGATGGCAGCGACGGCGGTAAGTTCACCATCCGTGCCAATGGCTCCTGGGAATTCAATCCGGGCACGGACTTTGACGATCTGAAGGCGGGTGTGACCAAGACCACCTCGGTGGAATACACGGCCTCCGATGGCAGTCTCACGGACACGGCGACCCTGACGGTGACGGTGACCGGTACCAATGATGGTTTGACGGCCAACGACGATGCCGGTACCACCACTGAAAACACAGAACTGACGGTGGCCGATGGCGCCACCGGCACCACCTCTGGCACAACCACCGGGCCGGGTGGCGGGGCACAAAGAGTCAATGCGGATTTGTTGCTCAACGATGTCGATATTGACGGTGACGATCTGACCATCACCGAAGTGGGGGGTGATACGGGCAGTGTCGGCAAGGCCACCAGTGGCAGCGATGGCGGCAGCTTCACCATCCGTGCCAATGGTTCCTGGGAATTCAATCCGGGTACCGACTTTGACGATCTGAAGGCGGGTGTGACCAAGACCACCTCGGTGGAATACACGGCCTCCGATGGCAGTCTCACGGACACGGCGACCCTGACGGTGACGGTGACCGGTACCAATGATGGGCTGACGGCCAACGACGATGCCGGCACCACCACGGAAAACACAGAACTGACGGTGGCCGATGGCGCCACCGGCACCACCTCTGGCACAACCACGACTAACGCCGATCTGTTACTGAACGATGTCGATATTGACGGTGACGATCTGACCATCACCGAGGTGGACGGTGAGTCGTCCAGTGTCGGCAAGGCCACCAGTGGCAGCGATGGCGGCAGCTTCACCCTCCGTGCCAATGGCTCCTGGGAATTCAATCCGGGTACCGACTTTGACGATCTGAAGGCGGGTGTGACCAAGACCACCTCGGTGGAATACACCGCCACCGATGGCACCCTCACGGACACGGCGACGGTGACGGTGACGGTGACCGGCGCCAATGATGGATTGACGGCGAAGGACGATGCCGGCACCACGACTGAAAACACCCAACTGACGGTGGCCAATGACGCCACCGGCACCACCTCCGGCACCACCAAGGTCAACGCCGACCTGCTGCTGAACGACAAGGACGATGACGGCGACACATTAACTATCAGCGAAGTGGGCGGTGATACGGCCAGTGTCGGCAAGGCCATAGATGGCAGCGATGGCGGTAAGTTCACCATCCGTGCCGATGGTTCCTGGGAATTCAATCCGGGTACCGACTTTGACGATCTGAAGGCGGGTGTGACCAAGACCACCTCGGTGGAATACACCGCCACCGATGGCACCCTCACGGACACGGCGACGGTGACGGTGACGGTGACCGGTACCAATGATGGGCTGACGGCCAACGACGATGCCGGCACCACCACGGAAAACACAGACCTGACCGTGGCCGATGGCGCCACCGGCACGACTAACGCCGATCTGTTACTGAACGATGTCGATATTGACGGTGACGATCTGACCATCACCGAGGTGGACGGTGATACGAGCAGTGTCGGCAAGGCCACTAACGGCAGTGATGGCGGCAGCTTCACCATCCGTGCCAATGGTTCCTGGGAATTCAATCCGGGCACGGACTTTGACGATCTGAAGGCGGGTGTGACCAAGACCACCTCGGTGGAATACACGGCCTCCGATGGCACCCTCACGGACACGGCGACCCTGACGGTGACGGTGACCGGGTCCAATGATGGGCTGACGGCCAACGACGATGCCGGCACCACCACGGAAAACACAGAACTGACGGTGGCCGATGGCGCCACCGGCACCACCTCTGGCACAACCACGACTAACGCCGACCTGCTGCTGAACGATGTCGATATTGACGGTGACGATCTGACCATCACCGAAGTGGACGGTGAGTCGTCCAGTGTCGGCAAGGCCACTAACGGCAGCGATGGCGGCAGCTTCACCATCCGTGCCAATGGCTCCTGGGAATTCAATCCGGGTACCGACTTTGACGATCTGAAGGCGGGTGTGACCAAGACCACCTCGGTGGAATACACCGCCTCCGATGGCACCCTCACGGACACGGCGACCCTGACGGTGACCGTGACCGGCGCCAATGATGGTTTGACGGCGAACGACGATGCCGGCACCACGACTGAAAACACAGACCTGACCGTGGCCGATGGCGCCACCGGCACCACCTCCGGCACGACCACCGGGCCGGGTGGTGGGGCACAAAGAGTCAATGCGGATTTGTTGCTCAACGATGTCGATATTGACGGTGACGATCTGACCATCACCGAAGTGGACGGTGATACGGGCAGTGTCGGCAAGGCCACCAGTGGCAGCGATGGCGGCAGCTTCACCATCCGTGCCAATGGCTCCTGGGAATTCAATCCGGGCACGGACTTTGACGATCTGAAGGCGGGTGTGACCAAGACCACCTCGGTGGAATACACGGCCTCCGATGGCAGTCTCACGGACACGGCGACCCTGACGGTCACGGTGACCGGTACCAATGATGGGCTGACGGCCAACGACGACACCGGCACCACCACGGAAAACACAGACCTGACCGTGGCCGATGGCGCCACCGGCACCACCTCCGGCACGACCACCGGGCCGGGTGGTGGGGCACAAAGAGTCAATGCGGATCTGCTGCTGAACGATGTCGATATTGACGATGACGATCTGACCATCACCGAGGTGAACGGTGATACGAGCAGTGTCGGCAAGGCCACCAGTGGCAGCGATGGCGGCAGCTTCACCATCCGTGCCAATGGCTCCTGGGAATTCAATCCGGGCACGGCCTTTGACGATCTGAAGGCGGGTGTGACCAGGACCACCTCGGTGGAATACACCGCCTCCGATGGCAGTCTCACGGACACGGCGACCCTGACGGTGACGGTGACCGGGGCCAATGATGGTTTGACGGCGAACGACGATAGCGGCACCACGACTGAAAACACAGACCTGACCGTGGCCGATGGCGCCACCGGCACCACCTCCGGCACCACCACCATTAACGCCGATCTGTTGCTCAACGATGTCGATATTGACAGTGACGATCTGACCATCACCGAGGTGGACGGTGAGTCGGCCAGTGTCGGCAAGGCCACCACTGGCAGCGGCGGCGGCAGCTTCACCATCCGTGCCGATGGTTCCTGGGAATTCAATCCGGGCACGGACTTTGACGATCTGAAGGCGGGTGTGACCAAGACCACCTCGGTGGAATACACGGCCTCCGATGGCAGTCTCACGGACACGGCGACCCTGACCGTGACGGTGACCGGCACCAATGACGGGCTGACGGCCAACGACGATGCCGGCACCACCACTGAAAACACAGAACTGACCGTGGCCGATGGCGCCACCGGCACGACCAACGCCGACCTGCTGCTGAACGATGTCGATATTGACGGTGACGATCTGACCATCACCGAAGTGGGCGGTGATACGTCCAGTGTCGGCACCGCCGTAGATGGCAGCGATGGCGGTAAGTTCACCCTCCGTGCCAATGGTTCCTGGGAATTCAATCCGGGCACGGACTTTGACGATCTGAAGGCGGGTGTGACCAAGACCACCTCGGTGGAATACACGGCCTCCGATGGCAGTCTCACGGACACGGCGACCCTGACCGTCACCGTGACCGGGGCCAATGATGGTTTGACGGCCAACGACGATAGCGGCACCACCACGGAAAACACAGACCTGACCGTGGCCGATGGCGCCACCGGCACCCGGGTGGGTGGTGGGGCACAAAGAGTCAACGCCGACCTGCTGCTGAACGATGTCGATATTGACGGTGACGATCTGACCATCACCGAGGTGGACGGTGATACGAGCAGTGTCGGCAAGGCCACCGATGGCAGCGATGGCGGCAGCTTCACCCTCCGTGCCAATGGCTCCTGGGAATTCAATCCGGGCACCGACTTTGACGATCTGAAGGCGGGTGTGACCAAGACCACCTCGGTGGAATACACGGCCTCCGATGGCAGTCTCACGGACACGGCGACCCTGACGGTGACGGTGACCGGGGCCAATGATGGTTTGACGGCGAACGACGATGCCGGCACCACCACGGAAAACACAGACCTGACCGTGGCCGATGGCGACACGGGTACGACTAACGCCGATCTGTTACTGAACGATGTCGATATTGACAGTGACGATCTGACCATCACCGAGGTGAACGGTGATACGAGCAGTGTCGGCAAGGCCACCAGTGGCAGCGATGGCGGCAGCTTCACCATCCGTGCCAATGGCTCCTGGGAATTCAATCCGGGTACCGACTTTGACGATCTGAAGGCGGGTGTGACCAAGACCACCTCGGTGGAATACACGGCCTCCGATGGCACCCTCACGGACACGGCGACCCTGACGGTGACGGTGACCGGTACCAATGATGGGCTGACGGCGAACGACGATAGCGGCACCACCACGGAAAACACAGACCTGACCGTGGCCGATGGCGCCACCGGCACCACCTCCGGCACGACCCCCGGGCCGGGTGGTGGGGCACAAAGAGTCAACGCCGACCTGCTGCTGAACGACATCGATATTGACAGTGACGATCTGACCATCACCGAGGTGGACGGTGATACGAGCAGTGTCGGCAAGGCCACCGATGGCAGCGATGGCGGCAGCTTCACCCTCCGTGCCAATGGCTCCTGGGAATTCAATCCGGGCACGGCCTTTGACGATCTGAAGGCGGGTGTGACCAGGACCACCTCGGTGGAATACACCGCCTCCGATGGCAGTCTCACGGACACGGCGACCCTGACGGTGACGGTGACCGGTACCAATGATGGGCTGACGGCCAACGACGATGCCGGCACCACCACGGAAAACACAGACCTGACCGTGGCCGATGGCGCCACCGGCACGACTAACGCCGATCTGTTACTGAACGATGTCGATATTGACGGTGACGATCTGACCATCACCGAGGTGGACGGTGATACGAGCAGTGTCGGCAAGGCCACTAACGGCAGTGATGGCGGCAGCTTCACCATCCGTGCCAATGGTTCCTGGGAATTCAATCCGGGCACGGACTTTGACGATCTGAAGGCGGGTGTGACCAAGACCACCTCGGTGGAATACACGGCCTCCGATGGCAGTCTCACGGACACGGCGACCCTGACGGTGACGGTGACCGGGGCCAATGATGGGCTGACGGCCAACGACGATGCCGGCACCACCACGGAAAACACAGACCTGACCGTGGCCGATGGCGCCACCGGCACCACCTCCGGCACGACTAACGCCGATCTGTTACTGAACGATGTCGATATTGACAGTGACGATCTGACCATCACCGAGGTGGACGGTGAGTCGAGCAGTGTCGGCAAGGCCACTAACGGCAGTGATGGCGGCAGCTTCACCCTCCGTGCCAATGGTTCCTGGGAATTCAATCCGGGCACGGACTTTGACGATCTGAAGGCGGGTGTGACCAAAACCACCTCGGTGGAATACACGGCCTCCGATGGCAGTCTCACGGACACGGCGACCCTGACGGTGACGGTGACCGGTACCAATGATGGGCTGACGGCCAACGACGATGCCGGCACCACCACGGAAAACACAGACCTGACCGTGGCCGATGGTGCCACTGGCACCACCTCTGGCACAACCACGACTAACGCCGATCTGTTACTGAACGATGTCGATATTGACAGTGACGATCTGACCATCACCGAGGTGGACGGTGATACGAGCAGTGTCGGCAAGGCCACTAACGGCAGTGATGGCGGCAGCTTCACCCTCCGTGCCAATGGTTCCTGGGAATTCAATCCGGGCACGGACTTTGACGATCTGAAGGCGGGTGTGACCAAAACCACCTCGGTGGAATACACGACCTCCGATGGCACCCTCACGGACACGGCGACCCTGACGGTGACGGTGACCGGGGCCAATGATGGTTTGACGGCGAACGACGATGCCGGCGCCACCACGGAAAACACAGAACTGACGGTGGCCGATGGCGCCACCGGCACCACCTCCGGCACGACCACCATTAACGCCGATCTGTTGCTGAACGACATCGATATTGACAGTGACGATCTGACCATCACCGAGGTGGACGGTGATACGAGCAGTGTCGGCAAGGCCACCGATGGCAGCGATGGCGGCAGCTTCACCATCCGTGCCAATGGTTCCTGGGAATTCAATCCGGGCACGGACTTTGACGATCTGAAGGCGGGTGTGACCAAGACCACCTCGGTGGAATACACGGCCTCCGATGGTAGTCTCACGGACACGGCGACCCTGACGGTGACGGTGACCGGTACCAATGATGGTTTGACGGCCAACGACGATGCCGGCACCACCACGGAAAACACAGACCTGACCGTGGCCGATGGCGCCACCGGCACCACCTCCGGCACCACCACCATCAATGCGGACCTGCTGCTGAACGATGTCGATATTGACGGTGACGATCTGACCATCACCGAAGTGGGGGGTGATACGGGCAGTGTGGGCAAGGCCACCGGTGGCAGCGATGGCGGCAGCTTCACCATCCGTGCCAATGGTTCCTGGGAATTCAATCCGGGCACGGACTTTGACGATCTGAAGGCGGGTGTGACCAAGACCACCTCGGTGGAATACACGGCCTCCGATGGCAGTCTCACGGACACGGCGACCCTGACCGTGACGGTGACCGGTACCAATGATGGGCTGACGGCCAACGACGATGCCGGCACCACCACTGAAAACACAGACCTGACCGTGGCCGATGGCGCCACCGGCACGACTAACGCCGATCTGTTACTGAACGATGTCGATATTGACGGTGACGATCTGACCATCACCGAGGTGGACGGTGAGTCGTCCAGTGTCGGCAAGGCCACTAACGGCAGTGATGGCGGCAGCTTCACCATCCGTGCCAATGGCTCCTGGGAATTCAATCCGGGCACCGACTTTGACGATCTGAAGGCGGGTGTGACCAAGACCACCTCGGTGGAATACACGGCCTCCGATGGCAGTCTCACGGACACGGCGACCCTGACGGTGACGGTGACCGGTACCAATGATGGGCTGACGGCCAACGACGATGCCGGCACCACCACGGAAAACACAGACCTGACCGTGGCCGATGGCGCCACCGGCACCATGACCGTTAACCGCGACCTGTTGCTGAACGATGTCGATATTGACGGTGACGATCTGACCATCACCGAAGTGGACGGTGATACGGGCAGTGTCGGCAAAGCCATCAATGGCAGCGATGGCGGCAGCTTCACCCTCCGTGCCAATGGCTCCTGGGAATTCAATCCGGGCACGGACTTTGACGATCTGAAGGCGGGTGTGACCAAGACCACCTCGGTGGAATACACGGCCTCCGATGGCAGTCTCACGGACACGGCGACCCTGACGGTGACGGTGACCGGTACCAATGATGGGCTGACGGCCGACGACGATAGCGGCACCACGACTGAAAACACCCAACTGACGGTGGCCGATGGCGCCACCGGCACCACCTCCGGCACCACCACCATCAATGCGGATTTGTTGCTCAACGATGTCGATATTGACGGTGACGATCTGACCATCACCGAGGTGGACGGTGATACGAGCAGTGTCGGCAAGGCCACTAACGGCAGCGATGGCGGCAGCTTCACCATCCGTGCCAATGGTTCCTGGGAATTCAATCCGGGCACGGACTTTGACGATCTGAAGGCGGGTGTGACCAGGACCACCTCGGTGGAATACACGGCCTCCGATGGCAGTCTCACGGACACGGCGACCCTGACGGTGACGGTGACCGGGGCCAATGATGGTTTGACGGCGAACGACGATGCCGGCACCACGACTGAAAACACAGACCTGACCGTGGCCGATGGCGCCACCGGCACCACCTCCGGCACAACCACCGGGCCGGGTGGCGGGGCACAAAGAGTCAACGCCGATCTGTTGCTGAACGATGTCGATATTGACAGTGACGATCTGACCATCACCGAGGTGGACGGTGATACGAGCAGTGTCGGCAAGGCCACCGCTGGTAGCGATGGCGGCAGCTTCACCCTCCGCGCCAATGGCTCCTGGGAATTCAATCCGGGTACCGACTTTGACGATCTGAAGGCGGGTGTGACCAAGACCACCTCGGTGGAATACACGGCCTCCGATGGCACCCTCACGGACACGGCGACCCTGACGGTAACGGTGACCGGTACCAATGATGGTTTGACGGCGAACGACGATGCTGGCACCACCACGGAAAACACAGACCTGACCGTGGCCGATGGCGCCACCGGCACGACTAACGCCGACCTGCTACTCAACGACATCGATATTGACGGTGACGATCTGACCATCACCGAGGTGGACGGTGAGTCGTCCAGTGTCGGCAAGGCCACCGATGGCAGCGATGGCGGCAGCTTCACCCTCCGCGCCAATGGTTCCTGGGAATTCAATCCGGGTACCGACTTTGACGATCTGAAGGCGGGTGTGACCAAGACCACCTCGGTGGAATACACGGCCTCCGATGGCACCCTCACGGACACGGCGACCCTGACGGTGACGGTGACCGGTACCAATGATGGCCTGACGGCGAACGACGATAGCGGCACCACCACGGAAAACACAGAACTGACGGTGGCCGATGGCGCCACCGGCACCACCTCCGGCACGACCACCGGGCCGGGTGGTGGGGCACAAAGAGTCAACGCGGACCTGCTGCTCAACGATGTCGATATTGACGGTGACGATCTGACCATCACCGAAGTGGGCGGTGATACGTCCAGTGTGGGCAAGGCCACCGATGGCAGCGACGGCGGTAAGTTCACCATCCGTGCCAATGGCTCCTGGGAATTCAATCCGGGCACGGACTTTGACGATCTGAAGGCGGGTGTGACCAAGACCACCTCGGTGGAATACACGGCCTCCGATGGCAGTCTCACGGACACGGCGACCCTGACGGTGACGGTGACCGGTACCAATGATGGTTTGACGGCCAACGACGATGCCGGTACCACCACTGAAAACACAGAACTGACGGTGGCCGATGGCGCCACCGGCACCACCTCTGGCACAACCACCGGGCCGGGTGGCGGGGCACAAAGAGTCAATGCGGATTTGTTGCTCAACGATGTCGATATTGACGGTGACGATCTGACCATCACCGAAGTGGGGGGTGATACGGGCAGTGTCGGCAAGGCCACCAGTGGCAGCGATGGCGGCAGCTTCACCATCCGTGCCAATGGTTCCTGGGAATTCAATCCGGGTACCGACTTTGACGATCTGAAGGCGGGTGTGACCAAGACCACCTCGGTGGAATACACGGCCTCCGATGGCAGTCTCACGGACACGGCGACCCTGACGGTGACGGTGACCGGTACCAATGATGGGCTGACGGCCAACGACGATGCCGGCACCACCACGGAAAACACAGAACTGACGGTGGCCGATGGCGCCACCGGCACCACCTCTGGCACAACCACGACTAACGCCGATCTGTTACTGAACGATGTCGATATTGACGGTGACGATCTGACCATCACCGAGGTGGACGGTGAGTCGTCCAGTGTCGGCAAGGCCACCAGTGGCAGCGATGGCGGCAGCTTCACCCTCCGTGCCAATGGCTCCTGGGAATTCAATCCGGGTACCGACTTTGACGATCTGAAGGCGGGTGTGACCAAGACCACCTCGGTGGAATACACCGCCACCGATGGCACCCTCACGGACACGGCGACGGTGACGGTGACGGTGACCGGCGCCAATGATGGATTGACGGCGAAGGACGATGCCGGCACCACGACTGAAAACACCCAACTGACGGTGGCCAATGACGCCACCGGCACCACCTCCGGCACCACCAAGGTCAACGCCGACCTGCTGCTGAACGACAAGGACGATGACGGCGACACATTAACTATCAGCGAAGTGGGCGGTGATACGGCCAGTGTCGGCAAGGCCATAGATGGCAGCGATGGCGGTAAGTTCACCATCCGTGCCGATGGTTCCTGGGAATTCAATCCGGGTACCGACTTTGACGATCTGAAGGCGGGTGTGACCAAGACCACCTCGGTGGAATACACCGCCACCGATGGCACCCTCACGGACACGGCGACGGTGACGGTGACGGTGACCGGTACCAATGATGGGCTGACGGCCAACGACGATGCCGGCACCACCACGGAAAACACAGACCTGACCGTGGCCGATGGCGCCACCGGCACGACTAACGCCGATCTGTTACTGAACGATGTCGATATTGACGGTGACGATCTGACCATCACCGAGGTGGACGGTGATACGAGCAGTGTCGGCAAGGCCACTAACGGCAGTGATGGCGGCAGCTTCACCATCCGTGCCAATGGTTCCTGGGAATTCAATCCGGGCACGGACTTTGACGATCTGAAGGCGGGTGTGACCAAGACCACCTCGGTGGAATACACGGCCTCCGATGGCACCCTCACGGACACGGCGACCCTGACGGTGACGGTGACCGGGTCCAATGATGGGCTGACGGCCAACGACGATGCCGGCACCACCACGGAAAACACAGAACTGACGGTGGCCGATGGCGCCACCGGCACCACCTCTGGCACAACCACGACTAACGCCGACCTGCTGCTGAACGATGTCGATATTGACGGTGACGATCTGACCATCACCGAAGTGGACGGTGAGTCGTCCAGTGTCGGCAAGGCCACTAACGGCAGCGATGGCGGCAGCTTCACCATCCGTGCCAATGGCTCCTGGGAATTCAATCCGGGTACCGACTTTGACGATCTGAAGGCGGGTGTGACCAAGACCACCTCGGTGGAATACACCGCCTCCGATGGCACCCTCACGGACACGGCGACCCTGACGGTGACCGTGACCGGCGCCAATGATGGTTTGACGGCGAACGACGATGCCGGCACCACGACTGAAAACACAGACCTGACCGTGGCCGATGGCGCCACCGGCACCACCTCCGGCACGACCACCGGGCCGGGTGGTGGGGCACAAAGAGTCAATGCGGATTTGTTGCTCAACGATGTCGATATTGACGGTGACGATCTGACCATCACCGAAGTGGACGGTGATACGGGCAGTGTCGGCAAGGCCACCAGTGGCAGCGATGGCGGCAGCTTCACCATCCGTGCCAATGGCTCCTGGGAATTCAATCCGGGCACGGACTTTGACGATCTGAAGGCGGGTGTGACCAAGACCACCTCGGTGGAATACACGGCCTCCGATGGCAGTCTCACGGACACGGCGACCCTGACGGTCACGGTGACCGGTACCAATGATGGGCTGACGGCCAACGACGACACCGGCACCACCACGGAAAACACAGACCTGACCGTGGCCGATGGCGCCACCGGCACCACCTCCGGCACGACCACCGGGCCGGGTGGTGGGGCACAAAGAGTCAATGCGGATCTGCTGCTGAACGATGTCGATATTGACGATGACGATCTGACCATCACCGAGGTGAACGGTGATACGAGCAGTGTCGGCAAGGCCACCAGTGGCAGCGATGGCGGCAGCTTCACCATCCGTGCCAATGGCTCCTGGGAATTCAATCCGGGCACGGCCTTTGACGATCTGAAGGCGGGTGTGACCAGGACCACCTCGGTGGAATACACCGCCTCCGATGGCAGTCTCACGGACACGGCGACCCTGACGGTGACGGTGACCGGGGCCAATGATGGTTTGACGGCGAACGACGATAGCGGCACCACGACTGAAAACACAGACCTGACCGTGGCCGATGGCGCCACCGGCACCACCTCCGGCACCACCACCATTAACGCCGATCTGTTGCTCAACGATGTCGATATTGACAGTGACGATCTGACCATCACCGAGGTGGACGGTGAGTCGGCCAGTGTCGGCAAGGCCACCACTGGCAGCGGCGGCGGCAGCTTCACCATCCGTGCCGATGGTTCCTGGGAATTCAATCCGGGCACGGACTTTGACGATCTGAAGGCGGGTGTGACCAAGACCACCTCGGTGGAATACACGGCCTCCGATGGCAGTCTCACGGACACGGCGACCCTGACCGTGACGGTGACCGGCACCAATGACGGGCTGACGGCCAACGACGATGCCGGCACCACCACTGAAAACACAGAACTGACCGTGGCCGATGGCGCCACCGGCACGACCAACGCCGACCTGCTGCTGAACGATGTCGATATTGACGGTGACGATCTGACCATCACCGAAGTGGGCGGTGATACGTCCAGTGTCGGCACCGCCGTAGATGGCAGCGATGGCGGTAAGTTCACCCTCCGTGCCAATGGTTCCTGGGAATTCAATCCGGGCACGGACTTTGACGATCTGAAGGCGGGTGTGACCAAGACCACCTCGGTGGAATACACGGCCTCCGATGGCAGTCTCACGGACACGGCGACCCTGACGGTGACGGTGACCGGGTCCAATGATGGTTTGACGGCCAACGACGATGCCGGCACCACCACTGAAAACACAGAACTGACGGTGGCCGATGGCGCCACCGGCACCACCTCTGGCACAACCACCGGGCCGGGTGGCGGGGCACAAAGAGTCAATGCGGATTTGTTGCTCAACGATGTCGATATTGACGGTGACGATCTGACCATCACCGAAGTGGGGGGTGATACGGGCAGTGTCGGCAAGGCCACCGGTGGCAGCGATGGCGGCAGCTTCACCATCCGTGCCAATGGCTCCTGGGAATTCAATCCGGGCACGGACTTTGACGATCTGAAGGCGGGTGTGACCAAGACCACCTCGGTGGAATACACGGCCTCCGATGGCAGTCTCACGGACACGGCGACCCTGACGGTGACGGTGACCGGTACCAATGATGGGCTGACGGCGAACGACGATGCCGGCACCACCACGGAAAACACAGACCTGACGGTGGCCGATGGCGCCACCGGCACCACCTCTGGCACGACCCCCGGGCCGGGTGGCGGGGCACAAAGAGTCAATGCGGATTTGTTGCTCAACGATGTCGATATTGACGGTGACGATCTGACCATCACCGAGGTGGACGGTGATACGAGCAGTGTCGGCAAGGCCACTAACGGCAGTGATGGCGGCAGCTTCACCATCCGTGCCAATGGTTCCTGGGAATTCAATCCGGGTACCGACTTTGACGATCTGAAGGCGGGTGTGACCAGGACCACCTCGGTGGAGTACACCGCCTCCGATGGCAGTCTCACGGACACGGCGACCCTGACCGTTACCGTGACCGGCGCCAATGATGGGCTGACGGCGAACGACGATAGCGGCACCACCACGGAAAACACAGACCTGACCGTGGCCGATGGCGCCACCGGCACCACCTCCGGCACGACCACCTTCAACGCGGACCTGCTGCTGAACGATGTCGATATTGACGGTGACGATCTGACCATCACCGAGGTGGACGGTGAGTCGTCCAGTGTCGGCAAGGCCACTAACGGCAGTGATGGCGGCAGCTTCACCATCCGTGCCAATGGCTCCTGGGAATTCAATCCGGGCACCGACTTTGACGATCTGAAGGCGGGTGTGACCAAGACCACCTCGGTGGAATACACCGCCTCCGATGGCAGTCTCACGGACACGGCGACCCTGACGGTGACGGTGACCGGGGCCAATGATGGTTTGACGGCGAACGACGATGCCGGCACCACCACGGAAAACACAGACCTGACCGTGGCCGATGGCGCCACCGGCACCACCTCCGGTACCACCACCATCAATGCGGATTTGTTGCTCAACGATGTCGATATTGACAGTGACGATCTGACCATCACCGAGGTGGACGGTGATACGAGCAGTGTCGGCAAGGCCACTAACGGCAGTGATGGCGGCAGCTTCACCATCGACAGCAAAGGCGGCTGGACTTTTGATCCCGACAGCGACTTTGACGACCTGGCGGCGGGTGTGACCAGGACCACCTCGGTGGTCTACACCGCCTCCGATGGCACCCTCACGGACACGGCGACCCTGACGGTGACGGTGACCGGTACCAATGATGGGCTGACGGCCAATGACGATGTCGGCACCACCACGGAAAACAAAATGCTCACGGTGGCCGATGGCGCCACCGGCACCACCTCCGGCACGACCACCACCAATGCTGATCTTCTGTTGAACGATGTCGATATTGACGGTGACGATCTGACCATCACCGAAGTGGACGGTGATACGGGCAGTGTGGGCAAGGCCACCGACGGCAGCGATGGCGGCAGCTTCACCATCCGTGCCAATGGCTCCTGGGAATTCAATCCGGGCACGGACTTTGACGATCTGAAGGCGGGTGTGACCAAGACCACCTCGGTGGAATACACGGCCTCCGATGGCAGTCTCACGGACACGGCGACCCTGACGGTGACGGTGACCGGTACCAATGATGGTTTGACGGCCAACGACGATGCCGGCACCACGACTGAAAACACAGACCTGACGGTGGCCGATGGCGCCACCGGCACGACTAACGCCGATCTGTTACTGAACGATGTCGATATTGACGGTGACGATCTGACCATCACCGAAGTGGACGGTGATACGAGCAGTGTCGGCAAGGCCACCGATGGCAGCGATGGCGGCAGCTTCACCATCCGTGCCAATGGTTCCTGGGAATTCAATCCGGGCACGGACTTTGACGATCTGAAGGCGGGTGTGACCAAGACCACCTCGGTGGAATACACGGCCTCCGATGGCAGTCTCACGGACACGGCGACCCTGACGGTGACGGTGACCGGGTCCAATGATGGGCTGACGGCCAATGACGATGCCGGCACCACCACGGAAAACAAAATGCTCACGGTGGCCGATGGCGCCACCGGCACGACTAACGCCGATCTGTTACTGAACGATGTCGATATTGACGGTGACGATCTGACCATCACCGAGGTGGACGGTGATACGGGCAGTGTGGGCAAGGCCACCGATGGCAGCGATGGCGGCAGCTTCACCATCCGTGCCAATGGTTCCTGGGAATTCAATCCGGGCACGGACTTTGACGATCTGAAGGCGGGTGTGACCAGGACCACCTCGGTGGAATACACGGCCTCCGATGGCAGTCTCACGGACACGGCGACCCTGACGGTAACGGTGACCGGCACCAATGATGGTTTGACGGCGAACGACGATGCCGGCACCACCACGGAAAACACAGACCTGACCGTGGCCGATGGCGCCACCGGCACCACCTCTGGCACAACCACCGGGCCGGGTGGTGGGGCACAAAGAGTCAACGCCGATCTGTTACTGAACGATGTCGATATTGACGGTGACGATCTGACCATCACCGAAGTGGACGGTGATACGGGCAGTGTGGGCAAGGCCACCGATGGCAGCGATGGCGGCAGCTTCACCATCCGTGCCAATGGTTCCTGGGAATTCAATCCGGGCACGGACTTTGACGATCTGAAGGCGGGTGTGACCAGGACCACCTCGGTGGAATACACGGCCTCCGATGGCAGTCTCACGGACACGGCGACCCTGACGGTAACGGTGACCGGTACCAATGATGGTTTGACGGCGAACGACGATGCCGGCACCACCACGGAAAACACAGACCTGACCGTGGCCGATGGCGCCACCGGCACCACCTCTGGCACAACCACGACTAACGCCGATCTGTTACTGAACGATGTCGATATTGACGGTGACGATCTGACCATCACCGAAGTGGACGGTGATACGGGCAGTGTGGGCAAGGCCACCGATGGCAGCGATGGCGGCAGCTTCACCATCCGTGCCAATGGTTCCTGGGAATTCAATCCGGGTACCGACTTTGACGATCTGAAGGCGGGTGTGACCAAGACCACCTCGGTGGAATACACCGCCTCCGATGGCAGTCTCACGGACACGGCGACCCTGACGGTGACGGTGACCGGTACCAATGATGGTTTGACGGCGAACGACGATAGCGGCACCACCACGGAAAACACAGACCTGACCGTGGCCGATGGCGCCACCGGCACCACCTCCGGCACCACCAAGGTCAACGCCGACCTGCTGCTGAACGACAAGGACGATGACGGCGACACATTAACTATCAGCGAAGTGGGCGGTGATACGGCCAGTGTCGGCAAAGCCACTAACGGCAGCGATGGCGGCAGCTTCACCATCCGTGCCAATGGTTCCTGGGAATTCAATCCGGGCACGGACTTTGACGATCTGAAGGCGGGTGTGACCAAGACCACCTCGGTGGAATACACGGCCTCCGATGGCAGTCTCACGGACACGGCGACCCTGACGGTGACGGTGACCGGTACCAATGATGGTTTGACGGCCAACGACGATGCCGGCACCACCACGGAAAACACAGACCTGACCGTGGCCGATGGCGCCACCGGCACGACTAACGCCGATCTGTTACTGAACGATGTCGATATTGACGGTGACGATCTGACCATCACCGAGGTGGACGGTGATACGAGCAGTGTTGGCAAGGCCACCGGTGGCAGCGATGGCGGCAGCTTCACCATCCGTGCCAATGGCTCCTGGGAATTCAATCCGGGCACGGACTTTGACGATCTGAAGGCGGGTGTGACCAAGACCACCTCGGTGGAATACACGGCCTCCGATGGCAGTCTCACGGACACGGCGACCCTGACGGTGACGGTGACCGGTACCAATGATGGGCTGACGGCCAACGACGATGCCGGCACCACCACGGAAAACACAGACCTGACCGTGGCCGATGGCGATACCGGCACGACTAACGCCGACCTGCTGCTGAACGATGTCGATATTGACGGTGACGATCTGACCATCACCGAAGTGGGCGGTGATACGAGCAGTGTCGGCAAGGCCACCGATGGTAGCGATGGCGGCAGCTTCACCATCCGTGCCAATGGGTCCTGGGAATTCAATCCGGGCACCGACTTTGACGATCTGAAGGCGGGTGTGACCAAAACCACCTCGGTGGAATACACGGCCTCCGATGGCAGTCTCACGGACACGGCGACCCTGACCGTCACCGTGACCGGCGCCAATGATGGTTTGACGGCCAATGACGATGCCGGCACCACCACTGAAAACACAGACCTGACCGTGGCCGATGGCGCCACCGGCACGACTAACGCCGATCTGTTACTGAACGATGTCGATATTGACGGTGACGATCTGACCATCACCGAGGTGGACGGTGAGTCGTCCAGTGTCGGCAAGGCCACTAACGGCAGTGATGGCGGCAGCTTCACCATCCGTGCCAATGGCTCCTGGGAATTCAATCCGGGCACCGACTTTGACGATCTGAAGGCGGGTGTGACCAAGACCACCTCGGTGGAATACACGGCCTCCGATGGCAGTCTCACGGACACGGCGACCCTGACGGTGACGGTGACCGGTACCAATGATGGGCTGACGGCCAACGACGATGCCGGCACCACCACGGAAAACACAGACCTGACCGTGGCCGATGGCGCCACCGGCACCATGACCGTTAACCGCGACCTGTTGCTGAACGATGTCGATATTGACGGTGACGATCTGACCATCACCGAAGTGGACGGTGATACGGGCAGTGTCGGCAAAGCCATCAATGGCAGCGATGGCGGCAGCTTCACCCTCCGTGCCAATGGCTCCTGGGAATTCAATCCGGGCACGGACTTTGACGATCTGAAGGCGGGTGTGACCAAGACCACCTCGGTGGAATACACGGCCTCCGATGGCAGTCTCACGGACACGGCGACCCTGACGGTGACGGTGACCGGTACCAATGATGGGCTGACGGCCGACGACGATAGCGGCACCACGACTGAAAACACCCAACTGACGGTGGCCGATGGCGCCACCGGCACCACCTCCGGCACCACCACCATCAATGCGGATTTGTTGCTCAACGATGTCGATATTGACGGTGACGATCTGACCATCACCGAGGTGGACGGTGATACGAGCAGTGTCGGCAAGGCCACTAACGGCAGCGATGGCGGCAGCTTCACCATCCGTGCCAATGGTTCCTGGGAATTCAATCCGGGCACGGACTTTGACGATCTGAAGGCGGGTGTGACCAGGACCACCTCGGTGGAATACACGGCCTCCGATGGCAGTCTCACGGACACGGCGACCCTGACGGTGACGGTGACCGGGGCCAATGATGGTTTGACGGCGAACGACGATGCCGGCACCACGACTGAAAACACAGACCTGACCGTGGCCGATGGCGCCACCGGCACCACCTCCGGCACAACCACCGGGCCGGGTGGCGGGGCACAAAGAGTCAACGCCGATCTGTTGCTGAACGATGTCGATATTGACAGTGACGATCTGACCATCACCGAGGTGGACGGTGATACGAGCAGTGTCGGCAAGGCCACCGCTGGTAGCGATGGCGGCAGCTTCACCCTCCGCGCCAATGGCTCCTGGGAATTCAATCCGGGTACCGACTTTGACGATCTGAAGGCGGGTGTGACCAAGACCACCTCGGTGGAATACACGGCCTCCGATGGCACCCTCACGGACACGGCGACCCTGACGGTAACGGTGACCGGTACCAATGATGGTTTGACGGCGAACGACGATGCTGGCACCACCACGGAAAACACAGACCTGACCGTGGCCGATGGCGCCACCGGCACGACTAACGCCGACCTGCTACTCAACGACATCGATATTGACGGTGACGATCTGACCATCACCGAGGTGGACGGTGAGTCGTCCAGTGTCGGCAAGGCCACCGATGGCAGCGATGGCGGCAGCTTCACCCTCCGCGCCAATGGTTCCTGGGAATTCAATCCGGGTACCGACTTTGACGATCTGAAGGCGGGTGTGACCAAGACCACCTCGGTGGAATACACGGCCTCCGATGGCACCCTCACGGACACGGCGACCCTGACGGTGACGGTGACCGGTACCAATGATGGCCTGACGGCGAACGACGATAGCGGCACCACCACGGAAAACACAGAACTGACGGTGGCCGATGGCGCCACCGGCACCACCTCCGGCACGACCACCGGGCCGGGTGGTGGGGCACAAAGAGTCAACGCGGACCTGCTGCTCAACGATGTCGATATTGACGGTGACGATCTGACCATCACCGAAGTGGGCGGTGATACGTCCAGTGTGGGCAAGGCCACCGATGGCAGCGACGGCGGTAAGTTCACCATCCGTGCCAATGGCTCCTGGGAATTCAATCCGGGCACGGACTTTGACGATCTGAAGGCGGGTGTGACCAAGACCACCTCGGTGGAATACACGGCCTCCGATGGCAGTCTCACGGACACGGCGACCCTGACGGTGACGGTGACCGGTACCAATGATGGTTTGACGGCCAACGACGATGCCGGTACCACCACTGAAAACACAGAACTGACGGTGGCCGATGGCGCCACCGGCACCACCTCTGGCACAACCACCGGGCCGGGTGGCGGGGCACAAAGAGTCAATGCGGATTTGTTGCTCAACGATGTCGATATTGACGGTGACGATCTGACCATCACCGAAGTGGGGGGTGATACGGGCAGTGTCGGCAAGGCCACCAGTGGCAGCGATGGCGGCAGCTTCACCATCCGTGCCAATGGTTCCTGGGAATTCAATCCGGGTACCGACTTTGACGATCTGAAGGCGGGTGTGACCAAGACCACCTCGGTGGAATACACGGCCTCCGATGGCAGTCTCACGGACACGGCGACCCTGACGGTGACGGTGACCGGTACCAATGATGGGCTGACGGCCAACGACGATGCCGGCACCACCACGGAAAACACAGAACTGACGGTGGCCGATGGCGCCACCGGCACCACCTCTGGCACAACCACGACTAACGCCGATCTGTTACTGAACGATGTCGATATTGACGGTGACGATCTGACCATCACCGAGGTGGACGGTGAGTCGTCCAGTGTCGGCAAGGCCACCAGTGGCAGCGATGGCGGCAGCTTCACCCTCCGTGCCAATGGCTCCTGGGAATTCAATCCGGGTACCGACTTTGACGATCTGAAGGCGGGTGTGACCAAGACCACCTCGGTGGAATACACCGCCACCGATGGCACCCTCACGGACACGGCGACGGTGACGGTGACGGTGACCGGCGCCAATGATGGATTGACGGCGAAGGACGATGCCGGCACCACGACTGAAAACACCCAACTGACGGTGGCCAATGACGCCACCGGCACCACCTCCGGCACCACCAAGGTCAACGCCGACCTGCTGCTGAACGACAAGGACGATGACGGCGACACATTAACTATCAGCGAAGTGGGCGGTGATACGGCCAGTGTCGGCAAGGCCATAGATGGCAGCGATGGCGGTAAGTTCACCATCCGTGCCGATGGTTCCTGGGAATTCAATCCGGGTACCGACTTTGACGATCTGAAGGCGGGTGTGACCAAGACCACCTCGGTGGAATACACCGCCACCGATGGCACCCTCACGGACACGGCGACGGTGACGGTGACGGTGACCGGTACCAATGATGGGCTGACGGCCAACGACGATGCCGGCACCACCACGGAAAACACAGACCTGACCGTGGCCGATGGCGCCACCGGCACGACTAACGCCGATCTGTTACTGAACGATGTCGATATTGACGGTGACGATCTGACCATCACCGAGGTGGACGGTGATACGAGCAGTGTCGGCAAGGCCACTAACGGCAGTGATGGCGGCAGCTTCACCATCCGTGCCAATGGTTCCTGGGAATTCAATCCGGGCACGGACTTTGACGATCTGAAGGCGGGTGTGACCAAGACCACCTCGGTGGAATACACGGCCTCCGATGGCACCCTCACGGACACGGCGACCCTGACGGTGACGGTGACCGGGTCCAATGATGGGCTGACGGCCAACGACGATGCCGGCACCACCACGGAAAACACAGAACTGACGGTGGCCGATGGCGCCACCGGCACCACCTCTGGCACAACCACGACTAACGCCGACCTGCTGCTGAACGATGTCGATATTGACGGTGACGATCTGACCATCACCGAAGTGGACGGTGAGTCGTCCAGTGTCGGCAAGGCCACTAACGGCAGCGATGGCGGCAGCTTCACCATCCGTGCCAATGGCTCCTGGGAATTCAATCCGGGTACCGACTTTGACGATCTGAAGGCGGGTGTGACCAAGACCACCTCGGTGGAATACACCGCCTCCGATGGCACCCTCACGGACACGGCGACCCTGACGGTGACCGTGACCGGCGCCAATGATGGTTTGACGGCGAACGACGATGCCGGCACCACGACTGAAAACACAGACCTGACCGTGGCCGATGGCGCCACCGGCACCACCTCCGGCACGACCACCGGGCCGGGTGGTGGGGCACAAAGAGTCAATGCGGATTTGTTGCTCAACGATGTCGATATTGACGGTGACGATCTGACCATCACCGAAGTGGACGGTGATACGGGCAGTGTCGGCAAGGCCACCAGTGGCAGCGATGGCGGCAGCTTCACCATCCGTGCCAATGGCTCCTGGGAATTCAATCCGGGCACGGACTTTGACGATCTGAAGGCGGGTGTGACCAAGACCACCTCGGTGGAATACACGGCCTCCGATGGCAGTCTCACGGACACGGCGACCCTGACGGTCACGGTGACCGGTACCAATGATGGGCTGACGGCCAACGACGACACCGGCACCACCACGGAAAACACAGACCTGACCGTGGCCGATGGCGCCACCGGCACCACCTCCGGCACGACCACCGGGCCGGGTGGTGGGGCACAAAGAGTCAATGCGGATCTGCTGCTGAACGATGTCGATATTGACGATGACGATCTGACCATCACCGAGGTGAACGGTGATACGAGCAGTGTCGGCAAGGCCACCAGTGGCAGCGATGGCGGCAGCTTCACCATCCGTGCCAATGGCTCCTGGGAATTCAATCCGGGCACGGCCTTTGACGATCTGAAGGCGGGTGTGACCAGGACCACCTCGGTGGAATACACCGCCTCCGATGGCAGTCTCACGGACACGGCGACCCTGACGGTGACGGTGACCGGGGCCAATGATGGTTTGACGGCGAACGACGATAGCGGCACCACGACTGAAAACACAGACCTGACCGTGGCCGATGGCGCCACCGGCACCACCTCCGGCACCACCACCATTAACGCCGATCTGTTGCTCAACGATGTCGATATTGACAGTGACGATCTGACCATCACCGAGGTGGACGGTGAGTCGGCCAGTGTCGGCAAGGCCACCACTGGCAGCGGCGGCGGCAGCTTCACCATCCGTGCCGATGGTTCCTGGGAATTCAATCCGGGCACGGACTTTGACGATCTGAAGGCGGGTGTGACCAAGACCACCTCGGTGGAATACACGGCCTCCGATGGCAGTCTCACGGACACGGCGACCCTGACCGTGACGGTGACCGGCACCAATGACGGGCTGACGGCCAACGACGATGCCGGCACCACCACTGAAAACACAGAACTGACCGTGGCCGATGGCGCCACCGGCACGACCAACGCCGACCTGCTGCTGAACGATGTCGATATTGACGGTGACGATCTGACCATCACCGAAGTGGGCGGTGATACGTCCAGTGTCGGCACCGCCGTAGATGGCAGCGATGGCGGTAAGTTCACCCTCCGTGCCAATGGTTCCTGGGAATTCAATCCGGGCACGGACTTTGACGATCTGAAGGCGGGTGTGACCAAGACCACCTCGGTGGAATACACGGCCTCCGATGGCAGTCTCACGGACACGGCGACCCTGACGGTGACGGTGACCGGGTCCAATGATGGTTTGACGGCCAACGACGATGCCGGCACCACCACTGAAAACACAGAACTGACGGTGGCCGATGGCGCCACCGGCACCACCTCTGGCACAACCACCGGGCCGGGTGGCGGGGCACAAAGAGTCAATGCGGATTTGTTGCTCAACGATGTCGATATTGACGGTGACGATCTGACCATCACCGAAGTGGGGGGTGATACGGGCAGTGTCGGCAAGGCCACCGGTGGCAGCGATGGCGGCAGCTTCACCATCCGTGCCAATGGCTCCTGGGAATTCAATCCGGGCACGGACTTTGACGATCTGAAGGCGGGTGTGACCAAGACCACCTCGGTGGAATACACGGCCTCCGATGGCAGTCTCACGGACACGGCGACCCTGACGGTGACGGTGACCGGTACCAATGATGGGCTGACGGCGAACGACGATGCCGGCACCACCACGGAAAACACAGACCTGACGGTGGCCGATGGCGCCACCGGCACCACCTCTGGCACGACCCCCGGGCCGGGTGGCGGGGCACAAAGAGTCAATGCGGATTTGTTGCTCAACGATGTCGATATTGACGGTGACGATCTGACCATCACCGAGGTGGACGGTGATACGAGCAGTGTCGGCAAGGCCACTAACGGCAGTGATGGCGGCAGCTTCACCATCCGTGCCAATGGTTCCTGGGAATTCAATCCGGGTACCGACTTTGACGATCTGAAGGCGGGTGTGACCAGGACCACCTCGGTGGAGTACACCGCCTCCGATGGCAGTCTCACGGACACGGCGACCCTGACCGTTACCGTGACCGGCGCCAATGATGGGCTGACGGCGAACGACGATAGCGGCACCACCACGGAAAACACAGACCTGACCGTGGCCGATGGCGCCACCGGCACCACCTCCGGCACGACCACCTTCAACGCGGACCTGCTGCTGAACGATGTCGATATTGACGGTGACGATCTGACCATCACCGAGGTGGACGGTGAGTCGTCCAGTGTCGGCAAGGCCACTAACGGCAGTGATGGCGGCAGCTTCACCATCCGTGCCAATGGCTCCTGGGAATTCAATCCGGGCACGGACTTTGACGATCTGAAGGCGGGTGTGACCAAGACCACCTCGGTGGAATACACGGCCTCCGATGGCAGTCTCACGGACACGGCGACCCTGACGGTGACGGTGACCGGTACCAATGATGGTTTGACGGCCAACGACGATGCCGGCACCACCACTGAAAACACAGAACTGACGGTGGCCGATGGCGCCACCGGCACCACCTCTGGCACAACCACCGGGCCGGGTGGCGGGGCACAAAGAGTCAATGCGGATTTGTTGCTCAACGATGTCGATATTGACGGTGACGATCTGACCATCACCGAAGTGGGGGGTGATACGGGCAGTGTCGGCAAGGCCACCGGTGGCAGCGATGGCGGCAGCTTCACCATCCGTGCCAATGGCTCCTGGGAATTCAATCCGGGCACGGACTTTGACGATCTGAAGGCGGGTGTGACCAAGACCACCTCGGTGGAATACACGGCCTCCGATGGCAGTCTCACGGACACGGCGACCCTGACGGTGACGGTGACCGGTACCAATGATGGGCTGACGGCCAACGACGATGCCGGCACCACCACTGAAAACACAGAACTGACGGTGGCCGATGGCGCTACCGGCACCCGGGTGGGTGGCGGGGCACAAAGAGTCAACGCCGACCTGCTGCTGAACGATGTCGATATTGACAGTGACGATCTGACCATCACCGAGGTGGACGGTGAGTCGTCCAGTGTCGGCAAGGCCACCGATGGCAGCGATGGCGGTAAGTTCACCATCCGTGCCAATGGTTCTTGGGAATTCAATCCGGGTACCGACTTTGACGATCTGAAGGCGGGTGTGACCAAGACCACCTCGGTGGAATACACCGCCACCGATGGCACCCTCACGGACACGGCGACGGTGACGGTGACGGTGACCGGTACCAATGATGGGCTGACGGCCAACGACGATGCCGGCACCACCACGGAAAACAAGATACTCACGGTGGCCGATGGCGCCACCGGCACCACCTCTGGCACAACCACCGGGCCGGGTGGCGGGGCACAAAGAGTCAACGCCGATCTGTTACTGAACGATGTCGATATTGACGGCGACGATCTGAGCATCACCGAGGTGGGCGGTGATACGTCCAGTGTCGGCAAAGCCATAGACGGCAGCAACGGCGGCAAGTTCACCATCGACAGCAATGGCGCCTGGCGTTTTGATCCCGACGGCAAATTTGACGATCTGAAGGCGGGTGTGACCAAGACCACCTCGGTGGAATACACGGCCTCCGATGGCAGTCTCACGGACACGGCGACCCTGACGGTGACGGTGACCGGGGCCAATGATGGTTTGACGGCGAACGACGATAGCGGCACCACCACGGAAAACACAGAACTGACGGTGGCCGATGGCGCCACCGGCACCACCTCCGGCACAACCACGACTAACGCCGATCTGTTACTGAACGATGTCGATATTGACAGTGACGATCTGACCATCACCGAGGTGGGGGGTGATACGGGCAGTGTGGGCAAGGCCACCAGTGGCAGCGATGGCGGCAGCTTCACCATCCGTGCCAATGGCTCCTGGGAATTCAATCCGGGCACGGACTTTGACGATCTGAAGGCGGGTGTGACCAAGACCACCTCGGTGGAATACACGGCCTCCGATGGCACCCTCACGGACACGGCGACCCTGACGGTGACGGTGACCGGGTCCAATGATGGGCTGACGGCCAACGACGATGCCGGCACCACCACGGAAAACACAGAACTGACGGTGGCCGATGGCGCCACCGGCACCACCTCCGGCACGACCCCCGGGCCGGGTGGTGGGGCACAAAGAGTCAATGCGGATTTGTTGCTCAACGATGTCGATATTGACAGTGACGATCTGACCATCACCGAAGTGGACGGTGATACGAGCAGTGTCGGCAAGGCCACCAGTGGCAGCGATGGCGGCAGCTTCACCATCCGTGCCAATGGCTCCTGGGAATTCAATCCGGGCACGGACTTTGACGATCTGAAGGCGGGTGTGACCAAGACCACCTCGGTGGAATACACGGCCTCCGATGGCAGTCTCACGGACACGGCGACCCTGACGGTGACGGTGACCGGGGCCAATGATGGTTTGACGGCCAACGACGATGCCGGCACCACCACGGAAAACACAGAACTGACGGTGGCCGATGGCGCCACCGGCACCATGACCGTTAACCGCGACCTGTTGCTGAACGATGTCGATATTGACGGTGACGATCTGACCATCACCGAGGTGGACGCTGATACGAGCAGTGTCGGCAAGGCCACTAACGGCAGTGATGGCGGCAGCTTCACCATCCGTGCCAATGGTTCCTGGGAATTCAATCCGGGCACCGACTTTGACGATCTGAAGGCGGGTGTGACCAAGACCACCTCGGTGGAATACACGGCCTCCGATGGCAGTCTCACGGACACGGCGACCCTGACCGTGACGGTGACCGGTACCAATGATGGGCTGACGGCCAACGACGATGCCGGCACCACCACGGAAAACACAGACCTGACCGTGGCCGATGGCGCCACCGGCACGACTAACGCCGATCTGTTACTGAACGATGTCGATATTGACAGTGACGATCTGACCATCACCGAAGTGGACGGTGATACGAGCAGTGTCGGCAAGGCCACCAGTGGCAGCGATGGCGGCAGCTTCACCATCCGTGCCAATGGTTCCTGGGAATTCAATCCGGGCACGGACTTTGACGATCTGAAGGCGGGTGTGACCAGGACCACCTCGGTGGAATACACGGCCTCCGATGGCAGTCTCACGGACACGGCGACCCTGACGGTGACGGTGACCGGGGCCAATGATGGTTTGACGGCGAACGACGATAGCGGTACCACCACGGAAAACACAGAACTGACGGTGGCCGATGGCGCCACCGGCACCATGACCGTTAACCGCGACCTGTTGCTCAACGATGTCGATATTGACGGTGACGATCTGACCATCACCGAGGTGGACGGTGATACGAGCAGTGTCGGCAAGGCCACTAACGGCAGTGATGGCGGCAGCTTCACCATCCGTGCCAATGGTTCCTGGGAATTCAATCCGGGCACGGACTTTGACGATCTGAAGGCGGGTGTGACCAAGACCACCTCGGTGGAATACACGGCCTCCGATGGCACCCTCACGGACACGGCGACCCTGACGGTGACGGTGACCGGGTCCAATGATGGGCTGACGGCCAACGACGATGCCGGCACCACCACGGAAAACACAGAACTGACGGTGGCCGATGGCGCCACCGGCACCACCTCTGGCACAACCACGACTAACGCCGACCTGCTGCTGAACGATGTCGATATTGACGGTGACGATCTGACCATCACCGAAGTGGACGGTGAGTCGTCCAGTGTCGGCAAGGCCACTAACGGCAGCGATGGCGGCAGCTTCACCCTCCGTGCCAATGGCTCCTGGGAATTCAATCCGGGCACCGACTTTGACGATCTGAAGGCGGGTGTGACCAAGACCACCTCGGTGGAATACACGGCCTCCGATGGCACCCTCACGGACACGGCGACCCTGACGGTGACGGTGACCGGTACTAATGATGGGCTGACGGCCAACGACGATGCCGGCACCACCACGGAAAACACAGAACTGACGGTGGCCGATGGCGCCACCGGCACCACCTCCGGCACGACCAACGCCGACCTGTTGCTGAACGATGTCGATATTGACAGTGACGATCTGACCATCACCGAGGTAGGGGGTGATACGAGCAGTGTCGGCAAGGCCACTAACGGCAGCGATGGCGGCAGCTTCACCCTCCGTGCCAATGGTTCCTGGGAATTCAATCCGGGCACGGACTTTGACGATCTGAAGGCGGGTGTGACCAAGACCACCTCGGTGGAATACACGGCCTCCGATGGCAGTCTCACGGACACGGCGACCCTGACGGTGACGGTGACCGGTACCAATGATGGGCTGACGGCCAACGACGATGCCGGCACCACGACGGAAAACACAGACCTGACCGTGGCCGATGGCGCCACCGGCACTACCTCCGGCACGACCACGACTAACGCCGATCTGTTACTGAACGATGTCGATATTGACAGTGACGATCTGACCATCACCGAGGTGGACGGTGATACGAGCAGTGTCGGCAAGGCCACTAACGGCAGCGATGGCGGCAGCTTCACCATCCGTGCCAATGGCTCCTGGGAATTCAATCCGGGCACGGACTTTGACGATCTGAAGGCGGGTGTGACCAAGACCACCTCGGTGGAATACACCGCCTCCGATGGCAGTCTCACGGACACGGCGACCCTGACGGTGACGGTGACCGGTGCCAATGATGGTTTGACGGCGAATGACGACAGCGGCGCCACCACGGAAAACACAGAACTGACGGTGGCCGATGGCGCCACCGGCACCACCTCCGGCACGACCACCGGGCCGGGTGGCGGGGCACAAAGAGTCAATGCGGATTTGTTGCTCAACGATGTCGATATTGACAGTGACGATCTGACCATCACCGAGGTGGACGGTGATACGAGCAGTGTCGGCAAGGCCACTAACGGCAGCGATGGCGGCAGCTTCACCATCCGTGCCAATGGTTCCTGGGAATTCAATCCGGGCACGGACTTTGACGATCTGAAGGCGGGTGTGACCAAAACCACCTCGGTGGAATACACCGCCTCCGATGGCAGTCTCACGGACACGGCGACCCTGACCGTCACTGTGACCGGGGCCAATGATGGTTTGACGGCGAACGACGATAGCGGCACCACCACGGAAAACACAGAACTGACGGTGGCCGATGGCGCCACCGGCACCACCTCTGGCACAACCACGACTAACGCCGATCTGTTACTGAACGATGTCGATATTGACGGTGACGATCTGACCATCACCGAAGTGGGGGGTGATACGGGCAGTGTCGGCAAGGCCACTAACGGCAGTGATGGCGGCAGCTTCACCATCCGTGCCAATGGCTCCTGGGAATTCAATCCGGGCACCGACTTTGACGATCTGAAGGCTGGTGTGACCAAGACCACCTCGGTGGAATACACGGCCTCCGATGGCAGTCTCACGGACACGGCGACCCTGACGGTGACGGTGACCGGTACCAATGATGGGCTGACGGCCAACGACGATGCCGGCACCACCACGGAAAACACAGACCTGACCGTGGCCGATGGTGCCACTGGCACCACCTCTGGCACAACCACGACTAACGCCGATCTGTTACTGAACGATGTCGATATTGACAGTGACGATCTGACCATCACCGAAGTGGGGGGTGATACGGGCAGTGTGGGCAAGGCCACCGGTGGCAGCGATGGCGGCAGCTTCACCATCCGTGCCAATGGCTCCTGGGAATTCAATCCGGGCACCGACTTTGACGATCTGAAGGCGGGTGTGACCAAGACCACCTCGGTGGAATACACGGCCTCCGATGGCAGTCTCACGGACACGGCGACCCTGACCGTCACCGTGACCGGGGCCAATGATGGTTTGACGGCCAACGACGATGCCGGCACCACCACGGAAAACACAGAACTGACGGTGGCCGATGGCGCCACCGGCACCACCTCCGGCACAACCACGACTAACGCCGATCTGTTACTGAACGATGTCGATATTGACAGTGACGATCTGACCATCACCGAGGTGGGGGGTGATACGGGCAGTGTGGGCAAGGCCACCAGTGGCAGCGATGGCGGCAGCTTCACCATCCGTGCCAATGGCTCCTGGGAATTCAATCCGGGCACGGACTTTGACGATCTGAAGGCGGGTGTGACCAAGACCACCTCGGTGGAATACACGGCCTCCGATGGCAGTCTCACGGACACGGCGACCCTGACGGTGACGGTGACCGGTACCAATGATGGGCTGACGGCCAACGACGATGCCGGCACCACCACGGAAAACAAAATGCTCACGGTGGCCGATGGCGCCACCGGCACCACCTCCGGCACGACCCCCGGGCCGGGTGGCGGGGCACAAAGAGTCAATGCCGATCTGTTACTGAACGATGTCGATATTGACGGTGACGATCTGACCATCACCGAAGTGGACGGTGATACGGGCAGTGTGGGCAAGGCCACCGACGGCAGCGATGGCGGCAGCTTCACCATCGACAGCAAAGGCGGCTGGACTTTTGACCCAAACAGCGACTTTGACGACCTGGCGGCGGGTGTGACCAGGACCACCTCGGTGGTCTACACCGCCTCCGATGGCACCCTCACGGACACGGCGACCCTGACGGTGACGGTGACCGGGGCCAATGATGGTTTGACGGCGAACGACGATAGCGGCACCACCACGGAAAACACAGAACTGACGGTGGCCGATGGCGCCACCGGCACCACCACCATCAATGCGGATTTGTTGCTCAACGATGTCGATATTGACAGTGACGATCTGACCATCACCGAAGTGGACGGTGAGTCGTCCAGTGTCGGCAAGGCCACCGGTGGCAGCGATGGCGGCAGCTTCACCATCCGTGCCAATGGTTCCTGGGACTTCAATCCGGGCACCGACTTTGACGATCTGAAGGCGGGTGTGACCAAGACCACCTCGGTGGAATACACGGCCTCCGATGGCAGTCTCACGGACACGGCGACCCTGACGGTGACGGTGACCGGGGCCAATGATGGGCTGACGGCCAACGACGATGCCGGCACCACCACTGAAAACACAGACCTGACGGTGGCCGATGGCGCCACCGGCACCACCTCCGGCACAACCACCTTCAACGCGGACCTGCTGCTCAACGATGTCGATATTGACAGTGACAAGCTGACCATCACCGAGGTGGGCGGCAAGTCGGCCAATGTGGGCAAGGCCACCGATGGCAGCGACGGCGGCAGCTTCACCATCGACAGCAAAGGCGGCTGGACTTTCAACCCCGACGGCGACTTTGACGATCTGAAGGCGGGTGTGACCAGGACCACCTCGGTGGAGTACACGGCCTCCGATAGTAAGGGTGAGACGGACACGGCGACGGTGACGGTCACGGTGACCGGCACCAATGATGGTTTGACGGCGAACGACGATGCCGGCACCACGACTGAAAACAAGATACTGACGGTGGCCGACGACGCCACCGGCACCACCTCCGGCACGACCCCCGGGCCGGGTGGTGGGGCACAAAGAGTCAATGCGGATTTGTTGCTCAACGATGTCGATATTGACGGTGACGATCTGACCATCACCGAGGTGGACGGTGAGTCGTCCAGTGTCGGCAAGGCCACCAGTGGCAGCGATGGCGGCAGCTTCACCATCCGTGCCAATGGTTCCTGGGAATTCAATCCGGGCACGGACTTTGACGATCTGAAGGCGGGTGTGACCAAGACCACCTCGGTGGAGTACACGGCCTCCGATGGCACCCTCACGGACACGGCGACCCTGACGGTGACGGTGACCGGTACCAATGATGGGCTGACGGCCAACGACGATGCCGGCACCACCACGGAAAACACAGACCTGACCGTGGCCGATGGCGCCACCGGCACCACCTCTGGCACAACCACGACTAACGCCGATCTGTTACTGAACGATGTCGATATTGACGGTGACGATCTGACCATCACCGAAGTGGACGGTGAGTCGTCCAGTGTCGGCAAAGCCATCAATGGCAGCGATGGCGGCAGCTTCACCATCCGTGCCAATGGTTCCTGGGAATTCAATCCGGGCACGGACTTTGACGATCTGAAGGCGGGTGTGACCAAGACCACCTCGGTGGAATACACGGCCTCCGATGGCAGTCTCACGGACACGGCGACCCTGACGGTGACGGTGACCGGTACCAATGATGGGCTGACGGCCAACGACGATGCCGGCACCACCACGGAAAACACAGACCTGACCGTGGCCGATGGCGCCACCGGCACGACTAACGCCGATCTGTTACTGAACGATGTCGATATTGACGGTGACGATCTGACCATCACCGAGGTGGACGGTGAGTCGTCCAGTGTCGGCAAGGCCACCGATGGCAGCGATGGCGGCAGCTTCACCATCCGTGCCAATGGTTCCTGGGAATTCAATCCGGGCACGGACTTTGACGATCTGAAGGCGGGTGTGACCAAGACCACCTCGGTGGAATACACCGCCACCGATGGCAGTCTCACGGACACGGCGACCCTGACGGTGACGGTGACCGGGGCCAACGATGGCCTGACGGCGAACGACGATGCCGGCACCACCACGGAAAACACAGAACTGACGGTGGCCGATGGCGCCACCGGCACCTCCTCTGGCACAACCACGACTAACGCCGATCTGTTATTGAACGATGTCGATATTGACGGTGACGATCTGACCATCACCGAGGTGGACGGTGAGTCGTCCAGTGTCGGCAAGGCCACCGATGGCAGCGATGGCGGCAGCTTCACCATCCGTGCCAATGGTTCCTGGGAATTCAATCCGGGCACGGACTTTGACGATCTGAAGGCGGGTGTGACCAAGACCACCTCGGTGGAATACACCGCCACCGATGGCAGTCTCACGGACACGGCGACCCTGACGGTGACGGTGACCGGGGCCAACGATGGCCTGACGGCGAACGACGATGCCGGCACCACCACGGAAAACACAGAACTGACGGTGGCCGATGGCGCCACCGGCACCTCCTCTGGCACAACCACGACTAACGCCGATCTGTTATTGAACGATGTCGATATTGACGGTGACGATCTGACCATCACCGAAGTGGGGGGTGATACGGGCAGTGTCGGCAAGGCCACCAGTGGCAGCGATGGCGGCAGCTTCACCCTCCGTGCCAATGGTTCCTGGGAATTCAATCCGGGCACCGACTTTGACGATCTGAAGGCGGGTGTGACCAAGACCACCTCGGTGGAATACACGGCCTCCGATGGCAGTCTCACGGACACGGCGACCCTGACGGTGACGGTGACCGGTACCAATGATGGGCTGACGGCCAACGACGATGCCGGCACCACCACGGAAAACACAGACCTGACCGTGGCCGATGGTGCCACCGGCACCACCTCCGGCACCACCACCATCAATGCGGATTTGTTGCTCAACGATGTCGATATTGACAGTGACGATCTGACCATCTCCGAAGTAGGCGGTGAGTCGTCCAGTGTCGGCAAGGCCACTAACGGCAGCGATGGCGGCAGCTTCACCATCCGTGCCAATGGTTCCTGGGAATTCAATCCGGGCACGGACTTTGACGATCTGAAGGCGGGTGTGACCAAAACCACCTCGGTGGAATACACCGCCTCCGATGGCAGTCTCACGGACACGGCGACCCTGACCGTCACTGTGACCGGGGCCAATGATGGTTTGACGGCGAACGACGATAGCGGCACCACCACGGAAAACACAGAACTGACGGTGGCCGATGGCGCCACCGGCACCACCTCTGGCACAACCACGACTAACGCCGATCTGTTACTGAACGATGTCGATATTGACGGTGACGATCTGACCATCACCGAAGTGGGGGGTGATACGGGCAGTGTCGGCAAGGCCACTAACGGCAGTGATGGCGGCAGCTTCACCATCCGTGCCAATGGCTCCTGGGAATTCAATCCGGGCACCGACTTTGACGATCTGAAGGCTGGTGTGACCAAGACCACCTCGGTGGAATACACGGCCTCCGATGGCACCCTCACGGACACGGCGACCCTGACCGTCACCGTGACCGGTACCAATGATGGGCTGACGGCCAACGACGATGCCGGCACCACCACGGAAAACACAGAACTGACGGTGGCGGATGGCGCCACCGGCACCATGACCGTTAACCGCGACCTGTTGCTGAACGATGTCGATATTGACGGTGACGATCTGACCATCACCGAAGTGGACGGTGATACGAGCAGTGTCGGCAAGGCCACCGGTGGCAGCGATGGCGGCAGCTTCACCATCCGTGCCAATGGCTCCTGGGAATTCAATCCGGGTACCGACTTTGACGATCTGAAGGCGGGTGTGACCAGGACCACCTCGGTGGAATACACCGCCTCCGATGGCAGTCTCACGGACACGGCGACCCTGACGGTGACGGTGACCGGGTCCAATGATGGGCTGACGGCCAATGACGATGCCGGCACCACCACGGAAAACACAGACCTGACGGTGGCCGATGGCGCCACCGGCACCATGACCGTTAACCGCAACCTGTTGCTGAACGATGTCGATATTGACGGTGACGATCTGACCATCACCGAGGTGGACGGTGATACGAGCAGTGTCGGCAAGGCCACCGATGGCAGCGATGGCGGCAGCTTCACCATCCGTGCCAATGGTTCCTGGGAATTCAATCCGGGCACGGACTTTGACGATCTGAAGGCGGGTGTGACCAAGACCACCTCGGTGGAATACACGGCCTCCGATGGCAGTCTCACGGACACGGCGACCCTGACGGTGACGGTGACCGGGGCCAATGATGGGCTGACGGCCAACGACGATAGCGGCACCACCACGGAAAACACAGACCTGACCGTGGCCGATGGCGCCACCGGCACCACCTCCGGCACGACCACCGGGCCGGGTGGCGGGGCACAAAGAGTCAATGCGGATTTGTTGCTCAACGATGTCGATATTGACGGTGACGATCTGACCATCACCGAGGTGGACGGTGAGTCGTCCAGTGTCGGCAAGGCCACCGATGGCAGCGGCGGCGGCAGCTTCACCATCCGTGCCGATGGTTCCTGGGACTTCAATCCGGGCACGGCCTTTGACGATCTGAAGGCGGGTGTGACCAGGACCACCTCGGTGGAATACACGGCCTCCGATGGCAGTCTCACGGACACGGCGACCCTGACGGTTATCGTGACCGGCGCCAATGATGGTTTGACGGCGAACGACGATAGCGGCACCACCACGGAAAACACAGAACTGACCGTGGCCGATGGCGCCACCGGCACCACCTCCGGCACGACCCCCGGGCCGGGTGGTGGGGCACAAAGAGTCAATGCGGACCTGCTGCTCAACGATGTCGATATTGACGGTGACGATCTGACCATCACCGAGGTGGACGGTGATACGGGCAGTGTCGGCAAGGCCACTAACGGCAGTGATGGCGGCAGCTTCACCATCCGTGCCAATGGCTCCTGGGAATTCAATCCGGGCACGGACTTTGACGATCTGAAGGCGGGTGTGACCAAGACCACCTCGGTGGAATACACCGCCTCCGATGGCACCCTCACGGACACGGCGACCCTGACGGTGACGGTGACCGGTGCCAATGATGGGCTGACGGCCAACGACGATGCCGGCACCACCACGGAAAACACAGACCTGACCGTGGCCGATGGCGCCACCGGCACCACCTCTGGCACAACCACGACTAACGCCGATCTGTTACTGAACGATGTCGATATTGACAGTGACGATCTGACCATCACCGAAGTGGACGGTGAGTCGTCCAGTGTCGGCAAGGCCACCAGTGGCAGCGATGGCGGCAGCTTCACCATCCGTGCCAATGGCTCCTGGGAATTCAATCCGGGCACGGACTTTGACGATCTGAAGGCGGGTGTGACCAAGACCACCTCGGTGGAATACACGGCCTCCGATGGCAGTCTCACGGACACGGCGACCCTGACGGTGACGGTGACCGGGGCCAATGATGGTTTGACGGCGAACGACGATAGCGGCACCACCACTGAAAACACAGAACTGACGGTGGCCGATGGTGCCACCGGCACCATGACCGTTAACCGCGACCTGTTGCTGAACGATGTCGATATTGACGGTGACGATCTGACCATCACCGAAGTGGACGGTGATACGAGCAGTGTCGGCAAGGCCACCGATGGCAGCGATGGCGGTAAGTTCACCCTCCGTGCCAATGGTTCCTGGGAATTCAATCCGGGCACCGACTTTGACGATCTGAAGGCGGGTGTGACCAAGACCACCTCGGTGGAATACACGGCCTCCGATGGCAGTCTCACGGACACGGCGACCCTGACCGTTACCGTGACCGGCGCCAATGATGGTTTGACGGCGAACGACGATGCCGGCACCACGACTGAAAACACAGACCTGACCGTGGCCGATGGCGCCACCGGCACCACCTCCGGCACGACCACCATCAATGCGGACCTGTTACTCAACGACATCGATATTGACAGTGACGATCTGACCATCACCGAGGTGGGCGGTGAGTCGTCCAGTGTCGGCAAGGCCACCGATGGCAGCGATGGCGGCAGCTTCACCCTCCGTGCCAATGGTTCCTGGGAATTCAATCCGGGTACCGACTTTGACGATCTGAAGGCGGGTGTGACCAGGACAACCTCGGTGGAATACACCGCCTCCGATGGCACCCTCACGGACACGGCGACCCTGACGGTGACGGTGACCGGGGCCAATGATGGTTTGACGGCGAACGACGATAGCGGCACCACCACGGAAAACACAGACCTGACCGTGGCCGATGGTGATACGGGCACGGCCCGGGCGGGTGGCGGGGCACAAAATGCCGACCTGCTGCTGAACGATGTCGATATTGACGGTGACGATCTGACCATCACCGAGGTGGACGGTGAGTCGTCCAGTGTCGGCAAGGCCACCACTGGCAGCGGCGGCGGCAGCTTCACCATCCGTGCCGATGGTTCCTGGGACTTCAATCCGGGCACGGCCTTTGACGATCTGAAGGCGGGTGTGACCAGGACCACCTCGGTGGAATACACGGCCTCCGATGGCACCCTCACGGACACGGCGACCCTGACGATGACGGTGACCGGTGCCAATGATGGTTTGACGGCGAACGACGATGCCGGCACCACGACTGAAAACACAGACCTGACCGTGGCGGATGGCGCCACCGGCACGACTAACGCCGACCTGTTACTGAACGATGTCGATATTGACAGTGACGATCTGACCATCACCGAGGTGGGCGGTGATACGAGCAGTGTCGGCAAGGCCACCGATGGTAGCGATGGCGGTAAGTTCACCCTCCGTGCCAATGGTTCCTGGGAATTCAACCCCGGCACGGCCTTTGACGATCTGAAGGCGGGTGTGACCAAGACCACCTCGGTGGAATACACGGCCTCCGATGGCACCCTCACGGACACGGCGACCCTGACCGTCACCGTGACCGGTGCCAATGATGGTTTGACGGCCAACGACGATGCCGGCACCACGACTGAAAACAAGATACTCATGGTGGCCGATGGCGCTACCGGCACGACTAACGCCGACCTGTTACTGAACGATGTCGATATTGACGGTGACGATCTGACCATCACCGAGGTGGGCGGTGATACGAGCAGTGTCGGCAAGGCCACCGACGGCAGCGATGGCGGCAGCTTCACCCTCCGTGCCAATGGTTCCTGGGAATTCAATCCGGGTACCGACTTTGACGATCTGAAGGCGGGTGTGACCAAGACCACCTCGGTGGAATACACGGCCTCCGATGGCACCCTCACGGACACGGCGACCCTGACCGTCACCGTGACCGGTGAGAACGACGATCCGATCCTGACGGGGGCGACGAAGTCGGTCACCGAAGATACCGACGTGGTCTCGGGCAATCTGGAGGCGACCGGCACGGTCAGCGCCACCGGCGGCGATAAGGGTGAAGACAGGTTTATGACGACGCCGGTGACCGGCAGTGTCGGCTCGCTGGAGATTACCGCCGACGGCGCCTGGACTTATAAGGCGGATAACAGTCAGTCGGAGATTCAGGACCTGAGTCCCACGGCCACGCTGACCGACACCCTGACGGTGACCAGCGCCGACGGTGTCACCACCACCACGGTGACCATCACCATCAATGGTGCCGATGATGAGCCGACCCTGACAGGGGCGACGGGCACGGTGACCGAAGACTCAGCGGTGGACGCCGATGGCAATCTGATGGCCAGTGGTACGGTTGGGGCCACCGGTGGCGATGCGGGTGAGGACAAGTTTATGACGACGCCGGTGACCGGCGCTTACGGCTCACTGGAGATTACCGCCGACGGCACCTGGACATATAAGGCGGCTAACAGCCAGTCGGAGATTCAGGACCTGAGTCCCACGGCCACGCTGACCGACACCCTGACGGTGACCAGCGCCGACGGTGTCACCACCACCATGGTGACCATCACCATCAATGGTGCCGATGATGAGCCGACCCTGACACCGGATACGGGCACGGTGACCGGTGCCAACAATTCGCCGGTGGCGGCGAACGATGCAGGTAGCACGGTTGAAAACACGCCCCTGACCGTGGCCGACGGCGACACGGGCACCCGGGTGGGTGGCGGGGCAGAAACAACCAATGCCGACCTGCTGTTGAACGATGTCGATATTGACGGTGATGCCCTGACCATCACCGAAGTGAACGGTGATACGACCAGTGTGGGCAGTGCCACCGATGGCAGCAACGGCGGTAGCTTTACCATCCATGCCAATGGTTCCTGGAGTTTCGATCCGGACGGCGACTTTGATGATCTGGCTGCGGGCGCGACCGAGACCACCTCGGTGGTTTACACGGCCTCCGATGGCAGTCTCACGGACACGGCGACCCTGACGGTGACGGTGACCGGCACCAACGATGGTCTGACGGCGAACGACGACACCGGCAGCACGCTTGAAAACACCCCACGGATTGTGGCCAATGACGCAACCGGCACCACCTCCGGCACGACCACCGGGCCGGGTGGCGGGGCACAACCCGGGCCGGGTGGCGGGGCAGAAACAACCAACGCCGACCTGCTGCTGAACGATGTCGATACTGACGGTGACGCCCTGACCATCACCGAAGTGGGTGGCGACGCGGCCAGTGTCGGCAGTGCCACTGACGGCAGCGATGGCGGTCGCTTTACCATCCGCTCCAATGGCTCCTGGGAATTCAATCCGGGCACGGACTTTGACGATCTGAAGGCGGGTGTGACCAGGACAACCTCGGTGACCTACACGGCCTCCGATGGCAGTCTCACGGATACGGCGACCCTGACGGTCACAGTCACCGGCACCAACGATGGCCTGACGGCGAACGACGATAGCGGCACCACGACTGAAAACACCCAACTGACGGTGGCGGATGGCGACACCGGCACGACTAACGCCGACCTGCTGCTGAACGATGTCGACATTGACGGTGACGATCTGACCATCACCCAGGTGAACGGCGACACGGCCAATATCGCCACCGCCACCGATGGCAGCGATGGCGGCCGCTTTACTATCCGCGCCAATGGTTCCTGGGAATTCAATCCGGGCACGGACTTTGACGATCTGGCGGCGGACGACACACGCACCACCTCGGTGACCTACACCGCCTCCGATGGCACCGTCACAGACACGGCGACCCTGACGGTGACGGTCACCGGCTTGAACGATGGTCTGACGGCAAACGACGATGCCGGCACCACGACTGAAAACACCCAACTGACGGTGGCCGACGACGCCACCGGCACGACCTCCGGCACGACCCCCGGGCCGGGTGGCGGGGCAGAAACAACCAATGCCGACCTGCTGTTAAACGACCTCGACATTGACGGTGACGATCTGACCATCAGCGAAGTGGGCGGTGATACGTCCAGTGTGGGCAAGGCCACCGACGGCAGCAACGGCGGCAGCTTCATCATCAATGCCAATGGCTCCTGGAGCTTCAACCCCGGCACGGACTTTGACGATCTGGCCCCGGACACGGCCCGCATCACCTCGGTGGAATACATGGCTTCCGATGGCAGCGCCACGGATACCGCGACCCTGACGGTGACCGTAACGCCGGACCCGGATCTGCCCGCCCCGACTATCACGCCTGAGTCAAGAACCCGGTTTTATGACAGAATCAACATTGGTGCGAGCGAAATTTCTGATACCAGCGTGGGCTTCACATTGATGCTTCCGGAACCACGCCGGGTGGATGACATCTTCGCTACGATGCCGGCTTTCAATCCGGTCAGACTAAGCGCACCCCTGGCAGACCTGGAGGTCACGGACAACACTGCACAGTACGACGTCTCGGACCTGTTCTGGCACACCAACAGCGACACGACCCTGACATTCGCGGCATCCCTGACCAACGGTGACCTGCTGCCCTACTTTGTGACGTTTGATTCAGAAACCGGCATTTTCCTGTTCGATGCCGACGCCGCCGCTGAATCCGAAGCGACCCACCTGCAGATTCGGGTCGTCGCCATCGACCCTGACGGTAACCAGGCTTCCGGTGTGTTCCGGGTGAACTTCACGAACGCGGATGACAGCAACGATGCAACCCGGGAACAACCTGACCCTGAGGGGAGCCCTGAATCCGATACTGATACCCGGCAATTGGCACTCTCGCATTTGGCAGACAGTACCGGGGAGGTTTCTGACCAGGCGAACACGGATGCCGACTTCGACAGGGAAAGTCTGAAGGAGCAGGTCCTGCGCGCCGGGGAACTTGGATACCAGCAGGGAAAGCTGAAACTTTCCATGCTTCTGGAAACATTATTCAAAGGCTTCCCGGGAGGCTGATGCGCGTGTCCCCCTGACCCCCGAACCAGCCATGTCCATGCGCTCAGGTACAACCCGGAAAGAAATCCACCCTTGAAGATAGAGTGATAATGACGGGCTCTGTGGTAGACTGCGCCCCGGAGCAAGTTACCTATGATTAGACGAAATACAATTTCCCTTTCCCTGCTGCTAACCCTTTCGGCGGCACCGATGCATGTCTTGGCCGAGGACGACCCTCTGGATGTTCTGTCACCTGACTATTCTTTTGTTGCCCAGGATGATCTTTCAACAAATAGACTGAGGGGCCAGTTGCGCCCGGTGAACTTCACAGTTTTGTCGGCGGGCATTGATGGTCGGTTGAGCAGCTTTCATGTTAAAACCGGCTCGACCCTGGAGAAAGGAGATCTGATCGCTCAGTTTTACTGTGAGCAGGAACGCGCCGAGTATCAGATAACCGCTGCCAAAGTGGCAGTTACCGAGAAGAATCTCGAAGTCAATCGCAAACTTGATGAGTATCAGAACATCAGCGAATTTGATCTGATAGTCAGTGAAGCCGAAATGGATATTGCCAGGGCGGAGGTGCGGCGAATCAAGTCGGTGATTGATCAGTGCGAGATAAGATCACCCTTTAACGCGACGGTAACGGAGAAATACGCGCAGGCTTATCAGTATGCCAAAAAAGGGGATCCACTGCTTGAAATTGTGGGTACCGAAACCCTGGAGATCGAGATGGTCGTGGCATCGCTGGATGTGTTGCGATATCGCAGGGGCCTGCCGTTTGAAATTGTTATTGACGAAACAGGGCTGGTGGTCAAGGCTGAAGTTGACCGGGTCGTCAATGTCATCGACCCGATAAGCCAGACGATTCGGGTTATAGGAACGATCACAGGCCCCTCCGCCAATCTCATGCCCGGAATGAGCGGTGTGGTCAGGTTTGATCAGGATTAGTCGATTATGCCGGATGCCGCCGATTTACTTCTACTACAGCAGAAACTGCGCCAGGCTGACACCAGGCGAAAGTTAAGCAATCTCCTGGTCAACGATACGCAGAAAATTGTTCCGATGGATACGGCAATTCTCTGGCTGAGCGGTTCTACAAAGGTTGAAGCTGTCTCCGGTTTGCCTGAACCGGTCTGGAACATCCCCTTCACCGACTGGGCGCAAACTTTTTGCGGGAAGCTGTTCGACGCAGAGCAGCAAAATCCCGTGAGACTTTTTTGTCGTGATCAGTCATTCGAAGATCAGAGCCGCTGGAATGAGTTCCTTGCGCCCCATGTTGTCTGGGTCCCTCTGGCAACGGCCAGTGGTGCGATCGGTGGATTGCTGCTTGGTCGACTGGACCCCTGGGAGGATGAAGAGCTTGGCATCCTTGGGTATTGGGGGCTGGCGGCGGGCCATGCTGTTGATGCGCTTTGGAATCGCATAGCTCACAAACCATCCTGGTGGCAGCAGGTCGAAAAGCGCCGGGTCATTACCGCTATTGCGGTGATCCTGTTTCTGGCGATGTGGATGCCGGTAGATCTTACGGTTAACGCCTCCGGCGAAGTGGTGGCCAGGGACCCTGACGTTGTTCGCGCGCCGATTGAGGGGATCATCGGTGAGGTTCACGTGCAGCCGAATGAGATGGTGGAAGCCGGGCAGTTGGTCCTGAGTTTTGACAACACCCCGATTCGTGCGCAGTTGGACGTTGCACAGCAGGAACTGGCCATTGCCAACGCCGAGTATCAGCGTGCCAATCAGGCGTCGGTATCAGACCGCCGGGTCGCGTCTCAGTTACCTATGCTCAAAGCTCGTGCGGAACAGCGTGATGCGCAGGTGAATTACTACAGGGAAATACTGGAACGTTCCCGGGTTCACGCAGAGGCGACGTCGATAGCCGTGATTCCCGATGCGCAGGACCTGGAAGGCCGGCCCGTTCGGGTGGGCGAGAAAGTATTGATGCTGGCGAAACCCGATCAGGTTGAGCTTGAGTTCTGGCTTGCCGTCGGAGACACCATCCCTTTACCGGCGGACGCGAAAATTGACCTGTTTCTGAATGTCTACCCGGATCAGGTTCATCATGCGCGAATGCGCTACGTCAGCTATCAGGCTGAGGTATCCCCGGATGGCATTCTCGGTTTTCGGGGGCGCGCGGATTTTGAAGACCCGGCGGGCCTCAGGGTGGGATGGCGAGGCACGGCCAAGGTGATCGGACAGCCGGTCAGACTCTTCTACTATTTGTTCCGTCGACCTTTATCAATGTTGAGGCAATGGACGGGGCTATAGCCAATCCGAACGAACTCCCGGTTGCAAGCCCGGAGATTCGTCAGGATCTTAACCTCTATCCCGTGGGGGAGGACGCTCATGGCGATCCTGTCTGGCACCTGCACGACCCGCTCGCAAACAAGTTCTATCAGATGCAGGAACGGGACGTGGAACTGCTGGCGCTGATCGGCCAGAAGAGCGTGCAGGAAGTTGTCGATGATGCAAACCAGTTCCGGTCGGGCAACATCACGGGAGAGGAAGTCGAACAATTGCTGGTTTTCCTGCGGACGAACAATCTCGTTCGCGGAGATGAGATGCAACAGTCGCTGTATCAGCGATCACTTGAGCGCGTACGTCAGCGAAGCTGGTGGGCACTGGCTGTTCGTAATCCGTTCTTCTTTCGTATTCCTTTGTGGAAGCCTGATCGGTTCCTGGACGCCGTCCTGCCGTATGTCTCCTGGATGGCCAGCAGACCGGCTTTTTTCACGCTGTTTGTCCTGGGTTTGCTGGGCTTCTATCTGGTAATTCCGCAAATAGACCAGTTTTTCGCCACCTTTTTGCATTTCTTCAACTGGTCAGGGCTTGTCACCTACCTGCTGGTCCTGCTTTTCGTGAAAGTATTGCATGAGCTTGGTCACGCCTTTACCTCCAAATCGATGGGTTGCCGGGTGCCTGTCATAGGCGTGGCCTTCATGGTTGGCTGGCCAATTCTCTACACGGATACCAGCGACGCCTGGAAGCTGCCCGACAAGACCAGACGCCTGCGTATCGGCTTTGCCGGTGTTGGTGTGGAACTGTCGATCGCGGTGCTGTCCCTGTTTCTGTGGACAGTGGTTCCGGACGGCGGTCTGCGTAGCGCCCTTTTCCTGCTGGCGACAACGACCTGGATTCTTTCCATATTCGTGAACTTCAACCCGATGATGCGGTTCGATGGCTACTACCTGTTATCTGACATGATCGGTGTGCCGAACATGGAGCAGCGGTCGTTCCGGATGGCAAAGTGGTGGTTGCGGGAAAAGTTATTCGGGCTTGGTATGGCGCCGGATGAGGAACCAAAACGCTGGATGATTATGTTCGCCTTTAGCGTATGGATCTATCGCTTCCTGTTGTTCCTCGGGATCGGGCTTCTGGTTTTCAACTACTTCTTCAAGGCCGCGGGTATTGCGCTCTTTGTGGCCGAGATTGTCTATCTCATTGCGCGACCGATATTCAATGAAATGAAACAATGGTGGCAACTGCGTGAACACATGAGCTGGAATGGCAGCATGAAGCGCACTGTGGGTGCGATTGGCATCCTGCTGATCATACTGTTTGTGCCCTGGTACTCGGACGTGTCCGCGCCTTCAACCTATCAGGGAAAGTCCAACGACCTCTATCTGCCGGTGCCGGGCAGATTGATCTATGTCACCGAGAACAAACAGGCCGGCGCCGGGGATCTGTTGTTTGAATTTGAATCGCCGGAACTGAATCTCAAGATTCAGGAAGTGCGGCATCGATACGAAGAACTGAAATGGATTCGTTCTTCACTGGGTTTTGATAACAGGCTGAGAAGTGAAACGCTGATCGTGGAGTCGGAACTGCAAACCCAGAACAAGAGACTGCGTAGCCTGGTTGAAGAGCATGGCAGGCTCAGGGTGACGGCGCCATTTGACGGAGAGCTTGTTGACATCAGCCCGGAGGCCCGGTTGCGAGACTGGCTGCCAAGCGGTCAGAAACTCGGCACCGTCGTCGACCCCCGTGATGTCAATGTGACCGCCTATCTGGCTGAGGATCAGCTTGCGCGCATTGAAGAAGGTATGACGGCAACCTTTTACCCGGACAGCATGGAATTCGGCGTCATTGATCTTGAGGTCCGGAGTATTGAATTCATGGGGACACCTGGCCTGGACAACCCGTATGTCGCATCGACATTTGGCGGCGATATTGCCGTTCGTGAGTCGGGGAGGGGCGAACTGCTAACCGTAAAAGGGCACTACAAGCTGAAACTGGCGCCAGTCGAACCGGGGCTGGTATCCGAGCAGGTGGTGCGCGGCGTCACCGTCATCGACGGGTATGCCGAGAGCCTGTTTGACAAGGTGCACCGCAGGTTCGTCGCCATTTTTATACGCGAGACGGGCTTCTGACCGACAGACGGCAATAGTGCTGATACTGCAAGACGACGTTTCGCTTATTTCATTGTACGCATAATACGATTTCCACTAGAGTACCGGCCTCGGGAAGCTCTGAATCAGTCTTGCACCCAAATTGGGAACACGGATATGGCCAACTACTTCAATAGTCTTACCCTGCGCGAACAGCTTGCCCAGTTGGGCAGGTGTGAATTCATGGATTCCTCTGAATTTTCAGAGGGCGTTAATTACCTGAAGGGCAGGAAGCTGGTTATTCTTGGTTGTGGTTCCCAGGGTCTGAACCAGGGTCTGAACCTGCGGGACAGCGGCCTGGACGTATCTTACGCATTGCGACAATCGGCCATTGATGAGCAACGCGATTCCTGGAAGAACGCGACCGAAAACGGCTTTCCGGTGGGTACCTTCGATGAGCTGATTCCTGCTGCGGATGTGGTTCTCAACCTGACCCCGGACAAGCAGCACACGGCAGTTGTCACTGAAATCATGCCGCTGATGAAGCGGAACGCCTGCCTGTCCTATTCACACGGCTTCAACATTGTGGAAGAAGGCATGAAAGTCCGTGAGGACATCACGGTGATCATGGTCGCCCCGAAATGCCCCGGCTCAGAGGTGAGGGAAGAGTACAGGCGTGGTTTTGGCGTGCCGACACTGATTGCCGTGCACGAGGACAATGACCCTCGTGGCGAGGGGCTCGCGATTGCCAGGGCTTATGCGGCGGGTACCGGCGGCCATCGCGCGGGTGTGCTGCTGTCTTCTTTTGTTGCCGAGGTAAAGTCGGACCTGATGGGCGAACAGACCATTCTTTGCGGCATGTTGCAAACGGGTTCTCTTCTATGCTTCGACAAAATGGTAGAGAAAGGAGTGGCGCCCGGATATGCCTCCAGGCTGGTGCAGTATGGCTGGGAAACCGTCACCGAGGCGCTCAAGCATGGCGGCATCACCAACATGATGGATCGACTCTCCAATCCGGCGAAGATAAAAGCCCATGAACTGGCTGAAGAGTTGAAGGACCTCATGCGACCCCTTTACGAGCAACACATGGATGACATCATGACCGGCACCTTCTCATCCGGCATGATGAAGGACTGGGCCGATAACGACAAAAAGCTGCTCGGCTGGCGCGAGGAAACCAGTCAAACCTCATTTGAAACCACGGCCAACGCAGAACAGGATATCTCCGAACAGGAATACTTCGACCACGGCATTCTGATGGTGGCGATGGTGAAGGCGGGGGTTGAACTGGCTTACGAAGTGATGACTGCCGCGGGCATCAGGGAAGAGTCTGCCTACTATGAGTCCCTGCATGAGACCCCGCTGATTGCCAATACGATTGCCCGCAAGAAGTTGTTTGAAATGAACCGGGCAATCTCGGACACGGCAGAATACGGTTGCTATCTGTTCAACCATGCCTGCTTTCCGTTGCTGCAGGATTTCATGAAGAAGCAGGACGCGGATGTCATTGGCAGAGGCATGGGCCTCAATGACAACAGCGTGGATAACCAGCGTCTGATTGAGGTGAATGCCGCGATACGCAGCCACAGTATCGAGAGTATCGGGCATACGCTAAGGGGCTATATGGGCGCCATGAAGCCTGTTTTTAACGGAAGCCCTGAATAGCAGGTTATCGGTATTGCTCACAGGGCGGTAATGATGCCGGCAATGGTGGCGCTGGTGCAGGTGGCGATAGTGCCCGCAACGATAGACTTGAAGCCCATAGCCATGATTTCGTTTTTACGTTCGGGCACGATGGTAATCAGGCCGGTAATCATGATTCCCAGACTGACAAAATTAGCAAACCCGCAAAGTGCGTAGGCCATGATGATGCGCGTGCGCTCCGTCAATGCCTCCACGGGCATTTGTCCGAACCTGACATAGGCGACGAACTCGGTAAGCACAACCTTGGTGCCCATAAGCTGCCCGGTGATGAACGCTTCAGAAAACGGGATGCCCATCATCATCGTGAGAGGGGCCAGTACCACGCCGAGAATGCGTTCCAGGGTAATGGCTTCCCCCGCCACGTCGGGCAACAGTGTCAGGGTCGCATTCAAAAGATACACCAGCGCAACAATAACGATGATCATGGCAATGATGTTCAGGAATAGCTGCAAGCCATTCGTTGTGCCGATTGAGATGGCGTCCATGAGGTTGTCGGCGCCACGATCGACCTCGCCATCACCGGAGGTTACCGGTGACCGGTCCGGCACCAGCAGGTGTGCAATGTAGATCACACCCGGCAGGGTAATCAGCGAGCAACTGATCAGGTGGCCGATGGCATCCGGCACCACACTGCTGATCAGGGCCGCTTCCAGTGCCAGCATCGTTCCGGCAATGGTCGCCATGCCCGCCGTCATAATGGTGAACATTTCGCCGTGATTCAGGCGGGCCAGATACGGTTTGATAAGAAGGGGTGATTCGATCATGCCGAGGAACGCATTGGCGGAAACACCCATGCCCAGAGCGCCACCTATCTCCAGGGTTTTCTCCAGAATCAGTGAAAAGCCGCGCATGATCAGCGGCAACACCCGCCAGTACATCAGGATGGCGGAGAGGACGCTCAACAGGATGACGAGAGGCAGCGCCTGGAGAGCCAGCACAAAACCGCCTCCCGGGGTGGTTTCTTCAAATGGCAGGGGGCCGCCACCCAGATAGCCGAAGATAAAGGTGGTGCCCTCACGAGTCGACGCCTGCAGAACCGCAATAGCATCATTCAGAACCGTAAAAAATTTTTGGGAACCCGGCAGCTTCAACAGCAACAGGGCGAGCACAATCTGCAACAGCAGGCTCTTGATGACAATCCGGAAGCGAACCTCGCTGCGATTGGCACTGAATACATAACAGAGGCCAATAAGGCACCCGAGACCTGCGAGGCTTTGAGCTATGAGCATAGGGTGACAGAACCTGATGGTATGTTGATAAACTTCAGGAAACTCTGAATAACAGGCTTTTTGTGTGAGAGCAAGTTTCGTGAGAGCCAGGCGGGTCATGCCGGTGCTGGCGCTGTTGTTGCCGGTGGTCATCCTGCTGGGCCTCGGCAGTGGTGCGGTGCCACTGCCGCCGGTGGACACCATCGCCGGGCTGTGGCATTTCCTGGCGGGCGATGCAACCACCCGGGCCGCGGTGATCGTCGGTCAGATTCGCCTGCCGCGCATCCTGCTGGCGGCCATTGTCGGTGGCATTCTGGCCAGTAGCGGTGCGGCCATGCAGGGCCTGTTTCGCAATCCGCTGGCCGACCCTTCCCTGATCGGTGTCACCGCCGGGGCCTCTCTGGGGGGCAGTATCATGATCGTTCTCGGCGGCGGCGCCATGTTCGGGTACACCGGATTGACCCTGATTTCCGTCGGCGCTTTCCTGGGCGGCCTGCTGGCCGTGTTGCTGGTATACCGCCTGGCGACCTCTCCCAACGGCACCTCGGTGGCGACCATGTTGCTGGCCGGTATCGCCATCACCGCATTGGCGGGAGGCCTGGGCAACCTGCTGGAATTTTTCGCTGACAATGAAATGCTGCGGCGCATCAGCCTGTGGCGCATGGGGGGGCTGGATGGCGCGGACTATGCCAGGCTGCTGGTGGGCGGTGTGGTGGCTGCGGGCCTGATGCTGGTGCTGCCGGGGTATGCCACTGCCCTGAATGCGCTGTTGCTGGGCGAATCGGAGGCCAGGCACCTGGGCATCAACGTATCCCGGATAAAGCTGGGGCTGATAATCTGCGTTGCCGTCTCTGTCGGCACTGCGGTGGCGCTGGCCGGGACCATCGCTTTTGTCGGCCTGATTGTTCCCCACATGGTCAGAATACTGACCGGGCCGGATCATCGCCTGCTGCTGCCTGCCGCCGCACTGGCCGGGGCCTGCTTACTGGTGTTGGCCGATACCGCCGCGCGCCTGCTGCTGGCGCCCACCGAACTGCCGGTGGGCGTACTGACGGCACTGATCGGCGTGCCTTTTTTCATCTCGCTGCTGCGTCGGCGCCACGACTATGGTATGCAGTAATGGGCGTGCTGGAACTGAGCCATGTGGAAGCATCCCCCTGGGGCGAATTCCTGCTGGGGCAGATCGACCTCGAACTGGACACGGGCAGGGTGGTGGGGGTTATCGGTCCCAATGGTGCGGGCAAATCAACCCTGTTGAAACTGATAGCGGGGGACATCACCCCGACGGCGGGTCGCCTGGCATTGCTGGGTACCGAAATATCGGCCTGGAAACCCCTGCCCCTGGCCCGGATTCTCGCCGTTCTGCCGCAACTGTCCCTGTTGAACTTTCCCTATACGGTGGAGGAGGTCATCCTGCTGGGGCGCATCCCGCACCGCAGCGGTTACCGGGAGGACAGGCTGATTCTGCGGGAAGTGATGCGCGCCACCGACACGGAATCGCTGCAGAACCGCATCTACACCCAACTGTCGGGAGGGGAGAAACAGCGGGTGCAACTGGCCCGGGTGTTTGCCCAGGTCTGGCGCGACCAGGGCAACCCGCGGCTACTATTGCTGGATGAGCCGACCGCTGCTCTGGACCTGGCCCACCAGCAGTTGATCGTGGACTCGATCCGGGACCTGGCGGCTACCGGCTGCGCCGTCATCATGGTGGCCCACGACTTCAATCTGGTGGCGGCGCTGGCAGACCAGATTGTCGCCATTGCCGGGGGCCGGTTGGTATCCCGGGGCACGCCCGGGGCGGTCTTGACCGAGGAGTTGTTTGTGCAGACCTTTGGTGTGCGGGTCACCATTGCCACCCACCCGGATTCCGGACATCCCCTGGTCATACACCTGTGAAATACCTGCAGCTTGCGGCCCTTGTTTTGCTCGCCCCGGGCACCGCTCCGGCCCCTGCCGATATTGTGGTTACGGATTTCCTGCAACGGGAGGTGCGGCTCACACGACCGGCTGAAAGAATCATCGCCCTGGCGCCCCATATCGTGGAAAACGTATTCTCGGCGGGGGCCGGAGACAAACTGGTCGGCCTGGTGACCTACAGCAATTATCCCGGGTCGGCAGCCGACATTGCCGTGGTGGGAAGCTACCGGTCCTGGAGTATGGAATCCATCGCCAGCCTGCAACCGGACCTCATTCTGATGTGGGCCTCGGGCAACGGCGTCAACAAGCTCCCGTCCCTGACCCGCCTGGGAGTGCCGGTTTATGTGAGCGAGCCGAGGCAACTGCAAGACATTCCGGCGGACATTCGCAGTATCGGCAGGCTGGCGGGCACCGAAAGTATCAGTGAAGGGGAGGCCAGGCGGGTCGAGCAGGGCATTGATGAGTTGGGTGGCAGGTATCGCCACCGGCAGTCGATCAGCGTGCTGTATCAGGTGTGGAATGACCCCCTGCAAACCGTGAACGGCGATCACCTGATCAGTCGGGTGCTGGAACTGTGCGGGGCCCGCAACGCCTTTGCCGATGCCGTGTCGCTGGCGCCGAAAATCAGTATTGAATCCGTGTTGCACAGAAACCCGGACGCCATCATTGCCAGCGGCATGGATGGATCCCGGCCAGAGTGGCTGGACCAATGGGCGGCTTATCCTTCCCTGACCGCGGTGCAACACAAGGCCCTGTTTTTTGTCGACCCCGACCACATCCAGCGCTCCACGGCGCGCATTCTCAAAGGGGCGACCAGCATCTGCCGGCAACTGGATACCCTGCGCGAGTGAGCGGGGAAGTTTCTGCACCACAGGGTTTTTGACATAAGAAATTTCTTATGTCGGAAACTGGACTCGGATTTGACATAACGGCCTGGTTGCGCTAGATTTTGACATAGCGCTTTTCATATATCGAAAACCAATGGATTATTTGACATAAAATGGATATTGACGATTTCAACCCCGGCCAGTACCGACAGCAATATCAATATCAAAGCTTTTCGCCCACTACCATAAATCACGCATGGCGCCTTGCTGATGGCCAGGTTCAGAGGCTGCTCAGCGATGCCGACCGCGCCCTGGGCGAACTCAATGCCTTTGCCCAGCTTATCCCGGATGTTGATTTTTTTATCGGTATGCACATTGTCAAGGAAGCCACCCAGTCCAGCCGCATCGAAGGTACGCGCACCAATATGGAAGAAGCCCTGTTGGAGGCCCGGGATATAGAACCCGAAGAACGCGATGACTGGCACGAAGTGCAGAACTATATTGCGGCAATCAATGAAGCTATTGTGCAGCTTGAACAGGTTCCCTTATCCAATCGACTGTTAAAAGACACCCACCGCATTTTAATGCAGGGTGTTCGCGGCGAAGGCAAACAGCCGGGGGAATTTCGCGTCAGCCAGAACTGGATTGGCGTCAGCTTAAAAAATGCCGTTTTTATTCCGCCGCATCACGAAGAGGTTGTTGAGCTAATGAGCGATCTGGAAAAGTTTCTGCACAACGAGGCGTTACAAACACCGCACCTGATTAAAATTGCCATTGCCCACTACCAGTTTGAAACTATTCACCCCTTCCTGGATGGCAATGGCCGCCTGGGGCGGCTGATGATTGCCCTTTATCTGGCCAGCTTTGGCTTGCTGCATAAACCTGCGCTGTATTTATCCGATTACTTTGAGCGTCACAAAACCCGGTACGTCGATCACCTGATGGCGGTGCGCGAGGCCGGTCAGCTAAAACAATGGCTAATCTTTTTTCTGCATGGCGTAATCGAAACCGCCCACAACTCCATTCAGGTGTTCAAGGATATTCTGCAACTGAAATCGCGGCTGGAAGAACAGGTATTGCCCCACTTTAGTGTTCGCCGACAGAGCAATGCACAAAAGCTGGTCAAGCGCCTCTACCACACACCGATCGTCAGTGTAAAAAGTGCCACCGCCCTGCTGGAAGTAAAGCCCAATACGGCCTCGGCCCTGATCAACGATTTTGTTAAATACGGAGTGTTGCGGGAAATCACCGGCCAGCGGCGCAACCGCCTGTTTATTTTTGAGGAGTATATGTTGATTTTTAATCGTGTTCGGGTGGAGGAGTAAACGGCTCTTCGTCATTAACGGGGGCGGCCACCGGATAAACCATTTCATTCACTTCTACAGGTCAAAGCCCGCACCGTTTTGTCGCAGCCAATCCTTTTTCTCTCTGTAGTTTGGGAGGACTTTATCGACCTCGTTCCAAAATAAGGGGGTGTGGTCTTTCTCACGGATGTGGCACAACTCGTGGACGACGATGTAATCAATGACGGAGATTGGGGCCATCACACACTTCCAATGAAACGCCAGGCTGTTGCCAGGGGAACAGGAGCCCCAGCGATTGCCGAGTTCCTTCACCACCATACCCGCAGGCACCACGCCAACCTTGGGTGCATAGTAGGCCATACGCTCTTCCAGTTTGCACAAGCCTTTCTCTGCATAGAAGTCGCGGAATGCAGCTTGCGCGCCAGCCACTTCACCCCCCTCAACAAGTTCTCGTCGTAGACAGAATCGTCCATCTTTAAGCACCAAAGGTTTTGCCTGGCCCTGCAATAGTGATAGCCGGTAGTTTCTCCCCAGATATAGAAAGCCAGCGCCCCCTTTGAACTCGCGCTCAATGCGAGCGGCGTTCAGATCTCGCCACTCAGCAAGGGATTTATAGATCCAGTAACGCTTCGACTCAACCAAATTCTCGACGCGCTCATCAGAAACATCTTCAGGTGCCCGTACGAGTATGCTGCCGTCACGCTCGACGATAATATCTGCGGTTTCACGCGAACTACGCTTTATCTTGTAGGGAATTTCGTCCTGAGGCTTATTCACTTCAGGAGTTCCTCATGCCGCTTCTCTGCGAGCTTCACTATCTCCACAGCCATGCGCTCATGCTGATTAATAAGTTCAGGAATGTTGGTCAACAGTATTGCCGTATCAATGTCGCCTCTCAGTTTTTTCACCTCGACCGGTTTTCTCCAGAAGTCTTTGATATTGATCGTGTTTCTCAACAACATGACAATCTGTCGAACAAGCAGCTTCACAGGCTCTACGAGTGAATCAGGCAATTCCGCATCACCAGACGTATCACCAGAAAGCCGTAGCTCAACAAATTCGTAGAACGTGGTTTCTTCCTGATCAAGGCCATCTACGAGTTCCGAGCGGCCCTGCAGTGCCTCATCCCGCAACAGTTCATACTGCTCGGCCAGCAACTCCCAATTCTGCTGGTGCGACTGAATCAGGTTCTCCAGCTTTTCGCTGAGTTTCCTGTAGAAAGCGGGGTCTTCGTCGAAATGAATAGTGCAGTGTTTTCTAATCGCATGTTCCATCTCACTGGCTTTGGCTTCAGCGTTACCCTGGGCGTGGCCTTCGACCTGAGCCACGAAATCATCTGACAAGAGTTCAGTCGGGGGGATCTTGGGGTCAATGCCCATACTCACCAGATGATCATTGATTAGCGCCGCTACCTTGGCACCGGCATCGGCAATATCTACCGAGCTGTCCTTGAATCGCTCTTTGGCCATGCGCAGCAGGTAACCGAATCGTCGTGCCGGCCCGCGATAGGGATGCCCGGCCCGATGCGGCAGGATAAGGTTCAGGCTCTGCAGGAATTTCTTGAGGTATACCTCGAAATCAGCACGCCGCTTTACATCCCCCAGGGTACCAACGACCGAATGGATAAAACTCACTTCAGCCGCCGGGTCTGCCAGTTCATCTTTTACGAATGCCTCGATATCGTCGATGCTCGCATCCGTGAAATGCTGCAGGAGCCTCTGATAACGCTCCTCCAGAATCGGCAGTTCAGAAAGGATATCTTTCAGGCCTTCCCGGATATCCTCCGGGGCTTCGCCCGAGTAGACCGATAGCGCATCAGTCAGATTATTGGCGAGTCCGATGTAATCAACAATGAATCCCCCGTGCTTGTTTCTGGCTACCCGGTTCACTCGGGCGATAGCCTGCAAAAGATTGTGTTCACGCAACTTCTTATCAATGTACATGACCTGTTCAATCGGTGCGTCGAACCCGGTCAGCAGCATGTCGCACACGATCAGGAAGGCAATCCCGGTCAGTTCCCTGTCGTGTTCATCCATGTCGAACGGCTTGCAGAAGTTCTCCACAGCATTGAACTGCTTCGCTTCCTTGCGCGCCATCGTGATCACGGCAGCTTCGTTGGTCGCATCCGCTGACACCACTACCACGGCCTTCAAAAACTCGATCTTCCGGATTAGTTCTTCGTTCGGCTCCGATGCCAGCCGTTCACGACCCAGCCGCTCGGCCAGTGCTTCGCGAATGAACCGCTGATAACGTATCGCAGCAATCTTCGAGTGACATACCACCTGCGCCTTGAAGCCGTCAGGCAGTATGTTATCGATGTAGTGGTCGACCAGATTGAGAGCAATTGCCCGGATACGATCTTCGGCCTCCAGAATGTCGCCGGTGGCACCGTATTTCTTCTTGATCGCAAGAATCTCTTCGTCGCTGCGCTCCTTGAACAGGTCCTCGAACTTCCGGTCGAATCCCTCCCTGTCATCAATGGCAGTATCAGCAGTGCGCCCCTCGTAGAGAATCTGCAGCGTGGTGCCATCATGCACCGAGTCCATCAGCTTGTATTCGTCGATGTACTCGCCGAAGCGCTTCACCGTGCGTTTCTCGCCGTGCTTCTCGGTAATCAGCGGCGTGCCGGTGAAGGCAATACGGGTCGCCTGCGGAAACGCTTCGAAAATGTTCTCCCCCAAGTCCGAGCCCTGGGTACGATGCGCCTCGTCGATCATCAGCAAAATCCGGTCAGACTCGTTGATCACCCCGAAACCCTTGCCGGACGGCGGCCTGGCGTAGGTTCCCAGCACATCGGCCACTTTCTGCGGCAGCGCTTCGGTGCGATCCATGAACTTGTGCGCCATCACCATGTTGATGTCCGATGCCCCGGTGCTCAAGTGCGTGCGCAGGTCATCGGTGCTTGCAATCACGTTAACCTTGCCGCCTATCAGCTTTACCGTGCGCGACAACTGCTCTTCCAGGTCCTTGCGGTCGTTGACGAACACGAGTTTGAAGTCGTTCAGATCATCCGACGCCCGCAGCATTCGACCTGCAAACACCATAGTCAGCGATTTACCCGACCCCTGGGTGTGCCACACAACACCCGAGCGCTCTTCCGGCGAGGGTTTTTCGCGCAGCCGTTCTGCAATCTTGCTGGCAGCCCGGTATTGCTGGTAGCGGCACACCACCTTGATGCGCTTGCCGTCGTCGGTGTCCATGAACACCGTGCAGGTGCGCAGCACATTGAGCAGCGTGGTCGGCGACAGCAGCCCCTGAATCAGCTTTTCCTGCTCGCGTTCCACACCCAGCGGCGGCGTGTAGTCCTGGTATTGCCTGGGCCAGATCGACTTCCACGCATAGAAGTGCTCGTGCCCCGAGGTGATCGTGCCGAACTCCGCCTTCTCCCCACAGGTGCGAATCAGCAGCAGGTTGGTATCAAACAGGTGCGGCTCGCCTTCCTTCAGCCCCGCCTGAATCGTCTCCTTGCGCCCGTTGCGATAGCGCAGTAGCTGCTCGAAAGCCGCGTGCATCGGGTTGGCCGTGTTGGCATCGCCGATCTTGGCTTCCACCACCACCAGCGGGATGCCGTTCACGAACAGCACGATGTCCGGGATGATGAACTTCTTCACGCAACCGGGCGTATCCACGCGGAACTGGTTAATGGCGTGAAACTGATTGCGCTCAGGGTTGGCAAAGTCGATCAGCCTGACTACCGGGTCCGCTTCGCCGGTGACTTCGTTCGCATCGACCTGCGCTTTGAACAGCAGCTTCTGGCATTTCTCGTTGGATTCCAGCAGCGTGCGATTCGGTTGGCGCAAGATCTGATCGCGCAGGTCGTCCAGTTGCCGATCTGTCAGCCAGTCCTGGCCATCCGGCGTCTTGTTAATGGAGCGAATCGACTCACGGAACACTTCCGGTAGCAGCCACTCACGGAAATTGCCTCGCAGGCTTTTGGCAGGGTCGGACGGAATCATGCTCTGACCCTGATCAATCACCGTCCAGTCCAGATCGGCAAGCTGATCGAGGAAGGGCTTTTCGACGTGGAGGTATTCGGACATTGTAGCTAGTTATCAGTTGCCCCAGAAATTTTGGAGCGCACCTAAGAATTGATCGCAGTCCGCACTTGACCAAGTGACCGGGGTGTCTCGCAACAGATAGTATTGCTCGTTTGCACACACAAACTTCGAACGGTCAGCTTTCAATAAGTAGTTAAGCGTATTGACGAACGAGTTGACACGACTAGTGACAAAAAGATTATCTGGCACGTTATACAGAAGCCCCTCAATAAAATAGGACGGCGCTACTCCCGCACCTATCATGCCGTCATCAACCATCCGAACCTTCATGTTCTTGAGAACCCTTGCAAGAGGTTTAAATCGGTTACTTGTTGCTTGATGCTTGGCCGTACAATTCGCCGCATGTTGCTTTGGATAATTAACTATTTGGTTACCCGCTGCATCAAATAAGCATATCCCTTCGACATAGTCTGGATTGAAAACTGATGTAAAACGGTTGTATCGACGGAACTGGATCGCCACCACCACATCGGCATCGCGCCTACCCCCATTGCCAGCAATCTTGATGGCCTTGTTGCCCACAGTTACAGCATTACCGAAGTGCGCTCTTAGAACAGCGATTACATCCTGCTTAAACTGGCCATACGAATATGTCGCGACAGGAAAGGCTGCTGCATGAGCCTGCTTCTCGGCTTCTGACAAATCTTCCAGGCCATGGCAGAGTGTCGAATCAAGGCGAATCGCCACGTCGACGTCACTCTCCCTATAAATATTGGTGCTATTTGCGTACGACCCTTGTAGGAAAATTTGGTAGTCCTTCCCAGCATACCCTGCACCGGCGGATTGCAGCGCATTCCTTATTGAAGCGTAAGTAGCCTTGGATTGCGTAATCGAACCTTGACGCGACCAGATTTTTAATTGTGCTTCAGGAATCGCCACAACCGAACCCTTTGACATCTATGCTGACACACTCACTCATAGCAGAAACTCCCGTAGCTGCTCCTCGCTACCGGCAAAAGAATCTCCGCCCCGCTGATAAAGCAGGTTCAGCTTTCCAAGGTCTGTTTCCATCAAATCCGTTGCCATCTCCGGTCGCTCGAAAGTATCGTTTATTCTGATCGTCTTTATATCACCAAACAACACCGTTCTTAACTGCTCCATTGAGACTGAATTTATGTTGAAGGTTTTCTGTAGCAACTGGACGCTAAGAAGCTTCTGGACCAACCATGGCCAGCCCCGTTTCTTTGGCTCCGGGTATACACCCACACCTACGCTCACCACCCTCAGTTCTTCGTGGCTCTTACCCAGAGCCCGGACAGCATCAGCGATTGCATAAAGAGTAGGGTTATTGGCACAGTAACCGCCGTCCATGAGTTCTACCTGATCGCCGTTCCCCGTTGTGACAATCGGCTTCTCAAAAAAGGGATAGGCAGAACACGAAGCGCGTACCGCTTCCGCTATGGTGCAGCCGAAACCCGGCGTAAATGTTGCCTGCCGACCGTGCGCCTGAGCCACGTCACCCTTAAAAATCATTGGCCGCTCAAAATCCCAGCGGGTGGCGACAATGCCAACCCCAGTCTTCATCTCCTCAAAGGTCTTCTCGCCAAAGACTTCTTCTGCCAACGTTTTAAGTGCCGCTGATTTAGCCTTGGCATTCTTCGCACCCATTACAGTCGGCACATGGTTTTTATATAGCGCCGCCACCTCGCCAACTGAATGCCCGATCCCCAAAAGTGCCGCGATAATCGCGCCCGTGCTGGTGCCGAATATCAAATCGAACGTTTCGCAAAGTGGCCTATCGACCATCGCTTCAATTTCCTTAAGCACGCCGAGCGTATAGAAACCTTTGGCGCCACCGCCGTCAAGCGACAGAATCCGGTAGAGTTCGTCATCGCCTCTAACCATTGACGACCGCCTCTTGCCCACAGTCAATAGGCGCAATGGGCACACCTACGCGTCCCGACAGCAAGTCAGCCATCAATCCAGCTTTAATATGAATCAGCGTTTTCAATTTTTCTCCCTCTACGGATGCAGCCTCCTCGACAGCAAAAACTCTTCGCACAATTTGATCCTGCTCATCAAGACAAGACAAAGGAATCGGAATCGACTCACAACTCGCCTTATTAAGGTACTTAATAGTTGTCTGTGTGGCTATTCGTTCGACAAACGACTTGCTACGACGGAGAACAAGCATTAGCCAATCAGGCCGAACCGATTCTCCTGCTACAAAGCCGTGAAGTTGCTGGTTTATTACGAGTTCACAGCTTGCAACAGACGCTATGCCAAACTCACCAACACAACTCATAACAACCGTATTCGACGGAAGAACTCTACTTCCCGCCTTACGCACTGACGCTGATGACAAAGATAACTTGGCATTACTTTGACTGACTTGGGATCCCGTAAGGTCAGTAATAGTGATCCATGGATACCGACCACCGTCTAGATCAGGCTTGTCTCGGCCCGGAACTATGCTCTTAGCAAGGTCGCCCGCGATCTTCACATCCCACTCCTTCGGAATCCAACCAAGGGGTGACTCTTTGTAGAACTGCGGGGCTTCTTCGCGTGTAGGGCGGAGTTGGCCGTCGGGTGTGACGCCGCGAGTGAAGAGGTCGTGCATCAGGCCAGCCTTGATCTGCCGGGTCTTTGCGATCAGGGCTTCAGTCTGTTCGATGGCTTCGTCGACTGTTGAGAGGATTTCGGCGATGCGCTGCTGATTAGGTAGATCGAATTCTGGCAGCGGAATTGTCTGCAGATCATTGGCACTGATCGCCAAGAAAGTGGAACCCTGACTACGACGGTCTAAATAAGAAATATTTTGCTCAACGGCATGTTTAAGAAACATATCGTCAGCTACACCGGGGATAGCCAGAAAAGCTCCAAGACCTCGCCCTATACAATAATCTTGGTCTGCCCGGTTCATAGTTCCTACAGGTGCGCGAACGCTAATCAACGTAGAACCGGCACATGCGGTTCTTAAGGGTGGTGAACAGAAAACCTTCGCCGAAGGATGGTAAGCACCGAACTCGGCACAACCTTGTAGAAATGGCAATCCGCGCTCACTAGTATTCACACACGATGAATCTGGCGACTGCCCCATTGTTATGGTTGCTAGGCTCTTCAACGAGACTGTGCAATGGGAATCAGACATACCCCAACTCCCCAAGAAACCCCTTTAACTTCGCCGTCGCCACATCACGCTGCTGCTCGATGTCTTCCGCCGTGACCGCATACTTGCTGTGCAGATTCTCCAACGCGGCCAGACATGCCCGTTGATCTGTCCGCAGGTATGACTGATAGGTCTGAACAAGTAGCTTCTCCAACCGCTCGATAATGACTTTGCGCGCTTCGTCACGGCTGATCTTTTCACGGGCGGCTGCGACCAGTTCGTCCTGTTTTTTCTCGGTGGCGCGCAGGTCTGATTTCAGCGTTTTGGTCTCATCTTCAAGCGCCTTATGTTTTGCCAGGCGCTCCTCCCGGGTGGCTGCCATATCGAGCTGCTGCGGCCCGTCCTGCATGCGTTCTTCGATCTTCTCAACAAGCGCCGAGGTACAGCCAGCCGACTTTGCCAACTCCAGAATGTTGCCGCCGCTGGCGAAATCCGGTTCGGTTATCTTGCCTTTGACGCTAAGGTCTCCCTTCTTCATACCCTTCGGAATCTGATCGGCCAACTTCATTTCGGTATACAGGTCATTGACCAGTGACTTCAGTTCTTTGAAGGTTTTCTTGTACTGCGCTTGCAACTCCTTTAACTCGGCCTTGAGTGCCTTGACCTGTGCGCCGGGCAGCACGCCGGTGTCGTCGGCGTCTTCGTAATCTTCATCGTCTGCCGCACTGAACAGCGCGGCCAGTTCGGCGATGCGGGTGCGCCCGGTTTCCATCTCTTCGAGCACCTCGGGAAACTGGCTCTCAAGGATGTCGGCATCGGGGATGAGTTCCGGCCCCCAGCCACTGGCGGCGATGGATTTCAGGTCGGCCTTCAAATCATCCACGTAACGCGCGAAGGCGCCGCGAACCTGGTGATCGGTTAACAAAGTGTTTGTCGGCGAAGGTCTGCTCGATGGATTCCAGCAGACTGCGGCGCAATTCGTAAACATTGCCCGGCTGATTGCCACCGTCTTCGGCGGGCGCGAGACCCTCGACTTCCGGCAGATGTTCCTGCCACCAGTCATTGAGGGTACCGAGAAAACTTTTCTGGGCTGCGGTTACACCTGGGTCGTTGTTGACGATGTCGGCCAGTGCACGCCGGTCGGTGACCTCGGGCGTGAAGTCCAGATACTTGTCGTCATCCAGGCGGGCCTGAAAACAACGCTCACGCAAGCCAGCGTAATTGCTCCAGTAGTGCTTCAGCGCATCGACCTCAGCGGTGGGCACACCGCCGTGCAGGTGGGCGCGCACGTCATGCGGCTCGGGCGGCGGTGCGTTGTCGATGTAGCGGCGGATGTTGCAGTTGAAATCTTCGGCTGCGATTTCCTCGATGGGCACGCGGCGCGCATAGGCGGGAATTTCTTCCCGGGCGCCGCTGGTGAGCGTGCGATAGGCGTGCACAATGCGCGAAATGTCTTCGGCACGGAGGAAATTCTGCGCCTTGCCTTCGCGGTAATCGCGATCAGCGTTGATAAACACGACGTGCTTGCGGTCCTGCGCGCCCTGCTTGTTCATGACCAGCACGCAGGCCGGGATGCCGGTGCCATAGAACAGGCCCGCCGGGAGCCCGATGATGGCTTCGAGGTAACCGCGCTCGATGAAATGGCTGCGGGCTTCGCGCTCTTCGCCGCCCCGGAACAGCACGCCGTGGGGCATGACCGAGGCCATCTTGCCGTCGGCCTTGAGCACGGCCAGCATGTGCTGCACAAACATCAGGTCGGCCTTCTTGCCCTTCTCGGGGAGCCAGACCTTGAAGCGGCCGGGGTTGTCGATATCTTTTTTGATGTAGCTCTGGCTGAACGGCGGATTGGCGAGGACGCGGTCGTAACGGAGCAATTCGCCGTCGTTGGACTTGTGCTGCGGCTTGCGTAGCGTGTCTTCCTGCCGGATGTCGGCGTGGGAGATGCCGTGCAGGAGCATGTTCATCTTGCAGATAGACCAGGTGGTACCGATGCTTTCCTGACCGTAGAGCGAGAGATCGCGCGGGTCGCCGCCGGCTTCACGGATGTAGTCGCGGGTCTGGATCAGCATGCCGCCCGAGCCACAGGTGGGGTCGTAGGCACTCATGCCGGGCCTTGGCTCGACGATCTCGACCAGCGTGCGCACCACCTCGGCGGGGGTGTAAAACTCACCGGCTTTTTTGCCAGCAGAATCGGCGAAGTACTTGATAAGGTACTCGTAGGCCGCGCCGAGCAGATCGGGGAACTCGAAGTTCTCATCGCGTAACGGAATCTTCTCGAAGTTCTGGATGAAGTTGGCCAGCGTGTCGTCGTCGAGGGTGCGTTGGCCGATCTTCTCGTTGAACTTGATGTGCTTGAGCACGTCTTCCAGCGTGTCAATGTTAGCTTCTTCGAGGGCTTGCAGGGCCTGGTTGAGTTTGCTGCCGACGTTTTCCTTCAGGTGACGGATATTGTTCCAGTGGGCGTCTTCCGGGACGAAGAATTTGAACTTGTCGGGGCTGCGGAGCTGCTGGGCGATGAGGTTATCGGCCATGCCGGCGGCTTGCAGGTCGGCGGCCAGAGCCTCGCGTTCCTGATCAAACAGGTCAGAAAGGCGCTTCAGGAACAGCATGCCAAAGATGTATTCCTTGTACTCGGAAGCGTCCATGTTGCCGCGCAGGTCATCGCAGGCACGAAACAGCAGGCTCGATAGCTGGGAAAGTGTAAGTTTCGTCAATGAATGCCTCCCGGCTCAGGATATAGTACAGCTCCAATTAATTGAAAACAAAGGAGATTGGTCAAGGTGAAAACGCTCAAACAGTATCTATAGCTTATTGTTTTATATATCAAATATTACTGATTCACACTAACTATGCCACCGATAATACCCCTATATGAACTCCTTGCTTGATATTTTGGGGCTGTACGGACTGCACAAAAACCTGTCATCTCACTTGACATAGAAACACCGTGCCACCATCATTCACACACCCCGCCATGTGTTTCGTCGCATGGTCGCAAAGGCCACTTGTGTGGCCTTTCGCTTTTTTATGATCGGAGAATTTCTTGAGGACTGCAGTTTACATCGATGGCTTTAATCTGTACTACGCCGCGTTAAAAGGAACTCAGTACAAATGGCTTGATATTTCGGCATTCTGCACAGCGGTGCTGCCCAAAAATGCGAAAGTGTGCAAGATCAAATACTTCACTGCCAAAGTCTCAAACCGCACTGGAAATGACAACAAGGCCGGAAAACAAAGCATCTACTTAAAAGCTCTCCAAGCCCACAACCCTGAACTCGAAGTAATCTACGGACATTTTTCAGTCCACGCCATGGCTGCTCGCATGGTAACTCCGGGTGGAGAACTGGATCTAAGGGATATTGAGCCGAAGGGCCAACAAATAGCTGGGTCAAACCGGACAATTTTCCATGCTCAGAAGCAATGGAAGAGAGATCCTGGCCCTCTGGTTCACGTGATAAAGACAGAAGAAAAAGGGTCAGACGTCAACTTCGCCGTACATATGGTTAATGATGCCTGGTCTAAGGACTATGAATGCCTCGCTGTAATAAGTAACGATAGTGACCTCGCAGAAGCCATGAGGATAGTGAAGAACGAGCGACAGAAAAAGGTAGCCCTCATAACAATGGAGTCTCGCCGCGTTGCAGACAAGCTAAAAAACAATGCCACCTTCATAAGGACCGCAAAGCGAATCAATTTTGAGAAAAATCAACTTCCGAACACCATCCCAAACACCAAATACTCCAAACCTATGGATTGGTAGGCTGTGTCACGCATCTATTGGGATTGGACTGTCACCTATGTGACCGGAATGGACCTTGAAAAAGTGGTGGGTCGTACTGGATTCGAACCAGTGACCAATTGGTTAAAAGCCAACTGCTCTACCAACTGAGCTAACGACCCGAAAAGAAGGCGGCTATCATACTGATTCCGGGTTAAATGACAAGCCAGTTCACCCCAAGCTGTCGATCACTGCCCGCACCACGTCGGGCGCGAAATTCCGCCCTGTCAGGCGGTCAATGGTGGCGAGCCCGCCGGGATTAATGACATTGACTTCGATCAGCCATGGCCAGGCGAGATCAATGCCGCAGAAGTAAGCGCCCTGGTCCAGCAGGTATCGGGCGAGGCTGCCGCAGAGTTCTGTTTCCTCCGGCGTCAGATCGCAGGCTTCTGCGCTGGCACCCTGGGACAGGTTGGTTCGATGATCGGATTCCGCAATACGGCGATACTGGCTGATGACCCTGCCTCCCGCGAGCAGCACGCGCTTTTCGCCCTGCTCGATTTCCGGCAGGTATCGCTGAAGCATCGCGTAACCGCGGGCACAAAGATCGCGCACCCTTTCCCGCACCTGGCTGTCATCGGCGGTGATGCGAAAGACATCCTGCCCGAGACTGCCGGCGGGGGGTTTAAGAATCCAGTCGCCACCCAGGGATTCAATGATGCTGAGCAATGCCTCCGGGTTGGTGTCGGCGTAGGTTTCCGGTACGGAAAATTCTGTCTGGGTCGCCAGCAGATACTTGCTCTTGAGATGCATGATGGCATCCGGTGAGTTGATCAGTGATGACCGCCCCGGAAGGGCGGACAGTAGCTGAAACTTATCCAGGAAAGTTTCACGGACACCCAGGCCGAGCAGCCAGACGGTCTCGTGGTCAATCTCGCGGTAGCCTGGCTTCGGCCAGCGGGCATCGACCTGCGGTGGATGTCGGCATTCAAAGCCGGAGGCTTCGACCCGATTGCAATGCAGTCGCAGCGTGTCAATGAACAACAGGTCCACCCGGTATTCCAGGTTCAGGAGTTCGGGCAGGAACCTGAGATAATTGTCGTCCTCGACCTTCGGCGTTTCATTGATCAGCAGCGCGATTCGCTTCATGGAATGGATGATAGTGGCGACGAACGGATCGGTGCCTGACTTTATCGGTTTTCGCTGGGCTATAATAGCCAGTCCCTTGAGGGTATGAGAGGCCCATGACAAACATTGCATTTGATGTGCCCCTGCATCAGAGCCATACCATGAGCGATGCGGAGGTCAGGGAATACAAGGATCGAATCCGCTCGCTGCTGGAAGACAGGAACGCCGTGATTGTGGCGCACTACTATACGGATGACGCGATCCAGGAGCTGGCGGAGGACACGGGCGGCTGCGTATCCGATTCGCTGGAAATGGCAAGATTCGGGGCGCGTTGCGAAGCGGAAACACTGGTGGTTGCGGGCGTGAGGTTCATGGGTGAAACGGCCAGTATCCTCAGCCCGGAAAAGCGCGTGCTGATGCCGACACTGGAAGCCACCTGCTCGCTGGATCTCGGATGTCCCATCGAGGAGTTCTCGGCATTTTGCGACCGGCATCCTGATCACACGGTGGTTGTCTATGCCAATACGTCAGCGGCGGTCAAAGCCCGTTCGGACTGGGTGGTTACCTCAAGTATCGCGGTCGATGTTGTTGAGCACCTCATGGACCAGGGTAAACCCATGATCTGGGCGCCGGACCGCTACCTGGGCTCCTACATCAACAACGAAACCGGCGCGGATATGGTTCTGTGGGACGGTTCCTGCATCGTGCATGAGGAATTCAAGGCGAAGGGGTTGCAGGATCTGATGCACGTCTATCCTGATGCGGCCGTTCTGGTGCATCCGGAATCACCGCCCTCGGTGATTGAACTCGCAGACGTCGTGGGTTCGACCACGCAGATCATCAGGGCATCACAGCAGATGCCGAATGAGACCTTTATCGTTGCCACTGACAAGGGCATCTTTCACAAGATGCGCAGGCTGGCACCGGACAAGGTTCTTATCGAAGCGCCCACGGCGGGTAGCGGCGCCACCTGTCGAAGCTGTGCGCATTGCCCGTGGATGGGGATGAATGCGCTGGAAAATCTGGAGTCGTCATTGCGCGAAGGCAGCAACGAGATTCTGGTTGATGAGGACATCAGGGAGAGGGCGATGATACCCTTGCGTCGTATGGTGGACTTCCGGACATCCGGGGATTTCAGGGTCAGGTCCTGACTCCTGACGACTGAGGACATACCCCCATACCCGAAAGAAGTGGCTCTTTGCATTACTGGCCGGTCCTCTAGTATGCTTCCGGGCAACGCTTGTCATTTGCGATAAACCGGAGTTACACAGTGCGCAGAGTACTTGGCCAACAACAACAACAAGAAGGCGAAATTGATCTGACCCCCATGCTGGACGTTGTGTTCATCATGCTGATCTTTTTCATTGTGACCGCCACGTTCGTGAAGGAAATTGGCCTGGACGTCAACAGTCCTGACAAGAACCAGAACGTCAAGGATGCGGACCGGCAGAGTATTGTCGTGCAGATCACCAACCGTGATCGAATCCGGATTCGGGGTCGTGACGTGGATGTCCGGGCTGTTCGGGCCAACATTGAACGACTGCATGCGGAAAACCCGGAAGCACCGGTTGTGGTTCAGCCGCATCCGGACAGTTCGACCAACACTATGATTCAAGTCATGGACTCCGCGCGCCAGGCCGGAGTGTATAACGTCTCCATCGCAGCAACCTGATTCATCTGATGCCGTGAAACCTGGCATCAACATCCGGGTCATGGGACCGCAGTCTTCCCGTGACATCCTCGCAACCCTTCTCCGGCGGGCGGAAGCGATTGGCGTCGAATCCGCCTGGATCGTTGACCATGTCGCGATTCCACCTGACGACGCTGAAGGTTCGGATGGCCGGTATCTCGACCCGCTGGCAACCCTGGCCTGGATGGCGGGGCAGACCACCTCGATTCGTATAGGCACCAGTGTCCTGATCCTCCCGTATCGACCGAAACTGCCCACGGCCAAGTCCATTGCCACCATCCAGGAACTGTCTGGCAACCGGCTGCTCCTGGGGGTTGGTATTGGCTGGATGGATGCTGAATTCAGGGCGCTGGGTATTGATCGCCATCGGCGGGGCAATATCTCGGATGACACGCTACAGTTCTTCCATGACTGTTTCAGCAATGACCTGGTTGAAGCGCATGGGCAGCCATTCCTGTTCAGGCCGCGACCCGCGAGGCCGCCCATCTATATCGGGGGTGGCGCGCCTCATGCCATAGAACGGGCGTTGAAGTACGGCGATGGCTGGATGCCCATGGGTTCGTTGAACAAAATCAAGGGTGACATTGCGGAATACCGGCGGCGTTCCGAAGCCCGGAACGGCAAGCCCGGCGAGGTAGTGACCTTCAGCAGCATTGAGGGCCTGGGATATGAACAAGCCCTGGAACGATTACGCAGCTACGAGGAAGCCGGGGTTACGCGCGTCATCCTGGGTCAGAAATACGATACGGCGGACGACTGGCAGCCAGGGTTCGAACTGCTGGAACAACTTTTAGCGGAAGCGTCACTATGGAATTGATTCTGATTCGCCACGGTCTGCCGGAGCGTATTGAAACCGAAGATGGCACACCGGCTGACCCGCCGCTGTCCGAGGTCGGGCGTGAACAGGCGAGGCGCATGGCGGTGTGGCTGGAAGAGACCCACATTGATCATCTCTACAGCAGCCCGATGCAGCGGGCCCACCAGACGGCAGAACCCCTGGCGGCGCGGCAGGGGCTGGAAATAGAGACGCGTGAGGGTGTGGCGGAATATGATCGCCATGCGGATCACTACATCCCGGTGGAAGAGCTGAAAAAGTTCGATTACGACCGCTGGCTACGACTGATGCGCGGTGAAATTGAGGACATCAACTTCCCGCGGTTCTGTGATGCCGTTATCAGCACGCTGAATGACATTATTTCCGCCAACAAAGGCAGGACGGTGGCGGTCGCCTGTCACGGTGGTGTGGTGAACGTCTGGACGGCGCATGTGATTGGGATTGAACCCCGGATGTTCTTTAACCCCAACTACACCAGCATCTCACGATATCGCGCGGCCAGCAGCGGTGAGCGCTCAATCATTACCCTGAATGAACATACACACCTGAAAGGGCTGGGTTCGAATCTCGTTTAGACTACAACGTGTTCCTTGATCAGGCCATGAACGCGGTCTGCAAGTTCCTTTGCCGTGCCCTCGCCAAAAGCTTCAGGCGCTATTGACGGCAGAACCGTGACCTCAACATGGGTCTTGCCGTGAAAGTTAAAGCTGTTCTTGGGTACCGCCGTTCGTGAACCGTTAATCACAAGGGGCAACAGGGGACGTTGCAGACGTTTGGCCAGCACGAACGCCCCTTCTTTGAATGGTCTCATGTGGCCGGATTCGGATCTCGTGCCTTCGGGGAACAGATAGACGGAGCTTCCCTGGCTTAGATGCTTCGCACAGGCATTGTACATCTGCTTGATGCTGCCGGAGTCCCCGCGTTGCAGCTTGATATAGCGATTCAGCGACATATTCCAGCCGATCAGCGGTATACGGAACAGCTCTGCTTTGGATACCCACTTGAAATGGGTGAACAGGGTAAACGCCACGAGAATATCGACCAGCGATTGATGATTGGAGACGATGACATAGGTTTCATCGGGATCAATCAGCTCCCGACCATGAATACTTACGGTCCAGGGCGGCATCACCCGGATATACAGGCTCGCCCAGAAACAGGTGAATCGGTGCAGAACCCACAGTCGGGAATCAAAAGGGGCGGTGACCAGCCAGAGGCCGAGCGCAATAATGAAAAAGAAAAACGAAGTCAGACAGATGAATGCAATGTACGTAATTGCAATCAGACGATAGGTCAAACGTTGCAGCATGAGCTAAGGAAGTCGGGTAGCACTCTGGGGTGACTGACACACTGATGGAGAAGGTTACGCGGTGGTGTGGGTGTTGTCCATTACATGCGCTCCAAATCCAGTCCCTATGTCAGTCAGGTGGCCCCTGCTGTTGGCGAGGTGGTGGAAGCTATCGCTTCAAAAACGGGTGAGTGTTAGCAATGAACTTGAAGTTGTCAAACCTGACCGGGTTCTATATAGTTGGTTTCAACTGCCCCCTTGTGAAGTTGGTTCAATGGAGCTAGGGGAGAAAAAACCGCCTTTGGCGGTTTTTTCATTTCTGGAGGCTCCAATAAAAACAATAGCTTATGTAGACGGATTTAATCTGTATTTTGGTAGTCTGCGAGGTACACCTTACCGCTGGCTTGATCTCTGTGCCCTCATAAAGCGATTGTGCCATGAGCAAAACCCCGCTTGTGAACTGGTTGCCATCAAATACTTCACGGCGGACATCAAGGCCAAATTATCGTCTCACGGTGAAGCTTCATGCAAAGCACAGCAAGACTACCTCTTATCTCTTCAGGCTCACAATAATCGACAAGACTTCCGGTTGGAGGTCGTGAAGGGTAAGTACAACATTCAGCCAAAAGAATATTACGCACATCAGGAACCGGTTGATTTCGACAATAAACTCGCTGTTTGGGTGCCGGAAGAGAAGCAAACCGACGTGGCTATAGCCGTACATATGTTTGGTGATGCCATCGACAAAGCATTTGATCAGGCTGTTATTGTTTCCAATGATAGCGACCTTGCTCCGGCTGTAGAGGCAGTGAAATTGCGTTGGCCTGATCTAACCATTGGTATCATTGCTCCAATTCGTGGTGAATCCAGACAATCGAGTGTGGTATTGAAGGCTATCGCAGACTGGACGCGTCAGCGTATAACGGAAGAGGAGTTGGCTACCGCACAACTACCCGAAAAGGTCGCCACGCGTAAACGTGCAATCGTCAAACCACAGCATTGGTAGATAACTTGTGTCAACACTCGAAAGCTAATCCCTGTGTAACTCCCGGCGCGAAGTGGTAAATTATCGCACTTGAGATATTGAGAACCAGCCGGGGTCAGGCATGCCATTTCAGGTTCCCGAAGTGCGCGGGGATATTATTTTCGAATCCTTCCCTGTCGGGCCGTTGCAGTGCAACTGTGCCATTGTCGGCGACCCGGTCAGTAAAACCTGTGTCATCATTGATCCCGGTGGCGACGCCGACAAGATCATGGCGATCATCGAACAACATGATCTGACCGTGAAAGGCATCATTCACACGCATGCACACCTGGACCACATTCTCGCTTCTGCCGAGATCAAGCAGCGAACGGGCGCGCCTCTGCTGCTGCATCAGGCGGACAGGTTCCTGTGGGATGCCCTGGAAGGTCAGTGTCAGAAGTTCGGGCTGGATTACACGCCGACACCAGAACCGGATGCCTGGCTTCAGGATGACGGCGATCTGGGCTGTTGCTGCGGTGTTGCTATTCATACCCCCGGGCATACCCCGGGGTCCATCAGCTTCTGGTTTGAAAATCATGACCTTCTGGTGGCGGGTGATACGCTGTTTCAACTGGGGATTGGTCGAACCGATCTGCCGGGGGGCAGCTTTGAGCAGATTGAAAATTCGATCACTGATCGTCTGTTCCGTCTGGCCGAAGATGCGCTTGTCGTCACCGGCCATGGTCCTCAGACGTCTCTTGCTTTCGAGCGCCAGGCCAATCCTTTTTTTGGTGGACAATAGACCCCTGATGTCCGGATTCCGATTACTCTTCGCCGCCAGTCTGCTGGCTCTGAGCGGTTGCTCCAGTGTCGTTTCCACGGTCACGTCCCGGATGGCGGAGGATCTGGCTGGCTCTATTCTCAACAGCGAGGACATTGATACGGTCAGGGAGGGCGTGCCCGCCTACCTGCTGCTGATCGATGGCTTTCTCGGCAGCAGTCCTGATTCGGAAGACCTGCTACTGGCAGCCTCGACCCTGAACGGTTCTTTTGCCGTGCTGGTTGACGACCCGGAACGGGTCAGGCTGTTGAGCGACAAGGCCATGCGTTATGCGGAACATGCCGCCTGTGTGGCGGAATCTCCGCTGTGCGATGCGCGGCAACTGGATTTCGATGCCTTCTCGGAAGTTGTCGGGTCACTGGATGGTGATGATGTGCCCATGACCTATGCGCTGGGTGTCGCCTGGGTGGGCCGTCTGCAGGCCAACAGCGACGATTGGGCGGTGATTGCCGAACTCAGCCGTGCCAGGTTGCTGATGGAAAAGGTTCTGGCGCTGGATGAAACCTACCAGAATGGCGGTCCTCATCTTTATATGGGAGGTATGGAGACCCTGTTACCGGCATCGCTCGGTGGTAAGCCCGAGAAGGGACGTTTTCATTTCGAGAGGGCCATTGCCATTGATGATGCCTACCTTATGACCAGGGTAATTTATGCGGAGCAGTATGCCCGCCTGGTGTTTGATCAGGAATTGCATGACGCACTGCTGAACGAAGTGCTGGACGCAGACCCGGTTGTTGAAGGTATGACCCTGACCAACCGGATTGCACAGGAGCGGGCGGCGGAACTGCTCGAATCATCAACGGAATACTTTCAGGAATTTTTATGATTCAGAGGCTGACTTTGCTGCTGTTGGGCATTCTGCTTGTATTGCCACTGCCCGGTCAGGCGGCAACTTACAAGGTTGCCACCGTATCACCGGATGGTCTCGCCTGGATGCGGACGCTGCGCGCCGGTGTGAAGGAAATCTCGAACCGGACCGAAGAACGGGTCAGGTTCAAGATTTATCCGGGCGGTGTTCAGGGTGACGATGAAACCGTATTGCGCAAGATGCGCATCGGTCAGCTTCATGGTGGCGCGATTGCGGCCGGGTCGCTGACACGGTTCTATCCCGACCTTCAGATTTACAATCTGCCGCTACAGTTCCGTTCCTATGAGGAGGTGGATTACATCCGGGCCGAGATGGATCAGATGATTGCCGACGGCCTGGAACGGGCGGGAATCGTCACCTTTGCCTTTACGGAGACGGGATTTGCCTACCTGCTGACCCGGACCCCCGTGACTTCCGTGGAAGACCTGGGTGAACTCAAAGCATGGATACCCGACAATGATCTGATTGCTGCCGAGCTGATCAAATCCTTTGATGTCAGCCCGATTCCGCTCAATATCACGGACGTGCTTGCGGGACTGCAAACCGGTTTGATCAATGCGGTGGTGGTGCCACCTTCAGTCGCACTGGCGCTACAGTGGCACAACCATGTGAAGTACATGACCAATCTACCGTTGCTCTACATCTACTCGATGCTGGCGATGGACGCCAGGGCCTACGGGCGTATCCCGGAAAATGACAGGTTGATCGTCCGCGAAGTTATGGACCGGGTGTTCACGGAAGTCGGTGAGGAAACCCGGGTCGATAACGCCAAAGCCCTGAAAGCTCTGGAGACCATCGGCATTCAAACGATTGAGCCCGAAGGCATTGAGCAATGGCAGCGGGTTGCTGACGATTCCGTTGAGCGGCTGATCGGCTCCGGCGAGATCACGCCCGGGGGGGTTCGTCTCTATCTCGATAATCTCAAGAAGTATCGCGCCGGAAGCTGATGAAATTCATCCGATATCTTCACCGGTTTGAGGACAGCCTGCTCGTTCTCGCTCTGGTGAGCATGTTGGTAATGGCGCTGTTGCAGATTCTGCTGCGGAATTTTTTTGACAGCGGCCTGCTGTGGGCCGAGTCATTCCTGAGAATCCTGGTGCTCTGGATCGCGATGCTGGGTGCCATGGTAGCGACCCGTGAGCGTAACCACATCAGCATCAATCTGCTGTCCCGGGTGCTGCCGCCGCAGGTCTATACACCGCTCAGGAATCTGGCGATGCTGTTTTCGGTGGCAGTCTGCGCGACGGCGGCCTGGTATTCCGTGGCATACATCAGCTATGAATATCAGGATGAAACCATTGCGTTCGCCGGCGTTCCGGTCTGGGTTTGTCAGAGCATTCTGCCGATCGGGTTTGCGGTAATGGCGCTGCGCTTTCTGATCGGCATGGTTGACCGGGCTGAATTTTGGGGGCGCTAGGTTCGCTTGTTATCGCAGTGCTGGCCTTTATCGGCATGCCGCTGTTCGTGGTCATTCTGGCGGCGGCCATGCTGGGCTTCCTGGTGTCGGGGATTCCGCTCACGGTCATACCTGTTGAGGTTTACCGGCTGGTGGATACGCCGCTGCTTCTGGCGCTGCCGCTGTTTACCTTTTCCGGCTATGTTCTTGCCGAAAGCCGACTGTCCACGCGCCTTGTGCGGGTGACCTCAGCGTTCCTGGGATGGATGCCGGGCGGGTTAGCGGTCGTTGCCTATGTGACCTGCGCGTTTTTTACCGCGTTCACCGGCGCCTCCGGTGTTACGATTGTTGCCGTTGGTGCCTTGCTTCTGCCCGCCCTGGTAGAAGGCGGTTACCGGGAACGGTTTTCCCTCGGCCTGGTCACCACTTCCGGCAGTCTTGGACTGCTGCTGGCGCCGTCCCTGCCGCTCATTCTTTACGGCGTCATCGTGCAGCAGATGGACCTGCCGAACCCGTTCACGATCCGGGAGCTGTTTATCGCAGGCATTCTCCCGGCGCTGTTGATGGTGGTGCTGCTGACGATCTACAGCATCTGGACCACGCGACATGATGATTTGCAGGGTGAAGCCTTCAGTCGATCTGTGGCCTGGCAGTCACTGGTGGATATGAAATGGGAAATTCCGCTGCCTGTTATTGTCCTGGGCGGCATCTATTCCGGGTTCTTCGCAATATCGGAGGCAGCCGCAGTCACCGCACTTTATGTTCTGCTGGTGGAGGTCTTTATTCACCGGGAAGTAGCCGTCAGAGCACTGCCGGGGATAATTCGAGAAGCGATGGTGATGGTGGGGGGGATTCTGCTGATTCTTGGCGTATCCCTCGCGTTTACTAACTTCCTGGTGGATGCGGAAGTGCCGCAGGCGCTGTTTGAGTGGATTCGCACCTTCATCGAGAGCAAGTTCACCTTCCTGATTCTGCTGAACCTGATCCTCCTGGCGCTCGGCGCGATCCTGGATATCTTCAGTGCGCTGGTAATCATGATTCCTCTGATTGTGCCGCTGGCGCTGCGCTTCGGTGTGGACCCGGTACACCTGGGCATCATCTTCCTGGCCAATATGCAGGTCGGTTACTTCACACCGCCGATTGGTATGAACCTGTTTATTGCCAGCTACCGCTTCAAGAAATCCATTGCAGAGCTTTACCGGGCGACCATTCCGTTCATGTTCGTATTGCTGTTTGCGCTTGCGATCATCACTTATGTGCCTGAATTGAGTCTATTTTTCCTGGATCGTGGTTGACCGGCTATCCTGCGACAGCGGGCAGGTCTAATATCCGCAGGCCAGTCCTTCCTTGCGATGATCGGACCCGGCGCAATAACCATCCCGCATCTTTGCGATCAACTGGGCGCCGCCAAACAGATGCTCCGGTTCACCGAGGACGATCTCGTGTCCGCGATCTTGCAGTTCCTGCATGACCGCCGGAGCAAAGCCATCTTCCAGCGCTACCCGGCCATCTTCGAACACATGCCAGCGCGGCGCATCGGAAGCGGCCTGCGGGTTCTGACCGTACAGCATAACCCGCACCATCATCTGCAGGTGCCCCTGTGCCTGCATGTGCCCGCCCATCACGCCGAAACTCATGGCAGCTTCACCGTTTCGCGTGACGAATCCGGGAATGATGGTGTGATAAGGACGTTTTGATGGGCCAATCTGGTTGGGATGCCCCTCTTCAAGGGTAAACCCCGCCCCACGGTTTTGCAGACTGATCCCGGTACCGGGTACCACAATGCCCGAGCCGAAGCCGCGAAAGTTGGACTGGATCATTGAGACCATCATGCCGTCGGCATCGGCGGTGGTGAGGTATACCGTATCCGCCCCGGCGCCCAGCGCCGTCGGATGCGGATTCGCCCGGTCCAGCCGGATCTCCGCAGCGCGGGATTCAAGATAATCTTCATCCAGCAGTTCGGCGGGTTTGACCCTCATGTGCGCGAGGTCTGCCAGGTGCCGCTCCGCCTCCGCAAAGGCAATGCGCTGCGCCTCAATCTGCAGGTGTACGCTGTCCGCAGAATCCGGGGGCAGGTCTTTGTGGCGGTGTTTCAGTATGCCAAGGGAGATCAGCGCCATGAGTCCCTGACCATTGGGTGGAATTTCATGCAGGGTGGCGTCGAAGCCGGTCATGTTGATCGGGTCCACCCAGTCGCATTGATGGTTTGCCAGATCTTCGATGGTCATTGCCGCGCCATGTTTTGCCGCATCAGCGGCCATGGCTTCCGCAAGTTCTCCCTGGTAGAAGGCGTCACCCCTGGTATCGGCGATGGTCTGCAGGGTCCTCGCGTGATCCGGCAGGCGCATGCGGTCACCGACAGCGGGTGCACGACCAGCCATTGAAAAAGTATCCATAAACGCCCGGAAGTGCCCAAAGTGTTCCACGGCGTATCGCCAGTAGAAGCCGCTCTTCGGGCCAACCTGGAACCCCTGGTCTGCGTAGCGAATGGCATCGTCAAACAGGTCAGGGAAGGGCAGTTTGCCGAACCGCTCGGACAGGGCAACCCAGGCACTGACGGCGCCGGGCACGGTGACCGCCTCCCAGCCCCGGGTGGGCATACGTGTTTCCCCTTTGAATCGTTCCGGCGTCATGGCCGCCGGGGAGCGGCCCGAGGCGTTTAGTCCATGCAGCCGATTGCCATCATGAACAAAGGCAAAGGCATCGCTGCCGATACCATTGTTGTTCGGCTCCACCACCGTGAGGGTAATGGCGCTTGCCAGCGCAGCATCAACGGCGTTGCCGCCGCGCCTGAGCGCATGGATTCCCGCAGAGGCGGCCAGAGGCTGAGAGGTGGCAACAACATTCTGTGCGAACACGGGTGAGCGGTTGGCGGGGTAGGGCGTCGCCCAGTCAAATTCCGTCACGTTTACTTCTTTTCGACAGCTTCAATGGGTTTTCCCGCCTCCTTCCAGGCAGTAAAACCGCCGGTCACATGGCAGACCCTGTCCATGCCCATCTGCTGTACGGTACGGGTTGCCAGCGCAGACCGCCAGGCGCTCGCGCAGTAAAAGACAAACTTCTTGTCCGCAGCAAAGATGTCACGGTGGTAAGGGCTGTCCGGGTCGACCCAGAACTCCAGCATGCCCCTGGGGGCGTGGGTTGCCCCCGGCAGTTTTCCTTCGCGCCACAGTTCGCGGACGTCACGGATATCTACGAATACCACACCGTCATCCTTCAACATGCCTTCGGCTTCATTCACGCTGATTGCGTCTATGTGCTTTTCTGCTTCAGCAATCAATTCCTTGATTCCGACTTTCATCAGGATTCTCCCGGCAAAAAAACAACCATAAAGGAGGCGGCCTATTCTTGCCAGTGGGTTTCCTCGTTGGCGAACTCAGCCAGGCTCTGCTGGGTATAGAGCTTGTAGTAACGGCCGTGAATCGCCATCAACTCGTCATGGCTGCCGGATTCGGCAATCTCTCCGTGTTCAATCACGAGTATTCGGTCAGCGCCACGAATCGTCGACAGCCGGTGTGCAATCACCAGTGCGATTCTGCCGGACAGCAGGTTGTCGAGCCCGGCCTGAATCTGCTGCTCGGTTTCCGTGTCCACAGAAGAGGTCGCCTCATCCATGATCAGGATCCCGGGGTCGGCGAGGATGGCGCGCGCAAACGAGATCAACTGCTTCTGACCGGCGCTCAGCCTGGAACCGCCTTCACCCACGGATGTCTGGTATCCGTCCTTCATGGCTTCAATGAAGTCATGGGCGCCCGCCTTCTTCGAGGCGGTGAACACTTCCTCGTCGGTGGCCTTCAGATTGCCATAGCGGATGTTTTCAAGAATTGAACCGCCGAAGATATGCGATGATTGCAGCACGATGCCAAGGTTGGATTGCAGCCAGTGCAGGCTGCGTGCCCGATAGTCGATCCCGTCGATGAGGATATGGCCCTCTGTCGGCTCATAGAAACGGCACAGCAGGCTCACCAGGGTCGACTTGCCGCCACCGGTCGAACCGACGATAGCCAGCGTTTCTCCCTGCCTGATATTGAGATTGACGTTTTTCAGCACCGGATCGCCAATCTCGTAAGAGAAGGAGACGTTATCGAAGGTGATCTTGTTGATTTCATCCGGATGACCGTCAATAGCGGCATTGGCTTTCTTGTCCTCCCGCATGGCGGCGGTCACCTCATCGCTGTCCCGGATGTCCGGTTCTGCCATGACCAGGCTCATGATCCGTTCGGCGGACGCCTGGGCCATCTGCATTTCCGCGAACCAGGCGGCAAGCTGTTCGATGGGTTCAAAGAAATGTCGTGCGTAGGCAAGAAACGCCACCAGGGTACCGGCAGAGATGGTGCCCCAGATGACTTCCAGTCCACCAAACACCAGGGCAAGGCCGATGGCCACGGAACCCAGTGTCAGAACGATGGGCAGATACAGGGCCGCCTGAATCAGGTTCAGTACGGAGGCAGCGTGCATCCGGTCGGTCAGTTCCCCGAAGTTCTTCAGGTTCTCCGCTTCCTTTACGAACGCCTTGCTGGTTTGCACCCCGGTAATGCTCTCGTTGTACGAGCCTGTTATGCGCGAGTTGGTTTTTCGCACCACACGCGCACTCTTCAGGATTCGATGCTGAAATCGGATGCTGATCCAGGCAAGGATGGGCAGAACGGACAGCACGATCAGACCCAGGGACAGGTCCATCCACAGCATGGCGAGCGCGATACCGACCATCATGGTGGAACCCCAGACCAGGTCGAGCATACCCCAGGCCAGAATGTTGGACAGACGCTCACAGTCTGACGTCATGCGTGCCATCAGCCAGCCGACCGGTCGGAAGTCATAATAGCTGAAGGAAAGCCGTTGCAGATTGCAGAAGCCGTCCAGGCGAATGTCGTGCGCCACATGGGTTCTGATTTTTCCGCCGTACCAGATAAAACAGCCAACGGAGATGCCCAGCAGCAGGGTGAAGAAGGCGTAGAGGCCCGCGTAGAGCCAGAGATCGGTCGTAACCCCGTCGACCGCCACTGAGTCAATCACGTTTTTGGTGATCAGCGGGTAGGCGATCTCACAGACAGCGGTGAAGAACGCACTGGTTGCCAGTACCGTGACTTCCAGGCGGTAGTGCAGGGCGTAGCCCAGCAGTTTGCGCCACAGGTCCAGGTTCATACCGTGGTCGTAAGAGTCCTCGTCGAAACCGTCGTTGTAGTTCTCGTCGTCGAAGTAAACGTCACTCATACCCGTGACCCCTTTTCCTGAATCTCTGCCACATCCTGCTCAATCTGCGCCTGAATAGCGCCCTGGATGGCACAGAGTCGCTGGTAGACCCCGGGTTGACGGGACAGGGTTTCATGATTACCCCTCTGTACGATCTCTCCTTCGTGCAGCATCAGAATCTTGTCCGCATGCATGACCGTCGAGAGCCGGTGCGCGATGATGATGGTGGTCTGGTGTGAACGCCTGGCTTTCAATGCTTCGAGAATCTGCGCCTCGGTATCCGTGTCCACCGCTGACAGGGCGTCATCCAGAATCAGGATCGGGGGCGATTTCAGCAGGGCCCGCGCAAGGGCGACGCGCTGGCGTTGTCCGCCGGACAGGGTGACACCCCGTTCACCCACCATGGAATCGTAGCCGCGCGGGAAACGCATGATGGACTCGTGAATGCGGGCGTCCGTGGTTGCCCTGATAATCTCATCGGGCGTGGCGTCCAGGCGTCCGATCTTCAGGTTGGCCGCGATGCTGTTGGAATAAAGAAAGGCCTCCTGCAACACAATGGCAATCTGCGAACGAATGTACTTTCGATTCAGTTGTATCAGCTCGTGATCACCCAGGCGAATGGACCCCTGATGGTAGTCATATAGCCGCAGCAGGAGTTGAGCGATGGTGGATTTTCCGGAACCCGGCGGCCCGAGCAGCGCAATGGTTTCGCCGGGTTCAACATCAAAGGAAATATCCCTCAGCACCGGCAGGTCGTTGTAGGCGAATGACAACCGATCGAAAGCGACCCTTCCCGTCAGTGGTTCCGATGGGTTTTCCTCGTTCTGGGTTTCGATGGGCGTACCCAGGATTTCCGCCAGTCGGCCCATCGCCACAATCGCTTTGCCGGAATCGGTCAGCACACGGCCCATGTGTCGTATCGGCCAGATGATCATGCCCTCATAGGTAATGAATGCGAACAGGGTGCCGATGGAAAGACTGCCGTCGATGGCCCACATGGCACCGACAATCAGCAGCAGACCAATCTGTCCCAGGCAGATGATGTCACTGAAGCCGTAATAAATACCCATCAGCCCGATCAGCCGATTGTTGTGATTGCGAAACGCCCGGTTCTTCTCAGAGAACTTCGCAATCTCGAAGTCCTGGCGGGCAAAGGCTCGAACCACGCGGATACCGGTGAGGTTTTCCTGAAGCACTGTGGTTAACTCCGCCTCCGCCTCGTCCACGGTCTCGAACAGCCGCTTCACCCGCTGAAAAAAGAGGCTGGCGGCCAGAAACAGGAGCGGTAAGGTGGCCAGCGACAACCAGGCCATCCGTGTATCGAGTGTGAACAGGATGGGCAGTACCACAATCAACATCAGCACCGCACGACTGATCTCTACAATCTGACCCGCCAGGAACACCCGGATGGTTTCCATGTCGGATGAACATCGTTGAACCAGATCGCCCGTATCCGCCCTGTCATGGAAATCACTGGGCAGATGTTCCAGATGGTCGAACATCCGGTCCCGCAATCGTCGGACGATACCCTCAGAACCCCTGGCGATGTATCGGCCACGAATGTAGAGGAACACCCCGGCGATGGCGGTGAGGGCTATGGTTCCCGCCGCGGCCAGCAGGAGATAGGTCATCAATCCGGGTTTTGCCCCGAAGGTGAAGATGCCCGCCAGTGATGCGATCCATGGCTTGGGAGAGAACTCATCACCGGCACGGATGGCGTCAATAGAGAAGGCGGCCAGCAGGGGCGCACCGAACATGAACAGGTAGCCAACGGCCATGGCAATGATTGCGATGGCAAAGGTCCTGCGAAAATCCTCGGTCTGTGCCCAGAGGATGGCGGCTTTCTTCCGGTCGTTTACTGCCTTGTCTTTCATTCTGTTTTTGCCTTGACATAAAGCGCGGCAAACCGCGCGTGAATCCTGGTCACGACGGGGAAAACAGTTTGTTCTTTGGGTACTGACAACCCTTGTTCAGTTGTACATTGGTTAGTAGTACATTGTCAGTAATGTGGAAACCAGACCCGTCGTGTGTCTTTAGCGCCACGCCGGGGTTTGATGAACCTCAGGGTGGGCTGCTAGTGACTTCGCACCTTGTCGTGCGTGTAGCTGCAGATTGGATTCATCGAAAAACTCCTAACGTCATAGGTCGTTTACAAGTTCACCGCATATTATGCAATCTGATCGGAAAATACAATCTCAATCCCCGGTTAACCCATCCTGGTTGCAGGTATCGCAGCTTATCGCGTACTCAATAGCAAGGCGGCTGTCTCTTCACATGATTTTGGTTGTTCCTGGGAGTCCTGACAGAGCGCCTGGCTCCTGCACAGGCATCCGTTGCCGGTCTTTGGCACCGAGCGCCCAAGCGCTACCCGCCCAATGACAGGTGTTGGTGTTAGTTCGAAGCTGAGATCGACGCTATTCCAGTTGGAAGGCCGCGTACAGCAGCCAGTCCAGCCTGAAGTTGTTCTTGGCAAAGTCCAGACGATAGCGCCTGCCGGTTTTTACCAGACGAGCCACTGAGCGCATCAAATAGCGGATCAAAGGTCGCAAGCCATGTTTCCGGGCAGGCTCGGGTAGCCACTGATACTGCATCGCCATCAACAACAACTGTGCTATCTGACCGCAGGCATAAAATGCCTGATTGGCGGCAAACCGCCGACAGGGAGGATGGTGTAAATCCATTTCAATCAGCGGACCCTTGAAGGCATTCTCCTGTCCTTGCTTGCCGCGATGACGTCGCACTAATTCATCCACCGGCAGGTCGTCACGAGACACAAGAATGACCGTATAAGCAGGCGTCAGACGCTGTTGTGGACCGTCATAGAGCTGGCGAACGACGACATAGTGTTGCGTCTTCCAGCCGCTGGGTCGGTGCAACACCAGCGTCGCAGACTCGCCTCGCCCTATATCAGACCAGGCGTTTTCAGGTAATCCTTCCAGTTGGCGCAGCACCGGGCGGCGGTTATTGTCATTGGTCACGCTGATCGAGTAATCCCAGCCCTTGTCAGTACAAAACCGGACCAGGTCGCCACGATAATAGGCGTTGTCTGCCCGTAGCCAGACCGGCGTACCCTCCGGTAGCAACGGCGCCACGTCGTCAGCCAACTGTGTCTGCCAGCCCCTGGCGACATCAACGCCACCCGGGTGCAGTAAGCCACTGGCCCACAATCCTCCGAGGAACACATTATGCAGCCACAGTTGCGGCTCACCATTGTATCCCTTACCGGCACCTTCAAAGAGATGACCATCCACCTCAATCGCAGTGCCATCGATAAACACTGGCACATAGCCCTGTGTGGTCACATGGTGATCAATGATGGCCGGTGCAACCTGCTGTGCCAATGCCTGGACCACGCCTCGCAGGGCGTCCACCTCATCCTGGCCAAAGCGGCTGAGATATTCGCCGAGACGTCGGCCTGAAGGCGCTTCACTCAAACCCAGCAGTACCTGCCCGGCGGGGTTGGCACGCAGGGCATCCAAATCAGACAGGGCACCATGACCGGCTGCCAGAGAGGCAATGAGACTCCACAGCATCTCGGCGTCAGAGGCACCGCGTCGGCGTACTTTGAGGTGAACGGCTTGCGAGAGGGATCGTAGCAGTTCGGTTTGTTGAGCCATTTTGGCCAGTAGAGACCAGCCGCCAGTGCCCACCAGAGCGGCATCGGTAAAATCTATCTCGACGTTTGCAGGCTGAGGGATTATCTTTGTCATAGGCGCACTTGCTGGGTGAGAGTTTGGATACTCGGTATTTTGCCAAATCACGCAGCAAGTTGCGCCTTCTACCTCACTTACCTTCGCGGACATCACCCCTTAACCGGGAGTTAAGAGAAAATACAACGAGTAGCGATGACCGGAGTGATCCTATATAACGGTCAGGGATTCTGGACTTTAATTTATGGAGAAGGCAATGAAACTCTACAACTCGGTTGGCCCCAACCCCAAAGTAGTCCGTATGTTGATGGCGGAACTCGGCGTTGAGTTGGACCAGGAAGCTATTGACCTGATGGGCGGCGAGAATCGCCAGCCGGATTACATGAAGGTCAACCCGACGGGCACAACGCCCGCACTCGAACTGGATGACGGTTCCATCCTGTGCGAGATCACAGCAATTTGTGAATACCTGGCGGAACGAGAGGGTGGCTCGTCTCTGATTGGCGGCACGCCGGAAGAACGCGGCGAAACGCGCATGTGGGTACGTCGCATTGATCTTGGCATTGTGGAGAATCTGACGAATGGCTTTCGGTACAGTGAGGGCCTGCCGCTTTTCAAGGACCGCATCACGACAATCCCGGAGGCTGCCGACGCCCTGAAGGCGCTGGCGCAGGAAAAACTCACCTGGCTGGACGGCCAGCTTGCGGGCAGGGAATTTGTCTGTGGTGATCGTTTTTCCCTGGCCGACATCCTGCTGTTCTGTTTTCTTGAATTCGGCACCCAGGTGGGTCAGCCGCTGAACGAGGACAACAAGAACATCATGGCCTGGTACGAGCGCGTCTCAGGCAGGCCAAGCGCCGGGGTTTAGCCGCGTTTCTTTTCAGAGTGAGCAGATGTTTCAAGGTTTGACGTTTGAACCCTTCAGCCTGCCGGAAGGGGCTGAAGCCATTCGCGCGGATGTCAGAAGGTTCCTCGCCGACACACTGGACCCAGGCGACCTGCCTAACTCGGACTTTAATGCCGGGGACTCCGCAGAGTTCAGCAAAAAACTGGCGGAACAGGGCTGGATTGGCATGACCTGGCCGAAAGAATACGGCGGTGCCGGCAAATCCTTTCTTGAACGCTACGTGGTTACCGAAGAGTTGCTCGCTGCCGGGGCACCGGTGGGCTGCCACTGGATTGCCGACCGACAGAGCGGGCCGCTGCTGCTGAAATTTGGCACCGAAGCGCAGCGACAGCAGTTTCTGCCAAAAATTATTTCCGGCGACATCTTCTTTTCCATTGGCATGAGTGAGCCGGACACCGGCTCGGACCTGGCGTCGATACGCACCAGTGCGACCAAAACCGAAGGCGGCTGGATACTGAATGGCAGCAAGATATGGACCAGCTATGCACACACGAATCATTACATGGTGACGCTGGTGCGTACGGAGCCGCCTTCAGAAAACCGCCATGCGGGGATGAGTCAGTTCATCGTCGATCTTCATGCACAGGGCGTGAAGGTCACGGGTATCAGGAACCTGTCCGGGGAAGAAGATTTCAACCAGGTATTCTTCGACGACGTGTTCATTCCTGATGAGATGGTGGTGGGCGAACCGGGCAATGGCTGGGAGCAGGTGATCAGTGAACTCGGTTATGAACGCAGCGGCCCGGAACGATTCCTCAGCGCCTTCCGCGTGATGGTTGAGTTTGCCCGTGAAATCGAACAGAACCCCTCGGATGAACAGTTAGCACTGCTGGGGAAACTGACCGCCCATCTTGTGACACTTCGTCGCATGTCGATCACAGTCGCCGGTATGCTGGAGTCTGGCAAACTGCCGATTACCGAAGCGGCCCTGATCAAGGATCTGGGTAATACCTATGAGCGCAGGGTGCCGGAACTGGTTCGGCTGGCGGCGGTGAACAATCCGTCACGGCGATTTGTTGATACGTTGAACGAGTGCATCCTGCATGCGCCATCCTTCACGCTCCGCGGCGGCACCCGGGAAATCCTGAAGGGTGTGATCGCACGCGGTCTGGGTCTGCGTTAGGACGCCGGACATGAACGAACAACAACAGTTGATTAAAGACACCCTCGACAGAATGCTGACGGACCTGTGTACGGCGGATGTCGTGGACAAAGCGGAGGCGGGGACCTTTGCGAAAAAACTATGGGATGCGCTGGCACGGACCGGATTGACGGTCGCGGGCCTGCCGGAAGAGGCCGGTGGTGCGGGTGGTGAACTGGAAGATTCACTTCTGGTGATTCGTGAAGCCGCACGTTATGCCGCACCTGTCCCGCTGGCTGAACACTTTGTGGCGGGCATGTTGATCGCCGGGCAGGGCGGTAAGGTTGGTGAGGAAATCCTGACGGTCGCGACCGGCGCGTTCCGGGTAGACAGTTCCGGCAGACTGGTCGGCGCCGGTGAAGCGCCGTTTGCGCGCTGGTGTGATCGCGTGGTGCTGGTGGCCGACGCATCCGGCACCGCCAAACTGTGTGTCATCCCCGTATCTGATCTCCGGGTGGAAGAGGGCGGCAGCCTTGCCGGTGAACCCCGGGATGCCATCACGGTGGACACCACACCGGACGGAAATGCAGTGATGAGCACCGGCGATGACACGGCAGACAGGTTGCAACTGATGATGGCGGCGGTCCGCGCCCTGCAGATGGCGGGTGCCCTGGAAGCAGTGCTGGAACTGGCGGTCCGGTATTCCCTGGAACGCAATCAGTTCGGTCGCCCCATCTCCGGATTTCAGGCGATTCAGCAACAGTTGGCAAACCTGGCGGGCGAGGTCGCGGCCAGCACCATGGCGGCACACGCGGTATCAGCAGCCTTCAGAGATTTGAATCAGGTGGACATCGCCATCGGCAAGGCACGAATAGGTGAGGCAGTATCTTCGGGTACGGATATCGCGCATCAGGTGCATGGTGCCATGGGTTACACCAGGGAACACACGCTCAATCATCGAACGCGTCGCCTGTGGGGCTGGCGTGAAGAGTTCGGCAATGAGCGCGAGTGGCAGGTACTGATTGGCAGAGCCTTCCTTGAAGGCGGCGCCGACAATCTCTGGGGTAAGGTTACCGTGCGACGGTAGCTGGTCGATCCTGAATATCTGACATCAATGGAAAACCTTCCAATGGCAGAAGGTAAGTCTTTGGCACATTGGTATCCAGGGTTATTCTCATCGTTTAGCCCGCGCCTGCGAGATTGCTGCCTCGATATCGGGCTTCTTCAGTCCGGCATTTTTTGCCTGTGAGCGGGCTTGCTTAATCAGGCCGTCAAACTCACTGAGTGTCGGTGCGGCTATCCGTTTCAAGATCACCACGTCCTTATCGCCCACCACCACAAACCGGGAACCCGCCTCAAGCGATAACTGCTCTCGAATTTGTTCAGGAATCACCACCTGCCCTTTGGAGGACATTCTGGTTGTCGAAACAGTCGCTGTGGAATTTGACATAGCATTCACCATTCAAAACATAAATCTTACTGGTAAGAATACAAAAAATAGCCTGCTCCCGCAATCTGCGGTTGATCTTGAGATGGCGCAGGATTTTTTGGTCTCGGTATTCCTGATCGGTCCCCGGTACAAGATGTCATGAGCCTGTACAGGAAGCCTGTTGGGGTGCTGGTTGCCCGGTTGAAGCACAGAAAACAGTATTCAGGGCCGACTGGTTACCGAACAACGGTAAAACCTGATTCCACCCCTGCCGGGTGGTCGCCGCAGGCAACCTGGCCGGTGTCGATCATGCGGATCATCGCTGCGAGCACTGAGCGCGCGGCGGCAGGGTAGAGCTGCGGGTCGGTATCCGTGTACATGACCGGCACCATGTCGGTAATCTGCGTATAGCCCTGGTTGAGGCATTCCAGTATCTGCCGTTCTCGCTCCAGACGGTGATCAATGAACGCCTGCACATAGGTTTTCACGTCCCTGATGCTGGTGCCGTGGGTGGGCCAGTAAACGTCTTCCGGGCGCGCCAGCAGTTTTTCCAGGCTATCCATGTAGGCCGTCATATCGCCATCCGGCGGCCCGATGACGCTGGTGGACCAGCCCATCACATGATCACCGGTGAACAGGGCATTTTCCTCCTTCAGTGCAAAACACAGATGGTTTGAAGTGTGACCCGGCGTGTGTACGCATTCGATAGTCCAGCCGTCACCCTGAATCACATCGCCGTCCCTGCAAACGACATCCGGGACAAATTCCATGTCGCCGCCTTCCTCAATCTGCACACCTTCTTCCGCCTTGCCGGCACCATGAGGTCCGTAGCCATAGGTTTTGGTGTTCCAGTGAATCTTGAGGGGCGCGGCGGCCGGTGAATGATCGAAGTGCGTGTGCGTGATCAGAATGTGGGTCACGGTTTCACCATCAAGGCCTGCCTTCAGGGCTTCAATGTGTTCATCCACCAGGGGGCCGGGATCAATCACGGCCACATTGCCCTTGCCGACAATGTAAGTACCGGTGCCATAAAAGGTGAAGCCGCTTGGGTTACGTGCGGTCACGCGGCGGATCAGCGGTGTCAGCGTCTCCAGGGTCGCGTATTCAAAGTCGTACTCAAAGGTAAAGGGAATCCTGGTAGCCATGGCGACAAGCTTAGCGCATGAGACAGCCTTGAGCGAGTTGTGAGAAGCCCTGAGCGAGTTGTGAGAAGCCTTGAGTGATATGAATCTCTAAAGAAGAACCTTCAAGTGGCTTTCCACGCACCTCGCCAGTGCTTCCAGGTCGTATCCACCTTCTAACGTAGACATCAGTCGCCCCTCGCAGCTTCTTTCTGCAAGATCAATCAACTGCCCGGTGACCCAGGCATAGTCATCTTCCACAAATTCAATTTGCGCCAGCGGGTCGTCGATATGCGCGTCAAACCCGGCACTGATGAGTAAGAGATCAGGCTGGTGGTCTTCCAGCTTTGGCAACCACTCGGCTTCGACCCTCGTTCTCCATCTGTCGCCGGTTGTTCCCGGCACCATGGGCAGGTTAATGATGTGCTCGTTGGTGTAGTCGAGGTAGCGGTTGGGGTAGTAGTGGTCCTGGAAGCTGGAGCAGATCATGACTTCAGGGCGGTCCTTGAAGATGTCCACGGTACCGTTGCAGTGGTGCACGTCAAAGTCGACGATGGCAACGCGGTTAATGCGGTCATCCTGCAAGGCATATTCGGCGGCCATGGCAATGTTATTGAACAGGCAGAATCCCATGGCGGTGGCCACTTCGGCGTGATGGCCGGGCGGTCGCACCGCGCAAAAAACGCGCTGCTCTTCTCCGGACAACAGATCCCTGGTCGCTTGCAGGCAGGCACCGGCGGCGAGTTTTGCGGCGCGGCTGCTACCCTGGCTCATGTAGGTCTCCGGGTCTACCTTGATGACCCCTTCTTGCGGTTCTGCTTCGTTGATGGCCTCGACATATTCAATGGGATGAATCATGGTCAGCATCTCATCGCTGATCTCTTCGGCGAGAGTGACCTTCATGTCATTCAGCATGCCGTTTTCGGACAGTCGCTGCATCACGCTGCGCAGCCGGTCCGGCCGCTCCGGGTGGCGCGGCATTTCGTGCTGTTCGCAGTCGGGGTGGGTGTAGAGTTTCATGGGTATAACTCGCGTTGAATCATCATGGGCCTATCGTCGCAGGTGAGGTTAAAGGATTTTTCAATCCTTACCGAATAGCTTGAAACCTATATAGCTTTTAAGCTATAACACGGTATGGAATGGGAAGTTGTATTTCATGACGAGTTCGAGGCGGAGTTCGATGATTTCTCCGAAGCGGTGCGGCAAAGGAGAAAGTGATGGGCAAGTCTCTGAACGAAAAACTTAACGATCTTCCTGAAGATCGGCGTAAGTGCATTCTCGCCGAGGCTGACCGCCTGCACGACGAGTATCTGACACTTCAGAAATTGCGGAAGGCCAGGCGGCTGACCCAGATGCAGTTGGCGGAGGTGCTGAACATCCGCCAGCCGACCATTGCACAGATGGAGAAGCGCAGTGACCTGATGCTTTCGACATTGCGTAGTTATGTCGAAGCTATGGGAGGCAAGCTGAGTCTGATGGTGGAGTTTCCTGATCGTGCACCAGTTGCCCTTGAGGGCTTGGGTGATACCGAAGAGCCGCCTCGGAAACGCACCGGCGAAAAAGTTTCTCCCGAATAAAAAAGAACAAACTTTCATGATGTTCGCAGTCGGGGTGGGTGTAGAGTTTCATGGTTTTTTTACCGACTATCCTGGAAAAACTAAAAAATTCCGAGATAGTCGGTAGCGTTCGTGGTAATGACCCCAGCTACGCGGCCCAGGTTGCTGCAAGAACCTCGGCTTGTTCCAGCACAGTCTGCACGGCGGCGTCTTGAAGGTCCGGCGGATAGCCGTATTTGCGTAGAATCCGCTTGACGAGAGTCCTCATGCGGGCGCGGGCCATCTCTTTGTGCTGCCAGTCCACAGACGCGTTGCTTTTGAGATCGTTCAACAATTCGTGCGCGATGACACGGAGTTGATCGTTGCCCATGACTTCGACCGCGCTATCGTTTTTCGCCAGGGCGTCGAAGAAGGCAATTTCCTCCTGGCTGAGTCCTTCCTCCTCTCCGCGCTGGTGTGCGGCACGGATGTCCTTCGCGAGTTCAATCAGTTCCTGAATAACCTCCGCCGTCGTGATGGCATTGGCGTGGTAGCGGGCAATCGCTTCCTCCAGCCGCTCCGAGAAGGCGCGGGTCTGGACCACGTTTACCCGGCTCTGTGAGCGTATCTCGCCGTTGATCAGTTTTCGCAGTGCCTCCATGGCCAGGTTCTTTTTCTCCATCCCCTGAACCTCGGCGAGAAATTCATCGGAAAGGATGGAGATGTCCGGCGTCTGCAACCCGGCGGCCTTGAGAATATCGACGATCTCGGTCGAGACGACGGCGCGGCTGACGATTTGCTGCACCGCCAGGTTCCGCTCGGCGGAAGATTTGCCCGAAGCCGGTGCGCTCTTGGCAAGCGCCGCACGAACTGTCTGGAAGAACCCGACCTCGTCGCGAATCTCCCTTGCTTCATCGCTGGCGGCGGCAAGCGCAAAGGCTTTGGTGAGCGCAAGAACGGCGTCGTTGAAGCGCCGATGCGCGCGTTTCTTGCCGTCCCCGGTCGTTTCCCTGGCCGCCTCGCGCTGCTGCATGTCGAGGACCCACTCAATCGCCCCGGCGAGCGCCCCCAGCCATTCCTGCGCCGAGCCGCTGAATCCGGGCAGGTAGTCGAAACCGTGGAACATACCGCTCACAATCTCGTACTTCTCCAGCATCACCGCAATGGCTTCGGCTTCATCAATACCGGCGTGTTTCTGGTTGTCGTGCGTGTACTGGCCGAGGGCCGATTTCAGGTTCTGGGCGATGCCGATGTAGTCCACAATCAGCCCGGCGGGTTTGTCCTGGAAAACGCGGTTCACGCGCGCGATTGCCTGCATCAGCCCGTGTCCGCGCATGGGCTTGTCGATGTACATGGTGTGCATGCTCGGCGCATCGAAGCCGGTCAGCCACATGTCGCAGACGATCACCAGCTTCAGCGGATCGGTTGGGTCTTTGGCGCGTTTGGCGAGCAGCTCACGCCGCGCCTTGCCGCCCAGATGTTGCTGCCATTCCATCGGGTCCGAGGCGGCACCGGTCATCACAATTTTGAGGCCGCCGCTTTCGTCGTCATCGCTGTGCCACTGCGGGCGCAACTTGATGATCTGATCGTAGAGGGCGACACAAATCCGGCGGCTCATGCAGACAATCATGGCCTTGCCGTCCATGCCAACCACGCGGTTCTCGAAATGCTCCACAAGGTCGCCGGCAACCAGAGCCAGGCGCCTCTCGGCCCCGACCACCGCCTCGACGTTTGCCCATTGGCGTTTGAGCTTTTCCTGTTCGTTCCGGGCTTCGTCCTCGGTCAACTCGGCCACCTCCTCGTCGAGCAGGGGCATGGCATCCTCATCAAGCTCAATGCGGGCGAGACGGCTCTCGTAGTAGATCGGAACTGTCGCGCCGTCCTCCACAGCCTGGTTGATGTCGTAAATGTCGATGTACTCGCCAAACACGGCGGGCGTGTTGGTGTCTGCCTTTTCGATAGGCGTGCCGGTGAAGCCGATGAAAGAGGCATTCGGCAAGGCGTCGCGCAGGTGTTTGGCAAAGCCGTAGGAAATCTCCCCGGTCTTGCCCTCGACCCTGGCCTTGAAGCCGTACTGGCTACGATGCGCCTCATCGGCGATCACGACCACATTCCGGCGGTCAGTCAGCGCCGAGTAGTCCGTCTTGCCGCGCTCGGGCGAGAATTTCTGGATGGTCGTGAACACCACCCCACCCGAGGGGCGGGTCAAGACTTTTTGCAAGTCCTCGCGGTCATGGGCCTGTTGCGGGGTCTGTCGGAGCAAATCCCTGCACATGCTGAAGGTGCCGAATAGCTGGTCGTCCAAATCATTGCGGTCGGTAATAACAACGACGGTCGGGTTCTCCATCGCCGGATGGGCGATGATCTGCCCGACATAGAAGGCCATGAGCAGGCTTTTGCCGGAGCCCTGGGTATGCCAGATCACACCGATGCGGCGATCGCCCGCCGGCTGCGAAGCGACAGAAGGCAGGCCGCGGTCGGCGGGGTCTTCTCTGATGTTGCGTTCACTGGCTTCTGGCAGGGCACGCAGGGTTGAGGCCACCGCCCGCCGGACGGCGTGGAACTGGTGATACCCGGCCATGATCTTGACGAGCCCGGTGCCAGGGTTGCCGAACACCGTGAAGTCCCGGACCAGCGTCAGAAACCGGGACTTCTCGAATACGCCCTTAATCACGGTGTCGAGTTCCGGTTCGCCCTTCGGTGCGATGGTGGAACCGTCCACGGTGCGCCAGGGCATGAAGCGCTCAAGATTGGCCGTCAGCGAGCCAAGGCGTGCATGAATACCATCCGAGGTCATGAGTGCGGCGTTGGTGCGGAACAGTGAAGGTATCTGGTCCTTGTAGGTCTGGAGCTGGTTGAAGGCCCCTTTGAGGGTGGCATGCTCATCACCGGGATTCTTTAGCTCAATCACCACAAGAGGCAGGCCGTTGACGAATACAACCACATCGGGGCGACGGTTCCTCTGCCCTTCGATAACCGTGTACTGATTGACCGCCAGCCAGTCGTTGGCTTCCACGTTGTCGAAGTCGATCAGGCGCACCTCGTCGCCCTTGAGCACGCCGTCTTCGCCATAGAACTCGACCGGCACCCCCTCGACCATGAAGCGGTGCAGGCGGCGGTTTTCTTCGACCAGACCGGGATATTCAACCTGTTCGATCTGGCGCAGCGCATCTTCCAGAGGCTCGGCGGGCAGTTGCGGATTAAGGCGCCGGAGGGCTGCTTGCAGTCGCTGCGTCAGCAATACCTGATCGTAGCTGGTGCGCTCGGGCGTCGGGCCATCGGGGGAAATGTCCGGCCCGTGGAGGATGCTATAACCGAGCCCGGACAACCATTCGAGTGCGGCGTCTTCGATGTCGCTTTCGGTTAAACCAGCCATCAGGAGACCACTCTGCCCGGACCCTGAACAAAGCGCGCTCCTTCCCGGCGGAGCATCTCGTAGGGATTCAGGAAACGTACATTGAGGCCGATGCAGGCATCCGGAATCTTGACCTTCCTGATGGTGTCGGCAGGCACTTCGTGCGTGACAACAGTGCAGTCGTGGGCAAGGGCGTGGGCGACAAGCCAGTAGTCGGCCACCTGAAGGAAGGTGGCGACGGCAGCATGCTCATAGCCATTGCTGCTCGCCCAATCGCTGACAGTACGTAGCGCGGGCACGACGGCAGCATCCGGCCTCAGGAAAAAATCCTCGCCCCTTGTGTCGGCCCAGACGGATAGATCATCCGCTCCGGCTTTAAGCTCTTCAGCCACCTTCTCAATACTGGCGACCTTGCCGGGGCGGTTCTGATCTATGAGCCAGTCCCAGAAGGCCGGACAGAAGTCGAAGCCGTAATGCAGATTCTTGGCCTGGATGAAGACGTTGGCATCAAGGAGGTAGTCGGTCATTCCATCACCCCCGCTTCCCGCCCGAGATTGTTGAAGGTCTCGGTCTTTGACACGCCAAGCATACGGAAGGCATCGCGGTAGAGGGTCTGGCCTTCAAGCGTACTGACAACCAGAGCGCGGGCAAATCGATGGCCGGTACGGGCAAGGGTGGTTCGGTAGAAATCACCACCGCCGCTACCGCCTTGCGCGAGTGAGCGCAATCGCTTTGTTTCTTCAGCCCAGGCCGCGTCGAACTCAGCGCGTGTCAACTGGTCCGCGTCGAGCAGACGCCGCAGAATGACCAGGGTGCTGACCTTGAAGGTGTGGGCCAGGCGGGACATGGCATCGTCGAGCGACTCGTCGGCGTGAAGCTCGGTGCGAAGTGCGGCGAGCGGGACGAGAAGCTCCGCCGCCACGGCATTGCACCACACCTCCTCGCGGCGGAAGCCCGGTGTCGGCGCAGCACCAAGGTTGGACAAGGCGGACGCGCCAAGCCAGATGTGGGCGAGTTCATGGGCGAGCGTGAACATCTGTGCCGCCTTGCTGTCTGCGCCGTTGATGAAGATCAGCGGCGCCTGAGAGTCGGACAGGGCAAAGCCCCGAAACTCTTGAGGGTCGAGGTGGCGATGATTGTTGCTCATCACGACGCCGTTGACCATGACAAGGATGCCCGCATCTTCGGCCTGACGGATGAAAAGGCGTAGCGCCTCCGTCCAGGTCGGACAGTCGCGCCGGGCCTCCAGATCGAACCCGAGCGTCTCGCGCATTTTCGCTGCGACGGCCTCGGGGACCGTGTTGATGGTTGCGCTGCCGACAAAGGGCAATTCCGCCCCACGGGAGACCCGCACATAGTCGCGATACCAGCTCTGTCGCTCCTGACAGGTGTAGATCGTTTCAAGCAGATTCGGACTCGGGCGTGTGACTTCCTGTCTTGGAAAGGTGCGGAAGTCGGGAATGGGCACCGTTTCCTCGGGAGGCTCCGTGAGGAACAGATAGCCGACCGGCACATGGACGGCACGGGCGAATGCCTCCGCCTGCCTGAGGGTTGGCTGTGTATCGCCGCTCTCCCATTCCGGCAGCTTCTTGAACTTCGCCGTGAGGACATCCTGCGCGACCCCGGAACGCTCTCGTGCCCACTGGAGAAGCTCAGGATTGACAGGGGCGCGGATCATTGGTGTTTACCTCCGTTTTGAACGGTTAAGGAATCCTTAAAATCAGAGAAGTCCAAGTAGGCGACCCCTGCCAGTTCGTTTTCTTCTAAATACATCGAAATGCGCTCGTCTTCTTCTAAATACATCGAAATGCGCTCGGTTTGGTCCAGTATGTTTACCCACTCTGGCGTGGGAGCATCTAATGAAGTTTTCTCGTCAGCCACAGTATCTGTGAGTATCCCTGAAGCATTGCATTGGCCGGATGAGTCAATCATGCGATGCCAGGGCACCATGATCGGCTTTGGATCTTTCAATATGTCTTTCAGTTTATTGCTGCCGGCAGCTTTTACCTTGTGCGCTGAAGCAATCGAGCACCCCCAGAAACTCCTGCCGCGATACCCCGGTTCGCCACCAGCTTTCAACAAATTTGAGTTGGCCCCATGGTCATGGTTAAAGAATATGTAGACTGGAAAATTTTTTCCCGCCTTTGAGATAAGCGTGTCAATCTGACGCGGCCTCGGGCCCCTTAGGTTCAGGTCGGCATAGTCTTGGCCTTTATAGCGGCGATAGAGGCGCTTCGCCTGAACCCTGAGACCCAATGAACAAAAGCGTGTGTGGATAAACCATTCCCAATCGGCACCCTTACGAGCCTCCTGTCGTTTGTTGAACATATGAACACGCATATCATGCTTTGAACGGTCCCTGGCCATCCGGAGCAGGAGCATTTCAGTGATTGTTTCTTCCTGCAAGGCCAGGCCATGCCGAAAGGCACGGTTTTGTTCATTCCAAACCCAACCCGCCTGGTGGCGAAGGTAGTTTCGGATGAAGAGGCCGTTCCCGGTTTTCATGCCGCCAAATCCGCCAAACTTTCCTGCCGACTGCTCCAGAGAACAGGGGAGACATCATATTGCGTCAAGGCATCTTTGACCGGCGGAGGAACAGGTTTTTCCGAGTCGTTCAAAATGGCGAAGGCGAGCGAATCAGGTGCACGCACTTCACGCGTATCTACCCACGCAAAAGCCATGGCCTGGGCTGCATCTTTTGTCGGGTTGTTAATCGCCCTCACCAGGCGTTCCGGGTTTGCCGGAGTTTTGGGGACAGCGAAGTGAAACATATGATCGTACCCGGATTTACCGGTGAACTTTGTGTTGGGAATAAACCGAATATCATTCTGTTCAAGCCAGGCGGTTACATCATCAAGAAAGATAGATGCGACGTAAGGCTGAGCGAGATAGAAAAGGTCGTTGACAGCCAGCATTGCCTGAATGAGATTGTGTATCTTCAGTGCGAAATTGTTTGCTGTCGCCTTTATTGTCAACCCGTCCTTCCCGTTGATTACACCAAACCCTGCAAGGGTCATATTCAGGAGGTTTTTGCGCTTGGGGGTATCAAGCCCGTAGCCAGAAATCGTGAGATCATCAATAATGTAGCCATCGTCAGAGAGGATATAGCCACCGTTCACTTTACGCGCATAGATTTGTAAACAATCGTTGTGGCGGTCTAAAAACGGGGTCGTTATCTCCGTAAAATCATTAACAACTTTTATAGTCGTTTGACCATGCAGCCAATCTCTGTAATTTTCAACGAGGGCTGTAATTTCATCAATCATATCAGTCGCCTATTTAATATTCGGTAATGTCGTTACATGGCAATATCCCATAAACTCATGAATGGTAGTCAGTCCGTCATTAAGGTCTGAGAACAAGCCATCGGGGAGGGGCTTGGCCCATTTATCGCCGAAACCTTCGCGATACTCATGTAGATGGGGGCCGTGAATCACTTCACCATCCGGATTGCGATGTGGGGAACCGTTGAAATCAAGACGTAAAAGCACGATTACCTGGGCACGAAGCTGATTGGTGCCTTTCAAAAGGTTTGCCCGACCGTACCTGATGTCTATGAGGAATTTCTCTGTCAGGTCAGTTGAAACAAGCGGAATGCTAATGGCAACACCCGCGACCGGCAACCAATAAGGGTCGTTATTTTCTCCCTGCTTCTCGATTGCAATCAGACGGTTGGCCTCGGTCTGAGAGATGTGCAGTTCGGTCATGCCACGGCCTCCACAGCTTTCCCGGCATCGCGCAGGCGGATTTCGCCGGACATCAGTCTGGGCAGCAGCAGGTCGCGGGTCTGGGCGAGGGTGCGGGATTCTGAAACATTCGTTCTGATACGGTCGTCTAGTTGTCCAACGTAAGCCTCGAATTCCACGACCACTTTTGAGGGTGGCTCTATAGTAGCAAGGGCTTCAAATTGCGTCTTGTTAATTGAGCCAAAGACCGTCCCTGTATGCTCATACTGGTTCAACTCCTTCTGTATAGCCCACGCGGAATGGTATGTGAAGGAACGTGAACCGGAAGAGTGACGGAGAGCAGCCACGCCTCGACCGATGCAGCATTTCTCCCATGCCATATTTATATCACCGACCGGCGCACGCACGCTTACAAGGGTATCGTCGGACTCCGCAGTCCGTTTTGGGGCCGCGCAGAACTTGCGATTATCTGGATACCTGAAACCGAAATCCGTCCGCCCCTGAAAGAAAGGCAAGCCTTCTCCGTCGTCGTTGTAGGTATTTCCTGGCGGTGACTGCCCCATAGTTAGATCGAAGCATTGACCGACGTTCCCGTGTTCCCACCCAACCGGCTTGTCCTCGTCGTCAAGACGGTCAGGGAACAGCGCCCAGAGGTTGGGGGTGAGGTAGGGAGTGCGGCCTGCCATCTTCGCCCGCGTTGGCCCGAAATCAACAAACCAGTCCTTGAAGATCGCTCGCGCCATCGCTTCCAGCGTCTCGTTCGTCCGACGGTTTAGTTCGATCTTGTCGTCGAGGGTGCCGATCAAATCCGCGATTTGCCGCTGAAACTTCCTCGAGGGAATTTGAATCGTCATCTGCCGGAGATGCGACGGACCAAAGTGCCGAATAACGCTTCCAGAGGCATATGCCTCTGCTTGTAGTTCGAACTTCTTTGAGCCAAGGAACAATTTCAGATAGCCGTCGTCCAATCGCTCCGAACTCGACCGGAAACGGATGATACCGGTATAGAAAATGGCACCTTCTGCCTCGGGGCCTACAACAGCGGGGCGACCAAAGGATGCGCTTGTAGAAACTAAGATGTCGCCGATCTCTAACTGGAAATGCTTCCACTTGGTAGAGACTTTTTCATCTGAAACGAAGTTGCATTTGTTCAAAGTTACCTGATAACCGCCCAAACCTGCCAGACGCACAAGCGGAGTCCCGTTTTCTTTGAAATCCTTGGCAAGAATCCCCGGCCCTTCCTGAAAAAAGGTAACCTCGCCCAGCGGATATTCAGGCCAGTCAGGCATTGAAACTGACCCCCTCCAGCTTGCTCCGAATAACAGCACTCAACTCCTCAGCCTCGGCAAACTGCCCATCCAGCGTCTCCTTCAACTCAGCAAACCGCTCCTCGAACGGCACGTCGTCCTCTTCGGCCACCGCCGCGCCGACATAGCGGCCCGGTGTCAGCACCTGATGGTGTTCCTTGATTTCCTCCAGCGTCGCGGCCTTGCAGAAGCCGGGCTCGTCCGCGTAGGCGTCTGCATCCGGCTCGCCACGCCAGGCATGGCAGGCTCCGGCGATTCTGGCGATGTCCTCGTCGGAGAATTCCTTGCGGGTCCGGTCGATCATGTGCCCGAGCTTGCGGGCGTCGATGAACAACACCTCGCCGCGCCGGTCGCGCCAACCGTTGCCGGGGTTCTTGTTGCGGGCCAGAAACCAGAGGCAGGCGGGAATCTGGGTCGAATAGAAAAGCTGCCCCGGCAGGGCGATCATGCAGTCCACCACATCGGCCTCGACCATGGCGCGGCGGATATCGCCCTCACCGGACTGGCCGGAGGACATGGAGCCATTGGCCAGCACCACGCCCGCCGTCCCGTTCGGGGCCAGATGGTGGTGGATGTGCTGAAGCCAGGCATAGTTGGCATTACCGACGGGTGGCACGCCGAACTTCCAGCGGGCGTCCTCGCGCAGCCGGTCGCCGCCCCAATCGGAGATGTTGAACGGCGGATTGGCAAGGATGAAATCGGCCTTGAGGTCCGGTAGTTCGTCCTTGTGAAAGCTGCCCTCATTGTTCCACTGGATGTCCGCGTCGATGCCGCGCACGGCGAGGTTCATCTTGGCGAGTCGCCAGGTGGTGTAGTTGCTCTCCTGCCCGTAGATGGCGATGTCGCCGATGCGCCCGCCATGCTCCTCGACGAACTTTTCCGACTGGACAAACATGCCGCCGGAGCCGCAGCAGGGGTCGTAGACGCGGCCCTTGTAGGGTTCCAGCATTTCGACCAGCAGCCGGACGACGGAGCGGGGCGTGTAGAATTCACCGCCGCGCTTGCCTTCGGCCCCGGCGAAGCCGCCGAGGAAGTATTCGTAAACCCGCCCCAGAATGTCGCGGGACCGGTCGGCTTCCTCGGCCATGCCAATGCCGCTGACCAGGTCGATCAACTCGCCGAGCATCACCTTGTTGAGCGTCGGGCGGGCGTAGTCCTTGGGCAGGACGCCTTTGAGCGAGACGTTGCTGGCCTCAATCGCCTGCATGGCGTCGTCGATGTTCTTGCCGATGGTGGTCTGCCTGGCTTTGGCCTGGAGATGCGACCAGCGGGCCTTTTTCGGTACCCAGAAAACGTTCCCGGCCAGATACTCGTCCTGGTCCTCCGCGTCGGCCAGTTCGTTAGTGAGCAACTCGGCCCGTTTCGCTTCGAAGGCGTCCGAGATGTATTTGAGGAAGATCAGCCCGAGGGCGACGTGCTTGTAGTCGGACGGCTCCATATTGCCGCGCAGTTTGTCGGCGGTGGCCCAGAGCTGCGTTTCGAATCCGAGGTTTCCGCCGTTAACATTCTTGTTCTCTTTGGCCACAGTGCTTTCTACCCCTTCCCCGGTTTATTTTTGTTGTGTGTTCTTGCTGGCCTCCGGCTGGTAGCGCCGGAGGCTGATCTGGTCATCATACACTTTGGCCGCCCGCTGGTTCAGGTTTTGGTGGTGTTTCAACCAGTTTCAGGATGAGTGCCGGATTCCATCGTCACAACTCGCGTTGAATCATCACGGACTTGTAGTCGCGGATGAGGTTAAAGGATGTTTCCAGTCGTGGCAGATAGCGGCTGCCGGTTGCCGCCTCGCCGTTGATGGTCTCAATGGTGAGTTTGCGCACCGGGTCAAACGAACGGTACATCAGGTGATGCAGCACACTGAAATATTGATCCAGGCGTTCGTGATCCGGGTCGACCAGAAACCTGAGTTCCCTGCCTCGTCTGCCGATCAACAGAACCAGGCGACCCCGGTCATACACCAGATAGTTGGAGGCGATACGTCTTGGCAGGTGTTCCCCGTGAATGCCGAGTCCGAGCCCGGATGGGCTGATGGGGTCAGCCGCGCACAGGAAGAAGACCTTGTCATCCACCGGTTGCCGGAAGTAGCGCAAAGCGGTTGGCGTCATGTATTGGGGTCCGGGTATTCCTTCAAAGAAGTGACCGGAGACGACTTCACCGGAGAGTTCCATCAGCCGCAGGGTTCGAAAGGTAGTGCGCCAGTGGAATACCGCAGATTCACGCTCACAGAGTTCCCGGAACAGGATGCCGTAACGGTCCAGCAGCAGACGTGTGCGCTGGCGGTTGAGTTCCTGTTGCTCCAGCAGGTCGAGTGAGTCCGATGACGGGTTGACCCGATGCCAGTTACCGGCAAAGGGCATGCTGCCGCGCCAGCGGTTGAAGTTGCCGCGTCCGCCCCGGCGTGTTTGCGTCGCGTTCACTGCCCGCACCTTTTGCGCCTTGAAGTTATGCTCAATGCCTTTGCGCAGCGCAGCGAACGAATCGTTGGTAATGACGGTCTGCCAGGTTTCCTGCCAGAGTCCTTCGGCGAGGGCTGCCGATGATTCGCCGGTCATGTCGAGCAGGGTGGAGAAATCAAAGCGTCCCCGGTCGGATTCCAGGAATCGGGATGCGGTGTCTTCCCGGTCAGGCAATACGAGGTTAAGTTCGTCGGCGAAAGTGAACAGCACGTTTTTGTCCCCGGCACCCAGCCATTGCAGGTCGCCTTCCTGGAACAGCAGGTCCATCTGGCTGGTCTGATAGGCGGGCAGCCGTGCGGGGAGGATGTCGGATTCCCAGAGACCCGCTGATGCCGGCAGTCCTCTCAGGCGCTCCAGGCACTCGTAGAGTTTATCGAGCGGTTCCTTTGCACTGTATCGGGTCTGCCAGCCGTGCAGAAAAGCGGGCAGGGCATCACCGGGTCTGGCTTCGATGCGAGGTCTGCCGCGCGCACGTTGCAGTCGCAGCAGGTATTCGTAGTTGTCGGCATCACAGTAGTAGTGCCCGGCATCGTCCCGAATCAGTTCGCCGGTGATCAATGCGTCGGCATCGGTCAATTCGTCGAGGGTTGCTCGAATGCGTAGTTCAGGCAACGTCAGTATCCGGCTGAGGTAGTCGCCGGAGACGGGTCCGTAGTATTGAAGCAGGTTGGCGAGAAAAACAGTGAAACCCTGCTCGTCGTCGCCCGCCAGTAACTCACGGAATTTTGCTTCATCGTCGCGGGTCACAATCAGGGTTTCATCCCGGATCAGTCGCAACCTTGCCATCTCAATATCGAAGTCCAGCCTGCCGGTCAGCACCTGCCATTCGCGTATGGGAATCGCGGAGCGTTCCGTCACCCAGTCGATCAGGTCGGTCATGTCCCGAGGCAGGTAACTGTCTTCCAGGCGTTGGCGCAGGGTGACGAACTCATCAATGATGGCGCGGGCAATGCCGGGACGCATGTCCGGGGTGAACACCACCTCCTGTAGCAGGTTCTCGCGCAGTTGTGATGATTTGCCCGAGGCTTTGGGTGCATCCGACATATACATGTAGATATTGATCTGATCCCAGGCGACGGACTGTGCAAAAGGGCTTGGTGTTGCGGTGTCAACCTCGCTGACCGTGATTTCCCTCGTTTCAATTTCATGCAGCATCTGCTTTAGATGATCCATGTCGAATTCATCGCGCAGGCAGGTGCGCCAGGTTTCCAGCAGTACGGGAAAATCCTCGTACCTGAGGACGGCATCCATCAGCTTCTGGCTTTGCAGTCGGGTCATCCAGAGTGGTTTGCGTTCGTTGAAGCGGCCTTTGGACAGGAGCAGCGATCGACCTGCGTTTTCGCGGAAGCGGGCACCGAAAAAGCCTGAGCCTTCCAGACGTTTGCGTAGCAGGTCCTCCAGGCGATGTGACGGCACCAGTTCCAGAATATCTTCCGCGCTTACCTCGTGCGGTAATTGCAGCACCAGCGACTCGTTGGCGACGAAGACCTCGGGCTGCTCGCCATACTTTTCTTCCCAGGCAGCTTCAAGCGCCAGGGCGAGCGGTCGGTTCACTTCCGCACCCCAGCCCGTGTGCATAACCAGTTGATGCCCCGCGGCCCGGCCAGGACCGGAGCGCACTTTTTCAATGACCAGGTGGTGCCTGTGGGGCAGGGGCAGGCCGATATGTTCCTGTTGCCGCTTGAGATAGGCCACGATCTCCTCGGCGACGCGCGGTTCCGCGCAATAGTCCTCGATCAGCCTGTCCTTGAAGCCGGGTTCATGGACCTGATCGTTAGCCGATTCCAGAAACCGGTTGATGCGCTCTGCGTAGTGAAAGCTGCGGTTGATGGGTTCCGCCTTCCAGAAGGGTGGTGCGCTGGCGCCGGGCCTGGCGGGACCCACAATGACGTCATTGTGCGTGATCCTGCGCACCTGCCAGGACTGGGTGCCCAGCGAAAACACCTGGCCGACCCGCGCTTCCCAGACAAACTCTTCATCCAGTTCACCAATCCTGGCGTTGTCAGTTTCGTGCCAGAGCTGAAAGTAACCCCGGTCAGGTATCACACCACCAGACAGGTATAGCGACAGCAGGGCACCCTTGCGCGCCTCTATCTGGTTGTTTGTTCGGTCGACCCGCACCCGTGGTTTCAGTTCACGAATGTGATGGTCCGCATAACGGCCAAGCAGCATGTTGATGACGAGATCAAACTCCCGGCGGCCAAGTTCGTGAAACGCAGTGGCGCGTTTCAGTTCCGCATACAGGTCATCCAGGTCCCGGCTCCCGGTTCCGGTCATGGAAATGATGATCTGTCCCAGTACATCCAGTGGGTTGCGGATGGTGCTGACAGGCTCCAGGGCCTTTTCACGCACGGCGCAGGCCAGTACGGCGGCTTCGACGAAATCCTGGGGATGGGTGGGGTAGATGGTACAGCGGCTGGTGGCACCCACCTGATGCCCGGCACGTCCGATACGCTGAATCGTGCTGGCAATGGAGCCGGGTGACTGCACCAGGATCACTTCATCCAGGGCGCCTATGTCAATCCCCATCTCAAGGGAGCTTGTGGCGACTATGGCCTGCAGTGCGCCGGACTTGAGCCGTTCCTCGACTTCCGTGCGGATTTCCCGCGCCAGCGAACCATGATGGGCGTAAGCGACGACGCGATTCGCAAGGCCGTTGATCTTGTAGGTCAGTTTTTCGCACAGGGCGCGGCTGTTGGTGAAGATCAGGGTGGAATTGTTTTCGTGAATCCTGGGCAGCAGGTCCTCGGCGAGATGGTCCCAGATTTTTTCATCCTCACCCCGATTGGCAGCGGCTTTCGGGTAGCGGATGCTGATGTCATAGGTTTTCTTCGCATTGCTCGCAAGGGTGTTGATCGGTCGTTTCCGGTAGCTGTCGCCATCTCGCTCATAGCCGGCGACGAAGTCGGCGACAGTCTCAAGGGGGTTGACCGTGGCGGACAGTGCGATGCGCTGAAACTCGCCGCTCAGGGTCACCAGCCGCTCGATAGCCGACATAAGATAAACGCCGCGCTTGGAATCAACCACCGCGTGAATCTCATCGAGGATGACCGTGTCTATCTCATGCAGGATGTTCAGCCCGCCACGGGAGGAGAGCATGATATTCAGACTTTCCGGTGTGGTGATCAGTATCTCCGGGGGCTGTCTCAGCATGCGCCTTCGTTCTTCCGGTTCCGTATCCCCGCTACGCACCGCAACACCGATGCGGGGGAAGGTCTCGCCCGCTGACTCAAATCGTTCGCCCAGCTCAGTCAGTGGCTGGATCAGATTTTTACGGATGTCATTGTTCAGGGCCTTGAGGGGACTGATGTACAGTACGCGGGTGGCGCCGGTTTCAAGTTCGCCCGTCGCGAAGCGGTTCAGGGTCCAGAGAAAGGCGGTCAGCGTTTTACCACTGCCAGTCGGTGCGGTAATCAAAAGATTCTCACGATCGGCAATGCGCGGCCATGACATGGCCTGAATATCCGTCGGCGTGCCATATCGTTCGGAGAACCATTTTTGGATAATGGGATGAAACTGAACCATGGGTTGCCCGTCGTTGATGTCTGAAAGTGTATCAAAGTCCCTGTTAGCCGGATGCCTGCGTTGCTGTCGGCATAGTGCTGTCATGGGTCTGATGTTGTTAAGCCATGAGGCCGGGGCGGACGCGGTAGATGCTGAGCGTCAGTCCATCCGCATTGCGATGTTGCAGGAGCCGCCCAGCCTGGATTCCACGAGGGCCACAGACCTCGTCAGTTTCTTCGTGCTCGGCCATATCAATGAGGGACTGGTCCGGTACGGTCGTCGTGGCCGGTTAATGCCCGGTGTGGCGGAATCCTGGACCCTTCTGTCGGACCGCATCGAATTCAAACTGCGCGATGATGCCCGCTGGGAGGATGGCACGCCCGTGACCGCGCGGGATTTTGTTTACGCCTGGCGGCAGGTGGTTGACCCGAAGGTGGCCTCTCCCTTTGCCGCGATCATGCAGCCCTTCAAAAACGCGCGGGCCATCCGCGAGGGTGAGTTGCCGGTTTCTGCGTTGGGTATTCGTGCGGTGGATGACCAAACGCTTGTGGTCGAGCTTGAACGTCCATGCGGTTATTGCCTTGGCATGATGCCGCATACGGTGTTCTACCCGGTAAAGCGGAGTTTTCACCGGCAGGCGGGCGAGGGGTATGCCACCGAAGCGGACCAGATACTCAGCAACGGTCCCTTCAGGCTCACGGAGTGGGTGCACGAGGCGAGTCTCAGGTTTGAGAAGAATGCCGGGTACTGGAACCGGGACCAGGTCTTTCTGAACGAGATTGATGTGGCGTACATCTCTTCGGACAACCGGACGCGCCTCAATCTTTTTCTGGACGGGCAGACTGCCTTTGTCCGTCTGGGCGCGGAAACCGTGAAGGAAGCGGTGGGTAAGGGCCAGCGGGTCAGGACGTTCCTGTCCGGGGGTGTGACCTACCTCTGGTTCAATCATCGTGATGGCCTGCCGATGACCAGTAAATTGCTGCGCAGGGCGGTGCAGTCGGCGTTCAATACGGATGAGTATGTCAACCAGGTGATTGCCATTCCCGGATACAGGCCAACGCGAACCCTGTTCCCCAGCTACTTTGACGGTATGGAGAAATCCTTTGTTGAGGAGTTTCCGCCGCCCGAGGTCAATCATGACCCGGCCCATGCCAGGGCGCTTCTTGTGGCAGCCGGAAAGGAACTGGGTGAGATTCCCAGGCTGCGCCTGCTGACGGTGACTTCAACGACGGGTGTCAGGGCGGCTGAATATATCCAGGGCAGACTGAGGCAAACGCTTGGGCTGGATGTGCTGGTCGATCAGCAGACCTTCAAGCAGTATCTATCCAGGGCAAGAGCCGGTGAGTTCGACCTGGCGCTGAGCAGTTGGTACCCGGATTATGACGACTTTGTGACCTACGCGGACCTTCTGGGTTCCCACAATCCGAATAATCGGGGCAGGTACTTTAACGATGAGTATGATCGGTGGCTGAAGGTATTGATGGAATCCATTGACAAGAAAACGCGCCTGAACGCGGTTGCCGAACTGCAAAGGATCATCGTCGAGGAAGTGCCCCTGTTGCCGACCGCAGAAACCGGCAGTGCTTACCTGATGCATCCCAGGCTTCGTGGTGTGACACGCAGGGTCCTGGGTCAGGATCCTGATTTTACATCGGCGCGTGTGCTGCCCCGTGAGGGCGAGAAGGTGACCAGTAGAGCGGGCAGTGAAACAAGGGTAAGAAACATCAATGCCGTCAGGGCAACTGTCAGCAGCACACCAATGGAGTAGATGCCCTGGTGCGTTGAGAAGGAAAGCGCGCAGAATGTGCCCAGGGTCGTAAGGTTGCTCAGGAAGACCGCCTTGGGTGTGCTGCAATGGACCAGTTCATTGACATCCGCACACTGGTGAAATCGCTTGACGATGTGGATGCCATTGTCGACACCGAGCCCAAAGATCAGCGGTATGACCACGACGTTGGCCATGTTGAGTGGCAGGTCAATCAGCACGGAGACCGCAAGGGTCAGCAGGGCGGTCATGGCCAGCGGAATAAAGACCAGGATAGAGTCCACCAGATTGTGCAGTGTCAGCATCAGCACGATGAAGATGCTGACGACGGAGAGACCGATCGCTGTCATGAAGGCTTTGATGACAATGTCACCGATGCCCAGGTCAAGGACGGGGCGTCCGGTTACTTCCGGAACGACCGAAATGACTGCTTCCGTGAAGCGGCGCATGGCTTCCACGGGCAGGACATCTTCGGCTGGCGTAATTGAGACAACCGCCCGGCCATCTTCAGAGATAAGCCGCTCCATCATTTCGTCCGGAAGATCCTCCAGGGTCAGCGCTTCCGGAAACAGCGCGTTGCCCAGCCAGTCAATCTCTGCTTTGAGCGGTGGCACGATCAGGCTGGTGAACTGGTTGCGTGTTGGCTCATCAGCCGCCCGCAGGGCGGAAATGGACGTTTTGAGCGATTGCATGGATGCTTCCAGACCGGCATCAGCCTGGTGCCGGATGGCCTCTCCCAGATTCGCTTCCAGCCGCCCCAACAGTTTCAGAAAGGCGGGGTCAGGAAAGTCCTCGTTGATTTCAACCGGATCGAAAATGGATTCGAGAAAGTAGCTGGCGTCTTCCAGGATAGCCAGGTTCTCTTCCTGATGTTCCGGCAGATAGTCCCGGGGGACCCTGACCTCTGAAACCTCGGCCAGGCCGATCAACTGGTCTCTGGTGCGGGCGGCGGCTTCCAGGTCCGGTGCCATATAGGTCAGGGCATAGTCTGTGATGATGTCTTCATCCTGTAGTTCCCGTAGCGTGGTCATCGCGTCAGATTCCGGGTCTTTCAACGACAGGGTGCTGTAGTCGAAGCTCGCCTGACTGGCAATGGCCGCCAGCACCGCCGCCAGCGCCAGGGTGACGTAGGCGGTTGCTCTGGAATGATCGGCGGCCATGTTGGTCATGAGGTCGGCAAAGGGCAGATCAACGGGACCGCGTGGGTCGCTCACCACCGTGAAGAAGGCGGGAATCAGGGTCAGGCTGACCAGCACGGCAATGGCCATGCCGCCACCTGAAATGATGCCCATCTCGGCCAGGCCGATGTATTCCGTGGGAACAAACGACAGGAAACCGATGGCCGATGTGAGACCACACAGCGCAATGGTCGGGCCCAGTTTCCAACCGGTTTCCACGAGCGCGCTGATTTTGTCCGTTCCTGCTCTGACCTCCTGGTACTTCAGGCAGAGGTGCACTGCGAAGTCAACGCCGAGACCAATGAACATGACCAGGAAGATAATCGAGATGGTGTTGAACTGACCGACGGTCAGCATGGCGAAGGCTGCTGTCCATGTCAGGCCCACCAGCATGGAGAGATAGGTCGCGGCAATGATTCGTGCACTGCGCACCCCCCATACCAGTACACCGATCAGAATCATCAGCGCCAGGGCCCCGGCGAACTCCGCTGAATCCAGGGCACTGACAATTTCCTCGTGTTCGAGAGGCACCTGGCCGGTCAGACGGATGTTGACGTCCTCCCTGAGCGGGTCATCCAGTTCACTGATGATCGAATGAAGCGTGTCGATGATCCGGGCAGTCGGAAGATCCTCACCGAAATCCGGACGACCCCGGACGAAGATCACCTGATAGAAGGTCTTGCCTTCCTCCCCCTGGAACAGTTCGTTGTACCAGGAAACCGGTTTCTCGCTTCCGGCGAGGGCTTTCTCTGCCGCTATGGTCAGGGCACTGGTTATCTGCACGAAGCCTGCCGGTAGCGGTTCGTCGGATTCCAGGGCGTCGATGACAAGCTGTAGCGCAGAACGCAGGGTGTTATCTTCGGCAATGGCCGTCAGGAAGGGCTGCGCGTCAGCCAGCCTGGAAAGCCTGTCGTTGAGGGCCTCCGGGTCCAGGTAGAGCAGGGCGTAGGTATCAACGAAGGTGTTGGCGGCAGGGCTGTATACCGACTGGAAAATATCCGTATGTTCGCGGATGTTTGTCGTCAGTTGCCTTGCGGCCCGGGACACCCTGCCGGGCTGTTCCCCGCTGACGACGATAAAAGTATTGCGGTCATATTGTGGGAAGGTATCGAGAAATGCCGTGTGAACCCGCTTCCAGTCAGTATCCTGGCGGACCAGTTGTGAGGTATCCGAGTTCATCTCGAACCGGGTGACGGCGACCCAGCCAGCGCCCAGGGTGGTAATCAATACCAGGGTCAGAACAGCGTGTGCGTGGCGTGTGACCCAGGCCGTCCAGTTGGCGAGCGCCCTTTCCAGCATCCGGTTAGCTGGCGGTGTCTGATTGGTTATCGAAGATGTCACGGCTGATTTCGGCCATGACAGCATCGAACCCGCCGGATTTGAACAGGGCGGTATAGCCGGATCGCTTCAGGGACAGATCGCTGACGCCATTGGCTACGATGTCATAGATGCGCCATTCACCCCCCGACCACTGAAGCCGGTAATCCAGGCTGACAGTTTTTGATCGGGTGGTGAGGACAGATTCAACGCGCCTGCGTTGTCGCTTCAGGTCCTTGACGCCCGTGATGTCAAAGACCTGGCCGTTGTAGTTATTGAAGCGGGAACTGTAGGTGGAGGCGATCAGTTGCGCGACCTGGCTCCGGAATGAATCCTGCTGGTCTTCGCTGAGCGTGTTCCAGTGCCTGCCCAGCGAAATGCGGGAAATGGTATGGACCTGGAAGCAGGCATCAATGGCCGGTGTCACGATGGCCAGCCTTTCCTCATAGGAAGAAGCCTGCATCGCCCGGATAAGCGCGTCGTGAAACGCGTTCACCACCTCGGTCGGCTCAGGGTCTGCGACTGCCTGGGGTGCCAGGATTAGCCAGATGACAATCGAGAAAATGTTAGTTCTTTTCAACAAATTCCACTACTTCCAGGTTAAATCCGGCAATCGCGTTAAATCGCGTTGGTGAACTCAACAGTCGCATTTTACTCACACCGACATGGCGCAGTATCTGCGAGCCGGTACCCACCACCCGATAGACACCTGCTTCATTGGTATGGCGCTGTACCGGTGGAATCTCCGGGAAATGGGAAACGTGGTCCAGTTCGTCCGCCTGGTTGAACTCCTGACCGATCAGTACGATGACGCCCTCACTGGCCTCCGAAATGTGGCCCATGGCATCCATCAGCGACCAGGTGTCTGAGTAGCCGGGTCGTGTTGTGTGGAGTACATCGCGCAGGGTATTCAGGACGTGTACCCGAACCAGGCAGGGCTCTGCTTCACTGATGCTGCCCTTTATCAGCGCATAGTGTACGCAATCCGAAATATTGTCCTTGTAGGTCCTGAGCAGGAAATCACCATGCGTGGTGGTGATATTGCGTTCATCCACCTGTTCGATGGTGGTGTCATAAAGGTTCCGGTACTGAATCAGGTCCGCGATAGTGCCAATCTTGATGTTGTGTTTCTCTGCAAAAGCCTCCAGTTGCGGGCGTTTTGCCATGGTGCCGTCTTCATTCATAACCTCGACGATGACCGAGGCAGGCTCATACCCGGACATCCGTGCGAGATCGCAACCTGCCTCCGTGTGTCCGGCCCGGGTTAAAACGCCACCCGGCTGGGCAATGAGCGGGAAGATATGTCCCGGCTGCACCAGATCGTCTGCCCGCGCGTTTTTCGCAACCGCCGTGCGCACGGTTTTCGCGCGATCAGCCGCCGAGATACCGGTACTGATGTCTTCAGCCGCCTCAATGGAGACGGTGAAATTGGTTTCATGCATGGAGTTGTTCTTGTCCACCATAAGCGGCAGATTCAGTTGCTGTGCCCGCTCCCCGGTCAGGGTCAGGCAGATCAGCCCGCAGGCATGACGCGCAAAAAAGGTGATGTGTTCCGGTGTGATAACGTCGGCGGCAATGATGAGGTCGCCCTCATTTTCCCGATCCTCGTCATCCATGATCAGCACCATTTTGCCCTGGCGAAATTCCTCCAGAATCTCTTCAACGGTATTGATGGTCACAAGATGCCCCTGTAAGCGGTAAGAAGTTGATCGTGTAATTATACCGGAAAGCCCGGCGCTGCCCCCGTATAATGGCTTATTCACCACATTAAGGCCGATGATTGATGACACCTGAATTTCTGACTGCTTTAGAGCGGATTGTGAGCGAGGTCATTCTTGAACCGGAACGGCTTGCCGTTTACGAGACGGACGGCCTCACGGCGAAAAAGCAGCGTCCGGGTGTGGTGGTGATCCCGGAGACCACAGAGCAGGTGCGGCGGATTACGGCGCTTTGCCATGAGCATCGGGTACCTCTGGTGGCGCGGGGCGCAGGTACCGGACTTTCCGGTGGCGCCATGCCTCATCATGAGGGTGTACTGCTGGTGATGACGCGCTTCAATCAGGTGCTGTCGGTGAATGAACGGGCGCTGACCGCCGTCGTTCAGCCGGGCGTCACCAACCTTGCGATTACCCGGGCGGTGGAAGACCTCGGGCTTTACTATGCGCCCGACCCATCCTCGCAGATTGCCTGTACCATCGGCGGCAATGTCGCGGAAAACTCCGGCGGAGTGCATTGCCTGAAATACGGTCTGACCGTCCACAATGTTCGACAGGTGACGGTTGTTCTGCCTGATGGTGAACTGATTACCGTCGGTGGCGCCGGTTTTGATTCGCCGGGGCTGGACCTGCTTGCCCTGATGCACGGCTCGGAGGGCATGCTGGGTATCGTCGTGGAGGTAGTGGTTCAGTTGTTGCCGCAGCCTCCCTGTGTGGCGGTTTTGATGGCCGCTTTCCCCGGAGTGGAACAGGCGGCTGACTGTGTTGCGGAAATCATCGGTTCCGGCGTGCTGCCCGCAGGTCTTGAGATGATGGACAAGCTGGCGATTGAGGCTGCGGAGGCATTTGTTGGCGCCGGATACCCGACAGATGCGCAGGCGCTGTTGCTCTGTGAACTGGATGGTACCGAGTCCGGGTTGCAGGACCTGATTGAACGGGTGCGGGCGGTGATGAACGGATGTGGCGCCACCGGAATCAGGACAGCCATTGATGCAGAGGAGCGACAGAAGCTCTGGGCCGGCAGAAAGGCGGCGTTTCCGGCTGTTGGCCGAATCGCACCGGATTACTACTGCATGGATGGCACCATTCCACGGCGGGAACTTTCCGGTGTGCTGGCGAGCATCAGCGCATTATCCGACGGGTACGGCCTGCCGGTTGCCAATGTGTTCCATGCCGGTGACGGCAACCTGCATCCGCTGATTCTCTACGATGCCAATGACAGGGATCAGCTTGAGCGGGCCGAGGCCCTTGGCAGCGCCATTCTGCGGCTCTGCATCGACAAGGGTGGCACCATCACCGGTGAGCATGGTGTCGGCGTTGAGAAGATCAACGAGATGTGCCTGCAATTTGACAGCCACGAACTGGAAATTTTTCACGGCATCAAGGATGCGTTTGACCCGGTCGGTATCCTGAATCCGGGTAAGGCGGTGCCGACACTGTCCCGATGTGCTGAGTTCGGCGCCATGCATGTGCATGCCGGTGAAGAGAAGTTCCCGGAACTGGAGCGGTTTTAGCCATAATAAACACCGAACAGGTGTCAGCATCAGATGCCCAGATCGTCAAACAGATCCCCGGCCTTGTCGAAGCGCTTGCCTTTCCCTGCATCAATGTCCTCCATAGCTCTGATGGTGGCCTTGTTGGGAACCTGGATGGCAAAGGGCAATTGCTGCTCATCGGCAATTCGCACCATCAGCAGACGAATCGCATCGGATACGGACAGGCCCATGGCTTGCAGGGCCACGGCGGCACGTTCCTTGGTTTCAGCATCGATTCGGGCGCGGACCACGGTATCGGCAGGCATGGCAACCTCCACAAATGTAGCTACAAAAGAGCCACATTATTGCACGTCTGCTCTTTCCCGTCATTCCATTGCTACAATGGGCGTTTTTTCTGGTGTTTGTAAGCGATTGTCATTGCTTACTTTTTGCCAGGTCAGGGTCTATTTTCTACGGGAAGGTGTGAAATTTACGGGCTGGTGCCGGACATCAAGGATATAGCGGCGAGGGTTGCCGCTGCGACCTCGCCCCTTCGTATTGTCGGTGGTGACACCAAATGTCATTTCGGGCATGTGAAGGTGGATCATGAACTGCTTGAGATGGCTCAGCATTCAGGGGTTATTGATTATCACCCGGCTGAACTGGTGATCCGGGTGCGTGCGGGAACGCGGGTTTCCGACCTGGTGACCATCCTCGCTGAACAGAATCAGATGCTGGGCTTTGAGCCACCCCGTCACGGTGAAGCATCGACGATCGGCGGCGTTGTGTCGGCGGGTGTTTCCGGTTCCCGACGCCCCTATGCGGGTGCGGTAAGGGACCATATGTTGGGTGCCGGGCTGGTGTTGCATGACGGCGAGTACCGGCAATTCGGCGGTCAGGTGATGAAGAATGTCGCAGGTTACGATGTGTCGCGTTTGATCTGCGGCGCCTGGGGTTCGCTGGGTGTGGTGACCGATGTCAGCCTGAAGGTGCTGCCCGCACCGGAGAAGGAAATCAGTATCTCCCTGGAACTCACCCTTGATGATGCGCGATCCCTGGTGGCATCCCTGACACAGAGGGTGTCTCCGTTAAGCGCTGCCAGTTATTCGCGCGGGGTCTTGCAGCTTCGTTTGTCGGGTCTGGCTGCCGATGTTGACAGCGAGCGCCGGACCATCGGCGGTGATGAACTGGATGCTGCCTGGTGGCATCAGCTTGATGGCTTGCAGACCGGGGCTTTCAAAAGAGCGGAGCAGGTGTGGCGCTTATCGACCCATGCCATGGAGCCGATAGCCCGGGACTTTGACCTGATGGACTGGGGATTTGCACAGCGCTGGCTGCTGGACCCGGAAATGGACCCCAGGGAAACCTGGGGTGGTGAGGGTCACTGGACGTGTATCAGTGCCTCGCAGCCGTCCTTCCAACCATTGTCGGCGCCGGAACAGCGACTGCACCGCAATCTCAAGCAGGTCTTCGACCCGCAAGGTATTTTTAATCCTGGCCGGATGTACGAGGGGTTTTAGATGAAGACCGAGCTTCATCCGGAACTGATTGATCTTCCCCTGGTGCGGGAAGCCGACGCTATCCTGCGTAAGTGTGTGCATTGTGGATTTTGTACCGCTACCTGTCCGACCTATCAGCTTCTGGGTGATGAACTGGATGGTCCGCGTGGACGCATCTATCTGATCAAGAATCTTCTGGAGCAGAATCAGATTGATGCCGGCAGCGTTAAACATCTGGATCGTTGCCTGACCTGCCGTTCCTGTGAAACCACCTGTCCCTCGGGTGTTGAATATGGCCGGTTGCTGGACATCGGCAGGCAGTTTGCGGCGGAGCGCAGTCGCGCCCCTTTACAGCGTCGTCTGCTCGTTTGGCTGCTCAGACAGGTGATACCCAGAGGTGCCCTGTTCCGTCCGCTGCTGAGAGCGGGGCAACTGGTTCGACCCCTGTTGCCCGGATTCCTGAAGTCGCATGTGCCGCCCGTGCGGAAGGTCAGGCATAGTGTGCGACAGCGGGCTGAGGCCCGGGTTCTTCTATTGAGCGGTTGTGTTCAGTCCAGTGCCACGCCGAACGTGGTTGCCTCGTTGCAGCGTATTCTTGCGGCCATCGGACAGGGCAGCGAGGTGATCGACGAGGGTTGCTGTGGCTCGCTTGATTATCACCTGGCTGCGCACGGCACGGGTATGGCCCGGATGCGGCGGGTGATTGATCGGTTGTATCCGCGACTGGATGACGTGGATGCCATTGTCTCCAGCGCCACCGGATGCGGTGTCACGATTCGTGAGTATCCGGGTATTCTGAAAGACGACCCTGACTATTGTGATAAGGCGCGCGCGGTCGCGGACAAGGTGGTGGACCCGGTGGAATTGCTGGAAGGTTTCTCCCCGGATAAAGAGTCCCTGAGTCTTGCCAATGGGCAGGTGGCGGTGCATACACCATGCACTATGCAGCATGGGCTTGGCTTGAATGGCCGCATTGAACGGCTGCTCGAACGCTGGGGTTTTACCCTTTTGCCCCACAAGGAGGGACACCTCTGTTGTGGTTCTGCCGGGACCTATTCGCTGCTTCAGCCGGGGCTTGCGGACTCGCTGAAGGAGCGCAAGCTCGGTCATCTGGAAGCCGGCCAGCCGTCGGTCATCGTGACCGCGAATGTCGGGTGTCAACTACACCTGCAGTCGGGAACCGAAACGCCGGTCATGCACTGGCTGGAACTGGTGGCCGACCTGTTGGACCAGGGAACCTCTGAGTAATGCCTTTCTCCGCGAGTATCTGGTCAGGTTGAGCGGTGCGCGTTTGCTCTTGAGGCACCAACAAACAGTTCAACCACATCACCGTTGGACTGAAAGCTCGCGATCAGCAGATAGAAAGCTGTCATCATTCTTCCCCCGTCAAATTCGTCAGGGCAGATAGAATACCGCCGCTTGCCCTCAGTACGCCCTGGTACCGACTGGCTGGTGCTGGCGAGCCGGTATCGGCGGCGTGGTTTGGTATCAGGTATGTCACTGATATAGAAGGGAAAACAGTACAGATAGTAAAATATGACAATCTCTAATAGTAAAATCTGACGGCCTCTAATAGTAAAATCTGACGGTCTCTAATAGGAAAATCTGACTCGGAAAGAGTTTGTCGGGGTTGTTTTGTATGCGGGGGAGGATGTGTTGCCGTTTGGGCCGGGAATGTGGGCGGTGCCGATGGGGGCCTTGTGGAAGAAATAAAAGCGGGAGAAATAAAAGTGGGAGAAATAAAATTTCTTCGGGTTAAACAGGTTACCTACGGTAGCTATGCGGCTAAATCAGCCCGGCTTCCTCATAAATCCACCACAACAAACCCTTCTGGGCATGCATGCGGTTTTCCGCCTGATCGAAAATAATCGAACGCGGATCGCTCACCATTTCCGCGGTGATTTCGTAGCCGTCATGAATGGGCATGTCGTGCATGATCCTGCAATCGGTATCCCCAAGCAGTTTCCGGTTGATCTGGTAGGGCTTCATGGCGTTCACCCTGGCTTCTTTTTCATCCTGAAAATCTGGGTTGTTGAAGTACTGCATATCGACCCAGGTATCTGTGTAAACGAAATTAGCGCTACCGATAACTTCAGCCGGATCAACGACCCGGTTGATCACGGAAGAACTGCGTATGATTTCCTGGACTTCGGCATCCAGGCTTTCGCCGTTGTCATCATTTTCCGGTGTGGCAAGAGTCAGGTGAACGCCCAGTTTGTCGCAGATGATAGCGAGTGAATTGGAAACGTTGTTTTGTACGCCGACATAGAGAAGGTGTGCGCTTTGCAGGTCACCATCATGGTGTTCACTGATCGTCAGAAGGTCGGTCAGCGCCTGACAGGGATGAAACTTTTCACAACAGCCGTTGATCACCGGAACCCGGCTGGCGCCGATAATCGTTTCCAGATCGCTGTGGTGCATCAGTCGGGCCATGATGCAGCTAACATTGCGCGAGAGATACCCGGTTTCGTACCCGATTCCGGAAAGCACAAAGTTGGAGGTCATCCAGTCGATATAAATGGCATGACCGCCCAGTTCTGTCATGCCCGCTTCAAAGGAGACCCGCGTTCGTGTGCTGGTTTTTTGGAACAGCATCGCCATAGTCTTGTGTGCGAGCAGGGTTCGGTAGTTGTCGGGATTCGCCTTGATGCTCGCTGCGCGTTGCAGGATGTCAGTGATCTCGTCGGCGGTCAGGTCTTTCAGGTTGGGGAGGTGTCTCATTTCCAAACTCAAAAAAAAAAGCCAGCGAAGCCGGTTTTCTCTGGATTGGCACTTGCCAGGTCGCGCAAACTACCCGACTCGGCGAGTTTTGTACAGTTACAGGCTCCTAGATCGAACCTAAAATCAGCAAAACACCAATGGCGACAAACGCAAGATACCCACCAGCGACAGCCCCCGTCGTTTTCAAGGCTGATATTTGTTTCTTTTTAATCGCTTTTATTTGATCCAGAGGAATTTCGCGTCCCGCTCCTTTTAGAGTATTAATGTCAACAGACTGGACGACCATTTCATATTTACCGCCATTTTGGGTTTCAACGTGAATATGATCCCCGGGGTTGATTGAACTTAAAATTTTTGTTTCTGTATCAATATCTTCAACAGGTTTCATGGATGTGCAGCCAGACAAGACCAGCCCCATAAAAAGCCCTGTAAACATCGGTTTGGCAAACGTCATGAATTTACCCAGCCGCCCCACGGAATATCACTGATAGTCACAAGTTTATAGCAAACCATTTTCAGAACAACTACCCAAGCCTTCCCGGCAGGGGCTGCGCCCTGGCGCAGAGTGTGTCGGCCACCAGATTTACCGCCCGTTAACCCATCTTATAGAAGCACGCCTTATTGCCATCCGGGTCGCGAACATAGGCGCCGTAGAAGGTCGGCATTCGCTCGCCCGGTTCACCCTCATCAGAAGCGCCCAGTTCCATCGCCCTGGCGTACAGGGCGTCCACTTCTTCCCGGGTTTCTGCCGGTAAGGCCAGCATGTTGCCGTTACCGGGATTCGGGTCCTTCTCATCGTAGGGAATACAGACAGCCAGCATCGGCTGGTTCGCGTCTGAACCGATAAACGCGATTCTGCCGATATCCATAGTGACGCCGGCACCTCTGGATTCCAGAACACCTGTCCAGAAAGCCTTGGCCTTTTCCATGTCTTTTGTCCCGATGGTCACGTATCCGATCATGTCTCTCTCCGGTGGTTAAATGGTGAGGTGATCATAGCGGATAGAGAATGCCCGGGTCGAGGCGAAGTTCAGTTTCGTGGAAGGTGGGAAGTTCCCTGATGTTGTATCGGATCATCAATTTCGCCAGGCGTACCCCATCAATCAAGATCAAAGTCTGAGCCGACACTTCTTTCCCACAAAGGAAATATATAGGTTGCTAAATCGAGAAATAGAAACTAATATGCTTCCTTTCAGAAAATAGCAACCTATATGTTTCATCATGCAATCACTACTCGAACAAATCAAAAACCGCCGCAAAGAACTGGCACTCAGGCAGCACGACATGCTGCTGCGTGTGGGGATGTCTCGCCAGCAATATCAGCGCCTGGAATCGAAAGGCAACCCTCGGCTGGGTACCCTTGAACTCCTTGCCAAAGGTCTCAAAAGCGAATTATTTCTGGTTCCACAAGAAAAGCGACAGGCCGTACTGGTCGCTCTCGCGGGGGAGCAAGACCCGTTGATGGAGGAAAACAAGACGGCGGTGGCTGACGACCCCTGGCGGGGGTTGCTCGGAGATGACGAATGAGCAGGGAAGCAAACGAAGCGCAGGTATTGCAACTGACAATCCACGGCGTATTGGTCGGCCATCTGGTCGGGTATAAGAATGGCCGCAATGTGTTGAGCATTGCGGATGCGTTCAAACACAATCCTGCCCGACCGACATTCAGCCTGATGACGCACCCCGAATTTCCGAATGCGGATAAGGCCATGGTTGAGCCGTGGGTGCGAAATCACAGATTGCACCCGGTACTTTCCAACCTGCTACCGGAAGGCCCTTTGCGTGAGCTGATTGCCCAGGGTCTGAAGGTGCATGTTGATCACGAATTCCACCTTCTTTCGTATCTCGGTGAGGATTTGCCGGGCGCAATCGTGGCAACATCCATGGAGCCGGAAGATGTTCCTGACCATGTGCTGAACGCCCATGGAAAAGCCAGGGTTGTCAGGTTCGAGAAGGCCACTGCGGAAAACAGATTTTCACTGGCCGGTGTGCAGATGAAATTTTCCATGAAGGAACAGGACGGGCGCTATAACCTGCCAAAGAGCGATGTGTCGGGTGACTGGATCATCAAAACGCCATCGACCAGATATAAGCTGGTGCCGTTAAATGAATATACTGCTATGTCGTTGGCGAAACTCGTTGGCGTAGATATTCCGGAGATCAAACTTGTTGCGCTGGATAAATTAGACAATCTGCCTCAAATCAACTTACCAGACGAGAAGCGGGCATTCGCCATCAAACGGTTTGATCGCCGGAATGACCAGCGTATTCATATGGAAGACTTTGCACAGATACTGGTGAAGTACCCACACGAAAAATACACATCCGCAAATTATGAGAATATCGGCAAAATCATCTATGACTTCTCTGGTGATGGGCTGGCTGATGCTCAACAGTTCGCACGGCGGCTGCTGGTGAATATTCTTTTGGCAAATGGCGATGCGCACCTTAAGAACTGGAGTCTGCTATACCCTGATAAAATCACGCCACGACTTTCTCCTGCCTACGATATTGTGACAACCAGCGTGTATATCGACAACGAAACCGGGTACGCGCTCAACCTGGCAAAGACGAAGCAATGGTATGTTGCATCCATGGCACACTTTCAATCCTGGGCGAATCGATCAGGCATCCCCTGGAGGGCGATTGCGCCACATCTGGATGACGCAATGAATAGAGCAAGGGATCTGTGGCCTGAAGCGCTCAATGCGCTACCCATGAATGAAGCGCATAAAGATGGGCTGAAAGCGCATTGGGGCAGGCTCCACAAAGACTTCAAAATTGGCTCCGTTTAATAGCCCCTTCAGCATCCGACAGCAGTTTCGGATACGTCAGAGTTCACTGTGTTCACAGCGATGTCTCCAGAATGGCCCTGAGCGGTTTGCCGAACCCGGCAGGGGTGCAGCGCGAAAGCCTGACCGCCTCGCACCCATGATCACGGCCAAACCTGGCAACCCCGCGAACCAGTGCAGTCGTCAGTTGATCGTTGAGTGTCACGCCGGCTTCAAACGCGATGTGATTGATCAGCAATGTCTTCGACTTCCTGTCTGCCTTGGCATCCATGCGTCCGATCAGCTCATCGCCGTATAACAGCGGCAGGGAAAAATAGCCGTACTGTCTCTTCTCTGCGGGTAGATAACACTCTAGCTGATAGTCAAAGTCGAACAGTGTCCGCGTGCGTTTGCGGTTGATGACGGTGTTGTCGAAAGGCGACAGGATTTTAACCTGATTCCTGGTAACGCGGGCGGGCAGATGATCCAGCAGTTCATGAAGGGTGTAATAGGTTTGATCGTCTATCAGGACCGCTTGCAGTGCGCCCCGGTTCAGCAGTTCATCAATGGCTTTGCGGATGACGGGTTTCAGGTTGATTTTCGCCAGTCGCTGAATGGTCGACCGTGCATAACCTATCTCCATTTCTGTGGCAATCCCCAGTGCCTCCACCATCGACATCACAAGATGGCGAGCCCACTCATCCATGGTTGGCATGGTGGTGTTCACCTGCTCCGGGATAACATTTTCGGGTCGGTCAAAGACCTTTTGAAAACCTTCCCGGCGCGTGACCATCAGTTCACCGGAAAGAAACAGGTGTTCCAGGACCCGCTTGGCAGGTTTCCATTCCCACCAACCGCCTCGTTTGTTGTTCCTGGTATCTTCGAAATCCCGGGATTGTAGCGGACCCTCATCCCTGATCCTGGCCAGAATCTGAGCCGCCAGTTTTCGATCACAACTGCGCGTGGTTCGCCAGCCCTGCATAACGGGCAGTGAGTATCGATAGTGTTCGAAAGGCAGGAAGGCAGCCGCATGACTCCAGTATTCGAAGATTGTCCGCTCCCGCATCAGCCGGTCCAGGTGTGCGGGGGCAAAATTCTCAATGCGTGTTGCCGGGACATGCTCATGGGCCCGGTTGACGACAGAGATGGTGTCAATCTGAAGATAGCCAAGTCGATGGATGACTTTGTGCAGGGCATTTTTGCCGCGCCCGAATTCCTGGTCCCTGAGCAGACCCTGCTGCTTCAGGAATAGTTTTCTTGCGTCACGCAGAGACAGATTCATGCGTTGGATATTAGCGCAGGTTGCCAGCGGGTGTGTCAAATATCAGAGAGGTGAACATGCTAAGCTTTGAGCAGGTGATAAGGGGAATTGTGATGATGGTCAGATGGTTGTGCCAGGGCGTTTTTCTTGTGATTACGCTGACCGTTCCGCCGGGTTTTGCGGCGTCTACCGAGGCGGTTTACGGCGATCACGCGATGGTGTCCTCGCGTTCAACCCTGGCGTCGGCGGCCGGTATCGACATCATGAAGCAGGGTGGCAATGCGGTGGATGGCGCGGTCGCCACTGCATTTGCCCTCGCGGTGACCTATCCGTCGGCGGGTAATATCGGCGGTGGCGGTTTCGCGGTGATTCATTTTCCTGACGGCAGGGTACTGGCCCAGGATCATCGGGAGAAGGCGCCGGGGAAAGCCCATCGAGACATGTATCTGGATGAAGCGGGCCAAGAGGTCAAGGCATGGTCCCGGAGCACACATCTGGCCTCTGGTGTGCCCGGCAGCGTGGATGGCTTGCTGGATATGCTCGGGCGTCATGGCACAAAAACGCGCCGGGAGGTCCTCGCATCTGCCATTCGTCTTGCCCGGGAAGGCTTTGTACTGGATGGCTACATGGCGCGCCACATCAATACGGTTGGCGCGAAACTCCAGGAGTCGGCGGCTGCAAGGAAGAAGTTTTCCCAGGGTAAGCGACAACTCAGGGCGGGCGACCTGTGGCAGCAGCCCGATCTTGCAAAGACACTTCAGAGAATTGCAGACAAAGGCAGGGCAGGGTTCTACGAAGGCGCAACGGCTGACCTGATTGTTGCCGAGATGCGGCGCGGCAACGGGATCATCAGTCACGAGGATCTGAACAACTACCGGTCGGTCTGGCGTGACCCCGTAACAACGAACTATCGGGGTTACGATGTCTGGACAATGGCGCCACCCTCTTCGGCAGTGCTGGTTCTTCAGATTCTGAACATGCTGGAACCCTACGATGTGGCGTCGATGGGCTGGGGCAGTTCAGAACTGATTCACCTGATGATCGAGGCGGAACGCCGGGCCTATGCTGACCGCGCAGAGCATTTGGGAGACCCTGATTTCTGGGATGTGCCGCTTGAGGGGCTGGCCGACAAGGCTTATGCAAGAAAGCGTTTTGCGGATGTTGATCTGAAAAAAGCCTCTGACAGTGCGGCCATTTCAGCGGGCACACCGAATCACCGGGAGAGTATGGAAACCACACATTTTTCCGTCATGGATTCGAGCGGGATGGCGGTTTCCCTGACCACGACCCTGAACAGTTCCTATGGCAGCAAGATTGTCGTGACCGGCGCGGGCTTTCTTTTGAATAATGAGATGAACGACTTCTCGGTAAAACCCGATACGATGAACCAGTTCGATCTCATCGGGCGAGAAGCGAATGCGATTGCCCCGAACAAACGCATGCTGAGTTCCATGTCGCCGACCATTGTGGCGAAGGACGGCCAGGCGATTCTGGTGACCGGCTCGCCCGGTGGTTCAACCATTATTACCACCACATTGCAGGTCATCATGAATGTGGTTGATCACGGGATGCCGCTGCATGATGCCGTGAGTATGCCGAGGTTCCACCATCAATGGACGCCGAACCGCATTCTCTATGAAAAATATGCGTTTTCGCCCGATACACTGCGCGCACTCATGTCCCTGGGGCATGTTTCGTTCTTCCAGTGGCCCTATGGCCGGGGTATTGGTGACGCCAATTCCGTGATGCGACGGGACGGCGTGCTGCATGGTGTTAAAGACCCCCGTGCCGAGGGTGTGGCGGTCGGTTTCTAAGGAAACTCTGAATCATGTCTTTTCCCGCGATAGCTGCGTTGGACCCGTCCTCGAAACATCGGAAAATTAAAGCGTTTTTACGATTTTCTGCGGGCGCGTCCGTCTTGCTCTCACGAAAAAATCCTATTATTCAGAGCTTCCCTGGCGGATGAAGTTTCTTGCGGTTGACGGATTCAATCTGATTCGACGCATCTTCGAGGCAAGACATGCGGAAACCGAAGCGGATATGGCAGCCGTTATCCAGGCGGCATCACAGTCCCTTGGCCGCGCCCTGCAGACACACAAACCCACACATGCGGCGGTGATACTGGAACATCACGACAAGACCTGGCGGCACCTGCTTTACCCGGAGTACAAAGCGAACCGGTCAGCGACGCCGGAGCTGTTGCTGACGAATCTGGCAGGATTCAGGGAGGCTTTTCTTACGCTGGGTGTTGCCAGTTGCAGTGTGCCCAGCTACGAGGCGGACGATGTGATCGGAACAATCGCGCATGTGGTCTCAGCCCATGGTGGTGATGTGATTATTCTCTCCACGGACAAGATCTATCTACAATTGATTGATGATCACATTCTGGTGTTCGATCACTTCAACGAGGTGCGGCGGGGCGCTCAATATGTCATGGAACACTACGGCATCCCGGTCAGTCAGTATATCGACTACCTGGCCCTGGTCGGGGACAAGAGCAACAATGTGAAGGGTGTTCCGGGTGTCGGTCCGAAAAGTGCCCTGGAGTTGCTGATTCATCACAAAACACTCGATAAAATTCTTGCGGCAGAGGAAAATAGCGCTGCGGCCCGGAAGGTCCACGCAGCCGCACATGATGCGACCCGTTCTCGTCAACTGTTGACGCTGAAGACAGACGTGGAACTGGGTCTCAATCTCAAATCTTTCCGACTTTGATCGCTTGAGGATGTAACGTGCCTCTCAGTACCAGCGCCTTTAAGGCCTATGATATTCGCGGGCGGGTACCCGACGAATTGAATACGGAAATCGCCTTTGCCATTGGCCGCGCCTATTCGGCATTTCTGAAACCGAAAGATGTGGTGGTTGGTCATGACATCCGCCTGTCCAGCCCGGAGATTACCAACGCCCTGATAGAGGGGCTGAATGCCGGGGGTGTGAATGTCTCCCATGTTGGCATGTGTGGCACCGAAGAGATTTACTTCACAACCGACCACTATGGTTTCGATGGCGGCATTGTCGTCACGGCCAGTCACAATCCGGCTGACTACAACGGCATGAAGATGGTTCGGAAGGGCGCCCGGCCGGTCAGTGGCGATACCGGGCTGGCAGACATCAGGGAAGCTGTGGGCAGAAATGAATTTGCGGCACCGCCGGGCGGCGGTTCTGTGAAGTCACTTGACCATCGCGATGCCTATATCGAAAAACTCCTGGGCTATGTGGACCTGGAAGCGATCTCCGGCATCAGGATGGTGGCGAATCCCGGCAACGGTGCTGCCGGCCCTGTGATCGAACGCCTGATGGACAGAATGCCAATCGACTTTGTGCCGGTGCATTTTGAAGCCGATGGCCGTTTCCCGAATGGCGTCCCGAACCCGCTGTTGCCGGAGAATCGCCCGCCAACCATTGATGCCATCCGTGGGTCGGGCGCTGACCTGGGTGTGGCCTGGGATGGCGACTTTGACCGATGCTTCCTGTTTGATGAAGATGGCCGGTTTATTGAGGGTTACTATATCGTCGGTCTGCTGGCCGAGGGTTTTCTGGCAAAACAACCCGGGTCGGGCATTGTTTATGACCCGCGACTCATCTGGAATACCATTGATATCGTGGCAGGCCGGGGTCGAGCCATCGAGAGCAAGGCAGGTCATGCTTTTATCAAGGAACGCATGCGTGCGGAAGACGCGATCTATGGCGGAGAGATGAGCGCGCATCACTACTTCAGGGACTTTGCCTACTGCGACAGCGGCATGGTGCCCTGGTTGCTGATCATTGACCTGATGGTGCGTGAGGGTAAGAAGCTGAGCGAACTCGTGAACGAGCGGATGGCGCTCTTCCCCTGTTCCGGCGAAATCAATCGGCGCATTGACGATGCCCCGGCGCTTCTCGATGAACTGGAGAAGGAGTACGGCGGCGATGCCCTGACCGTCGCGCATACGGATGGTCTGTCCGTAGAGTTTTCTGACTGGCGCTTCAATATCCGCTGCTCCAACACGGAGCCGGTCGTGCGATTGAACGTCGAGGCCCGGGGTAGTGAGGAGTTAATGGCAGAGAAGACGGCTGAACTGCTTACCCGTATGGGGGGTGATCCGGCATGAAGGTCAATGCGAATGGCATTGAACTGGAGGTGGAAGTCAGGGGAGAGACGAGTGATCCCGCCATCGTTCTGGTGCGCGGTCTGGGAACGCAGTTAATTGACTGGCCGGAGTCATTTATTCGGCCGCTGCTGGAGGTCGGCCTTCGGGTTGTCGTGTTTGATAACCGCGATGCGGGTCTCAGTCAGAAGTTTGAAGGCATACCGGACATGCGCCGAATTGCAGAAGGCAAAGAGAAAGCACCTTACAACCTGGAGGACCTATCGGCCGACGTTGAGGGCATTCTGGATGCGCTGGAGATAGACCGGGCCCACCTGTTTGGCATTTCCATGGGAGGCATGATCGGCCAGGTAATGGCGGCGAAGCATGGTGACCGACTCAAGACCTTCTTCTCGGTGATGTCGAGTTCCTCAAGACCGGGATTACCCGGGGCAACACCTGAAGCCGCAGCCACGCTGAACGCTGAAACGGACCCTGACGCGGATGAGGAAGAGATCGTCCGCGCAACGGCGGAAGGCTTAAGAGTGTGCGGCTCCCCCGGTTATCCGACGAGTGAGGAGGAACGCTTTGCCGTCGCGCGGGCAAGATTCAGACGTAACTACTGTCCGGGTGGCAATGCACGCCAGATGGCGGCGGTTGTGGAAGCCGGTGATCGATCGAAACTGCTGCGCGCAATCAAAGTGCCGACCATGGTGATTCATGGCGCCGACGACCCGCTGATACCACTCGCGGCAGGTGAGGACACTGCGGCGCTGATACCAGGTGCTGAACTGACCGTCATTCCGGGCATGGGACATGATTTGCCGGATGCTCTGATGCCGAAGATGGCACAGATTGTATGTGGTTTTATTGATAGCAGAGGTGATTTTCAGTCCCGGACCCCTTGAGCGAGATGACTGCGTCGCAATAGCCAGGGTGTGGTCGGTGCCTGCACGAACATGGTGAACAGCACAACGGCGAAGGCCATGGATTGAATGGTATACCAGTAGGGCAGTTCCGCCGGTAGAGACAGGGCGAGCGCAATAACCACCACCCCCCTCAGACCGCCCCAGAACACGACCTGCTGGTAAGCGAGGGGAATCCGTTCTCGCAGCAGGCGATTCACGACGAACAGGCTGCCAAAGGTCGAGACCAGCCGGGCCAGCAGCACGGCACCGATGGCAATCAGCATGGCCAGCCATCGATCCGTAAACATGGAAACCGTGATGGTAAATCCCATCAGCAGGAAGACGGTGCCATTGGCCAGGTAGGTGACGGACTGCCAGAAGAATTCAACTTCGCTGGCGGTTTTCTCTGTTTCCAACCTGGTCCGCCCCAGTATCAGTCCGGCAACCAGCGCCGCCATGACGCCTGAGACATGAAGCCAGGCTTCGGCGACGAGAAAGCTGCTGTAGGCTGCGGTGAGTGTGATGACCGTTGCGTGAATGCCGGACCGGGCATGACGGAACAGCCAGGTGGCGATCCATCCGATGATGAGTCCGATGAATGCGCCGCCGATGAACACGATCATGAAATCGAGAACAGCTTCATGGACGGTGAGTTCGGCGGTCGGCATCAGCGCCAGGCCCAGTAAAATGGTGAAAGTGACAATTGCCGTGGCATCGTTAAACAGGCTTTCACCCTCAAGTAACACACCCAATCGCTCCGGTGCGCCCAGTGATTTCATCTGGGCGACGACGGCCACCGGGTCGGTGGCGGCGAGCAGGGCGCCCGCCAGCAGTGCGGCTATCCAGGGGAACCCTGAAGGATGCCCGATGCCGCCGTACAGGAGCACACCGGCGATCAACGTGGTGAGCAGCATGCCGACAATTGCCAGAACCAGAATCGGCAACAGGTTCGAGTTCAGTTCATCGAACGCAATATTGAATGCCGCATCGAAGATGAGCACCGGCAAAAGAACGAAGAAAACCAGATCACGAAAGTTGGTCGCCCTGAGCCCGGTATCAATGTCGAGTCCCAGCGTCAGCCCGTAACCGGTCAGCGCACCCAGCAGAATCAGTAGTGACGTGTGGGGCAGGTGAAGCCGCCTGGCCAGAGGCTCTGCCGCGAGGGAGAGCACCAGAAGCAGCGTGAAGATGCTGATGATAGTGACAATCATAATCAGCTACCGCGTGACTGTTTCAGTTCCGCAGCAGTTCGCTCTTCCAGTGAGATCAGGTCCAGCAGGATGTGGCCACTTTCGACGAGGTAGGGGTCGGGCGGCTCTTCCGCATCTGTTTCAGCTTCCGGGTCGGCAACGGAAACACCCGCACCGGAACCGGCCATTTCGCTGCCGGGAACCGGTTCTTTACCTTCCGCACCTTCCATCTTGTCCGGCACGATGGCACCGCCGGTGTCACCCTCGGTTGCAACGGGTTCAACACCGGCGACCGTCGGTCCATCTTCGTTTTCCAGGTCGTCGAGTGAGGCGAGTGCCTGCTGCCCCAGGGCTTCACGCTTTTTGTTTTCCAGCGCCAGCCAGAAGGCTTCACGTTCAGCCTTTTCATGAATGCGCTCTGCTTCGTTCAGGCTGATGTAATCCTCATCATTGCGAGCCTTGCGGTAGGCAAAGGCTTCTTTCAGGTATTTGAATTCCGGGTTATCGGCAACACGCTGCCGGTGCAGTGAGCGGAGCTCTGGTATCAGGTGATTGATCACATGCTTGCGTCGATAGCTGGTCGCGGTGATCTTGTCCCAGGGAAGGGGTTCTTCCAGTGTGCTCTCGCCAATGGCGTCAGGGTCGTAGCTGGGCGGATAGACGATGTCCGGAATGATGCCTTTCTCCTGGGTGCTTTCTCCTGATATGCGGTAGAACTTCGCCTGAGTCAGCTTCAACTGTCCGCGGTTCAGGGGCAGCAGCGACTGTACGGTGCCCTTGCCGAATGTCTGACTGCCGATAATGATGCCGCGCTCATAGTCCTGGATGGCGCCGGCGAGGATTTCCGATGCGGACGCACTCAGGCGGTTAACCAGCACAGCCAGGGGGCCGTCGTAGACCACGCTGATGTCGCGATCATCAAGAATGTCGACGCGGTCGCTCTTGCTCCTGATCTGCACGGTAGGACCGTGATCAATAAAGAGACCGGTCAGCATTTTGGCTTCCTGCAATGAGCCACCGCCATTATCCCTCAGGTCGATGACGATACCGTCGATGTCCTGTTCAACCAGTTCGCGGATGAGCTTCCTGACGTCCCGGGTCGTGCTCTTGAAGTTGCGGTCTCCTTTCTGGAGCGCTTTGAAGTCGATGTAAAAGGTCGGAATGTCAATCACGCCGATCTTGTGAACAGAGCCGAATCGTTCCATCTCTATGAGTTCGGATTTCGCCGACTGTTCTTCCAGTCCGACTTTGTTTCGCACGATGCTGATGGTGCGATGAGTGCCGTCAGAGTTTGCAGCGGGAACAATGTCGAGCCTGACCACCGTGTCCTTGCGGCCACGGATCAGTTGAACAACCTCATCAAGGCGCCAGCCGATGACATCAACCATTTCACCCGCTTCACCCTGGCCGACCGCGATGATCTTGTCATTGGGCTTCAGCACACCGGCCTTGTCAGCCGGGCCGGCCGGAACCAGTGAGACGACCTTTGTGTATTCGTCTTCCAGTTGCAGGACCGCGCCGATACCTTCAAGCGACAGGCTCATGTTGATATTGAAGTTCTCGGAGGTGCGCGGTGAGAAATACTGCGTATGTGGGTCGTAGGTTCTGGTGAACGAATTCATGTATAGCTGGTACACGTCTTCGCTGTTTGTCTGTCTTGCACGCGAGAGTCGATTGGTGAAACGCTTTACCAGCAGTTCCCGTATCTTCTCCGGCTCTTTGTCCGTGAGGCGCAGATTCAAAACCGCATCTTTGATCCGCTTTCGCCAGAGTTCATCAAGTTCCGCTTCGGACCCGGCCCAGGCAGCGTTCTCCCGATTCACGAGAAGCCCTTCCCGAACCGTAAAATCAAGCTGATCAATGCCTTCGTCCAGCATGGCGATAACCTGCTCGAACCGATCAATCACCCGCTCATGGTAGCGGTTAAAAATGTTGAAGGCCGGATTCAGGTTGCCGCGCGTCAGGTCGTCATCGAGTTGAAACCGATACTGTTCAAACTCATCAATGTCGCTCTGCAGGAAGTAGCTTTTGCTCGGGTCCAGATCATCAATGTAGGTATCCAGTATTCGGGAGGAGAGATCGTCGTCCAGCCTGGAAGGGACATAGTGTCGCGAGGCCAGGGCATCAACGATGTTCTGAGTCGTCGCACCATGCTCGGGCATCGGATGCAGCGGCGCAGGCACCGACGGCTCGACAAGGGCGAAGGCGCTCGCTGGGTAAAGCAGGCAGGTAAGAAACAGGGATACCAATTTTTTCATGTAAAAGACTCATATCATTAACTGCACCAGGAAACGGCTAATGCCTGGTCTGCATTCCTGGCGATAGTGTTCCGGCAGGCTATTGAACCAGCCGGTCATCTGATCGACCTGTGCCCGCAGTTTAGAGCCGAAAGGCCGGAATCATCAAGGGAAGCTCTGAATAACAGGCTTTTTTTGTGAGAGCAAATCTTCAATCTATACGCATTCCCAGGGTTTCAAGCAGGATGGTCGCCTGTTCGCTGTGGACCCGGACATCGGTCACATCGATCAGACGGACGTCCAGGCCACCCAGGGTAGCGCCCCGCAGGTCAGCGCCCCGCAAAATGAGATCCTCACCGGAGACATCGTGCAGTTCACAGTCGGTCAGAACGGCATCCGTCAGGTTTGCCCGGTCGAGTTGCACGTGCGACAGGCGGCTACCGGAAAAATCCGTCTCGGCAAGGTTCGCGTCGCTAAAGTCTGCATAGGCGAGGTTGCAATCCGTGAAACTCAGCCCGTGCATTGAAACCGATGCCGTCAGGGTTAGCTCGTTGGAGGTGTCGCCGAACCGGGAACCTGATAACTGGCACTGGTGAAAACGGCACTGGTAGAGGTTGCATCGAGACAGGTCACACAGCGTCAGGTCACAGTCCGTGAACTCGCAATCCTTCAGACTGGCGAATTTGAATGAGCAGGCGGTCTCACTGTCCTTCTCGTAAAACCGGCAGTGACTGAATACGAGGTTTCGAGCCTTGAGGCTGTCGAATTCGCAGCCTGTAAACTCACAGTGCTTAAAGACAATATCTTCAAGTTCCCGCCCCTTGAGCGAGATGCCGACGAATGTCTGGTTCTCCAGAGTGGCACCGGGAGAAAGGTCCGTCAGGTTCGAGGAATCAGCCAAGTGCGCGTTTCAGGGCGGTCGCCGCGTCGGTCATTGCCTGACGCGCCCCCTGACTCAGATCTGTCTGGCCAAAAAACCCGTGAATCAGGCCGTCGTAGCGTTTCAGGTCGGCCTCGACACCGGCTTTACGAAGGCGTTCAGCGTAGGCTTCACCTTCGTCCCGAAGGGGGTCGTACTCTGCCGTCATCACCATGGCCGGTGGCAGTCCGCTGAGATCGGTCGCCCGCATCGGTGACGCCAGTGGGTTGTTGCCGTGGGATTCATCATCACCAATGTAATGGTTCCAGAACCAGCGCATGCTTTCCTCGGTCAGGAGATAACCCTCGGCATTCTCAATATAGGACGGGGTATCAAAGTTGAAATCAGTCACGGGATAAATCAGAAGCTGAAACCGGATTCCACCCGTGCCTTCATCCCGGGCCTTCAGGCTGACTGTCGCAGCCAGGTTGCCTCCTGCGCTGTCACCGGCGACCGCGATGCGCGAGCTATCCACGGCCAGGGGTTCCGCGTTGTCCCGTACCCAGCGCAGGGCCGCGTAGCAATCGTCGACGGCGGCGGGGAAGGGGTGTTCCGGTGCCAGCCGATAGTGAACGGCGATCACCGTATAGCCGGTGGCATTGACCAGTTGCCGACAGACGGAGTCATGGGTATCCAGGTCGCCGATGACCCAGCCGCCGCCATGAAAAAACAGGATACAGGGGCCCGGCGCCTCGAAGTTTCTGTAGATGCGTACCGGAATCCCGTTCGCATCGGCATCTTCGACCTGCGAGACGTCCGGCCCTGGCAGCATGTCCTGCATCGCGCGATACATCTCCCGGGCCTCGGGCGGGGAGCCATCAATTATGGCTGGGCCGCCAGCCTCGGCGAGTTGCTGTAGCAGGGTCTGAAAAGCGGGTTCAAGTGGCATGGTTTTTCCTCATGTCGATGTGGTTTTTTGGAAGGTGTGGACAGGGAGTGTAAGCTACACTTCTTTTATTGCCAATTTCGTCGAATGTTCAAAGACCCACTGGTTCGCCGCCTTATCTCCGCGTCCTTCTTCGCTGCGGCATTTGTCTGGGTGGCCGTCCGCTACTTTAACGTCGAGACGGAGGTCGTCCGGGTGCTTTTTCTATTGTCGTTTGTCTTTGTGGGTGTGCTGATGGTGGCCGGTCTGATCCTGTTTCCCGCAGTGCGTCTGTTCAGGCGCAGTCGGACATCGCTGTTATCCAGTCTTGATACGCCCGCTGATGCGGAAGAGCAAGAAGCTACTCGTAGTCCAACGAGTGAATAAACCTGTCCATGCGCGGCAGGTAGTAGGCTTCATAATCCACGGAAAATGCAACGGTATGTGCGCGACCGGTGATCTGGTCGCGGGGTACGAGTCCAATGGCCCGTGAATCCAGGCTGCTGTCCCGGTTATCGCCCAGCATCAGGTAATGGTCGCCCGGTATTTCGACGGGGCCGAAACTGTTGTAGTGGTTTGGCTCCGAGGGCTTGAGCATGACCGGATATTTTTTGTCGCCAACCTGCTCCACCAGAAGAGAGAGCCGGTAGCGCTGGTAGAGGTCCAGTTGACGAACAATTTCCCGGTCCAGTTCGCCATAGGTTGCGGGTTCATCATTGATGAACAGTTGATTGTTTCTCATGGTGATCAGGTCGCCGGGGGTTCCGACCACGCGCTTGATAAGTAGTCTGCCATCCCTGGGCGAATAGAAGGTGACGATTTCACCGCGCGTCGGGTCCGCCCATCGGCCAATTTCCCAGCTTGTAAAGGGTACTTTCAGATCGTAGGCGAGCTTGTTGACGACCACCCGGTCGCCTTCAAGGATGGTGGGTTTCATGGAGCCGGTCGGCACCTGGTTCCAGTCGGCAACGGCGGAACGGAACAGCACCATGACGATCAGGAAGTAGATCAGCGTCCGGTACTCCACCCAGAAGCGGTTTAGCCAGCGTTTCACTCGACCCGGCATAGATCCCGACCGACCAATTGATTCAGTGGCAGTCTAGCAGAAGCCGATCACCGTACAATACGCCCGGCAGTGCGCGGGTCTGGTTATCAGCCCGTCTCCAGTCCCCTGACCATCACAACATTGCCGTCTGCGGCCGCAAAGCGATGTTGCACCAGCGCCTGGTAGTCATCGGAGTCATACCAGTTCCTGGCGTCTTCTTCCGAGGGAAATTCCAGCAATACCGTTCGGGTGAAATCCCAGGTCCCCTCCAGTGCCTCGGGGCTTTCCTCCACGCTGAGCAGTTTGCCCCTGTGACGGGTGAAGATTTCCATAAACCCGTCGCCATACTGCCGGTATCTTTCCCGGTCGTGAATGTTCAGCGTTGCGATCAGATAGACGGCCATAAACCAGCCTCCTGTAGTATGGGATAGTGACTTTCCCGGAGCGCCCGGATGATGTCTTCCTGATGCGCCCGGTTGCGTGTTTCAACGGTCACTGTGACCCCGACCTGCCCGACAGGCGCCGTGGGTGACAGGCGATGATGGTGGACCTCAAGAATATTGGCGCCCTTGTGGCGGAAAATGGTCAACAGTTGTTCCAGGTTTCCGGGCCGGTCCTGAACCACGGTTTGTATCCTTGCTACGCGACCGTCAAAGGCGAGACCCCGGTCGATAATTCGCGACAGCAGATTCACATCGATGTTACCGCCGGAAATGACAGACACGACGGTCTTGCCATTGAGCTGCGGCAGTTTTTTGTTCAGAAGAGCCGCCAGTGGTGCTGCTGCCGCGCCCTCAACCACCAGCTTTTCGATTTCCAGCATCAGCATGATGGCGTTGGCGATCTCATCGCTGCTGATGCTGACCATTTCATCCACGCAGGCGTTGACGACCTTCAGGTTCTCGGCCCCAACCTGTCGAACCGCGATGCCATCGGCAATCACGGGCGCCGGGTCCACAAGCGTGGGTGCCCCTGATTGCCGCGCCTGGTGCATGGCAGTGCAGGTGGATTCCTCCACACCGATGATGGTGATGTCCGGTCGCACCGCCTTGAGGTAACCGGCGATGCCTGCGATCAGGCCGCCTCCGCCCACCGGAATGATCACAGCCTCAATGTCGTCGCCGAACTCACTTTCCAGCAGTTCGATGCCGACAGTGCCCTGACCGGCGGCGATCAGCGGGTCATCAAAGGGGTGAATGTAAACACGGCCTTCCTTCTCGACGATTTCCCGGGAATGCGCCATGGCGTCATCAAATGTATCGCCGGCCAGGATGACCTCCGCGCCCCAGTGTTCCGTGGATTTGACTTTGACGATGGGGCTGTATTCCGGCATGACGATCTTGACGGAAATACCCAGTCTGCCCGCGTGGTAGGCCAGAGCCTGGGCGTGGTTTCCCGCACTGGCTGCAATGATTCCCTTCCGCCGTTCCTGTTCAGTCAGCGAGATTAGCCGGTTCAGCGCGCCTCGCTCTTTGAACGAGCCGGTCATCTGGAGATTTTCCAGCTTGAACAGCGCCCGGGTGCCCGTGAGATCGGACAGGGTCAGCGACCTGATCAGCGGCGTCTTCTGAATGTGCGGCCTGATTCGATCATGCGCCTGAACGACGTCCTCTTTGTTGACATACAGGGACATGCCCGGACCGGTCTGAGTAAAGGGGGAGGCGATTATAGTGTTATCGCAGTGCCTTTCACAGTTGTGACAAATCCGCTTTATTCCGTTCGAACTTACAGGTAACACGCTTGTGCGGTCGGAAGAACACCCGCCCTCAGGGAACACCTTCCTCGTTCGCAAGGGCCTCCTTTACCTGGCGGTGCAGTCTGGCGGCCTTTTCCCTGGCCGCTTGCAGGTCGTTGTCGGTAACGCCCAGATCAATGCCCTCTTTCCTGGCCACCCTGACCAGCCGCACAAGATGGTTGTAATTCGAGTCAATGATGGCGTTGAGAACCTTTTCCAATCCGGGCTCATCCATTTATCCCTCCTCTTCCGGTTCCTCGGCAAAAGCATCCTTCAACAGCCGGTGCAGAAGGTCCGACTGCTCCTCAGGATTTGTCATATCCTTCTCGGAATACCAGGGGCTGCCTACCGCCAGCGCGAACCTGATCAGTAGTCCCCGGTTCTTGCTGGCGGTGGCAATCATTTCTTCTAACACGGCTTCCAGCTTGCTTGCATCCATCTTGCACTCACAGGTGACCCGGGAATGTCAGGTCTTGTCCTTGTCCGGGTGACCACTGTTGGGGTGGACAATGCCGATGCGGGCAATAAAACCCTGGTTTGCCGAGGTCGTCCGGTCAGGCGATGCTGGCTCTGCTGGCGGCATGTCGTCAAAGAGAACTGTTCTAAACAGGTCGTGCAACCGATCACCTTGCTCCCAGACCTCTTCCGGGTTCAGGCTTACGTCAAGCCCATGGTCCCGGCCTATGATTGCCAGCGAATGGTCATTGTAACGGCTCGCAGAAATCAAGAGACTGACCAGTTCCCCAAACTTCGGCCCATAATCAACAGCCATTGACGGTGGCGCTCCTGCCCGGTTGCTTCCCTTCCTCGCTATGTTGCGGTTGTGCCGTGGCGGGCTGTAGAATAAATACCCGGAACTTCATCATTGAACCTCCCAAGCCAGGTACTTTGTATGCTAAGACATCCAGACAAATCAGGTCAACATTGAGTTGAGGACGATATGCCTTTTGAGAAAAAACAGGTTGAGGTGCTGGGCAAAAAGATGGCCTATATCGAAGAGGGTGAGGGTGACCCGATCGTATTACTGCATGGTAATCCAACCTCTTCCTATCTCTGGCGCAAGGTCATGCCTCACCTGACGAAACAGGGAAGGTGCATTGCGCCCGACCTGATCGGCATGGGTGATTCCGACAAGCTGGATGACAGCGGCCCGGGCCGGTACACGTTCAATGAGCATCGCAACTATCTGGATGAGTTTCTCTATCAGCTTGATGTGACCGGCAATGTGGTTTTTGTGGTCCATGACTGGGGTTCGGCGCTTGGCTTTGACTGGTGCCGCCGCCATGAGGAAGTCGTTCAGGGGATTGCCTACATGGAGGCCATCGTTAAACCACTGACCTGGGATGAGTGGCCTGAAAATGCGCGGGGCATCTTTCAGGGTTTTCGCTCGGAGTCGGGTGAGGAGATGATCCTTGAGAAGAACCTGTTCGTCGAAGCGGTGCTGCCGAGCTCCATCATCAGGGATCTGACGGATGAGGAAATGGAAGTCTATCGTGCGCCCTTCAGGGAAGCGGGTGAGGACCGACGTCCGACCCTGACCTGGCCACGCCAGATTCCCGTTGACGGAGAACCCGCGGACGTGGTCGAGCTGGTTACCGCCTATGGCGAGTACCTCTCGCGCTCAGCAATACCGAAACTGCTGGTGAACGCGGACCCGGGATCCATTCTGACGGGTGCCCCGCTGGCGTTCTGTCGCGGCTGGCCGAATCAAAGAGAGGTCACTGTCAAGGGGCTGCATTTCATCCAGGAAGATTCCGGGGATGATATTGGCAGGGCTGTCTCCGGGTTTGTTGCTGACCTTCGGGCCGATGGTTAGGTGGCACGGGTTACCGGTGCGCGCAGCAGCCTGAAGATTTCTTTCACGCCCGGTGGTTTGCCGGTCATCAGGATACCAACGCGGAATATCTTGGCTGCCAGCCAGAAAGCGACCACGATAGATACCAGTAGCAGGATGGTGGTAGTGATGTATTCGTGGGTTGAAGGTGTTCCGGCCGCGCGATTCATCATCACGAAGGGTGTCAGTGGTGGAATGTAGGACAGCACCTGGGCGAGTGTGCCGTTGGGATCCCTGCCGATGGGAATCATCAGAAAGATTGGCACCATCTGGATCAACTGCACGGGCATGATCAGGTTCTGCGCTTCCTTCTGGTTGTTGCATAGAGAGCCCAGTCCCACCAGCAGGGCCGCATAAAACAGATACCCCAGCAGGAAGTAGATGATAAAAGACCCAAGGAACCAGGGGTCTGCCATCACGGAAGAAAGATCAATGGGGAGTTCCAGTCCCGCCAGCATCGGCAGCCCTGTGAAGAAGGCAAGTACCATGGTCAGCCAGGCGATGATAATGGTCAAACCCGTCGCCGCGATACCGATGATCTTGCCGCCCATCAGCGAGATGGCAGAGACAGAGGAAAGCAGCACCTCAACCAGTTTGTTGGACTTCTCCTCAATGGTGTTGGTGATCAGCATTTGCGTGTTGATCATGACGGAAATCCAGAGGAAGTAGACAAAGGCCACCGGTGCCCACTGCCGGGCGATGTCTGTGGAATCCACTTCTTCAGCTTCGCCATCCCCGCCAAGGGTAATGCCTTCAAACGCTATGGCCTCGCCGATCCAGTCGGCGGTTTCTGCATCAATATTGCTCCGGGCCAGTCTTTGATCACGGACGTACTGGCTGACCAGTTCACCAAACCAGATTTCCAGGTCCCGGTCCGTCAGGTTATTCGAGACATACTCCGCATCATTGATGTTTTCGATGATGTTGCGACCGATAGTGAAATAGGCGAAGAGTTCTTCAGATTCGATCATCTTATTGAGTCGGTCCAGGTCTGACGTTTCAATCATGCGGAAGTAGTTCGCTGATATATTGTCCGAGAAACCCGCCCGTTCCTCGTCACTGAGTTCGGCCCACCAGTCGATGATGGCGCGGCGGTGCTGCTGTAGCTGGCTTGTCAAACTGCTCGTCAGGCCGTCATGAAGTTCACCGTCCCGGAACAGGAATTCAATGATGCTTTGCCGTTCCATTTTGTTGAGGGAGCGAATCTGCGGGAAAAGGGCAGCCAGAAAGTCCGGCAGAAGGTTCTCCTGTCCCGTGGCGAAGTCGGTTAACAGGTATTGGAAGTCGCGAACACTGATCTCTTTTCTGACGGTGTCGAGGACAACGCCGGTTTCATCCACCACAGCGAAATTTTTCGCAGTTCGGGTGTTCTCGACCAGGACCGGCACGAAGCCCAGGAGAGCCAGGACAATGGGCATCATTAGAATGCTCAACCAGAAACCCTTGGTGCGAACATTCTCAAGGAATTCCCGGAAGGCGACCAGCAGCATTCGGTTCATGCCTGTGGTTCCCTGACAGTCCGGATGAAGATTTCGTGCAGTGAGGGTTCCTTCAGGATGAAGCTGTTCAGCTTCACCGCATCCATCAGGGCCTTCAACAGCGCCCGGGTATCGCAATCTTCCTCGATGGACAGCTCGGCGGAATTCCCCATGTTGTTGACCCGGATAACGCCAGGTTGCTTCAGTGCGCCCGGATCACCCTCATAGTCAATCAGCAGGGTCGATGAAAACTGGCCCTTGACCTCGGAGATGCGGCCGTCGATCAGTTTCTGTCCCTTGTTGATCAGCAGAATCGAATCGCAGATCTGTTCCGCCTGTTCCATGATATGCGTGGAAAAAATGACAGTCTTGCCCTGACGTTTGAGGTCAAGGATAACCTCGCGCACCAGTTCGACGTTGATAGGGTCGAGGCCGGAAAACGGCTCATCCAGGATTACCAGTGCCGGGTCATGCATCAGGGTTGAAAGTATCTGTACCTTCTGACCCATACCCTTCGAGAGTTCCTCACATCGCTTCCCCGCCGCATCTTCAAGGCCGAATTGTTGCAGCAGTCGCTCTGTCTGTCGTGAGGCATCGCGCCGGGACATTCCTTTCAAGGTGCCGAAGTAGGTGACTATCTCTTTCACCTTCATCTTCTTGTACAGGCCCTTTTCCTCCGGCAGGTATCCCAGCCGGTCTTTCACACGTTCCGGCTGATCGTCACCCAGAACCCGCAGCCTTCCGGAATCCGGGTAGAGGATGCTCATAATCATTCGGATGGTGCTGGTTTTGCCCGCGCCGTTTGGCCCAAGAAATCCGTAAACAGAGCCCTCGGGTACCCTGAAGCTCATGTCAGAGACGGCGTGATGGGTGCCGAAGAACTTGTTCACTGACTCGAACTCAATGCTGTTCATGTGGGACCGTCGGATTGGTCATTGGGTCGAGGTTGGCCCGTGGCTTCCCGGTAGTAAACCCTGTTTCTACCGGGCAGCCGGTTACCTGGCGTGAATGATTGTCGGAAGTTCCGCGTAACCCTTCACGAAGCTGGACTGAATGCGGACCGGCTCGCCGGTGACTTCGATATGGTCGAAGCGCTTCAGGATTTCTTCCCAGATGATGCGCAGTTGCATCTCGGCCAGTCGATTACCCATGCAGCGATGAATGCCGAATCCGAATGACAGGTGATGACGCGGCTTGTCCCGGTCGATGATGAACTGGTCGGGATTGTCGATCACTTCGTCGTCACGGTTTCCGGACACGTACCACATGGCGACCTTGTCTCCTTCCCGGATGGTTTTGCCGCGCAACTCATAGTCCCGGGTTGCACGCCGACGCATGTAGGCGAGCGGGGTCTGGTAGCGAATGATCTCCGGCACCATGGTCGGGATCAGCGAGTGATCCTTCTTCACCTTCTCGAATTCTTCCGGGAACTGATTCATGAAGTAAACACCACCGGAGATAGAGTTACGTGTGGTGTCGTTGCCACCGACAATCAGCAGGATCAGGTTCCCCAGGTATTCCATTGGATCCATGTCCTGGGTGTTCGGGTTGTGTGCCATCATTGTGATGAGATCAATGGCCTCAGACGGATCTCGATGAACCCGCTCATTCCAGAGATGGGTGAAGACCTCAAGGCACTCTATCAATGCGGCGCGACGCACTTCTTCCGGGGTGGGGCCACCGCCCAGCTCACCGCTGGTGGCCATGTCGGACCAGTAGGTCAGCTTGCGTCTTTCCTCGAACGGGAAGTCAAACAGGATCGCCAGCATCTGTGTGGTCAGTTCGATGGAAACCAGGTCAACCCAGTTAAATTCTTCGCCGATGGGCAGGTTATCCAGTATCTTCCGGGCGCGCTCACGGATGATCGGTTCCAGTTTCGCCAGGTTCATGGGCGCGACAACACCGGTCACAGCCTTGCGCTGGATGTCGTGTCTGGGTGGATCGAGAGAAATAAAGTTAACGGTCTGGAAGTCCTCAGGACGGTCGGCAAGCGTGATGCCGCCCTCGGATGAGAAAACCTCATGGTTCTTCTCAATCTCCATGATGTCGTTGAATTTTGTGATCGACCAGTAGGGACCGAACAGGCTGTCCCTGCAGTAGTGGACAGGGTCTTCATGGCGCAGGCGTTCAAAGTATCCCCAGTGGGTATTGTTCATAAAGAGGTTGGCGTCACTGACGTCAATCTCTTCCAGGGGGATGGCGTATGGGTTCTTTTCCAGTTGTATGGCTTCACTCATGGGTTTCTCCCGAGCTTCTTGTCGTGGGTTCTAATACTGGAACTCCGGCAGTTGTACAACGATGCCGTCCAGGTCATCTGACATGACGATCTGACAACTGAGACGTGAGTCCTCGGTCCGGTCCGGGTTCAGGTCCAGCATGGATTCTTCGGTTTCCGAGCCGGGGTTCAGCCTGGCACGCCAGTCAGCATCAATCAGTACGTGACAGGTCGCACAGGAGCATTCGCCGCCGCAATCGGCATCGATACCGGGGACCAGATTGCTGGTGGCCACCATCATGATGGACTCACCATTGTTGGCATCAATGGTGTGCTCCGTCCCGTTGAACTCAATGAATTTTACTGTTGGCATCTTTACCTCCTTACGGCGTGCCGGGGTTAAATGGGGCTAGTTTAGCAGGGATTTCAGTTCGACTTCAGGGTCTGCAAGGGCAGCCGGGTCGGCTGGTTTGCCGTAGAGTTGCTTGCATACCATAAACTCCCTGGGGCTGTTCACGGCATCAACCGCCACGACCCTGCCGCTGTTCAGGTAGAAGACCGCGAACTGGTCGGCGTCCTTGTCGCCACGGACGCAGGATGAATCGCCATCAGAGGAAAAGCCAACCATCTGCAACTTGAGTTCATACTGGTCACTCCAGAACCAGGGCACGGCTGCGTATACCTTGTCACCCCCCAGCATGTTGCTACAGGCAACGCGCGTCTGTTCCATGGCGTTGGGAACCGATTCCAGGCGTAACCGTCTGTCCAGTACCGGATTAGGATGATTCGTACAATCACCGGCGGCGTAGATGTCGGGGTCAGACGTGCAACCGTGATCATCGACCAGGATGCCATTGCCGCACTCCAGTCCGGCGGCTTCGGCGAGTTCGACGTTCGGGATAATGCCGATGCCAACGATCACCAGGTCAGTCTCCACTCTGGTGTCGCCGCACAGGACGGCGGATACGGACCCATCGCCGTCAAAACCCTCGACGCCGGTGTTCACCATGATGTTCACGCCGCGGCTGGTATGCAGCTTGTGGTAATACTCGCTCATTTCCGGCGTCGTCACTCGTTGCAGAATGCGATCCATAGCTTCAACCACGGTGACCTTCAGACCGGCCGTCACCGAAATCGCCGCCACCTCAAGGCCGATATAGCCGCCACCGACGATGCACAGTCGGCTGGCAGTTTGCATGGCCACCCGAATGCGGTCCACATCGTCGATGGTCCTGAGGTAGTGAATGCCGGAGAGGTCACTGCCGGGTATTGTCAGAATACGCGGCCTCGACCCGGTGGCGATCAGCAGTTTCGTGTAAGGGATGGTGTCACCGGCTTCCGTGGTGACTGATTTGTTGCCCCGGTCGATGGAGACGACGCGGGTGTTTGTTTTAAGTGTAATGTCCTTGTCATGGTAGAACTTTTCCGGTCGGACCAGGACCCGGTCCATGCCGATCTCGCCGGAAAGGTAAGCCTTGGAAAGAGGCGGTCGTTGATAGGGGGCCTGAGCTTCATCTCCCAGGATGGTCACGGGTCCCTCGTAGCCTTCCTGGCGAAGACTTGCAGCAGCCTGACCTGCCGCCTGACCGGCACCGATAACGACAATTCCTGACATGATGACTCCCTGCAATTTTGAGGGGCCAGTTTACAGAAGGTTCGGGTAAGCGGGTACCGTCGCCCGGGAGGACTGAGCCGGTTTTGGCGGCATTCAGGCGGTAACAATCAATCGGACGGCTTCAAGGCGCACCTGGGCGTTTCTGATCGCGCTTTCCAGCGTATCCCGCCTTTCTGCCAGGAACTGAATTTCTTCAGCACGCACATTGGGATTGACGTCCGCGAGGGCGCGCAGTCGATTGACTTCCCGCGTCAGTTGATCGGTCATGTCCGCGAGCGCCTGCTGCCGGACCGGTTCAAATTTTAGCCGGGCGCCGTCATGGGCTGCCCGGATCATTTTTTTGATGCCATCTTCCTGTTGCGCGACAATCTTCGCGATGGTGTCTTCCGGAATATCCAGGCGATCATCCCAGGTGCTGAAGGCTACCTTGCCGGAGACATCTGTCAGTTCGGGCGTTATCAGAGAGCGAACCAGAACGGGCGGCAGATACTGACCGGCGCTCAGTTCAGCAGGGGCAATACAGTCAATCTGGTGCAGGGTTTCCAGCAGCATGGTACCTGCCTGAACACCCGCCAGCCTGACGACCACCACGGCTGCGTTACCCGTGACATCACTGGCCACAAGGTCGAGCGCCTGTAGAACCAGCGGGTTCTCCCAGGTGAGAAAATGAACGTCTTCACGCGCCAGCGCGGTGGCGCGATCATAGGTGTAGGTCAGCCCTTCCTCCGGCAGTTCGGGATACCGGAAACGGTCCCGGGTTTCGGCGCTGACGGAACTGTGACGCACCATGCTTTCGGTCGGTTTTACGGTGAAGGTTGTATCGTTCAGCACTTCCGATTCCAGGCCGAACATCTCGAACGAATGCTCCATGTAGTGTTCCAGCGTATCCTCGGATTCCAGTTCCGTAAGCTGCTTGATCAGGTCGGCTGAGATTTCCGGGCGATGCGAATTCAGTTCCAGCAGCCGGTCGCGACCAACAGCCAGTGCCCGGCGCTGACGCTTGCTTTCGGCCTTGGTCCAGTCCAGCCGTGATTGTCCGGCGAGGTTCTCCGGCTGTTCATCAAAGATCATCTGGGCCGCAGCGTTGGGTTGCGAGAATATGCCCAGACCTTCGTCAAACAGACGCAATCTGGCTTCCTGCTCACTTCCCCGTGCATAGGGCACATGAATATTGATGTCTCTGGTCTGTCCGATTCGGTCCAGGCGACCGATTCTCTGCTCCAGCAGATCGGGGCTTTCCGGCAGGTCATACATGACCAGGTGGTGAGCAAACTGAAAGTTTCGACCTTCACTGCCGATTTCAGAGCAGACCAGCACCTGGGCACCGCGATCCGTATCGGCGAAGTAGTTCGCTGCCCGGTCGCGGGCGACCAGGTCCAGGTGGTCATGAAATGCCAGCGAGCGGATAGTGGTTTTATTCCTGAGATGCTTGTCCAGGGCCATCGCCGTATCCGCCCGTGAGCAGATCACAAGGAACTTTTCCGTGCTGCTGCTGACCAGTTCCGTGAGCCAGGTCAGCCTTGCATCCGAACTGCTCCAGGCACCGGCGTCACCCGTCGGGAAGGATTCTGCGGGAAGTTCCACGGCATGCAGATGACGCGCTCGAAAACCTTCAACGGATTCACGGACATTGCGAAAGAGAACGCGACCGGTGCCATGCCGGTCGAGCAGCGCCGTCACCAGTTCATTGTCGTCATCAGGTGCGTGCCTGCCCAGCCTGTCACGAATCCTCTGATGGACCTCCGCCGGCTGGTCATCCAGCCCCTGCACCAGTTGCGCGATGCTCTCATATTCTGTTTCTTCCGCCAGGAATTCCCCGTAGTCATGGTATCGGTCTGCATCCAGTAATCTCAGGCGGCTGAAGTGTCCGAGCCTGCCGAGCTGCTCCGGTGTTGCGGTGAGCAGCAGCAATCCCTTGCTGCGTTGCGAAAGCAATTCCACTATCTGGTAGTCACGCCCTGGCTCTCCCTGCTGCCATTTCAAGTGATGGGCTTCATCGACAACCGTCAGATCCCATTCGGCTTCGAGGGCCTGTTCAATCCGGGCGGGGTTTTCCAGAAAAAGACTCATAGAGCAGAGCATGAACTGCTGCGCCTCGAACGGATTATCAATGCCCGGCATGTCAGCTTTATCTTCCGACTGGTTGTCCGCTTCGATCTGCTCCAGACGTTCTTCGTCCAGGATGGTGAATTGCAGGTTGAAGCGCCTGATCATCTCCACAAACCATTGGAAGGTCAGGGCGGCGGGGACAATCACCAGCACGCGCGAAACCCTGCCGGTCTGGATCTGCTGATGCATGATCAGACCAGCCTCGATGGTCTTGCCAAGACCTACCTCATCGGCGAGCAGTACGCGCGGGGCGTATCGTGAGGCGACTTCCCCGGCGATATAAAACTGGTGTGGAATCATCGCGACCCTGGGGCCCATCAGTCCCCGGAACGGCAGTGTGGCGAGTTTTGCCCGGTGATTCAGGGTCTCATAACGCAGGTTGAACCAGCGGTTGTCGTCAATCTGGTGGGTAAAGAGGCGTTCTTCCGGTTTGCTGAACGTGATATTCGGGTCAAGGTCGGTTTCGATGATCGCGGTTTCGGTGCCCCTGTAATTTCCCCGGTAGATATAAATGCCGTCTCTCTCGGACATGCGGGACACAACGATCTCGATGCCATCGATTTTGCGGATACGGTCCCCCGCACCAAATCTGACCCTGGAAACCGGTGCCTGATCCCGTGCATAGGTTCGAACCTCTCCGGCCAGATCAAAGCTGAGGGAAATCAGACGGTGTTCGACGGAAACAATCTGGCCGATGCCAAGCTCCGGTTCCGCGCTGCTGATCCAGCGCTGCCCGATCTTGAATTCACGCATTAGCTTTTTCGCCGGTATCGGTTAAGGTTACGTTCTTCAGCAAAGATGGCATAGGAAACACTATTATGGGCCGGCAAACTCAGACGGAACTCGAAGCAGCCGCTTTTCGCAGGCTGGTGGATCATTTGCGTGAACATACGGACGTTCAGAACATCGACCTGATGAACCTCGCCGGGTTCTGCCGTAACTGCCTCAGCAAGTGGTATCGAGCGGCGGCAGAGGATAAAGGAATCGATATGGATTATGAAGAGGCACGCGAGATTGTGTACGGCATGCCCTACGCGGACTGGAAGTCTCTTTACCAGAAGGAGGCAACACCCGAACAGCAGGCCGGGTTTGAGGCACAGCACAAATCCTGATTGATGCGGCTGGGGGTAGATTTTGGTAACGTCGGTGCCCTGATCATGAACAGGTAGCTGAAGATGTCGAATCGAATGAATGGCCAGTGGCGGCTGAAATCCCGACCGGTGGGGATGGTGAAGGAATCTGATTTTGAGTATGTGGAAGAACCGGTACCGGAACTTGCCGACAATGAGTTCCTGATCCGGAATTGTTACTTTGCTTTTGAACCTGCCATGCGTGGCTGGTTGAACGATGTCAAAAGCTATGTGCCTCCGGTTCAGCCTGGAGAGGTGATGCGGTCCGGCACCGTGGGTCAGGTGGTGGAATCCAGCCATCCGGACTTTCAGCCCGGCGATCTTGTCCAGGGTCAACTCGGCTGGCAGGAGTATGCGATCAACAATGGTGAGAGCGGCATGATGGGCGCCGTGAGCAAGATTCCCGAGGGTGTGCCTCCGTATCTGGCACTCAGCGCCCTGGGTGGTACCGGCCTGACCGCGTATTTCGGTATGCTGGATGTTGGTCAGCCGAAGGCGGGTGATGTGGTGGTGGTCTCCGGTGCCGCAGGCGCGACGGGTTCGGTCGCCGGTCAGATTGCACGCATCAAGGGCGCCTCCAGGGTTGTTGGCATCGCCGGTGGGGAAACCAAGTGTCGTTGGTTGACCGACGATCTGGGATTCGATGCGGCCATTGATTACAAATCAGAAGATGTTCTGGCCCGCCTGCGCGAAGAATGCCCCGGGGGCATTAACGTCTTTTTTGATAACGTGGGCGGCGACATACTGGATGCGGCCTTGCTGAACATGGCGCAGAATGGGCGGGTCGTGCTCTGTGGTGGCATCTCCCAGTACAACGAGGCCGAACTGCCGCCAGGCCCCAGGAACTACATGCAGTTGGTGATTCGCCGTTGTCGCATGGAGGGCTTTATCGTTATTGACTATATGCACCGGGCTGGCGAGGCGATCAGGGAACTGTCGGCGTGGATTGCCGGGGGTGAACTGAAACATCGTGAAGACATCCAGGAGGGGATTGAGAACACACCCGCAACCTTCCTGCGTTTATTTGAGGGCAGGAATGTCGGCAAGCAGTTGCTCAGGATTGCTGAACCGCCACTTTAGAGAAGCGCGTTCCGGACTGCGGCATACACTCACACTCGCTTGCCGGAACCCTGGCTTGGGCGTCATCCGCTGAGACGATTCTGCAAGCGGCCTGATCCGGGGTTACTGGCGCAGACCGTTCAGAAAGTTCAGGTGGCGCTCGTACTGGTCGAGGACGTCGTTGACAATCTGCTCCTCATTCCACCCCATGATGTCATAGTCCTGGCCACCTTCGGTGAGGTGTACCTCTGCCCGCCAGTAGTAGTCGCCGGGTTCGGTGTCGCCGTTCGCTGCGTTTCCCAGAACCGCGTCATCAGGCAGAGCGCGCTGGTCCGCGTAAACCTTGTACACAAAGTCCGGTTCGTCACCGTGAAACACTTCGAGGCGGATAGTGTTCTCATCGGTATCGAGTATCACGTTGGCTTCAACACCTTTCAGGGCAAGTTCATGTGAGAACTCATCCAGCGCCGGTTTGACCAGGCCGGACAGGAACCGGCTAACCGCCCTTTCTGTCGGGAACTGGAACAGATTGCCAAGCCGCTCCTGCCAGGGAATGTTGCTGTCGGCAACGGTTTGCACGGCCAGTGTGTCCTGTTTGGCCATGTCCTGTTGCAGGGCCCTTAGAAATCCCCAGATGGCAAACAACAGCGCGAAGGAAAACGGCAGGGCGGTGGCAATGGCGGCGGTCTGTAGTGAAGGCAGACCACCCGCCAGCAACAGAATTGCCGCAGTGATTCCGATGGTGCCGGTCCAGTAGACCCGCTGCCAGGTCGGCGTGTCGTCGATACCCCGTGATGCCAGCATATTGACCACCATCGCGCCTGAGTCTGCGGAAGTGACAAAAAAGACGACCACCATGATGATGGCAATCAGGGAAAGAATCCTGCTACCAGGCAGGTATTCGAAAAACCGGAACAGCGCGACGGAAGGATCCTGCTGCACCATTTCACCCAGGGTCACCTGACCCTGATGCAGAATCAGCTCAATGGCGCTGTTGCCAAACACGGTCATCCAGAGAAGCGTGAATGCCGCCGGGCCGAGCAACGCGCCCATAACGAATTCACGGATGGTTCTACCTCGGGATATACGGGCGATGAACAGGCCAACGAAGGGTGACCACGAAAGCCACCAGCCCCAGTAGAAGATTGTCCATCCCCCCAGCCATTCGGTCGGGGTGTAGGCATACAGATTGAACGTCTTGCCGACGATATCCGCGAGGTAGTCACCTGTGTTCTGCACGAACGTCTGTAGCAGCAGAACCGTCGGACCAAAACCGAGAACTGCGATCAACAGCAGGACAGCGAAGACGACGTTAATCTCGGACAGCCGCTTGATTCCGGCGTCCAGGCCGAGCACCACTGAACCTGTTGCGATGATGGTTATACCGATAATCAGCGCCATCTGCACACCGGTATTGCCGGGAATACCGAACAGGTAGTTCAGGCCGGAGTTGATCTGGAGTACGCCGAAGCCGAGTGAGGTTGCCACGCCGGTGATGGTGCTCAAAATGGCAAACACGTCGACAAAGGCGCCGAGGGGGCCGTAAATCCGATCCCCGAAAACGGGGTAGAGCGCAGAACGGATGGTGAGTGGTAGGTCATGCCGGTAACCGAAGTACGCCAGAATCAGCGCAACAATGGCATACATGGTCCAGGCATGAATGCCCCAGTGGAAGAAGGTCAGTTTCAATGCCTCTCGTGCCGCAGCGACGGTGCCGGGTTCACCAAGCGGTGGTGACAGAAAGTGCATGACCGGTTCGGAGACACCGAAGAACATGAGTCCGATGCCCATGCCCGCAGAGAACATCATGGCGAACCAGGAGACAAAGCTGTAATCCGGTTCGATGTGATCGGGTCCCAGCTTGATGTCGCCGAAGCGGGTCATGGAGAACACCACCACGCTCACCAGGGTCACCGCTACCACCAGAACGTAGTACCAGCTTCCGTATGCCACGATGCCGGCCTGAAGTGATTGGAAGAAGTCCCGGGTCTTCTCCGGCGACAGGGCGGCAATCGCCACGGTTATCAGCAGGAATGCCGATGCGGGATAAAAGACCGCAGAATCCAGCAGGGCCCTGGGTTTGGCAGGCATTCAGACTCCAGAATTTACAGGTATGGCAATTGGATACTTTGATAACTAAACGTCTATACAAATGATAAAGCCCGAAAAATCAATAATTTGGCTCTAACAAGTGACATAAACTGTTTAGTAATCTACAATAACGTCAGTTTCAAGTCGAAATAAGTCTAACAGCCCATCCAGGTACGGGGGAATCCATGTTTCAAAGAAAACGTCTGACGACGGCCGTTGTGGCTGCCATTGCGGCAGGTGCGACGTCAGTAGCCCAGGCAGAGATTGAAGAAGTCATCGTGACGGCGACCAAGCGAGCCCAGCCGATGCAGGACATTCCTGTTTCGGTCCAGGCGATGAAAGGAGAGACGCTGGAAGAACTTGGCGTTGATAACTTTGATGAGTATGCCCAGTACCTGTCCAATGTTGTTGTGTCCGGTCGTGGTCCGGGTCAGCGGGAGTTGTATATTCGCGGCGCTGCGACGGAGCAGTCTTTTGTCACCATTACCTCCGTACAGGGGTCTGCCCCGGCAGTCGCTCTTTATCAGGATGAGCAGCCGGTCTCGTTTGCCGGTCGTAACCTGGATGTTTACGCGACGGATCTGGAACGCATTGAGGTTCTGCCCGGACCCCAGGGCACACTGTTTGGTGCCAGTTCTCAGACGGGTACCGTCAGGCTGATTACCCATAAGCCGGAGCTGGGTGTCTTTTCTGCCGGTTTCGACGTGAAGTATGCCGTTACAGCCGGGGGTGAACCCAGTAACGCGGTCACGGCCACTGTAAATATCCCCATCACCGATGCGCTGGCTGTTCGGGTCACGGCCTACAGTGACCATGCCGGTGGCTGGATTGATAACGAGTCAGGTACCTACAGCGGCGATATTGAGGTCATGAACCGCAATCAGATCACCGGCTCCGCCCATATCTGTACCGGTAATCCGCTGGTGGACGATCCCATTGGCGGCAACTGTGGCGGTGTTCGTGCCACCATGGCGGTCGCTGATAACAGTCAACTGGTAGAGGACGACTTCAATGAAGCGACCTATTCCGGCGCCCGGTTTGGACTCAAATACCAGATTAACGAAGACTGGAATGTGATCGTGCAGCATACGTCACAGAAGCTCGAAACCGAGGGTGTGTTTGAATATGACCCACACCTGGGTGACGAGGATACGGTCAACCGGTTTACGCCGTCAGAGAATGATGATGAATTCGGTCTCACCGCCTGGACGCTCTCCGGTCGTATCGCGAATCTCGACCTGGTTTACACAGGTGGCTATCTGGACAGGGATGTTTCTTACACCCAGGACTATACCGGCTACACCAATGGCGGTGGCTACCAGGCCTACTATATCTGTACCGGTGGCTACTCCAATGCAACCCAGTGTTTTGACCCGACCAAGCAGTATCTGGGTGAAACCACCAACGAGCGCACCACCCATGAGTTCCGTATCGCGACCGACCCGGACAAGCGCTGGAGAATTACGGCGGGTGTTTTTGTCGACGATCAGGAGACGCAATCCGATGGTCAATTCCAGTATACCGGTGCGGTGGAAGCCGGCTTTAACGTGGCATCCGCTCCCGGAACCATTACCAGCCCGGCCAACGCCGTGCCGACGTCGGACAACATTGTCAGCACCGTCGATGGGGTAACGAATCCATTCGGTCGCGGGCCTGCCACCATCTTCGTGAACAGCTTTACGCGAAAGGAAGAGCAGATCGCTTATTTTGGCGAGCTTGCCTTCGATGTGACGGAGGATGTCACCCTGGGTGTCGGCGTCCGACACTACGACCTGGACTATGAATTCATCGGTTCGACCGGATCTTCGTTCGGTTGCAAGGGCTCGCCGGTGCCCTGTGACGGCCAGTCCTTCGATAACCGTGTATCCGGGCGGCTCGAAGCTCTGGGCCGATTCAATCAATCCGGCGATATCGCGGAACTGGAGAGGTTCTTCAGTCCGACCCAGTCGCGGCTGATAGCTGACGGTGTGGCGGATGGCTCCTTTTTCCTGGAAGGCATGGGGTCGGATGGTGTCATCAACCAGGATGACACGATTTACCGGACAACCATTAGCTGGAATGCCACCGATGACATAATGTTGTTCGGCGCCTACTCGGAGGGGTTCCGACCTCAGACCGCGAACCGCAATGCGGGTCAGCCGTCAGCCAATCAGTCCGGTGTCTACCAGGGTTATCTGGTACCGGCCATCGGCAAGACGGACGAACTGCAAAACTACGAGGTTGGTTTGAAAGGTGATTTTTTTGATCGAACCTTGCGCCTGAATGCGACCTGGTACACCTCGGAGATTGAAGATTTACAGATTTCCCGATTCGACCCGGCCAACGTGGCCTTCCTCGTCTTTATCGAAAATGCCGGTGATGCCGAGGTGGACGGTATTGACCTGGACTTTCAGTGGGCCGCAACCGATAACCTTACGATCAGCGGTGCCATGAGCTATGTGGACAATGAACTGTCCGGCGTGAACCCGCAACTCAATGAGATTGTTGTACCGGAAGGCTCGCGCCTGCCCTGGACGCCTGAGTTCCGCTTCAATGTCCGCGCCAGGTATGACTTCTACCTGGATGCCCTGAATGCCAATGGCTATGTGCAGGGCGCGGTGATCTATACCGGCGACAGTCTGTCGGGGTCCACCTGTGATGCCTACGTGGTGGAAGATGTGACCCGGCAGGTGTTCGGTGCGCCATCCGGCCTCAAGATCAAGAACGAGGGAGGATTCTGTGGTACGCCGCTGGTTGGTGATGACCTGGCCTCGGTAACGGACGCAGGTTTTGTCGGTGTCGACAGCAACGGTGATACCCGCTTCAGGGCTGGCCGTTATGAGCAGGAAGACTACTACATGGTTAACTTCGCCGCCGGTGTTGAGAAGGACAACTGGGCCGTTGAGCTGTTTGTCAACAACGCCTTCGATGAAGAAGCCATGATCAACGTCAATGCCGTGGACTACACGCCAAGTGTCGGTGTCGCTCGTCCGCGTACCTTTGGTATCCGTCTTTCCTATGACTATGAGTAGTTGCCGGTAGCTGATATACAGGGCGGGATACCCGCCCTTTTGTTATGGACCCAGCCAAAGATCAAGTGTTTGCGGATGTTGCGCGACGGCAGATAGAGCAGGGCCGTTTTCTCGATGCAGAGAACACCTTGCGCGCCGGGCTGTCCGGCCTGCAACCGGATGAATCCCATCTGGATGCCCTGTACACACTGGCCGTGTCGCTGAGGTATCAGGGCAAGCTGCAACCGGTGCTGGATGTGCTGAGCCAGATACTGGAGATCGACCCACGGTTTGCCCGCGCCCATCAGGAGCGGGGACACACGCTCCTGTCCATGAACGAGCCGACGGCTTCACAGGCAGCGTTCGAGAAAGCCGGGGCACTGAACCCTGCGCTGATGGCGAGCTGGCGTGCGCTCCTGGACCTTTATGAACGCTCCGGCAACGAAAGGGGCCTGCGGGTCGCCCGTTCGCAAATCCGCCACCTCGAATCGCTACCCGTTGAGCTACGCACCGTCAGCAGCTTTATTCATGAAGGAAAGCTTTACAGGGCGGACCGTCTTTGTCGGCATTTCCTGCGAAAGAACAGGCAGCATGTGGAAGGCATGCGACTGCTGGCGTCTATTGGTGAGCAACTGGATGTCCTGGCTGACGCGGAATTTCTCCTCGAAACGAGCCTTGAACTGGCACCGGAGTATGACCGGTCACGTTATGACCTCGCCAACCTCCTGCTGAAGATGCAGAAGTTTGAGAAGGCGCTGACGCAGACCCGCCGACTTGTTGAAAGTTCACCGGATAATCTCGCGTTTCAGTCATTGCATGCGAATGCGCTTTCGGGTCTGGGTCGACACGAGGAGGCAATCGCAGTTTACAACCAGGTCATTGATCAGTCGGAAGGGCAGCAATCCCTGTATGTCATGCGTGGTCATGCGCAGAAGGCCATTGGCAGATTTGCGGACGCGATTGCATCCTATCGCGCGGCCTATGGCATCCAGAATGATTATGGTGATGCCTTCTGGTCATTGGCGAATACCAAGACCTACAGTTTCACGGATGACGAAATTGCCGATATGAAGCAGGCCGAGAGCCTGGGAACCATCAGCCGCGATGACCGGATTCACATGTGTTTCGCCCTGGGCAGAGCGCTGGAAGGCCGCAGGCTCTTTGAGGAATCTTTTCTGCACTATGAGCGGGGCAATGACCTGAAGCGCGAAGACGTCAGGCACAAACCGGCGCACCTTGATATTCGCACCCGGGCTCAGATGGATACCTGCAATCGCAAGCTGTTTGAAGAACGAGAGGGCGTTGGTTTTCCGGCACCGGACCCGATCTTCATCCTGGGCCTGCCAAGAGCCGGGTCAACCCTGCTGGAACAGATATTGGCTTCACACTCCCGGGTGGATGGCACTATGGAACTGCCGAATATCATTGCCCTGGCGCAGCGATTGCGGAGATCTGCCCATCCTGTGGAGGAGCTGACCGTGGAATCCCGGTATCCGCGTATTCTGCGGGAACTGGACCATGAATACTTTGCCCGCTTCGGTGAGCAGTTCATGGAGCAGACGCAGGTTTATCGTCAGGGAGCGCCTTACTTCATTGATAAAAACCCTAACAACTTCTTTCATATCGGCTTGATCAAACTGATCCTGCCGCACGCGAAGGTGATTGATGCACGGCGGCACCCCATGTCCTGCTGTTTCAGTGGCTTCAAGCAACTCTTTGGCCAGGGGCAGGAGTTCTCTTACGGTCTGAAGGAGATCGGTAACTACTACAGGGAATACGTGGAGTTGATGGACCACTGGGATGAGGTGCTGCCGGGCTTTGTGCTCCGGGTGCAACACGAGGAACTGGTTGACGATCTGGAAGGCGGCGTCAGGCGAATCCTTGAGTTCTGCGGACTGCCCTTTGAACCGGCGTGTCTCGAATACTACAAGACCGAGCGCAGTGTGCGAACGCCCAGTTCCGAGCAGGTGCGTCAACCGATATTCCGCTCCTCTCTGGAAGTCTGGCGAAACTTTGAACCCTGGCTGGGGCCTTTGAAGGCGGCGCTTGGTCCGGACATCAGGGCGCGTTATCAGATTGATTGATCAACGGTGGATTGCTGCGGGTTATACTATGGCGATGAGAGATTACGATGAAATTCTTGTGGCCCTGCGTCGTATCACCAGAGCCATTGATCTGGAATCAAAAAAGCTTGAAAAAGCCACGGGCCTCACCACGTCTCAGCTATTGGTACTGGACGCGATACACAAGCTGGGAGATCCGTCGCCCAGTGCGATAGCGAGGGAGGTGGTCCTGTCACAGGCGACGGTGACCAGCCTGCTGGACCGACTGGCCCGCAATGAACTGATTCATCGAACCAGGAGCCAGGTTGATAAACGTCAGGTAACGGTCACATTGACGGAAAAGGGCATGGCCAGAACTGAAGACGCGCCGGAACTTTTGCAGGCAGGATTCCTGAAGGAATATCGAAAGCTGCCGGACTGGCAGCGCAATATGCTGGTCGCCTCACTGCAACAGATCGCCTACATGATGGATGCCGAGGAACTGGATGCATCTCCCGTGCTTGATGTGGGCGACCTGCGTTCCCAGACCTAGTGTTAATTAACAGGACAGGACACTAGCCCGGATTATTCGTGAATAGATAAAACAAAAGCCTAAGGTGTGAGAAAATAGTGTTTGCAAACAAATACTTAATCACAAAAAAGGCTTTTGCATGGCAAACAATACCATTAAACAGGGTGTCTTGTTCAAGGGGCTGAGCAAAAAGAATATTGTTGCCCAATTCGATCAGGAGCACGCCAGTTCCGACGGTGGTGCAGTGCTGCTGAAGGCACTAGATGATCGCCTCAAACTGAGCAGTACGCTTGCGGCGTGTTTATCGGATACACGACAGCAGTCCAAGGTCTTGCATTCGCTGCCAGAGCTTTTCCGGCAACGTATGTTCAGTATCGCCTGCGGTTATGAGGACGCCAATGATGCTGCCCGGCTGGCGAACGATCCAGTGTTCAAGTTGTTGACCGGCCGTGATGCGATTAAGGGCGAGGCACTAGCATCGCAGCCGACATTGTCGCGGTTCGAAAATGGTGTCCGGCGTGCCGATCTGCTCCGCATGGCGGAGGGCCTGGCGGCGACCGTGATCAATCGCCACAAGCGGCGCAAGAAAAAGGCCAGGCTGATCACCATTGATCTCGACCCGACCGAAGATCCTGCCCACGGCAGTCAGCAACTGTCGTTGTTCAACCGGTTTTATGATGGTAACTGCTACCTGCCGCTAGCCCGGATATTGCATCAAAACACCTGACGACCTCAACCTGAGGTCGTTGTTCGGTTTTTGCTTCAATGGTGAGTCTCTCTCTAACAGTTTTGATGGTCAGAATCGCTACTGACGTTGTTCCCGATAGATAAGAGGGTCATTTTTCGATTTTCAGGGTCGGGTTATCCTGGCGATACCACCTGAACCCAGCACGATTGAGTGGGTGATTGTCTTAGCTGGTATCGAGCCTTGCTACCACCTGGCAGAACAGTTGCTGATGCGGGTAGGCGCTGGAGAGGAAGAACTTGATCCTTCGGGTGTTGCGGATGATGACCGCACCGATCTTCAGCAACGTCAGTCTGATTGTTCCTACCTGGGCTTTCGCATACCCGGTGCCGCGCAATCCGATGTCTCGCAGTCGCTGCATCAGGACATAGGCCAGGGACGATAACAGCAGTCGGAACTGGTTCGGCCACCACCGGTGGCAACTGGTACGGTCTGCAAACAGACCCAATTGCTGTTCCTTGATCCGGTTTTCCATATCACCCCGCGGGCAATACAGCTTGTCGTATAGATACTGTGGTGACTGGGTCAGATTCGTCACCAGATATCGAGGATTGCTGCCGCGACTGCTGTGTTCAGCCTTGGCAATGACCCTGCGAGGGTACGGCCAACTACCGGCGCCATAGCGGAACTCGCCAAACAAACGCTGCTTCTGGCCCGTTTGCTGATAGTCTCGTTCTGCCTTGCGGATTAACCGGCCAGCGAAGCCATTGAGCCTGTCGTTACGGGCCATACCGATCACATAACCCACATCATGATGATCAAACCAGTTCAGCATGCGCCAACGACAAAAGCCGCTGTCACCGCGCACAATGAGCTTCACCTTCGGCCACACCTGCCTGAGCCGTTTGGTCAACAGCGCCAGAATCGCCCAGCTATGTTTGGCACCATCAATCCTTGAGGGACGCAGATAGCTGACCAGCAACTTCTCACCACAAAAGACATACAGTGGCAAAAAACAATAGTGATCGTAGTAGGCGTGGAAGCCTCGATGTTCCTGCATACCGTGCACAGGATCATCCGTGGCATCAACATCAAGAACGAGGCGCGTCGGGGGCTTCTCAAAAGAAGCGATAAACTGATCAACCATGACTTCATGAATTGTCCTGGCCGTTTCCCCTGTTGCGTTGTTCTCCCAGCGACACAAGGTCGAGGGACTCGCCAGTGGTCGGTCACGATCAATGGCAGACTGTAGCGCCAGGTCGTGCCGGAGTTGTTGATGATCGTTAAGGTCTTCATCACCGATGGCCAGTGCATAGACCCGCTGACGCAGGAGCGACAACTGCGTGTGTTCACAACGTCCCCGGACACGGTCATCGGCCAGACGTTTTGCGACCTGTTTTGTGAGTCCGGTCAGGCGGTCGATCTTGCGTAGCAGCAATAGTCCGCCATTACCGGTGATGTCACCACCGTTGAAATTAGCGGTGACTTTACGTCGTTTAACGGCTTCGAATGTGAGTTCAGTTGCGGTACAATTTGTCATGGCAAGTCCTTCCGGGAATTTTTTGTAAGCAACTGAATTTTACCGGAAATTAAAGGACTTGCCTTCTTTTTGATGCAATATTGGGGCTAGCAGTCTGTCGGACTTAGGGAAGCTCTGAATAATAGGATTTTTTCGTGAGAGCAAGGCGGACGCGCCCGCAGAAAATCGTAAAAACGCTTTAATTTTCCGATGTTTCGAGGACGAGTCCAACGCAGTTATCGCGGGAAAAGACATTATTCAGAGGTTTCTTAGATCAATAACCGCTACGCCCTCAAGTTTGTGTATCGGCTCTCGTCATGTCGGTGTGTAGTGCACTATAACCCTGCTTGAACTCTACCGCTGTTCTGACAGCCTCTACGGCTAAATGCTTTGCGCTCATCAAGCACGCATCATGTTGTGCATACGCTTACAATTGTAAGCCAGTGCCAGTAATTCCCATTCACCTGCCACCTTGATTTCACCTCGCAACTGGAACTGCCTGAACCCCATCGCATGTTTGAGCACCCCAAACACCGGTTCTACAGTTTGTTTCCTTAGCCGATACATGGCTCGATACTCACCCAGGGCCATCTTCTCTTTCATCTGTATCAACCAGGGTGCCTTCACTGCCTTTTCAGGCTTGGGCTCAGTGACCGGACGAAAGTCATGTGCGCGTCTGCGGTCTTCCGAACCCACTGCCACCAGCACCTCCATGCCTTCGCCAGACAACCGCTTAACCTCGTCACCGTTCGCATATCCGGCGTCCGCCAGAACGTGGCTGGGACGACCTATCGGCTTGGCAATAGCCTGGACATCAGCCACCAATTCGTGACTGTCACTGGCACACTGACTCACCCGTGCGCTCAGGATCAACTGACTGCCATCAGCATCGACCACCGCCTGTGCGTTGTAGCACTGCTGGTACTCACTGCGCTTATTCTTGCGCATCAAGTGACTGTCTGCATCTGTCAGGTTAGTTTGCTCATGACCTTCCGGTGTGTCCCTGGGCGGCTGGATGCGCTTACCTTTGCGTCGCCCCTGGCGCTTCTCCCGCGCCACTACTTTGCCTTGGTATGCCGCCTGTTCCGAGGCCGCGCGTGCCTTGGCCTGGCGCTCCAAACGCTCACAGGCCGCATCCAGTTCCGACTTCAGTTTCTCTCTGCGCGCCAGTTCTTTCGGTAACTGCTGAGGATCACTCGCCGCACTGGCGTCGGCTTGTTCCGCCTGATTCAGTAATCCTTCAATCTCACCCTGCAATTGCTCGCGTAATGCCTGAGCCCGGTCGTAGCGAATGCTACGCCGCTTACTCGCATTCGCCTTCATCTTGGTGCCGTCAACACTCACCTTACCAACTTTGAGTAACTTCAACTCCTTAGCCAACAATAGCACCTGCAGAAAACTATCACTGATCGCTGACAGGTTGTTCCTCCGAAAGGCGCAAATCGTATCATGGTCCGGGTGACAGTTGGCCGTAATGAAGCGAACTCCTATGTCTCGGTAGGTCGCCCGCTCAATCCGGCGGGACGCAAACATCCCGTTGGCATAACAATAGATCAGCAAACTCAGCATCATATGCGGGTGATATTGTGCAGAGCCTGTGCCGCGGTGATTGATGCTAAAACGATTGAGAGGAACCCGTTCCACCGCCTCAAGGACAAAGTGAGCCAAATCATCTTCCGGCAGCCAATCCCGCAAATCAGGTGGCAAAAGAAACGGCTGATCGCGATCTGCTTGCACAAATTTACTCATCGAATGATACGTCCGGATTTGTTAAGGCGTTAGAAATTCATTATAACCTATCTGCGAGCTAAGTCCGACAGACTGCTAGCTGGCTTTTTGACGTTCGACAAAGAGCCCGAACAGTATTTGTTCTGTTATCTGTTACGTCCCGGCAATGCCACGGCCAAGTTGGGTTGTCTCGGTATGTTGAAGCGACTATTGCCGCGCTTGCGCAAAGCGTTTCCGGAGGCGCGCATCCGTATCCGCCTGGACTCTGGCTTCACCGGACCGGAGTTGTACGCGTTTTTTGAGGCACAAGGTCTGGAGTATGTCGTTGGCATGGGGAAAAACAGTGTTTTGCTCAAATTGGCGGAACCGGCAATGGGCGTTGTTCGGGCCGACTCGGATAGCAACATCGAGACAATTTGTTACGACGAAGCCCATTATGCGGCAGGCAGTTGGCCGCATAAACGGCGGGTCATAATTAAAGGTCAGATGACCTATCATGAAGGTCGCAAGCCGAAAGAGAACCCGCGCTTCATCATCACTAATGTCAAGGGTTCACCGCAGCATATCTACGAGAAGATCTATTGTGCGCGCGGCGATGCCGAGAACCGAATCAAAGAACTGAAAGACGGACTGCAGATTGACCGCACCAGTTGTACCAGCTTCAAGGCCAATCAGTTGCGCGTGTTGCTGACTGCAGCCGCTTACGTACTCTTCCAGGAACTACGGCTTCATGCCCGCCACACCGGTCACGCTCGGGCACAGGTGACAACGCTGAGGTTACATCTGCTCAAGCTCGGCGCCTGGGTTGAGTCGTCCGTACGAAGAATCGTGATGCACCTGCCATCGTCTATGGCTTACATTGACGATTGGCGTCGCATCGCGCGCTCGGTCGGCGCAGTACCAACCTGACAACACATCTAAAGCCAAATTTCTCCCGCATCGGGGTCACCGGAGGTACTCGCTCGCATCGTAACTGAGTAGCTGCCGAATGATTGCGGCACGCCGACACCAGGATGGACTGTTATCGTCGCTTGGACCGGAAAAGTCACTCGGTGCCAACAAAGAGAATTGAAATCCGTTACAAGTACGCCACAATACTTCTTTGTTGTGCCCGACATGAATAGTCCGGGCTAGACAGCCATCCTGGCCTTGATGGCTTCGTGGCACTGATAGTTCACCAGCCTGAAGTCTTCCATCACAAAGTCATCCAGGGTCTTTTGGCCGCGATCTTCGATATGCAGTTCAGGTAGAGGAAGGGGCGCGCGCGCTATCTGCTGCTTTACCTGCTCCACGGCATCCAGATAGATATGGGCATCGCCGATCGTGTGAATGAACTCATGGGCAACCAGTCCGGTCACTTTTGCGACCATGTGCAGCAGCAGTGAATAGGAGGCGATATTGAACGGTACCCCCAGGAACATATCGGCCGAGCGCTGATACATTTGCAGGGATAACCTGTCCCCTGTCACGTAGAACTGGAAGAAGCTGTGACAGGGCGGCAGCGCCACCTGGTCGGGTGCGGATTCACCCGGGTTCCAGGCATTGACGATAATCCGTCGGCTGTCCGGGTTATGCCTGATCAGGTCGATGGCTTCTTTTAGCTGATCGATTTCCCGACCATCCGCAGTGCGCCAGGCGCGCCACTGGGAGCCGTATATACGGCCCATCTCTCCATCACTGACTTCAAGACCGGACCGCCGGATGTAGTCCTCGTAGTTGGCATCCCAGATTTTGTTGTGCCGGTAAAGCTCTTTGAGATCATTGAGGCTGGTGGAGCCGGAAATGAACCACAGCAGTTCGGATGACATGGTTTTCCAGGCGAGCTTCTTTGTGGTCACCGCCGGGAAGCCGTCTGCCATGTCGTAGCGAGCCTGCAGGCCAAATACGCTTCTGGTACCTGTGCCGGTTCTGTCGCCGCGAAGGGTACCCTTGTCCAGTATGTACCGGAGCTGGTCGAGATAGGCCCGCATTTACGACATTAACCGCACTTGCTGTCGCCGCAGTTGAGGCAGGTCATGCAACCGTCCATCAGTACCATGGCAATCACATGACACTTGCCACAAAGCCGCGCGCCGGGCGGGTACTCCGAGGTGCCGGGATCAACCTTATCCGCATTGGCGCTTTCCAGGGCTGCGCGCTTCTCGGCAATCAGCGCCTGATGTGCCTCACTCAATTCCTCTTCCTGAATGAGCCCGATCTTTTTCATGTGCGTCTCAAGCACTTCGCCGATCTCGGCCACCAGCGAAGGCATGAAGCGCCCGCCTTTTTTGAAGTAGCCGCCCTGTGGGTCGAAGACCTGCTTCAGTTCCTCTGCCAGGAATACCGAGTCACCGCCCTTTCGGAAGACGGCGGAAATGACCCGGGTCAGCGCCAGTATCCACTGAAACTGCTCCATGTTCTTGGAGTTGATGAAGATCTCAAACGGGTGTTCCTGCTCGTGCTCCGTACCCTGATTCAACACCAGATTGTTGATCGTGATATACATCGCATGGTCTGACAGGGGCGTCTTGATCTTGTAGGTGTAACCCCTGAGTTCATCAGGACGTGAGATTTCTTCATGCATCACGTCCTTTTTGTATTTTTTCGGCGGCTCCTCAATGTCATCTTTCTTGATGGAGTAGCCAACGATCTGGTTGTCTATTCTGATTGCCATTTTAGCTCCTGCCTTCTACTGACGCCCGTTCAATCAGAACTTGCCGTAGTAGCCTTCTTTTATTGCGTCGAAGAGGTTGGCGGCCGTATGCAGTTCGCCGTCATACTCGACCTCTTCATTACCTTTTACTTCAATGACCTGACCATCTTCCAGTTCAAACTGGTAGATGGTGTTCTCCAGGTCTTTCTCCTTCACCAGAACGCCCTGGAATGCCTCGGGGTTGAAACGGAAGGTCGTGCAACCTTTCAGCCCCTGCCTGTAAGCGTAGAGGTAAACATCCTTGAATTCCTCGAACGGATACTCTGTTGGTACGTTCGCTGTCTTGGAAATGGATGAGTCAATCCACTTCTGGGCAGCCGCCTGGATATCGACATGTTGAATCGGCGTGATGTCATCCGCAGTCATGAAGTAGTCCGGCAACCTGGAGGCTTCATCATTGCTGAGCGGCTCGGCATTCGGATTAACCATCGCACGATAAGCGAGCAGTTCGAAAGAGTAGACATCGACTTTCTCCTTCGTCTTCTTGCCCTCGCGGATCACATTACGTGAATAGTGATGAGCAAAGCTGGGCTCAATGCCGTTGCTGGCATTGTTAGCCAGGGACAGGCTGATCGTGCCTGTCGGAGCGATGGAACTGTGGTGGGTGAAGCGGCAGCCGTGTTCAGCAAGCTGCTCCACCAGTTCCGGCTCTATCTCGGCAACGCGCTGCATGTAGCGTGAATACCTGGTATGCAGAACCCGGCCTTTCACCGTGTCGCCCGTCTTGTAGCCGTCTTCCTTCATCTCCGGACGCAGACGCAGCATCCTGCCAGTCACCGTGAAGTCCTCATCCATGATCGCCGCCGGGCCTTTTTCCTTCGCCAGTTCCAGGCCGGTCTGCCAGCCCGCCAGGGCAAGCTGCCGGGTGACTTCTTCGGTGAAGGCAACCGACTTCTTATCACCGTAACTCATGCCGAGCATGGTTATGGTGGAGCCGAGCCCCAGATAACCCATGCCGTGCCGTCGCTTTCGCTCGATCTCAAGTTGCTGTTCCGGCAGCGGCAGGCCGTTGATCTCCACGACGTTATCCAGCATGCGGGTAAAGATCGAAACCGCTTTGGCAAAGGTCTTCCAGTTGAAGCTGGCTTCGCTGGTAAACGGCTTTTGTACGAATTTGCAGAGATTCACGGAACCCAGCAGGCAGCTACCGTAAGGGGGCAGGGGTTGTTCACCGCAGGGGTTGGTTGCCCGGATGTCCTCGCAGAACCAGTTGTTGTTCATCTCGTTGATCTTGTCGATCAGGATGAATCCGGGTTCCGCGAAGTCATAGGTGGACGCCATGATGAGGTCCCACAGGCGACGTGCTTTGATGACCCTGGAAATCCTGCAGGCGACCAGACCTTCATCGTTGGTGACGTAGCGACCCTTGACCGGGAAATCCCGCCAGAGAATCTGCTCCGGATCATTCAGGTCCGGTTCGTCGGTTTCCAGTTCAGCTTCCGTAATCGGAAAGGACAGGGGCCAGTCGGTGTCGCCAATGACCGCCTCCATGAATTCCTTCGTGATGAGCAGAGACAGGTTAAACTGCCGCAGTCGGCCATCTTCACGCTTCGCCTTGATGAATTCCATGACATCGGGATGGCCCACCTCGAAGGTTGCCATCTGTGCACCGCGTCTGCCGCCGGCAGATGAGACCGTGAAACAGGTCTTGTCGTAGATGTCCATGAAAGAAAGGGGGCCTGATGTATAAGCCCCGGCGCCGGATACATAGGCCCCCTTTGGCCGAAGGGTGGAAAATTCGTAACCGATACCGCAGCCGGCTTTCAGTGTCAGCCCGGCCTCGACATTTTTCCGGAGGATATCCTCCATGGAGTCGTTAATGGTGCCGGAAACCGTGCAGTTGATGGTTGAGGTGGCTGGCTTGTGTTCCCGGGCACCGGCGTTGGAGATAATACGGCCAGCCGGAATCACGCCCTGGTGAAGCGCCCACAGGAAGTTCTCATACCATTCTTCCCGCTTGTTCTCGTCTTCGACCTCCGCCAGTGCCTGTGCGACTCGCCTGTAGGTGGCGTCCATGTCCTGATCGATCTGCTCGCCGCGTTTGCTCTTGAGGCAATACTTGTTCTCCCAGATGTCGAGGGAGGTTTCCTGAAATTTTATTTCGCTGACGTTCGATGGAATGGCTGTCAGATCGGGTTTGTGGGCCGTTGAATCCATGAGTCTCCTTTGGGTCTCTGCTCTTTATATTTCTTTCCATGTTTCTTTGGGGGCAGGGCGCCGTGAACCATCGCTCCCCCCGAATTCATTGCCTGTTTGCTGTTCTCTTTGCCGTTCTCTTTGCTGTTCTCCGGTGTTTTGTCAAGGGTGTTTCCTTGAACTGACCGGTCGGGGTTGTTCACAAACTATCAACAGTTTTTTGACAGCCTCTGGACAACTTTTTCACAGCAATTTAACGCATTTATCCCCCGGTATTCCGGGTATCTGTCGCAGTGACTTTTCATCAGCGAAGACCAGATATTGTGCCTCATGGCTCGCCTAAACACAACATATTGTTGATTTTGAGGATGGAGAAATAGCGGAGATACGGTGGAAGACGGGGGTCAGGTCTTGCAATTCGGCTTTCAGTTTCAACTGCCCGGGACACTGACCGGATGTGAAATTCGGGCGAGCAGCGGGTAAAGATCACGTAAACTCATGCGTATTTTGAGGAGGTACGGATGGCCAGAGCAAAGGATAAAACAGCAATCGTAACCGGTGGCGGCAGCGGGCTTGGTGCAGCCTCAAGTGAATTGTTAGCACGGGAAGGCGCCAAAGTTGTCGTGACTGACGTGAACGTTGAGGCGGCGGAACAGACTGCGAATGTTATTCGTCAAAGAGGCGGTCAGGCAATCGCACTCGAACACGATGTGACGGAGCGAAATCGTTGGGAAGATGTCGTTGCCGAGACAGAGGGAACCTTTGGCGGGCTGGATGTCCTGGTCAACAACGCCGGCATCTCCGGTGGCGGGGCGGGACCCATGGAGGATGTCGGGTTCGACGAGTGGAAGAACGTCATGGACATCAATCTCGATTCGGTGTTTGTCGGTTGTCAGGAGGCCATCAAGGCCATGAAAGACTCGGGTGGTGGTTCCATCATCAACATTTCTTCCATCATGGGGATCGTCGGTGGCGCCGGGGCCGCCTACAACGCCTCAAAGGGTGGCGTCCGGCTGCTCACGAAATCTGTCGCGGTTTATTGTGGTACCAACGGATACGGCATCCGATGTAACTCGATTCACCCCGGCTACATCTGGACACCGATGGTCAGGAGTATCGTGCATTTTGTCGATGAACTGGAAACGGAGGATGAACTGAGACAGATGCTGGTAGAAAAACACCCGATCGGGCGACTCGGTATCCCGGAGGACATTGCCAACGGCGTCTTGTTCCTTGCCTCGGACGAATCCGGCTTTATGACCGGCAGCGAACTGGTGATTGATGGTGGCTACACGGCGGTTTAGCCCGCATATCTCACAGTAGTCTTTGTTGACGGTCATATTCGTGACGATCCGGTCAGTTAGTGGTGGGCATTCACTGATCCTGGACGTCAGCGTATGGATAGCGTTATTGAAAAACCTGGATAATCTGGATAATCTGGATAATCTGGATTTTTAGATATAACTCTGAATACGGAGGTTTGACGATGGACAAAGTTACCTCTGCGGAGATTCAAGCCAAATTCGGACGCATTCGGGCAAAAGCCCTTCAAGAGGCGGTGATTATTACCCATCATGGCCGAGACGATCTGGCGTTGATCTCCGCTGATGAATACAGGCGTCTTCGCTCCCTTGATCAGCAAGCCTTTTATCCTCATGAATTGGATGATGACGTTTTGGAAGGCATGTTATCCGAGCCCATACCCGAAGAAGCCTATCAATTTGAGGACGAGTACAAGCCTTAAGTGGATGACAACAAACCACGCAAAGGACTTGTGGTCCGCCATATGTATTTGTGGCGTGATGAGGCACGGATGGGTTACGACGAAGGGCGAAAAGCAAGGCCATGCGTTATCGTTCGCACAGAACGAAATGAACACGGCGATATAGAAGTCTACCTTGCCCCGATCACGCACACGCAACCCAAAAATATAGATCAGGCTATTGAAATACCCCTGGCAACGAAAAAACGTCTTGGGCTTGACCACGAAAAATCGTGGATTATCACCGGAGATCTAAACCGCTTTACCTGGAAAGGACCGGATGTTCGTCGCACACAGTCCGGGAAGTTTGCCTACGGATACCTGCCCCCGGGTTTGACACAAAAAGCAGTTGAACAAATCAATTTCCTGGCAAAGCAAAGACAAATCGCGGTCACTGATCGTGACGAGGACTAAGCAGAACGTGCTCCCGGTCGGGCACTGATGTGACAACGGTGCCTGCGGACCGAAACCCAACCCGTGCCAGCTTGTCTTTTGGCGGAGGCGCAGGCATTGTTAGCCTGGGTAATCGCTACCCTGTAGAAGCAACCTGTAAACCTGTAAAGAAATGTTATTCGTCAAAGAGGCGGTCAGGCAATCGCACTCGAACACGATGTGATGGAGCGAAATCGTTGGGAAGATGTCGTTGCCGAGACAGCGGGAGCCTTTGGCGGGCTGGATGTCCTGGTCAACAACGCCGGCATCTCCGGTGGCGGGGCGGGACCCATGGAGGATGTCGGGTTCGACGAGTAGAAGAACGTCATGGACATCAATCTCGATTCGGTGTTTGTCGGTTGTCAGGAGGCCATCAAGGCCATGAAAGCCTCGGGTGGTGGTTCCATTATCAACATCTCTTCCATCATGGGGATCGTCGGTGGCGCCGGTGCCGCCTACAACGCCTCAAAGGGTGGCGTCCGGCTGCTCACCAAATCCGTCGCGGTTTATTGTGGTACCAACGGATACGGCATCCGATGTAACTCGATTCACCCCGGCTACATCTGGACACCGATGGTCAGGAATATCGTGCATTTTGTCGATGAACTGGAAACGGAGGATGAACTGAGACAGATGCTGGTAGAAAAACACCCGATCGGGCGACTCGGTATCCCGGAGGACATTGCCAACGGCGTCTTGTTCCTTGCCTCGGACGAATCCAGCTTTATGACCGGCAGCGAACTGGTGATTGATGGTGGCTACACGGCGGTTTAGCGACGGGGCGCGGCCTTGGTATTGAACCCGTAGCGCACGTTCATCTCCTGGGGGTGGACTTTTTGGTTGTTGGTTTCTCAATACTCCCTTATTCTCCCAGACAATTGGCAATCGGGTATTTTATGAGAATTAGGATATTGATCTGACATGACCGACGAGTTTTTCAAAAAGCCAATCCTGAACTCACCCTATGAGTATCCATCAGCACATTGGGAATTGGTCGATGGACTGCCGACACAGAATATCGTCAGTTCTCGCCGGAAAGCGGAATTCATCACGCCCATTCCGAAGCCCAAAAAGCGCAGGGACACGGCTTCCCTGGAGTTATTAGATGAAAGCCTCGGTCTGGGGGACGGCAGCCAGCAGTACGACCCCATCTCCTTCATTAACGAGCTTCGCGGCCATGTTGATACCTGGCGAGCGCTACCCAACGAACGTGAATGGATGGTCACACCGGATACGGCCAGGCTCCTCAAGCACTGGCGCCACTATGAATTCAACGGTATTCGCCCGTTTTTCTGCCAGGTCGAAGCCGTGGAAGTGGCCATTTGGCTGACGGAAGTCGCACCGAAGATGGGCAAGGGGGGCAAAAAGTTCCTTGACTATCTAAAGAGTGTCAACGCGGACGCCAATCCGGGATTGGAAAGGCTTGCGCTCAAGCTGGCCACAGGTGCGGGCAAGACTACGGTCATGTCGATGCTCATCGCATGGCAAACCATCAATGCCGTGCGCCAGCCGGGTAGCAACAAATTCACGCGGGGGTTCCTGGTTGTCGCGCCGGGTTTGACGATCAAAGACCGATTGCGGGTACTTCAGCCGAACGACCCCGGTAGCTACTACCAAAGCCGCGAGATTGTTCCCAACGATTTGTTGGCCGATCTGGAACGCGCCAAAATTGTCATTACCAATTACCACGCATTCAAGTTGCGCGAGCGCATTGATATTTCAAAGGGCGGACGTGCTCTGCTCAAAGGAAAACGCGGAGAAGACCTGAATACGCTGGAAAGCGAAGGCCAGATGCTTCAGCGTGTCATGCCGGAGTTGATGGGCATGAAGAACGTCATGGTGCTGAATGATGAAGCCCATCACTGTTACCGGGAAAAGCCGGGAGAGGATGAAGAAGGCGTTCTGAAAGGGGACGAGAAAAAAGAAGCGGAAAACAATCGTGAAGCGGCCCGCCTTTGGATATCCGGTCTGGAGATCGTTGCCAGGAAAAAGAATATGGGCATAAACCGGGTTGTCGACCTGTCGGCCACACCGTTTTTCCTCAGTGGTTCCGGTTACGCCGAGGGAACTCTGTTCCCCTGGACCATGAGCGATTTTTCGCTGATGGATGCCATTGAAAGCGGCATTGTCAAACTGCCGCGGGTTCCGGTGGCGGACAATATTCCCAATGCGGAAATGCCCAGGTTCCGGGAACTCTGGAAGCATATCGGCACGAAGATGCCGAAGAAAGGCAGGGGTCAAGCGGCAACACTTGATCCGCTCAGCATTCCTGTTGAATTGCAGACCGCTTTGGAAGCGCTGTACGGACACTACGAAAAGAGTTTCGAGCTTTGGCAGAAAGAAAGGATAAAGGTACCGCCCTGCTTCATTGTTGTTTGTAACAACACATCAACATCAAAGCTGGTGTACGACTATATCTCCGGGTTTTATCGCGAAAACGAAGACGGTTCCACTGGATTTGAAAATGGCAGGCTCGGGCTCTTTCGAAATTTCGATGACCATGGTAACCCGCTGCCCAGGCCGAATACCCTGCTGATCGATAGCGAACAGTTGGAATCAGGCGAGGCCCTGGACAAAAACTTCCGTGAAATGGCCGGGGATGAGATCGAGCGCTTTCGTCGTGAGATCATCGAAAGGACGGGAGATCAACAACAAGCGGAAAATCTGTCCGATCAGGACCTCTTGAGAGAGGTTATGAATACAGTCGGCAAACAGGGTTCGCTTGGCGGGAATATCCGTTGCGTCGTCTCTGTTTCCATGCTCACCGAAGGCTGGGACGCCAACACCGTTACCCATGTGTTGGGTGTTCGCGCCTTTGGAACGCAACTGCTTTGTGAGCAGGTCATTGGCCGTGCCCTGCGCCGGCAGTCCTATGAACTCAACGAAGAAAATCGCTTCAACGTGGAGTATGCCGATGTGTTGGGTATTCCGTTCGACTTTACGGCGAAGCCTGTGGTTGCCCCGCCGCCGCCGCCGCGTGAAACCATTCACGTAAAAGCGATGCGCCCGGAAAGAGATGCATTGGAGATACGCTTCCCGCGGGTTACCGGATACCGCGTTGAGTTGCCGGAAGAACGCCTCACAGCCGAATTCAACGCAGACTCCGTCCTGGAACTGACACCGGAGTTGACCGGTCCTTCGGAGACACGGAATCAGGGGATAATCGGGGAAGCTATTGACCTCAATCTAATCCACACGGGTGATCTCAGGCACTCCACATTACTCTTTCACCTGACGCAACGTCTGCTATACACAAAATGGCGCGACCCGGGCGAAGAACCGAAACTTCACTTATTTGGCCAGCTCAAACGAATTACGAAGCAATGGCTGGATGAGTGTCTCGTATGTAAGGGTGGCACAACTCCGGCGCAGCTTATGTATCAGGAACTGGCCGACGTAGCCTGTTCGAGAATTACGGCCGCCATCACCCTGGCTGAGCAAAGCAGGGATCGCCCCATCAAGGCATTGCTCGACCCCTACAATCCGGCTGGCTCAACCATGCACGTCAACTTTAATACCTCAAAGACGGAGCGACGGGAAACCAGCCCGCTGAAGTCGCACATTAACTGGGTCATTCTGGACAGCGACTGGGAAGCAGAGTTTTGCCGGGTCGCTGAAGCACACGATCAGGTCATTGCCTACGTCAAGAACCACAGCCTGGGTCTGGAGGTTCCTTATCGCTACGGGTCAGAAGCCCGCAGGTACCGACCGGACTTCATCGTGCAGATAGATGACGGCAGGGACGACCCGCTTAACCTGATTGTTGAAATCAAAGGGTATCGAAGAGAAGACGCCAAAGAAAAGAAGATCGCCATGGACACCTGCTGGATTCCGGGCGTGAATAATCGGCAGACGCACGGCAGGTGGGCATTCGCGGAATTTACCGACGTTTTTCAGATGCAACACGATTTTCAGCAAAAGGTAGAAGAAGAATTTAACAGGATGATTGACAGCGCAACTGTGGATACCGGCAACCAACCCACTGCCAGGCAGAAAGGATCATAGTGATGGCAAAGGCGAAAAAAACCAAAACGAAAACGAAAAAGAAGGTAGAAACCCTGACGCATGAAGATGCGTCAAGAATAAACATTCCAACGGCGGAGTACGAAGCGGTACTGCACGAGAAGGACAAAAGCGCCGTCCGCGTCGCCTATGAACGCCGCAATCGTGACCTTGACCCGCAACTGGTCTGGCGGGGCAAAGATGAGCAGGACTGGTCCGACCTGGTTGTGCATGCCCCACCGCTATACATTCAGGAAAAGGTTCATCCCAAAGTTCTGATTGACGACCTGCGACGCCAGACCGAGACGGGCCAGGCGCAGGCGGAACAGGAAGAGCAGGGATCTATGGGCGATATGTTTGCAGATTTCAATGGCCTGCCCGGTGAATCTGCCAAAACAGAGTTCTACCAGCATGAGGCTAATTGGTCCAATAGGATGATTCTGGGTGACAGCCTTCAGGTGATGGCATCGCTGGCAGAGCGTGAAGGCTTACGGGGAAAGGTGCAGTGTATTTATTTCGACCCGCCCTATGGCATCAAGTTTAATTCCAACTTTCAGTGGTCTACGACAAGCAGGGATGTCAAGGACGGCAAAGCACAACACATTACCCGTGAGCCCGAGCAGGTAAAAGCGTTCCGGGATACCTGGCGGGATGGCATTCACTCGTATTTGACCTATTTGCGAGACCGGCTGACCGTAGCCAGAGACCTGTTGACAGATTCGGGTTCGATCTTTGTTCAGATCGGGGATGAAAATGTTCATCGTGTCAGAGCATTGATGGATGAAGTATTTGGAGAAGATAATTGTTGTGCTCAAATATCGTTTGTAAAGGCGGGTGCGCTGGGGTCGACTGGATTGCCAAGACGACTCGATTACATTTTATGGTACGTAAAAATTGAGGGGCAAATTAAATTTCGCAAGGCGCTCGTTACCAAGAGTCTGGATGACTTGGGACAATATACGCAGGTCGTAGAAGATGATTACACACTTCGATCGCTAACAAGAAAAGAAAAACTTGACACCAAGAATCTTCCTGTAGATCAGATTTCACGCCTTGTCTCATTCACAAAGCCCGGTCCAGGATCAAAATACGGGCTTCAATTTGAGGGGTCAGAATATTCTCCAGGGAGACGCTGGTGGGGTTTTCCAGAGGAAAGCACAAAGCGAATAATTAAGGCAGGTCGTATTCGACGACAAGGGAAATCTGTAGCGAGTTTGAGGTATTGGCAAGACTATGCCGTGGAAGAACTTACAAACCTATGGACCAATACTGCTTCGGGTAGTGGGATGGACAAAGTATATGTTGTTCAGACGAATACCGAAGTTATTAAGCGATGTTTACTGATGGCTACCGACCCAGGCGACCTGGTACTCGACCCAACCTGCGGCTCCGGCACAAGCGCCTATGTCGCCGAGCAATGGGGCCGCCGCTGGATAACAATCGATACCTCTCGTGTTTCACTTGCGTTAGCAAGGGCGCGAATTATGGGCGCGCGCTACCCCTGGTACCTGCTGTCAGACTCCCAACAGGGGATTGAAAAAGAGGCAGAAATTACCCGAACGGTAGCCTCTACCCGCACAACGACCGACAATATCCGTTACGGCTTTGTATACGAGCGGGTCCCGCATATTACCCTCAAGTCCATTGCCAACAACGCTGAAATCGACGTCATCTGGGACAGGTTTCAGGAGCAACTGGAACCGCTTCGTAAGACCTTGAACAAGGCACTGACCGGGAACTGGCAGGAATGGGAAATCTCACGCGAAGCAGAAAAAGACTGGCCGGACAAGGCAAAAGCAGCACACAAAGCCTGGTGGCAGGCCCGCATTGCCCGACAGCAGGAAATCGACGCATCCATTGCCGCCAAAGCCGAATTCGAATATCTGTATGACAAGCCGTATGCAGACAACAAAAAAGTTCGCGTGGCCGGCCCGTTTACCGTTGAAAGTATTTCACCTCACCGGGCACTGGCCTTTGGCGCAGACGATGAACTGATCGACCCTGCACAGCAGAAGGCGGAGTTTGAAGACGGGCAGGACTTCGTTCAAATTATCCTGGAAAACCTGAAAACCGCCGGGGTTCAACAAGCGCATAAAGAGGACAAGATTGATTTCATCTCGCTTGCAGCATGGCCGGGTCAACTGGTTTGCGCTGAGGCGGCATTCATAGATGACAATGACAAGGAAGTCAGGGCCGCCATTTTTATCGGTCCTGAGTTTGGCACAGTCTCGCGCCCGGATTTGGTCAGCGCCGCCAGAGAAGCCGCCGATGCGGGTTTTGATGTGCTGGTCGCTTGCGCCTTCAATTACGATGCGCACTCTACAGAGTTTGAAAAGCTGGGCCGTGTTCCTGTCTTGAAGGCCCGCATGAATGCTGATCTGCACATGGCGGATGATCTCAAGAACACCGGCAAGGGCAACCTGTTCGTCATTTTTGGTGAGCCGGATATCGACATTCTCGAAGCTGAAGATGAGCAAATACAAATCAAAATCAACGGGGTCGATGTATTCCACCCTAACACCGGCGAAGTCAGGAGCGATGGCGCTGAAGGTATCGCTTGCTGGTTCATCGATACGGATTACAACGAGGAAAGCTTTTTCGTGCGTCACGCCTATTTTCTTGGCGCTAACGATCCCTACAAAGCACTGAAAACAACCCTCCAGGCGGAAATCAATCAGGAGGCATGGCAAACCTTGAACAGCGACGTATCCCGGCCTTTTGAAAAACCCCGGAATGGCCGGATTGCCGTTAAGGTGATCAATCACCTGGGCGATGAAGTGATGAAGGTATACAGGGTGTAGGGATGGAATTTCGTATATCCGATTCATTCACCAGCAGTCTGGCGAAGCTGACAAGTGAAGATCAGAAGATCGTAAAAACCTCGGCTTTCGATTTGCAGATGAATCCGGAGAATCCGGGGCACCGCTTCCATAAACTTGATGGTGCACAGGACAAAAATTTCTGGTCCGTCAGGGTCAACCGCGATATACGGATTATTGTTCACCGTTCGAAATCCAGCCTGCTGCTTTGTTACGTTGACCATCATGATGCCGCCTATCAGTGGGCGGAAAGGCGAAAGCTGGAAACGCACCCGCGAACCGGCGCGGCGCAACTTGTAGAGATACGGGAGCGGGTTGAAGAAATACGCGTACCGCATTACGTCGGTGTTGAGGTTACGCCACTGCCAAAACCTTTGTTGTTTGACAAGCTCGGCGACGATGAATTACTTGGCTACGGTGTTCCTTCCGAATGGTTGGCGGACGTTAAGGAGGCAGACGAAGATTCCATTCTTGACCTGGCAGACCACCTGCCGGCGGAAGCCTCTGAAGCGCTGATTGAAATTGCCGTCGGCGGAACGCCGCAGCCTTCCGCTTCCGCACCGCCGGATATAGACCCGTTTGACCATCCGGACGCACAGCGCCGCTTCCGTGTCATGAGTGATGTTGACGCTTTAGAACGTGCGCTTGATTCCCCCTGGGAAAAATGGACGATCTTCCTTCATCCGGCCCAGCAGGAACTGGTCGAGAAAGACTTCAACGGACCGGCACGGGTTTCCGGTTCAGCAGGTACGGGGAAAACGATTGTCGCGCTGCACCGGGCGGTGTTTCTGGCAAGGCAGAACCCGGAATCCCGTGTACTCCTGACAACCTTCTCGGATTCTCTGGCAAACGCGCTGAAGGAAAAGCTGAAACACCTGATTGGCAGCACACCCAGACTGGCGGAACGCCTTGAAATCCATTCACTGGATGCAATCGCCAAACGGCTACACAAATTCAATGCAGAAGAAAAACGGCTGTTAAATCGTGATGAGTTATTTAAGCTGGTTGCCGGATACACTGATAGCATAGAGGGTATACGCTATTCGAAAGCCTTTGTTTTCGAGGAATGGTTGCAGGTCGTCAATGCCCGGCAGATTACGACATGGGAGGAATACAGGGATGTGCGGCGCCTGGGTAGAAAAACGCGCCTGGCGGAAACCCAGCGGGAAATTCTGTGGTCAATTTTTGAAAAAGTGAATGCCGGGCTTGTTGCGTCCAATTCTGTCTCCATGGCGGGTATATACTTTGACTTAACCCACTCGTTGGCCGGAAGTAAAAACAGCCCTTTTGATTTTGTCGTCGTCGATGAAGCGCAAGATATCAGCATTCCTCAACTCACGTTTCTCGGTGCCTTGGGTGGAGACAGACCGAATGCCTTGTTTTTTGCGGGAGATCTGGGGCAGCGGATTTTTCAGCAGGCATTTTCCTGGAAATCACTGGGCGTGGACATCAAAGGTCGATCAAAGTCTCTCCGGGTAAACTACAGAACATCACATCAGATTAGAATACAAGCCGACCGATTGTTAGGGCCGGTTGTATCGGATGTTGATGGCAATGTAGATGATCGCAGTGGCACCGTCTCGGTCTTCAACGGACCTCTGCCAACGATCAGAAACTTCGACTCACACGAAGACGAGATTGCCGGTGTGGCTGAGTGGCTGAATGAACTTCAGGAGGATGGGTTTGAGCCGCACGAGATCGGCGTGGTTGTTCGCTCCGAAAATGAGCTTAATCGTGCGGCAGCGGCGCTTGAGAGATCGGGTATTCCGCACAGGTTGCTGGACAGCTACATCCAGCTTGTGCACGGCAGTGCGGCACTGTGTACGATGCACCTGGCAAAAGGTCTGGAATTCCGGGCGGTTGTTGCTATGGCATGTGATGATGAGATTATTCCTTCGCAGGCGCGCATAGAGTCAGTTGCGGATAATGCCGATCTTGAAGAAGTTTATGAAACGGAGCGGCACCTGCTCTATGTGGCGTGTACCCGGGCAAGAGACCGGTTGCTGGTGACCAGCGGCGAGATTCCGTCTGAGTTTTTGGAAGATATGGCGAGCAGGCAAAACGGAGGTGATGAACATGGATAGCGTTGCATTGAACTTTGTTCCACTACGCGAGCAAGAGAATAGTGTAACTGTCTACAGGAGCCATGTTTCAGACAGTTCTCAGCCAAAAAGGGCAGAAGATTTTCGTGTGAATCTTCCTGAGCACGACGGCGATGATGAATGGTTACTGTTTGACGTCTCGACTACCGAACAGGACGGGTATGAAGCATATGAATATAAATATCCCCAGAATCACATTTTGACTATACATCTGATTCATCAGGAATTTCTCGACATGCTTAAGGCTCAAGATAAGTTGGACTACTACATTCCAGGGAAAACGATCCCATTGAAGGAGGTTCGGTTTGTAACGGAAAAGTTCGCCGAGGGCAGTACGGAGATTATCGTCAAACCTTATTACTTAAAGGAAGAAAGGAAGTTTGGGTTTCTGGTCGATCACAAATTTTCGCTTAATGAGGGTCAGCCCTTTAACAGGCTAACACAAATTCACAGCTTCTCGCTTGATAAGTCCGGTAAGCCGAACATCTATTTCTACAAAGATAAGAAAACGATCATTGAGACCTTTGTAAAAGACGCGCTTAGTCCTCTGCTCTCCAATTCTCGTCTCGATATTGATGTAGAATTTCTCTCTCTGCCCGCTAGGCAGCTCGATGTAAAAACTTATCTGGTTGGGAGTGGAAAGACAGCGAAATCACAGTTTATGGGAATAAAGTCTAATGGCCCATATCGGCGAATGGATGACGACGTTAGGTATCTTTTCCTTTTCACCGAAAAAACGAGGTCGTTAGCAAGGGATATCTATCTTGGACTGGTCGGCAAGTTGTTTCCCGGCCAGTTCTCCGGCCTTGAGAATATGTTCTCGGTGCCAATTCACAAGGACATCGTAGATCATCACCTCGTAAACACATTTGATGCAGACGCTGTACAGGCTGTCGAAGAGAAGGTCCAACAGCTTAAAGCATCCCATCCTGTTGGCAAAATTATGCTGGTAGCAGTCCTTCCGAAAGGCTTTAAGGGAGTAGAAGCGGCTTTCGATGCGTACGATCGCCTCAAGTGGATGGCATTAAAAAACAAAGTTTACTGTCAGGTTGCGACAGAAGACACTTTCTTCAAAAAAGACCAGTTGAAATGGTCTGTGTCAAATATCGCGTTGCAGATATTTAGCAAACTTGGCGGTGCGCCCTGGCTTGTGCAGCCCGCGAAAAGCAACTGTCTAATATTTGGAATTGGAAGTGTACAGGAAAGGGATAATGACATAACGACACGCTATACGGCGTATACTGTTTGTCTGGATTCAAGTGGGGACTTTAAGTACATCAAACCGCTGTCTTCCTCAAGCGACGAGACGGCTTATCTCGACAGCCTGAAGAACAACCTCAAGGAGGTTTTGTCCAGTGTGTCTGGTGAACAATACAAATCACTCGTTTTGCACCTTCCGTATAAGATCAAACGGAAAGAAATCGAAGTCATCAAGTCCGTTGTTTCCCAGGTTCGGGAATTAGATGAATTTGAGGTCATAGTTATACGTGTCAATACAAAACACAAGTTTCTAGGATTTAGCGACCATAATACCTCTGTTCCATACGAAAGCACTTATGTTCAGCTCTCGAAAAACGAGTTCCTGATTTGGGCAGAAGGATTGCAGTACGGAAAAGAGGTGCTGCATAAACGAGTGTCGGAGCCATTGTACGTTGACTTCATTGAGTCACGGGAAGAATGGGTGACAAAAAAAGAGTGTCTTCAGGATATCCTGAATTTAACAGGTGCGAATTGGCGGGGTTTCAATTCAAAAGCACAACCAATTTCGATTCTATATTCGAGGTTGATTGCGAAGTTCATGAAGGAGTTCTCACACCTCGAAAATGTGAGTGATATGAGAATCCTGGAAGTTGAGCCAGAAGCGCCGTGGTTCTTGTAGAAAGGGCAGCAAAATGAGCTTAAGAGAAGATTCGTTATTGTTTCTCCTGGGTGCAGGAGCCAGCGTAGATGCGGGTATAAAACACGCGAAGGCAATGACGCTTGATATAGAGAAGAAGACACGTACAGACTCTGATTTCGAAGAGTTCCACGATCTGTATAACTATTTGAAAAGTTCGATTATCTACCATCGAGGACTTGAGGGAGATTTCGAGGAGCAAACGGCAGCTATCGAAGAATTACTGGACGTTTTGGCGGAAATTAACCGGAAGCATCAGAACAAGCTATATCCATTTATAGGCGGCTGGGATATTCATCTTCTTAAGGTTGCGGGTGAGGAATTTGAAAAGGTGGCGAATCTGGATAAACTGATACGCTCTCAGCTTTTCCAGTGGATAAATATCAACAATTACGATGCATCGAACTATTTTCATGGATTTAGCGATTTGGTCTCTGACATTGGTAGTGCTATTCGTGTATTTACGCTCAACTACGATATCTGCATCGAAAAGGCACTCGCTGCGGCAGACTTTAATATCGAACTCGGATTCAATGGTGACCGCAAATGGGAAGCATCGAAATTTGATGCCAATGAGAATGTAGACGTTGACCTATATCTATATAAATTGCACGGTTCGATTGATTGGATAAGAAACGCGGCTGAAGGCGGCGTATTGACCTTATGCGATGGCCCTCAACCGAGTCCAGAACTTATTTTTGGCGCTGCTGCGAAACTGAGTTCTATTGACCCTTATTTATTTTATGTGCATGAACTTCGAAAGTACTCGTTGAGCGAGGCACTCAGGTTTATCGTCGTCGTTGGCTATAGCTTCAGCGACAACTACCTGAACGATCTAATTGGACAGGCAGTTAATCGAAGCGACTTCCTGAAGGTCCTGGTGGTGGCACCGATACCGATCTCTGAGGATGAGAGAAACCCTGTGCCCGCTCGTATTACGGATGAGAAGGGGCGTGTCGCGTCGATGCTCAACGTTAGCAAAGACCGAATTATTTACGAGGATATGACCGCAAAATATTTCTTTGAAGAGAATATGACGCACACCTATTTTTCTGAGTTGCTTGGCGCTGGTGATGACGATCCTTTCTGAGGTAGCGAGTACCTGAATGGTTTATCGTAAAAGTTTTGATGCGGGCTTTCTTAACTCACACACTTAAATTTAAGAAAACCTAATCAGTTTCATTCGGACTTTTTTTCTTTTTTCGGCCAGTGATAAAAACAGATGCAAGGCCAATCAGTGTGCAGCCAACGAAAATGGTGCCGTATATTTCTTTTCCACTGGCAATCAAATACAACGCGGCGGCAATTATCGATATTGAGACAGTAAAAGCGTAAATTTGGCCTTTCTTCTCTATGTTTGTTGCGGCATTAAGTGCCCCGCTCTCCATGTTCTGCCGGTGTTGTTGCTGAGATTCCGCCATCGTGATAATCCGGTCGGGGAATTCAGGGTCGACCGATGCATATTGATCCAACATTTCCGGAGGCGGTATTGGACCTGAAAATTGTCGCGCTTGTATTACCGTCTGAGCTATTTCCCTGGTTTCTTCGCTGGGCAGATGCTGAATCTTTTCAGTAATGAGGCTGATTAACTCATCGTCGGGAATTTCCTGTAAAATTTTTCGTGCATCTTCCAGTATCTCCGCTTTTCCCTGGTTTTGTGAGGAAACTGCCCCGTTGTTTTCTTCATCCATCATCTGCCCCCGGCTTGAGGGTATACTTCACAAAAGCGTAACTTAAGTCTTCTCCGACAGCTTCCCAATCCGACCTTATGGCATCAGCATCGGATTTGTTTCCCAGCAAAGCCATATACCGTTCATAGCAATTCGAGGGGGCGATATTAAAAGAACCAAACCCTCTGAATATCGTTTTCAAATTCATCTTCGCCCTGCTGTTTTCCATACTTTTCTGATGAGATACGTAGTCGGAGTATGCACGGCGCAAACTTTCCAAATCAGAGTCTTCCTGATATTTTTTTAGCGCAATGCTCAATGACACCGGGGCCTTTGAGGAGGCGGGCTTGTCATGCGGACTCAAGGCGGGCGTTGTTGTGGTGTGGGTCATTGCTGAATTCCCAGTTCAACGTTAGGCACCATTTATAGTCTATTTTTGTGTATAAATCTATCTCTTGCACGGGTTCAAGACATGGTTATACGGATCGTTTCGGACAATGTGAGTCACTGGCCAGATGCTGCAGGATACTCTCTGGCACGTTCTGACGCCGAAAGGGCACCACCCCCGGACCGAAACCCAACCCGTGCCAGCTTGTCTTTTGGCGGCGGCGCAGGCATTGTTAGCCTGGGTAATCGCTACCCCGTAGAAGCAACCTGTAAACCTGTAAAGATAAGAAGGAACATTCATGCATCCAGGTGAACTCGCTGAAAAATTCCCCGACAAACCCGCCGTGATCATTGCCGAGACCGGCGAAACGATCACCTACAGAGAGATGAACGATGCGTCCATGCGGGCCTCCCGATTGTTCAGGAGCCTCGGCCTGAAACGCGGGGACCATGTTGCGATTCTCCTGGAAAACCACTCTCAGATGCTAACGATCTGCCTTGCTGCGCTGCGTTCGGGTCTGTACTTCACTACGATTTCCTATCGTCTGCAGGAAGCGGAAGTGGAATATATCGTGACGGATTGCCAGGCAAGGGTGTTTATCACGTCAAAGAGCCGCCAGGGTGTGGTTGAGAAACTGGACCTGGGCCATCTGGAGAAAGCCTATATGCTGGATGGTGTCATCGCGGGCTTTGAATCCTGGGAAGAGGCTGTCATCAATATGCCGGCGGAGAAAATTGCCGACGAATCCACGGGCTCTTCGATGCTGTATTCCAGTGGCACCACCGGGCGACCCAAAGGGGTGTTGAAACCACTGCCGGAAGGTGAGTTCGGCGCTGACGATGGCGCCAACCTTTTTGGTCTGCTGTACGGTGCGACCGAGGAGAGTATTTATCTCAGCCCCGCGCCGCTTTATCACGCCGCACCCCTGGGCTTCACCATGGCTATGGTGTCCATGGGTGTAACCTCTGTGGTTATGCAGCACTTTGATGCCGAGGGTGCGCTGGCGGCGATTGAAAAGTACAGGATCACACACAGCCAGTGGGTGCCGACCATGTTTATCCGGATGCTGAAGCTGGATGAAGCCGACCGCCTCAGGTACGACGTCTCGTCGCTACAGTGCGCCATTCACGCGGCGGCGCCATGTCCGATTCCCATCAAGGAGCAGATGATTGAATGGTGGGGTCCGGTTATCCATGAATACTATGCGGGCAGCGAGGGTAATGGCTTTGTGGCCATTGATTCGGAACAGTGGCTGACGCACAAGGGTTCTGTCGGCTTGCCGTTGACCGCGCAACTTCACATTGTCGGAGAGGATGGCGAAGAACTGCCTCCGGGGGCGTCCGGTACGATCTACTTCGAGGGCGGCGGTGAGTTCGAGTACTTTAACGACGAGGAAAAGACGCAGGAATCCCGTCACTCGAAGGGCTGGTCGACGCTGGGCGATGTAGGCTACGTGGATGATGAGGGCTATCTCTACCTGACTGATCGCAAAAGTTTCATGATTATCTCCGGCGGCGTGAACATCTATCCCCAGGAAACGGAAAACCTGCTGGTGACGCATCCGAAGGTGATGGATGTTGCCGTGTTCGGGGTACCCAACGAGGAGTTTGGCGAAGAAGTGAAGGCGGTGGTTCAACCAAAGAACTGGGATGACGCGGGTCCGGAACTGGAGGCTGAGCTGATTGATTTCTGCCGCGAGAACATCTCAGGCATCAAGTGCCCTCGCTCCGTGGAGTTTGAACAGGAACTGCCACGTCATCCCACGGGCAAGCTCTACAAGCGGCTGCTCCGGGACCGGTACTGGGAAGGGCACAAAACCAGAGTGCTCTGAAAGTGGCCTGGCAGTTCAGTAGGCGCCGCCCAGCTTTGAGTGATCCCAGGTGATGATTTTGTCCGGCGTAAACTTCATGCCGATGCGTTTTTCCGCTGTTTTCATCATGCCTTCGCGAACCGCCTCGCCCGCATCTGCCTGCAGGTCACCGCGCTGTACCGAGATGTTGAACAGGATGTCCCTGGTGGCTGCCACATCTTCGAGCAGTTCAACCTCGGTGTAGATCAGCACACTTTTCAGTTCCTGGTAGGCATCGCCGGATTCCACAAGCAGGGCAACCTTCGGGTCACGTTTGAGATTGTTGATCTTCTGACTCTTTCGGAAGGTCGTCATGTAGATCACATTGTCGTCGTCCACGCAGTACCACATGGGCATCGGGTGGGGATAACCGTCCCTGCCAACGGATACCAGAATGATGGTGCGTGACTCCCGCAGGTAGTCGGCGATTTCATCATCTGTCATCCGGATCTGGTCTCTTCGTGACATGGTTCTGGTCCTCTCAGTGTTGGGTATTCGGGCTTCCCGGAAAGCATTGGCCGTGCGTTGGACGGGTCCCTCTCACCGCTTGCGGCCCCGGAGCAGATTGCCGGGCGAAAATTGATCGGTCAGAGGGCGTGCGTCCGGGTCCCAGTCGGGTGTTCGGTCAAACCTCGGCACATAGTCCTCCAGTATCAGGTTGTACTTGTCGAATCTGGGTTGCAGCCTGTGTGCGTTGTCAATCAGCGTCTGGTCGTCAGGTAATTCCGAGCGGGTGGCAACGATAACACGATTGCCGGTACGCGGCATTTTCAGGTTAAGGAAATTGCCGAATGCCGCCCTGTAGGTCGCCGACTCATAATCATACAGGGCGCTGCCCTCAAACGTATTGGCAATCACAACACCCCGGTCGGTCAGCAGCGACGCAATGTCCCGCATAAACTCCAGTGTTATGAGGTGTTCGGGAATATACTCGCCCGTGAAGGCGTCCAGAATCACCAGATCGTACCTTTCCTGCCTGAGCACGGCTCTGCGGGTAAATACACGTCCATCGATAATATGCACTTCGGTGTTGTCTGCTTCCCGGAAGTCAAAGTAATCCCGGGCAACCTTGACCACAGCGCGGTCCACCTCCACCAGATCCATGGTTATATTCGGGAAGACATCAACCAGGACGTTGGCAACGGTACCGCCACCAAGGCCGATCATCAGCGCCCGTTCCGGTTCGGGATTGGCGAGCAGTCCGGCAAACAACATCCGGACATAGGGGAAGATAATCCGATGCGGGTCCTTCACGTCGATGCAGGTCTGATTCCTCAACTCGCGCTTGACGGAAAACGCCAGGCAACGCCTATCAGCCCGTTGATTCACCAGAATGTTCCGGTACAGTGATTTTTCCTTGTGAATGACGATGTCCGCCTGTAGTGGCGCAGATGCCAGCAGTAAGCAAAGCGCGAGCAGGGAGTTAATCATGCGGGTCGGATGTCAGGGTCCGGTCAATGACAATGGCGACAAGGAAGCAGAGAAGCAGCACGCTCGCCATGGTCGTCAGTATCTGGTTGATCTCGAACAGGAGAACCAGATAGAAGGAGGTGAGCAGTGTGCCCAGTGCACTGCCCAGCGTAGAGACAAAGTACAGACCGCCGGCAACTTTTCCGGAGTGGTGCGTCTCCCGCACCAGCAGACGCACCGAGTAGGGTGCGATCATGCCAAGAATGGCGGTCGGGACAAAAAACAGCAGGCTCGCCGCTACCAGTGAGCCGTAGCGCGGGTCTTCTATTCGGAGAAACACCCAGTCCATCATGGCTTCTCCGAAGACAATGGTCGGAATCGCGGTTATCGCGGCAACGAGGAAGAACAGGCCGTACTTCGCGAGGCGGGGACGCATGAGCGAGAGCTGCCCGCCAATCAGGTAGCCGATACTGAGCGCCACCATGAATACGGTGATGATGCTGCCCCAGACATAAATGCTGCCGCCGAAGTAAGGAGCGAGAATCCGGCCACCCAGGAGTTCAATGGACATGATGATGAAGCCGCTGGTAAAGGCCAGGGCAAACACGGCCAGGTTGATGAGGTTCTTGTTGACGGGCATGGTCCATCGGACAAAAGTCAGAAGTATACATGCTCCTGCTGTGGACGAATGTGGCAAAATACACCGCTTTGCCACCCAAGAATCAGTTTGAACTCCCTAAAGCGACTGCTGCCCATCATCAAAAACTACCAGATTCAGGTTTACCTTGGTCTGTTTGCATTTTTTGTCGCCAGGTTCTTTGAAGTATCCACCTACTACCTTGTTGCGGAAGGCATCGACCTGATTGGTCTGCTTCTTGATGGCGAGCATGGCCGCTTCAGCGTAGCCTGGATCACGGTCGGCATCATTCTGTGCGTGTTCGCGCGCTTTCTGGTTGTATCCTTTGCACGCCGGGCAATTCGCCGCGTCGGTATCGCAGTCTCCTATGATCTGCGCCAGGCGCTCTATCGGGCGGTGCTTGCCCAGGGCCCCGGGTTTTTTGCCAGGATCAGTGTCGGGGACGTCATGACCCGGGCAATCCAGGACATCACGCTGATACAGCGACTGATTGCCTTTGGTCTGATCGCGATTGTCATTATGGTGTATGCGCCGTTGTTTGGTGTCTCAGCCATGCTGATCAAGTCATCCACACTGACGCTGCTGATTGTCCCGCTGCTGCCGATTATCTTCATCTATGCGCTGCGTATGGCGAAGGAGATGGGGCGCAGCAGTCGCGAGGTGCAACAGAAACTCAGTGAGCTATCGGAACACACCCAGGAAAACCTGTCCGGCATTCGGACGATCCAGGCGCAGGTGCAGGAGGAGAATGAGGTAAAGCGCTTCTGGAACACGAACAACGGCTATGCGCTTGCTTTCTATGACCAGGCGCACATCAATTCGCTGATGTCGGCCTGGATGCCTTTCTTCGCCCTGCTGGCGCAGTTGATTATCGTGCTTTATGGCGGGCAGCAGGTTATGACCGGCAGGATTTCCGTGGGCGATCTGGTTTTCTTCTTTGCCTGCCTGTCCATGCTGCTACAGCCGATTCGGATGGCGGGAATGCTGGTCATGCTGGTGCAGCGTGCGGCAGTGGCGACGGATCGGCTGTATGAGATCCTGGATGCGGAACCGGAGATCAGGGACAGGCCGACCGGCACAACGCCGGAGGTGATTAAGGGCAGGTTCGAACTGCGCGACGTTTCCTACACCTATCCGGGTGCGGAACAACCGGCGCTCAGGAACATCAATCTGACGATCAGGGCGGGTGAATCTGTTGCCATCGTTGGTCGAATCGGCTCCGGAAAGAGCACCCTGCTGAAACTGTTTACCCGGATGCTTGATACGCCGGGGGGGCAGTTATTCCTGGATGGCCATGATGTGAATGACTACCCGCTGGCGCAGTTGCGGGGCCAGATTTCCCAGGTGTTGCAGGACTCCTTCCTGTTCGGTGAACCGATTGTGACCAATATCAGTTATGACGACCCGGAGCGCCATCTGGAGTTGATCTGGGATGCTGCGGACTCGGCTTCACTGCGTGAATCGATTGAAGAGTTTCCCCTGCAAATGAACACCATCGTCGGTGAACGGGGCGTGACACTTTCCGGTGGTCAGAAGCAACGGACGGCACTGGCCAGAGGCTTGATCCGCAACGCGCCGGTGCTGATTCTGGATGACTGCTTTTCAAGTGTGGACACTAAAACCGAGGAACATATTCTCAGCCGCCTGAAGAATCTTTGGCAGGGGAAGACCACCATTCTGGTTTCGCATCGTATCTCGACGCTTCGACATTCGGACCGCATTATCGTTCTGGATGAAGGGGAATTTGTGGAGATGGGCAGCCACGAGGAACTGCTGGCAATAGACGGCACCTATGCGCAACTGGAGCGGGCACAGACGCTTGGGGATGAGACAGAGGTGGCGGCGGGATGAGTGAGGCAGCGGAACGCGATCACGCCATGTTCGATGCCGAACTCTCGGGTGCGGTGCTGAACATGCACCTGCTTGGCCGACTGATGCGCTGGCTGAAGCCTTACCGTTGGAACCTGATCGTCAGCACGGTGCTGGTTCTGTTGGCAAGTTATGCCGCCGTTGTCATGGAGATCGTGATCTCGCGGGTCCTGGTGGATTACATCATTGTCGGTGACACAGAATCCGTGATGCCGGATCTGGGCATGATCGAACTGACCCGGTGGGTCGAGGGGCAGACAGGTCTGTCGTCGCTGTTGTCTGCGGGTGTGCTGTTTTTCATTTTGATGGTGATCCATGCGCTGGCCGGTCACTGGCATCGGATGACGCTGGCAGGTGCGATCATCAATGGTCTGCGAGACCTGCGCCAGGATTTGTTCCGCCATCTTGAAACGCGCCCGAGTTCATTTTATGACAAGGTGCCCGTTGGCAGGATCATGACCCGCGTGACCAACGACGTGGAAGCGCTCTATGAGATGTTGCGTGGTATGGGCAGTCTGGTGGGAGAGTTCGTTCCTTTCCTGGTGGCCCTGATCATCATGTTCTCAACCAGCGTCAAGCTGACCCTGATCCTGCTGGCGATGGTGCCGATTGCAGGCGTCGCCACCTACTTCTTTCGCCGGGCCTCAAGAGAGGTCTTCCGCCTGGTGCGTAACAGCGTGTCGGCGTTGAATCAGAATCTCCAGGAAAATCTCTCCGGCATACAGGTGGTTCAGCTCAGCGGGCGGGAGGAAAGAAACGTCCTTGAGTACACGGGATTGAACAAGGACAACCGTCGGCAGGAATACCGGTCCATCAACCTCTCGACGATTTACGGTGCATTCAACGATAGTCTCACCGCCGTCGGGCTGGGGCTCATTATCTGGTTTGGCACGGGAGAGGTGCTTTCCGACGAGATGACGCTTGGTGGCGTGATCCTGTTTACCCGGTTTATGAGCATGCTGTTTACGCCGGTTGTGACCCTGGGTGAGCAGCTCAATGTGCTGTTTCGTGCCATGGCGAGCGGCGAGCGGATCTTTCAGGCTCTGGACTGGGACGAGCAGATTCATGAGCCCCCGGAACCGCAGACATTACCCGGGTGGATTCGGGGAAAGATCGAATTCCGTGATGTCCATTTCGGTTATGAACGAGACAATCCGGTGTTAAAGCATGTTTCCTTCGTCGTACAGCCGGGGGAGAAGCTCGCCATCGTCGGGCAGACCGGGTCCGGTAAGAGCACCCTGATTCGTCTGCTGGGAAGATTCTATGATTTTCCTGACGGCATGATCTTTCTGGATGATATGGATGTGAATCGACTGCACAGCCGGGACCTGCGTACACGTATCGGTGTGGTGCTACAGGACTTTCACATCTTCTCCGGTTCGATCCTCGACAATATCGTCCTCGGTGACCCGGACATCACCCGTGAGAACGCCATGGCGGCGGCGCAGACTGTCAATGCCCATGAGTTTATCAGCCAGCTTCCGTTGGGCTACGACACACCGCTTCTTGAACGGGGTGCAAACCTTTCCCAGGGGCAGCGTCAGTTGCTGGCGTTCGCCAGGGTGCTGGCGGCAGACCCCGAGGTTCTGGTGCTGGATGAGGCCACTGCCAGTATTGATACGGAAACGGAGCTTTTGATCCAGGATGGTCTGGAGAAACTGATGCAGGATCGAACCGCGATTCTGATTGCACATCGGCTACAGACGATTCAGCAGGCCGACAGGGTTCTGGTGCTGAGTCGTGGTGAAGTCTGCGAATACGGCACCCATGAGGAGTTGTTAGCACTTGAAGGTATGTACCACACCCTGCACGAACTGCAATTCCAGGACGTCAGGGGTAGAGTACTGACAACAGAACAGTAATATGAATTGTACTGATGTTTTTCAGAGCTTCCCTGGTTCAACTGGAGAAAGATCAATGAGGATGTTCAGTTTGGTTGCCTGTTTGCTGGTGAGTTTTGCCTTGCTTTATTCAAACGCGATTTCAGTGGAAAGCCCCGACTGGAAGCAATTCGTCGTGGATGAATGGGACCCTGACATACCGGACATGATACCGCAGGCCGTATGGGAGGATGCCCGCGTGCAAGATGCTTTCAAGAGGCAGGACCCGGAGGCTTATCACCAGGCGCTGATGGATGCGATCAATGCCCTGCCACCGGAAGCTCAAGCGCGCATGGGGTCATCGTTTGTCGTCCCTGCCATGCCGGGCATGGTGCCACAGGCCTTATTGGAGGATGCCCGCGTGCTGGATGCTTTGGAGAGTCAGGATTCGGAGGCTGCCCACCAGGCGCTGGTGGATGCGATCAATGCCCTGCCACCGGAAGTTCGAGAGCGCATGGGGCCATACCAGTTTATGGATGACGAATTTGATCCGCGCTTTATCACGCCGGAAATGCTCCGGGCCGGCGTGGCCATGATGGCTACTGATGACCCGGAAGAGCAGCGTCAAATCCTTCAGGAGGCCATACCGTCTCTGCCGGAAGAATTGCAGCAACAGTTGGCCCATGGCTTCCAGATAGTGGACGAGTCAAATATCCCGTCACCGGCACCCCCAGGGGCTGCGCGTATGTCAGTGGACGAGGCTTTAGCGTCCTTGCCCGACGGGATGCGGGAGAGCTTGCGGGGTTACGAGGATCGTCTGGTTGATGAGAGAACCTTGTTCCGCGCACTGGGGTCTATGCCGAAAGAGGCTGTAAAAGCGGCTCTCAGGGCGCATGAGTTGCGTTTTCCAGATCCTGTAAAAGAGAAATATGACGCACAACTTAAAGCACGGGTGGAACGTACGGCAGCCACTACGAGAGAACTCGGGTATTTTCCCAGCAAAAAACAAATACCTGAGCCGGAAGAACTACTGATGCGAATTCGCCAGGTGCATTTGATGCGGGGTTCTGAGCCAGGCCCGCCACCTGCCCAAAAGAATCCGCCGTCTCCCTTTGCCGCCATTCCGGAATTCGCCGCCTTTCGGGAATTCGCGGCCTTTCAGGAATTCGCCGCCTTTCGGAAAATAGCGGAATATGAACAAATCAGCGGCAATCCGGCACCGTACCTGCCCGCCTACGGCATACCTGCGGGAACTGAAGCCTACATCGGCCCCAGAGGAACGGAAGGCATGGCCAGAGTGTTTGCCGATTCGGATTTTGGCGGCCCGCTGGCGATCACCGAAAACCCGGCGGACAAGGTGATCTACCCTAACCCAAATCTCACGGTTTTTGGCAGGGATGCGTCAGTGCAGCTTATCAAGTACCGCGATGGTGGATGGTCAACTTATGTGCGCGCTTTTGACGGTCAGCGCAGCTTCCGCGTCGGGGTTGCAGCCAGGCTCGAAGGGCAGCAGCGTGACGATTTCATACGCTTCGCCAGGGACGTCATCGAAAATCGGTAAGGTGCCGTTTCCGGACCGGTTCAGGCCGATGGGACATGCCGGTTGCTGGCCGGTATCATGGTCAGATGAGTATCCGCGCAGCCATCATCTCATTTGTTTTACGTCGAACGGCCTGGGATCAAACGGCAGAACCCACGGCGGAACCCGCCTGATAACATGAATACATTTCCTATTGCCCGCGAACTGGTGCTGGTTGGTGGCGGTCACAGTCATGTGATCTTGCTGCGTATGCTGGCTATGAAGCCGCTACCGGGTTTGAAGGTCACGCTGGTCAGTCCGGAAACGAGAACACCTTATTCCGGGATGCTGCCGGGCCTGGTTGCCGGCCACTACACGGAAGACGAGGCCCATATCGACCTGGTGCCGCTCTGCCGGTTCGCCGGCGCCGACTTTGTTCGCTCGTCAGCATCCGGCGTTGAAACCCTGAAGCAGTTGGTGCAGATTGAGGGCAGGCCGCCGCTTCGATATGACATACTTTCGCTGGATATCGGCAGCACACCCTCCACCTCACAGCTTGATGCCAGCAGCCGGGTTGTGCCGGTGAAACCCATTGCCGGTTTCCTCGCGCGCTGGCAGCGATTCCTGTCCCGCTACGAGGCAGGCGGCATTCATCGGGTCGGGTTTGTGGGAGCAGGGGCGGGCGGTATCGAACTGTGCCTTGCCGTGCATCACTATCTGCATCGGGTTCAGCCGCTCAACCTGATTCAGTGCCACGTATTCACCGCCACTAAAACTATCCTGGAAGAATTCAATGCGGGAGTACGCCTGCGGTTTGAGAAAAAGCTTGCCGCTCTGGGCATCGAAGTGCAGCGGGAATTCGTCGCCAATAATTATCGACAGGGTGAAGTCATATCCGAGGACGGCAGGGCGGTCGCTTGTGATGAAGTCTTCTGGGTGACGGAGGCAGGGGCACCGCCATGGCTCGCGGAATCCGGGCTGGCTGTGGATGATCGCGGCTTTGTTCAGGTGAGAGATACCTTACAGTCCACCTCCCATGAGAACATCTTTGCGGTGGGGGACTGTGCCTCGATGGTAAATCACCCGCGCCCGAAGGCGGGAGTGTACGCCGTGCGACAGGGCCCGCCTCTGTTCCGCAATATCTGCTCCTATGCGCTGGGCGAGAGGCCTGGTGATTACAAACCCCAGTCCCGATTCCTGTCGCTGATTTCAACGGGTGACAAAAGTGCGGTGGCATCAAGAAACGGTTTGAATGCCGAAGGTGCCTGGGTCTGGCGCTGGAAGGATTGGATAGATCGACGTTTCATGGCCCGTTTTAATGACCTGCCGGCCATGTCCCATAAGGCCATCAACAACCTTCAGGCAGAATTCGACAGTCAGATGCAGTGTGGTGGCTGTGGTTCCAAGCTGGCATCCGATCTGTTGTCTGACGTGCTGGATGAACTGCTGCCGGATGACATGCCCCGGGATGATGCCGTGATGGTCGAGATACCCGAGGGTGCCCGGTTGCTCCAGTCAGTGGATCACTTTCGCGGATTCGTCAACGATCCTTATCTTCAGGCCCGAATTGCGGTCTGTCATGCGCTATCGGACGTTTACGCCTGTGGCGGCGACCCCCTGTCTGTCCTCGCAAGCATTACCCTGCCGTATGGTAAACCGCACATCAGTCGTTCCCTGTTGAAGCAGCTTCTGCAGGGAACCCTGGATCAGTTGCAAGAGGAGGGCGCCGACCTGATCGGCGGTCACACCAGCGAAGGTATGGAACTTTCCATTGGTTTTACAGCCAACGGAATTGTCAGGCCCGGGCTGCGCTGGTCCAATCAGTTGACCCGTGAAGGCGACGCGGTTGTTCTGACGAAACCTCTGGGTAGCGGCACCCTGTTTGCTGCGGATATGCGTTATTGTGCCAGGGGCGAATGGATTGCGGCCGCAATCGACAGCATGCTGGTTTCCAATCGTGCGGCGGTTGTCACGGGCAGGTCGTTTGATGTCAGCGCCTGTACGGATGTCACCGGGTTTGGTCTGGCCGGTCATTTGCTGGAGATGACGACCGATGCGGTGGCTATTGAACTGGAGCCGGCAAACCTGCCGGTTCTCGACGGTGCGGAAACCTGTCTGCGGGAGCTGAATATCAGAAGCACACTGCATGACGCGAATCGCCGTGCTTCGGGTCTGAATTCGGAAGCTGAAATTCTTTATGACCCGCAGACTGCCGGTGGGCTGGTGATGACGGTTGCCGAACCGGATGCGGACAGGCTGGTGAAAGCGTTACGGGAAACCGGCTATCCCCATGCCAGTGTGATTGGACGAACGATCAGCAGAGTGGCAAATTCAGCCCCTGTAAGATTAAAGGAATAAGCACGCGGAGGTTGGTATGGCGGCATCTCTGGTCTGTTGGAACTGCGGTAACTCGCTGGACGATATCCCAAGGCCGATCAGTCGTCATGCAAACTGTAGCGCCTGTTTTGAAGTACTGCACTGCTGTCGCATGTGTCGGCATTACACGCCGGACAAGCGCCCTTACTGCGATCATGAACGTGCGGAACCACCGGTCGAAAAAGAAAACGCCAATTTCTGTGACTACTTCAGACCAGCCAACCGATACAGTGAGCAGGAATCCTCTCGCGGGCACCGCGCCAAGTCCCACCTGGATTCACTTTTTGGTGATGGCGGTAATAACGTTGAAGACTCCAATAACGCTGAAGGCTCCAATAACGCTGAGGGCTCCAATGACCTTATTGATCAGTCTGACGAACATGATCCGCTGAATAAATTAAACGACCTGTTTGATGATTAGCAGCCTGTTGAAAACTCAATTTGAAGTACAATTATCTGAATTTCTGAGGGGGTCCGAATTGTGCGCGGAGAAATTGATCCACAGCATCCATGTTCAATTACGCTGTTTGTTGGTCGATCTCTTGAGCCTGCTCAGGTAGATACCCATGTATAGCGCACTGTCTTCATCTCAAATGAGAGAACACTACGGGTTTCCCGAAGACTACCGTGTGGATGGATTCATCGTCCATCGACTCACTCAAAATCTTCGAAGGGCAACTGTCTCAAAACTCTGTCGGTGCATCACGCTCTGGCGCCTCCGACTAAACATAAAACGGCCCATACCACATGCCTCAACTCGAACACATCGAAGCCATTGAAAAACGCCTCTGGAAAGTGGCGGACACGTTGCGCGCCAACTCCAACCATGCCAGCAATGAATACTTCCTGCCGGTCATGGGGCTGGTCTTCCTGCGCCATGCCTACAGCCGCTATCTGGCGGTGAAGGACAAGGTTGAAGCAAACCTGCCCAGCCGTGGCGGAAAGAAAATCGCGCCCACCAAGGAAGATTTCTCCCAGCGGAGTGCCATTCTCCTGCGGCCCGAAGCCCAGTTCGATTATCTGGTCGCTTTACCTGACAGCGCCGACCGCGCCGAAAACATCATCGCGGCAATGGATTCTATTGAGGCGGACTACGACAACCTGCGCGGCGCGCTTCCCAAGAACGAATACCGGGAACTGAACAACGATGTCCTCGGACAACTACTCCGCACCCTCAACCCCGATGAATTGAAGCAGGTCTCCGGCGATGTCTTCGGACGCATCTATGAATACTTCCTCACCCAGTTCGCCGACCAAAAAGCCCACGACGACGGTGAGTTCTTTACGCCCATTTCAATCGTCTCGCTAATCGCCCATGTGCTTGACCCCACGCGCGGCACCGTGCTTGACCCGGCCTGCGGCTCCGGTGGCATGTTCGTGCAGAGCGCGCGCACCGTGGAAGAACACGGCCAGCGCCCCGCCGAGCAACTCACCTTCTGCGGTTTGGAGAAGAACGCCACTACTATCCGCCTTGCCAAGATGAACCTCGCCGTACATGGCCTGGAAGGCGACATCAAGCAAGCCATCACCTACTACGAAGACCCGCACAAACTGGTGGGCAACGCCGATTATGTGATGGCCAATCCGCCCTTCAATGTGGACGAAATAGACGCCGACAAAGTAAAAGGCAGCCCGCGCCTGCCCTTCGGTCTGCCCGGTGTCAACAAGGAAGACAAGGTCAGCAACGGCAACTATGTCTGGATTAGTTACTTCCACAGTTACCTCAGCGCAACCGGGCGCGCTGGATTCGTTATGTCATCCCAGGCCTCCAGCGCCGGCGGTGGCGAGGCCGCCGTGCGCCGCAAGTTGGTGGAAACCGGCGATGTGGATGTGATGATCGCCATCCGCTCCAACTTCTTCTACACCCGCACCGTGCCCTGCGAATTATGGTTCCTCAACCGCGCCAAACCGCAGGCGTACCGTGACCAGGTGCTGATGATTGACGCGCGCAATGTTTATCGAAAAATCAATCGCAAGATTTACGACTTCACCCCCGAACAGGAGCGCAACTTGCTGGCTATCGTCTGGCTTTACCGAGGCGAAACCGAGCGCTACCTTGAACTGGTTGCCGACTACTGCACGCGCACGCTGGATGAAGCCAACGCCTGCTTCAGTGCCGAGAATGCGGACGGCGAAACTGTCACGCCGCTACCGGATTTTCTCGCCTCGCTCATCACCCTGCGGGACACGCTGGAACCCTTTCTCGAAACCCTCGGCGCGAAAGATGCCCACGCCGAAACGCACGCGGAACTGACGAACGCCCTGCCCGTCTTTGAAGCCGACGCGGACGCTTTCCGAAAAGCCATCACCAAACAACGAACGGCTCGGAGCAAACAGCAAAGCGGCAACGGCGCACTCAAACGAGCTGTGGAGCGCCTCGCCCCGCTCACCGAAACCAGTCGCAACCTAATCAAACAAGCCAATCTGCTTTACAGACTCGCCGCCCGCCTGATTGAAACCTGCAAGAAAGAATACGACATACGCAAAAGCGACGCCTGGGACAATCGCGCCATTACTCGGGCTTACAAAGCCGCTGACAAAGCGTGTCAAAATCTCACGCGGAAAGAGGAGTCAAAAGATGTAAACACCTGGGGGCAACTACAAAAAACAGGTTACTTCTGGCGGCAGGCACGCTGGCTGACCGAGCGTTTCCCCGAAGCGAAACTGCACGATGTGGCGGGGCTGGTCAAACGGGTGGAGCACGCTGAGATCGAAGCCAACGACTGGAGTTTAACCCCCGGCCGCTATGTCGGCGTCGCCCCGGAGGAGGAAGACGAGGATTTTGATTTTGAAGAAACCTTGCGAGAAATCCACCTGGAACTGGAAGACCTTAACGCCGAAGCGGTTACGCTGGCGGCGGTCATTAAGAAAAATTTTGAGGGGTTGGGAGTGTGAGCGAAAAGCCGTCTTATACCCTCTCCCGCAACTTATGCCAGCGACGAATAAACCGTGTCCGCGCAATTCATGGCACGCTGGCGCTGGCGGGTAATTCTCTGACTGAACAGCAGGTTTCTGACATTCTTGAAGACACTTGGCCCTCCTCGGCGAGCGATCAGACAACCGACCAAGCAGGCGACCAAGTAGCGGCGCTACTCGCCGCCCTCAAAGAAAGCCCCAAAACCGCCGCCGAACTGATGGCGGAACTGGGCTTATCGCACCGCCCGACCTTCCGCAAAAACTACCTTCGCCCGGCGATGGATGCGGGGCTGGTTGAGATGACCCGCCCGGAATCGCCTACGGCTAAGAATCAGAAGTATCGGCTGGTTTTGGATAGGTGGAAGACATGACAGGGGGTGTGCAGGATTTCAAGGATTTTGTGACTTTGCAAAGAGGCTTTGACCTCACAAAGTCACAAATGCAAGAAGGAGATGTTCCAGTGATGGGTTCAAATTGCATCATCGGTTTTCATAATAAAGCAAAGGTAAATGGGCCAGGTGTTGTGACTGGACGCTCCGGCACACTTGGATCCGTTCAATATACAGATAGCCCATTCTGGCCTCACAACACGGCACTTTGGGTGAAAGATTTCAAAAACAATAATCCGAGATTTGTCTACTATAAGCTTCAGACGCTTCATTTGGAGAATTTTAACGGTGGAGTATCTATCCCGACACTTAATCGCAATGTACTTGATACACTGCAAGTTAGCATTCCTGACATCGCTACCCAAAATCACATCGCCTCCATCCTCTCCGCTTACGACAACCTGATTGAAAACAACCGACGCCGCATTCAGTTACTGGAGCAATCGACACGACTACTTTACAAAGAATGGTTCGTCCACCTCCGCTTCCCCGGCTATGAACACACCACGATCACCAACGGCGTGCCTGAGGGGTGGGAGAGGGAACATCTATCTGAACTTGTATCTACACAATATGGATTCACAGAAACAGCTACATATGAACCAATCGGCCCAAAATTTCTTAGAGGAAAGGATATCAACAAAACATCATATATCGACTGGAGCACCGTGCCATTCTGTCCTGGGGACAATCTTGATTTTAGCAAGTATGCATTACAAGTCGGCGACATTGTTGTCATACGCATGGCGGACCCTGGTAGAGTCGCAATCATTGAAGCCGAAGAGGAAGCTGTATTTGCCTCCTATCTAGTTCGACTTACACCAAAGGTAGGGGTAAGGATTCCAGCGCTTTATCTTTTTTATGTTCTCTCACATGATGCCTACCAGAGTTTCATTTCTGGGGCGAGTGGAGGATCCACAAGAAAAAGCGCAAGTGCTAAACTGTTGGTAAATTTCTATATCTTAATTCCATCAAAAAAACTTATGACACTGTTTGTTGAACAAGTGCATCCGCTACGACAACAGATTCAGAATTTGTTGCGGAAAAATGCGAATCTTAAGCAGGCACGAGATTTGCTCTTGTCGCGACTGATGGGAGGAGAAGTAAAACTATGAAACCAATTATCCGATTTTTCAAATCATTATGGTATCGTTTATCTTTTTTTCGTTATTCCAGTGAACAGATAGGTGTTAATTCTAGGTTTCAGGGAAAGCATGATTGTGCTCTGGTAGCACTTGCTAAAATTTTTCCCGACTTCCCCTCTGACCAGATGATTCAGGGGTTTTCTAATTGCTGTGATAGATGGCCTTATGCTGGTGTAACCAATAAGGAATTTAACATCACACTTCGTCACCTTGAGCTGTTTGATAAATTCGAATATGACGATTCTGATGACATGATAGTCAGCCATTTTCTTATCAAGGAGGCAGATGTTTTCATTCTTCTAATTTATGGCCACTTCACGGTTGTCAAGCACGGCAAAGTATTTGACACGAGGGTCTATACTAATATTCATAGTGCTAATGTGTATTGCTCATGGCGATTAATTGCGAGCTAATTTCGAGAAACCTATAGTTTCAAACATTCTTTTCCGGGCCTAAAATTCAAGTACTTTTTTTCATAACCTTTATATTCGGTATTATTTGAGCTTTGCAAGTGGTGTAGCATTAAGTTAAAACCAACCGCAGTTGCCTCCAATACAATAGATGCGAATGATCCATTTCCCGGACCATAATCTTGGTCATCTCTTTTTTCTTCTGGTGTTTTTGGTTTCCAAGTACATTCGTAAAATGCTAGTTTTTCCTTTTTATCTACAATAATTCCGATTGACAAGTAATCCTTATTAAATTCTCTACAGAGTTGTTCACATAAAATACGGGAATCGTTATTGTCCATTGCTATAACGACAACATCAGAATCCACAATTAAATCCCGCGCTTTTTGAACTTGAGTGTCTTCGTCACCAGGATAACGTTTTCCAAAGTGATGCATTACGACTACAGGCTTTTCAATCCTTGGATTGATTCGTTCCAAGTACTTTGCTTGTACACAAACTTTGTACTTCCCGACATCATCATCTAGAAACCCAACACCTCTATTAAGATTTTTTCGTTCAATTTTATCACCATCTATTAATTTTATTTTTGTTGAGCCTGTGCGTACCAGCATTTCAGAGAATACTGATCCAACAGCCCCACAACCCACAATACAAAAACATTTTTCTCTTATCGCTTTCAGTAAATCGCATTCCAAAGCCGCTTCCGTGCTGGCTGTAATAGTATTCATTTGTTATTTTCCCCAAAGTTTGTATGGGCGCATAACACTCTAAGTATATCCTTGAGAGAATTAATATCGTTCCAGTTCCATTCATCAAGGTCGACCGAAAATGGAAAATATGTGACACCGTTATGGTAAATTTCTTGGTAGTCTGGATGCTCGTTAGGCCCGATTTCATTAATTTTTTTCACGCTACGACATGTGAGCCAACATTTTCTACCCATGTCCCCACTATTACCCTCATAGTGATTCTTCAAAGTAAACGCGCATGACATTGGCCTCTGATTCCGCACCGTATAATCCTTAATCAACAAAACAGGTTCGGCAATATTGTTTGGAAAAATGAATTCGAAATTAAAGCCTTCTTCTTGTAACAACGCTTCCAATGCCCTCTTTTTTTCTTCAGCGTTCATTTTGTCAAAAACATCATGAATTAATATTGCCACGATAGAACGCTTCAAATATAGATCCAGGAGCTCCTTTGGTCGTAGTGCTATCATCATTTTTTGCCTGATAAGCAGGGTCGTCTTCTTCATTCTCCCAAGTGATTTTTGCATCCTTAATTTCTTTAAGAATATTTTTCAAGGCATTTTTTGCGTCTGCCGATACATCAATTTCTCCAGTAGCAATAATTTCATTTTTCTCTGTCTTGAGGTACCATTTCCCTTCTTTTTGATGATATTCACATCGAGAAACGCTTTCTTTGGATTCTGCTTGTTCAAGTATCGGATAATTTTGCGATTCCCCTATAATTTGTTTGATCGGATTGACAATATCAGCCTTTATAAAAAGATTATTGCTTTCAGCTATGATGGTTCCGTTTTCAGCCAACAAACGCCAGCACCAACAACGCTCACCGCTGTTTTGGTTTCTATGTATTTGGAATATCGCCATGAAAATATACCTCGAAGTCTAAATAGAAGTTAGTGGCTAATAATAGCAAATCTGAGTAGAATTGACACAAATGGTATTATTTTTTGACAGCCACAGCGCAATATATCAAAAACGCGACCCACATACAACCGGACGATGATCGTTTGCCTGAGCGCAGAACTCAACAAAATCACTGCGGAACGGGGAATCGAGACTGCTATTTCGGTATTGGATTCAACATTTATGTGCCGGGAATAAAGAATTGACACATCTGCTCAACAGCAACTAGGCGTTTATTTATCACAATGACCTACACCAAAGCCTCCATAATCCAACAACCCACCGCCGACTACCTGGAACAACAACTCGGCTGGGAGTCGGTTTACGCCTACCACAGCGAAGCCTTCGGTCCCGCCAGCCTCCTCGGACGCGCATCCGACCATGAAGTGGTGGTTGACGCGCAAGTTGTGAGAGAAGTTGGTAGAATTGAATCTGCTCATTGTTCGGACATTCATTAGAGTGAAAGCAACGGTTGTGCATGGTTGATTGATCTGATTTTCACCGCACACCAGAAGAAACAACAATATGAATCAATCCTCTCTCTCCAGCCTGCTCTCCCTCGGCGAGGGTTTTACCGCTGAGTTCAAGCGCGCCGGTGTCTCCAATCTCGGGCGGGAGGTCTGCGCCTTTGCCAATGCTACTGGCGGGGTGATTCTAATTGGGGTGACCGATAGTGGGAAGGTCTGCGGAGTTGCCGGGCACAATGACTTGAAGTCTAAAATCCAGTCCATCGCCCGTAGCGCCGAGCCACCCATCGCGGTGGAAATAGAAAACGTGGGCAAAGTGCTTTGCGTAACCATTCCCGCACAACACAGCAAGCCTTATTCTTTTAGCGGAAAATTCTTTATCCGCGAGGGAGCAAACTGTCAGCAGATGTCGCGCGAAGAAATTCGCGAGTTTTTCTACAAGGAGGGGCTGATTCGCTTTGATGAAACCGCCTGTGACAAATTTTCACTAAAGAATGACATTGACAAAGAAAACTGGCCTCTGTTTCAGCGCCGCGCCAAAATCCCCGCCAATATGCGACCGGCTACTGCATTGCCTAACCTGCACCTCATTGACAAAGATGGCCGGATGACCCATGCCGGCGCTTGGTTGCTGGCCCATGATATTCGCAAATTCAATGTCAGCGCTGATTTGACATGTGCTCTGTTTGCAGGCGCCGATAAGGAACGCATCCTTGACCAACGCAGTTTCCACGGTGATGTCTATTCCATGATTGATGATGCGGTAATCTGGATTCTTTCCAAAATCAATGTGGAATACGTTATCAAACGTGTGAAACGGGAGGAGCGACCGGAACTGCCGGAAGGGGCCATTCGCGAGGCGGTGGTCAACGCACTGGCCCATCGCGATTATCGTGTGGCTGCCAATGTGCAGATTTATCTCTTTCAGGACCGGCTCGAAATCGTCAGCCCGGGCGGATTACCTGCCGGCATGACTGAAGCGCAACTTGGTATCAAGAGCATTCCTCGCAATCCACTGCTGTTCAGCATCCTGCACCGGATGGAGGTAGTAGAAAAGATCGGTTCCGGCATCCAGCGCATTCGCGCTCTGTGCCGCAAACACGGGGTAGCAAGGCCGATGATCTCGGTTTCCGATTCGTGGGTAACCACTGTTTTTCCACGGGTGGCAGGACAAGTTACGGACCAAGTGGAGGCTCAAACAGGCGTTAAGTCAGGGTCACGGCCAGAGTCAGGGCCAGAGTCAGGGCCAGAGTCACAGCCAGAGTCACAGCCAGAAGACCTTGAACGGCGGGTTTTGTCGCTTCTTCGTCAAGCCCCCATGGCAAGGTCCGAAATCTCGACCAACTTAGGTCATACAAGCGTATCGGGGCACTTCAAACGGGTGATTCGCTCGCTGATGGACGACGGGTTAATCGAATACACCATTCCGGAGAAACCCAACAGCCGGTTGCAAAAATACAAACTCACCAAAAAAGGCAGGAGTCGGCGAACCAGATTGGCGGACACGAAATGAACGCCTCGCCCTACACTGAAGACTCCCTGGTTCAACAACCCACCGCCGACTACCTGGAACAACAACTCGGTTGGGAGTCGGTTTACGCCTACAACAACGAAGATTTCGGTCCTGCCAGCCTCCTCGGTCGCGCGTCCGATCGTGAAGTGGTGTTGACGCGCAAGTTGCGTGAGAAGTTGGTGGAATTGAATCCGGGCTTGCCTGATGCCGCTTATGACGATGCGGTGCGGCAACTCACCGCTATCACCGCATCGCATGACATCGTCACCGCCAACCGCGAAAAATACGAGATGATGCGCGACGGCGTGCAAGTCCTATTCCGCAACGACGAGGGTGAGCAGGAACATAAGCGGTTGCGGGTGTTTGACTTTGATGAACCGGCGAACAACCATTTTCTCTGCGTGCGCGAGGTGTGGGTTCAAGGAGACCTTTACCGCCGACGGGCTGACATAGTCGGTTTCGTCAATGGCTTGCCGTTGCTCTTTATCGAGTGCAAGGGAATAGACAAGAACCTCAGGGTCGCCTTTGAGGAAAACTATTCCGACTACTGCGACTCCATCCCGCACCTGTTCCACCACAACGCGGTGGTGATGTTCGGCAACGGCGAGCAAGCGAAGGTCGGCTCCATCACCAGCAAGTGGGAACATTTTCACGAATGGAAGCGCCTCGACGAGGGAGAGTCCGGCGCGGTGGATATGGAAACGCTACTCAAGGGCATCTGCGACAAGCGCAACTTTATGGACATCGTGGAGAATTTCATCTTGTTTGACGAATCCTCCGGTGAGACGAAGAAAATCCTTGCCCGCAATCATCAGTTTCTCGGCGTCAACCGCGCTATTGAGTCGGTGCGCAAGCGCGAAGCGCGTGAGCGCAAGTTGGGCGTCTTCTGGCACACTCAGGGAGCCGGCAAGAGTTACTCCATGGCTTTGTTCACGCGCAAGGTGCACCGAAAACTCGGTGGCAACTTCACCTTTCTGGTACTAACCGACCGCGCCGACCTGGACACTCAGATATACAACACCTTTGCCGGTTGCGGCGTGGTCAATGACGAAGGTTGCCGCGCTTCCAGCGGCGCACACTTGAACCGCCTGCTCGGTGAGCACAAGTCACACATATTCTCGTTGATTCAGAAGTTCAATGCGAACACGACAGAAAGTTACACTCAACGAAACGACATCATCGTCATCACCGACGAAGCGCACCGCACTCAGTATGGAACTCTGGCGTTGAACATGCGAAATGCCCTGCCGAACGCCTGCTACATCGGCTTCACCGGCACACCGCTGTTGAGCGATGATCAGATTACGCGGCGAGTCTTCGGTGACTATGTTTCCATCTACGGCTTCCAGCAGGCGGTGGAAGACGAAGTCACGGCCCCGCTCCACTATGACGCACGCGGTGACAAACTGGGCGTTGCCATCGGCGACCTGAACGAGCGCATCGCGGAGAAGCTGGAAGAAGCCGAAATCGACGACATTGATGTGGAGCAGCGGTTGGAACGAGAATTGAAGCGCGAGTACCACATCATCACCGCCGGCAAGCGGCTCGACCAAGTGGCGAAGGACTTCGTGCAACATTACTCGGCGGCATGGGAGAGCGGCAAGGCGATGCTGGTCTGCATAGACAAAGTAACCTGTGTGCGTATGCACCGGCTGATTGAATTCTACTGGGATGAGCATATCAAGACATTGCTGGCGCAGCGGGCGCAGGTGAGCGACGAGCAGGAAAAGAACGACTTTCAACGGCAGATTGATTGGATGCGTGAAACCCGCGCGGCGGTGGTGGTGAGCGAAGAGCAAGGCGAGGTGGAAAAGTTTCGCAAGTGGGATTTGGACATCAAGCCATACCGTCGGCTTATCAAAGAGGGCATGGACCTGCCCGAGTCCATGCGCAACAAACCGCAATTCCGCAACATGCAGCGGATGGAATTGGACGAAGCCTTCAAGGCGGAAGCGCACCCTTTCCGCATCGCCATTGTCTGCGCCATGTGGATGACCGGCTTCGATGTGCCGTGCCTGTCCACGCTTTACCTCGACAAGCCGCTCAAAGCGCATACCCTGATGCAGGCCATCGCCCGCGCCAACCGGGTGCACGAGGGCAGGAACAACGGCATGATTGTGGACTACGGCGGCATCCTCAAACACCTGCGCAAGGCGCTGGCGTCCTATGCCGGCACGCAAGCGGATGGTGGCGGTGCGATTGAACCGGCCAAGCCCACCGAGGAACTATTGTCTGACTTGGCGGAAGCGGTTGCGTTGGCGCGCGCATTCATTGAAGAGCGGGGTGCATCATTGGACGAGGTTATTGAAAAAACCGGCTTCGAACGCAACGCCGCCATCCTGATGTGCAAGGAGGCGATTAATGAAAACGACGTAACCCGCAAGCGCTTTGAAGTGCTGTGCCGGGAGACGTTCAAGAAGTTCAAGGCGTGTGTCAATGTGCAGGGCGTCAACGCGCACCGCGCCGGACGCGACGCCATCAACATTATCTACAAAGGTCTTCACGAAGACCGCGAAAAAGCCGACATCACGGACATCATCCGTGAGTTGCACGGGTTGGCGGATGCGGCAATCGAAGTGCAGCCCGACCCAACGCCTTATGTGCAAGGGCTTTATGATATCAGCAAAATCAATTTCGCGCGGTTGGTGCAAGAGTTTGAACACAGTGACAAAAAGCGGACGACCGTGCAAGCGCTCAAATCTTTTGTGGAGAGTAAACTCCGGCGCCTGCTTCAACAGAACCCGCTGCGCACAAACTTTCAGCGCCACTACGAGGAAATCGTGGCGGCGTATAACCGCGAAAAAGACCGCACGACCATTGAACAAACTTTTGAGGACTTGATGATTTTCGCGCAGGCGCTTGATGCGGAAGAGCGCCGAGCCATAAGCCATGACCTCGACGAGGAGTCGCTGGCGATGTTTGATTTGTTGATGAAAGAGAATCTGAACGAGGCAGAAATCAAGCAAATCAAAGCGGTTGCCGTCGGTCTTCTGGCAACGCTGAAGGAGGGGAAACTTGGCGTCTATCAGTGGCGGGACAAGGAGACAACCCGCGATGCCGTGCGTGTATCGATCCGGAACTTTCTCCTGGAGGAAATCGGGCCTTCGGACACGCTATACACAGAAGACGAGATATTGCAAAAAGCGAAAGACGTCTTCATTCATGTACACCGTGCTTACCCCACGATTCCATCCCCCTGCTATGCGAATTGAGTGGCTTGATATGAACTCACCGCCGCACCCTATTCATACATTTTCTGCAAGACCGCGCTGCGGCTCCGGCTGTCGCGAGTAAGGCATCGATCTCTTCGTGCAAATCGAGGCTCGTCGTCAGCGGATTACAAGCCCCAGGGCTTCACCAACACCTTGGCCTGGGTATTGGGTGTCGCGAGTTCGGCAAATGCATCCGGAACCTCTTGCAGTGATCTTCGGCTGGTGATCAGGGGTGAGACGTCGAAGGTACCGTCTGCAATCCCGCGCAGACTTTCATGGAATTCTTCCATGGACCAGGCCAGCAAAAAGTGCAGAGACAGTTCTTTGTTGATGGCGATCAACGGACGAATGTGATCCTGCTGCATGCAGACACCAACCACCATGATCTTTGCGTTCTGTGGGGAACCCATGAAGATGTCATCAAGCATGCCCGGCACCCCGACGCATTCAAAGATCACCAGTTTGTCTGCGCGTATCTCCCGATGCTGATACGGAGATTCCTGTGATGGATCTATCACCACATGGGCGCCGATGGATTCTGCCAGCCGTCGTCGTTCAGGGGAAAAATCTGCGGCGATGATGACACCGCTGAAACTGCCCTTCAGTGCGGTGATGATCGCCAGACCAACCGGGCCGCAACCAATAATCAGCACAGACTCGGAACCCGTGAGTTCCGATTTGTTAACCGCGTGCAGCCCGACGGCCATGGGCTCGGTCAGGGCGGCAAGGTCGGCATCCGTACCGCCAGGCACCGGGACGATGAGCGACTCGGAAAGCAGCATATACTCTGCGAAGCCGCCGGGAATCTTGTCGGAATAACCCACGGGTTCCATGGGTTCCCTCAGCAGTACGGGTGCCGCACAGACCAGTGACCCGGGGGCAAGGCTGCGTTCCGTGCCCGGCCCATAGTCCACGATCTCGGCACAGAATTCGTGACCCATCACCACCGGGTTGAAGGTGGTCAGTTTGAATGCGCCACCGGCTTCCCGGCTGGTGTTTACGAAGTCTTCCGTATGGCGCGCGGCGTGCAGGTCGCTTCCGCAGATGCCACAGGCAATGGATTTGACCAGAACCTCGCCCTTCTGCGGTACCGGGTCCGGAAGCTCTGAGAGCTTCAGAATCCCGCGTTCCATCGTTACGGCCCGCATGATGGGTCGTCAGTCTTCCTTGCCGGCAATCTTGTCGGAAGTCCGGTAATCACCGAACTTGCCGTCACGTTTTGACAGGGCATCTGTCAATCCTGCGGCCAGTTCCTTGAAGTGCGCCCGTGTGGATTGGGTGTGGAAGGCCAGCGCCTGGATTTCCGTTCCCTGTCGTATCGCGGAACGCATTCCCATCAGTTCCATCTGCCGATGTACCGCGCGTTTGTTCATCTGTTCTATGTCCGGCGGCACCTTGGCGATCTTTTCGGCAATTTTTAGAACTTCCGCTTCCAGCGAGGCTTCAGGATAGGCGCGGTTGGCGAAACCATACTCAGCGGCCCGGATGCCACTGATTGCATCTCCGGTCAGCATCATTTCCATGGCCTGCCTCATGCCGACAATCCAGGGGAAGAACTGGTTGTCCGGTGGGCTCATGCTGCGCACAACCGGGTAGCCGATCTTTGCATCCTCGGCGACGTAAACCAGATCGCAGGCAGTGGCGAGTTCGGTGCCGCCGGCAAGGCAATAACCATGCACCTGGGCGATAATCGGCTTGGCCAGATCCCACATGCGAAAGGCGCCTTCGACCACATGCCTTGCCCAGCTTCCGTCACCCCCTGCGGTGTGGAAGGGGCGCTGCTCGTTGTTGTTACCTTTGAGGTCGTATCCGGCACAGAATGCCTTTCCCGCACCGCGAATGATTGTGACCCGCACCGACTCATCCAGGTCGTTAGCTTCCAGTTGGCTGAATATCTCACTGCGAAGCTGATTGTTAAGCGCGTTTCTGGAATCAGGGCGATTGAGGGTGATGCGTGACACGCCCTCGGAAGGCTTGTCAACGATGATGTATTGGTAATCAGTCATAGTCGTCTTTTCTTGTGCCGGGGTTTCGTTATCCGGTGGTAAAGCGCCTGCGGTCCTGTTCTTTCATTGTAAACAGACCGGGCAGGTCAGGGTCGCTGGTTTCCAGGATGGTATCCACCCAGCGGTGGAAGTTGTGTCCGCCTTCTTCATTCCTGCCGAACAGGACATGATCTTTCGCGCTGGTTTCAAGTGCCTTCTGCTGCCTGAGACCGGTGGCATAATCCTCTTCCTGGACCACATAGCGCAGGAAATTAAATTGATCGTGCGCCGCATTTCGGGCCGCTTCGTCGGCTGGCTCTTTTTCCATCAGGTAATTCTGGATGGTGTATGAGGTGCCGGGGGTTTCACCGGGGAATAACTGCGAGATCATGACAGCCCGGCCACCGCCGTCGAATCCGGCAATGGAAACATGCGGGAAGATGGTCCAGACCCCGGCGATGAGCAGTTCTGTCGGCCATTTGGATTCATCGTCACCCATTATCTCCTTCATACCTTTCATGGGGCCGGAAACTCGCTGATGCGGACCCCAACTGTAATAAATCGCCTGATTCGGGTAATCAGGCCCGAAGGTGTCTTTGTGCAGGATGGGCAGGTGGTAAAGATCCATGTAGCCGTCGTAGGCGATTTTCCAGTTGGGTCCTTCGACCCTCTGTTGTGCAAACATGTGCCAGCTTTCGAAGCCGAAGTGAGACAGCATTTCATCGTATCCGGACAGGAACAGTTCAATATCCAGCGTTGACTTCGGATTTGTGGTGACCCAGATGAGCCCCGCTCTTTCGAGACAGGGTAGTTCGGTCAGACCATAGTCGGATTTTTCGATGTCACCAAAGTCCTTGGGCGCATAGACACCGATCAGGTCACCTTCCGGGTTGTAGGTCCAGGCATGGTAGGGACAGGTAAACCGGTGCGTGTTGCCACAACCTTCAGCCATCAGTTGTGAGCCCCGATGACTGCACATGTTGACGAATGCCTTCACCTCACCGGATTCTGTTCGGGAAATCAGAACCGGAATGCCACCGGCATCCATGGCTTTGAAGTCGCCCGGTTTTTTGAGTTCGGCGGTTGTCGCCAGCATCAATGGCATGCGCCGGAACACCTGCTTCATTTCCTGCTGCCAGCGTTCCCGTTCAAAGTAGTTGCCCACGGGCACTTTGAAAATGTCGTTCGTTTGAGGGATGGTGCCGGCATTGCCGTGGGCGATGTTGTTTTTCGCCATCTTGATGAGTAGTTCCCTCGACACTTGTCCTCCTCCTTTCGAGTATGGTTCGGTTCGCAGACACAGTTGATACCGACAAGCCTGACGGTTTCCAGAGACAGAACCATACACGGGGGAGGCTGGCGTGTCATCCGGGCTTTTTTGTCTGACGGGCGAAATTGCTATTGCTACGGTGCCGGTCTTGCCTTCATTCAGCCGGTTATCTTTTGCGGCGTTGTGCTACGGCGTCTGACAGGTTTCTCAATACCCGCTCCGTGTCTTCCCAGCAGATACAGGGGTCTGTGATGCTCTGTCCATAGGTCAGCGAGTCGCCGGACTTGACGTCCTGGCGGCCCTCGACCAGATGACTCTCAATCATGACGCCAAAAATACCCTGGTTGCCTCGTGAGACCTGGGTCGCAATATCATGGATAACATCAATCTGTCGCGAGGGGATCTTGCGGCTGTTGGCGTGGCTGGCATCAATCATGATGCGCACCGGCAGGCCAGCTTTCTCCAGCATGGCTGAGGCATCATCGACGCTGAACATATCATAGTTCGGATGCCTGCCGCCGCGGAGAATGATGTGGCAGTCTTCGTTACCGGCGGTCTTGAAGATGGCGGATAGACCGCGCTTGGTAACGGACAGGAAATGGTGTGGCTGTGAAGCGGACTTGATCGCGTCGATGGCAACCTGGATGTCGCCGTTCGTGGCGTTTTTGAAGCCGACGGGACAGGAGAGTCCGGATGAGAGTTCCCGATGGGTCTGGCTTTCGGTCGTTCGCGCCCCGATTGCGCCCCAGGAAATCAGGTCAGCAAGATATTGCGGGCTGATCAGGTCCAGATACTCGGTGCCGCAGGGCAGGCCGAGGTCGCCAAGATCACGCAGCAGTTGCCGGGCAAGATGCAGACCTTTGTTGATCTGAAAGCTGTTGTCCAGGTCGGGATCATTGATCAGTCCTTTCCAGCCGATCGTCGTCCTGGGTTTTTCAAAATAGACCCGCATGACGATGAACAGATTATCGCTGACCTCATCCGCCAGTTGCCTGAGCTTCCTGCCGTACTCACGGGCGGATTCCGGGTCGTGTATCGAACAGGGTCCGACGACAATCAGGAGCCGGTCATCTTCTCCGGTCAGGGTTTTGTGGATGGTTCGGCGCGCAATACTGACAGTATCGCCGGCGGATTCGGACACCGGGAAGTCTTGAATGAGATCCTCGGGCGAAATCAGCTCCCGGGTTTCATGGATACGCAGGTCATCGGTGGTTACAGACATGAACCGGCTCGGGTTGTTGGCTAATGGGGCGCGTATGTTACCGGTAAATCCGGCCCGATTGAATCAGGCTTTCAAATCAATGACGACCTTGCATTGATCGGTCGGAGAGCGCAGCGCTTCAAACGCATCGGGCAGTTCGTCCAGCGACACGACGCTGGTGACCATCGGCGAGCCATCAATGCGCCCGGCGACCATCATGTCAATGGTAAGCTCCCAGTCTTCCCTGTCATAGGCAACGGCCCACTGGATTCGCAGTTCCCTGGTAAAGGCGATCAGCGGCATGATGGTATCCGGTGCGTCACACAGGCCGATTCCCATGATCAGCCCCCGCTTCGGCGCACGTTCGATGCACTGCTGCATCAATCCCGGCGCACCGACACACTCGATCTGAATTTCCGGTTCCTGCCGGGTCATTTCGAGAAACCGGGCGGCAACATCGTCACCGGGGTCAGCGATGTTATGGAAGCCGAGCTTCTTCGCCATATCAATCCGGGCGGGCGACATCTCGCTGATGACAATGTGTCTTGCACCAAAAAACCGGCACCAGATGGCGCAGGCAAGTCCGATCGGCCCGGCGCCGATGATCAGCACGCTCTTTTCCGAGACGCCGCCGGTCATCTTGACGCTATGCAGACCTATGGCCAGCGGTTCAATCAGTGCGCCCTTCAGGTCATCCAGTTCGTCCGGAATCTTCACCACGGAAGCCGGATCGACCTTGACAAATTCGGCGTAGGCACCGGTGACTTCACCCAGCCCGATGGTCTGGTCCTTGATAAATGGCAGGGACGTGACGCGATCACCGACGCTGAACTCATCAGGGTTCAGTGCGCTGCCAAGCTCCACGATTGTTCCGGAAAACTCATGCCCGAAAACCGTATCGGGTGGCGCCATGAACGGACCCTCACGAGAGGCATGAATGTCAGTGCCGCAGATTCCGCAGTGGGCGACCTGAACCAGGATTTCATCATCGGCAATCCGGGGCTTGTCGATATCCTGAATCGACAGCGGCTGGCCGGGGCCTGAAAATACGGCGGCTCTCATTCGTCTTCTCCCTGGTTGTATTCGTTCAGCATGACTTCCCCGGCCTCGGTGACATCCGTGGTGATGGGGTAAATGTTCTCACCGATGATCTTGCCGGTATCTCGTTCAAAGGGCCAGAAGGTGACAGTGCGACCGCCTGCGATATTCATGGTCCTGGCCATGGTCCTGGTCCCGTCTGGTTTCGAGCGAAGCGTCGAAAGGCTTTTTTCAGTATTAACCCGGTTTTGATAAAGGGATAAAGATAAGGCAGCACTTTCAAGACCTTCTCGATCTCCCAGTCCACCAGGGCTGCGTCAAGCCGTGAATAGAAGCGGTGAAACAGGGCCTGTGCCCGCTCCGATGATGCATCCACCCGGTCCATCGGCATGGAGAACATCAGCAGTATCACCACAAGGTTGGTTTTGTAATCGTTAATGAATTTCTTATAGCTGTAACCCTTCACGCCATATTCAACCAGCCGGAGGTGATAGAGCCTGAGCAGTTCCTGTTCGGTTTCGCGCCGGTCTTCAATGGAGATGCTCTGGGCCATCCAGCGCGCGATGTCGTTGGCCGGATCGCCAATACCGGAGAGCTGCCAGTCGATGATGGCGAAGCGTCCGCCCTGGTCACCGGGTTTAATGATGTTGTCTGACCGCAGGTCGCCGTGGGTCAGCGTGTAGGGGTAGGGTGGTTCCGGGTCGAACTTGAAGAGAGGCGGTAGCAGGTACATGAGCCGCTTCATCTCCGGATAGGCGCCAAATTTATCGGATTCCTCCGCCTCTTTGAGGCTTCGTTCGAACATCGCCAATGCCTGCTCCATGGGCATGGATTTCAGGACCCACCTGGCCCAGTCGTAATCTTCCAGTTGCTCACTGTTCCACCACCGGGCATGAAGCTTTGCGAACTGCTCGATAACCTCACGGGAAGTTCGCCTGTCTGTTCCGATGACCTGATCGCTGGACTCACCCGGTGCCAGGTCCTCCAGCAGCAGGACGAACCGGTTGTCGTCTTCCCGGTATTCCAGGTAATAACAGTCTGCGATGGGTACACCGACATTGCAGCCGATATCCTGATAAAAGCCGATTTCCCGCTGATACAGATTCTGGTCGGCTGCCATGTCCCGGATTTCCTGGCGGGGTGCGGCGAACTTGGCGATGATGCTCTGTGGTGCGTTACCCGGGTCGTTTTCGTACTCAAGAGCAACCCGAACCAGTTGCCCCATGAATCCCTCGCCCACACCGATAATATCGGGTTGAAAGCCGGTTAGTTTCGCGCCACCCAGTTGGTCTGTCAGTGCCCACTGTAGCCAGTCGACACTCAGGTCACCAGCAAGCAGCGGCGGATTACTCGCTGACATTGTTATCTCTCCTTGCAGGATCAGACTTCAGGTGTTCCGGCAGATGATCGTGGTGATTCAGGGTCGTCAGTTGCGGATCCTTGTCGCCATGGAAGCACACCTCTGAAACAGCGGCGTTGTGCATCAGGTACTGGTGGCCGAAGGCGGGTTTGGTTCCAAGGAGTCGCGCCAGGTAATGAGCGATTGCGCCACCGTGGCTCACAAGGATGATGTTTTCGTGTTGGTGGCGTGACCGAATCTCGTCGATAGCATTCATGATGCGTTGACCCAGCATGTTGGGTGACTCGCCGTTGTGACCATCGAAATCATCATCACGAATTGAGTGTCTGGCGAAACCGAAGCTGTCCAGTTCCTCGTAGGTCCTGCCTTCAAGATCGCCCAGCGACCCCTCGATCAGTTCGCTGTGAACATGCAGGGGAAGATCCAGAGCATCGGCGATGGCGCGGGCGGTATCGCAGGCACGCGAAAGGGGACTTGCGTAGACCCGATGAAATCCCCGTGCCCATGAGCGCAACATCTCAGCGGTCAACTGTGCCTGTTCAATACCCCTGTCGTTCAGGGGCGACTCGGTCTGCCCGTGGGCTATCTGTTCCAGATTGCCCACGGTTTCCCCATGGCGAACAAGCAGCAGGTGCTGCATCGTCATCATGTGTCAGGCCGCATCCTCTTTGATATGGCGAACATTCACCGGAATCGCCGTCATACGCGGCTGGCCGGTGATCGGGTCGTAGGTTTTGTGATCGTCAATCAGTCGGTTGGTACTGGAGCCCTTTTGGCGCACTTCTCCCCAGTTACCCGGAATATCGCCCCAGGCATGAGCCATTGAGATGACACCGGGTTTAACGTCCTTTGCGGCCTCGGCAACCCCCACCAGCATGCCGTAGGCGCCTTCGATTTCGACCAGGTCTCCGGAATTGATGCGGAGCGCAGCCAGGTCATCGGGGTGCATGTAGGCCGGATTGGTGGTGCCCTTCTTTTGCAGCCCGGTAAGCTGCTGGCCGGAAGAGTTGAAGACATGCTTCAGGCGGCGGCTGATGAGAAGATGGCTGAACTCCTGATCTTCATCGACAATCTTGCCGTTCCGCCATTTGTTTTCGCTGTACACCTCAGTGATCTCGTTGGCGACGCCCTCAGGCAGAAGCTGTAGCCTGGAGTCCCGCTTCTCACGACCCGGCTGCACGCGGACATCTATCTCCTCGTAGATATGGCCCTTACCCTTGTCTCGCATGACGTCAATATCAATGCGGGAGCCGCTGGCAATCAGTTTCAGCGCGTCGAACTTGGTCGGGCGCCTGGCCGGGTCAAGCGGGCCGCCGGGGAGTTCAATCGGAATGCCCAGCCGATGGGAAAGCTCATCCACCGTAATGCCGCAGCGTTCCGCGACGTACTCGGGCACATAAGGCTCAACCCGACGGGTCAGCTCTTCAAGATCATCCAGGCTGTGAGCGCAAAACTCCCTGTCGTTAAGACCTTCGTCCAGAATGATTCGGATCATGCCGGAAAGAAGCGTCGGGTCCTCTCCGGGGTTTACCTGCAGGTGCAGGGTTGCGCGGTTCGCGACCTCGGTCTTGCGCGGGTCAACGACGATTACCTTCATGCCTTTTTTCATTTCATCGCGCAGGCGTGCATAAGGTGAGAAGGGAGGCGGTCCGCCGAATGGGGTGAACTGCGACACAACCGGGTTGTTGCCGATCATCATGCAGACTTCCGAGTCGGTGAACTTGTGCGTTCCGCCGCCCCACACACCGAAACGCGAAGCAGAAATCGCTTTCGCCGGCTGGTCGATGGTGACAGAGGTATAGTAAGAAGGAGAATCAATACTCTGGTGCCAGGCTTTCGGGATAACCAGTGCCGCTGAATTCTGGTAACCGTAAGAACCGACATAGGTTGCGATTGAGCGGGGGCCATGATCGCCCATCAGTTGTTTTACCTTCGCCGCGATCTCGTCCATCGCCCTGTCGGTATCAATCTCTTCAAATTCACCGTCCGGTCTTCGCTTCAGAGACCTGGTGACCCTGGCCGGGGTTGTGTACTGTTCCGGAAGCTGCCGACCCTTGATGCAGGTATAGCCTCCGTAGACAGGATCTTCCGTGTCGCCCCTTACCGCGATGGGCCTGCCATCTTCTACATCGACTTCGATCGCGCAATAGGCGTGGCAGAATCGGCAAAAGGTTTTATGAGTCTCGACAGTCATTGCTTCCCCCTGAATAGCCTTATGCCATTTGGCTTGTAAAAGAAGCCAGGTCGAAGTAATCCCGCCACAGGCTGATCTTGCTGTCTCGAATCACAAACACTCCCATGACCGGAAGCTCGACCCGCTTGCCGCCGGGCATATCAAACCTGTCGATACGTTCGGTCAGGACCTTGTCACCGTTTTCTGCGATGGACAACATCTCCCAATCGACGCCCTCCGGCGCCATGCCGCGCATGGCCGCATCAACGACCACCTTGCCCTCCATGGTTTCCATGGGAACATTGTCCCAGACGATGTCGTCGGTCAGCATGTCTGCGGCGCCATCCCAGTCCATGTTATTCCAGGCGTCGATAAACGCCATCACAATATCTGTGTTTGACACGATGTATTCTCCTTCAGGCAAAAAAGGGGCTGCCAGGCAGTCCCGGTGTTTCACTATGGTGTTTCCCTAACTGTCACACGACTACAGGGAGTAGCGGATTTCGAAAGCGTAGGTGCGCGGTGCGCCCCAGCCCTGGAAACCGGTGTTCGGCCCACCGCTTGGCAGCAGGAAGGCACCACCACCCAGGAAGAGGGCCTGTTCCCGGTACTCTTCGTCCGTCAGGTTTTTGCCTGATGCTGTCAGTGTCAGTACGGAGTCATTCCTCAGGCGGATGTCGTAGGCGAGGCGCGCATCCCAGAGGCCATAGTCACCGTCAAAGGTCCGGGCGTCGTTACCGGCACCGGTGTTAACCAGCAGGAACTCACCCGTGTACTTGTAGCCGACATCCGCATACAAAACGCCGTTGCCAATGTCTCGCTCATACGATAAACGCAAAGCATAGGTTTTCTCCGGCTGCCGGGAATCATCACTGCCGCCCAGCATTCGGGCTGTGCCGGCAGGGTCAGGCGGGCCCCCCGGGATGCTTGACGCACAGCCATCAACAACGTTACAGGGCAGAGAGAAGGCCGAGTTATCAGCGTTGGTCGTGCCGTAGTTGAACGACAGTGAGAAGTTATCGTTAATCAGCCAGCGACCTTCCAGCTCCCAACCGTCCAGCACGGCCTCGTCACCATTGTTGATGATCGTGGTAGTGCCCGGAATGGACCCGGGAGGCAGGGAGATGATGGAACTGAACTGTCCGCCTTCCAGCGTCAGTTCATACCAGGCAAGGTTCAGCCGCAGGGCACCATCCAGGAATTCATTCTTGAAGCCGATTTCGATCTGGTCTGCATTTTCAGGATCGAATGGCGCTTCCGCCGGGTCTCTGGCAGAACGGATACTGATGCCACCGGAGCGGAAACCTTCCGAGTAGTTCAGGTAAACACGATTGGAATCCGTGTAGTTCCAGGTAACAGATCCGGTCCAGATGGTGTCGTCCCAGTCATCGGAGATCTCGTAGGTGACACCCGCGACTGTGGGATAGGGACTGAAATCAAATTCCGCCTCGGGGCCGGTCGTGTCGAAAGCTCTGGTACCGTGATCGAAGTAGGAGTTAAAGGCATCCTTTTCCTCCTGAATATTCCGGACACCCACCAGAACTTCAATGTCGTCCACTGGCCGCCAGGTGATTGACCCGAAGAAGGCCCGAGATTCAACGTCTTCTGATGCGATTTGAGTGGAGCGTGCATTCGGGAACTGGCAGAAGACGTTACCCACCGTCGGGTTGTTGCGGTAACCGATTGACTCGCAGGGTGCTCCGGGTGGCAGGCCGAGCGGTACCTGCAAGATGTTGTTCGTTCGCTGCGAGAAGTCCAGTTCGGACTCGTAGTAGTAGTACCCCAGCATATAGTCGACATCATCCCCAACACTGCCATGCAGGCGCAGTTCCTGAGTGAAAATTTCAAAATCCTGTTCCCTCAGGGTATGTAGCTGGGCGAAGGGTATGGCGAGCCCCGCCGGGCTGCCGCCGTCAAAGTCCTGGTTAACGCCGTCAAAGCCGTCATGCCAGCCGGTCATGGAGTAGATGGTGATATCGTCGGTCATCTCCCAGGTGGCTCGAATGCCCAGTTGATCCACGTCATACTCGGTTGGCTCTTCCTTGTTGGCCCTGTTCTCGAACGGATTGCTGCCATCGAATCGGGGATCCTGTGGCGGAATCTGGCTGCGATCGTCGATATTGTCGTAGGTCGCAATGACTTCGAACCTGTCCGTCGGTGCCCAGCGCAGCGCGGTGGTGAATGACTGGAAGTCAACATCACCTGCGGTCTGGCCGAGGGTAACATTGTCGTAAAAGCCTTCACGTTCCCGGCTGATGGCACCGACTTTCAGGGCCAGGGTGTCTTCTATCAGCGGCAGGTTGACCCGTATCTTGTAGGTTTCTGATTCAAAGTTGCCCAGTTCGGCGCTGGCGTTGATGCCGAAATCGTTAAACTCCGGTTTAACCCGGTTAACCACGATGTTGCCGCCAATGGTGTTCTTACCGAACAGCACACCCTGTGGGCCCCGGTTGATTTCGATACTTTCCACGTCGAAGGTGTCGATCAACTGGCCTGTGCTGGAACCCATCTGCAGGCCATCAACAATGACACCAACCTGCGGGGTCTGGGATTTTTCAATATCGGCATAGCCGATACCCCGGATGTACAGGGCGGAAGCGCCCGGCCCGGCGGTGTTCATACCGACGTACACGTTAGGTGCCAGGGAATCGAAGTCGCGCAGGGTTGTCGGTTTGACCTGCTCAATCGCTTCAGCCCCCCAGGCTGTGACTGAAAGCGGTACATCCTGTTGAGATTCTTCACGGCGACGGGATGTCACCACGACTTCTTCTATAACGCGGGCTCTCTCTTCCGCGTAGATGGTAACCGGGCCGCCGATGGATGTCAGACCAATAGCGACACCCAGCAGATTGCGTGTAAATTTCATAGATCCCTCCTCATGTCTGGACTATCTGCGCCCCCATAGAAACTGGCAGATTCGGCTGTTTTTAACACAACTGTCCGGTCAGTCAAGGAAATGTCCGGGGAAAGACGTCGCCTGTTCAGGGTGTTGTGTGGCAGAAAAGAACAGTGACATGGGCCAGGCCACCGGATTCTTGTCGGCGGTTTCAAAGACCGGCGCAGTACCTGATACCGCGACGCAATAATTCGTAGTACTGGGGTCTGTCCCAGGAGCCTTTTTCGATTTCCGGGTAGTAGTCCGCTACCGGTGCCATGTCCCAGTGACCACGACAATGGCCCAGGTTGAGATAGAGCACTTCACCGTCGCCGGTACGCTTGATGTAATACACCGCACGTTTTTCATCATTATTGAAGTCTGAGTTGATCCAGCCTTCGCAGGTGCCGCTGTACTCGGAGTACATCAGCAGTTCGTGATCGCCATGCATCTTGCACAGGTACTGCTCGTCATCGGTGTCGAATTCACCGACACCTTTGACAAGCTCATGGTTTTTGGCTTCGGTCTTCACCGTGAACAGCCGGATTGGCGGGTGCGCCATGAACTGGGAACCCAGCAACTCCATGACCACCGGTGCCGTTTCCGGCGCATCCACACCGTTTTCGGTGAATTCAAGAATCGAATTGGTCCCATGCAGGGCAAACCATTTACCGCCACCCTTAATGTACCCGACCAGCGCCTTCTGTTCTTCTTCAGTCGGCATCAGGTTGCAGGTATAGGTAATAAGAAAATCACTTGCCCGGATACCTTCGACATCATGAAAATCGGCAGCCACCCTGGTCCGAATGTTCGGATGCTCCAGCAGAAGTTTTTGAATTTCCTGACGCGCGAAATCAATATCGTGATACATCCCGGCCGCAACCAGATAGGCGTTGATTTTCTTATCCGGCTTATCCGGCATGGTGTGCCTCCCTAGAACTGGATGCGCTGCGTGAAGGATCCGTCAATAACGACGTTGGTGCCCGAAGTAAAACCGGCACGCGGGCTCGCCAGGAGCGCCACTTGGGCAGCGACTTCATCTGCCGAACCCATGCGGCCCAATGGGATAGAGGCTACCGTCGAATCATAAAGCGCGGCCATGTTCTGCTTTATCATGTCCCATGAACCACCTTCGATGAAGATGGGGCCCGGACTCACGGTGTTGACGCGAATTCCTTTCGGTGCCAGTTCGTGAGCAAGGGCGCCGGCATACTGAATCAGCGCGGCCTTCATCGCATTGTAGGGACCGGCATTCATGAACTTTTCCAGGGCTGCTGTGGTTGAGATCATAATGATGCTGCCATCACCGGACGCTTCCATGTGTGGCGTTGCCGCCGCCACACCATGAACGGCAGTCAGGACGTTTCCGTCAAACTGGCTCTTCCAGCCTTCATCACCGGGGGCGTTGCCACCGGATACGTTGGAAACCAGTATGTTCAGTCCGCCCAGTTCACCGGCGGCTTCATCAATGAACCCTTTGAAGGCATCACCGTCCATCACGTCGACAACACGACCGCACACCTTAACGCCTTTGGCGGCAATAGCTTCTGCGGTGGCATTCACTTCATCTTCTTTACGGGCACAGAAAGCGATGTTGCAGCCCTCATCCGAGAGCAATTCGATGATCGCGCGGCCAATACCTTTGGTTGCGCCTGTAACGAGTGCTGTCTTACCTGATAGTTGTAGGTCCATGATCTCTCCTCCGGGAATGGTTATCTGGCTGGCTGCGCCATCTTCTGTTTGGACGGACAGCGTAGGGAAGGGGAAACCGTCAGTCAAGACTGTGTGCTGGTTCAGTACCTGTCAGACATTTCAGCGATGAAAGAAAAAAGCCCGGTGGGTCACCCCACTGAGCTTTATCTGCAGGTAGTCTTTTGTTTACGGCAACGCGAATATGACCGTCAACAAAGACTACTGTGAGATATTCGGGCTGGAATTACGACCGGTCCGGCACAAATTTGCGAAAGGCAAACCCATCGCCAACATGGAGTTGATTGAGGAGCGATTCCGGCGGTGAGGATAGATGCGCGGCCTCCGCCAATACCGTCTGGGCCACCACCGGCAGCGAGGCCTGCACCGGGGCGGTGACCCACAATTCAATGCGGTCGGAAACCTCCAGCCCGCCGGTCTGGCGCTGCTTTTGAATCAAACGGACCAGCTCACGCGCCACGCCTTCTTCCCGCAGTGATTCATCAATCTCGAGACTTATGGCGACACCCAGGGCTCCACTCTCACTGACAGCCCACCCGTCGAGCGCCACTTGGGAAACGCTGAGTTCGCCGACATCCAACTGGATTGCCTCGCCATTGAGCACCACTTCCACATGACCCTTTGTTTCCAACTCAGCGGCAATCACCTGCGGTTCGACCGAATCGAGATACTTCTGCAGCAAGGGTATTTTCGAACCAAGCCGACTTCCAAGGCTGCGATAATTGATGGCAACACGAACCCCCAAAACCTCTTCCAGGGACTCGACCCGGCGCAGTTCCTTGACGTTGACCTCATCTAACAGCAACTCTTCCATTTCGCCACCCATCGCATCCAGCCCGCAGACAATCAGAGAGTTCAGCGGTTGCCGTATCTTGATCTTCGCGTCCATTCTGACGGAACGGGCGAGAGTCACGGTTCTGCGCAAACTCTTCATTTGTTCCTCAAGTTGAAGATCGATATGCGCTGAATTGGCTGCCGGCCAATCCGAGAGATGCACGGAGATCGGGTTCGTGGATGAGTCCGCAAGATTGTGATGGACCGCCTCGGAAATGAACGGGCAAACGGGCGCAATCATTTTCGCAACAGTTAACAGCGCACTATGCAGCGCCCTGAAAGCGTCAACGTCCGCACCGCCGGATGTTCCCCAGAAACGTTCCCGGGAACGGCGGATATACCAATTCGAAAGATCATCAACAAATTCATCAATGTATTGTGATGCCGCCAACGCGTTGAAGGCTTCATAGCTTTCGGTAACCTTTGTAATCAGCCCGGCCTCGCGGGAGGCCAGCCACCGGTCCAGAAGCGCCACCGGCTGCCATTCAGCATCGGACGGTGCGAACCCTTCCAGATTCGCGTAGGTAACGAAGAAGGCGTATGAATTCCAGAAGGTGCGCAAAACACGCTTCGAACCCTGCTCGATAGCCTCAAAGGATATACGCTTGGGAACCCAGGGGGAGCCCGAATTAACAAGATACCACCGAACAGCGTCCGCACCGAAGCGAGGAACAACGTCATTCGGGTCGATTACATTACCTCGGGACTTGGACATCTTACGGCCCTCGTCATCGACGAGTAGGCCGAGGCAGACGGCGTTTCTGAAAGGCCTCTCGCCGAACACCAGCGTATTGACGGCAAGCAGGGAGTAAAACCAGCCACGGGTCTGGTCCAGCGATTCGCAGATGAAGTCGGCGGGGAAGTTATTCGCGAAGCGCTCAGGGGCACCGTCAGACAGCGGGTATGATTGCTGGGCGGCGGGCATGCAGCCGGAGTCGAGCCAGACGTCGCAAACCGGCTCAAGACGCCGCGCTTGCTGAGAGCACTGAGGGCAGGCGAAAGTGATTTCATCCACTGCCGGTCTGTGCGGGTCCAGGTCCGAGAGGTCTGCTCCGGTCAGCGCGCTGAGTTCCTCCCTGGAGCCGATGCAGGTATCGTGACCTTCGGCGCAACGCCAGATTGGCAAAGGCGTACCCCAATATCGACTGCGGGAAAGCGCCCAGTCGATATTGTTTTCCAGCCAGTTTCCGAACCGGCCATATTTGATGTTTTCGGGGTACCAGGTCACTTTTTCGTTTCCGTCGATGAGGCTTTGTTTGCGCTCACTCGTACGAATGAACCAGGAAGGCTTCGCCCAATAGATCAATGGCTCTTTACAGCGCCAACAATGCGGGTAGGAGTGCAGGCGGGTTTCACTGCGCAGCAGGAGGCCGCGAAGTTCCAGATCCTCGATGATGAGAGGATTGGCCTCGGTCGTTGTCAGGCCAGCCCAGGGGCCCGCGGATTTCGCAAAGGTGCCCCTGGATGTAACATGGTTTGGTGACGGCAAACCTTCCCGCAACCCGAGTTGATGATCTGATTCGCCAAAAGAGGGCGCGATATGCACGAGGCCCGTTCCCTGCCCGGTATCCACATCATCCCCCTCAATGACACGGCAAGCGGAAACATCGTCCAGGTCGATCATTTCGAATGGACGTATGTACGCCCGACCCAACAGGTCAGAACCCTGAATCTTTTCAACCGGCTCGCCCAGTTCAAAGGTTTGCGTGCCGGCGTCCGGCGACATCACCACCTTTTCACCCTGATGCTCGAACACGCCATAACTGAGGTTTGCATCAAGCGCAATCGCGACATTCGATATCAAGGTCCAGGGCGTGGTTGTCCAGACAACCAGCACCAGGTCGGAATCCACCAATGGAAAGCGCACATAAACCGACGGGCCGGGAACCTCCTGATACACCTCCGGCTGGCCAAGCTCATGGGACGACAAAGCGGTTTCACATCGCGTGCAATACGGAAGCACTTTCCGCCCCTCATACACCAGCCCCGCTTCCCAGAGCGTCTTTATGTGCCACCAGACGGACTCGATATAATCGACGTCCATCGTGCGGTATGCCGAATCGAGGTCAACCCAGTATCCGATTTGCCGGAAGAGCCGCTCAAAATCTCCAACGTATCGCTGTACGAGGCTTCGGCAGCGCTCGTTGAAGTCGCCAATGCCGTGTTCCTCGATCTGATCCTTACGCGTTAATCCCAGTTCCTTTTCGATTTGCAACTCAACCGGAAGCCCTTGACAATCCCAGCCCCCGCGTCGCTCCACGCGCTTTCCACGCATCACCTGGAAGCGCGGATAAACGTCCTTGTAAAGAGAGGTCCAGACATGGTGCAGAGCGGGGCGGTTGTTTGCCGTGGGAGGTCCCTCGAACACAACCCACCTTTCCCCATCCGGTCGGGAGGCGCGCATTTTCTCCGGAATCAGCGACTGATCCCAGAATTCCAGTATTTTCAACTCCAATTCGGGAAACGGAATCTGTGTATCAACCTCATCCAGCACTATAACTCTCCATGATTTGCTTACTGGAAAACACGACTGGAACATTCTGCATGAGTTGTTGATAGCACGCCATCGAGGTTGCCAACCCTATGCTGCTGTGGGGTCGATAATGATTGTGGTCATCCTGATACCCGGACACTTGACGGTTACCTTGCGCAGGCCCAATCCAGTGCGTCCTTGCTTGCGGCCCAGTGAATCGCGTTCTGCAACAGCTTCTGGTAATGCGCGTTGTCGTAGGCTTCAGGATCATCACCGCCCTGGATGTAGGCAATCGGGCTGTTGCCATAGGATTTTATCCAGCCAACGAGATTGGAGGCATCCTCATGGGTCCATCCCTGATTGTCGAACATCCTGCTTTCCGCAACCGCTTTGGTTGCGGAATAAAAATTGTCACGGGTAAAGACGTAGTCGCTGGCGAGCAGGGGTTCGATGCTGTCCTCGAAAACTTCATACAGGTACAACTCATCGGTCATTTCAAAAGTGGAGGGCAGCCCCTCGGTGACCGGATGGTCGTGTAATTTACTGATGGTGTGCCTGACCTTGTGTCGATAACCACTGTCCGGGATCGACCTGCCCCTTAACTCACCCGGTAGATACAGGAACCGGCCGCCAACAATTTCGGCGAACTCTTCCCAGGTCGGCCAGCCGGCAATGGCGTGATGCATGAAGACCATGCCCTTCCCGGATTCAAGCAGTGCCAGCAGTGAGTTTTTGAACTCCTCGCCGGGCGCCTCGAAATCCGGACTCCCTGGTCCGAAGGAGATTCCCGGCATGTCATACATGACCAGGGCATCGTAATCTGCGGCGTTTCCCGGGGAGAAGAACAACCGGGCCGCCGGTTGTTCGACGTGTGTCCAGTTCACATCAATGGCGTCAAACATGGAAAAGAAGGCGCCCCGGTCAAACGGATGACCCCTGGTTACCAGAAGAATGTTGGGTATGACCGTTTTATCTGAGGTTGCTTTGACCTCGGGCGTATTATCTGGCGGCATGTATTGGCGGATGACGGCATCGGTTAAAGGGGTTAGTATCAAATCATGACTCTCCCAGACAGACAACCGTTGAATCGGGGCGGCGATAAGACCTGGCAGCAGACCAAGAGTGAGAACACCCGGGCCATCATTCTTGAGGCGACGCTGGACTGTTTCTATGAGTTGGGCTACGGGAACACCACGACGGAAAAAGTTTCGAAGAAGGCGGGTGTCTCCCGCGGTGCGATGCTGCACCATTTCCCCAGCCGGTTGGACCTGGTGACGGCAACGGTGCGCTACCTGAATGAAAAGCGATTGCGGTTGTTTGAAGAATCCGAACTCCGGATTAACGAAGGCGCGGACCATTCCCGCATTGACGAAGGCATTGATGCCTACTGGCAACAGCTCCATTCCCCTCTGTTTACCGTGTTTCATGAACTTCAGGTGGTTGCAAGAACGGATCAGGACCTGAAGGAGGTTCTGGATACCTGCAATGAAAAGCTGGATCAGTCCTGGTGGAAGCTGGCCCGAAGAATCTTTCCCGACCTGGCGTTATCGGAGGAATTTGAGAACGCCAATCTGTTGACCCTCTATCTTCTTGAGGGCATGGTTGTGCGCGGTCACACCTCCGGCGGTGCGCCGGAGCGCATGATTCCCTGGTTGAAACAACGGCTGCACGATATGTTTTCCGATGTGGCCGAAGTTGACCGTGAAGCCGCCGGCAGAAAGATAGGTAACCCGGATGATTGATCGAGTCGAAGACGAACTGGCGACAGGGCATCTTGTGTCCGCATATCCCGTTGCCGTCGGGAGCATCCTGTGAACGAGCCCGGCGTCCGGCTTTTCAGCCCGGAAAATCTCATTGATCCATATCCGGCCTACAGGCAGCTTCGCGACGAAGCGCCCGTTTATTTCATGCCGGAAATGAACCTGCATGTGGTCACGCGCTATGACCTGCTTCGTGAAGCGATCAAACGCACGGATGATTTTTCTTCAAAGTTTGACAGGTTTATGAGTGGTGCGCGTGAGGTCACGTTGATGTCACTGTCCGAAGAGCAGAAGGCGGAAGTGCTTGCCATTGAGCAGGAGATGGTCGAGATTCCTCCGACTATGCTGACCCTGGATGAGCCGGAGCACACGCAATATCGATCACTCGTATCGAAGCTGTTCACCGGCTCACAGGTGAAGCAAAGTGAGGATTCGGTCAGAGCGGTGATCCACAAGAACATTGAAGCCATGAAACGGGAATCCGCCGCTGATTTCATGAACATCTTTGCCTTCCCGGTTCCCCTGGAAATTATTTCTGATCGACTGGGTATTCCGGTTGAAGATCGTGATTTCTTTTACAGGGCGGCGACCGCCGCTGCGGCGGCTCTCAAGATGTCGCCGATCTCCGCAGAAGATATCCTTCATCGAGCCAGACTCGCTCGCGATCTACAGCATTTCCTGATTGGCCTGGTTGAGGCGCGACGTAAAGATGCGCGGGAAGACATGATCACGATTCTCGCGACCTCGAAACTTGACGAGGCCGACCGGGAGCTTACCCACGGAGAGATACTGTCTATTCTGAACCAGTTCCTGGTGGCAGGTCACGAAACCACCACCAGCACCTTCGGCTGGGGCATGCTCAACCTGTGTGACAACCCTGAATTGCAGGAACAGATTCGTGGCGATGAAAAACGGGTCAGAACCTTTATTGAAGAAACCCTGCGTGTCGAGGCGCCTGTCCAGGGCCTGCCAAGGGTCGTTGCCAGAGACACTGAACTTGGCGGTTATGCGCTTAAAAAAGGCGATATGTTGATGCTTCGATATGGCGCAGCGAACCGCGATGAACGTCAGTTTGAAGATCCCGATAAGGTGGATGTGGAACGTGAAAAAGCGGGGATGCAGATGGCCTTTGGTTCAGGTGTGCATCACTGCATCGGAGCGCCGTTGGCCAGGCAGGAATTGAACATCGGCTTTTTTGAGTTGATGCAGCACTTCCGGGATTTCGCCCTGGATGCATCAAAGAGCCGCCCGGTCGCGGACCCGAGCTTTATCCTGCGGGGACTGCCGGAGTTACCTGTGACTTACAAGGCGGGGAACCAGGGCTGACAGCGGTGAAGCTGAAGGCTCTTAACAAGTGAAGCTGAAGGCTCATCCGCCAGTGTTCATGGATTGTGAGATGACCGAGAAGCCTTCGGTCGCTGCAAGCCGCTTGCTGACAACCGCCTGATACTCGGGGCTGTTGTACCAGGTCTTTGCCTTTTCGGTATCTTCAAACTTGATGACCACCGTCTGCGGACCGGGAGGCGTACCTTCCACCGTTTCAGCAGCCGCGTCGAATGCCACCAGTTCGCCACCATACCGGGCAAGGGTCGGGCCGGCACCGGTGGAATACTCGCCATAAAGTCCGGGGTCATTAACAACATACTGTGCGATAAAGTAAGCGGCCATTGAAATTTTCCAAAGGTGAACATCAGGGCGGGGAGTGTGTCACAAAATCAATTTTCTGAAAACCGGGTACCCGGTGCATAGTAGCGCTGGTGCCAGATTCCATTTTCAGGTTCTCCCTCGACCGGCATGCGCCAGCTCTTGACGATAGCCTTGTCCAGCGGTAGCCGGTACAGGGCGCGCTCCTGGTCAATCGTATTCCGAACGTAAGCCTCGGCAGCATCGGGAGGAACATACCGTCTGGCGATATCACGGTAGAGGTCGCGCCAGGCGTCATCCTGACCCAGGTCGTGAACCAGTTCCGCCGCACCTTCAACGATAACCTTTCGATAAGGCAGGTTCTGTTCATCAATACAAAGACTGACCCGCGGGTCATGCCTCAGGCAGGCAAACCACTCGGATTGCGCGCGCGGTGTAAAGTAGATCGCACTATTGTGATCAATAAACCAGATGGGCGTTACCAGAGGGCTGCCGTTTGGCCTGACGCAGGCGATACGCATCAGGATGCCGGGTGTGTCCAGAAATTCCGTCTGTTCGGAGGATGAAAGCCGTGGCATGGAGACGCTCCAGTTCAATTGTGGTTATGTCCCGGCATTATAATCATGAGAAAACGGGCAGGGGACAAGCCGCAGGTTGCGGCGGGCATGAGAGTCCGTTAGCGTTTATTCTACATCGACAGATGAGGTGTCCGAAATGTCGCACGGCATGATCGTAGACTGGATTGCGCACAACGCGAACAATACTCCGGATAAGGTTGCCGTGATTGAGTTGCCCGGCCGCCGCTCACAGACCTATGCACAGATGCATGACCGGGTTGGGCGCGTTGCCGCCTGGTTGCAGTCACTGGGCGTAGGCAGAGGCGATCGCGTGGGTGTGCTCGCATTGAATTCTGCGGACACCATGGACATGGTCTTCGCCACCTGGCGTCTCGGCGCGATTCATCTTGCGCTTAACTTTCGTCTCACCGCCGGTGAACTCGATTACATCATCGACAATGCCGAGCCCTCTGTGCTGATTTACGATACGGATCTTCAACAGACCGTGGATGATCTCACGGTATCTGTCCCGCTGGTGTTCTCGACGTCGGGCGTGGGCGATGAGTCCGAGTTCGAGAGCTTTATCGTCGATCAGACGCCTGTGCTCGAAATGATTGATCTGGTGCCGGATGACCAGTGCATGCTGATGTACTCGTCGGGCACCACCGGACTACCCAAAGGTGTCATCATCACCCACGGCATGATGACCTGGGCACAGTTCAATGCCGCCTCCACCATGCACTGTAGCAACGACATGGTAAGCCTCGCCGTGATGCCACTGTTTCACATTGGCGGTATGCAGGTGTTTACCTGTCCCGCGCTCTTTAATGGTGGCACCGCCGTCATCATGAGAAGTTTCGACCCCGGCCTGACTCTGGAAGCACTCAATGACCCTGATCTTGGGGTCAGCCACTTCATTGGTGTCCCGGCGATCTTTAATGCCCTGCGCGATCACCCGAGAAACGCCGAAACCGATTTTTCCGGATTAAAGGTGTGCCTCGCCGGTGCCGAAGCCGTGCCCGAACCGCTGGTGAACTGGTGGTATGAACGCGGCCTTGTCATCCAGGAAGGCTATGGCATGACCGAAAATACGGCGAGTTGTTGTGTGCTTGGCTACGACGATGTTCCGGCCAGAGTCGGCTCGACGGGCAAGACATTGCGCCACACGCAACTCAAAATTATGAAGGAAGACGGAACGGAAGCGGCACCCGGAGAGTCAGGAGAAATCTGGACCCGGGGCCCGGTTGTCACGCCGGGCTACTGGCGCAGACCGGACGCCGATGAAGAGACCTTCGTTGACGGCTGGCTTCGCACGGGCGATATCGGTTCCATAGATGAAGACGGTTATGTGTATGTTGAGGACCGTTTGAAGGATATGTACATCTCCGGTGGCGAGAATGTGTACCCCGCCGAAATTGAGAACCTTCTCTATGAACTTACGGAAATCAGGGAGGTTGCCGTCATCGGTGTGCCGGACGAACGGTGGGGGGAGACCGGGTGTGCCGTGGTGGCGCTTCAGGATGATGTGGAGATCACGCCGGAGGCGATCCTGGCGCATTGCAGGGACAGGCTCGCCCGGTTCAAGCATCCGAATCATGTGGTGTTCGTTGATGCACTGCCGCGCAATGCGACCGGCAAGGTGTTGAAGTTTGAACTGAGACAAAGCATCAGGGTGTGACAAATTCAGCCGTAATACGGGCCTGGCGGCTGGTTGCCAAATTAGAACGGTCAAATTATGGTAGGGGAAACCTCACCGGAAAGGGTTGGCCATGAGCACAGTAAAAGATCTTCTCGACGAGAAAGGGCGTCACATCTGGTCGATTGACCAGGATGCGACGGTTTATGACGCGGTTGCACTCATGTCCGAAAAAAATGTCGGGGCGTTGGTGGTGACCAGTGACGCTTCATTGCTGGCGGGCATACTCTCCGAGCGTGACTACGCGCGTAAAGTGATCTTGAAAGATCGTGCCAGCAAGACCACCAGGGCCGGTGAGATTATGACGGCAGATGTTATCTTCGCCCAGGAGGACACTTTGCTTGATCGTTGCATGACCCTCATGACCCAGAAAAAAATACGTCACCTGCCTATCGTGAACAACCAGGGTGTCGTTGGCATGATCACACTCGGTGACATCATGAAAACCGTCATCAGGGAACAGTCGCTGACCATTGAGGAACTGGAAAGCTTCATGTACGAGGACCGGGGTGGCGAGGGTTAGGCCATGCGGTATAAGGTCCCGAGCCCCGTCCAAAGTCTTAAAGACCGTCAAAATCGGGGGCGCGTTTCTCCATAAACGCCGTTAACGCTTCCCGGTTCGCCGGTCCGCCCTGCAGTTCTGCCATCCCCTGATTTTCCGCTGTGATTGAAGCCTTCATCTGTGCAACAAGGGGCACCATGATCAGTGACTTGGTTTTGATCAGCGAGGCCAGGGGCAGGCCAGCCAGGGTCCGGGCCCGTTCCAGGGTTCTCGGCATCAGATCATCAAGAGGCAACACCTCACCGGCCAGACCCGCCTCGTAGCATTCCCCTGCGTTCATCCATTCCGCAGATAATAGAAACCAACTGGCACTTTGACGGCCCATCAATCTCGGAAGGGTAACCGTACTGGCGGCCTCAGCAGTCAGGCCAAGCGAAGAGAAGGGACAGCGCAGACGCGCATTTTCTGCCATCAATACAAAATCCGCGAGTCCGCAGATGGTGGCGCCAATTCCCACGCCAAGACCGTTGACGGCAATCAGAAAGGGCTTCGGAAACTCGATAATGGCATCCAGCATCACCCCGAAACCGTGTTTCGGCTGATGCTGGCTTTGGCCCATTTCTTTCAGGTCAGCACCGGCGGAGAAAGCCCTGCCGGCACCGGTCAGCACCAGAACCTTAACGGCATCATCGGATGTGGCGTCAAGAAAGGCATCCGCCAGGTCATCCATTAACTGACCGTTGAAGGCATTCAAAGCGTCAGGACGGTCCAGTTCGACGATGCGAACCCTGCCGTCGTCGCGAATATTGAGTGTTTCCATGATGAAAGGTCTCGTGTTCAATGCAATGCACGGAATCATAAGGGTATCGGTTGTCCGGAGGTCAGGCAAATTACCGGACCTTATCACCCTGAAAACAACGCAAGACGATGCTGACAAGAGCAGGGTCCGTACACTATAATCCCGCGCCTTCTGGCCGACGAGCCTGCCCTATTTGCCGCCTGATGATGCGGCAACCGGCGGAAGGGGGTGGGCAGATTCCCGGGTATTTTTTACAATACCCGACATACGGCGAAAGTGGCGGAATTGGTAGACGCGCTGGATTTAGGTTCCAGTGTCGAAAGACGTGAGAGTTCGAGTCTCTCCTTTCGCACCAGATGAAAGATAAGCGGGTAACGCAATGCAGGTAACGGTAGAAACCACTAAGGGCCTGGAACGGAAGATGCGAGTGGTTGTTCCATCAGAGCGTGTTGAAAATCAGGTCACGGAAAAAATCAAGGAAACCGCCCAGCGTGCGCGCATCAACGGCTTCAGACCTGGCAAGGTGCCGTTGCGCGAGGTCAAGCGACGTTTTGGCGACGGCATTCGTCAGGAAGTTTCCAGTGAAATCATTCAGGTTTCCTACGGTGAGGCGCTACAGAAGGAAGAGATCAATCCTGCGGGCATGCCGCAGATTGAAGAGGTAAAGATTGAAGAGGGGCGGGATCTGGAGTACACGGCCATCTTTGAGGTGTTCCCCGAAATTGAAGTGGCGGGTTTTGGCGGAATTTCAGTCGAGAAATTGACCAGCGAGATCCGGGAGTCCGACATTGAAGAGATGATTGCCACCCTGCGTAGCCAGCATATGAAGTACGTACTGATGGAGCGGGCGAGTCAGGAGAAAGATAGTGTGAATCTGGATTTTGAAGGCTTTATCGATGGTGAGGCTTTTGACGGCGGCAGGGCGGAAGGTGCGGATATTGTCCTGGGCTCAGGTTCCATGATTCCCGGATTTGAAGACGGGCTTGTGGACCTCGGGGCGGGCGATGAAAAAGAGCTGGAAGTGACCTTTCCGGAGAACTATCAGGCTGAAGATCTGGCGGGCAAAGCGGCCGTCTTCAAAGTAAAGATCAACTCGGTCTCAGAGCCCAGGTTGCCGGAGTTGAACGACGAATTCTTCAGTTCGTTCGGCATCGAAGAGGGTGGCGGCCTGGAAGTGTTTCGAGAGGAGTTGGTCAACAATATGCAACGCGAACTGGATTCTGCCATCACGCTCAAGATGAAAGATCAGGTTATGGAGGGTCTTCTGGTTGAAATCAATGATTTTGATGTCCCCCAGGCGCTGATTAACCAGGAAATCAATCGAATGCGACAGGAAGTTGTGCAGCGGTTTGGTATTGATAATAACCAGTTGGCCCCTCTCCTGCCGACTGACCTCTTCTCTGATCAGGCGCAAAAGCGGGCGAAGCTGCGTTTGCTGGTCAGCAGCATCGTTGAAAAAAACGAAATCCAGCCGGATGCCGGGAAGGTCAGGGAGATGATTGAGACCATGGCCAGCCAGTATGAAGACCCGGAAGAGGTTAAGAACTTCTACTACAGCAACGAGCAACAGTTGAGCCGGGTTCAGAATCTGGTACTGGAAGAGCAGGTGGTGGACTTCGTGCTTGAGGGTGCTTCGGTCACTGAAAAGGCCGTGGACTATCAGGAGGCGGTAAAGCCGGCAGACGGCAAAGCGTGAGGCTCCTTCCCGTGGAAGAACCGTTAAACGCTAAAGAAGATGTATCAGGTGGGGATGCCTGACACCCGGAGTCATCCGTTAAGCCTTTGATTCCGTAGGGTAATTGTGGCGCTTATGCCTCACAATTACCTGTCAAATCAACCATTGAACTTTCGGTAATTTGCCGCATTATTAGAGATTGAACACTGAAAAGCCCAGTCAGACAGGAAGAAAGACCCATGCAAAATTTTGAAGACAGATTCACTCCCGAGACCACAGGTCTTGGCCTGATTCCGATGGTTCTGGAGCAGACCGCCCGTGGTGAGCGATCCTACGATATTTACTCTCGTCTCCTGAAAGAACGCATTATCTTTGTCGTCGGCCCGGTTGATGACAATGTTGCCAACCTGGTGGTTGCTCAACTCCTGTTCTGCGAATCCGAAAACGCTGATAAGGACGTGCAGCTTTACATCAACTCACCGGGTGGTTCAGTGACTTCCGGCCTTGCCATTTACGACACCATGCAGTTCATCAACTGCGAAGTGTCCACCCTTTGTATTGGTCAGGCTGCGAGCATGGGCGCTTTTCTGCTGGCCGGAGGCACCAGGGGTAAGCGATTCTGCCTGCCAAATTCGCGCATCATGATCCATCAGCCCAGCGGCGGGTCCCAGGGGCAGGCTTCGGACATTGAAATCCAGGCAAAGGAAATCCTGTACCTGCGTGAGCGGATGAATGACATTATGGCCAAACACACAGGCCGCACAGCGGAGGAAATTGCGAAGGATACCGAGCGCGACCATTTCATGACCGCCAGTCAGGCTATGGAATACGGTATGATTGATACCATTCTGGAGCAGCGCTCCAACCTGATGGCGGTGGCGTAGGGGATCAGGCAGGGTATTGTTTTCCGGGTGTGTGGATATAATGGCTTCAGTGCGTCTCCCCGGGCTACGGGTTAACTTGAGGTTTCGGTATGTCAGATAAACATGATGGTAACGACGACGGTAAGCTGCTTCATTGCAACTTCTGTGGCAAGAGCCAGCATGAAGTCAGGAAACTGATTGCCGGACCATCCGTCTATGTCTGCGATGAGTGTGTTGAACTTTGTAACGACATCATCCGCGAGGAACTCCAGGAGAGCAACGAAGAGTCCGAACAACGGAAACTGCCGACCCCTCAGGAAATCAACGAAATCCTCGATGAATATGTCATTGGCCAGCACCGGGCCAAGAAGGTGCTTTCCGTTGCGGTGTACAACCACTACAAGCGGCTTAACTACTCCGGCAAGAAAGATGATGTTGAACTGCAGAAGAGCAATATTCTGCTTGTGGGGCCAACCGGTGTTGGCAAGACGCTACTGGCCGAGACGCTCGCACGCCTTCTGGATGTGCCGTTCACTATCGCCGATGCCACGACACTGACCGAAGCAGGTTATGTGGGCGAGGATGTTGAGAACATCATCCAGAAACTGCTGCAGAAGTGCGACTATGATGTCGATAAGGCTCAGGTGGGAATTGTTTACATTGACGAGATTGACAAGATCTCCCGCAAGTCTGACAACCCGTCGATAACGAGGGACGTATCCGGCGAAGGTGTTCAGCAGGCGCTGCTGAAGCTCATTGAAGGTACCGTCGCATCCGTGCCGCCACAGGGTGGTCGAAAGCATCCACAGCAGGAGTTTCTGCAGGTTGATACCTCAAACATCCTGTTTATCTGCGGTGGTGCATTTGCGGGTCTGGATAAAGTCATCCAGGACCGTTCCGACAGGAGCAGCATTGGCTTCGGCGCCAATGTCCCGACTGAAGCCAACAGGAAGAACCTGGGTGAAACCCTGCGGGGGGTGGAACCGGAAGATCTGGTTCGATACGGTCTTATCCCGGAATTCGTAGGCCGTCTGCCGGTTCTTGCGACTCTGGACGAACTTGATACCGATGCACTGGTTCGCATCCTGAAAGAACCCAGGAATGCCTACACCAAGCAGTATGCGAAGCTGTTCGAGATGGAAGGCGCTGAAATAGACTTCCGCGAGGATGCTCTTGAGGCAGTCGCGCAGAAAGCCATGGAACGCAAAACCGGGGCTCGCGGCCTGCGGTCCATACTTGAATCCGTACTGCTGGAAGTCATGTACGAACTGCCTTCCGAGCGGAGCGTGACCAAGGTAATCATTGACGAAAATGTCATCTATGGCACCTCAGAGCCCATGCTGATCTATGAAAATGCCGATCAGCAGATGGCTGCGCCGGAATAAAGCCGCGTTTTTTTCACAAAATTACCGTAAAAAGAGGCGGGACAGCCCCTTTTTCTTTGTAAACTGTGACCCATCTACCGAGATACCGAGTTGACCATGCCAGAACAGTTGTTTGATGTACCCATCGTAACCCTGCGGGATATGGTGGTGTATCCCTACGGCGTACAACCTCTGTTTATCGGCACGGAAAAGTCGATCCGTGCGCTGGAGTTTGCCCAGAAGCACGATAAGGACAAGAAGATTCTGCTCCTGGCGAAACGCGACCCCGGTAATCATGATCCCGCCCCTGATGACCTGTTCAGGTTCGGAACGGTCGCCACCATTCTTCAGCTCATCCGGCTTCCTGATAGAACGGTGAAGATACTGGTTGAAGGTAATCATCGCGCTACGGTCGGTGAGATTCGTGATGGAGAAGAATTTTTCACCGGTGATGTGGAACTGCGAGAGGAGCAGCGGGTGGATGAAGGTGAGGGGCAGGCGATGATTCGCTCGCTGATGAGCACCTTCGATCAATACGTGCAACAGAGCAAAAAGGTGTCGCCCGAAGTGATGACGTCGCTGTCCGGTATTGAGGATCCTTCTCGACTGGTCGACACCATCGCATCGCAGATGACGCTGAAACTTGAACTCAAACAGCAATTACTTGAGATGGTCGATCTTGAAGAGCGTATCGACCACATGCTCAGCCTGCTCGAAGGTGAACGTGAGTTGTTCAATTTGAATAAGCGCATCCGCGGTCGAGTGAAGAACCAGATGGAAAAGAGTCAGCGCGAGTACTATCTGAATGAACAGATGAAGGCGATCCAGAAGGAACTGGGTGATCTTGATGATGTTCCCAACGAACTGGAGGACATGGAAAAACGTCTGGCGTCTTCCGGTATGCCCAGGGAGGCACGGAAGAAGTCCAGGGGTGAACTGAACAAGCTCAAGATGATGTCTCCCATGTCTGCGGAGGCGACCGTGGTGCGTTCATACATCGACTGGATGCTGAACACGCCGTGGAAGAAGCGCTCCAGGGTCAGAACGGATATCCGGGCCGCCGAGGAAGTCCTGGAAGCCGATCATTACGGGCTTGAAGAGGTCAAGGACCGGATTCTTGAGTACCTGGCGGTTCAGAAGCGCGTCAAGAAGATCAAGGGGCCGGTGCTATGCCTTGTGGGTCCGCCCGGTGTTGGCAAGACCTCGCTGGGAGAATCTATCGCCCGGGCGACAAACCGGCAATTTGTGCGTATGGCGCTGGGTGGTGTGCGTGACGAAGCTGAAATACGCGGTCATCGCCGGACCTACATTGGTTCCATGCCCGGAAAGATCATCCAGAAACTGGCGAAAGTGGGCGTGAAGAATCCGCTGTTCCTGCTGGATGAGATTGACAAAATGGGTCAGGACCACCGGGGAGATCCCGCTTCAGCGCTCCTGGAAGTCCTGGACCCGGAGCAGAACAACTCGTTCAATGATCACTACATGGAAGTGGACTACGACCTTTCCGAAGTGATGTTTATCTGCACCTCCAACTCCATGAACATCCCTGCGGCTTTACTGGATCGTATGGAGATCATCCGTATTCCCGGCTACACCGAAGACGAGAAACTGAACATTGCCACACGCTTCCTGACCCCCAAGCAGATCGAGAACAATGGTCTGAAGAAGGGTGAGATCGCCATGCCGGACGAGGCGGTCATTGACCTTATCCGTTACTACACCCGTGAAGCCGGGGTGCGTGGTCTGGAAAGGGAGATTGCAAAAATCTGCCGTAAAGTCGTCAAGGAAACGGCGCTTGCCACTGAGGAAACCGGTTCTACCATTGAAATTTCCCCGGATCGTCTGGAAGACTACTCAGGGGTCAGAAGGTTTAACTTTGGTCTGGCTGAAGAAGAAGATCAGGTAGGGCAGGTCACCGGCCTGGCCGTTACCAGTGTGGGCGGAGAACTGCTCTCCATTGAAGCTGTGGCGGTACCCGGCAAGGGGCGGCATACGCAGACGGGCTCCCTGGGTGACGTCATGCAGGAATCCATTCAGGCGGCAACCACCGTGGTTCGAAGTCGCTCAGGTGTCCTCGGTATAGCCAGGGATTTTCACGAGCAGTATGACCTGCATATCCACATGCCGGAGGGGGCGACGCCAAAAGACGGTCCCAGCGCGGGCAGTGCCCTGTGCACCGCGATGGTGTCAGTGCTGACAGGTATACCTGCTCGTTCGGATGTGGCGATGACCGGAGAAATTACGTTACGGGGTCAGGTTCTGGCTATTGGCGGACTCAAGGAAAAGCTGCTGGCGGCTCATCGTGGTGGTATCAGGAAGGTTCTCATTCCTGATGAGAATGAAAGAGACCTTAAAGACATTCCTGACAACATAAAGCGCGACCTCGACATCATTCCGGTCAAGTGGATAGACGAGGTTCTTGAGGTGGCATTGCAACGAATGCCGGAACCGCTTGAAGAAGAACTGGAATCAGAACCAATCGCTGAGTCAGGTGAAAACTCCAGAATTAGTGCCCATTAGTGAGTTTTGCCTTGAATATATGGGCTACAGAGGGTATAAGGGAAGTTCTGAATAATAGGCTTTTTTTGTAAGAGTAAAGTTTCGTGAAAGCAAGACGGACACGCCCGCAGAAAATCGTAAAAACGCTTTAATTTTCCGATGTTTCGAGGACGGGTCCAACGCAGCTATCGCGGGAAAAGACATTATTCAGAGTTTCCTAAGAATACAAGGTACAGGGTAGTCGCGCAGGGATGTGCGAATCGTAATAAACCACTACAACAGACCGCATACAAAGGGGTAGAGCGTGAATAAACAAGAGCTGATCGAAAACATTGCAGCGTCCGCCGACATCACCAAGGCTGCTGCAGGCCGAGCACTGGATTCAATGATCGATTCCATTAGTGGCTCATTGAAGAATGGCGACTCGGTAGTGTTGGTAGGTTTCGGCACATTTAGTGTTCGGGAACGTGCCGCACGTACCGGTAGAAATCCACAAACCGGTGAAGTGATTCAGATATCCGCTGCAAAAGTTCCGGCTTTCAAGGCAGGTAAGGCGCTGAAAGACGCCGTCAACTAACCGGAACCACCGTTCCACAGGCGCCGCTAACTCAGGGTAAGAAAACAACAACAAAAATCACAGGAAACACACGAAAAGGCGTATCTTCCGATACGCCTTTTTTGTTGGCTATCTCAAACCGGGCGGGCGATTCGTCTACAAATGCCGGCCCAGGTGGGGATAAGGAAGGAATAGATGCTCATTCAAAAAATGCGTGATGGTACTCAGGGCATTCTTGCCAAGGTCATCATCGGACTCATTATCATCGTGTTTGCCCTGTTTGGTTTCGGCTCGATTACGACATTTCTGGTACAGGTTCCAAAGGTGGCGACCGTGAACGGGGAAGAGATCGGCCAGGGTGAAATGGAACTGGCTGTTGAACGCAACAGGCGATTGCTCCTCTCCCGTGGCGTCCCCGTTGATCAGATTAACGAGGACGAGCTTCGAGCCAACGTGCTTGAAGGGCTTATTTCCCGCGAGTTGCTGTCGCAGGCGGCAGACAGGTTCAGCCTGCACTTCAGCGATGAAGCCGTTGATGCCGACATCCTTGCAACCGAGACGTTTCAACTTGATGGTGTCTTCAGTGCGGACCAGTTCCAGAATGTTATCCGTGGCGCCGGATATACGCCACTCGGTTACCGTGATGAACTTCGAATCGACAGACTGTTCGAGCAGATGCTCACGGGCATTCGCGACTCGGCTTTCCTGACAGGGGAAGAAAGTAAACGCTACAGTTCGTTGCTCTCTCAGACGAGAGACATAGCCTACATTGAGATTACCGCCACCGATCTGATGGATGAAGTGGTTGTTGAAGATGAGGAAATCCGGGCCTACTACGATGCCAACACGCCGGATTTTGTGACTGAAGAAACTGTGAACCTGCAGTATGTTGAACTGCGTCATGACGATCTCGCGGGGAATCTTGAAATTGATGAAGAAGCGCTGGCGCTCTATTTCTCAGAAGTACGCGGTGATTACTCAACAGACGAGACCAGGCGCCTGGCCCACATCCTGGTTGAAGTTACCGACGATCTGTCCGCCGAGGATGCCCGTGCGATAGCGTCTGAAATCCATGACCGCATCAGGAAGGGTGAGGACTTCTCTGCTCTGGCAGGTGAGCTGTCTGATGATGCCGGTTCCAGGGAGAATGGTGGTGATCTCGGTTTCAATCCCCGGGGAATCTTCTATCCGGAGTTTGAAGCTGTGGCCTATGATCTGGCACTGAATCAGGTGTCTTCACCGGTGGAAACCGGGATTGGCTTCCACATCATTAAAGTCCTGGGCATCGAAGACGCGGTGCAGCCGGAACTCGACGATGTGCGTATGGAGGTTGAGCGGGCTTACCGATTGGTAGCCACGGAAGAAGACTTTGTCTCTCTGTCTGCGCGCCTGGCTGAATTGCTGTTCGAAAGTATTGATCTTGAAGTACCCGCACAGGAGATCGGATTAGAGATCATGGCAACCGGCCACCTGGCCCGCGAGGCCAGTCACATTCTTATGGCCAACAGTGCCGTTGCCACCGCGGCTTTCAGTGCCGATGTATTGCTCGATGGCAACAACAGTGATCTGATTGAACTGAGTGAAGATCATGTCGTGGGGATTCGTGTTCTGGAACATAATCCCAGTCAAACGAGGCCACTGGCGGAGGTCACAGGCGATATTCGGGACAGGGTGCGGCGGGAAAAGGCCACCGGGCTGGCCGAGGCGCGGGCGAACAGGGTTGTCGAAGCCATCGAAGGCGGCTCTCTTTCTCAATATGTGGCAGACGAATACGGGCTCACCTGGAGAACAGTAGCGGGGGCAGAGAGATTCATGTCAGAGGTGAATCCCCTGATACTGGATGAAGCGTTCAAGCTGCCCAGGCCGGCGGAAGATAAGGAGTCGCTCAGGGCGACGGTTTTACCCAATGGTGACGCTCTGGTGCTCAGGGTATCCAGGGTTGAGAACAAACCCGTTTCGGAGTTGCCGGAGATTCCGGGTCTGCGCCGGAACATGGCCGGTCAGGTCGGACTTGCCGATTTCCAGGAGTTCGAAAGCAGCCTGAACCGGTCTGCCGATATAGGGAAGCTCTGAATAACAGGTTTCCATAGGCAGGTTAAACTGACCCGGGTCAGTTGATCAGCCGGGTCACGTCAACATAAAGGGTGAGTCGGTCACCGGGATGGATGTATTTTTTCACATCGACGTTCTTGTTCCACTTAATGATGTTCTGAACTGAAATATTGAACTTGCCGGCAATCTTCGACAGGGATTCTCCCTCTCTGACTTTGTAGTGAAGGCGTCTGACCTGGGCGGAATGGGGCGATCTGCGCCCGGGGATTGTGATCGCCGCCTGCTTCGTCTTGAACACCTTCAACTCGGTACCCGGGTGTAGCAGACCCGTGGTTCCCATACCGTTCCACCTGGCCAGCTCGCGCATACCCACGTCAAACTTTCGCGAGATCTCCCAGAAATTGTCACCTGGCTGCACGGTATAGATCAAAGGCTCTGAACCGTACCTGGCTTCGAGGTTGGTCTGGCGTGTCGTCAGCCGACCCTCGCTGGTCATGGTGTAGTGGACCTCCGGTGATGCTACCGGTATTAACAGGGACTCTCCCGCACGGATCACGTTGCCGGAGATTTCGTTGGCGCTTCGAATCGTGTCTACGGTAGTTCGATACCTTTTGGCAATGGATCCCAGATTCTCGCCGTAGACAACCTCGTGACTTTTCCAGGAGAGGCGTTGCGTAGCGGGCAGATCAGCCAGAGCCCGGCGGAACCCCTCTGCCTTTGCAACGGGCACCAGTAATTCGTGTGGCCCCTCCGGATGCGTTGCCCACCGGTTGAATGCCGGATTCAGAGAGTAGAGTTCCTCGTCGGAAATTCCGGCCATCCGAGCGGCTTTGTGCAGGTCAAGCTGCCCGCCGGTATCGACCATCTCCCAGTAGGGTTCGTTGGCTTGTGAAGGCAGTGTGATCCCGTACCTGTCAGGATTTGCAAAGATTTCACTGATCGCAAGCAGTCTGGGCACATAGGTGTAGGTTTCTTTCAGAATCTTGAGAGCCCAGAAACTCACTTCATCCTCTGGTAGCTGGCTTCGACGGATCGAGGACAGGACGTTCCCCTGGCCGGCATTGTAGGCGGCCAGCGCGAGTAACCAGTCGCCGTCAAACAGGCCGTGCAGGTACTCCAGATAATTGATCGCGGCGTTTGTTGAGGCACGCACATCGCGCCGACCGTCATACCACCAGTCGATTCTCAGCCCATAGACCCTGGCGGTTGCGGGTATGAACTGCCACAAACCGGCGGCCCGACCGTGGGAGTAGGCAAAGGGGTCATAGGCGCTTTCAACAATGGGCAACAGCGCAAATTCCAGTGGCAGCCCCCTGCGCTCAAGTTCCTCAACAATATAATGCAGATGCGGTGCGGCGCGGCGAGCGACACGCTCAACATACTCCGGATGATCGACGTACCACCTGAGTTCATTGAGCACCCGCTTGCGATCTGTTTCCCGGGAAAGCGTAAAGCCGGCGCGCAGACGTTCCCACAGGTCGATGGGTGGGGGTGGCCGGGTCGCCCGGGTGTCTTCGGGGTGCTGCTCCGGGGTCTCGACATGCTGGACGACCCGGGGCTCCGGAGCGGCTGGTTCAGGCGCCGGCTCTGGTTCGGTCAATGTTTTGCTGGTCATGCACCCGGCCAGCAGCAGGCACGCCAGCACAGACACCATAGTGTTGAATAGGGAAGGCTTCATAGAATACTGCGGGAAGGTCCGTGTTATTTTCTGTGGTTGTCAGTGTCTGCTGGCAAGACGTGGAAGTAGCATTATAATAACAAAATCCGCCCTGAACAGGTTGACATGCAAAACGCTGTCTCTTCATTGACACCCGAAGCCAGACCCGCCCGGGAAGCTCTGCGGCGCTGGTTTACAACGCCTGTCGGTGAATATGTTCTGAAAACCGAAGTGGCGGTGATGGATCAGTTGTTACCGGGTCTATTCGGTTACAATCTGGTGCAGCTAAGCGTTCAGGACAGACCACTTTTCGGCGCCAGCACTGTTCAGACAAAGATCCCTCTGGCGCTGGACACCGGTTTCATCAATTCAGCCGAAAAGCATCCGGCGGCAGTGAACGAGCGACCCATTCTTGCGCGGCCTGCCGCCTTACCCCTGGAAAGTGACAGTATTGATGTGGCGATCATTCACCACTTTCTGGATTTTGCGGACTCCCCGCAGGAGATTCTCAAGGAACTGGCGCGGGTCACTTTACCCATGGGACACATGGTCATTATCGGTTTTAATCCCCGGAGCTTCTGGGGTGTCTGGCGGTCCGCGCTACAATTCAAAAACCGGCCACCCTGGAATGGTCAGTACATCAGCCCGGGGCGCCTCATGGACTGGTTGAACCTTCTGGATTTCAAAATTGATCGAGCGCAGTACGCGATCTATCGCCCACCGATCCCAAAGTTGACCGGTGAGGTCAGCGACTATTCGAAAGGGTTAAGCCGTAATATCAATCTTCCCGTGGGTGGTATCTACGTGATCGTTGCGCGCAAGCATATCGGAGCCGTCAGATCGATTCGGCCCGTCTGGAAGTCGCGACGAGCCTTTGACCGGTTGAGCGTGGTTCCGTCCGTGAAGCATGACGGCCTCGCGTCCGTCAAACATCCGCCGAAGAACTGACTCCGGGTCCGGCTCTGAACAGCAAAGTAGAAATCTATACCGACGGCGCCTGCCGTGGAAATCCCGGCCCGGGAGGATGGGGTGTCCTGCTTCGTTCAGGTGAGGTAGAGCAGGAACTCTGGGGTGGCGAGGCAGAGACAACCAATAATCGCATGGAATTGATGGCGGCTATCAAGGGACTGGAGGCATTGAAACGCCCGACCTCGGCCTCGTTGACGACGGATTCCCAGTATGTCCGCAAGGGCATCACCGAATGGATTTCAGGCTGGAAATCCAGGGGTTGGAAGACTGCCGGTAAACAGCCGGTGAAAAATCGCGATCTCTGGGAACAACTGGATGCACTTGCACAGCAGCACCGGGTGGCATGGCATTGGGTGAAAGGGCATAGCGGGCATGAGGAAAACGAACGGGTGGACGCGCTGGCCAATCGCGGCATAGACGAGTTGCCCGGAAATCAGGGGAGAAACAAATGAGACAGGTTGTTCTGGATACTGAAACGACGGGATTGGAAAGCGAAGAGGGCCATCGCATTCTGGAGATTGGCTGCGTGGAAATAGTTGGCCGGAAACTGACCCGCCGTCACTACCACCAGTACATCAATCCTGAGAGGGACATCGACGAGGGGGCGCAGGAAGTGCACGGCATTACCCGCCAGTTCCTTTCAGACAAGCCGGTTTTCAGCGACATCTGGGAGGCCTTCCTGGAGTTTGTGAATGGCAGTGAACTGATCATTCACAATGCGGGGTTTGATGTGGCGTTTATCAACCATGAAATGAGTATGCTTGATTCCGGGCCGGGTGAAATTACGGATTACTGTACGGTTGTTGACAGCCTTGAACTTGCTCGCTACAAACACCCGGGCCAGAAGAACAGCCTGGAAGCGCTCTGCAAGCGCTACAACGTGGATGACTCCCAACGTGAACTTCACGGTGCACTACTGGACGCGGAAATCCTGGCGGACGTCTATCTGCTCTTGACCGGCGGCCAGGTCACCCTGGGTCTTGGCGACGAAACCAGAACAGCAGATGGCACAGCGGGGATTATTAAACTGGACAGCAACCGGCCGGGATTGCGTGTCATCAAAGCCTCTGTCGAGGAAGTGGCGGCGCATGAGGAGCGGCTCGACCTGCTGGAGAAGAAATCCGGGAAGGGCGCAGTCTGGCGCAGGCGTCAGGGCGGGTAGGCTGCACTAATCCTGTACCTGGTAGGCAACGATCGGGTCGTTGCCTGCAAACAGGTAAAGCAGCAACTGACTCAGTACGATGTTGCCGTCGGCGCGATATCGGCCTGTCATAAATGCTTCCATGCTGTCCTGTCTGCCACGTAACAGATCCCAGAAGGTCTCCTGACGGTCAAGGTACAGCGTCAGGGTGGGTGACTCTGCCTGACCGGCGACGAACGAAAACCCGGTCTCAGTGACAATCAGGTGGAAGTCTTCGCCCCGGTCGAACCTTATCTGAAAAACGGTCTCCGACCGTTGCAGTATGGCCGGATTAAAGTAGGGGCTGAGTTCCGTCTGATAACTGAGCAGATCGTCTGCCAGGCTCATGATGCTGCTTCCTTATCCAATAGCTGAAGTGTACAGGTCGAGGAGGCGATGTCACGTTTCTGCCGTATGGCGGGTCGCCTCAGCCGACACCCGCTCGATTGAAGCAGATGTGAGTGTGGTAGGATGGCCCGTGTTTTGAATTCGGAGTCTGGGTTTGGAGTTTCTGATTGAATACGGGCTGTTCCTGGCGAAATCGGTCACTGTGCTGATAGCGATACTGATCCTGGTCGCCGTCATATTGGGTATGAGCCAGCGTCAGAGAGATCCCGATGCGGGGCATATTGAAGTGAAGAGTCTGAACGATGCGCTTGACGCCATCACGCAAAGCCTCAAGTCGGTCGTGCTGAATCCGGAACTCAGAAGAAAGGATGAAAAGGAAGAAAAGAAGCGCAGCAGGGAGAAGCAGAAGTCGCTGAAGCGGGAAGTCAAATCCGGTCAATCGCCAGGATCGAGAACCTTCGTCGTCGACTTCAAGGGAGATATTCAGGCCAGTCATGTTACCGCGCTGCGCGAGGAGATTACCGCCATTCTCTCAGTTGCCCAATCCGGCGACGAGGTGCTGGTCAGGCTGGAAAGCCCCGGCGGTGTCGTGCACGGCTACGGGCTTGCGGCCTCGCAGTTGCAGCGGGTACGCAGTCGCGATATTGCGCTGACAGTGGCAGTGGACAAGGTGGCGGCAAGTGGCGGATACATGATGGCGTCAGTCGCTAACAAGATCATTGCCGCACCTTTTTCGTTGCTTGGCTCCATCGGTGTGGTGGCACAACTGCCTAACTTCCACCGTTTGCTGAAGAAAAATGATGTTGATGTCGAGGTGCTCACCGCCGGTGAGTTCAAACGAACCCTGACAGTCTTCGGCGAGAACACAGAGAAAGATCGCGAGAAGTTTGTGGAAGAACTGGAGGATGTGCATGCCCTGTTCAAGGAACTGGTGTCACAGAATCGCCCGCAGGTGAACATTGATGAAGTCGCCACAGGAGAGGCATGGTTTGGCACGCGGGCGCTGGAACGCAATCTGGTGGATCAACTGAAAACCAGTGATGAGTACATTGTGGATCAGTGTGCGGAGCGTGACGTTTTCCTGGTCAAGTATGTTATCCACAAGAAACGAATCGATCGAATCCTGGAAAAAGCAACACGCCTTTTTCACTCTGGTGTGGGGAATCAACACACCCATCTGACCATTCAATAGCAACCATTTGGCAAAGAGAAGGAGATTTCCTGTGACCAGCTTCAGGGCCTTTCAGGTGGAGAAGAATGATGACAATGTGAGTCACAGCATTGTCGAGCGCACCCTGGATGACCTTCCCGCCGGAGAAGTGCTTATCCGGGTTCAATACTCAAGCCTCAACTACAAGGATGCCCTTTCTGCCAAGGGAATGCCTGGTGTCACTCGAAACTACCCCCATACGCCGGGTATTGATGCCGCTGGCCGGGTGGTCGCCTCAGATCATGCTTCCTTTGCCGAAGGCGACGAGGTTATCGTCATCGGGTTTGATTTGGGCATGAATACCCCCGGAGGGTATGGCCGGTTTATCAGGGTTCCGGGTAACTGGGTTACGCCGCTACCAGCGGGCATGGCTCTGCGGGAAAGCATGATCATTGGCACCGCCGGACTGACTGCCGCACTGTGTTTTGACAAGCTGCTGCGCATGGGCGCGGCGCCCGGGGATGGTCCGGTCGTTGTCACCGGTGCGACCGGTGGGGTGGGTTCCGTCGCGGTGGCCTTGCTGGCCAGTCAGGGCTTCGAGGTGATTGCCAGTAGCGGCAAGGCAGACAGGCATGACTATCTCAGGTCGCTGGGTGCGTCAGACGTCATTGATCGTCAGCAACTGGGCACCGGGAGTCCGCGGCCACTGGGGAACGCGGAGTATGCTCATGGTGTTGATACCGTCGGCGGGGAGACGCTCAGCAACGTGATCAAGAGCCTCAGGTACGGCGGCAGTGTTGCCATCTGTGGCCTGGTGTCGTCTCCGGCTTTCAACATCACGGTGCTGCCTTTTATCCTGCGTAACGTCAATGTTCTCGGCGTTGACAGTGTCGAGTTGCCCATTGAAGAGAAGAATCGCGTCTGGGGTCTGCTGGCCGGTGACTGGAAGGTGCCGGGGCTGGAAGACATGGTCGTTGAAGTGGGGCTGGAAGGGCTCCCGGCGGAGATCGAAAGGATTTTCGCCGGAGGTGTTACGGGCCGAACACTGGTCAACCTGGAATCGGATTAGCCGAATTCTGACTTCCCGGCAGAGTGTTATAGTCGGGCGGTTCTGATGACAACTCTTGAAGTAAACACATTCAGATACTGGTTTAAGGGAATTAAATGATTCGGATCGCATATAACGAATTTCTTGGTAACAGTCCTTTGTGGTTCAAGAATGCCATCCTGGTATTCCTTGTGGCCAGTTTGCCGCTGAAGTTCCTCGTTGGCACGACCGTGCTGGGGTGGCTGTTCCTGATGATGTTTGTTCTCACCCTTGCCATGGCGCTCAAATGCTATCCGCTCCAGAGCGGCGGTGTACTGGCCCTCGGGATTCTTGCCCTCGGGTTGACCAGCCCGGATACCGTCTGGCACGAGATTCATACGAATCTGGGTGTGCTGGCGCTGCTCATCTTTATGGTGAGTTTCATATTCTTCATGAAACCACTGCTGAGTTTCCTGTTTGCCCGGCTGATCGTCGGGGTGCGGAGCAAGGTGCTGTTGTCGCTTATTTTCTCGGTCATGGCGGCGTTCCTTTCCGCCTTTCTTGATGCGCTGACCGTCACAGCGGTTCTAATCGCGGTGTTCGTCGCGCTTTATGGCGTGTATGAACGTATCCACTCTGCCGGAAGAGCGGACTACGACCACGACGGTGTCGCTGACCGTGAGGAACTCGGTGGTGATGTCCTTGAACACTTTCGCGGCTTCATCCGCAGCCTGGTGATGCACGGTGCGGTGGGTACCGCGTTAGGTGGTGTCACAACCATGGTCGGGGAACCGCAGAATCTGCTTATCGCAGAGAAAGTGGGCTGGGAGTTCGTGGGATTCGTGCTGGCCATGTCCCACGTCACCATCCCGGCGGTCATCGCCGGATTCGTGACCTGTGTCCTGCTGGAGCTTACCGGTGTCCTGGGTTATGGGCAGAAGCTGGACCCGAAGATTCGAGCCATCCTGAAGGGCTATGTTGAAGAAGAGGACAGCCGCCGCAATCCCCGTGATGTCTACCTGCTCTGTGTGCAGGCTATCTGCGGTGTCCTGCTGGTCATCGGGCTTGGTATGCATCTGATGGAGGTCGGTTTGATTGGTCTCAGTCTGCTGGTGCTGGTAACCGCCATGACCGGAATCAATGAAGAACACAGAATTGGCCGAGCCTTCGAAGAGTCGCTTCCCTTTGTGTCACTCCTGTGTATTTTCTTCATTGTGGTGGGAATGATCAATGACCTGAATCTGTTCAGCCCGGTGATTCACTGGGTCCTGACGATGCCCCTTGAGGTGCAGCCAGGTGTCTTTTTTCTCGCCAATGGCGTCCTGTCAGCGATTTCCGATAACGTGTTCGTAGCGACTGTTTACATCAATGAGGTGAAGGCGGCGTATGACGAGGGGCAGATATCGAGGGAGCACTTCGAATCGCTGGCGGTAAGTATCAATACCGGAACAAACCTGCCATCAGTGGCGACACCCAATGGTCAGGCGGCGTTTCTTTTCCTCCTGACCTCTGCACTGGCCCCCCTCATCCGGCTCGGTTACGTCAGGATGGTGGTTATGGCGTTTCCTTATACGATCGTGCTGACGATCGTAGGTTACCTGGCACAATAATCCCTGCGAGCGGTTCAGTCGTTTCGCCAACGACGACGACACTGGCTTCAATCTTTCCTGAGTTCGTCAGAAACAGCGATAGGTGTCGGGTAGCGAAATACGACCAGGTAGGAAGACACCAGGAAGGTCAGGATCGCCGTGGCCTGTATCAGGTGTGATGCTTGCTGGCCGATCAATTGTTCAGCGGTGGCGATAAAGGCTATCAGCAACGAGAACTCACTGATCTGGCCCAGCCTGAATCCGGTCTCCCAGCCGAGCCGGTTGGTTTCGCTCATACCGTGCAGCAGATAGCGGAACACCACCGGCTTCAGTGCCAGCATGGTCGCTGCCATGAACAGGGCCGGAAGAATGACATCACCCAGGAGTTCCATATGAAAACCGGCGCCCAGAGAGAAGAAAAACAGCACGAGGAAAAAGTCCCGCAAAGGTTTCAGATGATCCGCAATGTAGAGAGCGATGGGGCTGGTTGCGATAGTGACCCCGGCGACAAAGGCGCCAATTTCCACTGACAGCCCAACGAGTTCTGCCATTTCAGCCAGACCCAGGCACCAGGCAATGGCCACCAGGAATATGTATTCATGAAAGGCGTCAAACTTTTCCAGCAACGGCAGCATCACGTATTTGACGAAGAGCCAGGCGCCGAATATCAGCAGGGGCAGACTGACCAGGACGCGGATGATCTTGGTGACGCCGCTGAATTCCAGGAACCCGCCGGTAATGATCAGCAACACAATGATCGCGATAAGGTCCTGGATAAGCAGCAGGCTGATAATCAACTCGCCGGTTCGACGATGATGCAGCACCGTCGTTGGCAACAGTTTGATGCCGATAATCGTGCTGCTGAACATCATGGCGACGCCGATAATGATGGTTTCGGTCTGGTTATGGCCAAAAACGAAAGCGACCCCGGCGCCTGCGATGAAGAAGGCCAGACAACTGCCGATGCCGACCAGCATGGAACTGCGCAGGGTATTGATCAGTTTCGAGGGCTGCATATCCAACCCCAGAAGAAACAGCAGGAAAATGATGCCGAACTTGGCGGTACTGCTGATGAGTTGGGGGTTATCTATAAAGGCAAGGCCCGAAGGGCCAAGTATCATGCCGGTAATGATGTAGACCACGATCAGCGGCTGGCGGGTAAACAGGGCAAGGGTCGCCAGAACCCCGGCGCAGGCGAAGATCAGGAAAAATGAAAAAACGAGCGGGTCAGAACCCATCAGGTCAGGCGCGTTTTCTGAAAAGGGGCTCTCGATCGACGGTCTGCTGGTAACTGAAGGAGAATCCTCTCAGTTTCTCCAACGCTCGATCAGAATTCTGCCCATCAGCGAGGTGAAAGGCATTGAACCCGCAACGCACCATCTGCTCCAGTTGATCAACTCGAATATCTCCGATGGCACGAACTTCACCGGCGAAATGGTAGTGCCGTCTCAGGATGGCTGCGCCGGAATAGGGTCTGCCGTCGGAAAATGCGGGAAAGTTCAGTCCGACGGCGGGAATCTCCGACAGATAGTCGGCAATACTCTCCACCTCTTCATCCGCATCCAGCCAGACGGCCTGCGCTTTGTCGTTACCGGCGAGAAACGCTTCCAGCGACAGCATTTCAGTGTCACCTTCCGCCCGGATTGCATTGCCCCTGATCAGATCTCCCATGATGCGTACACCGCCTCCTTATAGGGTTCGATTCCCAGCCGTCGATAGGTGTCGATAAAGCGTTCTTCTCCCTCGCGGTGTTCCAGGTGCACATCCACCAGCTTCTGAATGACCAACGGTACCTCCTTCTGTGCAAAGGAAGGTCCGAGAATCTTCGCGAGACTGGCGTCTTCGTGACCGGAGCCACCGATGGAAACCTGATAGAACTCCCTGCCTTTCTTGTCCACACCCAGGATGCCAATGTTCCCGACGTGATGGTGACCGCAGGCATTCATGCAGCCGGAGATATTGACAGCCAGTTCACCGAGGTCGTGCAGGTAATCCAGATCCTCGAACTGTCGCTGGATGGCCTCTGCGACTGGAATCGACTTGGCGTTTGCCAGTGAACAGTAGTCGCCGCCCGGACAGCAGATAATGTCGGTCAGCAAACCCAGATTGGGAGAGGCCAGGTCGGCATCAACCAGTCTGCTCCAGAGCGCATGAAGTGATTTCTTCGGCACATCGGCCAGCGTGACATTCTGTTCGTGAGTGACCCGCACCTCGCCGAAGCTGTATTCGTCGGCCAGGTCGGCAATGATTTCGAGTTGTTCATCGGTAACATCACCGGGTGCGATGCCGGTCTGTTTCATCGCAAGATTCACGATAACATAGCCGGGTTGTTTGTGCGGTTTGATGTTCTGCTTCACCCAGTTGTTGAATCCGCTGTTGTCGGTCAGAAGATCATCGACTTCCGGAACATGATCGTCCAGCGTCTCGTAGGGCGGGGTGGTGAAGTGTTGCCTTACCCGGTCAATTTCTTCCTGAATCAGCGTCGCGGGACCATCTTTCAGGGTCGCCCATTCCTCTTCGACCTTTTCCGCAAACACTTCGGGTGTCATCGCCCGCACCAGAATCTTGATTCGCGCCTTGTACTTATTGTCGCGTCTGCCATATCGGTTGTAGACCCGTAGAATCGCTTCAAGGTAGGTCAGCAGGTGCTTCGGTTCAAGGTAACGCCTGATGACCGGCCCGATCACCGGTGTCCGGCCCAGCCCACCACCGGCGAGCACTTCAAAACGGGTCTGCCCGTCTTCCCTGAGGATGCGGACGCCAATGTCGTGCACCTGAACGGCGGCCCGGTCACCCTCCGCGCCGGTGACTGCGATTTTGAATTTTCGCGGCAGCCAGTTGAATTCCGGATGGAAGGTTGACCATTGTCGAATCAGCTCTGCCCAGGGCCGGGAGTCCTCGATTTCGTCTCGCGCAACACCGGCGTACTGATCCGACGTAACATTGCGTATGCAGTTGCCGCTGGTCTGGATCGCATGCATTTCGACCGTCGCCAGCTCTTCAAGAATGTCCGGCACTTCTTCCAGCTTCGGCCAGTTCAGTTGAATGTTCTGGCGGGTGGTGAAGTGGGCGTAGCCACGGTCGTAATGGCGCGTGATGTGAGCAAGTTTGCGTAGCTGCCTTGTGGACAACATGCCATAGGGCACAGCGATACGAAGCATGGGCGCCAGCCTTTGAATGTACAGGCCGTTTCTCAGGCGCAGATGCTGGAATTCCTCGGCGGGCAGTTCTCCGGCCAGGAATCGATTTGTCTGATCCCGATATTGAACGACACGTTCATCGACCATCTGCTGGTCGTACTCGTCATATACGTACATGCGACTGGGGTACCCCCTGATTGAAGGGCGCCAATATAGCGGCTTGACGATTCATCTTGAATAAAAAGTTCGGCATATGGTTATACTGAATTCTTCCGGATTCAAACGTATAATCGCGCAGCAGAACCGAACTGGCCAGGATAAAGATGAGCAACGAAACGGAACACAACCGGAACGAAGATTCATTTGCTGATGCTGTTTCAGCGATACTTATTGTTGTCATCCCGGTGATCGGTATCATCTACTGGTTGTCCGGCCTTCCGACAAGCTGAAGGCTCTTCACAGGCTGAAGGCTCTCCGCGAACGGGTCATAGTACCAGGTGCACGATGCCGACGAGGGTCAGCACAAACACCACTGTAAAAATCAGACCGGCTGTCACAAAAACCAGCGGATTACCCCTGGTGAAATCCCGCTCGCGGTTTTTTGCGCTCTGCACGCCGATGGCCGCCGCGAGCACGCTCATGGTGACTTCACGCAGGGTCGGTTTTCTCAGGTCTTCCGTTTCGGGTCGGTTGTTTTCGTCCATCGCTGACATTATGCGTACCTGAGATTCGGTGACAACCACTTTTCAGCGGCTGCCACATCCATTCCTTTGCGTCGTGCGTAACTCTCAACCTGATCCTTATCAACTTTGCCAAGACCAAAATACCTGGATTCCGGGTGAGCAAGGTAGAATCCGCTGACGCTGGCAGCCGGGGTCATGGCGTAGTGTTCCGTCAGTGAAACGCCGATGGCTGATTCCGCATTCAGAAGACGGAACAGCGTTCCTTTTTCAGTATGGTCCGGGCAGGCGGGATAGCCAGGTGCCGGTCGGATTCCCCGGTATCTTTCCCTGATCAACTCTTCGCTGTTAAAAGATTCTGCCGATGCGTAACCCCAGTATTCCCTGCGAACCAGTTCATGCAGTTTTTCCGCAAGGGCCTCGGCCAGGCGGTCAGCCAGCGCCTTGACCAGGATAGCGTTGTAGTCGTCCTGGTTCGCTTCGTATTCTCTGGTGATATCTTCAGCGCCCAGTCCCGCTGTGACCACAAAACCGCCGACATAGTCCTGTTTGCCGGAAGATACGGGCGCCACATAGTCCGACAGGCAGAAGTTGGCCTGATCATTCGGTTTCTTCATCTGCTGCCGCAGATGATGCAGTCTGGCTTGCTCCGACTGACGATCATCGTCCCCGTAGACAATGATATCGTCGCCGTCGCTGTTCGCTGGCCAGAAGCCGACCACCGCATTCGCCTTCAGCCGCCGGTCGTCGATAAGCTGCCGCAGCATGGCCTGGGCGTCAGCAAACAACTGTGTTGCAGATTCACCCACGACCTCATCTTCCAGGATGTTCGGGTACCTGCCCGCCAGTTCCCAGGCGATGAAGAAGGGCGACCAGTCGATGTAGGGAACAAGTTCCTCCAGTGGAAAATCCCTGAGTTCCCGGATACCGATAAAGACCGGAACCGGTGGTGTATAGGAATGCCAGTCAATCCGCGCCGGGTTCGATTGCGCCTCGACATAGCTTATCGTCTTGCGGCCGGGTGCCCGATTGCTGTTGCGAATACGAATCTTCTCATACTCATCGGCCAGCTCGGCCCGGAAGGTCGCTTTCAGGTCGGGATTCAACAACTTGGCTGTGACGCCCACGGCCCTGGAGGCATCCGGAACATAGGCAACCACATCCTGCCGGAAGCAGGGATCAATCTTGACGGAGGTATGCGCCTTTGATGTGGTAGCGCCGCCAATCAACAATGGCCTGGTGATGTCAAGACGCTCCATCTCGGACGCGACGTGTACCATTTCATCAAGGGAAGGTGTGATCAGGCCGGAAAGGCCAATAACATCCGCCTTCTCCTCCTCGGCCCGCTTCAGAATCTGTTCAGCGGGGACCATCACGCCCAGGTCGACAACGTCATAGTTATTGCACTGAAGAACGACACCCACGATGTTCTTGCCAATATCGTGCACATCACCTTTCACGGTTGCCATCACGATCTTGCCTCTGGATCTGGTCTCCCCGCTCTTCTCAGACTCAATGAAAGGTACCAGGTGTGCTACCGCCTGCTTCATCACGCGGGCGCTTTTAACGACCTGGGGCAGGAACATCTTTCCGGCGCCAAACAGATCACCTACCTGGTTCATGCCTTCCATCAGCGGGCCTTCAATCACTTCAATAGGCCGGTCTGCCTGCAGGCGGGCTTCTTCGGTGTCTTCGACAATATACTGGTTGATGCCCTTGACGAGCGCGTGCGCCAGCCGTTCTATCACCGGCGCATCACGCCAGGATAGATCGTCGGCCCGTGCATTTTGTCCGCTGCCTGCGAACTCCGAGGCGATTTCGATCAGGCGTTCCGTGGCATCTTCCCGGCGATGGAAGATCACATCCTCGATCCGGTTTCGCAGTTCTTTGGGTACTTCCTCGTAGATTGCGAGCTGTCCGGCGTTGACAATGCCCATGGTCAGACCAGCCCTGACCGCGTGGTACAGGAAGACCGCATGGATGGTCTCTCTAACCGCATTGTTTCCGCGGAATGAGAAGCTGACGTTGGAAATACCGCCGGACGTATGTGCGTGGGGCAGGTTGCGGCTAATGAATTCGCAGGCGTCAATAAAGTCCTGACCGTAGAGATTATGCTCTTCGATACCCGTTGCAATCGCAAAGGCATTAGGGTCAAAGATGATGTCCTCAGGCGGGAAGCCAACCTCGTTGACCAGGAGATCGTAAGACCGTCGGCAGATTTCCTTGCGCCGCTCCAGATTATCGGCCTGGCCGTGTTCGTCGAACGCCATGACCACCACCGCAGCGCCATAGTCAAGGCAGGCCCTGGCCTGTTCAAGGAATGGGGCTTCACCTTCCTTCAGGCTGATGGAATTCACCACGGATTTGCCCTGAATGCACTTCAGACCGGCCTCGATAATCTCCCACTTTGAGCTGTCCACCATGACAGGCACACGGCTGATGTCTGGTTCTGCGGCGATCAGGTGCAGAAAGCGCACCATGGCCGCTTTGGAGTCCAGCATGCCCTCGTCCATATTGATATCAATGATCTGCGCGCCATTCTCCACCTGCTGGCGAGCGACCTGCAGCGCCTGCTCGTAGTCTTCTTCCCGGATCAGTCGGGCGAACCTGGCAGAGCCGGTGACGTTGGTTCGCTCTCCGACGTTGATGAACAGGGAGTCATCGCGAATGACGAATGGCTCCAGACCTGACAGCAGGCAGGTGTGTTTGCGCGCGGGTGGTTTTCGGACACTGGCCCCCTGCGCGATTGCAGAAAATGCTCTGATATGTTCGGGGGTGGTGCCACAGCAACCGCCGATTATGTTGACCAGCCCGCTTCTGACGTAATCCTCCATGGCGCTGACCATGTGTTCCACCGTTTCATCATATTCACCAAACTCGTTGGGGAGTCCACGGTTCGGGTAGGCCGACACCGGGGTCGTCGCAATCCTTGACAGGTTTTCCACGTAGGGACGAAGTTCATCAGCACCCAGGGCACAGTTAAAGCCAACGGATAGCGGATTGGCGTGCCGTATGGATGCCCAGAAAGCCTCGGTGGTCTGGCCGGAAAGCAGGCGGCCACTGGCATCGGTGATCGTTCCGGAGATCATGACCGGCAGTTCCCTGCCTTTTTCCCTGAAGACCCTGCGCGCCGCGTAAATGGCCGCTTTGGCGTTCAGGACATCGAAGATGGTCTCGATCAGAAGGATATCTGCGCCACCCTCAATCAGACCTTCAATGCAGGTGCCATAGTCGCTGACCAGATTGTCAAAGGTGATATTTCGATACCCGGGATCATTCACATCGGGAGAAAGACTGGCGGAACGGGTCGTCGGCCCGACCGCACCGGCAACATACCTGAGTCTCGAAGCGTCTTCCTTTAGATATAGATCAACGGCTTCCCGGCAGAGTCTGGCTGATTCGCGATTCAGCTCATAGCAGAGAGACTCGGTACCATAGTCAGACTGGGATACCGCGTTGGCGGTAAAGGTATTGGTTTCAAGAATGTCGGAACCGGCACGAAGATAGTCCAGGTGGATGTCACGGATGACGTCCGGACGGGTCAGCGTCAGCAGTTCGTTGTTGCCCTTCAAGGTAGTTTCGTGGTCGCTGAACCTGTCTGCCCGGTAGTCCTCTTCGCTCAGGCCAAGCTCCTGGATGGCGGTGCCCATGGCGCCATCCATGACCAGAATTCGTTCATTCAGGGCCTGCCTGATATCGCTCATGCCTGTCTGCTGGTGGTGTAAAATCGCGGTAATTCTATCAACCTGTTCGAACTGACTGGGTGAAGATACTGAGAGGTCAACTTGAGCCTGACTCAATACGAAATGTCACACTAAACCCGTGGTTTTTAAGCGTTTTTCTTTTCTATAAAATAACCAGTCACATCATTCGAAACAGGTCTCAGAGATTCCGATGGTCGAAATTACCGAGTCAGCCCAGAGTTACCTTGTTGAACTGCTGTCGAATCAGGATGACAGGGATGTTGGTATCCGCATTTTTATTGCGGACCCCGGCACACCCATGGCGGAGACCTGCATCGCTTATTGTCGACCCGGTGAACAGCAGCCAGGGGACGAGCGGGTGGAATATGCCGGATTTAGCGCCTGGGTCGATGATCGCAGTAAGCCGTTTCTGATTGATGCACTGGTTGACTATGCGGAAGATCGCATGGGTGGTCAGCTCACGATCAAGGCGCCAAACTCTAAAATGCCGCAGGTCTCTGACGACAGCCCGGTTGAGGACAAGATCAACTATGTGTTGCATAGCGAGATCAATCCCGGTCTCGCCGCTCATGGTGGCATGGTGACCCTGGTGGAAGTGGTGGAAGAGGTTGCCGTGCTTCAGTTCGGCGGCGGCTGCCAGGGTTGCGGCATGGTTGATATGACACTGAAGGACGGTGTCGAAAAAACGCTGATGGAACAGCTTCCTCAACTCAAAGGCGTACGCGACGTGACGGATCACTCGATGACCGAGAACGCCTACTTCAAGTAGCCGGTTTGACCTGTGTCAGGCCGCGACCTCTTTGCCGTCCCTCAGCGGTTCGCGCCCCGGCAGTATATCCTTCACCTTGTCATGAAGTCCTCGAATCATGGTCTCTGTGGTTTCCCAGTCGACACAGGCATCGGTGACGGAAACCCCGTATTGTAGATCGTTCAGGTCTTCCGTGATCTTCTGGTTACCGAAGTTGAGGTGGCTCTCCACCATCAGCCCGACGATGGACTGGTTCCCCTCGGCAATCTGGTTGGCCACATTGTCCATCACCAGCGGTTGCAGGGCGGCGTCCTTGCTGGAGTTGGCATGACTACAGTCCACCATGATGTTGGCCGGGATTTTCGCCGCCATGAGCTGCTGCTCGCAGATACTGACGCTCACAGAGTCGTAATTGGGGCGACCACCGCCACCGCGCAATACGATATGAGCATGTCGGTTACCGCGGGTATGAATCACAGCCACCTCGCCCTGATGATTGATACCGAGGAAACGATGCGGCGCCGAAACTGACTGCAGGGCATTGACGGCCACCTCAAGACCACCATCGGTGCCGTTTTTGAAGCCAACGGCGGAAGACAGGCCGCTGGCCATTTCGCGGTGGGTCTGGGATTCGGTAGTCCGCGCACCGATAGCACTCCAGGAGATAAGATCATGCAGGTACTGAGGTGTCACAGGATCAAGCGCCTCAGTGGACGTCGGCAGGCCCATCTCCGCCAGGTCCACCAACAGCTTGCGACCCCGGCTCAGTCCCTCGGTGATGTTGAATGAGTCATTCATACGGGGATCATTGATAAACCCCTTCCAGCCGGTGGTGGTGCGGGGTTTCTCAAAGTAGACGCGCATCACCAGCAGCAGACTGTCGCTGACTTCGCCGGCAAGATGCTTCAGACGTTCCGCGTACTCCATGGCGGCACTGACATCGTGAATAGAGCAGGGCCCGACGATCAGGAACAGGCGGGCGTCCCTGCGTTGCAGGATGTTCTTGATGGCGAGTCTTCCGCCGGACACGGTTTCCAGTGCCCGGTTAGAGGCCGGAACCCGTTCCTTCAGTTTTTCCGGCGTTATCAGCGTTTCTTCACTTAACACGTTTAAATCATCCACCTGTATGTCGTTCATTGGGCCACCAGTCTGTTTTCCGAAAGACTAAAAAAACCCCGATGGCTTCCGCCTGTCGGGGTTCTTTCAGGCGGATTAACCGCCCGGGGATAGCTGGGCGATTTAGCTTTCGAAGAAAAAGTAATAACCCAGCCACCAGTTACCGGCAGTCTGCACTGCGGGTACTCGTGCCGGGAGGCTAAAGCGCTTGCTGAATCGGATCTTCATAGTGCGGCCATAATAGACCGATATTCCGGGAATGCAAGTGACAATCACGGTTCCCCTCTATACTATTTCGCGTCTTTTGCTGACCGGGAGCGGTCTGTGGTGTATGAACTATCAGTGCTGATGGTGGGCCTGCTGTTCATAGTGGGTATTCTGTCCGGCTTTATCAACACGCTTGCCGGTGGTGGCAGTATGCTGACCCTGCCGGCGATGATGTTGCTGGGTATGCCGGCGGACATTGCCAATGGTACCAATCGCGTTGGTGTCCTCATGCAGTCGATTACCGGTGCCAGGGGATTCGATGATCAGGACCGTCTTGATCGGTCAGCCATTCTGCCGGTGCTGGTGCCCACTGTGACGGGTGCCCTTGCAGGTTCTCTGCTGGCGTCTTATCTGCCCGGCTGGTTGCTGGAGCCGGTGCTGCTGGGTTCCATGGTGATCATGGCGCTTGTGATGGTAGTCAGGCCGGAAACGGTGGCGCCCCCGGAAGGCACCGCACCCTGTCGCCTGGTTGACCGGCCCATGGCGGCGGCGGGACTGTTCCTGGCGGGTGTCTATGGTGGATTCGTGCAGGCGGGGGTCGGCTTTATGCTGATTGCCGCGCTTGCGGGTGGTCTGAGGTATGACCTGGTGCGTACCAATGCGCTGAAGACGGTCTGCACCGGGGTCTTCTCGCTGGTCGCACTGCTTGTGTTCACATTGCGGGGTCAGGTCTGGTGGATTCCGGGGCTGGTGCTCGCCGCCGGAAGTATCCTCGGCGCCATGGCAGGTGTGCGCTTCGCCATTAACGTCAGCCAAAACACGTTAAAATGGCTTCTATTTGTCATGGTGACCGCAACCTGCGCCGGTGTCATCCTGGTTTAAGGAACCTCTGAATAACTTTCCGATTTGATAATTATGAGTAATACGACTGAGCAGTACCCCGGCAATTTCATTCGCAACATCATCGAACAGGATGTTGCCGATGGCAGGAATGGCGGAACGGTCATGACGCGGTTCCCGCCGGAGCCAAACGGATACCTGCATATTGGTCATGCCAAGGCGATCTGCCTCAGTTTCGGCATAGCCGAAGAGTTCGGTGGCGCAACCAATTTGCGATTTGATGACACCAACCCGTTGAAGGAGAGTGTTGAGTTCATCAATGCCATCAAACGTGACATCAACTGGCTGGGGTTCACGTGGCAGCAGGAATGCTACGCCTCGGATTATTTCCCGCAGCTCTACCAGTTTGCCGAGCAGTTGATCCGTGAAGATAAAGCCTACGTTGAGTCGCTGTCTGCCGGGGAAATTCGAGAGTACCGGGGAACCCTGACCGAACCGGGCAGGGCGAGCCCTTACCGTGAGCGTACCGTTCAAGAGAACCTGGATTTGTTTCGCCGGATGAAGGCGGGCGAGTTCGGTGATGGTGAGCATATCCTGCGCCTGAAAATCGACCCGGCTTCACCCAACATCAACATGCGCGATCCCGCCATTTACCGTATTCGTCACATTGAACATCACCAGACCGGCAGCGACTGGTGCATCTATCCCATGTATGACTACACCCATTGTGTCTCCGATTCGCTGGAAGGGATCACTCATTCTCTGTGTGACCTTGGTTTTGAAGACCACCGGCCACTGTACGACTGGGTTCTGGATGAACTGGCCATGAACTGTCACCCGCAGCAGATCGAGTTTTCCCGATTGAATCTGCAGTACACAGTCATGAGCAAACGCAAACTGCGGCAACTGGTAGAAGAGGGCGTGGTGGATGGTTGGGATGATCCCCGTCTGCCGACCATTTCCGGTCTGCGGCGGCGAGGTTACACCCCGGCGTCGATTCGGGATTTCTGTCGCCGCATCGGGGCGACAAAAAGTGATAACAACGTAGAACTGGTGCTGTTGCAGAGCGTGATCCGGGAACACCTGGAGACCAGTGCGCCGCGCGTTATGGGTGTGCTCAACCCGGTGAAGCTGATTATCGAGAACCTGCCGCAGGGCGAAAAGATTCCTCTGACGGCGGCGAACCATCCCAGGGACGCATCCATGGGAACACGCCAGCTCAACTTTACCCGCGAGGTCTACATCGACCGGGCGGACTTCCGCGAACAGGCGAACCGCAGGTACAAGCGCCTGGTTTTAGGCGATGAAGTGCGTCTTCGCTATGGCTTTGTGGTCAAAGCGCAGGCGGTGGTTCGCGACGACGCCGGTGAAATTTCCGAAATCCATTGCAGCTATGACCCGGACACCCTGGGAAAGAACCCCGAAGGACGGAAGGTTCGCGGCGTGATCCACTGGGTATCCGCACAGGAGAGCCTGCCCGCTGAAATTCGGGTGTATGAACCACTGTTTAATGTTGATTTTCCGGACGCCGACGAGCGCGACTACCACGAGCTGATCAATCCCGGGTCGCTGGTCACTCATCAGGGCTATGTCGAGCCGTCGCTGCAGGAAGCGGACCCGGATGATCGCTTTCAGTTCGAGCGGGAAGGTTACTTCTGTCTCGACAGCAGGGATTCAGCGCCGGACGCGCTGGTGTTTAACCGGGTGGCCGGACTCAGGGACACCTGGGCGAAGATTGAACAGGCCGGGGGCACATGAGTCAGTCATACCGGGGTCCCATGGGGAAGCAAAGCCGCCGCATGAATGGTATTTGATGGCAAACTGAGGCGAATACATTTCTTTCAATGGTGGCTCCGGGTTAGAATCCGGCTGGTCACATGACTGGCGATATCAGGTGGGCATAACCACCGGGAAGTGTGACCACAAGACCTGAAGCCGTTCGCCTGGGCGCCCACATCACCCAACGGGAGTCTGGCCTTGGCTAATCCAAAAAAGACCAATCCAAACGATAATCTTCAAACCCTTGAGCAACAGGACCCGGATGTTTACGCCGCCCTGAAGGGCGAGGAGGCGCGACAGAAAACCGGTATCGAACTCATCCCGTCTGAAAACTATACCTTCCCGGAAGTACTGGCGACGCTCGGCAGTGTCTTTACCAATAAGTATTCGGAAGGGTATCCGGGCAAGCGCTATTACGGTGGTCAGGAGTTTACTGACCAGATAGAGAATCTCGCGCGTGACCGGGCCAGGGAGGTCTTTCGCTGCGAACACGCCAACGTGCAGCCCTTATCAGGCTCTGCCATGAACCAGGCTGTCTATCTGGGACTGCTGGAACCGGGGGATACGATTCTTGCGATGGATCTTTCCCATGGCGGCCATCTGACCCACGGTGCGCCGGTTTCTCATATGGGAAAATTGTTTAACTTTGTCCGCTATGTTACTGATCCTGTTGATGGTTCTATCGACTATGACCAGGTGAGAAAGGATGCCCTGGCGCACAAACCCAGGCTGGTGCTCTGCGGCTATACCTCTTATCCGCGGGACATTGAATACGGGAAGTTCAAGGAAATCGCCGACGAGATAGGGGCGATCACCATGACCGATGCCTCTCATTTCGGGGGGCTGGTGGCGGGTGGCGCCATGAACAACCCGTTCGATTTCGGATTCGATGTCGTTACCACGACGACCCACAAGTCCCTGCGCGGGCCACGCGGTGGCATGGTCCTGTGCAGAAAGGACCTTGCCGGCAAGATCGACAAGTCGGTGTTTCCGGGTTTGCAGGGCGGGCCGCACATGAATGCGATTGCGGCCATTGCCGTCACCTTGAAACGCGCACAGACGCAGGAATTCAAGGACTATGCACAGCAGGTGCTGGTCAACAGCAAGACCCTGGCCGGCGGCCTGATGAATTGTCAGGCCAGCCTTGTGACCGGCGGAACCGACAACCACATGATGGTGGTTGACACCGTGCAAAGCTATGGACTCGACGGCAGGGTCGCCGAGGAAACCCTCGACAGGATTCACATAACGACCAACAAACAGATTATCCCGGATGATCCCAATCCGCCGCTGCGTCCCAGCGGCATCCGCATCGGAACACCGGCGGCAACCGCTCGCGGTATGGGCGAATCCGATATGGAACAGCTCGCTACCTGGATTGACCGATGCCTGCGTTCACCAGAGGACGAGGCCGTTCTGGAAGAGATTCGGGGCGAGGTGGTCGCCTTCTGCGAAAGATTCCCGGTGCCGGGCATCTAAGGAAACTCTGAATAATAATGGTATGGTCCACCCCTCTCCATCAATCGGCGTCAATGCGCCAGAATGGATACACCATTCAAACAGACAGAGAGAGGCGACCATGAAGAAGTGTACTGAAACGCGAGCAATCAAGGTAGTGGGTATTGATCTGGGTAAGACCAGTTTCCATCTCCACGCGGTGGATGACAGAGGTCAAACCCAGATAACCAAAAAACAAACCCGCAACCAACTGAAGGCGACTATGAGCAAGCTATCGCCTTGTCTGGTTGGGATAGAAGCCTGCGCCGGCGCCCATGACTGGGCAAGGCGGTTGTCGGGTTACGGTCATGAGGTGAAGTTGATTGCCCCACAGTTTGTTAAACCCTACGTCAAGTCCAACAAGAATGACCGTGTTGACGCAGAGGCTATTTGCGAAGCCGTTCAGCGCCCTGGTATGCGTTTTGTTGCGGCCAGGACCGTGGAGCAGCAGGACGTTCAGTGTCTGCACCGTATTCGCAGTCAGGTGGTGGCTCAGCGCACCGCCCAGGTCAATCAGATCCGAGGCCTGTTGTTAGAGTACGGCATTACGATACCCCAGGGGAGAGCACACGTACGCAAGCATCTCCCGCTCATTTTGGAAGACGCGGAAAACGGTCTGACGATGCGCTTTCGGGGACTCTTATCGGCGCTCTATGATGAGTTGGCCCGCCTGGATGAGCGTATTGACGAGTTTGACCAACAAATTGAGCAACTGGCGCAGGCAGATGAGCGTGCCCGGCGTTTGCTCACCATTCCCGGCATCGGCCCTAAAGGTGCTACCGCTCTGGTGGCAGCCATAGGGGATATCCACGCCTTCAACAATGGCAGGGAGCTGGCGGCCTGGTTGGGACTGGTACCGCGCCAGAGTTCCACGGGAGGGAAGGCTCGCCTGCTGGGCATTAGCAAACGTGGCGATGTTTACTTACGTCAGTTGATGATTCATGGCGCTCGCTCGGTATTACGCTTTGTGGACAAAAAAGAGGACCCGCGCAGCCGCTGGGCCAAGGCGTTACTTCAGCGGCGTCACAAGAATGTGGCAGCAGTGGCGATGGCCAACAAGATGGTACGCATGGTCTACGCGCTGTTGAAGCATGAAGAGGACTACTGTGTCGATAGAATGACCGTGTCAGAACCAGAGATAGTTGCCTGATGGTTCGGCAGATGTCGGTACGACACAGACAAAGGCTAGTTTAAGGGAGGTAACCCACCAGCGAGTTGCGAAGAGAAAGATCAATGTGATGGCATGAAAGGAGAGACCTGCATTCCTGAAAACCTGGTTTAGACATAGGCTGAGCAGTGGGAAAGCCGATATAATGATGAGGACAGGGATGCGCGGATTCCATCAGGGCCCGAAGGCGAGAACCTTCACCGAGAGGCCGGATATATGACTGCAACTTATCCTTCATGTACACGATGATTGACTCTTGCAAAACGGGGTGGACCATATATGTCTTTTCCCGCGATAGCTACGTTGGACCCGTCCTCGAAACATCGGAAAATTAAAGCGTTTTTACGATTTTCTGCGGGCGCGTCCGCCTTGCTCTCACGAAAAAGGGGATAGTAAGAATTAACCACATTTTCCTACAAAGAGAATCTGCTTAATTTTCGGCATACAATTATTAATTTGTTGACCTACTGGCGGATCAAAGACGATTCGAACTTTCGGTATCCTTTGACCGACCACTGCCAGGAGAAAGGAGCACACGCTCAGCTAGGTAGTTCGCACGGTATGCATCTGCGAAATCTTTTTCTTCAACGAGGTCAACAAGAAAGGGAAAGTTACTTTCTTCAAGCACTTCACGTATCTCACCGAGCATAGAATCAAGAGGCATATCCGATACAACCATTAGATCCAGATCGGCGAAGGCTTCGCCCTCACCTCTGGCTCGTGACCCGAAACAGTAAACCTCCGCGCCTTGCTCTGCTAATGGTTCAACAACTGTGACAACTATATATTCGAGCTGGTCACGCGAGAGGTTAATCACTCGGACTCCTCCAACCTCTCACTCAAGTTCTGAGCAGCGGGTAAGAAAATCAGAGCAAATTGATAAACTTCCTTCGCCAATTTCTCATTGTAAGTGTGTGAGGAAAGATTCCTCTGGTCTATTGCCTTAAGCCAGAAATCAACGTCAGCGATAAGACCCGCCTGCGCCATTTCCCTGACAACCTGCCTGGGCGCGGTAGAATTTGTCCCCATCATTTTCCTGGCAGACTTCCATGCGAGTTCTACACAAAACTCGAATCTCTGAATAGATGCATCTCTAGTCACATCATCTTCAGACAGGGACAATGCTGCCTCAAGTGAGATAAGCGCTTTTTTGAATTCCGCTTGAGTGGGGCTCATAGGCCCAATCTTAAACCTTTTTTGGCGGTGGTTGCAGTCTGTGTACTGGTTCACTCTCAATCCCCGGTTAACCCATCTTGGTTGCAGGTATCGCAGCTTATCGCGTGCTCAATAGCAAGGCGGCTGTCTCTTCACGTGATTTTGGTTGTTCCCGGGAGTCCTGACAGAGCGCCTGGCTCCTGCACAGGCATCCGTTGCCGGTCTTTGGCACCGAGCGCCCAAGCGCTACCCGCCCAATGACAGGTGTTGGTGTTAGTTCGAAGCTGAGATCGACGCTATTCCAGTTGGAAGGCCGCGTACAGCAGCCAGTCCAGCCTGAAGTTGTTCTTGGCAAAGTCAAGGCGATAGCGCCTGCCGGTTTTTACCAGACGAGCCACTGAGCGCATCAAATAGCGGATCAAAGGTCGCAAGCCATGTTTCCGGGCAGGCTCGGGTAGCCACTGATACTGCATCGCCATCAACAACAACTGTGCTATCTGACCGCAGGCATAAAATGCCTGATTGGCGGCAAACCGCCGACAGGGAGGATGGTGTAAATCCATTTCAATCAGCGGACCCTTGAAGGCATTCTCCTGTCCCTGCTTGCCGCGATGACGTCGCACTAATTCATCCACCGGCAAGTCGTCACGAGACACAAGAATGACCGTATAAGCAGGCGTCAGACGCTGTTGTGGGCCGTCATAGAGCTGGCGAACGACGACATAGTGTTGCGTCTTCCAGCCGCTGGGTTGGTGCAACACCAGCGTCGCAGACTCGCCTCGCCCTATATCAGACCAGGCGCTTTCAGGTAATCCTTCCAGTTGGCGCAGCACCGGGCGGCGGTTATTGTCATTGGTCACGCTGATCGAGTAATCCCAGCCCTTGTCAGTACAAAACCGGACCAGGTCGCCACGATAATAGGCGTTGTCTGCCCGTAGCCAGACCGGCGTACCCTCCGGTAGCAACGGCGTCACGTCGTCAGCCAACTGTGTCTGCCAACCCTTGGCGACATCAACGCCACCCGGGTGCAGTAAGCCACTGGCCCACAATCCTCCGAGGAACACATTATGCAGCCACAGTTGTGGCTCACCATTGTATCCCTTACCGGCACCTTCAAAGAGATGACCATCCACCTCAATCGCAGTGCCATCGATAAACACTGGCACATAGCCCTGTGTGGTCACATGGTGATCAATGATGGCCGGTGCAACCTGCTGTGCCAATGCCTGGACCACGCCTCGCAGAGCGGTCACCTCATCCCGGCCAAAGCGGCTGAGATATTCGCCGAGACGCCGACCTGAAGGCGCTTCACTCAAACCCAGCAGTACCTGCCCGGCGGGGTTGACACGCAGGGCATCCAAATCAGACAGGGCACCATGACCGGCTGCCAGAGAGGCAATGAGACTCCACAGCATCTCGGCGTCAGAGGCACCGCGTCGGCGTACTTTGAGGTGAACGGCTTGCGAGAGGGATCGTAGCAGTTCGGTTTGTTGAGCCATTTTGGCCAGTAGAGACCAGCCGCCAGTGCCCACCAGGGCGGCATCGGTAAAATCTATCTCGACGTTTGCAGGCTGAGGGATTATCTTTGTCATAGGCGCACTTGCTGGGTGAGAGTTTGGATACTCGGTATTTTGCCAAATCACGCAGCAAGTTGCGCCTTCTACCTCACTTACCTTCGCGGACATCACCCCTTAACCGGGAGTTAAGAACTGGTTCACCACATACCCGAACCTGTTATGGTTAGCGGCTGATGAACAAGGATAAAAGGAGTAAACCAATGCGTATTGGCACAATGATGGGCGCCACCGGCACCACCACCCTGGACAACCTGATCGACTTGGCACGAAAGGTCGAAGCGGCGGGTCTTGATAATCTCTGGATGGCCAACATCTTCGGCATGGATGCTATCTCGACCCTGGCACTCATCGGCAGGGAGGTGCCGCGCATCGGTCTGGGCACGGCGGTAACACCGACCTACCCGAGGCACCCGACGGCCATCGCGCAGCAGGCGCTGACGACGGCTGCGGCAACGGACAACCGGTTCACCCTGGGTATTGGTCTCTCACACCAGATCGTGATCGAAAACATGCTGGGCTTCTCCTATGAGAAACCGGCGAAGCACATGCGGGAATATCTTGAGGTACTGATGCCACTGGCACGGGGTGAGACGGTCAACTTCAACGGTGAACAATATCGCGTCAATGGCGTCACCCTCGAAATACCCGGCGCTGATCGCCTGCCGGTGGTTCTTGCCGCGCTCGGTCCAGTAATGTTGAAGATCGCCGGTGAACTTGCCGATGGCACCAACACCTGGATGGTCGGGCCCAATACCATGGCCAATCATATTGTGCCCGGGCTGGGCCGCGATGATGCCACGGTGGTCGGCGGGGTGCCTGTGGTCCTGACCACCCATATCGATCAGGCGCGGGAACAGATAGCCAAAGACCTCATCATCTACGGTCAGCTACCCAGCTATCGGGCCATGCTGGACCGGGAAGGTGTGGCGGGGCCGGCGGATATTGCGATAGTGGGTGACGAAAACGCCCTTCGCGGCGAGATCAAACGATTCGAGGATGCCGGTGTCACCGACTTCAACGCAGCCATCATGGATGTTGAAGACGGTGCCTGGGACCGAACCCTGGAGTTTTTAAGCTCTCTGAAATAGCCCGGCCTCTCGCGATGCGGCACTCTTCGGTATTCGGCCAAACCCTTGAAATTACAAGGGCTTCGGGTTTACTCTTGAAACCTTTGCAACCTGCCTGTCGAGGAAACCATGTCAGAAGAAGCAGCCGCTACCGGGCCACTGCCCGTAGTTGACTGGCTGAAAGGTGCGGGAACCAGTGACCCGTATCTTGAAGGCCACAAATGCGGAGCCTGTGGTGCCGTATTTCTGGGAGAGCGATCCAACTGTTCAAGTTGTGGTGCGCGAGATCAGATGAATGCCACCCGCCTGTCCAACAAGGGCAAACTTTACTCATACAGTATCGTTCATCGCAGCTTTCCGGGAATTGACGTTCCGTACATCTCCGCCATCGTCGATCTTGACGGCGGCGGCACTGTCAAGGGTAACCTGATCAATCTGGACCCGGACCCTGCAAACATTGAATTCGACATGCCGGTCGAAGTGGTATTCGATGACGCTCTTGGTCGCAAGGACAAGGACGGCAACAGCTACATCAGTTATTTCTTTCAACCCGCAGCATAAACGCACACCCACATAGAGGAGCTACTCATGAGTGATGTATACGTAATGGGAATCGACATGATCAAGTTCGGTCGTTTCCCCGAAAAGACCGTCCCACAGATTGGCGCGCAAGCCGCGTTGATGGCACTGGATGACGCAGGACTGACGATTCAGGATATGCAGGCGCTGTACTGCGGTAATCTCGGCCAGGCCAGTGCCATGGTCGGCCAGCGAATCCTGCAGGAAATCGGCCAGACAGGTATCGGTGTGGTCAACTGTTCCAACGCCTGTGCAACGGGCGCAACCGCCTTCCGTGAAGCATGGATGTCTGTCAAGGCCGGTGTTAACGACGTTGTGCTGGCGGTTGGCGTCGAGCAGATGGGCAAAGGGCTGCTGGGCGGTGGCGGTGGTGGCACCGGCATTCCCAAGGAAGGTCTGCTGGGTTCCGGCACCATGCCGGCCGTGTTTGCTGAGGCGGGCATGGAGCATTCGCGTCAGTACGGCACTACCTTTGAGCAGTTCGCCAAAGTTTCCGTGAAGAACCACCATCATTCCACGCTGAATCCGAAGGCCATGTACCAGATCGAAACGCCATTGGAAACAGTCATGAATGCGGAAATGATCTCCTACCCCAACACCAAGCTGATGTGTTCCGTTAACGTGGACGGTGCGGCCGCTGCGGTACTGGTTTCAGAAAGCAAGGCGAAAGAACTGGGTATGGACCGCGCGGTTCGCGTGAAAGCCTCCGTCCTGACCAGCGATCCTTTCTCTGATCGCGATCTGGTTATGCCGGATGTGAACGCGGTAACCCGGCGTGCGGCGGCGCAGGCCTACGAGATGGCTGGCTGTGGTCCGGATGACATTGATCTGGTTGAACTGCATGACTGTTTTGCCACCGCAGAGATCCTGCACTACGAAAATCTGGGACTGTGCAGGGACGGTGAAGCGGGCCGCATGATCGACGAAGGTGAGACGGCCCTGGGGGGTCGTGTCCCGGTCAATGTTTCCGGTGGACTGCTATCGAAAGGGCATCCGCTGGGTGCAACCGGTATTGCCAACATCTACGAGGTCAGTACCCACCTGCGTGGTGAAGCTGACAAGCGGCAGGTGGAAGGTGCGCGTCTTGGTATGACTCACGTCATTGGCCTGGGTAGCGCCTGTGGTATTCACATACTGGAAAAGGTTGCCTGACAGAAGGCACCGCTTGAAAAGCCGGGCTCTGCCCGGCTTTTTGTTTTTATCGGTGGCGTTTATGAGAATAGGCATCGTCAGTGATACGCACAACAACCTCCGGAACTGTAACCGTATTGTTGAGCTGTTCAACCAGTCGGGGGTGGAGCGTGTCATCCACACAGGTGACATCACCCAGGCGAAAACGCTGGAAGTGTTTTCCAATCTGACCGCACCCATGTGGGGCGTCTACGGCAATAATGACAGGGGCGAACGTGAATCATTGGTGAATGCCGCCCTGCAGTTTTCCTTTGAGATCATGGAGCCACCCATGGCATTGCACTGGCTTGGGAAGCGCATGGTCGTGGTTCATGATCCGCTGGAACTGGCGATGGTGAACCCGGCGGACTATGACGTGATTCTTCACGGTCATACCCATCGACAGGTCATTGAGTACGACGGTGATCAACTCACCCTGAACCCGGGTGAATGTGCGGGCCACATGACTGGCTATAACGCCATCGGGGTGCTGAATCTTGCCGATCTCCAGGTAGAGATTCTGAACTTCTAAGGAAACTCTGAATAATGCCTTTTTCCGCGATAGCTGCGTTAGACCCGTCCTCGAAACATCGGAAAATTAAAGCGTTTTTACGATTTTCTGCGGGCGCGTCTGCCTTGCTCTCACGAAAAAATTCTATTATTCAGAGCTTCCCTAACTGGTTAAAATCCGGGTAAAACACCCGTGCCCGGAATCACGGCAATCAGGTCGCCGGGATAACAACAGGAGAGACAATGGCAAAGGCACAGTTAAAGACCAGACCGACAGGCACCAGCGTGGCAGTGTTTCTGCAATCCATCGAAGACGGGCAAAAACGCAAAGATGCCAAAACGGTCCAAAGCATTATGAAAAAAATCACCGGTGCCAGACCCAGGCTCTGGGGAACAAGCATTGTTGGTTTTGGAACCTATCACTACAAATATGCCTCGGGGCGAGAAGGTGACTGGATGATGACCGGTTTTTCTCCGCGCAAGCAGGCATTGACCATTTACATTATGAACGGATTCAGCCGCTATGGTTCGCTGATGAAGAAACTGGGCAGGTACAAAACAGGAAAATCCTGTCTTTATATCAAGCATCTGAGCGACATTGATCTGGATGTATTGACCCGTCTTATCGAACGATCCTGGAAAGATATGCAAACAACCTATTCCGATCATTTGAACTGACAAAACAATGGAAAACAAACGTGAACAAGATCAATCCGGAAAGCACAGCCCCCGCCAAAGAATCTGACCGTTCCCGGGAAGCTGGATTTAACAAAGCGCGTGGTTGTTTGATCGGCGGCGCTGTAGGTGATGCCCTGGGCGCTCCCGTTGAATTCAACAGTTGGCCCGAGATCAGGAGTCAATACGGCGAGGGTGGGGTGACTGATCTGGGTGTGTCCTATGGAGTCTACGGCGCGATAACCGATGATACCCAGATGACGCTGTTCACCGCCGAAGGCATGATTCGCGGAGTCATGCGGTTTATGGATAGAGGACTTTGCAATCCTGTAGCGGTGGTGCAACGTGCTTATATTCGCTGGCTACATACCCAGGGCGAAGAAACCCGTCATCGTCGTTACCATCCTCAAAATCCTCACTATCCTCACCATTCTCAACATCAACTGGACGATGGCTGGTTGATAACCAACGAAGCCCTGTGGAATCGCCGGGCGCCGGGGGATACCTGCATAACGGCGTTACGGTCGTCCGCTGGTCTGACTGCCAACAACGACAGCAAGGGTTGCGGTGCCGTTATGCGTGTGGCGCCCATCGGGCTTGTTGCCCGGGACCCGTTTGGGTTGGCACAGGAGTGTTCCGAGTTGACGCATGGCCATCCCACCGGCCAGATTGCGGGCGGCGCATTTGCCTACCTCATTAGCCGACTGGCAAGAGGGCGCGAACTGAAAACGGCCGTTGTGGATACCCTTGAAAAAACCAGGCAAAAAGAACTTGAGAACGGTTTTGCGGCTGAAACCAGCACGGCCATTCTGCGGGCATTGCAGGCATGGGAGCGGCGGGTGCGGCCCACGGCGCTGACGATAGAGCATCTCGGCGAAGGCTGGGTTGCCGAGGAAGCGCTGGCGATCAGTATTTACTGCGCGCTGTCTGCCGAGACCTTTGCCGATGGTGTGCTGAGCGCGGTCAATCATTCGGGAGACAGCGACAGCACGGGCGCGATGACGGGCAACATTCTGGGGCTGATTCACGGCTATGAGGGCATACCCGCACATTGGCGGGAGACGGTAGAGCTGGCGGATGTGATCTCAACGGTGGCGAGCGATTTGACGATGGGAACGGCGACAGAAGAAAACTACCCGCCTTTTTGAATAAACCGGCGTGGCGGTGTCCACCTGTGCGATTTCCGCCATTCGGGGGAGTCTTGAAGCTACATCAGGCCGTAGCTGAAGTCTGTTTGTCCATTTGTTGCTGGATTTCATCCACCCTTTCTTTTGTCAGCGGATAATTCCAGAACAATGGCATAGCCACAAACTTGAAAAGCGCGGGGATGACGGAATAGGTCACGGCCAGCATCAGCAGTGAAAAAGTGGTGTTGGTTGTATTCAAAGGGTCTGCGAGAGAATCAAAACCCCAGAAAACCACCAGCGATGTACCGACAAACAAGCCGAGCGCGTAGGCCAGTTTTCTGGCCATTAGCCAGATGGAAAAATAGGCGCCACCCTGACGTTTACCTGTCTGGCTCGCGTCCACATCGACAACATCAGCAGCCATCGCGTAGGGCAATGCTGATAGCGCTCCGATGGAGGATCCTTTCAGACACATCACGATGATAAAAAACAGAAACTTGCCGGTGGGCACACCCTCAAAATAGGCCATGGCGGACGCATAAGCTGACTCCGGGAGGAACGCCAGCAGGGTTTGCACCTGGAAGGCGTCGAACCAGACCAGGGGAGCAATGGCTATCAGTGGAATAAAACAGGACCAGAGTGCGTACCAGCCGATGGCCACCATGGTCGCCCGGTGTTTGCCAATTTTTCGCGATAGTTTGAACCAGAGCGGAATGGCAATAAGCTGGGATACGAAGTAGGGCGCAAGGTAAAACCCATAGAGGTCCCCGGCCAGCAGGACGTGCTTCACAAAAAAGAAGCTCAGGGTGTTCGTCATGGCGGCCCCGATGTTGGAGAACAAAAACGCGATCACCAGGCGGCGATAGGGTTCGTTCTGCCAGACGTATTTGAAGCTATCTCTCAGTTTTAATCGCTTCGTTGTTTCCTGAACTTCAAATTCCGGCACCGAGATCACCGTATTCACGATCATAATCGGCATGATGACAGCAATCATGAGAGACAGGAATTCAACCGCGTCCGTCGGCTTGGTATAACCGAGAAAGAAAATAATAGCCGGTGTAAATGCGCCCACCAGTGAGCCTGTTACGCTGAATCCTTCCCGCCAACTGGTGACCAGCGCCCGTTCATTGTAGTTTGGCGTCAACTCTGCTCCCCAGGCTGAATAGGGAACATCTTTGATGGTTGCGCCAATGTAGGTAATGACCAGCATGGTCAGCATCCACGGGTATCCCGAACTGAACGTCACACCAAACAGCGACACGTCGGTAAATTCTACCGGCGGAATAAACAGCATACAGATGCCGAATATGTAGATCGGCATGCCCAGCAGAACAAAGGGTTTTCGACGGCCCCAGGGGGTGCGAATGCGGTCCGATATAAATCCAATGACCGGGTCGGTGACACCATCGAATACTCTGGCCAACACCATAACAGCGCCGACAAATGCGAGACCCAGGCCAAAGCCTTCGTTGTCAGCATAGACTGCGGGTAGATACACCGCCATGGGCAGGCCGACCATGGCGAGCGGCATGGCGGGTGCTCCGTAGGATGCGAGCACCCAGCGATTGAGAATACCTGGTCGGTAGTGGGCCATTTATTAGTATAATTTTCTAGTTTGGTTTTTTAGTATAGCTTTCTGGTCGGTTTCAGGGTGTGGATGTGTCTGGTGCTGACCCACCCTGTATGCTTCGTTGCAGGCTCAGGGCATTGGCGCGTTCCTGGTCCAGTTGTTGCCGGGTTTTGCAGATTCGTTTTTTGAAATGTGAGCCGGTTTCCTTTTCGAATCGGCAGACAAGCCCATCTTCATTGGTACTGGCAACAAGCCCGGCCTCGGATTCATCAACTCCGGATGAGGCGCATCCGAAGGTAAGGATCAGGACAAGAACAAGCAGAACTGTGCGCGATAGAATTGCCATCATTTCAAATAATCCGTACGACCGGGTCAGAAATGGTACCACGGGATTGACCAGACCTGACGAAAGACATTATTCAGGGTTTCCCTTAGACCGCGTCCGCCAGGTCCAGCGTATCCCTGAGTTCCCGTTTCAGGAATTTGCCGTTGGCATTACGCGGCAGCGGGTCATTGCTGAACCAGATATAACGGGGCACCTTGTGTCTGGCCATATGGGTCTGGCAGAAGGCGCGAAGTTCGTCCGCAGTGAGTGAGGTGTCTTCTTTCAGGTAGATCGACACGCCGATTTCTTCGCCCAGGCGATCATCGGGTATGCCAAAGACGGAGCACTCGGCGATGGCGTCTATTCGGTGCAGGGTGGTTTCCACCTCTGAGCAATAGACATTCTCACCACCACGCAGCACCATGTCCTTCACACGGTCGACAATGAAGATAAAGCCATCTTCGTCGATGTTGGCGACATCTCCGGTATGCAGCCAGCCGTCGGTGATGGTTTCTGCCGTTGCTTCCGGGCGATTGATGTAGCCCTTGATCACTGGCGCGCCTCGAACCCACAGCTCTCCCGCCTGACCCCGGGGCAGGGCATTGCCGTTGCCATCAACCACTCTGGTTTCAAACACCGGCATGGCAGGGCCGCAGCTTGCCGGTTTGTCGATGAAGTAGTCGCCGGAAATGGAGGTAATGATGCCGCAGGTTTCGGTCATGCCGTATCCGGTACCCGGACGCGCCGCAACGGCATCGTCAATTTTCTGTACCAGATCAGGTTGCACCTGTGCGCCGCCGCCACCCAGCGACAGCAGTGAGGAGGTGTCGTATTGATCGAAGTCAGGATGACTGATGATTTCCCTGGCCATAACAGGCACGCCCGTCATGGAGGTAATCTTTTCCGCCTCAATGATCCGCAGGGCCTCAAGCGGGTCCCAACGGTACATGAACACCAACTTGCCACCGGTCAGGGTCGAGCCGTGTGCGACACAGTTGTTTGCGGTCACATGAAACAGAGGCGTGGTCAGCAGCGACGCGCCAATCGGGGCGCTCTCCGGGTCGGGCGGTTCGACACCCTGGACCCGTGCGGTGGCCACGGTCGCGAGCCGACTTGCGAAGGCGAGGTTCATGATGTTGTGCACACAACCACGTTGGGTGAGCTGCGCGCCCTTGGGAAATCCGGTGGTGCCCGAGGTGTAAAATATGCAGGCGTCGCTGTCCGGGTCCACCCGCACATCGGGCAGGTCGCCGCCGGTTGCCTTCACCTCGGCATAGTCGATAACACCATCGGCAGGAGCGGGCTGCCGGATACCGACAACGGTCATCTCGGGAAACCTGTCGCGGATATTCTGAAAGCGGGCGAGGCGTTCTTCATCGCAGAAGATGACCTTCGGCTGTGAATCGGAGAGCCCATATTCCAGTTCATCCTCCACCCACCAGGCGTTGACGCCCACCACAGTAATGCCGGTGGCGACGCAGGCCCAGTAGACGAGCAGCCATTCGGGATAGTTTCGTGCCGCGATAGCGACCCGTTCACCGGGGTTCACGCCCCGGGAGATCAGCCAGTTGGCAATCGAAGCCACTTCCCGGTGTGCGTCCGCGTAGGTCCGGCGCTCATCATTGCAGACCAGATAATCCCGTTCAGCAAAAGCCGCAGAGGCAAGCCATACTTCCCTGAGACTCGGCGGTGCGTTAGTGTAGACGCGCATGGGGGAACCACGCACTTCGGCTTCATCAACCTGGAACTGCTGACCTTCTGCGGTCAACTCGTTCCACACCTGCCAGTAGGTATCGTACATATTGGCTTGTTCCCTCACAGCAAAGATTCGGTAAGATAGGGATTCTCTGGTTGTGTTGCAAATTGTGGAGAGGCTTTTTGTGGCTTATCTATTGGACGGAATAAAAGTGGTTGATCTGGCGAGCTTCCTCGCAGGTCCCGGTGCTGCGACGTTGATGGCCGACTATGGCGCCGAGGTTATCAAGGTCGAGCCACCCGGTGGTGATGGTTACCGTCGGCTGCATGGTCAGTGGGAGACTGACTATAACTGGCAGCTCACCAGCCGCAACAAGCTGGGTGTTTCCATCGACATTCGTGAGGAAGCAGGGCTGAATGTTCTATTGCGTCTGCTGGAAAGTGCCGATGTTCTGGTCACCAATTTTCGCAATGATCAGTTGGAAAAGTACGGCATCTCCTGGGAAACCCTGCATGAGCGTTTTCCGCGATTGATCCTCGCGCAACTCACCGGCTACGGGAATGTCGGCCCTGACCGGCTTCGCCGCGGCTATGATTCAACGGCCTGGTTTGCCCGTGCGGGGCTGCTGCAAATCATGAAGCCCAAAGATGGCCTGCCGGTCTTCCCACCCGGTGGCGTGGGTGACCACGCTACCGCCATGTCGCTGTTTGCCGGCGTCATGATGGCCCTGTTCAAAAGGGAAAAGGAAGGCGAGGGCAGCTTCGTGGAAACATCACTGATTGCCAGCGGCTGCTGGGCGAATGGCATGAGTTTGCAGGGCGCCATCGCGGGGTTCGACCTGGGTGAACTGCTGGAGAAAAGCTCTCGCAGTCCGCTCGCCAGCGTTTATGAAACCAGAGACAAGCGGTTTGTGATTCTGGTGTTCACCAACCCGGCGAAAGAATGGCCGGAGTTCGCGCAGGCGATGGGACACCCGGAATGGCTGGAGGACGAGCGGTTTTCTGATGTCAAGAGCCTGCTGCACAACAGGGAACAGGCGCGGGAACTGTTTGCATCCGCCATCGGCAGTATGACGCTTGAAGCCGTCTGCCTGGTTCTGGATGAATACCGTCTGACATTTGGCGTGGTCGAGGGTCTGACCGATGTGATTCAGGATGCGCACCTGGTTGAGAATGGTGTGCTGATCAGAACGGAATCCGAAGATCCAAACTTCGAATGGACCCTTGCCAACCCGATTAGAATTTCCGGCGAAGCCTGTCGTTCTGTCAATGATCCCCCCGGGTATGGAGAGCACACCCGGGAGGTGCTCGCCGCCCATGGTTTCTCAAACAGCGAAATTGCCGATCTGATTGAAGCGGGGGCCGTATTCGCTGATCAGGGTTCGTAGCCGTTCGCGGTCACGACCACCTTGCCGATCACCTGCCGGTTGACCAGCATGTTCATCGCGTCCACCGCCTGCTCCAGCGGAAACCAGGCGCACAGGTAGGGATCAATCGCGCCGTCTGCCAGCAGCCGATAGGTGGCGTCCCGGATTTGTTTACCCAGCTCAGGGTCCCGTCTGCCAATCTCGCCGGCCCGCACGCCGATAACACTGATCTGCTTGATCAGGATGTGGTTAACCGCCGCCCTGGGCCAGACGCCCGAAGTAAACCCGATGGTCAGAATGCGACCACCCCAGTTGATGCAGCGCATGCTCTCATCGAATACGGTGCCGCCAACCGGATCGTAGATCACGTCCGCACCCTGACCGTCAGTGAGTTCCTTGACCTGTTCACGAAACCCACCAAGGGCGCCGTCGGGCAGCGTGTAGTTGATGATGTGGTCCGCACCGCGACCCTTCACTACCCTGAGCTTTTGATCGGTGCCGCCGGTGGCAATCACCTTTGCGCCCATGTGCTTTCCGAGGTCGACTGCCGCGAGGCCAACGCCACCGGTCGCGCCATGAACCAGCAGGGTTTCTCCCGACTGCAGGGAACCCCTGATTTTCAGTGCGACGTAGGCGGTGAGATAAGCGGTGCTCCAGGACGCCGCCTTCTCGAACGGGATACCATCAGGAATCGGCTTCAGGGCCGCCGCATCCACATTGATGGCCTCACTGAACCCACCGTAGCGGTTGCTGCCCATCACCCGGTCTCCCGGTTGGAAATCCGCGACCCGGTTACCAACGGCAGTGACTTCTCCGGCAAACTCTCCGCCAGGTGCGAAGGGCAGAGGGGGTGCGAACTGGTATTTGCCCTGGATCATCAGGATGTCCGGGAAGTTCACGGCGCAGGCCATAATCCGAACCTGTACCTGATTCGGCCCGGGTGTCGGCAGTTCTACCTCATCGAGGGTCACCGTGGCGATGTCGTCAGCGATCTCGTGGCAGAGTACCGTTTTCATGGTCAGGCTCCGGTTAAATGCGACAAGTTATCACAATATTGGTACCCTCAGCGGAAGACCAATAACGATGAAATACTCAGCGAGGATGTACAGATGGAGCAGATGACAGGCCAGGATGCTTCGTTTCTTTACGCCGAAACCCCCACCAGTCCGATGCATATCGGCGGCATGATGATCTATGACCCGTCCACCGTTGAGGGTGAGAAACAGCGGTTCAAGGATATTCTGAACTTTATCAGCGAGCGCCTGCATCTTGCCAAGACCTTTCGGCAGAAGATGGTGGAGGTTCCGTTTAATCTGGATCATCCCTACTGGGTCGAGGACAAGGACTTCGACCTGGAGTTTCATGTTCGGCACATTCGGTTGCCGGAGCCTGGCGACTGGCGACAGCTCTGCATCCAGGCGGCAAGGCTCCACGCAAGACCCCTGGACCTGACCAAGCCGCTCTGGGAATTTACCGTCATTGAGGGTCTGGATTCGGTCCCGGGCCTACCCGAGGGTTCCTATGCCCTGGTCTCGAAGATACATCATGCCTGTATTGATGGCGTGTCAGGGGCGGACATCACAGAGGTGATTCATTCCATGGAACCCTACCCGGAGTCGCCGGAAGCGCCGGTGAAACCATGGAAGGGTGAGGAGATACCCAATCCGCTGGAACTGGTGACCCGGGCACAACTGTCTAACCTGGCGCAGCCGCTTCGGTTCGCTGAGGTCATGTCCCGGGCCATGCCGGCGTTCAGCCGATTGCAGGCCGGCCTCTGGACGCAGGAGTTCAAGGTGAATGCCAATGTCCCGAAGACCCGCTTCAATCACAAGATTACTGCTCACAGGGTCGTTGAGGGGCGCAATTTTGCCATGACGGAAGTGCGCGCCATGAAATCTGCCGTGGCGGGCGCGACCGTCAATGATGTGATCGTTGCCATTTGCGGCGGTGCGCTACGCAGGTATCTGGAATCGAAAAATGAACTTCCGGCAGAGTCCCTGATTGCCATGGCGCCAATTTCCGTGCGTCCGGAGGGTGATCAGAAGTCGCTCGGAAATCAGGTGGCGGCAATGACCATCAGGGTTGGCACTGACATTGCGGACCCGGTGGAAAGAGTGAAGGCGGTGCACGACAACGCGGCCAGCCAGAAGGCCATGACCCATGCCGTCGGTGCCAGGCTGATGACAGACTTCCAGCAGTTTATCCCGTCCACAACCGCAGCCATGGCGGCGAGACTGTACACCCGGCTCGGGCTCTCTGAATCCATGTCACCACCGTTTAACTGTGTGATCTCCAATGTGCCGGGGCCGCAGTTTCCGCTTTACTTCGCAGGAGCAAAGCTGGTGACCCAGTTTGGTCTCGGGCCCCTGTTTGACGGTATGGGTATCTTCTTCCCGGTGTTCAGTTACAACGGACACATTACCGTTTCAGTCAACGCCTGCCGGGAGATGATGCCGGACCCGGAGTTCTTCGGCCAGTGTCTGCAGGACAGCTTCGATGACATCAAGTCAGCGACCATTGGCGAAGGAGAAGCAGTCTAGTGGTCGAAGGTATTCACCAGGAGAATCTGGTGCAATGGCTCAGCGAGCATGTGCCGGGTCTGGCGCCCCCTGTGAATTTTTCCCTGATTACCGGAGGACACTCTAACCTGACCTATCGCTGTGAAGACAGCGCGGGCAATGCCTGTGTCCTGCGCAGGCCGCCCCTGGGGCATGTGCTCGAATCCGCCCATGACATGGGACGGGAGCACAAGATTATTGATGCGCTGAAGGATTCCGAGGTTCCGGTGGCGCAGAATTTCGGGCTCTGTCGGGACAAGTCCGTCAATGAGGCTGATTTCTACGTGATGGCCTTTGTTGATGGTCTGGTGCTGAATGATTCAGTGACCGCCGCACAGGTGCCGGAAGCCGGACGGTCCGGCATTGGCCGTGATGTCGTGGACATACTATGCAGGCTCCATGCCATCAACCCGGACGATGTGGGTCTGGGAGACCTGGGGCGCAAGCAAGCCTACCTGGCGCGCCAGATCAAGCGATGGACCAAACAGTGGGAAGCATCCAGAACCCACGAGATACCGGCGATGGAAGAAAGCTGCCGCCTTCTTACCGAGCGCATGCCGGAACAGATGGGGGCAACGATTGTTCATGGCGATTACCGCCTGGGGAACATGATCGTTGCTGACGGGCATGTAAAGGCGATTCTTGACTGGGAACTCTGCACCCTGGGTGATCCCCTGGCGGATGTTGGCTATGTGCTGAACAACTGGGTCACACAGGACGAGGTGCCCGAGCCGGGTGAAGGCGATCAGGCGCCGACGGCTGCCGGTGGGTTTATCAGCCGGGATGAGTTTATCGACATTTACGCCAATACCACCGGGCGCGATCTATCCGGCATCAACTATTACCGGGCTTTCTCGCACTGGCGTCTGGCGGCGATCGGGCAGGGCGTCTATAAACGCTATCTGGTCGGTGCCATGGGTGAAGACCGGGATGTGGACCTGGAACGGCAGAAGGCATCTGTTGACCGTCGCGCGGAAGCGGCGCTTGAGTTTCTTGACCAGCTACCCGCGTTTGGCTAGTACTAGTACAAAAGGGAGACCCCCCGGCTTTGCCGGGGAGGCACCCGAAGTTTGACAGTTCCAGAAATCTCATAGTAACTCCCAAGTGTGAGCCGCCAAGCACCACACAAGGGAGAAACCATGAGACAAGTAAAGAGTTTAAGTCACACGCGGTGGGAGTGTAAGTACCACATAGTGTTCATTCCGAAGTATCGTCGGAAGGTGCTATTCGGTCAGATTCGAAGGGAACTGACTGATGTGTTCCACAGTTTGGCAAGGCAAAGGGAAAGTTTGATAGAGGAGGGTCATCTCATGCCGGATCATGTGCATATGATGATCTCGATCCCGCCTAAGTATGCGGTTTCGCAGGTGGTGGGGTATATCAAAGGGAAAAGCGCGATCCACATAGCTCGAACGTATTCGGGAAGGAAAAAGAATTTCGTGGGTCAGCATTTCTGGGCGAGAGGATATTTTGTCTCGACGGTAGGTCGAGATGAGGAGGTAATCCGGGATTACATTCGACATCAGGAACAGGAGGATAGACGGATAGAGCAATTGCAGTTGGTCTGAGAGAAACCGCCCCCTTCAGGGGGCACAAGGAGCCGAAGGCTCCGTAATGGCCGCTTTGAGCGGCTCACAAACTAAAGCCCCCGGCTTTGCCGGGGGATATTTACTCTTTTCGCCTCCATTGACGACATCACGAAAAAAATCTTGGGGTCATGCTACACTCAGGGCTCTTAGTCTAATGAGAGGGCCAGGATGTTCCTCTCAAACAAGAATAAATCGACCTGTATACAATCTGTACCTAATCAAAAGTTTTCTATAGGGGGTAAAACCGTTGAAAACCCAAATTTCCATAAGGCATAAAACCAGCGCAGTGATGATTGCTGCAACGCTTGTTACAGCATCTACCGCACTGGCACAACCGATAGAAGAAGTCGTTGTCACAGGCAAATCTATCAAGGCGAGCCAGCAGGCGGCAATCGAAGCAAAACGCCTGTCTGACAACATTGCCGACATCATATCGGCGGATGCCGTGGGAAGATTCCCGGATCAGAACCTTGCCGACGCACTGGGCCGTGTGCCAGGTATCTCGATCGAAAGAGATCAGGGGCAGGCTCGTTATATCAGTTTCAGAGGCACGCCCAAGCGCTATACAACGACGGCATTCAACGGCATTTCTATTCCGGGTGTCGAGAACGGCAGAATTCCCCGGTTTGACGCCTACCCGGCTGTGATCACATCCCAGGTTGTCGCCAACAAAGCAATTACCGCTGATATGCCAGGTGAATCTATTTCCGGATATATTGATGTAAAAACCTTCTCGCCTTCCGACATTGATGGCTGGTCACTTTCCCTGGAAGTAGGTGCCGGTGAACAGGATCTGGGTGGTGGTGACGTGCGAAGACAAAACGCGCGGGTTTCCTGGTCCAACGATGACTTTGGGCTCGTGATTTACGGATCAGAGAATCGGCGTGAGCAGGTAACCGACAATCGAGAGTCGGAGTATGTCGGTACCCAGGGTGCCCTGGTTCCAGTCGAATTTGATTTCAGAAACTACCTGATCGAGCGGGAAGACAAAGCATTCGGCGGAACGCTCGAATTCTATCTGGACAATGGCGGCAAAATTTATGTGAGTTCATTGAACACGGAGTTCATAGATAGAGAGGAAAGAAATCAGTGGGAGATTCGTTCATTGCCCGATGACGCACCGGCTCAAACTGGCACCATCGCCAGCGCGTCGGTCAGACGTTTACTTGAAGACGGTATCTACCGGAATGAAACCGACGTGAACACAGTGGGGGCGGACTTCGCCTTCGGAGAGTGGGATGTTGAAGTGAGCTACAGTCGTATAGACACTTTGTTTGACACCTATCTGCCCATACTGCTTTTTATTGGTTCCAATCAGGCCAGCAATGTTTTCTACGATCTTTCAGACCCGGAAGAACCCTTCGTTACGTTTGATGAAAACCTGGGCGACATCAGCTATTCCACGCCATTAGTGGTCGATGCGGTTGGCAATCTTGAAACAGAAACAGATCAGTTCAAGATTGATCTGTCACGTTCTAACAAGTGGGGTGTGTTGAAGTTCGGCGCGAAATACGATTCGCGGGACGGCTCGGGGGGGGGCACCGCTCGCTGTAGTGACTGCCGGTTTACATAGTGTCGATGTTTCGCTGGCAAGGGGTGATTCCTGGGATACGAATTTCAATAATACCATCGGGGGCTATTACGCCGATAATGGCGCAATACTTGAAGCACTGCAGGCCGAAGGTTTCACGCGTTCTGATATTCCGGAAGACGAAGTCGTCAGCATTGAAGAAACGATAACCTCCGCTTACCTGATGCAGACCATAGATATGGACTGGGGTAGTATCGTCTTCGGTGTGCGTGTCGAGGACACCGAGTATGAGACAGTGGGCTCGCGACTGGCCGGTGCCGATTTGCAGCCGCTGACGGTCAAGCAGAGTTTCACCAATGTTTTGCCCAATGCCCACGCTAACTGGGATTTTCGCGAAGATCAGAAGATTCGATTTTCATTCTCCACGGGTATCAGTCGACCTTCTTATATTGAAGCCAGGGCTGCTGCTTCTATCAGTCCTGTCAGCATGACAATCACTGGCGGTAATCCGGAGCTCAAAGAAGAAACTTCATGGGGCATTGATGCGGCCTACGAGTGGTATTTCGCTGATGCGAGCCTCATTTCTGCCACTGTCTTCTATCGCGCCATCGACAATGTCATTTCCGAATCGAGTGAGAAAGTGCTCGGCAGCATCTACTCTGATCTGGCGGCACCCGGCGAACTGTGGGATCTCTCCGCTTATGGAAACGGCAAGGACGGCAGACTCCAGGGCATTGAACTTTCGTTTACCGGACGTCTCGATAACTATATCGAGGGGTTCTGGTCGGGCTTTGGACTGGAAGCGAATTTCACCGCGATAGATTCGGAGTACACTACACCAGCCGGATTGGAATTCGATCTGCCCGGGCAGTCTGATACCAGCTATAACGTATCTGTGTTCTATGAGAACTATGGCCTGTCGGCCAGGCTAAGTTATCGCTATCGAGATGCATGGCTCGACGAGACTGAAACGGCCTCGGTATTCGGTCTGTCTGAAGGAATTTATTGGGATGAGCAAAGCCGTCTTGACTTCTCCCTGCGCTATGATCTTGAACCGTTGATTGGCCAGAATGTTTCCATTTTTCTTGATATGAATAACCTGACTGATGAAACCGATGTTCGTTATACCGGTGACGACTGGAACCCGAACCAGGTTGAGGCTTACGGCAAACGGTATCTTCTGGGAATTCGATACAATCTGTAACAATCGGCAACAAAAGGCCCCCTGAAGATCATACTTCCGGGGGCTTTTTTGACGGTCCGTTGATAGAAGAACAGGAGAGAACGAGTGTTCCGTACCAGATTACTGTTTGTAGTGGTGGCGTGCGTCGTATTCGGGCTCCCCTTTTCGGTTCAGGCTGAAGTTCAGCTTTCACCTGAGAATAATGCGGCCACTGGACTCACCCGGGTCTTCCTCCAACAAGTATCCTTTGACAGCGCCATTGTAAAATGGAGAGGTGAACCGGATAGCATCAGGTTTGGCACTGATGTCAGCCAGCTTGATCAGACAGCCCTCGCTTTCGACGAAGGCCACCACAAACTGGCGAGCCTGGAAGGACTGACACCGGACACGCTGTATCACTATGCATTCGCAGATTCAGGTTCTGAGAAAGCCATCATGTCCTTTCGAACCGCACCTGCTCAGGGACAGACGCCCGCCGATGGAAATATCCATCTCTGGTTGCTGGGTGATTCAGGAACAGCGACGGAACTGGCCCGGGGTCAATACGTCCATGAAGGCGAGGCGGCTTCCGTGATGAACGGCTTTCTCAAATACAACAGAGAACAAGCCGGCAACGAACCGATAGACCTGTTGCTGCTGTTGGGTGATAACGCATACCTCGAAGGGACGGATAAACAATGGCAGGGCGCTTTTTTTGATATCTATACCGACATCATCACCGGCGCTGCAACCTGGCCGACCATTGGCAATCATGAGATGGGCGTCGGTGCACCGTTTAATATCTGTGTGTTCCGGAAGATTCCCGCCTGCGAAATGGGTCCGGTCATGATGAACCTTGGTGGCATCAGTGAATCGTCCGATCCTGATTCCTATGACAGTGACGGTGATGGCCCGGATGCTTCCGGACTGCCGTATCTGAATATCTTCAGTTTGCCGACAAAAGGTGAAATGGGTGGAATTCCCAGTGGAACGGAACAGTACTATTCCTTCAATTACGGCAATGTTCACGTCGTCAGCCTGGATTCCCAACTATCGAATCGGGATAAGATGCAGAGAGAGACGATGCGTGCGTGGCTGATCGACGACCTGAGTGCGAACCAGATGGATTGGACAGTGGTCATCTTTCACCATCCACCCTACTCAAAGGGTGAGAATCATGACTCAGACCGTGAACAGAACGAAATTGACATGAGGCAGAGTTTCGCGCCTGTGTTTGATAGTTACGGCGTCGATGTTGTTTACAGTGGTCACTCACATTCCTATGAGCGGTCCTGGTACATCAGAGATCACTACGGCATGTCGGACACATTTGACCTGGCGGCGCATGCCCAGCTTGATTCTCAGGGACAACCTTCGCTGGGGCAGGGAAGTGACGCCTATGCACAGATCAGTTCATCAACCGGTGTAGATGATCGAACCGTGTATACAGTCGCCGGAAGTGCCGGGAAGGCGGATAAAGAGAATCCATGCCCTGAAGGACAACTGATGGGTTGCACGCTACCCGACTGGCTACGGCACCCGGCACACAGAACCTTTACCGGGTCGAAACCCGGGTTCAGGGAGCATGGGATCGCGCTTAAAGGTTCCGTCGTTTTGGATGCGAAGAAGAATGAACTGACATCACGCTTCATTGATGAACATGGACAGGTTCTCGACCAGTTCACGATTACGCGGAAATGACCATGAGCACCTTGAGATCAATTCAGACAACATCGGTTCTACTGATGTTGATTTTAAGCAAGCTGGGTTTTGCCCACCCGGGAGATCACCATAGCATTGCGGAACTTAACGTGCTGTTGGCAGAGAACCCCGGCGAACAATCCCTGCTTGTGGCGCGGGGCGCACTTTACACGCGAACCGGTCAATGGATAAAAGCAGAGCAGGATCTAAGGCAGGCACAGATTCCTGATAGTGAAAAAGAGGTCGCTTTTGAACTCGGGCGACTTTATTACAACATGGGCGACTATCTAAAGGCGTGGGGTTATTTTGATACCTATCTCAGCCTCTATCCCGGGTATGCGCCTGCGTATTTATTAAGGGCGCGAAGCGCGAAAGAATTGAACCAGTTCGAAGCTGCCATCGAAAGTTACCTTACCTATCTGGACATGACCCCGCAGCCGCAGCCGGGTGAATATGTGGAGTCAGCACAGTTGTTTGCGGCGATTGGAAACAGGGCCAGGGCTCTCGACATGCTGGATAGTGGTATGAAGAAACTTGGCCTTAACCCTCAGTTGCAACGATACGCGATGGAATTGGAGCTTGAACGCGGCGAACCTAATTTAGCTCTGACCCGCTGGTATAGTCTTGAGGGTTACCTGGGAAGGACGGCTCAATGGACTATGACCCTGGGGAAGCTGCTGATAATCGCCAACAAGGTTGAGGAAGCGAAGCTGGTCATCAGTAAAGCAAGGACTCAACTGTCCAAACAAAAATCCACGTCTGCCAGGGAGGCGATTCGACAGGAACTGGACCGTCTGGAGAAGATACCGGGTTAATGCCTGTGCAAAAGAGAAAACGCCCTATGAATTTTGGAGGGCGGTTGACCAGTCCTGCCACATATCAACTTCCGGGCTCCCCAGTCGCAAATTGTCCAGGTCCTCACGGTTAAGATCACCAAGTACCGCCTGGCGAATCACCTTGCTGTGGTTCTCACCCGCGCAGTGAACCATCCGGTGACGCCGGGCTTGAGATACTGCCCGGCTGCTGGCAAGGATTTGAATTTCTCGTAGGGTGTCATCAAGTTGGCGTAGGGGTAGCGTTTCTTTCGTTTGCCCCTGGCGTCCACGACCTCTTCAGGCTCACCTGCCTTTGGAAAGGCGGCAATCCTTCAGGCTCAGAGTTGACTGTAATATTACAGCTCGCTAGACTGTATTTAAGCTCTGTAACAGTATAGTAAAGGAGGTGCACATGATCGCTCAAGCCGAACAACTGCTGCAACGTGGTTCCAGTGTAACCAGTTCACTGCTGCCGGCGATTTTTAATATCTTCAGCCAGTGGAAACTGACCGGTGCCCAGCAAATGACCCTGCTGGGGCTCAGCAATGAAAAGACCCTCTACAATTGGAAGAGCCAGCCGGAAAAGGCCAAGTTAACAAGGGATCTGTTGGAGCGAGCCAGCTATATCCTGGGTATCTACAAATCCCTGCAAATCCTGTTGCCGGATCAGGCGCTGGCTGACCAGTGGTTGTCTTCACCCAACGACAACCCGCTGTTCAACGGCACAGCGCCGCTGGATCGACTGCTGGCCGGTCAGGTGGTAGACCTGGTCGTGGTCAGGGACTTTCTCAATGCGGAGCAGGGTGGCTGGTGATCGATATCGCAGATCTGCCCACTAGCGAGGTGAATGAACCGGTGTATCGGGTCATTCTCTCTCGCTATCCCCAGATCGATTTGTTTGAACGTGTTTCCAGCCCAGGGGATTGGGATGTGCTCTACGCAGTAGAGTCCCTGACCAACCCAAGGTTGCGCGATGAAGTTGGGGATATTCGCCTGGTGTCCCCGGAAGACCGAGTCTACGGCGATGGCGCGTCCTGGATTATGGCAGCCTTCACACATCCACCTGTGGATGGTCGGGGCGGCCGTTTCAACCGGGATTTCGGTATCTATTACTGCGCTGCCGACGAGTCGGTAGCCATCGCCGAGTCTTCCTTTCACCGAGCACGGTTTCTCCGGGAATCCAGAATTGATCAAACCAGCCAGGACATGCGCGTTATTCGTGCTCAACTGGGCTCCACCTATTTGCATGACCTGCGACAATTGACGGAGCATGCCCTTTACCATCCCGATGAATACAGTGAAGCCCAGCAGCCTGGCCATGCGTTACGAGATGCCAGGAGCTATGGTGTTCACTATCAAAGTGTCAGAGCAGAGGGTGAGTGTTATGGCGTGATGCGTCCCCGCGCGTTATCGGATGCTGTTCATTGGCGCTATCTGCGTTACCACTATGAACAGGGAACGATTGTCCAGGTTGAATCTCTGGATGGCAGTAGGAGGAGGTGACGGCGATGTATAACGAACTGCTATGGATATTTACTCAACTCCCTAACGATTACATCGTTCTCGATACCGAAACCACCGGACTGCCGGAAGAAAACGACCCGCCGGATATCGTGACACTTGGCATCACCGTAGTGAGGCATCGTGAGATAGCGGAATCCGTCGAATTTAAAACACGGCCACAAAAAAATATTTCAGAAGAAGCGCAATCGATACACGGCATTACCAATGGGAAAGCCGCTGAATTCGAATCCTTCGATGCCCAGTGGAACCAGATTGCCGAATACTTCAAAGATCAACTTGTCGTCATCCACAACGCCAGTTTTGATTGGCCCATCCTGCTGGAGCATGTGGCTCGATACGGTTTAACAATGCCGTCAATTAATGGGGTGTTTTGCAGTCAGAAAGCGGCTACTCCCTGGGCTCAGGCTAGGAATCTTCCGTGTAGCCACAGAGGTCCATCACTAGATTTGCTCACAGAAGTGTTTGGTGTTGAAGACCTTAGATCAAAGAGCGATGGAATACATGGAGCTGCGATTGATTGCCTGCAAACTGCACAAGTCATTGAAGCTATAAATGGAATGGGCAATGAGGAGTATTAAAGGAGGGCTACATTGGACGTGATCATAACCTTTTTATTAAGAGCACGAAGCGCGAAAGAATTGAACCAGTTCGAAGCTGCCATCGAAAGTTACCTTACCTAACCGTCTGGAGAAGATACCAGGTTAATGCCTGTGCAAAAGAGAAAACGCCCTATAAATTTTGGAGGGCGGTTGACCAGTCCTGCCACATATCAGCTTCCGGGCTCCCCAGTCGCAAATTGTCCAGGTCCTCACGGTTAAGATCACCAAGTACCGCCTGGCGAATCACCTTGCTGTGGTTTTCACCCGCGCAGTGAACCATCCGGTGATGCCAGAAAACAACATCACCTGCATTCCCCGAACATTCGACTGGTTCCGTATCGTTCAGAATCTTTGTCAGTTCCTCAAGATACGTTTTTGATTCAAGCAGGCCCTTGTAGCTGGGCATATGATCGTAGAACGGAATTCTCGGCTTGTCGTATCGCATCTCGCACTTGTGAAACAGCCGCCTGTGAGACCCGGGCCAAACGGTGAACGCTCCCCCTCCTTCCGGACAATCATCGATCAGGCCGACGACGCTCAACATAAATGGATGCCCGTCGGTATGGGCATTTGAATCGGGATGTGCTTTCGCCGCATCATCCGGGAATGGCAATGTCGCGTAGATCCCGCGAATGCCTTCTGAATTCTGGGCCGGATCAATTGGCCCATTCGGCCATGCCGGACCCTGGCTGCCCATCCTCGCGCCTCCAGCCACCGGCTCACGCAGTTCACCACCAAGCAACTGCTTTGCGATACGCATGAGCCTGTCGTTGTACACAAGCCTGATCATGTCTTCATCCGTGCTGTGCCGACGAATCTGCCAGCGGAAACCTACTCGCCAGTTCAATGGGTCTTCACTGACGTCCTTCTCCGGGAAAGGGCCAATGTGGCTGCCGGGGTCATCACGCCGGATATCCGCATCTTCGGGCAGCGATGCCCAGAGCAAATCTCGCGCCTTCGCGCAGAGCGCCCTGTCGAGCAACGACGGGACGATGAGGTATCCGGTTTCTTTGAAGAACCCAAGTTGTTCAGTGGTAAGCAGTTCTGCCATTTTGTTTCTCTACGATTGCTTTGAATTCAGTCCTGTCAACATATCTGATAAAGCGGTGAGCGTTATCCACAGCAACACCACCGCCTTGCTATGAACTTGCAACGTCGCCAATGTGCTTGCAAATACGAACATACAAAAAGACGAGCCACGCCAGAAACACAATAACTTCCAGTGGTGTTGTCACTATCATCAATACTGCACTTTCACCCCGGAATGCATACATATAGTAGAAAATCGGGGCAGTTATAATTGGAACCAGCAGTGCCAGGAATCTTATTGTCATAACGAAACCAATACTAAGATAACGGCCCAAAAAATCTTTGCCCTCTCTGGCTCCGTTGGCTTCATAGGCGAAGAAGGTCCCCATAACGGGTATTAGAATATTTCCAATAGAATTAACCGCATCCCAAATGTTTGGGATCGTTGCTCTCGTTCCCATATTTAGCGCAGCTTCCGTGAAAATAGCCGCCAGCGCTACATACATCAGTAGATAGATAAAATGATCCTTTTCAGAAAATCTTTCCGCTACTATGTCTTCTTTTAGTTTTTCTATGTTCCAAAAGTACATTGATACTCCTTACCCTGTTGTTTTGGACATACTACCAAACTTTTCATTGACAACTGAGCGAACTGAAAGGGCAGGAGATTGAGTGCTCAGCTCGTTATTCGTATCCGGAATGATCACTGTGTTAGTCGAACCCCGGTGGTTCGTGCATCGGCTCGCGGGGCGGGCAGCAAGTTCCGGGAAGGTTTTTCGTTGACGCCGAATGTGAAAAAAGAACTCATGCCAACCCTTTCAACGCCTCGGCAATTTCGCGCCCCTTTGCTTCAATCACCGCCAGCAATTCTTCCGGCGTGCGCGTGTCAATTTCGGATTTTTTGTTGGGGTTGACCGCCTTCAGGTCGTAGTTGTGTTCGCGGATGTCGGCGATGTTCACCGTCCAACTGTTTTCGCTATCTTCGCGCTTCGGCAGAAGGCGGAAAAACTCGTCAAAGTGCGCCAGTGTGAGTGGCTGGCGTTTGCCGACTTTCATATCGCTCAAGTCGTAATACCAGATGCTTTCGGTCGGCGTGCCTTTGGTAAAAAACAGCAGGTTGGTTTTGACGCCGGCACCGGCCTGGGTGAAAACGCCGCCGGGCAAACTCACCACGCACCATAAATCGCATTCTTCCAGCAGGCGGCGTTTGGTTTGCACGAAAGCGTTTTCATTCACGCGAAACAGCAGCCCTTCATCCACCACCATGCCGCATCTGCCGTCGGTTTTTAGGTCGGCGATAACCTTTTGCAAAAATAAAACCTGCGTTGAACCGGTCTTGAAATCGAAATTGGCTTGCGCCTCCTTGCCTTCCTTACCACCGAAAGGCGGATTGGTCAGCACCACCTTAAACTGCTCCGGGGCGCCGGTAAACAACTCGCCATAATCCACCCTGCCGGTGAGCGTGTTGCCGTGCCATATATGTGGATGGTCGATTTCGTGCAACACCAGGTTGGCGAGGGCGATGGGGTAAATCAGGTTTTCTTTTTCACGCCCGTAAAAAGTGCGCTCTTTCAAGCGCTCCATATCGTCGCCGGTGGCGGTTTCGCCGGGGCGCGGATTCACCACCCGCACCATCGCCCGAATCACTTCCCTCGGCGTGAAGAATTGCCCGCCGTCGTTGTTTTTCTCGCCCATTTTCAACAGCAACCCTTCATACACCTGCGACAGCGTGAAAACATGAGTGGCGTCCACGCTTTCCTGTGTCAGCGCGTGCACTTTGTCCAGCACATCCAGAAAATTGCGCTCGGTGTCCATCTTGGTTTGCGTAACACTGCTCAGAATTTCGCTGATGATTTTTTGCCGAACGGTGGCGTCCGGTTGCTTATGCAGATTTTTGAGATGCGGCAGAAGTTCACCGTTGACGAAAGCAAAAAGATCGCCGACCGCGCCGTTCTGCAACGCCACGCGCTTGCCACCATCCGGCGCCGCCCAGTCGCGCCAGCGATGAGGCTTTTTCAGCGACGGTGCCCAGGGAATGCCCAGCGCCTTGTTTTGCTCGTGCTCTTTTTCTTCGATTTCATCCAGAATGCGCAAAAACAAAATCCAGGTCAGTTCCGGCACATACTGCAACGCCCCCGCCATATTCCCCCGGCGCATAATGTCGCAAATCGCCTTGATCGCCGCATCCACCGACTGGCGACCGCTGCGATTGTTGGCTTTCTTCTTTTTCTTCGGCATGGTCAAAGCGCGCCACTGAATGCTTTTCGCAACAGGGCGGAGGGTAGGGCGGTGATGGCTTCTAACTCTGCCTGGGCGGCCACCCGCGCCTTCTCCACCGCCGCCATTTTCGCATTAAGAGTAACAGCAATATGCCGCTGCTTAGAAAGCGATGGCAGTGGAATCTCAAATTTTTCCAATTTTGATTTTGAAATTTCCTTATATGTTGAGCCACTGCCTAATTTCTCAAAATCAGGCACATAATATTTTAGGATAAAATATAGATATTCGAATTCTATTTTGTCCGAGATAACAAAACTTTTACATCCCTGGTTGGTGCAGAGAGGGACTTTTGCTATTCCAACATATCCAATTGGGGCGCGAGTTGACAGAATAACTGTGCCAACTGGAAGTTCACGGAGTTTTGTAGATGCAATGCCTTTGTGAGAGATTTTTCTTTTGGATTCCCAAATTTCAGGACTATCTAATTTCCCCATATCAGCAGGAGTAATCCAAACAATATCCCCACCCCAGTAATCGGGCACAGAGGTACTTGGCGTAGTGCCACCGACAATTTGACTGACATCGCCAAGTTTTACCCATCGCCAGCCTTGCGGAAGTTTTTGTCCTGTCTCGCTGAGGACCAAGTTAGGATAACCTCGTCCATATTTCATCATCGGGGTCGTCCAATTTCGATAATGCCTGTTCGATTTTATCAAGCATGTCGTTGTCTTTCTGTTGTTTGGCCATATCTCTGGCTTCCAGGAGTGTTCCTTCGACCGCTTTAACTTCATTTAATCTGAAAAGTGTTTTTCCTAAATAGAAAAGGAATACCGCGTCAGTGGGTAGCATTTTTGTAACATTGATGAAGCATTCTTTTGCGCGTCCCAAATCGCCTTGGAAAAATTTCACATGCCCGAGAAGGAGATGGCCAGCGAAATATTCAGGCATAATTTCTATCAATTGTTCGCTAACTGAACCCGCACTTTCCCAATCATTCATATCCATGTTAACAAAGATAAGACCACTATAAGCCTCACTGTTGCCGGGACCGGGATCTATGCCTATCGCTTTAGTATAAAAATGTCGCGCATTTTCCAGTTCATTCTTTTGACGTGCTTTGTTACCCGCCTGGCGATAATCTTCCGCTGACTCGTAGCTGGGCGATACAGGTTGATCGTGACCATGACTTGTCGCAAATCCTGGTATGTCCTTAAATAAAGCCTCCCTTGTAATGCCCAATGTTTTAAGTTCTTCCAGTACACTTTCCTTATCTTCTTGTTGAATGTGAATTTCACCAACCAAATGTTCGTCAAGCACGTTCGGCTCCCCGAACACGAAAAGGCTATTCTGCCTCAGAATTCGCTCATTCATACCGTGCGGCGACCAATACCAATGGGATGGGGTTTGTTGAATAGGTGTTGTGTTCTGGGGTGTGCTTGCCTGTTCAGGGGGTGTCAGGAGGCCAGCGCGACGGATGGTCGGTTCGATACCGGGCATACTTTCCCGTTCACGAGTTCCAAAATTGAGGGCAGCCTGTATTCCACCCTCATGCTCTAAATCTTTCCTCTCTAATGACAAAAAAATGCTCGGGTCGTTTATGTTCACAATAAAAACTCTGCCGTCAGTTTCTTTTTCATTTTCATCTTTGTTAATTTGGCAAGCGAACCACAGTGCCACGAGAAACTCGCGCGTGAAATCAATCAGACAAGTCGCCGTCCCATGGTGTTGTAATTCCGCCAGTAATTCCAGGTCACTCAGCTTCTGTCCGTCCTTAATTCCGTATCCATTCATACGGGCAGGTTCCAAAATATCCCTTTGGAGGTAAGTGATAATTCGCTTCTTGTCGGGAGTATCACCGTCACTCTTTTCGAGCCGCCGAAAGGCAGCAGATTCTACTTTCCACGCAGCATCAGCCTGCCCGCGAAAAGCATAGGCTCCGCTAATTTTATCATCGGCAATCTTCTCGGCGAACTGTTCCAAATAACCGGCGATTAAACTTTTGGTGGCGGGCGTATTCATTGTTCGAAAATTATCTATCTGCCAGGAAATTTTCTTTCAGATAGCGCGTAATTCTTTCCCGATTTGCCGGGATATTGGAAAACTGCTTTTCACACACATTGCTGAAACGAGCGAGGACCTTCCTGTTGATGGTTTCTTGGTCTTCAAAAATAGCCAGGGAATGATAGGGAATTTCCCATCTCTCGAACTCAAGAAGGGCAATCGTGGCATCACGGGTCCTGCCGTCGTTGGGAAGAGCGTGAACAAAAATGGGCTGCGGCATACCATTGACTCGGCAGTCCACCTTGTACATTCCCTTAGAGTCACGCTGTGGGTCGAACCAATCAAATTCCATGCGTTCTTCCGGCACTGATGTTGTCATTAGCGCTCGAAAGTCGTCCATAAAAGCAGACCGGACCCGCTCTCGTGACAGATATGACACATCTGAAATTTTGAGAAGTGCTTGAATGAACGAATACAGCGCATCGCCGTAACGCTCACCCGGCACGTTAATCATCAATTCACCGTTACGGTCATCAACTTCGAAACTCGACAACGCGTTAGAAATTATTTTCTGTCGTGTACCTTTATGCAGGTCTTTTTCTTTGATGTTATAGGTAAGATGCATGTAGGTATGCGCCTCGTCTGACAATATCCACCGCGAACCCTCTTGCTTGAGGACAATTACAAGGTGGTCGCCGTCCTCAAACAGGAAGGGTGTTATTACACGGTAACGATTCACGCCCTCTGTTTCCAGACGGATTTGTGTCGAAACCTTTTCGTGAAAATCTTTTTCTATCTGCTCAATGGACATTGCCAGCCTCCGGTGCAAATAGATCGCGTTGTGCGTTAGATGGATCGATGAGATTGGCGTCGGCGATAAAACAATTTAATGCGCCATCGAAATCACTGTAACGGTCGGTTTTTTCTGCATAAGTTTCTTCTTTTTCGCCCCGCTCCTGGTAGCGTTCTGTCGCAGTGTGGATGTGAAAGCCGGAGAAAGTATTACCCTCTATGTGGTTGGTGTGCTCGTGACTATTTCCATTATAACGACGTAGCAGGAATAATTGATTTGATTTTGGAACACAGATTGCCAGGATGAGGGAAAAATCGTGAGGATTTTTCTGGCTCTGCCGGGCAATCAAGCGAAACTTGTTTCCCATATCACCCTTTAATTCTAGCTGCCTATCTTCATGGCCTCGTTTGGATCGAGGGCGAAAGCGAGCTCGCCAGTTTGCCGGCAAAGGTTTGCGCTCATTTATAAAATCACCTATCTCCGCGTCTGTGTATGTTATTGAAATTTTTTGTCTCCCTATCAGTATAATTTAGAGTTTTCCAGCTTATCGGACTGAACGCCTCTAAGCCATCAAGCCGCAAAAACCCGCCGCTTCGCATCATCCAGCAACCGCTTCGCCTCTCCCCCCGCCTGCAACGCTTTTATCCCGCCCGCCCTCGTCACTTCCGGGGTCTGAAAAATCTTCGGGTTTTCCAATCCATCCGTGCCGCTCTTTTCAAACTGGCCGACAATGGCTTTCAGGGCGTCGGCGGTTTGTGGCGGCAGTTTGCCCAGCCAGCCCTCATTTTTATAGGCAAAAGCCCCGGCGCGTTCGCTGCGTGTGCGGGGGGATGCGCCGAAGGCGATGTCGGCGAGGATGTCATAGAGGTCGTAGTCTTCCATTTGTTTCAGGTGTTGCACAACCGCCGCCGAGAACCCGCCGTCGCGTAGTTTTTCCAATAGTGCCTGGTGGTCCACCGGCGCGACCCAGCGGCGGCGGAGTTCGTCCAGGGTCGGGGTTTCTTCGGTCAGGCGTTCAGCGAAGTGTTGCAGGTATTGCTCCAGAGGAACGCGAGTTTCCGTTTCGTTTTGCTCCATCAACACATAACTGCCAATGTCGGCGACGCGCACTTGAAAGCCGTCCACCTCGACAATCGCCGGAGGATCGCTTTCGCCGCCGTCGCTGTCCGATTGTCGCGGCGCCGGTGTTTTCAAATCGCTTCCGAGCAGGTCGGTGGCATCGGTGTAGTCGTGGACGGTGAACATCAGTTTGCCGCTCTCTTCGTGAATGCGCGTGCCGCGTCCGATCATCTGATACAAACTGATTGGCGAGCGGACATAGCGGAAGAAAGCGATGTTGTTGATGCGCGGAACATCCACGCCGGTGCTTAACAAGTCTACCGTGGTGGCGATGAAGTGATGCCCGGACGCTTCGCGCAAGTCCGGCAATTCCTGGTTGCCGTCAGCGGCGGCAGTGCATTTGAAAGCGTAAAACTCCTTGTGTTTTCGGTTGTGCTTTCGACACCAATCGGCATACAGGTTGTTCATTTCCACAGCCACCGCATCGGCGTGGGTATCACGGACGCAAAAGATAATGCTCTTCTGCTCGGGGCCGCCGCTTTCCAGCAACGCGCTGAAAAAATCCGCGCACATTTCGCGCACCCGGTCGGGCAGCATGAGGGTGTCTTCGTAGCGTGTGTGCCTGTAATGCTCTTTTATGTCGTGCGGGCTGATGGATTCGCCAGTGACGGAATGGCGCGGATCCCGCTTCAGAATTTCCTCGCGGGTGATGTCTCGCTGATCCAGATTGACACTTTTTTTCCTGATGGCGCAGGCCGCAAGGTAACCGTCTTCTGTCCCCTGGATAATACCGTACTGATAGACCGGCTCACCGAAATACGCGAGGTTGTTGGCGGTGATGTCGATGTCGTCTTTTATGTCGGCACCCGTGCCGACGCCTGTGCCGGTGACAGTGCGCGGTGTTGCCGTCAAGCCGATATGCACCGCATCAGGGTTGCGCGTTAATACTTCCGACCACTTGTTCCACGCCGAGCGGTGGCATTCGTCAATCACAATGTGGCTGAAGTGGTTGGGCGGATAGTGCTCGGTAAGAAAACTCGCATCGCCTTCTTCGGTGTCCACGCCGAGGGTTTGGTAGGTGGCGATATGCACACGGGCGTTTTGGGCCTTATTTTCGCCGTTTGATGCGCGCTCGGCGATAGCCGCATCGCTGCCGAAGACATTGTTGAATCGGATGTTGGCCTGGGTGCGAAGTTCGTCACGGTCGCAGAGGAACAGGGCGCGTTTGAGTTGTCCCGCATCGGCGATGCGCTTGAGCAGATTCACCGCAATGATGGTTTTGCCGGTGCCGGTGGCGAGGCTCAACAGGATGCGTTTCTCCACACCTTCGTTTTCGCAGCGGGCAATTTTTTCGAAGACGGCTCGGATGGCGGCATCCTGATAGTAACGCCGACTTCCCTCGCCACCGTGGTAGGGCGTCAGCAAAGGTTTTGCCGCCTCATCATCCAGGCTGAAATTCACTCCTGCCTCAAAACGGCGGCGCAATGTTGCCGGCTTCGGAAATTTTTCCATCGGCTTCGCTTTGCTGGTTTTCCCGGTGAAGTGGTCGTACTCCACGAACTGGTGTCCGTTTGAGGAAAACGCGAATGGCACATGAAACAGTGAGCAGTATTTCTTTACCTGCTCCAGACCGCTGTCCGGTGCTGCGGATGCTTTCTTCGCTTCAATCAATGCCACCGCAACCGGCTGGATGCCATTGCGAATTTTCAGGCGCAATACATAATCTGTGCGCTTGTGTTGTCGCCTTCTCGCCGTCTTGCCGGCCAATTCAATCTCGCCGGCGTTTTGCTCGCGGCGAATGGTGTCCTCGCTCCACCCGCGTTTATGTAGAGCAGGGTCGATAAGTTTGGCGCGGGTGTCGGCTTCGCTGTATGCGGTCATGGACGGCGGACAAAGTGCATCAGAAAGAGGCCGGATTATAGTTTGTTTTTAAGTTGGCGGTCACCACATATGGCCTGTGTTAGATGCAAAATGGTGCCAAGACGATCATTATTTCCAATAGGGTATCTGGCCTCAATCTCCGTGGCTAATGAACCGTTCTGGTCTGTGGTCCCATTGCCAACAGGCGCCTGGAGGCGAGGTCCCTGACCTTGTCATCTGAAGCGGCCTGTAGCACTTCCGTGTAGGTATACTGCGCAAGGCTGGTATTGCCCTGCATCTCGTAGACCGCACCCAGTTGAATGTTGAATTCCTCCTGCCCGGGAATCAGCAGCAGTTGGCGGTCAATGCAGGTTTTGCTCTGGTCCCAGGCACGTTCACGCCAGAAAATCTGTTTCAGGTTGTCCAGCATGCGTATCAGTACATCCCGTGAAGATGCCAGGTTGAAATACTCCTCACGCAGGGTGGCACGTGGACCGGCTATCTGCCGAAGCAGATTCTGACAATCAGCGCGGCTGAGTGCTCTGCCGGCAAACGGGTCAACAATGGTGTCGTATTCGCCGCCATAGCGCACCAGGAAATGACCGGGGAAGGAGATCCCCGCCACGGGTATGTCCAGGCGGGTGCCGATGGCGATGTGTATCAGGGCGAGACTGATGGGGATGCCGGTTTTGTGATCAATCACCCGGTTCAGGTAACTGTTGCCGGGGTCGTAGTAGTCGCTGATGTTGCCGCTGAACCCGAGTTCTTCATGGATGAAGTGCGGCAGTGCGGGTACCGGAATGCCCAGGTTGGTACGGAAGTGCTGATTTTCACGGAAGGCAGTGGCCAGTTTGTCCAGTTCGGTCAGGTAATGACCCACATTGATATTGCTTTCGGCCTCAGCCGCAATCAGCAGTGCGGCTTCATCCAGAGGTATCTGTTCGTCCGGCAGTGCGGCAATCTCGGCGAATCTCAACCGAATCTCATTGTGTTGATCTGATTCAGGCATAAGCAATCTTCCCTGCCCTAACTTTACAAGGATGAAATTGATATGCAATGCTCGGCGGGTGAATGACATCAAGTCCCCACACCCGATACTGACCCTTCTGGAAGGGCGCGTCATTGCTGAAACCGGCAGTCTTATGCTGGCGATGCCCTTGCTGCGACTGTATGCAAAACGGGGAAGTGGTGAGCCGGTGATCGTGTTGCCGGGCTTTATGGCGGGGGACCGATCGACCGGTATTCTACGAAACTTTCTGAAACAGATTGGTTACACGGCTCTGCCCTGGGGGCTGGGCATCAATCGACGTCCCATGTTGGCGCTGTTGCCACCCTTGCAGAATCTGATCAGCGACGTGGCGCGGCAGAGCGGTCAGAAGGTCAGGCTGGTCGGCTGGAGTCGCGGCGGGATTATTGCCCGCGAACTGGCGCGTGATAATCCGGGCCAGATCGACCGGGTCGTCACCATTGGCTCACCGGTCAAAGGCGGTATTGCCGTCTCGGCAATCGGTCGCTGGGTACAGCGGGAGACGGGACTGACCCCTCAGCAGATGTCGCGCCTGACGGAAGAGAGAAGTCGTTCCCCGATCAAGGTTCCGGTTCGTGCCATCTACAGTCGCAGTGACGGGGTCGTGGCCTGGAGAGCCTGTATTGATGATCAGACCGGGGATATTGAACACTACGAGGTGGTGGGCAGTCATATCGGCCTTGGCAGCAACCCGGAGGTGTTTCGGCTTCTGCCGCGTTTGCTGCGCGATAGCTGACTACCAGTCGTTGACGTGCATCACCGTTTCAACCGGTGGTCGGTACGCTGGTTTGAAGCTGGTGCCTCTGGTGTAGGCGATGGGTATCAGGGCAACCTGGGTGTACGCCTCGTAGGGGATGCCGAGCAGTTCGGCGACCTCCTTCTCGTGCATCAGGTGCAGCGTGGTCCAGGCGGTGCCAAGCCCTCTTGCCCGCGCAGCCAGCATAAAGTTCCAGGTTGCGGGAATGATTGATCCCCAGGTTCCGGACTGTGCCAGGACATTATTGCCCGCCTCATTGTCCGTCCGCCCGACGATGCACGGAATCATCAGCACCGGAGCCTTTCCCATGTTCTCGCCGAGATAATCAGCGGAGGAAGCTGACCGGCCCTGGCTTTCCATCAGGCTGTTGTCGCCGCTGTCAGCGTGCAGTTTGTGAATGGCCATCGGCATCTCTTTGTAGATGCTGAATGCCTGGCGATAGTAGTCGCCGATCTGTTCGCGTTTGTCCTGATCGGTGATAAACATGAATTGCCAGCCCTGGGAGTTGGAGCCGGTGGGTGCCTGGACCGCCAGTTCCAGGCATTCCTTGATGACATCCATGGGTACCGGACGATCAAGATCGAGGCGCTTGCGTACCGCGCGCGTTGTGCTTAGCAACTCATCATTGCTGAGTCCCAGTTGTTCGTGGGCCATGCCTGTTTCTCCGTGGTTGTTGATCTGTCAGATCGCCATACCGTGCAGCGACTTCCGAGACGCCTACTGTATCGGGAAGCGGGACCGGCGGCAATTTGGGGCTATTTCTGTTGTTTTCTCCGGGCCCGGTGTTCCGCCCGTTTTTCCCGGGTCCGGGCAAGCTGCGCTTCGCGGGCACCCATACCGAGATGATCTTCACCGCGTTCTTTTGCCAGCCTGATCTGTCTCTGGCGTTCCCGGAATCGGCGACGATCTGCGTTGGTCGTCCTGTTGATGCAGTGGGGGCAGCTCACTCCGGCGACGTAGGCATTACTCTTTTTGTCGGCCTGGCTGATGGGCATGCGGCAGGCGTGGCACTGATCGTATTCACCGGATTCCAGGTTGTGATTCACGGTGACGCGCTCGTCAAACACGAAACACTCACCCTGCCAGAGCGATTCCTCAACCGGAACTTCCTCCAGATATTTCAGAATGCCACCCCGGAGGTGGTAGACCTCATCAAACCCCAGGGACTTGAGGTAAGCGGTCGACTTCTCGCAACGGATACCACCGGTACAGAACATGGCGACCTTCTTGTGTTTCCCGGGATCAAGTGTCTTTTGTACATATTCCGGAAACTCGCGGAAGGTTTCAGTGTGCGGATTGATGGCGCCTTTGAAGGTGCCGATGCCCACCTCGTACTCGTTGCGGGTATCAATCAGGGTCACATCCGGGTCAGAAATCAAATCATTCCAATCGCCCGGGTCAACATAGGTGCCGGCGGTTTCGGCGGGGTTGATGTCAGGCACGCCCAGGGTGACTATTTCTTTCTTGAGCTTGACGCGACTGCGCAGGAAGGGCATTTCGTTCGCCGGGGATTCCTTGTACTCCAGGCCGGTAAATCGTGCCTGGCCCCGCAGGTGACCCAGTAGTGTGTTGATCGCTTCGCGTGAACCGGCCACGGTGCCATTGATGCCTTCCTGCGCCACCAGCAGGGTACCGCGAATCTGTTCATTCAGCAGAAGGTCCAGCAGCTCCCGCCGCAGAGTCTCACAGTCTTCAATGCGGACAAAGTGATACAGGGCACAAACGACAATGGCGGGCTTTTCAGACAAGGCTTTCCCCGGAAATAAACTGACGCTTAATCAGGTATTATCGCGCATCTTGCTTTGAAGTTCGCCAACCGGGAGTAGAAGATGCTGGATGTTGGAGATACCGCGCCTGACTTTGTGCTGACCAATGATGACGGGAAGGCGGTCAGCCTGGATGATCTCCTGGCTCAAGGCCCTTTGATTCTGTATTTCTATCCGGCGGATTTTACGTCTGTGTGTACGGCGGAAGCCTGCGAAATTCGTGATCGCCATGACGACCTGCGTGATGTTAACGCAAATGTCGTGGGGGTCAGTCCGCAGAGTGAGGCGAGCCATCAGCGTTTCAGGAAACGTTATGATCTGCCGTTCCCGCTGCTGGATGATCGCAACAAGCAGGTCATCAGGGCCTATGGCGTGAATGGTCCTCTGGGTATTGGCGTCAGGCGGGTGACCTACCTTATTAACCGGGACAAGAAGATTGAACGCCGGGTGCTGGCCGATTTCGCGGTCAGACATCATGTGGAGTTCATCGAACAGGTCGTTCAGGACCTGGGCGGATATTAATGCCCCCTGAGGGTTGCACAAGACCCGAAGCTCGCCGCAAGCGTATAATCCGAAAAAGCCGATGGAGGTCTTATGAGCAGGAATCTTATATGGGTCAGCGGGATAGTTGCCGCGCTGGCGCTGGGAACCGGAATCGCTTTCGCCGGCAGCCAGTCAGGGCATACCTGGCAGGGGCTGCCCTTGTTCGCGCTCTGCTGTGCCGCTGCCTTCCTGATCCAGTGGCTCATGTTTGTACCGGCCTGGGTGTTTCAGACCGAGCGCTATTTTGACCTTACCGGCAGTCTGACCTATATCTCACTCGCCCTTATCGCCATGGTCCTGGGTCAGGCGGACCCGAGGGCGCTGTTGATTGGTTTGCTGGTGGTTATCTGGGCCGTGCGCCTTGGCAGCTTCCTGTTCCGGCGTATCCGCGCGGCGGGAGAGGACCGACGTTTCCGCAGCATCAAGTCGGACTTCCTGCAATTTCTGATGACCTGGACACTTCAGGGGCTGTGGGTGTCCGTGACCTTCGGGGCGGGACTTGCCGCCATGACCTCGGCCAATAAGATACCGCCGGACATCTTTTTGTTTGTGGGCGCATTGCTTTGGCTGGGTGGGTTTGCGATTGAGATCATTGCCGATACGCAGAAGTCACAATTCAACGCCAATCCGGTGAATCAGGGGCAGTTTGTGAATGTCGGACTCTGGCGATGGTCGCGCCATCCCAACTATTTTGGAGAGATTGTCCTGTGGTTCGGCATCACGCTCATTGCGTTGCCGGTATTGCAGGGCTGGCAGTATGCCACGCTGATCTCGCCGGTGTTTGTTGTGGTGCTGCTGACGAAGATATCCGGTATCCGGATGCTGGAGCATCGCGCGGATAAGAAGTGGGGCGACGATTCGGCCTATCGGACTTACAAAACCAATACGCCAGCGCTGATCATGCGACCGCCCCGGGGCCAGAAATCGACCGGTTCAGGATAAGGCCCGTCTGCCCTGACTTATCGTAATTGACGGAAGCAGCGCCGCACCTGGTCCACGAAGGTTTCCGGCTGCTCGAAGGCGGCAAAGTGCCCGCCCTTGTCCAGCACTTCAAAGTGAATGAGATTCGAGAATCGCTTCCGCGCCCAGCGTTCGGAGGTCTTGAAGATCTCTTTGGGGAAGACGGAGCATCCCACGGGCATGTCGATTGGCTCGGCGCCGGTGCTGCCAAAGCTTTCCCAATAGATTCTGGCGGAGGACGCACCCGCATCCGGCAGCCAGTACATCATGACATTGTCCAGCAGTTCGTCTTTGCCGGTGATGTTTTCCGGGTGGCCATCGCAATCCATCCACTGATAGAACTTTTCCAGTATCCAGGCGGCCTGTCCGATGGGTGAATCCGCGAGGCCATAACCCAGAGTCTGGGGACGAGTGCTCTGCTGTTTGGAGTAGCCGCTGTCGTGTTCCTGGTAGAACTGCATGGAAGCGAGGGCCGCCTGTTCCAGTTCAGACAGGTCATCCATGGTTTCAGGGTCGGGCGGTGCAATGGGCATGTTCATGTGGATACCCTGGCAGTGTCCGAGCTTCTGAACGCCAATGGCTGCGGTAATGATGGCACCCCAGTCGCCACCCTGCGCCACATATTCCCCGTACCCCAGCCTGACCATCAGCTCATCCCAGGCCCGGGCGATGCGCTCAATGTTCCAGCCGGGGCTGGTTGGTTTGTCCGAGTAACCGAAACCGGGAAGCGTGGGTATCACCAGATGAAAGGCGTCGGCATCTTCTCCACCATGAGCCTTCGGATTGGTCAAGGGCCCGATCACCTTCTGAAACTCAACCAGAGAGCCGGGCCATCCGTGGGTCAGGATCAGGGGCATGGCATTTTCGTTCTCTGAGCGGATATGCAGGAAGTGAAAGTCGAGGCCATCCAGCCCGGTTTTGAAGCCGGGCCATTGGTTCAGCAGGGCGAGGCGGGAAGGCCAGTCGTAATGGTTCAGCCAGTAGTCCCGGATTTCCTTCATGTAATCCAGCCGGATACCCTGGCTCCAGTCATCCGGTGTTTCCGGGTCCGGCCAGCGGGTCAGGGTAAGTCGTTGCTTCAGGTCTTCCAGGTCCCGGGTGGAGGTTTCGATGGTAAAGGGCCGGATTTCACTCATGACGTTTCTATCTCCTGCTATTGCGGGTGGATGACTACCTTGCCAATCGCTTTTCGATTCAACATTTTCATCATCGCCCTGCCGGTATCTTTCAGTTTGAAGACTTCACCGGATGCGGGCCGGATGTGACCCCGGGCAATCCATTGCATCAGGGTGTTGAGTACCTCACGAGCGGCGGAAGGATTGGCGGCGATGTGGCCACCCCAGTTCACACCGACGATAGAGCAGCGCTTCAACAGGGCGAGATTCACGGGAAATCTGGGAATTTCACCCGAGGCAAAACCGACCACCAGAAACCGGCCATCCGGCCCGAGAGAGCGCAGCGCGGGCTCCGCATAGTCTCCGCCCACCGGGTCATAGACGACGTTCAGCGGCTGTCCGTCCAGCACCTTTTTGAGTTCATTGCGCCAGTTCTTTTTGTTGTAGTTGATGACATGATCAGCGCCGGCTTCGAGACATGCGTCACGCTTCTTCCCGGTGGAGGCAGCCGCAGTGACCCTCGCTCCCATGGCTTTGGCCACATCTATGGCCGCCATACCAACGCCGCCGCCGGCGCCAAGGATCAGGACATTTTCCTCTTCTTTCAGATTGCCACAGTAGTTAAAGCCATGGAACGCCGTGCAGTAGTTGACAAGAAAGCTGGCGGCATCATCGTGACTGAGTTTGTCGGGGATGGGTGTGCATCGTGTTTCTTCCAGCACTATGTACCCGGCAAGTCCGCCATTGGACGGCGTTGCAAGAATGCGCTGTCCTGCGCGCAGGTGTTTGATGTCGTCTCCCGCAACTTCAATGACTCCGGAAATTTCACCGCCCGGAATAAAGGGCAGGGGTGGTTTGATTTGGTAGAGACCAGCGACCATCAGGGCATCGACATAGCCGAGCCCCGTGGCTTCCACCCGGATCAGAACCTGATCGGCGGCAGGCTCCGGTTTGTCGACCTCGGTGACGGTCAACCCTTCGGGGCTGGCAAAGGATTCACAAACAATAGCACGCATAGGGTTTTTGATGGGTTCCAACGATTTGAACGGAGTGGAGCATAGTATGTGAATTGCCCGGTCATCACCACATGGCGTAACACCGGATGCTGACCTATGATGCGGGGTTGATAAGACTGTCTCAGGAGAATCCGCCACCCGGGTGCTACGGTGATGCGATTCCGGAGGATACGCCATGACGATTGGTATTGGGCTTGGAATCTCGCGATTCCCGTTTGACTCGGCAAGTGACTATTTCGCCTGGGTCGACTACTGCGAAGCGCAGGGGGTAGATTCTATCTGGCAGACGGACCGGCTGGTATCGAAGGACGCGATGCTGGAATGTATGTCAGTGATGGCGGCTCTGGCCGGGCGAACAGAAAAAATCAGGTTCGGCATGAACGTCGCGTCGATTGCCCTGAGAGACCCGCTACTGATGGCCAGGCAGTGCGCGACGATTGATTTTCTGAGTGACGGCAGAATTCTGCCGGCGTTCGGGCTTGGCAGTGCCCTCTCTCGGGACTACTCGGCGACCGGGATGCCGACCCGCCGCCGGGGCAGGAAAGCCGATGAAGCCCTGGAACTCCTGGCGCGCCTGTGGACGGAAGACAGTGTCAGCTTCGACGGGGAATTTTTCCAGTACGACAGTGCCTGTATTTCACCCAGGCCGGTGAACCCGAGGATTCCTTTGTGGATTGGTGGCTCCGGCGAGGCCGCCATGAAGAGAACGGCAAAGTACGGCACCGGATGGCTGGGTGGTATTGATACACCTGAGCAGGCGACGGTAGTGGTGAAGGGCATCAAGGATGCCTTGAAGGATACGGGTCGAAAGATTGATGAAGATCACTATGGTGCATCTTTCCTGTTCCGCTTCGGTAGCCCGGAAGATGATATTGTTGCGACGACGGTCAGGGGACTTGCGGGCCGCCTGAAAAACACGCCGGATCGTTATCTGGTGGCCGGCGATGCCGGGGATGTGGTGCGGAGGATCAATGAATTCCGGGATGCGGGTTGTGAGAAGTTCGTGATGCTGCCCATGGCGAACGGTACCGGGGACATGATGGCGCAGACCCGCCGCTTTGTTGAAGAAGTCCAGCCCGAGTTTTCTGTGAATGTTTGATTGGTGATGTTTGAAGAGGACAGCAGGCGGTTTATTCCATCAGACCGATTGAAATCGTGTCGTCGTCGGTTCTGACGGGCCAGGTTCTGATGCCCTCGTATGCCGGTGGCGCCAGAACGTCGCCGGTTTTCAGGCTGAATTCGGCGCCATGGTAAGGGCAGATGACACACGCATTGTGTATGGCGCCGCCCTCCAGTGGGTAGTCCTCGTGTGAACAGAAATAGGCAATGGCATAGTAGTCGTTGCCGTCCCGACAAAGGAGTATCTGCTCGCCATTAAGGTCTACATGCATCTGGCCGGTGGCTTCCAGTTCTGATTTAGCGGCGACGACATGGTAGGTCTCTGACATGCCGTTATTAAACCAGCGCCAGTGGGTTACACACAATCCCGGGTTTTACCTGGCCCGCCCCTGGGTTAATGTATCGAACCCGCACACGCGAATCGGAACCCTCGACAGCCAGGCATGTTATCTAAAAGTAAGGAGCGCTACTTCGCCGAACAGGTGCTACGCTTTCGCTGGCTCATCATTGTTGCCACGCTGATAGCTTGTGGCCTTTCCGGTTACGGTGTGCAGTTCATCCAGATCTCGGCGGAACCTCGGGATAATTTCGGCCCCGAAAATCCGCAACTCCGGGCGTTCGAAGAACTCGAAGAAACCTTTTCCCGTGTTGAAAACCTGTTTTTTGTTATCGCTCCCAGGCAGGGCGATATTTTTACCCGTGAAACCCTGGCGGTCATCGAAGACCTGTCCGGGGAAATCTGGACCACGGATTACGTGCATCGCGTTGACTCGATCACAAACTACCAGCACACGGTGGTCGAGGAAGATGATCTCCTGGTGAACAATCTGGTTGAGTTCGCGGAAACGCTGACGGACGAGGAACTTGAGAAAATCCGGGAGATTGCGCTCTCGGAGCCGCTGGTGGTGAATCGACTTGTCTCCGGGGATGGTCGTGTTGCGGGTATCAATGTCGATCTGCATTTCGATGACGATGCCAGTCAGGCCACGCTGAATAAAGCGCGCTGGGCCTGGGACAAAAAGGCGGAGTTGAATGAGGCCCATCCGTGGCTGGACGTGTATGTCACCGGCGCCAACATTATCGGTGCCAGCTTCTCCGAGGTCGCCGTTCGTGACCTGAAGACGCAGACGCCGCTGATGTATATTTTTGTCGTCCTGCTCATGGGTGTTCTGCTTCGTGCTGTGTCCGGTGTGGTGGGTATTGTGGTGACGACCCTGCTTACCATTGTTGCCGGACTGGGTGCGGCTGGCTGGGCGGGTGTTGAATTGACTGCGATGTCGTCCGTTATACCCGTGATTATCCTGACGGTCGTGGTGGCTCACGGTATACATGTGATGGTTTCCTACTATCAGGGGCTGCGAAAGGGGGTGGCCAGGCATGACGCCATGCTGGATGCGATTGAGATCAACCTTCAACCCGTGTTCCTGACCAGCGTTTCAACGGCGATTGGTTTTCTCAGCCTGAATGTGCTGGCCGATGTGCCACCGATTCAGCAGATCGGGAATATCGTTGGCATGACGGTCTGTATCGCACTGGTTATTTCCCTGACATTCCTGCCGGCGTTTGTCTATGTGTTGCCGAATCGCGTCAGCCAGGGAGAGTCTTATGCGTCCGGGGTGATGGGAAGGTTTGCGGAATGGGTGATCGCAAGACGGGGGCCTTTGCTGGGGACCATGACGGCGCTGGCGATTGTGCTGATGTCGCTGGCGCCACTGAACGTCATCAGCGATCAGTTCAGTAAGTACTTCTCCGAGACGACGCCGGTCCGGGCGGATACGGATTTTACCGATCAGAACCTCGGTGGCCTCTATCGTATTGAATACTCGCTTGATACCGGGGAGCCGCAGGGCGTTTCCGACCCCGGTTATCTGAAGACCATTGATGCCTTTGCCGAGTGGTATCGGCAACAGGATTATGTCTCTCATGTGAACACCTATACGGATATCGTCAAACAGCTTAACCAGCGACTGCATGGGGATGACGAGGCCAGCTACCGGATACCCGAGTCAAGGGAACTCTCGGCGCAGTATCTGCTGTTATACGAGCTTTCTCTGCCCCTGGGTCTTGATCTGACGAATATGCTGAGTTTTGACAAGGCTGCTTCGCGGTTTGTTGTTTCCGTGCCCAGTCTCAAGACACCTCAGTTCGTGGCATTACAGAACAAGGGCAAAGCCTGGCTCGAAGAACATGCTCCGGGCATGGTTCAGGAAGGCTCGTCCGTGTCACTGATGTTTACCCACATTGGTGTCCGCAGCATGCTGGGGGGCATAAAAGGCGCGTTTATCGCACTGGTTTTGATAGCGCTGGTGCTGATGTTCTCATTTCAGTCGATCAGGATGGGGCTGGTCAGTGTCGTGCCGAACCTGCTGCCCGGCGCAACCGGATTCGGGGTCTGGTACCTGCTGTCAGGTGAAATTGGCATGTCGCTTGCCATGGTGCTGGGGATCACCATGGGCATTGTGGTCGATGACACAGTGCACTTTCTGAGCAAGTACCTGCGCGCGCGCAGGGACCGTTCAGCGGAAGATGCGGTCCGCTATGCCTTCCGGAATGTGGGGGTCGCGCTCTGGATTACAACGGCAGTGCTGGTGGTCGGGTTTTGCATTCTCTCGACATCTGACTTCAAGATGAACAGCGAAATGGGGATTCTGGTCAGTGTCATTATTGGCATTGCCCTGATCTTTGATTTCCTGTTGCTGCCACCGATGCTGATTAAACTGGATCGCTGGATTCACAGTGAGGCGGATCAGGTCCAGGCGAACAGCGGCTGATCATAGTGCAGGACGCGAGTGTCCCGCCCGTAAATGGCCACTTCCCGGAACTGGTACAGCATCGCCGCAGTCGGTGCATAGATCACGTCATCCAGGTAGTTCATGGACAGCACCTGGCGATCACTTTGTGGAATGCGCTCAAGGTTCGGGGAGTCTTTGCGGGCAAGTTCGCTGAAGCTGAACGGGTGAATGGAGGCCACCTCCGCAGGGTTTGGTTTCAGCGCCTGTTCCGTCACGCCCGCCCAGACAACAACCGGCGTGATGACATATCCGGAGCGGGTAATGTAGTCGTCAAGGCAGCCCAGGATGTGTTCATTGGCCAGTTCAAGGTTGATCTCTTCATGCAGTTCCCGTAACGCCGCCTCCATGGCTGATTCGCCCTCATCCACCCTGCCACCCGGCATGGCCCATTGACCGCTGTGTTCCTTTAATCCGGGGGACCGGCGGGTGACAATGACAGAGGCTTCACCGTCGTGGTCCATGATGGTCACCGCGACGGCCGCATGAGACTGGTCCTTCAGTTCCTGTCGTTGATCGGAAAAACGAAGGATATTGTTTTCGATCAGACTGCGGGAGTCTTCCGTGTACCTGTAATGATTCAGTGGCTACATGGTTTTCATCCATCACCATGACCGGAGCGACCTGGCATCAGGCGGTTCGCAGTTCCGGAAGCTGATACCTGGCCTGCTCAAGCTGGGCCCGGATGGTCTTCTTGTCGATTTTACCGGTGGAGGTCAGTGGTATCTGATCGACGAAAATGACATCGTCCGGCAACTGCCACCTGGCAAACAATTCCGCACAATGCGTCATGATCAGCTCGCGGGTTACGTTGGAGCCCTCCACCAGAATGACCAGCGCAACCGGGCGTTCATCCCATTTCGGGTGAGGTTGTGCGACGACGGCCGCCTGCTTAACGCCTTCCAGGGCAACGATGTGATTTTCCAGATCGACGGAAGAAATCCATTCGCCACCGGATTTGATGAGGTCCTTTGATCGGTCCGAGATGATGAGGTATTCCTCGGGATCAATCCTGGCGACATCGCCGGTGACCAGCCAGCCCTGGTGGAACTTCTCCGGCTGCGGGTCGTTATAGTATTCGGCGCAAATCCAGGGGCCTCGAATCAGAAGTTCGCCAACGGCGTCACCGTCGTGGGGCAGGGGTTGCCAGTTCTCGTCGACAATTTCCATCTCAAGCCCCGGCATCAGCAAACCGGCTTTGCCGATATTCTCGAACTGCTGTTCTTCCGTGAGGTTCAGGTGTGATCGCTTCGCAACCTTTCGCGACAGGGTGCCAAGGGGGTTGGTTTCCGTCATACCCCAGCCCTGAATCATTTCCACATTCAGGGTTTCGGCATACCAGCGCATGAGTGATATGGGCGGTGCACTGCCGCCGCAGGTCAGGCGGGACAGCCTGCTCAGGTCATATTTGTCGGGCGCTTCTTCAATGAGTCCTTTGACGCCCTGCCAGATGGTCGGCACACCCGCAGAGATTGTGACCTCTTCATCAGCCATCAGAGTCACCAGTCGTGCCGGGTCCATGAACCTGTGCGGCATGACCTGTTTGCAACCCAGCATGGATGCGGTGAAGGGCAGCCCCCAGCCCATGGCGTGAAACATCGGCACGATGCCGCAGACAGCGTCCAGCGAGGAAAGATTCATCGAATCGGTCATTGCCTGTGTGATGGTGTGAAGGTAGGTGGAGCGGTTGGTGTACATGACCCCCTTGGGTTTGCCGGTGGTCCCGCTGGTGTAGCAAAGGCCCATGGGTGAGTTCTCATCAATTTCCGGCCAGGTCACCTCCGTTGATTCCGGACCGATAAGTTCTTCGTAATCGACCTGATTTTTGAACGAAGACTCACCGCCTTCTCCGTGCCGTGAGACAACCAGCAGTTCTACGGCAGGGAGCTTGTCCAGGATCGGCTCCAGGAGTGGCAGCAGGTCTTCGTCCGCGAAAATGACCCTGTCCTGCGCATGGTTGATGATGTATTCGAGGTCCGTCGCGCTCAGGCGAATATTGAGGGTATGCAGGACGCAGCCCATGGAGGGCACCGCCTGGTACAGTTCCAGATGCCGATAGTTGTTCCACATGAAGCTGGCTATGCGATCGCCGGGCCTGATGCCATAACGTGCCAGCGCGTTCGCCAACTGCGCTACTCGTTTTGCGGTGGCGTCCAGCGTTTGTCGGTGTGTGCCCTCCGCCTGCAGGGTGACGATTTCAATATCCGGGTCAAGTTGCGCGCCGCGTCCCAGTATGTGTGACATCAGCAGAGGCGTTTGTTGCATGGTCATGGTTGCGGTCCCCGGAACAGGTCTGGTGCAAAGAGCGCAAAGGATAACGGAATCTTCTGCTGACGCAAGTTGACGTGGCACAGGCTCCACCGGGTGGCGTCTGGTAAGGAAAAATACCCTGGCTAAAGGGCGCGCCGACGATGATGTATCCAGGCTTCAAAGGTGAAGATGGCAAGGGCAGTCCAGATGCAGAAGAAGGTTATCGCACGCCCCGGGTCGAAGACCTCACCATAAACGAATATGGCAAGCGCCAGTGATATGGAAGGCGCGACATACTGGAGTATGCCCATGACAGTGAGTGGCAGTCGCTTCACCGCAGCGGCAAAGCACAGCAGGGGGAAGGAAGTCACGAATCCGCCAAGCATCAGCAGAACGTCGGTCGTCAGGTCCCTGCCGAAAGATAGTTGGCCCTGCCAGCCGCTCCAGGCGAGGAACGCCAGCGCGAACGGTGCCGCCAGCATGACCTCGATAGCCAGCCCACCAATCGCATGCAACCCCAGGTTCTTCCGGAACAGGCCATAGAACCCGAAGCTGAACGCCAGTGCCAGGGCGACCCAGGGAATCCTGCCAAATACGGCGAGTTGGGAAATGATGCCTGCCGCTGCCACCGTGATGGCGATCCACTGTAGCGGACGAAGCCGTTCGCGCAGAAAGATAACGCCGAGGAATACACTCACCAGCGGATTGATATAGTAGCCGAGTGCTGCCTCTGTGATGTTGTCGTTCACAACTGCGTAGATAAAAACTACCCAGTTGACCGACATCAGCAACGCCGTGAACAGCACCTTCGGATATTGATTGAGTGGCAGTCGAAGCTCGGACAACTGGCGCGTCCAGGCCAGGATAGCGAGCAGCAGAATGACCGCCCAGACGACCCGATGGCTCAGAACTTCCCAGGGGGATACCTGATCAAGCCATTTGAAGTATACGGGTACGACGCCCCAGAAGATGTAGGCGGACAGGGCATAGTAGATGCCGTGTCGTGTGGTGTTCGAATTCATCCGGCAGGAAGCTGCGCTCCGGTCCTCCGGCAATCAGGGGTTTCCCTGGTGTTCGATAATGACGGCGGTACCGGTTGCGCTGACCATCATCATGCCGCTGGTCTTACCGAAGCTTTCGTAGTCGAGGTCCACGCCTACGACGGCGTTCGCGCCCAGTTCCTCCGCCCAGTCCTCCAGCTCGGCCAGTGCGATTTCCCGGGCTTTGCCCAGTTCCCGCTCGTATGACGCTGACCTGCCGCCGACGATATCCCTGACCGAAGCGAAAATATCCTTGAAGATGTTGGTGCCCAGTATTGCCTCCCCGGTGATCACACCAAGATACCGGGTGATTCGTGCTCCCTCCACAGACTGGGTCGTCGTAATAATCATGATTACTCCACACGTATAAAACAGGTCGATGATGATATAGCTATCGCGGGAAAAGACATTATTCAGAGTTTCCCAGGACTTTTCCGTTTAACCGACCGGTGATGCCCGCCGGAAGCGAACGATCAGGATTTCGCCGGATGCGTTGACCGGGCGTTTGAGAAATCTTTCCACGACCTCGACGTTATCAAGCCTGTCCTGGCACTTTGCCGCCAGGTCATTGAACGGAGGACGACAGGGGTCGGCAATCATAATCTGTTTGACACCCGCCTTCTTTGCTCTGCCCATCAGGTTGTACAACTGGCGGGTCATATCGTCCCAGAAGCAGACGTCAGCGCCCAGAATAACGTCGAAGCCTTTCAGGTAATCGACGGTGAGCTGATTGAACGTCTTTTTTTCGGCGGTCATTTTCGTTTTGTTGATGTCAGCGTGCAGTTGCAGGTAGGGCAGGACGTTTTCATCGGCATCAATACCATGCACCTTGTTGCCAAACTGTCTGGCGCAGTACAGACCCAGTAACCCCCAGCCGCAGCCGATTTCCAGAACCCTCGATCTTTTGGGCAGGGGGTTCTTCCTCAGGTAGTTCATGATCAGGTAGCTGGAGTTCCAGAACTTGTTGCCGTGAATTTCAGCAACATAACCTTCACGTTTAAGCTGGCGGACCTTCGGGTGACCTGCCTTCAGGATCTTCAGGCCGAATGCCCGACGATGGGTTGGTGTAGTCATAGGGGTACTTCTGCGGGTTGATACTTCCGGAAAGAGCGCAGTCTATCAGTCGTCGCTGTGAATTTCTGCCGGAACGTAGGCATCCCGGTTACGCTGGTAGTGAAAAAAAGACTGGTTTGAGTTTCGGTTGATCAGTGCCCGCTGGTACATCGGGTGATGCAGGGAGCGCACTTCGTGCTCAATCTCGAACAGGGGTCTGCCCGAATCCGGATTGACGATGGTCTGAAATCGATACTGATTCTCATCGGACTCTTCGGTGATGAGGTCGTGATCTTTCAGGAACCGGTGTGGCCCGGAGAAACTGGCGACATAGATGGCGATGTGATGGCCGTCATAGTCCGGCAGTGGGCCGGGGGTCTCCTTGAACCGCAACCTCTGTTCCACACCGACGGACACGTCGACCCGGGTCCCGGCCTTGTTGAGTTGTGTGCCGCAACCCATCACCCTGCGGTAGAACCTGCCGATACCGGCTGCGGTGCCGTGCGGGACATGGAATTCAACATAGGGAATGCCAAGCTGCATCTCACCAAAACCGCCTGGCCCGTGGGCGCGGATATGGTTGCCCCAGGGACAGGTAATATCGGTGAACGTCTTCTTCTCTTTGAAAACAAAATCCGTATCTTCAAGGCGTTTCTGCATCTGGTGCAGTCGCCGGCTCAGGATGGCCAGGTCCGGCACCACGACACCGATCAGCCCGCGCAGGGTCTGTGGCTGGCCGGTCGGCAGATGAAACTGCTGGCTGCCCGCATTGACCCAGACATTGTAAGGGCCCCAGTCCATGTAGGGGTCGCGGGTGAAACCCAGGACGTTGACGTAAAAGAAGGTTGCGAGCGCCTGATCGGGCACCGTGAGGTTCACATGTTCAAGGGCAATCATGTTGCCCACATCCATCGCTGCCCGGTTGAATTGTCTCTTCGCCATCGTCTCGCTTCCGGCACGCCAAGGCTGACAAGATGGACCATCTGATCCATGTCTGTCAAAAATAAATAGCCGAATACAGAAAGAAGATAAAGTACGAGGCATCTAGTCTGATGGCGATGAAAAAAACCTTCGGCGCGGATCATGTTCGCAATCACGGCTACAACACTGAGAAGGCGGATAAGGTCTATGGTCCTGGCTGGCTGGACCGTGAAAGCTAAACCGAATGGCTGACTGGGCCAGAAGTCGTGCAAAGATGGCAGACTTGGTCTACACCGAGGTTCTGACAACCAGGGCGCAACAGAAGCGAGTCGAGCAAAGTATCGAAATATCCGGGCTGACCAGCAAGCTGTCTTGCTTTCGATGTCTCGTGAAGGCGAGGTTGAACAGCTTCTGGAACTTGAACGAATGTTGCTCGTGCAGGAAGAGGAGCATCTTGCAGGTTCGGTAGCGATGGCCTCGTCGCTCGGTAACGCCATTGAGGAACTGGACATTGCCCTGGAGGTCGTCGAGCGGGTTCGTGACCCTGTTATCTACAAGCGGGAAATCGACGGTGCCTTCAGCCTCGACAAGAACAGGGTTGGCGGTCTGCCCCGTGACGAGGCAAGGCAATTTTTGGGAATTATATCGCAAAGTAACATCTAACTAGATTACTTTAACGGGCTATCTTCAGGCTTTACTCTACCGGGACCGCCTACCGGATTAAAAACCGCCTTTTGTATCTGGGGACTGGTAGCCCCGGCATGTCATACTCTTGCTTCATTTCGGCCCTGGTTGGCTGATAATGCGAATCAGCTAACTTTTCAGTGAGCGTTTTAGGCTTTTTGTATTTGCTCATTTCGACCTCCGGTTCTCACATAGCATAAGTAAGCGTTGTCCTGAGATTATCGCCCCCGATCATCTCTGGATCCAGAGCGAGGCTTGTCCTTGATGCCGAGCGCCTGTTGCTGGAGTTCCTTGTAGACGGTTTCTGCGGTCTTGATGTTCCCAGCACGAATGGACAGGAGGGCGCGTTCACTCTCCTCCATTCGACCTTTGCCGACCTGGTTTGATGTGATCGAAAAAACTGCCGTGCCTGGTCGCTAGGCAGACCACCGGTCTGATTTTTCTGCAAGCCGTAGTGTCGCCTCGCTATTACACGATAGCTACCTTGTTCACGGACACTTTCCAGCGATAACCGAGCAGCATCCATTTCTTCCAAGGCCTTATCGAGGGAAGCCTCCTTGTCCGGTGACTCGCTCAGGTATTCCCGTTCTGCCGATAGCAAAATTCCTTCCAACGCAAGAATGGCATCTATGTCTCGTTGACGCGCCGCCTGAAGTAGTACTGTTGTGATCTCCTGTCTGACTTCGTCCCGTTGCTCCGGTTCTGTTTGTTCACGCAGGCGCAACTGGCAAGGCCGTAAGCCATCTTCCAGACACCAGGAGATAATGCCATGCGAGTCAGCCTTCCCAGTGCGGAAACATGGGAGGACCGTCGTCGCGGTCCAGCCAGCCTGGTCCGTATTTCTTGTCCGCTTCTTCAGTGTCGTACCCGTTCTCACGAATGAACTCCGCGCCAAAGAGCTTTTTGCCTGACATCAAACAACAGGCCGGGAATTTCATCTTGCGCATCAGCCTGTCTATTTCTTCGAAATCACGCTGACGAACAGCTACCAGAAAATCATCAGTCAGTTGCTGTTCTTCTGTCAGTTTTTGTGTCGCCTCACTCATGGGTTCACCCCTGTCAAGTCATCAATCACCTGGTCATTATCCGGTTCTTGGGGTTGAAGGAAAGTCCGTCTGTTGCACTCGGCGAACTGCTAGGCACCAGAGATTTTCGGCACTATTGTATCTGACTCCCTCTTTTTATGTCGTAGCTTTGGCTGGTTAATCGTATAATTCCCTAAAAATAGGGAATCCTTTTCTATGTTAACTGACATATTCGCTCATCGATACCGTGATGTACCTCTATGGAAGGCATTTGATGAGAACGCTAGGCGACTGCTCGTCCAGGGTTTCCGTATTGTGAGCGAACAGCTTTTTTCTTATAACAATACCGGGGAAGTAGCAGATGGCGCAAAAGAGATATGGCACTTACTTAACAAGCAACTAGCTATGGAATTAGGCCTGATGGATATTGCGCCGAGTGCATCGGGTTTTTACGATCGGAACAATCGTTGGATTGGCCGAACCCACACGGATGAGGACATCTGCGAAAACTTCGTGTGTGCAAAGTACGATGGGTCGGTTCCGGAAGATCAATTCATTAAAGAACGCTTGAGCTTTATTGAACTCGCTTTTCAACACAAGGAACACGAAATTTCGGAAGCAAATGCAGGACTATCCGCAAAAGTTCAACAGAAAAAGTTGTCAGTGATCGCGCCCCGCACTGGACCGTCCAGAGGGGGTTTCCGAGTAGGCCCATCATTAGGCAAAGAGGAGATGATGGAGAACATAGCGAACGAATTAAGAGCTCAAAACGAAACCCTAAACTCATCTTTCCAGTCATCATGTGCTGAATTAAACGAACGATTTCGGAACGCCAAAGCCAAGCTGGATTACCACAACGGCTTTATTCAATTATCGACCGATGAGATAACAAGGAATCAGGTTGATCGTCCTTTTTGGAATCTGGTTTCTGCCCCAGAGTGGGAGAGCGTAGACCACGATATGAAAGAGGCTATAGATTTGCGCGATATTGGTGGACGTGACCCTGCGTTACATGCGGCCAAGGCATTGGAGAGCACCATAAAGATCATCTCTGACGACAAGGGGTGGACGACAGGAAAAGAGAACGGGGCTGTCATGTATATCAACAACCTGCGAAACAAAAAGAACAGCGAGTTTGTCAATGACTGGGAGGGTAAAATCTTAACCCAATTCTTTACTTCTGTGAGAAATCCACTTGTTCATGGCGCAGGTAGTGATTCTATGCCAAAACTTTCGATACCCCAAACAGACTGGGCTATTGAATTTTGCATGATCTGGATTAAGAACCTAATTCGGCGAATGTAAAGAGGATTGCTCTGGCGGACAAGGGCGCTTCGCTACTACCTGCCGCCAGTTGTATGATGAGTTGTGGAGTTAAAATTTCGGAATTATGCGATACGGGTTTGGTTGCCGCAATGACCATTTGGCCTCGCCGTGCTTCCAAGTCATTCAACAGAAAACGTCATGGAGATAAACCCCAGTCCCAGCAAACGGACATCGGGATTGACCCCATAAAATGCAGGCACCGTCGCATCAGGAAGATGGAACGTCATCCGAAAAGGCACACCCGGTTGGATGAGCTCTGCAGGTATACGTAGTTGCCGCGTGGCGACGCCCCGTTGCCAGAACTGCCATTGGGCAATCTCTTCGCCATCAATAGTGACGGTCACATATTGCTCGGGCACTTGTCCCGCAATCAGGAAGGGATAGACGCTCAAGTCGACCAGTATGTCGTTTTCTACTTCCGCCAACATGAAATCAAAGTGGACTTCATGATCGGTGCTCCAGGTCAGGGTAGGCCCGGGACGACCCAGGCCACTCACGACATACTGCTCTGGCAAATTATCGCTGGTAAATGAGATGGGTGTATTCAAGGGCACCCGCAACCTTTGCTTGTCCATGATAAAAGTAACAGCATCGAAGTTATTGACCGGGGTGGGGTCTACGTGCAGGGCGCGGTGGTCTACGTCCACTTTGATGTCATAGGTGTCGTCCTCGCCACTAAGCTGAAATGTCTCATATGTATCGGAACCTACACACCTGCAGGCTAGAGATGTCAAGCCCGTATCATATAATTCCGAAATCCTATTATTCAGAGCTTCCCTAAAAGGCCTTGAAGTTATTCAGTCCGACGAAGGTGCCCCCGTTTCTGGCGCAGAGTTCGCGCATCAGGATGGCAAACTTGATGCCGGTATCCTGGTATCTCGGCGGGTTGGCAAACTGGACCGGGAAGCCGATACCGTGAATCCTGACCAGTCTTTCCCCTTTGGCATCGGCCCGGTTGATCCGATCTACCGTATCAAGCACGCGCTGAATGGACCTGCCGCTGAACTCGTCGCCGAATACGTAAAGACTGATCTTTCGTCCGGGCCGATAGTAGGTACTGATGGCCTTGGTGATGCCCTCGACCGGCGAGGAATTGGAAAATGGAGCCCAGAACCTGAGTTGCTCAATGATGCCGCGACGCCGGGCATCTGTGTCCGGTATCCAGGTGCCGACATAGGAAGTAAACATGTAAGTGCCCATATCACTCATGACCTGTATACCCTTGAGGCGCGGATAAATCTCAAGGGTTTCCGTGACCTTCTGCAAAACCAGGGGCCAGGCTGCGTTCTGCATGCTGCCGCTGGTATCAATGATGAAGATCACATATTCGCTGTCGACGGGGATACCCCCGATCTTGCGGTCGTCCTCCGGGGGTTTGTATTTGGCAAGCAGGGCCGCCCTTTTGTCGGTCAGGAACTGGTTCTTCTCGGCAAGCTGACCTTCAATCAGCGTTGAAATCCTCGTCTTGTCCTGTGTCTTCTCATACTCTGCCTGCAGGGCAGACCGTTCGGCGTCAAGCTGTGCCCGCCGTTCGACCCGTTCTACCTGCGGGTCTTCCCTGCGGATCATCTGCCGGTTCAGGTCCCGCGCTTCGCCCCTGAGGTCCTGAAGGTCCTGTTGCAGGTCGGCCAGGTAACCCTCCAGGTTGGTAAGGGTGTCCTCAATGATGACCGGCTCGAATACCCTGGTCAGCACCAGCAGCAGGATGATTGCGCCAAAACCGCAACTGATCACATCCAGAAAGGACAGGCTCAGGCCCTCAATTTCCCGTTGTGTGATTTTCATGGCCAGTCCTCCGGCGGGGACAGAAAAGAACCGCCGGTCACCTGCGCCAGCCGCCAGTAGGACGGTGTGGCCAGGGGGTCGCCTTCCATGGGAAACAGGATGACATTCACCGGACTGGCCCTCGGCAGCAGTTCCAGGCTGCCAGTAAACAGTTTCACCCGGTCGCGGGACTCAATGGTGGATTTTCCCGGTGGCTGCATCCCCAGGGTCGGCAGACTGTCGACGATCAGGTAGATGTTGTCAGGTGATGGCTCCAGTTGTCGTGCCAGGGCAAATGCCTTGTGCAGTGAGGTTCCGCCCGCGGGTATGGTGTTGCTGATGGCTTCAATCACGTCGTCCGTGTTCGCCCGGTCAATGGCTTGCAGCCAGTCGCCTTCCGTACCTGCCAGAGCGGGTTGCGCGTCGGCATTGAAGGTGAACAGTTGAAACCTGGCGTCTTCGGGCATCCTGGCCATAATCCACTCAACCGTGGCGATGGCCCGCCGCCACTTGGGGGACGCCAGTTTTTTGTCATCCGGCAGGTTTCGGCGACGGATGACGTTAACGAGGGTGTCATCAAGCATGCTGGCAGAGGCATCCAGCAGAATCAGGATGTGTCGGCCGCCCATTTTCATGCCGGTGAGATACTGCCGGTCACCTTCGCCGACGATGGACCGAAGGTCGTCCCCCCGGGTTTCATCACCGGCGACACTGCCTTCCAGATTGGCGATTTCAACTTCCAGTTTCTTATTTTTAGATTTCAGATCTTCAATGGAGGCATCCTGGCTGGCGCCCTGTTCGATGAGGGCAGCGAGTTCGGCCTTCAGCGCCTTGATGGTTTCAATCAGCCGGATTACCATTTCTCCGGTTATGACTATCTCCTGTTCCTGTTCCGCTGCGGTGTTGCGTAATTCAATCAGGTTTTCTGTCGTATCCTCGACCTGGGTCTCGTAGCGTTTGACTTCAGCCAGTAGCTCCGCATTGAGTTCTCCGCTGGTTGTTTCCGTGGCGTGGTTGATAATGATGTAAATCAGGATGACGGCACCGAACCCGCAGGACATGACGTCCAGAAACGAGAGACTGAAGACATTGAGCTCTCTGCGCCTAGCCATCGGGAGCCACCGAAATCACGGTCATTGACTCACCGGAAATGACGACCTCATCACCCGGCTTCAGACTCGTTGGTGTATCCGGAGCGACGCCATTCACATGCACGGCACCCGGCTGGTGGCATTCCAGCATCAGTTGCCGGTTACGTTGATAAATCGTGCACACGGGTGCGTCGCTGCTTACGGGCCCGGCGCTCATGTCTTCGCCCAGTTTGAGACCGGCGCCGATGGCAAAGGCACGATGATGCCAGAGCAGGTGGGTTGCCCCGGTTTCCTTCCCGGTGCTGACTACCGGCGCCTGTTCCTTGCTGGTGCTGATTTGCAGGACATGCTGAACGGCCCCGTCGGCGCTGAAAATTTCATCCCGGTGTACGGCGGTTGAGCCGATGGCTTTCAGTTCGGCGAGATCCAGGGTTTCAACAGGGGTGATCAGGCCAAGGGAGTTTTTCAGACCCGGGAAACCGGCGAATCGGTGCGACACCAGCAGGGTGGCTGTGTCTCCTGAAGGGATTTCGTCGCGTACCGCCTGCACGATCTGGGGATAGATTGGCGCGCATGCCTTCAGCAGCCTGTCATTGGAGATGAAGACCGTGTGCTCGGTATTGCCGGTTTTGAGCGTGATGGGATGTGTGTTCTGTTCACCGAGCGACGCAATCCATCCCGGCAGCAGATTGAACAGTTGCTGTTCGGTATCCGCACTATGCATCGGGTCGAAACGAGTGGTCTGAACGAACTGATCGGCGATGATGTTTGACCATCGGTCCAGCAGTGTGAACAGGCCGTTTTCCATGATGGTTTTCACCTCGCGGCGGGCGAGGTTGCCGAGGTTGCTGATGCGGGTCAGCGTGATGTTGTGCAGGTGAATGTCCAGGTGAAGAACCGTCTTCCTGAGGGGTAGGTCGGTCGCCTGGACAATTGAGTTGTCAACAATACCGCCAACGGGAATACCGGCTTCCCGGGATATGCCGAGCAGCAACCCGAGGTTGTCGGCGCTGTAGTAGCCCGGAACAATGAAGGCGGCCGCTTCAACATCACCCACAACGGGCTGCCAGAGTGATTCCAGGTGTGCGAAGGCGAGGTCAGCATGATGGCGAATCCGGGCAGTGCCGTTGGGCAGCGGGTTGACGTTCAACTGACTCCAGAACCGGTTGTTGGTCCATCGGGGCAGGAGTTTTGCATTTTCGCCGGCGGCTTCCCCGGTCAGCAGCCTGTCCTGGTCCAGCACTGCGTAGCCGGGGCTGGTTCGGAGCAGGTCGCCGTCGACGGAAACCTGGATTCCGGCGTCATTGATATTGAAGATTGCGATACTCACCAGTATCCCCCGCTCAGTTCGTCAGATGCCGGACCAGCCTGACATCGCAGTATTCTTCCGTATCAAGGGCCAGTCGTTCCTGGGCAAACTGTAGCTGATGCATCAGGAACATGATGATGATGCTGATCAGTATGGCGACAAAGGTTGAGTTGAATGCGACACCAAGCGACTGTGTGACACCGGCGATCTCACCTTCCACCGCCTGGTGCGCCTGTCCCAGTGCCTGGCCGATGCCGCGTACCGTGCCGAGAAACCCGATGGATGGAATCGCCCAGGCGATGTAGCGGATCATTGAGAGTTCGGAGTTCAGGCGCTCGGACTCGGATTCCGCAATCGCGCGAATCGAGGTGGAAACGTCCTGGATGTTTCGGGTGGAGCGGAAGCGGTGCAGCGCGGTGAGCAGGGCCCTGGGCAGCAGGTACCCCTGCTGCTGCTCCGGCAGTGCCTGTATGGGGCGGGAATACTCCCTGGTATCTTCCGGCAGAATGCTGGTTCCCTGCGTCAGTGGAATCAGGTCCAGTTGCAGCATCTTGCGCTGTTGTATGTTTATCCTCGCCTTGTAGCCCATCAGTGACATGGCCCAGAGCATCAGGATCAGGCAGGCTTCCTGTTCGAAATCACGCATAACCACATAGGCGGAACGTTCCGGAACATAGTCGGGGTTGACGCTCATTTCGATGGCCCGTTCCTCAAGTATCGCCGTGGCATTGGGTCTGATGATCGAGACATACATCGCGTGCACCAGGATGACCGCGATAATCAGCGAGAATAACTGGTAGATAAATTCAATGGACAGTTGCTTGTTCATAGTGCTCCTTGAAATCGGGACTCAGGGGTTCCTAGATGTCCACTGGAAATGGTACCGCGTTATCTGCGCTGATTTCTTCGCTGGGGCGAAAGTTCTCGAAAGCGTCACCCGGATTTTCCGCTTCCGGGGCGGGCGCTTCCTGTGTGTCTGCCGACTCCGGGGCCTCCTGCGGCTCGCCCTCCGGTTCCCCGGCCTGTACGCCGTATGCCAGGGTCGCCAACAGAACCGACAGTATCAGCTTTCTCATTCCGCATACCTCGCAATACGAAACCCGACATCGGGTCTCGGGTCCAGTCCATAATCACGGAAGGTCCAGCGCAGTTCGCTGAACCGGCCATGTGTGTAGTTGGAGCCACGGATCACGTAGTAATCACCATGACCCGGACCCAGCGGGTCGGTGAGCGGCTTTCGGTGCAGCTCAATGGAATAAACATCAGTTACCCATTCGGAAACGTTTCCCGCCAGATCGAAAATACCGAGGCGGTTGGCGCCATAGGTACCCGAAGGCGCCGGGCCGCGAAAGTTGTCGTTGTATCCCCTGATACTGTAAGGGACCATGTTGCCTGCGCTTTGATCGGCGAAGTTTCCGGCGCCCGGCGGTGGCGGCATGGTATCGCCCCAGGGGAATCGTGTTGGCGGGCCGTCTGCATATTTCGCCGCCCATGCCCATTCAGCCTCCGTGGGCAGGCGGTATCCTGTGTTGACCGGCAATTTCAAACGCCATTTGCCCGCCTTCTTTTCGTAGGCGGTGGGCAGACCCTCCCGCTCACTGAGCCAGTTGCAGAATTGTGTCACATCCTCCCGGGAGACATTGACCACCGGTCGTTCCGGGTCACTGAGCAGGGCCCTGCCATGCAGACCGGAATCATGGCCGGGGTCAAACATCTTGAAGGTCTGATTGCTGATTTCCTTCTCGCCCAGATAAAAGGCCCGGGTCAGCCTGACCTGTTTCCGGATTTCGTTTGACCGGCGTCCCGGCTCTCGTCGATCGGCGCCCATTTCCAGCTCACCGGGCAGAACGAAGCGGAGCACATCGCCGAGGCTGGTGGCGATCTGCTGCGGGATTGCGGAAACCCGTGCTTCTTCCTCGGTCTGTAGAAGGATGTTCAGTTGCTGAGGTAGCCCGGGCTGGGGAATAACATCCGTCTCAAAAGGCGCGTAACCGGCCAGTTCCACCCGGAGCCTGTGATGGCGTGCGGTAAGTTCCAGTGTCTGATTGGCGCTGCCACGCGCTTCATCGTTGACAAAGAGGGTGGCGCCGGCAGGCGAAACCGCCAGCTTGATCTGGCCGACAACGGGTTTCAGCCTGAGGCTCAGGCTTTGATCCTGATCGGCCCTGACGGTCAGTTGCCGTTCAAGGTTGCGGTAACCGGCCTTGGTTGCGACCAGTTGATAGTTGTCCCCGGGGGGCAGGGCGAGGGATAGCGGTGTCTGCCCGTAGTATTCGCCCGAGATGGTGACGTTCACTCCCCCGGGATGACTGTTGATGTTCAGTTTGCCGTCCGACCTGATGAGCAGGATGGGCGGTACTTCGAGCGCTTGTTGCGCGGTTACCGAAAGCGTGGTTTCGAAGGACTTGTATCCGGCTTTCCGTACCACAAGCGCCCGGGTGCCTTCGATGATTTCCAGGGTTCCGGGCGTTTCACCCAGGGTCCGGCCATCGACGGCAATCTGTGCGCCATCCGGGATGGTGGTAACGGTGACATCCGCCCAGGCGGGTTCAAGTTGCACAGACTCCTGCTGATGCTGCCTGCGTCCGATGACCTGGATTTCTGTCTGCACCGGTTTGAACCGGGGATGGTTCACAAACAGGTCCCGTCTTCCCGCGGCCACTTCATCAATCAGCAGCGGGGTGGTGCCGAGAGGCGTCTGGTCTATCAGGACCCGCGCACCTTCTACGGTCGATTCGCCGTACCTGGCCTCTACAGACAGGATGCCCGGCAGTTTTGTGAGTTCAAAGAGGTACTCCTGGTCCGGTTCTTCGCCAATACTGACGGTTTCATCAAGGCGATGGTAACCCTCGGCTGATGCGGAAATCCCGTAGTCGCCCGGCAACATCAGGTAGCGCCCGCCGAGTTGGTAGGTCGGAAAGCCACCATGAATATCCAGGACGGCTGTTTCGGGCAGGAAAACGAATTGCACGGCTCTGGCGTAAACGATGAACAGCGCCACGATGGTGAGCAGCAGGAACAGAGCCAGTATGCCGATCTTCAGCGGGCTCGGCCTGAACAGCCGGTCTCCGGATGGGGCATCCGCTCGCACAAACGCTGATGGTTCAATGACCCTGTTTTCGGAATCAGACATCTATCGGACCCGCTCAGTGCTGGCGATCCTGACCTCCGGCACCGGTCGTCCGGCCACCAGCACCAGATCGTGTCGCGCATCCCGGTAACCGGGTCTGGTTCCGATGATCGCGTACCGCCCCGGAATCAGGTAGACCACTTCTGATGTGATGGCGCCCAGTTCCTTGTGCTTGCGAACGGTGACACTGGTTTTGCCATCGGAACTTATGGTCACCGGGATTTTGATGCGCGCGGTCGATACCAGTTGCGCCAGGGTATCCATGTCTTGTTGCAGCCTGTCAGTCTGCGGGGATACACGACTTGCGTCACGCAGGGCCCCGGATGCCCGATCCAGGTTTTCGTTGTTTTGCAGCAGGGTGGGATCGCTCAGGAATCGACTGATCTGCTCATTAATTTCCTGCCGACCTTCCGCTTTGGCCAGACCCTGCAACGCAAATTCGAGCGTCGGCGTAATAGCCAGTGCAGCCTGGTATTCCCGGATCGCCGCAGGCCAGTCTGAGGCTTTGGCAAACGCCTCGGCCTGCTCCCGATGTTGTGTGATCAGATCGTTACGCTTCGTCTGCTCGATCTGCAACAGGCCATCAGCAGGTTCATTGGAGTCCGGGAGAATGGACTGGGCTTTTGCGAAACCCGCTTGTGCGGCAGGGTAGTCCTTGTTCGCAATCGCCCGAAAGCCCTCTGACATGGCCGCCCTGAACTGCCTCCGGGTGATGGCCCCGCTGACCCTTCGGTAACCCTCCCGTGCCGGTTGCCACAGACCGTCCAGATCGCGGGCCTGCCTGAACAGTGCGGCGGCATCATCCAGGTCGCCATTTCGTTCGGTTGCCTCGGCCTGCTGCACCAGATAGAGCACCTGTTCAAGATTTTCAGCGCGTGTCAGCCGTTGTCGCAGATCCTGATCTTCGCCATCAATGGCGGTAGCGATGGTCAGCGCCGTCAGTGCCGTGTCCGGGTCGCCCCGTTCCAGTGCTTCATTGCCGATGGCGATCTGCTCTGCGAGTGCGTTGTTCGCATCAGCAATGATCTGCTGCAAGCCTGCGAGTACCGACTGATACCCTTCAAGGGCCTGTTCCGGTGACCCGTCGCGGTACAGTTGGTCGGCATTGTCCAGATCAGCAGTGAGACCCTGGTAGGACTCCGCCGCCCATAGCATGACGCCCAGATCTTCCAGCGCCACCTGCAATCTCAGAATCTCGCGTGCGACCCGCTGACCCTCCTGCTCCAGGAATTCCCGTGCCGCCTTCTCTCGTGGCGTCAGGGTGGCCGCGCCGCCCGTGGCCCTGTTTGGGTGGACGGTGGTTGGATGGACGGTGGTCGGGGATGCGTTGCCACCCGCGGTTGCCGGTGCTGTTTTGCTAACCCTGGGTTCTGTTTGCAGCAACAGGAACAGGAGAAGACCGGAGATGATGAGGCCCGCAGTGACCAGCAGCACTGTTTGAATCGGCAGGCTGCTACCCGGGCGAACCTGTGTCACGGCAGGGGCCTGATCAGGAACATCCGGTTCACCGGTCGGTCGTGAAAAATCGACCGAGGCGATGCCGGGAGATTGTTCCTCATACTCGGCCTTCAGCGTTTCCCGGACCCGGGACAGGGAAATCTGTCTGTCGACGACAGTCTGACTCAGCATTCGCTCGACCATGTCATGAATAGCGGCGGGCAGTTGCGCGTCCAGTTCCACCCCGGGTGTCCATGGTTTCCCGGTCAGCGACTGGAACAGGATACAACCCAGGGAGTACACATCGTCTGTCATATCCGGCTGCGCGCCTTCGCGAATCTGTGGGCTGAGGTAGACCTGTTCATCCGTGTTGCCGGAAGGGTCAATGCCGGAACAGAAGCCGGTCACATGCAGGACCCCGGATTGATCGATGATGAGGTTGGACGGTTGCAGATGGCCGTGAGGTATCCCCAGGTGATGCGCGTAGATCAGGGCATCCAGAAGTTGTGAGAGGATGGGCCAGTTATTATCGGCATCAGGGTCATAGTAACGGCCACCGGCGATATAGGGTTCCGCCAGCCAGTATCGACCCTGGTCTTCGCCATAGTCCGACATGAGCGTAATGTTCTGATGCAACAGACCCTTCAGGCGGTCAATGTGACGGGTCAGGGTTTGCCAGTCGTCATCAGGGAAGCCTTCGCCAAGAATGCTCAGAAAAACGCGGTCGCCCGTGTCCTTGCGCGTGGCAACCCAGGCTTCCCCGCCGGTCAGCCTGAGGCTTTGGTCCAGCCGGTACTGTTGACCAAAAGTCTGCCCCTCCTGGCGAATAGACGTCATGTAAACAACCGAAGTTCTGCGAACCGCAACAGGCTATTGTACTGGCAGGCGGGTCTCTTGTGCGTAAATCTCACCGAGAAGCTTACGCCATTGTTGATACTGCTCCTGCGCCGTGCCCGTGAGTTCGATGGTGCGACCTTCAATGTCGAGTACATAGGGGGTGATCTCATTACCCAGTGACTGGCTGATTTCCTTGAGAGATTCGGCGTGAATTTCCGCCTCTTTCTTTCTTTGCAGTCCTGCCTTGATCGCGCCGATACCACCCACAACCGCGCCCGCCGCAGCGGCGTTACCGGCCCAGGTTTTGCTTTCACGGCCTGCGACAATACCACCGGCAATCAGCAGTGCGCCGGTTGCGAGTTTGGTCCGGGCCTGTCGCTGAATTTCACGCAGCCGTATGGCTTCATCATAGGTAGCATGGCGCCACTCGCTGTAGGATGGCTGCATGTTGCGGTAGAAGCGGGAGTAGTAGTCGTCCAGGGTATCCACGAACAGGTATTCCTGTTCCCTGATTCGATTCACGCGCGTCATCATGCTGTCGGTTGCCGCCGGCAGTTGCAGAACCCTGACCTGTCCGCGGCTGTTTTCTTCGATGTAAGCGGAGAAGGCGTCCGGGGCCAGATCCTTCGCATAGCGGAGACCGGCAACCGTCTTGATATAGACCAGTTCGTCCCTGGTCATCTGTTCACGCGCCGCGAGCAGGTCATTGGCGATGGCGTTGTACAGGTCCTGGAACGGGTCTTCTCCGGGTTTCTCATAAGAGAATTTACTGGCGGCATCATCGTAGGTTTTATCGAACCAGACCCTGCCACTGGCGTCGACCGCCTTCATCCGCACCTTCAACTGTTCTCCGTCAGAAAGCAGGATCTGTCCCTGTAGCTCCAGGTCAACTGACCTCGCAGACTGGGGTGTGACCCTGACGGCGCCCCAGTTGCCGGTCAGTTCCAGGGTGTCCTTCAGATGGTAGGCAATGAAGCTGGACTCGGCGCGCCTCACATCCGGGACGATCAGTTTCCGTTCCGCCTCCTCCGGGTCCGCCGGGATATTCGGGTCAAGGGGCAGGATGCCGACATCCAGCAATTCATCATAGGGAACAGGCGTATCGGCCTGGCGCGCCGGGGTGGAGTTGGCGGTGATGACCTGGGTGGTGGCACAGCCAACCGACGTGCAGCAGAGCAACAACAACATTGAAAGCCGGTGCTTCATAATATTCCGGTACTGCATAATATTAGAGTCCTGCCCGGTAATTCTTGTATTCCTCCCAGAGCTTCTCTTTCAGAGCCGGGTCGGTTGCGGCGATGGCGGCCTCGCGAATTTGTCGGGCCACGATGTCGTCACCCTGGGGGTCCGGAATATCCTCGGGAATCGGGGGCGCTCCCGTCTCGCCTGTTTTGGCAATGACAGCACCTTCGGGCATGCGACCCTGTTCGATGACCCCGGTCTCTGGCCCCTGTTGTCCGTTTTCCTGAAAACCACCCTCATCCGCAGGCGTGCCGGTGCCGCCGAGCACGGCAACGCCGGGAATCTTCTCGGCAGAGGTTGGTGGCGGGGCACTGCCCGGAAGCTGGTTGCGCGCATCAAGAATCCTGCCCTCGAATATGGCGATGGACTCGTTGAGTTCCTTGTCCAGACCGCTCTGCCCGGCATCACTGTCGGGTATATCGAAGTCTGGCAACTCAAGGTGCGTGTCAAAGATGGCCTCCGTGGCGATGACGATAGCGACGTTTGCCTCATTCAGGGCTTCCCCTGCCTCATTGAAAATATCCTCGCCGGGTGTGTCTGAGAAGACATCACTGGTATCCATCAGGTCCTGGCCAGCCACGATGACTGACAGGCGCGCCCTGGCAAGTTCGGCTTCAGCGGCTGCCAGTTCCTGGTCGGTGGTAGCGCCCTCCAGACTCACACCGGCCCGCTGGAGTGCGATAGCGGCCTGTTCCAGCGCTTCCCGGGCTGCACGGATTTCATCCGCCATCATGTCGTCGGGAGAGCCTTCAGCTTGTGAAGAGCCTTCAGCTTTCTGTAAAGAGCCTTCAACCTGTGAAGAGCCTTCAGCTTTCTGTAAAGAGCCTTCAACCTGTGGAGAGCCTTCAGCTTTCTGTGGAGAGCCTTCGGCCTGTGAAGAGCCCTCAGTCGGATAAGACCCGGCCGCCGCAGTTTCCTCCATAAAGATGTCACTGTCGGACCGACTCATCGGGTCACTGTCAGGCATGAGTGGGTCCCACTCGTCACCCGGCCGCTGACCGGGGTCACCCGGAGATTGTGGCGGTGAAGATGAACCTGACGGCATCTGCTCGCCGACTCTGGCAATCTGTTGTCCCGCTTTTTTTAATCGCTCAGCGGCTTTCTGTCGGTTTTGACCTTTGGTTGAGGTCGATGGTGCCGGGCCTTGTTCTGAAATGGAGGGCTCTGAAATAGAAGGCTCTGAAATAGACGGTGAAGACCTTGACGATGGTGATGCAGAGGGCATACCCGGTGCAGACGGTGGCGATGCAGAGGGCGTGCTCGGTGCAGACGGTGGCGATGCAGAGGGCGTACTCGGTACAGACGGTGATGAAGGTGGTATCGAACTCTGTTTGGGAGAAGGTGAAGACGGCGGTGCCGTTGTCCGCTGTTTTGGCCCGCAGGCAGCGACCAGCGTGGCAAACAGGCCGATCATCATTAACTGGTTGATTCTTCGCATAAGTTATCTCGGGCTATTGACCGACATTGTCCTGTGAGATAGCTGAAGTTTAACTGAATAGGCTCTTGAAGTCCCAGGCACCTTTACATGGTTGGACCTGTCGGACGGGGTAAATGTTCAACTGCAAAGGACATTTTCACCGGGTACACTGGAAACCACCTGTAGAACTTTATTTGTGACTGTCAGGACAGGTAGGATGGTGACTCCAGAAGGCATTGGGGCGTTTCGTTGATTCGGATACTTCTTTGTGTGCAGATCGTGTTGATGATTTCCGCCTGTACCACCAGTGTGGTGGTAGAGGGCACGGTGCCGACGCCTCTGGTGACCAGGATTCCCGCACGGGTGGGTGTATTCTACACGGAGGACTTCCGCAACTTTCGTTACCAGGAGGAGATCCGCGATGCGGGTACCTGGGACATAGATCTTGGATCGCAGAACCTGAGCTTTTTCCGCAATCTGACGGAAGCCCTGTTTACCTCAGTCGAAGAGGTTCCCGAACCCACTTTCACGGCGGAGGAGATGGGCGACCTGGACGGAATCATGATTCCCTCCATCGAGAAATATGGTTTCCTGACCCCTTCGATCTCGGGCCTGAAGTTTTATTCCGCATCCATTGAGTATCGCATTGTCATGCACGACAAATCCGGCAAGAAAATAGGTGACTGGAACATCATCGGCTACGGCAAGAGCGAGGGTGGGGTGTTCAGCAGGGATGAGGCCATTAACGAGGCGACGGTACTGGCTATTCGTGACGGTGGCGCCCGGATCGCCATTGAACTGATCGACCGACCGTCAGTGCAGGCATGGTTGCGCGAGGTTCACGGCATGGCCGGGCAGACAGAAGGAGCCGGGCTGTGATGAGATGGATGCTGCCGTTGCTTGCGGTCTTTACCCTGCTTTCGGGTTGCGCTTCATCCCGGGTTGAACAGGTGCGTGAGGCTTCTACCGGTATCAATCACGGTGAAGCGCTGGTTTTGCTGGGCCGTGCAAGCTACAACGACAAACAGACGGAGGAAAGTTTCACCGACTGTATCGCCGCCGCACTGAGCCGGGGAGACGATCCGATACGTCTGATACCGCCGAAACAGTTCAAGGATGAGTTCTATCCCTGGTTTGAACCGAGAACGGCACCCACCTCCGCCGACGAACTGGGACGGCTCTTTGCCCAGCCGGGTGTTCGGGAGCGAATCAACGAAGCCAGGGTGCGCTATCTTGCCTGGATTGATGGCGATACCGTTACCATCGACAGCGGCGGTTCCATGAGTTGCACCATCAGTACCTTTGGGGGTGGCTGCTTTGGCATCACCTACTGGGAGGAGGACGCTTCTTATGAAGCCAGCATCTGGGATCTACAATCCATGACCTCGACCGGTCAAATCAGTGCTGATGCGACCGGCACCTCTTATCTTGCCGGACTGATAGTTCCTATCCCGATCCCCGCCCGGCCAGATAACGCCGCCTGCCAGGGGCTGGCAAACCAGTTGCGTGAGTTTATCCTTGGAGAGGGTTAGGTGGACCATCGCATCCATTGAAAACCCCAGATGTCATCCAGAAAGTCCTGAATCTTCTTGGACTGGAACAGCCCAGTGACCACTGTGCCCGCTTGCCGATTTCACGTTTCGACGACTGCGGAACGACTCTCTTATGATTATCTCCCTGCCGAATACCCTTTCGGTGATCGTCGCGCTCAGCCGGGACGAAGTCCTGCGCTCGAACTATCGAGACTTCGACCTACAAAGTGGCTGGCTTGAAAAAACTAAGGGTACAGTGTTTCCACGAACTTGAAGAAAAGTGGTTCATTGGCACCATTCCCGGCGCGTCTAAAAGTGGTATGCTGGAAACTATGAACAGCGAATCCCTTAAAATTACCGAAGAAAAGCTTGCGCGGCTACGGGAAGTTGTTCCCGAGGCGTTCGCAGAGGGTGAGATTGACTGGGAAAAGTTGCGCGTTTCGCTGGGTGGCAGTGAGTTTAAAGACGAACGCTATCATTTGAATTGGGCCGGCAAGACTGGGGCTTTTCGGGCGCTACAGTCGTCGACAACGGCGACGCTGGCGCCGTGCCGAGAGGAGTCGGTGGCGTTTGATGAAACAGAAAATATTTTCATCAAAGGCGAAAACCTGACGGTGCTCAAAGTTTTGCAGAAATCCTACTTCGGCAAGATCAAGATGATTTATATCGACCCTCCCTACAACACCGGCAACGACCACTTCATCTATCCTGACCGTTTCGCTGAGAGCAAGAGCGACTACCTGAAGCGAATGGAAGACGCAGGAGTGGGATTTGATGTGGTATAACTCCTTAGAGGTAAAGTTATGAACGAACATTTCTTCAAAACCCTGAAAATCGAAAATTTCCGCGGGATTAAATCCCTGGAAATCAATGACCTTGCGCGAGTTAATTTATTTGTTGGGAAGAATAATTGCGGGAAAACTTCGGTACTGGAGTCCGTGTTTTTGTTGACTGGTATGTCTAATCCTGAATTGCTAATTAGGATTGCTAATTGGAGGGGAATTTTTCTGACCAACGAAAATGATATGCGCGACGTTTTCTGCGACCTCGACTGTGACAAAGGGTTTAGTCTGTCCGCAACGCAGCGGGGGCGTGGGCGGAAAACCGGCAGAAACCTCAAGGTAACGCCTCTATATGGCTCATTCCCCGCAACCCAAATAGCCCCCGAAGCCGTCAAAAGCCGAGCGGAAGGGAATGGACAACGACCAGCTCATCTGATGACTGTCGATTCGGCGACCGCACAGACTCTGACAGGATGGCAATACGACTTCTCAACTCTCAGCCCACAGAACGATCATAAGGCTAGAGTGCTGATGAAGCCGATACAACCTAATGAAGTACAGTTTGAGGCAGAGTCTTCTGCAAATTACAGTGAAAAGCTTGCGGGACGTTTTGTGCATTCCAAAAGAGAAGGATACGATTCCGGTTTGATTGACAACATGCTAAACGACAAACGGAAAGATGTAATCCTGGATACTTTGCGACCTATTGAGAATAAAATTCAAGATATAAGAACAGGGTCAGGAGGGGTCGTTCTGGGTGACATAGGGCTGGAGCATTTTATCCCTATCAATCTTATGGGGGATGGACTAATTCGCCTATTAAACATACTCGCATCCATCGACAGCACCTCGTATGGTCTCTTGATGATCGATGAAATAGAAAACGGACTGCATGTCTCGAGTATAGAGCACATGTGGAAGGTCGTAATGGAGCAATCACAACGTCGCAATACCCAGATATTCATAGTGACCCACAGCAACGACGTGGTCGAAGGCTTGGATAGGGCACTACGCGACTATAACGGCGGATTATTCAATGCCGAAGATGAAATGGTCGCTTGCTACCGTTTGGTTAAGCATACAGATGACGAGACTCGCGCATACCGCTATTCTACCGAAGAATTAGGGCAAGCGTTGAGCTCAGACACCGATCTTCGGATATAACCGTGACTAAAAATTTTCATATTGTTGTTGAGGGCGAAACAGATAAACTGTTTATGACGGAATATCTGAAGCATATCAACCTGTCTTCGTCAGTTCCCGAGGTTATTAAAAATTTAGGCGGGATTGATAAACTTGCCGGACACACGCAAAAAATGCAGGAACACCTGAACGATGGCGTTAAGATTCTGCTCATTCTTGATGCCAATTCGAACCCTAAAAGAAGGAGGAAATCGATAGAAGGAATTATTAATACCAAAATAAATGGCCAAAATTTGCCTTTGTTTCTTTTTCCAGACAATCACTCCAATGGGGATTTAGAAAATTTACTGGAACAAATTATTTTGCGCGAACATGCGGGCATTTTTGAGTGTTTTGAGAACTACGAAAGATGCCTGAAAGATAAAAACAATGGTTACATCCCCCCTGACATGAAAGGGAAAATATACGCTTACACAGAAGCGCTTGACGCGAAAGGGAAATCAAATCAGTATCGCCCTGAATATTGGGATTTTCATCACCCTTCACTCAATCCACTTAAAAAATTTCTCACCGAGAAAACCCGATAAGTGCGTCTTAACTTTACCCCCAACCAAAAACACCAACTGGACGCCATCAACGCCGTAGTGCGGGTGTTTGAGGGGCAGTCGGCGGGGCGTGATGAATTTTCTCTTATTGCCACGGGTGAGTTTCATCCGGAATCGCAGTTTGCCAACCGCTTGAAAATCACCCCGGAACAGGTGCTAAAAAACGCACAGGCGATTTAACGGGAAAACGAACTGGAAATTTTCCAGTCCATTGACAACGACAGCATGTATTTTTCCGCAGAAATGGAAACTGGCACCGGCAAAACCTATGTTTATCTGCGCACGATTTACGAGCTGAACCGAGTATACGGTTTCAAGAAATTCGTCATTGTCGTGCCTTCGGTGGCCATACGGGAGGGCGTGTTGAAAAACCTGTCCATCACTCACGACCACTTGCAAAATCTTTACGGCAAGCCGCCAACCCGGTTTGCGGTTTATAACTCCGGAAAAGTTTCGGGGTTGCGGGATTTTGCCCTGAGCGATGCGATTCAAATTCTTGTCATCAACATCGATTCTTTTGCCAAAGATGAAAACATCATCAATCGGCGCAACGATAAACTGACCGGCGAAAGGCCCGTGGATTTCATTGTGGATATCCAACCCGATGTAAGCAAGGTAGTGCCAGCTTGCACTGGCTACATGACTGATAACACACTGCTATCCACAATACCGTCTCTTTCGTTGAACTCCTTCACTCCTGTTCATCTCAATGTGGCTCTGCTACCGGTTGTTCTTAATAATCAAGAGTAATCCACGATCATTGAGGTAGGACAGCTTAAACCATTATGTCTAGGTGCTTGAGTCGTCCGTCACCTGCGGGCTATTGGGCACCCGGAACAACTGGCGCATGTCCACGTCATCCGTCCTTACCAGTTGGCCGTCTTCTATCCTGGGACGATAGCGGGTTCCCTTAACGCGCGTCCTGAGCAGGCGAACCTGTTCGTTGGGAACATTCCTGTCCAGCACCTTTACCTGTTCAACCCTGCCATCGGCGGTTATGTCGTACCGCAGACTGACGTAGAGTTCATCACCGGGTTGTGCGGCATCCGGCATGCGATCAAGGAGCAGGGTGGGCTGTTCTTTGGGCAACAGTCTGACCGGAGTGTCGAACGCTGACCGGGCCAGGTTTTGTGCTTCCGGCATTTCCTGCAGAAGCTGCCAGGCCCGAATATAGGTTTCCCCGGCACGCTGGTCCGATCTGATGATGTAAAGGTCGCCAAGGTCAATCAGAGCCTGGGCCTGGTCAGTCGGGGCGGCGTCAGGGTTTATCGACACTATATCGAGGGCCCTGAGCAGCGCCGGTTCCGCATATCGCCTGCCGGTGTTCTGGCGTATGCGAGCACTGGCGAGACCTCGCAGCGGCTGCATGAGGCGAAGATCATGTTCACCATAGTTCTGTTCAATGATGCCGATGGCTCGCTCATAGGCGTTGAGCGAGTGCTTGAAGAGCAGGCTCCGTTCCGAGCCTGCTTCGGAGCTGGTTATGACCGGAATGGTGGTGCCGCGACTGGCGAAGTAGCCGCCAAGTCTGTTCAGTGTTGGCAGGAGTTCTGTTGAGTCGGGCCCGTGGATGCGTTCCGCGACGAGCAGACTGAAAAGCTGCTGGGTGTCGGCGTCAGAGGATGCGCCGCGCCGCAGACTGGTTTTTGTCAGGTAGTTCACCATGATGAGCTGTTCTTCAGAGTAGATGCCTTCCTGCCGGTGCGTGATATGTTGCGCTCGCCGGAAGCTGTCTTCCGCCTGATTCAGAAGGCCCATTGACATCTCGGTCAGGGCTTTTGCCATGACCGCGTTAATCAGTGATTTGCTGAACGGGTTGGATTTCTCCTCGATGTGTTCCAGCCCGCGATTGATGGTGGAAAGCCCAAGCTCATGCTCTTCCGAAGCCGACTGAATGATGCCGTGATTCACCATGATCTCCCCGTAGAGCTTCGGGTCCATGGTCTGAAGCGGTTCAGCGCCATTGAGCAGCGTTTGTGACAGCGTTCGGGCCTGATCAAACTCCGCATTTCTTGCATGAATCATCATGCGATTCATGATGATCTGCGTCTCTTCGCTCAGTGGCGGTGTATAGAGGTAGTCAAGTGTATCCTGCTCTGACAGCGCCTGCTGGCTGAAGAACAGAAGCATTGCCGCCAGGGATTGCTTCATGGATAGACTCACGACTCACACACCGTCTACACACCAGGGTTGGATGTGGTGAAGGTCTGGATTAACCGGAAATCATGCTGTTCGACTGGAATTCCGTTTTCCAGGGCAGGACGATAATAAACCCGGCGTAGTGAGTCCATGATCAGTCGATCAAGTTTGATGGGCGCCGTTGATTCGATGATTTCAATGTCATCAAGGTCACCATTGGCCAATACGGTGAAAGAAACCTCAATCCTCAGTTCATGCAGGCGTTTTTTTATGCGGTGGGACAGAAGATTGCCAAGCTGTTCTTCACTGAACAACAGCGGGTCCCCGATGAGCTGTTCGGTTTTTCGTTCCAGATTGCCCCGCTGGTGACTGTCCGGGATGTTGAACCCCTGCCGGGTCTGATCCGCATTCATCAGGAACCATTGTGGCTTCACGTTGTGGTCCTCCAGCATTTCCTCGCGGGTCATCCGGTCCAGTCGGGTCTGGCCGAAGAAATTCCTCTCAAGCCGGAAGCGGTCCGTGTCAGCTCGCAGCCTGGCGAGGTTCCTTTTCATCGTAATGGGCTGAGGGTCCGAATTGCCGGCAAGCGCGGACATTTCCGCAACCCTGCCGTAGTACGCGGCGGCCTGTTCATGTTTGCGCGACAGTATCAGTGAGTCGGCGATTTCCAGGCGGGCTGAAACGACGGTATCACGGTCATTCCGCTCAATGGGTTCGAGCGTGGCAAGCAGCGATTCCGGATGGGTGTTCAACCCCTCCATGCGTCTGGTTTTGTTTATCAGGATGGCCAGCGGCAGCGGATTCTGTTCCAGATGCTCCGCCAGTGTGATGCCTTCATTCAGCAGACGTCGCGCACGTCTGGTTTGCCCGGTGTTCATGAACCATTCCCCCATTTCGGCATAGGCGGACAACACCTCCGGATTCGAATCATCCAGATGGTGTCGGGTGACAAAGAAGCGGAACTTTTGCTGGCGGTTGGCGTCATCATAGCTGCCGTTGGCGAGTGCCATATTGGTCAGCATGCTCACAAGTTCCAGTTGCCTTGGTGTGTGTACCCCATGGTTGCGATGACTGATGTTCTGTGCGCGGTGCAGAGTGTCGGTCGCAGAATCAAAGTCGCCTTCGGCAATATGGAGTTCCGCAAGAGAGACCAGCGGCTCAAACAGGGCATCAGTAAAGGGGCCTTCAGCGCCTTCCAGTGCGGTGACCCGGGATTCCAACCGGTCGACCCGGGCAAGGTACTCGTCGCCCGTAACTGCGCCGGTGGTCAAGGGCCACAGCAGGGTCGTGAGCGCGAAAACCACTCGATGCTTCATGGGAGTAAACTGTCCAGGTTCATCGGACTGTTAATTTAGTCACGTCCGATCGTATTTGGCCAGTGTAACAGGTTGGGTGTAACGGGCTTGAGAGGGACTCATTGAGCCCTGCTTCAGACTCATACGGATTAGAAAATACAGGTCGTGACAGCACTACCTGCCGACCAGCGGTCACCAATAGTGCTTGCAGGTGCATGTGAAAATGGGCAAAAGGTATTTTTTGTGGTTTATTTGGGCAAAATTTGTCATGATTCGCCGATAAAAGAGAGGTCGATAATGTTAATCGAATTCAGCGTGGCCAATTTTATGTCCATCAAGGAGCGGCAGACCTTCAGTCTGGTTGCTTCCAAAAGCACGGAACTGGCGGATACGCATACCTTCGACGCCCCGATTGTGGCGGGCGGGGGCGGCTTCAAACTGCTGCGGTCGGCGGCTATCTACGGCGCCAATGCTGCGGGCAAGACCAATCTGCTGGTCGCCCTCAAGGTCATGGGCGACCTGGTGGCGAAATCCGCAGGGGAGACAGTTCGGGGAGACCCTGTACCGGTGACGCCGTTTATGCTGGATGCCAAGACGCGCAATGCGCCCAGTGAATTTGAGGTTCAATTTGTCGCTGACGGTGTGCGCTATCAATACGGGTTTTCCGCCACGCAGGAGCGTGTCATGGCAGAATGGTTGATTGCATATCCTCGCAATCGTGCGCAGCACTGGTTTGAACGGACATGGTCAGCGAAAAAGCGTACGCATCAATGGGAGTTCAGCGCCTTGCTGACCGGCGAAAAGAACCTCTGGAAAAAATCCACCCGCGATAACGCGTTGTTTTTGTCAACCGCAGTGCAGCTAAACAGTCGGCAGTTGCAACCTGTTCACGATTGGTTCACGAACCATACGCATCTTCCCGGTGCCCTGCATCTTAATCCCGGTTCCTCTCTGTATGAAAAGGGCAACAAGGGGGAAGTGCTGGATTTTCTGAAAGTTTCTGACCTGGGTATTGACGACCTGTATGTGAAAAAGAAAGAGATCAGTCGAGATGAGTTGCCCGCAGATATGCCGGAACACATGCAACAATTTCTTCTCAAAGAAATGGAAGGCGAGTCCGTTTATGAAATTGCAACAGTGCATATGGACGCTGATGGGAAACCCGTAAAATTTGATTTTGACGAAGAATCAGCGGGTACCCGGAAAATGCTCGCTCTCGCAAGTGATTGGCTTGACGCTTTGAGAAAAGGCCGCGTGATTTTCATTGACGAATTGCACGGCCACCTTCACTTGAAACTGATCGAGTATCTGGTGAAACTGTTTCACAATGACAAAACCAATCCTCATAACGCGCAACTGGTATTTACCACGCATGAGACTGCCTTGCTGAATCAGGAGATTATGCGCCGAGACCAGGTCTGGTTTTGTGAAAAAAACCAGCGCGGCGAGACAGTGGTCCATCCGTTGACTGATTTTCGCCCGCGCAAAGGGCGGGAAAACCTGGAGTTGGGTTATCTCTCCGGTGCTTATGGCGCCGTACCCTATATCAAGGAGGCATGAGAGCAAAAATATGAGTTCACCACCAGACCCTTTACCAGCAAGCAGGTGTTGTCTGCTTTGAAAAAACATATCCGCAGATACCAAAAGGGCAATGAAAACATATTTAGCACCGTACGTGACCGGTTGGATGTCGCAAAGAGCAATGCGGAAGAATCGCTGAAAGCCGCCACCAACGCTCACACCGACAACCCATCAACCAGAGCCCATAAGCTTGTCGAGTTCATGCAAGGGATGCCCGATTAGTGCCATATCCAAATCTGCTACTGTCATGGTCACTGTCATTTTTCCTGGATATTTCCGGCGTATTCAGCTTCACTTCATTTATGGTGTTTAGGATGAAAAAGATGATACCGAAATTTCTGCTTCCGATTCTGCTGCTGACCCTTGCTACCGGCGTGCACGCCATTTCGGTGGAAGAAGAGATCAAGCTGGGACAGAAGGAACACCAGAAGATCATCGGCCAGTTTGGCACCTACCGTGACCAGGAGTTGCAGAACTACATCAACAAGGTGGGCCAGCGGGTTGCCGCCGAAAGCTCAAGGGATGAAATTGACTACACCTTTACCGTCCTGAACGACGACATCATCAACGCCTTTGCATTGCCGGGCGGATTCATCTACATCACCCGAGGCATGCTGACGCATATGAATTCGGAATCAGAGCTTGCCGCCGTGCTCGGTCACGAGATTGCTCACGTCACCGAAAAGCATGCGTTTCGCCGTCAGAATCGGGACAAGGGTATCCGTGTTCTGAACACGGTGCTGGCAGCCGTGTCAGGGCAGCCCGCTTTGTACGAACTTGGCAATGTCTTTGGCGGGGTCCTGTTGTCCGGCTACAGTCGAGAATTCGAGTTGGAAGCGGATGAGGTGGGGGCGCAGTACATGGCAAAGGCGGGCTATTCACCGCTGGCTATGCTGGACACCATTGAAATCCTGAAAGCCAAGGACAGGGTAGAAATCGCCCAGGCCCGCCTTGAGAATCGCGAGCCAGCCGTGTATCACGGGTTCCTGTCCTCTCACCCTGACCATGATACGCGCTACAGGGAGGCCATCCAGGCATCAGCAAAGCTGAAGAAAAACTATGACGAATTCATCAAGATTGATGAATTTCTGCAAAAGCTGAATGGCCTGGACTATGGCAGTTCGCGCCAGCCCGGAATTGTTAGAAGGACCACCTTCTATCACCCACGGCTGGGTATCAAGTTTACCTTCCCGGACGACTGGCGTATTGAGCGAGCGAGGCAGGGTGTCCGGGTGGTGAACCGGGCGGGTGAAGCGAGTTTCAGTGTCATGACCGCGAAGGGCGTGCGCGGGGTTTCGCCGGAGGTATTTGCCCGTGAACGGCTCAATCTGCGTATCCGGGAAGGTCGGGAAATCACCATCGCGGGGATGCCGTCCTTTCTTGGTATTGCTGACAAGGCGGATTCACCCTATGGGCCGCGCCCGACCCGGTTTGCCGTCGTCTTTGATAAGCGCAAGGGGCTGGCCTATCTGTTGCGTGGCACCGGGAAGCACGACCTGCGGAATATCCGCGATGACAGGGATTATATTGCAACGATTTTCAGCTTTGATCGCATGACACGGGATGACTTTCAGACGGCGAGACTCCCGAAGATCCAGGTGGTGCGCGCAGAAAGTGATACCACCATGGAGGCGCTGGCGGCGGAGTCACCGATTACCAATTATGCGCTGGATAAACTGAGAGTGATGAATGGCCTGTATCCGGATGGCCAGCCCGAAGAAGGTCAGCTTATCAAGATCGTCAACTAGCCGACCCGGTGAGTGACATCAACAGTTCGTGCGATCGCACCTGGGCATCATCGTCCACGCCCTGAATGCGTCCCCGGGCAATCAGGTAATTCAGTCCCAGGCGTTCCCGGTATTCTTCCAGGCGATCCTTCACGTAGCCAGGACTGCCGACAATCGCCCAATCCGCCAGGGCCGTGGATTGCTTTCGAAACCGGCTGGCTGTTTCCTGTTCCAGGGTTGCTGCGACCTGTTTCTCAAGGCGGGCGTTCCCGGTGACGAAAACCGTGCGCATGATGGGAATGGTGTCCACTGGCGGGTGGCCCGAATCACTGACATGGGCCCGGTGTGCCGAGACGTTGGCCTCCAGGCTGTCCAGTGATTCCACCGGAGATGCGATATAGGGCAGTCCAAGGGAACCTGCCTGCTTGATGGCAAGGGGGCCGAATGCGGCAACCCAGAGGGGCGGATGGGGCCGCTGTATGGGCAGGGGCGACAGATAGATGTCCTCGCCGTCGTGTTGTGCAATGGGTTCGCCCTGCCAGGCGCTGATCATCCTGGTGAGATTTTCCTTGAATCGTTTTCGTTTTTCCTGGGTCGGGATATCAAAAGCCTTGAACATGGCGTCCTGGAAACCCCGCCCGATACCCAGTATGACGCGACCTCCGGAGAGTCGGTCCAGGACGGCGACTTCTTCCGCAGCCAGGATCGGGTTTCTGACAGGCAGGAGGTAGGAGGTTGAACCCAGCCTGATTCGTGAAGTACGGCTCGCGATGGCGGCCAGCAGCATCAGTGGGGCGGGGATTGCCGCGGGTCCGGTGAAGTGGTTCTCCGGTAGCCAGAAGGCGTCGAACCCTATGGCTTCCGCAGTTTCCGCCTGGGTGGCAAGTTCCGTTGCAAGACCCTCGGTGCCAAATCGCCAGGCAGTGACCGCGATTTTCATGAGCTGCTTTCGGCGCTGTAATGCCGGGGTCGATCACCGGCCAGGCTGATCCGGAGCATGCGTCGCTGACTGCCATGATAGTCATTGATCGGGTAGTGCTGGCAGACCCGATTGTCCCAGAATGCCAGGCTTCCGGCCTGCCAGTGAAACCGGCAGGAAAATTCCGGCTGTTCGATGCGAGCGAACAGAAATTCCAGCAGACCCTGACTTTCCTGCCGGGTCATTCCGGCAAATCGGGTCGTGTGAGCGCGATTGACGTATAGCAGGGGTCTGCCGGTGACCGGATGCCCGCGCACAACGGGATGTTCTGCGGTCATTGCCTTGCGGGCCTTCCCCGGGCGGGTTGCTGCAATCGCCTCATTGTCCGCGTCGTTGATCGCGGTCAGCTTCTGCAGGAACCGCTGCATACCCGGCGACAGTGAATCGTAGACCTGATACATATTGGTGAACAGGGTATCACCGCCTTCCGGTGGAATCTCCAGACCGTACAGCAGGGCCGCCATTGCGGGTTCGTTCAGATAGGCGGTATCAGAATGCCAGATGCCGCCAAAATTGATGGTGTCCTCCGGGCGTTTAATCACTTCAACAACATCCGGGTAGTCGGGAAGCCCCTCAATGTACGGATAGGGGGTTGGTTTGCCGAACTGTGTTGCCAGCCTGTGCAGGCCGGGCGGGTCCAGATGTTGATCCCGGAAGAAGAGCACCAGATGTTTTGTCAGTGCTCCCTTGATGGTGTCAATGTCATCCTGTGACAGGCTGGTGAGGTCTGTGTTTTGAATGTATGCGCCGATGGTGGCGCCTGGCCGTTCAACAGCGGGCATCAGTCCTGCCGGTCGTGCTGGCAGTTATTGTTGCGACAGCAGCGATAGTTCTGAATATGCGCCATCGCGAGAACAATCCCCCCCGCCGAGGTGATCAGACGCTCACCGGTCAATCCGACCAGGTCGTGACCGAAGAGTGCCATCACGGTCAGAATCGCCAGGCCGGTGATTCCCAGTAACAGGGTCGGGCGGTCCCTGTGCTGCCGACACCCGATAGACAGGGCAACGACGCTCACCGGAAGAATAAACAACAGCATGATGGCGTGGAAGGCGCTTTCCCCAAGCAGGGTAATGTTAAAAATGGGCAGGGCTGTCAACACAATGGGCAGGGCCAGACAGTGCAGCAGGCAGATGCCTGACAGGGCGACTGCGGCTGTATCCATGTATGAGCGGCTCTTGTCGGAGGAAGGTGCTTTCATGAAGCGGCGTTATATCACATTTCGTCCGTTCGGTCTTTCGGGTCGCGGCTTCACACGATCTCCACCGTAAGACGATCAGGTTTTTTTGCGGATGGTTCCCTATAATAGCGCTTTCTTTTTCCGGGCTGGTTTATTGTATGTCCAAAGCTCCAATCTTCACCAGGTTGTTTGGCCCCTCGCCCATAGTGCCCATTCAGCAGCACATGAACCTCTGTGAACAGAGTGCCGACACTTTGATCCCGTTCCTTGAGTCTGCCATTGCGGGCAACTGGGAGGCAGCGGAAGCCCAGGCGGTTTGTATCGCCAAACTTGAAAATGAAGCGGACGAAATCAAGAAAACAATCCGCATGAACCTGCCGCGCAGTTTGTTTCTGCCGATGTCCCGTTCTGATCTCCTGGAATTGCTTCAGGTTCAGGACCGGATAGCCAACGCTTCCAGGGATGTGGCCGGCCTGGCCATCGGCAGAAGAATGTCTTTCCCGGATGGCATTCATGAAGCGCTTAGAAGTCTTCTTGCCAGCAGTGTTGCGGCAGTGAATCTTGCTCGCAAAGCTCTGGATGAATTGAATGACCTGATTATCACGAGCTGCGTTGGACCCGTCCTCGAAACATCGGAAAATTAAAGCGTTTTTACGATTTTCTGCGGGCGCGTCCGCCTTTCTCTCACAAAACTTTCTCTCACAAAAAAAGCCTATTGTTCAGAGCTTCTCTGGATCGTAGCAACCTCTACCGGCGCATCGGGTTGATGTGTGATGTCGGAGAGATCAAACCCGTTATACTGTTTGTGTTTTTGTCGAACGGGAGAGGGCCTGTGTTCTCCAGAAAGGTCGTAATTGTCACCGGTGCCGCCGGTGTTCTGGGAAGGGCGGTTTTCAGCCATTTTGCCGATCGGAATGCGCGCCTTGTGGCGCTGGACTACAGCCAGGAACTGCTGGATGCCGCCTTCCCACGGCGGGAGGATCAGCACCTTTACCTCACGGTGGACCTCACCAGTTCATCAGACTGCGCAGAGGTGCTGCAAAAGGTCATCGCAGAGCAGGGCCGGGTCGATATCCTGTGTAATGTGGCCGGTGGCTTTATGATGGGTGATGCGGTTCATGAGACCAGTGATGACACCTGGGACTTTCTGATGAATCTGAATGCCCGCTCTATTGTCAACACCGCGCAGGAGGTGGTTCCACAGATGCTCCTGCAGGGTGGAGGCAAGATCGTTAACATCGCCGCCGGCGCAGCAACGCGGGGCATTGCCCAAATGGGTGTTTATACCGCGTCCAAGGCTGCGGTCATGCGCCTGACTGAAGCAATGGCGGCGGAGTTAAGGGAACAGAACATCAATGTGAACTGCGTTATGCCCAGTATGATTGATACGCCGCGTAACCGTCAGGACATGCCCGATGCGGACCACAGCAAGTGGGTGCCGCCGGAACAACTGGCCGATGTGATCGGATTCCTGGCCTCTGATGCGGCAGGCCCGGTCCATGGCGCTTCTGTCCCCGTGGACGGACTCAGTTAGGGAAGCACTGATGTCAGAGATACAACCCTGGGTAAGGAAAACCACACGCCAGCTTGCGGACTGTCGCGTATTCTCGGTCAGCGAATCAGTTTCGGTCTGTCCGAAAACCGCTGACGAGCATAAGTTCTATTTCATTGAAACCGCCGACTGGGTGAACATTGTTCCGATAACCACTGATGAAGAAGTGGTTTTCATTCGTCAGTTCCGGCATGGGACCGAAGACATTACCCTGGAGATTCCGGGTGGGATGGTGGACCCGGGAGAGGACCCTGGCACGGCAGCCGTAAGAGAGTGCATGGAAGAATCAGGGTTCAGGGCAGGCCAGGTTCAGTCCCTGGGTGTGTTGAGTCCGAACCCCGCGATTTTCCCCAATAGGCTGCACACCTACCTTGCCACGGATTGCGAGCGGGCAGGTGAGATTGCCAACACCTCTACGGAACACACGGAAGTAGAACTGGTCCCGCTGGCCCGGTTACCGGGGCTGCTGCAGGATGGCGTTATCGATCACGCGCTGGTGGTCGCAACCCTCTGGCGGCTGCTCTACATGAGACACGAGGGCGGCGGGGTCCTGAATCCGGGGCGTGACTCAGGTGTGTGAGACAAGACCTTTCGATTCATCTATCGACAGCATGGTGGCAATCGGGCGGGCCTGACGGGTTAGTTGATGTCTTCGCAGGAAGTTGTCGCGAGATGAGGCCGGTGGATGCCTCGAAGCCTCCCAGACCGCGAGATTCCGGTACCAGGTGATCAGGAGCATCTGTGTCGGCTGCTCCGTTGCCTCGACAAACAGCCCCTGGACCCGGGTGTCGAAACTGGCCTCGAACTCCGGCCAGGCTTCTCCGGAGAGCCGCACAATTTCGTCAACGTCGTCGGCATTCACGCTGAACCAGCGGAATACGTAAATGCCGGGCTCCTGCCGGGGTTCATGGTCCAGGGGGCGTATGGTCGGGATGAAGTCATGTGACCGGGGCCTGTCCATACCACCGGGAAGCTGCGGTGTGAATGTCGTCTCGCCGCATGTGACAAGATAGACCTCGTTGCTTGCGAGACCGAACAGCGACAGGAATACCCCGTAAACAGCGACCTTGTCCGGAAGCTGACCGATCAGATCATTGTGAGCGAACTCGACCAGACGGGCGGCGCCGGGCCGTTCGAGATCCTTGATGAGATGTACCTGATAATGCATCCGGGCACTATTCAGAGGTTTTCCGAAGCGTGGAGGTTAAGCCTGAACCGGCAGGGTGTAGCGGTGCAGGTTGTTGACCCGGATCAGAAGCTGTATTTCTTTCACATAGTCATCGCCACGGGCGGAATACCTTTGCAGTCCCTCTGCCAGGGCATGTCCCGTAAACAGTCCTGCCATCTGGCGCGAATGGGCGCGAATGTCACGAAGTCCGGCGTAAGCGCTGTTGCTGTTGATGGTGCGGACGTAGGCTTCGATGCTTTCCTGAACCGAATCATATCGGGCGACCTCGTGTGTCAGGCCCTCATCCCTTAACAGAGGCGTCAGACCGCAGCCTTCCTTAAAGCACCAGACGCCGAACATATTGTTCGCCTTGCGGGCGAAGCGGGACGTGCCCCAGCCGGATTCGTTGGCTGCCTGGGCCAGAACAAGAGAGGCCGGAACCACATCGACCCTGATAAGAAGCGTGTCGACAGTGTCTAACAGGTCGTACTGCTTATTTACCCGGTAGCGCAGTTGAAGTCCCCCAATGAAGTCGAGTTCGCCTGGGTCGACGGTGGTTCCGGCGTTGAGCTTTTGCGAGATTGCCAGCAGTTGCGCGCGCTCGGCGCGTACCTTGTCGTTGGCCTCGCGGACCATGGGCAGCATGTAGTTGAAAAACTCACGCTTTTTGGTCCCTGTGTCCCGGATGGCAGCGAAGTCTGGTAGTTCTGATGACGCCACCCTGGTCTCGGGTTTTGACGGATTCCTCGGCAGGATTTTGGATGCGTAGCCGGTAGCCGGGTGGGCAACCGGATTGCTGTTTGTGTCAGAGACCTGTGTTGTATCGCGGAGGGCGGGAGATTTGGAAAAGGAGAACGCAAGCAAGGCCAACAGAAGGCCCGACATAAGCAGGTCTGTTGGTCTGAACGCCGACTGGTTCATCATTTTCCGCATTTCGCCCCGTCCTGGAGAGTGGTGCACATTGTGGAACAAGCTCCATTATATCCATGATTTCTCCATTATCAATGCAGATTTTCAGATGGCATCACGGGCCGCAGGCGGACCCAGCCGCTTTCGATGTCGGTCAGGGCATGGGTGTAACCTGGCTCGCCGGGCATCACGATTATGCCAGTCTCGCGGTGTACCCTGGCCCACGCCGCCGCCCTCGACAAAACGCTGTGGACGTTTGCTCAGAACAGCTTCGTCCCGAACGTGATTTACCAGGGCAACGCGCCCGACGACTGCCGCGATGTGCTCATTTCACTGAAAAACGAAGCGTCGGCAAACTACGCCCGCTTTGGCCGCGTGGTGGAATTGATTCTCAACGACGACGCCGATAAAATTTCGGGACGCGGGCGTTTTCGGTTTTACCGTGAACAGGGGGTTGAGCCGGAGACGCATAGGGTAACTTAATTTTTCATATCAATTGGAGCATAGACATGAACCCATCAGAAGAAATGAAAAATTCACAAAAACCTACGCAACAAGATCATTACTATGAGTTGTGTAAAGAAAAGGAACGGCTTAACCACAACTTAATCACATATATTCAACTTACCTTTGTGGGTATAGGTGGTTCTATAACACTTTTGAACTTGGAGAATGCTAATTTTCTAATACTAGCATATGGAATGTGGGGCATTGCTTCCTTGATACTTTTTCTTGGAGTGTTATACATTTCTACGGTGGAAAACATTATTAAAATAGCTAATTATAATAATGCCAAGTGGAATAGTCCGATAGTGGTGGGCGAAAATCGAACCCACAGATATGTGGCTACCGCTTTTTACTTTATTTCTTTCTTTTTTATAGGGGGTGCACTTTTATTGATTACGCAGGATGACTCCGTAGTAAAAGATCTTGATTATCAAGAAAAAATCTCAATTGTTATTCTCTTTGTTCTTACTTTTATTTTAGTGCTGTGTTTTTACTATAAGGCTTTGAACATGCCGCCCAAATACAAAACCCAAAACGAACATAATAAATGACGCCTGCCAAAATAACCGGAGAAAGCAACCAATCAGCATTGTATTATATGCTGACTTCGGTATTACTGTATTCAGTATTGCCGTTTGCGTTTGCATTTGGTGGTTCCAACCGCGCTCCATTTTATTTTGTTTCAGTGCTTTATATGTTTGTTTGTGTTGCCAATTTTGTATTCTTATTTTTTTTCCACCCTGCCAATCTCAGATTGGATACATTAAAAATAATAGCTGCGAACTTTTGGCGGCAAGCATCGCCTGAATTAGCAAAATCTGGTAATTTTTTAGTTCGTAGATTTTTTGGCCTTCCAGCGGTTTTCTGGATAGCGATGGCACTTTTTGATTACGTTTTGTTTGCTTTCTCGCTGAAGTTTATTGATGTCGCAGTTGCTACTGTTTTGGTGGGAATTGCGCCAATTTTTGTGGCGGTGTTTATGGGTCAGTTGTTTAAGGAAGAAAAACGATATAACACAATTACTACAGAAAAGTGGTTTTTATTTTTACTGGCATTTCTTGGTTGTGTGTTTGTTATCATTAGCCAAAGTCAAAACATCGATAATGCGGTCAGGGAGTTACTCACATATACTTCTCTGACTGGCGTTGTTCTGGTACTACTTTCCGCACTCTGGAGCGGATTTGGCCCGCCTTGCTCTGTTAAATGGGGTGCCGATATAGCTGACAAAGTCATCAATGGCGGCAATGCAACCCCAGCCATGCGCACTGAAAACGAACAATTTTTTACAGTTGTTGCAGATACGATGGGGCGAATGCTCAGCGTAGTAATTTTTATTGTACTCGGTGTATTTTCCGGGGAGCAGTTAGGTAATCTTGGTTTTGTTGGTATCACATCAGCAGCCGTTTATGGATTATTCGGGATTGGGATCGGCAACATGTTGTTTCGTTTCGCCAACCTAAAAACCAAAAATCTTGGCATAAACGCATTAAGTTACGCGAGACCTGGTGTTGCTCTGATATGGTTAGCGCTTGCTTCTTTAATTATTATTCCACATGTTGACTGGTTAATCATCGGTGTCGTTGCAGTGATTACCGCCAATCTTTTAATTAACTTCGAAGCATCAATTCGCCTCGCTTATAAATCACTTATCATCGCTTTATGGGTGTGTGGAATGTGGGTGTACCTGCATACCAGCTTTTCGGTACCTGATTATTTTGTTACTGTGGAAATCGCCAGCGTTCTGTTTATTCTGCTGTTATCTTTTCGAATGGACCGTCTTGTGCGGCGCACTACTGATGAAGAAAACAAGATGCTCGGGTTGCTTCGAAAATGTACCACTCTTACTGATAAGGGAAAAATTTCTGCTGATATACCGAAGCTGTTACGCATGATTGATTCACATAAAACCGTTAAAGAATTACACGATGCTTACAGTAAAATTAAAGCCGCACTGCCCGAAGCACACCGCCACGAACCGGAGATGGTGGACGAAATCGAAATCGAACTCGACCAGATCGCACACTCCAAACAGCAAGGAATCAACTTCGGCGAACTCACCGCACTCGGATTTATAGGAGGCATTTTAGTTTTAACTTTGTTGCTTTTTGAGCCAAATAATCTGGCTGGTTGGAACGGGTTTTTGGTTGAGGTTTCTTCGTTCATTCTTGCTACGGTGATTTTGTTTTTATTTATCAATGTACTTGATATACAAAGTGACCGCACACGCCCGACTGTAGAGTTTACAAAAACCCCGAACCCACACTACTCAATCATATTCCGTGACGCAACCAACCGCGGATTCGAGCGCAGTGTATCCGTCATCGTCTGCCTTGCCATCACGCTTTCCTACGGCTGGCTTTTCTTCGGTAAATGGTTATGAGCACGCTGGACGGAAAATACGACCGCCGCCCAACGTGACCGGCAATCTGCATATGGAGTCAGGACCGGCTATTACAGGCTCAAGGCTGTTTACATCACGGGCCGCAGGCGGACCCAGCCGCTTTCGATGTCGGTCAGAGCATGGGTGTAACCTGGCTCGCCGGGCATCACGATCATGCCAGTCTCGCGGTGTACCCTGGCCTGCTGCTCCGGAGGGTTCTTTTTGACGGATTGAATCACCTGTTGCGCCGAGTCGAAGGCCGCAAGGTTTTTCACCATGCGTAGGGTGGGGGACATCAGGACCAATTCCTCGCGCTCGAACCTCTCCAGGACTTCCTGCGGTGACATCCATCTTGAGTTCACCAGTTCACCATCATCATGGAAGGGAATCTGTTCGCCGGGAATGCGGGAAATGAAAAAGCGTGCATCAAAACGCCTGGGTGACCCCGGGGGTGTGATCCAGCGAGCGACATAGTGCATCTGACCGACGTCGGCCAGCAGGGATTCGGTTTCCAGAATCGTCTTCAGGTCAATATCTCCGGCGTTTAGCTGATCACGGTATTGTTCAAACCGTGTCTGGTTGGCGGTGGTTATGCTGAGCGGGCTTTCATCATCGCGGTTGAGGGCCAGCAGGATACCGGCCTCTTCAAATGTTTCCCGAATGGCCGCCATGTAGTAAGCCAGACCACCGGATTCCAGACCCATGAGTGTGCTTGCCTCGGCATCGGAGCGATGGGTTGCGATCTTTGAGTAGTAGCCGACATCATCCCGGTGGTCGACAGCGCCTCCCGGGAACACCCACATGCCACCGGCGAACGCAGTGTTGGCATGGCGTTCCATCATGAACACCTGCAGGTCAGGCCGGTCGTCGATCAGCATCACCGTCGCCGCAGGTCTGACGGGAACCATTTCAGAGCCTTCAGGATCGAATTCTGACACGGTACAAAACTACGCCAGCCACGATGACGGCTGACTCATGGGTACTCCGGGTGAGTGACGGCGCAGGCGTGCTGACAGGATTCATTGCCCGGTTGCCGCCACTCCTTTTTTCATCACAGCTTCTTAAAGTGTGTATTTGTACTGTAATGTGACCGTTCGGCCCAGTGGTGTGGTTGCCGCCTGGTCAAGGCTGTTGGGACCCGTATTGTTACAGGTAGCCGCAGTGACACCAGGAATACCGGCGCTCACGTTAGGACACCGCCCCAGGATTGCGCCGCCCGAGATGATGTAGATTTCATCGCCCAGGTTTCGACCAATCAGGTTGAACTGATGCTTACCGCTTTCACTGTAGACACTGACAGCAGCGTCCAGGATCCAGAAGCTTTCCTGCTCAAAAGGGTCCAGCGTTGCCGTCCAGTCGTAGTCACTGGTAAATCGTGCGTCGCTTGAGAAACTGATTCTCCACTGATCGTTCAACGCCTGGTCATAGCTGAAGCCGACGAATCCGGTAATATCAGCATTCCCTGCGCCATCTTCACCTTTCAGGTTTTCACCCGTGGCGTTGATGAAATCCTCAGAGTAGCCGGTATCCGTCTAGGCCCAGGAACTACGCAGGGTCAAGCCTTCAATTTCTGTTTGCCAGAGCATATCGAATTCAACACCCTCGGTTTCCAGAGCAGAAGCGTTAAACGTACTGAACTGGATGATGGTGGAATCAAACAACTGAACCTGCAGGTCAGAGTATTCATAGCTGAATGCCGTCGCGTTGAGGCGCATCGAGCCGTTCAGTAGATTGCCCTTCAGGCCGATTTCGAAGCCTTCCGCCTCTTCTGATTCATAAATCAGGAAGCTGAAGTCACCGCCGTTGGTAGCCGGGTTCAATGCGGCAGTCGGCAGGGTACTGTTGTCGATGCCGCCTGATTTGAAGCCCTCCTTGTAGGCGAAGAAGACGCTGACATCCTCGTTCAGGTAGTAGTTAATGGCGAATTCCGGTGAGATATTGTCATCATCAAATTCCAGACCGTCGATCAGCGGTGGAGCGCCGAAACCAAATCCCCCGGCAGCCGCGTGCAGGTAAGGAATTTCGATTCGGCCTTCCTTGTCTTCCTCTGTGTAGCGTGCGCCGACAGTCACTTCAGTGCGTTCATTCAGATCCCAGTAAAGAGCAAAAAACGCTGAAAACACTTCGGTATCGAGGTAATGATCTTTGTTGTAGTCATACTCATTGCCCGTTGCCGGGTCCGGTCCGAACAGGACACCCAGGTTGAACGCATACTGGTGAGCATCAAAACGCTGCTCAATATCCTGCCAGAAGAGGCCACCCTGGAAATTTACCGCGCCGTCAAACGAACTGGCGATTCGGAATTCCTGCGACGTGCTTTCGTAGCGGTTGTGGTGCAGGCCGCCGAAAACACCGGCGCCGTAGCTGTAGTCATCCAGTTCGGCGTGCCACAAATCCACGTAACCGGTGACCGAAGTAATGGTGTATTTGTCACTGAGGTCCCAGTTGAGCTCCAGGGATACAAAATCTGTTTCCTGTTCGAGACCCGGCTCACCATCTGCGAAGCCATAGGGCAGTCCATCACGAAGTGCCGGGTGCAGATTAACTTTCGAGGTATTGCCGTTGATCTTGCAGTCGTCAACGCCCTGGAACAGAGCCAGAACATAGCCTGCAGAGGGAATAGCGGTGGGTTGATGTGCTCCTTCCGGACAGACATCTTCCGCCCAGGCGGTTCCGGCACCGTCGTTGTCATATTCTGAATAGCTATACTTGAGGCGAGCCCTGAAGTTGTCCGTCGGCTCCCAGACCAGCGTCAATCGAGTATTCAGAGATTCATCACCATAATACTTTTCAGCACCGTTGACCGGGACATTCACGGTGTCGTTTTCAGCCGAGTAGTTCTCGAACAGTTCATCATTCTGGCTGGCGCCTATGGCTAAACGTGCCCCCAGTGTGTCGGTGAGCGGGCCGGAGACGATCATCTCGTAGAAGGTTCCGTCATACTCGGTTTCGACGCCACCGCCGATCTCGAACTCGAACTCATCGCCCGGGTCGTTAGTGCGGATGGAGACCACACCGGCGGTTGCGGACTTGCCAAAGTAAAGTGATTGCGGCCCCTTCAGTATTTCAAGCTGCGCCATATCAAGGTAAGAGTTGTGAACAAACCGACCGCGGTTGACAACAACACCATCAAGATTGATGGCGACGGAATGGTCAAACGCAGCGGAAATGGAACTGGAGCCAATACCCCGAAGCCGCAGACTGGAACCGTTACCCGAGCCACCATGAGCAATCACCATGTTGGGTACCATCTTCGCGGCATCAACCAGGCTGGTGATGTTGTAACGGTCGAGGTCTTCCTCGGTCAGGGCGGCAATGGTGACAGGTACGTCCTGCAGGCCCTCCGCCTGTTGACGAGCGGTCACAATAATTTCTTCGATTTCGCTCGCATAGGACACGGATGTGGCCAGGATGGTGGCGGCAATGCCAGACAATCCTGCCAGTGGCTTCATAAGATTCATGCGTAATTCCCCCTCAGCATGGAATTTGTTGTTTTATGAGTCAGCTTTATTAATCAGCTTTATCAGTCAGCTTTGCGCCTGACCGCAAAGAAACACTCTAAGTCAGGGCCGTAACAAGGTCAATACTGGAAACAAAATGGAACAGGTTTCGGCGCAATATATCAGGGCTCAAGCCATTTTCAGGCAGCCTTGACGGTTTTCCTGCGCGACCCGGATATACCCGGAAGGTGTTTCAGGTAGCGCCCTGTTTCTGAACTTTTGGTTTTTGCGATGGCTTCCGGGGTGCCTTCCGCCAGCAGTTCGCCCCCGGCGGGTCCACCATCCGGCCCAAGATCAATCAGCCAGTCAGCCGTCTTGATGACGTCCAGATTGTGCTCGATCACGGTCACCGTATTCCCCGCGTTTACCAGGCGGTTGAGGACAACCAGCAGTTTTTTCACATCATCGAAGTGCAGGCCGGTCGTTGGTTCATCCAGAATGTAGAAGGTTTTGCCGGTAGCGATTTTGGACAGCTCGCGAGCGAGTTTGATGCGCTGCGCCTCACCGCCGGACAGGGTGGATGAAGGCTGCCCCAGGTGCAGGTAGTCGAGCCCGACATCCGCAAGCAGTTGCAGCTTGTTCACGATTTTCGGGTGTTCCGAGAAGTGCTCAATGGCCTCGGCAACGGTCAACTCCAGAATGTCAGCAATCGACTTGCTTTTGTACTTCACTTCCAGGGTTGCGTCGTTGAACCGCTTGCCGTCGCATTCTTCACACCTCACATAAACATCGGACAGGAAGTGCATTTCGATTTTGCGCACACCGTCACCCTGGCAGTCCTCGCAGCGGCCACCTTTGACGTTGAACGAGAATCTGCCCGGCTTGTACCCGCGCATGCGAGAGCCCGGCAGTTGTGAAAAGAAGGTTCGTATCTCATCAAACACCTTGATGTAGGTCACCGGGTTGCTTCGTGGTGTTCGCCCGATTGGCTTCTGGTCAATGGCAACAACCTTGTCCAACTGGTCGAGCCCGGTCACCCGGTCATGTTCCCCGATGCGCTTTGTCGATTGATGGAACTGGCGCGCCATAGCCGGATAAAGAATGTCATTCACCAGGGTGGACTTCCCGGCACCGGAAACCCCGGTTACTGCCGTCATCACGCCCAGCGGAAAGTCCACGTTGATATGCTTCAGGTTGTTGGCAGCCGCACCCTCGACGGAGACGTGTCCGATGGGTTCGCGCCTCACTGCCGGTATCTCAATGCCGGCACGACCTGACAGATAGGCGCCGGTCAGAGATTTGCGGCTTTTCCCCAGACTCTCCGGGGTTCCGGCATGCACGATTTCGCCGCCCTGAACGCCTGCCGCAGGACCGAAGTCAACCACATAATCTGCGGTGCGGATTGTGTCTTCGTCATGCTCCACGACAACGACCGTGTTGCCAATATCGCGCATACGACACAGGGTACTCAGCAGCTTTTGATTGTCGCGCTGGTGCAGGCCGATACTGGGTTCGTCCAGTATGTAGATGACGCCGGACAGTTCGGACCCGACCTGGGATGCCAGGCGAATGCGCTGAGACTCACCGCCCGAAAGCGACGGCCCCAACCGGTCCAGCGAGAGATAGGAAAGCCCCACCGAATTCAGAAAGCCCAGACGATTGCAGATTTCCTTGAGGACCTCGGTGGCGATTTCACCAGCCGCGCCCGGCAGATCAAGATTGGTGAAGAAGTTATGGGTTCGATCAATAGTCCAGGAAGAGACATCCACGATGGTAGCGTCAGCCACCCGGACCGCAGCGCTTTCCGCGCGCAGTCGCACACCCTGGCAGCTTGTGCAGGGTGTATTGGCAAGATATTGCGAGTACCAGCGTTTCATACCCTCGGACCGGGTGTTCTTGAATCGGCGCATCAGGCGGTTGATCGACCCTTCGTAGCGTGACCGGGTGGTGCCGTGAGAACCCCAGTTGATCTCGTAGCGCTTGTCTCCCGTGCCGTAAAGGATGGTTTCCTGCTGTTTTTTCGTGAGCCTGCGCCAGGGCTTGTCCAGCGAAATTTTCAGGTACCTGAACACCTGCCGGTGAAAAATCGCCCTCATGGAGTTGCGATCATCATCAATGCGACCGATGGGTTTCAGTGCGCCTTCGCGCAACGTCAGATCCTTGTCCGGAATGATGAGATCGCGATCAAAAGCGACCTGGGTGCCGAGCCCGTTACAGTCGTGGCACATACCCTGCGGGCTGTTGAAGGAAAAAGACTGTGGGGTCAGGGCCGGGAATGAAATGCCGCAGTGGCTGCACGACAGGGACTCTGAGAAAAGCTGATCCTTCGTGCCATCAACGGATACGATCATCGCACCCTCGCCATGGCGTAATGCGGTTTCAACGGATTCGGTGAGTCGCTCCTCGATATCCGGCTTGATGACCAGGCGATCAACCACCGCCTCGACGGTATGCTTCCTGCGCTTGTCCAGCGCGTCAATTTCATCACTGCGCACCATTTCGCCGTCCACGCGGAGCCTGACGAAACCCTGAAGGCGCGCGTCTTCGATCATCTCCCGATGCTCACCCTTCCTGTTTACCAGCAGTGGCACCAGCAGATAGATTCGCGTTCCTTCCGGCCTGGTCATCAGTTCCTGCACGATGCGCTGCGCCGTCTGACCCTGCACCTCGCGGCCACATTCGTGGCAATGCTGCCTGCCGACGCGGGCGTACAGGACGCGCAGGTAATCCGCGATCTCGGTGATGGTGCCGACCGTTGATCTTGGGTTTCTCGAAGTGGTTTTCTGTTCTATCGAAATGGTGGGAGAGAGTCCCCGGATGGTGTCGTACTTCGGCTTTTCCATCTGGCCAAGGAATTGCCTGGCGTAAGCGGAAAGCGATTCCACGTAGCGGCGCTGGCCTTCAGCGTACAAGGTGTCGAACGCCAGTGATGATTTGCCTGAGCCGGATACGCCGGTCAGCACCACCAGTTTTCTTTTTGGAATTTTGACTTCAACGGACTTGAGATTGTGTTCCCTGGCTCCCCGGATGAGGATGTGGTCGAGTTCTTCGGATGCGGTTTTCATACAGCTACAGACGGATGGATAACTACTGGGTATCTGTATATATATACGGGATTCGCGGTCGGAAGGGTAGGGCCTTTGGCTTTTTGTATAGAGTCTTCAGCCGAAGTTGTGGAGAGTCAGAAGGTGTCCCTGCTCGCTTACCTCGCTACGGCATCCCTGCCTTTACTCGGAACAACGGTCCGGAAGGTCAGGGATAAGCGTCGTCGGCGCTTCCGTCGGCCGGGCGCCTCTGTCCTGCGTTTGTCTATACCGTGCATCCAGCGGTCACGCGCTTCGTCAACCATAATCAACGCCGACCCGCGTACCAGTAAAATCCGCTTGTCTTCACTCGACTTTCCTTTGATCGGGCGGAGTTTCATCTCCCAGTCATCACCCAGGGAGATGGTCGCTACCGCAGGACCGAAACAATCTTTATCTGCGTGCAGGGCAATGCCCTGTCCCGGAACATATTCATTGACGATAGCCTGATCCGGGGTTCGGTCGAATAACTTCGTTTCGTCACACAGCCGTTTGGCAATCTCTGCAACCCAATCCGGTAACGGACCCAAACCCATGTCGGATGTGATGGTCCGGGCGCGATAGTCATAGCGCCATCCATAATGCTGTACGCGGCGCTCCAGGTCCTTGAGCCAGCACTCGCTGCTGGCATCAATCTGCGCCACCGCCTTGTTTTGAGCGGCGCTATCCAGAAATTCAGGAAAATAATACAGGCCGGGGATACCGGACACGGGATGCAGGCGCGGCTCCTGCATCCCATGGTTCAGATGTTCGCTGGATGGCTGTGCTGGTTGTGTCGGTGAATCAGCCGGGGGGCCATCCAGAAAGTCCATTTGTTGGCCGGTTGTCATGGTATCAATTCATACTACTTAGGCGTTAGGCGAGCATACATGTTGCTCCGAGATTTATCTGCAAAAAGGTTATATTTGTCATATTTCACATTGAGCCCTTCCAAAGCAACCTTGAGTAGGCCACATGCTTTGCGGAAATGCTTCCATCTATTTTTCGAATGGGAATCAACCGCTATCAAAATACAAGAACCTGATCGAGACAACAGGGATTCAATAATTTTGGCAAAATTTTTCATGGTTTTAGGGGCGTCTCTAGCTTTAGGATCGCCTCCGGTTTGAACCAGCACATAACCAAAGGTTACGATAACATCACAGTTGGAGAAGTCTTTGGAACGTAACGCTTCTTTTATGTCGTCAACTTCACTGTAACCTTCCAGATTGAACCCCATCGGCAGATGGTCTCGGAATAGACCAGCCAGTTCAATCATGCTCGGCGCATGATCGTAGCCAATCAGTTTAAGGCCACTATCTATCATCCCATATTTCTCAATCATATGGTCCCGCACAGCCCATGAGAATACGCCGGGACCACAACCCAGGTCCAGATTAACAATCTTCTTGTTTGTCGGAGAGAAGTCTGGCTGTTCCAGCACTTCGTCAAGTCCATCCTGATAGCGACAGTATCGGTAATCGTTTTCCTTGCCATACTTGTCTTTTATAACGTATAGCTTGGTATATCCAATAGCCTCTTCCAAGGTAATATGTGGGCCAATTATGTGGTCGGAATATTTTTCACCCCGTAAATCTCTTATCTCTTCAAATGCGTCAATGTAATGATCTTTTATTAGCTTCAACTTCCGCTGTATGGTAATCTTTAGCTTTCGTGACATACTAACTCCTGAATAGTTCGGTGAATGTTGGTGGGGTTCGGGTTGTAGTAACACCTCCTCAGTTTGCGCGAAAAAAGGCCGCTAATTATATCACAACTGAGCAGCGAGCCACAAACGAAAGGTGGGTTTCAGAGGTATTACAAGGGGTCAGCCCCCTGATTTTTCGGCGCGATTGTTACAGCTAGGGATGAATATACAAATACTAGGTATCTATATATATACAAATACTAGGTATCTATATATACAAATACTAGGTATCTATATATACAAATACTAGGTATCTATATATACAGGGATACTAGTCAGATGGGTGGGCTTTTCAGGCCACTTTGCGGGCCCTGACTTCCAGGTGTATGCCTTCCTGTTCCTGCAGGTAATGGATCACCGCAAACAGATTGTTCGCCTGGGGGTTCCCTTTTGGCCCGAACATACGCATGAGACTCTTGCTTGATTTGTCGAAGACTCGGGATAGTTCCTCGAACCCGATCATCGCGTTGATATAGTCGCGCAGCACTGCCTTGCCGGTATCAATGTCACCGGCGAGCAGGCATTCCACCCCTTCTTGCAACAAGGCCTTGCGAAACACGGAATCCCGTTGGGCACGCGCCTGTATGGTGTCCTTAAAATCCTTCGTCAAAGCCATCTGTCACCTCTTGTCGTTTTCGGCGTTTATAGTCGCGCCAGTATCCTTAAGGTACTCTCTAACTTCTGTCATATGACTCGTATGGTAGCGTATATGGTACCTTTGGCAATACCGGGGGATATTTACCCGGAGTCGTCAGGGTCATGCTTCAAGATGAGCCAGTGGCCACCATGATCGGGGCCCTCGCGCCGAAGTCGCTGCCCGTCCTGTAGTTTTTTGATGTTTCGTTCGATGGAACGCGTGGTGACCCCAATTTCTTTCGATAGTTGAGCAATGGTGACTTGACTGTTCTTTTGGATGACTTCCAGAATTTTCTCCGACGTTTTCTCCGACGTTTTCTCCGACGTTTTCTCCGACGTTTTCTCCGACGTTTTCTCCGACGTTTTCTCCGACGTTTTCTCCGACGTTTTCTCCGAACCTATCTCCGAACCTATCTCCGAACTTATCTCCGAACCTATCTCCGAACTTATCTCCGAACCTATCTCCGGCGTTTCCCTGACACTGCTGACCGTTGCGGGGAAAGTCATACGCAGGAAATTATCCGTAAACCGGAAGCATGTTTTCGGGTAGGCCTCTAAAATGCGGGGGACGCCGGAGCCCAGATGCTCGACCAAGTCGAGATCGCGGAAAATTCGCATCAACTCTTTGTTCCGCGGCATGGAGTAGCCCTCGAAGAATTCGGACTGGGTCAAGCCTTGCGGAATACTGCCGGTTGAGGTGATTTCGAGCCGGTCTGCAAAGAGTTCGAACTTTGGCACACCCTCGTAGCTGTAGTCGTTGTGAATGATGGCATTGATGACAGCCTCGCGCAGAGCTACCGGATGGTAGAGGTTCATTTCTTCGCGTTGTTTCGGGGTGATGCGGGTGAGGGTGCGGTTTTCGACATTGAGACGGTCAAGCACCTGATGAGTGGCTTTCAGCAGGCAACCGTTGCCGAATTCTTCATTCTCAATGAGATCAACGCGATCAATACCGGCGTATTTGGCGACTTTAATGGAAGTGCCATTACTATCCGCCAGCAGGTAGGCGGCGTAGTTGTAGTGGCCGGTTTCTGTGAGTAACTCAAGGTTCGTGGCGAACTGCTCGCCGAGGGGATGGCCAACACCTTCGTAGTAGATTTTAAGCTGGGTGAAGCTCAGGTTCTGGCGGGGAGCTTTAATTCGCCCGATAGAATCGCGTGTGCGCGTGGCAAAGAGTTGTTCAATCTGGCGTTGCTGCATGGGTTCGGCGGCACTGCCGACTCGAATAAAGCAACCACGAGGGCTCATGCCCTGCCTGCGCAGGTAATAGGGTTTTTCGGAGCCGCTGGCGACGATCAACCGAATCCAGTCTTTGTCGCCCGTTTTTTCCAGAACCAGATCGAAGAGCCCGAGGCAGGAGGGCTGGATGTTTTGCTTGAGGCGGTCTTTGATTTTGAGTTGATCTCCATCGGAATCCCGCACGCCCATCAGTACTCCGGTATCGTCAACGCCGATATGGATTTGCCCGCCGTCGCGATAATTCAAAAAAGCGACGACATCTTTTTCCAGAGTGTCGTTGAGTTCGCGCTTGTATTCGAGGTGCTGGCTTTCGGGCATGTTAATGAACGCTTCCTGTCCAGGATACGCTGATTCTGCTGTTTGATAGTCGGGATGACAACAAGAAACACAGGAGAGATTACAAGGTGTCGGCTTCCCTCGGTTTTTCAGTGTTATTTGGGCACACCCCCACACAACCTGATAAGGTTAGCGGGTGTACAATCTGAAGCGAACGCCCACAAAAAGTGCCTGACATCACCACTGCTTGCCTGATTATCATCGGCAACGAAATTCTCTCCGGCAGAACCCAGGATACCAACCTGCAACATCTGTCCACCGCGCTCAATGAACTGGGTGTGCGTATGGTGCATGCACGGGTCATACCGGATGTGGAGGACATCATCGTGGCGACCGTGAATGAGTGTCGTGCCATCTACGATAATGTGTTCACCACCGGCGGCATTGGTCCGACCCATGATGATATTACAGCGGACTCTATCGCCAGAGCCTTCAATGCGGAGCTTTATCTGCATCCTGATATTGCCCGGATTATTCATAGTCGTGAAGCGCCGCCGGAGGTTATGGAATCCCGGTTACGCATGGCGCGCATTCCGGACGGCGCCACGCTGATTGAAAATCCGACCGGCGGCCCTCAAGGTTTCCAGATGGAGAATGTTTATGTGATGGCCGGTGTGCCGATGGTTATGCAGGCCATGGTCAGCACGCTGACGAAAGAGCGTCTGGGCGGCGGCGACCCGGTGCGTTCCCGGTCGGTGGGCGCTTATCTCAGTGAGGGGCAGGTCGCCGCGCAGCTTGGCACTATCCAGGGCCGGCATCCGGATGTGGACCTCGGCAGCTATCCCTTTTATCGACAGGATGGCTATGGCACCAATCTGGTTATGCGCGGTACTGACGAGGCGGAACTTGATGAGATGCTGGAAGAAGTCCGCCAGATGATTATCGGGTTTGGCGCCGAACCCTTTGATGACTAACCGGACTGGTCCGGTCATTCATGTTAATTTGGCGGTATGGCTGTTGAATTAACCAAACCCTGGCTTGCCCTGAATCAGGATGCCATATCAGACCTTCCGGGACAGTTGGGTGTTTTCGAGATTGCTGATGAGGCAGAGCGGGTGAGGTACATAGGTTTTGCCGGTGCCGGAAGTCTGTTCGGTCTGCGCAGTGAACTTGGTCACTGGTCAGGGCCTGGCCGCCTGTTCCGGTTTGAGGTCACCACCGCTTATCGCACCCGCCACCGGGAACTTCTGATGGCTTATCATCGGCGGCATGGGTGTTATCCGGTTGATAACCCGGATTCGGAAACGGCTGGGCTGGGGAGATTGTCGTGAATCTTCAGATGACGGAGGAGCAGGCGCTGATCGTGCAGATGGTGCGCAGGTTCGTCCGGGAAGAGATAGTGCCGCTGGAGTTGTCGCTGGACCCGGATACGGACCAGTTGCCACCGGAAGATGCCGAGCGCCTGAGAGATATGGTCAGGGAGATGGGGCTTTATGGGCTGGGTATTCCGCCGGAGTACGGCGGCCCGGAACTCAGCATGGTTACCATGGCGCTGATTGCCATTGAGATGTCACAACACCGGGCGGGTTTGTATGCGCCCTGTTACGGGGTCTTTGGTGGCGCCGGTCTGGCGCAGTTGTTCGAAGCCGATGACCGGCAGAAGGAAAAGTATCTGTATCCAACCCTGCGTGGTGAAAAGCGCGGTTTCTTCGGGCTGACCGAGCCATCCGGGGGGTCCGACCCGGCCCGGGCCATTCAGACCAGGGCGGTGCGTGACGGTGATGACTGGGTTATTAACGGCGGCAAGATCTTTATCTCCGGTGCGGACCGCGCCGATTACGGGCTGGTGTTTGCCCGAACCTCTCCGGACAAGGGCCGGGGAGGGGTGACCTGCTTCATCGTTGACACGGATACACCGGGGTTTCACGTGCGCCGCGTCGTGCATACATTGCGGTCTGCCCACTATGCGACGGAATTGCAGTTTGAGGACATGCGTGTGCCCCATGCGAATGTGCTGGGTGAGGTGAACAAGGGGTTTGCCATTGCCAATGATCGATTGTCCCGGCAACGGATTCCCTACAGCGCGGGTTGCATTGGCGTCGCCATCAAAGCGCATGAGATGGCGGTTGAGTACTCGCAGGTGCGAGAGACCTTTGGCGCGCCTCTGTCTTCTCGTCAGGCGATACAATGGATGCTGGTGGATAATGAAATCGACATTCAGCAGGCCAGGTGGGCGACCCTGGAAGCCGCTGATCTGGCTGATCGCGGTGAGCCGTTCCGCAAGCAGGCGGCCATGGCGAAGCTGATTGCATCAGAAGGCGCATCCCGGGTGGTAGACCGCGCCATGCAGATTCATGGCGGTTATGGTGTCACCAAAGATTTTCCGTTTGAGCGCTGGTATCGTGAGATGAGAATCCGGCGCATTGGCGAAGGCCCCTCGGAGGTACAGCGACACATTATCGCCAGGGACATACTGGGCAGCGGTTTAAGGAACCCCTGAATAATGCCTTTTCCCCCGATAAAAAATCCTGTTACCCGGAGCTTCCCGAGATAGCCATGTTTGATAGTTTCGCGATTTCGCCGCTGCTGATGCTGGCGGGTATCGGATTGCTGGCTGCCGTTGCCCAGTGGGTTGCCTGGCGTGTCAGGTTGCCCGCCATTTTGTTTCTGCTGGTGTTCGGCATTCTGGTCGGGCCGGTCGCGGGCGTGCTTGACCCGGATGAGCTTTTCGGCGATCTGCTGTTTCCCATTATCTCCCTGTCGGTGGCGGTGATCCTTTTTGAGGGCGCTCTGACGCTCAAACTTGCAGAGCTACGCGAGATCGGCAGCACGGTGCGTAATCTGGTAACCATCGGGGCGCTGGCGACCTGGCTGATGACTGCGGTGATTGTCCATTTCTCGGTCGGCTTCGGGTTTGATATGGCCCTGCTCTTTGGTGCGATGGTCGTGGTCACCGGGCCTACGGTGATCGTTCCGATGCTGCGCACCATGCGGCCTGTGAAGCGGGTGGCGGATATTCTGCGTTGGGAAGGCATTGTCATTGATCCAATCGGCGCCCTGCTTACGGTTCTCGCCTTTGATTTTTATCTTGCCTCGCGAAAGGTCGATGCCTTTGGTGAGATTTTTCAGTTGTTTCTTCTGGTGGTCGCAACCGGAACCATCATCGGATTGCTGTTCGGTTTCGGACTCTCGTTTGTTCTTCGCAAGCACTGGCTGCCGGAGTACCTGCGCAGTCCGTTCACCTTGCTGATGGTGTTTGTTGCCTTCGCCCTGTCAGAGTCGCTGGAACATGAATCCGGTCTGCTCGCGGTTACTGTTTTCGGTATGGTGATGGCGAACCGTCCGGGTATTGATGTCGATGACATCCTGGATTTCAAAGAGAGCCTCGCGGTCCTGTTGATCAGCGGTCTTTTCATTTTGTTGGCGGCGAGGATTGAAGTTCAGGGTCTGATTGCCGTGGGCTGGCCGTCCCTTGTGGTGGTTGCCGGGATTATGTTTGTTGCGCGCCCGGTCGCGGTTTTTCTTTCGACCTGGGGCAGTGACCTGACGGCCAGCGAGCGCCTGCTGATTTCCTGGATCGGTCCGCGGGGCATTGTCTGTGCCGCCATCGCCGCCATTTTTGCGCTTCGCCTGGAGCAGGAGGGCGCGCCCGGTGCCGGGTTGCTGGTACCGCTCGCCTTTCTCGTGATTATCAGCACCGTCGTATTGCAAAGCCTGACGGCCAGGCCTCTTGCCGGCTGGTTGAATCTTCGGGAGGATGCACCGACCGGCTACCTGATTGTCGGTGGCGGGCGTGTGGCACGTATGCTGGCAACAACCCTGATGGGGCATGATGTTCGGGTTGTGATTGCCGATGGCGACTGGGATCACATCAGCGAAGCCCGAATGGCTGGCATAGAAACCTACTTCGGTAACCCGGTCTCTGATCACGCCGACCGCTACCTTGACCTTTCGGGTATCGGTAACCTGATCTGCCTTTCGGGTCGTGTCAATTTCGATGCCCTTGCCTCGCAGCACTTCGGGCGGAGCTTCGGGGCGACGCATATATATGAACTGCCGACCTCAGCGGAAGGTCATCAGGGTGAAAAACATCGGGTTACCGGAAAGCTGCGTGGTAAACGACTGTTCGGCGAGGACGTCGATCACGACCAGTTGCGGGATCTTTTACGCGATGGCTGGGAGACAAAGACCACCGGCCTGACGGAAGCATTCGACCTTGAACAATACCTGGAGAAGTACCGGGACAGTGCGCTGGTTTTGTTCCTGGTAGATGCCTCTGATAGATTGCGGTTCGTTACTGACAAGGAACAATGGCAGCCGGGTCCCGGCTGGCAGGTTGTCAGCCTCGTACACCCCGGGATGGAGAGTCATGAGCACGAGCGAAACGACTCAACAAAGTAATATCCGGGAAACCACAAACCGGCGACCATCCGGGATACGTGTGTTTATTGTCATCTTCCTGCTGTTGCACATCCCGCTGTTTATTTACCCGGTGCTGCGTTTGTGCCAGTGGCTGGAGGTGAATGCCTGGCTGACGGCCGCCATTCTGATGCCTGTCGCCGGCAGTCAGGTGGTGAGTCGGTGGCTGTTGCGTGATGCAAGGCAATTCCTGGCACGACGGCTGCGATACCTCGCGGATTTCATTCTTGGCCTGTCGCCGATCATGGTCCTGACGTTGCTGGGGTTTGAACTCCTGGTCATGATCGGGCTGGTTGAACCCCGTGTCGCCGGAACCTGCACGCTGATTATTGCCGGTGGTATTGCGGTTCTTGGTGTTCTGATTGCCATCACGCCCGTTGTCCGGAAGGTTTCGTTTTCGTCTGATGCCCTGGCGGCGCCGTTGCGATTCGTGCAGATTACGGACGTGCACATCGGGTCGCGCAGTCGCTCGTTCCTGGAGCGGATTGTGGCGAAGATCCGTGCCATCAGCCCGGAATTCGTCTGTATCACGGGCGACTTTATTGATGCGACGGGTGTGCCCGCTTCAGATCTTGCCGGGCTGAAGGACCTTGCATGTCCGGTGTACTTTTCCATCGGCAATCATGAACGCTATGAGGATCTGGAAGACATCATTGAGCGCCTGGAGTCGCTGGGTGTCATCGTGCTTCGAACCGATAGTGTGCAATATCGGGATGATGTCCAGGTCATCGGGATAGATGATCGTGACGATGCCATGCAGGTGGAGCGGGAACTCTCCAGGCTGAAGGTTCGCAAGGATGCATTCGGTCTGTTGCTTTACCATCGGCCCCGGGGTCTGGAAGCGGCGGAACGAGCCGGCATCGACCTGATGATCAGTGGGCATACCCACGCGGGCCAGATATTTCCGTTCAATCTGGTTGTGAATCGCGTGTTTGACCGGGCGGTCGGCATGTATGAGCGCGGCAGGTCCAGGCTTTATGTCTCCCAGGGCACGGGCACCTGGGGGCCGGTGATGCGTGTTGGTACCCGCTCGGAGATTACACTGTTTGAAATTGAATCTATGGGTCAGGGTTTCCTCAGGGGCGGGACACGTCATCGTCAGATTCCAGAGCAAGGGCCGGATTAAACCACTTGAGAACCGCGTCGTTCTCGGTTCTTGCGTAGGTATGCGATAAGCCCTCGATAAGACGGAATGTCATATTGGCGTCTGCGATTTCCAGTTCCGCCTGCGCCATGCGGGCTGTTTCCATCGGGAACATCCAGTCATGGGTGCCATGTACCAGATAGATGTTCCGGCCTTTTGCGAACCGGATGTTGCCGTTCATGGAAATTTCTGGATGCAGAACACCGGAGAAGGGTGCCAGGTGGGTAAACGGCGAATGTTTCCTGAGCCCGGCAAGCAATGTGTAGGTGGCGCCATCGGACATGCCGGTCAGCAGAATGTGGTCCCGGTCGATGGCGAAATTTTCCGCGATAAATTCGATGGTATGTAACAGCTCCGGCAGGTCTTTGTCCTCATCCATCAATGACCAGGTGTCATCCTGGGAGGTGGGCGCAAGCAGCAGGAATCCGCGAGAGCGTGCTTCACGCAACCAGGTCCACAGGAAGTCGCAGCCATGCCCGCTGCCGCCGTGCAGGGCAATAACCAGGGATGCGGGTTTGTGGGTGTCCAGGTACTCCGGCACGTAAAGGCTGAAGCCGCCGCGGGTTTCTCTGTCGTTGGCGATGTTCAGAATGCCAACCTGCTCACCGGGTCGATCCTGCGCCAGTTGTTCAATCAGGGATCGGTCTTCGCGCTTCGGCAGTTCAAGAAAGTACTGGCTGACGGGCGTCAGTACGCTGGCAACCGGGTACAGCATTTCCTGTGCGCGGCACTGTGCGCGCATGGCCTTCATCGCGGACAGGGTATCCCCGCTGGCATTCAGAATGCCATCACTGGCACGCAGGCTGTAGGTGGCGGCGCCCTTGATCCGCTCACCAAATTTTTCGATGTGTTCCGGGAAATTCAGCGCCTCGAAAGGCTTAAACGCTGCGCGCAGCGCTTCATCGAAAGGTCGAAGAAAGTCCGCGAGCTGACCCAGCCGGGCCGGATGCATGTTTCGCTGCACCTGCTCGAAGGCTTCCATCGCCGTGAGCAGTTTCGGGGTCAGTTCGGTCATTCCCCGCATCAGTTCTTCATCGCCGGATGTCATGTGCCCGCCTGCAATCGTTCATGGATTGCGGCACTATACGCGAATGTCTGATCTCGACGAAAACAGGTTTACGCACCATGTGCCGGAAGTCTGCCGGGAAGAGGTGGAGGTGTTGCATGTGGATGACCATCTCGTTGTGGTGAACAAACCGTCGGGGTTGCTCAGTGTCCCTGGCCGCTTCGTCAAAGACTGTGTTGTGCATCGGCTACAGTTCGAGTTCCCGGATATTCGGGTTGTCCATCGCCTTGATCTCGATACTTCCGGGTTGCTTGTGTTGGCAAATTCAACGCTCGCGGTCTCTGACCTGAATCGGCAGTTCCGGGAGCGCAGGATTGGCAAAACGTATGAAGCGCTGGTCTTTGGCTGTATGGAACGGGACTGCGGCGAAGTGGACGTGCCGATACGCCATGATCCGGATAATCGACCCAGGCAGCTTGTAGATCATGAATCCGGCAAGCCTTCATTAACACGCTATGAAGTTCTTGACCGTACCAACGAGGGCACACGGGTGCGGCTGCTACCGCTGACCGGGCGCAGCCATCAACTCAGGGTACACATGATGTATCTCGGGCATCCGATTCTGGGGTGTGATCTTTACGCACATGAGGAAGCGTTCAACGCTGCTGATCGTCTGTGTCTGCATGCGAATACCCTGGCGCTGGATCATCCGGAATCCGGTGAGCGGATGAGTTTTTCGACGCCGGTGCCTTTTTAACCGGGGTGTTTGTCAGTCGTGAAATGACATTACCCTGCCTGCAGACGCTTCTTCTTGTTCCGGACGTAATCCACGAGCAGGTACTCGCCGAGGTTGTGGGGTTCTGTGTAGAAGATTCGCCCGCCGTTGATTTTGCTCATCTGCTTCACGAACGCCTTCAGGTAGTCGCTCTGGTCGAGCATAAAGGTGTTGATGGTGATGTTCCTGGTGGTGCAGCTCCGAACCGCCCGAAGCGTTTTGCTGATCGTGGTCGGTGTTGGCGGGTATGCAAACACTGGCCGACTGTCTTCAAGATGGGCGGTTGGCTCACCATCGGTAATCATGATGACCTGCCTTGAGCCCTGCTGATGCCTGGCCAGCAGCTTTTCCGCGAGGATCAGGGCATGCTGCATATTGGTGCCCAGCAGGTAATCGTCGTATTGCAGGTAGGGCAGGTCGTGGGCTTTGATTTCCTTGGCGTAGGCGGAAAAACCGAGGACGTACAGGCTGTCTCGCGGGTAGGCGGTCGTGATCAGGTTGTGCAGGGCCATGGCGACCTTCTTTGCCGATTGAAATGACCCGCGCAGAGCCATGGACCAGGACAGGTCCACCATGAGCACAGTCGCCGTCTGGGTAATCAGTTCACTGCGGTAGATCTCGAAATCATCCGTCGTCAGGCGGGTGGGTGAACCCGGACCTTCCCGGTCCAGGGCGTTCCTGATCGTACGCGACATATGCAGATGGAAGGGGTCACCGAATTCGTAGGGTTTCGAGTCTTCGATACGCTCACCAAAACGTCCTTCCTCAGGGACGGCATGACTGCCGAGATTCTGCTTCTTCAGCTTCGCGTAGATCTCGACCAGGGCCTTCTGTCCCAGGCTTCGTGTCCCCCTGGGTGTTAATTCCCACTTGTTGCCTTCTTTGGTGACATAGCCCGCCTTCTCCAGAATCTCAAGCATCTTTCTCATTTCTTCGAGATTTTCCACGGCCTCATCACCCAGGAGTTCCTGTAGCTTGTCCGTGTCGATGTTGTCGACCTTGCCGTCGTACTGGGCGCGCTGCATCTGTTGCTCCAGTTGATCCAGTTCGGCCATTTCACGCATCAGTTCCATGGCGGCCAGCAGGTCGATTTCCTCATTCCCGGAAAAGTTGTACTGCCTGCCCTGCGGGTTCAGGAAGTCGAGTTCCTTGGACAGTCTGGCAAGTTCCGACTCCAGTTCCGGGTCGCCGAATTTCCCCTGCATCATCTCCCGTAGTTGCTGCTGCTGTTCCGGGGACATGGAGTTGAACAGCGATTGGGTTGCCGCCATCTGCTGCCGCATCTGTTCAAGCAGTTCATCCAGGTTCTTTGGCGGATTGTCACCGAACATATCGCCATACTTGTCCATAAAGGCTTCAAAGCCCGGGTCTTCACCGGCGATTTTTTTGACCAGCATGTCGTTCAGGTCTTTCACCATGGCCTTCATGCGCTCAAGGTCGCCGTCGGACATCTGGTCCACCATCTTCTTAATGTCCTTGAAAAAGGACTGGGTCATGGCCTGTCTGAGCTGATCAACCAGCTTGAGGAATTTTTTCTGGGCATCTGTATTCAGGAATTCATATTCCTGAAGCGCTTTGACTTTTCCGGCGGTGTCATCCGGCAGTTCGTTGATAAAGTCCCGGTTCTTCTCGCCAATATCACTCAGCACCTGGTTGGAAAAGTTCTCGCCATCCGGTGAATCATCCGATGGTGCGGGTTTGTCTGTCCCCCCGCCATCGTCCAGATCACGCATCAGGTCATCCATGAACTTCCGGGCATCGTCAGGATCGTTCTTTTTGTTGCTCCAGTCATCAATGGTTTGCCGCTCCATATCCAGGATTTCTTCAAGCTGACGCCTGATGTCTTCCATGATGCCGCCCATGTCGAAGCGTTCCAGCCGCTGGCGTCTCTTTTCCTTTAACTGCTGTAGCAACTCCCGAAGACCGCGTATGTAGTTGCCGTCGGAGGTGTCCATGCCTCTTTGCATGAGGTAACGCATCGCCTGTTGCAGATCGCCGAATTCCATCAGGTCTTCGGACAGTGCGCTCAGAATGTCATCGGCATCCAGTTCGACTTTCCGGGTGCCATCCCAGCGGGAGTAGCGCAGCAGTGATGTGTACCTTTGGGTCATGACTCAGCCTCGATAGGTTGCACGTCCGTCAACCCGATCCTTGTTCAGCAACTGGTTGATGTGCAGCCCTTCCAGTATGAACTCAACGGCGGATGCGCGACCGGCGGCGTTACCACCGGGCACCAGTTTTTCCACGGCATCACCCAGGCCGTCGATCTTGCGGATGATGTCGTCATATTCTCTGGCAGGCAGTGACTCACCGGTGGTGACGTTAATACCTTCCGCGAATTGCAGGGCGATGGGCTCCAGATCCATCCATCGGGTCACCCGGTTGTAAACATCGCGTACCGCTTCCTGGAACAGTCGCTCCATGATCTTCTCTTCACGACCTTCCTCCATGGCTTCGAACTCAACCTTGCCCTGGAGCGACGGCATGATGAACGGCAGGTCAGATATACGGGGCACCACATCCTGTTCGCCAACTTCAATGGCGCGCCGCAGGGCGTTGGCCAGCAACGCCTCGTAATTTGAAACCGTTGCTCGAACCGACACGCCGGAGCGCTGGTTGATATCCGGCGAGCTTCTCGCCTGTCGGGTAATCTCCGCGACAATCTGTGACATGAACGCGGGCACTTCCTCGCGGTATTCGCCAAGGTCCAGCCTGCGCTGTTCCTGCTCCATGATGGAGATTTCATCGCTGATGGTTTCGGGGTAATGGGTGCGAATCTGGGAACCGTATCGATCTTTCAGCGGCGTGATGATTCGACCGCGGTTGGTGTAGTCCTCGGGGTTGGCGGTTGCCACGATCATAATGTCGAGGTCCAGGCGAATCTTGTGGCCGCGAATCTGGATGTCTCTTTCTTCAAGCACGTTGAGCAGACCCACCTGGATTCGTTCCGCCAGATCAGGGAGTTCGTTGATCGCGAAGATGCCACGGTTTGTATGGGGGATAAGCCCGAAGTGCAGAGCCTCTTCATCGGAGAGGTATCGGCCCTCGGCAATCTTGATCGGGTCTATTTCGCCGATCAGGTCTGCGATTGTGATATCCGGTGTCGCGAGTTTTTCACCATAGCGCGTGTCGCGATGAATCCAGGTGATCGCGGCTTCGTCTCCCTGTTCCGCGATGACTTTCTTGCCCTGGGCGCTGATGGGTGCGAACGGGTCCTCGGGAATTCCGGCGTCTGCCAGCACAGGGACGTATTCATCCAGCAGTGAGGTCAGGCTGCGGATGATTCGGGATTTGGCCTGGCCCCTTTCTCCCAGCAGGATGATGTCCTGACCGGAGAGAATGGCGTTCTTGAGTTGCGGTATGACGGTGTCCCGGTAGCCGATGATGTTCGGAAAAATCTCTTCTTTTTCCTGAAGCTTTTTCATCAGATTACGGCGCATTTCCTCCCGAACGGAGAACACCCTGTAGTTGCTGGCCTTGAGGTCGCCCAGGGACCTGGTTTCAGTCACAAATAGCTCCGTAATGAACCACCTTCCGGTTATCTAAACAGTTTGCCGACGTGTAATGCAAGTGTGCCGGTCAGATGTTCGGGGGCCCTCACGATGGGCGTTTTGCCAGCAGAATAGCGCGGGTCGGGGCGGGGTAACCTTCGACAGTACGGGAGTGATCATCCGGGTCCAGATAGTCGCTGAGTGACTGGAACTGCATCCACTCAGTAGCGCGCTGCTCCTCCGGGCTGGTCACATTGGTATCAACGGTGTGCGCGTCAGAAAAGCCGGTTCTGTGCAGCATGATTTCTAACAGTCTTGTTGAGGGGATAAACCAGACATTGCCCATCCGGGCATACCGGTCCACCGGCATCAGCGCCGCCTGCTCGTCGCCTTCAATGATCAGGGTCTCCAGGACTAGCTGCCCACCCGGTTTCAGGAAACTGAACAGTTCCCGCAGGTGGTCCAGCGGTGAACGGCGATGGTAGAGCACACCCAGCGAGAAAACGGTATCGAACAGGGCGAAGGCGGGCAGATGCTCACTCTTCAGGGGTAGCAGGTAGGCTGTGTTCGGTGGGCAGAATTTCTGCAGAAGCGAGAACTGGTAATTATAGAGGATGGTTGGGTCGATCCCCAGCGCGACGCTTGCGCCATCACCGAGCATACGAAACAGGTGATATCCATTGCCGCAGCCGATATCCAGTACCCGGTGATTCGCAAGGGAGGGCAGGTGTCTGCGAATTCGCTGCCATTTCCAGTCACTGCGCCATTCGGTATCAATCAATGTCTTGCCGACCCGGAGGGGGCCTTTCCGCCAGGGCAGTAATTGTCTGAGTGCCGCCTCGTGATTTTCATCCGGTGCGCCAACCTGCACGACATCCTGGTTCATGATGGCGTTTCGTGTCGCCGGTCTGACACTGTTCAGCACAGAGTCCCAGTCTTCGCGTTTGCCGTGTTGACGCACTTCAGATGTCAGCGCACGTTGAAGTTCCGGGTGGAAGGACGCCAGAGGACCCGCAGATGTTTCGCGCAGGAACCGGTCGATTTCAGCCTGCATGGCGCTGGACTTCATGCGGCAGTCTTTCATAGCCCTGTGTCATGACTTGATGCCGAGAAATGCGGAAAAATTCAGACAGTGCATGCAGCGCATTACCCTGGAGAAGCCGGCTTCTCTCAGTCTGCTGAGGTGCAGCTCTTCACTGTTCGGGACAAGCACCTCCTCGATGGCAGTCCGCTTCTGCGCGATTTCAAGATCGCTGTAGCCCTGGAGCTTTTTGAAATCATGGTGCAGTTCAGTCATCAGCGACTGCTTCTCCTCATCATCGAAACGAACCTTTTCGGCAAGAAGCAGCACGCCACCCTCATTCAAACCGTGATACATCCGGTTCAGGATGTCCTGGCGTTCACTGTCCTCAATAAATTGCAGGGTGAAATTCACAACGATCATCGACGCGTTGCTGAAATCTGTGTCACGAATATCCTGTTCCAGAATTTCGCAGGAGGCCGCGGAATGATCGCGGCTGATATTGGCCCGGCACCGCTCCACCATCGCTGCCGAATTGTCCACCCCGATGGCGTGACAACTGGCCGGTATGTGCCGCCGCAGTTGCAGGGTGGAGGCTCCGAGTGAGCAGCCCAGGTCATAGACACGGGTACCTTCCCGCGCATAGCGTTCTGCCAGCAGGCCAATCAATTGCAGGACCAGGCCATAACCGGGGATGCTGCGTTCGATCATGTCGGTGAAGACATCGGCCACGGTCTCGTCGAACCGGAAGGTGTCGACCGATGTCATGGGCGAGGCATAAACCCTGTCTTTTTTGTCGGCCATTAAACAGATATGTCTTAAAAGGGAGAGTATAAAGACTAGCAGGTTGCCCCGTTAACGGCAGATTAAGTTCCCGGAGGCAAAAAGGAAAGACTTGACCCTTCGGGGCTTATAGATATGATGACGTGAGACTACGATGAACCAGTTACGGTAAGTCGTTGAAGTGGTTATGTTATGAGCCTTAGCATCTTACGAATCAATACCGCAGGTAACCCGGTTGAGTGGCTGACGTGGCAGGAAGCAGTCTGCCTTCATGCCCGGGAACTGGTTAGCTGGACCTATGGGGAAGAGGTCATGGAAGTCCGGGGAGGGCACTCCCGGATGACCGGTGAGCAGACCCTGCTGACCCTGAACAGTATCATGGCCTGCAAGGGCAAGGTTTATAACAAGGCCAGAAGAGAGCCGCCGCTTACCAATCGCGCATTATTTCGCAGGGACCAGAATGTCTGCCTGTACTGTGGCAATCTGTTCAAGGAATGCGACCTCAGCCGTGACCATGTGGTGCCGGTCTCACGAGGCGGCAGGGATTCCTGGACCAATGTCGTAACCGCCTGCAAGCGGTGTAACGCACGGAAAGGAAACCTGATTCCGGATGAGTGCAGCATGGAACTCCTGGCACTGCCGTACCGGCCTAACCATGCCGAATATCTTGCGCTGTCTCACAGCGGCAGGATACTGGGTGACCAGATGACGTTCCTGCGCCGACAGTTTTCTTCCAACAGTCGACTGCTGGACGATGGTTCGATAAAGTTCGCGAAGCACGCGTAACCCTGAATCGCCTGATTGAAACAGCCTCTTAAAGTCCTGCACACGTCGGATATTCATCTCGACAACGCCATTGGTACCGGAGAAGACATGAGCGCCGCTCAGGTTGGTTTCTGTTCCGTGATTGATGCCGCGCTGGATCATAAGGTGGACCTGTTTCTGCTGGCGGGTGACCTGTTCGATCACAACCGCGTTGAGCCACCCTGCCTTGAGTTTGTCAGTGAGCAACTGGCCCGACTCAGTTGTCCCGCCGTTATGATTACCGGCAACCATGACTGCATGGCGGATTACTCCATTTATCACAGCTACGACCCGCGAGAGGCAGGCAGTCACGTTACGTTTTTAGATGAAGAAGCCGGCAGCACGGTGAGACTCGAAGAACTCGGCGTCAGCATCTGGGGCAGGGGTATCGTGGATCATCATCCCGATCACAAACCGCTGGAGCGTGTTCCTGAGCATGAACATGACGGCTGGTATCTTGGCATGACCCATGGCTTCTACATCGACCGGGGTATGCAGGCATTTTCATCGCTCATTACTCCGGCAGAAATAGCGCAGAGTGGTTTTGACTACCTGGCCCTGGGGCATGTCCATGTGTATACGGTGATGGAGCATGGTCGCACGACGGCGGTGTATCCCGGCTCTCCCAATCACGCACAAGGAGCGAGGGAGATGTCAGCCGCGCTGGTTAACCTTGAGCCGGTGTCGGGTGTCCGGGTGGAGAAACTGCTGCTTTCACCAGGGTCTGCGTGAGTTTTCCCAGTCAAACGGCTCAGCGCCGTTCTCGGTCAGTTGAATGATCTCCGCCCCGGGTTGATCCTTGTCCAGATAGAGAAACCCGATAGTGCCCGGTTGCAGTGACAGGTTGTGCGGGTAGGTGGGCGACCCGGGGTTGATGCAAAGGGTATTGTCGATCAGGTCGATCTGCTCGACGTGGGTATCGCCGTATACCAGCACATCCAGATCATGCTCCGGGAACAGTCTTTGCTTCCAGCGTTCCACGGTAAAGTGTGGGGGCACCTGCGGCATGGGCACATAATGGGTCAGGCCAATCTTGAATCCACCCAGTTCCAACACCCAGCTTTCTCTTACCCGGTCATCATCAGGCTGAACCTCTCGCCCGCCCGAACCATCTTCGCCGTTGCCGCGAGCGGCATACACGGGTGCAATCTCCTGCAACCGGTCCAGAACAGAAAAGTGGTGAATGTCACCAGCGTGCAGGATGCACTCAACGCCATGAAACTGCTCATACACGTGCGGCCAGAGTTCGGGCATGGCCTCGGGGATATGGGTATCGGAGATCAGCCCGATTTTCATGTGACCTGTCTCATAGTTTGCAAAAACTGACGCTTATCGACGAAATTCTTCACGGATTCTTTCACTATCCTGACCGACATCGGGCAGCCTCAATGTGGGTTTCACCCTGCCTTCAACTTCCGCACCTCGCCCAAGTGCCTCAACCCTGCCGTTCGGGGTATCAATGTCGCGAAACCGGTTCTGCGGGTGCGCCGCCAGGTCGGTCAGATCGCTGACCCGCCCGTAGGCGATATTGGCGGCATCGAGTCGGGCAATGATCGTTTCCCGGTCGGATGCCCGGAATACCTCCGCGATCTGAGCCTCAAGGACTTCCCGATGCACCAGGCGTTGCTCGTTGTTGCAGAACCGGTCATCCGTTGCGATATTTTCATCACCCAGTACATCGCGGCAGAGGGCAACCCACTCCCGCTCATTCTGGATGGCGAACAGGATCTGTTTGCCATCAGCGCAGATAAACGCCCCATAGGGCGCGATTGAAGGATGTTGCAGTCCATGGTTCTGCGGGGTGAAGCCACCATACCGGTGTTGCAGGTAAGGGACGTTCATCCAGTCTGCGGTCGAATGAAACAGCGAGACGTTGATGAGCCGACCCTGCCTCTTGTTATCACGTTCGCGGGCGAAAAGGGCGAGCAGAATTTCCTGATAGGCCGTCATACCCGCTGAGATATCCGATACCGAAACTCCGACCCGCGTCAGTTCCTCGCCGATACCGGTGATGGAACAGAGCCCGCTTTCGGCCTGAATCAGCAGATCGTAAGCCTTTTGATCCCGGTAGGGGCCTTCTTCGCCATAGCCACTGATGGAGCACACAATCAGTTGCGGGTAGGTGTTACGCAGATATTCAGGTGTGAACCCCAGGCGGCTGAGTGCGCCCGGCGCCAGGTTCTGGATAAACACATCGACACTGCCCAGCAGGTTGCGGAGCAACTGTTGATCCTCGTCGTCACGCAGGTTCAGCGTGATGCTTTCTTTACCGGCGTTGAGCCAGACGAAGTAGGCACTTTCACCTTTAACCATGGTGTCGAATCTTCGAGCGAAGTCGCCTTCCTCGCGTTCAATCTTGATGACCCGTGCGCCTTCTTCGGCCATGCGGCCGGATACGTAGGGGGCGGCAACCGCCTGCTCCAGGGTAACCACCGTGATACCTGAGAGATCGGTCATGACTGGTTCACGCAGGGTAGTGCCCGTTTTGACCGGTGCAGGTTTTTTAACATCATGAGGTCTGTCTGGATAATCGGGGCTGCATTATAACCGGGGCGGGCGAAAGTACATCTCCCCGGGCCCTGTACGAGCGACGGGTCAGGACCTGCCGTATCCTGATGGAATGCAGAGTGCATTTTCCCTATAATCCACGGTTCTTTACCCGCCCATAGCTCAGCTGGATAGAGCACCAGGCTTCGAACCTGGGTGTCGGGAGTTCGAATCTCTCTGGGCGGGCCATCTTCTCTTTTTGCCAGATGGCACCTTGTATTGATACCGTTACACAGCAGTTCTTCAAACTGCATGTCGGTAAGGTCAGTGTAAAAGGCAGTGTGATCGCTCAGCCATTGTTACAAATCAACAGCGCTGAGGAAGTGAAAAATCTGGCACATCGTATGGTCGATTGCTGGACAGAAAAATTCGGGGAAGTGTAATAACATCGGAGCCATACCATGAAATCTGCAAACAGCATTATTAGATCACGACAGCAGCTTTGGGCTGATAATGGAAAAATTGAACTTGACAGGAAAAATTGGTGTGTACGGCTGGAAGACAATTTATTTCAGGGCCTGAACCCCGAAGCACGCGAGGAATTTGAACAGGCCGATGGTTCGGAACTGGAAGGAAAGATGCGTGCCCCACATTCTTCTTCGGCTTTGGTTTGCAATGTATTCGACTACTGGCGCGGTCAGGACAACTCGCCCCTGACCGATGCCCTGGGCACCGGTGCGCCTGTTACCCGCATCAAATTTGAAGAAAAATTCCGAACCGGGGTTGGCCCAAGGTCACCTAATCTGGATGTTGCGCTGTTCCTTACCGACGACACATTGATGGCGATAGAAAGCAAATTCGCCGAGCCATTTTACGGTGGTGACAAGAGTCTGATTCAGGACAAGTATTTTTCCGAAGGAAAGCAACGCTGGTCGGAAGCCGGGCTTCCTCACTGTCAGAAACTCGCTGAAAATCTGCGTGATCAGGAGAAGCTACGCGAACAATACAGGCATCTGGAGGTAGCCCAACTGCTGAAGCACATGCTTGGCCTCGCCAACGGCGCGCAAGAATGGGAACTGCTATATCTATGGTACGACCCGACCGGCCAGGAGAGCGACAATCACCGGAAAGAAATAGAACACTTCATCAAGGCTGTCAGCGGTGACGGCGACAGGGTGCGGGCGATGACTTACCAATCACTTTTCAGTCGCCTGTCAGAAAAGTTGGACGTTGCGCACACGGCATACACGGACTACCTTCGGCAACGATACTTTTGACATTCGCATCCGGCACCCTGCTCAGGATGATGTCCGGGATTAACCCCTCCAGGTTTTCATCTTCTTCGTCATTCGCAGGCAGCGCCATCTTCCTTTTCGTCAAATATCGGGGATATACCTTGCATATATGGCACGCTATACCATAATTGCAAGGATGATAAAGAGAGAGCACCATAAAACGGTACAGGACCGTTTGGCACAATTCCCTGCGGTAGCACTGCTTGGCCCGCGCCAGGTGGGTAAAACGACACTCGCCCAGGACATTGCCGAAGACCGTGAGAGCGTCTATCTCGACCTGGAAAACCCTGGAGACCGGAACAAGCTATCAGATGCGAACAGGTATCTGGAAGAACATGAGGACAAGCTCGTCATTCTGGATGAGGTTCATCGAGTGCCTGAATTGTTTCGTACACTACGCGGGTCAATTGACAGGGGTCGAAGAAAGGGCTTCAGAACAGGGCGTTTTTTATTGCTCGGTTCTGCGTCTATGGATTTGCTGAAGCAGACCGGAGAGAGCCTGGCTGGTCGTATTGCCTATGTTGATCTTCCTCCGCTTGGGGTCCTTGAGGTGGGTGAAGAGGACAACGAAAAGCTGTGGGTCAGGGGAGGCTTTCCTGATAGTTTTCTTGCGGAATCTGATGAACACAGTATGGCTTGGCGGGACAGCTTTATTCAGACTTATCTGGAGAGAGATATTCCGGATTTAGGACCGCGTATCCCGGCAGAAACACTGCACAGGTTCTGGACGATGCTGGCGCATAGTCAGGGAGGTATGTTTAATGCTGCGCAACTGGCGCGAAGCCTTGCTGTGGATGGCAAGACCGTGGCCAGGTATCTGGACCTTATGGTTGATTTGCTGCTTCTATGGCGGCTACAGCCGTATCAGGCGAACGTAAAAAAACGGCTTGTGAAATCTCCCAAAGTTTATGTACGGGATAGTGGGGTAGTGCACTCCCTGTTGGGTATCCCGAACAGGGAAGCGTTATTTGGTCATCCCATTGCAGGTTCGAGCTGGGAAGGTTTTGTCATTAATAACCTGCTATCAGTGGCTCCGGTTGGAACCTTGCCAGGTTTCTATCGGACATCTGCCGGTGCGGAGATTGATCTGATTCTGGAATTCCCCGGATTATCAGAGACGTGGGCGATAGAAATCAAGAGCGGGTTGGCACCAAAGCTGACCAAAGGTTTTTACAACGCAATAGAAGACATTCAGCCGGACAGGTCATTCGTCGTCTATGCGGGAGTCGAGCGGTATCCAATATCTGAAGGAGTAGATGCCATCGGTTTGTCAGAACTATCGCAGATGCTGAAATACAGGGAGCGTTAGCCCCTCCAGTTCTTCATCTTCTTCGCCATTCGCAGAATATCGTTCGCATACTCATGCGCTGAAATGTCTCCGCGGACTCCGTTAGTCACCGGCACAGGGTCAACGAGTGATTTCCGGGAATTACTGAGGCGCCTCGACGCCTCTGCCAGATCCCACCGCGCCTGCAACAGCAACCAGAACTCTGCGGGGTATCTGCCCGCAGTGGCCTGTTCAAAGAGCAGCGCCATCTTACTCGTGAAATTTCGCTTCCCCTTCACCAGTTCGTTCACAGGTTGAGGCTGGTTAAAGCCCAGTCGACGCGCAAACTCGGATTGAGAGACGCCTGAAGGTTCAAGTATGAGCGGGGCGACGAGTGCCCCCGGGTGTATGACATCCATTGTGAGAACCGCGCTTTATGGCTGCCCTGTCGCTGAGACAGGGACGGCGCCGGTTTCGATCAGCTTCTTGTATCCACCAATCATACCGGCCAGGTCAGTGGCCGAGTGGGGCATCCAGACAACATTGTTGTTGGTGGCCATCTGGTCCAGGGTATCCATATAACGCAAGGCAACCAGATACTGAGCAACCGCTTCCGGACCCAGCTTTTCCTTGAGCAACTCGATTTCCTCCGCTTTGGCTTCGGCTACGGTCACAGTGGCCTTCGCCAGACCCTCGGCTTTGGTAATGGCTGCCTTCTTCTCGCCCTCTGCCTCTGCGATAAGCGCGTCTCGTGTTCCCTCGGCCTGCAGAACGGCTGACCTTTTTTGGCCTTCAGCTTCGGTAATGGTGGCGCGGCGCTCTCGCTCCGCCTTCATGACCTGCTCCATCGCCTGGGTGACGCTCTCAGGTGGTTCAATGTCCTGCACCTCCACGCGGCCAACCTTTACGCCCCATCCTTCAGCGGCATCACCAATGGTCATAATCAACTTCGCATTGATCTCATCGCGGGAACTCAGCGTGTCATCAAGGTCCATCTCGCCGACAACATTACGCAACGCCGTCTGGGTGAGTGTTTCCAGCGCCTGCGGCAGATTCGCAATTTCATAGGTTGCCTTTTCCGCATCCATGATCGTGAAGTACACAACCGCATCGACCTGGATACCAACATTGTCTCTGGTGATGACTTGCTGAGCCGGGAAGTCATAGACCTGTTCACGCAAATCGAGGCTCGTCGTCATCGCCAGGCGGTGATACCTTGTTCCCTGGGCATCGTGACGGGTTTCGCGCCAGGTAAGGGCGCGCGGGCTGTCGAGAACCGGGATGATGACATTCAGTCCGGGCTGCAACAGCGTGCGGAACTTTCCGAGGCGCTCGATAACCATGACGGATTGCTCCGGCACGATACGTATTCCCTTGACGATCAGGATGCCGACGAATACGGCGATAACGCCGAGTAGTATCAATAATGCATTCATGACTCATTCTCCTTTGTTACAACTAAAATTGTGCCTCGAACATCCGCTATGACTGCGCGGTCGCCCTCCATCAGGTCGTCTTCCGATTCAAGCACCCAGGTGGAGCCGCGGTAATTTGCGCGCAACCGCCCACCGACATCCCCGGAGTCACTAACGGTAACTACATCGCCAACCATTCCCGATGCGCCGAAGCCAGATGGTTTGTCTGCGTCCATCGTCTTTACGAGCAAAGGACGCATGAAAACGAAGGACAGCGCGGCACCAAGTATCCATCCGCCCACCGCCCAGTTGAGATCGCCGGTATATTGATGAATCGCAGCGGCGAACAGAGCGCCGACCCCCATGCTGGCCAGAACAAATCCCGGGGCGAAGATCTCCAGAGCAAACAAAACAACGGCAACAATGGTCCATAGGTGCCAGGGTTCAAAACCGAACATGGGCGCTCCGTATACATGCTGTGTATGTAATCGCACTATATGCATGAGTAGCGCACGGTGCAAGTTCTTACCCTAAGAAGAAAATGCCCCATAACCCACTATGGCGGAAGAGGTAGGAGTCGAACCCACCAGCCACTTCAACAGCAGCTCAACGGCTTTGAAGGCCGCGACGGACACCGGCCCGCATGCTCTTCCATAGTAGATCATATCAAACGAGGTTACCGATAAAGCCAATTCCAGGAAAGCCCTCTAACTAATTGTAATTATTGAATAATCACTCGTTGATCAACGTCATGAATATCACGAAGGCCGCAGAATGCCATGGTCAGGTCCAGTTCCCTCGCCAGAAGTTCCAGAGCTTTCGTGACACCGGTTTCTCCCAGTGCGCCCAGGCCATGCTGGTAGGCGCGGCCGATCATGGTGGCATCTGCGCCCAGCGCGATGGCCCGGAACAGGTCCTGACCTGTGCGGATGCCACCGTCGACCCAGATTTCGGTTTTGCCCTTCACGGCGTTGACGATCTCCGGCAGGACGTCAATCGTTGCGGGTGCGCCGTCCAGTTGTCGGCCTCCGTGATTGGAAACCACGATGGCATCTGCGCCGGCGTTTGTCGCGAGCAGCGCGTCTTCGGCACACATGATGCCCTTGATAACGAGCGGACCCTGCCAGATGTCTTTTACCCACCGGACATCATCCCAGGTCAGGGTCGGGTCCAGTTGTTCTGCCGACCATTGGGCGAGGGTGGTCAGGTTTTCAGCACCGGTGGCATGTCCGATGACATTGCCGAACTGGTAGCGTTTTGCACCGAGCATACGCAGGCACCAGGCCGGGTGCATGGCGATATTCAGCAGACTGCCGGGCGTGATTCTCGGCGGAACCGAAAGGCCATTCTTAATGTCTTTATGCCGCTGCCCCATAATCTGTAGATCGACCGTCAGGATCAGTGCCGAGCATTCAGCCGCTTTGGCACGCAGAATCAGGTTTTTGATGAACTCCCGGTCCTTCATGATGTATAGCTGAAACCAGAAGGGTTTCGAGACGGCATCGGCGACATCTTCAATGGAGCAGATACTCATGGTGGAAAGCGAGAAGGGCACACCGAACTTCTCTGCCGCGCGCGCCGCGTGAATCTCTCCGTTGACCCATTGCATACCCGTTAGCCCCACTGGTGCGAGTGCCGTGGGTATTGTGACATCGTCACCCAGCATGGTGGTCTTCAGTGTCCGGTTGTCCATGTTTACCATGACCCGCTGTTTCAGCTTGTACCTGCGATACGCGGATTCGTTGTCGCGGTAAGTGGATTCCGTCCAGGAGCCGCTGTCCACATAGTCGTAGAACATGCGCGGGGTGCGTGCCTCGTGCAGGGCTCGCAGATCTTCAATGCAGGTGACCTGGGTCATGGCGGGAGTGTAACGGTTATCCGGGGAGCGGTTAAGAGACTGAGGCATTGATCCCGGTCGTTCGGGCATGGTTTTATTGAAGATGCAAATCAGCGGAGGGCACCATGGATATCGGAATATGTGTACCGAGTCACGTCGGAGATATTGACTATGTGGTTCGTGCGGAGGAACTGGGATACAGCCACGCCTGGCTGGCGGACAGTCAGATGATCTGGTCGGACTGTTATGCGGCGCTGGCACTGGCGGCGGTTCGCACTTCGAAGATCAAACTGGGTACGGGTGTTGCCATCACCGGCACGCGGCCCGCCCCGGTCAACGCTGCCGGTATTGCAACGATCAACGCGCTGGCGCCGGGTCGCACTTTCTTTGGTGTCGGTTCGGGTAATACAGCCATGCGCATCATGGGGTTGCCGCCGCAGCGGATTGCCGGGTTCGACGACTACCTCACGGAAATCAAACCATTGCTTAAAGGGGCGGAATCGGTGGTTCGCGCTGAAGGTCGCGAGATCCCCATCCGGCATGTGATGCCGGACAAGGGCTTCGTGAACTTTGACGATCCCATTCCCATGTATGTGTCAGGCTTTGGGCCAAGGTCGCTGGCCCTGGCGGGTAAACACGGTGATGGGGTCGTGTTGACCATGCCTGCCAGCGCCGCGATGATGGAAAACATCTGGGCCATGATAGAAAAGGGAGTAGAGGCGGCGGCGCAAAACGAATTCAGCCGGGATACCTGCTACACGACCGCCCTGACTGCCATGATTGTGCGTGAAGATGATGAGCCCGTTGACTCTGAACGCATCCGCCATGAATGCGGGGCCATGGCGATGGCCTCTCTGCATTTTGCGTATGATCAGTGGCGCAATTTCGGCAGACAGCCGCCGAATGCCGTCGCCAGTGTCTGGGAGGATTACCGGAAGTTGCTGGACACCTACCCGGAGGAACGCCGTCACCAGCGCATTCACCTGGGGCATAACTGCTGGGTGCTACCGGAGGAAGAACAGTTCCTGACGGCGGAACTGATTCAGTCAACCTGCCTTGTTGGCACTCAGGATGAACTGATCGAAAAACTGAGGGCGCTGGATGAGGCGGGTCTGAACCAGGTGATGAACCTGCCGTCGTTCGACCCGCGCTTCAAGGTGCTGGAAGATATTGCGGAGAAGATTATTCCCTACGTTTAGATCTTTACCTCGCTCCCTGTCCATCATCAATTTTCACATAGGTGCCAGTGACGAATTCAGAAGCCGGCGACACAAAGTACAGCAGGCTCGAATCCATCTGCGCCGGGTCGCCGATCCGCCCGCGTGGGAAGAACTTGCTGATATCGCCCATACGTTCCAGCATTCCGTCCATCATCTCGGACGAGAAGGCACCGGGTGCAATGGCATTCACATTGATGTTGTATCTGGCCCATTCCACGGCAAGTACCTCGGTCATTCGTATGATTGCGGATTTCGTGACTGAGTAGAGTGCCGCGCCGTTGCCGTCATACCGGAACCCCCCGACGGACGAGATGTTCACCATACGTCCCGGTTTTTTTGCGGCGATCAGTCGGCGCGCTACCTCGCAGGATAGCTTCCAGGGCCCGATCAGGTTGGTTGAGAACACCTGATCCACGAATTCATTACTCATCTTGTGTGCGCGTTGTGCATCCGGGATGCCCGCGTTGTTGATCAGGATGTCCACGGTGCCCAGGGTCGACTCAGCCTTGTCGACAACCTCGGGTATCTGGTCCGGGTCTGTGATGTCAAACGGGATGGGTTCGCATTCGCCGCCCGCCCCGCGAATTTCTTTCGCCAGTTCTTCCAGCCGGTCCGCACGGCGGCCAGTGAGCGCCACCCTGGCGCCGCAGGCAGCCAGCACAATGGCGAAACGTCGGCCAAGGCCCGATGTTGTGCCCGTGACCAGCGCGACATTGCCGCTCAGATCATTGGAAACGTAGGGTGTGGGGAAATCAGTCATGGGTAGTCCTTGATATCTGGTTGGTTATGCGTTTGATCGTTGCGCCAGTCCGGGCACTTCACAGAAAAATTCAGACTCCACCAGAACGCTGGATGGGGAGTTTTTATGGGCACCGGCACACCAGGAGGGCATGACCATGGAATACAAACCCGAACCGCCCGCCATCATGATGAGCAGTTGCTCCGGTCCGCTGAACGCATGGCGGGTTCCCTCGGGCGATGGTGCAAATCCTGATGAGAGGTGATGCAGGTCCGAGTTCTCATGCCGGCAGCGTTCCTGAAGTTCCGATGCAATATCTTCCCGGGTCAGACCCGCCCTGTGCAGCAGGGCCGCATGGTCGGGGTTCAGCACCACAGTCGCCGTACCGCCGGTCAGAATAGCGTTGTTTGTGGCCGGGTTGGCAATACCGATGGCCAGCATGTCCAGCAGACCCAGGTAGCTGTCCGGGTTGTCACCATCACCGGAATGAATCACTGAATGTGGCGCTTCTGCCCCGATGACGGTAACAACACTGTCTTCCGGCGCAAAACCGAGCGAGACATGCAGGGGTGGAAACGGGCTTTGCTCTTCATCTTCAGCCAGGCAGAAGGTGAACTTGCCGGGATGGCCGAGTAATGCCATATCGGAACTGCCGGGTCGCCCGCCGCCGATGTTGATCATCGCGAGCCGCAAGGCCCGGCCAATGGACGCATTGGCCCGATGACCCGGACCCAGTGCCCCGTAGCTACAGGACATCGGGCCGCAGTTGAGACGGGCGGGACCATTGACAATAATCAGTGGCGCCGTGCAGTGTGTGGTCGCCTGCATTTCAGTCAGGTCGAATACCGGGTCAATGACGGCCTTCACAGCAGCAACCACGACCGGCATATAGTCCGGCAGGCATCCGGCCATCACTGCGGCAATCGCCACTTTTTCCAGGGTGGCAATGCCGTTGGCCGGGCCCATGGTACCCAGCACCATGTCCGCTTCCTGACCGGAGGCCAGGACCATTCGACCCACTCTTTGTGGTGTCGGCACAATGACCGGCAGACCGTCGGTCAGACCCCTCGCGTGCAGGTCTTCAAGTGCGGCTTCTTCGGACTCGGCGGAAAAAAGATCAATCACCCATGGCTTCCAGTGCTTTGATCACCCCGGGCGCGACCTTCCTGGCAACCTGTTTTATGTTGTCAGTGCCGGTACCGGCCACGGGATGAGGAAGTTTGACACGGGGGATATCCGGCATACCGAGCGATTTGGCGACAAAGTCACCCTGCGGCCAGAATTCCTCGGTGACCAGCGCCACGGCGGGAATACCAAGTTTTGCAATACTGATTCCGTCACGCACGGTGCCGGTAGTGCAGGAGCCTCAATGCCCGTAGGCGGCGACTACTGCATTGCAGTCGTCCCGGATGGCGCCAAGGAGTTCTTCGCTTGCGGGGACAGAAGCGTTGCCCTTGTTGTAGGAGCGCACCTCAATGCCTGGTTCCAGGTCCCGCATGGCTTCATGCAGAGCGTCGAGGAAGTTTTCTGAATCGGGGAAACCGTTTGCAAGGAATCCGATATTGATGGCGTTGGAACCGCGGATGACAGCGGACAGGGAGTAGGGTATCGCCTCGACACCAACCTCACCTTCCGGGTTGTGATACTCAATCATGTTGTCTCCAGCCTTGCTGTGTCGACGGGCAGTATAGCGAATGTTGACGTTCGCCGTGAAGCTGATACCGCTAGCCCGGACTATTCATGTCGGGCACAACAAAGAAGTATTGTGGCGTACTTGTAACGGATTTCAATTCTTTTTGTTGGCACCGAGTGACTTTTCCGGTCCAAGCGACGATAACAGTCCATCCTGGTGTCGGCGTGCCGCAATCATTCGGCAGCTACTCAGTTACGATGCGAGCGAGTACCTCCGGTGACCCCGATGCGGGAGAAATTTGGCTTTAGATGTGTTGTCAGGTTGGTACTGCGCCGACCGAGCGCGCGATGCGACGCCAATCGTCAATGTAAGCCATAGACGATGGCAGGTGCATCACGATTCTTCGTACGGACGACTCAACCCAGGCGCCGAGCTTGAGCAGATGTAACCTCAGCGTTGTCACCTGTGCCCGAGCGTGACCGGTGTGGCGGGCATGAAGCCGTAGTTCCTGGAAGAGTACGTAAGCGGCTGCAGTCAGCAACACGCGCAACTGATTGGCCTTGAAGCTGGTACAACTGGTGCGGTCAATCTGCAGTCCGTCTTTCAGTTCTTTGATTCGGTTCTCGGCATCGCCGCGCGCACAATAGATCTTCTCGTAGATATGCTGCGGTGAACCCTTGACATTAGTGATGATGAAGCGCGGGTTCTCTTTCGGCTTGCGACCTTCATGATAGGTCATCTGACCTTTAATTATGACCCGCCGTTTATGCGGCCAACTGCCTGCCGCATAATGGGCTTCGTCGTAACAAATTGTCTCGATGTTGCTATCCGAGTCGGCCCGAACAACGTCCATTGCCGGTTCCGCCAATTTGAGCAAAACACTGTTTTTCCCCATGCCAACGACATACTCCAGACCTTGTGCCTCAAAAAACGCGTACAACTCCGGTCCGGTGAAGCCAGAGTCCAGGCGGATACGGATGCGCGCCTCCGGAAACGCTTTGCGCAAGCGCGGCAATAGTCGCTTCAACAGACCGAGACAACCCAACTTGGCCGTGGCATTGCCGGGACGTAACAGATAACAGAACAAATACTGTTCGGGCTCTTTGTCGAACGTCAAAAAGCCAGCTAGCGGCAGGTAGCAGTTACCATCATAAAACCGGTTGAACAACGACAGTTGCTGACTGCCGTGGGCAGGGTCTTCGGTCGGGTCGAGATCAATGGTGATCAGCCTGGCCTTTTTCTTGCGCCGCTTGTGGCGATTGATCACGGTCGCCGCCAGGCCCTCCGCCATGCGGAGCAGATCGGCACGCCGGACACCATTTTCGAACCGCGACAATGTCGGCTGCGATGCTAGTGCCTCGCCTTTAATCGCATCACGGCCGGTCAACAACTTGAACACTGGATCGTTCGCCAGCCGGGCAGCATCATTGGCGTCCTCATAACCGCAGGCGATACTGAACATACGTTGCCGGAAAAGCTCTGGCAGCGAATGCAAGACCTTGGACTGCTGTCGTGTATCCGATAAACACGCCGCAAGCGTGCTGCTCAGTTTGAGGCGATCATCTAGTGCCTTCAGCAGCACTGCACCACCGTCGGAACTGGCGTGCTCCTGATCGAATTGGGCAACAATATTCTTTTTGCTCAGCCCCTTGAACAAGACACCCTGTTTAATGGTATTGTTTGCCATGCAAAAGCCTTTTTTGTGATTAAGTATTTGTTTGCAAACACTATTTTCTCACACCTTAGGCTTTTGTTTTATCTATTCACGAATAATCCGGGCTAGACGATCCGGGAATCGGTCTTGCCCCAGTAGCGATCCTTGAGGATGCGCTTGTACAGTTTGCCGGTGGGCAGGCGTGGCAGTTCTTCTTCGTAGTCAATGCTGCGCGGGCACTTGTAATGGGCTATGTGTTCCCGGGTGTAGGTCATCAGTTCTTTGGTCACCTCATCAGAGGGCGTCACATCCGGGACCAACTGAACCACGGCTCTGACTTCCTCGCCCATTTCCTCGTTGGGAACCCCGATGACTGCCACGTCCCGGACCTTTGGATGCATGATCATGGCGTCTTCAATCTCCTGCGGGTAAATGTTGACGCCACCGGAGATGATCATGAAGGTTGCGCGGTCCGTCAGGAACAGAAAGCCATCTTCATCGACATAGCCGATGTCGCCCAGGGCTGACCAGTTCGGATGCTGCGGGTGCTGCGCGCTTTTCGTTTTTTCGTCGTCTTTCAGGTACTGGAAGGGCATTTCGGGCAGTTCAAAGTAAACCAGGCCGGGTTCACCGGATGGCAGTTCATTGCCGTCGTCATCGCAGATGTGAATGATCCCCAGGATGGCCTGGCCGACGGTACCGGGCCTTTCCTGCCAGGCTTCCGGGGTCACGTGAGTCAGGCCATTCAACTCGGTGCCGCCGTAGTATTCGTAGAGGATCGGACCCCACCAGTCGAACATCTGCTGCTTCACACCCCTGGGGCAGGGCGCTGCCGCGTGGATGGCAACCTTGTGGCGGGAGAGATCGAATCCGGTCCGGTCTTTTTCTTCCAGCTTTAACATGCGCGAGAACATGGTTGGTACCCACTGGGAATGTGTGACCCTGTAATCCTGAATCGCCCGCAGCGCGTCTGTTTCATCAAAGCGCGGCATGACCACCACCGTGCCGCCGTTGGCATGGGTGCCGGTGGAAAAACCAAGGGGCGCCGAATGATAAAGCGGCGCCGGTGAAAGGTAGATGGTGTCGGTATCAAAACCCCAGACGAGCTTCTGCAATTCACCCACCTGACTGCCGACATCCCGGATGCCGCCTTCCGGCAGGGGACGCAGAATACCCTTGGGTCTGCCGGTAGTGCCGGACGAATAGAGCATGACCGCGCCGGCGGGTTCTTCCGCCAGCGATTCCGCGGGGTAGTTCGCAATCGCTGCCTCGTAATCTTCGAATACGCCCGGGTCACCACCCGGCATCAGCCAGCGCTTCACCCGGGGACACTGCTCCGGCAGGGTGACTGCGACATCCAGCAGTCTGGCTGAGGTGACGACTACCTCGGATTCAGAATTGTCGATGATGTAGGCCGCTTCCTCCGAGGTGAGGTACTGATTGACGGTTGTGATGTACAGGCCGGAACGAAAGGCGGCCCAGATGACTTCAAAGTAGCGGATGTCATTTTCCATGAAGATGGCGCAATGATCGCCGCGCCGCAGGCCGGTGTCGTACATGAGCTGCGCCATCTGATTGGAACGCTCGTTCAGTTCCCGGTAGGTAAAGGCTTCATCCGTCGCGCTGTTGATGACGGCGGGTTTGTCAGGAAATTCGTTGGCCCATTTGCCCGGATACATGGATTCCCCCTTGCTGTTTTACGGGTTGCTCGCGTTCAGATCGCTTTCCAGCGTTCTGGATGCCCTGAAATAGTAGTAGAAGCTGGCCAGATAGACAAAATTACAGAGCAGCAGTCCCCAGCGCAGGGATTCAATGTCGTTCATCTGCCAGGCACCCTGCAGGAAGTCGCTGATGAGGCCCACGGTGGTCGGACCGAACACAAGGCCGATGATATTGATAATGAACAGCAGCAACGCCGATGCGGAAGCACGCATGGCCACTGGCGCCAGCGACTGGGTCATGGCAAAGGTCGGGCCGGTATACAGGTTCACCAGGAAGGCCGGCAGCGTGTAAAGAATGAGCGCAGGCCAGAGACCATCGACCAGAAATACGGCAGCACCGGCTGGCACGGCGATCAGATAGGCGTAACCGGGCACCAGCATGTACCAGCGGGCATCCTTTTTGCCGAGTCGGTCACCGATCATGCCGGACAGCAGGGTACCGGCGCCGCCGAATAGGCCAATAATGATACCGAGTGCAGTGCCGACCTCCCCGGTAGTCATGTCGTGGGTACGCACGAAAAATGACGGCATCCAGGCGATGGAGCCGTAGCCGACGAACGCCTGTGTACCGGCACCCAGGGCCATGAACCGGAAGGATTTCAAACCCCACATGGTCTTCATCACTGTTGTGAAGGGGACCCGGTTTATGTCCGGCGGTTTACTTTCGGAATAGCCCCGGGGCGGTTCACTCACGGTCATCTTCAGCACCAGGGCCAGGGCGATGCCAGGGACACCGACCAGGAAGAAGGCGTTACGCCAGCCGAAAAATTCGTTGATCCAGCCACCGGCCAGATTGCCGAACAGGATGCCGATCGGTATCCCCAGCGCGTAGATGCCAAGGGCCGTTGCCCGCTTCTCCGGGGCAAAGTAGTCAGCAAGCAGCGAGTGGGACGGGGGCGAGCCACCGGCTTCACCGATACCCACGCCGATGCGGGCAATCAACAACTGCATGAAGTTCTGGGCCAAACCGGACAGCGCCGTCATCAGCGACCAGATGCCGAGGCAGATGGCAATGATGTTGACCCGCGAGTGCTTGTCAGCGAGCCGCGCGATGGGTATCCCGAGGGTTGCGTAGAAGATACCGAAGGCGATCCCGGACAGAGCGCCAATCTGGGTATCGGACAGTCCCAGATCATCCTTGATCGAGGGTGCCAGGATGGCCAGGATCTGCCGGTCAATAAAGTTAAAGACGTAAACGATGACCAGCATACCCAGCACATACCGGGTGTATGTGTTTGAATACAGGGGTTTTTTCAAGCTGGCTCCTCAGGGAAGCTGCGCGCTGTGGTCTTCAAAGATGCGCTGCCACTCCATCTTCATCCAGGGCGTATAAACTTCCGGCCTGGCTTCCAGTTCATGGTTCAGATATTCGCGGGAGAAAAATCGCCATTCGGCGATCTCGTTGGTGTTGGGTTGCACATCCTCAATCTCGGCCTTACCGACCCAGACCCAGCAGAGTTCGTTCTCGCTGCCGACATTCCCGTATCGGGCGTGGTACTGGAATTTGTACAGGAAAGTCAGTTCTGTCTTGATGCCGAGTTCCTGTTGCAGCCGTCGATGCACGGCAACTTCTGAAGTTTCATCGACACGAGGATGACTGCAACACGCATTGGACCAGTGCATGGGCCAGAGCAATTTCTGATCGCTGCGTTTCTGCAGAAGCACGTCACCGGCGCTGTTGAAGATGAAAACGGAGAAGGCCCGGTGCAGTTGCCCATCTTGTTCATGGCACGCGCGCTTGTTCATGGTGCCGATGTTTTCATCCTGTTCGTTGACCAGGATGATGTCCTCCAGGTCAGAGGAGACGACCTTGTCAGGCTGGCTCACACAGTCACCTGTAGCGCCTTGAAACCCTGGCGATTCAGTCCGCCCACGATGGCTTCGGTGTTGTCCTCGAACAGTGCGATGATGGAACCGCCACCGCCCGCGCCCGTCAGTTTTGCGCCGGTGGCACCGTGGTCCCGGGCGATCTGCACCATACGGTCCAGTTCCGGTGAAGACACCTGGATGGCGCTGAGCAGCCCATGGTTGATGGTCATCATGTGTCCGAGTGCGCGGTAGTCACCGCGTCTGATGGCCTCAATGCCGGACTCGGTCACCTGACCGAAGTTCTCGAACAGGGAGTCATACAGTTCCGGGTTCCGGCGCCATCGTTCCCGCACGCCGGAGACCATATCCACGGTCAGGGACGGATGATCAGACACGCCAATCACAAGATTCAGTGGCCCGGGTAATTCCAGTTCTTCCATACGCGGCTGCTCACCACTCTGGTAGATCAGCGGCGTGCCGAAGGTCGCGATAGTGTTATCAATACCTGAGGGCGTGCCGTGGGCCGCTTTTTCGCACAGAAAGGCAAGGCGGTTGACCTCGTCATTATTGAGTTCGAGCTTGAAGTGCTTTGATACCGCCCGAACGATGGCGACGGCAATGGCTGCGGAGCCACCCAGTCCCATGGCAGCGGGAATGTTCGGCTTCACGTGCACGGCAAATTTCTGATCGGCGATCTCCAGGGTCTTGAAAACCTCCTGAATGGCGCTCCACCAGATGGAGTTGGATTCTTCCAGCTTATCGTCGATGTCCCAGGCCGGCACCTTTATCTCCGGGGCATGGTCGGTGTCCGTGACTTCGGCAACCACGGCGTTTTTAATCGGCACAGCGATGGCAGGCTTGCCGTAAACCACGGCGTGTTCACCCAGGAGGATCACCTTGCCGTGGGCCATGGCAGTGGTCGAGTGTTTGCGCTTGATCTCGTTCTTGTGACCGGAACCGGTCAGCTCCGCGATAATGTCTTTTGCGCGGGTCACCGTAATATCGCCATCATCAATCAGATGGCTGACCACCGTTTCAAACTGTTCTTTCGGGGCACCGGCAGTTACCGCCACACTGCGGGCGTGCAGGGACATGTGACCCTTTTGAATACCCTCTGTGGACAATGCCCTGATGGCTGAAAAATTCTGCGCCAGGCCCACGGCGGCCATCAGCTCTGCCAGTTCCTTCGCGCTGCCGACGTTGAGCAGCCGAAAGCTGATCATGGCCGTGTCATTGGCCTGAAGTGAACCGCCCGTGATACCGACCTTGAGCGGAATCTCGATGGTGCCTGCCAGGTCACCTTCATCATTGGCGCGCCAGCGGGTCAGCGAAGAGTAGCGACCGGAGCGTGCCGCATAGGCGTGAGCGGCGGCTTCAATGGCGCGCCAGTCATTGCCCGTGGCGACCGCAAGCGGGTCAATCCCGTTCATGATGCCCTTGTTATGAGTAGCCGCCCGGTAAGGGTCGATTTCTGCAAATTGCGAGGCGAGGATAATGCCGTCACGAACCTCTTCGCCGGGGAATCCTTTGCCCTCAAGCATTTCGACAGGAATTGTTACGGAGGCGCAGACGATGGCTCGGTCTGTGAGGTTGGACAGTACTCTCAGAAAGACGCGGCCCTCGGAAATGGCCTCGATATCGGCGGCGATTTCCTCGCACATGGTGTTGATGATGTTCGCACCCATGGCGTCGCGGGTATCTACCAGAATATGGACCACCAGCATCAGCGGGTTGTTGTCGGTCTGCTCGAACACGCGCACTTCAATGTCCCGGACGCCGCCGCCGCGTTCCACCATGCTGGGATGCAGGCCGTTGAGCTTGTCGATCAGCTCACTCCGATGGAACAGAATCTGGCTCCTGGCTTCTTCCGCATCCGGTGGGTTGACCACCTGGATCTGGCCGATCAGCAGGCTTTCTTCAGCAGTGGATTCAATGCCACCGGATTTCCGGAATATCTTGGCGGCGGAACTCAGGGCCGCGACGATGGAAGGTTCTTCCACGACCAGCGGAACCAGATAATCCTTCTGGTTCACCTGGAAGTTCAGCCCAAGCCCGAAAGGCAGACCCATGACACCCACCACGTTTTCGATCATCTTGTCTGCGCGGCTGGGCGGCAGCACATGATGTCCGTCACGCAGGGCGATCAGATCTTCCCTGGTGATCCAGCCGTTGTCGTGAACTTTCTTCAGTCTTTCCCCGATAGACAGCTTGTAAAATCCGGGGAATCTTGCCTTATCCATCCATACTCCAATTCATACTAGAGAAGGAACGAGCAGGTCTGTTCCCGTTCCAGCTTTTCCGCGAGTGAAATGAGTTCGTTCTTGTCGGTACTGCAGGCGATACCAAAGTCACCACCGCCCGCACCAGAGGGTTTGTAGGTCAATTTTACCCTGTTTCTCATGTCGAGGTGCAGTTGATTGTAGAAATTTACGCGCGATTCGGAGGACAGGCGAAAAAGTTGTCGGTCATATTGCTCAATTCCGGCCAGAATCTGACCGGTGTCCTGATCGGATACGGCTTCAGCACAGGCGGTTGCCGTATTGATCAGACCTTCCATGTGTTGCCGGTAGCGTGTTGGATCGGAATTCTTAAAGTCCCGCATGGCGCCCACCAGCTTCGTGGTGGATGCAGACTGGCCGGTCCAGATGGCGAGCATGTGCAGGTCACCTGGCAATGAAAGCGGTTGCGGTGTTTCTCCCCGGGCAAACCTGATGGGTTGATCCATCACAGCAAGAGCAATGTCAGCGCCGCTGCCAAGACCGCCCTGGAAATGCTGATGACTGGCTTGCGCCCGCTGGTAGATCTCCTTAACAGAATCGTCAGGTCCGCAGGCCCTGACCAGGGCGACCGTCAATGCTGCGGAAGAGCCCAGTCCGAGCTTCTGACCGTCCAGGAAAAATGCGCTGGTATCCAGGGTCAGCGTGCGCTCTTGAAGCAATGGTGTATTCAGCGTCCGCTGAACGGAATCAAGCAGAGGGAAGCGACTGACTGCCTTGCGGTGGGTCAGGGTGACCGTTTCGCTGGTGATACTGGTGACGGCGCCCTCTGATTCACCAAGGGTGACGCTGGCTCTCCGGGCAACCGGCACCAGCAGCGCGGGTCCGCCTTCCAGGACCGCGTATTCGCCAAGGAGAAATAGTTTACCGGGGGCGGTTGCCTTCATCGGAGTTCACTCACCGGATGTGAGGCTCGCCACCGACGCGAGTCTGAATCAATTGACTGATGCCTTCCATGGGTTCGAGCGCCTTGTAAACGGTCTGCGTGTCAGCCGGGTCGCAGATGAGTTTTACCTGTGCCCCGGCATCAATGGTGAAGAACACCCGGGTGCCTCCCGCTCTCAGATGTTGCGTCAGATGCATGATGGCGACGGTGGCCGGCTTCCAGTAGAGCACGGGGGGGCGGGACGTCATCATCGTGCCGTGCATCTTCAGGCAGTTATGCTCGCTGATGTTTGCCAGCGCCTCGAAGTCTTTGTTGCCCAGGGCCTGTTTTGCGATGTTCATATCGTTCTCGTGAGTTTCCAGCCAGGCCTGGTACAACGGAGACGTGGCTGCGGTATGTTTCATGGCCTCTGTTGACCCCATGAACTTACCCGCTTCCTGGGTGACGGCAACGATGACATCAAGGGGCCAGTTTTCCGCAGGCATGATCTGCCCTGCATGAGCGTCGCCACCGGGCACAACCTCCACATAGCCGCCGTAAACCGACCTCGCGGCGGAGCCGGAACCCTGCCTTGCCACCTGCGACTTCTTCAGGCCACTCAGCTTCAGGTCGAACAGATGATCCAGCGCCAGGGTGATGGCCGCAAACCCGGATGCGCTGGAAGCAAGACCGCTTGCCGTTGGAAAGTTATTGGCGGTGGTAATCGCAATGGCCTGATCAATACCGAATTGGCTTCTGAATACATCAACAAAGGCCGCGAGCCGGGTGACGCCCTTGTCATCCAGTTCGCCATGAATGTGGTCCTTGTCTGAGAAGGCGACGGTCGTTGTGGTACGAAGGTTTTCAAGGCCGATGGACAGTGAAGCGGTGGCCGGCTGATTGCCCGTTGCTTTCGTTTTTCCCCAGTACTTGACGAGGGCGATGTTGGCAGCGGCGCTGACGGTAACGGATGAATCGGACATGGGCGGCGGCAAGGATACACCAATTAAGTTAGCATGGGGGCTTATGAAGCAGGCACAGTTCAGCGATCGCGTGGATGCCTACCGCCGGAGGGTCGAGCGCGTCATTGATGATTTTCTGGCAGGGCGGTTTGATGGCGGTGCGGTTGGCCACAATCGGCTGGCCGCCGCGATTCGTTATGCCACGGCAACCCGGGGTAAGCGTATCCGGGCCCTGTTGTCCTACGCGACGGCGGAAACGCTGGCGCTGCCTTCCGATGTTGCGGATTATCCGGCAGCGGCGGTTGAACTGCTGCATACCTATTCTCTGGTGCATGACGATCTGCCAGCCATGGATAATGATGACCTGCGGCGAGGTCAGCCGACCGTGCACAGGAAGTTTGATGAGACGACCGCCATTCTGGTTGGTGATGCGTTGCTGACCTATTCCTTTGAATTGCTGGCAGACGCAGACGTTGACCCTGAACTCAGGGTTCAATGGGTTGCCCGGCTTGCCCGTGCCGGTGGCGCCCAGGGCATGATCAATGGTCAGGCCATTGACCTGGAAGGTGAGACTCGTCGGCTGACCCTCGAAGAACTGGAGTGCATGCACAGGCAGAAGAGTGGCGCGCTGATTGAAGCCAGCATCAATATGGTGTCTGACGCGGGAGACCCGGAACCCAGGAACTACCTTACCGGCTTCGGGCATCACATGGGTCTTGCTTTCCAGATTCGAGATGACATTCTGGATGTGGAAGGGTCCACGGAAGAACTGGGGAAGCCGCAGGGGTCGGATTCAGAAAACAACAAATCGACCTTTGTCAGCTTGCTGGGCCTTGAGGGTGCGCGTGCCCGTATGCTGGAAGAACTGGAGGCCGCGAGGGGAAGGCTCCATGCGCTGGAGCAAAACACAAAACAGCGAGCCGGGGGACTGCACTGGGTCGCGGATTATATTATTAGTCGGACTTATTGAAGGCGGGGAAGACAGGGAAACTGAGTGACCGGGTTCCCTGACCTCAAAGTCCACGCCCGCGACCTGCTTCAACCACCTGTTCCGGCGGCGTGCTCACTGCTACCGGCTCCAGAGCCGACAGAAAGGCCATCGCTTTATCCCACTCGGCTTTTTCAGGCAGAGGTCGGATCTCCGCAATCGGTTTCCCATGCTTCAAGATGATGGCCGACTCACCGGAATCGACCACCTGGTTAATGATCTGGTTGGGTTTCTTGTTCATACCAGCCATGGATACTTTCATGGGAGTCACCTCATAAAGTAAGTACACTTTTATGTATAAGAAATATTTGAGTATCTGCATTGTTACTGCTGTAAATCTTTTTCGCTCACCTTAGAAACCTGGCATGAACAACGCTATACCAACGAATTCCTCAGTAGCGTCCTTGCTACTCGAATGCAGTTAAGCTGGAATCCTTTCCAGCGAAAAGAGGCAATGTCTCAGGTGGTACCCTGAGAGGTGGTGTGAGCAGCGGTGGCAAGGTTGGGATATCCTGTTCCCTATCGCGAAGGTGAGCGAGGATTCTATCTATGATGTTCTGGTCTTCAATACATGCGATGACTCTGGCAGGCCCACCGCACAGCCGCAAACCTCGATGTCGATGCTGAACACACGTTTCAGGCACTGGGCTGGTAATACCCAGCCGACTGCACCCTTTTATACTTCTTCGTCTTCATCGCTTCCATGCCATTATAACTCCAGCGATAATGATAATCCCCAATATGGACACAGCCAGTGAGAAGCCCATACTGGGTTTTTCATTCTCATCAATGACGGCAAAGTTTTCATTAGCCACATCCTCCTTGAACAATTTGCGATCTTCCTCTGATATATCTTCGATTCCAAAAAGTTGCAATCCTTGAATATCGCGATAACCAGCTGTGGATAAAAATTCTAATTGTTTAGGATTCTTATCAAGGAAATCTGCATATTTTTCTTCATCGTCCTGTAAATTTAAGATATTGGCATATACTGTACGATGATTTTCAGAGTTAACCTTTAAATACGAAAATACTTCGCTGGATTCTGACTCACGAATAGAGAGGTAGTAATCACTATTCTTGGTAGCAGTGGAGCCACCATAAAGCACAGTAACATCATGGTTATCGATATAACAACCTTTGACAATTAACCACTTTTTTGATGTCTCACCTTTTGCGAACTCACTACAGCTAATCTCGGTTGGTTCTAAATTGGTTAGCCCAACATAGACACCCTGACCACCTCCCCATAACATTGCGATGGAAATAAAAAATAAAATACCTTTCATGCTTTTTCCCCTGTATTATTTTTATGTCACGTTGCTAGACAATATGTGGTTCTTGGCGATGGATACTGATGTATTATTCTGTCGTAGAGTTGATAATTGTATTAGCCCTTCTGAATATGGTCAAGTATAAGTGTTAGTAGTGTTAGGAGCACATAATCTGTCCGGTCTTGTAGCACATGATCTGTCCGGTTCTCATGCCTCCCTGAGGAGGGAGGTTTATGAACCAGACAGAACTGCTACAGGAGATCAGACTGATGCGTTTTCAAGAAGCATACGGAGGGTGGACGGAGAGTCGTCTGACCCAGGAGGAGGCAGCCCGATTACTGGGCGTGTGCGAGCGGACATTCCGCCGTTACATTGATCGCTACGAGGAGGAGGGCCTGGATGGGTTGATCGACAAACGCTTGTCGCAGGTTTCCCATCGACAGGCCCCGGTGGATGAGGTGATGCGACTGGTGGACCATTACCGAGATCGGCACATGGGCTGGAACGTGAAGCACTACTACACTCGATACAAGCGCGAGGGCGGATCCCGGAGTTACACCTGGGTGAAGAACCATCTCCAGAAGTCCGGTGTGGTCAAGAAGGCCCCAGGCGCGGTGTGCACCGCAAACGACGCGAGCGTGCTGCCTGGCGGCCTACAATGCGGAGTTTATGCAGCCGACGCCGGAAGGCGGATCAGCCTTCGTGGACTGTCGGAACCTGCACGTCCTGGATGACATTTTGTGTGAGCACCATGAACGCACGGTACGTAAAGACAACTGTGTCAGCTTCGATGGGTTGTCGCTACAGATTCCGGAGAATCAGCACCGTTGCCATTACGTCAAGGCCAGGGTGAAGGTCTTTTGCCATGTCGATGGGACACTCTCAGTTCACCATGGACCGCGCCAGTTGGCACGTTATGACACACAAGGACAGGAAATCGTTGATGAAATGCCAGCAGCAGCTTAGTGTCCGCAGCTCGGTTGGCGTCCTGGAGGCCCCGTCGGGCTACGCCCTCCGTGACCTCCAGGGCATTAAGGCAAAGCGGACAATTTATTTGCTACAAACAGCCGCTTCGCCATCATGTGGTCAATGGCGATGGGCCGTACTGATTGTCCCCCTCTGTACCTTTAGAGGCCATGAATACAATAAACACTATCATCCCAATCAATGGGATAAGATTAATCAGTAACCACCAACCTGTTCTATCTGTATCATGGAGTCGTCTTATGCTGACGCTAAGGTAAGGCAGAAATACTGCTAAAAAATAGATGGCCCCAAGCAGACCCACCCCTGAATCCGTCACCGTGCTGAAAACCAGATGATCCAGCGCACTGATCGCATACACTATAATCATATTAAACAGCGTAAAGTACCAATATTCTTTTCGACGCGCTCGACCATCAAAGACAGCATATTTTTGTAAAACTTCAAAATACCAATTCATAGGTGTTTCCTCATATTTGTATTTTTCTTTTGCCAAGCATCCGGTCCAGCCAGTAATCGAGGCTGACATAGCGACCGCCGCCACTGAATAGTAGCACCATCAGCATCACCATGTAAGTGACGGTCTTTTCCAATATGAAATAATGGAATGGTCCACCCCTCTCCATCAATCGGCGTCAATGCGCCAGAATGGATACACCGTTCAAACAGACAGAGAGAGGCGACCATGAAGAAGTATACCGAAAAGCAAGCAATCAAGGTAATAGGTATTGATCTGGGCAAGACCAGTTTCCATCTCCACGCGGTGGATGACAGAGGTCAAACCCAGATAACCAAAAAACAAACCCGCAACCAACTGAAGGCGACTATGAGCAAGCTATCGCCTTGTCTGGTTGGGATAGAAGCCTGCGCCAGCGCCCATGACTGGGCACGACGATTGTCCGGCTACGGTCATGAGGTGAAGCTGATTGCCCCACAGTTTGTTAAACTCTATGTCAAGTCCAACAAGAACGATCGTTCAGCCCCATGACTCAAACCCATCGACAGGCTCTGCCCAAAGGCTACATGCTGCACGAATACCAGTTGGACCGTGTGCTGGGTTCGGGCGGGTTCGGTCTAACCTATCTGGCCTGGGACACCAGCCTGGATAAGCCGGTGGCCATCAAGGAATACCTGCCGAATGATCTGGCGGTGCGGGAGACCGACCACTCGGTGATGCCCAAGTCGGGCGGTAATAAAGATGACTTCCAGTGGGGTCTTGGCAGGTTTCTGGATGAAGCGCGCACCCTGGCCCGATTCAAGCACCCGAACATCATTGCCGTTCATCGTTATTTTGAGGCGCACAACACGGCTTACATCGTGATGGAGTTTGCCGAGGGTGAGACACTGGACGAGGTGTTGAATCGCGGCGTGCTTGAAGAATCCCGACTGCTTGCTGTATTGATGCCGTTGCTTGAAGGTCTGGAAGAGGTGCATGGCGTTAACTTCCTGCACCGTGATATCAAGCCGGGTAACATCGTGATTCGTTCTGACGGTTCGCCGGTATTGCTGGATTTTGGCGCGGCGCGTCAGGCGGTAGGTAGCCGTAGCCGCAACATCACCAGTGTGGTGACGCCGGGTTATGCGCCGATAGAACAGTATTCAACGCGTGGCAATCAGGGTCCGTGGACGGATATTTATGCGCTGGGCGCGGTGGCGTACGAGGCGGTATCTGGCGAGGCACCACTGGATGCCACCGGGAGGGTGTTCCAGGACCCGATGAGGCCGGTATCGGAGGTCTGCCGGGGGAAGTATTCTGAGTCATTGCTGAATTCGATTGACTGGGCCTTGTCGATGGAAGGGGAGGCTCGCCCACAGGACGTTGCGTCATGGCGGCAGTCAATGACCGGAGAGGCGGCACCACCGTCGGTTGACTTGCCGGAGGAGCCGGAGCCTGAGAGAAAGCGCAGGGTCGAAACCTCCGTGCGGCAACGCAATGCCCGGGTCACGATGCCCGATCCTGTGAGGAAGCGCAGGACCATCCTGATAGCAGTGTTGCTGCTGGTTACCGTGGTCGGTGGTGGATATCTGTATCTTCAGCAGGCAATCAGTGCCTGTCAGGCATCTTATTCTGCCGGTAATCATCAATCGGTGATTTTGGCCTGCCAGGTGTTGGCGAAAGCGGGCGTTGCGGAAGCGGCGTCTGTCATTGAGCGCTCGGAGGTTCGTCAGAAGGAGAAGAAGGCAGCGGCAGAAGAGGCGGAGCGTTTGAGGGCAGGGAGGGTATTCCGTGATTGCGCGGATTGCCCGGAGATGGTTGTGATACCGGCAGGCCGGTTCCGAATGGGCGATTTGAACGGGGGTGGCGATTCGGATGAAAAACCGGTCCATGAAGTTCGCATAGCGCAGCCGTTCGCGCTGGGTCGGTACGAGGTGACATTTGCCGAGTATGACCGCTATGCGCAGGCGACCGGTAAGGAAAAGCCAGATGATACTTGGGGTTCGGGCCGAGGCAATCACCCGGTGATTAGCGTAAGCTGGCAAGATGCTCAGGGTTATGTGAAGTGGTTGAGCCAGGAGACTGGCCAACGCTATCGATTGCCGAGCGAGGCGGAATGGGAGTATGCGGCGCGGGCGGGGAGCACAACGAAATACTCCTGGGGCAATAGTCCCAGTGGCAGGCACGCAAACGCCGATGAGGATGATGGTTGGCCGAGTGATGGTTACAAATACACGGCGCCGGTAGGGTCGTTCATACCGAACCAGTTCGGTCTGTACGATATGAGCGGCAATGTGTTTGAGTGGGTTGAGGACTGCTGGCACGGAGATTACGCAGGCGCGCCGGTGGATGGCAGCGCCTGGGTCAGGGGTGGCAATTGCGACCTCCGCGTTCTGCGCGGCGGGACCTTCGTCGGCAAGCCCGCCAGGGTGCGCTCCGCTAACCGCATCAGGACTGGGGCGGCTAACCGCCTAGAGGTCTACGGTTTTCGGCTTGCCAGGACGCTCCAGAGAAGCTCTGAATAAACGACCGCGAATAACAAACCGGAAATAACCCCATGACTCAAACCCATCGTCAGGCCCTGCCCAAAGGTTACGGGCTGCACGAATACCAGTTGGACCGTGTGTTGGGCTCGGGCGGGTTCGGTCTAACCTACCTGGCCTGGGACACCAGCCTGGATAAGCCGGTGGCCATCAAGGAATACCTGCCGAATGATCTGGCGGTGCGGGAGACCGACCACTCGGTGATGCCCAAGTCGGGCGGTAATAAAGATGACTTCCAGTGGGGTCTTGGCAGGTTTCTGGATGAAGCGCGCACCCTGGCCCGATTCAAGCACCCGAACATCATTGCCGTTTATCGTTATTTTGAGGCGCACAACACGGCTTACATCGTGATGGAGTTTGCCGAGGGTGAGACACTGGACGAGGTGTTGAAGCGCGGCGTGCTTGAAGAATCCCGACTGCTTGCTGTATTGATGCCGTTGCTTGAAGGTCTGGAAGAGGTGCATGGCGTTAACTTCCTGCACCGTGATATCAAGCCGGGTAACATCGTGATTCGTTCTGACGGTTCGCCGGTATTGCTGGATTTTGGCGCGGCGCGTCAGGCGGTAGGTAGCCGTAGCCGCAACATCACCAGTGTGGTGACGCCGGGTTATGCGCCGATAGAACAGTATTCAACGCGTGGCAATCAGGGTCCGTGGACGGATATATATGCGCTGGGCGCGGTGGCGTACGAGGCGGTATCCGGCGAGGCACCGCTGGATGCCACCGGGAGGGTGTTCCAGGACCCGATGAGGCCGGCATCGGAGATCTGCCGGGGGAAGTATTCTGAGTCATTGCTGAATTCGATTGACTGGGCCTTGTCGGTGGAAGAGGGAACTCGCCCACAGGATATTGCGTCATGGCGGAAGTCAATGATCGGAGAGGCGGCACCACCGTCGGCTGACTTGCCGGAGGAGCCGGTGCCGGTTCGTGAAGGGAGCCCGGAACCGAAACCGGAATCCAAGCCTGAGAGAAAGCGCAGGGTCGAAACCTCCGTGCGGCAACGCAATGTCCGGGTCACGATGCCCGATCCTGTGAGGAAGCACAGGACCGGCCTGGTAGCCATGATAGCAGTGTTGCTGTTGGTTACCGTGATCGGTGGTGGCTATCTGTATCTTCAGCAACAGGCCCGGATGGAACAACAGGCCTGGATGGAACAACAGCGTCGGCAGGCAATCAGTGCCTGTCAGGAATCTTATTTTGCCGGTAATCATCAATCGGTGATTGATGCCTGCCAGACGTTGGCGAAAGCGGGCGTTGCGGAAGCCGTGTCTGTCATTGCGCGCTCGGAGGTTCGTCAGAAGGAGAAGGAGGCAGCGGCAGAAGAGGCGGAGCGTTTGAGGGCTGGGAGGGTATTCCGTGATTGCCCGAATTGCCCGGAGATGGTTGTGATACCAGCAGGCCGGTTCCGGATGGGCGATTTGAACGGGGGTGGCGACGCGGATGAAAAACCGGTCCATGAAGTTCGCATAGCGCAGCCGTTCGCAATGGGTCGGTACGAGGTGACCTTTGCCGAGTATGATCGCTATGCGCAGGCGACCGGTAAGACAAAGCCAGATGATTCTTGGGATTCGGGTCGAGGCAACCACCCGGTGATTAATGTAAGTTGGCAAGATGCTCAGGGCTATGTGAAGTGGTTGAGCCAGGAGACAGGCCAGCGTTATCGATTGCCGAGCGAGGCGGAATGGGAGTATGCGGCGCGGGCGGGGAGCACAACGAAATACTCCTGGGGTAACAACCCCAGTGGTGCGCACGCAAACGCTTATGATGGCTATGGTTGGCCGAGCGATGGTTACGACGGTTTTAAGACGGCACCGACCGGATCCTTCCCACCGAACCAGTTCAGTCTGTATGATATGAGTGGTAATGTGTGGGAATGGGTTGAGGACTGCTCGCACGAAAATTACGCAGGCGCGCCGGTGGATGGCAGCGCCTGGGTCAGGGGTGGCAATTGCGAAATCCACGTTGTGCGCGGCGGGTCCTTCTTCGACAGCCCCGCCGGGGTGCGCCCCGCTAATCGCAGCTGGGCTGGGGCGGCTTACCGTGGCTCGAGCAGCGGTTTTCGGCTTGTCAGGACGCTCCAGGGAAGCTCTGAATAAACGACTGCGAATAATAAACCGGAAATAACCCCATGACTCAAACCCATCGTCAGGCTCTGCCCAAAGGCTACAGGCTGCACGAATACCAGTTGGACCGTGTGTTGGGTTCGGGCGGGTTCGGTCTGACCTATCTGGCCCGGGACACCAGCCTGGACAAGCCGGTGGCCATCAAGGAATACCTGCCGAATGATCTGGCGGTGCGGGAGACCGACCACTCGGTGATGCCCAAGTCGGGCGGTAATAAAGATGACTTCCAGTGGGGTCTTGGCAGGTTTCTGGATGAAGCGCGCACCCTGGCCCGATTCAAGCACCCGAACATCATTGCCGTTTATCGTTATTTTGAGGCGCACAACACGGCTTACATCGTGATGGAGTTTGCCGAGGGTGAGACACTGGACGAGGTGTTGAAGCGCGGCGTGCTTGAAGAATCCCGACTGCTTGCTGTATTGATGCCGTTGCTTGAAGGTCTGGAAGAGGTGCATGGCGTTAACTTCCTGCACCGTGATATCAAGCCGGGTAACATCGTGATTCGTTCTGACGGTTCGCCGGTATTGCTGGATTTTGGCGCGGCGCGTCAGGCGGTAGGTAGCCGTAGCCGCAACATCACCAGTGTGGTGACGCCGGGTTATGCGCCGATAGAACAGTATTCAACGCGTGGCAATCAGGGTCCGTGGACGGATATATATGCGCTGGGCGCGGTGGCGTACGAGGCGGTATCCGGCGAGGCACCGCTGGATGCCACCGGGAGGGTGTTCCAGGACCCGATGAGGCCGGCATCGGAGGTGTGCCGGGGGAAGTATTCTGAGTCATTGCTGAACTCGATTGACTGGGCCTTGTCGGTGGAAGGGGAGGCTCGCCCACAGGACGTTGCGTCATGGCGGCAGTCAATGAAGAAAGCGGCGGAAGAAGCGGCACGTCTCACGGCTGGTCAGGTATTTCATGATTGTCCGGATTGCCCGGAGATGGTGGTGATACCGGCGGGCCGGTTCCGGATGGGGCGATTTGAATGGGGGTGGCGACGCGATGAAAAACCGGTCCATGAGGTTCGTATAGCGCAGCCGTTCGCGCTGGGTCGGTACGAGGTGACATTTGCCGAGTATGATCGCTATGCACAGGCGACAGGTAAGCAAAGGCCGGATGATGAGGGCTGGGGTCGAGGTAATCGCCCGGTTATCAATGTAAGTTGGCAAGATGCTCAGGGTTATGTGACATGGTTGAGCCAGGAGACAGGCCAGCAATACCGGTTGCCGAGCGAGGCGGAATGGGAGTATGCGGCGCGGGCGGGGAGTACAACGAAATACTTCTGGGGTAACAGCCCCAGTGGCAGGCACGCAAACGCTTGGGAGGATGATGGTTGGCCGAGCGATGGTTATAAATACACGGCACCGACAGGATCTTTCCAACCGAACCAATTCGGTCTATATGATATGAGCGGTAATGTATGGGAATGGGTTGAGGACTGTTGGCACGTCAATTATGAAGGTGCGCCGGTGGATGGTAGCGCCTGGGTCAGAGGTGGCAATTGCGACCTCCGCGTTCTGCGCGGCGGGTCCTTCCTCGACACTCCCGCCGAGGTGCGCTCCGCTTCCCGCCGTTTGGACGGGGCGGCTGACCGTTTTTGGAGCTACGGTTTTCGGCTTGCCAGGACACTCTAGCGGCGTAGCCGCTGGAAGGTCTGGAGGAGGTGCCTGGAGGCAATACGGTGTTATAGTTGGCACTCTATCCGTTGTGCATTTTGGGGCCATTATTGAAAAAACTGAACTGGAACAGGCTTCTCCATGACGAACGTCGCAAGACGCGAGATGGGACGGGGGAATCGACCCATACTGAGAAGGGCAGGGTAGAACTGGAGCGGGACTATGACCGAATCCTGTTCGCCACACCCACGCGGCGTCTCGCGGACAAAACCCAGGTATTCCCTTTGGAGAAGAACGATTCAGTGCGTACCCGGCTCACGCACTCTCATGAAGTGGCTAATCTGGCACGTTCCGTTGGTATACGCATTGCCTTTGAGCATGCGGAGAAAGTGTTTGGCCAAGATTCCGAAAAATGCAAGGTTCAACGCACTGTGCCAGCTTTGCTGGCAGCGATTGGTCTGTCTCATGACTGGGGAAATCCGCCTTTCGGCCATCAGGGCGAGGAGGCAATTCAGGCCTGGTTTAGGGACAAGAACAAGGAGGGGTTTAGGGACAAGGAGGGCATTTTGCAACAGGAATGCCACCCGGATTTCCTTCATTTCAATGGTAATGCGCAGAGCTTTCGTTTACTGGTTCGCCTACAGGGCCTGAATGACGATTATGGCCTGAATCTCACCGATGCCACTCTGGCGTCCCTGCTGAAGTACCCGTCCTTCCATGACACTAAAGACAATGGAGATGGCAAGTGGGGAATCTTTAATACTGAACGCGAGATAGTCCAAGACATCTGGAAACAGACTGGGCTTCAGGAGGGGCAACGACATCCTCTGACATACATCATGGAGGCCTGTGACGACATCGCCTACTCCGTTATTGATGCGGAGGATATCGTCAAGAAGGGGTACGCTTCTTTTTATGACCTGATGGACTATCTGGAGCATAATTCCAAGGGAAACGAAGTCATCGACAAGGTAGTGGAAGGCTCTTTGGATAAGAACAAGGAGTTCAAGAAGAGCGAAGAGTTGAGTTCTCCGGAGCTCAGTGATATGAGCATGCAGATGTTTCGGGTATTCGCCATCTTCCAAATGGTTGATTCAGCCACCGATGCGTTCGTGGAGAAGGTGCCCGAGATGCTGGATGGGACCATCGCCCCTGACTTCAAGTTGATCGAGCACGCCCAGGCGGCGCGACTGTGCAAGATGTTGAAAAAATTCAATGCAAAATATGGTTTCAGGCACAAGGACGTCCTCCGGCTGGAACTCCAGGGCAATAACTACATTCAGAGCATGATGGATATGCTCTGGTCCGCTATCGTGAAGGATACTGATAACGAGGCTTTCAACGAGTACGGTTATCATCGGATTTCTGAGAATTATCGGCGCGTCTATGAAGGGGCGATCAAGAAACTGACTGACAAAGATCAGAAAGCCTTATTGTATGCTCAGTGTCAGCTCTTATGTGACGCCGTATCAGGAATGACCGATTCCTATCTGATATCATTGCATGAAGAATTGAGGCCTCTGTATGACGGTTACCGCCGCAAAGGATAAATCGGTACTGAAGAAGCGCCTGCAACGTTTCTTTGATCCGAAGAGCAAGGCCAGCCAAGGGTTGTGCCGTTTCCTGAATGGCCTTACCAGCAAGGTCGATGTCTATATCTACGGTGGTGTCATTCGGGATATCGCCCTATATGGGGTGGATTTGTTCAAATCAGATATTGACATCGTCTTCACAGGTGATGAAACCGCCCTCAATTCGATCTGGACAAAATATGGTGCCGAGCGCAATAACTTTGGTGGTCACAGGTTGAATGTGGATCACTGGCAGGTCGATATCTGGCCGGCGGAGGCGACCTGGGCATTCAAGAAAGGCTATCGGCGTTTCGAGTCCATTGAGTCAATGCTTGACACCACCATCACCAATTGGGATGCAATCCTCTACCATTGGAAGGATGAAAAGATCATCTGCAAGGAGGACTATTTCAAGGAGTTATCGAGTTACTATCTTGATGTTGTCCTCGACAAAAACCCCAATATGCTCGGTATGTATACCCGGGTCATGCGCTATTGCATGGGTAAGGCTGCCGCCAGGAAAGTCTCTCCAAGAGTGGCGCATCTTCTGAAATCGGCCTTTGAAAATTATTCCGAGCAGGAGTTGCTGGAATACGAGGAACACTCCTTCAAAGACCGTTACCTGCAAAACGTATATGAGCGTTTAGCCAAAGATGAGGATCTCTACAGGGACGATGCCTTTCCCAAAGAGCTGGGGATTTACCACACACGGGAGATGTTTTAGTCGCGGCTGTTCTTATACGTGATTGCAAGAATCACTTGGTAGCCGCTGGAAGTTAAACAACACTCTACCTGAATAAACGACTGCGAATAACAAACCGGGAATAACCCCATGACTCAAACCCATCGTCAGGCTCTGCCCAAAGGTTACGGGCTGCACGAATACCAGTTGGACCGCGTGTTGGGTCCCGGTGGTTTCGGTCTAACCTATCTGGCCTGGGACACCAGCCTGGATAAGCCGATAGCAATCAAGGAATACCTGCCGAATGATCTGGCGGTGCGGGAGACCGACCACTCGGTGATGCCCAAGTCGGGCGGTAATAAAGATGACTTCCAGTGGGGTCTTGGCAGGTTTCTGGATGAAGCGCGCACCCTGGCCCGATTCAAGCACCCGAACATCATTGCCGTTTATCGTTATTTTGAGGCACACAACACGGCTTACATCGTGATGGAGTTTGCCGAGGGTGAGACACTGGACGAGGTGTTGAAGCGCGGCGTACTTGAAGAATCCCGACTGCTTGCTGTATTGATGCCGTTGCTTGAAGGTCTGGAAGAGGTGCATGGCGTTAACTTCCTGCACCGTGATATCAAGCCGGGTAACATCGTGATTCGTTCTGACGGTTCGCCGGTATTGCTGGATTTTGGCGCGGCGCGTCAGGCGGTAGGTAGCCGTAGCCGCAACATCACCAGTGTGGTGACGCCGGGTTATGCGCCGATAGAACAGTATTCAACCCGTGGCAATCAGGGTCCGTGGACGGATATTTATGCGCTGGGCGCGGTGGCGTACGAGGCGGTATCCGGCGAGGCACCGCTGGATGCCACCGGGAGGGTGTTCCAGGACCCGATGAGGCCGGCATCGGAGATCTGCCGGGGGAAGTATTCTGAGTCATTGCTGAATTCGATTGACTGGGCCTTGTCGATGGAAGGGGAGGCTCGCCCACAGGACGTTGCGTCATGGCGGCAGTCAATGACCGGAGAGGCGGCACCACCGTCGGTTGACTTGCCGGAGGAGCCGGTGCCGGTTCGTGAAGGAAGCCGGGAACCGAAACCGGAATCGAAGCCTGAGAGGAAGCGCAGGGTCGAAACCTCCGTGCGGCAACGCAATGCCCGGGTCACGATGCCCGATCCTGTGAGGAAGCGCAGGATCATCCTGATAGCAGCGTTGCTGCTGGTTATCGGTGGTGGCTATCTGTACTTTCAGCAGGCAATCAGAGCCTGTCAGGAATCTTACTTTGACGACTTCTCCTATCATCAATCGGTGATTAGGGCATGTCAGACGTTGGCGGAAGTTGGCGTTGCGGAAGCGGCGTCTGTCATTAAGCGTTCGGAGGTTCGTCAGAAGGAGAAAGAAGAGGCTCGTCAGAAGGAGAAAAAGGAGAAAGAAGAGGCGGCCCGGCTGGAGAGAAAGAAGGCGGAGGAAGAAGAGGCGGCCCGGATGGAGAGAGAGAAAGCAGATGGGAGGGTATTCCGTGATTGCGCGGATTGTCCTGCGATGGTTGTGATACCGGCGGGCCGGTTCCGCATGGGTGATTTGAACGGGGATGATGTTTCGTATGCAAAGCCGGTCCATGAAGTTCGCATAGCGAAGCCGTTCGCAATGAGTCGGTACGAGGTGACTTTTGCCGAGTATGATCGCTATGCACAGGCGACCGGTAAGACAAAGCCAGATGATTCTTGGGATTCGGGCCGAGGCAACCACCCGGTGATTCACGTAAGTTGGCAAGATGCTCAGGGCTATGCGAAGTGGTTGAGCCGGGAGACAGGCCAACGTTACCGATTGCCGAGCGAGGCGGAATGGGAGTATGCGGCGCGGGCGGGGAGTACAACGATATACTCCTGGGGCGATAGTCCCAGTGGCAGGCACGCCAATGCTAATGAGGATAAGGGTTGGCCGAGCGATGGTTATGAAAACACGGCACCGACCGGATCGTTTCAACTGAACCAGTTCGGTCTGTATGATATGAGCGGTAATGTGTGGGAACGGGTTGAGGATAGCCCGCACAATAAATGACTGAGAATAACAAACCAGGAGTAACCCTATGACTCAAACCCATCGACAGGCTCTGCCCAAGGGCTACATGCTGCACGAATACCAGTTGGACCGCGTGTTGGGTCCCGGTGGTTTCGGTCTGACCTATCTGGCCTGGGACACCAAGCAGGACAAGTCGGTGGCCATCAAGGAATACCTGCCAAATTCTCTGGTGGTGCGGGAGACCGACCACTCGGTAATGCCCAAGTCGGACAGCGATGAAGGTAACTTCCAATGGGGTCTGGAAAGGTTTCTGGACGAAGCGCGCACCCTGGCCCGATTCAAGCACCCGAACATCATTGCCGTTCATCGTTACTTTGAAGCACACAACACGGCTTACATCGTGATGGAGTTTGCCGAGGGTGAGACACTGGACAAGGTGTTGAAGCGCGGCGTGCTTGAAGAATCCCGGTTGCTTTCTGTTTTGATGCCGCTACTGGACGGTCTGGAAGAGGTGCATCGTGGTGATTTCCTGCACCGGGACATCAAGCCGGGTAACATCGTGATTCGTCCCGATGGTTCGCCGGTATTACTGGATTTTGGCACGGCGCGTCAGGCGATAGTTATCCCTGAAATCACCAGAGAAGTGACGCCGGGTTATGCACCGATAGAACAATATGAGACCAGAGGCAATCAGGGTCCGTGGACGGATATTTACGCGCTGGGCGCGGTGGCGTACAAGGCGGTATCTGGTGAGGCGCCGCCGGATGTCATCGAGAGGACGCGCCAGGACCCGATGAGACCAGCATCGGAGGTGTGCCGGGGAAAGTATTCTGAGCCATTGCTGAATTCTATTGACTGGGCGTTATCGGTGGAAGAGGAAACCCGCCCGCAGGACGTTGCGTCATGGCGGAAGTCAATGACCGGAGAGGTGACACCACCGTCGGCGGACTTGCCAGTTCGTGACAGGCACCCGGAATCGAAGCCTGAGAGGAAGCACATGACCGGCCTGATGGCCATGATGACAGGATTGCTGTTGGTTACCGTGATCGGTGATGGCTATCTGTACCTTCAGCAGGCAATCATTGCCTGTCAGGCATCTTATTTTGCCGGTAATCATCAATCGGTGATTTTGGCCTGCCAGACGTTGGCGAGAGTGGGCGTTGCGGAAGCGGTGTTTGTCATTGAGCGCTCGGAGGCCCGCCAAGAGGTAGAAGAAGCGGCTCGTGTGGCGAGTCCTGGGACGGTATTCCGTGATTGCACGGATTGCCCGGAGATGGTTGTGATACCGGCGGGCCGGTTTCGGATGGGCGATTTGAACGGTGGTGGCCGCGCGGATGAAAAACCGGTCCATGAAGTTCGCATAGCGAAGCCGTTCGCAATGAGTCGGTACGAGGTGACTTTTGCCGAGTATGATCGCTATGCACAGGCGACCGGTAAGACAAAGCCAGATGATTCTTGGGATTCGGGCCGAGGCAACCACCCGGTGATTCACGTAAGTTGGCAAGATGCTCAGGGCTATGCGAAGTGGTTGAGCCGGGAGACAGGCCAACGTTACCGATTGCCGAGCGAGGCGGAATGGGAGTATGCGGCGCGGGCGGGGAGTACAACGATATACTCCTGGGGCGATAGTCCCAGTGGCAGGCACGCCAATGCTAATGAGGATAAGGGTTGGCCGAGCGATGGCTACGAATACACGGCACCGACAGGATCGTTCATACCGAACCAGTTTGGTCTGTATGATATGAGTGGTAACGCGGCCGAATGGGTTGAGGACTGTTGGCACGGAGATTACGCAGGCGCGCCGGTGGATGGCAGCGCCTGGGATGGCAATTGCGAGCGCCTCGTTCTGCGCGGCGGGTCCTTCTACAACGAACCCGCCGGGGTGCGCGAGCGCCTCGTTCTGCGCGGCGGGTCCTTCTACAGCGGGCCCGCCTGGGTGCGCCCCGCTACTCGCAACGGGATTGGGGCGGTTGGCACTGGAGCGATCAACGGTTTTCGGCTTGCCAGGACGCTCCAGGGAAGCTCTGAATAAACGACTGCGAATAACAAACCGGGAATAACCCCATGACTCAAACCCATCGTCAGGCTCTGCCCAAAGGCTACAGGCTGCACGAATACCAGTTGGACCGTGTGCTGGGCTCGGGCGGGTTCGGTCTGACCTATCTGGCCTGGGACACCAGCCTGGATAAGCCGGTGGCCATCAAGGAATACCTGCCGAATGATCTGGCGGTGCGGGAGACCGACCACTCGGTGATGCCCAAGTCGGGCGGTAATAAAGATGACTTCCAGTGGGGTCTTGGCAGGTTTCTGGATGAAGCGCGCACCCTGGCCCGATTCAAGCACCCGAACATCATTGCCGTTTATCGTTATTTTGAGGCGCACAACACGGCTTACATCGTGATGGAGTTTGCCGAGGGTGAGACACTGGACGAGGTATTGAAGCGCGGCGTGCTTGAAGAACCCCGGCTGCTTTCTGTATTGATGCCGTTGCTTGAAGGTCTGGAAGAGGTGCATGGCGTTAACTTCCTGCACCGTGATATCAAGCCGGGTAACATCGTGATTCGTTCTGACGGCTCGCCGGTATTGCTGGATTTTGGTGCTGCGCGTCAGGCGGTAGGTAGCCGTAGCCGCAACATCACCAGTGTGGTGACACCGGGTTATGCGCCGATAGAACAGTATTCAACCCGTGGCAATCAGGGTCCGTGGACGGATATTTATGCGCTGGGCGCGGTGGCGTACGAGGCGGTATCCGGCGAGGCACCGCTGGATGCCACCGGGAGGGTGTTCCAGGACCCGATGAGGCCGGCATCGGAGATCTGCCAGGGGAAGTATTCTGAGTCATTGCTGAATTCGATTGACTGGGCCTTGTCGATGGAAGGGGAGGCTCGCCCACAGGATATTGCGTCATGGCGGCAGTCAATGACCGGAGAGGCGGCACCACCGTCGGTTGACTGGCCGGAGGAGCCGGTGCCGGTTCGTGAAGGGAGCCCGGAACCGAAACCTGAATCTAAGCCTGAGAGGAAGCGCAGGGTCGAAACCTCCGTGCGGCAACGCAATGCCCGGGTCACGATGCCCGATCCTGTGAGGAAGCACAGGACCGGCCTGGTAGCCATGATAGCAGTGTTGCTGTTGGTTACCGTGATCGGTGGTGGCTATCTGTATCTTCAGCAACAGGCCCGGATGGAACAACAGGCCTGGATGGAACAACAGCGTCGGCAGGCAATCAGTGCCTGTCAGGAATCTTATTTTGCCGGTAATCATCAATCGGTGATTGATGCCTGCCAGACGTTGGCGAAAGCGGGCGTTGCGGAAGCCGTGTCTGTCATTGCGCGCTCGGAGGTTCGTCAGAAGGAGAAGGAGGCAGCGGCAGAAGAGGCGGAGCGTTTGAGGGCTGGGAGGGTATTCCGTGATTGCGCGGATTGCCCGGAGATGGTTGTGATACCAGCAGGCCGGTTCCGGATGGGCGATTTGAACGGGGGTGGCGGCGCGGATGAAAAACCGGTCCATGAAGTTCGCATAGCGAAGCCGTTCGCAATGGGTCGGTACGAGGTGACCTTTGCCGAGTATGACCGCTATGCACAGGCGACTGGTAAGACAAAGCCGGATGATGAGGGCTGGGGCCGCCGAGGCAACCACCCGGTGATTAACGTAAGTTGGCAAGATGCTCAGGGCTATGCGAAGTGGTTGAGCCAGGAGACAGGCCAGCGTTACCGATTGCCGAGCGAGGCGGAATGGGAGTATGCGGCGCGGGCGGGGAGTACAACGATATACTACTGGGGCAATAGTCCCAGTGGCAGGCACGCAAACGCCGATGAGGACGATGGTTGGCCGAGCGATGGCTACGAACTCACGGCACCGACAGGGTCGTTCATACCGAACCAGTTTGGTCTGTATGATATGAGTGGTAATGTGTGGGAATGGGTTGAGGACTGTCGGCGCAAAAATTATCGGGGCGCCCCGGTGGATGGTAGCGCCTGGGTCAGTGGTGGCGATTGCGACGGCCGCGTTCTGCGCGGCGGGTCCTTCAACACCACTCCCGCCGGGGTGCGCTCCGCTCACCGCGCTTGGGTTGGGGCGGTTTACCGCCTTACGAACTTCGGTTTTCGGCTTGCCAGGACGCTCTAGCCCGGACTATTCATGTCGGGCACAACAAAGAAGTATTGTGGCGTACTTGTAACGGATTTCAATTCTCTTTGTTGGCACCGAGTGACTTTTCCGGTCCAAGCGACGATAACAGTCCATCCTGGTGTCGGCGTGCCGCAATCATTCGGCAGCTACTCAGTTACGATGCGAGCGAGTACCTCCGGTGACCCCGATGCGGGAGAAATTTGGCTTTAGATGTGTTGTCAGGTTGGTACTGCGCCGACCGAGCGCGCGATGCGACGCCAATCGTCAATGTAAGCCATAGACGATGGCAGGTGCATCACGATTCTTCGTACGGACGACTCAACCCAGGCGCCGAGCTTGAGCAGATGTAACCTCAGCGTTGTCACCTGTGCCCGAGCGTGACCGGTGTGGCGGGCATGAAGCCGTAGTTCCTGGAAGAGTACGTAAGCGGCTGCAGTCAGCAACACGCGCAACTGATTGGCCTTGAAGCTGGTACAACTGGTGCGGTCAATCTGCAGTCCGTCTTTCAGTTCTTTGATTCGGTTCTCGGCATCGCCGCGCGCACAATAGATCTTCTCGTAGATATGCTGCGGTGAACCCTTGACATTAGTGATGATGAAGCGCGGGTTCTCTTTCGGCTTGCGACCTTCATGATAGGTCATCTGACCTTTAATTATGACCCGCCGTTTATGCGGCCAACTGCCTGCCGCATAATGGGCTTCGTCGTAACAAATTGTCTCGATGTTGCTATCCGAGTCGGCCCGAACAACGCCCATTGCCGGTTCCGCCAATTTGAGCAAAACACTGTTTTTCCCCATGCCAACGACATACTCCAGACCTTGTGCCTCAAAAAACGCGTACAACTCCGGTCCGGTGAAGCCAGAGTCCAGGCGGATACGGATGTGCGCCTCCGGAAACGCTTTGCGCAAGCGCGGCAATAGTCGCTTCAACAGACCGAGACAACCCAACTTGGCCGTGGCATTGCCGGGACGTAACAGATAACAGAACAAATACTGTTCGGGCTCTTTGTCGAACGTCAAAAAGCCAGCTAGCGGCAGGTAGCAGTTACCATCATAAAACCGGTTGAACAACGACAGTTGCTGACTGCCGTGGGCAGGATCTTCGGTCGGGTCGAGATCAATGGTGATCAGCCTGGCCTTTTTCTTGCGCCGCTTGTGGCGATTGATCACGGTCGCCGCCAGGCTCTCCGCCATGCGGAGCAGATCGGCACGCCGGATACCATTTTCGAACCGCGACAATGTCGGCTGCGATGCTAGTGCCTCGCCTTTAATCGCATCACGACCGGTCAACAACTTGAACACTGGATCGTTCGCCAGCCGGGCAGCATCATTGGCGTCCTCATAACCGCAGGCGATACTGAACATACGTTGCCGGAAAAGCTCTGGCAGCGAATGCAAGACCTTGGACTGCTGTCGTGTATCCGATAAACACGCCGCAAGCGTACTGCTCAGTTTGAGGCGATCATCTAGTGCCTTCAGCAGCACTGCACCACCGTCGGAACTGGCGTGCTCCTGATCGAATTGGGCAACAATATTCTTTTTGCTCAGCCCCTTGAACAAGACACCCTGTTTAATGGTATTGTTTGCCATGCAAAAGCCTTTTTTGTGATTAAGTATTTGTTTGCAAACACTATTTTCTCACACCTTAGGCTTTTGTTTTATCTATTCACGAATAATCCGGGCTAGCGGCGTAGCCGCTGGAGCTATACTGTTTGGAGTTTTGTGTTTTTCCCTTTTACACTGGCCGAAGGCCAGTGGGGGTTCAGGGGGCGATAGAGCAAAAAAATCAGGCTTGACGGTTTGGCAAGCATAGTTTTGAATGAAACAAAAAGAGGTGTCCCGGCAGTGAACATAAATTGTATCAGATCAACGGTGGTCGCGCTGGGGCTGCTCTTCCTTACAGGATGTCTTAATCCGCAGCAGCCTCAATATGAGGCGGAATTGCCGCGCATGGTGCAGTTGAGCGGCGGAAGTTTCATAATGGGCGACCAAACCGGTTCCGGCGAGCGAGATGAGGCACCGGCCCATAATGTAACCCTGGCGGCTTTTTCAATCAGCAAGTACGAGATTACCCGTGGCCAATGGGCCGACTACAAGAAAGTTTCAGACAGTTCCGTTGCCGCACTGAGTGCGGAGCAGCGCGCCATGCCCGTTACCGGCGTCACCTGGGACGAAGCGCGTGGTTACGCGGATTGGCTCAGTCAGAGAACAGGCCAACAGTATGATTTGCCCAGTGAATCCCAGTGGGAATTCGCCGCCAGAGGCGGTGTCAGCACCTTGTATCCCGGTGGTAATGAACCCGAGGGCGTATGCTCTCACGGCAACATTGCGGACCAGTCTGCGGCTAACCAGAACAGCGGACTTGTGGTAACGGATTGTGATGATGGTAGCGCCGACCTGCGGGCGGTAGGTGGTTACCTTGCCAACCAGTTCGGTATTCACGATACGGCTGGTAATGTCTGGGAGTGGACTCTGGATTGTTACGCCTCATCCTACGAGGGGGCACCGACAGATGGCAGTGCCCGCATACCCGCTTTTTGCAGTAGTCGGGTAATCCGTGGCGGAAGTTACGAGCAGGATGCCAGCAGTGCCAGATTCAGCAACCGCTCCAACCTGCCATCTGACACTCGGGAACAGCAGGTGGGCTTCAGGGTGGCTCGCCTGCCGTGAGACGCAAAGATCGGGAACTCAACATCTTCTCAATGTCGGCCCTGGATCTTTTTGCCTCCGGAATGGGGGCCTTTATCCTGATCGCGATTATCTTGCTGATTCGCGAAATGGGTAGTGCGCCGCCTATTTGCCCTCCGCCGACGCCAGCCCAGACCTGTGAGGTCTGCCCGATATGTCAGTCCTGCCCGGAAACGCCCGTTCCCGAGCCTTGTCCTGAAGCCCGTATAGCCGATGTGCTGATTGTTGTTCAGGGCTCCTGGCAAGTATCCGGTGACATGGACTTGTACGTTAAAACACCAGATGGTTTATTTTATTTTGGCAATAATTTCATTCCTGGACGACCGGGGCAGATGACCCTGGATAACCGAAGTGGAGGGCGACAAGGTAACCCCGCATTGGAGATTTGGCAGTCCTACGAGCCCACGCCCGGAAAGTACCTGATTTGTTTTGATAACTTTAATGCCCGCAATAGGTCGAGAATGGGCGGGCGGATTGACAAGCCTTCGGGACCTGTAGATATTCCACGGGTAAGTCTTCGGAGCAGTGAGCGGAAAACAGTTTACGCTTTCGAGATAACGCAGGATTGGAAATTTCTGACTCTACCCCTGGCTGGCGCTGGAAGTTGCTAGGGTTGAGTTGGCAATCGCCAGGCCAGGGTGAATAACCAATAAATGGAATCGATGGAGAACGACAAGTGAATAACCTGCAGATGCCTCTGAAGAAGAGGGTGATAAATCCGATGGAGCGCGTTGTTCATATACTGTTGCCAATTGGTGTGGCGTTGTGGTCTGTCGTCTCCTGGCCTGCGCTGGCGGTTGATGCCTGGCAGTGGCAGGAAGAGTGTCGGATTTCGGGTGCGAAAACAACCTGTGAAGTCTGGTGGAACTCTACCTTACCTCTGGAAACCGTAAATGTATCGAGTGGTGATACTCAATTGAACGCAGAGTTCAGATCATACGGCGATCAGGGCCAGAACAGTGCTAATGTTTTCCTGTTCCAGGTACAGGATATGAGCGAGCGGCAGTTGCAACAGTTGCGTGACGCCGTCACGGCGGCCATCAGCAATATGCGTTCACACCAGAAGGTAGCAATTTACCAGTCCGGGGAGGACCTCCGGGTGCTCTCGCCGCTGAATACACCTTCCAGTGGAATGTCTGCTGCTCTGGGTGACATGACCGTCGAGCAGACTCCTTCTGGTGCGCTGGACTCGCTTGAGGAACTGTTCCAGATTGCACCTGCGATGAACGCAGAACGCAAGGTTGTGTACTGGATAACCAGTGGTGTAAGGCTCTTGGAAGCGGAGCGCCAGAACCTGATTGCCAGGCTCGCTGATGCGCCCCTGCGTGTAGTTTTCATCCATCTGCAGAAGTTTGAATTGAGTGCCAACGAGGAGGCGAGCCTGCGCGTTGTGGCCGAATCCTCGGGAAGTGTGTTTAGTTCGGTTCGCGCAGAGGTATGGGCAGATGCATTCGGTTGGATTCCAGGATATTCGGACAACGGCGGTACAGTGGTTATCGACAGCTCAGAACTTTGTGGCGACGTGACTCTGAATTTCACTGCTCCTCTGGATGGCGATGCTACAATAGCAGGGGAATGGCAAGGCGCCTATCCGGCCTGCCAGGTGAGTGGTCCGGAAGACGACCCGCCAGATCCGCAGGAGCCGGTGGTGCCAGATCCGCAGGAGCCGGTGGTGCCAGATCCGCAGGAGCCGGTGGTGCCAGATCCGCAGGAGCCGGTGGTGCCAGATCCGCAGGAGCCGGTGGTGCCAGATCCGCAGGAGCCGGTGGTGTCAGATCCGCAGGAGCCGATGGTGCCAGACCCGCAGGAGCCGGTGGTGCCAGATCCGCAGGAGCCGGTGGTGCCAGATCCACCGGTCGATCCAAACATGCCCGGACCAGATCCTGAACCAGAGCCCGATTATATACTTTGGATCGTGATAGCACTTGGACTTGTTGTGGTCACGAGCTTGGCCGCAATTATTGTTGTGCGCCAGCGCAGGGCAAGCAAACAACGAGTGGCCGCGATGGAAGTCCGGGCTGACGCAGAATATGAACACGGTGCGGCCTGGGGTTTCCTTATTCAATTTACTGGCACGGAAGAAGTGCGCCACGCCTTGCGCAAGCGGCTGGAAAGCCTGGGGCGTGGTCAGGATAACGACATTGTATTGTCCAATGACGACACGGTTTCCGCAGAGCATGCGGTGATCAAACGAGACAGGGAGGGCATCGTAACCCTGGTTGACACCAGATCCTCAAATGGCGTCAAGGTGGACAACGAAGAAGTGCAGTCACATGTATTGAAGGGCGGAGAGATCATACAACTGGGGAGCACAACCCTGCGATACGAAAAGGGCTAGGAAAATGACATCAAGATTGAAGTTTACGGTGGGTAGAAGTATAGATGCAGATGTCATTTTGCCTTCCCCCTCGGATGCCTCGATTTCAAGAATACACCTTGAGATTGAGGTCTTGAGCAACAGTCTGGTGGAAGCGGTGGATCGCTCAACTAACGGGACGTGGCTAATACGCCATCCGGGGAAAATCAAATTGCGAGAGGGACAACGCAAGGAACTCTTGATGGATGATCTGCTCCGTATGGGAAGGAGCTACGACGTCCGTATCCGTGACCTGGTCGATGAAGCAAGGGAACAGCGGAGTGTGCATCAGCATGAGGTAGCGCCGAGAAAAACCCATGACGGAGGTATGACTCGCTGGGTGCGCACTGACGACGGGCGATGGGAGCGATTGAAATGACAGTATCGAACGCGGTTCTGTTCCGTATTATTGGGATAGTCATCGCACTACTGTGGATAGTGCTGTTGAGCTTCGCGCTACCCTCCGACCCGGACGCTACTCAGGACGAGACAGGTTTTCCTTGGCGTGCATTCCTGATCGAATCAAAAAACGACCAGATGTATCCCTTTAACCTCCAGGTGTTCATGTGGATAGCGTTTTTCCTGTGTGTCGCGGAGTTGCTGATAAAGTGGTTTGGCTTGCAGGCAGAAAGGGTCGAAATGAGCCAATTCGACCTGTACAACAACCCCTCTGCTGTTACGGTCCATAGCCCGGCGGGTAGCCAGAAGATCAATCTTGATCCGCGCGAGGCCCTTAAGCCAGAATTGATAGCAGCGATTTTTTATGCGAAAAAGGATATAACCAATCAGGATTCCTTGATTGGTCAGATGTTCAAAAATGTTAATCATCAATTCCACAGCACCAACGATGTGGCTGACGTATACAGTGCCGTGACGTCGATGATAGAACTGCGGCTACACGAGGTTGATTTGCGCTATACTGTGGTGCGCTATATTGCGTGGTTGATACCCACACTGGGTTTTATCGGTACGGTTGTTGGTATCGTGTTAGCTTTGGGAGATGCGGGCAAAGCAAATCCCGACCTGGCCGTTATTGTCAGTAATCTTGGTGTTGCATTTTTTACCACGTTACTTGCGCTGTTATTGTCGGCAATCGTTATGATTCTTTTGCAAGTCATACAGGCCCAGGATGAACAAACCGTGAACGAGGTGGGTAAGTTCTGCCTTGATCATATCGTTACGAATCTGAAACCGAGATCTGGTGGTTGAGCAGATTTTGGAACATTGAATGAAGGGAGAACCATATATGAGTGATGATCGTAAAACTCGTTTGATACGAGACAAAAAAACCGAACCGATGGGAAAGCCCGGAACCGGACAAGCTGACAAGACCATAGTTCTTGACCCTGAAACGGCGACACAGGTCAAGGATGAAATGTTCCAGCAGGCAGGGGCGTCTGGAGCGACTCGGCATCAGGAAATGCAAGACGGCTCTGCTGGGGCTACATCTTCTGCCGCAAAGCCGGAGACCGGAGGCCCTCGAACCCGGATATTCAAGCCGTCATCCGAGGGTGCTATCAGGTCGACAGAACCGGGTCCCGAACAGACCGGGTCCGTTGTTGTGCCAGAGGTTGAACCGGTCACTGGCTGGCTCGTAGTCATCAAAGGCCCGGGCTATGGCAACACACTGCCGATTTCGTACAAAAAGCACGCCATCGGTCGTGACCCGGACCAGGAAATTTCGCTGGATTTTGGTGACAGTACCCTCAGCCGAAAAGATCATGCCTTTATAGAATACGATTACAAGGAGAGGGTGTTCTACCTCTGGAAGGGGGACAACTATGTTTATGTCAATGGCGAGTCTTTAAGAGGTAAGGAGCGCGAACTTGCAAATGGTGATGAAATCAGTCTTGGTACTCAGGAGTCTACGGCCCTGCGCTTTGTAGCTTTCTGTGACGACAGGTTCGATTGGCTTGACAGAGAGAAAAAGACTGAATCATGAAACTTGCCTGGAGTGCACTCCAGATTCAGGGTGGGCGTGATTATCAGGAAGATTTCTTCGCGGTTTTGACTGATCAGGGCATGAATCTGAATGGTGCCCGGGCTGACGGTGTGCCCATAACCTTGCCTTATGGCTGGGCGCTTCTGGTGTTGGCCGATGGCATGGGAGGCATGGTATCCGGTGACATCGCCGCCCGGTTCGCTTCCAGGTCGCTGGCCGGATATGTGGGAGAACATTTTGCAGGCCAGGCCGACAGATCACAATTGCTCCTTGATGCCCTTGTCCATGCCAACGATTCTATAGGCCAGTTTGTGCATGACAATAGCGATCACGATGGTATGGGATGTACCGTGATCGCAGTCTTGGTAGACCTGTCAATTCGGGAAGTCCATTGGATCAGCGTTGGCGATTCTTCACTTTTTTTGCTGAGGGAAGGTGAGTTCAGACTGCTCAATGAACACCATGTCGCGGAAGATGGTTATTCTCTGACTAGTGCGGTCGATGGCAAGAACATGCAGACGGTCAATCTCCCAAACGAGGTGTTGCAGTTGCAGGGGGTAGATATGTTGCTATTGGCCACCGATGGTGTGGAGACATTGTCGCGGGAAGAAATCCAGAGCCGTCTTGTTGAATACGCGCAACTCGGGTCGGTCGCCAGTTTTCAGGATTCCCTCTGGCATCTGAGAAAACAATTGGGTCGCGTCATGAGAGGAGTTCAGGATGCGGCTTTACCCAGCCAGGACAATGTTACCCTGTTAGGGGCAATGTTGTATTTACCGAATATAAATTGATGGACGAAACTCTACCTCCCGGCTTTCAAATCTCAGATTTTACGGTCATCAAACTAATAGGGCAGGGAGGGTTTGCCTATACCTATAAAGTGAAAGATGCCCACGGTGGCGTCTGGGTTGCGAAGGAACTGTTTCCATCCGGATTGGTGCACCGTAACCCGTATGGGGTAGTGTTTTGTCATAATGATGCTGAAAGTCAGGATATGATGAGCATAGCGAAGGATAATTTTCGAGAAGAGGCCTATGCACTTAAAAGCCTGAGTTTGGACAGTATTCCTGCCTATCACAGATCCTTCGCTACTAATAACACGCTGTACATTGTCCAGGAATTCATCAGAGGCGAATCACTTCAGGAATGGGGGGAGAATTTCAGGCACATGAGTGTGCCAGAACGCGCCGGGCAATTAAAAGACATTCTGATCACTTTGTTAGAGACGTTACATGAGGTTCACGAACGGGGAGTGTTGCACCGGGACATCAAGCCGGCGAATATTATGTTGCGGGAACACTCTCTGGTGCCAGTGCTGCTGGATTTTGGTGGTGCCCGGTTTCAAATTGGTGGTGAAAGTTACAATTTTCACAAACGTCAATATACCCCGGGCTATAGCAGTATTGAACAGACCAGCGAGGGGATGGAGCAGACCCAGTCGTCGGATTTGTACTCGTTGGCGGCGACTATGTTATGGCTGATATCGGGTAGGGATCCACAGGATGCTCTGGAGCGGTTGCAGGATAGTTGTGACCACTTCGCCAGGTATGCGGCGGAATATGGTGAAAAACTGTGTGCGACTCTGGATAAAGCCTATAGGGTAAAATCTGGGGGTCGGTACGAGGATGCGCAGCAGTGGTTGGCCAATTTGGCTGAAGAGGGCCAGGTCGGCTCATTGAGTACAAGCGCTGGTGCTGCGAGCTGGGTTCTGGGAAGGAGTCAGGAACTGGCCGACATCGTTGTGCCCAACGCCACTGATGAAATGTCCCGCAGGCAATTGCTAGTCACCGAAAGATCGGAAGGTGGATACCTGCTGGAGGATTTATCGACCAATGGAACCTGGGTGCGCGAGTCATCGGGCGATTGGGCGGTAATCGGTTCTTCTTTCTTTGTTCCTACACTGGATGTCATGTGCGACTTCTCGGGTGTGCGGGCGAGATTGATCGACCTCATACCTGTTACCAGGGAAGGAGGAAGTGCGCCAGAAACTATTCTGCTCGACCTGGATGATGGGGAAGGCGCAGACAGAGAGCATAAATCCGATGCCTCCAGTCAGGTGTCAGTATTGGAACTGCTATCCAAACCGCCTCCTGCAGAAGCGGTAAGCAATGAAAGTGGCATCAGTGGCTTAGCAGTAGCGGCAACCTTCGGCCAACGGTTTGGGGCCATGCTGCTGAATGGCTTTATGCTGGCGATTATTACGACAATTTATAATTTCGTCATTATTCTGATTCGCGGGTTTTTCTTCGAGGATCTGGGTCAGGATGACGCTTCTTCCGTGGTGCTGGACATTGCATATCTGTTGCAGATTATTCTCTGTCCTCTGTTGTATTACCCGGTGTGTTGGAAGGTCTGGGGCAAGGACCTTGGCAAACACATGATAGGACTAAAAATTGTTGACAGCAGGACAGGCGGCAAACCTGCTCTTGGTTGGTCGTTTCTGCGCTGGTTGGGCTATACGGTCTCTGCGATACCTCTGCTTCTCGGTTTTTTTGCGATGTTATGGGATCGTCAAAAGATGACCTGGCACGACCATATTGCCAAGACAAAAGTAGTGCAGGAACGTTCATAAGAAAGAGTGACTGACAGGAGATTGAATGGGTATCTGGACGAGGTTCGCTGTTTATTCGTTGCTGATCATAGCGGTGGTGGTGGTGTCGGTCATCTGGCTGGACAGGACTTATCAGGACAGTTCGTTTCAGCCGGATGGTGATAGTACAACGTCGACTCCCGGTGACGATAGTGAAAAACCAGCTCTTCCCCCAATTGAGGCATCGCCTTCCTCTGGAAAACCGAATGCCAAGGGCAGGCTGATATTTACTCCGGGCACAGCGAAATCACATCCTGTTGATGGTCAGCCTGTGGGCAATGAGGGAGATGCTCAAACAACTGTCGATGCGCAGTCTAGAAGTCTGGGGCTTGGGGAGCATGACCGCAATGTTGTAACTGGTCAAACTCAGGATGATTCCGGAGTCATTTACTATCAAACGTCACAGAACTATAGGGATATTCCCGTTTTTGGTGCCAGGTCGGTATTGATAGTTGAAAACGGACGTGCCGTTGAACTCTATGGTAGTTGGATTACCGAACTGGATCTGGACGTGGAACCGACATACGGAGTTGAAGAAGCCATAGGAATGGCCCTGGAAGCCGAGGGCGCGACCCAGGCGGTTGTCTTTGAATTAGTAGTCAACGATGGCCTGGTGATATTTCCGACCGCTGAGAGAGCTCACCTGGCCTGGAAAGTAATAGTTGAATATCCGATTCGCCCGGTGGCTGGAGGGGGGGAGGCTCTGTTGGTTGATGCACATGGCCCTGAAATACTGTTGCGTAATGATCTGGTTCAGCCATGAACACAGTCTTCGATAAACTTTTCAGCCTGGTCAGCTTCTCATTGCTTTTTTGCACAATGCATGGACACGCTGAACCGAGCACGGAACTGAAGGTTTATGATCTTAATTCTCGTTGCATTCCCGAATCAACTGTACGGCAAGTCGCAGGTCGCCTTGGTCCTGTGACGCCTAATGGTGGCAGTAATGACCGTGCCACCAATGCCAGTAAATCCCTGTACGCTGTGCTGGAGTTTTACGAGACCGTATTTGGTTGGCGATCGTATGACGGAGAGGGCAGCCCAATTCCACTGTTGACTAATTTTGCCTGGGAACGTGGGGGTGGATGTGACGGATTGAATGCCTATTGGAGTAGTCATGGCCTCATGGGGATACTACGAGGCGAGCCGCGGGTGCCGAATCTCGATCTTGGCAAGGATATCGACATAATCGGGCATGAATTGACTCACGGTGTATTTGGACACACTCAGCAACTACATCATCAACCCTGTCCTGTGGATGTTCTTAACGAGTCTGTGTCTGACATGTTGGGCGTTACAGCGAAGGTATGGGTGGGATCCGAGAAAGACTTCGAAAACCTTCGGCCTGACGTAAATAGTTACAAAATGGCACACAATTTCGCCTCCATTTACGCGTACCTGGGTCATCCCATGCCGGGTGGTGCTTTGAGAATTGTGTCGAATCCAACTATCTCCGGGCACGTCGATCACTATTCAGACTTTACGGAGTCCTGTGATTGGAAAGGGGGTTATAGCGAGTACCCTTATACTGGAATAACCAATCTGGCCTTCTACCTCATGGCGGAGGGTGGCAGGCATCCCGCACGCGCAGTTAATATTGAGGTGGAGGGCATCGGGCTTGCCAATGCGGCCCGGGTCATCTTTTACGTGCTGGAACACCGGATTCCTTTCAATGATTTGCCCGAGTTCGCTCGCGCAGCGAAGCGTGCAGCTCAGCGATTGTTTGGTGAAAACTCTTTCCAGGAAAAATCAGTCCATAATGCATTCGCCGTAGTAGGATTGTTCAATTCCGCCTGGAAAGAACCTGAGTCTGCACCAGAACCTGAATCTGCACCAGAACCCGAATCTGCACCAGAACCCGAATCTGCGCCAGAACCAGCCCCTGTTCAAGATCCAGATTTGACTCGGCCCTTCACTATTTCCGGTTTGACGTTTGTATACATCTTGATTGGTGGATCAGCCGTGCTGGCGATTTCAATTCTATTTATGGGTGCCCTTAACCAGCCCCGATTAGCTGTGGCTTACGCCGGTGGTGGATCATCATCTCGCCCATATCCTTCGCCAAGACCACCACAACCACAGAGGGATGTTGATCAGCAACATGATGCACAAGATGGTGCGGCGCGATACTTTGGGACTGAAGAACACGGTTCGGGAGTTGTCTCTCCGTCTTCAGTAAGTGTGAGCATTGATTGCGGCGGTGCAACGTGCTCCTTGTCGTTAAATGACGAACCGCGAACAGTGGGTAGGGAAGCCTTGCTTCCCGGCAGTGTCGGTGCCAAGATATCGGAAGATGGCTACATTGGGCGACGCCATTTCGAAATCTGGTATCAGTCCGATGTGGACAAGATTTATATCCGAAACATCAATGCAAATGGCACTACGATCAATGGTCTACGTCTGGGTGAAGGCGAAAAGGGAAGTTACAGTGCTAATAAGCCCTTTGAGGTGATAATCGGGAAAACAATTTTAACCATCGGTCGAGTTTGATAGGGGTATTTATGATAGACACGATTTTCAAATCGATGAAGGTGTCCGTCGGGCAATTGCTTGGTGATCGTGAATCGCAGCAGGATTCCTTTGACGTGATGAAGTCCGCCGGGCAATTGCCTGGTGATCGTGAATCGCAACAGGATTCCTTCGACGTAGTGAAGTTGCCTACCGATGAGAGGAATCATGACCTGTTTATTGTCGCCGATGGCATGGGTGGTCACAGCGGAGGTGATATTGCCAGCAAGACGGTGGTGAAGGAATTTTCCAAATTCCTGGTTGAGGCGGCTGAATCGCCCGCTCCAATGGAGGCTGCTCTGGAGCATGCCAATCAGGTGCTTGGTTCCGCCAGTGCAGCTAGTGCCGGGTTACAGGATATGGGAACTACTCTTATCGTGGCCGAAGTCACCCATAAGGCATTTCGTTGGTTGAGCGTAGGCGACTCACCATTTTATGAGTTCAAAGACGGTCAACTTATCCAGTTGAACGAAGATCATTCGATGGCCGCTGTGTATGAAAGGCTGGTAGAGATAGGAGAGCTAACGCCGGAACAAGCCGCTAAAGAGCCTATGCGACATGCCTTGACCTCTGCGGTGCAGGGAAAAGATATCCCCAAGATTGATTACCATGGCGAACTTTACGCCATGAAACCCGGCGCAATTTATGTCTTGGCCAGCGATGGGTTGAATATCCTTCCCGAGGAAACAGTTGTTTCGATTCTCGCTAGCTATGACGGTAGTGACCTGGATCCGATTCGCGACCGATTACTGCAAGCTGTGGACGAGTTTCCTGTCACAGGAAAAGACAACACCACACTGGTTCTTTTTTCAATGAGCAACCAGGGCAATTTCAGTGCAAAACCTCAGGGTGACAAGGGTTTGAGAAAAAATTTGGTGGGTAATGTCGCTCTAGTGTGCGGCGCTTTCCTGCTTGGCAGTGTTGTCACTTATACATTTGTTTGTCAACAGAGTGGAGAATCCTGCAAAATTCCTGATTCTGCCACTGTGGAAACGGGACCGACAACAGGGCCAATGGCTGAAGTAAAACAATCGCCATTGTCTACATCTGCTGACGACAAGCATCTGGGCACTGAGACAGATTCAAACACACCAGCTATCGGTGACATTGAAAGCCGGGAGGTGTCAGCCGGACCAGGTGATAGGGCTGACCAAAACGGGCCCGTGGAAACCGTAAAAACGGTATTGGCTGACGGGGATGAAACTGAAAGATCTGCAGATAACTGATATTGTACCTTTTGCTTCTGGTGCAGAATGACGATGGTGGTTTCGGAATAACCTACTTTGCTGTGGATACTGAGTTGAACAAGCAGGTGGTCATACAAGGAGTATCTTGCTTTTTTTCAAGCGTTTTCTTCTCTTTGGCGCTGAGAATAATCTCGGGTGCGACACGCATTTCAACTCTCCTGCCAAGGGGGCGCAGCACATGACAGAAAAGTGTCAATTATGTTCCTTTGATTATACAGTACTACACCAAGTGAACTGGCGGAGGAATAATTTTGCACGGCAATGATGAGCATTCTTATGCTCTTCGACCAGGCACGATGATTCATGAATACGAGATCATTCGATGTTTGGGGCACGGTGGTTTCGGAATCACCTATCTTGCCCACGATACACAGTTGCACATGGATATCGCCATTAAAGAGTACCTGCCTGTAGATTTAGCTTTGCGGGTGGATGACTCACGCGTGGTGGCAAAAACGAGCGGGGTTGCTAAAGATTTTGAGTGGGGTCTTGATGCCTTTATCAAGGAGGCTCGAATGTTGGCTCAATTCAAGCACCCGAATATTGTCCAGGCATCTAGATTTATCAAGCTCAACAGCACCGCCTATATAGTAATGGAATATGTTGATGGACAAACCCTTGAGGCTGCCGTCAAAGAATCAAGGACTGGCTTCAGCGAAGATTCGGTCAAATGGCTCGTTGATTCCCTGGCAAATGGACTCAGGGAAGTACATCAGAAAAAAATCTATCATCGCGACATCAAGCCAGCCAATATCCTACTTCGGAAGGATGGGACGCCCGTACTTATCGATTTCGGCGCAGCACGCCAGATGCTGGAGGGTAAGAGCAGGCCAATGACGGCAATTGTCACAGCGGGCTACGCGCCTTTGGAACAGTACAATACCCAGGGAGCAGTGGGCCCCTGGACTGACATATATGCCCTTTCAGCTGTAGTATATTTTTGCCTAACAGGGCAGCCGCCAGATGAAGCAACTGATCGTATTCTCGATGATCAATTAAAGCCCTTGGCGGGAGAGGGTGGTTCCCGCTTCCTGCAGGCCATTGACATGGGGCTTGCTCTCAATGCACGGTTCCGGCCACAAACGCTCAAGGCATGGCAACACAGCTATGATGTTGGGCAGGGTGGAGCTGGTGCTATTACCGATGATACTGCAGAGTTTAGCGAAGGGATAAATTCTGGAAGCGGGGCTAGTCGTAGTGATGGGACGCGAAACAAGCCGCGACCCAAATCGATGGAAGCAACTCCCCGGTTGTTGTTGGACCGAACCATCGTCAGCCAAATTACGAAGGCCGAAGCAACACGCGGTGCTAGCTTTATGGTGGAAGCTGGAGACGAAAAACTGCGTGTGCATGTGCCCGCCGGAGCTTCCAATGGTCAGAAACTGAGGCTTAAAAGGCAGGGGAGAAAGAACTTTGACGGCACTCAAAGGGGAGATCTCTATGTCAAGTTGGCGATATCCGATGATAGCGAGTCTGAAACGCCCTTACAGGACAAGCAAAATAAGCCGGTATTACTACTATATTTTTCGGCGATTGCCGTTATGGTGCTCTTCCTGATCGATCAGGAGGTTCTGGAAATGGAGCGAGAGGAAGCAAGCGCACCAGCTGTCTCTGAACCCGATTATGTAGATTTGGTGGTGCGCTCCAATGTTACCAATGATATGGTCTATGTCGATGGGGTGGCCTATCGCGAAACGGGACCCGATGCGATACAAGTCGAGGCGGGCTATCGCAATGTCAAAGTCACCAAGGAAAATTACAGTTCCTGGGAGAAATCCATTCAGGTGAAGGAAGACGGGTCCACCGTGATCAAGGCAGTGTTGCAGCACAAGAATCTCGGTTTCACTAATAACTGCCACAAGGAAATGCAACTGGCGATTCACTACCGGAACACCAGAACCGGTAATTGGGAATCGGATGGCTGGTGGATCGTTGAACCAGAAGAAGGAACCTGGCTGACGGGCAGAGACAAGAAACCAGTCTGGGTGACGGGAGATTACCTGTATTTTTATGGAGAAGTCACCGATGGAGATTACCCATGGAGTGGTGAAGAAGAGTACGACCTGAACGGTGAAACCTTGCAGATGAGAAAAAAGAATTTGACAGTAAGTAACGATTACAAAGAGTTCAGTGTGACATGCCCAAATCTTGAGTAGGGCATGTTTATAGCTCGTACCGACAGCAAAGAACTGACCTCAGGTGAGAATGGTTAAGTAGTCGGCCCTGAATAACACGGTTCTAAATGCCCACCAATGCCTGTCGAATGTCCGGATGGGAAATGATGGGTTGCGTTACTCACTGTCCATATCGGTCAAACCATGCCCCGAGCCACTTGCTATGCAAGTTCATTGTCTATGGGGCCGATAGTCCGTGAAATTCAAGCTGCGTAGGATTACACTCCGTCATCAATCGACTTTTTTCTAGGTGTTGCTTACTTTTTAGCTGATTAGGCCTATTTCTATAGCAGTGGCGTGAAATATCCGGGTTAGGCACTTTATCGGTTCTGAAGGTCCCATAAGTTGTCCTCTATATCTACCTCATTCATATCCAGGGCTTCAGCAATCTCTGTGAGTATTTCCCACTCATTCTCATCTACAGTTCCATCAGCGGCTGCGACCAAATAGGATGCCCTAAAAATGAGAGGTACTATATCCGGATCAATAATTGACATTTCATTACTAATAGCATCATAAACATCAAAGTCATCTCTTAGCATTTGTTCGGCAATATCTTTTATCCAGCCTTTGTCAAGCGTATTTCCAAATACTTGTTCATAGATGCCAGCAATCATATCTATTTCGTTGTCTTCAATTTCATGATCTGCCGCAGCCGTTGTTATCATTGCTCCAAGTATTGCTTGCGATGAAGCCTCTTGCTTCCCTCCTTCTTGTGGTTGGTGACCGAGATATTGGAACAGCCCAATTACAAACTGAATGCCGCCAAAGATGATGGCACCGTAAGCAACTACATATGTGCCTCCACCTGATGTAGCAGAGTACGTCACTACGGTAACGAGTGTTCCCCCAACTGCCCATAATGCACCTGCAATCATATTTTTTGTACCTGGCATAACTTTCTCCTTTGGATGTTAAATGATTCATTGTTGCGCCTGGTCCGGATATTTCACGCCACTGCTATAGAAATAGGCCTTAATCAGCTAAAAAGTAAGCAGCACCAATTACTTACTGACACTAGAAAAAAGGCCTGTTGATGACAGAGTGTAATCCTACGCAGCTTGAATTTCACGGGCTTTCCCGAACTGCGAACGGCCATTGATCTGTTGTAGCAGGTGGTGGGATCAATATCCGGACAAATCCGCTACGCAACTGGCGGCAAACAATCTGCGTAAATCTGTGAATTGCGGATCCTGAAACTACGGCCAGTATAACCATGCTGCGAATCACCGAGATCTTCCACTCAATGCAAGGGGAGGCGAAAACCGTGGGACTGCCCACTGCTTTCGTCAGGCTGATGGAAAGATACTCGCTGGTTACGCTGATTGTGGTGATGGTTATGCTTCATACCGCGCCGGTAGAATTATTCGAACCGAACCAGTAGCCTGTATGATATGAGCGGTAATGTGCGGGAACGGGTTGAGGACAGCCCGCACGGAGACCATGCACACTCTACCTGAATAAACGACTGCGAATAATAAACCGGAAATAACCCTATGACTCAAACCCATCGACAGGCTCTGCCCAAAGGCTACATGTTGCACGAATACCAGTTGGACCGTGTGCTGGGCTCGGGCGGGTTCGGTCTGACCTATCTGGCCTGGGACACCAGCCTGGATAAGCCGGTGGCCATCAAGGAATACCTGCCGAATGATCTGGCGGTGCGGGAGACCGACCACTCGGTGATGCCCAAGTCGGGCGGTAATAAAGATGACTTCCAGTGGGGTCTTGGCAGGTTTCTGGATGAAGCGCGCACCCTGGCCCGATTCAAGCACCCGAACATCATTGCCGTTCATCGTTATTTTGAGGCGCACAACACGGCTTACATCGTGATGGAGTTTGCCGAGGGTGAGACACTGGACGATGTATTGAAGCGTGGCGTGCTTGAAGAATCCCGACTGCTTTCCGTATTGATGCCGTTGCTGGACGGTCTGGAAGAGGTGCATGGCGTTAACTTCCTGCACCGTGATATCAAGCCGGGTAACATCGTGATTCGTTCTGACGGCTCGCCGGTATTGCTGGATTTTGGCTCGGCGCGTCAGGCGATAGGCAGTCGCAGCCGCAGCATCACCAGCGTAGTGACGCCGGGTTATGCGCCGATAGAACAATATGAGACCAGAGGCCATCAGGGTCCGTGGACGGATATTTACGCGCTGGGTGCGGTGGCGTACAAGGCGGTATCCGGTGAGGCACCGCCGGATAGCATCGAGAGGACGCGCCAGGACCCGATGGTTCCGGCATCGGAGGTGTGCCGGGGGAAGTATTCCGAGCCATTGTTGAATTCGATTGACTGGGCGTTATCGGTGGAGGAGGAATCCCGCCCGCAGGACATTGCGTCATGGCGAAAGTCAATGACGGAGAAGGTGGCACCACCGGTGGCGGACTTGCCAGTTCGTGACAGGCACCCGGAATCGAAGCCTGAGAGGAAGCGCAGAACCGGCCTGATGGCCCTGATGGTAGCGTCGCTGCTGGTTACAGTGATCGGTGGTGGTTATCTGTATTTTCAGCAACAGGCTTGGATGGAACAACAGCTTCAGCAGGCAATCAGCGTCTGTCAGGCATTTTATTTTTCGGGTAATCATCATTCGGTGGTTCTGGCTTGTCAGATGTTAGCGGAATCGGGTGTTGCCGAAGCGGCGTCTGTCATTGAGCGCTCGGAGGTTCGTCAGAAGGAGAAGGGAGAGGAAGAAGAAGCGGCCCGCGTAGCGAGGGAGAAGAAGAAGGCGGCGGAAGAAAAGGCGGCTCGTGTGGCGAGGGAGGAAGAAGCGGAGCGTTTGAGAGCTGAGGGGATATTATTTCGTGATTGTGCGGATTGTCCGGAAATGGTGGTGATACCGGCAGGCCGGTTCCGAATGGGCGATTTGGATGGGGGTGGCGGCGCGGATGAAAAACCGGTCCATGAAGTTCGCATAGCCAAGCCGTTTGCGATGGGTCGGTATAAGGTGACTTTTGCCGAATATGATCGCTATGCACAGGCGGCAGGTAAGAAAAAGCCAGATGATGAGGGTGAGGGTCGAGGTAATAGCCCGGTTATCAATGTCAGTTGGCAAGACGCTCAAGGTTATGTGAAGTGGTTGAGCCGGGAGACGGGTGAGCGTTACCGGTTGCCGAGCGAAGCGGAATGGGAGTATGCGGCGAGGGCAGGGAGTACAACGAAATACTTCTGGGGTAACAGCAGATACGACGCACCGTTCCAACCGAACCAGTTCGGTCTGTATGATGTGAGCGGTTATGTGTGGGAGTGGGTTGAGGACTGCTGGCACGAAAACTATGCGCGCGCGCCGATGGATGGTAGCGCCTGGGTCAGCGGTGGAGATTGTTCCATCCGCGTTCAGCGCGGCGGGCCCTTTGGCACCCTTCCCGCCATGTCGCGCTCCGCTTTCCGCACTTGGAGCGGGGCGGCTAACCGTGAAAGGCTCGGCGGTTTTCGGCTTGCCAGGACACTCTAGCGGCGTAGCCGCTGGAGTTATCACGCTGTCTGAAAAACGACCGTTACCCGACATTACTTCGTCCCGAATAGCCGTATACCCATACCCCTTGCCACTTTGCGCATTTGCTTATCCAGGGTCGCGAGCGGCAGACCCTCGCTACGGGCCAGTAATAAGTAGGACGCATCATAGGCCGTTATCCCATACATCCCGGCGGCCTCAAACAGCGCCTGGGGGGTCTCGCCCCTGTCAATATTGATGGTAAACAGGTCATTAAGGGCGTGAAGTGCGTTGATCGCCACACTGTTATCAACAACAAGTGCCGCACCGGAATGAGTCTTTCCGGGTTCCCTGGCTTCAAAGCCCACGCCTGCGACCTGCTTCAATCACCTCCGGTCTGTATGATATGGGCGGTAATGTGTACTCTCTACCTGAATAAACGACTGCGAATAACAAACCGGAAATAACCCCATGACTCAAACCCATCGTCAGGCCCTGCCCAAAGGTTACGGGCTGCACGAATACCAGTTGGACCGTGTGCTGGGTTCGGGCGGGTTCGGTCTGACCTATCTGGCCCGGGACACCAGCCTGGATAAGCCGGTGGCCATCAAGGAATACCTGCCGAATGATCTGGCGGTGCGGGAGACCGACCACTCGGTGATGCCCAAATCGGGCGGTAATAAAGATGACTTCCAGTGGGGTCTTGGCAGGTTTCTGGATGAAGCGCGCACCCTGGCCCGATTCAAGCACCCGAACATCATTGCCGTTCATCGTTATTTTGAGGCGCACAACACGGCTTACATCGTGATGGAGTTTGCCGAGGGTGAGACACTGGACGAGGTGTTGAATCGCGGCGTGCTTGAAGAATCCCGACTGCTTGCTGTATTGATGCCGTTGCTTGAAGGTCTGGAAGAGGTGCATGGCGTTAACTTCCTGCACCGTGATATCAAGCCGGGTAACATCGTGATTCGTTCTGACGGTTCGCCGGTATTGCTGGATTTTGGCGCGGCGCGTCAGGCGGTAGGTAGCCGTAGCCGCAACATCACCAGTGTGGTGACGCCGGGTTATGCGCCGATAGAACAGTATTCAACGCGTGGCAATCAGGGTCCGTGGACGGATATTTATGCGCTGGGCGCGGTGGCGTACGAGGCGGTATCTGGCGAGGCACCACTGGATGCCACCGGGAGGGTGTTCCAGGACCCGATGAGGCCGGCATCGGAGGTGTGCCGGGGGAAGTATTCCGAGTCATTGCTGAATTCGATTGACTGGGCCTTGTCGATGGAAGGGGAGGCTCGCCCACAGGACGTTGCGTCATGGCGGCAGTCAATGACCGGAGAGGCGGCACCACCGTCGGCTGACTGGCCGGAGGAGCCGGAGCCGGTTCGTGAAGGGAGCCCGGAACCGAAACCTGAATCTAAGCCTGAGAGGAAGCGCAGAACCGGCCTGATGGCCCTGATGGTAGCGTTGCTGCTGGTTATCGGTGGTGGCTATCTGTACCTTCAGCAAAAAGCGGAACGCTTCCCGGCTGGCAAGGTATTCCGTGATTGTGAGGATTGCCCGGAGATGGTTGTGATACCGGCGGGCCGGTTCCGAATGGGTGATTTGAACGGTGGTGGCCGCGCGGAGGAAAAACCGGTCCATGCAGTTCGCATAGCGAAGCGGTTTGCGATGGGTCGGTACGAGGTGACCTTTGCCGAGTATGATCGCTATGCACAGGCGACAGGTAAGGAAAAGCCGGATGATAAGGGTTGGGGCCGAGGCAATTACCCGGTGAGGAATGTAAGTTGGCAAGATGCTCAGGGCTATGCGAAGTGGTTGAGCCAGGAGACAGGCCAGCATTACCGGTTACCGAGCGAGGCGGAATGGGAGTATGCGGCGCGGGCGGGGAGTACAACGACATACTACTGGGGCAATAGTCCCAGTGGCAGGCACGCAAACGCCGATGAGGATTATTATGATTGGCCGAGTGATGGCTACGAATACACGGCACCGACAGGATCATTCCAACCGAACCAGTTTGGTCTGTATGATATGAGCGGTAATGTGTGGGAATGGGTTGAGGACTGCTGGCATGACAATTATCAGGGTGCGCCGGTGGATGGTAGCGCCTGGGTTAGTGGTGGCGATTGCGGAATCCGCGTTCTGCGCGGCGGGTCCTTCGTCGAAGACCCCGCCGGGGTGCGCCCCGCTATTCGCACCGGGGCGGCTTTCCGTGAAACGATCGGCGGTGGTTTTCGGCTTGTCAGGACGCTCCAGGGAAGCTCTGAATAATAGGTTTTTTGTGTGAGAGAAAGTTTCGTGAGAGCAAGACGGACGCGCCCGCAGAAAATCGTAAAAGCGCTTTAATTTTCCGATGTTTCGAGGACGGGTCCAACGCAGCTATCGCGGGAAAAGACATTATTCAGAGTTTCCTTATAGATTCGCTCAGAATCAAACATTGACTGCAGATCCGATTTCAATAAAGGGGTCGAAGTTTCCGGATAGTTTTCAGGGATGTTTATTTTGTAAACCTCGCTTCTTTTGTTCACTTCATAATTGTTGAACCTGATATAAACCGTATCACCAGATGTAGCCTTTTCAGCCTTTTACGGTGCACCCGGTCAATACAGGATTTACTACAAATTGTATAATCAGCGAACAAGCTCGGTTTCTGTGAGAGGGCTGATTTTGCATCCGGATGGACGAGAAGAGATTCCATCCCGGCTGTTAAGCAGAGGAGGTGAAAAGCCTCTGATTGCGGTTGTTCATGTAGATGACGATGGCACCATGGAGGTTCGTTAGGTCGATTTACTGCGTCCTGCGAACGCACTGTCAGCGTTATACGTTATCGGCACTGAAGAAAATGCCCGCTGGTACGTTTACTGTTTAGAAATTCTGGTGACACGACAGTATTTTATATGCTTGTTCCAAGTGGCAATATTAAATACAGAGCAGTCAGTGACCAGCGGTTTCTTCCACTTATCCGGAGCGAGTTCGGGCACAGGGAGTTTTCGTTTTAGCGCATCTGTTCGTGTCAGCAGATCTGCTTTAGTTAAACCGGAAGCCGCGATTAGTACAAGATAATGGACGGGCTTCTTGATGTTGTCACAGGCCCATTCATAAAGGAAAGAATCCCGGTATTTGTGGACAAGATCGCTGTCCAGATTCTCTGACTTAAATTCTTTAATGAACTTTTTTCTGTCTTTTGGTTTGGCCTTCGGGTTGTCGGGGTCTTTTATCTCGATAAACAGAATCTTGTCTTTCGACTCCATAATGAAATCCACCGCCTTCATGCAGTGACTGAGTCCATGAGTATCGTCGTCAAACTTCCGCAGGCGGTTTCTACCCGTTGCGGTGATTTCAATATCTTTTTCTACCATGGTTGTCATTTTTTTCGGCTCAGGCTGCGCTCGATTTCACGGTCATAGAGACTGGCGAACGCCTCTGCAATGGCGTTGGGATGAATATCAAGATATGAATCCGTTGTGTGGCAGTGAATCTCTCCGTCTTCATGAAAGAGAGAATGAAAACGAATCTTGTCCTTCTTCTTTTTCTGTAAATCCAGTTCTTTTAGAATACTGTAGTCGTGTGTTGCCAGAAACACCTGAACGCCAATGCGTTGTAATTCCAGAAGGATTTCCAGTAACCCCTCGAATAATTTTGGGTTCAGGTTCGTTTCCGGCTCATCCCAGAATAAAATTGATCCCTTTGAGAGGGCCCCATTCTGAATCAAGGTCCAAAGTAGTCCGAGTTTGCGCATCCCCTCTGCCAACAGGGAAAACTCCAGGTTTCCCTGCCTGTTTTTAAGGAAAAACTCCTGGTTTTTCGTTGTGACCTTGCCGTCCATAATCTTCTGCAGGATGGGCAACAATTTTTTTCTGGTTGGATCTGGAGGACCGCGAAACAGCGGCGAATAAGCATGGTCGAGGATATCATTGTATATCGCCTCGAAATGCAGTTCTCTTTGCGAATACAGGGATTGAAACCCCGGTGCGTTGGCAAGCATTTCTTTCACCGGGATGTATACGCTCTTGATGGTTTGGGAATTCCATTTCTTGACGCTGCGGATTTGCACCGCCTTTGTCCCGGGCGTTGTTGCGTGACTGTGGAATGAGGCGCGAATATGCGTTTTTTTGTCGCTGTCAACCCTCACGCTACAAGCGGCTTTGCCGGGTTGCCGTTTGACCAATCGCCCCAGGATGTTTTCGGAAGGAAGAAACACCTGTGACAATTTCTCCGCGAAGTTCTGTTCGGTTCTGGTAATGGCGCAAGCCGCGTAGGCAACTTTCATCAGGTGCGTTTTCCCGGTGCCGTTAGTGCCGACAAAAACATTTATGCCGGGGGAGAATTCGACTTTCAGGTCCTGGAAAGCAGTGAATTTTTCCAGTTTTATGGCTGTCAGGGACATGGGCGACGTTCTTTTGCAAAAGCGAATGAAGGATTATAGCAAAGAAAATCAGGGCACCGCTCTCTCAGGCAGAGTAGGGCGCATCGCGGGTCAGGGTCATGCGATAGCGGTAGCACCTGCCCGCAAGCACCCGGACGGTTTCCATCAGCAGAACGTCTGTTTGCACGCTGTTTCCACACTACCCATATAACACCGTATTTGATAACATGCTATCAAATAGATCAGGTTTATGTCCAAAATTGATACGATGTTATCCATAAAAACAGCCAGAGAAGTACAGCAGTCATTAGGTGATGCCTTGCGCCGCGCTCGTCGGCAAAGAAAGCACGGACGGGAAGAGGCCGCGAGAAGAAGCGGCGTTCCCGCACCGACTATCCGCCGATTTGAGTCAACCGGTGAAATATCATTACGTCAGTTTCTGATGCTCTGCGAAGTGTATGGCGACCCTGAAAAGATAGAGGGGGCTTTTCCCTTGCCAGGTGCGTCGACGATGGATGAATTGATAGCCAGTTCAAGGGTGGAAAAATGAAAGTCCTCTCGGTGTTTTTCCATGGCTTGCACCGACATCAGCGAATGCGAGCAGGCCGCCTGGCTTATCGTGATGGAAGGTGCTATTTCGAATACGATGCGGGGTTCCTTGAGGCTGGTCTTAACCTGTCTCCTTTCAACCTCCGCTGGGAGCCGGGTCTTCAGGAAGCGCCGGTTGATCCATTCCAGGGCTTGCACGGAGTCTTCAATGATTCCTTGCCCGACGGGTGGGGGCTGTTGTTGATGGACCGGGCCACGCGAGCCGCAGGGCTCAATCCACACTCTTTCTCACCCCTGGACCGGCTGGCGTTCATTGGCAACCGGGCGATGGGGGCGCTGTCTTACGAGCCAGATGAGGGTGCGAGGTACGAATCAGGAAGTGTCGTTCCCCTCAATCTGGCCGAAACGGGCTCCGAGGCAACCGGCATTTTTGAAGGCTCACTGGATGAGGTTTTAGAACACCATACTGTGCACGGGTCTCCCTCTGGTGGAGCCAGGCCGAAGATCCTGATTGGTCTTTCGGATGATTCAAGCCAGGCCGTGACCGGGGCTGAGGACCTGCCGGACGACTACAGGCATTGGCTTGTAAAATTTCCAACCGGGCGCAGTGCCGAACAACGCGCAGAGGGCAGGCTGGAGTACGTGTATTCTCTGATGGCCAGGGCAGCGGGTATCGATATGATGCCCTGCCAGCTCTACCAATCAGACAACAACGCCTATTTCATGACCCAGCGCTTTGATCGGCTGGAGGGGAACAAGCGCGTGCATGTTCACACTGTGGCAGGGCTGATGCATACGAACTTTCGCTATCCCGATTTCGAGTATATGGAATTGATGCGGCTCACCGCCGGGCTGACCCGTTCCTACGCGGAAAAGTACGAACTCTTCAGGCGTTTGGTTTTTAATGTCGTTTCCGGAAACCGTGACGACCACACTAAAAACTTTGCGTTTGTTCTTGGCCAGGGTGGCGAATGGGTAAATTCACCGGCATACGATCTTACGTTCAGTGCCGGTGTGGCGGGGCAACATAGCATGATGATCAATGGCAAGGGCGATAAAATCGAACAGGACGATCTGTTAGCCATTGCGCATGTCGGCTCAATCCCCGTTGCCCGGGCCAGGGAGGCAATCTCTGAGGTGGCGGGTGGCGTTGCCAACTGGCGCACTCTTGCTCAAGAGTTTGAATTGCCCGCCAGGTTGGCAGATGAAACAGGCGATTATATTGAGAAGCAGCTTTTGCGGATTGACCCTGGGTCCAGGCCCACACCAGAAAGTGGCTCGTCTATGTGCGGGTAACACTTTGTGGGATACGGTCAACATGGGTCAGCCTAATCCCCAGCCAATAGTTTCGCGCCAGGCAATTGCTTTACCGCCCGATCAAAGCTGTAACACCCGGCAAGTGATTGCGCCTTTTCAGCGGCACTATAGTGTGCTTTATGAACGATGAGTGCGTCCGCAAAATCAAGCGCTTTCCCTGCCACAGTCGTCGATTCTTTATAATCATTGAGGGCTGACCACACTACCTGGTTAGATTCAAAGATAAACGCCCCGTCCCCTATCAGGCCACGGACGATTTCACAGAGGGCCTGCTTTTGATAGCGGTAGCGCTTGCCCGCAAGCGTCCAGATCGTTTCCATTAGCACAACGTCCGTTATCAGCACCGGGCGTTGCTTGAGTATCAACCTTTTGGCTTGCTTATATTGACTTTCGTCGTCGGCCAGCAGGTAGCGTAGCAACACGTTGGTATCAATGGAGATCATTCAAACGAACTCTCACGCGATTCTGCATCTGTATACCGTTCATCGACTTTCGAGCCGGTCAGCATGGCCGCTGCTGAGCCAGTTTTCTTTTTTATAATGTTAAATTGGTTGCCGCGCCGAAGTATTTCGAGATCATCACCTGGATGCATCCCGAGTTCCCTGCAATCTGCAACGGGCAAAGTAATTTGCCGCTTTTGGCTCAATTTAGGCATCGTGCAGTCCTCTTTCTTTCCGATAAACACACTGAAAATATAACCGAATCTTTACCTTTCCTCAATGGTAAAGATATGTTTGTAGCGCCCAAGCAGTAATGTCCGCTTTGTCCCAAGCTAAAGTGTCCGCTTTTGTATTCGGGGATTTATTTTGGCAGATGAGGTGTTTACGTTGAGCCGCAAGGAGCTTGATCGCGTCTCGGTGATCCAGCGTATCGAGAACAAGGAGATCAGCCAGAAAGCGGCTGCACTGATGTTGGGCCGATCCAGCAGGCAGGTACGGGGCTGGCGTCAGATCAGGCCGGAAAACTGGTCCAGTTCCGCGACCGTGGCAGCGAGCCCCTGTTGGGCAAGGATCGCCAGGTACTCCTCGGCTGTCTTTGGCGGGTTTTTCAGCCGTGCGCGCACCTTCTGAAGAGCCAGGCAAACGACATCTGGAGCAAGGGATAGCTGGTCAAAGAAGAAATCGTCGGGATGCTGTGTCTTAATACCGAAAGGGGAAAGTGCCTGTTCCGGGAAGTCCTGGAGGTTTTGCGTGACGATGACATCGCAACGACCGACAATAGCGGCGGCAAGTACGTGCCGGTCGCCGGGGTCGGGTAGCGTGAGCGTAGGAATGAGCGCCGCGTAGCCCGTCACCAGACAATCCTGGGCGGCCAGGTTCATGAGATCGCGCGTACGCTCAAGTTTAGCGCGTTGCCGATGAGGTTCTTTGCGAAGCAGAGCCTCAACCCACTCCCGATGGATGTCCTCCGTCCATTTCGCATTGAAGAGGTCGGTAACAGCAAGCTGCATCAGGGCATCCCGCATGGGTGCGGGATAGAGGACATTGGCATCGAAAAGGACTGTGTAGCGCCTCACCGATCGCCGTAACCCATGCCTTGTTCCTGAGCTTCAGCGACGAGTTGGTCAAGCACGGCCTCGCGCTCCTGGTCGATTGCTGTCTTGTAGGTCATCACATCCTCCATGCGAATGCGACGGTGTTTCCCGACCTTCCGATAAGGAATCTTCTCCTCTTCCAGGAGCTTGATGAGGAACGGGCGCGAGACGTTCAGCACCTCGGCAGCCTGCACGGTTGTCAGTTCGGCGCTCTCGGGCATGATAGTGATGCCACGCCCTGTGGCCATCGCTTCAAGGATGTCCACGAGAAGAGCGACCGCACCTGCGGGAAGCTCGATGGGTTCCGCTTGTTCCTCATCAGCGACGCGCAACTTGAGGGATGCCTTGCTACGCGCGTAGCGGCATAAAACCTGTCCCGAGCTACGGGCGATGGCTGCATCCCTTGCGTTTGGGGGAAGCTGTCGATGGCGGATCGTGTTCATAGGGCTCTCCAGTTTTTTAGCACCTTTCCAGCATATATATAGTATATGAAATAAATGAAATAAACGAAACGAAACGCCATCAATCATGAGACACGGCCCCTGCGAAAGGGCCACTTCTCTACTCGCTACCGTACCCGAGTCGCCTGAGGGTCGCCGCCAGGTCGGGGCCGGCAGTGCGCGGGTTCACCGAGGTGTCAATCTCCTCGATATTGCCATCGGCGTTCACATAAAAAGTCCATCGCCTGGCGAATCCCATCCCGCTCAACACACCGAAAGCGCGAGCTGCGGACTTGTCGTCGTCAGAAAGTACCGGAAAGTTTGCTTCGTTTTTTTCGGCGAAGGCGGTTACCTCTTCAAGGCTGTCCACGCTGGCCATGAAATAGTTGACGTTGAAGTTTTTCAGAACGGAGCCACTGTCACGCAGCGACTTGCATTCCAGGGTTCAGCCACCGGTAAATACTTTCGGGAAGAAGGCAATCACGAACGGCTTGCCCTTGAGCATATCCGGCGTGTAGGTGTTACCGTCGGAACCCTGCATGTTGAACTCCGGTGCGGCATCGCCCACCTTGAGTTCTGCCTGGCTGACCATCGGCAGGAGCGGCAGCGGCAAAAAAAGAAGCAGTGTCAGAAGCTTTTTCATGTCAAAATTTCCCTTTGAGTGCCGATAAGTTTAGGGGCGGTTGTCGGGCATCTCAATATGAATTTCAATTCAGAGTTTCCATAGCAGACAATCAGGCCGTGAAAATAACCAGACAGATATCGACGCCCATCATGGGAACCTTGCTTGGTATGCTCGCCGGGCTGCTGGTTGGTGGCTGGTGTGTCTATCATTTTGAGGTGTCCGGGGCATTGGATCAGGTGTGCCTGATGGCGGGCATATTCATGTTGTTTCAACTGCTGGGTGCGACCATCGGGGCGACCATTGGCAAGCCGCACAGCATTGATTCACAAAACATAGATTTAGAAAACACGGATTCACAAAACACGGATTCGCAAAACACGGATTCGCAAAACACGGATGAATGACGCCGCTTAACGGCTGACAATCTGACGCACATCGCCAGCCCGGCGGGTAATGCCCTGCCGGTCGAAGTATTCCAGTATTTCAATGCAGAGGTTTCTTCCGATACCGGTGACATCCCGATACTGCTGTACCGTGAAGCTGTCCCCGCCACCGGCGGCTTCCGGTAACGCGTTGCTCAGCGCTTCGATACCTTCGATGAGGAAGAATCGATTCTTGACCGGCCTGACCAACCGGCCAGTCTTGACAATCTGGATCAGGGTTTTCTCCAGCGCCCTGGGTTCGATGTTGATGGCTTTGGCCAGGTCATGCAGAACCGGCGGTTTGGTAAGGTCTTCGCGCAGTATTGGCTCTGCCGCCTGCCACACTTTTTGTTCCCTGCTGCTCAACTGCACGCCGAACCCTTTCAGGTTCATCTGGTTGCCCTGCTGTTCCAGACCCCCGGCGCTGAGCAGGTCGGTGACCACGGCATCCAGCAGTTCGCCGCTCCAGTTCCGCACCAGTTTCCGCATCTGGCTTTTCGGCAAACCGGACTTCCCCGGATTGGCTTCATGCCAGGCGGTCACCTTTCCGATCAGCCCCTGTCGGGCGTTCGCCAGGTGTTGCTCGGTAATGAGCAGATGCTCGTTCAGTGTCAGACAGGCTTGATCGGAAAGCTCGTTGTCCACTTCCTCAGGGGTCAGGTTATAAATGTGTTGCAGGGTCGCGCGATACACCCCGGTTTCCGAGGACGTAAGATGGTGGATTATCGCGCGGTGCCGGGCATCGGGTGTGAGCCCGGAGAGCCAGGCGACCCGTTCCGGTTTCGCCCGGCCACGCCTGGGCGGGTAGGGGTCAATCACCACGCCGCCACCCAGGGTACGTGTCGCCGCCTGGTCGCGAAGAATCACCCGGTCACCGAAGCAGAGATTGATCGACGGCTTGAAGATTAGCTGCGCCATGCCCTTTGTGCCCGGTTCAATCTTTCCGGATTCAAGCAGTGCGACACGACCGGTGACGTGATTGGCTGCCGTGTGAATGTGTACCGGTGTCCAGTGTGACAGGGCGCGCGTCTCGCCCGCAGACAATCGCAGTTCGACATCGGCCCTGTCCGTAGCTTCGCCCGGATTGGTGGTGAGCCAGTTTCCGCGATGAATCGTTTCCAGTTCGACCTCGTTGCTGGTGATGTTTACGGCGCAACGATCACCGGCGACTGCGGACTCAGAGAGCTGGTTCCGGGTATGCAGAGCCCGCACCCGCACCGGAATACCCTGGGGCATCAGCAGTAGTTCGTCCCCGGTGGCCAGATGCCCGGCGAACACGCTCCCCGTGACCACGATGCCTGAACCCCTGACGGAAAAGCGCCGGTCAATGGCAAGGCGAAACATGCCGTGCCGACCTCTGGCGGAAATTTCCTCGGCGGTGACCTCAAGTGCCACCTGTAGCGTTTCAATGCCTTCCCCGGTTTCGGAGGACACCGGGAAGATCTCCGCGCCTTCAAGGAAGGTGCCATGTGTGGCGTCTTGAATCTGAGTGGTGACTTCACGGATGCGTGCCGGTTCGACCCGATCAGTTTTTGTCAGCGCGATCAGCCCGTGACTGATGCCCAGCAGGTTCAGAATGTCCAGATGCTCCCGGGTCTGCGGCATGACACCATCGTCAGCGGCAATGACCAGCAGAGCACAGTCGATGGCTGATACCCCGGCGAGCATGTTGCTGATAAAACGCGTATGTCCCGGAACATCGACGAAGCCGAGACGGCGACCGGATTCCGAATCCGTGTAGGCGAAACCCAGGTCGATGGTGAGGCCCCGTTGTTTTTCTTCCTCCAGACGGTCTGTGTCAACGCCGGTCAGCGCGTGGACCAGGGAAGTTTTGCCATGGTCAACATGACCCGCTGTCGCGATGATCATGAAATTGTCAGTTGATCCAACTGTTGAAGAAGGGTTTGCGGGTCATCCAGTGTCCGGCAGTCGAACAGCAGTTTGCCGTCGGTGATTCTGCCGATGACGGGGACGGGCAACCGGCGAAAGGCGGAGCTCAATGTTTGCAGGGCTGCATTAGCGCGGTCCACTGGTGACAACGCCACGGCAAAGCCCGGCAGTTGATTGAGGGGCAGGGCGCCGCTACCTGTCTGACTATGGGTTTCGATAATCTCGACGTTCGCGATGCCCGCCAGCGCCTGACTCATCGGTATCCGGATTTCTTCTGCAATCGCCCGGATTGCCTCCGGTGTTCGTGACAGGTGACGCAGCGTCGGCAGCTTTTCGGCGAGCGTCTCCGGTTCCAGATAGAGCTTCAGGACTTCGGCCAGTGCGGCAATCGTCATCTTGTCCACGCGCAGGGCGCGTTTCAGAGGGTTTTTCCTGATGGCATCCACGAATTCTTTTTTCCCCGCAATGATGCCGGCCTGGGGTCCGCCGAGAAGTTTGTCGCCGGAGAAGGTGACAATATCCGCGCCCGCCCGAATGACCTCCTGCACCGTTGGCTCATGTTCCAGGCCATAGCGCTCAAGGTCGACCAGTGTGCCGCTGCCAAGATCAGCCATGAACGGAAGGCCGGACCCGGATGCCAGCCGCGCCATTTCCTCGTAGCTCACTTCCCGCGTAAAGCCGCGTATCTCGTAGTTGCTTGTGTGAACCTTCAGCAGCAGGCCGGTATCCGCCGACAGGGCATCCTGATAGTCGTGGAGATGCGTGCGATTGGTGGCGCCCACCTCACGAAGCCGGCAGTTGCTTTTTTCCATGACTTCAGGAATGCGAAATGAACCGCCAATTTCGACCAGTTCACCCCTGGAGATGCAGACTTCCTTACCGGCGGCCAGGGTGTTCAGGCTGAGCAGCACGGCGGCGGCATTGTTGTTCACCACTGTGACTGCCTCGGCACCGGTCAGGGCGACAAGAAGCGATTCCACATGGGTATCCCTGTCGCCGCGTTTACCGGCATCCAGATCGTATTCCAGATTGCTGTTGGCACCGGCGAGGGTGCTGATGGCATTAAGTGCCTCGTCAGGCAGGACCGCCCTGCCCAGATTGGTGTGCAGGACGGTGCCGGTCAAATTGATGACTGGTGTCAGGCTGCCATGATTCTGATGAACAATACGGTGGGCAATTTCATCAGACAGCGACTGTAATGACGGCAATGAGGTTCGGCTGCCATTGAGGATTTCACCGCGCAGTTCAGTCAACAGCCTGCGGATGGTTTCCCTGACGCGGGTATGTCCATGGGCGTTCAGCGTTGGTTGAAGTTCCGTGCTGCCAAGGAGCCTGTCGACGGAAGGAATGTCCTTCAGTCGCCGGGTCGCGGTCTTTTTCCCGGACCTGTCTTCGGCTTTTGTCCGGTCCTCTTTTCGGGACTCTTTTCGGGGCATGGGCTCAAGATTCCGCTCTTGTGGCTGCGGCCTTCAGGGAAGCCACCGATCTTACCCAGGGTTTGGATGAGGGATTGTGCGCCGATTCCCAGGCGGCGGCGGCCGCGTCCGCAGAGGCGCGGTCATTGAATACATCCAGGATCAGTACGTACCACAGGGATTCCTGGTTCCTGACCCGGATGAATCTGGGTTTCTCCAGACCGTGATTGCTGGCGAAGGCATTGATTTCGTCCTTCGATTGAAGGGCGATCAATTGGACGACGAAGGCATCATCGCTGAAGGCATCAAGAAAGTTGTCGGCGGGTACCGGTAGTTCACTTGAAGGGGGGCTGCCTGAACCATCCTGAGGACTGACAGCAACGATCTTGCCGGCGTTTTCCTGCTGGCTACAGTCCCAGGGCTCGTTACGGGAGACGCCATAGCAGTACCAGGTACCGCCAACCAGTTGCTCTTCAAACGGGTTGGCGCCTTCGCAACTGTCATCGTCCAGGCAGTTCCCCGTATCGCGGTTGCCGAAAGGCCATGACCAGGAACAGGAGGTGATCAGTGTCACCATAAGCACTGTAAGATACCGCATAACGCCCCGACTCAAATCAACTAACCGCTGCAAATAATTCGTGTTTCTGGGGAAAGAGTCCCAGCATGCCTCCGGTGTGGATGAAGACGATGTTCTTCATACCACGGAACCGACCCTCTTTCAGTTCGGTCAGCATCCCGTGAAAAGCCTTACCAGTATAAACCGGATCGAGGACAATTCCTTCCAGACGCGCCACATGGTTGATGGTTTCGAAAACCTCCGGTGTTGCCCGGCCATATCCCGGCCCGACATATCCCTCGATGACGTTGATGGGCAGCCCCGCAGTATTTACCCGCATCTGATAGCGTGACTCCCAGGCTCTAAAATCCCGGGTGATTTTGTTCACGAACCAGGCTTCGTTATCGCAGACGTTGAAGGCGTGGACCTGTGAGCCCAGCTTGTGAATATGATGACCCAGGATGAGGCCCGCCAGGGTTCCCCCGGAACCTGTGGCTGAGACGATGGCTTCAGGCTCAATGTCGGCGGATGCGAAGTCCGTCTTCAATTCCCCGGCGCCTGTGAGATAACCCCAGAGACCGACCTCATCTGAGGCGCCCACCGGGATACGATAGGTTTTCAGACCTGCGGCAGCATATTCGGACTCAAGTGCGGCATAGGTCTCATCCATCTGCTGATATTGATCCGGGGGCGCGAAGGTAATCCCGGCGCCGACCAGCCGGTCAATCAGCAGGTTGCCGTCCGCTTCCCGGGGCTCCTGTCCTCTCAAAACCAGGTGTGACTGCAATCCCAGCCGGGCGGCCAGTACCGCCGTGGCGCGGCAATGGTTTGACTGAACGCCGCCCCAGGTGACCAGGACATCGGCCTGTTCGGCCAGCGCCTGGCCGATGCTGAATTCCAGTTTCCGGATCTTGTTACCGCTGGCGACGGTGTCTGTCAGATCGTCACGCTTGATCCAGATACGGGTGTCGTACCCGGCAGACAGCCGGTCCAGAGGTTCAAGGGGTGTGGGTAGTCGGGCCAGTGAAAGCCGCGGCGGCTGGCTCATGCTTCGGAAGGTGTACGCAGTTTCAAGTGATATTTGCCGGTCATTTGCATGGCAGTCTTGCCGTCGCACTCACAGGTGGCGATGAGTTCTGTTCTGACGGTTCCCTTGTCGGCCAGTTCGTCGAAAATGGCATCCGGATTCCCAAGGAGTGTTACCACGCATTCCAGATCATCATAGACTGGCTGCTGGTAGCTGACCTCGCCGCCCATGACGACTGTGTTGCAATCAAGTAGTAACTCGCTAAGCTTCATCTGTATCAGACCCCAGCCGGACAGGGCCGCCAGTGAAAACAGGCTGCCGCCAAAAGCAGAATGCTGGTGATTGATGTTCTGGCTCAAGGGTGCCGTCGTTGTCAGAGACAAACCGTTGTAGCTGACCACCCTGATACCCATAGCCTGACTGATGGGGATCAGTTCGTGAAAAGCGCGCTCCAGGGACTCAATCGAATCGACATAAACCCTGGGCCTGTCTGTCTGGCGTGGTGAAAGCATAGGGCGCGGAGTAAAGCATGAAATTCCCCGGTGGCTCAATAGACGGGTTAACAAAGTTCACGCTGATTATTGCCCTGCTTTTGCTGGTGGCCTGCGAGGGTGTTGAACCCGTTGTGGCCGTCAACGGCAAGACGATGGGAACGACCTATACGGTCAAGATAGTTTCCGATGAACTCGACCCGGAGGGCCTGAAAAAAGACATAGATGCCAGTCTGATCGCGCTGAATCAGGTCTTCTCGACCTACATACCGGACTCGGAACTGTCGATTCTTAATCGAGCGACCGGGCCGGTTGAGATTTCAGAAGCATTTGGCAGGGTGCTTGCGGTCAGTCGCGACATCCATACCCTGTCGGATGGCGCGTTCGACGTGACGGTCGGGACCCTGGTGAACCTTTGGGGATTTGGTCCGGATGGACCGCGCAGCGGTGTGCCCGGTGAAGCGGAAATTACGGCAGCGATGAGCCGGGTGGGATTTTCCAGGGTTCTTGTGGACGGCAGACAACTGACCAAACCTCCCGGTCTGATGATTGATTTTTCTGCGGTGGCCAAGGGTTATGCCGTTGATGTCGTGGCTGACCTGCTGGAACAACAGGGAGCCGGACGTTACATGGTCGAAATCGGCGGTGAGGTGAAGACCCGGGGACTGAATGCGCGTAATCAGCCCTGGATCATCGGTATTGAAGCGCCTGATATGGAGATTCGAAGGCTTTACCGCACCATCCCGGTGATCGATCAGGGCATGGCAACGTCGGGCGATTATCGCAACTTCTTCAAGCATGAAGGTCAGGTTTATTCCCATACACTGGATCCTTCAACCGGCTGGCCGGTTACCCATAACCTGGCCTCGGTGACCGTATTGCACGAGCGTGCCGCCTGTGCGGACGGTCTGGCGACCGCCTTCAATGTGCTTGGACCTGAGCGGACCCTGGCCATTGCGGAGGCGAACAACTTCAAAGTGTTTGCTATAATTCGCGGCAATACCGGGGTGTTTGAATCTGTAACCTCAAGCGCCATGAGTGACTATCTGAAGAACAACCGTCAGAAAGGTGTGGTACCACAATGATCGAATTCCTGCTTTCCTTCATCATCCTGCTTGCCATCCTGGCAGGTATGGCGATTGGTGTCATAAAGGGGCGTGCCCCGATCAGTGGCTCCTGCGGTGGTTTGAACAATCTGGGGGTTGACGGAGCCTGTGAGATCTGTGGAGGCAATCCTGCGAAATGTGACAACAAGGGAAGCTCTGAATAACAGGCTTCGATGCCTCCCGCTAGCACCTAACGCCCTGCGGATGCCTGCGCCGGCGCGGGCGGACTTATTCTCGCGCATTCAATGAAGACCCAAGTGATGGCGCATCCGGATATGGCCTATTCTGCCCTGGACGAAGTCCATAGCACATCGGTATTGCCAGTTTGTTTTGAGTTTCGTTTTATACCTGCACAATATACAGCCCGGCATATCAGGGGTGGTGGCGGAGTTGTAGTAGACGAAGCGGTTGCCCCGGTAGTTGTTGGTCAGTTCGAGGAAAAGCGGCTGATAATCTTTGCCGCCGAAGAAGATGAGATCATCGTTATCGTCATCCCGAAGCTCGTAAAAGTCGTGATAGTTGTCCTGCCTGCCGCGGCGTTTATATTCATTCTCGTTGCGCGCGCTGGGAGAGAAGGTAATGTCGTAATTCGGCGTCAGAAAATCTGCGGTGATAAGCCCCCAACCGGCTGACAGGATAAAAACATTGTCGGTGCCATAGCGATTGACCAATGATTGATAGGTGTCGTTTTCATACAGCTTGTATGCCGGGCACAGCGCGAGTGGATTGTCTCCGCGCTGGTTATAAGCCAGCAGCTCTTCCCGCCACGATTGTCCGTCTTTCGCAATGTCATCCGGGCGTGCATAGCGTATGCCTTGATCTGGCGGAGCGGTTTCCGGTTCCGCCACAAACAGAATGCGGTTGCCATCAGAGTCGGTCAGGTGGCCGGCGTCCGCCTGCTTTTGCCCGGCGCATTGAATCACGATCTTCATAGTGTCTTATCTCATTTCTGTTATCAGTGTTTCCAGTCTATCAAGAAACCCCGGGTCGTAATCCTCATCCACATGGTTCTGGTTCCACAAGCCTGAACGCCGGACTCTCTCCCGATTACAGTGATGCCCAAGCCATTGATCTGAGGGAGGGTCCAGAGGCGGCCCGCCGTAATTACTCAGCAGCGCAATGGCATTACGCTCAATATAACCGCGCTGACTTCCCGGCCCGGGTTCGTCTGCTATGTCCAGCCACAGAAAGGGCATTTCGCCGATGATTTTACTAACAGGTTTCTCCAGAGGTTGTTCACCCTCCCTGATGTGTCGAGGAGCAGAATTACCCTGGCCCCATGACGGGAAGACAGACCCGTTACTCTGCATCAGCGCGGTGCCAACAATCAACCGGAATATCGACCCCCGGTGGTTACCGCCGCCCGTGCCCCGGTGTTGAGACAAGCGCTTCCAAAGCGTGCTCTTCGAGCCATCTTTGAGCCCGTGGGTTCCGACCCTGACCACCCGCGGCCCTGAGCCGGTATCCGTTCTGTTCTCGCCGCGTTCCTGAAAAAAATACACCCCGCGCTCCGGCCAGCCCATTCGACCATCGCAGGTTGACAACAAACGCGCACCGTTGGTTTTGCGGGCGAGGGCATCCAGAGCCGCATAAAAGCGCTTCAGGTCGTCGAATCGTTGTGCGGTGTTGGATTGTTCCCGCATATTTGCTTCTGGTCGGATGCCTTCGTGGTCGATTCCTTCGCCGACGAGGTGGCAGATGCGACCAGCCAACGCACTGGCCCATTATGTCGAAGAATTTGCATCTGACAGTAGCAGAAGGGAAAGGCTATAAGCAATGTTTAGAGGAGGCCCTCGATATGTTGTATCCTTTCCGAAAACCAGCAGTGGTCATCGTGTCGGGCAGAATCTTGTCAGCGAAATCAACATCCTGCTATACGGGCAATGATATGTATCTGGTGTTTACACAAGGCAAGCGGGGTTAAGATGAAATACCTGATCGTCATTGAAGAAACTGACACGGGGTTTTCCGCCTACTCTCCCGATGTGAGCGGTTGTATTGCGGCAGGTAAAACCAAACGAGAAGTAGAAAAGCTGATGCAGGAAGCGTTGGAGTTTCATCTGGAAGGTTTGTTGCTTGACAATCAGGAAGTTCCGCAGCCGCATACTTATCCCAATTACCTGGAGGTGACCGCCGACGCTTGATGGATGACAAATGTGTCGTATCACATCCTGGGTCTTATGTCGGCAACTCGCCTAACGGTCCGCGTCTCTACACCTTCGAGCCATCTTTGAGCGCGTGGGTTCCGACCCTGACCACCCGCGGCCCTGAGCCGGTATCCGTTCTGTTCTCGCCGCGTTCCTGAAAAAAATACACCCCGCGCTCCGGCCAGCCCATTCGACCATCGCAGGCTGACAACAAACGCGCACCGTTGGTTTTGCGGGCGAGGGCATCCAGAGCCGCATAAAAGCGCTTCAGGTCGTCGAATCGTTGTGCGGTGTTGGATTGTTCCCGCATATGTGCTTCTGGCAAAAGGGTGGATTACAGAGTGGTACTGTTCATCCGTCCGATTCTACTCGCTGATAGCAAGTTTGTCTGTTGACTTCTTCTATCATTGAATCTCTCAGGTGTGTGCGAGAACCCGCCCGTGTTATAATGTGGAAATATTGTACTTCGGATTTGAAGCCATTTAATTTCTTTCGAAGTTACGATGGCTGTGCATGGCAGGTTGCAATCGCCAACAAGAAATCACCTACTACTCTATATCGTCTATCATAGGGTGCATCTATTATATCAGCAGAAGAGCCAAACGGCAGGAGATAATATTCAATGTTGAAGTTCATTATTCTATTTCGGATAAAACACGCCCTGGATACACTGCGCAAGGGCTTGAATAACCTCCGCCTACCACGCAGATGTACTCAGAGGAACCTGACAGAAATCGGCGCAAAGTGTGAGGGTGAGAAACTAAAAAGTGAGGGATCGAACCAGGTAGACGAATACATAAAAATTTTTGATGAAGAATTAGAAGAGAAAAAGGAAGAAATCGTTACTTTAAAAGAGAAAATATCGAGACTTGAATCTGAGTTACATGCAATCAAGCAGCCTTCTACTATGGTGGCAAGTGATCTTGTGCTGCTGAAAGGTCACGAGAATGAGTTCTACCCAAATGAACACAGAGAACTATTGTTACTAATATTGGAAAGCGCTATTAAAAACGTTCCTGATGGTTCACGACGCCAGTACATACTTAAAGATATCCTTTCAGCCAACAAATCCACAAAAGCCATTCAAAAGAAGGTGTCTTTGCTAAAAACGCGGCTAAAAGGCTACAAAACACTGGATAAGAAAACTCGTCAATTTCTCGAAGAGCTGGGGTTTGATATAACAGGGGAAGGGAAACACTATAAGGCAACATTTCAAGGAGACTCGCGATATGTTGTATCTCTCCCGAAAACCAGCAGTGACCATCTTGTCGGCCGGAACCTTGCCAGCGAAATCAACACCATGCTGTTTTAGTATACCCGGTGTTCAATCACCGCAGATTCATGATTCAATAGCGCCTTCCTCAGGATTACTTGAACGATGTTGTCTGATTGGCGTTGGCTCGTAGCGTTGCGGCTGTTTGGTACGGCGTCGGCCAACCAGTTTATGTCCTTTGTGGGCATCCTCTCGATCGGCGGATTGGCGGTTGCGGTTGCCGTCCTGCTGTCTGTGCTTTCCGTGGTTAACGGTTTTGAAAAAGAACTGCGTAACCGTGTTCTGGCGGTTTTGCCCCATGGCACCATCTATTCCCGGCAGGGGTTTTCGGACTGGCGCGCCCTGCGGCAGCAGATGCTGGATCACCCGGAAGTTCTGGGTGCGGCGCCGGTGGTGGAGGGTTCGGCCCTGATGGTTGCTGATGGCAACATGACCGGTGTGGCATTCCGGGGGATTGATGTAGACCAGGAGGCCAGTGTTTCCATCCTGCCGGATTTTGTACAGCCAGGGGCGCTTGAACGATTGTCCCGGACCCGCTTCGGGCTGTTGATCGGACGGGAGCTTGCCGGGACGCTTTCGGTTTCCACCGGGGATCAGGTTTCCCTGGTATTACCGGATGTACAGATGTCTCTTGCCGGTCCGGTGGTGACCACGAAGCGGATGGAGGTGTCAGGTCTTTTCGAGGTCGGGGCGGATATGGATAAATCCCATGTTTTCCTCAATCTGGATGATGCACGGCGCTTGAAGCGTCAGAAGGATATTGATGGCATCGTGATCAGGGTGGCCGATCTGTTTCAGGTGCAGACGGTGATTCCGGAAATCACCAGCCACGACTACACCCTCTATGGGGTTAGCTGGATGCATCAGAACGGCAATCTCTATGATGCGATCGGTACTCAGAAGGCCACGCTTTTTCTGCTGTTGATGCTGCTGGTGATGGTGGCGATGTTTAATGTGGTGTCCAATCTGGCCATGACTGTGGATGACAATCGTGCGGAGATTGCGATTTTACGAACCCTGGGTGCGACGCCCCGGGACCTGAAGGTTGTGTTCATGATTCATGGCATGGTGGTCGGTGTTGTCGGACTCCTTCTGGGTTTGTTGATCGGGCTCCTTCTGACCTGGTCGCTGGTGCAGCTTTATGAAGTTATCAGTGATGTCTTTGAACTGAATCTGATGAAGGAGTATTTCATCCGCTATCTGCCGGTCGAGGTGCAGGTGGGAGACGTGCTGATGATCAGCGGTGCCAGTCTGCTGGTCAGCCTGCTTGCGACCCTGTACCCGGCGGGCAGGGCGGCTGCCGCCAATCCCGTGGAGGCTTTGCAGTATGACGTCTGATGTCCTGGTTGCGAGCCATCTGACCAGGAGTTACTGGCAGGGTAGTAACGAGGTCAGGGTGCTGCGTGATCTGAACCTGACCGTTGCCGAAGGCGAGACCCTTGCCATCGTCGGCGTGTCCGGCAGCGGCAAGAGTACTCTGCTGCACCTGTTGGCAGGTCTGGATCAGGCGGATGGTGGACGGGTCGAAATCAAGGGTCAGGATCTTTCGACACTCTCTGAAGTGGAACTGGCAGGGTTACGCAATCGCCAGCTTGGCTTTGTCTATCAGTTTCATCACCTGTTGCCGGAATTCAGCGCCGGGGAAAATGTTGCCATGCCGCTCATGATCGGGGGAGAGGCTCGCAGGCAGGCGCTTGAAGAAGCGCGCAGCATGCTGGAGAAGGTTGGTTTGTCTCATCGGGTCGAGCATCTGCCTTCTGAACTCTCCGGCGGAGAGCGGCAGCGGGTTGCGATTGCCCGTGCCCTGGTTGGCAAGCCGGCCATCGTCCTCGCAGACGAACCCACGGGCAATCTGGACGAGCAGAGTGCGGATCAGATTCATCATCTGATTTTGTCGCTGTCTGAGGATCTTGGTGTGGCTTTTGTCGTGGTTACTCACAACACCCGTTTCGCTTCCAGGTTGTCCCGCGTTTGCGAACTGCACGGTGGGCGCCTTCGTCTACAGGAAGAGGGCAAAGCATCATGAGCATCAGCAGTTTTATCGGTTTGCGTTACAACCGGTCACGTTCAGCCAACCGGTTCGTGTCGTTGGTGACACTGGTTTCATTTGTGGGTCTGGTCCTGGGTGTTGCCGCCCTGATTGTGGTTGTTTCGGTCATGAACGGTTTTGACCGGGAATTGAAGACACGCATTCTGGGTGTGGTACCTCACCTTGTTGTGAAGGGTGTTGATCCCGACGCGGTACCGGAGGTTTCGGCGTCCAGGTCCGCGTTCAAATCCGCACAGGTCATGCTGGTCACTCGAAACGGCAGCCACCTGATGACGCTGTATGGTATTGATCCGGCAACCGAAGATCCCTCGGGTGTCCTGGTCCGAGCCATTGGTGAGGCCGGTCTGAGTCGCCTGACGCCGGAAGATTTACAGATTGTGCTGGGGCAATCCGTTGCCCGGCGTTTCGGGGTTCAGGCAGGTGACAGCGTGAATCTTGTGCTGCCTGCAATAGCGGCCAGTGGTCAGAATATTTCACCACGACTGTTCCCGGCGCTGGTTACCGGTACCTTTGCCGTGGGTTCCGAGATGGATTACCGGCTCGGTGTCACGCATGTCTCCCGGCTGGCGTTGATGCTTAATGAACCGGCGGATGTGAAGCTGACGCTGGATCAGATATTTGACGCGCCCTCTGTCGCAGAGGAGCTTCGACGCGCGGGTTTTCAGGCGGACAGTTGGGTGGATGAGTTCGGTGACTTCTTCCGGACTGTGTGGATGGAAAAGGTCATGATGTTCGTGTTGCTGTCCTTCGTGATTGCCATTGCCTCGTTCAGCATCGTCTCGGGTTTGACCATGCTGGTGGTGACCAAGCGCCGGGACATTGCGGTGCTGCGCACGATGGGGATGACCGGGCGCGGGGTATTGAAAGTTTTTCTGGTCCAGGGGCTGGGGCTGTCAATAGCAGGGGTCGCCTCTGGCTGTGCCCTTGGACTGCTGCTGGCACTCTACGCGCCGATGGTCATGGGTCTGGTGGAAGACTGGACCGGTTTCAGTATTGTCGCGGGTACCTATTTTGATCAGATCCCGACCGATATCCGGTGGCCGGATATTCTGGTGATTGCGCTGGTTACATTCATCATCAGTTTTGCGGCGACCCTTTACCCGTCCTACCGGGCCTCGAAACTGCATCCCGCAGCGGTGCTCAGGTACGAGTAACCGGAACCGGTCATTCAGACCGGCGTGACCTCGCCGCTTTTCCTCTGTCGCTGTTTTCTCTGTTTGTAGCGGGCGATGCGCCAGCGATAGTAAATGCGAATGGCGAGAAACCCGATAATGCCCGTAATGAGTCCACAGACCAGGCTACCCAGAATCAGTGGTTGCCAGATACCGGCCAACTGACCCATGAACCATTCAAAGGTCGGGTCCATAGGCGTGGGTTGCTGCTCTGAGCCAAGCAGCCTGTTGCCGACCAGGTATGCGAAAAACATCATGGGTCCGATGGTGATGGGATTACTGATCCACAACACCGCAACAGTCACCGGTACATTACATCGTATCCATATAGACAAGAGCACACAGGGCAGCGTCTGAAACGGGATGGGCAGGAAGCAGCCGATGCCGCCGATCAGGAAGGCGAACGATAGAGAGTGCCGGTTGAAATGCCACAGGTTTGGCTCAAGTATCCTGTTGCCAAGGAATTGCAGGGCGGGGATGTTTTTTATCCGCTCTCTCTTTGGCAGGTATCTTTTCATAGATAAAAAAGGGAATTATGTAGCACAGTGGGCATTATGCCTTGTCCGGGCTGTCACATGAAGGTGAACCCGCGTCCATGACGGCGTTACGGTCAGCGCTTTCCCACAAGGATCAGGGGCATTCGCCTGTCTCCGAGCGGTGCGGATACCTCTAATCTCATTGAGTGATTGGTCCGGTAATCCTGTTCCTGATCGGCACGGTGCTGGTGGCGCGGGTGCCGGTGCTGCTTCCTGTGGAAGCCTGCCTGATGCTGGTTCCGCTGCTCGGGTACGGTTTGCGGACCCGTGTCTCCTGGCTGTGCGCATTTCTTCTGGGGGCTGCCTGGTGCTTTTGTGCCCTGAAGGTTGAGCGGCAGTACCGGCAGGCGGTGCTTGAATCGGCAGTGGAGACGACGATTGTCGGCCAGGTAATGGATATGCCGATGGAGGGTGAACATTCAGTCAGATTCCTGGTCAGGGTGGTCGATGGGCACCTGGCAGGGTCGCGTCTTCGTCTATACTGGTATCGCTCTGACGATTCCGTTAAGCCGGGACAGCGGTGGCGGTTTAATGTGCGACTGCGTGCGCCGACAGGTTCTGTGAACTTCGAGACTTTCGACTATGAACGCTGGCTGTTTGTGAAGCGTATTCATGGTCTTGGCTACATTGTTCCGGGTGGAGAGCACCAACTTCTCGGGCAGCATGCCAGCGTCGACGACCTCCGGTACCGGACCAGGCTGAAGATTGCGCAGGTGGTCGGTCACGATACGCTGGCGACTTTCCTGGCGCTGTCACTGGGAGACACCAGTCAGCTCAGCCCGGATCAATGGACCGTATTGAACCGAACCGGCACAACGCATCTGCTCATTGTCTCCGGCCTGCATGTGGGACTGATCGCGACACTCGTCTTTTTCGCCCTTCGATTCGTCGGGGCAGGTTATGCGGCGACATCCATAGTCACAGTCGCCGTCGCCGCTACCTATGCCCTGCTGGCGGGCTGGGGCTTACCGGTGCAGCGGGCACTGGTCATGACCGTAGTGTATCTGGGATGCGGGCTGGTTTCGCGAAACATCACCCTGTTGTCCCGGCTGGCGCTGGCAGCCGTTTTCGTTGTACTGCTTGACCCCTTGGCCAGTCTGAGTTCAGGGTTCTGGCTCAGTTTCGGTGTGGTTGCCGCGCTGATTCTGGGTCTTTCCCATCGTGTTTTTGCTGAATCTTCATTGGCCTGGGCCCGTTCCATGTGGTTTGCGCAGTGGGTGGCCTTTCTGTCACTTCTGCCCTTGCTGGGTGCACTGAATCATCAGCTGCCCCTTGCATCCTTCCCTGTGAATCTGATCGCCATACCGGTGGTGGGTTTTATCCTTGTACCCTTGATCCTGATCACCCTTGGCCTGATTCTGCTGTTTGAATCATGGGCGGTATCCCTGGTCGGTCTTGCCCAATGGGTAACCACCTGGCTTTGGCGGGTGCTGGAAAATGCGGCGGCATCGGACTGGCTGCTTCACATCCCGGCACCGGCGCCGTGGCAGGTCTCCGTCGCGCTGATTGGTGCCGCCGTGTTGCTGATGCCTGCGGGGTTGATCTTCCGCTGGCTGGGTTTACCGCTACTGCTGGTACTGCTCAAACCTCCTGAGATGCCACAGCCTGGCTCTGTCAGCGTGACCTTTCTGGATGTCGGGCAGGGCTTAAGTGTGCTGATCGAAACATCGAACGGAGTGACCCTTTACGATACCGGACCCTCTTTCCCGGGATCGTTCAGCGCCGCGAATCAGATTGTCATACCGGTCATTCGGGGTCGAGGCTGGCGGTCCCTTGATCAGTTGGTGATCAGTCACTCCGACAATGACCATGCCGGGGGCCGGGACGCCATTGTTTCCGAATTGGATGTCGGTCAGTTGTTACAGCAGGGAAGCTGTCATGCCACCTGGGAGCGAGACGGTGCCTGGTTTGCCAGTTTCAGTATCGGGCTTCCCGCAACCCGCAATGATGGCTCCTGTCTTTTGCTGATTGTTGCGGAAGGACGGCGGGTGCTTTTGACCGGAGATATTGAAGCGGATGGTGAACGTATGCTGTTGCAACGGTTCTCGCAATTGATTGATGTCATGTCGGTGCCGCACCACGGCAGTGATTCTTCCTCGACACCGGCGCTGCTTAACCGCCTGGTGCCGGAACTGGCAGTTGTCTCGGCGGGATATGGAAATCGCTTTGGTCATCCCGATGCGGAGGTCGTTGACCGTTACCGGCGGCGCTCCATCCGGTTGCTGTCCACGGCAGACTCCGGCGCTGTCGAGATACGGCTTGAGCCGCAGGGTATGATCGTGATTGAAGCGCGACGTGAGCCGGGCGGACTCTGGAGAAGGCAATGAGCATTACTGTCAGAGCTGCAAAGATAGAAGAACTGCATCTGGTGGCCGATAACCGGATCTGGTTCCGAAAATCTTTTTGAGATTTGTCGGGCAAGACGGTAATCTCCCGGGCTTTCCAAAAGGCGCTGAAGCGGTACCTGAATGACGCTGATTGACTCGGTGCTTGAGCATCTCAACCTTGAGCAGATTGAAACCAACCTGTTTCGTGGCGTTTCGGAAGACATGGGTCTACCCAGGGTGTTTGGCGGACAGGTGATCGGCCAGGCACTGGTTGCCGCTCTGCGCACAGTCGAGGGGAGACCCTGTCACTCGTTACACGGATACTTTCTGCGACCGGGTGACCCGGGGCTGCCCATCATCTATGAGGTGGACCGAATCCGGGATGGCAGGAGCTTTACCACCAGGCGGGTAGTTGCCATTCAGAAGGGTGAGGCAATCTTCAGCATGTCATCATCTTTCCAGGTGTTTGAACACGGGCTATCACATCAGGTGTCGATGCCCGATGTACCGGGTCCTGATGATTTGCCCGGTGAAGAGGAACGTTTCGAGGCACGCAGGGCCAGCCTGACGCAGGAACAGATCAGGATGATGACGCGCGACGACCGGTTGAAATGAAGCGGGTTGAAGACGTGGACTACCTGAATCCTGAGAAACTGCCCCCGGTGCAGCACATCTGGTTCCGGTCCAGGAAGAAACTGGATGATGAAGTACATCAGCACCAGTGCCTGCTGGCTTATGCATCAGACATGGGTCTGCTGAGCACAACAACACTGCCGCATGGCAGATCTTGGATGACCGGCCTGATGACAGCCAGTCTCGACCACGCGCTCTGGTTTCACCGTGATTTCAGGTTTGATGAATGGGTCCTTATCGCCATGGACAGTCCTGCTGCAGCCGGGGCTCGCGGTTTTATCCGTGGAACGATGTACACGGAGGACGGCAAACTCATCGCCTCGGTCGCCCAGGAAGGTTTGATGAGGGTTGTGCGCTCCGGGGCCGGAAGTTAGGGAAGCTCAGGCGTGACGGGCCCAGATTGTCTCACCGGGTTTGTAGTCCAGGCACGGATCCCAGCGTCCCGGTGTTTCGATATAGCGCATGGCCTGGGTGTAGCCGATCTCCGATGTAAAATATCCCAGCACAGTTAATTCCTTGATCATACGGAAGTAGTGTGATGGCCGGGCTTCCGATTTACTGTCCATGTACCTTTTTGCCTCAACATCCAGGCGAGTCAGAAGCTGGTGTTTCTGTTCCTGTGTTGCATCAAGAAAACCGGTGCTGAAGTCATTGTTGCATTCGGATTCCAGCGTTTGCATACCCGCCAGAAAAACCTGTTGTTCGTCCGGGGAATAAGTGTCTTTTACCATCAGAGCGATAAAACTGCCCGTCTGCGCTGCTTTCGCACCCGGCGTATCCGTTTCGGGCAAAATGGTTTCAGCAACCTCATCCAGCCAGGTCACCTGCGTTGCTGAAAAGTCACTCATGGTTACCGCTGTATCGCGCTGCACCCTGGCGCCGCAGGCGGTAAGCAGCGTGCCCGACCCGGTCAGCGTGGCCATACCGGCAATGGCCATTGCACGCTGAATAACTTCCCGTCTCTTATGCAATCTGGTCATGGGTATCTCCTTAAAGATTCTGTCGCTTCAGTTCTTCAACCGCGTGTGCCGCCGCCCGTGCTGTCAGGGCCATGTAGGTCAGCGACGGATTGACGCAGGCAGATGAGGTCATGCAGGCGCCATCGGTCACAAAGACGTTCCGGGCGTCCCATACCTGATTGTATTTGTTCAATACCGACGACCCGGGCTCATGCCCCATCCGTGCGGTACCCATTTCATGGATACCCATACCCGGCGCACTGTCGCTGTCATAGGTTGAAATATTCCCTGCTCCTGCGGCCTCAAGCATTTCAGCCATATCATTCGCCATGTCCGGGCGCATTCGTGATTCGTTTTCGCGGAACATGCAGTCAATCGCGAGTACCGGCATGCCCCATTTGTCCTTCCGGCTGCGGTCCAGGGTTATCCGGTTACGATGGTCCGGGAGCATTTCACCGAACGCTGTCGCACCCATGCTCCATTGGCCGGGTGTTGCCATGATGTCCTTGAATTTCCCGCCGATACCCAGTTCCCGTACCGCACGTGACCAGTCTTCCCGGCTGGCACCACCCTGGTAGCCGAATCCGCGCAGGTAATCACGTTTGTCATCGCCGACGTTACGATATCTGGGAATGTAAAACCCGCCGGGTCTGTTGCCGAAGTAGTACTTGTCTTCCAGCCCCGGGAGGGTGCCCCTTGCACCGACGCGGAAGTGGTGGTCCATTAGATTGTGCCCCAGTGCCCCTGAACTGCTACCAAGGCCGTCAGGCCAGATGTCAGTGGCTGACTGCATCAGGAGCCAGGTGGAATTCAGTGTGGATGCACAGAGAAACACGATTTTTGACTGGTACTCGGTTTCGTTGCCGGTTACAGCATCCTTGACCCGTACGCCCGCAACGCGCTTTTTGTCTTTGTCATAGTTTAACTCTGAGACGATAGCAAACGGACGCAGAATCAGCCGACCGGTTGCCATGGCGGCCGGTAATGTTGAAGACTGGGTGCTGAAATAGGCACCGAAAGGGCATCCCAGCCAGCAGGCATTGCGATACTGGCACGGTGCCCGACCCGGCAGGGGGCGGGTCAGGTTGGCGATACGACCATGGGTCATGGTACGACTACCGCCGAATGCTCTGGCTATCCTGTTGGCCGATCTTTCTTCACCACAGTTGAATGGCATTGCGGGTTGAAATTTCCCGTCCGGCAGTTGTGCAAGCCCCTCATTGGAACCGTTAACACCGATGAATTGTTCTACATAGTTGTACCATGGCTCAAGATCGGCATAGCGAAGGGGCCAGTCGATTGAAATTCCGTCCTTCACATTGGCTTCAAAGTCCAGATCACTCCAGCGGTAACTATGCCTGCCCCAGAGCAGGGAACGTCCGCCGACATGGTAACCGCGATACCAGTCGAATCGCCTGACCTCGGTGTAGGGTGAGTCCCGGTCTGATGCCCACCAGTCCAGATTTCTTTCGTTTAGCGCATAGTCCCGCTTCAGAACCGGGTAGGCTTCTTCCATGGCGTAGGTTCGCCCGCCTCTATGCGGATATTCCCAGGGTGCTTTTGAGGCGTTGACATAATCCTTGATGTGCTCAACGTTCTGCCCGCGTTCCAGCAGCAGTACGTTGAGTCCTCGTTCTGTCAGTTCCTTGGCTGCCCAGCCGCCGGTGATTCCCGAACCAACAACGATGGCATCAAATTTTGTTTCTGTTTTTGACATGATTGCTTCTTCCTTATAGTTCTCAGCCAAATGAGACCAGATGACACAGTCCGAAGTCCGCATCAGCCAGCGGGTCGTCTGAGACATCCACTTCGACAAACCGGTGCCTCACATTATCCGCATCAAGCTGTCTGGAGATCGCTGCAAAATCGGAGGTGCCCTTTCCGGGAGGGACGAGGCGCATCACGATGGGGAAGGGCCTGTTCCCGGTTGTCGGTGGCAGTTTTATGTTCGGGTTGAAGTCTTTCATGTGCGTTGCGACAACCCTGCCGGAGTATTGTTTCAATACGCTGACCGGGTCGAACCCGGCAGCCGAGACCCAGCCCAAATCCAGTTCGATCTTCACAAGTTCAGGGTCTGTCAGTTCCATTAGCAAATCCCAGGCAAGGCGTCCTTCGACTCTGGTGAATTCAACCGCGTGGTTGTGGTACGCGAACTGGTAACCCAGTTCGGCAACCACCTCGCCGCGCCGGTTCAACCTGTCTGCCAGACTACGCACCTGCGCCACGCTTTCCGCTTTTTCGTGCATTGACCATTCGCTGCGAAACTCGGCTGCCAGGGGTTCAATCAGATATTGGATGCCAAGAGCATCGGCGATTTCCCTTGCCGCGCCCCTGTCTGCAATCTTATCGACGATGTGGGCGCTCGGCACTTTCAATCCAAGACGGCTGACAAGATCGCTGAAGGCGGTCAGCGTCATTCCAAAGATGTTATCGCTGCCGCCGAAACCAAACAGTTCCAATTCCCGGTATCCCGCCGCTGCCAGATGTTCGAGTGTCGCTGTGACATCTTTCGCGAGTGCGTCCCGGACCATGTAAGTCTGAATGCCGACCATTTTTTTCGCAGCCGCCCTAGCGCAGCCGCCGCCTGCCAGTGATCTGGCAGGTCCGGCGTGAACCATGCTGCCTGCCGCCAGAAGTGTGGCAAGTTCCAGGAACTGTCGTCGTTTGAAATGGGTCATAGTTCATCCTTTGTTTTTTCGTGTTGTTGATTTTCAGAGCGCCCGAACCCAGATATTGCGGAAGCTGACCGGATTGGAGTGGTCCTGTAGTTTCAGTGGTGCACAACCATGTGGCTCGTACTTCGGTTCGCCGATAAAGACGGTGGCACCCTGAATCCTGACGTGGTTCTGCACAAGCACCCCGTTATGTAGCACGGTGACGTAGCCGGGGTTCGCCAGTTTGTTGTCCGTGAAACGAGGCGCCGTGAAAATAATGTCGTAAGACTGCCACTCACCCGGTGGCCGGGTGGCGTTCACGAGAGGAATGCTTTGCTTATACAGGCTGGCTGCCTGACCATTAACGTAGGTGGAATTCTGCCACGAGTCCAGAATCTGTATTTCGTACCGCTCCTGAAAAAAGACGCCACTGTTGTTTCGCTGCTGGCCTTCCATACCTTCGACATCAACGGGTGTGCGCCATTCGAGGTGTAACTGGACGTCACAGAATGATGCCAGCGTTCGAATGTCACCGGTACCGGGTACCACGGTCAGCGAGCCGTCGTCATCCACCGCCCAGGATGCGGCACCACCGGTCGCGGATTCCCAACGGTCCAGCCCGCGACCGTCAAACAGCACCACCGCATCTGAGGGAGGCTTGCCGTAAGGGGCATTCACCACCTCTGGTTCGGGGTTCCAGACCTCGGTGTGTTCAGAGAGTTTGATACGCTCCGACAGTTCCCGATTGATGCTGTCTTCGCCCAGCGCCGTTGCGGTGACCAGGAAGGTCGACAGACCTGTTGCGAGAAAAATTGCTGCGAGAAAAATTTTTGTCATTCTTTCCGGGGCGAGCTGCTCAAATCTGTATGCACTATAATGGCTCGGGCTGCTCGGGCGCCAGTTCTTGATTCTTTCCATGCAGAAACGACTGAATTGGTGTGGCTCAAACATGGACTATGGCTACCGGTTGATTTTGTCGAGAAACAGGTAGCGATCACGGTATTGCTCCCGCCGCGCGCCTGATTCCACATCAATGACCATCTCGTATCCTGAGTCATTGGGTTTCAGGGTCGGCCAGGGAGGCACGCCGAGCCCATTCGGATCGCCTTTCTTGACGAAATTTTTGAAGAAAGTCTGCATCACTGCGGATACCCGGTAGTCCCCGGGCTGCCAGTCGTAGACGCGGTTGGTGGGCAGGTTCCCCATCGCGTACTCGATCTCTGCGGAATGCACGGCGCCTCTCGCGACCGGCGGCGCTGTGTCACCTGCGAACTCAGGTCGCATCACAGGCCGTGGGTGACTGTAATAGTAGCGGTACACATCGTTCCCGGTCTGGCTGTGCAGGTCAGCCCATTTCCAGGTGCTGTAGACGAGGAACTGATCGCCCGCAAGGTCTGTCGCTACCTGCAGCAGATCTTCGTCCGAATCGCCTCGGTAAAGCCGGGCTGCTTCATCGGCATCCGCGTCAAATGTATCCCGCAACAGGGTCTGGAAACCCTTCCGGGTGAGTGGATTGCCTCTCATCAGTGCCTGGTGGTTCATCTCCTCGGAGTTCCAGCCGACCAGCAGTGGTACCTGCGCGACATCACCGCTGGCATAGGCGGAAAAGATGTCTTCCGGAAGGAAGTACCCGTCCGTTACCGGCGGAAATGAAAACAGGTTGCCAAACGTGTCAGGATTGTTCTTGTCCTTCAGGGTCGCGTTCAGCAGGGCTTCGGCATCTATCGCACGCATTTCTTCCAGTGTTTTTGTTCCGATGTGTGAGGCAAAGTCGAGACCGGCCTGTTCTGCTTCGGGCGAGGATACGGCACGCAGGGTATGCAACACGGAGCCGCTTTCGCCGATAGCACCATAGATGAGATCTTTTGCGAGTGGCGACAGCATAAGTGCGCTCACTGACACGGAGCCAGCGGACTCACCGGCGATAGTGACCCGGTTGGGGTCGCCGCCGAAGGCCCGGATATTGTCCCGTATCCATTGCAAGGCGGCTGTTTGATCAAGTAGTGCATAGTTCCCGGATTCGCCGTATTCCGCCTCTTCGCTGAGTGCCGGATGTGCGAGGAAACCAAAGACCCCCAGACGGTAGTTCATGGTGACCGTCACGATGCCGCGCCTGGCCATACTTTCACCGTCGTAGCGAGGTTCGGAACCATCACCGGCAACGAAGCCGCCGCCGTAAAAATAGAGCAGTACCGGCAGCGACTCTTCAGGGTCGGTGCCCGGCGTCCAGATGTTAAGGTACAGGCAGTCTTCACTCATTCCGTTCGAGCGGAAGTTCATGTCTCCGAAAATGGGTAGCTGCATGCACCGTGGGCCGAACGTGGTTGTCTCCAGTACACCTTTCCATGGTTTTACGGGCTGCGGCGCACGCCAGCGCAGGTCCCCCACCGGCGGCTCGGCAAAGGGCACACCTCTGAATGTGCGGATTCCCGATTCGTTGATGCCGGAAACAACGCCAGCCACTGTTTTGACTTTGGTCACTGGACTGCCAGATTTTCCGAATACGGTGGCGCTGATCAGAAGAAGCAGTATGAAAGAGACTAGACGGTCCAGCCGAGGCGGGTGTTCCCGGATCATAGTGCGCGTTCCTTTTTTTCACGATTACGCAGTACCGCGAACCATGCCCGGGCCGGAGGGTCGATCACCGAGCTGAAGAAGAAACTGTCTTCGAACGATTGGATATCAAAGTGTGGCGACATCAGATCCTTCAGTTCCTGCCCATTGAAATGATAAGGCATCATGATGGATTTGCCGCCGACCTTGTCATATTCGACAAAGCGCTGTTCGTTGCTGCTCATGGTTTTCAGCAACAGCACACCGTCTGTCTTCAGCAAGTGTCGGACTCCCGCAATATACTCCTTGTGATGGAAACAGCAGATTGAATGATAACAACCTCTGTCGACGATCAGGTCGAACTGGTCCTCCTCCAGGGTTGAGTCGACAATATCGTCCATCAAAAAACGGACAGGCAGCCCGGGTTCTTCACTCAAAGCCTGTTCGGCCTGCGCAAGCGCAGTCTCGGAAATATCAGTGCCAACCAGTCGATGACCGTAGCGTGCAAGTTCGATAGCCTGTGACCCGCTACAGGTACCGAGGTCCAGAATATCCAGAGTTCCGCACTTATCAGTTGACAGAAACTTTTTGATGTCCGGGTCCAGCGATTCTGTGTACCAGGGCCATTTGTTCTCGTGATAGTGCTCGTACATTGCCTTGTTTTTGAACTCCCACTTGTTTTTGTTCCACAGAGCGAGTTGTTTTTTGATGTCCATGGGCGGTCAGATCACATCGACCTGGGGGGCGACGAGGGTACCTGAGAGCATAGAATTGCCAGCAGGATAGGGATATTTCCCGGGTCAGGAGTCACGGCAAACCCTTTGATTGAGGACACTTGTTGATAGTAGCCATTCCCGTGATTTCACAGTTACCTATGACAAATTTGCGACATGTTCGGGTTGACTTCCATAAGTGAAATATATCATGATTGACGGGTCTGAACAAAACCAATCAAAACCGAGCAAATAACATCAGACATGAGCAATGATTCATAACTAAATAACAAAACACGAACCTCTGGGGAGATTCAATGAACCTGAAGAAGAAAAAACTGTCTGTGGCAGTTTCAAGCGCCGTTTGCCTGTTAGCCGCTGGCTCAGCTACTGCTGAGGCTACTGATGTGATGGAAGAGGTTGTCGTTAAAGGTATTCGCGGCAGTCTGATGCAGTCCATGGATGTCAAACGTGATGCCAATGGTATCGTCGATGCGATTTCGTCCGAAGACATTGGTAAGTTCCCGGATACAAACCTTGCGGAATCCATCCAGCGAATTACCGGCGTGTCCATTAACCGCGTAAACGGTGAAGGTTCGGAAGTGACCGTGCGTGGCTTTGGTGGTGGCTTTAATCTGGTGACCGTAAACGGTCGTCAGATGCCGTCTGCCAATGTTGCGACGATCACGGGTAATACCAACGATACGGGTGCGCGAGGCGACTCCCGCTCCTTTGACTTCTCCAACCTCGCTTCTGAGGGTGTGAGTGGAATTCAGGTTTACAAGACAGGTCGTGCGGCTACACCCACCGGTGGTGTCGGTGCAACCATCAACATTGACACCATCAAGCCGCTGGAAGCGGGTCAGCGGGTAACCGTCGGTGTGAAGGCGGTTGATGATCAGGGTGGTGACGATATCACCTCCGAAGTCAGTGGCATGGGTAGCTGGATAAATGACGAAGGCACCATCGGTGTGTCCGTGTTTGGTTCTTATCAGGATCGCGATACCAGTTCTCGTGGTATCAACGTTGAGGGCTTCAGCTTCTTCAATTATACGGGTACGGAGAACCACTTCGCGTATCGGGACCCGACCACAGGCCAGAGTGTGCCGACTACTATTGTTAATGCCCCGGCGGCGGGGCAGTTGTATGCACTGCCGTTCAACGTGGGTATGGGCTACAGCACCACGCAGCGGGAGCGTGTTAATGGCATGGTAACCTTCCAGTTTGCGCCGTCTGACAATCTGACGATCACGGCGGACGCCATGTACACCTCTACAGAACTTGACGACCAGTCCCTGACGCCTGGCATCTGGTTTTCGCGTACCTTCCAGCGGGTTGAGTTCGACGGCAGCACTGTTGTTGCCTTCCCGACGCTCCTTTCAGAATTTATCAGTAACGACATCGGCAAGGACCTCTTTTACGCCAACCGGGACAATGCGACCCAGGACGAATCTACGAGTGTCGGCATCAATGTTGATTGGCAGTTTAGCGATAATCTGTCCCTGACGTTTGATGCCTACACGGCCGACTCCGAATCCGGTGGTAATCTGCCAGGCGGACTGAACAGCAGGCGAATCAACGTGGCTGGTGCGAACGCTGGCTGGCAGGTCGCAAAATACAGGGGGGGGGTGCCGCAGGTAACGGTTTCCATCCAGGATGGCATGATAGGTACAGCCAACAACAACGGTATCTTCGATCTGCCGGACCTTGGCTCTCAGGCCTCACTGAATACTGATTCCGGTCAGGAGGCTGATATTGAGGCCTTCTCCTTCTCCGGCAAGTGGAACGCCACCGATGCCATCGACGTTGATTTCGGCGTCGGTTATATGTCAACGGAAATGAACCAGTACACAAACAACACCCTGGATTTTCTGGGCGGATGGGGCGTTGGCGCACCGGGTGACATTCCCGAGGGTCTTGTTCAGCAGGTTTGTACGGCCTGTGAATTCGGGGACATCTCTCTCGGTCGGGTACCGGAGGCAGCAGAACTGTTGGAGCAGGTAATACCCGGAGAGTCCAACACCTTGCTGGATCTGGGCGTCGTATCCTGGGTCACGGATGTGACAGCACTTCAGAACGCCATGTCCAGTGTCTATGCTTACGACTCTCAAAACCCGACGCCTTCCGGCTCGGATGACAACCTGATTGAGGAAGACATGCTGTCACTCTACGCCCAGGCCACGTTGGAAGGCGAAGTTGGCGGTATGCCGATCCAGGTGGTCGCGGGTTTCCGATGGGAGGAAACGGAAGTGACTTCGACCACGCAACAGACAGTGGTGACTGAACTGATCTGGTTGTCTGATAACGACTTCCGTTCGGTATTGTCCCCCGACCTGCAGGCGATCTCTGAGGATTTCACCTATAAAAACTTTCTGCCGAGCCTGGATTTCTCAATCGATCTGACTGACGATATCAAGGCAAGGGCGTCATATAGCCAGACCATTGCGCGTCCGGCATACAACAACCTTTACCTTACAACCTCTGTCAATAACCCGAATACCCCGACGGCATTGGGTGGTGTGGCCACGGGCACAAAGGGTAACGTCGGTCTGGAACCGCTGGAATCAGATAACTTCGATCTGTCCGTCGAGTGGTACTACGACGATTCCAGCTATGTTTCTGTTGGCTACTATGTGAAATCAGTCGACAACTTTGTTGGCACGGCCCAGGTCGCACAACCGCTCTTCGGTATCAAGGACCCGACATCCGGTCAGCCGGGTACACTGTCCGGAAATGCCGTGGTTGCACTGGAGGCCGGTGGTTTCCCTGTAACAGAGCCAAACATTTTCACAATGTCTGCCATTCTGGCCAATCCCCAGGACTTCCCGAATGGTGCGTCTGACTTTGACGGCTCTTCCGCTCAGGAGTTCGCGGTTCTGACGGCATACGATATCCCCGCGCAACCGGGTGATCCGGACATGATCTTTGAGGTCACACAGCCGATCAACAACCAGACGGCCAAAATTGACGGGTTTGAGGTGGCTGTTCAGCACTTTTTCGGCGATACCGGGTTTGGTATTCAGGCAAATATGACGATTGTTGATGGTGATATTGAATTCAACGATGGTGAAGACCCCAGCGTTGACCAGTTCGCCCTTGAAGGTCTGTCTGATTCAGCAAACGTCGTTCTGATTTACGAGAACGAGAAGGTTTCAGCCCGACTTGCCTACAACTGGCGTGATGAGTTCCTGGCATCAACCAACCAAGGTAATCGCATGCCCGCATACGTAGATGAATACCAGCAGTTGGATGCCAACATCAGCTACTATGTGACGGATAAGCTCACGATCAGCCTCGATGCGATTAACATCACTGAGGAAGGCACGACAATCTTTGGGAGAACCAAAAATATTCTCTGGTTCGAAGGTGAAGCAGACGCACGCTACATCCTGTCTGCACGCTACAACTTCTAACCCGGGGAAGTTCCTTCTGGTCCCCACCGGTTTCCGGTGGGGTCTACTATCTCTCCTGACTCTTTTCAGGTTAGATTTGCTGTAGAATCAGGTTCCATCCGGACAGCCGCTACGCCATGCCCGTCAGAATTCTCAACAATATTGATCACAGGGACCTCAAGGTAGACCCGAAACCGCGTGAACGCTACGGCGACTTCGTCAATCGCGCTGTGGTTATGATCACCGAGTATCCGGAGTTGCATAAGGAGCTTCCCATCCTTGTACACAAGGACTCCGACAAGTACGAAGCGCATGCGATCCTGGGACTGGAGAGTAACGAAAACCTGTTCATCGAAGATAATCAGTGGACGACGCGACATCTTCCCGCTGCACTCGCACGCGGCCCTTTTTCATTTGGTCATCAGCGTCGCGAAAAGGACGGCCAGGAAGAACAGGATACTGTCATCCTGGTGGATGAGGAAGACCCCAGGTGTAACGCAACTGAGGGAGAGCCTGTGTTCCTGAAACTCGGTGGTGAATCCCGGTATCTGGAGTACATAAAGAAGACGCTGCAGATGGCCGAACTTGGTATGAAAGCAGATACCTTGTTCTTTGACCTGCTCCGGGAGCTTGAACTCCTCGAACCGGCAGCCATTCAGGTGACCCTGAACGACAGCCTCCAGATTAATTTCAGCAATTACTACACCATCAACCAGGAGCGGTTGGCGCAACTCAATGGTGACCAGCTCTTGCGAATCAACCGTGCCGGGTTCCTCGGTTCGATTTTCTACATGTTGTCTTCCATGAGCAATTTCAACCGGATGATAGCTCTCAAGAATGCGAGATCATCTGTGGATTGAACCTGGACATGACGGCTGCATCAGAAAAAGTACGGGTCATTGAGGGTGCCACGCCGGGCCGAATTCTGTTGGATGAAATGCTTGAAGGGCGGGCACCGATTCTTCTGAAAGGGCTTGTCTCAGACTGGCCTCTGGTTAGGGCAGGGCGTGAATCGCTCACAGGCGCGATGAAGCTGCTGGCAGCGCACGACAGCGGAAAAGCCGTCAACGTCTATATCGGTGATTCGGATATGGCGGGTAGGTTTGCTTACGACGAGACTTGTTCAGGCTTCAATTACCGTACAGAAAAAATGAAGGTTACGGACGTATTGGCCGCGATCAGTGACGAGGCAGACTCTGCCGAACACGCCTACTATTATATTAATTCCCTTGTGTACCAGGAGGGGTTCCCCGGTCTCCTGGCTGAAAACAATCTGAATCTTGATGCCGGGGTTGTAAACCACTTCCCCCATACATCAAGGATCTGGATAGGCACGGAATCACGGGCGTCGGCCCACTGGGATATCCCGAACAACATTGCCTGCTGCCTGGTAGGAAAAAGACGCTTTACGTTGTTCCCGCCGGAACAGGTGGAAAACCTGTATCCCGGACCGTTGCATCTTACGCCGGGTGGACAGGCGGTGAGTATGGTTGACCTCAAGAATCCTGACTTTGAGCGCTACCCTCTTGCGAAGGAGGCGTTGAGGGCAGCCATAACTGTAGACATGGAGCCGGGCGACGCGCTTTATTACCCCAGCATGTGGTGGCACGAAGTGGAAGCCCAGGAGCGATTTAACGTCATGGTCAACTACTGGTGGACGGACTGTCCCGCCCACATGGGCAACCCCATGGACATTTTGATGCATGCCGTATTGGGATTGCGTGATCGCCCGGAAGCGGAGAAAAAAGCCTGGCGGGCATTGTTCGACTATTACATTTTTGGTCCCGCCGAGCGCCCGAGAGCACACCTGCCGCGGGGCAGCCATGGCGCTCTGGCCAGCCTCGACGATACGATGGCGAGGCGATTGCGCGCACAGATACAGCACAATCTGAATCGATAGCGGGAAGACAAATGCAAGAAAAAAAGGTCAGGGTCGTCATCGCAGGCGGAGGTACTTCCGGTTGGCTGGCGGCCTACAGTCTTGCCATTCGTCTGGGCAAGTTGCTGGACATAACGCTTGTCGAGTCCGATCAAATCCGCACCGTCGGCGTTGGCGAGGCGACTGTTCCAACCATGAGGAGCTTTCACCAACTCATCGAAGTGGATGAGGTGGAGTTCCTGAAAGAGACCCAGGGAACGTTCAAGCTCGCGATTCGTTTTGACAACTGGGCCAATATCGGTGACAGCTATATCCATTCCTTTGGTGTCATCGGGGAGCGGTCCTGGATGACCGAGTTTCTGGCGTTCTGGCTGGCGGCGCGTGATAAAGGTTTCGGTGGCGACCTGGAAGACTACTGCCTTGAGTGGAAGGCTGCCTGGCAGAACAAGTTCGCTACGCGGGCTAACCAGACCCCGGTCAATTATGCGTTTCACATGGATGCCACGGCTTACGCCGCCTACCTCCGGAAGAAGGCCGAAGCGCTCGGAGTAAAACGCATCGAAGGCAAGATAGAACGCGCTGACGTGCACCCGGAGAGCGGTGACCTGACGGCGCTGCATCTTGAACGGGGCGAGCACGTACCGGGTGATGTTTTTCTTGATTGCACCGGCTTTCGTGCCCTGTTGATCGGTGACTACCTGGGCATCGGTTACGAGGACTGGACTCACTGGCTGGCATCCGACCGTGCAATCGCCTGCCAGTGTGAACTGGGGGGTGCGCTCCCGGCATACACCAACGCGGTGGCACACCCGGCAGGCTGGCAGTGGCGGATTCCCCTGCAACATCGCATGGGCACCGGGTTTGTTTACAGCAGTCAGTTTTTGTCAGACGATGAAGCGAGCCACACGCTGATGAGTAACCTCACCGGCCCTGCGCTGACGGAACCCTGGTCGCTCCGGTTTACCACGGGCGTTCGTCACCGGCCCTGGTACAAAAACTGTATCTCGATTGGTCTGTCGAGTGGTTTTCTGGAACCGCTGGAATCCACCAGCATCCACCTGATAACGACTTCAGTGGCCCGCTTGATGCGTCTGTTCCCCTTTGGCGGCAACATGTCGCAACTGGCGGAACGCTACAACGATGAAACCCTGACCGAATTCAGGGCTGTTCGTGATTTCATTATTCTGCACTACAAGGCGACCGAGCGTGATGATACGCCCTACTGGGATCGTAACCGCACAATGGAGGTACCCGAAAGCCTGGCGCACCGACTGGATATCTTCAGGCAGAATGGATATATCTGGAATGATCCTGTGGGGCTGTTTCGGGTAGATTCATGGATTCAGGTTCTGCTGGGGCAGGGACTCATTCCGCAGGAGTACCATGGTGCCGGTCGGCTGCTGGACCCGGAAGGATTGAAACAGCAAATGGAAAAATTGCGGCAATTGGTTGATCGGGATTTGAAGGCACTGCCGGCACATGAAGACTTTATCCGGGAATACTGTCCCGCACCCCTGGTCTGACTCGCCGGTAACCATTTCGGAATGGAACAATTCGCTAACGGTGCGGGCCCCGCCTATCTACTGACGATCACACTGATGTCGGTTGTCGCACTGCTTGTGCTGATCGTCCGGTTACGGGTCCATGCTTTTGTTGCCCTGTGTCTTGTCAGCCTGCTGGTGGCCCTGGGTGCCGGGGTGACCCTCGAACAGGTAGTGCCGACGCTGCTTTCGGGATTTGGCGCCACCCTGGCCTCGGTCGCGCTACTGGTCGGACTGGGGGCGATGATCGGTAAAATCCTTGAGGTGTCAGGGGGTGCGACTGTGCTCGCGGATACGCTGATTGGCCGATTCGGCAGTGACCGGGCACCGTTTGCGCTTGGTGTTGCTTCACTGCTTTTCGGATTCCCGATATTTTTTGATGCCGGGCTGATCGTGATGATGCCTGTCATTTTCAGCGTTGCCCGGCGGTTTGGCGAGCCAATATTGATCTATGCGTTGCCGGCGGCGGGTGCTTTTGCCGCCATGCATGCCCTGGTCCCGCCGCATCCGGGCCCGGTTGCCGCCGCCGAACTGCTGGGGGCGGACGTTGGCAGACTTCTGGTGGCGGGTATTGTGACTGTAATACCCGCCTGGTATCTGGGTGGTTATCTGTTCGGTATTCTGGTGGGTCGAAGATTCCGGATTGACCCCGGACCTGAAGGACTCTTTCAGTTTGAACCGGCGAGTGGCATCCGGCCACCGCAATTTTCCCTCGTGTTTTTCATCCTGCTGCTGCCCCTGTTGCTCATTTTCCTGGATACGGGCAGCCGAACCCTGGTTTCCGGTGGTTTCATTGAAGATGGCTCCATGCTCCTGCAGGTTCTCGGGATGCTGGGTAAGACACCGATCGCCCTGCTGATCACGTTGCTTTTCTGTCTGGTGGCTTTCAGCCGTACCCTGGGCATGGCCGGGTTGGAGAAGCTGTGCGGTGATGCGCTTGCGCCTGTCTGTGGTGTGATCCTGATAACCGGAGCCGGTGGCATGTATGGTGGCGTTCTGCGAGCCGGCGGGGTGGGTGAAGCGCTGACGGGTCAGCTTGCACATACGGGGCTGCCGGTCATTGCAGCAGCTTTTGTTATTGCCGCCTGCCTGCGAGTTGCCCAGGGTTCCGCCACCGTTGCACTGACTACGGCGGCGGCGTTGATGGCACCGGTGGTGGAGGCAAGTGGCCTGGGTGCCTGGGACGTCTGCTTCGTCGTTATCGCCATTGCCGGTGGCGCGACGGTACTGTCGCACTTCAATGATTCAGGATTCTGGCTGGTTTCCCGCCTGCTGAATCTGGATGCCGCTACGACGCTGCGAACCTGGACCGTCATGGTGACGTTGCTTGGTTCGATATCGTTTGTCATTGCCTGCCTGTTCAGTTTCCTGATACCGGATGGGTCGGTATCAAGCTGAAAAGCCGGGTTTACGGGTGCGCTTCCTTTCCCTGCCAGTGTGACACCAGCATGCCAACGGCGATACAGAGCAGGAATACAATACCCACTCGATCAATGAAGGGCAGGGTTTTCAGGGACATAATCCGGGAATGGAAGGTCCCTCAGGCAATGATGACGTTCACACCGGCTGATTCCAGCATCGCGACATCCTGATCTTTGACCCTGTCGTTCGTCACGACAGTGTCAACCTTGTCGAGTCCGCACACCACATTGCCTGAGGAGTCTTTGAACTTGCTGTGGTCAACCAGCAGGATCATGCGCTCAGCCTTGTCCATCAGCCGACGTTCAGCGGCAACAAGGATGACATCCGGCTGCATCACGCCTTGAGGACCGACAGCCGATGCCCCTCTGAAATACAGCGGCGCATGAAATCTTGGCATGGTGTCGTCGCCGGTTGCGGACAGAATGATGTTCTGTTCCCGGAACAGTGAGCCTCCGGGTATCAAAATACGGGTACCTTGCTGTGGCAGAAGCAATTCAACGATATGCAGGGAGTTGGTGAAGACCTGAAGGTTTTTACCGTCCAGATGTGGGCACATCTGGACGGTCGTGGAGCCGCCGTCGATCATGATTGAGGCGCCGTTTTCGCTGAGGGCCGCCGCTCTTTTGCCGATGGCTGCTTTTTCCGGCTGCATCCTGTTGATGTTTTCCTGAAAGGGGGCGATGGAGGGTCGATCATTGTGGTTGCGCTCCGGCATGGCGTCTTCTGGCAGACGTGCACCGCCGCGGACGCGTTCGATTACGCCGAGACCGGCCAATCTTTCGAGGTCTCGTCGAAGTGTGGCCGGTGAGGCAGCTATCTGTTTTTCAATCGAGCGGAAAGAAATGAACCCCTCATTTCCTTTGAGAAGATTCAGGATAGCTCTTTCCCTTTCAGTCGCATGCATATTGATGTGCCGGAAAATCGGATTGGAGCCACAATTTTATTTAATCGAACATCTGGAAACCAGATGCTGATGTCTCTATTGTACTGGAACACTCATTCAATTTATCCGGCAAGACAATGAAGCAGTTTGAACCCGGGAATATGAAGATCAGCGTATTGACATCGGCCTTACAGGAACTGACACCGAGAGAGAAACGCGACCCGGACCCGGACCTTGCAATTGAGGAATGGCTGGCCTTTTCAAGGGACATTGATTCACCCTTTATCCAGCTTTCAGCGGCGATTCATCCGGAGTTGAGCGATGTGCCGGCAGAAGCCATGCTTGACCCGGTGGCCAATACGCTTGATCTGCGTGAGCCGTTCAACCGGTCTCGTGCAGACCGGGTGCTGGCGTCAATGAAGGATACCGGCGTCGGACTTTCGGACCTGGCTTACTTTGACAATATGCTGGTCGCAGATGATGGTGCACGTCGCGACAAATTCGAATTCATGCTGCGCGTGTTTGACGCGGCCGTGTTGCTGGAAACAGATGCCGTCTGCGGCTTTGTCGGACGCAACTTCAACATGGAGATGGACCAGAACATCGGGATGTTCGAGGCAGGGTTCATCCCGTTACTGAAGGAAGCCAAAGCCCGGGGGCTCACCTATCGGGTTGAACAGTGCCCGATGCCCGGCTGGACCACGCTGGACAGATGGCACAATAATATCGCCTATGCGCCCGGCCCCTGGATTGCCCTGCACCGCATTTGTGAGAAGCATGGTGTCGGTGATCAGTTTCGAGTTCACTATGATCCCTCCCATTCGGTGCTGATGGGGCAGGACACCAGATCAATGTTCCAGTATCTGAAGGATGAGGGTTACGCTTTTCTTATCGACGGGTTCCATGTCAAGGGGCAGGTGGTTGATTCAAAAGGCGTATCCGCCTGGGGCTATGGTGGTCAGACATTCGGTCGCGGGGACTGGATTGACGGCAGGCCTTCCGGGAATCCCGCTGACCAGGCCAATGCATGGCACAAGCAAACCGTATTGTGTGAACATGAACTGCCGGGTACTGCAAAACACGACCCGCTGGCCTACCTGCAAAACCGCACGGTCGACTGGCTGGATCATCAACTGGCTGCGAGAGAACTTCTGGATATAAACCCCGCTGAAACTTATCTGGTGGTGGAACATGAATACCCGGCGGCCCGTGTGCAGGAAAAGGAAAAACTGGCGCCAATCCTGAAGGGCTCCGTTGCGTTCACAAAAGCCATTGATGAAGCTGCGGCTGCCATGTATGCATTGCAGCATGAAGTAATGGCAGACCAGGGCATACCCATTCAGGGAATCGGCAGAGAGGCCTACCGATCATGAGTGTGGGGAAGATGGTTCCACTTCGAGCGGGTATCGTCGGGGGTGGCGGTGGCGCCTTTATCGGCACTGTGCATCGTATCGCGGTTGAACTGGATTCTCAGGCACGTGTGTTGGCAGGCGCTATGTCGTCGAATCCGGCGACAGCAGAAGCCAGCGCCCTGGCCTGGGGGCTGGAGCGCTCATATGACTCCTATGAATCCATGGCAGAAGAAGAGGCGGGCCTTGATGACGGTATCGACTTCGTCATTATCGCGACGCCGAATCATCTGCATGCTCCGGTGGCTGTCGCTTTTCTTGAAGCCGGTATCCATGTTGCCTGCGACAAACCGCTGGCAGACAATCCCGCGCAGGGACAAACTATTGCAGATGCTGTTGCTGACAGCGGCAAACTCTTTGCACTGACGCAGACCTACACTGGCTACCCGATGGTCAGGGCTGCGAGGGAATTCATCGCCGATGGGCGCCTGGGTGAGTTGCGCAAGGTGCAGGTCGAGTACAACCAGGACTGGTTGATGACACGGCTAGAAAAGCAGGGCAACAAGCAGGCGGAGTGGCGAACCGACCCGGCGCGGTCTGGCATCAGTTGCTGCGTTGGCGATATCGGGACTCACGCACAGAACCTGCTGGAATATATTACCGGCAAAGCGGTCAAATCTATCTGCGCGGAACTGACGACCTTTGTTGAAGACCGCCGACTGGAAGACGATGCCAGCATGCTGCTCCGGCTCGAAGACGGGGCGCGTGGCACGCTGGTCTGCTCGCAGGTTTGTTGTGGAGAGGAAAACAATCTGACGATTCGCGTGTACGGCAGTGAAGCGGGGCTTGAATGGCGTCAGCAGGAGCCCAACACATTGCTCGTCAAACCTGCGGGCAACCCCTGGGAGACCTGGCGCACCGGTATGGACGTTGCCGGTGAAGCAGCCGCTGCGGTGACACGAACCCCTTCAGGACACCCGGAGGGATATCTCGAATCCTTTGCCAACATCTACGCGGATTTCATGGCGGATGTACGGCGGGTCAGGTCAGGAGCACCCGCGCTGAGAAATTATCCCGGCGCGGATGAGGGGCTGCACAGCCTGCGGTTTGTTCAGGCCGCAGTTGACAGCTCGAACCAGGGTGCCGTCTGGGTAGATGTGTAGTCTGCGGGCCCGGTTCAGGGCAGGGGTGTGCCGGGTTCACCGATGACCGTAGGCTGGTGTCTTTTCCTGCGATCGTAAAACCAGACGGCGCCAAAAATGGGCACAAGAAGTATCGGTACAATCGCGATGGACTGGAAGGATTCCACTGATGCGTAGCGTATAACCTCTTCGAGTGCCTCACCGGAAAGGGCAGCCAGTTGTTCAACGCCGCCGGCCTTTTCGATCTTGGCCTTGTCAAAAATGGCGCCCATCTGTGGCAGCACAAACTGAATTGCCATGCCGCCTGCGAACCCCATCAAACCCAGTGCAACGGCGCCGCCTCGCGGAAAACGCTCAGAAGTATTCGACAGCATGGTAGGCCAGATGTAGCAGACACCGATGCCCCAGATAGTTGCGGCGGCAAATGCAAGCAAGGGCGTATCGGCAATGCTGAGCAGGTAGAGCCCGATACCGGCGACGAGGCTGGAGACACAGAGCAGACCCATGGATGATATGCGTTCAACGATTGGACCGGCAAAGTGTCGCATGACGAACATCAAACCACTGACGTAGACCAGCAGGATGATGCCCTGCATGCCAACAATGTTGGAAAGCGCAATGTTGACCCACTGCCCGGGCGCCAGTTCAGCAGAAGCCGTGAGGAACATGCAGAAGAAGAAAAGCCAGAAGAGTGGGCGCTTGTAGAGTTCCGAGAGCATCTCTGTATAGCTGACACCCGCGGCGACCCTTTCCGTCACGGGAAAAACTGAACCCATGACGAGCCACGCCATGATAATGGCGGGAATCATCAGCACCAGCAGATTTAGCTCCCAGGGTAATCCGGTGCCGGTGATGCCCACACCGATAAGGCCACCGACGACTATGCCACCCGGCCACCAGGCATGCAGGATATTCAGGCGGTGGGTTTTCTCCTCCGGGTAAAGGGACGCCACCATGGGGTTGGACGCAGCCTCGACCGCCCCCCAGCCGAGCCCGGTCAACAGGAGACTGACAAACACAATCGTAGAGACCAGATCGGAGACGGGTAGTAGGGTCGCGGTCAGAAGACCCAGGGCACCGACGACATATCCCAGTGCCGACAGCAGCAACATCCGCTTCATGCCGATCCAGTCGACCAGGGCGCTACCGAAAAGCAGGGTCAGTGCAAACCCGGTGAAGGTGGCTCCCAGCGCCTCCCCGACCATGGCTGCGGAGTTGGCGAGGTCTATCTGATCATAAATGTCGGCCTGAAGATCAGGTGCGATATTGGCCCGGACGGCGAAGCCGAGGCCAATCATGAATATTGACAGGTTGCCTACATAGTACAGACGTTTGCGGTCAATGGCTGGTTCACTCATGGGTTCTCCCGTTATCGTTTTCAATCACTGCGCTGGTAACCGGCAGCCATCTTCGTCGGCCAGTGTACCAGCAGGACATCAGACAGGAACAACGCGCTTCAGCATAGACACCAGATCACGCTTATCGGTTCGGCTGAGAAAACTGCCGATTTCTGATTCCCGCCCGTGTGACCGGATGATCAGGCCAACGGGGTCCCAGGGATGTCTGGGTGTCTGCACAAAAAACTTTGCCCACATTCGCTGAAAGGTTTCTTTTGCAGCCGGTTTCCGGGTGCCTCGTTCGATCCTGACCTCGAAATCTGAAATCGTAATCACTTCCTGCCGTGAACACTGCCTGGCGCAGTAGTAGATACAGTAAGCCACAACAGACAATTCCAGGATCGAAAAGGGCAGGATGACCCAGGCACCGGCCATCAGAAAACCAAAGGCGATGGAAAGGGACACAGCCATCAGGATAAACAGGAAGAGCAGATTGGCACGCCAGTTCCAGGAATTGTTGGGGCGCAGGATGATGATGCCAGTGTGGCTGTTTTCATCAATGTCGGCGACGATCATCGCTTACAGTATCTCTTGAATGGCGGCGAGCAGCCGATCATTTTCCTCTGGTGTTCCGATGCTGACTCGAAGCCTGTCCTGCATACGGGGAGCGTTGAAATATCGCACAAGAATATGCCTTTCCCGGAGCTTTTGATAGATCGTTTCAGCCTTGCCCGGGGGGGCCGTTGCCAGCAGGAAGTTGGCATGGCTGGCGGGTACTTGAAACCCGATCTCCGTGAGTGCTTGCCGCAAACGGGCACGCTCCGAGATGACCCGTGACCAGTTGCTTCTGGCATGGCTCTGGTCACGCAGGGCCGCCTCGGCGATCTGCTGCCCAAGCGCATCAAGGTTATAGCTGTCCCTGGTCTTGGTCATCATGGGGGCAATCAGGGATTCAGGACCTATGCCGTAACCAAAGCGTAAACCAGCCAGGGAGTAACCCTTGCTGAGCGTGCGCAGTACGATCACATTGTCGCTGCCTGCCGCCAGGGAGGGTGAGGTTTCCTCTGTCTCCGCAAAATCAATATAGGCTTCATCCAGCAACAGGATGGAATCAAGCTGCTGTGCGAGATGTGCGATCTGCTCCGCCGGTACCAGTGCGCCGCTCGGTGCATGAGGATTCACCAGGAACGTCAGCTTGACACCGGCGCGATTCATTGCGTCCGCGAAGTTGTCGGGTAGCGTCCAGTCCTCATTCAGTGCAACCTCAAAGGTCGGGCAGTCCTGGATTTGAGCCAGTATCGGGTAAAGCGAGTAGGTGGGGTGGGTCATGCCGATTTTCTCGCCAGGGTCCACGAAGGTCGTGATCATCAGGCGCAGCAGTTCATCACCGCCCCGGGTCGCCATAATGTTCTCGGGATTCACCCCATGCAGTTCAGCGGCGGCTCGACGGAAGTGGTCTGCCGTGGCAGGCGGGTAGCGCCGCAGGGTGTCGACATCGAAGTTGTCCAGGACGTCTTGAACTTTCGGAGAGGCCGGATAGGGGTTTTCATTGGTGTTCAGCTTGATGGCTGCCGGGTCCTCCGGTTGTTCACCGCTGACGTAGCCAGTCATCCGGCGGATGTTCGCTCTCTCGTAATTCATCTAGGGAAGCTTCTGTTGAAAGGGCTGGTAGCTGACATCAAGGATGTAAAACTCTGTTCTGCCGTCCGGCAGATCGACGAATATCGAGGTCTCTTTCTTTTTGCCAAGCAGACTGCGCGCCATGGGTGACTCCAGGCTGATCCAACCCAGCCTGGGGTCGAATTCGTCCGATCCGACGATGCGCAGTTCCAGGGTCTCGCCCTGTTCATCCTCAAGACGCACCCAGGCACCGAAGTAAACGGTGTCCCGGTCATCCGGCAACCGATCAACGATCTCAAGGTTGTCCAGGCGCCGGGTGAGGTAGCGAATCCGCTTGTCGATTTCACGCAGGCGCTTTTTGCCGTAAATGTAGTCGGCATTTTCGCTGCGATCACCAAGGGCCGCAGCTTCACTGACCTGCCTGGTCACCTCCGGACGTGTGCCCCGCCAGAGTTCGTTCAGTTCGTCTCGTAGCATTCTGGCGCCGTCAGGAGTGATATAGAACTTCTGACTCATGAGTGGATGGTCAACCTGGCGGGATAAACTCGTTGAAGATGATGTATCCCCAGATGGCGGCAACGATGAGGAGTGACATCATCACGGCAGCGGACCCATAATCCTTTGCGAGCTTCGCCATGTCATTATGCTCCATGCCGACGCGGTCCACGGTGGCTTCAATGCCCGAGTTGAGCAGTTCGACGGTGAGTACCAGCAAACAGGCACACATCAATGCAACGAAGACACCCATGGTTTCTGCATACCAGGCGCCGGATGGGAGAAGGATCAGGAACAGCAGCAGTTCCTGGCGGAACGCTGACTCGCGGGTGAATGCACTGCGAAGCCCTTCCAGTGAGAACCGGGTGGCGTTGATCAGGTGCTGCACGCCCTTGTTTTCCGCCTTGTCGAAATGCCGCTCAGTCATGATGCAAATCAGTCCGTTGGTGAATGGGACCCCTGGTGGACTCAAAGCTGTCTATTCCAGGGAAGCTCTGAATAACAGGCTTTCTTTCTGAGAGCAAGTTTCGTGAGGGCAGGGCGGGCACGCCCGCAGAAAATCGTAAAAGCGCTTGAATCGACCTTAAATGGCCCCACTAAGTGACTAATCTCGAAAAAATCAGGGGAAATAATCGTGCGAATCGATAAGTTCACCACAAAACTCCAGGAAGCCCTGTCTGACGCACAGTCGATGGCGGTCGGGCGTGATCATAATCACCTGGCGCCAGCCCACCTGATTCAGGCGCTTCTACGCCAGCAGGGGGGCACCGTGCGACTAATCCTGGCGCAGATGGGCGTGGACACGGCGGCCCTTGAAGCTGAACTGGATCAACTGATTGATCGTCTGCCGCAGATCAGGGAAAACCTGGGCGACGTGCAGATGTCACCGGAACTCGCACGGTTGCTGAACCTGTCTGACAAGCACGCACAGCAGAGCGGCGACAGGTTCATTACCAGCGAAATGGTCCTGCTGGCCGCCACCGGGGACAAGAGTGGCGTCGGCGATCTGTTTGCGAAATTGCAGGTTCAGAAGGACAGCCTCAAGCGCGTCATTGATCAGATGCGTGATGGTGCCGTCGTCAATGATCCGAATGCCGAAGACACACGCCAGGCACTGGACAAATACACGGTTGACCTCACCGAGCGGGCCGGGCAGGGCAAACTTGACCCTGTCATCGGACGTGATGATGAAATCCGTCGAACCATCCAGGTGCTGCAACGACGCACGAAGAACAATCCCGTGCTGATTGGTGAGCCCGGCGTGGGTAAAACGGCGATTGTTGAGGGTCTTGCCCAGCGAATTGTCAACGGGGAGGTGCCGGAAGGTCTGCGTGACAAGAAAATCCTCGCCCTGGATATGGGTACGCTCATTGCCGGCGCCAAATTCCGCGGTGAGTTCGAGGAGCGTCTGAAAGCGGTGCTGAACGAACTGGCGAAGGAAGAGGGTCAGGTCATTCTGTTCATTGATGAACTGCACACCATGGTGGGCGCCGGTAAGGCTGAAGGTGCAATGGATGCGGGCAACATGCTGAAGCCTGCCCTGGCGCGAGGTGAACTGCACTGCGTGGGCGCAACGACCCTGGATGAATACCGCGAATACCTTGAAAAGGACGCCGCGCTGGAACGTCGATTTCAGAAGGTCCAGGTGGATGAGCCGGATGTGGAGGCAGCCATCGCCATCCTGCGTGGCCTCAAGGAACGTTATGAGGTTCACCACGGTGTTGATATTACTGACCCTGCCATCATTGCTGCGGCACAGCTTTCCTATCGCTATATCTCTGACAGGCAACTGCCCGACAAGGCAATCGACCTGATTGATGAGGCGGCCAGCCTGATACGCATGGAGATGGACTCCAAGCCGGAAGACATGGACAGACTGGAACGTCGCCTGATTCAGTTCAAGATCGAGAAAGAAGCGCTGAAGAATGAAGAGGACGAGGGCAGTCGACAGCGTCTCGAAGCGCTGGACGAGGAGATTGAGGCGCTGGAGAGGGAGTACGCTGATCTCGATAGTGTGTGGAACGCAGAAAAACTGGCACTGCATGGCGCACAACAGGTCAAAGAGAATCTGGAGGAAGCCAGGCTTGAACTGGAAACCGCGCAGCGGGCCGGTGACCTGACGAAAATGTCAGAACTGCAATATGGCCGCATCCCTGAACTGGAGCGTCAACTGGAACGCGCCCAGGAAACAGACGTATCTAACATGACCCTGCTGCGTAACCGCGTGACGGATGAAGAGATTGCCGAGGTGGTTTCCAAGTGGACCGGCATTCCCGTGTCCAGGATGATGGAAGCCGAGCGGGCCAAACTGCTGGCGCTTGAGGATGAGCTACACAGGCAGGTCATCGGTCAGGATGAGGCGGTGAGTGCGGTGGCCAATGCGGTCCGCCGATCACGGGCGGGGCTGTCTGACCCGAACCGGCCTAACGGCTCCTTTCTTTTTCTGGGGCCGACGGGTGTTGGCAAGACCGAACTCTGCAAGGCGCTGGCGCGATTCCTGTTTGATACCGAAGACGCGCTGGTGCGCATTGATATGTCGGAGTTCATGGAAAAGCATTCCGTGGCGCGCCTGATCGGTGCGCCCCCCGGCTATGTTGGCTATGAGGAAGGCGGCTACCTGACGGAAAGCGTGAGGCGCAAACCTTACTCGGTAGTCCTGCTGGATGAAATCGAGAAGGCGCACCCGGATGTGTTCAACATTCTGTTGCAGGTGCTGGATGACGGTCGACTGACAGATGGGCATGGCCGCACGGTGGACTTCAAGAACACGGTGCTGGTGATGACGTCCAACCTGGGCTCCGACCTGATTCAGACTATGAGCGAATCCGGTTACGACAACATGAAGGCGGCAGTGATGAACGTGGTCGCCACCTCGTTCCGACCGGAGTTTATCAACCGGATTGACGATGCCGTGGTGTTTCATCCGCTTGAGAAAAATCAAATCATGGACATCGCGAGAATCCAGCTTGAGATCCTGCGAGCCAGGGTCAGGGAGTCACAGGTCTGTCTCACCTTTGACGAGGATGCGCTGGCGTTGCTGGTGGATGCGGGCTACGACCCTGTTTACGGCGCACGACCCCTGAAACGGGTGATCCGGCAGCATGTGGAGAACCCGCTGGCGGAGGCGATACTGTCCGGGGAATTCGTGGCCGACGATGAAATCCTGGCCGGAAGCGACGGCGAACGGGTTATTTTTGCGAAAAAGTAGAAAAGTACTGTACATACAATCAGTGTTTTGATACTGTGCATTTATCCAGTAGTCAGGTAGAGGCAGAGATGAATTCTTCGATTGCGATGGACATGACCGACTTTGAGCATGAATTCAACCGAACCGGTGAGTATCACTCGGTGCTCGCGATGAAGGCCGCCTGGAAGATGCGTCGGACCCGTCAAAAGAAGAAGACAGGCCAGAAAATCTGTCACCATTTGAAGATGATGCTGGAAAGCGAGCCAGCGACCGTTTCTTCCATAACCAGGGTCCTGATTGTGGACAATCGGACGGTCGGCAAAGTTAACCCCAATGGCCTTACCCCAGGGCCAAAGCACTCGGAACCCCAGTATCAACTGGGGTTCTGAGTCTTTTTTTCACACCACTTTTTCTCTCACTTATAGTGTCTGAGTACACGGCTGCGTGAGATAATCCCTTTATTCAGAGCTTCCCTGACTTCCTGCCATGGATAAAGTTGATGCCTGCGTAGTCGGCGCAGGAGTCATAGGTCTTGCCGTTGGCCGTGCACTCGCCCGGAAGGGGCTGGAGGTCCTCGTTCTGGAGGCTGGCCCTCGTATTGGTGAAGGTGTCAGCAGCCGTAACAGTGAAGTTATTCATGCGGGCATCTACTACCCGGCAGGCTCTCTCAAGGCTGAACTCTGCGTGCGCGGCAGGCACCTGCTCTACGAGTATTGTGAGCAGCATCACGTGTCTCACTCTCGCATCGGCAAACTGATCGTTGCCGCCTCTCCCGAAGACGAGGCGCAGCTTTCCGTGATTGAACAGAAGGCGATTGCCAATGGTGTCACTGACCTCGAATGGATACCGGCAGCGGAGTTACGAAGCCTGGAGCCCTCGGTTCAGGGCGTGGCAGCCCTGTTATCACCGTCGACCGGTATCGTCAGCGCCCATGAACTGATGCTTGCCTTCCAGGGGGATCTCGAAGCCAGCGGTGGCTCGGTTGCGCTATCTTCCAGGGTGACCGGCATTGACATTGAAGGCTCAGGTGGTGAATTTCAAATACAAAGCGATATTGGCAGCGAGGCGTTTCGGTTCTCTGCAACCCATCTGGTCAATGCGGCCGGGTTGAACGCGCAATACGTCGCGGCGCTGCTGGATGCGAAGGGTCTTGAAATTCCCCCGTTGTACTATTGCAAGGGCAGCTACTTTACCTATCAGGGGAGATCGCCTTTTACGCGCCTGATTTATCCGATACCGGAGGCAAACGGTGCCGGGCTGGGTGTACATGCCACCCTGGACCTGGGTGGTCAGCTCAGGTTCGGACCTGATGTGGAGTATGTCGCGATTGAAAACTACGAGGTTTCGGCCCACCGGGTCGAGTCACACCTTGCGGCCATCCGGCGCTACTTTCCGGCTGTCGATGCCAACCGGTTGACACCCGGTTATGCGGGAATCCGTCCCAGGTTGCGGGCGCCCGGTGAAGCGCCGGCAGACTTTATGATTCAGGGTCCCGAAAGCCATCAGATTGATGGACTCGTGAATCTCTTTGGCATTGAGTCTCCTGGTTTGACTTCATCCATGGCCATAGCTGAAACTGTCGTTGATCGGCTGCGGGCCTGATTTTTCAACCACGGAATAGCGAATGCACAGCCAGGGCCATGGTCATCACGATGGCATTGATCATCACCACTACGAAGGGAACTTCCGACAGGTAAACCTGAGTTTTATTGTTGCGGTCGCGGCGAATCTCGGTTTTACGATTATTGAGGCGGTCTACGCCGTCGCCACCGACTCCGCAAGTCTGCTCGCAGATGCCGGTCACAATCTCTCTGATGTTCTGGGGCTCCTGCTGGCCTGGAGCGCCGCCTGGCTGGCGACCCGGGATGCCAGCAAGCGATTCAGCTACGGATACCGGCGCTTCACGATTCTTGCGGCGCTGATCAATGCCATCCTGCTGATCCTGGCGGCTCTCTATATTGCCTATGAATCGCTGGGAAAACTGATAAACCCGACGCCGGTTTCCGAGTTTGTCATCATGATAGTTGCCGCCATCGGTATTGTCGTGAATGCGGGCAGTGCCTGGTTGTTCCATGCGGGTAGCAAGAAGGATCTGAATTTCAAGGGGGCCTACCTGCACCTGGCCTATGATGCGCTGATCTCAGCCGGTGTGGTGGTCGCGGCCTTCGCCATGTACCTGACAGGCTGGTTATGGCTCGATGGAATGGTGGGCCTGTTTATCGTCGTGGTGATCGTCTGGGGAACCTGGGGTCTGCTCCGCGAGAGCCTGAACCTGATGATGGATGGCGTGCCTCAGCACATTGATCGAAACGCGGTCTTCTCATTCCTTGAAGATGTCGAGGGCGTCAGCGAGGTGCACGATTTGCATATCTGGGCCATGAGCACCAACGAAACCTGCCTGACCGCGCATCTGGTCATGCCGCAAAATACCCTCTGGGATTCTGAAGATGGTTATGCCGCTATCGGTCGTGGGCTGAAAGACAGGTTCCAGATTCATCATGTCACCCTGCAGGTGGAAAAAGACTTCGATTGCGCCACTCAGGATTGTGACTGATGCCGTTATTGAATGACTTCTACAGCCAGGTGCGTGCTGCGCGTCCCCTGGAGCCCATCACCCTGGACGAACCCATTGCTCTCGAAGAATTGCAGACCCCGGCGCTGGTCATCGACCTCAAGGCGTTCGAGCGAAACCTCAAGAAAATGCAGTCCTGTCTGGCAGAGCAGAACATTGCGTTGCGCGCGCACACCAAGATGCACAAGTGCCCGGTGATCGCACGCAGGCAGGTGGAATCGGGAGCGCGCGGTGTGTGCGCTGCCAAAGTCAGTGAAGCGGAAATCATGTGTGATGCCGGTATCAGCGATGTGCTGATTACATCGCCACTGGCGACACGGGAAAAAGTTGCGCGATTTATTGAGGCCAGGAAAACGCACGAAGGTTTGAAGCTGGTCGTTGATCACGAACAGTCCGTCGCGTTGCTGGAGGCGCAGGCGAAAGCTGAAGGGCTGCCCGTCGCCGTGTTCATTGATATTGATCCGGGGATGGGGCGCACCGGAGTAGAGGCCGGAGAAAGTACCCTGCGCCTGGCTGAATTTGTCAGAAACTCTGAGCATATCGACCTCGTCGGCATCCAGATGTATGCGGGGAACTGTATGCACGTTGAGGGTTTTGACGCCCGACGTGCGAAGTACGGGAAGGTTATGCGAAAGGGGATTGAAACCCTGGCGCTGCTGAGCGAGAGCGGCATCGACGTGCCGATCATATCCGGAGGCGGGACGGGCACTTACAACATGGAGTCGGATCTTGGCTTCATCAACGAACTTCAGGCCGGGTCCTATGCCTTCATGGATATTGAGTACCGTGAAATTGGCGGTCCCGATTCCGGGATCTATTCCGATTTCGAAGTCTCGCTGTTTGTGCTTGTCACGGCAATCAGTCAACCCCAGTCCCGATTGATCACTGTCGATGGTGGTTTCAAGTCGTTTGCATCGGACAAGATGCCGCCACAGTTTCGGGATGTTGAAGGGGTGATTTATCACTGGGGTGGTGATGAGCATGGCATTATCCAGCTTGATAACCCCTCACGGGAAATTGCACTGGGCAACAAGCTGGCCATGCTGACGCCCCATTGTGATCCCACGGTTAATCTGCACGACTACTATTTCCCATACCGCGACGGCATGGTCCATGAAGTCTGGCCCATCTCGGCAAGAGGATGCTCGTTCTGATGACAGTTGTGCCCTGGTTTGAAGATTTTTCCGTTGGCGACGACCTGAGTGCCGTGCCTTCGGTAACCGTCACCCAGGGTTATGCTGCGGCCCACCAGATGGTGTTTGGTGATCGATCACGACTTGCGCTGGACTGGCCGCTGGCAGAGGCGGTCACTGGCAGTAAAACCGCTCTCGCCAACCCGGCTCTTGTTTGTAACATCGCCATTGGCCAGAGCACGACGCCGACGCAAAGGGTACTGGGCAATCTTTTTTATCGTGGCCTGCGGTTTCATCGCCCGGTGTTCCTGGGCGATACACTGACTACGACCACGAAAGTGGTCGCGCTGAGGCAGAATGCCATCAAACCGGGGCGGGCCGCATCTGGCATGGTCGGCCTTGAAATACTGGTCACGAATCAGCGCGGGGAGACGGTACTGCTGTTCTGGCGTTGCCCGATGGTGCCCTGCCGTGACCCTGAAGCGGACACAGGGCTCGCGGATGACCTGTCCATCATGCCGGAAACCATTTCGCGGGAGGATCTGCTGGCCTCGGTACCGGACTGGAAGCTTGGACACCTGCCGACGACACCAGATGGGTTCCGAACCGGTGAATCAATCTCCATTGAGGCCCGGGACACGGTGACCTCCGCGCCCGAAGTCGTGCGGATGACGCTCAACATGGCTATGACACACACGGATGCCGGTCGCAGCGTGTATGGCAAACGGCTCGTTTACGGCGGACACACACTATCGCTGGCAGCGGCGCAGCTCTCACGGGTCCTGCCATCGCTGGCGACCATTCTCTGCTGGCACAGGTGTGACCATGTGGCGCCGGTGTTTGAGCAGGACATCCTGAACAGTGTGATTCATGTGCGGGAGGAAACGCCGGTGGCGGATGGCAGGATTCTGGACCTCGGCATAGAGGTATTTGCGGAGCGGGGCGCTGAGGCACCGGAACCCGGCGAGGGGATCAAGGTGCTTGACTGGCAACTGGCCGTCCTGGTGGGGGGTGATGCCTGATGGCGAGTGAAGGTGTCTTGAGCGGTATGCGAGTCGTGGAGGGCTCCGCTTTTGTTGCAGCGCCGCTGGGGGGTATGACACTCGCTCAGATGGGTGCCGATGTGATTCGTTTCGATCCAATTGGCGGGGGGCTGGATTACCGTCGCTGGCCGGTAACGGAATCGGGTGCGAGTCTTTTCTGGGCCGGCATGAACAAGGGTAAGCGATCTTTCCAGGTGGACATTGGCCATCCGGAGGGCCGGGAACTGGTTATGTCTCTGCTGAAGGGGGACTCCCATGATGACGGGAACTTCCTGACCAACTTCCCCGAGCGTGGCTGGCTCGCCTACGACGCACTGAAACAAGTTCGAAATGACCTGATCTACGTGAATATCCTTGGGGACCGGCGTGGTGGCTCAGCGCTGGATTACACCGTTAACTGTGCGGTGGGTTTCGCCAGTGCCACCGGGCAGCCGGATTCAGGGGGGCCCACCAACTATCTGCTTCCCGCCTGGGACAACATCACGGGCCAGATGGCCGCGGTGGCGCTACTGGCCGCGGACCGGCATCGCCGCATATATGGTGAAGGTCAGTTGGTGAAGGTGGCATTGAAAGACGTGGCGGTCGCGACCACAAGTAACCTCGGTAACATCGGGGAGGTCGTCATCAATGATGAAGATCGTCAAAAGGCCGGAAATTATCTCTACGGCGCCTTTGGCCGGGACTTTGTCTCCCGGGACGGAGAGCGCGTCATGATAGTCGGCCTGACACCCCGCCAGTGGCAAGGGCTGGTAGCTGCCATGCAGATAGAGGACGCCATTGCTGCCCTGGAAAGCGAACTTGGCTTCAGCCTGAACGGAGAAGGTGAGCGCTTTAGGGCCCGCGAACGCATTGCAGAGCTGGTCGAGCCCTGGTTTGCAGCGACTGACTACGAGCAAATCTGTCGCGTATTTGATGACAACGCAGTCTGCTATGGCCCCTACCGGACTTTTCGGCAGATGGTGGAAGCGGACGAGGACTGCTCCCCGGATAACCCGATGATGGGACAGATCAGTCAGCCGGGAATCGGCGATTACCTGGCTTCCGGTTCTCCTATCCGATTCGGAGAGGCACTGGATCTTGATGCCATGCCGGCGCCTGTTCTGGGCCAGCACACGGAAGAGATTCTCAAGCAGGAACTGGGGCTTGGCGATGGTGAGATTGGACGCCTGCTGAAGGAGGGAATTGTTGCCTTCTGAAGGGGCAGTTCTAGAATTTCTAGCACTGGAATGTATTGATTTTATTAGTAAATTCCTGCTTTTTGATGATAGAGTAGACGGCAATTTCAACGGCTCGGAGGCGTTTCTTGTTTGAACTTGTTCAGGCGGGCGGCTGGCTGATGATTCCTATCCTCCTGTGTAGTGTTATCACCCTCGCCATCTCGGTGGAACGCTTCTGGACCCTTCGAGCGGAGCAGGTCGCGCCCCGAAATCTTCTCGCCCGGGTCTGGACCCGGATCAAGAACAACGAAATGGATAACCAGTGGTTTCGCGAGCTCAGGAACGGCTCGCCGCTGGGGCGGATTCTTGCTGCGGGCATTACCTCCCACCGCAAGGGTCGGGAGGCCATGAAGGAATCCATTGAGGAAGTTGCCAACCATGTGGTTCATGAACTGGAACGTTACCTGAATACACTGGGTACGGTGGCCGCCATTACCCCCTTGCTGGGACTGCTGGGAACCGTGATCGGCATGATCAAGGTGTTTACGGCCATTCGCCTTGAGGGTACCGGCAACGCCGCTGTGCTGGCCGGCGGCATCTCGGAGGCATTGATCACCACGGCGGCGGGCCTGACGGTAGCGATCCCCAGCCTGTTTTTCTACCGATTTTTCCGGCATAAGGTGGATGAACTGGTTATCTACATGGAACAGGAGGCGCTGAAACTGATCGAAGTATTGGATGCCGGACCGGCAGAGCGTGCGGAAACACCGGCGCCGGAACTTGCCCGGGTAGCCAGCCGGTGAGGTTTGCCAGGCGGGTTCGCCCGGAAGTAGATATCAACCTGACACCACTTATTGATGTGGTGTTCCTGCTCCTGATTTTCTTTATGGTGTCAACGACCTTTATCAAAGAAACGCACCTTTCCATCGATCTGCCGGAGGCGAGTTCTCCATCCAGTCGGGCGGCCGACCTGCAGATTGAAATCTCGATTACAAAACAGGGCGACTATGCGGTTAACGGGATGGCGTTGGTGAACAATCAGCGGGAAACCCTGAGCCATGCGATTCAGAAGGTCAGTGAAGGTAGCAATGCCATCCCGATGACCATCACTGCCGATTCTGCTACGCCGCATCAATCGGTGGTCACCGCCCTGGATGTGGCCGGGCGGCTGGGGTTCAAGCAACTCAGCATCACAACGACCCTGGCTAATCCACTAGACTAAATCACCCCTGACTGAAAATGGCTGAGACATCCGACATCAAGATATACGGCCGACTCCTGTCCTATGTGGTGCCCTACTGGCCGGCATTTCTGCTGGGTATTCTCGGCTTTCTGATCTATTCGCTGTCGAATGTGGCCTTCCTGAATCTGGTTGGTTACATCGTGGATTCCATCGAACCGGGCGGTTCCCGGGTCGCGATGGATGCCGAACTGGCTGCTTTTTTCAGCTCCCTGCTGGGTGAGCCCGGCGATCTGAACCGGATACTGGTCCCGCTGGCAGTCGTGCTGATCGCCACTACCCGGGGGTTCGGAACCTTCGTCGGTAACTACTTTATCGCCTATGTCTCCAACTATCTGGTACACAACCTTCGTTGTGAACTGTTTGATCGACTGCTGACGCTGCCCAGTGCCTTCTATGATCGTCACGCCATGGGTCACCTGGTTGCCAGGATCACCTTCCATGTGACGCAGGTGACCGGTGCGGCGACAGACGCTGTTCGAGTGATCATCAGGGAAGGCTTCACCGTCATGGGCTATCTCGGTTTCCTGCTCTACCTGAACTGGAAACTGACCCTGATATTCCTGACCGTCGCGCCACTGATCGCTCTGCTGGTGAACTATGCCGGTAAACGATTCAGGCGTATCAGTGGACGTATCCAGGATTCGATGGGAGATGTGACCCATGTCGCCTCGGAAGCCGTCCAGGGTTACCGCGAGGTGCGCACCTTTGGTGGCAGTGATTACGAGGCGGAACGTTTCACCAGGGTCAGCCAGGACAATCGACGACAATCCATGAAGATGGTGGTGACCTCATCCATTGCCACGCCGACGATTCAGATCATGGTGTCCATCGCTCTGGCCGGTCTTGTATGGCTGGTACTGGACCCACTTTTCCTTGCCAACATGTCTGCCGGTGATGTCATCATCTTTATTACGACAGGTGGGTTGCTGGCGAAACCGATTCGACAGCTATCTGAGGTGGTACCCAGGGTACAAAAAGGACTTGCCGCCGCAGAAGATATTTTTGATGTGTTTGACCAGGAAACAGAGGAGGACAACGGCGAACTTGAACTGGGCAGTATAGAAGGGCGCGTTGAGTTCAGGGAGGTGTCATTCGGTTACCCCGGTGAGCAGCGCCAGGTTCTGAAAAACATCAGCTTCTCGGTTGAACCCGGTGAAACCGTTGCCCTGGTTGGTCGGTCCGGCAGCGGCAAGAGCACACTGGTCAGCCTGGTACCGAGGTTCTACACACCGAATGCCGGAGAGATTCTTATTGATGGTCATCCGATTGATGCCTTTACCCTGGCGAACCTGCGGCAGCATATCGCCATCGTCAGTCAGCAGGTGACGCTGTTCAATGACACGGTGCTGCGGAACATCGGATACGGCACCCTGCAGGATGCCGACAGGGAGGATGTGCGTCGTGCGGCCGAGAGGGCCTATGCCTGGCCGTTTATTGAAGAGCTTGAATCCGGGCTGGATACGACTGTCGGTGACGATGGTGTGCTGCTCTCCGGTGGTCAGAGACAGCGGCTGGCGCTGGCGCGGGCCTTTCTGAAAGATGCACCCATACTCATTCTGGATGAAGCCACTTCGGCACTGGATACGGAATCGGAGCGTTACATTCAGGCGGCCCTGGAAGCCATCGTTAAAGGACGGACAACTTTTATCGTGGCACACCGGCTTTCGACCATTGAAAAAGCGGACCGGATTTTCGTCATTGATAAGGGTCAGATCGTTGAACAGGGCTCGCACCGGGAGCTGCTGGCCCGACGCGGCTTTTATGCCCAACTCCACGACCGTGATGAGATCGTCGGCAGCGCACCTCCGGCAGAAGAACCTGCTGCCGGCAGGCAATATCCGGTACGTCGCTATGCTACGGGAATGCTGGACCCCGGGAGACTGGTTGATGCCTGGTATGGTGATGCCGCGTGGATCAAGATATTCGCGCCGCTGTCTTATCTTTATCGACAGATCATGCGCTGGCGAAAGCGGTGGCTTGAAGGTCGCAATCAATGGCAGTCACCGGTGCCCATCGTTGTGGTGGGTAACATTTCGGTTGGCGGGACGGGAAAATCTCCGCTGGTCATCGCTCTGGTGAATCACCTGTTGTCACGGGGATACCGACCCGGAGTGGTCAGCCGCGGTTACCGGGGCAAATCCCGGCAGTATCCGCTGGAAGTGACTGCGGGCTCCCGGGCAGGGGAGGTTGGTGATGAACCGCTGATGATATTCCGTCGCACGGCGGTCCCCGTTGTGGTCGATCCTGATCGGGTAGCCGCCGCTCAATACCTGTTGAGCGAACATGAATGTGATGTGGTGGTCAGTGACGACGGGCTGCAACACTATGCGCTGCCGAGGGATATTGAGATCGCCGTGATTGATGGTGCGCGTGGTTTTGGCAACGGTCTCTGCCTGCCGGCAGGCCCCCAACGTGAACCACTATCAAGGCTCCGTGATGTCGATCTTGTGGTCATCAACGGTGAGCGTGAACTGCCCCGGGGCTGTCAGGCGCGAGCGACCATGTCCATGGACGTAAAACCAACGAGGCTGGTCAACCTGAAAACCGGTGAAACAAGAACGCCGGAAAGCCTGTCCGGGAAACCTGTGCACGCCGTGGCCGGTATCAGCAACCCGGAACGTTTTTTTAACTCACTGTCGACAATGGGTTGTATGATATCGCCTCATCAGTTTCCGGATCACCATGCGTTTCGTGCCGCTGACGTCAACTTTGATGATGATCAACTGGTGGTGATGACAGAAAAAGACGCGGTCAAACTGGACAGCCTTTCGCTGGTCGGTGACCACTACTGGTACCTTGAAGTGAATGCGTGTTTTGATTCGGAAGTCATCGACAGCGTGCTCGAAAAGAGCGGGCTTGGTCGGCAGGCACCTGAGGTCAACTGAGGAGTAACGATGCCCGTAGACAAGAAACTTCTGGCCATACTGGTATGCCCCCTGTGCAAGGGTGACCTTATCTGCGATAAGGAGGCGGATGAACTGATCTGCCGGATAGATAAACTCGCTTTCCCCGTCAGGGATGACATTCCCATTATGCTTGAGGAAGAAGCAAGACAGCTCAACCCGGACGAAGTCACATAAGCAGCAGCACCCGCCAATTTACCGTGATCATACCGGCACGTTATGACTCCAGTCGATTCCCCGGTAAGCCTCTCGTCGACCTTCTCGGCAAGACCATGATCCAACGGGTTTACGAGCAGGCAACCCAAAGCAAAGCCCGGAGCGTGGTTGTGGCAACTGATGATGATCGCATTCTTGACGAGGTGGATCGCTTCGGTGGCATCGGCATTATGACCGCCCGTGAGCATGTATCCGGCACGGATCGTATTCATGAGGCTGTTATGAAGCTCGGCCTTCCGGCGGATGATGTGGTGGTGAACGTGCAGGGGGATGAACCCCTGATACCACCCGCCGTTATTGACAGGGTTGCATCGCTGATCAGTGAGGATGTTCGCATGGCCACCCTGTGTGAACCTATTGCTGAACGTGATGATGTTTTTAATCCCGACATCGTTAAACTGGTGCGAGACAAGAATGACGTTGCGCTCTATTTCTCTCGTGCGCCGATACCCTGGCATCGTGATCAATTCATGTCTGAACAGGCCTTGTCGGGCAGTGGCTGGTATCGGCACCTTGGCATCTATGCTTATTCGGTGTCACTGCTTGAAGCCTTCGTCAACTGGGAGCCGACAACCCTTGAACTCACAGAAAGCCTGGAGCAGTTGCGTGCCCTGGCAAATGGCGAGAAGATTCGTGTGATAGAGTCCGGTGAGTCGATGCCGCCGGGGATTGATACGCCGGAAGATGTGGCGCGAACACTGGCCGCTTTGCGTGGCTGAAACAGGGTGGTGAACCAATGAATTTCGTTGCTATTGTTAAAGAAGAGTGCGAAACCTGCCGGCTTATTGTTCCGGTGCTGGCGCAACTGCAATCAAGCCGCGGTCTGGAGATCCACGCCCAGGACAATCCGGCTTTTCCGGCAGATCTCAATGTCCGGGACGATTCACAGTTGGCCTATTCATGGGCAAAACGGATAGAAACGGTTCCGACGCTGATTTGCCTGGATGAATCCGGAGAGGAGGTCGACAGGACCTTTGGCTGGGACAGGAACGCCTGGGAATCGATTACCGGAGAGGCGCTGGGGTTTGATCTGCCCGACTTCCGGCCGGGATGTGGCTCCATGACCCGGGACCCCGGGATGCCCGAGAAGCTGGCGGCCCGATATGACATGAACAAACTCAGGTCACGGGAAGTCCCCATTGCTCCCGGGGAAGACGAGACGGAGGCCTGTTTCGACCGTGGCTGGTCCGATGGCCTGCCGGTGGTGTCACCCACCCCGGAGCGGGTCATGCGTATGCTGACCGGCACCTATAGAGAACCGGACGAGGTTGTCGGTATTGTTCCACCGGATCTTATTCCCTGCACCATTGAGAAGATTGCCATCAATGCTGTGCTGGCCGGATGCAAGCCGGAATACCTGCCGGTGGTCATCACTGCCGTGGAAGCGGCGCTACAGGACGAGTTCTGCATGCACGGGCTGCTGGCCACGACCTATTATTCGGGGCCGATGATTGTGGTGAACGGCCCCATCAGCCGGGCTATTGGCATGAACTCACGGGGCAATGTGCTGGGGCAGGGGAATCGTGCGAATGCCACTATCGGCAGGGCGCTACAGTTGTTGATCAGAAACGTCGGCGGGGGTAAACCGGGGGGTGTTGACCGTTCCGTGTTTGGCAATCCGGGTAAATACACCTACTGCTTTGCCGAGGATGAAACCAACTCCTGCTGGGAATCACTGGCGGTCGAGAAGGGGTTCTCGAAGGACGACTCCACGGTCACCCTGTTTGCCGCCGATGGTTTGCAGGGCATTGTCGATCAGAAATCCCGGGACCCGGAATCCCTGTGCCGCAGCCTTGCTGCCGCGCTTCGGGTGGTCGGTCACCCCAAGATGGCGATGGCATCGGACGCCTTTCTGGTGGTCAGTCCGGAGCATGAACGGGTGTTCCGACTGGCGGGCTGGAGCAAACAGGATCTGAAAAACAGGATACACGAACTTCTGATGATTCCGGGACGGGAACTGGTACGGGGTGCGGGAGGCATTGCCGAGGGGTTGCCGGACAAATTTGCGGATCAGACTATCCCCAAGTTTCGGGAAGGCGGATTTAATGTGGTCAGGGCCGGTGGCAGCGCGGGTATGTTTTCTGCCATTATCGCTGGCTGGGGTGCAAGCGGCAGTATCGGAAGTATTCCGGTCACGCGTCGCATTGCTTAATCAAGGGTCGAAAGAACAGGAGTGCTTATGACTACTTTTATGGATCCTACCTCGGAAAGAAACCCGGGGTCACGGCAACCACTGCCAAGACCCGCTGACCTTTCCGGAAAGACGGTTGGACTGCTGGATATTTCAAAGCCCAGGGGTGATGTCTTTATTGATCGTCTGGAAGATCTGCTGGTGCAGAAGGGTCTTCAGACCCGGCGCTACAAAAAGCCGACGTTTACGCGTGTCGCGCCGGTGGAACTCAGGCAGCAGATTGCGGAAGAGTGTGACGTTGTCATTGAGTCGCTGGCCGACTGAGGCTCATGCACGTCGTGCAGTTTGCATGACATTATGGATTTGGAACAAAGAGGCGTTCCGGGCGGTTTTGTTGCTTCAACGGAGTTTATTGAAGCAGCACGTGCCCAGGCGGAATCGTTGGGTTTTGACCCGCATAAGGTCTTTGTTGAGCATCCTGTTCAGGATCGGACAAACGAGGAAATGCAGGCTCTCGCCGAAGGAGCCTTCGAGGAAGTGCTGGCGATGATTTTGGTCGAACCGGCCTGTGTGTCGCAGTAGCCCTTACTTCGGTGCCATGCGAATACCGCTGTCCAGGCGGATAACCTCACCGTTGAGGTAGCCACAATTCACGATATATGCCGCAGTCCGGGCAAACTCAGACGGGTTGCCCAGGCGTTTGGGAAACTGCGTCATTTCGATCAGCGGCTCGCGCACTTGCGGCGGAGCGAACTGCATCATGGGTGTTTCAAAGATACCGGGTGCGATGGTGGCGATCCGGATACCCTGGCGGCTCAGGTCCCGGGCAATCGGCAGGGTCATGCCCGCGACACCACCTTTGGAAGCACTGTAGGCCGCCTGCCCGATCTGGCCGTCAAAGGCGGCAACCGAAGCGACGTTAACGATCACGCCACGCTCGCCGTCATCGGTGACCGGGTCATTATTCTGCATCACCTCAGCGCAGAGGCGCAGGCAGTTAAAGGTGCCAATCAGGTTGACGCGAACCACGAACTCAAACTGCTCCAGAGGCATGGGGCCGTTCTTGCCGATCGTTCTGGCTGCGGCGCCGATACCCGCACTGTTGATGTTCACGTGCAGGGCGCCAAAGGTATCAACGGTTGCCTGGATGGCCGCTTTTACGTCGTCCTCACTGGTGACGTCACCGGTCGCCCAGATAGTATCTCCGCCCAGTTCCTCTGCTGCTTTTTCTGCGTTTTCCGCATTCAGGTCGTACACCATGACCCTGGCGCCCGCGGCAATGAAGTTTTCCGCCGTGGCCCGTCCGAGACCGGATGCGCCGCCGGTAATGAATGCGACCTTATCTTTTAAGTCCATGACTGATTCCGTCTAACCAACAAAGCCGCAGAGTATACACCGACGGACAAGGCGCAGAGGTGATTAGTCGTTATACTTGCTGTGAATTTTCGAGCGGGCATATCGGTGCAGCTTCGGCAAAACGTTTCTCTCAGGGCAATGAACAGTTTGCGGCTGCCATGCACGGCGAACTGGTATTGCGAAGCGAAAAGCATTGATGACGTGAGCGAGGCGCTGATGTTCGCCCGGGACCGTCGGCTGCCAGTTCTTATTCTGGGTGGCGGTACCAACCTGGTGCTGGCGCAGCACCTGGATGGACTGGTTGTGGCCAATCAACTGTCCGGGCGAACCATTTCCCGTGACCGGGTGGAACTGGCCGCCGGGGAAAACTGGCATGAATTCGTGACTGAAGCGGTACGTCAGGGGATTGGCGGATTTGAGAACCTGGCCCTGATTCCCGGTAACTGTGGCGCTGCGCCGATGCAGAACATCGGCGCCTATGGGCTGGAGCTCAGTGAACGATTCCTGTCCCTTGACGCCGTGCATCTGGAGACCGGTGAGCGGGTTCAGTTCGGGAAGAAGGACTGTGCTTTCGGATACCGTGAAAGTGTCTTCAAGCGTCGGCGGCAATGGTGTATTACCTCCATTCACCTGAAACCATCGAGTGAACTCCGGGCGGACTATTCCGGTGTACGGTCTTATCTTGAGAACAACAATCTGGATGTATCGTCTGCGTCGATTTATCAGGCAGTCTGTGATCTGAGGCGCTCCAGACTGCCGGATGTGAGCCGTCAACCGAACGCGGGCAGTTTCTTCAAGAATCCGGTAGTAACGCCGGAGGAGGCCGCCGGGTTGCTGGGCCGGTATCCGACGATGCCCAGCTATCCCGACAGGCAGGGAACCAAACTGTCAGCAGCCTGGTTGATTGATTACCTGAATCTGAAGGGTGAGCGTGAAGGCGGCTTTTCAGTTTCCGGGCAGCATGCACTGGTCATCGTCAATGACCGGAACGGCACCTACCCTGATCTGCGAGGGCTGGTCGAGCGCATCAGGCAGGGCGTGGCTGAAGAATTCGGGGTAGACCTGGAAATAGAACCCGTCGTCTACCCCGATTGACCTTACAGCGCCTGTGAACCGGGTTCGTCGATTTCGTCAGCAACCTCATCAGACATACCACCCCTTGGGTCATTCGCAACGCGCCCCGCAAGGCTCGGATGATCTGCGGCAACCACTCTTGTTTCAGTTGCCGGACAGGGAGGCGCGGAAAGCGCCGTGCCATCCTGTAACAGGGGAGCAATCAATGCCTGGCCGGGTTGAACACGGGGGTCGTTGACAAGCCTGCCGAGTGTGGAAGGGTGGGCCGTCTCGGCGACGGTTTCCGGTTCCTTCGATTCGGGTTTCAACACCGGCTCATTGGCCTTCGCTGCCGCAACTTCCCTGACCGGTGCCCGGGGCTGTTCGTCAGACCCGCCCCTGTCTTGTTCAGGCTCCGGCATTTGGGTTGCTGTTTCGGTTGTTGTCAGATCTTTGGCATTCTCCTTCGGACGGCGGCGCTGACTGGAGCGTTCCCGGTTGCCGCGAACGCGCTTATCCCTGTTGTCGCCTCTTTCCTGCGATTCGTCCCGGGATTTCTGCTGCTCTTCCTTCTGACGCCCGGACGAATCCTCATGTTTCTCGGGGCGGCTATCACGCCTGCGATTCCGATCATTGCGTCTACCGGAGTCTTTTTCCTGGCGCTCCTGCTGGCGTTTTTTCTGTTGACCCTGCTGCTGATCCTCGCTACGAGGATTGTCCTGGCGACGACCGTTTTGTCGATTCTGTGAACGATTCCGGCCTCCGCGCCTTCTGCGTGCGGGTCTGGGCGGCGCCTTTTCCTCGGTTGCAAACAGCCTGGAGAAGATGCGTGAGACAAACCCGGGTTCCGTTGGTTCGGTTTTCGTCGCTGCTTTCCCGGCGGCGGGCTGCGGTGCCGGCGGCGGCGAAAAAGATTTTACAGCGGCGGTTTCCACCGGTGCGGGTTGTGCCGGCGCAGCTACCACCTCTTCCTTCTCATCCGAACTGGTGATCTCATAGGAGGCCTCGCTCTCCTCACTATCCTGGGAGCGGATGCGTTCCACCCGGTAGTGAGGTGTCTCCATCTGGGGGTCAGGTACCACGACAACGCGTACCTTGTTTCGTTCTTCGATTTCGGAAAGCAGGTTTCTTTTCTCGTTCAGCAGAAAAGATGAAACGCTGACCGGCAGGAATGCCCGTATTTCCGCGCTGGTTTCTTTCAGCGCTTCTTCCTCAACCATTCGGATGACGGCAAGCGCCGATGACTCAATGTCGCGGATGGTGCCGAGACCACTACACCTTGGGCAGACAACGCCACTGGTTTCGCCGAGCGAGGGGCGCAGCCTTTGGCGGGACATCTCAAGCAGTCCAAATCGTGAAATCTTCCCGATTCGAACACGCGCACGGTCTACCTGGAGTGCCTCCCACATCTTCTGCTCGACAGCCCGCTGATTCCTGGGCGAAGCCATGTCGATGAAATCAATAACGACCAGCCCGCCAATATCCCTGAGTCTGATCTGTCGGCAGGCTTCTTCAGCAGCTTCGAGATTGGTGTTCAGCGCCGTCTCTTCGATGTCAGAGCCGCGCGTTGCCCGTGCTGAGTTAATATCAATGGAGACCAGGGCCTCGGTCGGGTCTATCACCAGTGAACCACCCGAGGGCAGCCTGACTTCACGATTGAAGGCCGATTCGATCTGTCCTTCAATCTGGTATCGGTTAAAGAGTGGCACGTCGCTTTCGTAAAGTTTGATACGAGAGCGGAAGTTCGGCATCACCTGATCCACGAACTCGCAGGCCTGCTCAAAGGATTCCGGGGTGTCGAACAGGATCTCCCCGATGTCGTCTCTCAGGTAATCGCGGATGGCGCGGGTGATCATGTCGCTTTCCTGGTAAATCAGGAAGGGTGCCGATCGCTCGTCCGCCGCAGATGTAATGGCCTCGTACAGATGCACGAGGTAATTCAGGTCCCATTGAAGTTCCCGAACGCTGCGTTCAATGCCGGCAGTACGGACGATGACGCCCATGTTCCCGGGGATATCCAGTTGAGACATGGCGTCTTTCAACTGTTCCCGGTCTTCACCTTCAATGCGGCGTGAAATACCACCGGCACGGGGGTTGTTCGGCATCAGCACCATATATCGGCCTGCCAGGGAAAGCTGGGTGGTCAGGGCGGCGCCCTTGTTACCCCTTTCTTCCTTGTCGACCTGCACGATGATTTCCTGGCCTTCTTTCACCACCTCCCGGATGTTGACGCGGCCCTTGATCTTGCTTGGGGGGACCTTGAAATACTCGTGGGAGATTTCCTTCAGAGGCAGGAAACCATGTCGGTTACCGCCATACTCGACAAAGGCGGCCTCAAGACTGGGTTCGACGCGGGTGATTCTGGCCTTGTAGATGTTAGCTTTTTTCTGTTCCCGGACACGGTTTTCAATGTCCAGGTCGTACAGTTTTTGCCCATCTACCAGAGCAACACGCAACTCCTCGTCGTGGGTTGCGTTGATTAACATTCGTTTCATTACGATTCACACTGTTTCAGGCGTACTGAAACTGCGATAGCGAATCGCCAAATCTCGCTTGTCTTGCCGATCACGGCCCATTTCGAACCGTGCTTTTGGAAAAGCTTCTTCTACAGGTAGTGACTTTGTCTCTGAGTTCAACTGTCGATGCCCGATCGTGTGGGGCGGTCTGTCAAGATCGTCAGTGGAAGCCAGATCGAAAAATACCGATTTGACGCTACGCTATCCGCTCAGTTCGCGGTTATAGCTTGTCCAGCGGCCTTGCCAGTTGCAAGGTGAAGCTGGACCCCAAATATTCATTCCTCAAGTTTTCGTTAAACTTGCAGTATCCATCGGTTGTTCTTGTGATAACCGATATAAGAATGGACGGCATTATTCAAAAAGTATATATACCGTCACGGGCAGTATCATAGCAATAAATCATGATGAGTCAAACGAAACAATTCAGGTGCGTGAAATGAGCAGCCATCCGGGCGCTCGAACCGGGGTGCGGATAGTGGAAGTGGATGTCGAGGATGCCGGTCAGCGGCTGGACAATTTTCTGATTCGCACCCTGAAGGGACTGCCAAAATCCAGGGTTTACCGGATCATTCGCAGGGGAGAGGTGCGGATAAACGGCAGGCGACGCCGTCCTGATGCCCGGCTCAGTGAAGGTGACAGGGTCAGAATCCCGCCCATCAACCACCTGACAGAGCGGTCCGGCGCGGTTGGCAGCTTCCGCGATCTTGAAAATCTCGTGATTTATGAGGATGAGCGCCTGCTGATTGTCAATAAACCGGCTGGTATGGCGGTTCACGGGGGTAGTGGCGTAAGCGTCGGGGTCATTGAATCCCTCAGACACTGGCGCGGGGAGGGGAACCGGCTTGAACTGGTCCATCGCCTGGATCGAGGCACTTCAGGCTGCCTGATGGTGGCAAAGAAACGAAGCTATCTGCGTCTGCTACAGGACGCGCTGCGCCAGCCGGGCCAGATTCGCAAGCATTACCTCGCCCTGGTGCATGGCCACTGGCCGGAAAGTCTCAGGGTCGTGAAGGAACCCCTGTTGACCACCAGCCAGGCCGGGAAAGAGCGTATTGCCCGGGTCAGCAGTGAGGGTAAACCCGCCAGAACGGAATTTGCGTGCCTTGGCACCGATAGCGAGACCTCGCTAATCAGGGCCTGCCCGGTCACCGGTAGAACCCACCAGATTCGTGTCCATGCCCGGTGGGCACGCCATCCGATTCTGGGAGATGACCGTTATGGCAGCCAGGAAGTAGACCGGGCTGTCGGGCACACCGGACGCCTGATGCTACATGCGGCGGAACTGAGCATTCCCGCACTGGCTGACTTCCCGGCGATTCAGGCTTCGGCACCACCGGATAGTGAATTCCAACTTAAAGTCAATTCCAGGTTTCCAGGATTTATATAACAATAACAAACAGTTATCATGTTTTTATAAAGTCAAATATGGAATAACCCAGTTCAGCCATCATCTCCCGCAACGCCATGACCGGCAATCCCTGTAGCGTGTGTATGTCCCGACCCAGGGTCGTTTCCATAAGCAGGGCAGCGCCCTGCTCGATACGGATGGCGCCGGCACAGTCCCAGGGCTGGTCCAGGTCGATGTAATCCGCGATTTCCTGGTCAGAAAGCTGGCGAAACCGGCATTCATAGTCCTCCACCCGACTGAGTTGCCGACCATCAGAGGCGATGAGAGCAAGGGAACTGCTAAAAGTCACCCGGTCGCCGTTGAATGCACGGAGCTGTCTGATCGCTGCTTCCCGGTTCCCTGGCTTGCCGTAGAGATCGCCCCGGTGATGGCACACCTGATCGGACCCGATCACCAGCCAGGGTTTGCCATTTGATGACTGTTTTGATGGCTGCAGGGCCGCCACCGCCTGCGCCTTTGCCCGCCCCAGCCGTTCTGCGAGCGCTCTCGGGTCCTCTGTTGAGCGCGGGGTTTCATCGACGTTGACCGCAGTCTGCGTGAACGCCAGCCCCAGGCTCCTAAGTATGTCAGCCCGGCAGGGTGAAGCGGAGGCGAGAATCAGGTCTGTTCCGGACATTATTCAGAGTTTCCATAGCCTACTGAATTTGTGCAATTTTCTTTTGACACAGGCAGGGGCAGTCCCTAACATGCGCCCCTTATGTTAGCAGGGTCTCTCCCGGAGTTGGTGGATCACCGTAAACTGGCGAACCAGCAGGGGGTCATCGAAGGCTCTTTCCCCACCCAACAGCTTCAGCGCCTGGGCGGCCTGTTGGCTGATCAGGCAGGTGATGTCAGCCTCAGGCTTGAGTTCAGCAGGGGAGAGCATGATCGGGTAGAGGTGGTCGGTCACGTGGAAACCGAGGTTGCGCTGGAATGCCAGTCGTGCCTGCAACCAGTGGCCACCAGACTGTCGAGCGACCTGTCACTGATCGTTGTGACCAGTGAATCTGAACTGGAACAACTTGATCAGGAGCAGGATGGCATCATTCATGCTGACAGGCTGATTCCTCTGGCGGCGCTTGTCGAAGATGAACTGATGCTGACGCTACCGATGATTCCTCGCCACAGGGATGGCGAGTGCCCTGGCAGTGACAATGCGGCCATCGGGAGGCCGACTACGAAACAGGAAGATGAACCCGCGCGGACCCATCGCCCTTTTGCTGGCCTGGCCGACGCGATAGGCAAACAGAAAGAACCGGAGCGCTGACATGGCAGTCCAACAGAATAAAGTAACCCGATCCAGGCGCGGTAGCCGTCGTTCACACGATTCCCTTCGCGGACCGACCCTGTCCGAGGACCCCACCACGGGTGAAACCCACCGCCGCCATCACATAACGGCTGACGGCTTCTATCGTGGTAAGAAAGTTATCCATAAAGACCAGGAATAAGAACAACCACTGCTGCGCCATGACCATGGCGCATAAAACCTCCTATGACAAAACTAGCATACGTATTCCCGGGACAGGGTTCCCAGGAAGTCGGCATGTTGCAGGATGCGGCAGATGCCGTCATGCCGCTTTTCTCTGAAGCATCGGATTTACTGGGATATGACCTTTGGGCGCTGGTTGCCAATGGCCCCGAAGAGCAGTTGAACCAGACCGAATTCACCCAGCCGGCACTGCTGACGGCCAGTGTTGCCCTTTACCGCCTGGCACTCGAACAGGGTGCGCCGGAGCCCGGCGTTGTTGCGGGTCACAGCCTGGGAGAGTATGCCGCGCTGGTGGTTGCGGGCGTTGTTGAATTTGCCGATGCGGTGGCCCTGGTGCAAAAGCGTGGTCAGTTCATGCAGACAGCGGTACCGGTTGGTGAGGGCGGTATGGCCGCCGTGCTGGGGCTTTCCGATGCCGAGGTCGTTGATGTCTGCGTTGCGGCGTCAGACGCAGGCAGGGGCGAGATCGTTCAGGCGGCAAATTTCAACGCACCGGGGCAGGTCGTTATTGCCGGTAAGCGTGCGGCGCTGGATAGAGCCATTGAAGGCTGCAAAGAGGCTGGTGCCAGACGAGCGATGGCGCTCGCCGTCAGCGCGCCCTTTCACAGTGAACTGATGAAACCCGCGGCTGACGCAATGCAAAAGACGCTGGCCGACGTGACCTTCAATGCACCACGCCTCAGGCTGGTGCAGAATGTCGACGCCGCCGTGCATGAGGACCCGGAAGCCATTCGGGCCAACCTGGTCAGCCAGATGTCAGGTGCGGTTCTCTGGACGGCTACGGTTGAAAACATGAAGGCCATGGGTGTTGAAACCATCATTGAGTGTGGTCCGGGCAGGGTGCTGACGGGTCTTGCCAAACGCATAGATAAGTCCATCACCGGTTTCAACATTGATTCCGGCGAAAGTGTTAACAATATCCTCGATAGCCTTGCGGGCTGAACTGGAGCACGAAAGAACAACGATATGGCGGAACAGAAGGTTGTAGTGGTTACAGGCGCAAGCCGGGGTATCGGCAGGGCCATCGCTCGCGCCATGGCAGACGCTGGTCTTACTGTCATTGGCACGGCGACCTCTGAAGCCGGCGCGGCGAAGATCTCCGATGATCTGGGTAGCCGTGGTGAGGGTTTTGTGCTGAATATCCCGGATGCACAGTCCATTGATGGCCTCTTCGCTGCCATCAAAGACAGGTACGATGCGCCGCTGATCCTGGTCAACAATGCCGGGATTACCAGAGACAACATCTCCCTGCGAATGAAGGACGATGAATGGCAGGATGTGATTGATACCAATCTCACGGGGATATTCCGGGTCACCAAGCAGTGTCTGCGGGGTATGGTCAGGGCAAGGTGGGGCAGAATCATCAATCTGACCTCGGTGGTCGGCGCCATGGGTAACCCCGGCCAGAGTAACTATGCCGCTGCAAAAGCGGGCATTGTTGGCTACAGCAAGTCCATGGCAGCGGAACTGGGCGGACGAGGCATCACGGTGAACTGTGTAGCCCCCGGGCTCATCGGAACTGACATGACCGATGAACTGACCGATGAACAGCGTGACCTGATGCTCTCCGGAATCCCCCTGGGGCGTCTGGGTGATGTCTCGGAAATCGCGGCACTGGTGGTGTTCCTGGCGGGCGAGTCCGCCGGTTACATCACCGGCGAGACTATTCATATCAATGGCGGTATGTATATGGCCTGAGGCGTGAAACGCTTTGACAAATGGCCCCCTGGCAAGGGCCGCCGGATAAAACTACTTGATGGACTATCTGGCATTTCATTAAACTAGCGCAGCTTGACTGCAACTATGTAGGAGTAAATCTAGACATGAGCACCATTGTTGAACGAGTGACCAAACTGGTATGTGAGCAACTCGGCGTAAAAGAAGATGAGGTCACCCCGGAGGCTTCTTTCGTTGAGGATCTTGGCGCAGATTCACTCGATACAGTCGAGCTGGTAATGGCCCTTGAGGAGGAATTTGAAACAGAGATTCCGGATGAAGAGGCTGAGAAAATTACCACGGTCAAAGAAGCAATCGATTACATCGAAGCCCACACTGATGGAAGCTCTGGATAGCAGGATTTTTTTCGTGTATCGCGAGAAAAGACATTATTCAGAGGTTCTTTAAGCTTTTCACCAGTGAATCAGGAGCCGTGATTGTCCCTGACGATCACGGCTTTTTGTTTTTATCCGGGACGCTGACAGGGGACGAATTTGTCGAAACGTAAAGTCGTGGTGACCGGTATGGGTATGCTGACACCATTGGGTCCCGACCTTGAGTCATCATGGTCCGGCCTGACGGCTGGCAAAAGTGGTATCAGGCCCATTACCTCCTTCGATGTCTCAGAATTTCCCGTCAGGTTTGGCGGTCAGGTGCCGGAGTTTGATGTCTCCGAATACCTGAACCCCAAAGAGGCGCGGCGCATGGATGGCTTCATCCAGTTCGGCCTGGTGACGGGCATCCAGGCCATGAACGACAGCGGCCTTGAGGTCACCGATGAGAATCGTCACCGGATCGGTGTGGCGGTGGGGTCCGGAATCGGCGGTATTGTCACCATCGAAACCTGCCATGATGTGGTCAACAATCGTGGCGCCAACAAGGTATCACCTTTCTTTGTGCCGTCCTGCATCATCAACATGATCGCCGGTCACCTGTCGATCATGTTCGGCCTTCAGGGTCCGAACATCGCCATAACAACCGCCTGCACAACCGGCACACACAACATCGGCTTCGGTGCGCGCATGATTGCCGCCGGTGACGTGGACGCCATGGTGGTGGGTGGTGCGGAAAAATCCACCTCACCGACGACCATGGCCGGGTTCGCCGCCATGAAGGCCCTGTCCACCCGCAACGACGAGCCGGAACTGGCAAGCAGGCCCTGGGACCGGGACCGTGATGGTTTCGTGCTGAGTGATGCCTCGGCGGTCATGGTGCTGGAGGAATACGAACACGCCAGGGCGCGTGGTGCCAGGATCTATTGTGAACTGGCAGGCTTCGGCATGAGTGCAGATGCATCTCACATGACCTCTCCCTCGGAAAACGGCGAAGGCGCGGTTCGCTCAATGCAGAATGCCTTGCAGGATGCGGGCCTGAACGCCAGTGACATTCATTACATCAACGCACATGGTACCTCGACACCTCTTGGCGACCTGGCGGAAACCCAGGCAATCAAAACCATCATGGGGGCCGAGGCTGCCAGTGTGGCAGTCAGTTCGACCAAATCCATGACAGGTCATGCGCTGGGTGCGGCTGGCTCGATTGAAGCGGTGATAACGGCGCTGGCGATTCGTGACCAGGTGGCGCCGCCGACCATCAACCTGGATAACCCTGATGAGGGCTGTGACCTGGATTACGTACCGCACCGGGCCAGAGAAATGCCGATTCGGGTGGCGCTGACAAACTCCTTCGGATTTGGCGGCACCAACGGTACGCTGATCTTCAAGCAGCCAGACTAGCCTGTTGTTTGTCTGATGGGCTGTCTGATGGGTCAAAAATGAGCAGGCTGGTTGTCAGCATCCTGGTCATCCTGTTGTTACTGGCACTCTGCCTCGCCGGTGTCGGGTTTTACGTGGTCAACCAACTGGGTCAGACGACCTCATCGGAAATTGTCTTTGACATCAAATCCGGCAGCAACCTCTCCGACATCACCGAGCGCCTGGTTCAGCAACAGGTGACACCGGCTGATGACTCGATAATCAAGGCGTATGCACTGCTGAGCCGGGGTGAAGGAACCATCAAGGCAGGTCAGTATCGGGTGACGCCCGGTCTTGATGTGCCGGGTTTGCTAACCCTGTTCCGGTCCGGTCGCGTCATGCGGCACCAGGTAACCTTCCCGGAAGGCTGGCGATTCGATCAGTGGCGCGAACGACTCAGCGAACAACCATATCTGATACATGAAACCACAGGGTTCACGCGGCTTGAGATTGCCTCCGCCCTGGGCATACCGGGAGACCCGGAAGGCTGGTTGTTCCCGGATACCTATACCTACACCAGCGGGGATTCGGACCTCAGGATCATGCGCCTGGCTTACCGGAAGATGCAGAGCGAACTTGATGGCGCCTGGCGGACCCGCAGTGTGGCCTCCGGCATGGATTCCCCTTACGATGCCCTGACCCTTGCGTCGATGATCGAAAAAGAAACCGGATTTGAACCGGATCGTGAGAAAATCGGCTCCGTGTTCCAGAATCGCCTCGCCAAAGGAATGAAGCTACAGTCCGACCCCACCGTTATTTATGGCCTGGGTGACCAGTTTGACGGTGACCTGAAACGCGCTCACCTGAAAGCCGATGGCCCTTACAACACCTACACACGAAGAGGGCTGCCACCCACGCCCATCTGCTCACCCGGGGCGGCTTCCCTCAGGGCTGCCCTGGCGGAATCATCACACGCCTACCTTTACTTTGTCGCCAAAGGGAATGGTGAAAGTCGCTTTTCCACGACGCTGGAAGAGCATAACCGGGCTGTGAATCAATACCAGAGGAACACCTCCCCATGACTTCCGGAAAATTCATCACTGTCGAGGGTGTTGAAGGTGCCGGTAAATCGACGAACATCGGTCTGATCGCTGACCTGATTCGCGAGGCCGGTCACAAGGTTGTACTGACAAGAGAGCCGGGCGGCACTCAACTGGGTGAGCGGGTTCGCCGGATACTCCTGGACAAGGCGGAACACGGCATGACGCCGATGGCAGAACTGCTGCTGATGTTTGCCGCCCGCACCCAGCATGTTGAGGAACTGATTAAACCCGCGCTGGCAGCAGGAAGCTGGGTTGTGTGTGATCGCTTCACGGATTCTTCCTATGCCTACCAGGGCGCTGGCAGAGGCCTGGGTGAAGACATGGTTGCCAGCCTGGAACAGATGGTACTGCGTGAGTTCAGGCCGGACCTGGTCCTGATACTGGACCTGGACGTAAAAACCGGGCTCAGCCGCGCCACGGCTTCGGCGCAGGCGGACCGGTTTGAATCAGAGGAGCAAGCCTTTTTTGAAAAGGCAAGGCGTGCCTTTGTGAAGCGTGCGGCCAGCCACAAGCGCTATCGACTGGTCGATGCCTCGGGTGACCTGGACCAGGTGCGGGCCGAGATTCGATCAGTGATGGGGGAGGTACTGGCATCATGAGCGAACTCCTGCCCTGGCAGCAGGATTCCTGGCACAGGATTCAGGCCCGGATAGACGGGGAGAAACTGCCCCATGGATTACTGCTCAGTGGTCCGGCGGACACCGGGAAGTCTGTCTTTGTTGAACACCTGGCGCGCTATTTCCTGTGTCCTGCCGAACATCGAACGGCAGGAGAAGCCTGCGGTAAATGCAGCCAGTGTCTGCTGATTAACGCGGGTACCCATCCTGACTATCTGACCGTCACGCTGGAAGACTCAAAGCAGATCAAGATCGAACAGGTCAGAAATATGATCCACTGGGCGCAGCAGACTGCCCAGCAGGGGGGTGGCAAGATCTGCGTGATTGACCCCGCCGACAAACTGAACCTGCAATCTGCCAATGCACTGCTCAAATGTCTGGAGGAGCCGCCTGCGGCAACCGTCATCTGTCTCGTGACCGAGGAACCGGCCCGACTGCTGCCAACCATCCGCAGTCGATGTCAGCCGATAATGACACAACTGCCTGCTCGTGAACTGGCCCTCGACTGGCTGCGGTCACAACAGGTGGAGGGTGATCACTCCCTGCTGCTGGATATTGCGGGGGGCAGTCCGTTAAGGGTCGTGCGGACCATGGATGAGGATTACCTGGCGTTGCGTGCTGAAATTGGCGCCGCTCTACCGGCGCTATCCGAAGGGCGGCTATCACCCATCCGGCTGGCATCAACGCTCGCCTCCCGGGACCCGATTCGGGTGCTTGATCTCATCTACCACTTCACGCTTGAGGCGATCAAGTTCGAGCAGGCGGGTGTAGCCCAGGTCTCGGCAACGGACCAGAAAGAACAGCTTGCCTCCTTTGCAGGAACGGCATCCGGTGAACGAAGGCAGGTGTTGCTTGATCGTGTGTGCGAAGCAAAGTCCAGCCTGCTGGGAACGTCCAATGCCAACGCACAGATGTTGCTGGAATGGGTGTTCGCGGCAGCGGCCTGATCAAACTTGGGAAACTCTGAATAATGTCTTTTCCCGCGATAGCTACGTTGGACCCGTCCTCGAAACATCGGAAAATTAAAGCGTTTTTACGATTTTCTGCGGGCGCGTCCGCCTTGCTCTCACAAAAAAATCCTATTATTCAGAGCTTCCCTTGTTCACGGCAGGGCCATAGGGCATCATCTTTCCTCTGTGTTTTGATGGTATCTCGCCGGAGGTAAAGAGGTATGGCCAGGCTGACCCGTCGTGGTGGCAAGAAGACCATGATCGCACTGACGATCAAGGACAAGGTCGCCCTGCACAACTACTATATGCCCTTCATCAAACATGGTGGTTTATTCATCGCGAATCGTGCGGAATACGATCTGGGCGATGAGGTCCTGATTCTGCTTGACCTTATGGACGAACCGGAAAAGATCCCGGTGGCCGGCAAGGTCATCTGGGTCGCCGGGAAGGGTGTGAAAAGCCCCCATACACCCGGTGTCGGCGTTCAATTCAGTGACCCCGACAGCATTGCGAAGGATAAGATAGAGACCTGCCTGGCTGGTTCCCTCGGGTCTGCCAACGCAACCGCGACGATGTGATTGGTCTGTCGGGGAGTTGATCGTGCCGTCCAGCTATGCGGAATTAAAAAAACGACAACGCGCCGAACGGGAAAACTATCCTGAAAATATTGGAATCAGGATTCACCGTGCGCTGAGCTGGCTCGACAGGGCGGAGCGGTGTGAAGATGAGGACGGTCGCTTCATCTTCCTCTGGATCAGTTTCAATGCGGCCTACGCCAACGATTTGAATGACATGGACCAGATGGCCGAAACCCTTGTGTTTAATCAATTCCTGAAGCGCCTGGTTGACCTTGATAAGGACAAGGTTCTTTACAATCTGATTTGGTCCGAATTTGCAGGTAGCATTCGCCTTCTGCTCAACAATGAATATGTATTTGCCCCTTTCTGGGACTTCCAGCGAGGGAAAATCACCGAAAATCGGTGGAAGGCCAAATTCACCACAGCCAGGCGAAAAGCCAATGCGGCGCTGGGCAAGAAACAGACCACGGAGGTGCTGGCTATCATCTTCAGTCGGCTATACATGCTACGCAACCAACTGGTGCATGGTGGAGCGACCTGGAACGGCTCCGTCAACAGAAATCAGTTGCGGGATGGTGCAAACTTTCTTGCCAAGGTTGTGCCGCTGGTCATCGAAATTCTGCTTGATCATCCCGTAGAGGTATGGGGTGATGCGATGTATCCTGTTGTTGACTGAGTTGTTGATTGAAATGCCTGTTCGGAATCGGGAGACGGTAATGATACGGTTAATGATCGAATTCAAAGACTGGCTGACTGACCATGTTTAGTTCGGGCGATCACAGAAAATTATTTGTGGGCTCTCTTGGTTTGCTCTGCATTGGACTCCTTATCACGGGCATGGGCAACCCACCCGCCCAGACCGTTGATAATCAATCAAACCTTTGTGGTGGCCTACCCTGTTGCTGGAACAAATCCCGGATTCAGGAAGCCAATCGCGCCCCCAGACCGCTAACAAGGCTGAAAACACAATCCTACCGGGGCAGGATCATTCTCTGGGATCCTGAAAACCGGTGGACCTTCTCAAATATAACGGAAAAAACCTGCCGGGTTTCTGTAAACCGAAACCCCGAAGGTGGATACATCGTTGAATCCAGTATTTTCCCTCACTCCGTGCCGCTCACAATCCAGATGCATCCCGGGTCGGAGTTCTACCTGGGCACCTTCGGCGAGAAAGATGTCTTTATTTTCCAGCCATACCGTGGCGGCGGGTCTTTCACCCACACAACCTACGATAAAAGCGGCGAGATTGAATACGGCGCGTGCGGCATGGAAAAGGGCTACATGATCAGTGCGTGTGACACCGTAGACGGGTTATTTTGATTTCCTATAGAAGTTGTCTGTCTCATAAACCTCCCTCCTCAGGAAGGCATGAGAACCGGACAGATCATGTGCTCCTAACACTTCTAACACGGGAGTTAAGGCCCATTGAACAGCGAAATCAAACCTTGTACTATCCGGGCATATAATTCACCAGAGGGTTTAAGTTTGTTGGGTATGCATGACGACTGCATCTGGCAGCGATCTCTAAGAAATCTGCCTATATTCGTACTCGTATCAATCACTATAACAGCGTGTGCTCCAGCGCAGTACATGCCACGCTTCGATGACTATACCCTTCAACAAAAGCAAGGTGAAATCTCCAACCAAAGGCCCAGAGATCGCCAATCAATATCAGAAGATCCTAAACAAAGGCTAACAAGAATTTATAACCAACTTGAGCCACATGCAGAAGATGCATGTATTCAGATAGGGGAAAAGATCTTCGATTCTTCTTGTAGCAATTGGACGCTAGTAATTTTAGACGATGAAAACTTCAATGCTTTCGCGGCAGAAAACCGGGAAATAAGCGTCACCACTGAAGTTTTTAGATATGTGAAATCCGACGACGAACTGGCGTTCATTTTGTCGCATGAAATGAGTCATCATATTTTAAACCACGTTGCGGAGGACTGGGTAAATGCAACAGTGACCGGTGCTTTAACCGGACTAGCAACCGGACTTCTATTGGGTTCGGTTGCGGTAGCGCTTGGCGCTGATGAAGACGTCCTTGAAGACGTGATTGAAGTAGGAGTAGAGGGTGGATACGAAATAGGGCATGAAGCAGGAAGGCTGGCTTTTTCAATTGATCAGGAATCAGAAGCAGATAAATTAGCCTTGGAAGTAGTAAATCTGGCGGGCTACAGCGTAAACGAGGCTAGGAACATTATGATGTATGTTGGTGCTGATGCAAATGAGCTTAAATCAGACCATACGGATACTCACCCATCAGGTCCGGAAAGGCTAGCTGCCTTTGATTTGTACATAAAACAAATATCGTTTGGCAGGAGTGATGATTTAAATCAAGACAAACTATCGCCCTCTGTTCTCTCTAGTTTAGACACTCAACCGTCGCCAAAAATGGAACCAGATATTATGGACCCAAAACAAGGAAAAACAGTTTCAAATCAAGGGGGCAATGATCTTAAAATTCAAGACTACGTAATACCTGAGTTGGGACTCACTGTTCGGGACTATATGGGTTTCGATACTGCGAAATCACGACCAATTTACGTTAAGGGTGCATTGACAGAGACGCTGGGTGTTGTTGTCACAGAAGTTGATCCAAACGGTCGCGCAGCAGAACTAGGCGTGAAAACTAATCATAGAATAGTACAATATACTGACAGATGTATGACCTCAAGAGGGTTCGTTCTCAAGAATGGGGCTGAATTAGCAAGCGTTGCCAGAAAGCAAAAAGCAGATTACTTTAAGAACTTCCGCGTCAAAGATGCTACCAGTGCTTTCGATGTTTCTTGGACAAAAATGTACTGGATAGGGTGTTTGTAAAGTCTCAATTATGGCGCGATAAAACAAAGCCCCGATAGTTCGCCAACTTCCCGCTCTCTGCAGGATCTGCAATCGACGAAGTGCTCACCTACCTGAACCTGTGCTGGAAGATGGCGCCCTCACCCATACCGCCATCTTGCTCCTTGGCAAATACCCGCAACGCTTCACGTTATCCTTCGAGATCAAGTGCGCCCACTTCCATGGCACTGAAGTTGACAAACCCATCTCTTCCTATCAAGTGTATAGGGACACTACCTTTGAACTCGTAGATCAGGCGATTGATTTCGTCATGTCCAAATCCATCGCGGCGGCAGCACCAGCGACATGATCCCGATGCCTGATGCCGGACTCCTTGAGTCGTAGTTATCCCTTCCCTGTGGCTTTGTTACTACTATCCCGCACCCGGCAGACAAGTTACCGGACAAGTCGGGGCCAAGTGGGGCCCAGGATGAGGCCCATGAGGCCCAAGGTACCGGACAAGTCGGGACCAAGAAGGGACCAAGAAGGGACCAAGTAGAAATTCTCGATAAGTGCTTGAAATATAAAATAATTAAGGAGATCCTGCGATTCACCGGACGCACCCACGGGACCAAGTCCTTAAACCACTTCTGAAAGAAGGGTTTGTCGAAATGACTATCCCGGGCAAGCCTCGAAGTTCCAAACAACGTATCTTCCTGTCATACTATGTTGGTGAGAAGAATCGCATTTTAGACCATTGTGGAGACAACCATTCAAAGATGAAACACCTTGCGATCCAACAAGTTCTTCAGAGGGCAACTCAATCAAAATCAGATTCTGATTTTACTTATTTTTTTTCTCTTCTGTACACTGCCGAAGCATTGGCGAAAACAATTGTCGCTGGGATGCTCGCATCATTGAATGATGATCGAGATCGCAACAGGTATCGGTTAGAGTATTCTCTTGTGCGAACAGATGGCTTGGGAGACTGGGCGCGCCATCTCGAAGATGCCGTGAGTGGAGTAGCATCTCATTACTTACTTGAAGAAGCGAAAACAATTCGGACTGAATTGACCAAGACCTGCAAAGAGGGTGAATGGCAGTATGATGCGACTGCAGCACTCAAGGCAGCGTTGAGCCAATTGAATATTGAATCTGAAGAACTCCCGGTAAAAACTGACATGATGCGGTGGTTTAGATTATTTGCCAGGCTTCGAAATAAAACAAGAGCTCACGGAGCGACTGTGGTCAGCCAAACAGGTGAAGCTGCAAAGCATGTTGCCAATAGCTTAACTATTATAATTGATAATTTCTCACTACTGCACTGTTCTTGGGTCTATTTGTATCGAAATTTGTCTGGCAAGTATCGAGTGTCAAAAATTGCAGGTGATTGTAAGGAATTTGAATATCTAAAATCACATAACGATGAAAATCTAGCAGATGGTGTCTATGTTTTTATGGGGACTCCACGCCAAGTTCTATTAATGGAGTCTGATCCTGAATTGCAGGATTTTTACTTTCCAAATGGAGGGGCAAAGAATAAATCTTACGAACTCCTTTCCTATTATACTGATAGCAGGAGAGGAGGGGAGTTATCGTTTTTCCAAACCCCTCCAGGACAACTCCCGGCCAGTGAAACCGCAGGTCACGGGGAGCTTCTCCCGCGTGATAAATGCCTTTCAAACGCCCCTGATAGGCAACCTGACTACATTAACAGAACTGAATTAGAATTCAGTCTTTGTAAAGAACTTTTGATTCATGATAGGCATCCTATCGTAACGCTGGTTGGAAGTGGGGGAATTGGAAAAACATCGCTTGCCTTGAAGGTAATACATAATCTTTTTGACAAAGAGAAATATTTTTCAATTGTATGGCTCAGTGCGCGGGATGTAGATCTTCGTCCCGAAGGCCCAAAGCCAGTCAGAGCAACAGTGTTAACGATTGACGATATGGCGAAATTTTACTCTGAATTAGTGCGCGACAAGCAAATACTAAAGAGCAAAGAATTCAATCATCGAGAATTCTTTGAAGAACAGTTGCAAAAGTGTGACACAGGTCCATGCCTTTTTGTCTTCGATAATTTTGAAACAATGAAGAACCCGAATGAAGTATACAATTGGATTGATACACATATTCGGTCGCCGAATAAGGCTTTGATTACTACGCGACTACGAGAAGCTGAATTCAAAGGAGATTACCCAGTAGGAGTTGGGGGGATGCGTGACTCAGAGGCGGAGGAACTGATAAAGCGAACCGCAAATATTTTAGGCATAGATAATATTACCGATAAATACAAGCGCGACCTGATAGACGAATCAGAAGGGCATCCTTATGTAATTAAAATTTTATTAGGTGAAGTCGCTAAAAATAAGCGTCTGGGAAACATTCGGCGAATGGTAGCTGGCACAGAAAATATTCTCACTGCGTTGTTCGAAAGGACATACCATGCGCTATCACCATGTGCTGAACGAGCATTCTTGACTCTTTCAGCATGGAATTCAGCCGTCCCAAGGTTAGCTCTTGAAGCAGTGTTGATTCGTTCCACGAAACAACGCCAGGAAGTAGAGAAAGGCATCGATTCTTTACTGCAATTTTCACTTGCCGACATTCACAAAGCTTCTTCTGATGGTCAAAAGTTCATTTCGCTACCTCTAGTGGCTAGAGAGTTTGGAAAAAAGAAGCTAAATCTTAAGGTTGAAAGAACCGAAATTAATGCAGATGTAGAAATTCTACAAATGTTGGGAACGGCATCATTAGGCGAACCCAAGCTTGGTTTAGATAAGAAGGGTCTTCCCCAGATCAAGTGGGTAGCTTAACCTGATGGCCTATGTAAAGACACACAGGTACACGCTCATGAAAGACACACAGTTATACACCCAGATTCTGGGAATAGAGAAGCCGTGGCAGGTCTCGGACGTCAAAGTCTCTTTGTCCAACGATGAGGTTGAGATCACAGTGAACCATGGTTCCGACCCGTTGACTTGCCCCAAGTGCGGAAAGAGAAGTCCGGGCTACGACAAGCGAACCAGGCGCTGGCGCCATCTCGACACCTGCCAGTTGAAGACGCTGTTGGTGGCGGAGGTCCCGCGCGTGAATTGCGCGGAGCATGGGGTGGTCACGGTAGCGGTTCCCTGGTCGGAGTCGGGCAGTGGGTTCACAGCCTTGTTTGAAGCCTTGGTGATTGACTGGCTGAAAGAGGCCTCAGTGAGTGCGGTATCGACCCGGCTGAGGCTGAGTTGGAATGCGGTAGACGGGATTATGCAGCGGGCTGTGACACGCGGCATGGCACGCAGAGAACACCATGCACCGACCCGCCTGGGTGTGGATGAGACATCGTTTCAGAAGCGCCATGAATACGTCACGGTGGTCACTGATCACAGTGAGCAAGGCCGTGTGCTACATGTCGCTGACGACCGAAAGGCGGCGAGCTTAACGTGCTATCTGGAGACGCTCACTGACGCGGAACGAGCGGCGATAGAATGCATCAACATGGACATGTGGCCTGCCTATATCAAGGCGGCCCATGATGCCTTACCGCATGCTGAGTCGTGCATCGCTTTCGACAAGTTCCATGTCGCCAAATACCTCGGAGGAGCGGTAGACAAGGTGCGGCGGCAGGAGCATCGAAGGCTGTTGGCTAATGGAGATGAATTGCTCAAGGGGAGCAAATACAGTTGGTTGCGTAATCCACAGAATATGAGCCGCGAACAGTGGAGAGAGTTTGCCGTATTACGCGCATCCGGATTGAAGACGGCACGCGGCTGGGCGATCAAGGAATTGGCGATGAGTCTATGGCATTACAGCACACGCGGCTGGGCGATGAAGGCATGGAAGCGTTGGTTGAGTTGGGCGTTTCGTTCACGCCTGGGCCCGGTTCGCAAGGTCGCCAGGATGATTCGAGCGCATTTGTGGGGAATCGTTAATGCCATCATTTTGAAGTCAGACAACGGTCGCTCAGAAGCGATGAACCGGAAGATACAACAGATCAAGAGAAGGGCCTGCGGCTATCGAAATAGAGAACGATTTCGCAATGCCATCTATTTTCATCTTGGAGGACTGGACCTTTATCCGGAGGGAGTGGCTTGATATTTACCCACCACATTTGGGGAAGAGCCGATAAGAAATTGGAGAAATTGATCTTAAACATTTCTCGTAAAGTGGAAGCTGGCTCGAGATATGAAGACTATGAACCGATTCTAGAAGCCATATGCCATGCTTATAATCCAGGGTGGCTACTTCTGGCAAAGTGGCACATGGAGCAACAGGATTCAGAAGGTTATGATCGCGCTAAGGATGAATTGAAAAAATTTCTAGAAAATGACCCGACCCGTGCGGAGGCTTTTAAAGCATGGAGACTGTTGGGCAAGGTATACTTTTATACTCACGATGATGTGGACGAAGTCCATGCATTTATTGAAAGTGTGAAAGTTGGAGAAGTATCTTTTTACGATTTATCCAACACAGCGAACAAATTAAACCGTGTTCTTAAATCGTTTAAAGAGCAAGGTGAAGGTCTTGAAGAAGAACAAAAATATTATATGGCCAATGAACTAGCAACGGTTTTGAGAAAGCGAAAGGATGAGGCAAACGGAACTGATTTTTCAAGAATGGCATGGCTTGAATGGCATCTGGGCAGGGAAGATCACGCTCAAAAATATGTTAAATCTGGCCTCAAGATTGACCCCAGTAATGTTCATTTGCAAAACCTCGCAGAGCGTTTCGGTAACGCTTCTAAAGTAGAATAATGGCAAAGGAAATTTTGTAATCAAGGTTGTGCAATGATTATGTGATAATGTCGGTAAACCATCTTCGATATAACGAAATCAAAAACTAATGGGTTTGTCACCACGACCCTACGGCCTACCGGACAAGTCGCCGGACAAGTCACCGGACAAGTCGGGACTAAGTCGGGACTAAGTCGGGACCAAGACGAGGCCCAAGATACCGGACAAGTCGATCCGTGGATTGTGCAGGTCTTGGCGGCCTGTCAGAAAGCACCCCTCCGGAGCAGGGAGATACAAGAAGCGGCCGGAGTCAAACACCGCGAGACTTTCCAGCGTAATTATCTTGATTATCTTCTCGGTCAGGGGTGGATTGAGCGTACTATTCCCGACAAGCCTAACAGTCGCCTCCAGAAATACCGCCTCACGGAGAATCGGCTCAGAAATGGCCCAAATGGCCCAACTGGAAAGGAAGCCGGATACTCCTGCTGGCCTTGAATGAGGATCACCCGACCACCGAACAACTGAAGCGTGTCCCATAGCAGAAGACCATAGCCTATGCGCCTTCCCGCATGTTATATATAGCCACTTGAACTTTACCCCGTCGCGGCAACAGAAGAGACAACACGAAGCTCAGGCGTGGCGCGGGTACGCAGACGATCTATAGGAGGAAAAATGGTATCAGTCGTCTATGAAGCACCGGATTCTATTGAAGGTGCGGTAAGCCTGCTTGCTAATGCGGATGTTCCCGCGCACGTTCTTGCAGGCGGCACCGACCTCATCATTCAGACCAACGGCAGCAGCGATGCTGAACGACTGTTTGTTGACATCAAAAAAATATCCGGGATGAACGAAGCCAACCTGACCGACGCGGGTCTGGATCTTGGGCCATCCATGAGTTGTGCGGCACTCACGGAACGAAGCGACATAAAAGCGGTATTCCCCGGTCTGGTGGAATCGGCCTGGCTGATCGGTTCTACTCAGGTCCAGGGTCGAGCCAGCGTAGGCGGCAACCTGTGTAATTCATCACCTGCGGCAGACACCATACCCGCATTGATCGCGAACGGTGCCCGGTGCGTCATCGCAGGGTCCGGTGGCGAGCGCGTGGTGGCTGTGGAAGACTTTGTCACCGGTGTTGGTCAGAATTGCATGGAGAAGGGTGAACTGCTGAAGGTAATTCAGGTACCGAAGCCCGCCGCCAACACCTCTGATGCCTACCTCAGATTTATTCCGAGGACGGAAATGGACATCGCGGTGGCTGGTGCCGGAGTCAGCGTGACCCTGGATGATAGTGGAACCTGTACGGCGGCCCGGGTCGGTATTGGTGCAGTGGCACCCACGGCACTGCTGGTGCCCGATGCAGCGGCGGCCCTGGTTGGCAGCGCACTCGACGAAGCAGCGCTTCAGGCAGCAGCCGATGCCGCAAGCGCCGCTTCCAGCCCGATTACTGATCGTCGCGGAACCGCTGACTATCGTCGTCAGGTCGTGGGTGTTTTAGTCAAAAGAGCAGCAGCTATTGCTGCACAAAGAATCAAGGGGAGTTAATCCATGGCGAAGTCACACGTATCAACAACGATTAACGGGGAGGCGGTCGAGTTTCTTTGTGAGCCGGGCGACACCCTGCTGGACGTTCTGAGAAATGAACTTCAGATGACCGGAACCAAGGAAGGTTGCGGCTCCGGCGACTGCGGTGCCTGTTCGGTTACCCTCAACGGCCGCCTGGTCTGTTCCTGTCTGGTGCTGGGTGTTGAAGCCGATGGCGCAGAAGTTGGCACGATTGAAGGTATCGGCAGCAACGACGAACTCCACGTTATCCAGCAGAAATTCCTGGAACACGCGGCGTTGCAGTGTGGTGTCTGCACCCCGGGCCTGATTGTCAGTACCAAGGCCCTGCTGGAAGAAAATCCCGACCCCACCGAGGAGGAAGCCCGCTACTATCTGGCCGGTAATCTCTGCCGTTGCACGGGTTACGACAAGATCATCAGGGCAGTGATGGACGCTGCCGAGACTATGAGAGGAGGTGCCTGATTATGAGTGAAGCACAAGAGTTCAAGTACATTGGTCAACGGACGATTCGTCCGGACGGTTTCGATAAGGTTACCGGACGCGCTCAGTACGGCGCAGACCTGAATCTGCCGGGCATGATCTGGGGGCGAACGCTTCGCAGCCCCCATGCTCACGCCAGGATTCTTGCCATTGATACCAGCAGGGCCGAGGCGCACCCGGATGTGTTTGCCGTGGTCACATTCAAGGATTTCGGTAATGTCCAGAGTGAGAAAATAAATGCGGGTGAGGGCGCCGCTGATATGCTCGACCTGGCGCGCAACTGTCTTGCCGACGATAAGGCGCTTTACCACGGCCATGCCATTGCTGCGGTTGCCGCGCGAACAGAGCGTGCGGCGGATGATGCGCTGGCGTTGATCGACGTGAAATACGAAGTGCTGCCGCCGGTGCTCAACGTCGAAGATGCCATGAAGGATGACGCACCGATTCTGCATGAGGATCAGTTCACGCAGGGTTACGAGGAAACGCCATCCAGCCCGTCAAACATTGCCACTCGAGTGGAAATGAAGATTGGTGACGTCGAGGCCGGTTTTGCAGAGGCTGACGTTGTTATCGAGCGGGAATTCCGCACACCGACAGCACACCAGGGTTATATCGAACCTCACGCCTGCACGGCCAGATACGATGAAAATGGCCAGTCCATGATCTGGTGTTGTACACAGGGTCACTTTGATGTCAGGACCAGCACCGCTAAACTGCTGGGCCTTGACCTGGGCCGACTGAAGGTTATTGCCAGCGAGATTGGTGGTGGCTTTGGCGGCAAGACAGTGGTTTATCAGGAGCCGGTTGCCCTGGCGCTTTCCAGGAAAGCCGGTCGCCCCGTCAAGATGGTTATGAATCGCGATGAGGTGTTTATCGCCACGGGTCCGACATCTGCCGCCAGGCTGAAAGCGAAGGTCGGCGCGAAAAAAGATGGCACGATTACCGCCATGCAGGGCTGGATGGCTTATGAGGCCGGTGCATTCAAAGGCTCACCGATGATGCCCGGCGTGATGACCATGTATACACCCTACGACTGTGCGAATCTTCTGGTTGAAGGGTTCGATGTCGTCTTGAACAAATCCAAGGTCGCCGCCTATCGGGCGCCCGGCGCACCCCAGGCGGAATTTGCGGCAGAAATGGTGGTCAGCGAGGTGGCCGAAGCGCTGGGCATGGACCCGATTGAACTGCGCCTCAAGAATGCGGCGAAAGAGGGTACCCAGACCATCTACGGCCCTAAATTCAAGGCTGTGGGGCTGGTTGAATGCCTGGAAGCAGCCAGGGATTCCGAGCATTACAAGTCTGCTGTCCCGGAAGGTTGCGGTCGCGGTATCGCTTCCGGCTTCTGGTTCAACATCGGCGGTCAATCCAGTGTCTTGATCAACATGAACACGGATGGCACCGGCACAATCCTGGAAGGCTCACCGGATATCGGAGGCTCCCGCGCGTCTATGCAGATGATGGCGGCAGAAGTCCTGCAGATCGAACCTTCATGTCTGAAACCCATTGTTGCCGATACCGACAGCCTGCCCTACAGCGAGGGTACGGGCGGCAGCCGGGTGACCTTTGCAACGGGTATGGCGGTGATTGAAGCTGCCACGAATGTCGTCACGCAGGTCAGGGAACGCGCGGCGGCTATCTGGAACGTGACCGCTGAACAGGTGGACTACGCCGATGGCGTCGCGACCAACACTGCCGGTGAAGACAAAATGACCCTTGCCGAAGTTTGCGAGGCGGCTAAAAAAACGGGCGGACAGATTTCCGGTACCGGAAACATCAATGCTCGCGGTCCGGGTCCGGGTTTTGCGGTTCATGTGTGTGATGTGAAGGTCGACAAGGAAACCGGCAAGGTAGATGTGGTGCGCTATACGGCGATCCAGGATGCCGGCAAGGCGATTCACCCGAGCTATGTTGAAGGCCAGTATCAGGGCGGTGCCGTACAGGGAATCGGTTGGGCGCTCAATGAGGAATACATCTTCAATGAGGATGGTGTGATGGAAAATCCGGGCTTCCTGGATTATCGCATTCCCCTGGCCTCGGATTTGCCAATGATCGAAACGGTCATTGTCGAGGTGCCGAATGCATTTCACCCCTACGGCGTTCGCGGTGTCGGTGAGTCCGGCATTATTCCACCGCTGGCCGCTGTTGGCTGGGCAGTTGGTGATGCCATTGACCGCAAGGTGACCGAACTGCCTTGTTCTCCTCCCAGGGTGCTGTCCCTTATCCAGAGCGGGTAGGGAATGGCTATTGTTGTCTTCTCCGGCGAACTGCAACGGTTCACCGGAGAAGAACGTACCCGGGTTCAGGCTTTGCGCTACAGGGAGATTGTCGCTGAGTTGCTGGAGCGATACGACGCGCTGACCGAGGAAAATCTGATGGATATGGCGGTCGCCATCGACGGTGAAATCATCCACACACCCCTTCTTGAAACCGTTGGCGAAAACAGTGAACTGCACTTCCTGCATCGCATTTCCGGCGGCTGACCGGACACCATGATCAGATGGCTTATTTTACTGGTGCTTTTCGTGGTAGCACTGCCCTATCTCTATCTTGCCGGGCTTGGGCTTTATCTCGGCCTGGATGTCAGCAATGGGGTTGTGACCTTCACGAAGGACCTGTTGAGACGTAACCTGGTTTACTCAGAGCAAGAACGGGTCGATATATCGGCGCTGGAAGTTGTCAGGGCAGAGATTCTCTGGAAGGGAAAACTGGACAACGAACAGCTTTCGGAAGCCAGCGGGCTTGCTTACTCGCCGGACCAGTCTGTCCTCTTTTCCGTGAATGACAGCGGTAATCCACCGGAACTGTTTGCGCTGGGTCTGGATGGCACAGACCTCGGCGTATGGCCTGTCAGGTATTCTGACCACCATGACTTTGAAGACCTGGCAAGGTTCGAACTCGATGGCGTTTCCTATCTGCTGATCGCGGATACCGGGGACAACTTCAACTGGCGTCCGTCACTCTCGTTGCTGGTGATTGCCGAACCCTCGCTGGATACCGTCGGGCAAACCCTTGAGCCCGCCTGGACAATCCATTTCAGATTTCCGCAGGATTATCGTGATGTTGAAGGGGTCGCGGTGGATGAAAAAGAAGAGAATATCTATCTCATCAGCAAACGACGCATTCCGGCGGAGGTCTTTCGTATCCCGCTCAGACCGGATGAACCGGTTATCGCTGAACCTGTCGCGAGACTCAGAGGTATCCCGAAACCCACGGCGAGGGATCTCAGGGAAGGTGATGGGTACGGCATCTACAAGTCTTGTCCGACAGCGATGGACATGCGTGGTCGATCAGCCATGATCGTGACCTACAAGGAAGCCTACCTGTATCGAAGATCATTCCGGCAGTCCTGGGATGATGCTTTCAATGAACTGCCGGTCCGCATTCCGTTGCCGGAAATCCATGGGCTTGAATCCGTCGCATTCGGAGCCTCGGCAGACCTTTATCACGTCACCGGGGAGCGGAAGGATGGCATCAAACCAACGGATGTGTTCGAAGTCAGATTGCCGTGAGTTGCTCTTATCTTCAATGGTAAATTCTGCGCGTCAGCAGGACTTTCATCTCAACGAGATTCCCAGGTGATGCTCAAGCTCGGAAATAGCCTGCTCCGCGTTGAGAACCTTGATGGTTGTCATGCCGAGTTCACGAGCCGGTTTCAGGTTAATACCCAGGTCATCCAGATAGACCGCCTCGGATGCCGTGATACCCATCTGTTTGCAGGCCAGTTCATAGATGGCAGGGTTCGGCTTCCGGATGCCGACTTTGCTGGATTCGATAACAGTCTCGAAGAGCGACATGATCTCGGCGACCACGCTGGCCTTTTTCTCTGAGCGTGCCATGCCGGGTCCTTCTCCCGTATTGACATATATGGTCCACCCCGTTTTGCAAGAGTCAATCATCGTGTACATGAAGGATAAGTTGCAGTCATATATCCGGCCTCTCGGTGAAGGTTCTCGCCTTCGGGCCCTGATGGAATCCGCGCATCCCTGTCCTCATCATTATATCGGCTTTCCCACTGCTCAGCCTATGTCTAAACCAGGTTTTCAGGAATGCAGGTCTCTCCTTTCATGCCATCACATTGATCTTTCTCTTCGCAACTCGCTGGTGGGTTACCTCCCTTAAACTAGCCTTTGTCTGTGTCGTACCGACATCTGCCGAACCATCAGGCAACTATCTCTGGTTCTGACACGGTCATTCTATCGACACAGTAGTCCTCTTCATGCTTCAACAGCGCGTAGGCCATGCGTACCATCTTGTTGGCCATCGCCACTGCTGCCACATTCTTGTGACGCCGCTGAAGTAACGCCTTGGCCCAGCGGCTGCGCGGGTCCTCTTTTTTGTCCACAAAGCGTAATACCGAGCGAGCACCATGAATCATCATATATGGTCCACCCCGTTTTGCAAGAGTCAATCATCGTGTACATGAAGGATAAGTTGCAGTCATATATCCGGCCTCTCGGTGAAGGTTCTCGCCTTCGGGCCCTGATGGAATCCGCGCATCCCTGTCCTCATCATTATATCGGCTTTCCCACTGCTCAGCCTATGTCTAAACCAGGTTTTCAGGAATGCAGGTCTCTCCTTTCATGCCATCACATTGATCTTTCTCTTCGCAACTCGCTGGTGGGTTACCTCCCTTAAACTAGCCTTTGTCTGTGTCGTACCGACATCTGCCGAACCATCAGGCAACTATCTCTGGTTCTGACACGGTCATTCTATCGACACAGTAGTCCTCTTCATGCTTCAACAGCGCGTAGGCCATGCGTACCATCTTGTTGGCCATCGCCACTGCTGCCACATTCTTGTGACGCCGCTGAAGTAACGCCTTGGCCCAGCGGCTGCGCGGGTCCTCTTTTTTGTCCACAAAGCGTAATACCGAGCGAGCACCATGAATCATCATATATGGTCCACCCCGTTTTGCAAGAGTCAATCATCGTGTACATGAAGGATAAGTTGCAGTCATATATCCGGCCTCTCGGTGAAGGTTCTCGCCTTCGGGCCCTGATGGAATCCGCGCATCCCTGTCCTCATCATTATATCGGCTTTCCCACTGCTCAGCCTATGTCTAAACCAGGTTTTCAGGAATGCAGGTCTCTCCTTTCATGCCATCACATTGATCTTTCTCTTCGCAACTCGCTGGTGGGTTACCTCCCTTAAACTAGCCTTTGTCTGTGTCGTACCGACATCTGCCGAACCATCAGGCAACTATCTCTGGTTCTGACACGGTCATTCTATCGACACAGTAGTCCTCTTCATGCTTCAACAGCGCGTAGGCCATGCGTACCATCTTGTTGGCCATCGCCACTGCTGCCACATTCTTGTGACGCCGCTGAAGTAACGCCTTGGCCCAGCGGCTGCGCGGGTCCTCTTTTTTGTCCACAAAGCGTAATACCGAGCGAGCGCCATGAATCATCAACTGACGTAAGTAAACATCGCCACGTTTGCTAATGCCCAGCAGGCGAGCCTTCCCTCCCGTGGAACTCTGGCGCGGTACCAGTCCCAACCAGGCCGCCAGCTCCCTGCCATTGTTGAAGGCGTGGATATCCCCTATGGCTGCCACCAGAGCGGTAGCACCTTTAGGGCCGATGCCGGGAATGGTGAGCAAACGCCGGGCACGCTCATCTGCCTGCGCCAGTTGCTCAATTTGCCGGTCGAAATCGCCAATACGCTCATCCAGACGGATCAGTTCATCATAGAGCGCCGATAAGAGTCCCCGAAAGCGCATCGTCAGGCCGTTTTCCGCGTCTTCCAAAATGAGCGGGAGATGCTTGCGTACGTGTGCTCTCCCTTGCGGTATCGTAATGCCGTACTCTAACAACAGACCTCGGATCTGATTGACCTGGGCGGTGCGCTGAGCCACCACCTGACTGCGAATACGGTGCAGGCACTGAACGTCCTGCTGCTCCATGGTCTTGGCCGCAACAAAACGCATGCCTGGGCGCTGAACGGCTTCGCAGATGGCTTCTGCATCAATACGATCATTCTTGTTGGACTTGACATAGGGTTTAACAAACTGTGGGGCAATCAGCTTCACCTCATGACCGTAACCCGACAACCGCCTTGCCCAGTCATGGGCGCCGGCGCAGGCTTCTATCCCAACCAGACAAGGCGATAGCTTGCTCATAGTCGCCTTCAGTTGGTTGCGGGTTTGTTTTTTGGTTATCTGGGTTTGACCTCTGTCATCCACCGCGTGGAGATGGAAACTGGTCTTACCCAGATCAATACCCACTACCTTGATTTCTCGCTTTCCAGTACACTTCTTCATGGTCGCCTCTCTCTATCTGTTTGATTGGTGTATCCATTCTGGCGCATTGACGCCGATTGATGGAGAGGGGTGGACCATACCATTATTATTGGTGATGCAGCCGATGGCATGATCCTGCCTGATGCGCTTCAGGGCTGTGACCATCTCTGGTCGGATGTCGCCGGAAAGCAGCTCAAGAACCTGTCGGCCTCTTACTTCATGCCCCTTATCCCTGGCTTCCGTAGCGAACAGGTCATCGAACTCATCGACGGATACCTGGCTGCTTTCCAGTTGTGCCCAGGCGTTGGTCTCAGGGTTTGTCGCGTTGATGCCGCGAATAAAATCCTGTGGCAAACCATGATCCGCCTCGAACCGATTGAAAGCCTCGAACGGGCTGGAGGTGATGACGCCACCAAAATCCCAGAGAACTGCTTTGAACATGGATACTGCCCTGATGAAAAAGGCGTACTATAACGGATTAGTCATCGGCGACGTTGATTTCGTAAGTGGCCGATTCCGGCCTGGCCAGTCCGCGTTGTGAGGAGGCGACCGCTTCCAGCATCAGGGAGATACTTTCAGAATCCGGAAAGATTTCCTCAACTTTTTTCACGGCATCTTCCAGCCGCATTTCCCTCATGAAAAGAATCCGAAATGCCTTGCGCACCTCGGAGATCTGCTCGGGGGAATAACCGGCTCGCTCCATGCCCACCTTGTTGATGACACGCATATGGGCGGGGAATCCTTCGGCGATGGTGAATGGCAGAACGTCCTGTATCGCCCGTGCCATGCCCGCAACCATGGCGGCCTTGCCGACATGGCAGAACTGGTGGATGGCGGAAAGGCCGCCGATGTTGGCGTGATCACCTATTGTCACATGCCCGGCCAGGGTGGCGCCGTGGCTCATGATTACGTGGTTACCCACCTGGCAGTTGTGGGCCACATGCGAGTGTGCGAGCAGGGCGCAGTCATTGCCGATGGTGGTGTGCGACCCTTCTTCTGTTCCGCCGTGTATGCTGACAAATTCGCGGATGATATTGCGATCACCGATTTCCGTGTAGGTGATTGTATCAGGGACATACTTCAGATCCTGGGGCTGCATACCCAGTGTGACGTATGGAAAGACATCGCAGTCTTCGCCGATGGTGGTGTGTGGTTCAACCACCACATGGGATCGCAGTTTCGTATTCGCACCGATTCGGGTATCGGCGGAGATCGCACAGAAAGGCCCGATAATACAGTTTTCACCGACCTGCGCATCCGGGTGAACGACCGCATGTTTGTGTACCTGAATCATGAATGACCACCAGGAAATGGGTTGCTTTTGGGTAACACCTCACCGAAACAGTTCATGCTTTGACCGTATCGCGCAGGGGAAATCTGGCATTACACCCCAACCCGAAACAAAGTCAACGTCCGATGTGGCCATGGGCATTTCTGGTCTTTTGTTTGCCCGGTGATATAATTTCGTCCCCCCGAACGGCACCCGAATGATCGCCGCACAGGACAAACAAAAGGCAATTTATGCAGCAATCTGATTCCACGACAAGGCCTCCGCTCGACAGGTCCCTGGTCAATCAGCACAGCTTTACAAAAGCTGAACTCATTGCCTGCGGCATGGGTGAGCTATTCGGCCCGGACCGGGCTCATCTGCCGATTGATGAGATGCTGATGATTGATCGCATTACTGAAATTCGTGAGGACGGTGGCGCCCACAACAAAGGGAGGATCGTTGCGGAACTGGACATAAACCCTGACCTGTGGTTTTTCAAGTGCCACTTTGTCGGCGACCCGGTTATGCCGGGCTGCCTCGGCCTGGATGCTCTGTGGCAACTGGTCGGGTTCTTCCTTGCCTGGAAGGGCAACTGGGGGCTGGGTCGGGCGCTTGGCTGCGGCAGGGTGAGTTTCCGGGGTCAGGTCTTGCCGAACGCAAAGCTGTTGCAATACGATATTGACCTGAAGCGTATCCGCGAAGGAAAGACAGTTCTGGGTATTGCAGACTGCAAAATACTGGTTGATGGTAAACAGATATTCAGAGCTGAAGACGTGAAGGCCGGCTTATTCACATCGTTAGATGACTTTGGGTGACACGATGAAGAGAGCAGTGATTACAGGCATGGGAATAGTCTCGCCACTGGGTAATAACCTCTCCGAGACACTGCATTCCCTCAGGGAAACGAACTCCGGTATCAGGTTCCAGGAAGATTACGAAGAGATGGGGCTGCGCTGCCACATTGCAGGCAGCGTTGACATTGATACGGAGACGCTGATTGATCGAAAGCTGCGCCGGTTTATGGGTGATGCCGCCGCCTATTCCTACATTGCCATGGATGAAGCGATCAGGGACGCGGGCCTGGAAGAGGCCGATGTTTCCAACGAGCGCTCCGGAATCGTCGCCGGTTCCGGTGGCGCCTCATCATCCAATCTGACCGAGGCGGCGGATATTCTGCGTGAGAAGGGCCTGAAGCGGATCGGCCCCTACCGTGTGACCCGAACGATGAGTTCGACAGTTTCTGCCTGCCTGGCAACACCCTTCAAGATCAAGGGGGTTAATTATTCAATAACCTCAGCCTGTTCGACCAGTGCCCACTGCATCGGACACGCCCTGGAACTGATTCAGCTTGGTAAGCAGGATATTGTTTTCGCCGGGGGAGGTGAGGAGGAACACTGGTCCATGACCTCCCTGTTTGATGCCATGGGTGCCCTGTCAACCCGGAACGATTCGCCGGAGACGGCTTCCCGCGCCTATGACAGGGACAGGGACGGCTTTGTCATTGCCGGTGGTGCCGGTTTTGTTGTCGTGGAGGAACTGGAGCACGCAAAGGCCAGGGGCGCCAGGATCTACGCTGAGATTGTCGGTTACGGCGCGACCTCCGACGGGTATGACATGGTGGCACCCTCGGGTGAGGGTGGTGAACGGGCCATGCGTCTTGCCGTAGCCACCGTGGATGGGCCGATTGACTACATTAACGCCCACGGTACCAGTACGCCGGCCGGGGACCCACCGGAGATTGCCGCCATCAGGCGGGTCTTCGGTGAGCAGATGCCAAAAATCAGCTCTACCAAGTCCCTTTCCGGGCACTCGCTCGGTGCGGCGGGGGTTCATGAGGCCATTTATTCCCTGTTGATGCTGGATAATGACTTTATCTGCGCCAGCGCGAATATCGACAATCTTGACCCTGAAATCGGTGAGGCGCCCATAGTGACAAAACGCGAAGACGGGGCGGGTATCAATGCGGTCATGTCAAACAGTTTCGGCTTCGGCGGAACCAATGCGGTGCTGGCTTTCCGGAAGATATAGCCTGAAACGGGAAGGCATCTGTAAACGTTTTCAATGATTCGAATATAAACCTGCTGACATTTCGCACTGCCTGTCTACTTTTGCACCGATTATGGACCTCTCGGGGCACTCGTTCGTGACGATATTTTGTAAACGATTACAGTATCGTGTACAGTTTCGCGATTCCGAGCCACAAAAAATGGGGAAATCACCCTAAATGAGCAGGTTTCTGGGCATTGACCTGGGCACCCAGAGTCTGAAAGTCATTATCTATGACGCACAGTCTCGCCAGGTCGTTGCGAGCGGTAGCAGTGACCTGCAACTGACCAGCCACGCTGACGGCACCCGGGAGCAGACCGCTGATTGGTGGATACAGGCCCTGCATTTGGCGATGCAGCAGATTCCTGCCAGGGACAAACAGTCAGTGGCGGCAATCGGCGTGTCCGGGCAACAACACGGGTTTGTCCCGGTAGGAGCGGACGGCGCTGTTCTTGCCCCCGTAAAGCTATGGTGCGATACGGCAACGGCAATCGAGTGTGACGAGATTGAATCCGCCTTTGGCGGGCGTCAACGCTGTATTGAGGCAGTCGGCAACGCCATTATGCCCGGCTATACCGCCTCCAAAGTACGCTGGTTGAAAAATCACAACCCCGATGCCTACGGCGCGATGAGCGCCATCCTGCTACCGCACGACTACCTGAATTTTTATCTCACCGGTGAACAGTTCATGGAGTGCGGTGACGCGTCGGGCACCGGCTTGCTGGACATACGCAAACGTGAGTGGCACCGGGGCATGTTGCGCGCCGTGGACCCGGACCGGGAATTGGAGGAATGCCTGCCACATCTGGTGGAAGCGAGTGCCACCGGCGGGCACCTGCGACATTCCATAGCCACTCTGTTAGGACTCCCCGCAGGCACACCGGTGGCCTGCGGCGGCGGTGACAACATGATGGCGGCAATCGGCACTGGTAATCTGGTACCGGGACGGCTGACCATGAGCCTGGGCACTTCCGGCACCCTGTTCGCCTACTCGGATACACCCTGTATTGATCCAATGGGCGAGCTCGCCGCCTTCTGTTCCTCGACCGGGGGCTGGCTACCACTGCTGTGCACGATGAATTGTACGATCGCCACTGAACTGGCACGCAGTCTCTTCCAGATGGAGGTGAAACTGTTCGACACTTCGGTCAGCAAATCTCAGCCCGGGGCAGAAGGTGTCATTGTTCTACCTTTTTACAATGGTGAGCGCACCCCCAACCTGCCCAATGGGCGCGGTTGTATCATGGGGCTCAACGATTCCAATATGAACCAGGTCAATATCAACAGGGCGTCCATGGAATCGGCTGTGTATGGTCTGCGAACAGGCCTGGAGGCGTTCCGGCGCAGCCTGTGTCCACTGGATGAAATCCGGCTCACCGGGGGCGCTGCCAGGAGCGCGATCTGGCGGCAGATGATTGCCGATAATTTCAAGTTGCCGGTGCGCCTGCTGGATGCGGAGGAGGGTGCCGCCATGGGGGCCGCCCTGAACGCCATGTTGCTTTGCAGTGATAAACACGGCGACCCGGCAGCGCTGGCTGCAGAGGTGGATGAACACGTCCGCTTCGACGACAGCGCCACGGCACTTCCCGATGATTCCCTGTCCCCCCTGTACGATCAGGTTTATGCGGATTACCGCCGCTACCTTGACCTGGTCAGGCCCATGTTTGAGTGAATGTTTGAATAAATGTTTGAATGAGGCTTTAACAATGTCCAGAAATGTCTTCACCGGCGAACGCGAATACTTCCCCGGTATTGAAAAAATTCAGTTCGAGGGCCGCAGCTCCGATAACCCGCTGGCTTTCAAATTTTACGATCCCGCCAGGTTGGTCGGCGACAAAACCATGGAGGAGCACCTGCGTTTCTCCGTGTGCTACTGGCACACCCTCTGCGCCGGAGGCAGTGACCCTTTCGGTGTGGATACTCAGATTTTCGCCTGGGATGATGCCGTGGATGACATGCAGTCGGCCCGCCAGCGTATGGATGCCGGCTTCGAATTATTCAGCAAGCTGGGGGTACCCTATTACTGCTTCCACGACCGCGATATGGCGCCCGAGGGAGACAGTGTTTCCGACTCCGAAGCCAAACTGCAGGCGATGGTCGAACTCGCTATAGAGCGCCAACAGGCCACGGGTGTCAGATTGTTGTGGGGAACCGCCAATCTATTCGATCATCCCCGTTATATGAATGGCGCCTCCACCAACCCGGATTTCGCTGTGGTAACCCACGCTGCGGCGCAGGTAAAAGCTGCCCTGGATGCCACAGTACAACTGGGTGGGGAAAACTATGTGTTCTGGGGTGGTCGCGAAGGTTATACCAGCCTGCTCAACACCAACACCAGGCGCGAAATAGATCACCTTGGTGCGTTTCTCAGCGCCGCCAGGGACTATGGCCGCAGTATCGGCTTCAAGGGCACCTTTCTGATTGAGCCCAAACCCATGGAACCGAGCAAGCATCAATACGACTTTGACGCCCAGACCGTGATCGGCTTCATTCGTCACTATGGACTGCAGGAGGATTTCAAGGTCAATGTGGAAGCCAACCACGCGACCCTGGCTGGCCACAGCTTTGCCCACGAACTGCGTATGTGCGCGGATGCCGGGCTCCTCGGCAGCATTGATGCCAACCGCGGCGATCCACAGAACGGTTGGGACACCGACCAGTTTCCCTCCGACATCTACGACGCAATAGGTGCCATGCAGGTGGTGTTGGAAAACGGCGGCCTCGGCAGTGGTGGCCTCAATTTCGACGCCAAAGTGCGACGGGAATCCACCGACATGGAAGACATCCTGATCGGTCACATCGGGGGCATGGATAACTTCGCCCGCGGCCTGGAGATTGCCCATCGCCTGATCACCGAGAGCCCGCTGGTGAGTTTCCGGGAAGATCGCTACGCCAGTTTTAACCAGGGTGAGGGCGCTGTCTTCGAGCGCGGGGGACTTGGCCTTGACGCTATGCGCGATCTGGCCGCAACAAACGGTGAACCGGCTACCGTCAGCGGGCGTCAGGAATGGCTGGAGAATCTGGTAAACCAGTACCTTTGAGCCGGGCCCTGCCCGGTAACCGGAAGAACTGACTATGGTCTCGATCAAAGATGTGGCGAAACTCGCGAGTGTGTCGATTGCGACCGTGTCCCGCTATGTTGCCGACCCGGCATCTATCCGTGAACACAACCGGGAACGGGTCGAGCAGGCCATCGCCTCCACCGGTTACGCGCCCAACTCCCTGGCGCAAAATTTCCGCCGCGGGCGCACCGGTGTCATCATGGTTGTCATCCCCAACGTCGGCGATCCCTTCTTCACCGATGTCATGCGCGGAATAGCCCGGGTCGCCGAGGAAAAACACTATAGTATCCTGATCCGTGAGACCGAGATGAACACCCTGTCCTTCGATGAATACAACGACATCGTACTTTCGAAACGGGCGGATGGTATCGTACTGCTGGCGAGTATCTGTCCGGTAACGCCGCCCCGAAACCGTCCCGAAGACAGGCGTAGCGCGCCTGTCATCCTGAGTTGCGAAAATGTCACCGAAGAGCTTGCGCAACTACCCAGCGTGCGTATAGATAATGTGGCCGCTGCCGAGGAGGCCACCGATTACCTGATTAAACTCGGCCACGAAAAAATAGCCTTCATTTCCGGGATTGCGACGTCAACGCTGACCGCTGATCGCGAGAAGGGCTATCGCAATGCCATGGCCCGGGCCAACCTGGAGTTACGACCTGAATGGGTTCAGGAAGGCAGCCTGTCCCTGGGTGGGGCCCGTCGAGCGACCCGCAAATTATTGAACGGTGTTTATCTTCCCAGCGCCATCTTTTGCGCCAATGATGAAATGGCGATGGGGACCCTGCACGAAATCAAGGTAGCCGGTCTGCGCGTACCTGAAGATATTTCTGTGATTGGTTTTGATGATGTGCGTTACGCTGAAATCACTGACCCGCCCCTGACCACCATTGCACAACCTGCCGAAGAGATCGGTGAACGCACCCTGCAACGACTGATTCGCGCCATCGAAGGACGCGATATAGGCAGCACGGCAGAAATTGTTCCACACCAATTGGTGGTGCGCCGCTCAACCACTTCCCCTGCCGACTGAAGCGCATCCCCGGAACTGTTAAATCGGGACTCCCTGGCAGGAAACCTGTCGCTCCGGTGTACGCCAGATGAAGATGCAGATAGGCGCCCTGGGGCACCCCATCGGGGTATCATTGCCAAACATGCTATTTCACGTAACAGTCACCAGATGTGTGCCCGGTTGTATCACCTGTAGGTCTCAGCCCCGATCATCCGGAACCCTTTGTACCTGCGGCAACGCAGGAAGCCCCGGTTGCTGAAGTGACGGCGAAGAAGAAGGTGAATCTGGGTATCTGGGAGCTGGCCTGGCCGGCGATTCTCAGCAACCTGCTTTTTTCTGTGATCGGTATCGTCAGCATCAAGGTTGTCGGCACGCTCGGCGCTGATGCTGTTGCCGCAGTGACGACCGGTCATCGAATATTTTTTGCACTACAGGCCATCCTGATGGCAATCTCAGCCGGAACGACGGCGCTGGTGGCGCGGGCCTGGGGTGCCGGTGACTACCGTGAGGCAGCCAGGGTTACCAGCGTATCGCTGTGGATCAGTCATTCGGTTGCCATTGTTCTGATGATTCCCTGCCTGATCTTTCCCTATGAGATTGCCGGCATCTTCGGGCTCAGTGAAAACCCGACCCGCCTGGCCGGTGATTTCATTTTCTATATAAGCCTGTTCAATATCGCGTTTTCCCTGAACATGATTCTGGGTGCGGCCCTGCGTGCCGCCGGTGATACCAAAACGCCCCTTTGGATAGGTGTTATCACCAACATCATCAACGTGGTCCTGGTGTATCTGCTGGTCCATGGGCTTTATGGATTTCCGGCGCTGGGTGTTATCGGCGCGGCTGTGGCGAACGGCATTTCGTTTGCTTTTGGCGCTCTGATTTTTCTTCTGCTCTACTATGGCGGCCACATGGTTGTGGAAGTGGGTGGTCGTGGTTCGATCACTCAAAGCCGGGTGAGACAACTGGTCCATATCGGTTATCCGGCGGGTATTGAGCAGTTTGTATTCCAGATAGGTTTTGTCGTGTTCCTGTGGCTGGTTGCTTTCTACGGCACGGCGCCCTATGCCGCCTACGGGGTGGGTGTCCAGATTCTCTCCATCTCCTTTGTTGTGGGTTTCGGTTTCTCCATCGCCGGGGCAACGCTGGTCGGCCAGCATCTGGGTGCGGGTGACAATGCCGGTGCGGCAAAGAGCGGCTGGAACGCCTTGTGGCTCGCGATTGTCAGCATGGTGGGTCTCAGTATTGTTATTGCGGCCTGCGCCGGTGAAATTGCCCGATACCTGATCGACGATGACGAAGTGGTCCGGCTCACCGTGGTGTTTATTTACATTATGGCGCTGGTCCAGCCATTGATGGCCATTGAGTTCACCCTGGGCGGATGCCTCCGAGGGGCGGGGGATACCCGTTTCCCACTGGTCACCACCATGGTCGGGCTTTGCGGGGTCCGCATTGGTCTCGCAGGAATGTTTGCCGTTCTTGATCTGTCGGTGGAATGGATTTACGCCGCACTGATTGGCGACTATGTGATCAAGGCGGTCATGCTGACCTATCGGTTCCACAGCGGGCGATGGCAGCAGGTGTTTCTTGAATCAGAACAGAAGTTCTCGCGTTTCGATTCCTGATCAGGCTGTAGCGACACCTTTGAGCGTCGTCAGGACCATCGGCCTGGCGCGGGTGATAACCATGCTGTATTCATACTGCGCGGAATAATTGCCTTCCCCTGTAAGCAGTGTCCATCCATCATCCGCCGTTGTGGTCGATTCGGCGCCGGTTGAAAGAAAAGGCTCAATCGTGATGACCTGACCCTCGCTCAGGGTGCGCTGATCGGTTTCGTCATAGAAATTCTGAATGAAATGCGGTTCTTCGTGCAGGCTTCGACCAATGCCGTGGGACCCGAGGTCCTTGATGGTGGTAAACCCCGCCTTCTGTGCGGTCTTCTCGATAGCCTGGCCAATCAGCCTGACTTTACTGCCGGCACGGGCTACCTGCATTGCCGCATTGAGTGACTTCTTTGTGACCTGGCAGAGATACTGAATCCGGGGATCAACCGGAGGTACCGTGAAGGTGGCCCCTGTGTCACCAAAATAGCCGTTCAATTCCGCAGAGACATCAATGTTGACGACGTCTCCAGGTGCAACTCTTCGGTCGGAGGGTATGCCGTGGGCAGCCTCATCGTTGATGCTGATACACGTATGCCCGGGGAAGTCGTACATCAGGATAGGCGCTGATCGGGCGCCGTACTTTGACAGGTTGGACGCGCCAAGGGCGTCCAGCTCCTGCGTCGTGATACCCGCCTTCAGATGTTTCTTCATCAGCATCAGGGTTTCGTACACGATTCTGCCGATGACCCGTAGCTGCCTGAGTTCATGATCGTTGTCGATGGTCATGAGCGCATTCTACACCCTTTGCTGTTTTCCGCCTTTGTGTTCCCGGTTACCATGACCCGATGGGCTTTTGCCTGTATAAAAATACAGGGTAAACTCTTCCCGCATGAGCGGAGATAGCGACCAACTGACCGATGAACTTCGCCTGCCGAATCGCTCGTGAAGACGTACCGGGTTTCCGTTGGTGATCTGGCCGACCTCTGCCGGGGCGGCGACATAAACTTCAGGTTCTCTCCACGTAGCCGTGCCGTGGAGGGTATCCGAGGTCACCAGACCGTGCAGAAATCCCGTGGTGATGCCTATCTGCCGGAGTACGCGGTTAACGCATCGGTTATCAGCGATGATACGGCTCTGGAAGTTTCCGGGCGAATCGACGGGGTCTTCCATGATGCCTCAAGATGCGTGTTTGTCATTGACGAGATCAAGACGGTCCGTGTGGCGCTGAAAGATATTCCCGCATCGGTCATGGCTGGCTACTGGCATCAGGTGTTGCTGTACGCCCATCTGTTGTCCTCGGAACTTGATCAATCGGAGCTTGTGGTTCGCTTGTGCTTTTTTCACCTGGAAGAGTCCAGCGAGGAAATCATTGAGCGACTGGTGCGACGGGAAGACCTGGCTCAACTGTTTGCGGACACGACCCTTTATTACCTTGAGCACCTGAAGCGCCGGGAGCAGTGGCTGGCGGAACGTGCGCAAAGCATCGCTGCGCTGCCTTTCCCCTATGATACCTTCAGGGTGGGGCAGCGGGACCTGTCTGTCGCCGTATTTCGTGCGCTTGAGCAGGGGCAGCACCTCGTCCTGGAAGCGCCCACCGGACTTGGCAAGACCATCGGAACACTCTTCCCGGCCATTCGGCGTCTGGAGCAGGGTGATGTCAGGCGCATTCTCTATCTCAGTGCGCGTACCTCGACTCAGGAACAGGTCCGCGAGGCGGTGCGGCATCTGGCCGGGGCGGGGGCCCGGATAGGTTCTGTCGTGCTTACGGCAAAAGACAAGATCTGTTTCAGCCCGGGAGAACCCTGCCATCCCGATCACTGTCGCTTTGCCCGTGGCTACTATGACAAATTGCCCAATGTGCTGGAGCGCGTACTCGCCAGCGACCGGGACTTCAGCCGTGAACGCATAGAGCGAATCGCTGATCAACATGAGGTCTGTCCCTTTGAACTGGGCCTGGACCTGGCCAGCGAAAGCGATGTCATCATCGCTGACTACAACTATGTGTTCGACCCGGTGGTGTATCTGCGACGATTCTTCGATGGTCAGGATGCGGATTCGATTGCTCTGGTTGATGAGGCTCACAATCTGGTCGATCGAGGTCGGGACATGTTCTCGGCGGAACTGTACAAGGAGCGGTTTCTTGAACTGGCCCGATTGATGTCCGGCAGGGCAACGAGCCTTGTCAAAGCATCCAGGGCGGTGAATCAGGCAATCCTGGATTATCGCAGGGCGCACAGGATCGAGCTGGATGAACAGGGCCATATCGTCAGCAGTGAACTGCCGCAATCAATCCTGATGACGCTCAGACGCTTCTGTGAAGCCGCAGAGGAAGAGCTTCGGGTCGAGAGGGATGGCGATCTGACAGGCAACCGGGAAATACTGTTGCAGGTTTACTTCGAGGCGCTTCGCTTTCTGCGGACCTCGGAGTGGTTTGATGATTCCTATCTGTTCCTGTTTTCGCGAACAGGGAAGCAGCATGGCCTCAAGCTCTATTGTGTGGACCCGTCCGTTCGTCTGGGTGAGGTTTTTGATCGTCTGGTGGCGAGCGTTTCTTTTTCTGCAACACTTCGCCCGTCCCGATATTTCAGACAGATGATGGGTGTTCCGGATGACTCCCGGTGGTATCGACTGCCGTCTCCGTTTCCACCGGAGAACCTGCATGTGTCCGTCGCGCCCTTTATTGATACCAGTTACCGTGGACGCGATCACTCTCTGGGCGATCTGGTGCGGGTGATTTACGAGGTTATCAGTGCAAAGACGGGCAACTATCTGGTGTTTTTCCCATCCTATGATTATCTGGAAAAAGCGCGATGTGTCTTCCAGTCAACCTTTCCCGAAAGCCCGTTGTTGATTCAGGAACGGGGCATGTCAGATGAGGATCGGCAGACCTTTCTTTCAAGCTACGAGAGCGAGGGGGATGTCTGCGGCTTTGCGGTGATGGGTGGCGCCTTCTCGGAGGGCATTGATCTCAAGGGAGCCAGACTGATCGGGGTGATTGTTGTGGGTGTTGGTCTGCCGCAGGTGGGCGTGGAAAGGGATCTGATCCGGGATCATTTTCCGGAATCCGGCTTTGAGTATGCCTATCAGTACCCCGGTCTGATCAGGGTGCTGCAAACAGCGGGCCGCCTGATTCGTGATCAAAATGACCGGGGCGTCCTTTGTCTGGTTGACCGGCGATATGCACAGTCCCGCTACCTTGACCTGTTGCCGGAAACCTGGGCGCCCCGGCTGCATCGTCAGGTTGACGATCTGCGTGAGGGCATCAACGGATTCTGGCGTTCCAGGGAAGCTATCGCGGGGAAAGACATTATTCAGAACTTCCCTAAAAGCTGATGCGACAGTCCAGGCACTGAAGATACAGTGTCGGTGAGCCAACCATTTTGCTCAGGGTCTGGAGTTCAGGCGGTATGATTGAAACCAGGTCTGTCGATACGGGTGGCAGCATGGCAAAGCCGGACTCCATGATCTGGCGCAGCAACTGTTCCTGGGGTGAGAGTTCCTTCTCCAGATAAACCACGTCAAATTCATCCAGGTCCGCCAGCATGGCTGCGGATTCAATGGCATCGTCAACATCGCCAATGGCATCAACCAGGCCGTGTTCCAGGGCTCTTGCGCCTGTCCAGACCCGTCCCTGGGCGACGGCATCCACCCCTTCAATGGTCAGTCCGCGACCTTCGGCGACCAGGGAAAGAAACTTCTGATAGGTGTGATGCACGGAGCTTTGTAACGTTCGTTCAAAGATCGGGTTAATCTCTGAAAAAACATTGAAAGAACCGGACAGGGAGGTCGTTCCTACGCCGTCTGAGTTCAACCCGAGATACCTGAGACTGCGCTCAAACGTCGGGAAGGTGGCAAAGACACCGATGGAACCTGTCACGGTCGTTTCCTGCGAGAAGATCTTATTGGCGGTACTGGCGATCCAGTAACCACCGGAGGCCGCGTAGCCACCCATAGAGGCCACGACGGGTTTGCCGCTGGCCTGGGCTTCAGCCAGCTCTGATCGAATCAGTTCCGATGCGGAAGAACTGCCTCCGCGGCTGTCGATCCTTAACACGATAGCCTTGATGTCGTCGGAGTTTCTGGCCTTGCGAATCAATCTTGCCAGTGACTCACCACCGATATTACCAGTGGGTTGATCGCCATCCAGGATCGTTCCCCTGGCGACAATCACGGCAACCTTTTCCGTCGCCGGATTCTGCACCGGAATCGCCGGGCGAACTGCGCCCAGATAACTCCGGTAGTCAATCTGGTTGTAGCTGTCGTCCGACGCCCCGGAGATTGACTGCATTTCTTCTCGCCATTCCCTGCGGGAGATGAGGTCATCCACCAGCCCCTGTTGTACAGACAGCAGGGCAGGGTTGGCAGTCTGCTCCAGCAGAAGTGAATCATAGTTGTTGATATAGCTGAGGATCTCCTCTCTGGTGATCTCACGCTGATCTGCCACCGTCGTCAGATAGCTGTCCCACAGCGTATCCACCAGTTCCTGGTTGGATTCACGGGAAAACTCGGACATGTCGTCACGAACAAAAATCTCTCCGGCATCTTTATAGACACCGGCGCGAACTACGTGCATCGTCACCTGTAGCTTGTCGAGCGCTGATTTCATGTACAGGGGGTAGGCACCGAAGCCCTGCAGGAACACACCGCCAAGCGGTCTGATGGCGGATTCATCAATGTATATTTTGTCGGCGTAGCTGGCGAGATAATACTGGGACTGGCTGTATCCGCTGCCGAACGCGTACACCGGTTTCCCGGTGTCCCTAAAAGTCTCAAGTGTTTTGCCGATGGCGTCGTACAGTGCGAGCGTGCTGCCGTCCAGGTTGTCCAGATCAAGAGCCAGCGCCTTGATGCGATCGTCATCCGTTGCCAGTTCAATGGCCTCCCGGATATCGCGCCCGAGGGTCTCCGGATTCCGCGCATTGTCCCCGGCGAACAACTGCTCAAACGGGTCCACTGCGCGCTTCTGCTCAACGATCATTCCTTTCGGGGCGATAATCATTACCGCTGAGCCCGGTACCTCGCGAGTCCTCTGGTTGAAGACCGCAACCAGTATCAGAACCACGATAGCCAGGAAGATCAGGTTACCGGCCGCATTTTTCAGTGCTGTTATGAAATTCCAGATTTTGCTCACGAGACTTTGCCATTTGGCTGTTCAGGACAGGGAATCCTATCACACCCTGAGTGTCTGCCTGTTGAGAGAACCCGGATAAAGCAGAAGATGGTAGTATTTCTCACCTGGCTGCCCGCCGCACCGGTCAAAGACTTCGGTGAGGGGTGAAGGGTGAAGATAATCACGAAACTCATAAAGGGAAGCTCTGAATAATAGAATTTTTTCGTGAGAGCAAGGCAGACGCGCCCGCAGAAAATCGTAAAAACGCTTTAATTTTCCGATGTTTCGAGGACGAGTCTAACGCAGCTATCGCGGAAAAAGGCATTATTCAGAGTTTCCAAAGCGCAGCAAGGGTTCAAAAAGTAATAGCTATGTCAGACATTTACGAATCAGGATTGGAAAAGAATCCCGCCAATTACGAGGTACTGACGCCAATCAGCTTTCTGGCCCGCAGCGCCAGCCTGTATCCGGACTATGAAGCCTGCGTACATGGTCCGCTTCGCCGGACCTGGCGCGAAGTTTATGTGCGCTGCGTGTGCATTGCCTCAGCGCTCAGCAAACGCGGTATCGGGCCTGGCGATACGGTGGCGGCGGTGCTGCCCAATATCCCGGAGATGCTGGAGTTGCACTTCGCAGTCTCCATGACCGGCGCCGTATTCAATGCGATCAATACCAGGCTCGACGCGGCAACAATAGCGTTCATTCTTGACCATGGTGAATCCAGGGTGCTTTTCACCGACAGGGAATTCTGCGATGTCGTTGCGGCAGCCGTGGATCAATGTTCCGTGAGTCTCCTGGTCGTCGATGTGGACGATCCCCTGTTCAAGGAGGGTCGTCTGATCGGCGACCTTGATTACGAGTCGCTTTGTGCTGAGGGAGATGCGGGGTTTACCTGGCGTCTGCCCGATGATGAGTGGGAGGCGATTACGCTGAACTACACGTCGGGCACCACGGGTGACCCCAAAGGCGTGGTCTATCATCATCGCGGCGCCTACCTGAACGCGGCAAACAACGCGTTGACCTGGGAGATGGGCATGCATCCCAGGTACCTGTGGACCCTGCCGATGTTTCACTGCAACGGCTGGTGTTTTCCCTGGACGCTGGCGGCCGTTGCCGGAACGAGTATCTGCCTGCGCCATGTGCGAGAGGAACTTGTCTACGAGGCCTTCCACAAGGAGCGGGTCAGCCACTTCTGCGGGGCTCCCATAGTGCTGAACACGCTGATGAACGCTGCGGATGAACTAAAGGAGAATCTGCCCGAAGGAATCAGGGTAATGACCGCAGGTGCCGCACCGCCGGCTGCTGTGATCAAGGGAATGGATGCCCTGGGTTTCGATGTGATTCAGGTTTACGGCCTGACGGAAACCTACGGCCCCATGGTGGTATCCGCCTGGCGACAGGCGTGGAATCACCTGGATGCCGACGAAAGGGCGGCACTTAAAGCACGTACCGGCATTTCATCGGTCATGGCGGGCACCCTGATGGTTGCTGACCCGGAGACCCTGGAGCCGGTGCCCTGGGATGGAGAGACCCAGGGTGAAGTCTTCATGCGCGGCAACATCGTGATGAAGGGCTATTTGAAGAATCCGGCGACAACAGAGCAATCCTTTGCCGGTGGCTGGTTTCATTCGGGAGATCTGGCGGTCTGTTACCCGGATGGTTATATCAAGATCAGGGACCGCAGCAAGGACATCATCATTTCCGGAGGGGAGAACATCTCCAGCATTGAGGTGGAAGATGTCCTGTTCAGGCACCCGAAAATTCTTGAGGCGGCGGTCGTGGCAAAGTCCGATGAGAAATGGGGCGAGCATCCCTGCGCCTTTGTGACATTGATGCCGGGAGAATCAATGTCGATTGATGAGGTGATCGAATTCTGTCGTGGCAATCTGGCCGGATTCAAAGTACCCAGGACCGTGATCTTTGGTCCTCTGGAGAAGACTTCGACGGGAAAAGTGCGGAAGTATCGGCTCCGGGAAATTGCCGAGCGGCACGAAAGCTAATGGCAAATCCCCTTTGGCACGCTGACGAACTCGCCGGTCTGTTCGATCTTGAAACGCCTCCCGCAGATGCGTCCGGTGTCAGTATCGACACACGCACGCTGAAGTCGGGAGAGCTTTTTATTGCCCTTTCCGGTGACCCTGGCCCACGTTTCGGCGGCAATCCCAACGCGCGGGATGGTCATGATTTTGTTGATCAGGCCATAGCTGCGGGGGCCGCTTCAGTTATGGTGCATCGGGAGGGCAGCTACGATGTACCGGTGATCCGGGTTGCTGATACCCTGGATGGCCTGTGGCGGCTTGGTGTCGGCGCAAGACAGAGATTCGGCGGCAAGACCATCGCGTTGACCGGCAGCAGTGGCAAGACCACATTGCGCGGCTGGTTTGAACATATCCTCGGCACTCTCGGACGCTGCCACGCATCAGCCGGCAGCCTGAACAATCACTGGGGCGTTCCTCTGTCCCTGGCGCGTATGCCGGAAGATTGTGACTTCGCAGTGTTGGAAGTGGGGACCAATCATCCCGGTGAGATCGCGCCCCTTTCAGAACTTGTCAGTCCGGACGTATCTCTGTTGTTGAATGTGCTCGCCGCTCATATCGGTAACTTTGACAGTATGGATGCCCTGATCGAAGAGAAGCTGGCCATAGCCACCGGGCTGGATACGGGAGGCACGCTCGTGCTTCCGTATCACCTGAAAGATCGCGCCGGGTGGCGCGACATCATTACCTTCGGGCCGAAGGGTGCGGATGTTACTGCCTCCTCACGGGAAAATGATAAAGGAACCGAACTGACGATTTCCGTATCCGGAGATCAATATCAATGCTCGCTGCCGTTTCATGGCGTTGAGCGAATACAGTCGGCACTGGCAGTCACCGCCGTTCTGGTCGCACTGGGCGTTGATCTCAAACAGGCTCTGCCGTTGATGGCGGACCTGCCGCTGCCGGAAGGGCGAGGTAACCTGCACAGGGTTGGAGGTATTCTGCTGGTGGACGACAGTTACAATGCCAACCCCGGCAGTATGTCCATGTCACTGCGCGAATTTTCCCGCCTGGCGGGGAACAGAAAGTTTGCTTTCCTGGGTGAAATGCTGGAACTGGGCGGAGATGCCGCCCGTTATCACCGGGAGATTGCACGGGAAGCCTCGGCGATGGCTCAGGTCTACAGTTTCGGCGACGGCTTTGCAGACTGCGTATTCGCGTCACCCGGTCATCATTACCGGGCCGTTGAAGACTTTCCGATGGAAGGCTTTGTGGCACAGCTTCGGCCAGGTGACTGTATTCTGGTCAAGGGTTCCAACAAGGTGTTCTGGCTAAACGGATTCGTCAGACAACTGCTGTCGGCCCTGGAGAACCGCTAGGCCCAATATTGCATCAAAAAGAAGGCAAGTCCTTTAATTCCCGGTAAAATTCAGTTGCCTACACAAAATTCCCGGAAGGACTTGCCATGACAAATTGTACCGCAACTGAACTCACATTCGAACCATGAACAAGGCAAGAGAAGCGGGGGACCATCAGTGGGCGCTTCAGTTGGCTGATCACTTGCTGCGGCTGTCACCAGACGATCCCTCGTTTACTGAACATGACTGCCAGGAACTATTTTCGCTCATATGCTGCAGAACTTCGCCTGAAGGCAGATTCTTTAAACTAGTTCCGTACCACCCATGCAGCCCGACTATTGACCTTAAATAGTCGCTGGCCTAGAATGTTATAACATTGTATTAATGTATATATGTACATGAAAACGAAACTGAGAAAAATTGGAAACAGTCTTGGTATCACTATTCCGTCTGGAGAATTGCGGGCACTTGGAGCATCCAGCGGGGATATGTTGGAGGTAGAGGTACTAAGAGTCATACCAGCGACGAGGTCTGGTTGGGACACCTCGGAGACTTGGAGAAACAGTAGCGAAAATGGACCCCTGATCGATATTGGCAACGAATTTGATGAGACCGAATGGGAATGGTAGCTGTCATGAGATTCAGTGTATGGCATGTGGATCTCACACCGACTCGTGGTAGTGAGCAGGCAGGCTATCGCCCTGCTGTCGTCATTTCTCCGGATGAGATGAACAGGCATCTGAAAACCGTGATAGTTGCACCACTGACTACTCGAATACGATCCTGGCCGACTCGTGTCGGAATTAAGCATGCCGACAAGACGGGTGAAGTCGCGCTCGATCAGATTCGCGCAATAGACAAAACGAGACTCGGTAATACCATGGGTGAACTTGACTCCGCTTATCATCCCGCAGTGTTGGAGACGCTACAGGAGATGTTTACTCAGTAAGCTCCAAAGAACAGGATAGACTAGCTCCTTTCGAATTCAAGGATAAGGCCCAATGACCACTAATCGACGTATTCTGCTAAACGATATTCCGAAGGGGAAGCTCACAGAAGAATACTTCTCGCAAGATGAAATTGCTGTGGTATCGCCAGGATAACCCGACCCTGAAAATCGAAAAATGACCCTCTTATCTATCGGGAACAACGTCAGCAGCGATTCTGACCATCAAAACTGTTAAAGAGAGACTCACCGTTGAAGCAAAAACCGAACAACGACCTCAGGTTGAGGTCGTCAGGTGTTTTGATGCAATATCCGGGTTAGGCTTCCTTCTCATCATCGTCGTCATGGAGGTAATAGTCGGCTTCTTCCGGGGTCAACATGCCGACGCCTGTCCAGGGCAGCAGGTGATACTCCTCGTGATAAAAGTCCATGAACGGGTATTTGATAATCTTGAAGTAGGGCGAGTAATCAAAGTCACTGGGTGTGCACAGTCGGGGGTTGCGTCGAAACAGTCGCGTTTCGCCATCCTCGCTGCGCTTGACCAGCGGTAATATCGGGAAGTTCACATGCTCGAATGCTTCCGCGATCATGGTGGAGCAAACGGTTTTTCCCGTCTCTCCCGCATTGCGACGGAACAGCGTCGATGCCCACTTCCTGGGCAGGACGTACCAGGGGAAGAGAAACCGCGCCAGATCGAGAATCTGCCTGACATCATAGTCCTTGCCCACCTGGCTGACCGCATACCGTATCACCCGCACAGCGTCGTGATGAGATAGCCGTGATGGCCTGCAAATTCGCAGATGCTCGTCTTTATAGAGCGACAGGGGACGAATGATCGTTCCGTGACCCAGGAGGCTTTCGATCATCAGCCGATCATCCGGGGCTCCCTTGTAGTGAGCCTCGACCCGGGCTTGCAGTTCCTTGTCCTCAATGTCGTATATTCGTCCGATATAGAGGGCCGCGTGTGTCCAGGGGCTATTGGTCAGCCAGCGGATAATGTTGCTGACGCGAGATCGACCTTCGACCAGGATGATGTCGCACTGCCGCAACTCGTGACAGATTTTATCGAAGTCACTTAACGGAAACTGGCGCGATGGTTTGCCCCGGTTCAACCAGTTGTATACAGACTGCATGTGATCGTGAGATGTTCTGAAACGGGATAGATGTATAATCTTAGCGCACGAGAGAGAGTTCGGTCATGATTGTTGATCGCCTGGGCAGAAAGTTTACGAATTTGCGGGTCAGCCTGACGGCTGCCTGTAACTATGCGTGCACCTATTGCGTACCGGATGGCAAACGACTGATGAAGGCCCGGAACGAACTGGGCACCGACGAATTGCTGCGGGCGGTGGTACTCCTGCAGCAGGCCACCGGCATCGACAAGGTTCGCATTACCGGCGGCGAGCCACTGGTGACACCAAAGTTTGATGAGTTCCTGCTGCGCGTGATGGACCTTGGGCTGAGCGACGTCAGTCTGACGACGAATGGCCAGCTACTGTCTGGCAAGAAGGAAGTGATTGCCGAATCGGGCCTGCGGCGCATCAACATTTCGCTGGATACCCTGAATCCGCTCAAGTTCAGGCAAATTGCCCGGGGCGGCGACCTGGAAACCGTTCTGAAGGGTATTGATGACATGCTGGAGCTTGGCCTGAAGATCAAGGTCAATATGGTTCCCATGAGGTCACAGAACTTCGGTGACATTCTGCCGATGCTGGACTACTGCCTGGACCGGGGGATTGAACTGAGATTTATCGAATTGATGGCCATGGGGCACCTGCTGGGTGATGCCGGGTTCCGGGCGGACATAGTGTCCATGGAAGCGCTGCTGGATGAGATCGGCACCAGATACGAGTTCAGTCGGACTCATGCGCCCTATGATTCCACCGCAGCCAGGTTTGCCATCCGGGGTCGAGGTAATTTCGGTATCATTGCCAACGAAAGTGAGCCGTTCTGCAGAACCTGCACGCGCCTGCGGCTTTCATCAGACGGCTACCTTTACGGGTGCCTTTCCAACGCACGCCGACACAATATTGCAGACATCCTGCACCAGCCGGGCCACCGGGCATTGCCCCGGCTACAGAATCTCCTGCTGGACGCACTGGGTGATAAGCAGCTAGCGTTCCGGGGCGAGGTTACCGTGATGAAATTCATCGGTGGCTAGTGCCGGTTTTACTGAATCAACCGCCGCAATTGATGAGCATAAACCAGCCACATAACGGTGTCTCTGCGGGGAATCTCCACTGTACTATGGCTCAGTTGAACACCACACACCAATTACCCTCCAAAACAACATCAGACAGAAAGGAAATGCGCGATGATGGATCTCGACATCCCTGAACGATTACTTCCCGTTCGCGACAAGATCGACGACTTTGTAAGGTCAAGAATTGACCCTCTTACCCAGGAGTATTATGACCAGATCGACGTGGGCGATCGCTGGGAGCTGACTGACCGACAGCTCGAAATTCTTGACGGACTGAAGGACCAGGCCCGTGAAGCCGGTCTGTGGAACTTCTTCCTGCCGGAAAGCCAGGGTGGCGCGGGAGTCTCCAACCTTGAATACGCGCACCTGGCGGAAGTGATGGCGCGCAACCCGATTGCCTCTGAAGTCTTCAACTGTGCCGCGCCGGATACCGGCAACATGGAGGTGCTGGAGCGTTACGGTTCAGAGCAACAGAAGAAGGAATGGCTTGAGCCGCTCCTGGACGGCAAGATCCGGTCAGCGTTTGCCATGACGGAGCCCCATGTCGCGTCTTCTGATGCCACCAACATCAGCACCGGCGCGGTCCTGGACGGTGATGAATGGGTCATCAACGGAGAAAAGCACTACATTTCCGGTGCCGGTGACCCACGTTGCAAGGTCATGATTACGATGGTGGTAACCAACCCGGATGCGCCCAGGCACCTCCGTCAGTCACAGATTCTGGTGCCGCTGCCCTATCCGGGTGTTGAAGTGATTCGGCCCATGTATGTGTTCGGCAAGGACGACGCGCCCCATGGTCACATGCACATCAAGTTCAACGATGTCCGTGTGCCGAAGGAAAACATTATTCTTGGCGAGGGTCGCGGCTTCGAGATTTCTCAGGGGCGACTCGGTCCGGGACGCATCCACCACTGTATGCGCTCAATTGGTGTTGCAGAGCGGGCCCTTGAACTCCTGTGCAGGCGCGCCCTGTCGCGGACCGCCTTTGGCAAACCGTTAGCGGAACTGGGTGGTAACTACGATGTGATCGCCAATTCGCGTATCGAACTGGATATGTGTCGACTGGCCGTCCTGCGGGCCGCCTACATGATGGATACGGTGGGTAACAAGGAAGCGCGAAAGTACATTTCCGCCATTAAAGTGGCCGTGCCGAATATGACGCTTTCCGTGATTGACCGGGCGATTCAGATACACGGCGCTCTGGGTGTCTCTCAGGATACGCCGCTTGCGGCTATGTGGACATCACAGCGAACTTTGAGGCTTGCTGATGGTCCTGATGAAGTTCACCGCCGCGTTATCGCAAGAGAAGAGTTGAAGCAGTATCTGTAGCAGGGTTTTCTGACATCTTGCGCCTTGATCCTTGGTCCTGATATAGCGTCGGTGACCAACGTGATGCCAATGTGAGCATCACCACTTTACCGCCCAGGGGTTATCACAAGGCGCTTTTATTTGCAGCCAGATTTAATCACACTAACGTGATGCCACACTTACCCCGGTTGCCCGCCGCTCTGTTCGGCATCCTGATTGCGCTCGCAGTTCCGATTGCCGCCGATAACGCAGGTGTCAATGTGTTTGAGCGTGCGGATTCTATGGTTCAGGAAGGCACCGCTCCCGGATTCACCGACCTGCGGCTATCCGTTGATGCCATCGCCGGTCGCAGTGCTGATGCCGAACTCACCTTTACCACGCCGGTGAAATTACCCGAGGGAACGATCATCACCCTGCACCAGCATTGGATGGATGAAAGTCGACTGCAGAATGACGATCCGGGCCATGCGGCCTACGTCGCCGCATCCGCTACCACAGACTTTTTGCCGGTGACCGTGCTGGGGGGGCTGGGCTCACTGGCCAGTGTGCCGGGGTTTCGGGTCGGCGCCATGGGCCTGTCCGCAGGCAGCCGGGTCCGATTACAGGTGACGCAGTTCACATTGCCAAAGGTAGCCGGACATGAGTTCTCCCTACCGGTTCATGTCCGGCTACCTGGCCAGGCGAGGCTCCGGGTTCCGGGTAATACCCTCAGAATCACCCCGGATGAGTTCAGCCGTATCTCGGTGACGGCCCGCTCCCTGGTGGCATCCAATGAGGATGTGAACCTCCGGGTTCGCATGGAGGATCAATTCGGAAATCAGGTTGAAGATCGCCGACTGTTACTCGACCTGCGGGTAAACGGGGTATTTCGGCAGCGTGCTGAGTTTGATCGGGCCGTAGACGGGGTACCGGGGGTCAGTTTCGACCTTCCCGGTGTTTATCAGGTTGAGTTGCGTACCGGCGGTGGTGGCATCCGTGCTGTCTCTAATCCGATACGGGTTGGCCACCATGAAAGAGACATCCTGTGGCTGGACTTTGGTGCCACAAGCGGGCTGTCAACCGGATATCTCGACCCATCCGCTTTGGTTGACCGGGGGGCCGGTTACTTTGATCGGGTACTACCGGCGGATCATGAGTCTTACCTGGCTGGAGCGGCGGGTTTCACCGTGGACCGGGTTGCCATCTTCAGATTGGGGGAATCAGACAGTGTCGTACGTTTGATCGAGCCTTCGGGCGCGATGGTTGATGTGGCGCAGCCTGAACTGACCACGGACCTGCGCAGATTTACCCGGGAAACCCTACGGCTGGCCCAGGTGGTTGCGGGTCCGGGGCATCATCTTTGGTTGGGACGCAGGCTGGCCGACAGGGGGTATCGTATCGGGTTTGTCGGGTCCAACTACTCAAGGCAGTTCACCCGAAAGCATGCCATGGTTCACACGGCGGTGCTTGTTGGCGCTGACGACTGGTTTGAGGCGATGCAACAGGGACGGACCTATGTTTCTATCGGGGAGCGTATAGTCATCCTGCCCGGTGACCCTGATCTGGCAATGAACGACACGAGATTCGTGAACTTCCAGGTCGTCGCTGGTGGACCCATCGAAAGCGTGACCCTGTTCAAGAACGGAGAGCCCATCGAAATACGCCGGGGGCCAAAGCTGGAGAATGACAGCTACCGGCTGACAGTGGGCAGTGACAGTCATCCGTTCAGCCCGATACTGAGCCTGCCAAGAAATGCCCGGGAATGGGTGGGTTATATTTCAACCAGGAATGCCTCGCTCAACGTCACTCAGGCAGATGACTGGCGGCTTGATGCGCGGGCCGGTGGTCAGAGAATTGACTTCCTGACCAGGACGCACGGGACGATGAATCAGATAACCATTCAGTTTGATGCCGTGGAGCCTGATACGGTTCCGGAAATTGGCATCGCATCTGGTTTTGAGGATGCGGCCTGGTTGCCCTCAGACCGATTGCCACAGCCAACATCGATGCAACGGTTCCTGATTCCCTTGTCAGAAGTTGAAACCGAAGCGGGGGCCAGTCGGTTCATGGAGGTTTCCGGGTACTCTGATCGTTTGCAGCTATTACCCGCACGAGCACCGCTTGCGGAAGGTCAGGAGTACGAATTCCGCTATCGGGACAGCTCGACACCTCGCAGGGGGGACTATTATTTTCTTATGGTCAGGCAGCAGAATGGGGCCATGGCCTACTCATCGCCGGTTTTTGTCGGTCTTTGAGCCGCTATTTATTTTTTCCTGACCACCGGAGACCGATATGCACCCACAATCAAAAGCATTTTTACGATTTTCTGCGGGCGTGTCCGCCTTGCCCTCACGAAACTTGCTCTCAGAAAGAAAGCCTGTTATTCAGAGCTTCCTTATATGTGAGGCAATATGAAATATCTGCACACCATGGTCCGGGTAAAGGACATTGACGGGTCGCTGGATTTTTACTGCAACAAGCTGGGTCTGTGTGAGAATGCCCGATACGATAACGAGGATGGCAGGTTTACGCTGGTGTTCCTGTCAGCCCCGGGCGACGAAAGCGCTCAGGTGGAACTGACCTACAACTGGGATGGTGACAGCCTGGGTGAAGGGGGTCGCAACTTCGGGCATCTCGCCTATTCGGTCGAGAACATCTATGAAACCTGCCAGCGGCTGATGAATGGCGGCGTCACCATCAATCGCCCTCCGAGGGACGGGCGCATGGCTTTCGTGCGGTCACCCGACAACATTTCCATTGAACTGCTACAGAGTGGTACACCGCTGGAACCGGCAGAACCCTGGAAATCAATGGAAAATACCGGGGAGTGGTGACACGGCAAATGTGGTAAAAAGGCTTTACAACAAAGACAATAAGACAAAAGGAAGAAGCCATGGCGACTTACATCATGCTGAGTACGCTCACGGATGAGGGCCGCAAGACGTTGAAGGAGCGCCCTGAACGTCTTCATGCGGTGAACAAAGAAGTGGAATCCATGGGTGCGAGGGTCACCGCCCAGTTTGCCACCATGGGCAGTTACGATTTCGTCAATATCATTGAGGCACCCACCAACGAGGTCATGGTGCGGCTGAGCGTTGAACTGGGCAGTCGCGGTACCATCAAGATCACTGTGCTACCAGCCATGTCCGTCGATGAGTTTGTGGAAATGCTCGGGGGGCTGTCGTCCGGAGGAGGCTGAGCGATGCCCGCTTATATTCTTCTGTCACGATATTCCAGGCACGGCCAGCGACAGGTTGCGGAGAATTCGAGCAATCTAAAACACATTCGCAACACACTGGAACAGTGGGAAGCGAACATTCTCGGCGACTTCTTCACACTTGGGGAATGGGATCACTGCACCGTTTTTGAGGTGTCTGACAACTTCCGGGCACAGAGAGCCGTGCTGAATCAGGAGTTTACAGATACCGATCACTCAATGCTGCTGCCCGCGATTGACCTGGACCTTTTCTCGGAACTGCTCCGCAGGGAGATAAGAACCGAAGGTCCACACAATTGGCAGATCACCTGGTGGGCGCGACTGATACGCCTGTGCATGCGCTGGTACCAATACGACCGGTGGATTTGGAAATACTTCAAGCCGCTACACGTTACCGGCCGGGAGAACTTCAAAAAGGTTCGCAGAAACTGCATTGTGGTGGCGAATCACACCAGCCACTTTGATACGTTCGCAATGCTTGGCTGTCTGCCCAATCGTATTCGGTCAAATATCTACATGGGTGCTGCGGCTGATCGCTGGTTTCTGCGCAGGGGTGGCGGTCGCAAGGAACTGGAACTTCAACCCTGGTACAACTCACTGGTTGGCGGCAGCTTCCCCATCCGCCGTGGCGGCGGCTCTGCAACGCTGGACTATTCAAAATGGCTGCTGGACCGTGGCGCCAACCTTGGAATTTTCCCCGAGGGTACCCGGTCCACGTCACGACACATGGCGCGATTCAAGCACGGTGTCTCTATCCTGGCGCTGGAGAAGAAGGTGCCGGTGCTGCCGGTTTATCTACGTGGGGTCAACGCCATCCGCCCCAAAGGTTCAAGGGCAATCAATCCCGGCCCTGTCTGGGCCCATGTTCAACCGCCGATCTATTTCGAAGAGGGCACTGAGGTGCCGGACGCAACGCGCATCATCTATGAGGCGCTGAATTCGCCTCACAAGCGGGCGCTGGAACAGGGTCCGGAGGCGGGTGACTCGAACTGGACTGGTGGATAGTGAGCGATGAATCTGTGGTAGTCGATTACGATGATGCCCCCCGAATCGTCAATTGTACGCCCGCATTCAAGGGAAGCTCTGAATAACAGGATTTTTTCGTGAGAGCAAGGCGGACGCGCCCGCAGAAAATCGTAAAAACGCTTTAATTTTCCGATGTTTCGAGGACGGGTCCAACGCAGCTATCGCGGGAAAAGGCATTATTCAGAGTTTCCCAAGGTTTCGTCGGTAGAAAGGGCAATTGAGCACTATGTGACCTGAGTGGGGTTGTCGCTGAATTTGACCGGGGCGGATGAAAGCACTGTCATTGGCGCCCCGGCCAGTAGTGGTACCGCAAGAAAGCAGATCTGTTCTTGACTATTGCACAGGTTGTTTGTAAAACGAGCAAGCGTGACGGTTTTTCGTCAAACGGGTGTCGTTTTCCCGGAAGGGCGTAACCGAAGAATAGAACAACAACAGAACAACAATAGCACCGTTTATTAGACGGTCCACCTTTCATGCACAAAATTACAAAAAGGGGAATTCCATGTGTTACGAACTCGACTCCAGCCCGGGCACCGGGTGGTTGAAGCGAACGGCAGCCTGTATCGCAGGTGGCATTGCCGCCGTATTGGCCACCACTGCACCCGCATTTGCTGAACAAGAATCTGAAAGCGTTTCACGCTTTATGGAAGAAGTTGTCGTGCAGGCAAGAAAACGTGAAGAAGAATTACAGGATGTACCGCTTTCGATCACCGCCTTCAACGGTGACACCATCGAGCGTATGTACGGTGAAAATCTGAGCGAGTTTTCAAAATATACGCCTAACGTACAACTGGCACGACAGCCCTATGCAGGGAACGCGCTGTTCGGAGGCATGCGAGGTATTGTCTTCGGCGATCTGGAGAAATCTTTTGACCCTGCCGTTGGCGTGGTTGTTGATGGGGTTGCTCTTGTCAACAACACCGGCGCACTCATCGATACGTTTGACCTTGAAGCCGTGGAAATTCTGCGCGGTCCCCAGGGCACTTTGTTTGGACGAAACACCATTGCAGGGGTCGTCAATGCCCGGCGCTCCAGACCTACGGGTGAATTTGGCCTGAAGGCCCAGATTCGTTACGGTTCTCACAACGAAACTGATTTCAAAGGCATCCTGAACTTTGCTGCCTCTGATCAGGTTGCGGTTAAGGTCGGGGTCTTTCTGGACAAGGGAGACGGTTTTCAGGAACGTGCGGATTTTGACGTTGCTACCGGTCAGGTGACAGGAACCGGGGATGATATTGATGGCGAAGACACACTGAACATTTACACAACAGTGCTCTGGAACCCCAATGATCGTTTCGAGGCATTGTTCACCTACGAATACACAGATGATGAGTCAACCCTGGCAACGCCCGTTAACCTGACGGCCCCCGCTATTCGGTCACAGTGGGATGCGATCACCGGCGCTTTGTTCGCCGGACTGGGTTCCGGTAACCTTGCTGCGGTCTCTGGTGCCATTAACAGGACCCTCGGGTCAGGCGGTAACTTTTGCGACCTCTACGCCACAGTAGTGGCGCCATTGAACGGCTTTACGCGCGAAATTGGCTGCAACACTTTTGGCTCGGTATTCGGTGAAGCAACCGGATATAAATATTCAATAACCGCCCAGGACTTTATCAACACCATTGAATCCAGTGCGTACACGCTTGAACTGAACTACGACTTTGAAGATCTGACGCTCACTGCCATCACCAGCTACCGTGAATCGGAAGAATTGCTTGATGAGGACAACCTCGGCGCGCCGGTGGAGATTTTTAATCCCTATCGCCCACAGGATTTCGAGCAGTTCAGCACGGAGCTGCGCGTTGCTTCCGACTACGGCGGCAGGTTCGAGTTTGTTGCAGGTCTTTACTACCTGGACTCAACTTACGAGATTTCACAGTCCGTTTGGGCATTGGGTGCTTTGTCAGGCACTCGTGAATCAGGCGTTGCACCATCACCGGATGGTGATGCGGGGCAGGATATTACTGCGTATGCCATCTTCGGTGAGATGTATTTCAACCTCACCGAGAAAGCACGATTAACCCTGGGCGGTCGATTCACGGACGAAACCAAAGACTTTTTTGTCTACCAGCGAACCTCGGGCGATGCGAGCGGTGTACTACCGCCAACCACCTGGGGTTGTGGCAATTTGTCCGCATCACAGCAGGCAACGGCAGATGCGGCGGGCTCTGCGTGGATTGCGCTGGCGCCTGATGCGGCTACAGCGGCGGTAAGAAGGGCTGCTCTGGTTTGCCAGGACGACGGCGAAGAAAGCTGGACTGAGTTCACGCCTCGGGTCACTTTGGACTACCAGTTCAATCCTGATCTGATGGGCTACGTGTCCTACTCCCGGGGCTTCCGTTCAGGTGGCTTTAATGGCCGTGCGACAACGCCAGGTTCCATGGGTCCCTACGATCCGGAAAGTGTGGACAGCTACGAAATTGGTTTTCGCTCGACCTTGATGGACAGTCGCTTGCAGGCCAATCTCACTTTCTTCCGGTCAGAATATGATGACAAGCATGAGAGCAACATTTACGCATTTGGCGTGGCAACGGAAACGGTTGTGGACAATGCCGCAAGCGCAACGATTGACGGTCTTGAGTTCGAGGCCCGTTATCTGCTGACTGATAACATCCAGTTGCGTGCAGCCGTTGGTTACGTTGATGGCGAGTATAGTGAGTTCCTGCGGCCTGCTGACCCAACCAATCGTAATGGCCCACAGGCTGACCTGTCTGACTCTTTCGCGTTTGCCTTCTCTCCGGAGATTACTGCCAGTATTGGTTTTGATGCTTATCATTCAATGGGTGATAACGGGACCCTGCATTTCACCGGCAATCTTTCCTGGGCGGATGAAACTGTCGGCAACTTCGGTTTGCCCGACCCACAGGGTCTCGGGCGAAATCAGTTTGATGCACGCGAAAACCTGGACCTGGCACTCACGTGGAACAATCGTTGGGTTGATGTCGCTATCTACGGCAAAAATCTCACCGAAGGTGACAACTATCTTGCCACCTCCGTCGATGTTGGTGTGTTCTTCTTCGGCGCCCTGCGCCCGGGAAGGTCATACGGTATCGAATTCACCAAGAGCTGGTAATTTGCCTCAAGGCCGCTACCTGCTAATGGGTAAACCCGATTGTCCTAAAGAACGGTGAAGTAAATCACCGCAAAAGCCAGTACAAGCTGGACAACGAAGGTAACCCGTAGCAGATAGAGTGCCGGTCTTCGGGGTAACATTTCTTTCGGCAGATATTTCTTCTGTAAATACATCGTGATGCCGTTTTGTAGCGGCAGCATGATGGCAGCATAGCTGGCGGCGATGGTTACCATTAACACAGGTCTCTGGAATCCAGCATAAAGTGCGAAACCGATAAACGGACTGATGAGGCAATACCAACGAACGATGATCAGTCTGGCGCGAAGGTTGGCGCGAGATAAAAAACCCAGTTCGATCAAATAGTCGGGTATGTATCTCGCGCCAGCGGCAACCCCGGCGACACTGCTCGAATACAGAATGGCGAAGGCACCGACTGCAAAAGGCCAGATAGACCAGGAACCCAGGGTTTCCGTGAACATATTGCTGAGTGCGGTGATGGTGTTGTTGCCTTTTGGTGTTTCACCCAGCGCGTGCAAAACCCCGGCACCGAGAATATAGAATGGTACGGTCGCGCAGGTCAGCAGCACCAATGTGATCCATATGTCGGCTCGCAGTACCCTTAGCCAGCCATGTGCACGGTGATACCAGGCATCGCTGCCATCGTAAGGGCCAATTCGGGCCGGGTAGCCTTTTTCAATACACCAGTATGTATATGAAGAAATCTCCGAGGCGTTGACACCCGTATACCCGTAGGCGGCAAGCGCCAGTACTGCAAATCCCGTTGAAAACTCGAACTGAACCCCCTTAATTAAATCGTCTGCTTTGGTGGCATACTCTGTCCATTGCATGCTGATGGCGCCAGTGACCGTCAACAGTGTAAACGTCAGGACAAATACCAGCATGATCTTTTCGAGTCGTTGGTAACTGCCAGCACCGAGCACTACTGCGGTTAGTATCGCAAGCCCGCCCACAGCTACTGTCGGGTTCAGGTCCGGAAATACCATGGCGACCGCGAGGCCTGCGCCGCCAATAAGCCCGCCCAGGGCGGAAATACCCACAAGGAAACCGATCAGACCGAGGGCCAGTGGCCAGGCGAAGTCGCCTCTTGGTCCGGGAATTCTGCCCGGAACCCGATTCAGTGCCCGCGGATAGGTGTCACCGCTAAGGACCGTATAACGAGCCAGCTCCGCCTGCAGAATAGATTTACTCCAGCAGGAAAACAGCACCCACCACAACATGCCGTAACCGACTGCCGCTCCCAGTGAAGCAGTGAGTATGATTTCACCTGAACCCACAATGGTCGCGGAAATAATAACGCTCGGGCCGAGATACCCCAGCGTATCCCTCCAGGTTGACGGCGCCTCTTCGAGTCGTTTGGCCGGCTGGGTGTACTGGTCGACTTCCTGGTTGATAGATTGCGATCCTTTACTATCGAATAAACCACAGTTGACGGTGGGGGGTCAAAAGGGACTCGACAGTCATCTGCAACCCGGGAATCGATAGGTTGTAAGAAACTCGGAAATTCCATGCTTCAATGGCGGCACAGTCAACAGCTACTTGAAGGGCCTTCAATCTGTAAAGCCTGCGGTATGCTGCTCTCGTACGCCTGAAGAAATGTGGTTAGTTCGTACCATTTCTATGCTACTATAGTGTCATTTGGACAATAGCTAAAAGAATGAGCTGATGAGGACGCTGGCACCAGGAGAGAAAATAGCCTACGGATTGGGGGACACTGCCAGTAATATTGTCTTTCAGGTCGTTATTAATTACCTCGTGATTTTTTACACGGATGTATACGGCCTGTCTGCGGCCGCAGTTGGAACGCTTATGCTGTCGATACGGATGCTTGACGCGGTTACGGACCCTCTGATGGGTGGCCTGGCGGACCGCACACGGACTCGTTGGGGGCGCTACCGACCCTATTTGCTCTGGTTGGCATTACCGTATGGAATTTTCGCGGTGATGACTTTCACTACGCCGGATATATCACCGACAGGAAAATTGTTGTATGCCTATATTACTTACGGTCTGTTGATGACCGCTTATACGGCAATCAACATCCCCTATTCAGCACTTGGTGGGGTGATCACCAATGACAGTCAGGAGCGTTCATCTGTGCAGGCATGGCGTTTTGCTCTGGCCATGACGGGTGGGCTGGTCATTGCGGTGGCTACCTTGCCGCTGGTCGACTACTTCGGTGGCGATAATCAACAGCGGGGTTTTACCCTGGCGATGACAGTGCTCTCTCTGATCGCCATACTCTGCTTTGTTGTCTGCTTCCTGCTGACAAAAGAGAGGGTGGATCCGGCAAAAACAGCAGCCCGGCAGAGCATACTCGGAGACATCACCTTCCTTTTCAAAAACGATCAGTGGCGCATTATTGCGCTGATTACCTTTTTTCTGCTGACGAGCATAGCCATGAAAGGCGGTGCCACCCCTTTTTTCGTGAGGTATTACCTGAATAGCGCGGACCTGGTCAGTTTATTTATAACGGTGGGTATGCTTGCGGGGATTGCGGGAGCCCTTTTTGCAAATCAGCTCAGTGCCATGGCCTGTAAGGTTGTGGTGATGAAATGGTCCGCCATTGCAACCGTTGTGTTTAATGGGGCGCTGTTCTTTGTGCCAAAAGATGGAGTTGTGCTGGCCCTTGTTCTGTCCGCCGCGGCAAATTTCGCGCATATGGTACTGACCCCGAATCTTTTTGCGGCTGTTGCAGATACGGTCGACTATGGCTTACAGCGATGGCGTAAGGGGGTCATGGCAATGAGTTACTCTGGCCACCTGTTTGCCCTGAAGGTTGGCATTGCCATGGGCGGGGCGCTTACCGGGTGGATTCTGGCGGCTGTTGAGTATCAACCCAATGCGGAACAAACGGCGAGCGCTCTCAATGGGATCGTCTTTATTTATGCGGGTGGCTCAATCATTGCCGGGTTGCTTACATACGCTCTGTTGTGCACCTACCGGCTGACACGTGGATGGGCCGATGAATCTGAGTTAATGGAGCCGGGGTCATTGGCATGATCAACAATCCCATATTGCCCGGATTTAATCCGGACCCGTCTATTGTCCGCGTGGGTGACGATTTTTATATCGCCACCTCAACATTTGAATGGTATCCCGGTGTGCAGATACACCACTCCAGAGACCTTCGCCATTGGCGGTTGATCTCGCGGCCGCTGAATCGTGCGGCGCTCCTGGACATGCGGGGCAACCCTGATTCTGGCGGTGTCTGGGCGCCCTGCTTAAGTTGGAACGACGGTCTTTTTTATCTGATTTACACCAATGTGCGACGCTTGAGCGGAAATTTCAAAGACGCCCATAATTATCTAACAAGTTGTGCAAGCATTGATGGGGAGTGGAGTGACCCGGTCCACCTGAATAGCAGCGGGTTCGATCCATCCCTGTTTCATGATGATGATGGCCGTAAATGGTTGCTTAACATGGTGTGGGACTACAGGCCCGGACGAAATCGTTTCGGTGGGATATATTTGCAGGAGTACTCTCCGCAGCATGGCCGTCTGCTTGGCGATATTGTCAATATATTTCGCGGCACGTCGTTAGGGCTCACCGAAGCGCCTCATCTGTATAAACGCGGCGGGTACTACTACCTGTTAACCGCTGAAGGTGGTACGGGCTATGACCATGCGATCACCCTGGCGCGCTCGAAAGATATCACCGGTCCCTACGAGGTTGATCCGCAAGGGTATCTGCTTACGACAAAAAACAGCCCGGACAGCAAATTGCAGCGCTGCGGTCATGGGGATATCGTCGAAACCCCGCAGGGCGAAACCTATGTGGTGCACCTCTGTGGCCGGCCTTTGGAGGGTATGCGTCGCTGTCCCCTTGGTCGTGAGACGGCACTGCAGAAAGCGGAATGGTCCAGCGATGGCTGGTTACGACTGTTGGGGGCATCTGGTGACGGTCAGCCACAAGTGCAGATCCCCCCTCCGAATTTACCGGAGCATCCCTGGCCCGCAGAAGCCAGTTGCCATGAGTTCGACACCGACAGACTGCCGAAGGAGTTTCAGTGGCTGCGCCTGCCGAATCCGGAGAGCATCATGAGCCTGACCGCAAGGCCGGGCTACCTTCGGCTTTATGGCCAGCAGTCTCTCGGAAACTGGTTTGCTCAGGCATTGGTCGCAAGGCGCCAGGAATCCTTCAAGTGCCGTGCCGAGACCCGTCTGGAGTTTTTGCCGGAGACCTTTCAGCAATCGGCGGGCCTGGTGTGTTACTACAATACCTTCAAGTACCACTATCTGTACGTTTCTATCAACGAAGAAGGCTGCCGTTTTGTCGATATTATGAGTTGCGAAGGGGATGCTTCGACAGAATCTACTTTTCCCCTGAGTGCAGAGCAGACCCGTTCCAGGTTCGTTTTGCCACTTGATGGGCCAGTATGGCTACGTTGCGAGATCAACCACGCCAGCCTGCTGTTTTACTACGCAACTGACGGCCATAACTGGCAACCATTGCCGGTGACGCTTGATCATTCTCTGATTTCCGATGAGGCGGGGAAGGGTGAGGGTGAGAGCTTTACCGGTGCATTTGTCGGGATGTGCTGTCAGGACCTGTCCGGTGCCAGTCACCCGGCGGATTTCGACTGTTTCTACTACAACGATCTGGATTGAGCGGCGGTTTTCCGGGCAACGGATGGCACGCCCCCATTGTTGATTATTTTGGTGTTCATAGCTATTGACTAGCTGACAATATATGATATTGTCAAACTGACAATAGTAACCGTCGTTGCCCGGGTGCCGTGTGGTCTGATCTTACCGGGCTTTACTCGCAGATGGAGACAACAAATGAATCATAGCCCCGCTAGAAAGCCAGTGCCGGACAACATGCCGCAGGGCAGTAACCACCGCAGACATCATGTGTTACAACGGGTTCTGGTGCTGTGTTCAGGACTATTCTTTGCAATGCCCGATGCCCGGATTTTCGCACAGGATGTGAATCAGGAAGAAGGGTCTCTGGAGGAAGTCGTCGTTTACGGCATACGGGAAAGCATTCAAAGAGCCGTGGAAACCAAGCGCAATGCGGATCAGGTAAAAGATGCGGTGACCGCAGAGGATATTGGTAAACTACCGGATCAGAACCTTGCTGAAGCCTTGCAGCGCATTACCGGTGTACAAATCGGCCGGGATTTCGGTGAAGGCAACAGCATTCAGGTACGCGGTTTGCCGCAGAATCGGATCGAATTGAATGGGCAGACTCTTGTCGGCTCCAGTGCAGACAGCCGTGGTATTCAGTTTAACGATCTGGCGCCGGATACCTTCCGCTCGCTGGAGGTCATCAAGTCGCCAATGGCGGACCAGACCGAAGGTGCCCTGGGAGCCACTATCAATCTGATATCCCGACGACCTTTCGATAGTGCTGGTCGGGTGCTCAGCGGACGACTGGCCGTTGAGCACAACGAAGATCAGGACACCGAATCCCCCAATGGTTCCTTGTTTTTCAGTGATCGCTGGAATGCGGGAGAGGGAGAAATGGGCGTCACCGTGGCCCTCAATTACTCTGATAAAGACACTCGTCGGGATACCAGTGAAGCCCGGTGGTATGTTAATCGAAATCTAAGAGTCAGTGGTGTGCCTGCCAGCGAGCAGATCTATGTGCCGCAGCAATTGCGTGAGCAGTACTGGGCCCGAGAGCAGGAGCGGTATGGCATCAACAGTGTTTTTCAATGGCACCCAACGGATAGCCTGGAAATTATTGTTGACGGTAACTACAACCGCTTTGATATCGGCACGGTGAGTCAGGTATTTCTGGCCAGGGGTAATCAGGCCGGTCCTGTTGAAGACGCGGTGCTTACTGACGATAACACCCTGCTGTCGGGGTTATTGCTTCCCACTCAGTTGTACATTCCCGGTTGGGATCAGCGCTCGGACCGCACCACCTGGGGCCTGTCCGCCGCCTTCACTCTGGAGCAAGAAAAGTGGGAGTTGAGCGGCAACTTCTCCAAATCCGGCGGCGAAAATATAATTGACAATATCTTTTTCAACCTGGATCAGGGACCATTCAGCAACAGGAATTCAGCCAACCCAAATCCACGGTTGCGCTATACGGTTAACAGTGACATTCCCACCAGCGGCCTGGCGGTACTTCGAGGTGATACGGAACTGGATCTGACGGACCGCTCAACCTATGGTATCCAGAGCCTGCGGGTGCAGCACCGGGAGCACGATAGCGGCAATCTTGAGGCCAGGCTTGATTTTGATTTCCATGTGGACTTCAGACATATAACCACTCTGGAAGCGGGCATTCGTGTTGCGGAGCGCACCGCCAAACGGGATTTGACGGGCTCCAACAACATCTTCAGGTTTCGCGGAGGCGCGCCCCTCAACCTTCATTTTGATGCGGATGATAGTGGCCGTACCACTGCGAACGAACTGGGACTATCCAGTCACCCGGAAGTACCTACAATATCGCCGCCCTCCAATTTTCTGGATGATTTCGGCGGCGGGGTGGGCTCCATCTCCGTGGATGCGTCGGGTTTTTATAATAACCCGGCCCTTATTCAGGAAGTTTTTGGCGTGGATCGCACTGATTTCAGCAATCCACCCACCACCGATATTGTAGGCTTCCACGATATTACTGAAGACACCGTCGCCGCCTACCTGAAAGCAAACTTTGAGGGGGACTGGGGACGGTTTCCCTACCGGGCTAATGTCGGTGTGCGTTATGTAAACACCGACATTGTGGCCAATGGCAAACAGGTGGGTCAGTCGGGCAATAACCCCAATGCCGAACTTAACAGGACCGTCACGCCCATCGAAGGCGGTCGTGACTACAACGACCTGTTGCCCAGCGGCAATATCCGCATGATCCTGCGCGATGACTTGTATTTGCGTCTTGCCGCCGCCAGGGTTATGTCGCGCCCGAACCCTACCAGTTTGAGCCCCGGTACACGCTTGAATGTGGGCAGCGACACTGGCTCAAGAGGCAATCCTGAACTGGAGCCGTTCCGTGCCACTCAGTACGACATTTCTCTGGAGTGGTATCTGTCCGAGACGGATTTTGTCAGTTTTGCGTTGTTCTACAAGGATGTGGAATCCTTTATATCCAGCGTGGTGGTGACAGAAGTCATCAGCGACCCCACCCGCGGAGATACTCTGTATAACATAACAACCTCCGAAAACGGGCAGGGCGGCAAAGTCAAAGGCGTGGAGTTCGGCTTCAGTAAGTTTCTGGACTTTCTACCGGCGCCCTTTGACGGCTTCGGGGTATCGGTCAATTACACTTATGCAGATAGCGAGACTCCGAACAATCATCCGGTGACCGGTAGTGTTCTGCCTCTGGAGGATCTCTCAGAGAATAGCTACAACCTGGTGGGCTTTTATGAAAATGACAAAATCTCGGCCCGTCTGGCCTGGAACTGGCGCTCGGAGTTTCTGGACCAGACCTCCGGTCTTAACAATCAGCCTCTGTTTGAGGAGGATCGTGGTCAACTGGACTTCTCCGCCTCTTACGCCATTACCCAAAAAGTCAAACTCAACTTTGAAGCTATCAATCTGAACGACTCCTACATTGAGCGGTATTCATCGCTCAGCGAACGCCTGGCCTACGTCAGCACTTCGGGACGTCGTTTTGTGTTGAGCGTCAGCGCGAGGTTATGAAGTCAGTCCGAGCGGCATCCGGTTCAGCGCCTTTGCCCGGTCGATATAGCCCAGCCCCGGTGATCAGTTTACTCACGGGGGCCGGTTTCGTGATCAGGTCACAAAAAGAAATTGAAGCCCGTTTCGGTCAGCGCCTTATACTTTTTTCGATCAAAGTGATACAGGCTCGCTGACCGATGGTTACCGGTGCGCACTGTTTCACCACAGTCAACCAGATACTGGTACTTCAAAATCTTGCGCCGAAAATTCGGCTTGTCAAACTTGCGACCGAGCACTGCCTCATAGAGCTCCTGTAATTGCAGGAAAGTAAATTTCCGTGGCAGCAGACCCAGCCCAATGGGTTCGCGGCGTGCTTCATTGCTCAAGCGTTCGTGGGCAATGTCAAGAATCTGGGCGTGGTCAAAAATGAGTGGCGGTGTTGCGTGACTGGGAAACCAGCGTACTTCAAGTTCGTCCGTGCTGGCTTTGATCAACTGGCCCTTTTTATTGATGATTGTAAAGTAGGCGGTCGTGATTATGCGTCTCCCGGGGTAGCGGTCAACGGTCGAAAAAGTGTGCATCTGCCTGAGGTGAATATTTTCCAGGCCCGTGCGGCGGCACAGAGTTCGAGCGGCGCATTCATCCAGACTCTCGTCGGCACCGAGTTGATCTCCCGGCAGCCCCCATTTCCCCTTGCTCAACCCCACCCCGTGTTCGACCAGCAGAATGTATAACTGAGCCTGTTCGTAGCCGAATATCACATTGTCAACGGACAGTTGCGACAGAACTTTTTGCGGAGAAGGTGTCTTCCTTTTGGCGGCAGGCATGGATTGTCATTATCCTCTAATACATTAAAAACAGATGGTTTCAGGACGCGCAATTCTACATCCACTAGACGTGTGTCTTCAAAGGAATAAACGGGTTACCTTGACCGTCACGAGGAGGGTGACACGGATGGCCTCCGTGCCTCAATGAGCCAGCACCGTCGTTACTCCGGCAAATCCAGGCCAGGGCGTTCTATTTGTTGTCGGCACCAGGCTCGTTAAACCATTGTCCTCACGTCACCGCTCGCTTATAATAGTCAAACTGACAATACATGAACTTATCTAGTAAACTTCGGACCAGGGATTGATTGATGCTACTGCGCTCTCTGATTGTTTTCTTGTTTGTCACCCTGGTCTGCGATCCGGGCAATGCGGCCCCGAATGATACGATCAGGGTGCGGCCGAACATTCTGCTACTTGTGGCTGAAGATATGGGCTCGCGCGTGGGTGCATTTGATGATCCTGTGGCTGTTACCCCCAACCTTGATCGTTTGGCCAGGCGGGGAACCCGCTTTGTGAATACCTATACAACTGCCGGTGTCTGCGCACCGAGTCGAGCCGCGTTAATTCTGGGCATGTATCAGACATCCGTTGGTGCACACCACATGCGTACCGGCAGCTTTCAGGAGTCGTCCTACCGGACAGTACCTCCACCCCATATAAAAGCATTTCCTGAGTTGCTGCGTCGTGCGGGTTATTACACCTATGTAACAAATAAACTCGACTATCAGTTCAGCGGAGTGGGTGCCAATACAGGCCCCGCATCAATATGGCATAACGAAGGTGACCATGCTCATTGGAGAGGACGTGCCGAAGACCAGCCCTTTTTTGGAATGTACCAGTTTTATGAAACCCATGAGAGTCGTGGGTTCCCGGATCACCCTCAAAAAACGGATGCCTCCGGAATTGCTTCGCCTGTGCCGCCCGAGCAGGTCAAAGTACCGGACTATTACCCGGACACGATGGTAGTACGTACTGCGATTGCTCAACAATATAACAATATTCAAATCATGGATAAGCGCGTTGGAGTCATTCTACGGGAATTGCAGGAAGACGGGCTGGATAAGAATACAATTATCCTGTGGACAACCGATCATGGAGACGGATTACCGCGGGCTAAACGCGAGCTTTATGACAGTGGGATTCACGTACCAATGATTATCAGTTGGCCCGACTCAATGCGGCCAAAATATCTCATGCCCGGTGGTATGGAAAGACAGCTTGTCAGTTTTGTTGATCTTGGGCCAACGATACTGTCCTGGGCTGGTGTTGTCATCCCCCGGTATATGCATGGCAAACCGCTCGCAGACCCGGCTTCCGGCATGCGGCGACAATACATTTTTGCCGCAAAAGATCGCCTGGATGAATTCCCCAACAGGGAGAGGGCAGTGCGAAATGAGCGGTATAAATATATCCTGAACTTTGATGCTGGTACTCCGAAAGCGCAACATCTGGCGTATCGCGATCGTCTTGACATCATGCAGGAACTCTGGCGTTTGTTGGACGATGGCTCGTTGAATGCAGAACAATCTGCATGGTTTCTGCCTCGGCCCGAGGAGGAGTTATACGACACCCTGAATGACCGGGACGAAGTACACAATCTGGCAGAGAGCCCGGCCCATGTTGAAATCCTTCAGGAAATGCGTCAGGTGCTGGCGCAGTGGCGGGAATCCATGGATATCTTCGGAGAAATAAATGAAGCTGAGATGGCTGCGCGTTTTTGGCCGATGGGTCAACAGCCAATGACGACACCGCCTGAAATTTTCACCAACAGCCGCAGTGAGCTTCTGTTGCAAAGTCCGACTGAGGGCGCATCAATCATCTATCGTTTCAATGGTAGCGGATGGCAGCTTTATACAAGGCCGTTGAAGATCGATAGAAATACCCTGATCTCGGCGAAAGCCGTGCGTTACGGTTGGGCAGAGAGTCCGCAAACGCACTATAAATACATTACAAAAAAATAACCCTCATGTTGGTGAAAATACTATATCAATGAAAAGTAATATCACAGTATTGTGTCTGATCTTCTGCCTGCTTATCGTTTTTGCACAGTACAGTCGGAGTGCCTCGGAATCGAAGGCTCATGTGCGAACTACCGCAGGTAAGCCCAATATTGTGCTAATGCTATCCGATGATACCAACTGGTTCGATATCGGCGTATATGATCGTATGTATGATTATACGCCACATAATGCCATTACACCGAACATTGATAGATTGGCGAAACAAGGTATTTTGTTTACTTCGGCATTTACATCTACTGCGATGTGTTCGCCAAGTCGCCAACAGCTATATACTGGCATATTCCCGGTTCGAAGTGGCGCCTATCCGCAACATTCTGTCGCCAGGGAAGGGACGCGGAGTGCGGCACACTATTTTCGCGACCTCGGTTATCGGGTGGGGCTGGCCGGCAAGCGGCACGTCGCGCCCAACTCGGTGTATCCATTTGAAGATGTTGGCGAGGACAATAAGGGCAGTGGTGGCACCACAAGTTTTGGCATTGAGGGTGTGGAAAAATTTATCACGCGAGATGCGCGACAACCGTTTTTTCTGATTATTGCATCCAATAATTCACACGGGCCATGGACACGTGGTGATCGCTCGCTCTATGACGCGGGAGAACTTAACATCCCCTCATTTCTGGTAGATACCCCGGAATTCCGAAGAAGCCTGGTCAATTATTACGCTGAAGTGTCGGATCTTGACAAGGAAGTGGGTCTTGTCGATGGGATCCTCGAAGATGCCGGCATTCGCGAAAATACCCTGTTTATTTTTACCAGTGAGCAGGGCGCCGGTATGCCCTTTGCGAAATTCACAACTTATGATGCGGGGCTGAAAACTGCATTGATTATCCGCTGGCCAGACAGAATCAGAGCAGGTAGCGTCAGCGACGCCATGGTGCAGTATGTCGACGTACTGCCAACGTTGATTGACGCAGTGGGAGGCAGTATCTCAACGTCTGTTGATGGCGTAAGTTTTCTGCCTGTCCTCAACGGAGAAAAATATCACCATAGGGATTTCACTTACGGCGTTCATACCACAAGAAATATTCATAGCGGCACTGATTATCCGATTCGCTCCATACGTAGCGCACGGTATAAATTGATATTAAACCTCATGGCCCAGAATGAGTTCAGTAATTTGGCGACAAGTGCTTTAAAGAGCCGAAAAGGTGTGCTTTGGCAGTGGCAAAAAAGAAGCAGTGCCGGTGATGCCTGGGCCGCAGAAAGGCTCAGTTTTTTTCGTCAACGCCCCCCTGTGGAATTTTATGATCTGCTGGAAGATCCCTTCGAGTTAAGCAATCTGGCGGGTGAAAAGAGGTATCAATCGATCATGGATGAGTTGCTAGTCGAACTGCATGCCTGGATGAAACAACAGGGAGACCGTGGTGTACAGACCGAATTGTCCGCGTGTGACCACGCCGCCAGCTTTAAGCCTTGTCCATAGGAACTATTGATGCTTATTTATATGAAATCTATTTTTACTATCAGTTTTTTGACGGGCAACTTCAACTGACCCATCCGGAGTTCAAGACATGAATGCGATGAGAGTTTTGATATGGATTCTTTTGGTGGCTTTTCCCTCGCTGGCACCGGCAGAGCATAAGCCACTTAATTTTGTACACGTTATCATCGATGATTTACGGTCGGAAGGTTTGCCGCTATACAGCAATGAGGGTGTCATTCTTGCGCCCAATCTGGAGCGGTTGGCGAGTGAGGGTGTGCTGTTTGAGAATGCCTATGCCAATTTCCCATCCTGTGGCGCTTCGCGTGCCAGCATGTTTAGCGGTTTGCGTCCCACGGTCAATCGCTTTACCCGCTACGATGCCCGCCTGGATAAGGACGCGCCGGACACAGTTATTTTGCCCGAATATCTCAAACAAAACGGCTACCTTACTATGTCACTGGGTAAGGTAATCCACGCTCAAGGTGACAGCGATCATGCGTGGAGTGTAGCGCCATGGGATGCCAAGTATCATGATAAGAATACAACCAGCTATATGGACTTCAAAAACCCGGAGAATATAGAGGCATATAAAACCTCTTGTAAGAAGAAAGGTATATGCTCACCAAGTGGCAGCGGCAAAGGGCCGCCCTATGAAATAGAAGATCTATCGGATGATGTCTATATTGACGGGAAAACGGCGATTGCCGCGATTGCAGCACTGGAGGATCTCAAGTTAGCAGGCCAGCCGTTTTATCTTGCGGTCGGCTTTGTAAAGCCCCATTTGCCATTTACCGCCCCAAAAAAGTACTGGGATATGTATGAACGGGGCAACTTAAAAATGTCGGCCGCACCAGACAAGCCCGATGGCGCACCGCGTCAGGCATGGCACCACTCGGGAGAGCTACGTGAGTGGTACAGTGGCATACCTGATATCCCGCCCGCCTGGGACCAGAATGTCCCTGACGAACTAAGTCGTATTTTGCGGCATGGCTACTATGCCTCCGCTACTTATTCTGACGGGCAGCTTGGGAAGGTTTTAGACGCCATTGAAAGATTACAGCTTGAGGATAACACGGTGGTCATACTTTCAAGCGATCATGGTTTTAGTCTTGGTGATCATACTCTCTGGAACAAACATTCTCTATTCAGCCTTGCCACAAAATCCCCTTTGATAATACGAGTACCCGAAGTTGAGCCAAATAAACGTGTTTCTGGCCTTGTGGAGTATGTGGACATCTATCCAACGGTCGCTGAGTTGGCTAATCTGCCCAGGCCTCGTCATCTGCAGGGCAAATCTCTGGTAAGCAATTTGCGTGATCCTAATGCGCCAACGAAATCGGCAGTATTCGTTCGCTATAAGGATGGCGAGAATATTCATACCGGGCAATTTTCCTACACGGCGTGGTTTAATAAACACTTGTTTGTCTCAGATATGCTCTATGATCTTGACAGTGACCCGCTTGAAACACGAAATGTGGTCAATGATATGAAGTACCGGATAGTGGCTAAAGATTTAAGGAAACAGCTTATCAGGCACATAAAGAAACGCGAGGCAGCAGCCAGGTAAAATTGATAGGTTTTTCAGACCCTGGAAAAAGTTCAAACCCCACGGGAGAAAGATGTCACTCAATCGTCGCCAGTTTCTTGGCAGGAGTTTTTCGGCACTGGCGTTATTGTCGGAAGCCAGGCTCTCGGGCCTTTCCAATGCCATGTCTGTAACCGGTTTGAAGGATGCCTTCAAAGACAGGTTTTTTATTGGAACGGCAATTCCGACGCATGTCCTGAGAAATAATGACCATAAAAAACTTGATCTGATTGCCCGGGAGTTTAGCTCAATAACTGCTGAAAATGCCATGAAATGGAGTGAAATTCGACCTCGTTTGAATCAATGGTATTGGACAGAGGCGGATACACTGGTCAAATTCGGCGTTGAAAATCGTATGCTCATAGTAGGCCATGCACTGATTTGGCACAATCAGGTGCCAGCGGCGATTTTTCTCGATAAGAAGCGCAAACCTGTCAGCCGGAAAACTTTACTGACTCGAATGGAGAAGCACATAAGTACCCTTTTAGAGCGTTACAAGGGTCAGATAGCAGTATGGGATGTGGTAAATGAGGCGGTGCAAGACGATAGGTGGCGGGAGAGCCAGTGGTTTAAGTGCATTGGTGAGGATTATTTTGAGCAAGCCTTCCGCTTTGCCCGAACGGCTGATCCAAATGCCCACCTGATTTATAACGATTATGGTATGGACAACCCCGGAAAACAAAAGGCCGTTATTCAGGCGGTGAAAGATTGTAAAAAACACGGAGTTATTATTGATGGCGTTGGCATGCAATCACATGTTCATCTTGATGGTCCTTCACTACAAAGAATTGAGAATGCAATTCTTGCTTTCTCCGGGGCTGGTTTGAGAGTGCACATCACTGAACTTGATGTGGATGTGCTTCCAGAAGTTAACAGTTACGGAGATGCGTCGATTGCAACCAATGTCCGTTACTTGAACAAACTGGATCCCTATACGGAGGGTTTACCTCAAGAGGTAGAGGCAAAGCTCACTCGTCGTTATGAAGATTTGTTCAGTTTATATATTAAACACCGCGAAAAGATTGAACGAGTCACCTTGTGGGGAACATCGGATGACGATTCATGGAAGAATAACTGGCCGGTAAAAGGACGAACCAATTACCCATTATTGTTTGATCGTAGCCTCCAGCCCAAGTCGGCCTATCATGCGATTTCTCGTTTGTGAACACAGGAGACTTCGTAAGGTATCACTGCACGCCCCACAAGTGGGTTCCGGCACACCCACAGCCCGGAGGCGGGTAATCCGGGTTGAACTGCCCGATAGCGAGTAGAGTGACAACTGTTCTCGCCAAGTCAGAGCGTCCGGAGCAGATTTTGCTCAATAAACTCCGCGACACCATCTTCCCCATGGTCTGAGGTGACATGGGTTGCCGCCCGCTTGACGTCATCGCTGGCCTGGCCCATCGCGACAGACTGCCCGGCCATCCGGAACATCGCGATGTCATTGTCGGCATCACCGAATGCCAGCACGCAGTTATGGTTGATCTGCAGATGCTCACAAGCCTTTTGTAGTGCAACTCCCTTGTCCGCATCCCTGGCGGTAATGGTGATCACGGTTCTGCCGCTGGGTCCGATGGAGTCAAAGATATTGACCCTGTCTGCATAATCCCGCTGCTGCAATTCTCGAACCAGAGCGATGGTGGAGGTGCCCTGAACCGTGGCGATGCGTGGCAGGCTTTCCTGCTCAGGTAGCTTTATCACCCAGCGCAGTTCTTCGGACAGGTGCTCCGCCGTCGGCTCCTGGTCTATCTTCAACCAGGTGTGGGCATCGACGGTAGCCGAGGCAATGCAGCGATGCTGATTGCAGATTTCGTAAAGCTGTTCCACGAATGACCGTGGTAGGCGTGTGTCGTAAATATCCGAACGGGTTTTCGTGCAGTAAACCTGGGCGCCGCTACAGGCAATAATCGGTGTGTTCTGCAGACGCTTGTCCCGCTTACGGGCCTGCTCAAACGCCACCACCAGGACCTGGCGGACCTGTTCTTCGGTGTATTCCAGGGTCTCGTGCACGTAGCGCTGACCATCCTCGTTCACACCCCGCTCCTTCCTGCCAAAATAGAGACCGCCAACCAGCTCTCGAATCAGCAGGATATCGATACCGTCCCGGATGATCTCGGGTTTCAATGGTGAGAAATGAGCCATTTCCCTGCTGAGCGTAATCGGCCGGAAGTTGGCGAAGGTGTTATAGCGAGCCCGAAGTGGCAGGATGGCGCCACGCTCAGGCTGTTCTTCAACGGGAATTTTCTGTGATTCTTCGTGGGACAGGCCCACCGGCCCTTTGAGAATGGCGTCGGCCTGATCGCAGATGGCTTTGGTCGCATCCGGGAAGGCCCTGCCTTCATCGAAGTAGGCATGGGCACCGAAGGGGGCGGTAATCAGTTCAAAGGACACGTCTCTTTTTTTCTGAAGGAGATCGAATACCCGGACTGCCTGGGCCATGATCTCGGGACCGATCGCATCACCGGGCAATACTGCGACTGAATATGCATTGGTCATTTTGCGTGTCCGTTTCCGGAAAGCCGCGAATTCTACCATGGTCCGACAGGTTGCTGAGGGTCAGTAGATCAGGTGGGGGCGACGCTCATCCAGCCAGCGGGCAATGTCTGCATCCATCTGTTGTGCCAGGTCAGCAAACCCCTGGTTGTCATCGTCCACCCAGTGGCGCAGTCCCGGACCGCCGTTGATGACGTCAACAGGCGTTCGACCCGGTTCGTACTCATAGTCGTGGAAGCGCCAGAGGTCGTAGCCCGGGGCCAGGTGTCTGATCGTCTTCAGGCAGGCGGCAATCAGGGCGTAGGGTCTGAATTCCGCATGTCGATAACCGGGGAAGTCCGTGTGAATCTGGAATGCCGTGCAGAGTTCACCCCTGTGTTTGTGGAAAGTTGGCGCGAAAAAACACTCCCGGATGTAGACGGGTTCCAGGTATTCAGGCACCTCTGATCGAAGGTAAGAAAGCATATCGGGTATCGGCAGACCGGGCGCCCCGAGCACCTCCAGAGGTACGGTTGTGCCGCGGCCTTCGCTGAGGGTTGTGCCTTCCAGCAGCACTGTGCCGGGGAAGCAGCGCGCCATATTGACACTGGCGGCGTTCGGGCTGGGATTGATCCAGGGGCGTATCGCGCCGGGCCAGCCGAAGCCGTCTGTTTCCGGGTTGTAGCTGGCCATGGGAACAACCGTCAGGTTCAGGGGCTTCTCCTGTCTTGCGGCAAACCAGGTCGCCAGCTCACCGACGGTCATTCCATGGCGGGTCGGCATGGGTGCGCACCCGACGAAACTTTCTTCGCCGCTCTCAAGGTACAGTCCGTCGACGGGACGCCCTGCAGGATTCGGCCTGTCCAGTATCCAGAGTTCAACACCCGCATCCGCACAGGCTTCACAGAAATAGCAGAGGGTCGTGATGTAGGTATAAATCCGGCAGCCAATGTCCTGCAGATCGAACAGTATAATGTCCAGATCGGCCAGCATTTCGGGAGTGGGGTAACGATGTTCACCGTAGAGGCTGATAACCGGCAGCCGGTGAACCTGGTCCAGATAGTCCTCCGACTCGATCATGTTGTCCTGCTTGTCACCCCGCATACCGTGCTGAGGGCCGAATGCGCGCAGGATAGGGCAACCATGGCTGATCAGCGCATCAATGCTGTGCCGGTTGCCGCTGCTGACGGAGGCCGGATGAGCAACCAGCCCGACCCGCGCTTTCCCCAGTTGCTTCAGCCGATCACTATCCGTGAGCAGTACGTCAAGACCGAACATAAACGTCATGTGAGCACTATAGATGATCCACGCGACAATGCAGAGATGCATCGTGAAAATCCGGCTGTTCGCCGTGTTTCAGTGCAAAATAGCTCAGTGCAAAATAGCTCAGTGCAAAATGGCCAGGCCGGCCCGAAAGGGATTCGATGACCGCGGCGGGACCTAACAACAGCGGCATCCGCAGCTTGTCGATGCGAACCGTTACCACCAGAACCTTGTCGTCGATGGACTCCAGCTTCAACAGGTTGACATCCCGCGCCCGGCTCATTCCCTCTCGATAACCCGTGAAGCGGTACGCATTCCAGTGTCCTGATGGTGAGAAGTTGAGTTCCAGGGAACCTCTGAATAATGTCTTTTTCCGCGATAGCTGCGTTGGACCCGTCCTCGAAACATCGGAAAATTAAAGCGCTTTTACGATTTTCTGCGGGCGCGTCCGCCTTGCTCTCACGAAAAAATCCTATTATTCAGAGCTTCCCCAGGTAGTCGTCTCTGTCCGGGTGTCCCAGAAACAGCTCCAGGCAGGTCGTGCGCCAGAGTTCTTCGGCCCGGGTCACCCGGCGGAACCCAGGCCACAGGATCGAGTCCAGTTCTGATGCATCAAACACCAGGCGAAGTACCTGATTGCTTTTCGATACATCGACGGTAATGAAACCGCTGCCGGTATATTCTGCAAGACTTAATCTCATAGCCGCAGATGGTAGGCTATGAATGTTTCCCGGGATAGTATCAGGAACCGTTTTGGGAACCGCGTGATGTCACAAGAGGGGTAACACGAATGTCAGCATACGACTATGACCTGTTTGTCATGGGTGTCGGTTCAGGTGGGGTCAGGGCAGCCCGCATGAGTGCCACCTACGGTGCCCGTGTTGCCACAGCCGAGGAGAAGTTCATGGGCGGTACCTGCGTGAATGTCGGTTGTATACCCAAAAAGCTGTTTGTCTATGCCTCGCACTTTTCCGAGGAATATCATCACGCCGAAGGATTCGGCTGGGGACCCGCTACTCCGGGTTTCAACTGGCAGACACTGCTCGCCAACAAGAACGCCGAGATCTCAAGGCTCAACGGTATCTACAAGGGGCTTCTGGATAATGCCGGGGTGACTCATTTTGACGGTCGCGCGCGCATCATTGATCAGCATCATATTGGTATCAACGGCGAAACTGTCTCGACGGACAAGATTCTGATCGCAACCGGTGGCTGGCCGGTGGTGCCGGACTTCCCCGGTAGCGAGCATGTCATCACCTCAAACGAGGCTTTCTTTCTGGAAGAACTGCCGGCGCGGGCTCTGGTGGTCGGGGGTGGTTATATCGCCGTTGAATTCGCCGGCATCTTCCATGGCCTGGGCGTTGATACGACCCTGTCCTATCGACGTGACCTGTTTCTCCGGGGGTTTGATATCGACATCCGGAAAACCGTTCGTGATGAACTGGAAAAAAAAGGGGTACGACTTGCTTTTGGAACCCATGTAGACCGGATAGAAAAACAGCGGGATGGCCGGTTTCTTGTGCATTACGCGGAAGGAAATACGGGGGAAACAGACCTGGTGCTTTATGCAACCGGAAGAGCGCCAGCCGTGCGGGATATTGGCCTGGAAAATGTGAATGTTGAGTTGGGTGACAAGGGCGCCATCATCATTGACGATGAGTTCAGGACCAGTGAACCCAATATATTTGCGCTGGGTGACGTCACTGATCGTCTGCAACTGACGCCGGTGGCCATTGAGGAGGCCATGTGTTTTGCCAGCACACACTTTCTGGGCAATAAGAAGGTCATGGATTATGACAATGTTGCCACCGCAGTTTTTTGTCAGCCCAACGTCGGCACTGTCGGCATGACGGAAAAAGAGGCCGGAAGGGCAGGCGACCGGATAGATATCTACCGTTCCAGCTTCAGGCCGTTGAAACATACCCTCAGCGGCAGTGACGAGAAGTTCATGATGAAGCTGATTGTTGACAGACATTCTGACAAGGTTCTCGGGGTGCACATGGTCGGTGCCGAGGCCGGTGAGATTATCCAGGGAATCGCCATTGCCATGAAGATGGGGGTCACCAAGTCGCAGCTTGATGCCACAGTCAGCATCCATCCCACGACGGCGGAAGAATTTGTAACCATGCGTGAAGCCGTGGGCGCCTCCATAGAGGCAAACTGAGGCTGAATTTGGTAAGGTCTCTGTCTTTGTTTTGCAGGGGTTTCACGTGAGCGAAGAATTGGTCAGTGCATTGTCAGGTGTGTTGAATCTGCTGGATGGTTACCTGGGCTCTGCACAGTGGTTTCCGTTTGTGCTCCTTGGCACCGGTGTCTTTTTCACCCTGTATCTGAAGTTTCCACAGCTACGTTTCTTTCGTCACGCGATTCGTATCGTGCGCGGCAAGTATGACAAGGACGGTGCAAAAGGAGATGCCACCCACTTCCAGGCCCTGGCGACTGCTATTTCCGGCACAGTCGGTACCGGAAACATCGGTGGCGTCGGGCTTGCTATTTTCCTGGGCGGTCCGGCTGCGCTTTTCTGGATGTGGATGACCGCCTTTTTCGGGATGACCACCAAATTCGTTGAGGTGACCCTCTCACACAAGTACCGGATGGTGGATGAAGAGGGCCACATTGCCGGTGGTCCCATGTACGTCATGGAACGCAGGCTGAATATGAAGTGGCTCGCCGTGCTTTTTGCAATTGCCACGGTGATCAGTTCGCTCGGCTCCGGCAACCTGACGCAAAGCAACAATATCGCGGTCGGTATGGCGTCAACTTTCGAAATCCCGGAATGGATCACCGGCGCCGTGCTGGCGGGTCTGTTGTTTCTTGTCATTGTCGGTGGCATCACCCGCATCGTTAAAGTGGCGGAAAAAGTTGTCCCCTTCATGGCCCTGGTGTACTTCTTTGGCGCCCTGACAGTTATCGCAGTCAACCTGCCGCAGGTGGGCGCATCCTTCCTCGTGATATTCCAGGATGCCTTTACGGGTTCAGCGGCAGCGGGCGGATTCCTGGGTGCCAGTTTTGCCTATGCGTTCAACCGGGGTGTGGGTCGGGGCCTTTTTTCCAATGAAGCCGGTCAGGGCAGTGCGCCCATTGCACACGCGGCGGCGAAGGCGGACGAGCCCGTTTCCGAGGGCATGGTCTCCATACTGGAGCCGTTTATTGACACCATCATTATCTGCACGCTGACCGGACTGGTCATACTGTCGTCCGGGGTCTGGACAGAGAAGGTTGAAAACGAGTTCCAGGGATTTGATATGCGCTACCTTGAGGGCAGTTATTCGGAGGAACGTCAGCAAGATCGTGAAGACCTCTTTGCCTATCTGAACCCTGGTGAATCCCCCGTCGAACGTTTCAACGGTAAACTGCAGGTGGTTGATGGCAGGATAGTCGACGGCGGCTTCACGTTACTCCACAACCGGTCGATCGCAGAAGATGTCCGCTATGCCAGGGACGATGCACCTTACTCCGGAATCATTACCATTGTTGACGGAAAGCTCGAAGAGAGCCTGACGGTCACCGGGAAATCTCTGGTGCACTCAGTACTGCTGACCAGCGAGGCATTCAGCAGAGGGATGCTGGGAGACTATGGTCGATACATCGTCTCAATTACCCTGATACTGTTTGCCTTCACTACGGCAGTCGCCTGGTCCTACTATGGAGACCGCGCCATGACCTATCTGTTTGGCGTGTCATCTGTCTTGCCGTACCGCATCCTCTATGTGCTGGGATTCTTTCTTGCCGCCATTGCCGATACGTCGCTGATATGGCTCATTTCGGCGGTTACACTGGCGCTGATGGCGTTGCCGAACCTGTTGTCGATTATTCTTCTGCATCGGGAAATGCGGGACACCATTAGTGACTATTGGGAGAAGTTTGATCGGGAGCACCCGGAAGGTTACTGATGAGCGCTGTTCTGCAATCGGGCTTTACCCTGGAGCGAACCAGGGAAATACCAGCGCTCAACCTGGCCGTTGAGGAGTACACCCACACGACCGGGGCGAAGCATTTTCACCTGGCAAACGACTATGCGGAAAACGTATTCATGGTCGCCTTTCGGACGGTCCCGGAAGATTCCAGCGGGGTCGCCCACGTTCTGGAACATACGGCGCTTTGTGGCAGTGAGAAATATCCGGTTCGGGACCCTTTCTTCCTGATGATAAGGCGTTCTCTTAATACGTTCATGAACGCTTTCACCACAAGTGACTATACGGCCTATCCCTTCGCCAGTCAGAACGAGAAGGATTACTTCAATCTGATGGCGGTGTATCTGGACGCCGTGTTCTTCTCGCGTCTTGATCCACTGGACTTTGCCCAGGAAGGACACAGGCTTGAGTTCGAGGAAGCCGACAACCCGGAGACACCACTACAGTTCAAGGGCGTGGTCTATAACGAAATGAAGGGCGACACCAGTTCTCCCATGTCGATGCTCTACCATGGAATCCAGGAGGTTCTGTACCCGTCATCCACCTACCACTTCAACAGTGGCGGTGACCCGGCGGCCATTCCCGCTCTGACTTACGATCAGCTTAAAGCCTTTTACGAGTCGCACTATCATCCATCCAATGCGATCTTCATGACCTTCGGCAACATCAGTGTGGCGGTTCAGCAGGAGAAGATTGCCAGCCTTGCGCTGAACCGATTGAGCGTCAGACCCGCCCCGGCCATTGCGGTATCAGCAGAGACCAGATACCGGCAGCCGGTCCGGCGGGAATTCAGCTACCCAGTGGATGACGATGATCTCAGCCGTAAGACCCATATTGTGCTGGCATGGCTGCTGGGTACAAACACTGATCTGAAGATGTTGCTGAAGTGTCATCTGTTGTCCGATGTGCTCCTTGATACCAGCGCGTCACCGCTTCGCCGGGCTCTGGAGAAAACGGACCTTGCCACGGCGGCTTCGCCCATGTGCGGATTTGAGGAAGATCACATGGAGGTGAATTTCATGTGTGGCGTCGAGGGCAGTGAACCGGAGCATGCGGATGCTATTGAGGCGCTGGTTCTGGACGTGCTGGAACATATCGCGGAAGAGGGCGTAGCACCGGAGAAGCTGGAAGCGGTTCTGCATCAACTGGAGCTCTCTCAGAGGGAAATTGGCGGTGATGGCTGGCCTTATGGACTGCAACTGATTTTTTCCTGCATGCCGGCTGCCATCCACCGGGGTGATCCCATTGGTTTGCTGGACCTGGACGCCGCCCTGGAGGAACTGCGTGAAGAAATTCAGGATCCCCTGTTCATCAAACAACTGATCAGGGACCTGCTGCTGAACAATACGCATCGCGTCCGGGTGGTTATGAAACCCGACCGGGATCTTGGCGCGAAGCTCGTTGAACAGGAACGCCGGAGACTTGTGCAGGCTCGTCAGGCGATGGCTGACGAAGAGGTTGCACAGATTATCGACCTTGCCGCCGCATTAAAGGCTCGTCAGGAGCAGGAAGAAGACCCGGAGGTGCTGCCCAGGGTGACCCGGGCGGACATTCCGGCCGGTAAAGTGTTCCCGAGACTGCTGCGCGATGCGTCTCACGGCATTGTGATCAACAGTGCCCCCGCCGGCACCAATGGTATTACCTATCATCAGGTCGTCAGCCCGCTTCCGGACCTGGGCGTTGAGTTGCTCGGACTGCTGCCCGTCTACACCCAGGTCGTTACTGAAGTCGGTTCCGCAGGCAACGACTATCTGGACACCCAGCATCTTCAGCACAGTGTTACCGGTGGGATTTCTGCGTTTGCGTCCGTCAGAAGTGATGTCGATAACTGTGAAGCAGGGCGCGGCTATCTGACCCTTTCCAGTCGAACGCTGAACAACAAGGCCGAGGCGATGCTGCGGCTGGTGCGGGAAACCGCATGTCGCCCTCGTTTCGATGAGCGGGAACGGATTCGGGAATTGATTCAACAACTGGCCATGAGACGACTGAACAGCATTGCCTCAAACGGGCATCAATACGCCATGTCCGCCGCTGCCGCCGGGCTCCGGCCAGTGTCCGACCTCAATGACTTCCTCTCGGGCATACCTGGCATTGTCAGGCTTAAGAAGCTGGCTGCGGAAATCGAGGATGATCAACGGCTGGCAAGTGTCTGTACTTCATTGCAGGAATTACAGGAGCGGCTGCGAAGTGTGCCGCCGGAACTGCTTCTGGTTGCCGAGGAGGATTTCCTTGAAGTTATGACCGGCCACGCGGCCGCTCTCTGGAATGAGGTGGCGCCGACGAATACATCCGGGCTGCCCATCGACTTTATCGACACCTGTCGTGATCGGGCTTTCGTGGTAACAACCCAGGTCAATTACTGTGCAACCGCCTATTCGACCATACCGGAAAATAACGAGGATGCCGCGAGTCTTGCTATCCTGAGCGGGGTTCTGAGAAATAATTTCCTGCATTCTGAAGTGCGCGAGAAGGGGGGTGCCTACGGCGGTGGCGCCGGCCATGACAGCGCCAATGGTGTTTTTCGCTTTTACTCATATCGCGACCCGCGCCTGAATGAGACCTTTGAGACGTTTGCGCGCTCGATTGAGTGGGCAAACGAGGCTGAGATCACAGACGCCATGCTGGAAGAAGCGGTACTCGGTGTCATCAGTTCCGTGGATGCTCCCGGCTCACCGTCAGGTGAGATACGCCAGGCATACCATCACGCCCTGTTTGGCCGCATGGCAGAGCATCGTGGGGCGGCTCGCAGGCGTTATCTGAACGTCCGCCAGGAGGATCTGAGAAGGGTTGTGCGGAAGTACCTGACCGGCACCCCGGTTCGCGCAGTCGTGACCAGTGAACACCGACTTGCCGAAGTTGACCGGGGGTTCGTGAGGCTGGTCATTTAGGGAAACAGATGGCACAAACAAAAGTGGTTCGTCACCGTCAATAAAACCCCCGTGGGTTTTGGCATAAAAATCAAGGTACTGCCTGACAATACAAATGTGACTTCAAGGGAAACTCTGAATAATAATGGTATGGTCCACCCCTCTCCATCAATCGGCGTCAATGGGCCAGAATGGATACACCATTCAAACAGACAGAGAGAGGCGACCATGAAGAAGTGTACTGAAAAGCGAGAAATCAAGGTAGTGGGTATTGATCTGGGTAAGACCAGTTTCCATCTCCACGCGGTGGATGACAGAGGTCAAACCCAGATAACCAAAAAACAAACCCGCAACCAACTGAAGGCGACTATGAGCAAGCTATCGCCTTGTCTGGTTGGGATAGAAGCCTGCGCCGGCGCCCATGACTGGGCAAGGCGGTTGTCGGGTTACGGTCATGAGGTGAAGTTGATTGCCCCACAGTTTGTTAAACCCTACGTCAAGTCCAACAAGAATGACCGTGTTGACGCAGAGGCTATTTGCGAAGCCGTTCAGCGCCCTGGTATGCGTTTTGTTGCGGCCAGGACCATGGAGCAGCAGGACGTTCAGTGCCTGCACCGTATTCGCAGTCAGGTGGTGGCTCAGCGTACCGCCCAGGTCAATCAGATCCGAGGTCTGTTGTTAGAGTACGGCATTACGATACCCCAGGGGAGAGCACACGTACGCAAGCAGCTCCCGCTCATTTTGGAAGACGCGGAAAACGGTCTGACGATGCGCTTTCGGGGACTCTTATCGGCGCTCTATGATGAACTGATCCGTATGGATGATCGTATTGGCGAGTATGACCGGCAAATTGAGCAACTGGCGCAGGCAGATGAGCGTGCCCGGCGTTTACTCACCATTCCCGGCATCGGCCCTAAAGGTGCTACCGCCTTGGTGGCAGCCATAGGGGATATCAACGCCTTCAACAATGGCAGGGAGCTGGCGGCCTGGTTGGGGCTGGTACCCCGCCAGAGTTCCACGGGAGGGAAGGCCCGCCTGTTGGGCATTAGCAAACGTGGCGATGTTTACTTGCGTCAGTTGATGATTCATGGCGCGCGCTCGGTATTACGCTTTGTTGACAAAAAAGAGGACCCGCGCAGCCGCTGGGCCAAGGCGTTACTTCAGCGGCGTCACAAGAATGTGGCAGCGGTGGCGATGGCCAACAAGATGGTACGCACGGCCTACGCGCTGTTGAAGCATGAAGAGGACTACTGTGTCGATAGAATGACCGTGTCAGAACCAGAGATAGTTGCCTGATGGTTCGGCAGATGTCGGTACGACACAGACAAAGGCAAGGTTAGGAGAGTAAACCCACCATGGAGTTGCGAAGAGAAAGATCAGTGATGGCATGAAAGGAGAGACCTGCATTCCTGAAAACCTGGTTTAGACATAGGCTGAGCAGTGGGAAAGCCGATATAATGATGAGGACAGGGATGCGCGGATTCCATCAGGGCCCGAAGGCGAGAACCTTCACCGAGAGGCCGGATATATGACTGCAACTTATCCTTCATGTACACGATGATTGACTCTTGCAAAACGGGGTGGACCATATATGTCTTTTCCCGCGATAACTGCGTTGGACCCGTCCTCGAAACATCGGAAAATTAAAGCGTTTTTACGATTTTCTGCGGGCGCGTCCGCCTTGCTCTCACGAAAAAATCCTATTATTCAGAGCTTCCCGAGGTGGGTGGACAGGCGTCTGTTTGCTTGACAATCCATTCTGCCTTCCTCATTCTATCCGCCTTGATTGGATGCTTCAGGGTAACGTGTCCTCTGCGTTTCTGGGTGTTCGGTTCTGTAAAACGATAATAGCGACAAACCCCAGGTAGGTATCAGCATGAAAAAACACCAGATGAGGCTCGGCACGGTGATAACGGCCGTGTGCTTGCTGTTTTTGAGCAGCGCCGGTGAGGTGTACGCAGCGTCACTCGACGAAGTGCTCGGTGTGCGCTCTTCAACAACCGTTGACGGCGCAAAATCTCAGGCAAGGATCGACAAGGTTTCCGAGGAAACCCGTGATCTTTTACAGCAGTTCAAAACGGTCATGAAGGTTGTCGACGGTCTCCGTGTTTACAACCAGCAGCAGCGCAGACTGATCGGGAATCAGGAAGAAGAACTGGCGGAACTGGAAGAGTCAATCGACCAGGTTACGGTCATTGAGCGCCAGATTGGTCCACTGATTGAGCGAATGATCGAAAACCTTGAGAAGTTCGTTGGCCTCGACATTCCGTTTCTCATCAATGAGCGCAATGAACGTATCGAATTCCTGAAGGACACGCTGGATCGTTCTGATGTATCTGTCGCCGAGAAGTTCAGCCAGGTGCTCCAGGCCTATCAGGTGGAAAATACCTACGGCACGACGATTGAAGCCTACACGGATACGATTGAGCTGGATGGCGCCAAACGCCAGGTAGACATGCTCAAGTGGGGACGGGTCGCTCTGGTTTTCCAGACTCCCGATGGTGACGTCACCGGCGTCTGGGACAACAAGGCCCGGCAGTGGGTCATTCTTGGTGATGAGTTCCGACGTGGTGTGCGCGACGGACTTCGCATAGCAAGAAAGACCCAGACGGCCGATCTCGTTCATCTGCCAGTACCGGCGCCAGGAGAATAAATCATGAAGAAACTACTAGGTTTTATGGTGGCCGCGGCCCTGACATTCAGTGGCGTAACCTACGCAGCGGAAGAGGAAATCCCGGCAAAGACCCTGGCGGAACTGCTGGAACTGGTTAAAGATGGCAGGGTGGTCAATGGCCGCCTTAACGATCAGCGTGAAAAGGAATTTCTGGCTGACAAGGCAAGGCAGGCTCAGCAGGTTCGCAATGCGGAACGTATGCAGCGCGAAGAAGAAGCGGAAGCTGAGCGCCTGGAGGGCATCTTCGAGAAGAACGAGCAGGACATCGCGGCCAAGCAGGAAATCCTGGCGAAGCGCCTTGGTTCTCTGCGGGAACTGTTTGGTGTGTTGCAGCAGGTATCCGGTGACACCCAGGGTGTCTTCGAAAGTTCCATTGTTTCTGCGGAGTTGAAGAATCGCGGCCAATGGCTGGGTGAATTTGCTCAATCCATGGGCAAGAGTTCCAAGCTGGCGACCATTGAAGAAATCGAGAAACTCTGGTTTGAACTGCAACGCGAAATGACGGAAAGCGCCAGGATCACCCGATTCAATACAACCGTGGTCAAGGCCGATGGTGAAGAGGTCGAGCAGGAAGTTATCCGTATCGGCTCATTTAATCTGGTCAGTGATGGCGAATACGTCAACTATGATATCAATACCGGTATCGTGACCGAGTTGCCGCGGCAGCCTGCGTCGCGATTTGTTTCATCTGCGAGCGATTTGCAGGATGCGAACGGCGGTTTCGTTCCATTTGCCCTGGACCCGACACGAGGCCAGTTGCTGTCGTTGCAGGTTCAGGTACCAACGCTTGAAGAACGCATCCAGCAGGGTGGTCCACCAGGCTACGTGATCATTGCCCTCGGCATCATCGCCCTGCTGTTGTCCATTGAGCGATTCGTCACCCTGAGCCTTGTCGGTGGCAAGCTTAACAAACAGGCGGCCAATCCGGATTCTGCGGATACCGGCAACCCGCTGGGACGTGTCCTGCAGGTCTATCATGACAACAAGGAAATTGATGCCGAAACCCTTCAGTTGAAACTTGATGAAGCGATTTTGAAGGAACAACCGGCGGTTAATGCCCGAATCGCGTTTATCAGGATCATCTCAATGGTGGCTCCTCTGCTCGGACTACTGGGTACGGTTATCGGTATGATCGTGACCTTCCAGGCAATCACGCTGTTCGGTACCGGTGACCCGAAGACGATGGCCGGTGGTATTTCCCAGGCGTTGATCACAACGGTTCTCGGTCTGACTGTCGCGATTCCTACCGTGTTGCTACACTCAATCGTCGACTCAAGGGCCAAGGGCATTCTGCATATCCTGACGGAGCAGAGTGCGGGATTGGTAGCAGAGCACGCTGAAAGCGCGGGCAAGTAGGCATGGACGGCATTTTTATAGCCATACGGGCCTTTCTGGAAGCCGGCGGCGATGTGTTGTACCTCATCGCCGTAGCAACCTTTGTCATGTGGGCACTGATTTTCGAGCGCTTGTGGTTTATCAACACAGAACACAAGCAGGATGTGGGAAAAGCCTTGTTCTACTGGGAAGGGCGTCCGGAAAGGAACTCCTGGAACGCGCATATGATTCGCCTGCGCCTCATATCTGAAGTGAATGTGAAGCTGAAGGCCAACATGGGCTTTATCAAAACACTCATATCCCTGTTACCCCTTCTGGGTCTGCTGGGCACCGTAACCGGTATGGTTCAGGTGTTTGAAGCGATGACCTATTCGGGGGGGAATGCAAGGTCCATGGCCGCCGGCGTATCGGCAGCGACCATTCCGACCATGTCTGGTATGGTGGCAACACTGTCAGGCGTACTGGCGAACACCTTCCTTGTGTCCAAGGTTGCCTCGGAAGAGAGCTACATGGAAGACACGCTGACTATGGACCATTAGGGGAATCATGCGAAGACCCACACAACAGGAAGAAGAAAAGGTCGCTGACCTGACACCCATGCTTGACGTCGTGTTCATCATGCTGATTTTCTTCATCGTTACCGCGACCTTCATCAAGGAGACGGGCGTCGAAGTGAATCGCCCGGATACGAAGACGGCTGATTTGAAAAAGACAGTTTCCCTGTTGGTCGGGGTCGGGCCAGACAGTGCGATCTGGATTGACAAGAAAAGGGTTGATATCCGAAACGTCCGCCCGATTATGGAGCGGCTGCACGCTGAAAATCCCAAGGGTGGCCTTGTCATTCAGGCCGATGGTGAGTCCAGGGTGGAAAAAGTCCTTGCCGTAATGGATGCGGCGCGCAATATTGGTATCAGCCAGGTTGCTATTGCCGGCGAGGATACGAACTAGGTAGGAGGGAATATGGCTATCAGAATCAGTCTCTCTGTTATCGGCGGGGTCATTGTTACCCTGGCGTTATTCTATTTGATGCAGGCGCTCATTCAGGGTGCCGACAGTGCGATAACCGAGGATAAGTTCGGAAACCTGGTCGATTTCGTTCGGGTCAAGCAGGACCAGCAGGTCGAAACCAAGCAACGAAAACCCAAGAAACCACCCCCCCCGGATGAACCTCCTCCCGATGTGCTTCCTAAGGACTTTGACCTCAATGTGGACAATTCCGGTTTCAGCATGAGTACTGTTGACCTGAATGTTGGTATCGATATCGGTGGCGGTGGTTTTGGTATTTCCGACGGTGAATACCTGCCAATCGTGAAGGTGCAGCCACAATATCCGAGACGAGCCCTCAGTCGTGGTATGACGGGGTGGGTGATTGTCGAGTTTACGGTTACGGAACGGGGTACCGTGGCCGACCCGTTCGTTGTTTCCAACTGCGGCTGGATCAAGAATGCAAGAAACTCGGGGGACTGTTTCGACTCCCCCAACACTGTTTTTAATTCAGCGGCTATGAAAGCGGCGCTGAAATTCAAGTACAAGCCCAAGATAATCGACGGTGAGCCGGTTGCAACGGCCGGTGTTCAGAACAAGATTACCTTTGAACTGGTCGAAGACTAGGAGGCCATTTCATGAAACAGATCAAAAAACTAACCATCCTTGCTGTTGTCTGGGCGCTGCCACTGGTTGTGGGCCAGATTGATGTCGGCGTTTCCTTCGGAGAAGCCGCCTACGCTGCGGCGGCGAAAAAGAAAACCCGAAAGGTTCCTGCGATGCGGGAGAAGACCTACAAGGTGCTTTCAGAAGCCCAGATTATGATTGATCCGGAATCGGTGCCGCGTGAAGAGGGTGAGCCACCACCGGAGCCCAAGGGTGGCCCGGCGGATGCGGTACGATTGCTACGGAAAACGCTGGGGCAAAGGGGGCTCAACAGCTACGAGCTTGCCCAGATATGGAATACGCTCGCATTCGCCTACTACACGCTGGAAAACATCCCCGGCACGATCAATGCCTATGAGCAGATTCTGAAGCAGGGCACGATTACTGAAGCTCTGGAGCTGTCTTCCCTCAGGGCTTTGTTCCAGCTCTACTACTCCGAGGAGCGGTACAAGCGGGCAATTTCCTACATGGACCGCTGGCAGGCGCTGAAGGGGACGCCGGATGCCCCGGTCACCTTCATAAAGTCGACAGCCTACTATCAGTTGGAAAACTACCGGGAAGCCTTAAGGCAGGCGCTGCGGGTGGAAGAAATTACAGTGTCGCAGCAGAAGACAATGAGGGAGAACTGGTGGTACCTGCAGGTGGTTCTGTATAACGAATTCAATGACGTTGACAACGTCATTCGGGTACTGGAAACCCTGATCATTCATTTCCCCAAGAAGCAGTACTGGATGCATCTGGCCGGAATGTACAGTGAGAAGGGGCGCGAGGACGCGTCTCTCTCAGCCTACTATGCGGCCTATGTCCAGGGTTTCCTGGAGAAAGAGTCCGAAATCGTGATGCTGGCGCAGCGTCTGGTCGGCGCCGACAATCCCTATGAAGCTTCCCGGATTCTGGAGGCGGGGATCAAAGATGAGATCGTTAAGGAAAACGAAAAGAACATGAAGCTTCTGGCAACCGCCTACACACTGTCCCAGGAAATGGGCAATGCCATTGATGCCTGGCGTGATGCGGCGAAATACGCTGACGATGGCGAGACCTACTATCGCCTGGCACAGGTGCTTGTACAGGAAGATCGTAATAAGGAAGCCATTAGTGCCTACGAAGATGCCCTGGATAAAGGAGACCTCAAGCGACCCGCTGAGGTAGCTTTCGGGAAGGGCATTTCGCAGATGCGCCTGGAACGCTGGAATTCTGCGACCCGGTCTTTCCGCGACTCAATCAAGCTGGACAAGAAGAAGGAAAAACAGGCTCGTCAGTACATCCGGTATATCGCGGGTGAGAAACGCCGCCAGGAAGAACTTCGCAAGATGCTTGAGGGTGTGGGCGAAGAATAGGTCAGTCTCTCTTCGTTGGCCGATTTCGAATCAGCTTTGAAAATCGTTTCCACGCCTGTTTCCTGGCTGCTTTGGAAGCCACACTCTGCTGGCTTTCAAAATGTTCAACCTCCCGTCGGAGCTTGAAGTAGCGGTCCAGTCGTTCCGTATCCAGAACCCCGTCGGCAACAGCCGTGTGAACGGCGCATCCGGGCTCCCGGTCATGCTGGCAGTCATTGAACCTGCAGTTGAGGGCAAGTTCCTCAATGTCATCAAATGTCCGGGAAATTGACGCGCTGTCCGCCCATATCTGAAGCTCGCGCATGCCAGGTGTATCAATGATCATGGCGCCACTATCTGTCAGAACCAGTTCTCTGAAGGTGGTGGTATGTCGACCTTTGCTGTCATCGCTTCGGACCTCACCCGTTTCAAATCGCTCGTATCCGAGGAGAAGGTTGATCAACGTTGATTTTCCGACACCCGACGAGCCCATGAAGGCGCAGGTGGTTCCGGGTTTTACGTATTCATTCAGTGCGTCAGTGCCGTTTTCATCAAGGGCGCTCATGACGTGTACCGGTGCGCCCATGACAATAGATTCCAGTTGCCTGAGCCGGTCGTCGGGGTCGGCGCACAGGTCAGCCTTGTTCAGAAGAATGACAGGCAGGGCGCCGCTGTCCCAGGTGAGCATCAGGTAGCGTTCGATACGATTGGGATTGAAATCATCGTCGAGGCCGCTGACGATAAACAGGGTATCAATATTGGCCGCGATGACCTGCTCATCAACCACTTCTCCGGCTTCCCTGCGAGAGAACTTGCTCTTGCGCTCCAGGCACTTTTCAATCTGCACGGTTCCCGGCTCAGCGCCATTGATGTCGCTGTACAGAACCCAGTCTCCCGCAGTTGGCAAATCCGCCCTGCTGAGTGCCGCCTGCCTGAGTCTCCCCGGCACGAGCCCTGTCATCAGGCCCTCATCGGACAACAGGTGATACTGGTTCAGATCCTGGCGAATGACCCGTGCGGGCCGAAAGGAAGGGTCTTCGTCGACCAGTTGTTGCCGGAAGAAGTGGCTCCAGCCAAGTTGGGTGATGGTTATCACGGAATCCAATTTAACGAGATGCCCTCCCGGCTTTCAGATGATCAAAGGCCCAGTCCAGCCATGGCAGTAGTAACCCGGTGTCCGATGATTCTACCGTGCCGCCACCCCAGATGCGCAACCCGGGAGGCGCGTCGCGATGACCGCCAATGTCCAGGGCAACGCCTTCAGATTCCAGTAACGCAACCAGTCCCTTGATCAGGGCTCTTTGCTCGTCTTCCGCTTTCGCCAAAAACCAGTCATCAACGATGGACAGGCAGATGGATGTGGAAGAGATGGTTGCCGGGTCCCGGGCAAGAAAGTCGATCCAGGAAGTCTTCTTAACCCACCGGCTGATGGCCGAGAGGTTCGCCTCTGATCGTTGAATCAATGCCCGCAATCCCCCGATCTCCTTCGTCCAGGACAGGGCATCCAGTTGGTCTTCTACCGCCAGCATGGAGGGCGTATTGATGGTGGCGCCCTCAAACAGGTCCGGTGCAAGTTTTCCTTTTTTTACCAGGCGGAAGATCTTTGGCAATGGCCAGGGCGGTGTGTAACTTTCCAGTCGCTGAACCGCGCCCGGAGAAAGGGCCAGCATACCGTGTGCTGCTTCGCCACCCAGAACCTTCTGCCAACTCCAGGTCACCACATCGAGCTTCTGCCAGGGAATATCCATCGCGAATACCGCAGATGTACCGTCACAGAAGGTCAGTCCGTTACGGTCGTCCGGTATCCAGTTACCATCGGGCACACGCACGCCGGAGGTTGTGCCATTCCAGGTGAATATTACATCCCGTTCGGCGGCGTCGACTTCCGACAGGTCGGGCAGTTTGCCGTACTCTGCCTCCATCAGTCGAACGTCCTTCAGTTTCAGTTGGGCATTGATGTCAGATGCCCAGCCGGCCCCGAAACTCTCCCAGGCAAGCACATCAACCCCTCTGGCGCCGAGCATGGTCCACATGGCCATCTCAAATGCCCCGGTGTCAGAAGCCGGAACGATTGCCAGCAGGTAGTCCTCCGGCATCCCAAGAATGCGTTTGCTTTCGTCGATCAACTGTTTGAGCAGCGCCTTTGGCTGTCTGGCACGATGCGAGCGGCCCAGTGAGTCAGTGTTCAGCCTGTCCGGCGACCAGCCGGGACGCTTGCTGGTGGGGCCTGAAGAAAATCTCGGGTTAGCGGGTTTTGTGCTCGGCTTGCTGGCAGGCATTGATGGGTTTTCCGGGTCGTAAAAAACCCGGCAATTTGCGGATTTCCCCGGTGTATGTCAAGTTCATCAATGGGGGTAGAAGATGAATCAAACTAATGCTGAGTATCGCGTCGCAGTCATGATGGCTGTGTCAGCACTGTTCACATTAGCGGGATACGAGTTTATCCGCAGCGCCTCCACCGTATTGTTCAAAAATGCCTACGGCGCGGAGAACCTCCCGCTCGTTATGGCCGCCATGCCTGTTGTGGTCTTTGCCGGGGTCGCACTTTATGGCTGGATTCTCAGTCAACTGGGGCCACGCAGAACCCTCCTGGTGACTTCTATCGGTTCGGCATTGGTGATTCTTGCCAGCTACCTCGTTCTGATGACGGGGAGTACGGCGATTACACCGGTTCTGTTCCTGTTCAAGGAGTTCTACATTGTGCTGCTTATTGAGCAGTACTGGAGCTACATTAACTCCTCGGTGTCGCCGACGACCGCCAGGAAGATCAATGGCCCGGTCACGGGTATTGCCGGGATAGGGGGCGCGATTGGCGGTACCCTGGTTGGCATGTCGGCGGAGTCGCTGGGGACCGAGACCATGGTACTGCTGGCGGCGGTTGCGCTTATACCCGCCGCGATAGTTTCTGACGGCACTTATCGACTGCACGGGGAACCGCTTCAGCCGGAAAGGAAAGCCAGCCATGGTCATCTGGGGTTGTCATTGTTTCGTGAAAACCCGGTGTTGATCAGCCTGATAGCCATTGTACTGTCCAGTCAGGTCATTGCTGCGGTTCTTGATTTCAAGTTCCAGTCGCTGCTGTCTGTCAGGTTTGCGGGGCAGCCCGACCGGGAAACCGCGTTCCAGGGCTGGTTCTGGAGTACCTTGAACACCTCGGTACTCGTGTTGCAGTTCGTCATCGCGCCTCTGTTGATGTCCTGGCTGGCCATTCGCTGGCTGCACCTGATGATGCCGCTGATTCACCTGGCCGCGATAGCGCTCGCAATGGCGGACCCCAACGTGTTTACGGTCGGAGCGGCCTTCTTCCTGTTCAAAGCGTTCGACTACTCGATCTTTCGTGCCGCCAAGGAGGTGCTTTATGTCCCACTTGGGTTTGACGAGCGATACCGGGCCAAGGAGGTCATTGATGTGTTCGGCTATCGGACCGGCAAGGGCGGTTCCAGTGTGGCGATTGTTGTTCTGCAGAAGGCAGGGGTCGTTATGAACAATTACTACCTTGCCATAGGGTTTGCTGTCGCGTTGCTGTGGCTTGCGCTGGTTTTCCCGTTGACGCGCCCGGAATCAGTCCGTCGGGGTCAGGTGGAAGGTACCGGGTGATTCCCCGGCCGCAATCCGGTTGAGCAGTTCCGCCAGGCGGAACCCTGCGAGTGTCAGCCGGTCCACGATCACGGGTTTGCTCCTCCTGAAGTATTCCTCGCCGATTTCCGAGCCTGATTGAAGACGTTTTCCTGTCATGTCGACATAGCCGTGAGTGCGTGCCAGCCCCAATGATTCATTCATCCATGCCAGAATGTTCCTGCCATCAGGGATGTGTCTGACACTCGACAGATGGGAGAGGCTGTCCGGATACCCGTAGTCCATGGCGTCAAGGATGCCGTAGTCCCAGAGTGCATGCAGGTTGGTTTTCCTGCCTCGGAAGGTGACCCTGACCTTGTTGCCGCCCCAGTCGCTGGCATTTCCGACATGCATGGGCTGATGCAGATCAGCTATATAGTGCCCCAGGAACCTGAGTGCCGCCGCGCGGCGGGTGATCTCCCGCTTCGACCCTGCGGGAGAAGACAGGTAGTTGATCGCACGGCCAACGCCAACAGCGATACAGTCCATGGCGGCACAATCGCGCACAAGATCAATACCTGTCGCGTCATCCGGCACATTGATGAAGTGGTTTTCGTAACTGTTCCTGTGGGTGGAGCGCTTCACTTTATCCGGCCAGAGACAGGCTTCTGAAAAACTGACGCTCCCCCCTTTAAGCTCGCCGCCTTCAGCCAGTAGCCTGTTAACCATTATGGTGGCTTCGGGGGTCAGTTGCTGTTCTGCCAGAGCGCATACGAGCCTGTGTCCCGTCCAGCCCCAGGCTTGAACATGAACCGGAAGACAAACGATCAGCAGTACAAGTGCCCGTCGGAACACGGCCTTCTCCCACAGAAAATGAGGATTTATCTTACCTGACTTCCGGACGCTACAGCAGGTGATGGATCACGAAAATGATCTCAGGAAGATGCCGGACGAAGGCCCGCACGACCATAGGCAGATCGATTCCAGGCGTAGGCAATGGCGCCCATGGCAACATTGGACGCGGCGGCGGCCAGGAAGATGCCGGTGAGTCCGAACAATGCCTTACCGGCGAATGCGAGCGGGATATAGATGATGAACATGCGAATGACAGACATGATCGTGGAGGAGATGGGTTTACCCAGCGAGTTAAAGATCGCACTGGCCATCATCAGCACACCCCAGGTGCCGTAGCTGAACGGTACCAGCAACAGGTAATGGGCTGCGACCTCGATAACTTCAGGGTCGCCGTCGAAGAGGCCGACAATCTCGAATCTCAGTGTCATCAGGATGACCGCAACCAGCCCGCCCCAGATCAGCGAATACCCGAAGGCCAGCATCATGGCACGGTTCGCCCGATCATATCGGTCGGCCCCCCAGTTCTGACCGACAAATGGGCCGATACTGGCGCTCAGGGCAAACAGGGGAATAACAAAAAGACCTTCAATGCGCGATGCTATGCCAAAACCGGCGACGGTTTCCTGACTGAAGTCCGCCAGCAGACTGACCACGATGGCTGTGGATATCGGACCGATCAGATTGGTGGCCGTTGCCGGAATCGAGACCGCCAGTATGCGACGCCAGGAATGCAGCACCATGGCAAGTGTTATATTGGCCCAGGTCAGCAGATGCTCCCGATAGTGCAGTACCGACATGGTGATGGCGAACAGAATCAGGCGTGAGATCATATTCGCCCAGGCGGCACCCTCAAGTCCCAGCACGGGAAGTCCAAACCATCCGAAGATCAGGAACGGGCTGATGCAGATGTGAAGGATAGCCCCGGATACCATGAGGGTGCCGGAGATGCTGGCGTCTCCGGTTGCTCTAAGCGCGTTTGCACCGACGGATGGCACCGCCATGAACACGAAGGACAGGTAGTAGATATTCATATAACCGCTGATCAGCGGCAGGGTAGTGTCGTCTGCGCCCAATGCACGGAACAGGGACCCTATGGTCAGAACACCGATCAGCGACACGACGATCATAACCAGTGCGACCAGCAGGAGTCCGTCACTGGCGATACGCCTGACCTGTTCCATGTCACCGCTTCCGACAGTTCTTGCCAGCACGCTGCTGACACCGATCGAAATGCCAAGGGACAATGACATCAGCGCACCCTGAACCGGGAAGGTAAAGCTGTAGGCGGCCAGGGCCTCGGTGCTGACCTGTGCCAGGAAGAAAGCCTCCAGCAGACCGGCCCCGATAGTCGCGGTAATGCCCAGGATAACAGGCGCGGCAAGACGCAGCAGGCCGTAACTGACCCGGCCCTGTACCAGCCTGGGCGTCCGGGCAGACTCGTCTTTGGCGTCAGTCATCCGGTCACGCTGAGACCGGGTCTGTTCCGCACGTGACCAATGTCATCCATGCTGAATGGTGTGAGCTGATAAACGTAGTAGTTCAACCAGTTTGAGAAGAGCAGGTTGCCGTGACTTTTCCAGGTAACGATGGGTTCCTGTGCCGGGTCATTGTCCGGGAAATAGTTTTCAGGGATCCGGGGATTGATGCCAGCCTCGACATCACGATTATACTCATCCTTCAGACAACCGGGTTCGTACTCTGAATGGCCGGTAACGAACAGGTGTCTGCCGTCCTTGTGACTCCAGATGTAGGGGCCGGCAATTTCGGAATCAGAGATGATGTCTATTTCATCCAGTTGCGCCAGTTCGTCGGCAGGAACCTCGGCGTAGCGGGAATGTGGCGCATCAAATCGATCGTCAAACCCACGGACAATCGGAGACAGCGGATTGACCAGCCGATGTGGGTAAACACCGCTGATCTTCTGCGGAAGGATGACTTTGTCGACGCTATACAGATGATACATGGCTGCCTGAACAGCCCAGCAGAGGAACATGACCGAAGTTACATTGCCGACGGTCCAGTCCATGATTTCTTTAAGGTCTTCCCAGAAGCTCACCTCATCAAAGGGTACCTGACCCAGCGGGGCGCCGGTAATGATCATGCCGTCATACTTTTTATTCCGCACCTGGGAAAAATCCTTGTAGAAGTTTTCCATGTGGTCGATCGGCGTAGACCTTGATGGCTTGTCTGTGATCCTGAGCAGTTCCACATCTACCTGAAGCGGTGAGTTGGATAACATACGCAACAGGTGAATCTCTGTTTCGATCTTCTTCGGCATCAGGTTCAGTAGCAGTACCCGGATGGCACGAATATCCTGGTGACTCGCCTGACTGCTTTCCAGACAGAAGATGTTCTCGCCACGGAGAACCTTGATAGCGGGCAGACCGTCTTGAATGTTGAGTGGCATGATAATTCCCGGAGACAAAGTGACAGAACAAAAAAAACCTACTCAGCTTTCCGGCTAAAGTAGGTCTTCTCTTTAGCGGTACTTGTAAAGCGCCCGCAAGCTGATCTCAAATCGGCGCTGGACCGGTATTTTAATGAAATTCCGACCCCCGGGTCAATCCGGATATCCGGAATGCCTCTCAGGGCCAGTCGGTGTTACCGTAGTTTTCCTGCAGGCGTCGCATACCCTTCAGCCATCGGTCATAGTCACCTGTCTTGCGCTGCATGTAAGTCAGAACCTCGCGGTGGGGCAGCACCAGAAACTTCTCCTGGCGTAGCGTTTCAACCACAGAGTCACACAGAACCTCGGGCTCCATCATGCCGTCAATACTGGCCACACCATCCGGATTGTCAGCGGTCATGGCGGTCCGCACTGCCTGGGGACACAAAACAGAGACCTTCAGGCCACGGTCTCCGTAGGTGACTGACAGCCACTCGGCGAAACTGACCGCGGCATGTTTGGTCACCGCGTAGGGCGCGGAACCCACCTGTGTGAGAAGTCCCGCCGCTGACGCGGTATTCATGATGTAGCCTTCTCCGCGCGCCAGCATTCCGGGAATGGCGGCACGAGCCGCATACACATGCGCCATGAGATTGATATTCCAGATACGTTGCCAGTCTTCGTTGGATGTTTCCGGGCCGCCACCGACACCAATGCCGGCATTGTTGCAAAGCAGATCAATCTGACCGTACTCCTTCTCTGTGGACTTGATCAGGTGGGTGACCTCTGACTCAATCGCCACGTTAGTCGGGATCGCATGAGCACCGATTTCTTCGGCGACCTCCTGTAGTCCATCGGCGTTCAGGTCAGCGACGATGAGCTGCTTCGCGCCTTCTGCGGTGAACCTTCTGGCCATGGCACGCCCAATGCCGCTGGCGGCACCCGTGATGATGATGATCTTGTCTTTGACTTCCATAATGGCTGATCTGAATCAATGAGAGCCGGAAGGCTATCACGATTTAGTGGATGTCTGCATGAGGGCCTTGTCTCTGGCAGATGGTCTCTGGCAGATGGCCCCTGGCAGCGAGCCGCGCCAGCCCGGCCAAACGCCTTTACTGACCGGATACCTTCCGATGTAATGCAGATTCGAATGATGTCAGGATCAATCCCATGATGAATGAACTCGCCTTTTACACCTTACCCGGTGCCCCGGATTCCCCACGGGAGTTGATTGAGGAAGTGCGATATGCCGAGGAACTGGGTATCGGTAATTGCTTCATCTCCGAGCGGTTCAACATCAAGGAGGCCGCGACCCTCAGCGGCGCCGTGGGTGCCGTGTCCGGGAAACTCGGCATCGCGACAGCCGCCACCAACCACAACACACGGCATCCCGTTGTCACGGGTGCCTATGCCTCCACCATGCATTTCCTGACAGGCGGGCGCTTCTCCCTCGGGCTGGGTCGCGGCATCGACATGATGTTCGATGCCCTGGGTCTGCCCAGGATCAAGACCGCTGAAATTGAAGATTTTGTTGGCCTGATGAGGCGGTTGCACAAAGGAGAAACGATTGTCGGGCACAAGGGGCCAGCCGGATCATGGCCAATGCTGCGTCTGGACCCGGCGTTCGATGAATACATCCCCATGACCTTTACGGCCTTTGGGCCGAATTCGCTGGCGCTGGGTGGCCGGGTATTTGATGCCGTGGTGCTGCATACCTTCTTCACGGATGAGACCACGGCCCGATGTGTTCAGACCGTGAAAGAGGCGGCGGAAAAATCCGGCAGGAACCCGGATGACGTTCGTGTCTGGTCCTGTTTTGCGACTATTGGCGATCACCTCAGCGAAGAGGTTCGATTGAAGAAAACGGTCGGGCGTATGGCAACCTATCTGCAGGCATACGGTGATCTGATGATTCGAACCAATAGCTGGGACCCCGCGGTGCTTGAGCGTTTTCGCGCCAACGAACTGGTTGCGAATTTCCAGGGCGCGCTGGACCAGAAGGCGACCACGGCAGAACTTGAACTCGTGGCAAAGCTGATTCCCGAAGAATGGCTGGCTCCTGCCGCAACAGGCACGCCCGAGCAATGTGTCGAAGCCATCAACCACCAGTTTGATCTGGGTTGTGATGGTGTCATTCTGCACGGGGCTTCACCGGCGGATCTGGAGCCCATTGTAAAATGTTATGAGAAGCAAAGAGAGGCAGATCGCTTTGCGCACCTGCCCAACAACCCGGCAATGCCGCCGAGCCTGATCTAGCCGGTTTCCCGGATGGCTTCAGCAATGATGTTGAATATCTCCGAAATCTGCTCGGCGGTGATGACGAGGGGCGGCGACAGAACAATGGAGTCTCCGATGTTCCTGGCAAAGAGGCCCTTTTCGTAGCAACGCCTGCCGATCTCGGCACCACGCTCCATTGGCTTTCCCGGCCTGGACGCGACCTCAATGGCGCCGATCAGCGGCAGGCAGCGCACATCAATCACCTTGTCGTCAGCCTGTAGTGCCAGTGCACTGTCCATCCAGTGGTCACCCAGCTCATTGACCCGCTCAAAGAGACCTTCAGACTCGTAGATATCCAGCGTTGCCAGACCGGCGGCGCAGGCAACCGGATGCCCTGAATAGGTATAGCCGTGGTTGAATTCAACGCCACCGTCGCCGGATGCCATGAAAGTCCGGTAGATCTCGCTGGTTACGAACACGCCGCCCATGGGAATGGTGGCGTTGGTGATCCCCTTGGCGGTGGTGATGATGTCCGGTATCACGTCGAACTTTTCGGCGGCAGACATGGCGCCCAGGCGACCGAAGGCCGTAATGACCTCATCGAAGATCAACAGGATTCCGTGTCTGGTACAGATTTCCCTGAGCTGTGCCAGGTAACCTCGCGGGGGAAGTATGACCCCGCCGGCACCGGCGAGGGGTTCAACGATGACCGCCGCAATATTGTCGGCGCCGTGCAACTGAACCAGTCGCTCAAGATCATCAGCCAGTTCCGCGCCGTGTTCAGGCAGACCCCGGGAGAAAGCGTTTCTTTCCTGATCCAGGGTGTGGCGCAAATGATCGGCGCCGGGAAGCAGTGCGCCAAACGATTGCCGGTTCTTCATCAGGCCGCCAACGGACAGGCCGCCGAATCCCATGCCGTGATAAGCCTTCTCGCGACCAATCAGCCGGGTTCTTGATCCTTCGCCACGGAGCCTGTGATAAGCGAGGGCGATCTTCAGTGCGGTATCAACCGCTTCCGACCCGGAGTTGGTGAAGAAAACGTGATTCAGGGGTTCGGGAAAATGCGCAACCAGCCGTTCGGCGAAATTGAAGGCGGCAGGATGACCGGCGTTAAAACTGTGCGCGAAATCCAGTTCGCTCAACTGTTCCCGGATGGCTTCGTTGATCTGCTCCCGATAGTGTCCGGCATTGACACACCATAACCCGGCGGAACCATCCAGCACCTGATTGCCATTCGAATCCTCATAGTGCATACCGCGTGCCCGCACCATGAACAGCGGCGCTTCCTGGAATCTCCGGATAGCGGTGAATGGCATCCAGTAGGCATCCAACTGGTCGGTGACGAGGTTGTGATCCTGTGCGCTCATAAATTTTTCGATAGAACAGTCAGGTCGGACGGGTGACTGATAATGTGGTCCGCTCCGGCTGCTCGCAACTCCTGTTCATTCCGGAACCCCCATAACACACCAACCCCCCGCATCTTGCAAGCGGCAGCCGTGTTCATGTCCGTGGCCGTATCACCCACCAGCATTGAATCGTCAGCGGCCACGTTGAGTCTGTTCAGAATATGCAGGCCACCGGCGGGATCAGGCTTGTGTCCGAGTTCGGGGCGATAGCCCACTACCTGGTCAAACATCCCCGGGAAATAGTGTTCGACACACCGCCGGGTAAAAGCTTCATCCTTGTTCGAGAGAACCGCAAGCCAGGCTGCTTCTTTCAGTGAATCAAGGGTTGCCTTGATCCCGTCATAGGGTTTCGCTTCAGACCAGCAGGACGCATAGTATTTTTGAAAACCGCGCATACATTGCTCGATTTCATCATCAGTCTGCCGGTCGTCAGGCAGACAGCGACCGGCTGCGACGCGGGCGCCATCACCGACTATGTGGCGAAATGCCCTGAGCTCTCTTGGCGGTGCATCCAGATCGCCCAGCGACTGATTGAACGCGGCGGCAATACTCGCCAGGGTATCCAGCAGGGTGCCGTCCAGGTCGAAGATGACCAGAGGTTTATTCATCCCCGAATGTTTCCCCGGATATTTCCTGATAGAGCAAATCCATCTGCAATATTTCATTGCGGGTCATCAATCGCCTGAGTTGATCCAGGTGATGACGTTCCTCGCGGAAGGGTATGGGTTCATTGGATGAAAGCTGCGGGTCAGGGTCCAGCAGGGCGTAATAGCCGACAGTCTGAAACAGGGCCCCGAATACCGGCAGCCTGGACCGGGCGGTTTCAAGGTTGAGTTGCCGGTCCGCCAGGGTTGAGCCTTTCAGAAACAGGGCGGTGACCGCATCAAGTTGTACCCGCATCTCTGTGATCTCATCCGTGACTGACTCTCCCCGGCAGGCGGTTATTTCGTTCACATGACTGAGCCCAAGCATCCATTCATAGAGTTGCCATAGCGGTGAAAAACACTGCGCCAGCCACCTGTCGGCAGTGCCGGGAAGGGCGAGGGTTACCCGAAGACTGTTGTTAGAGAGGTAGAGGGCATCATTTTCGGAATCGTAATGCGGCAGCCAGTTCAATGGTTGTGCCGAGATCGCTGTCAGCAGATCTGACCTGTCGTGTATGTCATTTTTCTCGATCAGTAGAGGTGCGGCAAGGGTGACTGATTCCGGCGGCATCGGACAACGGTGGCGGGCGAGGGTGCCCGCGAAATCGAGTTGCTGCTGACGGGTCCATCCGGTTCCGCCAAGGGCAACCGGCCAATCTGCAGCGAACCACCGCCGGTCCGCCATTGCGCTGAAGAACCGTTCATGATCACCCTGCCAGTGTTCGCGGCAGAAGGCGTCGCTTTCCTGTGTGATCACTGGTACAGCTTCAACAGGAATTCCTTCGCGGCATTTATTTTAGTCGCGAGGTAAGTCGATCCGCCACGGTCGGGATGCACTTTCTGCATCATGCGTCGATGCGCATCCTTGACGTCATCCGGGCCGGACCCCGCCTGTAGCCCCAGAATATCCAGCGCCTGTGCTTCAGTCATCTCATCGGATGCGGATGTTGGCGGTGCCTCCCGCCTGGTATTGCCGTCCCAGCCCTCGTGTTCTCGATCAAGGTAGGCGGTCAGCAGATTGTGTGAATCCGCATCACTGGCGACTTCATCCAGCAGTTCCATCAACTGGGCGCGACTGAGTTCGCTCAGTTTGGCATCCTTGAACTGTCCGTCGAGCACTGTGCCTTCCATCATGCCGGTATCGTGGAACAGAACCATGTGAATGAAACGCGAATTGATCTCACTTTTTGAGGGCGCGGAGGAAGGACCACGGCCCGGCATACCCAGGTTCAGTGCCTTGATGAGCGCTGCGAACTGAGCCCCCCGCATGACGATGCCAATCAGGCGAAACAGGAACGGCATCACGACACCCAGCACGGCAAACAGCGGATGCAACCGTCCTGTCACTGCGAGAAACAGCAGAAGCAGTCCGGCCATCGTCGCGGCATAGATAGTGATGAACTGTCTGACGGTAAGCTGTTGCCTGGCCAGCAGCCCCCGCAGGATGACGTACACCAGGAAGGCGAGAATCGCGATAATGAGCAGTCTTATCATGGGGCTATTTCAACTGGTGGGTCAGCAGGGCGGAGGGTCTGGTTCGGGATTCAAACTGTTCAAGCGCCCGTCGACCTCCGGCGGCATAGACGGCGACCGCCGCGAGCAGGTTTTTCAGTTCACTGGCGCTGGCCAGGTTAAAGGGCGCAAATGCGCCACCGGAAAGCCGGGCCATCTGTTGGAAGGTAGACCTGACTGCCGGCTCATGCCCCTCCTGGAACATGAACAGGGGAACCTTCAACACACCGAGTTTACCCGCCAGGTGGCAGAGTTCATCCGGGTCTTCTTCGACCGCGTCACCAACGAACACGACGGCCCTGACCTTTTGCCTTCGATGTTCGCCGGACGCGTGATTCAGCATTTTTCCGATCTGGGTGTATCCGCCCAGACAGCGAACCCCGGACATTTCCTGCAACAGGTCTCCCGCTGAAGAACACCAGGCAGAATGATGAAACTCGTTGAAGCCACGGTAGTAGCAGAGCTGGACCGAAAGATCGCCAATGTCAGCGGTAGCGTCGAACATCTGACCCTGTAGATGACAGGCCCGGTCCCAGGTCGATTCACGGGATGCGGTTGCGTCCATGCCGAAGATCAGGCGACCGGCTTCGCCCGGTGTTCTTCGAGCAGGCGTGCGCACGACCTTTTCGAGAAAAGCCGACACATCAGAGGACTGTTTCGGCGTTGGTTTTGTGTCTTTACTCACGTCAGAGGTCTGCTTCAGGTCTATAATGACCCGGAGTTTAACGCGAGAAGGGCGGTGACTGTAATGGACCGGCTGGTGGTGGCTACATCCGGCAGTGCCTTGTTCGATCTCAGGGAGAGCGACCGGGTTTACCGGGAGGAGGGTGTCGAAGCCTATGCCGAATACCAGATTGCCCGTGAAGATGAGCCCCTGGCGCCCGGCGATGCGTTCCACCTGGTCCAGAAACTCCTGGCGATCAACGAAGCCCTGAATCAACCGGACCGGGTTGAGGTCATCCTGCTTTCCCGAAATACCGCCGATACGGGCCTGCGCGTCTTTAACTCTATCGAACATCACGGCCTGCCGATCAAGCGGGCTGCCTTCGCCGGTGGCGGTAAGCCGTACAGGTACATGAGGCCATTCGGCTGCCAGCTTTTTCTCTCGACCCATCAGCAGGATGTCGTTGATGCCCTGAATGATGGCATGGCGGCAGCGAGTATTCTTGCCGGCACCCCGTCGTCGCCGGACGACCGGAAGCACACGGAAGAACTCAGGTTTGCGTTCGACGGCGACGCGGTTTTGTTCGCTGATCACGCGGAACGGGTCTACCAGGAACAGGGGCTGGAAGAATTCATGGCCTCGGAAAAGCGGTCTGCCGACAAGCCTCTGGATAGCGGGCCATTCAAACCGTTTCTTGCGGCGTTGCATGCTTTGCAGGACGAGTTCGATCCGAATCCCTGCCCGATACGAACGGCCCTGGTCACCGCAAGGTCCGCGCCGGCCCATGAGCGTGTCATCCGGACACTCCGCTCCTGGGGTATCCGGCTGAACGAGAGCCTGTTTCTTGGCGGCATGCAGAAGTCCGACTTCCTGCGGGCTTACCAGGCCGATGTGTTCTTTGATGATCAGGCGGAACACTGCCGACTGGCCAGTGACGTTGTTGCCACGGGGCACGTACCCCATGGCGTCACCAACGAACCCTGACACTATGCAATTTCTGCATATTTCTGGATTTTTTTATTCGATATGCGTATAAGTCAGGAATCGGCTGTCGGAAAGGGTGATTCATGAAAATGCAGCAGCTCAGATACATCTGGGAGGTCGCCCATCACGACCTGAATGTATCTGCCACCGCACAATCTCTCTATACCTCCCAGCCGGGGATCAGCAAACAGATTCGATTGCTTGAAGATGAACTTGGCGTGGAAATCTTCGCCCGTTCCGGCAAGCATCTGACCCATGTCACACCCGTCGGTGAAACGATTATCGAGCAGGCCGGGGAAATACTGCGTAAGGTTGAGGGTATCAAGCGCGCGGCGCACGAGTTTCGGGACGAGAAGACTGGCAGCCTGTCCATCGCAACCACGCACACCCAGGCACGTTACGCGCTGCCACAGGTCATCTCCGGGTTCATCGGCAGATATCCGGACGTTTCCCTTCACATGCACCAGGGCAGCCCGATTCAGATTGCCGAACTTGCCGCCAATGGCGAGGTGGATTTCGCAATAGCAACGGAAGGTCTTGACCTGTTCTCCGGCCTGGTGATGCTACCCTGTTACAACTGGAACCGGTCCATCGTTGTGCCCAGGTCACATCCCCTTGCGGGATTGGACAGCGTGACACTCCAGGATGTGGCGAAGCACCCCCTGGTAACCTATGTCTTCGGATTCACGGGCCGCTCGAAACTGGATGAGGCGTTTCAGCGGGAGGGCCTGGAACCCAGGGTCGTGTTTACGGCCACCGATGCTGACGTGATCAAGACCTATGTTCGCCTGGGACTTGGTATCGGCATTATTGCCGATATGGCGCACGACCCGGAGACGGACCCCGACCTGGTCGCCCTGGATGCCAGTCATCTTTTTTCACCGAGCACCACCATGATCGGTTGCCGTCGCGGAACCTTCCTGCGTGGATTCATGTTCGATTTCATGGAGCTGTTCGCGCCACATCTGACCCGGGAACGGGTAACGGACGCCTTCAACGTGCAGACTCGGGCGGAGGTGGATCAGTTGTTCGAGGAAATCGAACTGCCAGTCCGTTGAGCCGTATTGATTCCCGCGTTATTCGCTGAAACAATGCCTGCCGTTTGAGACGCTGGAGTAGCCATGCAAGTAGTCTGTCTTGACCTGGAAGGGGTCCTGGTACCGGAAATCTGGATCAGGTTTGCAGAGGAAACCGGAATCGAGGCGCTGAAAGCCACCACCCGCGATATTCCTGATTATGATGAGTTGATGCGGCAGCGTCTCAGGCTGCTCAATGAAAACAACCTTGACCTTGCAGCAATTCAGGCGGTGGTTGCGACACTCGAACCACTGGCAGGTGCGAAGGAATTCCTGGACGGATTGAGAGAAAAATTCCAGGTCATTATCCTGTCTGATACCTTCTATGAGTTTTCAAAACCCCTGATGGCGCAACTGGCCTGGCCGACCATCTTCTGTCATCGCCTTGAAATAGACGACGAGGGCAGGGTCAGCAACTATGTATTACGCCAGAAGGACCCCAAGCGGCAATCAGTCAGGGCGCTCAGGTCCCTGAATTACACGGTGTTCGCGGCTGGCGATTCCTACAATGACATCACTATGCTGGAAGAGGCGCATGCCGGTTTCCTGTTCCGGGCGCCGAAGAAGGTCATTGATGAGTTCCCCCAGTATGAGGTCACCACAGCGTACAGTCAGCTTGCCGGCTTCTTCGATAAGGCTGCACTTAACTTCCCAGAAGTAGCCTTAAAGTCACAGTCCGTGTGAATTTTGTATACTGGACGACCCCTGAACGGGCGGATTTTCAAGGAGTCATCTATGTCAGCAGGACGTAAATTTCGTGAGGCAGTCACAGCGGAATCACCGCTTCAGGTGGTTGGCGCCATCAATGCCTATGCTGCCATGATGGCCGAGCAGGTGGGGTATCGTGCCATCTACCTGTCAGGTGGCGGGGTCGCCAACGCATCCTACGGGCTCCCGGACCTCGGCATGACCTCATTGAATGATGTCCTGGAAGACGTCCGTCGTATCACCGCCGCCAGTTCACTGCCGTTGCTGGTGGATATTGATACGGGATGGGGTGGTGCCTTTAATATCGCCCGTACCATCAAGGATATGATCCGCGCCGGTGCGGCGGCGGTTCACATTGAGGATCAGGTCGCGCAGAAGCGCTGTGGTCACAGGCCCAACAAGGAAATCGTCAGCCGCGAGGAGATGGAAGACCGCATCAAGGCGGCGGCCGATGCCAGAACTGATCCGGACTTTGTCATTATGGCGAGAACCGATGCCCTGGCGGTTGTTGGGCTGGAGGAGGTCGTGGAACGCGCTGTGCGCTGCGAAGCGGCGGGGGCAGACGCTATCTTTGCCGAAGCCATGACTGACCTTGATATGTACGGGCAGGTTGTTGATGCGGTGAAGATCCCCGTGCTGGCGAACATCACTGAATTTGGCGCCACGCCCCTTTACACAACCGAACAGCTTGCCAGTGTCGGAATTGCGATGGCGCTGTACCCGCTGTCCGCCTTCCGAGCCATGAACAAGGCAGCACTGAATGTCTATACGTCATTGCGGGAAACGGGCACCCAGGAGGGGGTTGTGGAGACCATGCAGACCCGTGCAGAACTGTACGAATTTCTTGGGTATCACGACTACGAACACAAGCTGGACGAACTGTTTGCCAAAGACGGCAGTAATCAATAGGAACGGAAAAGGAACAAGATCATGGTTGAGAAAAAAACAGGTGGTGCCGGCCTTCGCGGCCAGTCAGCGGGTGAAACAGCCCTGTGTACCGTTGGTAAAGAGGGGGCGGGCCTGACCTATCGCGGTTACACCATTGAGGAACTGGCATCAAAGGCCGAATTTGAAGAGGTTGCCTACCTGCTGCTTTATGGTGAACTGCCGACCCGGGCGCAACTGGATGCCTACAGGAGCAGACTGACGTCTATGCGTGCACTGCCCGATGAACTGAAGACGGTTCTGAAACTTGTCCCGAAAGACACACACCCCATGGATGTGATGCGTACCGGCTGCTCCATGCTGGGCAATCTGGAACCGGAGAACTCCTTTGATGACCAGCAGGATGCGGCTGATCGCCTGCTTGCCGCATTACCGGCCATCATCTGCTACTGGTATCGCTATTCCCATGACGGCGTCGAGATTGATACTGACACAGGGGAGGACACCATCGGTGGTCACTTCCTGAAGCTGCTGCTTGGTGAGGAGCCTTCACAAACATTCCGCGATGTCATGTCCTGCTCCCTGATTCTTTATGCGGAACACGAATTCAATGCCTCGACCTTCACCGCACGAGTCTGTGCAGCGACGCTTTCCGACATGTACTCCTGCGTCACCGGTGCCATCGGCTCACTGCGGGGACCCCTGCATGGTGGTGCCAACGAGGCCGCGATGGCATTGATCGAAAAGTTCAACTCCGTGTCGGAAGTGGAGTCGGCGATCAAGGGCATGTTCGAGCGTAAAGAACTCATCATGGGTTTTGGCCACGCCATCTACCAGACGTCCGACCCGAGGAATGCCATCATCAGGCAGTGGTCCGAAAAACTCGCGGGGCTGAAGGGCGATACCAGGCTGTATGACATTTCCGTGGAAGTCGCCCGCGTCATGTGGGACGAGAAGAAACTCTTTCCCAATGCGGATTTCTTCCATGCGTCTGCCTACAATTACATGGGAATCCCAACCAGTATCTTTACCCCGATTTTCGTTATGTCCCGCGTCACCGGCTGGGCCGCGCATGTCATGGAGCAGCGTTCGAACAACCGCCTGATTCGGCCCAATGCCGACTACATCGGCCCGGACACCCGTTCGTTTGTTGATATCGACGATCGCTGATGAACGGCAGGTATCGCAAGCCGTTGCCGGGAACCGATCTGGATTATTTTGATACCCGGCAGGCCATCGAGGACAGATGGCCGGGTGCTTATGACGGGTTGCCCTATACCTCGAAGGTGCTGGCGGAAAACCTGGTTCGTCGATGCAATCCCGAGTCATTGGCAGACTCACTGAAGCAGATCGCTGAGCGAAAACAGGAACAGGATTTCCCCTGGTTTCCCGCACGTGTGGTCTGTCATGACATACTGGGTCAGACCGCACTGGTGGATCTCGCGGGTCTGCGGGACGCCATTGCCGCAAAGGATGGCGACCCCGCCCGGGTGAATCCGGTTGTGCCGACGCAACTGATCGTGGATCACTCACTGGCAGTGGAGCACGCGGGCTTCGAGAAGGACGCATTTGAAAAAAACCGCGCCATTGAAGATCGTCGCAACGATGACCGTTTTCACTTCATCAACTGGACCAGGACTGCCTTCGAGAATGTGGATGTCATTCCGCCCGGAAACGGCATCATGCATCAGATCAATCTGGAGAAGATGTCCCCTGTGGTTCACTCCCGGGACGGTGTTGCTTTTCCTGACACCCTGGTCGGCACCGACAGTCACACGCCTCATGTGGATGCGTTGGGTGTGATTGCCATTGGCGTGGGCGGCCTTGAAGCGGAAAGTGTCATGCTGGGCCGTGCGTCCTACATGCGATTGCCTGAGATTGTCGGTGTTGAACTGACCGGTCGCAGGCAACCGGGCATTACCGCGACGGACATCGTGCTTGCCCTGACCGAGTTTCTGCGAAACGAAAGGGTTGTTTCCACCTATCTGGAGTTCTTTGGTGAGGGTGCGGAGGCTCTGACGCTGGGTGACCGGGCAACGATCTCAAATATGACCCCTGAATTCGGTGCCACGGCTGCCATGTTCTATATTGATCAGAACACCATTGATTACCTCAGGCTGACCGGCAGAGACGATGAACAGATCAGGCTGGTTGAAACCTATGCCAGGGAAACCGGCCTCTGGGTCGATGGCATGCGCACCGCTGAGTATGAACGGGTCCTGACGTTTGACCTGTCCTCGGTTGTACGAAATGTTGCCGGACCCTCCAATCCCCACCGCCGGGTGGCCACCACAGACCTCGCCGCCGAGGGTATTGCGGCGCCTTTCGTGGAAGAAGAGGGTCTCATGCCGGATGGCACTGTGATTATTGCCGCCATAACAAGCTGCACCAACACCAGCAATCCCCGGAACGTCATTGCCGCCGGTCTGCTTGCCCGCAACGCCAACGCGAAGGGGCTGACGCGCAAACCCTGGGTCAAGACATCACTGGCACCTGGCTCCAGGGCGGTTCAGTTGTACCTTGAGGAAGCCGGATTGTTGCCGGAGCTGGAACAGCTTGGTTTTGGTATCGTCGGTTTCGCCTGCACTACCTGTAATGGTATGAGCGGCGCCCTTGATCCGAAAATTCAGAAAGAAGTCGTTGATCGTGACTTGTACGCGACTGCGGTGCTTTCCGGAAACCGCAACTTTGATGGCCGGATACATCCATACGCGAAGCAGGCATTCCTGGCATCACCGCCCCTGGTGATTGCCTATGCCATCGCCGGAACCATTCGCGTGGACATCGAGCAGGACCCGCTGGGTGTCGACCAGGATGGCAATCCGGTCACCTTGAAGGATATCTGGCCGACGGACGAGGAGATCGACGACATTGTGAGTATCAGTGTCAAACCGGAACAGTTCAGGGCCGTGTATGACCCGATGTTTATTCCGGTCAGGGACACCACGGATGCGCCGGACCCTCTGTACAAATGGCACCCGCAAAGCACCTACATTCGACGTCCCCCCTATTGGGAGGGCGCGCTCGCCAGGGAGCCTGTCCTGAAACGCATGAGGCCACTGGCGGTGCTGGGTGACAACATCACAACGGATCACCTGTCACCTTCCAACGCGATTCTGCCCACCAGTGCCGCAGGAGAATACCTGGCCGAAATGGGATTGCCGGAAGAAGACTTTAACTCTTACGCCACGCACCGTGGCGATCACCTGACAGCCCAGCGGGCAACCTTTGCCAACCCGAAGCTGCTCAACGAGATGGTCCGTGAGCAGGGCTCGCTGGCGCGCATCGAACCGGAAGGTAAGATCACCCGCATGTGGGAGGCCATTGAAACCTACATGGAAAGGGAACAGCCGCTGATCATCATCGCCGGTGCGGATTATGGGCAGGGTTCTTCCCGCGACTGGGCAGCCAAGGGTGTCAGGCTGGCCGGTGTCGAAGCGATCCTCGCCGAGGGTTTCGAGCGCATTCACAGAACCAACCTGATCGGCATGGGTGTGCTGCCACTGGAATTCAAACCGGGTGATACCCGGCACACCTGTCAGATTGATGGTACGGAAACCTTTGATGTCATGGGTGAACCAGCACCCGGCGCAGACCTGATTCTGGTGATAGATCGTGCCAGTGGTGAGAGGGTGGAAGTGCCCGTGACCTGCCGACTCGACACGGCGGAGGAGGCTTCCATCTATTCTGCCGGTGGCGTTCTGCAACGATTCGCCCAGGACTTCCTTGAGGGCGTCGCATGAATCCTCCTCCCCAGATCAGGATACCGGCCACCTATATTCGTGGTGGTACCAGCAAGGGCGTATTCTTTCGCCTGGATGACCTGCCTGAACGCGCACGGAAACCTGGGCCTGCCAGGGATGCCCTGTTACTGAGGGTCATCGGTTCACCGGACCCTTATGGCAAGCATACCGATGGCATGGGTGGCGCAACTTCAAGTACCAGTAAAATCGTGATTGTTTCAACCAGCACACGGCGGGATCATGACCTGGACTATCTGTTCGGCCAGATCTCCATTGATCAGCCCTTTGTGGACTGGAGCGGCAATTGCGGCAATCTGTCTGCAGCCGTTGGTGGCTTTGGCATCATGTCGGACCTGATAGACCCGGAGCGGGTACCTGACGACGGTATCTGTGAGGTTCGGATATGGCAGGCAAACATCGGGAAAACCATCGTTGCGCATGTCCCGATGTCGAGTGGTGAGCCCCGGGAGACCGGGGACTTTGAGCTGGATGGCGTCACCTTTCCCGCCGCAGAAGTGCTCCTTGATTTCATGGACCCCGCCGATGACGGGGGCGGCGCCATGTTCCCGACGGGCTCGGTTGTGGATGACCTGGAGGTGCCCGGGATTGGCACTCTGAAAGCAACATTGATCAATGCGGGAATTCCGACGATATTCGTGAATGCCGATGAGATTGGTTACACGGGAACCGAACTACAGGACGACATCAACACCGATGATGCGGCCCTGGAACGGTTCGAGACTATTCGCGCATACGGCGCGTTGCGAATGGGTTTGATTTCAGATGTCGGCGAAGCCGCTGCTCGTCAGCATACGCCCAAGGTCGCATTCGTGGCGGGTCCGGCCAGCTATGTCGCGTCCAGTGGCAAACCTGTTGAGGCGGGTGACATTGATCTGCTGGTACGGGCGCTGTCCATGGGCAAACTGCATCATGCCATGATGGGCACTGCCGCTGTGGCTATCGGCACGGCTGCCGCGGTCCCGGGAACACTGGTGAACCTGGCTGCGGGTGGCGGAGACCGGTCATCAGTGCGTTTCGGTCACCCATCGGGCAGGCTGCTGGTAGGTGCCGGGGCGGAGCAGGTTAACGGTGAATGGCAGGTGAAAAAAGTCTCCATGAGCCGTAGCGCCCGCGTACTCATGGAAGGATTTGTTCGTGTGCCGGGAGACGCTTTCTAGCTGTCCCTGGGCGTCAGGCGGTACAGGTAGGTTTCATTCACCTTCTCGTTACGTGGCCTGTTGCCGTATTTGGATTCCCACGCCCGGGCAAATTTTTCGAACTGCTCCGGGTCCTGCTCACGGGTTCCCCGCAGTTCATAAATGCTTCCCTGAACGCCCAGGCGTACATTCGGATCAAGCTGCATATTCTTGACCCAGGCGCTGAGGTTGTCTCCGGCGAAGACATGCAGCACACCGTCAACGTCGGCAATCCACAGGTTGACGGAGTAGGGACCGTCGTCGCCGCTGGTTTCGAACTGAATAATCTCGACCTGACCGACCTCAGTCCAATCGTCCGGATTCGCGACCACCCGGCCTTTCAGTTCACCCTGCCCGAAGGGCAGGAACTCGCAACCAGCCAGTGTGGCCAGCATCAGTAAAGCTGTCAGAAGTTTCATCAGGAATCCGGTGCTCTATCAAATCATTCGAGGCATGATACGCCGTTGTCATCTTGTTTGCATGGTGGCTTGCGCCACAATTCTATTTGCTACTAACGGGTATTTGCTGATTAAATTCAGTATCTCACTCAACCCGCAAGAAACTGTCCATGTTCAGAATCGATAGAGATAGCAACCGTATTACCCGTTTGAAGGTAGAGCGCTTTACTGACCTGGAATTCACGGAGCGCGCCCATCTGCAAGAGTGGCTGGCAAATGAACCCGATGCGCTCGGTGAAGAATTATTGATTATCCAGAAAGAGTTCGCTGGATTTGATGATACGCGTGAACGCCTGGATTTACTGGCGCTGGATAATGAAGGCAACATAGTTGTTATTGAAAACAAACTGGATGATTCCGGGCGCGATGTGGTGTGGCAGGCTCTTAAATATGCGTCCTATTGCTCGAATTTAAGCAAGTCGCAAATTGTTGAGATATTTCAGGAATACCTGGGTCATGATGGTGGCGATGCCCATGAGACAATTTGTGAGTTTCTGGATGAGGCTGACCTGGAGGAGGTTGCACTTAATAGTGGCAATAACCAGCGTGTCATATTGGTGGCCGCCAGCTTCAGGAAGGAGGTGACCAGCACTGCCTTGTGGCTTCTTGCTCAGGGCGTGCAGATTCAATGCTTTGAGGTTACCCCCTATTCAACGGGCGATGATTTGTTCTTGAGTGTGGAACAAATAATACCCACTCGGAAAGAAAGAGAGTTGATGATTGGAAGGCGTAAAAAAGAGGTGGAGGAAAAAACACAGACTCAGGAACGACAGCACCGCGATCAAATAAGGCTTGCTTTCTGGGAGATGGTGCTGGAGAAGATGCGGGACGGGCAGTGTGATTTGTTTAATGGAAACAGTCCATCAAAAAATACTCGGTTGGGTGCCAGTACTGGTGTGAGGGGTTGCAAATACCAACTGGTTCTCAAACCCAGGGAGGCGGGCGTAGGCCTCTTTATATCTGGATCAAACAAAGAGGTTGTCAAATCTTTCTTTGACCAATTGGAATCCAGAAAAAATGAAATTGAAGAAGCGTTCGGCGAACAAATAGAATGGCTAAGACTTGATGATAGAAAGCGATCCCGTATTCATTATGCAAAGGAATTTGACAGTTATAATGAGGATAACTGGCCGGAAATTACTCAATGGATGATTGAAAACATATCTAAACTGGAGTCGGCAACCAAAGGTATCTTGATGGAGATTGACCAACAACCGGGACGGCCAGCACTAATCCGACCATGATCAACAATAGCGGTCAGAAGAACAATCACTTTTTTACTTCGCAGGAGGCAAACAAGCATGTCCAATTTGATCCTGATAATCTGTTCGAATAACAAAGACAATGTCGAAGGCGAAGGCGCGTACGATGTTAACGCCTGCAAAATAGCGGATTTGTTACCGAAGAAGATGGCAGACATGCTCTATAACACTCGCCAAAGCGCGTATAACCACATCGCTGAAAGCGGCGCAAAACGAGACGATACGCCCTTGACAGAAATGCAATACAACAAAGGTTTGGTAGAAGGTCCTGATATTACCAACATAACCAGAGGTGCCAAAACGGGGAAATATCTCCCGGCTCGGGAGCGTTACACTGGAAGGTTTTATAGCAAATTCAATGATAACGTCAGTCCGGGTCAAACACCGCATCTTTCGGGGGAAAATTGCGACAACCATCTTCTTATCGTCTCCGGGCTCTATGGTGTCCTGACCCCTACCGAACCCATCCAAAGATACAGTTGCAACGTTCAGGATCAACCGGAAACTAGAAAACGCTGGAAAAAGTCAGGGGATAATGACACCGGACTGCTTACCCGCATTCTGACTTCCTATATAGAGGCGTTCAATATAAACCGTGTTTTTGATTTTATGGCGGATGATTCTTACCGTCACCTCATAGAGTGGGAGAGTATGGCGGAAAAAACCAGATGCACTATCTTTTACACCCACATCGAACAGCAGGAAGGTGCGGATATGCTCATGGGGCTTGGGGGCATTGCAGGTCGTCTGGTAAGCAACCGGGCAGAAAAGAAGCTATCGGATATACGTTCCGGCGATAGCATCGATGGAATTGAATTCAGCGAGGATCCACCTGAGTGGATTCCTGGCGGGGCGGTTTCAAAAAAGTGGACAAGCCATGCCGCCTGGGTGGTCAGCATGGGAGCCAACATCGAGACATTCCTGACTGAAGCCGGTGTGCCAGAAGAAGATACCGAACGAAATAAATCCCTTTTTCTCTTGGACAGAATTAACAGGTTCGAGAATAATAAAAATTATCGCCCGGAGGTTGGGCAAGCTATGCATGAAATCAGGATATTCAGAAATGATGTAATCCACGAGAACCATGTTCCCGATCAAAACCGTGTTTTCCGCATTAGAAAACAATACAAAATTATCGCGGACTGGGCGAAGAAATGCGATTATAGCGGCCTGGCCAATCTAAAAGATGTTGATTATTGATTCTGCGGACCCTCCCGACCTGTGGTGGTCCACATCTGCCGCTACTGGCGTGATCTGACAATACCTTGTAAATCAGGAATAATTATCCGAAAATGCAAGGTATGCTAACACGCCATATAACCAAAAAGCTCCACAGAAACATCGCCCGAGTGCCTGCACTTGCGTTGCTCGGCGCGCGTCAGGTCGGCAAGACAACGCTTGCAAAGACTATTGCCAAAGGTATGGACACGATTTACCTGGATTTGGAAGCACCGGAGGACCTGCTGAAACTGAGCGATGCCACCAGTTTTTTGAGTTCTCATAGCGATAAGCTGGTCATTCTGGATGAAATACAACGGAGTCCGGAGCTATTCCCGGTACTGAGGGGGCTGATAGACAGGAACAGGGAAAAAGGCCGCAGGGCAGGTCAGTTTTTGCTGCTGGGGTCAGCGTCAATGGATTTACTGCGCCAATCTTCTGAAAGCCTCGCCGGGCGTATCAGCTACATTGAGATGGGTGGGCTCAACCTCGCTGAGGTTGGCGGCAATCAGCAAGACCGGCAAACGCTGTGGCTGCGGGGAGGCTTCCCGGACAGCTATCTGGCAGCCGATGATGATATCGCCATGGACTGGCTGGAAAATCTGATTCGCACCTATCTTGAGCGTGATGTCCCGCAAATGGGTTTTCGTGTTCCCGCAGCAAGGTTACGCCGACTCTGGACGATGTTGGCTCATTTGCAGGGTGAAACCATCAACTATTCCAAACTGGCTGCAAACCTGGAGGTCGATGCCAAAACGGTCAGTCACTACATTGATATTCTGACGGATCTTTTGCTGCTCAGGCGCCTTGAACCCTGGCATGTCAATGTGAAGAAGCGTTTGGTGAAATCACCCCGATATTATGTCCGTGACAGCGGCCTCCTGCACCGCCTGCTGGGCATCAATAGCTACGATGCATTGCTGGCCAACCCGGTTTTGGGTAAGAGTTGGGAAGGCTTTGTGATTGAAAACATTCTTTCGGTCTTGCCGGGTCGTGCGGAAACCTGCTTTTACCGAACCGCCGGCGGTGCGGAGGTCGACCTGGTTATCAAGATGCCATCGTCTGAAATCTGGGCCATAGAGATCAAGTATGGCGTAGCCCCCAAACCCGGCAAACACTATAGTCAAACCTGTGAAGATGTCGGTGCAACACACAAATACATCCTTTACGGTGGCGATGACGAGTTTCCTGTGGGCAGGGATGTGAAAATCATTTCCCTGCCGCGGCTTATGGAACGACTGGCTGATGAGGACTCTCCATGAAGTACGTTCTACCCGATTTGTGTGACGAATACCCCGAACTGGTACGTGTCATGACGCCCATGTTTCGGAACTTTGGTGCCAGGCTGTCGTTTGGAGGCTCCATCACGACTATCAAATGCCATGAGGACAATTCACTCGTGGCCGGAGTGGTGAACGAAGCGGGTGACGGCAGGGTGCTGGTCGTTGACGGTGGCGGTTCACTGCGTTGCGGTCTGCTGGGCGACAACCTCGCGATGAAGGCCGCCAACCATGACTGGGAGGGTATCGTGATCTATGGTTGCGTTCGCGATGTGGACGCACTGGCCGACATTGAACTCGGCATCCAGGCGATTACATCCAACCCGATGAAGAGCATCAAGCGAGAAATTGGCCTGCGGGACGAGACAGTCACCTTCGGCGGCGTGGATTTTGTGCCGGGCGAGTACCTCTATGCTGACAATAATGGCGTCATTGTTTCGGCAAAGCCGCTCACCATGCCGGGCGGTTAGCCAGATGCGCTACCGCCGCAGGTTTGGGTGGTGCCGGAGCTTTGCACTTCGCGCTACACGAGGTCCTGCGTCATGCGTATGTGCGGAATGTCGGCTTCCATAAACTCATCCCCTTCGGCCTGAAATCCGCTACGTTCATAAAACCCGAGGGCGTGTGTCTGGGCATTCAGGTAGACCTGCTCGAACCCAAGGCCCCGCGCCTTCTCAACAGTCTGCTCAAGGAGAGCGGCACCGACGCCGTGCTTTCGATGCTGACTGAGTACCGCCATGCGACCGATCTGTCCATCAGGCAACAGGCGGGCGGTTCCTATGGGCAGGTCCGAGGAATCCGTGGCTATCCAGTGCCAGGATGCTTCATCATGACCATCCCATTCCTCGTCCCATGGCACCTTCTGCTCAATAATGAACACCCGTCGGCGAACATCAGAGAGCTGTCTGCGGTCCACAGACCAGTCTGCTTCGCGGATGTTGAATTTTTGAAGTTCCATAATCCCGACACAGTTTACCTGTTTGAAGCCACCTGAGACCATCAGCCGAAACGTCAATCTGCAAGCAGTCGCTTCACGAGTTTCTCCGCCTCGCCGATGTAATTGGCGGGTGTAATGGCTCGGATGGCATCGTTGACTTCAGGGGGAAGATCCAGCGACTGTAGCATCGACTCAATGCTTTGCGCGTTCAGGCTTTTACCACGGGTCAACGATTTCAGCTTCTCATAAGGCTCTTCAATGCCGTGCTTGCGCATGATGGTCTGCACGGGTTCCGCGAGAACCTCCCAGCTTTGATTGAGGTCCGCCGCCAGGGCGTCCCCGTTCAATTCCAGTTTATTGACCCCGTTCAGGGCAGATTGATAAGCGATCAGACTGTGTGCCAGACCGACGCCTATGTTGCGCAAAACCGTTGAATCCGTGAGGTCCCGCTGCCAGCGTGAAATCGGAAGCTTCTCCGCCAGGTGACTGAGTGTTGCATTCGCAAGCCCCAGATTACCTTCGCTGTTCTCGAAGTCTATCGGGTTCACCTTATGGGGCATGGTGGAGGAGCCGGCTTCGTCTTCCGCCTTCTTCTGCCGGAAGTAGTCGATCGAGATATAAGCCCAGACGTCCCGATCAAAGTCCAGGAGCACCGTATTGAAGCGGCTCATCGCCTGGAAGAGTTCTGCAAGGTGGTCGTGGGGTTCGATCTGAGTGGTATAGGGATTCCAGGTCAGGCCGAGGTGAGAGACGAACCTTTCGCTCAGACTGATCCAGTCAATATCCGGATAGGCCGAGATATGGGCATTGTAGTTGCCCACCGCACCATTGATTTTCCCCGGTATCGGGGTGTTCTGAACCTTGACCAGTTGGCGTTTCAATCGGGCAACGACGTTTGCCAGTTCCTTGCCCATGGTCGTCGGTGATGCCACCTGACCATGTGTCCTGGAGAGCATGGGTACCGATGCGTAGTCACGGGCCGGTTCTGATACGGCGTTGATCACTTCCTGCATCACCGGTTCAATGACGTTCTTCATCGCCTTTTGCAGCATCAGGCCGTAGGCCAGGTTGTTGATGTCTTCCGAGGTGCAGGCGAAGTGAACAAACTCGATATAGGGTTCCAGGCCGTCGATGGCCTTCAGTTGATTCTTGACGTGGTACTCCACCGCCTTTACATCATGATTCGTGGTCGCTTCCAGGGTTTTGACGGCCTGTGCGTCTTCCGGCGAGAAGTTCTCTATCAACTGATCAATCGCCCGATTCCGGGCTGCCGTCAGTGGCGGCAGTTCGGCAATGCCGGGTTCTGCCGCAAGGCACTGGAACCAGCGCAATTCGACCAGACAGCGATGCTGTATCAGGCCATATTCGCTCAGGATTTCACGCAGCGGCCAGGTATGACGGGCGTAGCGTCCGTCAACGGGGCTGATGGCAGTCAGTTCTGAAAGTTCTAAGGTCATGTTTAGGTTATACGCCTATTATATTGAATTAATTGAACATTTTCTCTGCATTGTCCGTGGACCGCAACAGTCGTCCGCGACCCAGCAGGCATTGTGACACCCGCCCGTCCAGTTGACGCCAGAGTACCGCAGACCGCAAAGCCGTCATCAGTAAAGCCCTGATTCTGCTCTGGTTCATCTTATTGGCCAGGTGCTTCTGCTGACCGAGTATCTTGATTCTGGGTACCGATCGACCGGCAGTCTGCTCGTAAAGATCCGACAAACGAGCCAGGCACTCCTCATCGGAAACGGCCAGTCCCTGGGCTGTTCTGTGTTCCTGAACAACGCTGATTCCCGCACCGATCGCACGCATGATCTCCGGGCTGCTTTTGAGTCGTTTCTCCAGAGCCAGGACAGCCATTGCATAGCGGATGGTATCGCCGTGTTCGGATATCTTCAGGTCTCCCAGTATTTCCATGATGAGCCGTAACCCGGTTCTGACCCCGTCGCCGGAACTGTAAACATCCAGTGTTGTCTCCGGATTGGTGACAAAAACCGATTCCAGACTACCGGCCAGACTGTCCTGACCAATAAGACCCGTTCTGGCGATACCGCTGACCAGATGACACGCCTGCAAGAGTCCTGCCAGCGCCAGTGCGCGTTCTTCGCTGCGGGTGAGCGTTATCATCGGGTATCCGTATCGACGATGATACCGCCACCCAGGCAGATTTCGCCGTCATAGAAACAGGCCCACTGGCCGGGGGTCACTGCCCGCTGCGGTTCCGCGAAGGAAATCTCATAGCCGTCGTTGATTCGTGCCAGTTCGCACCACTGGTCAGCCTGACGATAGCGGACTTTTACCTGTAATTGCCCGGGCAGTGGGGGAGGTGTGCCAATCCAGGAAATCTCCCGGACCGTCATTGAGTTGCGGAAGAGGGCGGGGTTGTCATTTCCCTGCGCCACGAGCAAGCGATTGTTCGGAAGGTCCTTGCCGACAACATACCAGGGTGCCTCGCTGCTGTCCCTGAGGCCGCCAATGCCAAGCCCCTGTCTCTGCCCCAGGGTATGAAACATAAGTCCCTGGTGGCGGCCGATAACCCGGCCATCCAGGGTGACGATTTCGCCAGGGTTTACCGGCAGCCAGGTCTGCAAAAAATCCTTGAAGCGGCGTTCACCGATGAAACAGATTCCGGTGGAATCTTTTTTTGCATGAGTCGGCAGGCCCTCCTGCCTGGCCAGTTCTCGAACCTCGGATTTCTGTAGTTCTCCTACGGGAAACATCACATGGTCGAACTGGGCCCGGGTAACCGACTGCAGAAAGTAACTCTGGTCCTTGTTGGGATCAATGCCCCTCAACAGCCGCCGTTCTCCGTCGACGTTCGCCAGCCGTGCATAATGGCCGGTCGCGATATAATCAGCACCGAGCAGGCGAGCGTATTGGGCGAATACCTGGAACTTGATCTCCCGGTTACACAGCACGTCGGGATTTGGCGTCCGGCCTGCGCGGTACTCCGTCAGAAAGTGTTTGAAAACATTATCCCAGTATTCCGCGGCAAAGTTTGCCTGGTTGAGCCTGATGCCCAGCCGGTCGCAAACCGCCTGGGCATCGGCGAGGTCCGACATGGCGGTACAATACTCGGTGCCGTCATCCTCATCCCAGTTCTTCATGAAAAGCCCTTCGGCTTCATAGCCCTGACGTAGACAGAGAAGAGCAGTGACGGACGAATCGACACCACCGGACATGCCGACAATCACGCGGTCAGTCATTGATCAAAATCCGGGCGCTGACACACAGGATGTCAGAGCAGTATTCGAGGCTGAGAGATTCGGACATGGCGACATGCGCTCAATCAGGGGCAAGGGTTCCAGGTGCCATTATATCCCCTGGGGTGACTAAATTCCGGTGTACAATACGGCCATGGCGAGGAATCAGTTAACACACATTGATGAGCAGGGGCGCGCTCGTATGGTAGATGTCGGCGGCAAGGCCGTCTCCGAAAGGGTTGCCATTGCCTCTGCCGTGGTCTCCATGCAGCCGGAAACCCTGGCGCTGATTCGTAGCGGCGATGCAAAGAAGGGGGATGTCCTTGGTGTTGCACGCATTGCCGGCATTCAGGCAGCGAAGAAATGCTCCGATCTGATCCCGCTCTGCCATCCCCTGGCATTAAGTTCAGCCGAGATCTCGTTTGACTATGATGAAGACCAGAGCCGGGTGCTGGTCACAGCGACCTGCAAACTGTCCGGCAAGACGGGCGTCGAGATGGAAGCCCTGACAGCCGCATCAGTGGCGGCACTCACCATCTACGACATGTGCAAGGCGGTTGATCGGGGAATGGTGATCAGCGAGGTTGCCCTGCAAGAAAAGTCCGGGGGCAGGTCCGGCACCTGGACTCGGGGTGATTGATGGCCAGCGTGGTCTTTTTCGCCAGCATCCGCGAGGACCTGGGTACCGACCGGGTTTCCCTTGATATTGAGGAAGGAATGCGTGTTTCCGAGTTGATTGATGCGCTGGCAGCGTCGAATGGCCCGGAATGGGGTGAAATTCTCAAGGCCGGGAACATCAAGGTGGCCGTCAACCAGGAACTGGTTTCAGCCGATGTCGCCCTTGCTCCACAGGATGAGGTTGCCTTCTTCCCGCCGGTAACCGGAGGCTGAATGGAATCTCGTATCCTTGTCCGGGAGGCACCCTTCGATCAGCAGGCCGAATACGAGTTGCTGCGCGGGAGTGGTTCTTCTGTTGGCGCTATTGTCACCTTTGTCGGCAGGGTCCGTGACATTAATGATGACGATACCGTGGAGGCGCTCCACCTTGAACACTATCCGGGAATGACTGAGAAGGAACTTGCCGGCATTTTGCATGAGGCGGCGGAGCGTTGGCCGATTATCAGTGCAACCGTGATTCATCGGGTTGGTGACCTTGTGCCCGGTGATGAAATTGTGTTCGTCGGTATTGCGAGCCGCCATCGTGGAGATGCCTTCAGTGCCTGCGAATTTGTCATGGATTTCCTCAAAACCCGGGCAACTTTCTGGAAGAAAGAAAAGACGGACCTCGGGGACCGCTGGCTGACCACCCGGCAGAGCGATGTGGAGGCGGCCCGGTCCTGGCGGTCGGACCAGCCTTGATATGTCATCATAACGTCTGACAGGTTCGACCTGAGGTAGTGTTTGGTTTTTCTTCAAGAAGGGGTAGCCCTCTGCCTCTTTCAATGATCAGAACGGTCGTCGATACGGATAAGCATTGGAGAGGAAAAAGTTGACCTGCGTGAGTTGCGGATGAAGTCTGCCCTGATGTTCAGCAACGTAAGGGTAAATGGATGAAGGGTCTTTCAGGATTGCAACTTGAGAGAACAGGTGCCAAGTCATCAGGCTTCGTTCGACGGTTTGCCAATCGTCGCTAGAATGCCGCCGTCGACATAAATAATCTGACCATTGACAAAATTGCTGGCTGGAGAGGCGAGGAAAATTGCGGCACCCTGGAGATCATCTGGGTCGCCCCAACAACCGGCTGGCGTACGGTTGACGATGAAATCGTTGAAGGGGTGTCCGTCAACCCGGATCGGTTCAGTCTGTGCTGTGGCAAAGTAGCCTGGGCCGATACCATTAACTTGAATGTTGTAGCGGGCCCACTCGGTTGCCATGCTGCGCGTTAGCATTTTGAGGCCGCCTTTCGCGGCCGCGTAGGCTCCGACCGAGTCACGGCCAAGTTCACTCATCATTGAACAGATGTTGATTATCTTGCCGCCGCCATGTTGACGCATCTGCCGTACCACGGCCCTGGACATGATGAATGCGCCGGTGAGATCCGTGCGAATGACCTGTTCCCACTCATCAAGTGGCATGTCAAGCATCGGGATACGCCGAATGATGCCGGCGTTATTGACGAGGATATGGATGGGACCGACATCCGATGTGATCCTCTCGATAGCGTTCTGAACATCCGGTTCTGAGGTTACGTCGAACCGGTAACCTACCGACTCAATGCCCTGCTGTTGATATTCCTTTACTGCGGCATCGATTTTTTCCTGCGACGAATGGCCGTTTATCACTAGGCGAGCACCTGCCATTCCAAGCCCCTTTGCCATTGCCATCCCCAGGCCGTGCGTGGCACCTGTTACCAGGGCTACGCAGTTCTTAAGGCTGAACAGATGGCTTGCGGCACCCATCTCTTCTTGTTTATCTGTCATTCGATTAGTCCAAAAACCCGGGTAAAGGTCCACGGACGGCCGGTATCACCAGCGACATGACTACCGCACAGTGCCTGGCGAATGCGTTGTTATGCGTTTTTGTCATTGCAGTTGGCAGATGTCCAGCAGGTTCATGTCGGTATAGTCCAGGTTTTCCCCTGCCATTGCCCAGATAAAAGAGTAATTGGAAGTGCCAGCCCCCATGTGGATTGACCATGGCGGAGAAATAACAGCTTGCTCATTTTCCATGACAATGTGGCGAATGTTGTCGGACTCACCCATGAAGTGGAAGACGCGATTCTCGTTGTTCAGGCCAAAGTAGAAATAGATTTCCGAACGCCGGTCATGCAAATGGGGCGGCATCGTGTTCCAGACGCTGCCGGGTGCCAGTTCGGTCAGGCCGACAAGCAATGAACAGGAGTCGCAAACACCCGGGATGATGTACTGGTAGATGACACGTTCGTTGCTTTCTTGAAGCGATCCTTTTTCCAGCGGGTTGGCAATATCCGGGGTGATTTTTTTCATTGGTAACGTGCGATGTGCGGCGGCACTGACTAGGTAAAATCGTGCGGTTTCGCCGCTGCTGGTAGCCGAAAACTCGACTCTGTTCGTGCCCATCGGTACGTATAGCCCGTCCTTTGGTCCCAACTTGATCAGTTCATCATCGACGCGGACCTGCCCGGCACAACCCCCGACATTGAAAATGCCCAGTTCACGCCGAGTTAAAAATGGTTGGCCTTTTGCCGAGACGGGTTCGGTGTGGTCGGGGAGAGTGATTGCTGAAGATGCTGCGACGCCGCCAATTACCATTCGTTCGTTATGGGTGTAATTCAGCACCACATGGCCCTCCATGAACAAGCCGTCGACCCGGTAACGATCAGTCAGTGTTGCATTATCGACCAATTGCATCATATCGGGATGCGTTGACTGAAATATCTTGTTATACATATGTAGGGTTCCGGAACTAAAGAATGCATCAAAGTTTATGGTAACCGGTGTCATTTAGAAAAACAACTACCATCCAGTTCCCAAATCCGCAGATAGAGTCATGACAGCGCCTATGGCATCTCAAATGCCCCTGTTGTGTCCAACCGGACCGCTCGTCACGACCTGAATGTGCCCAAACCCTGAGTTCAAATCTCGATCCGTTGCCAATGTTGCCCCATTAGGCAACATTCAGGCGCACCTATCCTGGGGCGCCGTCATGTTCTACGCTGTTTTCGTCAAATAGGTGTCAATGGCCATTAACAATAGGCGGTGGTCTAAACTCCGTCATTATCATGAGCACTTCTTCCAATAGCTTTCTGTGTTTATCCCTGAGCTTCACATACAATTGCCGCCCTGTTTTCACCACCTTCGCCGCCATCCCATACAAACGCCAACGTAAAGTCATCCCGCGATGCCTCGACAATGCCTCAGGCAACAACTCCCGCATCAACGCAAAGAGGTTGTACGACAGTGCTGACAGTAACAAATACAAACCATTGGCATGAAAGTCTGAACACGGCAGCGTACCGCCCCCAAAGTCTAGCTTCAGTTCTTTGATACGGTTCTCACTGTCTTCCGCGCGCTGGTTGTACCAATGGATAAGTTCACTATCGCTAAGCTCATCTCGATTGGTGGCGATGGCGCGATACACATAACCGCCTGCCGTGATTTCATCAGTGCCGTCGGCTGAATCCAGGCCCAGTTCAGTCTGACCTTGAATGGCCTTTCTTTGAATGATCAGCGTGAAGGCTTCCTCATAGTCACCAATGCAGAAGCTGGTACGGTAGGTGTCTTGACCATCGATTGCCTGACCTTGCTTATTCAGCAAAGGCTGCCAGGCCGAATCCTTTATCGCATGAATCTGTGCTCGCATGGCAGCACTGCTTTTAGCGCGAATCGCATAATCAATATTTTCCTGATCACAATATTCAATGATATCTGTTTGGTAACCGGCGGCATCAATACGCAGTGCATTAACACCACAACCTGAGGGTAACGACCGTTGGCATTGCTTGATAAAGGCCAGGTTGTCCTTGGCTGGTGAAACATGCCCAGCACGGAAATCCACCGCCACCACCTGTCCGGTTTCTGCAATATGTCCCACCATCGGCATGAAACCTTTGTTGGCTCTTCCCCAAATGTAGTGGGTAAATATCAAGCCACTCCCTTCGGATAAAGGTCCAGTCCTCCAAGATGAAAATAGATGGCATTGCGAAATCGTTCTCTATTTCGATAGCCGCAGGCCCTTCTCTTGATCTGTTGTATCTTCCGGTTCATCGCTTCTGAGCGACCGTTGTCTGACTTCAAAATGATGGCATTAACGATTCCCCACAAATGCGCTCGAATCGTCCTGGCGACCTTGCGAACCGGCTCCAGGCGTGAACGAAACGCCCAACTCAACCAACGCTTCCATGCCTTCATCGCCCAGCCGCGTGCCGTCTTCAATCCGGATGCGCGTAATACGGCAAACTCTCGCCACTGTTCGCGGCTCATATTCTGTGGATTACGCAACCAACTGTATTTGCTCCCCTTGAGCAATTCATCTCCATTAGCCAACAGCCTTCGATGCTCCTGCCGCCGCACCTTGTCTACCGCTCCTCCGAGGTATTTGGCGACATGAAACTTGTCGAAAGCGATGCACGACTCAGCCTGCGGTAAGGCATCATAGGCCGCCTTGATATAGGCAGGCCACATGTCCATGTTGATGCATTCTATCGCCGCTCGCTCCGCGTCAGTGAGCGTATCCAAGTAGCACGTTAAGCTCGCCGCCTTTCGGTCGTCAGCGACATGTAGCACACGGCCTTGCTCACTGTGATCAGTGACCACCGTGACGTATTCATGGCGCTTCTGAAACGATGTCTCATCCACACCCAGGCGGGTCGGTGCATGGTGTTCTCTGCGTGCCATGCCGCGTGTCACAGCCCGCTGCATAATCCCGTCTACCGCATTCCAACTCAGCCTCAGCCGGGTCGATACCGCACTCACTGAGGCCTCTTTCAGCCAGTCAATCACCAAGGCTTCAAACAAGGCTGTGAACCCACTGCCCGACTCCGACCAGGGAACCGCTATCGTGACCACCCCATGCTCCGCGCAATTCACTCGGGGGACCTCCGCCACCAACAGCGTCTTCAACTGGCAGGTGTCGAGATGGCGCCAGCGCCTGGTTCGTTTGTCGTAGCCCGGACTTCTCTTTCCGCACTTGGGGCAAGTCAACGGGTCGGAACCATGGTTCACTGTGATCTCAACCTCATCGTTGGACAAAGAGACTTTGACGTCCGAGACCTGCCACGGCTTCTCTATTCCCAGAATCTGGGTGTATAACTGTGTGTCTTTCATGAGCGTGTAACTCTGTGTCTTTACATAGGCCATCAGGTTAAGCTACCCACTTGATCTGGGGAAGACCCCCTTTGTTTTTGTGATACGTCCAGCTGGCATCCGCTTTATGTGTCACAATTTCTGTGGCATCTATATCCAATGTCACCTGCTTGCAACGGTGAAGGGTCGATTGCAGAAGCACCCGGTTGACCTTAACCCAACCTTCAAACACCTCCTTCTGGCCGCCCATTCTTCTGAGCCAGTCTCCAAGCGTGGTTGCCCGGGGGAGTCGCTTGAGACCTAATACAGTTCGCAGTGCCTCATCCTCTTGGAGGTGGCGAATATCGTCTAGATGAAAGTTGCCTTCGTGTTGCATCAGGATAAAGGTTTTAATGAATTCAGATGGGCGAAACCCGCGATTACTCTTGGGCAGAGGGAAATGCTGATCAATACACTCGGCAAGCCCCAGGGAATCCATCAACTGAGCAACGGCTAACAAACCGGCGCGGGAGGTGAGCAAATCGTTCGTTGTATCGAGTTTATAGGATAGAATGTTCATAAGCCTTGAGTTGTTGCACCCATTGGGTGGTGGACTGTTTCACTGCAAACCATTATACAACCAAGGCTTTCTGCGTTTTAGCGGTTTCTATCTGGGGATTGGGGCAGTTGCATCGCTTATCCTGTTTTCGGGGTGTTAATCAGGTGGTCTGCCAGTCGACTCACGCTCGACAAGGTAAGGCGTGGTCTGATTGGGACCAGCGCTAGTATTATCTTCTACACCGAATTCCTGCAACCGCTGTGCAGCCAGTTTGCCGATTTCGCGAGTCGGTGAATGCACCGTGGTAAGGCGAGGCCAGATGCGAGTCGCGACTTCAAAGTCATCGTACCCGACTACAGACATGATTTGCGGCGCGTTCTGTCCGGCGACTTGCAATGCTTGCAGGACCCCTGCGGCCATTTCGTCATTCTCAGCAAACACTGCTGTTGGCAAGGGGTCGAGATCAAGAAGTTCGGCACCACGCATGAGACCAGACTCAAACGTGTAGTCACCCTGTAAGACATGGCTTGGTGCCAACTCTAAACCGAACTCGGCGAGACCTTCTTCAAATCCGTAGCGGCGTTCGTGGGTTGATCGAAAGCTACGTCGACCAGAGATCAGTGCAAACCGGGTATGTCCTAATTCGGCCAGATGGTGTGCAGCGGCTTTGCTTCCAATTCGGTCGTTGGTCACGATCATGCGCCGTTCGGTGTCAAGTGCAATAGATGCAATGCGGATATAGGCGCAACCCAATTCTCTTAGTATCTCAGCAAGATTCTCATCCTCAGACACCGACGGCGTTAAGATTACCCCGTAGAGTTTCTGCAATTCGATAAACTGCCTAGCATCATCAAGAAATGTTTCGCCATTACGTTCGCAGGGATGGACAACCAGTTCGAAACCAGTTCCGTGCAACCCATCCAGGATACCCTGCTGCATGTTGACAATGTACTGGGGATTGGGGTTGTCGTAGATAAGCCCGACTAGGAAGGATCGCTTGAACGCCAGACCGCGTGCCTGGGGGTCGGGGCGGTACCCGACGCGGCGGATGATTTCCTTGATACCGTTACGCGTATCCTCGTTAACCGACGGGGAGTCATTGATGACCCGCGAGACAGTTTTCTTGGAGACACCGGCGAGTGATGCAACGTCATTGATGGTTGGTTTTCGCTGACCGGCGTGGGTCGCATTCCACGCTTGTGCGATTGACACGTAGTCAATGTCGGACTTTTTGCTTTTTCTTACCACAGCAATGAATATCCTGGCACGCTTGCAAGACACTATGCTACCGTTCTGCTTGCATGACCTCAAACTTCACGGTGAAGTTGCCAATGCCAGAAAAATCCAGTCGAGCCACTGACCCCGTCGTGACATTGTGGATACCGGTGACAGCACCGGTTGATATCAGCGTACCGGACGCCAGCGTGATCCCTCTTTTCGCCGACAGGGACAGAATGAATTCCAACGCGGCAAGAGGGCCACCCGACCAGTCGATCCCATGCTTCTCGCCGACAACCTGATCATCGACAACAACTCGCATGTGAGTCTCGGTTGGGTTGCGGTCTACCCAATCCAATACCGGAGGGCCTACCAGCAGTCCCGCATTGTTACCGAAGTCACTGATGATCGCCGGAGGGCCAATATCATTGATGGTCGCAAGCGGACTACTGGCGATCTCGGCACCAACATATACCATCGAGATAAGAGCCCGCAGTTCCTCATCGGAGCGACGTTTCGCGACTGGCACTACGTCATGAGCGATCTCAAGTATGAATTCTGCCTCAATCGCAGCGAAGCCGCCGACATAAATTGGCGCTGTTATACTTTCACCATCCTGTACGCGCTTGATCGACGACGCGAAAATTGGCCCCGCGAGTTGGTCTGCCGAATCGTTAACGCGTAGTTCCTCAGCAATACTACCAACCTTCCAGCCACCCACATTGTCGGGCCATCGATTGATCGAGTTTGATTGCACTGCATACGCTTCATCGAGTGTAGTGGGCAAGGGTCCTGGAAATCCGGGTAACGGCTCTGCATTCAGTCGCGCAGTGGTCAACGCCTGTGAAACGGACTCAAGATCGTTGACAGCAGTGAATTCAGAATGCGAATTATCGCCCGGCATCCTATTTGTCGCCTTGGGTTTTGTGTGTATCGTCAAGTTCGATCGATCCTGACAGCAGCAGGAGAACGTCATCTGCATACTGATTACTTGAGCGGTCGATTGCTTTTGTTAGTGCCGGAGACTCGATTGCTGTCGCGGCCATCCTCAACACCCGCCAGAGATAGCGCTCACTTCCCGAACCCATGTTCGGGTACGGCCAGCGAGTTTCCCGACCGGAATAGACGGCGAGTTTGGATATGGTTTTTACGATTGACCCGGCACTCTCAGGAGTATAAGTATAGAGATCCTCTCCAATGTGTTCAGCGAGCCGTGCAACCTTCAGAAACGCGTGAAGATTGAATACGTGGTAGTGCAATGAACGAGTTCGATTCAGTTCTTCAGGCATCAGGCCATCGGCTCGAATCTGCATGCGGATTCGGACCCTGGTGTCCTGTAGAATACGTGCGACCATTGTGCAATTCCGCGCAAAGGAAGCGAAGGTCATAACCTGAGCATCGTAGTGCGTGCCGTGGTTGTTGCGTGCATTACGCTCTGTAAGGGCCATTTCATCTGAAGTCAGCCACCGCACGTAGCTGGCAAACCACCGGCGGGTTTCAGCTATGACTTCCTCTTCAATCATAGCGGCATATGACAATAGCTGTATCGCATCGACCGTATCGGTCAGTGATACGGTGTCAATGATGCCAAAGGACCGGCCTGTACTGCGCCCCGGCACTCCTTGTGCGAATTCCAGGTTGGGGTTCATCCGGGTTGCTGGGTCGACAAACCAGACTCGAACCAGCAGTTCCGCGTGCCCGGCATAGCGGCGATCATCCAGAAACCATGCGGCTAGCGACAAAGCCGAGACATCCTTGATAAACAACCGTAGCCGCATCCTGTCAAAACCGTCTCCGTCGCGTTCCGGGTTTACTTCGCCGTCCCGGCGAATATAAGGTGCATCGGTCCTGGTGCCATTGGGTGGCCACCAATAAGGTGCCATACTCATATAGTCGTGGGGGTCTCCGCTGGGCGGTATGCGTGTTTTGTGCACGACCGTGTAAGGTCCTCGCATCAGTGCTTTGTCGGCCTGTGAGGTCAGGTTTGCCAGTGCACGATCAAACTGTGGATCCCCGTCGTTGATGGCGTTTTTTACTGATTCGAGGTCGGCTTGGCGCCAAATCAGCGTTTCGTTGCCAAGCAGAACGTCGCAGGCCTCCTTCTTGTCGGCAGTATGGCCGATAATGGGGATGAGAAGCGACGCCAGTGTAATTGCAATGGAGAAGTGATGCATCAGAACTTGGCTTCGATTCCCACGAACATCCGGCGACCGCTGTAATCTGCCTGGGCAAGACTATCACTAGTGGGTCTGTAGGAAATATTTGGCTCGTCAAGCAGGTTAAGTGCCTGAATTCGGGCCGTGATGTTCTTGGAAATCCTGAAGCGTGCCGAGAAGTCAAGGAAATCCTGTGCTTTCGTGTACCGGTTCGCAGAAACACGGAATGGCTTGAAATACTCTGAGCGGTACTTGTATGCAAGGCGAATGCTGGCCCAGTCGTTTTCCCAGAACGCTGAAAAGTTGGCAGAATTCTTCGAATAACCCGGAATGTTTGCTGGCGAAGTAAAGTTCGCGAGAGCATTCGTCCCGTCCGGAATAGTCGGGTCGGGGAACTCAAAGTCCGAGTTTGCGTAATTATAACCTGCAGTGATCCCTAATCCGCTCCAGTCGCCCGGCAGTTTTGTGAATACATGATTTACGCTGACCTCAATGCCCTTCAGAGAACTCGAGTCATTTGAATTACCGGATCGACCAATGGTTACCGGTGTTGGTGTGCCGTTAACGATCAGTACGATGTCTTCCGGGGTTGTCTCTACACCGGTTTCCAGCCACTTGTAGTACACGGCGGCAGTAAATGCGGTTGAGTCTGACACGTACCATTCGAAGGATACGTCAAAATTGTTCGATTCCAGCGGTTCCAGTTGAGGATTGCCGCTGGCGCTGACAATCGAACCAATGCTGTCGAGGTCAGCGTTGTCGTCGAAATCGAGTGCTGCTGACATTGCTTCCTGATCAGGGCGCGCAATAGCCCGGTAAACCGAGAAGCGCAATAGTTGATCTTCACTGAGCGTGAAAGAAATATTCAAGCTGGGCAAAATATTCCAGAAGTCGTTTGTTTCGGTATTGATTATCGCTTCGCCTACCGGGGTGACAGTAAAGGTATCCGGATCATCACCCGGCACGGTTTCCAGTGCTGTGCTGACACCGAGGGACTCAATGTCGCTGTAGACAGCCCGGATGCCGAAGTTACCTGTAACCGGCTTGCCGAACAGCATTGTTTCAAAATCGGCCTGCCCATACAGCGCGTATGTTTTTTCCGTCACATCTGCGTCGTGGGTTGACAGCGTGGACCCGGTCGGTAACCCGGCATCACGAGATCCAGTCAGCGCGACCCAGAGCGCCTCCGGTTCCCATGTTGCCCAGGTGATCCCGTTCAGGTCGGTGTCAGCGCCCTTGAATAGATCATCCACGGGAAACTTATCACGGCGCGCTGCTATTGCGCCCTCATCCCCGTAGTCATTTTCCTGCGGCAATGTTGTGTCTATGCCATCGTCATGCTCGCGCGTTCTTTCCGAGGCACGCAGGCCGACCTGGAAGCTATGGATGGCACCCCATGCCATATCAAAGTTAAAGTCCAGGCGTGTGGACAGAATTTCGTCGTCAATATTCTCAAGCCGTCGGCGTGCTCGTGCGCCGTTGGTATAGATATCATGGTTGTTGAGATCGAAGGTCAATCCCGTGTTGCCCTCGACGTCGGACACATCGGTGAAAGTCAGGTTCGGTACCGTGACGCTACGTTTGTCCATCTCAAAGAGCACACGTCTGTTTGTCCGGATCCGCATATCGAGTTCATCCTGGTGACGCTCTGTCTTTGAGTATCCGATATCGCCGGTAATTTCGACGAAGTCATTGCTCCACGTTATGTTCAAGCCGCTACCAACATATTCATCGTTGCGATTACGCCAGACTGACTGGTTCTCAATGCGTGATTCTCCCGACCATGCGTTAAGAGCACCTCTGGAGGTGATTGATATCGGTATAATATCGCGGCGACCATCGGCGAGAACCAGGTTATGCCGCAATTCGACATCGTCACGCTCCGACCACTGCAGGTCGACATTCACGTCCCAGTTATTGATGCGCCACTGCAGGTTGGTCATCAGCGCATCCCGGTCCGCTTCGGTTTCCATAGCGCGATATATGTACTGATTTGAAATGAAGTAGGTCGGCGAGGCACCGGTTGAATTGCCGTTTTCGTCTGCCAGGTAGGCACAGTTGTTGCTGCGATCAACACCTTCGACTGTATTGCAGGGTCGATAGGTAGAGCTTGAAGTATAAATATCCTCGGGCGCGGTATCACGCCGAGCCTGACCACCGATAGCGATACCAAACTGTCCGTTGGATAGATCAAACTGGTTCGTGTATTGTGCAGAAAGACGTCCGTTATACGGGTTGCCGTCATCAACCCTGTCTTCATAATCACTGTACCCGGCGAGGGCTTTGACGCGGAACCTGCTGTTACCGGGATTATCCAAAGGGCGCCGCGTACGCAATTCGATGATACCGGAGATGCCACCTTCGATGAAGCTGGCTTGTTGCGATTTATACACGATGGAGCCTGAAATCAACTCCGAGGGAAACTGGCCGAAGTTGACGTCGCGGCCATCACTGCCTGACGAAATCTCACGACCATTGAGCACAGAGGAACCGAGAAACGCCCCAAGGCCACGAACCGATAGCTCCGAGGCACCGCCCTTGAATCGATCTGAGGTCACACCAGTAATTCGTTCCAGCGACTCTGCGACCGATAGATCTGGCAGATCACCGATCTCTGCACCCACCAACGCATCTGAAATGACTGAGCTGTTGCGCTTCACTTCCATTGACCTTTGCAAGGTCTGGCGCAGGCCATAGACAACCACCTCTTCGATCTCGGCGTAATTGTTGTCTCCTGTCTCGGACCTCGGGGGTTGAGCGTATGCATCAATCATCAGAGCGCTTGCTGCCACAATCATAGTGCTCAATCCGGATTTTACTGTGTGTTGGCACTGATCTTTTTTCATAGAAACCCACCTCGACTGCTGGCCGTATCGAGCATATGGCGGCCAGTTGCGATCTTTTAATGACACCGGTAGCATACCCTTAATGATACCGGTGTCAATAGTGGGTTTCCGAAGCTTGATATACGATGTGAGAACACTGGAACCGCTGGTAGAGGGCACCGGACTACTGGACTTTCGGATTTCTGACCGCCGTCATCTGATCTCAGTAACAACGACTCTCAGTAGTAACAAGGAGCAATTCATGAATTTATATTCAATTTACATCGTGGTCCCTGTTCTGATCCTGCTGGCCCCGATCGCTCACAGCGTAGATTTACCCGACATCCTTTCGGACCAGATTGCAGCGGGCAGCCATTATCTGCCCGATTTTTCATACGCTGGCTATGCAAATGGCATGAGGTTACCACCGGTCTCAAGCGGTCGAGTAATTGAGGTCGGCGTACATGGAGCGGAGCCAGATGATGGGGTGGACGATAGTAGAGCCGTGCTGGCTGCGATATCCGCAGCGAATGCCATCCATGGCCCCGTAATCCTACGCTTCGAGCCAGGCCGCTATCGAATCACAGAAGTGATCCGTGTTGAGCGTGGTGAAATCGTATTACAAGGAGCCGGATCTGGTATCGGTGGAACCGTCCTGGAGTTTTCGCGACCGCTTGCCCAGGTGGACACCGGAACGTCGCTTGATGAGTTGCGGCAGTACATTCGCAAATTCGAGAAACGCCAAGTCAAACAGGATGCCAATATTAACGAGTATTTTTCCGAATACTCGTGGAGTGGGGGCTTCATCTGGATTCAGCGACGCGGTACAAGGCCCGCGCCGTATTTGCCGAATTATGACCCGCCTATTCGCACACTGGGCGAGATTGCATCGGGTCGTCGCGGAGAAGAGACGGTGCGTCTGAATACGGCGGCCGACATTGAACCAGGAGGAGTTGTACAGATCCATTGGACCAATCGGGACGGTCCGGATTCGGCCCTTATTGATGCAATCTACAATGACAGCGAAATCGCGGTGGGGTCACATCACTGGACGTTCCCAGAACGCCCGATGGTTAGACAAACTTCGCGCGTAGTCGCTGTCAATGGTCAGGAGATCACGTTGTCTGATCCATTGTTGCATGATGTTAATGACAGCATCCCGGCATCAATCGCGGAATGGCCCCACCTTGAACGCATTGGCATCGAAGACCTGCACCTAGAATTCCCCGAGGCACCGTATTTCGGTCACCATATGGAACGCGGTTACAACGGTATTTACCTGACCAGCGCATTCGACTCGTGGGTGCGTAATGTACGCATCAGCAACGCAGACAGCGGAATTCTCACGTACAACAGCGCCAACATAACGATTGCCGATGTCACAACCGACGGCGACCGTCGTGCACACTATGGTGTGCACATGGGTAATGTCCACAACGTTCTGGCCGAACGGATTTCAGTATTCAACCCGGTGCGGCATTCTCTGACCTTCAATACGCAGTCCACCAAATGCGTTTATAAGGACTCCCAGGTGCATGTGACCCCTGCGCTGGATCAGCATGCCGGTGCCAATCATCAAAACCTGTTCGACAATGTGACAATATTTGTAAATGCAAGGCGCACAGCCGATGGACCAGCCGTCAAGGTATTCGATGGTAGTGGCGCAGATTACTGGCAACCAGGACATGGTGCATTCAATACAACCTGGAATTTGCGCGTGTACGTTGAAAGTGGAGCTTATAGTGAGGAAATCGTGACAATTCTTGGCATCGACGAAGGCCCTTTCGCCAGAATTGTGGGGCTGCACGGTAACCGTCAGTTCAGACTTGACTACCGCCCGAATCCTTACATTGAACGCTTGAATACCGAACTGATATCCGTACCTTCGCTGTATGACTACCAGCTCCTGAAGCGAAAAGGTGTGACGGCCAGTAACCAGGAGCGAGTGCAAACCACTGAGTGTTTATGTCAACTGTGAATGTATGCCGAAGGTAAGCAGATACAGAATTGTGGATCGCAGCCAATCTCATCCAAATAGAGCGGGTAACAATAAACTGGTTTGTGGAAGATAGGTCACAAGGCCAAGAACTACCAAAAAAACGAGATACAGCGGCCATATTGTCTTGATGGTGTCTTCTACACGAACCCCGCCGATAGCGCATCCTACAAATAAGACTGACCCCACCGGAGGGGTCACTAATCCAAGCCCAAGGTTCAAAATAAGCATAATGCCGAACTGAACAGGGTCCATACCGATTCCTGTCATGACAGGCAGGAAAATTGGTGTGGTAATTACGATCAATGGAGACATATCCATGAACGTCCCAAGCAGCACCAACACGATGTTCACTATAAGCAAAATGACGAGCGGGTTACTGGAGACAGAAAGCAATGCATCTGACAACTGTGTCGGCACTTCAGTAACTGCCAACATCCAACCAAAAGCACTGGCACTGCCAATGATCATCATCACCATTGCAGTAGTTTTTACGGCGTTTGTGCTGGCCTGAATGAATCCGTCCCAATTGAGCGAACGATAGACGAGTGTGGCGACTATAATCGTGTAAATCACTGCGATTGCAGACGATTCGGTAGCAGTAAACACGCCCGAAAGGATGCCCCCGAGGATAATTACCGCTGACAGTAGCCCCGGTAGCGCAACCACAAAAGACCGGGCAAGCTGTCGCCAGCCGTAGAAACGGCCAGCAGCATAACCTTTAAGCACAGAAATGAAGTAAGTTGCTACCATTAGCCCGATGCCGAGCAGGAGGCCCGGAACAATACCTGCCAGAAACAGGTGAGCAATGGATACACCTCCACCGGCAGCAATCGCATATATAATCATATTGTGAGACGGTGGGATTAATAGCCCGGTAGTAGCCGCCGTCGCGGTAACGCTGACGGCAAATTCCGGCTCGTAGTTCTCCTTTTTCATCAAGGGCACTAGCGCTGATCCCATTGCTGAAACGCTGGCAACGGCTGAGCCAGAGATAGCCCCAAACATCATGCTTGAACCAACACTGACCAGTCCGAGTCCGCCCCTGACCCTCGCAAAAAGGGATTGTGCGAACTTGACAAGTCGTTCTGCGATACCGGACTGGTTCATCAATTCACCGGCAAAGATAAAAAATGGAATAGCCATCAATGCAAATACGTTCATTCCAGCGGCCATTCGTTGAAACCCCACGACAAGCGGTATGTCCATATAAAACATGCAGGCCAACGCAGAGATTAGAAGGCAAAAGGCTACAGGGACCCCTGCCAATAGCAAGCCCAGCAGTGTTCCAAAAAGTACCAGCAATTCCATTAGTTGCCTCCTTTACGTAAAATCAGATAGATACGTTCCAGGGCAAACAAGGCCATTAGCACTCCGGCGCCGACAAATGGCCAATATGCAAAAGCCCGCGAGACCCCTAGTGAAGGGATGACATGTTCAGCGGTAAAGTTAGCAAGAAACACGCCATTTACTGCCATGGTTATCCCCACGCCGAATATCATGGATTGGCCAAACAACAACAAAAACCGCCGCAGGGGTTCTGGTGCGGAGTCCAATAATAAGGTCATGCCGATGTGAAAGCCCTGGGCAACCCCAGCCGCAGCCGCGAGCTGTATATAATACAGCATTAACAGCAAGGCGAGCGCTTCGGACCATGTTGGGCTATTGTTAAGAATGTATCGTGCGAAGACTTGCCAACCTGTAATTAACGTCATGAGTACCAAGCTAGCTGCTGCCACTTTGAGTGACCATTCAACTATCCGGTTGGTGACGGGCGGCAGTTGCGAAGTCACGGTCATTGAACACCTGTTGCCAGTATCCGCTGAATCAAGTCTTGCATCTCTTTAGTGTCGGCAAATTGCTCGTAAACCGGTGACATTGCCTGAACGAATGGTGCGAGATCAAGGGTTTCGATGATTTCGGTATCGTTGGCGAGTACACGTTGTCTGGATTCTTCAACACGGGCATCCCATTTCTTCCGCATGTGCGGTACGGACTCTTTTGCAGCTTCCTTTATGATCTGTTGTTGTTCCGAGGACAATTGATCCCACCGATACTTCGACATTACCAGTATTTCAGGCATCATTGTATGGCGAGTTAGCGTGTAATAGCGAGCAGCCTCGAAGTGTCTTGTGTTCTCATAAGACGGCCAGTTGTTTTCGCTACCATCAATCGTCCCCAGCATCAGTGATTCGTACACTTGTCCAAAGCCCATAGGAGTAGGATTAGCGCCCAAGGCTTGCACCATGGCAATGGCAAGGGGAGAGTTTTGCACCCGAACTTTCATTCCCGCCAGATCTTGCAGCGTTCTAATGGGTCTCTGGTTGTTGTAGAAACTACGCGCCCCCGAGTCGTAAAAGGCCAGGCCAATTAGCCCAAAGGGTTCCAGTGCCGCGAGTATTTCGTCACCAATCGGTCCATCCACCACCGCTCGCATGTGATCGACGGAGCGAAACAAGAATGGTAGGCCAAGCACAGAGGTTTTTGGTGCAATTGAATTGAGAGGTGCCAGGTTAACACGATTTAAATCAATACCACCAAAAATCGTAATTTCCAGGGTGTCTTTTTCTTCTCCCAACTGACCACCCGCATAAAGTTTCATCTCTATGGCATTATTCGAAGCCTCAGCCACCAGTTCAGACATCCGCACCAACCCTTGAGTCGTTGGATAATCGTATGGATGGATCTCTGCAGTACGCAAAATTAACGCCGGGTTCGCGCCGTTAACTGACCCTGTGAAACAATACAACAATAACAACGGTATTAATTTTCGCACGTGAGTCATTAAAAATTCACTTCAGTCATGGGATTGGCAAATCCCGGCTTGTTGGTCCTGTTTCATGGCCGGGACTCTATTGTATCAATGTTACCAGACTTGTGGATTGACTCCTGAAGTCGTCGGCCATGCCGTCTTGGCTGTATTTTCTTCCAGTCACCGGGACATTGAAGGTCTCCTGCCGAGAGAAGAGTCACGACTTGAAGTTCACAGTGATCAGCCAGGTAGTAGCCCTTGAGGGGGATATATTTTGCAAGCGTAGCATCATCCCCGCTGAACTGACTGAGTATGCCAAAGGGTTTGTTGAACAGGATAAGGTTGCCCCGTGACATCCTGGAACCTCCATTTGTGGCGGTGAATCAATCCCTCGTCGAGTCGCTGCCTTCGTCCCTGGTCAGCGGTTTGACGTTTACGGCATGCATACCATTGGCCCCTTCAATCATGTCAAATAACACAGGCTGACCTGCCTTCAGGGTTTTGTAGCCATCCATGACAATCGAAGAGTAATGTACGAAATAGTCCTCTCTTTCATCGTCGGGGAGAATGAAACCGTAACCTTTAGCGTTGTTGAACCATTTGACGCATCCGGTAGGCATGGTGGTGACCTCACTGCTACTAGTGTCCTGTCATGTAAATTAATTGAACTAATTTACAGGAAAGTTGTCGTATGGTTATTACCCTGATGAGGACTCTACCATGGGACGTCTTGCCGTTGAAATTGTATTGAGCGAAGACGAACAATCGACCCTCGAAAGCTGGCGTCGGCGACGCAACACGAAAGCAGGATTGCATTTCCGAGCCGGTATCGTACTGGATTGCGCCGCTGGATATTCCGGTGAAAAAATTGCAAAGCGCCGCCATACCAGTCAACAAACAGTCACCAAGTGGCGCCGCCGTTTTGCCCGCGACCGGCTTGCTGGCCTGTCTGATGCCCCACGTAGTGGGCAGCCTCGTCAGTATGGTGATGACAAGGTGCAGTTTGTGTTAGATGCGACGCTGAATCGGCGGCCAAAGAACGCGACGCACTGGAGTGTTCGTAGCCTGGCTGAAGAGTTGGACATATCGCGTGGCTTTGTTCACCGAGTGTGGCGTGCGTTTGGTCTCAAACCCCACCTGTCACATAGTTTCAAGCTATCGACTGACCCTCATTTCATTGAAAAAGTCCGGGATGTTGTTGGGCTCTATCTTGATCCCCCGGATAAAGCCCTGGTTTTGTGCGTGGACGAGAAGAGCCAGATTCAGGCATTGGACCGGACCCAGCCATCCCTGCCGATGGATTACGGTTTGCCGGAAACACACACGCACGACTATCGACGTTATGGTACGACAACGCTTTTTGCCGCCCTGGACGTGGCCACTGGCAAAGTGATTGGCAAACTCAAACGCCGCCATCGAAGTACGGAATTCCTGAGTTTCTTACGACATATTGATTCCCAGGTTCCTGCCGATCTGGAGGTCCACTTGATTCTGGATAACTACAGCACTCACAAGACGGAGAAGGTCAAGAACTGGCTGTTACGGCATCGGCGATTTCACTGCCACTTCACCCCGACGTACAGCTCATGGCTCAACCTGGTAGAGCGGTTCTTTGCTACTCTGACAGAGCATCAGTTGCGCAGAGGGACTCACCGGTCAGTTCCTGCGCTGGAAAAAGCGATACGAGACTACCTTGAAATACACAACGAGAATCCCAGGCCATTCCAATGGACAAAGTCCGCTGACAAAATCATTGAGTCAGTCAGTAATGTAATTGAACGAATTAACGGGACAGGACACTAGTAACGTAGCCATAAATACACATGACATATGTCCGGCGAAATCAACCGGACGTATGTGAACGACGGCCAGTTAGTGCTTCCAGGTCCTACTTTAGGAGCAGATGAAAGGTTCCGTCAAGCCATGTACTGGTTCAACACATTTGAGGCTTATCGGGCAACCATCCATTGGTCAGGGGCGAACCCCCGTCCGGCGACCATTACAGAATAGTCCAAATCCAGGTAGAGCCGGGACCTACATCTGTTTCCCGGATAAGATAGAGAAGCGACGTGTCCACACCTTTGCCTGCGTTCGAACCGGTGCCAACGACGAAGTCATTGGTATTAACGGTGAACTCCGGGTTGCCCTCTGAGCTGTAGGTGTTGTCATTTGCCATAGGAACCGGGTCGAAGTTAAGCATAGTCGCCCCCTCTACGTCTTCACTGTTTGCAAGATTTGGCGACCAATAACGGTTGCCTGAGAACGACGAAGACGTATCAAGCATACAACTTGCGTTCCAGTCCTCTGACAGCACGCCACCAGAAGTAAATGCATCGATCCAGATACCACGGCCCTGGCCACCGTTATTACCCACACCGAGTGCTGTTGCCGAAACAGCGGCAACCACACCTTCGGCAACGTTCATGATGAGGTTGTCGTTAAAACTCAGAATCGAGTCAAAATCGTCGCAATCAGCCAGTTCCAACGTAACAGCCGACCGAACGTTAACTATTGTGTTTTTTTCAATGGTTAGGGTGAACGGTCCCATTCCGTTAAGGAGAGACGTATTACCTGAACCATTCAAAGGGTCTGTGTTCAGAACGAATGCTCCACGAGAACTGGATGTGGTCCTCAAGTTAGCAATGTAGTTATTTGAAACTGTGTGCCCGAGAGGGGCAAAGCTGATACCCCCGTCGTCGTTGTCATCACCCACGGGAACAATAATGTTCCTGGAGGCGACGTTGGCTAATCCGTCCTCAAGAGCAATCATGCCTGTGGAGTTAACCACTGTATTGCCAGTAATCAGGTTACCACTGGCTTGAACGCGAAGGAGCCTGCGATCTGCCTGTACGTTGTCGAAGCGATTGTATTGAATTCTGTGGTTGCCTACTGCTGTTGAATCACTGCCGGTCGAGCGCCCGAGTTGTATCGCGTGACCGCCAGAGTCACTTCCATCACCAGCGAAGTCGAAAAACAAGTTATATTGAACTATGTTACCCGTGTTACTGGCACTGTTGTACATTGTGATTGCTGAGCCTTCGAGGTCCATGTTTTTGCCTGAAAACAGGTTTCTCTCAACAACATTGTTGGTACCCCGAAGTGCGACATAGTGATAGGGCTCGGTACTGGAAATACTCCCTGAGTCATGAACTCCCTCAGAAAGTATCGAGTTGTCGGCAAAGGTATTGCCCATCCCGTTGACAACAATTGAGGCGTCGGGTCCCCTGCAACTGTTGCTGGCCACCCAAGTTAACTCTTCAAACGTAAGACCTTGGATTGAAACACCCGTCGTGCCAGAGTTCATTACCAGACAGGTTGCGCCAGACACGACAGCGGTGCTGCCTGCGGTCAAAGTCAGGACAAGGTTGTCTACATTTAGAACCAACTCCGAATCTGCTGTCGCGGACATGTCTTTGTAGTCATTGGCACCGCTCGTCCCGATCGCTGAGCCGAGCCCGATCCAGTCCCCATCAACGGCTGATGCCAGAGCGGTTCGCAGGGAACTTTCGCTGTCTACAATCACTGAAAAGACAACATCGTTCGCGGTAGCTGAAGGTGTTTCGTCGTTCCCTCTATTGTCTGTGTAGGTTGTTCTAACAGAGATAGTGGTACCGCGAACAGGAGCATCAAGCAGCAGGGTTTGTGATGTAGCACCTGTGATGTCCATGCCATCCGACTGCCACTGATAATTGATGGTTGTCGTGCCATCTCCATCGACAACGTCCGCAGAAATGGTGGAGCCCACGAGCAGGATGCCGGAGATGGTTACCGTGCCCATGCTTACAACAGGCCCGATTGCGGCTGATGTCAGATTTTCAGCGTAACCATCGTCATCCGTGTAGACGGCTGTTACCGTAATGTTCGCGCCTATCTGAGCATCTGTGAGCGTAAAGGTATTAGCTGTAGCCCCAGCGACGTTCGTACCATCTGCCTGCCACTGTAGTGCGATTGTTGCGGAGGCTGTCCCATTGGCATCTGTGAGTTCGGCTGTCAGTGTCTGGCCGAAAGATGCTATGCCGATGATCACAAGTGAACCCGGAGTATTAGCTGTCAGAACCGCTAATGTTGCAGCAGAAGTAACGGTTGAAGTGATCCCTTGGTTGTCTGTATATCTTGCCGTAACAGTAATAGTCTCACCCACCTCGTAATATGTGAGGGTATAGGTAGAACCTGTTGCGCCAGCAATTGCGTTGCCATCGCTATACCATTGATATACAACGGAAGACATGTTTACGCCATCTGGATCAGAAAGCATCGCGGTCAGTGTTTCGACTTCCAATGCGGTGCCACTGATGGAGATACTGCCCGCCGAGTTCGAGTTTCTGCTGAAGTTTGAATCGCCGCCTCCGCTAGTCCAAATCCAGGTAGAGCCGGGACCTACATCTGTTTCCCGGATAAGATAGAGAAGCGACGTGTCCACACCTTTGCCTGCGTTCGAACCGGTGCCAACGACGAAGTCATTGGTATTAACGGTGAACTCCGGGTTGCCCTCTGAGCTGTAGGTGTTGTCATTTGCCATAGGAACCGGGTCGAAGTTAAGCATAGTCGCCCCCTCTACGTCTTCACTGTTTGCAAGATTTGGCGACCAATAACGGTTGCCTGAGAACGACGAAGACGTATCAAGCATACAACTTGCGTTCCAGTCCTCTGACAGCACGCCACCAGAAGTAAATGCATCGATCCAGATACCACGGCCCTGGCCACCGTTATTACCCACACCGAGTGCTGTTGCCGAAACAGCGGCAACCACACCTTCGGCAACGTTCATGATGAGGTTGTCGTTAAAACTCAGAATCGAGTCAAAATCGTCGCAATCAGCCAGTTCCAACGTAACAGCCGACCGAACGTTAACTATTGTGTTTTTTTCAATGGTCAGGGTGAACGGTCCCATTCCGTTAAGGAGAGACGTATTACCTGAACCACTCAAAGGGTCTGTGTTCAGAACGAATGCTCCACGAGAACTGGATGTGGTCCTCAAGTTAGCAATGTAGTTATTTGAAACTGTGTGCCCGAGAGGGGCAAAGCTGATACCCCCGTCGTCGTTGTCATCACCCACGGGAACAATAATGTTCCTGGAAGCGACGTTGGCTAATCCGTCCTCAAGAGCAATCATGCCTGTGGAGTTAACCACTGTATTGCCAGTAATCAGGTTACCACTGGCTTGAACGCGAAGGAGCTTGTGATCTGCCTGTACGTTGTCGAAGCGATTGTATTGAATTCTGTGGTTGCCTACTGCTGTTGAATCACTGCCGGTCGAGCGCCCGAGTTGTATCGCGTGACCGCCAGAGTCACTTCCGTCACCAGCGAAGTCGAGAAACAAGTTATATTGAACTATGTTACCCGTGTTACTGGCACTGTTGTACATTGTGATTGTTGAGCCTTCGAGATCCATGTTTTTGCCTGAAAACAGGTTTCTCTCAACAACATTGTTGGTACCCCGAAGTGCGACATAGTGATAGGGCTCGGTACTGGAAATACTCCCTGAGTCATGAACTCCCTCAGAAAGTATCGAGTTGTCGGCAAAGGTATTGCCCATCCCGTTGACAACAATTGAGGCGTCGGGTCCCCTGCAACTGTTGCTGGCCACCCAAGTTAACTCTTCAAACGTAAGACCTTGGATTGAAACACCCGTCGTGCCAGAGTCCATTACCAGACAGGTTGCGCCAGACACGACAGCGGTGCTGCCTGCGGTCAAAGTCAGGACAAGGTTGTCTACATTTAGAACCAACTCCGAATCTGCTGTCGCGGACATGTCTTTGTAATCACTGGTACCGCTCGTCCCGGTCGCTGAGCCGAGTCCGATCCAGTCCCCATCAACGGCTGATGCCAGAGCGGTTCGCAGGGAACTTTCGCTGTCTACAATCACTGAAAAGACAACATCGTTCGCGGTAGCTGAAGGTGTTTCGTCGTTCCCTCTATTGTCTGTGTAGGTTGTTCTAACAGAGATAGTGGTACCGCGAACAGGAGCATCAAGCAGCAGGGTTTGTGATGTAGCACCTGTGATGTCCATGCCATCCGACTGCCACTGATAATTGATGGTTGTCGTGCCATCTCCATCGACAACGTCCGCAGAAATGGTGGAGCCCACGAGCAGGATGCCGGAGATGGTTACCGTGCCCATGCTTACAACAGGCCCGATTGCGGCTGATGTCAGATTTTCAGCGTAACCATCGTCATCCGTGTAGACGGCTGTTACCGTAATGTTCGCACCTATCTGAGCATCTGTGAGCGTAAAGGTATTAGCTGTAGCCCCAGCGACGTTCGTACCATCTGCCTGCCACTGTAGTGCGATTGTTGCGGAGGCTGTCCCATTGGCATCTGTGAGTTCGGCTGTCAGTGTCTGGCCGAAAGATGCTATGCCGATGATCACAAGTGAACCCGGAGTATTAGCTGTCAGAACCGCTAATGTTGCAGCAGAAGTAACGGTTGAAGTGATCCCTTGGTTGTCTGTATATCTTGCCGTAACAGTAATAGTCTCACCCACCTCGTAATATGTGAGGGTATAGGTAGAACCTGTTGCGCCAGCAATTGCGTTGCCATCGCTATACCATTGATATACAACGGAAGACATGTTTACGCCATCTGGATCAGAAAGCATCGCGGTCAGTGTTTCGACTTCCAATGCGGTGCCACTGATGGAGATACTGCCCGCCGAGTTTGAGTTTCTGCTGAAGTTTGAATCGCCGCCTCCGCCATCGCAGCCGACCAGAAACGCTACGATGCCAAGGCCGATGAGTTTTCTCAAATACATATTTTTACTCCTTATGAACCATTGGCAATCGCCGCTAGAATTTAGCTCGTAGACCGACGAACACTCGCGGTCCGTAATAGTTCACTTCACCCACGTTGTCATTGGTAAAGAAATACTGGGTTTTAGGCTCATCGTCCAAGTTGATGGCTTCAATCGAAAGCCTGATGTTGTCCGTTACGTAGTAGGAAACTCGAGCCTCCCAGACGCCAACTTCGCCTACGTACCTCAGGCGGGTTCCGTTGGATATGTAAGGCTGGAAATACTCATCGCGGTACTTGTAGATCAGGGAAGCATCAAATTTACCGACTTGGAAATAGATCTGACCAGAGAATGTGTTCTCTGAAAATCCAGGGACGTTGCCCGGTGCGAGAATACCGGCATGGGTCTGAACGAAACTGCCATCACTATCGACGAATCCACGATCACCATAAAGGCTGTCCTCGAATTCGAAGTCAGAATCAGCGTAGTTGTAGCTGATCTTTGCGCCAAGGCCGCTTAAGACTCCCGGCAGGTAGGAGAACCGGTGCGAGGCAGTCACTTCAACGCCTGTCAGACGGCTGGTGTCTTTGTTCGTCTGCTGCAGTATGATCGGAAACGTGAGTGCCTGACCATCAACCACGTATTGCTCCTGCACGACCGTGTTGGTAAAGCCACCCGTGAAATCCTTGCGGTAGAAGGTTGCAGCCAGGATGGAGTCCTTGTTCGGATACCACTCCACTGCCAGGTCGTAGTTCCAGGAGCCCAACGGGTCTGCATAGGGATTGCCAGCCCCCGTTACACCGGTGAGTAGAGCATCAACTGTGATCGGATCTTCATCGTCATCCGCGACCTGGAAGCTTCGTGAAAAGCCCATATCTGCTGGGTCCACCCGGGAAAGACCCTTGAAGATGCCCGCACGCAAAACCACATCGTCTGTCACATCCATCACGAAGTTTACGCTCGGCAGGTATTCCGTATAGTCGTGTTCGGCCTTGATGGATTCGAGAGCGTCCGTCGTCACCAACGACAGTTCACCGGTTAACGGATCTGACTCAATGTTGAACGCACTTCTGTACCCTACGGACTCTACGTCGGTTCTAACGCTACGGACACCGATATTGCCTCTTACCAGTTTGCCGCCCAACACACCTTCAAAATTTGCCTTGATGTAGAACGCGAGTGTTTCTTCGGTGACATCTACGGTCTGAGGATGGTTGCCCAGGCGAGGATATCTGAGGGTTTCACCGTTGCCTGCCAAAATGGCGTCCAGACGACAGCCGTTGTCAAAAATGGCCCAGCCGTTATATCTGGCAAGAGCATTGCCTGAGCTATCTACATTCGTGACAAGCGGGCCTGCATCGGCTCCACTGAGAAAGCCGCTTTCGGGAAAACCCCTGGCGCAGGCCATTACTGCCGGGTCGGCGTCATCAACCGTGTAAGTTAAACGTGCGCCGTTGGTGCCTGATGCACTTCCACCACGGGCACTGTAGTAGGTGAGTTCGGAACTACGAATTCCGAAGTCGATGCTTTCGACAAAACCTGCACGCATTTCGTACTTAAAGTCGAACCGGATCGCATCAACCGTATTCTCTCTGTCCACATCTGTATCAATGCGCACGCGCAGGCCATCGTCGAAGTTTGTTGGATCGGTGATATCAAAGCCCTCGACGGTCCAGGTAACGAAGCCGTCGTTGTTACGAGAAAATGTAACATCCTGTCTGCTCTGACTTTGCTGTCTGAACGATGCTTGCTGTTCAAGACGTGTGGTTTCCGAGAAAGAAACATCTGTTTGGACACTGAGACGATCCGTGACGTAGTACTCGACGTTCAATCCCCAGCCGGTGTATTCCTCGGTTCGGCTGAACAACTCACCGTTGGAATCAATGTCGGTTTGTCCTGCCCAGTCTGTCACGACCCCATTGCTTTGGAACACCAGAGAATCCAAGGTTGTGCCGCGAGTATTTCGCTTCATGTTTGCGAAATTGAGATCATAACGGTCTTCTCTTTGCGTTCTCTCCGACCACTGGTAGTCCAGGTTGATGTCCAGTCGATCATTAGGTTGCCACTGAAACGCTGCAAAAACTGCGTCACGCTCGTCATTGGAGTCATTCTGACGAAAACCTCTCGAACTTCCTGCCCATGCGAAAAGGCGACCATCATCCACTGCAGCCCCGGTGGCGGGATCTATCGCTGAATCATAGCCACCGTTGCCACCAGAGCCTGCTGGATTGTCCTCGCAGTCGTCGTCCGTTGGCGTGATATTTGAGAAACCCTGGATGGGATCATTGTCTGCAAGGCAAGCGAACAGAGAACTTCCGCTTGGGCTCGAAGAGCGCATTTCCTGTTCTGGCTGGGAGATATCGCTTTTCTGCAGGCCCAATGAAACTCCCAAGCGCCTCCCATTGCCGACTTCAAATTGGTCAACGTAACTTGCAGTGGTTCGATATCCGATATCTCCCGCCATCGTATCCGAGATATCTTGCTGATCGGGATTGTAGTTACCTTTCACATCGAACTGGAAACGCCGTTTGCCATAATCCAGGGGTTTGAGCGTTTCCAGTTGGATCAATCCAGCAACCCCACCCTCAATGAGACTTGCGTCTTGCGTCTTGTAAATCGCAAGTTTGTTCATTAGTTCAGACGGGAATTGCGAGAAATTCACCGAGCGATCCCCGGAACCGTTCGTCGCCTCTCGGCCATTAAACGTCGTTGCGCTTAAGAAAGGCCCGAGACCTCGGATCGAGATTTCCGTCGCCCCACCATTTTCACGGTGGGATGCGGCCCCGGTGATGGATTCCAGCGCTTCACCGATCGACAGAGCGGGTAGGTCACCGATGTCTTCTGCAGTGAGCCCATCCAGGATTTCAATAGAATTACGCTTGATATCAATCGCGCTACGGATCGTGGCGCGGGTACCCTGAACAACAATCTCTTCCACTACTGCTTTCTCAGCTTGCGCCTCCTCACGTGCTGTTTGAGCTTGAACTACAGTTGGCAGGAGCAGCGATGCGATCACGCCTAATCGGACTTTGAAATTAGTGTGGCTCATATATCTCCCTGATTATTTGAATTTTGTTATCTGGCCACGAAGGATCTAATAGACTAAAGTTCTTTGGACATTGGTACAAATAACCTAGACATTTCAACAAGATAACTGAATGTGTTGTGCACAGGCACTACCTACGCCGTGATGGTATCAAGCAGGCTGTACGTGCGTTGGCGGCCATTCTCCAATTGTGTATATGCAGGTTCTGTTATATAAAATTAGTCTAGCACTTTATGGTAACCGGTGTCATTTAGAAAAACAACACCTATCCGTTTTGCTACGCAGTTTAACTCGAGGTTCTTTGAACTCCGACGAAAAAATCTAATCATTTCAATAGGGTAGCTAAATGCGCTATGCACAGCACTGCCTTTAAGGACAGATTGTTTCTTCAAAATAGTTCGAACTCAAATCGTATGGAACGAGGACACCTGCCTCAAGATGACGGGCGGTGAGTTTTCTCTTTGTTAGCGGCAATGTAATAATGACCCCCCTCGGCAACTGAATATTGACCCCCCTTTCCCGTAACCTGCACCTCTACAGGAGGTGCGCATGCTTGATCAGGAAAGGTGTATGGAAATACGAATATTGAGTAAACAGGGTAAAAGTATCAAAGAGATCTGCCGACTCACCGGCCATTCTCGCAATACCGTGCGGCGCTATCTGCGTTCACCGGAGATGCCCGCCTATCAGCGCCCATCGCGAGGCAGCATACTGGACCCCTATAAGGCCTATATTGGTGAGCGGGTGGAAGCCAACCGTCCCCACCGGATGCCGTCTACCGTTTTGTTCAGGGAGATTCAAAGCCTGGGCTACACGGGCGGAGAACGCACCGTCAGGAACCACGTCAGTAGTCTCTACCCCCTGTCGGTACCGGAACCCGTTGTTCGGTTCGAGACCGACCCCGGCCGCCAACTCCAGGTTGACTGGTGTGTTTTCCGTCGTGGCAAGCACCCGTTGTCAGCGTTTGTTGCCACGCTGGGGTTCAGCCGCTACACCTACGTGGAATTTGTCGCCACAGAGCAATTTGACCAACTCAAACACTGTCACATCAACGCCTTCGAGTACTTTGGCGGCGTGCCGCTGGAGATTCTGTACGACAACATGAAGACCGTGGTGCTGGAACGCAATACTTTTGGGGCGGGGCTACACCGTTTCCACCCCGGCTTGTGGGACCTGGGCAAGCACTATGGCTTTACCCCCAGACTGTGCCGCCCCTACCGTGCGCAAACCAAGGGCAAAGTGGAGCGCTTTAACCGGTATTTGCGCAACAGCTTCTACTATCCCCTGCAGAGTTCACTCAAACAGGCCAACCTGACCCTGGATGTTGATACCGCGAATGCCGAGGTCCTCAAGTGGTTGCGCGATGTGGCCAACAACCGCACCCACAAGACCACTGGCAACGTGCCAGCTGTGCGCCTGGAACAGGAACGGCAGGCCCTGCAGTCCTTGCCGGTGTTCCATGCTGACCAGCCAAAACCCATTGAATCACTGCCGGTGCGGTCCTGGCCGGTGGAAACCCTGCAGCGCCCGCCGACTGAATACGAGCAGCTGGTAGGAGCCTGTTCATGACATCCATGCTGCTTCACGAACAAATTGCCGATTTGTGTGAGCGGCTCAAACTCCAGGTGGTGGCTGACCAGTACGAGGAGTGGGCGCAGCAGGCGGTCAACAACGAAGATAGCTATGTCGACTTCCTGGCTCGGATACTGAAGGCGGAACATGAGGCCCGCCAGGCCAGGAGCCGACAGGTGCTGGTCAAGATGGCCGGGTTCCCCACCATCAAGACCCTGGATGACTATGACTACACCTTCGCTGCCGGCGCACCGAAGAAGACCATCCAGACGTTGGCAGACCTGGCCTTTATCGAGCGCAAGGAAAACATCATTTTGCTGGGACCCAGCGGTACGGGAAAAACCCATCTCGCCATCGCCCTGGGTTACCTGGCGACCCAGCACAATCTCAAAGTGCGCTTCATGACCGCAGCTGACCTGATACTGCAACTGGAGACGGCGCGACGGCAAGGGCGCTATCAGGAAGTACTGCGACGATCCGTGATGGGGCCCAGCTTGTTGATCATTGATGAGATCGGCTACCTGCCATTAACCGGTGACCAGGCGAACCTCTTCTTCCAGGTGATTGCCAAGCGCTATGAGTCAGGATCAGTGATCCTGACCTCCAATCTCAGCTTTGGGGAATGGGAGCAGACCTTTGGTGGCAATGCCGCCCTGACCTCGGCCATGTTGGATCGGTTACTGCATCATTCCCATCTTATCCAGATACGGGGTGATAGCTACCGGCTCAAAGGGAAGCACAAAGCCGGCATCATCAGGAAACCATCGAAGGAGCAGTCAGATTAGCCAGGGGGGTCAGTTTTAGATTGCCGATATCGACCCAAAGGGGGTCAGTTTTAAGTTGCCGTTGACATCTAATGCACCCCTGCCGCTTCAATAACCAATCAAGCGCTGCATACAGGTCGGCTGCATCGGCACTTCGACCCCGAGAAGCTTGGCAAGGGGTGTCGTGTCATCAGCGTGTGATGGCCAGTTTACTGCGGGGGCGAGAATCAAGCATGCGGAGCAGTTCAAGCAACAGGGCGGCGGCATGGTTGTGTTGGGGGATGCCACCACGTTCAGGGATTCACTAAGGGGCACTGTTGTCTTGTTCTTTCAGAGGTACCACTTTCATGACCACGTCGTATTCTGGTGGTAACAAAAATAGGTAAGACCAATAATTATGGATGTCGAGGTTGGTCCAGTATCGGCTAGCCTGCAGGTATGACCTCGCTGACTTCGAAATTTGCAAACCGCACCCATTCCTCTTCGGCTCGAAGATTGTCCCGGTCAAGTATTGAACGATAGATTCCCCATTTAGGGCGGACAAAGTGCGTCTCAGCCTCACCGCGCCATAAATCAAGGGCTTGTTCGTCGATATTGAAGATTACGGCGTTGTCACTCATGCGCGTAACAATCAATCGCAGATCGCCAGAATCAGCGAACGTGATACGACAGTATGCCTGGAGCCATTCGCCTGTTACCGCTTGCCAGTCGGTGCGGCTCAGTATCGTATCTTCTTGAAGCGGGCTATGGCGAACTTCAATACCGTCCTCGCCGCTACGCTCGGCACCGGAGATTGTCAGTATGGGGTGACTGTCGTCACCGCCTACAGCCTTCAACTGGAACAGGTGGGTAAAGCGACGTGATACCTCCATGTCGGGCTTAATCCTGAACTTCCAACGATAGATAAATGTCTCGTGCTCATAGCCTTTTACTGCCTCTTCTGAGCCTGAGTAGGTCTTGATCTCGTTGCGTTGTCGGTCATCGTTCTCAACGCGATCACGATCAATGTCGATATCGCGGTGGATAGTGAACACAAAGTGGTCGCCGATAATCGCGTCAGTGTCCTCGTAGATATGGCGCACCTCCGGATGATTGATTGGGTAGAGGTCTGGTGCCTCAATCGGATTTGGACCGCCAAAGTCGTGGATCAGATCGTATGCTTCGAGTCCGACCTGATCACCGTCGGCGTCCAAAGTTCGTAGCGTCAGTGTGACAAATTCAACGGCATCCGTAGGCGGTGTCTGAGATCCAGAACCCACTGGTGTCGGGTTCGGACCGAGTGTGTTATTCGACGGAGCTATTGCCGGTCCGTCACTGCCCCCACCGCCACCGCAGGCGATCAGCAGGATGGAGAGGCCCAACGTGATCAGGGCTCGGGTTACAGGTTTGTCAATCAAGTGTATTGCTCCATAACCTTGTATCCCGGCTGGGATCTTGGCGTCATAGGTTCAATCCCTAGAAACATGATCAAGCAGCCCAGACTACAGCCTGACCAAATGCGTAAGAGAAAATAAGGATAACCGAGATAAAGGCGTAAATTTCCTTGTGCTCGTCAGAGGTTTTCTCTCGGTAGATGTCTGCGACGTTGGTAGGCCAGAGCACCATGATGGACTGGCGGTCGGTGTAGTTGATAACAGTTGCGAGCACTATCAATGTAACCACCAGCCAGCGTAAATCTTTATCTTAATTTTTGTTCATCCTGATTGATTCTTAGTTGGTGAGGCAACTCTAGCGGATCGGAAGCTAACCAATATCGTCACATTAGTCAATCCCTTGTACTAATGGAATGGTCCACCCCACTCCATCAATCGGCGTCAATGCGCCAGAATGGATACACCATTCAAACAGACAGAGAGAGGCGACCATGAAGAAGTGTACTGAAACGCGAGCAATCAAGGTAGTGGGTATTGATCTGGGTAAGACCAGTTTCCATCTCCACGCGGTGGATGACAGAGGTCAAACCCAGATAACCAAAAAACAAACCCGCAACCAACTGAAGGCGACTATGAGCAAGCTATCGCCTTGTCTGGTTGGGATAGAAGCCTGCGCCGGCGCCCATGACTGGGCAAGGCGGTTGTCGGGTTACGGTCATGAGGTGAAGTTGATTGCCCCACAGTTTGTTAAACCCTACGTCAAGTCCAACAAGAATGACCGTGTTGACGCAGAGGCTATTTGCGAAGCCGTTCAGCGCCCTGGTATGCGTTTTGTTGCGGCCAGGACCGTGGAGCAGCAGGACGTTCAGTGTCTGCACCGTATTCGCAGTCAGGTGGTGGCTCAGCGCACCGCCCAGGTCAATCAGATCCGAGGCCTGTTGTTAGAGTACGGCATTACGATACCCCAGGGGAGAGCACACGTACGCAAGCATCTCCCGCTCATTTTGGAAGACGCGGAAAACGGTCTGACGATGCGCTTTCGGGGACTCTTATCGGCGCTCTATGATGAGTTGGCCCGCCTGGATGAGCGTATTGACGAGTTTGACCAACAAATTGAGCAACTGGCGCAGGCAGATGAGCGTGCCCGGCGTTTGCTCACCATTCCCGGCATCGGCCCTAAAGGTGCTACCGCCTTGGTGGCAGCCATAGGGGATATCCACGCCTTCAACAATGGTCGGGAGTTGGCGGCCTGGTTGGGGCTGGTGCCGCGCCAGAGTTCCACGGGAGGGAAGGCCCGCCTGTTGGGCATTAGCAAACGTGGCGATGTTTACTTGCGTCAGTTGATGATTCATGGCGCGCGCTCGGTATTACGCTTTGTGGACAAAAAAGAGGACCCGCGCAGCCGCTGGGCCAAGGCGTTACTACAGCGGCGTCACAAGAATGTGGCAGCGGTGGCGATGGCCAACAAGATGGTACGCACGGCCTACGCGCTGCTGAAGTATGAAGAGGACTACTGTGTCGACAGAATGACCGTGTCAGAACCAGAGATAGTTGCCTGATGGTTCGGCAGATGTCGGTACGACACAGACAAAGGCAAGGATAGGAGAGTAAACCCACCATGGAGTTGCGAAGAGAAAGATCAATGTGATGGCATGAAAGGAGAGACCTGCATTCCTGAAAACCTGGCAGACTCTTAGGCTGAGCAGTAGGAAAGCCGATGAAATGATGAGGACAGGGGTGCGCGGATTCCATCAGGGCCCGAAGGCGAGAACCTTCACCGAGAGGCCGGATATATGACTGCAACTTATCCTTCATGTACACGATGATTGACTCTTGCAAAGCGGGGTGGACCATATATGAGTCTGACATAGCCGTTGCTCCCCGTTCATGATGGCAGGATGAAAACCATCATGAATATTGAAGACCTGACCACGATCAACCAGGTGATCGCCTTCCTTGAAGGCACCCAGCGGGTGGCCTTTGAGGTTGCCGACGATAAGGATTCCCGCTACCGATGGGTACAGCGCACCCTGGTCAAATTCCACTATCTGTCACTGAGCAGGCCGGACAAGGGCGTGCTGATCCGCTACCTCATGAAGATCAGCGGTTATTCGCGTCAGCAGATCACCCGACTGATCAAGCAATACCGCGATACCGGGCGACTGGTGCGCCAACAGCGCACCGTCAATGGCTTTTCACGGCGATTTACCGCAGCAGACATCCGCCTGCTCGCAGCCATGGACGAGCGCCATAGCACCCCCAACGGGTTGACCATGAAGAAACTCTGCGAACGCGCCTATACGATGTATGGTCAAGCGAAGTACCAACGCCTGGCCTCGATCTCCGTGGCGCACCTGTACAACCTGAGGAAGGCCACCGGCTATGTTCGCTACCGCCGCCATGTCGAGAAGACCCGCCCCAGAAGCTCCCGCATCGGTGAACGACGCAAACCCAGGCCTAACGGCCAACCCGGCTATATCCGCATTGATACGGTCCACCAAGGCGACTGGGACGGGCAGAAAGGGGTCTATCACGTCAATGCGGTCGATGAGGTGACCCAGATGGAAATGGTCGTCAGCGTGGAGAAAATCAGTGAGCGTTATCTCATTCCGGCACTGGAGCAACTGCTGGATGACTTCCCCTTCGTCATCCAGGGCTTTCATTCCGACAACGGCTCGGAATACGTCAACGGGAAGGTGGCGGGTCTGCTTGAGAAACTGCGGGTCGAATTCACCAAGTCACGTTCCCGAAAGACCAATGACAACGCCCTGGCAGAGAGCAAGAACGGCCATGTGGTGCGCAAGATCTTCGGTCATGACCACATTCCACAGCGCTGGGCAGCGCAGATTAACGAGTTTAATCGCCAGCACCTCAACCCCTACATCAACTATCATCGTCCCTGCCTGTTCCCTGAAATGACCACTGATAGCAAAGGTAAACAGCGCAAGCGGTATCCATACGATGCGATCAAGACACCTTATGAAAAGCTCAAGTCATTGCCTGGGGCAGCGGCGTATTTGAAACCCGGCCTGAGCTTTGAAATACTGGATGCTATCGCGCACGAACAAAGCGATAACGAAGCTGCTGACAAGCTGCAAAAGGCTCGTCGGCAACTGTTCAAATCAATCCATGAACGGGAGAAGAAAAGGGCTTGAGATGAACTCAGTGCAGCCCCTCCTTTAGACTCATTTACGGATTGGAAAATACTGTGGGTATTGATCTGGGTAAGACCAGTTTCCATCTCCACGCGGTGGATGACAGAGGTCAAACCCAGATAACCAAAAAACAAACCCGCAACCAACTGAAGGCGACTATGAGCAAGCTATCGCCTTGTCTGGTTGGGATAGAAGCCTGCGCCGGCGCCCATGACTGGGCAAGGCGGTTGTCGGGTTACGGTCATGAGGTGAAGTTGATTGCCCCACAGTTTGTTAAACCCTACGTCAAGTCCAACAAGAATGACCGTGTTGACGCAGAGGCTATTTGCGAAGCCGTTCAGCGCCCTGGTATGCGTTTTGTTGCGGCCAGGACCGTGGAGCAGCAGGACGTTCAGTGTCTGCACCGTATTCGCAGTCAGGTGGTGGCTCAGCGCACCGCCCAGGTCAATCAGATCCGAGGCCTGTTGTTAGAGTACGGCATTACGATACCCCAGGGGAGAGCACACGTACGCAAGCATCTCCCGCTCATTTTGGAAGACGCGGAAAACGGTCTGACGATGCGCTTTCGGGGACTCTTATCGGCGCTCTATGATGAGTTGGCCCGCCTGGATGAGCGTATTGACGAGTTTGACCAACAAATTGAGCAACTGGCGCAGGCAGATGAGCGTGCCCGGCGTTTGCTCACCATTCCCGGCATCGGCCCTAAAGGTGCTACCGCCCTGGTGGCAGCCATAGGGGATATCCACGCCTTCAACAATGGTCGGGAGTTGGCGGCCTGGTTGGGGCTGGTGCCGCGCCAGAGTTCCACGGGAGGGAGGGAAGGCCCGCCTGTTGGGCATTAGCAAACGTGGCGATGTTTACTTGCGTCAGTTGATGATTCATGGCGCTCGCTCGGTATTACGCTTTGTGGACAAAAAAGAGGACCCGCGCAGCCGCTGGGCCAAGGCGTTACTTCAGCGGCGTCACAAGAATGTGGCAGCAGTGGCGATGGCCAACAAGATGGTACGCATGGCCTACGCGCTGTTGAAGCATGAAGAGGACTACTGTGTCGATAGAATGACCGTGTCAGAACCAGAGATAGTTGCCTGATGGTTCGGCAGATGTCGGTACGACACAGACAAAGGCAAGGTTAGGAGAGTAAACCCACCATGGAGTTGCGAAGAGAAAGATCAGTGATGGCATGAAAGGAGAGACCTGCATTCCTGAAAACCTGGTTTAGACATAGGCTGAGCAGTGGGAAAGCCGATATAATGATGAGGACAGGGATGCGCGGATTCCATCAGGGCCCGAAGGCGAGAACCTTCACCGAGAGGCCGGATATATGACTGCAACTTATCCTTCATGTACACGATGATTGACTCTTGCAAAACGGGGTGGACCATATATGTATCGGAACCTATACACCACTCCTCCCTTTCGATCGAGTTCCCGGCCTAAAGCAAATTCTGCTCAATAAACTCCGCGACACCATCTTCCCCATGGTCTGAGGTGACATGGGTTGCCGCCCGCTTGACGTCATCGCTGGCCTGGCCCATCGCGACAGACTGCCCGGCCATCCGGAACATCGCGATGTCATTGTCGGCATCACCGAATGCCAGCACGCAGTTATGGTTGATCTGCAGATGCTCACAAGCCTTTTGCAGTGCAACTCCCTTGTCCGCATCCCTGGCGGTAATGGTGATCACGGTTCTGCCGCTGGGTCCGATGGAGTCAAAGATATTGACCCTGTCTGCATAATCCCGCTGCTGCAGTTCTCGAACCAGAGCGATGGTGGAGGTGCCCTGAACCGTGGCGATGCGTGGCAGGCTTTCCGGCTCAGGTAGCTTTATCACCCAGCGCAGTTCTTCGGACAGGTGCTCCGCCGCCGGCTCCTGGTCTATCTTCAACCAGGTGTGGGCATCGACGGTAGCCGAGGCAATGCAGCGATGCTGATTGCAGATTTCGTAAAGCTGTTCCACGAATGACCGTGGCAGGCGTGTGTCGTAAATATCCGAACGGGTTTCCGTGCAGTAAACCTGGGCGCCGCTACAGGCAATAATCGGTGTGTTCTGCAGGCCGATTTGTTCAGCGATTCGCTCAGCCATCTGTCGCCAGCGTGCTGTGGCGATGACGACATGCAGGCCGCTGTCGCTGGCGCGCCGGACCGCATCCCTGTTTCGGTCGGACAATGACTCGCCGACCAGAAGTGTGCCATCGAGATCGATGGCCAGAGCTTGAACATCAGGCATGTGACAAATTGACTCCGGACCGGGTAATGGGAAAGATGGGAACTTGGAACTTAGCACGAAGCAAAACAGGGTAGAAGTATGGTTGATCACGCCTGGCTGGGCCAGGTTCAGGAAGAGATCCTTGAACCGGAAAGAAAAATCTGCGATCCACATCATCACCTGTGGGATAGAAATGGCAACCGGTATTTGATTCACGAACTGCTTGAGGATATTGACTCGGGTCATCGCGTTGTCAGTACGGTATTCGTCGAATGTGATTCCATGTTCAACACGGACCTGCCAGTTCACATGGCACCCGTTGGCGAAACAGAGTTCGTCCAGGGAGTTGCCGCCATGAGCGCTTCTGGTGGCTATGGTGAAATCCGGGCATGTGCGGGCATCGTCAGCTTCGCGGATCTGACGCTGGGTAATGGCGTCAGAGAGGTTCTGGAGGCACACGTTCAGGCATCGGTGAATCGTTTTCGCGGTATTCGGCATGCGACGAGCTGGCATGACAGTCGTGATATTAAAAACTCCCACTCCAACCCCGTTGAACATCAGATGCTGCAGGACGACTTTCTTGAGGGTTTTGCCGTACTCGGGGAGATGGGACTCAGCTTTGATGCCTGGTGTTACCACCACCAGATACCGGAGTTGGTTGAGCTTGCCAGGTTGAACCCCGGGGTCACTATCATCCTGGACCATTTCGGTGGGCCGTTGGGTATTGGCCCGTACCAGGGCAAACATGATGAAGTGTATGCTGCGTGGCAGGACTCAGTCCTCCCGTTGGCGGATCTGTCCAATGTTTTCTTCAAGCTGGGTGGCATTAACATGAAGGTCAACGGATTTGACTGGCACAAGCGTGAACTGCCGGCTTCTTCTGATGAACTGGTGGACGCTACCGGCGCCTATTACGAATTCTGCATGGATCACTTTGGCGCGGAACGATGCATGTTCGAGAGCAACTTTCCGGTCGACAAGGAGTCGGTTTCTTATCCGGTGCTCTGGAACGCCTTCAAGAAACTGGCCCGGTCGAAGTCCGAAACTGAAAAAGCCGCACTGTTTCACGACACCGCCGCTCGCGCGTATCGGCTATGAGCAAAACCACTAAAATGGCGGGGCAGTGCTTCTGTGATGTCGGGTCCGGCACCTGATGAATCGTCGAACTCTGCTGGCCCGGATTGTGGGCGGATTTTCCGCCGTTGCCCTGGCGGGTTTTTCCATTCCTTTTCTCCGCTCGTGGCTGCCCTCGCTCAAGCGGGATGTGTCATTGGATGTCGATGTGTCGGGTCTGGAGGTCGGCAGGGCACGGTCTGTCCGCTGGCTGGGTAGAAATGTCCTGGTGGTGAAACGTCAGCCGGACGGTGCAATCAATGCTTTCGAGCTTGAAGACCCCGCATCGGACAACTCGCAACAACCGGAGTTTGCGGCGAATGAGCTGAGGGCAAGACGTCCCGATCATCTGGTCGTCTTTTCCAACTGCACGCATCTGGGCTGTGAGGTGGAGGTGTTGGCTGAGTCCGGATTTGAAGGTTTCAGTTGTCCCTGTCATCGTAGCCGTTATGACACCTCCGGCAGGGTTGAGAAGGGGGCGGCGGCCAGACGTAACCTGGAAGTACCTCAGTATGACTATGTCGCACGAAGTGTTATTCGACTAAAAAAAGTATGAGAGGGCAGGCTGAGTGAAACACCTGCTGGTGGTATACCACAGCAAAACCGGTAAAAACGGCAAGATGGCCGAGGCGGTCAAACGGGGTATAGAACATCCGGATATTGAGGTCGAACTCCGCTATCTCCGCGCAGGTGATGCCGGCCCTGAAGATCTCCTGTGGGCGGACGGCATCATGTTCGGCACCCCGGAGAACTTCGGTTATATGTCGGGGGCGCTCAAGGACTTTTTTGATCGTACTTTTTATGAAGTCGAAGGCCGGGTGGATGGCAAACCCTATTGCATGTTTGTTGGCGCCGGTAACGATGGCACCGGGGCGCTGACGGCCATACGCCGAATCTGCAACGGCTATAATTTTCGTGAAGTGCAGGATCCTGTGCTGGTGGCCGGAGAACTTCAGGAGGACCAGCTCGGTCAGTGTGAAGAACTGGGTATGGCCATGGCAGCGGGTCTTGAGGCCGGTGTCTTCTAGTCAGCCAGTGTTTTGACCGCCTTGAGCAGTTCGCTGAACAAGGGGCGCTCGCGATAATCCATCTCGGCAAACTTTGCGACGATGGTTCCCGATGAATCCAGTAGGAAAATTCCGGGGTAGGGCACCCCATAGTAGCGGGTTTCAGGGTCGTATTCCTCGTTCAGCAATCCGAGTTCCCGGATGACTTTTGAACCCTGGTCACTGACCAGCGGAAACGTCAGCCTGTGCTTGCGTGTGAACCTGTCCAGAGCCCTCGGACTGTCATACAGCAGACCGACAGCCTGAACACCATGGGAGCCAAGCTCTTTGATATGGTCCTGCAGCTCCACGAGCTGACGCTGGCAGTAGGGTCACCAGTCGGTACTGCGACTGAAGAACAGCAGTGTTCCCCGGGTTCCCGCCAGTTCCCCAAGGGTGACCGAAGAACCGTCAGTTGCCGCCACGGTAAAGTCGGGCAGGGTGCTGCCAACGGGCTGGTCAGGTGCCCAGTTCCAGTCATCGGCGGGCGCCAGGGAAGGAAGAAACAATATCAGCAGTAATTTGATCAGCCTCATGCACATGATGGTACCCTAAACGGGTTGTCGAACACACCAGACTGTCGTGGCACAAGGGTATCGGAAATCGGAGGAGGCTATGGGGCAAAGGTTGATGGCGGTACGGTTGAGCCTGAGGCGTGTGTGGGGATACCCTTGAGCTAGCATGTCTATCCGGGATCATTTTGAAAACAGGGTCGTGATCGTTACCGGCGCCGGTCGAGGTCTGGGCCGGTCCCATGCGCTTGAGTTTGCCCGAAGAGGTGCCCGGGTGGTCGTTAACGATCTCGGGGGTGCGGTTGATGGCACCGGCAGTGGTCCGACGGCGCAGTCCGTGGTGGATGAGATAACCCGGATGGGCGGTCAGGCGATTGCGAACACGGCTTCGGTTGCCGATGAATCCGGGGCGCAGTCTATAGTGACTGATGCCCTTGAGGCCTTCGGTCGTGTCGATATTCTGGTGAACAACGCCGGCATTTTACGTGACAAGACCTTTGCCAATATCACCATGGACAACTTCCGCGCGGTTGTGGATGTCCACCTGCTGGGGTCCGTTTACGTCACCAGGGCAGCCTGGCCGGTAATGGCCGAAAACAACTGGGGCAGGGTGGTGTTTACCAGTTCCGGGTCGGGCATATTCGGACACTTTGGCCAGTCCAACTATGCGTCAGCGAAGATGGCCCTGATCGGCCTTATGAATGTTCTGGCACTGGAAGGAGCGCGCAGGGGCATCAGGGTTAATACGCTGGCACCAGGGGCGATTACGCGGATGACGGAAAACCTTCAGGACCCGAACCGCAAGGGGACGCCATCACAGGTCAGTCCGGCGGTTCTTTATCTGTGCTCTGAAGATGCGCCCCAGGGACTGATTCTTCAGGCTGCCGACGGACGCTTTTCCACCATCAGTGTCCATGTCAGTGAAGCCATTGATCTTGGTGCCGAAGTGCAGTTTGAAGATTTCCTGAAAGCCAGCTTCCGGCTGAGTGTTGACTGAATGAAGTTGTTGGAGCGCAAGCTGCCGGAGCTGCGTTCGGCCAGGGTCTGCTGCCGCCTGCTGGAGCCCCATGAGGCGATCAGGATGGTCGAATTCCGGCAGGATAACAGGCCCCATCTGGAATCCTGGGAACCGCGTCGTCCGCCGGAGTTCTTCACAGAGGGTTTCTGGGAAATACAACTGAGACTCGCGCTGAAGGACTTTCGCGATGGTGTCAGTGCGTGTTTCGCGATTCTATCCGCAGATGAGGATGAAGTTTTCGGGGTCTGCAATTACACCGGTATTGTCCGGGGCACTTTTCAATCGTGTCACCTGGGGTATGCGTTGTCTCATCGGCACGAAGGAGCCGGAATCATGTATGAAGCCCTGTCACTGACCAACGATTACATCTTCCGGGATCTGGGTCTGCATCGCATTATGGCGGGTTATCTGCCGCATAATGACCGCAGTCGACGACTGCTGGAGCGGCTCGGTTTTGAAAAAGAAGGATTTGCCAGGAAATACCTGAAGATCAACGGTCACTGGGAAGATCATGTGCTGACTTCTCTTATCAACCCGTCTACCTGAGCTGGTGCATAAATCCCGAGCCACCCATATACATACCACCATCGACGTTCAGGCACAGGCCATCGGCATAGAGCCAGGCTTCAGTAACCGTCTCCGGTTCAATCTGTCGTGCCCAGGATATTGGCGTGTGTCCGTGAATCAAACACCTGCCGCCATAAAGTGACAGCAACTGCTCGGCCCTTTTGGGGCCCGCAATGTCGAGGCTGGAAAATGCCTCATGCTCACCGAACGATGAAAGCACGGGCACCCAGCGGAGTATGTCATCTGAAGTCATCAACTCAGCGAAACTGTTATTGACGGCTTCAATGGTCATGCCGTGATTGACGTAAAGCATGGCATCAGCGTGGATCATCAGGTTGTCATCCAGAAGCGCCATGGCAGGGAGCTGGCCTATCCATTGTGCATGCTCATCTGTGAAGGCTTCAAAGTCGGCCTCAGTGCCTCCGTAGTCCAGCCAGTGATCGTAGGCGCTCAGACCTTCATCATCGGTCGTGTCAGCGAACCGATGAGCATAAAGCATCATCAGTTCGTGATTGCCCAGCAGCGAGTTAACCAGGCCACCGGTAGCCGCAGCCTCCTTCTGCAGGCGTATCGTAAGATCCAGGCAACGGATACCGGAGGCACCCCGGTCAAAGAAGTCACCCATCAGCCAGAGTTGTGATGTGCCACCCGTCCAGTGCAGGGATTCATCGCAAAGACCCGAGGAAACGAGTAGCCGCTCGTAACCCTGATACTGTCCGTGCAAATCGCCTATGAGGTAGATTGACATGAGCGCGTACTCTAAAGCTTTCGGATTTGGAAGCAAGTGCTACCGAATGAGAGATTACTTTAACTAAATTGTCTGACTATCTGATTTTCAATAAAAGAACAAGAAGAATGGGGGTACCCACCGCCTGTAGCAGCATGAAACGGACCAGTACCTGGGTATTGGACCAGCCCATGTTGTGGCGTACATGGTCATGCAACGGGTAACGGACCTGACCGAAAATGCCAATCTTGAAGAACCTCAGCAGTCCTACCTTGATCAGGCCCGTGGCACCATTGACCAACACTACGAAGGCCACCACCAGAATCAGGAAGGGGTTACCACAGGCCAGTACCAGAACACCCAGCATCAGACCGACCGGTCGGGAACCCGCATCGCCCATAAGAACTGCGCTGGGATAGCTGTTATGCCAGAGATAACCGGCGAGGCAGCCCACCAGCACAAACGCCATAATGCCCCAGTCGGCGCCCAGCGGATAATGAGGTACCAGCAGGTACTCTGCGATATCCGCATGACCGACGATGGCGTAAAGGAACGCCCCCAGAAACAGAATGCCCATGCTGGAAAGGCTGGCGGAGAGTCCATCAACGCCGTCCGTGCAGTTGATCGCGTTAATTGAGACCCAGATCAGGATAGTCGCGCCAATCACGAACAGCGAGGGGTTGATGGTGATGGGGTCCTTGAACAGGGGCAACCAGAGCGTAAAGGGTTCCAGTCCACAGATGATCATGGATGCGGCAATTGCAATCACCAGGTCAATGGTGCCCAGGCGATATTCGCTCCATCCTGTTTCAGAGCGGTCATCCAGGTATCCCACCACCATGGCGACCAGCACACAGGCAAGAATCCCGACATATTTCCAATCGAACGGCACGACCAGCAGGCACAACAGCACAAACACGGGAATGAACAGGATACCGGCAGAGATGGGCTTGCCGATGCTCTTTTCAGCATCAATGGCATATTCCCGACCCGTATCCCGAGGCAGCAGGTGCCAGAACCGGGGCAGTATCCACCAGGTGATCAACGCACCCAGCGCCGCGCCCAGACCGGCCAGGAATATATAGGAGGAGAGCAGCCGGAATGGTCCGGCGATATCCGCAAGTAGCTGTCCCAGGTAGTAAAGCATCAAGGTAAATCAGTGAGAAAGTTAGATTATAGGCACTAACGATGCCGGAAAAATGAATTATTTCGGGAGATTAGCCGACGAAAGCGTTCCAGAGGTAACGACACTGGCGCAGCACGATGCCCGATGGCTCGGCGTAACGGCTGAAGACAATATCCAGCTTTTCGCTGACGTCCTCGAAAGGGGGTGCCTTGTCCTTCGGCAGTCCCCAGGTCACCATCGTGTACAGGGACTGCTTGTCCGCAAACGCCTCGGGCACATCAAACCCCCAGCCACCATACAGCGTAAGCCCGGCCTGATGCAGGCGATTGTCTACCGACTGGTGAATGGAACCGGAACCCGAGTATCTGCCGGAGTTCTCGTAGTGCATGACATGGGGCAGGATGCTGGTCCATGCCGGAATCGGCTCCTCCATCGGGGACAGGGCGATCAGCTCTGCTCCCTTGCGGCAGACACGCCGCGCATCCTGTATCCAGTGGTGGGGACCCAGCCTGCAGATGATTCTGGTGACGGATGCCGCTTCGACCGGTAACTCGACCTCACCATCCATGTGCAATGGGTTGTGAACCAGGAACTCGATATTACCGACCCCGCTTTCCTGCTGACGGCTCTTTGCGATGTCGATGTAAGGGGCCACCCGGTCATAGGCAATGACCTTGCCGCATCGTTCTGCCATGCGAAGGGCAAAATCCCCGTGCCCGCAGGCAACCTCAAGCACGACATCCTCCGGTGTCAGATTCTCCAGGACCCGTTCATCAAAAGCGGCGGCACCATTGCCCGGTTCAAGGGTGGAGTGCCAGGGATAAAAGTATCCCTCCTGAATGGTTGCCAGGTGGTCATACCAGTCATCTGAATGTGCGCGCGGGATTTTGAGTTCTGCCATCACGAAAAAATCCTGTTATTCAGAGCTTCCCCAGGTGGTCGGCATCCAGGTGGGCGGGGAACCTCCTGCGATAGCTGATCAGGCTGTGGAGCTCCAGGTTAATTGACTGCGCCGTGTCCTCGCTGCCCAGGTTCAGCAGGGTCTCACCTTCAGGACCGAATACCAGCGAATCCCCGGAGTAGGGTACATCGTTGCCGTCAATGCCGATGCGATTGACGCCAACAACATAACAGAGGTTTTCGATGGCGCGTGCGCGCAATAGCGCCAGCCAGTGTTCCCGTCTCGCCTCAGGCCAGTTAGCGACATACAGCAGAACGTCATAGTCGTTCCGGCTACGGCTCCAGCCTGGGAAACGCAGGTCATAGCAGATCTGGGGGCGAATGCGGAGTTCGCCGTGTCTGACGATGATGTTGTCAGTTCCGCCCGCATAGTGTTCGTGTTCACCGGCCATTCGGAACAGGTGACGCTTGTCGTAACAGGCCGTGTCTCCGGTCGGCGTCACCCAGAGAAAACGATTGTAATACTGTCCGCGGTCTTTAATGATCAGGCTCCCGCACAGGGTGAGAGCCTGCGTTTTCGCCGTCTCCTTCATCCAGTTTGCCGTCGGGCCATCCATCGGCTCCGCCAGCTTTTCCGATGCCATGGAAAAACCGGTGCTGAACATCTCGGGGAGAATGACAACGCCTTCGGTCAATCCCGCCATGCGGGATTCCAGGTGACGGCGATTCGCTTCCGGGTTTTCCCAGTGCAGGCTGGTCTGAATAAGATGCAGTGTCATGGTTCAGCCGCCGAAATAGATTCTGAGTTTGTCAGCCGCTTCCACCAGCGTGTCATCGGCCTTGGCGAAACAGAAGCGCACCAGCCGCTGCTCCGGTGGTGATTCATAGAACACAGAAACCGGGATGGCCGCCACGCCTGCCTGCCTTGTCAGTTGTGTGACGAAAGCCCTGTCGTCTTGACCGGTCAGTTGTGCATAACCGGCCAGTTGGAAGTAGGTGCCCTGGCTGGAGATCATCTCGAACCCGATATCCCGGGTTTCCGCCAGGAACAGATCGCGCTTGGCCTGGTAGAAATCCGGCAGGCTCTGGTCATGCTCCGGATGATGTTCCAGATAATCTGCAATTGCCCACTGGGTCGGTGTGTGTGTCGTGAAAGTCACGAACTGATGAACCTTTCTGAACTCTGTGGTCAGCGCAGGCGGGGCCAGGCAGTAGCCCACTTTCCAACCTGTGGCATGGAAGGTTTTGCCGAAAGAAGACACCACAAAAGACTGGTTCCGCAATGATGAATGCGATGCTGCCGAGTGGTGCCGTGCGCCGTCGTAAATCATGTGCTCATAAACCTCGTCGGACAACACCAGGATTCTTGTGCCATCAACCAGAGCCGCCAGTTCATTCAGATCGTCGCGGCTGATCACCGCACCCGTCGGATTGTGCGGTGAGTTGATGATGATAAGACGCGTTCGTGGCGTGATCGCCTGCCTGACCCGGTCCCAGTCAATGGAAAATTTTTCACCCGCGAGGGGAATATGCCGGGTTTTGCCACCAGCCAGGGTCACAGCCGGTTTATAGGAGTCATAGGCCGGATCAAACACAATAACCTCGTCGCCTTCGCTCACCACTGCCTGGATGGCGACAAAGAGCGCCTCCGTGGCCCCGGAAGCTATGGTCAGTTCCGTTTCCGCATCCGCCTGAAGCTGGTAACAGCGCTGAAGTTTGGCGGCAATCTGTTCCCTCAGATAGGGGATGCCGTGCATGGGGGGGTACTGGTTTTCGCCCCGGTGCGCGTATTCGTTGAGCTTCTCCAGCAGCGCCAGAGGAACGGGAAAGTCAGGATAACCCTGGGAAAGATTGATGGCGTCATGTTCCGCCGCCATGCGAGACATCACGGTAAAGATGGTGGTGCCGACATCGGGCAGCTTGGATTGTAGCTCCATAGTGTCTCAGGAGGGTTTTATTGGTTCAGCACGGGGTTTATCTCAGGGTTTCCTCAGGTCAATTCGTTCAGCCAGTTTCGAGGTTTGAGATACTCATCATACAGCACCGCCTCGGGAGAGCCAGGTTCCGGTTGCCAGTTGTACTTCCAGGTGGCCACTGGCGGCATGCTGGCCAGAACAGATTCGATCCGCCTGCCTGACTGGATGCCGTACCTTGTGCCACGATCAATAGCGAGATTGAACTCCACGTAGCGACCCCGACGGTAGAGTTGAAATTCCCGTTCCCGTTCCCCATAGGGCGTGTCCCTGCGCCTTTGTAAAATGGGCAGGTATGCCTTCATGATGGCATCACCGATGCTTCTCGTCAGGGCAAAGCTCGTCTCGAAGCCGCCCTCATTCCAGTCATCGAAGAAGAGCCCGCCAACCCCCCTGGGTTCCTGGCGATGTCCAAGGAAGAAATAGTCGTCGCACCATTGCTTGAATCGTGGGTAGATGTCGTCACCAAAGGGCGCGCAGGCGTCCAGCGCCACCTGATGCCAGTGCAGCACATCTTCTGCGAACGGGTAGAAGGGTGTCAGATCAAAGCCACCACCGAAATGCCAGTGGGCATCACCGACGAGAAAGAAGCGCAGATTGGCATGAAAAGTCGGCGCGTACGGGTTCCGCGGATGCATGATCATGGAAATCGCTGTCGCCTCGAATCCCTTGCCGGCCAGTTCGGGGTTTCGCTCACTCGCCGCAGGAGACAGTGAGGCCCCCCTGGCGTGTGTGAACTGCACTGCGCCTCGCTCCAGTACGGGTCCATCGTCAATCACCCGTGGCTGCGACAGGCCGCCGTCGGGTGATTCAATGGATTCCAGGGTGAATTGGGCTTCACCGTCTTCCGCCTCAAGGAGGCTGCAAATGGAAGACTGCAGGGTCTGAAAATAGTCGCGGACACTGTCAATCGAGGGGGTCTTGCTCACGGTACGGCCACTTCCCGGAAATCTTGTTGACACCGACTCTATACAATTCCTGCGCCTTTTACATTGACGTGCGCCCGGGTGACTCGTCGTTTAGACTGGCCGATTCGAAAATTCAGACGGGACAAAGACGCGACGATGAGTCATCTAGCAGACGTGCTGCCGGTTTTTAGCACTGCCATTTCCACGGGACTGTCATTGGTCAGGAATCAATGCGATCAGAACGGGAAGCTGAATGCCGCAACACTGGACCAGTTTCAGCAGGTTATTGCTGATCTCGCCGTATCCACGGCTGAACTGCAATGTGCGGAAAACTATCTGGACTATGCTGCGGGCAAGGGTGATATCGAAAACCGTCTGTCCGGGGCATTCACCGCTGAAGCCCTGCACAACATCCGGTCACGACTTGGACGATGTCCTGAAGATTACGGTCTGACGCAGGGCGATGTTGATGCCATGAACGCCGTGAATCTCCAGCCGCTCTTGTCCGCTGCCAACCTTGAATCCCTGGGCCGCCTGATCGTTGATCGCAATGGCGATCTTGGTGACCGGGGTCTGGACGATGAGAAGCTGCTGATGGCAGACACCTTCCGGCAGTTTGCAAACGATGTTGTCATGCCGCTGGCCGAAGACATTCATCGGCAGAATCTGCTTGTTCCCGATACCATCCTTGAGGGTGTGCGCGAACTGGGGTGTTTCGGTCTAAGCGTACCGCAACGCTATGGCGGCTTGTTGCCCGATGATCAGGAAGACAGTCTGGGTATGATCGTCGTTACCGAGGAGTTATCCGGCGGCTCGCTGGGTGGCGCCGGCAGTCTGATTACGCGCCCGGAAATCATGGCCCGTGCCCTGATCGAGGGTGGCACCGAGGAACAGAAGGCTTACTGGCTGCCGCGAATCGCCGAGGGCGACCCTCTTTGTGCGATTGCTATCACAGAACCGGATTTCGGTTCCGATGTTGCCTCCATGAAGCTGAAAGCAACCCGGACGGATGACGGCTGGCTGCTGAATGGCGCCAAGGCGTGGAGTACCTTTGCCGGTAAATCCGGGGTGTTGCTGACACTGGCGAGGACCAGTCCGGACCTTTCGCTTGGACATCGCGGACTCAGCCTGTTCATGGTTGAAAAACCGGCGTTTGAAGGCGAGGAATTTGCGGTCACACAGGATGGCGGCGGCAAACTGACCGGTAAGGCCGTTTCGACACTGGGTTATCGGGGCATGCACTCCTTTAACCTGTTCTTCGATGACTTTTTTGTGCCCGCCAGTCACATGATTGGCGAAGGGCAGGGCCTGGGTAAGGGCTTTTACTTCACCATGCGCGGCTTTATGGGTGGCCGCATTCAGACTGCGGCCCGGGCGTGTGGGGTCATGCAGGCGGCTTTCAGAGCGGGACTCAGTTATGCGCTGGATCGCAGGGTCTTCGGCAAACCGGTCGCGGAATACCAGTTGACCCTGGTGAAGTTCGCGAAGATGGCCATGTATCTGGGCGCATCCCGGCAATTCACTTACAGGGTCGGGCGCATGATGGACGAGGGTGGTGGTCAGATGGAGGCCAGCCTTGTGAAATTGCTGGCCTGCAAACTATCCGAATGGACCAGTCGCGAAGCCATGCAAATCCATGGTGGCATGGGATACGCCGAGGAAACGGCAGCCAGCCGATACTGGCTGGATGCGCGAGTGCTGTCTATCTTCGAGGGCACCGAAGAAACACTGGCACTTAAAGTGGTCGGTCGCAGTCTGGTGGAACGGGCAGCCTTGCGCTAGAGTGGACTCACGGAAATTAAGGACGAGTTATGGATCTGGAATTTAGCGCGGAAGACTTCGGGTTTCAGGAGGAAGTCAGGCAGTGGATCAAGGATAACTACCCCGAGGAAATGCGCCAGCGACGCGCGCGCAGTCCTGGCGGATCACTGACCAGGGAGGATTATGTCTACTGGCAGCAGGCGCTCTATGAGCGTGGCTGGGCCGGGGTGAACTGGCCGGCAGACCATGGCGGCCCGGAGTTCACACCGACGCAGCGATACCTGTTTGATCTGGAGATGGCGGCGGCCAATACGCCGGGCGTGATGCCCTTTGGTCAGAACATGGTCGCACCGGTCATCATGAAATTCGGTACCCGGGAGCAGAAAGACAGGTACCTGCCGGATATTCTGGCGAGCCGCGTCTGGTGGTGTCAGGGTTACTCGGAACCCGGATCCGGCTCCGATCTTGCGTCTCTCAGGACCAAAGCGGTTCGTGACGGTGATCACTATGTCGTAAACGGCACCAAGACCTGGAACACACTGGGTCAGTATGCGGACATGATCTTCTGCCTTGTCAGAACCAGTGATGAGGACATCCCACAGAAGGGGATTTCATTCCTGCTGATCGACATGCATACCCCCGGCATTGAGGTCCGGCCAATTATTACCATCGATAATCCACCACCGGGTTACCAGGAAATCAACGAGGTGCATTTCGCAGACGTGAAGGTGCCGGTCGAAAACCTGGTGGGTGAAGAGGGCAGGGGCTGGACCTATGCCAAGTACCTGCTCGAATTTGAACGAGGCAATGCGTACAGCCATGGTTTGAAGGCCGGCCTGGAACACATCAAATCGATAGCCGCGAGCGAGCAGAACGGTCAGCGCGAATCACTCTGGGAAGACGATGGGTATCGTCAGAAGATCGCAAAAACTGAAATTGCGATTTCCGCCATGCAGTTCACCGAGCTTAGAATCCTTTCGAGTCTCGCCACGGGCAAGAACGTTGGTCCCGAGTCGTCCCTGCTGAAGTGTCGGGGCACAGAACTGCAACAGGAATTGACCGAACTGGCACTGGATGCGGTTGGAAACTACGGCATTCCATTCAATCATCCGGCGCCGGAGAAGGGCATGAACTTCGAACCGATTGGTCCGGATTATGCCAACGTAACGGCCCCTGAGTACTTCAATGCTCGCAAGGTGTCGATTTACGCAGGGTCCAATGAAATCCAGCGCAACATCATGGCCAAGCTGGTGCTGGGTCTCTGACCACACAGCGAGAGGAGGGCAATATGAAACGACGAGAACTTCTCAAGGCAGGCACATCAGCAGCGGTATTGACGATGTTGCCGTGGTCGACGCGGGCGAGGGATGCGAAATCAGCGCTGACCAGCTCCAACCTCGTGTACCTGTCACCGGTCAGGGCCAACGGTTCACTGTCAAGCTGTCAGGCTGAAGTCTGGTATGTGATGGTCGGTGCTGATGTTTATGTCTGCGCGGCTACCGGCAGTTGGCGTGCGCAGGCACCGCGCAGGGGCGTCGTCAATACGCAACTCTGGGTGGGCGACCTGGGTGTCTGGACCCGCGCCGACTATCAGTCACTGCCTTCGATCAAGGGCACAGCCAGTGTGGAATCGGATGCAGCGCGCATTGAAACGGCATTGCAACTCTTCGGTCAGAAGTATGCGTCTGGCTGGGATACCTGGGGTCCCCGGTTTCGCCAGGGTCTCAAAGATGGCAGCCGCACCCTGCTGAGGTATCAGCTCGCGGTCTGACCGGACTCCTGCGTGTCCCTCGCATAGTCGGCGATCGGGGTTACATTCGAGATGGTGACGTTACGAACACGTTTGCCGGCGGCAATCGGCGGCAAAGGTGTCTGCGTTAACGCACGTGAAACCAGTTCCGGAAGTCCCAGCATCTGCAGGATTGAACGAATCGCGTAGTCGACGGTATGGCGACTGGTCTGCCCGTGTTTAAGGGCCTGATTTACATGGTTTACCATGCCCGCGATCAATGTCTGGGTGAAACTGACGTCATCCACCCGGAAGCGTCCGCCTTTGACGCCTCGCGTGATGTCAGCCGCCGCCTGCTCCGCAGGTTGTTGCAGGCACATATCGGCCAGGCCGGTGTAGCGCGTGAATTCATGCCATTCGCGGTTATCCCGTGCCTGATGAAAATAGTAACGCAGCGTCATCGCGACCAGCATCGCCGGGTCCTTGATGGTGTTGCGGGTGTCTTCCAGGTCAGCCGCGAGTTGGTCGCGCATATCCTCGGCAACTGCGATGAAGATATCCTGCTTGGATTGGAAGTAGTTGTAATAGGTGCCGGTGGCAACCCTGGCGCGCGAGGTAATTTCCTGTACGGATACCCGATCGTGTCCTCTCTCAAATACCAGATCGCGGGTGGCATCCAGCAATGCCCGTCTTGTTACCTGTCGCCTTGATGAGTTACCGCCGTCGACTTCCACGCGTGATGTTTCACAGTATTGATAGATTCCGTTCAAAAATAGCAGTAAGCGCCTGATAATAAATGGATAGATAATGGAGATAGCTAATCGGAAGTCGTATAGCTTTATCAGTTTCCGTGAAACTTTAACCGGTCGGGAGAAGGGCGCTCGTCACTCATATCCCGTTCTCCCGATACCAGGCGCCTGCTGCATCAGCGGTACCGCAAAATCGAATGCGCTCCTGCTTCCCGGATAACTGGTAGTTGTACATCGGGTCATAGTAGTCAGTGAGCAGCCGCCTGATCCAGTGTCGGTGTTTTCCCGGCTCATTATCGGCAAGAGCGGCCTCCATCAAGCGCCGAATCTCGCCATGCACGACATTGCCCAGCCGTTTGCGTATGGCGTCCATGGCGCCCAGCAGGTAGTCGGAAAATGCCCGTGCGGCCCTGTCTCCGTAACGCACCCGGTACTCCTGCCACTGCTCTTCGATGTACTCGCGGTAGATATTCTCCGTGCGCGCCTCCAGGCTTTCTTCAATGAGGATAATCGGCGATTGTTTCATCTTGTCCTGTAGAGGCGGGGGCAGGTGGATTCTGCCGATCAGTCGGCCTTCATCCTCCAGGAGCACATGAGAACGGCCCCGTAACCTCAGAAATTCGATGGCAACCGCATTCTCGAAATCAATCTGGGTGGGTTGGGGGGTCACCTTCTTTCCAAACGCTGACCCCCGGTGATTGGCTATGCCTTCCAGATCAACCGCACCTTCGTGCGATTCGAGAAAGGTGGTCTTTCCCGTGCCGGTTTTCCCGCCAACAATGATCAGCGGTGGCAGCTTGTCGAACACGCAAAGCAGGTGGTTTCGGAGTTTCTTGTAGCCACCCTCAATCCGGGTAATGTCGATCCCCTCGGCTTTCAGCCAGTCGCAGGCAATCCGGGAGCGCTGACCGCCGCGAAAGCAGTAGACCCGGGCATCAGGATGACGTTCGATAAAGTCGACCCAGGCCCTTGTCCTGGCCCTCCGGGTATCGCCGGAGACGAGTCGATGACCGAGTTCAACCGCCGCATCCGATCCCTGCTTCTTGTAGCAGATCCCGATCTGCTCACGTTCCGTGTCAGTGATGATCGGCAGATTGCGGGCGGACGGGAAGGCCCCTTTTTTGAACTCAACGGGTGCGCGCACATCAATCAGGGGCGTATCGTCGAGGAAAAGTAGATCAAGGCTGTTCACGGCATCATTATAAGGCGATGCGCGGGGTAGTGTTCCGGCACCCGGGCCAATCTCTATTAAACCAGCCCTGTATCAGACACGGATGCCACCGCATATCCTAAATTTAACATAATATATATTATGCGTAGTCATGTGGTGGGAACAGGCTGGTGGCATTTACTGCAACGGGCCAGAACCCTCATATAGACAGTGCTACCCGTAATCGACTGGCATTCGTCTGTATGGGCATGGCCGGAGGTTTCTACGTACACAAACGCAGAAAGGCATCACCTGTTCCGCTCAATCTTCCGCGGGTCAAAGGTTTGTCTTGTAGTCGGTTTCGATAGCCTCATCCAATGCCCTGGCGGTTTCCTCCGGCAGATTCTCTCTTTTTGCCATGATTTTTCCGAAAGACACCCTGTGTGGTGTTTCCGACCAAGTCTCGGGTTGCCACAGTCCGGATCGAATGAACGCTTTGGCACAATGGAAGAAACACTCCTCAATGGTGACCCGAATCGCGATAACCGCTGGTTTTCCCCTGGCGCTGAGTTGTGTCCCGAGTTCTTCTGATGTATCCAGCTCTGCGGTGCCGTTGATTCTGAGGGTCTCTGAAGTGCCGGGGATCATGAACAGCAGACCGATATGGGGGTTCGTGAGCACGTTCTCGTGGCCATAAGCCAGCTTATTGCCAGGGCGATCGGGAATAATCAGTGTCCTGTTATCCACGACCTCAACAAATCCCGGCGCATCGCCCTTGGGTGAGGCATCACATCGACCTTCCGCATCTGCGGTCGACAGAATCAGGAACGGGCTTTTCTCAATGTACGCGCGCGTGAACTCATCAAGCCGGTCGGATACCTTGGCTTCAAGTCCGGGTATCTTTTCTCCAATGGCCTCGCGCAGTTGTGCGTTGCTGCGTATGATTGCCATCCTATCCACCAACCACGCTTTCAAAGGTCTCCAGTTCGGGATGACCAAGATAGGTCCCTTTGGGTGCGCTCGCCTGCGCATGGGCTTTTCGGAAGGCTTCCGATTCTGTCCAGGCGACAAAGGCGTCCTTCGACTCCCAGACGGAATGTGACGCATACAGGACATAATCTTCAGTGACCGGCCCTTTCAACAGATGAAACTGCTTGAAGCCCGGCACCTCTGAGAGATAGGTATCTCTTTCCCGCCAGATTTTCTCGAACCCTTGTTCAAACCCGGGTGCGATCCTGAACCTGTTCATCGCGATAAACATGGCAAACTCCTCTTCTGAGTGCTTGATTGTAACCCGGCATCAAGGCTACTGACACCGCCCGGGCTCAGCGAAAGCCCAGGCAAAAAACGGTCTCGCAAGCATCACAATCCGAATGCATCTTGCATCCACCTTCAGTATACTTTTCCTGTCCCGGACTTTCGTGCCCGGGCACCATCCATACAACAGCGAATATAAAACAGCAGATCAAGGTAGGCCGTTATGGAATGTCCAAAGTGCCATGCAGATATGGAAGAAGTTACTTACGGTCGGGATATGACGGTTGACCGTTGTACCAACTGCAAGGGAATCTGGTTTGACGTGGGTGAAGCTGAAACCCTTAAAGGGAAATGGATGTCAGAATTTGTCGACAGCGGTGACCCGGGAGTCGGCAAGGAACACAACAAGATTGAAGACGTGGACTGCCCCCGCTGCGGTAAGCAAATGGAAAAGGTTTCTGACCCCGCGCAGCCGCACATCTGGTACGAAGCCTGCGCCGACCACGGTGTGTACTTTGATGCCGGTGAGTTCACTGACTACAAGTACGAGACGCTGCTGGATAAGTTTCGGGGCCTGATTAAGGGTAAACGAAGCTAGGCGGTTCATGCGGGTCGTCTTCTATTGATATATAAAAGCAACGGCAGGTAGTTCCTATCAAGATCATATCTTTTAACGTGAACAGCATTCGTGTGCGTCTGCATCAGCTCGAAGCTGTCATCGACAAACATAACCCTTCCTTTATCGGCCTCCAGGAAACCAAGGTCACGGATGAGGATTTCCCCGAGGAGCAAATCAAAGCGCTGGGTTACGACGTGGCGTTTCACGGACAGAAGACCCACTATGGCGTGGCCCTGCTCTACCGCGCTGAGGCCGAAAGCATGACGAAGGGCTTTCGTGAAGACGATGATGACGCTCAGAAGCGGGTGATCATGGGCACATTCAAAACAAAGAACAGTGCGCCGCTGACGATCATAAACGGCTACTTCCCCCAGGGGGAAAACCGCAAGCATCCCACCAAGTTCCCGGGCAAACAGAAATTCTACGCGGATCTTCAGCAGCATCTGCAGGACCTGCATCAGCCCGATGAACTGATTTTTGTGATTGGCGATATGAATGTGGCACCGGCCGATAATGACATCGGCATCGGCGATGCCAACATGAAGCGTTGGCTGCGCGACGGCAAAACCAGTTTCCTTCCGGAAGAGCGCGAATGGGTGGAACGGCTTCGTGGCTGGGGTGTGCATGACGTTTATCGCCATCACTATCCCGATGTGGATAACCTGTTTAGCTGGTTCGACTACCGTAGCCGTGGTTTTGAGCAAAACCCCAGGCGCGGCCTTCGCATTGACCTGATCCTGGCGAGCGACCCGGCCCTGGCGCTGACACATGATGCCGGCATTGACTACGAGGTACGCGCCATGGAAAAGCCGTCAGATCACTGTCCGATCTGGGCGGAAACAGGGGTCGAGGTTTAACTACTCTTGAGCGACAGCCACCAGTCGCAGATTGAACGTCACTGGCACCATCAGGTCAATGGATTGCAGTCCGGCAACCTTGCGTAGCGCTTCAACGCCATCGGCCAGTGCAAACTCAGAGGCATGAACCAGTATTGGCCCGAGGCTTGAGACCTCAAAGGCATCTTCAGCACTGCGAGTGACCTTGACCATGGCCTCCCTTGTTATCCGGGCGCCGTGGAGTTTGATCGTGAGGGTAACCGTCTGCGTTCTGCTGTCACCGGTAGCGAGGGAGGTAAACTCCCTGACAGGCAGGGTGCTGGTAACAGTCGCCGTTGGAAATTCTGTTACCTGGAACAATAGGGCCTGCATGCGTTCGTTTCGAATGGGAATTTTTGTTTCTACACTGGCAAGGGCAATGATGATACCTGCCTGTCCGGATGCGCTGACACCACCGCTGATTTCGGTGAACGTATGATTCTCGGGGATCAGGTCGTTCTTTACGGAGGCGAATCCGACATGGGATCCCTCCGGGTCAACCCGCCAGTCAGCGACCCCTGGCATCGCCAGAAGCAGCAACCATAAACCTGCGATCTGTTTCATTTTGCAAACCTTCCTTTCTTACTTCAACTCAGTTGCTGTAACGCCTTATCTCATCCAGGGTTTCCCGGGCCACCCGCCGCGCCTGCTCGGCAAAGTCCTCGCCGGGGCCGGCGTAAAGAATGGCCCTGGATGATGAAATCAGCATACCACCACCCTGCCCTGCGCCCATCATTTCTCTGATGTCCGCGCCCTGGGCCCCGACACCTGGCAACAGGAACATCATATCTCCACAAATGTTACGAATTCTTCGGAGTTCTTCCGGGCGTGTCGCCCCGACAACCAGTCCCACGTTGTTATTGCTATTCCACTCGTCCCGGGCGGTTTGTGCAACATGCTCATAAAGTGTTTGACCGCTGTCCAGAACAAGGTTCTGCAAATCCGAGCCCCCCGGGTTTGAGGTTCTACAGAGCACAAAGACACCTCGATCAGCATAATCCAGATACGGCTGCAGGGAGTCTTTACCCAGGTAGGGGTTTACGGTGACTGCATCGGCGCCGTAGCGCTCAAACAGCTCCCTCGCGTACATCTCAGCCGTGTTGCCCACATCACCCCGCTTTGCGTCCAGCAGCACGGGCACCCCCCTGGATTGGATGTAGTCGATGGTTTCCTGTAGCTGGTCTTCTGCGGCCTCACTGGCGTAGTGCGCGATCTGCGGTTTGAAGCAGGACGCCAGGTCGTGGGTGGCATCAACAATGGCCTTGTTGAATTCAAAAATCGGTCGATCTGACTGCTGACAGGCCTCCGGAATGAGTCCGGGATCAGGGTCCAGACCAACGCAGAGCCTGGTCTGTAGCTCCTTCTGACGCTGTTCGATGCGCTCAAAAAAGCGTCGGGGGGCTTGTGGTGGTTCTTTCATACGACTGGATTCCAGTTGGCGTTTGGCCTGTGACGCAGACCGGCATGGATTATAGACCAGGGCATCCGGTTAGACGAGCCTCTTTTGATCGTTAAGCTATTGTTTTGTAAGGCCAAATCGAGAAAAACCAGAAGGGGTCGGCTGGTAGCGTGAACTATTTTCGCCGGTCTCGGAAGACCCTGGTTCCCTCCGGGGTATCGTCGAGCAGGAATCCGAGGGCGATGATTTCATCGCGTAATTCGTCAGCCCGGACCCAGTTCTTCTGATTCCTTGCGGCTTCCCGTGCACGTAACAGTGTTGTTACTTCCTCAGGCACAGCCACTTCTTCGGGTGTCCAGTCGACAATCTCCAGCCCCAGAATCTCATCGAATTTGAGCAGCGTTGCCTTTTTCACCCGGTCATCCAGGCCACTTCTGACCAGTTCCCAGAGTACCGCCATGGCCCTGGGCATCCCCAGATCATCGTTCAGGCTCTCGAAAAAACGCTCAACCATTTTTGCATCGGGGTCACCCGGTTCACCCCAGCCATAAGCCGTTTCATACAAACGGTTGAGTGAGGTACGCGCTGCTTCCAGACTTTCCCAACTGAAAGTCATCTGGCTCCGGTAGTGTCCATTCAGGCAGAAGTAGCGGTACACCAGTGGGTCAAAACCACGTTCAATCAGAACATCCAGGGTGAGAAATTCCCCCGAGGACTTGCTCATTCTGGCGTCGTCCAGTTGCAGGAAGTAACCGTGCATCCAGAAATTGGCCAGGCGCGTGCCGCGTGCCGCTTCAGTCTGAGCGATCTCGTTCGTGTGATGAATCGGGATGTGATCCTCGCCGCCGCAGTGGATGTCGAAAAAGTCACCCAGGTACTTCGCGGACATGGCGGAACACTCGATATGCCAGCCGGGAAACCCCCTGCCCCACGGGCTGTCCCATTCCATCTGTCGCTGCTCGTCTTCCGGGGAAAACTTCCAGAGGGCAAAGTCTGTCATGAACTTTCTTTCGCCCTGATCCACCCTGGCACCCGCCTGCAATCCGCCAATATCAAGGCGTGCAAGGTGCCCATAGTTGTTCAGCTTGCGGCTGTCAAAGTAGATACCGTCACTGATCCTGTAGGTAAAACCCTTGTTTTCCAGGTCCCGGACGAAGTCGATCTGCTCGGCAATGTGATCCGTTGCCTTACACCAGATGTCGGGTGCCAGTATGTTCAGACGCTGGAGGTCCTTCTGAAAGGCTATGCTGTAGAAGTCTGCAAGTTCCCACGCCGTCATGCCTGTGCGTTGAGTACCCAGTTCCATCTTGTCCTCACCGGTATCAGCATCGGATACCAGATGGCCGACATCCGTGATGTTAAGCACATGGTTCACCTCATAGCCGTTGGCCAGCAGAACCCGTTTCAGCAGGTCCTCGAACAGATAGGTACGCAGGTTGCCGATATGAGCAAAGTTATAAACCGTTGGACCACAGCAGTAGATACCCACAGAGTTGCCGGAGAGCGGCTCGAAGGTTCGAACCTTCCGTTCATAGGTATCGAATAGTCGTAATGTCATGGCGTTCGTTCGTGATCTGCCGGTATGCTGAAGCCGGGCATCATAATGGAAAATGCAGAGGGCTCAAGAAGCGAAACGCCCGGCCATGATGCGCTCGACGGTTTCGACGATAATCCGGGTCTGGGATTCCACCTCGATATTCACTTCATCACCCCTGTCAAGCAGGCGAAAGTTGGTCCGTTCAAGCGTCTCAGGTATCAGATTGGCCGCGAATTCGCAGCTATCCCTGTCCAGGGCCGCCACCGTCAGGCTGCATCCGTTCACGGCGAGAAACCCCTTTTCAAACACGAACTTCAGCCAGTCTGACCCGGCCTTGAATATAAGGCGCCGGTTGTTTTCCGATGTCTCCACGCGGCTCACCCGTGCCGTACCGGTCACATGACCTGAAAGGATATGGCCGCCGACTTCGGCACCGGCCTTCGCGCTTCTTTCAAGGTTGACCAGTGTACCCGCTTCGATGTCCCGGATGTTCGACAGCGCCAGGGTTTCAGCAATGGCATCAAAGCTGACCCGGCTTCCTTCAATGCGGGTTACGGTAAAGCAGACACCGTTCACGGCAACGCTGGCGCCTGTCTCCAGTTCCTCCAGCAGTGGGGGTGAGAATGCGACGGAAAAGGTGTATAGACCTTCTTCTTTAATCACTTCAGCGATCGGAAGACAGTCCTGGACAATGCCCGTGAACATGATCAGAAGTCCGGGCGCCGTATATGGGAGGCGCTCCCCTGTTCTCGGGGGCCCTGATGCGCCTCATTCCGGATGTATCGGAGACCGGGGGTCCTGGCGGTGTGCATGTACACAAGATAGCAGAAAACGGCTGTACAAAACACCTGAGATTTTATTCCTATCTAGCTGATAAATAAAAGGTTAGTATTCCAAAACAAGCGAATATGACAGCATCAGGATGATTGATCTCCGAAGCGACACGGTAACACGCCCTTCCCCGGAAATGCTTGAGTGCATGACCACTGCGGAAACCGGCGATGACGTCTATGGTGAAGACCCGACGGTCAATCGCCTGGAGGCACTGACTGCTGAAATAAGCGGAACCGAGGCCGCCCTGTTCGTTTCCAGCGGGACCCAGGGCAATCTGCTGGCACTGCTGTCCCACTGCGAGCGCGGTGATGAATACATCGCGGGCTCAGAAGCCCACACCTACAAGTTTGAAGCCGGTGGCGGCGCAGTGCTGGGTGGCATCCAGCCCCAGCCGATTCCCTTCAATCAGCGCGGTGAGCTGCCTGTCCGGGATATTGAGGCGGTCATCAAACCGGATAACAATCACTTTGCAAAGACCCGCCTGCTCTGCCTGGAGAACACAACCGCCGGTCGAGTGCTGTCCCTGGAATACCTGGCCGAGTTTTCAGATTTTGCCGATGCCAGGGGTCTGGCGAAACATCTTGATGGTGCGCGGGTGTTCAATGCGGCGGTCAAACTCGGCATTCCCGTCCGCGACATCACCCGCTTCTTTGACAGTGTCTCTATCTGCCTGTCGAAGGGACTGGCAACGCCGGTCGGGTCTGTGCTGGTTGGCAGCGCCGAATTGATTGCCAAAGCCCGCCGCTGGCGCAAGATGGTGGGTGGCGGTATGCGCCAGGCAGGTATCCTCGCCGCAGCCGGCATCTACGCATTGGAAAATCATGTGGCGAGGCTGGCGGAAGACCATGACAATGCCGCACGATTTGCGGCGGGTATCTCTCAGCTTGCCACGGTTTCAATCCAGGCACCGCCTGAGACCAATATGGTCATGCTCGACCTGGAACCGGACCGTTTGCGGCAACTCGGCAAATTCCTGTCCGGGCATAAGGTGCGCATCTCATCACCAAGACTGGTGTTCCATCGGGATGTCGCGAGCGCTGACGTGGACATTTTGATAGAACTCTTCCGGAAGTTTGACCAGCATGGCTGACAAGAAACCTGCCGTCCTGGTGACCGGTAGCACTGCCATAGATTATACGGGTTATTACGAGGGCTCATTCGAGAACTATGAGCGCCAGTACCCGATATCCGCCCTCAATGTCTCATTCCAACTCGGTGGCATGCGTTCCAGTCTCGGTGGGTGTGCCCCGAACATTGCCTATGGTCTGAAACTGCTCGATATCAATGGCGTACCCCTCTCCTCCGCAGGTCGGGATTTCCGTGATCGCTATGAAGCGCATCTCGTTACAGAGGGCATTGATACACGGTTTATCTGCGTTGACGAAGATGTTCCCCACTGCGCTTCCTGTCTCATGATCAATGATCAGGACGGCAATCAGGTGATTGGGTTCTATCCGGGTCCTCATGACCCGAAACGACTCCTGCCTCGTGAACTGCCGATCATTGACGATGTTCAACTGGCGAATCTGGGACCGGAAAAACCTCATCTGACGCTGCGGCAGGCTCGTGATCTCCGGGAGATGCAGATACCCATGGTTGCTGACCCCGGTCAGGTAACAGCCTCGTTCAGCCGCGACGATATCCGGGAGTTGCTGGAACTGGTGGATTACCTGATTGTCAATCAGCATGAGCTGGATGTGTTGCTGTCCAATGGCAGACTGGAGCTGGATGCGTTGCTGTTAAAGGTCCCGGAACTGGTGGTGACCCATGGTGAACTCGGCGTCGATGTTTATTGCGAAGGGGAAAAAGTTCATGTTGGTGCGGTGCCCCATGTGGAAGTCATCGAGGTCACCGGATGCGGTGATGCGTTCAGGGCCGGTTATATCTACGGCATTTTGAATGATCTTCCGCCCAGAGATCGTGCGGAAATTGCCTGCGTGATGGCCTCGATCAACCTTTCCTGTGAAGAGACCCAGCGTTACCGCACAAACGCGCAGGAGGTCCTGAGCATTCGAGACAGGGTCTATCGCCGTTAGTCTGTGGGTCCGGGCAGTAACATTGCCCGAAGCCAGCCCGCCAGCGAGTTCCCGCGCAACTGTTCACGAACGTAGTCCTGTTCAAATTCAGCGTAGGGCACATCACCCGTGAACATGGCCCTGCGTGCAATCACGTTCTTCGGGTCAACCTCACCAATCACCTTCGCGGGCACACCGGCAACAATGCTGTTGGCAGGTACGTCACCGGTCACCACCGCAAAAGCGCCGATGACACTATTGTCACCCACCGTCACACCTTTGCCCACGAACGCACCTTCTCCGACCCAGCAGTTGTTACCGATGACGACGGGCGCTGTCTTGCCCGGGGCATAGATGCGATGTTGCAGATCGTGCCAGTCCGCATCGGACAGATAGGCATTCATCGCCAGCATGCAGCTTTCGCCGATTCGAATGCCTGAGGCGGAAGACATCCGGACACCGGGATTAACAATGCTGTAGCTGCCGATTTCGATTCGCCCGAGACCTTCAAAAACAGACAGGCGAACTGGCCGGTCGTAAAGGGCCATAATATGGACATGATCCCCCAGGTGAATGTGCGGTCCTGAAATCTGCAGGTGCCCGGGATACAGCACACGGAAATCATCACCGGCACTATCCAGTTGCGGCCGGATACGCCAGTCGACATAAAGCCGACTCAATTGATCGAAAAAAAGTTTCAGCCAGTATGGTCGGTGATCTTTACGCATACATTCACCATAGCATGGCTCAGGGTGGCGAAACGATAACGCCTGTGACAGCATTCAGCCATGAAAAGCGGCACCCTCATTTTCCTGAACGGCACGTCCAGTGCCGGGAAAACCACCTTGTCTTATGCGCTACAGGAACTGCTGCCGTATCCATGCCAGCATGTGGCGCTCGATCAGTTTCGCGATGGCCTTCCCGCCAGGTATCGCGGACTGAATGCGCCACCCGGAACGACCGGTTCTCGCGGGTTGAATGTCGTGCCAACTGAACTACCCACAGGCCAGGCGGTCACCGAGGTTCAATTTGGAGAGGATGGCACTCGACTGCTTCACGGTATGCGTCGCGCCATCGCTACCCTGGCAGACACAGGCATCAATGTGATTATCGACGACATCCTGCTGTCACCCGATTTTCTGGTGGATTATCTGGAGGTCATGAAGCGCCTCAAGATCTACTTTGTCGGTGTTCGCTGCCCGCTGGATGTAATTGAGGCCAGGGAAGCACAGCGACTCGGGCGTTTCCCCGGTACCGCAGAGAGCCATTTTGAAAGCTGCCATGAGCACGGCATCTATGATGTCGAGGTTGACACATCGCAACTGACCCCCCTTGCCTGTGCGGAGAAGATCCGACAACGAATGCAGGAAGGTCCACCGACGGCCTTTGCAGAACTCAGGCAGTCAATCGCGGTCGTCCAGGGAGGTTCTGATTATTGACTACCCGACCCGTCAATGCGGTCATAGTCGGGATCAGCAACCCATCGAATCCGATCAAGCTGATAGGTGGCACTAGCACCATTCGTCACAAAGATAACAAGGCCAGTTTCCACCGTGTGAAGAACGTCCGAACGAACCAGCCTGTCCACATTGACGCTGAGGGTTACCCAATCACTACCGACAACGGCACCCGGATTCTGGGTCCCTTGCCCTGCACAGGAATAAACGCAGTCGATTCGTATCCCTAATTCAGGGTCACCACTGATGATGCGCACATCAAATTCAAGGATGCCACCTTCAAAGCCTGAGACATCAACGGGACTCCAAGCCCTGATATAGAACCGATCTGAGTAGGAGTTAGTGGGTGCATTGGTGATTTCCAGGACGGCACCGCGACTGTCGTCATCAACAATCGACCAACTGATGCCCGGACATCCCGCTCCACCACCATCGTTTTTGCAGGTAGCCCAACCAGTCTCCGAAAAATGCCTGCCACCAAAGCCAGAATCCCAGGTCGGTCCAACATCGCCTTCATCAAACACAATGAGTTCAACGGGTGGGCAGGTGAAGTCCGGCTGCTGCTGTGGGGAGGCAACATTCCCCCAGTTCGACCAGAACCCACTCGCCCAGGTGAAGCCAGGCGGTTGTGAGGAGACAACATCAGTGACCCGGACTTCCAGATCGTCCTCACGCCGGAAGCCGTTGTCAGCGGTCGTCTCAATGCGGATGTCCAGTTCAGATAACGCCCCGTAATCCAGTTCCGTGCGTGTCAGTACCTCATCGCCCTCAATGCGGAAGCAGGCATTGTGTTCACCCCCTCTTGCCAGAGCGAAACTATGGTCTATGCCCGCCGGGCCGGTGACCTGAAGGCGGCCAACCGGGGTGCCTGCGGGCAGTAGCGCCCCGCTAATCTCCCCTGGGTCGAGTGTGACGCCCTGTATGGTGTTCTCGCCAACCTGCACCCTGGCTGTGGCGAAATTGTTGACCGGGTTCTCGTCTACGTGCAGCGCCTGATGGTCTACGTCCGCTTTTACTTCGTGGATGCCCGGTTCTCCGGTCAGGGTGTACTCGATCATGCCGTTACCGGACAGCCGTGTATAACGACACCCGGTTGTCTGGCCGGTGGTCTCGCAGGTTGCAGGGCTGGCGATCATGTCTTCAATGCTGATGCCTTCCGGCAGTTGCAGATTAACCAGCAGTTGCTCCGCCTCCGCCAGCGCATCGGTACTGACCTCTACCTGCACCTTATTCTGGCCGGACGGGGATGCTGTTACCCGGCTGTCTATGACCGGACCCCAACCCATATCCGAGAGCATATAAGCGGTAATACCGAGGCGGAGGGGAGCTCTACCGCCGGAAGTGCTGCTCATTAGTTGGGAAGGTTCGTATGCTGACAGGTGGCCTATGTCATAACTAAGCCCGTCCAGAAACACTTGGCCCTTGTCCTGGTACGTTAGTATCCTGCCCGCCGCCTCACTGGTCGCAGGGCCGACCCACCTGACATTCTCTCCTGCCCAGGGCAGCATAGCCCGCTGCTCAGGTGTCATAGCCTCGGGTCGGTTCGGGTTCGCGCCTGCCAGGCGAACATGACGGTCGAACAAAGTAGGCATGTAAGAGGCATTTGGAGAAGAGCTAACTCTGCTAGTGAAGCCGAGGCCATGACCAAACTCATGTAGCGCAGTTGATACCAACGAGTATCCGGTGTGAATGGGCACCTCACCCAGGAAATAATAAAACTCCTGATCAGCATTGTAGGTAACCCCTACATTCAGGTCGCCTCCTGCCGCCAGTCTACGCTGAGCCGCATCCGGATTGAGTACCGCCAGTTGCGGATGCGTTATCACGTAGCCGTCCGCGTAGTCGCCGTGAGACCTATTAACAAGTCTGTGGGACTGATCCTCCGCCAGCGCACCTGCAGGAGCCAGAAATCCAAGATAAGATAAACTGTCAAATGCTACCTTGCTGTGCAGCAATATATGGTTGTCAATCCAGACCATCCGTTCGAGCAGACGGGTGGCATACTCATGTGCGTTGCGGCGTTGTTCACCGAGGGTTGTCCCCGGATTGTCCGACCAGGGGCCGACCGGTACCGGTGTTTCATCAAAGGCGCCTTCTCCCGGGTCGTCAAGGTAGATCACTTTAAAGGTAGTCGCTGCCGTACTCTGGAACAGCGCCAGCAACAACAAACTGACTAAGACTTTTATTTTCAGTCCTTTCATCTATCACCTTCCGCGCTCCTGATCATTGGCAACTGTGGCATTTTAGGCGATTCTGGCTATCCCCCGATAGTTATAAGTTGCCACCTTCGGACCCTCCAGATAACCACGCTCCATGTCATCGAAAGAGAACCCTGACCCCTGGTAGAGATCAGGGATTCGTCGGTTCAGGTTGCAGCCGCCACCAATGACTTTCCAGCAGGGATTGATTCTTGCCTGCCATTTCGTGATGTTCGCATCAGGCGACTCCCCATGCTCGGCGAAGACAACCTTGCCGCCAGGTTTCAGGACCCGCCTGATTTCTGCCAGAGCGGTCATGGGCTCCGGAATGGTGCACAGGGTCCAGGTCATCACCACCGTATCGAAACTGTTATCATCCGCCGGGATTGCCTCACCGCTCAGGCCCAGAAAATTCACATCGACATGCTCTCGTGCTGCGACTTCACGGGCCATGATCTGGAGTTCAAGAGAAGGGTCCAGGCCGGTGACCTTGACCGATCTGCCATAGTAAGGAAGATTCAGGCCGGAACCGATACCCACCTCAAGTACGTTTCCTTCGGCAAGAGGAATCAGCTTTTTCCTCACCGCATTGAGCGCCGGTGCCTTCATCGCGAGGTTCAACAGTTTCGGCAGAAAATACTTCTTGTAAATACCCACACCAGTCTCCCTGTAGTTGGTTCCCGATTACTTTGCCAAAAGCGAGGGTGGAATCACAGGTTGACTGGGTTATTCTTTAATAAAAACCGGAGTCTGCCATGACCCAGCAAAAGGTACCTGAACCTGTCGCCCTGTTGCGAGATATGATTGTCTCCAGTCGGCGCATCGTTGTCTTCACCGGCGCGGGCATTTCCACCGAGTCCGGGATACCTGATTTTCGGGGACCCAAGGGCGTCTGGAATACGCAGACGCCCATTGATTTCAGGGATTTTGTTGAATCAGAAGAGGTGCGCCGGGAATCCTGGCAACGGAAGTTTTCCGGCGGGATGAAGTGGGAGAACGCCGAGCCTAACGCGGGACATCACGCCATCACATCCCTGGTCAGGGCAGACAGGGTCACTCACGTTATTACCCAGAATGTCGACGGACTCCATCAAAAGTCCGGCACGCCTGACGAACAGGTGATTGAACTTCATGGCAATGCCAGCTATGCGACCTGTCTCGCCTGTGGCGAACGCTACGAACTTGAGCACATCAGGGGGCCATTCCTGGAACGAGGGATTATCCCCTGTTGCGAAACCTGCGGCGGCATCGTTAAGACAGCCACCATCTCCTTTGGTCAGGCTATGCCGGTCGCCGAAATGCAGCGAGCAGAGCAGGCAACGCTGGCCTGTGATCTGTTCATCGCTATGGGTTCTTCGCTGGTTGTATATCCGGCGGCAGGCTTCCCGAAACTTGCCAAGGAAAATGGCGCACGGCTGGCCATTATCAATGAGCAGGAGACTGATCTCGATATGTTCTGCGACCTGGTGCTGCATGAACAGATCGGGCCGACGCTATCGCAGGTTGTGGACTAGACCGGTCAGGTTTCCTGAACGGCTTGCAGAAGCAGGTTGAAATCCAGCGGTTTTCGGATCGTACCTTCGCCTTCACTCTCATCGGTCAACAGCAGAACCGGGAGGTCAGGTGCGGCCATCTTCAGCGCATCCAGAAACGAGCCCTCACCTTCTGTTGTCATGTCTTTATCGACAATGGCTTTTCCAAAGCCCTGCGCGTTCAGCGTGACATATTTCAGGGCCGAGCCTGCGTCGGAAAAGGTCGTTACCTTGTAACCCGCACCTCGCAGCAGCTCTGAAATCAGTTCCGCGAGGGCTTCGTGCGGCTCGACTACCAGGATATTGCCACCCTGGGTTGGCTGATTTGTTCCTGCGATCAGTTCCTGAATAGCCCTCAGATTTCGAGTTACCTCCTGCTGGTACTGTTTTACCGTAGACAGCTTGCCTGTTGACAGTGTCTTCTGGTCGCTCATCACCACGTCCAGAAGCTCGGAGTAACCCATCGCGGTTATGGTGAGTTGGTTAATCTGTCTGAGTTGCAGCGACCCTGGTCTTTTCTGTTGACTGAGCCGGTCTGCAAGCGCAAGGTTTTCGGAAAGATCCTGCAACCAGAGACAGGTCAGTTCCGCGAATTTAATCGGCGCGACTTTACAGCACTTTTCTGCGCCCCGGAACTGGAAGCGGTAGATGGCGCCTGACGGTTGATACCTCAGGTACTCACAAAAGGGTTCACTGATTCCTTTCACATAGTCCAGCGGGTTCGTGTCGCGCTCGAAACCCATGACTGAGGCCGCGTCATTGAGTGCCGTTATCAAATCGTTTTCATCAATGATGAGCAGCGGCATCGGAGCATACTGCAAGGTTTCCGGTAACTCCCGCATCCTTATGTCCAGATCAACGGTCTGTGAACAGGCCCATGGTGACCTGATTCCGGTCACCAAGTCCAATGGAGAGATGAAACCCGTTCGCGTGCAACTCAGAAATCCAGGGCTTCCAGGACGAGGGTTGACCAATGCTGAACAGGCTGGAATCTGAACTGACGAGATGCCCCAATTGAGCGCGATTCAGATGAAGTCCCTGGAGTTCCAGTTGAGGGTATGAACCCGGTAAGGGTTCCTGATGGCAGATAGAGCAACGGTTCGCCTCATGACTGCTCACGCTGATGGTCTGGTGAGGAACAGCCTGTTCAAGCAGCACTTTCAGGCGAACGATGTAAGGGCAGAGCCTCTGGAAATCCGGCAGGTGAACCATGTCGGCGGATTCAGGAAACCGGGATTCAAGCCCAAAGACCATGGCGAGGGTGTTGACGGCAACCATTTCGATCTCTTCCGGCGTGACCAGGGTCAATCGTGAATCAAGGTGCCTGCTGCAACGGGAGGCATGGGAAAGGCTGATACGGTGATGAAGGGTCTGCACCACCCCATTCTGGTCGGCAACACGATAGGTAATATCATGATCAACGGGCAGACTGTCGTGGCACAACACTTTCCTGACCCACCCCCGGTCTTCGGGGAGAATGGTGGCAATGTAGTCTTCCAATCGAGGCGGACTAACCTCCAGGGACATTGGAATCATGGCCGGGAACCGTGAGTCTGTGGCCACCTCCGTTCTTTGTCCCTTCAAGGTGATCCGCATCTGAAAGTCCGGCTCTTCCTCAACAGGTTCCAGGGTATGGAAGTCTGCCCGGAAGGATCCGTCGGAAGTTTTTTCCAGCCGCCATTGCCCGAAGTACAGGCGGCCGTCCGGGAAGCTCGTGAGGTGCCGGAGCCGGGTGACATCATTTTTCCGACGACGATATTCGTAGATCCTGTGGAGACGACCCGACCAGCCGGGCGGTGCGACGACACGGCTGAACTCATTGCCAACAAAACCGTGATGGTCAACATCACCGGACAAGACCCTGGTGATGAGGCCCCCGGCATCCACATGTAAGGAAACAACCCGGCGCAGTGCGGGTGAATCCCGGGAACTGATGCGCGGTTCGACGGTAAGGTGCATCAGGCTGCGGTCATGATTCACCACGACGCCGCAAATGGTACCGACCACCCTTCCCTTCCGGTCCAGTAATCGAACCTGCTTGATTCGACCCTGCAAACCAAGTTCGTAAAGCCGCATGAAACTCATGTTCTGGAGATGCGGCCAGGAGGAGAACTGTCTGCGAATTTCAGCGTCTGAGTGGTACCCCAGCGCCGAGCGCAACTGTGCCGGGCACCCCACAGGTTCGAACTTGTCGAGATCAATAATTAGTCGGGTTGACGACATGACGCGATGATAGCAGTGAATTTCCGTGCGCGTCCGCCTTGCTCTCACGAAACTTGCTCTCACGAAACTTGCTCTCAGAAAGAAAGCCTGTTATTCAGGGCTTCCCTATGCTTCGCAATCTTACATTCCAGGTTTTCCTGGCGGCTGTCGTTGCGGTGGTCGCGGCGCTGGTCTATCAGACCCTGTCGCCTGACGGGTCCGCGTATGTCGGCGAAACCATCGGATTTCTCAAGAACGCTTTTCTGGCGCTGCTCAAGATGCTGATTGCGCCGATGATCTTCTTCTCTCTGGTTGGGGGCATCATATCCATCGGCAATGTGGTCAGGTTGCGATCACTCGGCGGTATCACGGTGTTCTACTACCTGATGACAACCGGCTTTGCCATTACCCTTGCGCTGATCGCCGTGTTCTTTGTTCATCCCTGGACCGACTACCCGCCGGTGATGGATGGCCTCGCCTTCAAGGGCTCTGCCCGACTGCTGGAACCGGAATCAGACTCTATCATTGGTGTGCTGGGTGCCATGGCCTCCCTTGCCTTTACCAATCCGTTCAGCGCACTCGCGCAACTGAATATTCTTGGCATCGTGACGAACGCCATTCTGGTGGGGGCTGCCATGGTCCTGATTCTGAAAGAGGACAGTCCGGTCATCAGGTTCGTGAAAGACGTCAATCAGATCATCATGCAGATCCTGAAATGGGTCATCAAACTGCTGCCGATTGGTATCTTCGCCATCCTGTTTGACTTCACTGTCAGGTTATCTGCGGATGCCGGTCTCGGTGGTACTTTCCTGACACAACTGCTTGATTTCAGTCTGCTGGTGGTTGTGTTGACGTTGATTCACGGATTGATCTTCCTGCCCCTGGTCGCCTGGATAACGACGGGCATATCCCCGATCATTCTGATCAGGAAAATTGTTCGCCCGTTGCTGGTCGCCTTTTCCACCTCATCATCTGCGGCAACGCTGCCGGTATCCATGCGAACGGCGGAAGACGATCTGGGCGTGGATAACAGTGTCTCCAGCTTTGTGCTGCCGTTAGGCGCCACCATGAACATGGATGGAACAGCGCTGTTTGAAGCCCTGGCAGCCATCTTCCTGGCGTACCTGTACGGGATTGAGCTATCGACGGTCATGATGATCACGGTCTTTCTGATGGCCATGGTTGCCTCCATAGGCGCACCCGGTATGCCTTCAGCCTCCATGTCCGGTATGCAGATGGTTATGCTTGCCATCGGCATACCCCTTGAGGCCATTGCGATCCTGCTGGTGATTGAACGTCCGCTGGACACCATTCGGACGTCGGTTAATGTGCAGGGTGACCTGATTGGTTGCCTGGTCGTCGACCGGTATGTGAATGGCCCGCCTATTCGGTCAGGCGCGTCACATCCTGCAGAATGAGTCGGGCGAAGTAATGCAGGAATTCCCTGTGATTTGCCGTAATCTGCTGGCGTGCGAGAGATTCCTCGCCTCTGCGACTGATGATGAACTCAAAGCAACCGGTGATACTCTCTTCTGGCCCCACTATCTTCTCGACGTAGGTGTTCAGGAAATCGTGTAGCGCGGGCAGGTCGGCTTCTGTCAGCCCGGATTTTTCGGGATACAAGACGGCATTGCCCCAGATGGTCGCAATCAACACCTGGAACTGCTCTTTATCGACAAACTCATCGGCAATGCGGCAACGGTTGATGATCTCGTCCATCGCCGGTGAAAATACGTCTTGAATCTGTTCAGGTGTCATGGTGTCAATTCTAAACCAGTGGTCAGGTCAGGGGTAATGGAGACAGGGTATCAGCGCAAAATCATCCACGTAGATATGGATTGTTTCTATGCGGCTGTGGAGATGCGCGATGACCCCGGCCTGCGGGATATTCCGCTTGCGGTTGGTGGGTCAGCGGACCGCCGGGGTGTGATCGCCACCTGCAACTACATCGCACGGGAATTCGGTGTTCACTCTGCCATGGCGACGGCCTACGCCAGGCGACTGTGCCCGGACCTCAAGGTGATACCGGGACGCATGGCCCTCTACCGGGAGGTTTCAAGAGAGATTCACGCGATCTTCCGCCGCTACACTGACATCATTGAGCCACTGTCTCTGGATGAGGCGTTTCTGGATGTCAGCGACACGCAGCATCATGAAGGCAGCGCGACCCTGATTGCCCGGGCCATCCGTGAAGCGATTCGCGCCGAATTGCAACTGACAGCGTCTGCCGGTGTTGCGCCGAACAAGTTCATCGCCAAAATTTGCAGCGACGAGAACAAGCCGGACGGGCAGTTCGTCGTGACCCCGGCAGAGGTCGATCAGTTCTGCAAACACCTGCCGCTGAAAAAGATCCCGGGAGTTGGCAAGGTCACGATGAAACGACTGGCCGACCAGGGACTGAACACCTGCCTCGACATCCGGGAACTGGGTGAACAGGAGTGTGTGCGCCGCTTCGGCAGTATGGGCGCCCTGCTTTATAAACGGGCTTACGGGATCGATAACCGGGAACTGACAACCAACTGGGTGCGTAAAAGTGTCAGCGTGGAACGAACCTTTCCTGAAGATATCAATGAGCTTGAGGGTGCCAGGTCCGCGCTGCTTAACCTGCTGCCGGAGTTGAAACAACGCCTGGAAAAACATGCTGATCGGCAAATCCAGAATCTGCAAGTCAAACTGAAGTTCGCCGACTTCAATCAGACGACCATCGAACGGGGTGCCCTGACACTGGATAAAAATCTGTATCTGGAACTGCTGCCGCTCGCCTGGGAGCGGGGACTCGGCCAGGGTATACGCCTGCTCGGGATCGGTGTGTCCTTTCGCGATGAGAACAGGGTCGCGGAAGAGTCTCAACTCCCCCTGTTCTGACAGGGGGGTTCTGATACGGGGGTTCCGGTCCGAGCCTATACTTCACTGACCGAATCAGTATGATTAGCGCCTTTTCCCCGAACCGGGGCGGGCACATGCGTAAGACAAAGATCATCTGCACGGTCGGCCCGGCAACAGACAGCTACCCCATGCTGGAAAAACTGGCAGCCGCAGGCATGGACGTGGTGCGTCTCAATATGTCTCACGGGAAGCACGAATCCGCAGCCCGGGTGATCAAGTCGATACGGACACTGAACCGCAAAAACCCTTCCCCGGTCGCCGTGCTGCTGGATACCCAGGGCCCGGAAATACGGACCGGCGATCTTGCACAAAATCTGGAACTGAAGAACGGCTCCAGGATCACCATCAGTGTGCGCGGCGATGTGGATGTTGAACGGTCATCCATTCACATCAATTACGATGAACTGATTGATGCCGTGGATGTCGGCGACCGCATAACCGTTGACAACGGCATCATCAACCTTGAAGTCCTGAAGAAAAACGACAATGGCACGATGGACTGCAAGGTCATTGATGGCGGCATCCTGAAAAGCAAAAGGCACGTCAACCTGCCGGGCATCCGCGTCAACCTGCCCGCCATCACCCGGAAAGACCGTGAGGATATTCTGTTCGGCATTGAGCAGCAGGTGGACTTCATTGCCCTGTCTTTTGTTCGTGAGGCCCGGGACATCCTTGAACTGAAGGAACTGATGGGCGACAAGGTTGGCAAGATCAAAATCATCGCCAAGATCGAAGACCAGTCCGGTGTTCAGAACCTTGAAGAAATCATCAACGAGGCTGACGGCATCATGGTGGCGCGGGGTGACCTGGGGGTCGAAATCAACGTGGCGGAACTGCCCAATGTGCAAAGACGAATCGTGCAGCTTTGTGCGGAACGTGGCAAGCGGGTCATCGTGGCAACCCATCTGCTTGAGTCCATGATTGATAACCCCATCCCGACCCGTGCCGAGGTTACCGACGTGGCCAACGCCATCTACGAGGAAGTGGACGCGGTGATGTTGTCCGGCGAGACCACCATCGGCAAGCACCCCGTTCGCTGTGTCGAACAACTGGGAGAGATTGCCGAAGCGACGGAAGCCTTCACGGGGCTCGGCTTCACCGACAGGCTGATGGCATCCAGCGACAAGCAGGGTCTGGCAATCTCCGCAGTTCAGTTGGCAGAATCACTGGATGCCCATGGCATCGTCGTCGTCACCAGGCGCGGGGTCATGGCGGACTATGTGACCAACTGCCACCCGCACAAGACCCGTATCTATGCCTTCACCAACGGTTCCCAGACCCGACGGCGCCTGATTCTGAACAGAAACCTGACACCCTTTCGAACGGCGTTCAGTTCCGACCCGGAGAAAACCCTGCAAACAGCCTTCGACGTTCTGAAAACACGCGCCGGTCTTTCCAGTGGCAATAAGGTTGTGGTGATATCAGACGTACTGGAAGGCTCCGGCATTGAAGCCATTCAGGTGCGGCATCTGCCTTGATTGGCTGGTTAGAACAACAGCCCCGCAACCTCCCTGTAATCACCGGCGAAATGGACCCGGATTTCTTCTTTCAGATGTTCCGGCAGTTCATCATAGTCCCGCTGGTTGTCGAGCGGCAGAATCACTTCGGCGATACCGGCACGTCTGCCCGCAATCATTTTTTCCTGTACGCCACCGATGGGCAGAACCTTGCCTGTAAGTGTCAGTTCACCGGTCATGGCGATGTTGTGCCTGACCGGTTTTCCGAGCGCCAGAGACGCAAGCGATGAGGCCATGGTGATGCCCGCGCTCGGGCCGTCCTTGGGTGTGGCGCCTTCGGGTACGTGAAGATGGATCATGGCGCTGTCAAAAAAGTCCGGGGTAATACCCAGTTCCTGCAAGTGGGATGCGACATAGCTGTAGGCAATCTGTGATGATTCCTTCATCACGTTACCCAACTGCCCCGTTTGCCTGAAGCCACGATTGCCGTCGTGAACCAGGGATGCCTCGACGGCGAGGGTCGTGCCACCCAGGGAGGTCCAGGCGAGCCCGTTGACCACACCCACGCCCTTTCTTGGTTTCTGCTTCTTGAATATCGGTGCGCCCAGCACCTCTTCCACCTGGCTGGCGCCAATCCTGATCTTCTGGTTGTCATTCTCCAGCAGCCTGACCACGGATGTTCTGACCAGTCGGCCAAGTTGCTTGTCGAGGTTGCGGACACCCGCCTCTCTGGCGTATCCCTCAATCACCTTTTTCAGCGCCGCGTCGGTAATCCTGAGTTTGCCCGCAGCTACTCCCGCCCGCTCAAGCTGGCGACGCCAGAGATGGTTTTTGGCAATTTCCAGTTTCTCGGACGTCAAATAGCCCGCCAGTCGGATGGTCTCCAGACGATCCAGCAGAGGCGCGGGAATTGTATCCACCTGATTCGCCGTACAGATAAACAGAATCTTTGACAGATCGACCCGCAGGTCCAGATAGTGATCCAGAAAATCACTGTTCTGTTCCGGGTCCAGGACCTCCAGCAGGGCCGAGGCAGGATCGCCCTGATAGGATGCGCCAATCTTGTCGATCTCGTCGAGCATAATCACCGGGTTCTGTACTTCCACTTCTTTCAGTGCCTGGACGAACTTGCCGGGCATGGCGCCAATGTAGGTTCTGCGATGACCGCTGATCTCCGCCTCATCACGCATGCCGCCCAGACTGAACCGGTAGAATTTCCGCCCCAGCGCATTGGCGACGGAACGGCCAATCGAGGTTTTACCCACACCGGGAGGCCCCACCAGCAGAAGAATGGAACCTGCAACCTCGCCTCGATAAGCGCCCAGGCCCAGGAATTCAATCATGCGTTGTTTGACGTCATCCAACCCGTCGTGGTCCCGGTCGAGGACTTCCCGGGCATGTTTAAGGTCCAGACTGTCTTCAGAATAGATGCCCCAGGGCACGGAAGTTGCCCAGTCCAGATAGTTCCGGGTAACGCCATACTCGGCGGATGCCGGTTCCAGTATTTGCAGCTTCTTCAGTTCATCGTCGATGCGCACCCGGGCAGATTCCGGCACCGCCTTGCCTTCCAGTCGTGCGGCAAAGGTTTCCGCATCGGATTCACGATCGTCCTTGGAGATGCCCAGTTCTTTCTGGATGACCTTGAGTTGTTGCCTGAGGAAAAACTCTCGCTGCTGGTCTGACAACTGCTCCTGGGTATCCTGGGCAATCTTGGCCTGCAAACGCGCGACTTCGAGTTCCCGGTTGACCAGCAGAAGAACCTTCTCCATGCGCTCCAATAATGGCAGGGTTTCCAGGACGCCCTGTAGTTCTTCAGGTTCTGCCAATGTGATCGCTGCGGCGAAGTCAGTCAGCGGCGAAGGATCATTCGGATTGAAGTGGCTGAGGTACTGCTTCAGTTCTTCGCTGTACAGCGGGTTCAGCGACATCAGTTCCTTGATGCCATTGATCAGCGACATGGCGTAAGCGCGAAGCTGGCCCTCCCCTGCCTCGGTCGTCTCCTCGGGATAATCGACCCTGACAACACAGGGAGGTGTCCTGCGAACCCATTCGCGAATGCGTACACGGCGCAGTCCCTGGGCAATGAACTGTATCTTGTCTCTGGATTGATGGACGCGCAGGATCCTGGCAACGACACCCATGTCCCTGACCTGTTCCGGCCCGGGGATTTCGCCCTCCCCCGGAACCGCAAAGTTGAGCGCGACCAGCTTGTGCGCGCTTTCCGCGACCACACGGATACCTTCCGCCCAGGGTTCCTGGTCCACGACGATCGGTTGCGTCAGCACCGGGAAATAAGGCCGGGAGGTCAGTGGCACGAGTTGCAGGGTATCGGGCAGAACCTCATCGGTTCGGGCAGGTGGCTGGGCCTGATCTCCGGGAATAAACTCAGCGCCGCCAGTCTGGTCGGGGTCTTGATCACTCATATTGTATGCACACAATCAGGGTTGCTCATAAATGTTGGGACGAAATTCTACTTTTCAAGCGTATGTACCCACTGCTGCCATAGCAGGCCACCGACGATCAAAACCAGCCCTGCCAGCGTTGTGAGATAGATGGGTTCACCCAGTATCAGGTAGATAAACACCAGCGACAGGAAGGGTGAGAGGAAAATCAGGTTACTGACCCTTGAGGCATTGCCGGTCAGGCGCAGTGCGGTAGACCAGAAGATGAAAGCCAGGGCCATTTCTATCAGTCCGACATAGGCGGCGGACCCCAGTCCTGCGAGTGATACGGAAAACGATGAAAACCAGGCGCAGTTGAGTGCAACTGCCGGAAGCGCCATCAGGAAGTTCAGTGCCAGCCCCACCACCGGTTCACGGCTGTCCCGCATGTTGATGATCCAGTAGCTGGCCCAGACGATGGTTGATGCCAGGGCCAGTAAAATGCCGACGGCACCAACATCAGCTATTGAAGTGAACTGCCCCCGGGTTGCGATCACGACGACCCCGCCGTAGCAGATAAACGCCGCCGCAAAGTCCACGGCGCGCATCTTCTGCCTCAGAATCAGGGCAGCCATCGTCGTCAATACGATTCCCCAGGTGTAATTGATGGACATGGCGACCTGTGCGGGCAACAGATCATAGGCGCGAAAAAGAATCTCATAATAGATCACCGGGTTGAGTGCCCCGGCGATCAGCGTGATACGCCAGTGCCGCCTGAAACTGTCCAGCAGTGTTGCAGGGCCATGTCGGGCACAGGCAACCATCGTCAACACCAGTGCCGCCGTCAAGGTTGCGTAAAACAACAACTGCTGTGTGCTGAGATGCAGAAGCGAAAATTTGAAGGCGGTGGCAACGGTTGACCAGCAGGCGACTGCGGCAAGACCGAAGTAGATGGCGCGGGATTCGTTATTCACAAAGGGGCCCATCGCCAGTGGTGCCCGGGACGGCACGACCGCAAGATTTTAAGTTTTATACGCCTCACGCAATCGCATACTGAATGTCGAATTCAGTTGCTTTTGCGATGGGCTGAACCTTCCTGCTATTGTGCTTTCGTAATTCCACAATGCCGTATTTTTCCATTGTCTTAAGTGTGCGGCTGAGATTGCTGGACTTTCGGCCACTGAGTTCGGCAAGCTCTTTTAAGGTTTCCGGTTGGTGTTCATTGATCAGCTTCAATAAGCGGACGTTATTGTCGCTTAATACCTCGCCAAGGGATTTCATGGAGCTAAACCAGATCTTCGGTTCGCCACGCCTGGGTTTGGTTTTGCCGGCGGCAATGTCAATCATATGACGCTGGAACTGTTCGCGGGGCATGATGCCAATTTTCAACTTTTTCATTTTGATACTTCCTCAAGAATTCGATTGACTTCGCTGAAAAAGTCACTCCCAATTAGCCTATCGCCAGTGGTGCCCGGGGCCGGACTTGAACCGGCACGACCGCTATGGCCACAAGATTTTAAGTCTCGCGTGTCTACCAATTTCACCACCCGGGCAATCTGGGTGCGGAATGAAGGCGCCTAGTTTACCGCCTGGTGCATCCGCATCAAACCTTCCTGCATACAACTCGCCACCAGCAGGCCGTCTGCCGTGTAGACCTCACCCCGGGTATAGCCGCGTGCATGGCTCGCAGACGGGCTGTCCAAGGCGTAGAGCAGCCAGTCATTCACTGATACCGGGTGATGAAACCAGAGGCTGTGGTCCAGCGATGCGACCTGCATGGATTCGTGATTATAACTGCCGCGATGTGGCAATCGCGCCGTGCCAAGCAGCGCCTCATCGGACTGGTAGGCCAGCAGTGCCATATTCAGCAGCGGGTCATTCGGTGCCTCGCCGTTTGCCTTGATCCAGACGTATTGTTCCGGAGCCTGGGGTTCAGGGGCAAGCAACGTCTTGTGATGTTCACGGAAACTCAGAAACGGTCTCTGCTTCAATGCTTCCACTATTTTGTTCTCGTCGGGCGGCGAGTAGTCTGGTGGCGTCCGGAACTGATGCTCAAGACCCGGCTCAACGCGATGGAAGGAGGCATCCATGTTGAATATGGCCTCGCCATTCTGGACCACAACCACCCTTCGAGTGGTAAAGGATCGCCCATCACGGATACGCTCTACCTCGAAAACGGCAGGTATCCGCCAGTCCCCGGCCTTCAGAAAGTACGCGTGCAGGGAGTGTGGTAGGTGGTCGTTGTTGACCGTCAACGCCGCTGACATCAAAGACTGGGCAACAATCTGTCCACCGAACAGTCGTTTTCGTCTGGATGCGGGGTGATGTCCCTGAAACAGGTTGCTGTCGATTCGCTCCAGATCGAGCAGCGCTACCAGTTCATCAAAGGGAGGCAGGGTTTCGGGCATCTCGGGTACGGTTGGCCATTGTCAAAGTGACATACATCGTGCCACTATCCGGCTTCACGATCTATACCTCCACCATGGACGTCGACGATTCAACCAGCACTACGACGGACGGTCGCAAGCGACGCAGCGAAGACAGCAAGCGCCGAATCGTGTCGGCCATGTTGCAGCTCGTCCGTGAAGGCAGGATGGCTCCTACCGCCGAGGAGGTCGCCAGGCGGGCGGAAGTTGGTCTCAGAACCGTGTTCCGACGATTCAATGACATGGAGAGCCTGTACGCGGAAATGTCCGTTGCCATCAACGAGAAGGTCGATTCCATTGTTGATTCCGCCCTGGACAGTGATGACTGGCGGCAGAATCTGACCCGGATGGTGGACCGCAGACTCAAAGTCTATGAGGTCATCATGCCTTACCGGGTAGCTGCCGAAGCGCTGAAATTTCAATCTACGGTCCTGTTGAACCGTCATATGGACATCGTGCGCGAGGAACGGCAGCGAGTGTTGCATCTGCTACCGGAATCACTGCTTGATGACAGGCCGTTGATCGAAGCGCTGGAAGCGGCCCTGTCTTTCGATATGTGGAATCAGTTGCGTAACGATCAGCGTTTGAATGCCGACGAGGCAGGAGCAGTTGTCTCCCGAATCGTTAACAGTCTGCTGGCACCCTGAACCCGGGCAAATGCCAGATGTCGCCGAGCATCCGATGGTGGAGTTGATGGAGGTTTATGGGGAGTTTTAGGGGTTTCAAACGCTGGACAATGCGCTTATATTCACATACTCACCATTGCACTGGAGTTAAACCATGACCACGCAAAGCGAAATGGCAGCTTCGGAAAAGGAAGTCGAAAAAAACTACGCATATTTCAAAAAGATGCAGGCAAAATGGCTTGATGGCCACATGTCCGACTACGCCCTGATTCACAGGCAGAAATTGATCGCCTTTTTTGAAAGCGAGAAAGACGCCATCCACACTGGCGTCCGGGATTATGGGTGGGGGGAGTTTTCCGTCCAATCGGTGCGCAATGCCCCGGTTGATTTGGGGCACCAGTCCAATGCCCTCTTTTGAGCAAGACATCAATGAATTTCGGCAATTCATTATTGCCGTAAAAGTATTCCCACCCACAAAAGATGCCAGCGCTTACGACGAAGCTACCCTCGACGCCGCCGGTTACCGCGCACTGGTTGATACCGGCGCGAATGTATGTAGCATATCTGAGAAGATTGTCACCGACTTAAATTTACCCGCGTATGGTCGGGTAGAAATGACAACAGCGGGAGCGCCTCACACAACATCCGTTTATCAAGTGGGCCTGGCTATTCCCGTAACGGAAACCGAAATACGACCGGAAAAGCAGGAAGACGGTGGCACGATTATGAAACCCGTATCCGTGGCTGAAACATCAGCAGGATTCGCCGAGATGAAAGTTACATCCTTCCCCGACATCGGTGCAGACCGAGGCTTTGACATCATATTGGGCATGGATATGCTTATGCATTTTCACATAACCATGCATACAGGAAAAATTGTCATTTCTATCTAACTCCGATGAATTAAATCAGCAAGCCAGCGATATGATTGCGTGCGAGCTGCGGGTGAAATTCCAGATGTCACCGGGGCATTCGATGGTGGAGTTGATGAGGGCTTATGGGAAGTTTTAGAATTTTGCTTGAAGCACCCTGAAAATTTTTTTGGCGGTTTGCAAGAACATTGAGGGGAATTTATTTTTTTTGAATTAAGTCTTATTTTTTATCACCTGACAGAGGAATAAAACCGTGGAATTGAAAAATTTACAAAGCATTTTTAATAATCTAATTTTTCTCATACCTGATTATCAACGCGGCTATGCGTGGGAAGATAAACAATTAAACGATTTGTGGCGTGATATAAGCATATTGGGAAATGAGCGAATTCACTACACTGGGCTTTTGTCTGTTGACCCGCAAGAAAACAAAACTGTTCACATTGTGGACGGACAGCAACGCTTAGCCTCACTAATTATACTGATTCATGCTATTTGCAGATGCGAGCAATGGGATGATGAACAATGGGCAAATGGCTTTAAGAAAGAAGATTACATAAAGAGGTATCTATATCGTGAAACAGGAGAGGAAGTGCTGCTGATGATTTTCGGCTATGAAAAAGACAATCCGAGTCACATCCACTTTAAAACCAAAATTTTGAATATGGATGATTCCGAAGAAGTTCCAGAACACACGCTCTACACCAACAATTTAGATACCGCAAAGACATTTTTTGAGAACAAAATCAAAGGAATGAAATTTCCTGAAATTGAGATATTGCTCAAGAAAGTGACAGAACAACTTCAATTTCTTTACTATCCGCTGGACGATAAACTTAATCAATTTATTACATTTGAAACGTTAAATTATCGCGGGAAAAGCCTGACTAAACTGGAACTGTTAAAAAATCGTCTCATGTATTTGAGCACAGAGTTGCCTAAAAAGACGGACGAGGAGAAAGTGGCATTACGTAAACGCATAAACGATGCATGGAAAACCATATATGAGTACCTTGGAAAGAATCCAAAGAATAAATTGGACGATGACAACTTTTTAATGGCGCACTGGATTATCTACTTTGATAAATATGATCGTTCAGCATCTAATGTTTTTGCAAATTTTTTACTTGACGAGCATTTCACTCACGAGAATTTGATAAAGAAAATCATTACATACAAAGAAATTGGAGACTATGTTTCTGACATTCAAAGAGTCGTTAAATCATGGTACTATTTGCACAACCCACAGGAAAGCAAATATCAGGAAAAAATAAAAACATGGTTGGGTAAATTGAATCGATTGAATTTTCGTTCATTCCGCCCACTTGTTGCTTCTATTTTAGCGAACGATGTAGATGAATCAAAAATTGTTAAAGTGCTCGAATATGCTGAACGATTCAATTTTGTGGTGCTGGAGTTGAATATAAGTGGTAGGCGACGGGCAAACTACAAAGCGGTTCCAATTTACAAAATCTCCCATAAAGCACATAGATATCCAGAACAATTCGAGCCAAAGAATTTAAGTTTGAATGCGTTGGATGTTCCTGATACTGATTTCACTTTTACGAGAACTGAATTTGTGGATGCGATGCAGAAACGCGAGGAAGGATTTTATGAATGGGGTGGGCTACCATACTTTTTGTATGAGTATGAACTTCACTTGCAACAAGAATTTAAAGCCGACGTAGTTAAACTCCAATGGGAGGAGGTTAACCGTGAAACGGTCGAGCATATATACCCACAAACACCAACAACAAATGCTTGGCCAAAGTTTAAGAGTCAGAAAGCCAAAAATTGTTTGCATGATCTTGGCAATTTGCTACTGATTTCTCGGGCAACCAACTCACGATTGAAGAACGATTGCTTTAAAGAAAAAAAGAAACTATATGCAACCGGTAGCTACTCGGCGATTTATGTGTCCAAAAATCGAGACTGGACGCCAAAAACCATCAAAGACAGGGAAGAAAAGATGCTTGATTTCCTCAGAGAACGGTGGAAGTTAAAGGAGCCGAAATAAAAAGACAACGACCACTCACGATCATCCCACAAAAAGTATCCTGCCTTTGCAAATACACCCATGCCCCACTACTCCACCTGGACCGTCTTCAAAAACAGTCTCACCATCGCCGCCGTTAATCGGCAACTGGTCGAGTATCAGGTAGCCTGATTAGTCCCACAGGTACTGAACCCGGACAAGATCGTGAAAATCCCGTCAATTTGGGCTAGACTTCCGCCCTCGCCGAAGGGCACGGGTGGCTGAGTGGTGAGGCAGCAGATTGCAAATCTGTATCACGCCGGTTCGAATCCGGCTCCGTGCTCCAGAGGGCAAATAATACTCCAAAGCACTTCCGCAGACGCTCTGATTCGCTCAATCAGGGTCGTTTCATGCCTGATGACAGGTCCGGCCAGGCGAGCCTCAGGTACTCGTACATAGACCAGAGGGTCAGGCCGGCAGAAATGTAGAGCAGCGTGTAACCGATGATTACGGCGTTACTCCTCTCCGGCCCTGCGCCCAACAGCAGGATGATGGCGATCATCTGAAACAGGGTTTTGATTTTTCCCAGTACGGATACCGCAACACCGCGCATCTGGCTGTACTGAGCCATCCATTCACGCAGCGCAGACACAACAATTTCCCGTCCAACAATCACCAGCGCAGGAACTGCAAGAATGGCACTCGCGTGAACTTCAACCAGCAGCACAAGCGCGACGGCAACGATAAGCTTGTCGGCGACCGGGTCAAGAAAGGCGCCGAACGGCGTAGTCTGCCCCCATTTTCTCGCCAGATAGCCATCCAGCCAGTCGGTAATGGCGGCGATTGTGAAGACGACGGCTGATGCGAGATATCGCCATTCCACCGGTGCAAGGTAAAACACGATCACGAGCACCGGAATCATGACGATGCGCATGGCTGTCAGTACGTTTGGTATGCTTATGCCCTGCATCATGTGCATAGTCTACTGATTATGCAGGGTCGCATAAATGTGTTCCGCCAGCACCCTGCTGATACCTCCGACTTTCGCTAACTCTTCCACGCTGGCGCTCTCCACCTGTGCGGCGCCACCGAAATGCCGGAGCAGCGCCCGCCTTCGTTTTGGCCCGACCCCGTCGATGCCTTCAAGCACCGACTCGGTCCTTTTCTTGCCACGACGATTCCTGTGGGCCGTGATTGCGAATCGATGGCTTTCATCTCGAATATGCTGAATCAGGTGCAGGGCGGGATCGTCCGGGGGCAGATCAAGTTCAGGCCCGCCGGAAACCAGGACCGTCTCAAGGCCCGCCCTGCGTGTCGGTCCCTTTGCCACACTGACCAGTATGACACCTTCGATCTGTAACTCCTCAAGGACCTTCTCGGCTTCCCGCAGTTGTCCCCTGCCGCCGTCGATGAACAACACATCCGGAATGCGCCCCTCGCCCTTCTTGATCCTTGTATACCTGCGGTTCAACGCCTGGGACATGGCGGCATAATCATCACCCGGCGTAATACCGTCAATGTTGAACCTCCGATAGTCTGATTTAAGCGGGCCGTTCTGGTCGAAGACCACGCAGGATGCCACCGTAGCTTCACCGGAACTATGGGAGATGTCAAAGCACTCCAGCCGCGACGGCATTTCATCCAGGGATAGTGCTTCCTGCAGTGACTGGAAGCGTTGCTCCAGGTTGTTCCGATTGGACACGAAAGATCCCAGACTTTGCTCCGCATTGGTAACGGCGAGGTCCACCCAACGCTTGCGCTGCGACCGGACGTTATCGGATATCAGGACTTTGCGACCCGCCTTTTCCGTCAGCGCGTTTTCCAGGAGCAGTTTGTCTTCAATGCGTGCATTGATAACAATCTCCGGCGGCGTCTCCCGCCCCCCGGCACCCGCAAGGTAGAACTGGGGTAGAAAAGCCGCAAGCACTTCAGATTCGCCTTCATCCAGCCGCGTTTTCGGGAAATAGGTTTTGTTTCCCAGGAGTCGGCCACCCCGGATGAACATGACCAGCATGCAGATACCGGTCGGTTTGATGACCGCTGCCATCACATCAATGTCACCCTGGTTGCCCACCACATATTGCTGCTCCTGGACCTTTCGAAGGTGGGTGAGCTGGTCCCGGTAGTGTGCCGCTCTTTCAAACTCCAGTTCAGCGGATGCCTCTTCCATCTTGTTAGCATAATCCTGCATTACCGCATTGCTTTTGCCTTCAAGAAACATGACGGCGTGTTCCACGTCATCGGCATAGCCCTCCGGAGAAATCAGATCGCAACAGGGCCCGGAGCAACGCTTGATCTGATATTGCAGGCATGGCCGGGTCCGGTTCTTGAAAAATGTATCTTCGCACTGCCGAACCTGAAATACCTTCTGCAGGATGTTCAGCGAATCACGAACACTGTAGGCTGATGGAAAAGGACCAAAGTAACGCCCCTTCTTTTTTTGTGCCCCACGGTGAAAGGCCAGCCTTGGATACCTGCTCTCAGAGGACAGGTAAATATAGGGATAGGATTTATCGTCCCTGAAAACGATGTTGTAAGGTGGTTTGTATGCCTTGATCAGTGACTGCTCAAGGAGCAGGGCCTCGGTTTCGCTCCCGGTCACCGTGAATTCAACCTGGTTGACGTGACCTACCAGCGCCATGGTCTTGGAATCCAGCGCGGTGGTTCTGAAGTAGCTGGACACCCGGTTTTTCAGGTTTTTCGCTTTACCGACATAGAGGATGTCATCCGCTGAGTCGTACATGCGATAAATGCCCGGGCGGGAAGGCAGTGTTTTGAGGAAGGCTCTGGCGTCGAATTCACTCATGGATAGGCCATGTTACCGGCGAGACGGACCACGTCCAGAAACATCTGCCGGGTGAGCCGGCCCGTTTGAGTGTTGTATCGGCTACAGTGGTAGGAATCGACAATCCGTAGGTCGGCGAGTCGGTGAACCGCACCATGCAGGAACGGGAAATCCGCCTGTCGACCCTTCAGTGACCGGATAACAGCCCTGTGAGCAACGCCCCCCAGTACCAGCAGTGTTGCCGAGCTTCTCCGACCGTGGTCATCTAACTCATCGACAAGGTACCCGGAACAGTTGCGTACTTCTCGCGCTGAAGGCAGATTTTTGATCGGCAGGCATTTCACCGCATTGGTGATGCGCACCCGCTCCGTCAGGCCAAGCTCCGCCAGAACATCATGCAACAGGTGACCCGAGGCATCACCGACAAAAGGAATGCCCGTCTTGTTGGCGCCGTGCAGGCCAGGGGCCAGCCCCACAATCAGCAGACGCGCCTCAGCCGCACCGTGCGGCGGTACGGGTTTGTTCCAGTAGTCCGGATGCGTGTCCTGTAGACGTTTCAGTTGGTTGGCAAGTCGACGACAGCGCTGGCAGTTCCGGATGGGAGAGTATGCAGAGATCACCCACCCATTTTACAGAAATCGGGACAGGTCCGGGTACTCAGGCGGCGACCTCGGCATCAATAATGCCGTGTTTGATGGCGAGCTTTGTTAACCCGACATCGTTTTTCAAATCAAGTTTCTCAAATACCCGATAGCGATAGCTGTTTACGGTCTTGGGGCTGAGAGACAGTTTTTCGGAAATCTCCTGAACCTTGTGGCCCATGATGACCATTAGCGTGATCTGCATTTCCCTTAAACTCAACTGGTCAAAAGGTGAGATTTCCGCTTCGGAATATGGCCGCAGCGCAAGCTGCTGGGCGATCTCTGCGCTGATGTAGCGCTGCCCGGCGTGAACTTTGCGGATGGCGAGCAGCATTTCATCCACGTGTGCACGCTTGGTCAGGTAGCCCGAAGCGCCAACGTTGAGCAGTTTCGAGGGATAGGGTTCGTCTTCATAAACAGTGACGGCCAGCACCTTGACCCCGGGATGAGCCAGAAGGCAGCGCCGGGTCGCTTCCAACCCACCGATGCCCGGCATCTGGATGTCCATCAGCACCACATCCGGTTTGTGTTGCCGGACGAGTTTGACGCCCTCTTCCCCGGTACTCGCATCAGCTATAACCTCAATGCTGGGAATATCTTCCAACAGCCTGCGGGTACCGGTCCGCACCAGTTGATGGTCGTCGACAATAATAATTCTGATCACACTTCTCTCCCCGCTAACCTGTTGTTTTTATTGTGCATTGAACAACAAGATATACCCGACAGTTAGAGATTGGAAGCCAGCAAATACCCGCTTCCGTTGAGCGACATGTCAGATCCTTCGTGTGGGAAGATGCCGACACTCAGTGTGAGTTACTGACCGGTAAATGCCTGAAGGCCGGTCTGGGCCCTGCCCAGGATCAACGCATGAATGTCGTGAGTGCCTTCATAGGTGTTCACGGTCTCCAGATTCATCACATGACGGATGACGTGATACTCATCAGAAATGCCGTTACCACCGTGCATGTCACGGGCCAGGCGTGCAATGTCCAGCGCCTTGCCGCAGTTGTTTCGCTTCATGAGTGAGATGGTTTCTACCGGGCAGTTGTCCTCATCGGTCAGTCGGCCCAGCCGCAGGGCGCCCTGGAGCCCCAGTGTGATTTCAGTCTGCATGTCGGCCAGCTTCTTCTGGATCAACTGATTGGCCGCAAGTGGTCGGCCAAACTGGTTGCGCTCCAGCGTATAACTCCGGGCAGCCTCCCAGCAGAACTCCGCCGCTCCCATGGCACCCCAGGCAATCCCGTAGCGCGCCCTGTTCAGGCAGCCGAACGGGCCGGCTAAACCTTTCACATTGGGGAGCAGGTTTTCTTCGGGAATCTCACAGTCGTTCAGCACGATTTCACCCGTGACAGATGCTCTCAGGCTGAATTTGCCCTCGATTTTCGGTGTCTCGAACCCCGGTGTCCCCCTTTCAACCACGAATCCCCGGATAACGCCGTCCAGCCTGGCCCATACAATTGCCAGGTCTGAGATAGGCGAGTTGGTGATCCACATCTTGGCGCCATTCAGGAGATAGCCGTTAGAGGTCTTCTCGGCGCGGCTGATCATACCGCCGGGGTCAGAACCATGGTCCGGCTCCGTCAGGCCGAAGCAACCCACCCATTCCCCGGAGGCAAGTTTGGGCAGATACCTCTCCCGCTGCTCTTCTGTGCCATAACTATAGATCGGATGCATCACCAGTGAGGACTGTACGCTCATCGCCGATCGATAACCGGAATCAACCCGCTCAATTTCTCTGGCCACCAGTCCGTAGGAAACATAGTTCACATTGGAGCATCCGTACTTCTCCGGCAGTGTCGGTCCCAGCAGTCCCAGTTCGCCCATTTCGGTCATGATTTCGCGGTGAAAGTATTCGTCACGGTAGGCTTGTTGTACGCGGGTCATGAGTTTCTGCCGGGCATAGGCCCTTGCGGTATCGCGAATCAGCCGCTCATCCTCAGACAACTGATCATCCAGAAAAAAGGGATCCTGCCAGTTAAAACCTGTCATAAGTACCTCGTAAACAGAGCCGTCACATGAGTGAAAGCGGCGCATTATAAAGGTTCCCGCAGAAAAATTTCAGCCGGAGAACTATACAGACGCGGTCAGACACCCTATGCTCAAAATGATCGGGCAGAAAAATGGCGAAGAACAACAAGCCAGATTACCCCTTCCCGAAAGACTCAAGCCAGTAAAAGTCCAGCAAACAGTATGAGGTAGTCACTGGACCAATGAAGGGATACTCCACGCGTGATGTGGCAGAGCTGCTAGAGCTTTCGCCCGATACCATCCGGGAAATTGCCCGTGCCGGCGTTCTTGAACCGACGAGAACCCCGGGCAATCAATATCGCTTCGATTTTCAGGACATTATCGTTCTCCGAACAGCCAGGGAACTGCTGGATGCCGGTGTTCGCCGGGCGCAGATCAATAATGCGCTGTTCAAACTGAAAGCTCGCCTGCCCTCCCATCGGCACCTGACCTCTCTTCGAATCACAGGTGATGGCGGCAAGGTCGTGATCCGGGAGGAAGATCAGGTTTATGACCCGGACTCCGGGCAGATCCATTTCAATTTTGCCGTTGCCGACCTTGCAGGTACGGTGGCGCCTCTTGCACGCCAGGCGGCGGAAGAAGCGGAAGCCAGTGATCAGCTTTCATCCGATGACTGGTTCGACCTGGGCGTCGACCTTGAGGCGGTTTCCCCCCAGGACGCCCCCACTGCCTACCTTAGAGCCCTTGAGCTGGACCCGTACCATTCGGACGCGCACGTCAACCTCGGCAGGCTGCTACAGGAAGCCGGTGAATACGAAACCGCAGAAGACCACTACCATCGAGCTTTGGATGCTGAACCAGACAATGTGTTGGCCGCCTTCAACATGGGCACCCTGTTCGAGGACATGGGCAGGGTCCAGGATGCGATCACTGTCTACAAGCAAGCCACGACTCTCGCGGATGCCCACTACAACTTGTCACGGCTCTACGAACTTGTTGGTGAACACGCAGAAGCCCTGAAACATTTGAAGACCTATCGGAGCCTGGTTGATCCCGGTTAGTGGCCCGCGGGCCACCGCAACTGCAAAGAAGAAAAATGCTAGTGAATTGTGGGATGAGACGTCTCAAGTGCTGATTTCAACAGGCGATTGCCCAGCAGGACCAGCCTGCCTTTGTATCGGTTGACGCCATCGATTGAGTATTCAAACCGGTACTCACGCCAGATGCGCCATTGATCGGTGTGGTCCCGACTGGCCGAAAGGTGGATTCTCTGAACAGTCTGATCAAGTAGCTGAACCCCTGCACTGTTACATTCGCGCCTGGCGTAACGAAGTGCCCATGCTTTCGCCCGGTTCGAGTCGTACCAGAAGTAAACGCCGAGACAGAGGCAGGTCAAAAAAAGCAGGGATTCCATGTGATCAGCCGGATGTAGTTGGCGGAGGGGGTGGGATTTGAACCCACGATGCCTTTCGACATGCCGGTTTTCAAGACCGGTGCATTCAGCCGCTCTGCCACCCCTCCGGAATCTCGCGCAATCTGGGTCGATCAACGAAGATGCGAAATATACGCGACTGACACCCGGGCATCAACCGGATCCTCCGGGAGAGGCTGCCGGTACGCGGACCGGCAATGTGTTTGAATCCCGGCATAGATTATTGTTTTATAAGAGTTTTCCCAGGGGTTCGCGAAGGGTTTGCCAGGCGTTGTATAACCCGATTTCCTTTCTTAACTCCCGGTTAAGGGGTGATGTCCGCGAAGGTAAGTGAGGTAGAAGGCGCAACTTGCTGCGTGATTTGGCAAAATACCGAGTATCCAAACTCTCACCCAGCAAGTGCGCCTATGACAAAGATAATCCCTCAGCCTGCAAACGTCGAGATAGATTTTACCGATGCCGCCCTGGTGGGCACTGGCGGCTGGTCTCTACTGGCCAAAATGGCTCAACAAACCGAACTGCTACGATCCCTCTCGCAAGCCGTTCACCTCAAAGTACGCCGACGCGGTGCCTCTGACGCCGAGATGCTGTGGAGTCTCATTGCCTCTCTGGCAGCCGGTCATGGTGCCCTGTCTGATTTGGATGCCCTGCGTGTCAACCCCGCCGGGCAGGTACTGCTGGGTTTGAGTGAAGCGCCTTCAGGTCGGCGTCTCGGCGAATATCTCAGCCGCTTTGGCCGGGATGAGGTGACCGCTCTGCGAGGCGTGGTCCAGGCATTGGCACAGCAGGTTGCACCGGCCATCATTGATCACCATGTGACCACACAGGGCTATGTGCCAGTGTTTATCGATGGCACTGCGATTGAGGTGGATGGTCATCTCTTTGAAGGTGCCGGTAAGGGATACAATGGTGAGCCACAACTGTGGCTGCATAATGTGTTCCTCGGAGGATTGTGGGCCAGTGGCTTACTGCACCCGGGTGGCGTTGATGTCGCCAAGGGTTGGCAGACACAGTTGGCTGACGACGTGACGCCGTTGCTACCGGAGGGTACGCCGGTCTGGCTACGGGCAGACAACGCCTATTATCGTGGCGACCTGGTCCGGTTTTGTACTGACAAGGGCTGGGATTACTCGATCAGCGTGACCAATGACAATAACCGCCGCCCGGTGCTGCGCCAACTGGAAGGATTACCTGAAAGCGCCTGGTCTGATATAGGGCGAGGCGAGTCTGCGACGCTGGTGTTGCACCAACCCAGCGGCTGGAAGACGCAACACTATGTCGTCGTTCGCCAGCTCTATGACGGCCCACAACAGCGTCTGACGCCTGCTTATACGGTCATTCTTGTGTCTCGTGACGACTTGCCGGTGGATGAATTAGTGCGACGTCATCGCGGCAAGCAGGGACAGGAGAATGCCTTCAAGGGTCCGCTGATTGAAATGGATTTACACCATCCTCCCTGTCGGCGGTTTGCCGCCAATCAGGCATTTTATGCCTGCGGTCAGATAGCACAGTTGTTGTTGATGGCGATGCAGTATCAGTGGCTACCCGAGCCTGCCCGGAAACATGGCTTGCGACCTTTGATCCGCTATTTGATGCGCTCAGTGGCTCGTCTGGTAAAAACCGGCAGGCACTATCGCCTTGACTTTGCCAAGAACAACTTCAGGCTGGACTGGCTGCTGTACGCGGCCTTCCAACTGGAATAGCGTCGATCTCAGCTTCGAACTAACACCAACACCTGTCATTGGGCGGGTAGCGCTTGGGCGCTCGGTGCCAAAGACCGGCAACGGATGCCTGTGCAGGAGCCAGGCGCTCTGTCAGGACTCCCGGGAACAACCAAAATCACGTGAAGAGACAGCCGCCTTGCTATTGAGCACGCGATAAGCTGCGATACCTGCAACCAAGATGGGTTAACCGGGGATTGAGAGATTTCCTTGCCTTTATGGAGCGGTCACGTATACTTTTCCAAACAAGTCGTGTTACCAAATCAGGAGATGAATTCAAATGGCTGAGACACAAGTAGCAACTCATCATGAATCGGCGATTGCATCCACCAATAAGGTGCTACGTAACACCTACATGCTGCTTTCAATGACGCTGGTCTTCAGTGCCATGATGGCAGGCGTATCCATCATGATCGGGGCGCCCTACTTTGGTTTCCTGATCACCCTGGGTGGATTCTTTGGCCTGTTCTACGCAGTTCATAAGACACAAAACAGTACCTGGGGACTGTTCTGGACCTTTGCTTTGACCGGTTTCATGGGCTTTACGCTGGGTCCCATCCTGAATTACTACCTGACAACCACGAACGGTACCAGCATCATCATGCAGGCCATGGGGCTGACGGGATTTATTTTCTTCTCGCTATCCGGTTATGTCCTGGTTAGCAAAAAGGACTTCTCCTTCCTCGGCGGCTTCCTGTTCACCGGGCTGTTGGTGGTTATCGGTGCTGCGCTGCTTGCCTTTGGCGCGAGTTTCTTCGGTTACTATGTTTCCGGTCTGCACCTGGCCATCTCTGCTGCCATCGTGCTGATCATGTCCGGATATATCCTGTTCGATACCAGCCGTATCATTCACGGGGGTGAAACCAATTACATCATGGCCACCATTTCGCTGTACGTGAACATCTACAACCTCTTTGCCAGCCTGCTGCATCTGCTGGGCGCTGTCGGCGACGACTAGGGGAAATTGCAAAAAAGCCCTGGCGTGGTGACCATGCCAGGGCTTTTTTGTTTCTGACGGTTATGAAGTTCGCCATTATTGTTCAGGGAAGCCCCTACGCTTCGCAAAGCTGTCACTCCGCGCTTTTGTTCGCTGACGCGGTGGTCCGGGCCGGGCACGAACTGACACGGGTGTTCTTCTATCATGACGGTGTTCTGGTCGCTAACCGGCTGATCGCCCCGCCACAGGATGAACAGGACATCAGCCTTGCCTGGCAGACCTTCGCAGAAGCCCACCGGGTGGAACTGGTGGCATGTATCGCCTCCTGTTTGCGGCGCGGTATTCTCGATGAAACGGAAGCATCAAGGTACGGCAGGGATGCCAGCAGCCTCGCTCCCGGTTTCATCATTTCCGGCCTCGGGCAACTGGTCGATGCCACCATGAATGCGGACCGGGTTGTGACATTTGGTGCCTGAATGACGTCGATCCTGTTCATATTTTCCGGCGCCCCTCATACAAGCCTGAATGCCCAGGAAGGTCTGGATGCCCTGCTGATGGGTTCAGCCTTCACGGATTGCCGATTGTTGTTACTCGGTCAGGGAGTACTTCAACTCCGGAACAACCAGGAAGCGGAAAGAATCGGTCGCAAGAACTATACGCCGGGTTTTGCGGCCCTCGCTGACTATGGCGTATCCGGGATTGCCTGCAGACGATCAGATCTGGAGACCTGGCATCTCTCCGTAGAGCAACTGTCCCTTGATGTTCAGGTACTGGAAGACAAGGACTGCCGGGCCTGGCTTGACGAAGCTGATCGGGTGTTAACCTTCCGATGATCCTGCACACCATTAACAAACCGTCAGCGCTTGCACTGTGCGAACATCTGATCGCTGATGATGATCTGGTGGTCCTGATTGAGGAAGGTGTGTATCTGGCTTCCGGGACGTTGCCCGGCCGATGTTATGCACTTGAAATGGATGTCCTGGCGCGCGGGCTTGCTGACTCGGTCAGCAACACGCGGCTGATTGATTACGACACCTTTGTTGAGCTGAGTACCGAGGCAGCTAAAGTCTGCGCCTGGTTCTGATGCTGCCACCAACTGACAAGGAAGGATTCCTGCGCGACCTGAACGACTGGTCTGAAGCGGTTGCCGTGGAACTGGCCGAAGTGGACGCGATCACGCTGACGGATGATCACTGGGAGATCATTCATCTGGTTCGAGACTATTACGAAACCTATCGCCTGTTTCCGCAGAATCGTGTGCTGGTGAAACGGATCGGTCAGTCCTTCGGCAACGAGAAGGGAACCAGTATCCACCTGATGACTTTGTTCAGCGGCAAGCCTGCCAGGATCCTCGCGAGGGTTGCCGGCCTGCCGAAACCGCCCAACTGCGATTAGCGTTCAGCGAAATTCACGACCTCACCAACGATAATCAGTGTTGGCGTCTGAATCTGCATTCTGGCCACCAGGCCGGGCATGGACTCCAACGTGCCTTTAAGCACCTGTTGTTCCGGCGTGGTTCCCCTGGATACGATGGCTATCGGAGTTTCGGCATTGCGCCCGGCAACAATCAACTGCCGGCAGATAGTGGCAAGGCCGCCCAGTCCCATGTAAAACACGACTGTTTCTTTTGGATGCACAAACTCCTGCCACGGCAGATCGACCTTGCCATCCCTGGGGTGACCGGTCACAAAACGAACGCTCTGCGACAACTCCCGGTGGGTTAATGGAATCCCGGCATAGGCCGCACAACCTGAGGCAGCGGTAATTCCCGGTACAACCTGAAAAGGAATACTTCTCTGAATCAGCTTCTGTATCTCCTCGCCGCCTCGTCCAAAGATGAATGGGTCGCCACCTTTCAAGCGCAGGACACGTTTGCCTTCCATTGCCAGCCGCACAAGCAGATCGTTGATGTCTTCCTGGCTGGTTGACTTGTAGCCACTGCGTTTGCCGACAAACTCCCTGGTTGCATCTCTGCGCACCCGATCCAGGATGCGCGGAGAAACCAGGTTGTCGTAGAGTACGACATCGGCTTTCTGCATGAGCTGCAACGCGCGAAGTGTCAGAAGATCCGGGTCACCGGGACCGGCACCAACCAGATAAACCTCTCCGGTTGAGAGGTTTCGCCCGTTTTGAAACAGATGCTTCTCAGCCGTCGCCGTGTCGCCGGACATAACCGCCTCTGCGCCGGGTGATTGCAAAAATGCCTCCGTATGACGGCGGCGAATATCAACATCCGGAAATGCGCCCTTCAGCCGGTCCCGTGTACTCGCGAGAAACCCGGCCAGACGTGTTATCCGCTCCGTTAACACCTGTTCCACCAGTTCCCGAACGTAACGTGTCAGCACGGGTGCACTACCCGCCGAGCCGACCGAAACAACCAGTGGTGAGCGGTCAATGATGGCCGGGAAGGTCACTGTACAAAGTTCAGGCGAGTCGACCACATTAACCAGGATATTGCGCGCCTGAGCATTCGCTGAGACCCGTTGGTTGACCTCGGTATCCTGTGTTGCTGCGACGACCAGCACCTTGTCGTGAAGCAGCTCAGGCTGGTAGCGTCCGTTAATCAGTGTATGGGCGGCAAGACGTTCTCGCAAAGTCCCGGATATCTCGGGTGCGACGAGGGTGATCAGCGCGTCCGCTTTCAGCAGCAGGTCCACCTTGCGCGATGCGATTTCTCCTCCGCCCACGACCAGGACATGGCGACCTTTCAGATCTACATGGAGTGGCAGATATCGCATGATGGTCTACGGATGGATAGCGGTGTCGCCACCCATGAATGACTGCAGAGCCTGCGGAATTCGCACCGAACCATCAGCCTGCTGATAGTTTTCAAGCACGGCAACAAGGGTTCTGCCAACCGCGAGACCTGAACCATTCAGGGTGTGCAGGAGTTCCGGCTTGCCGGTGGCCGGGTTGCGCCATCGGGCGTGCATACGCCTTGCCTGGAAATCCCGAAAGTTGCTGCAGGAGGAAATCTCACGGTATTTGCCCTGCCCGGGCAGCCAGACCTCCAGGTCGTAGGTTTTCACTGCCGCGAAGCCAAGGTCGCCACCACAAAGCGTGACCACGCGATACGGCAGGTCAAGTTTCTGCAATATGGCCTCGGCATGACCGGTCAGGGTTTCAAGTGCATCCATGGAATGCTCAGAACCAACCATCATGACCAGTTCCACCTTCTCGAACTGGTGCTGCCGAATCATCCCCCGGGTATCTTTGCCATAGTTGCCAGCCTCCCTGCGAAAACAGGGACTGTGGCAGACGAACTTCCGGGGCACGTCGTCCGCAGGAAGAATCATGTCACGGGCGAGGTTGGTCACAGGGACCTCGGCGGTCGGTATCAGGTAGTAATCCCGGTCATCCTGAAGCCTGAACTGGTCTTCTTCAAATTTGGGCAGTTGGCCGGTACCCAGCAGCGAATCCCGATGGACAATAAACGGAACGTAGATTTCCTCGTAGCCATGCTCCCGTGTATGCACATCCAGCATGAACTGGGCCAGGGCCCTGTGCAGCCGTGCGATCTCACCACGCAGGGTGACAAACCGGGATCCGGTGATTTTCGCGGCTTCTTTGAAGCCCATCTTCCCGGAGTCGTGCGTCAGGTCAACGTGATCCTTTGGCTCAAATGCAAACACCGGGATATCGCCCCAGCGTCGCACCTCGATGTTATCGTCTTCAGTGGCCCCTTCCGGCACTGATTCATCCGGAACATTTGGAATAGCCAGCAACTGCTCGTGCAGCCTGGCCTGAGTCTCATCCAGTTGTGCTTTTCGTGCATCCAGCTCGGTTCCCAGGTCAGAAACCGCATCCAGGAGTGGTTGAATATCCTCTCCTCGCGACTTCGCCTTACCGATGGCCCTGGATCTTGTGTTCCGTTCAGCCAGCAGTTCATCAGTCTCCACCTGCAGACGCTTCCGGCTCTCTTCCAGCGACTGAATCGTCGAGATATCCAGGGTAAAGCCCTTGCGCAGCAGACGCTGTGCGGTCCGCTCAAGGTCCTGTCTGATCAGTTTCGGGTCGAGCATGGTCCTGATTGTCGGCGCTGAGTTGAAGGGGCGTCATGTTAGCAGATGGCCGGTTTTACCGTTAGGGAACCTCTGAATAATGTCAGGAGCACATAAACTGTTTGTTCTATCTATATCCGGACTGTCACACCCTGCTCAACAAGGACTGCCAGACAAAAGCGTTTCCCTCACCATGCGGTTGGCCAAGTAGTGCATGGATTTGATCTAACACATTATCTACGTGCAATCTTTCAGCAGCCTCCAAAGCCAGGTCATAAGCATCCTGAACATCAATGGGTGTCACCTCGTAACCCCATCCCTCGTTCAGCCAGCGAAGCGCAGCCAGAGCAGAACCGAGTGCGAATTCAGGCTCTGAGTCGAGAAAATCTCTCGCCGCCCGGGTCAGGGTCTTCGGCTCACATGGACTCTGATTAGCGAGCTGCAAAGCCAGGCCGTAGAGTTTTAGTTCCTTGGCCGTAGCAAACCACTTACCTTCTTCTTCGGGTGTAATCTTGATGAGATCGGCAAGAATTTCAGTCGGCTCTATCATGGGATAGCGTCTTGCAAGGGCGCGAAACCGTGCGAGATAGGAATTGCCCCGCACCGCCCTCAATCCATAGCGCCGATATGCCTCATCATGCAGACCGGAGGAAATCAGAATCTCTTCACAGACCTCATCAATGACTGCATCCGGCTGGTTAATACCCCTCGAAGCCTCCGCGTATTTCAATGCCTCCGCCTTCCTGCTCATCGCCAGCAATGCATCAACGCCGTAGCGGCGATAATGCCAGAAGGGTGTGCTATCCAACGCCAACAGATCAAGCAGTTCCTGATAACGTCCCGTCACCAGCAGGCAGGACAGACAGGCCGTTGTGCCATGAAAGTAACCCGAATCAGTAAAGCAGGACCGTAATGTCGGCACCAATTCGTCCGCCCACTGGTTGGCCATTTCTTCCGAAGCGCACAGTTCGCCCCAACGGTCGCCTACCGGTCCCAGATAATCGACGCCGTCTTCCTGCATAGCCTGCCATAAACGATCCAGCCATTTTCGGCGTGTTTTAGCAGCTACCGGCGTTTTGATGATAAGCGGAACCAACCCGTCGACCGTTTTGAACACTGCAGAACCCAGAGCGCCGCTGGAACTGTCCACATGCTCCAACGCAGGCCAGAGTTTTGCCAGCAGACGTATCGCCCCTTCCACTGCGAGAACAGGTTCTTTCTTCGCAACCTTTTTTACTTCAGAAGCTGCTTCACGAAGCCGCTGGCAAGCCAACTCCGACGCCTTCCATCCGTAGGCACCTCTGCGGAAGCGAGCGGGGAAAATCCATTTATAGTTATCTTGCTTTGCCATGAAAGAATCTGCCGTCGTTTCTGTTACCATTTTAACTCAGTGTGATGGCCATTGTGCCCGTGAAAAAATCGGAAAAGTCACACTGCTTCCTTAGCTCATCAACTGACGCATCGCCAGTATTCCCAGCCACGCACCGACGAGACTCAGGACGACTGAACCCAGCACGTAAACCCCACCTTTGGCTAATTTGATTGGTCACGATAAAACCCATCGGCCTCTCGTTCTACAACTCTTGCACCTGAACAAGCCCATCCACTCCCTTTGCCTGTTCGACAAGCCGTGAGTGATGCGTGAACAGAATGATTTGCGTCTTTTTGGCTAATTTGGCCAGGACGTTCAATGCCGCCTTTGAGCGATCATCATCAAAATCCACCAGTATGTCATCTACAATAAATGGCATGGGCTCCGCACTTTCCATGAATTTTTCAAGAGAGGCCAGACGCAACGCCAGATAGAGCTGATCCCGCGTCCCTGAACTCATGCCCTCCACGTTCACTCGTTCACCTCCCAGGCGACAGCCGATAAGAACGGGCTCATCCTTCTCATTAAAGTCAGTAATGAGACTTTCAAATGAGTCAAGTGTCAATGCAGCGAAGTATTCGCTGGCCCGCCTGACCAATGGTCCCTGATTTTCCTGCCGATAACGCTCAATCTGGTCTCGCAAGATTTTGCCAGCCAGTTTTACCTGAACGTAACGCTCCACATCCGAGCGGATATTGGCGAGTACAGATTGAGCGTCATCAGCAAACCGGGCCGCTTGATCACTGCCATCCATGCGCTCCAGTTCCGTTTGTTCACTCCCCATTGTTCTTGCCAGTTCAATCCGCAGGGGATCAAGTTCATCGTCAATTTCATTCGTCAACTCTTCAATTTGGCCCGGCAGGCTATCCGGGTCGCTATCCTTCGCCTGGGCTTCCAGCTCCGCAATAGTACTGCCTTCACCTGCCTCCAGAATGTCCCGCTTGATCGAAGCAAACGCCTCCTGGATTCGAAGACGTTCAGCCGAGCGCGTTTCCGCAGTCACAAGTTGATCCTGATTGTCACACTTTGCTTTCCTACATAACGCATCCAGCTTCTTCTTCACGGTCTGAATGGATACGTTTGAGTTCTCTATCTCCGCCTTTGCCTCTTCAATATCTTCTTCAATATTTTGTCGTCTGGTCTGCTCTTGCCGGTTTTCTATCAACAGTGAATTAAGGCGCATGCCAGCCTGATCCTCAGGCAAATCACCCAGTTCCGGAGCAACCTCAGGGACGATTAGCCCCACCTGTTCGCGAAATGCCGCTACCTCTTTGTCAATGTCATGGATACGATCTTGCAGCCCTTTTGCATCATCCTGCTTTGAGAACAGGGTTCTGAGTTTTTCAATGAAAACTCCCGCCTCTGAGGGTGAGGTCTCACTTTTTAAGTCAAGGCTCTGCATCAGTTGACGCCACTCGTCCTTCCAGGTGCCAAGCTCCCCGATAGCCAATTGATGTTCTTCACTCAACGACCCAACTGCGACTTCCTTCTTCTTGACCTCACTACTCAGTGAATCGCGTTTACGTTTGGACTCATCGAGTTGCTCTTTTAATGCCTCGCATTCCAACAGTAGGGTTTCAAGTTCCACGGATGTAGAGGCTGTTCCGCCCAGCCCTGTCAGTTGCTCATTTAGCTGCCGGATATGCTCTCCGCGATTCTGTTCAAGCTCACCTGTGTCGTTCCGTAACTGATTGAGTTGTTCGACTCGGCCACGAAGTTCTTCAAAGTCATCCAGCCAGGCTCGCATCTCTCCCGGGGTATGTGGGTCAATCTGGCAAGGAGCCCATAATGTTTGCCAATCAGCATCCAGTTGAGCCTTTTTTTCCTTCGCGGTTCCGATCTGACCGGAAATCCTTTTTAATTTCCCTTGCTCACGTTCATGGTTGGCTTGAAGGCTTGCCAGATTTTGAACCCGGTCTGCTTCGCGGCGCAGGCGGTCAGAAACTTCATCGGAAATGGTGAGACGTTTTTCGAAGACATCCGGTAATGCTCCTTCGCCCTGATAATCATTTGCCCTGGCTGACACATCCTCACCGCCCAACCACTGGAGACGCAACAACTGCCAGACTTTATCACGTTCGGTTCTGGCATTAGTGAGATCAGCTTCTGTTAGCACCTCCCCGACACCTTTTATCTCATTGATCCCCTGTGAGGTATTTTGTAAAGAGTCGGTTAGCTCCTCTTTCTTCTTTTCAAGCCCGGATATACTGCTCAAAATATTCTCGTAGTCCTGTCTGAATCGATCAATGTTTTCCTTGTTTGGTAGTGCCAGCCCGACCACTTCTTCCAGTTCACCATCCCAAAGCGTGAGCCGTGCAAGACTATCGTCGCATTCTGTCCGCAGGCTTGAGAGTTGACTTTGGCGGTTTTGGATCAAAGCATCCAGTTCTCCCCGTTTTCTGGCGGCAACTATCGCCCGGTGTAAGGCATCGGTGGGGGCTGATTCGGGAATTTCATCACGCTCCTTGCGGTCACCTTCTAGCAATCTTTTTGCCTTCCGCAAATTGGACTCTGCGTTTCCTACACGCTCATTCAGTGCGGTTTTTTCGCTACTTTGACCTGAAACAATTTGTTGTTTTGTCAATACGGGGCGCAACTTCTCGATGTCCTTCAGTTCGATATCAGGACGAATTTCTTTGAGTATGGATTTTGCGTCTGCCAATAGTTGCCCGCTCTGAGCTTCAAGGTCCGGTCGGTCTTGCAGCGCTGTTTGATAGCCGCTCAAGCGCGCATGGATATCTTCAATGTTTTCTGCCTGTTCCAACAATGCCTGGTTGACTGATAATTCTTCAAACCGTTTCTGCAATCCTTTGAGCCGAGAGGTTGACTGGTCCACAATGGTCTGATCAGTCTCCAATGCGCGCACCGCCTTCTGGCGACGGTTCGCAAAATCCTCCGGCAAGATGACGACATCATGCAATGATTCCAGTTCTTGAGCGAGCTCTCGGAACCTGGCGAGTTTTGGCAAAACACGCTGGATGCGTTGTAAGCGGTTTTTCTCTAATCGCTTTTTTTCCAGTTTAGATTTAGTTTCTTCCAGTTCCCTTGTCGCCCGAGTCAACTTGCGATGATGCTCGACCCATTTGCCGGATGAAAGAGAGCACTCTCTGATTTTCTTCTTTATTTCTTTGTAGGACTTTACTGCTGAGTTGATTGTCTGCGTTGAGCCTCTGGGTCTGAAAAGACGATCAGCCTCATCATCAAGACGAGTGCGGACGACTAAAGTATCGCTACCAAGTGCCGCCGAAAAAAGTGCCTGCCCGACATCTCCTTTCTGCTCAAGAATCTCCTGTCCGCCCCGTACCAATGCCTGATGATCAATCCCAAATAGCGTTTCGAACAATTCCGCTGTTACGCTTTGAAGAAATGGTGTCAGCATCTGTTCGTCAAGCACTTCACCATCTGGACCCAACAAGGTGTTTTTTCGGCCTTTACGCCGGACGAACAAACATTCCTGCGTATCGGCTGTCTGCAAGTGCCCCTGAATGCGGAGTTTTTCATTGGCATGCAGGAAATTGTCAAGGGTACGCTCGTCAATGCCATAAAGCAGGGCTTTCAAACCCCGTAAGGCTGAGCTCTTGCCAGCTTCGTTGCGCCCATAGACGATATGGAGTCCCTTCTCGGAAAATTCCATCATCCGGTCGGTAAATGGGCCGAATGCAGCAAGATTTAGCTTGTTAACTCTCATCCTGACCTCACTCACCTTCTCCCGTGGTAAGCAGGCGATTGACGAGAATTTCCTTGATATCCTCCAGGGCCTCCTTAAGTCTCTCAGGCTTGGCCGGATCATAATCACGCAGGAGTTCAGGCGGAAGTTTCTGACGAAGCGGGGACATCTCTTTAGCAAGCCCTTCCAAAGCTGAGTCATCCCATTCCATGTCACGGATGGCGCGTAGCAAACCACTCAACGCATCATCACGTTTGAGCGCTTCATCGACAGAGGCGACAGGCTTCGTGTCGATGACAACCTTCTCCAACCAGATGCCAGCTCCCCCTAGCCCCAATATTGCATCAAAAAGAAGGCAAGTCCTTTAATTTCCGGTAAAATTCAGTTGCTTACAAAAAATTCCCGGAAGGACTTGCCATGACAAATTGTACCGCAACTGAACTCACATTCGAAGCCGTTAAACGACGTAAAGTCACCGCTAATTTCAACGGTGGTGACATCACCGGTAATGGCGGACTATTGCTGCTACGCAAGATCGACCGCCTTACCGGACTCACAAAACAGGTCGCAAAACGTCTGGCCGATGACCGTGTCCGGGGACGTTGTGAACACACGCAGTTGTCGCTCCTGCGTCAGCGGGTCTACGCACTGGCCATCGGTGATGAAGACCTTAACGATCATCAACAACTCCGGCACGACCTGGCGCTACAGTCTGCCATTGATCGTGACCGACCACTGGCGAGTCCCTCGACCTTGTGTCGCTGGGAGAACAACGCAACAGGGGAAACGGCCAGGACGATTCATGAAGTCATGGTTGATCAGTTTATAGCTTCTTTTGAGAAGCCCCCGACGCGCCTCGTTCTTGATGTTGATGCCACGGATGATCCTGTGCACGGTATGCAGGAGCATCGAGGCTTCCACGCCTACTACGATCACTATTGTTTTCTGCCACTGTATGTCTTTTGTGGTGAGAAGTTGCTGGTCAGCTATCTGCGTCCCTCAAGGATTGATGGCGCCAAACATAGCTGGGCGATTCTGGCGCTGTTGACCAAACGGCTCAGGCAGGTGTGGCCGAAGGTGAAGCTCATTGTGCGCGGTGACAGCGGCTTTTGTCGTTGGCGCATGCTGAACTGGTTTGATCATCATGATGTGGGTTATGTGATCGGTATGGCCCGTAACGACAGGCTCAATGGCTTCGCTGGCCGGTTAATCCGCAAGGCAGAACGAGACTATCAGCAAACGGGCCAGAAGCAGCGTTTGTTTGGCGAGTTCCGCTATGGCGCCGGTAGTTGGCCGTACCCTCGCAGGGTCATTGCCAAGGCTGAACACAGCAGTCGCGGCAGCAATCCTCGATATCTGGTGACGAATCTGACCCAGTCACCACAGTATCTATACGACAAGCTGTATTGCCCGCGGGGTGATATGGAAAACCGGATCAAGGAACAGCAATTGGGTCTGTTTGCAGACCGTACCAGTTGCCACCGGTGGTGGCCGAACCAGTTCCGACTGCTGTTATCGTCCCTGGCCTATGTCCTGATGCAGCGACTGCGAGACATCGGATTGCGTGGCACCGGGTATGCGAAAGCCCAGGTAGGAACGATCAGACTGACGTTGCTGAAGATCGGTGCGGTCATCATCCGCAACACCCGAAGGATCAAGTTCTTCCTCTCCAGCGCCTACCCGCATCAGCAACTGTTCTGCCAGGTGGTAGCAAGGCTCGATACCAGCTAAGACAATCACCCACTCAATCGTGCTGGGTTCAGGTGGTATCGCCAGGATAACCCGACCCTGAAAATCGAAAAATGACCCTCTTATCTATCGGGAACAACGTCAGTAGCGATTCTGACCATCAAAACTGTTAGAGAGAGACTCACCATTGAAGCAAAAACCGAACAACGACCTCAGGTTGAGGTCGTCAGGTGTTTTGATGCAATATCCGGGCTAGTCCTGTTGCCAGCGCCCGATATTCTTCAATCCAGTGTTCACGGCGTGCGTGCAACGACGAGTGTGCAGAACAAGCACCTTTCAACACCAGGCGCACAGCGACTGGCCTTCCTTTCGCACCATCCAATACTGACCGCAGACCTTCGTGTACCTGCTCAGAGATATCATCCTCCGTTGCGTGGACAGAAACATCCAGTTCATAGAGAGACCAGCGCATCACATCCAGGTCACGATGTTCTACCTTAACAACCTCTCCATCTTCCACCGTAACCAACGTACAGCCCTTGGGCCCTTGCTCACGAATATTCCGACCCTGGATATTTCCCGGAAATACAATCCATGGATCCTTGCTCACCTCTTCACGGTTATGGACATGGCCCAATGCCCAGTACTGGTAGCCTTTGGACCGCAGCCCATCAACAGTGCAGGGAGCGTAGGGCTCATGGCCTGGCCTGCCACTCAGGCTGGTATGTAGCAGACCGATGTTGAAAAGCTGTGGGTCCCCCTGCGGATAGGCTTGTGAAATGTCATCGGTTACGGCCCGTGTTGCGAACCCCTGGCCATACAGCGCTACATTCAAATGATCCGGAGATTTCATTTCCGGACGCCCGGTCGAGAATCGAGTGACATTACCGGGTAACCGAAGGTGCTTCGTGATTTGGCTGGCGGCATCATGGTTACCAGCCACGATGAAGACAGGAATGCCCTCATCATCTAGCCTTCTCATGCGTTCCACGAAATACAGTCCCGTGTTATAGTCTTTCCAGTCACCGTCATAGAGGTCACCCACCAGTAGCACGAATGCCACTTCTTCATCAATCGCAAGATTAATCAGATTGTCAAAGGCGCGGCGTGTAGCGCTACGGATGTCGTCTACAGGGGCACCCTCATAGCACTCAAGGCCGTGAAGAGGGCTATCCAGATGGATGTCTGCTGCATGTAAAAATTTCATTGGCACAGAAATTGATCTGATCTCGGATGGCAAGGTCGCTTTCCGCTATCGATTCCAATCTCAACACGGATTTTCAACGCCCTTCTCTTGAATGCTAACACAAATACTGAAACCCCCGTTTGTTTAGTGGAAAAATCTGGTAACAAAGTATCTCGCGCAACAGCGCCGCCCATCTAACTCCGATGTATTCGGGTGGCAAAACGAATTTCGTGGAGCAGCATCTTCGGGCGAGAGGATATCGCGTCGATTACATGCGATACCATGAACAGGAATACAGGCGGATAGACCAATCGCAGTTGGGGAGCACAAGGCTCTGTATTCGCCACTGTGTGCGGCACACAAACCAAAGCCCTCAGTGCTGCCAGGGAATATCCCCGAGAACCATAGCGCCCGGCAGGGTTGATTCACTTAAAATGACCACTATAATTGCTAGTATCTATCTATTTGGCAACTATAGTAATCAAAATGGAATCGAAAAAAAGCCGATCTGCCGTCGTCTTTCCCAGGAATCAACGCCTGTTGGAACAGCTTGGCGAGAACATCAAACTGGCACGTAAGCGCAGAGGCTATACCCAGGTTTTGATATCAGAGCGTACAGGGCTCAGCCGCCTGACCATTCGGAAGATTGAAAAAGGAGGCCGAGGGGTTTCAATCGGCCATTATCTTGTCGTGCTGAGTGTCCTCGGGCTGGCTGATGACCTTGCCAAAGTAGCACTGGACGATGAACTGGGTCGTAAGTTGCAAGACATCAAACTGAAGGGCAGGAAAACAGGAACGCCACAGTGAGTACAAAGGTTTTTGTCTTTGCAGACTGGGAGGAGTTCGAAGAACCAGCGCTCATCGGAACACTTCGTTCGTCCACCACCCGCCAAAACGAACATTTTAGCTTCAGTTATGACGCTGATTGGTTGCAGTCCCCTGTGCACGGCAAATAGACCCGGAACTCAACCTCTATTCCGGCGAACAACATGATGAAGACGGCAACAATTTCCGAGTGTTTCTGGATTCATGTCCGGACCGCTGGGGGCGTTTGTTAATGAAGAGGCGCTTCTTCTTCACCTTCCGTTACCCGTCTGTAGTATTCCCAGCTTGTTACATTGTAGGTGCATCCAGCCTTGAATTACATCTACTGCAGGCTTTTGCGCGGAACTAGCCCGGATATTGCATCAAAACACCTGACGACCTCAACCTGAGGTCGTTGTTCGGTTTTTGCTTCAACGGCGAATCTCTCTCTAACAGTTTTGATGGTCAGAATCGCCACTGACGTTGTTCTCGATAGATAAGAGGGGTATTTTTCGATTTTCAGGGTCGGGTTATCCTGGCGATACCACCTGAACCCAGCACGATTGAGTGGGTGATTGTCTTAGCTGGTATCGAGCCTTGCTACCACCTGGCAGAACAGTTGCTGATGCGGATAGGCGCTGGAGAGAAAGAACTTGATCCTTCGGGTGTTGCGGATGATGACCGCACCGATCTTCAGCAACGTCAGTCTGATCGTCCCTACCTGGGCTTTCGCATACCCGGTGCCGCGCAATCCGATGTCTCGCAGTCGCTGCATCAGGACATAGGCCAGGGACGATAACAGCAGTCGGAACTGGTTCGGCCACCACCGGTGGCAACTGGTACGGTCTGCAAACAGACCCAGTTGCTGTTCCTTGATCCGGTTTTCCATATCACCCCGCGGGCAATACAGCTTGTCGTATAGATACTGTGGTGACTGGGTCAGATTCGTCACCAGATATCGAGGATTGCTGCCGCGACTGCTGTGTTCAGCCTTGGCAATGACCCTGCGAGGGTACGGCCAACTACCGGCGCCATAGCGGAACTCGCCAAACAAACGCTGCTTCTGGCCCGTTTGCTGATAGTCTCGTTCTGCCTTGCGGATTAACCGGCCAGCGAAGCCATTGAGCCTGTCGTTACGGGCCATACCGATCACATAACCCACATCATGATGATCAAACCAGTTCAGCATGCGCCAACGACAAAAGCCGCTGTCACCGCGCACAATGAGCTTCACCTTCGGCCACACCTGCCTGAGCCGTTTGGTCAACAGCGCCAGAATCGCCCAGCTATGTTTGGCGCCATCAATCCTTGAGGGACGCAGATAGCTGACCAGCAACTTCTCACCACAAAAGACATACAGTGGCAGAAAACAATAGTGATCGTAGTAGGCGTGGAAGCCTCGATGCTCCTGCATACCGTGCACAGGATCATCCGTGGCATCAACATCAAGAACGAGGCGCGTCGGGGGCTTCTCAAAAGAAGCTATAAACTGATCAACCATGACTTCATGAATCGTCCTGGCCGTTTCCCCTGTTGCGTTGTTCTCCCAGCGACACAAGGTCGAGGGACTCGCCAGTGGTCGGTCACGATCAATGGCAGACTGTAGCGCCAGGTCGTGCCGGAGTTGTTGATGATCGTTAAGGTCTTCATCACCGATGGCCAGTGCATAGACCCGCTGACGCAGGAGCGACAACTGCGTGTGTTCACAACGTCCCCGGACACGGTCATCGGCCAGACGTTTTGCGACCTGTTTTGTGAGTCCGGTCAGGCGGTCGATCTTGCGTAGCAGCAATAGTCCGCCATTACCGGTGATGTCACCACCGTTGAAATTAGCGGTGACTTTACGTCGTTTAACGGCTTCGAATGTGAGTTCAGTTGTGGTACAATTTGTCATGGCAAGTCCTTCCGGGAATTTTTTGTAAGCAACTGAATTTTACCGGAAATTAAAGGACTTGCCTTCTTTTTGATGCAATATTGGGGCTAGAACTTCGCTTGCACGCCAAAGAAGTAACGCGGACCATAAGACAGCACCTGATGAATATTGCCCTCGACACCTCTAAAGTCCGTTCGTGGCTCATCAGTAATATTCAATGCCTCGAGTGTCAATTTAATATTATCGGTTACCCTATAACTCGCTCTTAATTCAACCACTGAATTATCATCAACAAAACGAATACGCCCCGGCGTGTCTATAAATTGTTGAAAATACTGTGAGCGATGCTTAAAAATAACCTGAGCGTCGAATGCGCTGCCGGACCAATAGAGTTGAGCCGATACGACATCTCGTGACAAACCAAATATCTCAGCCGGCGGCGTTAACCTGATCAGAGGACCGTTAACCCCGACACCAGCACCCGAAAAGTCATCTTCAAACTCGAAATCAGAGTCTGCATAGTTGTAACTCAGTTTGGCGCCAAAACCACTCCAGAAACCCGAAAGGTAGCTAAACGCATGTGACGCGGTTAATTCAATGCCATACAAGTTGCTATTGTCATCGGTAGTTTCAAGCCCGCTTATCGGCGCGGTAACCTCAATGCTACCGTCAAGAGGAAACAGGCCGGAGGCGTTTAATGCATCTCGGGTATCCGTACTCCCGTCACTCACAACGGTAAACGTACTGTCTATAAAGGTATTCCGGTAACCACCTGTAAAGCTCTTGTAATACGCACCCGCAGCCAGAATCGTATCTTCATTCGGGTACCATTCAAGGGCAAGATCAATATTCCATGAGGTAAACGGCTCTAACTCTGCGGAGCCACCGCTGACACCTTGAGAAGAAATAAAGATTTGCAGATCTTGGGCAGTAAGACCGAGTATATCGCCGTTATCTGCTTCAGTCCGGTCCAAAATATCCTGTTGCACGGTGCCAAGCTGTTGCCTGGTGCCTAAAATTGCGGGGTCGGAACGTGAAATGCCCCGGAAAATACCGGCTCTAAACAACACCTCATCCGACAGGTCTAATACTAAAGTTGCACTGGGCAGAAACTCGGTATACGAGAAGCTGTTATCAATTTCCGTCAATCCACCGGTAACTCGCGTGTCAAGCTCGAAACTGCCGTTATCATTAAAATCCAGTCTGAACGGTGCATTAAAGGTGGTTGAATCCACCGTTGTGCGAATCAAACGCGCGCCAAAGTTACCACGCGCCGGAAAACCGAAAAGTTCTGACTCATAGTTGGCTTGCAGGTAAATGGCAAAAGTAGATTCCTCGACATCTACACTGGCGCTGGTAAACTCGGTAGTACCTTCAATCACAACGGCTTCGCCGTCATCCAAACCCTGACTTCTTACTATATCCAGTACACAACCACTATCAACGGAAAGAAACGAGTTAAACTCTGTACGGGCTACCGCCGGGTCAGGATTCTGTATAAAATCTGACAAATCATCGGTTTCAACATCAACACCCACTACCAAAGGTCGGCCGTTGAGTTCTTCCGATAAAAAGCCGCTCTCGGGAAAGTCACCAACACAAATATTGGCGATAGCGGCAGCCACTTCGCCATAGTTATCCAGGTTATTCAGGGTAAATTCCGCGTTTACATTGCCGCGTCTTTCATATTCGAGCTGCGAATACCTTACACCGCCTTCGATACTGGTAACAAATCCCAGATTTTCAGTTTGCAACTCAAAATCACCTCGCAGGGCGGTAATGGTATTCTCTCGAATGTCGTTTTGGTCACGCAGTCTGAGTCTGTCATCGGCATCACTGTCACCCGATATACCGGCATCGTTTACATGGCTATTGCTAAGCGCCAGTTCCAGGTTTTCTGCGGTAAAAGTACCGTCGCCACCTACGGAAAGGAAAGTGCCAAGTTGGTTAGGATCAAACCCCAGGCCATTATCAAAATTACTGACCGTAAACGTTGGCACGGCATTGGTTAAATCAGCCGCAATATTGGCTTCCAGCTCATTAGCTAAACGCACGCTTTCTTCTGTCTCAAGGCGAAAAGTATTCGAATAGGATGCGTCAAAAGAAACCGTCAAATTCTCATTGACCTGATACTCAACATTAAGACCAATACCTTTGTACTCTTCATCACGGACAAAATCCTGAGACAGTAGCTGAATCTCCTGTCCGGTACTAATAAATTCTTCGAGCACGCCGGTGTTAGAGACTACGCTAAACTGATTATTAATATTTCGATTGAGTTCGGCAAAAACCAAATCACTTCTTGCTTCGCTTTGAATGCGTTCAGACCACTGCACATCCAGATTGATATCCAGATCATCATTTGGTTGCCATTGCAACGCACCGAAAAACGAGTTTCTTTCGTCATCGGTTACATTTTGGCGAAATGTACCTGAACTGGTCAGGAATGCAAATTCCCGCTCATCCGCCGGGGTGGCGGGGTCTCTTAAAAAGAGTTGATCATCAGAGCAGGTTGTCCCGGTAGGGATGCCGCCATCAAGATCACAAATCCGAGGCGTGGTACTGGTTCGATATTCCTGCTCGGGATTGGATTCATCTCGGACCTGAACGCCAAGAGATATGCCAAACGTGCCCGCATTGTCGGTTTCAAACTGGTCGATATAACTAACCGTTCCCCGATAACCTATATCCTGGCCGCCAGCGATGTCCTGTTCGTTTTCATTGTAAGCGCCTTTTAAGTTCAGTTGAATGCCACGCTTACCATGATCAATAGGTTTTTTGGTATCCAATGCAATTTGACCACCAACGGCGCCTTCAGTAAAACTGGCAGATTGTGTTTTAAAAATACCAATCTTGTTAAATAACTCTGACGGGAAAATACTGAAATTAACCGCACGGTTACCCGCACCATTGGTTGCTTCTCGACCATTGAGCACCGTACTGGTTAAAAACGGGCCCAGGCCACGAATGGAAACCTCGGTTGCGCCGCCGTTTTCACGGTGTGAAGACGCGCCGGTAACGGTTTCCAAAGCTTCACCGATTGATAAAGCAGGAATATCACCAATTTCATCGGCGCTTAGGCCGTCAACAATTTGCGTTGAACCGCGCTTGAGCGAAATTGAGTCTTGAATGGTCTGGCGTGTACCGGTGACTACCACCTCTTCTATTTGATCGACTCCCGCGCCCCCCCCGTTTCCTGGGCGTAACCCAGGGTTGCCAAAGGAAGTGTCAGAGCGCCTAACAGCAGAACTCCAAGGTTGGTTCTTGAGCGAGGTGTATGGCTTAAGCGGGTTGCTTTTGAGATTGCCTCGCGTAGCGGAGTGGTAGTGAAGATGTTACGGATAGTACGCATTTTTCGATCCTCCTGGGTTTTAGTGCAGCTTTATTTTCAGGCGGCTTTAGCAAAGGTGAGGAGACATGCTTTCGCGCACCAAACGGGCAGTTAATAATTGATAAGACCAATAATGAATACTGGGTACTGCAGGATAATTTTTTTAAAAAATGGACTGACCCCGTAAGTTCGTACTGTCGCATTGCAGAGAGCTTTAGTCAATCGATTTACTGCGAACAAGCTTCTTATCTTGTCCGGGTTCAGACAGGTGTGAGATTTTTTTTCGGCTTGAGGTGGCTGAATCACCTTTCAGTGTTGCTTTTAACAGGCTTGATGAGCCTCTTGACAGTCTGCAGACGGACAGCTACTCGTACCGACTCAACGAATCCATTTCTCCGCGATAGTTTCCTTAGCTCATCAACTGACGCATCGCCAGTATCCCCAGCCAGGCACCGGCAAGACTCAGGACCACTGAACCGAGCACGTAGACCCCGGCCGCAAGCAGCCTTCCATCCTGTAGCAAACCGATTGCCTGAAGCGAGAAGGTAGAAAAGGTGGTGAAGCCACCGAGGAAACCAACCATCAGCAGCGAACGCCAGACCTCCGGTAGCAGTGCGCGTTCAAACAGCAGCACAAAGCAGACACCGATTGCCACTGAACCGGCAACATTGGCCACGAATATACCATAGGGAAAATCACCGCCAGTCACCTGCTCTGACCATAGGCCAAGGCCATACCTCGCAAGCGAGCCAAGTGCGCCACCGATTGCGACTGCAAGAAGAGTCCCCATAGCCTAGTCCTCCTTTTTGCTTCCGTACCGCTGAAACCCGCTGGCTGCGTTTTGTTGCCTCAAGTGGTTCAGCTTGTCTGCAATTCTGGTCTCCAGACCCCGATCCACCGGGTGGTAGAACTGCCGATCCGCGATTTCTTCCGGAAGGTATGACTCTCCCGGCACAAAGGCATCTTCGAAGTTATGGGCATACCGGTAGTCTTCACCATAGCCCATATCCGCCATCATTCCCGTCGGCGCATTCCGGATATGCATGGGCACATCCAGGCTGCCGGTTTCAGCAACCACCTGTTTGATTTCTCCGACCGCACGGTAGACCGCGTTGCTTTTGGCGGCCACCGTCAGGTAGGCCACCGCCTGGGCAATGGCAAGCTCTCCTTCCGGGCTGCCCAGCCGCTCCTGTACCGCCCAGGCATTGAGAGCTATTTCCATGGCACGTGGGTCAGCATTGCCGATATCCTCGCTGGCCATTCGAACAACCCGCCTGGCGATGTAGATCGGGTCACAGCCGCCGTCAATCATGCGGACAAACCAGTAAAGCGCCGCATCCGGGTCAGAACCGCGAACCGCCTTGTGCAGGGCGGATATCTGCTCATAAAAAATGTCGCCACCCTTGTCAAAGCGTCGCATTTCATCACCAAACAACTGTGCCAGCAGGGTTTCATTGATACAGCCTTCCGCCATATCTGAGGCAACTTCCAGGATGTTCAGCGCCCGTCTGGCATCACCATCGGCAGCCCGGGCAATGGTGTTCAGTACATCCGGCGATACTTCAAGACGCTTTCCCCGCAGTTCATCATCATTATCCAGCGCCTGCCGCAGAACAGCGATCAGTTGCTCATTGGACAGGGTTTCCAGCTTGTAAATTCGCGCTCGTGAAAGGAGCGCATTGTTCAGTTCAAATGACGGATTCTCTGTGGTCGCGCCGACAAAAATGATCGTGCCGTCCTCAACATGGGGCAGAAAGGCATCCTGCTGCGCCTTGTTGAATCTGTGTACCTCGTCGACGAACAGCAGCGTTTTGCGACCGGAAGTCATCCGATGCTGTCGGGCAATATCAATCGCGTTCCGGATGTCTTTGACCCCGGACAGCACCGCTGAAATCGACTGGTATTCAATATCGCAGACCCCTGATATGAGCCGGGCGATGGTCGTCTTGCCGACGCCGGGTGGTCCCCACAAGATCATGGAATGTAACTGCGAGGAATCTATGGCTTCCCGCAGCGGTTTGCCGGCTGACAGCAAATGAGACTGGCCGACGTACTCCTCAAGCCTGGAAGGTCGCATTCGCGACGCCAGGGGCTGATAGCCGCCCTGTTCCCGGAACAACGACATCAGTCGGTCCGATCATCAATCACATCAACACCTGCCGGAAGCGCGAACCGGAACAGGGTTTCCGAGACGTCCGAATCGGGGACAACCTTAAGGTCGATGATGGTAGGTTCCCGGGTGGCGGTATCGACGCCGACGGAAACGGGCTGACCCTTCTCAAACGTGATGCTCAGCCGACCCAGGACGCTTTGATCGTCATGGGGATGGAGCAGGAAGTACTGCTGAATCTCATCTTCAAAGAAGTCCACCCGATAGTCCGTAACCAGTTTACCGGCATCCCCTGTCAGCAGCAGGATTGGCAGGGTATCAATACGGTTGCTGAGCGTGCTGATAATGACCTGCTCCAGGTCCCGATCATAGGTCCAGAGCGCATCACCATCGGAAACAATGGTCTGGCTTAACGGGGCAACGGTTTCCAGGCGAAACCGGTTCGGCTTCTCCAGCCAGATTTCACCGGCCTGCAACCCCTGGCTGCGTGAGGACTGCTCGAAGGTCGCATGAAGGGATGTAATGACTGACAGCAGACCCACCAGTCGTTCTGCCGGAGACGGTTCCGCCTGTGATGCCGAACAAACCAGAGACAGAGCTAACAGACCAATCAGGCACAGGCTATTCGGGCGGCGCATTGGCGAGCACTTCGCGGGAACCATTGTTGTTCATTTCACTGACAACACCGGTTGCTTCCATCACTTCAATCATTCTGGCAGCCCGGTTGTAACCAATCCGAAGCTTGCGCTGTACCGCTGATATGGAAGCCCTTCGGGATTCCGTGACAAACTGCACAGCTTCGTCGTAGAGGGGGTCGGCGTCCTCATCGACGTCCGTGCCGCCACCGGCACCCGCGATACCCGGCAACATCTCGGTTTCCGACGCACCATTCAGGATACTGCCCAGATAGTTGGGTTCGCCAAGATCCTTCCAGCTTTCCACGACCCGGTGTACTTCGTCATCGTCCACGAAGGCGCCGTGTACCCGAATGGGCAGTGGTGAACCGGCCGGAAGGTAGAGCATATCGCCATGGCCAAGGAGTTGTTCGGCGCCGCCCTGGTCCAGGATGGTTCGGGAATCAACCTTGGAGGACACCTGGAAGGCAATACGTGTGGGCACATTCGCCTTGATCAGACCTGTGATGACATCAACAGACGGTCGCTGGGTTGCGAGAATCAGGTGAATTCCGGCCGCCCTCGCCTTTTGTGCGATTCGCGCGATCAACTCCTCCACCTTCTTGCCAACAATCATCATCATGTCGGCAAACTCATCAATAACCACCACGATGAACGGCAGGGTTTCCAGTTCCGGGGCCTGCTGGTCTTCTTCCTCGAATAAGGGGTCCGGTTGCCAGAGTGGATCAAGTAGCGGTTCTCCCGCGTTCTGGCCTTCTTTCACCTTACGGTTGAATCCACTGACATTCCTGACACCCATGGTTGCCATCAGGCGATATCGGCGCTCCATCTCTGCAACGCACCATCTGAGTGCGTTCGCCGCATCCTTCATGTCGGTGACAACCGGTGTCAGGAGGTGCGGAATACCCTCATACACGGCGAGTTCCAGCATCTTTGGGTCTACCATGATCATCCGGACGTCTTCCGGTGATGCCTTGAACAGGATCGACAGAATCATGGCGTTGAGTCCGACGGATTTACCTGAACCGGTGGTACCGGCCACCAGCAGGTGCGGCATCCTGGCCAGGTCCTGAACCACCGGTTCGCCGGCAATATCGTGCCCCAGCGCGAGGGACAGAGGGGACCGGGAATCGTCGTAGCCTCTGGACTTCAGCACTTCGCTCATTTTGACGATTTCCCGGTCTACGTTGGGGATCTCTATACCCACTACGGATTTACCGGCGATCACCTCCACCACACGTACACTGATGACCGCCAGGGAACGTGCCAGATCCTTGGCGAGGCCCGAGATCCGCGAAACTTTGACGCCGGGTGCCGGCTGAATCTCGAAACGGGTAATCACGGGACCCGGGAAGACGGCCACAACCTCGGCTTCAACCCCATAGTCCCTGAGTTTGAGTTCCAGCAAACGGGACATGGCTTCCAGGTCCTCGGGCGAGTAACCCCTGGTATGGTCAGGAGCCTGGTCATCCAGCAGGTGTAAAGCCGGCAGGCCGTCTACGGCACTTATCTTGAACAGATTGCCCTGTCGCTCCCGCGCAACCCGCTTGCTCTCTTCCTTTGTGGGCGGAGGTGGCGCTTCGATGATCGGTGCGGCTCTCTGTTGATTCTGCTCTACGTGTTTTTCCAGCGCCTCCCGTCGATGTTCCGCAGATTTGCGAATTTCCGTCCTTTCTCGCACTGCAACAATCGCACGATGCGTGTAATGCCGGACGTAACCGGCGAGTTCCAGGAACAGGTACCCGGTCGTGTCCATAACCTTGAGCCACGAAATACCCAGAAAGGCAGTCAGACCGAACAGGAACATGGCCAGCAGAAACAAAGTGGCCCCGACATAGGAAAAAACAGGAACCAGCAGGTCGGCAATCTCCCGGCCAAGAATTCCACCACTGCCTTCAGGGTATTCATGACCCAGGGTATAGAAATGCATCATCGCAAGGCCGGTTCCGGCGCAAACCGTGAGTAACAGGCCCACGCCCTTGAAAATGAATATCGGCCAGCTAAATTCACCTTCCGTTTCACGCTCCCTGAAGATGCCCCAGGCCTGCCAGCCCAGCATCATCGGAAAGATGAATGCAAGAAACCCAAAGAAATAGAAGAAAACAGAGGCGATCCAGGCACCACTTCGGCCAACGAGGTTGTTCACCGCTACATCAGTACCCGGCGTGTAGGTGAAGCCCGGGTCCTGCCCGTCAAAACTGCTGAGTGCCAGCACCAGATAGAGCGCAATGGCGACCAGTGCGATAAAAGCGCCCTCTTTAAGGCGGGGAGCGATCTGTGCCAAAAAATCGGGCCTGTCCCGTTCAGACGAACTCGTTGTGGATTTGGATTGTGCCAACCTGGAACCTGTCGTGGAATACTTTAGAAATCAGCGTGTTAGGGAAACTCTGAATAATGTCTTTTCCCGCGATAACTGCGTTGGACCCGTCCTCGAAACATCGGAAAATTAAAGCGTTTTTACGATTTTCTGCGGGCGCGTCCGCCTTGCTCTCACGAAACTTTCTCTCACAAAAAAAGCCTATTATTCAGAGCTTCCCTGGATATTATAACTAATGTGGTCGGGTATACATGCTTTTTTGCGATGCCGCGCGCTACTCCGTTATTTCCAGTTGTTGTAGAATGCGCCGTTTTAATAACCAATTTTCACAGGAAACCCCCATGGCAGGACCAGTTCAGCCACAGGTCACAGACGAGGTCTGGGACGACGCCCGCGTTAAATCTTTCCTCGAACTGGAGCCTTATGGCGAAAACGCGGACTTTCATGTGCTGCTCAAGGCCTATCGTGGGATGCGCGTTGACGATTTTGCGCGTTTTCTTCGATTTTTCAATGACTCAGGGCGAAATCTTGATGCCAAAGACATCAAAGGCAGGACACTCTGGTCTATCATCAAAGACCATCGTCAGGGGGCTGATTTCATCGCACTGCGCAAGCAGTACGACCAGGGAAACAAAGAGCAACTATGAAAGAGACTCACCATAAGCTCCTCATCCTGGGTTCCGGGCCGGCGGGATTTTCCGCAGCCGTGTATGCGGCACGGGCGAACCTGAATCCCGTACTCATCACCGGGGTCGAAACCGGCGGACAACTGACCACAACGACAGACGTTGATAACTGGCCGGGGGATGTTGAGGGTCTGCAGGGTCCGGATCTGATGGTCCGCATGCAATCCCATGCCGAACGGTTCGATACGCACATCGTCTACGATCATATCCATACCGCCGAACTGACACAGCGCCCCTTTCGCCTGCACGGTGATCAGGCAATTTACACCTGCGAGGCACTGATCATTACCACCGGAGCTTCCGCACAGTACCTGGGATTGCCTTCCGAAGATGCCTTCAAGGGCAAAGGGGTCAGCGCTTGCGCGACCTGCGACGGCTTTTTTTACAGGAAGCAGAAAGTTGCGGTGATCGGTGGCGGCAATACGGCCCTGGAAGAAGCGCTTTATCTGTCCAATATCGCCTCTGAGGTGATTATGGTGCATCGCCGCAACAGGTTTCGGGGTGAAAAGATCCTGCAGCAGCGCGTTATAGAGAAAGACAACATCAACATTCACTGGGATCACACGCTGGAAAAAGTCCTGGGTGATGCTACAGGTGTGACCGGCATACGCATCAGGCAGGTGCACACTGGAGAGATTTCGGGATTCGATCTTCAGGGTGTTTTTATCGCCATCGGGCACACGCCCAACACAGAAATTTTTGCCGGGCAGCTCGATATGATCAATGGCTACATCACCATTGAGTCCGGGCTGGATGGCAATGCCACGGCAACCAGCATTGAGGGCGTGTTTGCAGCCGGGGATGTGGCGGACCAGGTGTATCGACAGGCAGTGACCTCTGCGGGTTTTGGCTGCATGGCGGCATTGGATGCCGAGAAGTATCTGGACGAACTTGAAGCCTGAGGGCCAACAGCCATGAAGCAGGTTCCATGGCTGCCCCGGGACCACAGCGTTTTTCCGGATATTGATGAAGCGCTGGACGACCCTAACGGGCTGCTCGCAGCCGGTGGGGATCTGTCTGTGGACTGGCTGTTACTGGCCTATCGCTGCGGGATTTTTCCCTGGTATGACGCGGAGCAACCCATCCTCTGGTGGTCGCCGGACCCCCGTTGTGTCATTGACCCCAATACCTTCAACCCCGGTCGCAGTCTTGCGAAACGTCTGAGAAAAAGAGATTTCGAGGTTTTTGTCGATCGTGACTTCAAATCTGTGATCGAACACTGTAGCAACCGCCCGTCTGCAGGTGATCGTACCTGGATCACACCTGAGATGCAGGGTGCCTATGTCAGCCTGCACGAGGCGGGATTTGCACACTCCATCGAGTGTTACATCGACAATCAACTGGCCGGCGGGCTTTATGGTGTATCGCTTGGCAACCTGTTTTTTGGTGAATCCATGTTCCACCATGTCACCGATGCGTCAAAGATTGCCTTCGCGTCGCTGATGGCACTCATGGCCCGTGTGCAGAGTCGGATGGTCGATTGCCAGATCACCAACCCCCATCTTGAGTCCCTGGGCGCGATTGAAATCTCCCGCAGGGAGTTCCGAACACTCCTGAGCCAGGGATTGGCCGCACCGGATATTGACTGGCGCGCGCTGGCAGGAAAAGTTAATTTAGACGTATGACGTCACTGTCCGAACTCAGATTCTTCACGACACCAGCGCATGACTGTAGCTATCTCGAAGGCAGGCAGGCAATCACCCTGTTCGTCGATCCACTGGCGAGGATTGATAAGAACCTGTATTCAGCATTATCCGCAGCCGGGTTTCGTCGAAGCGGCACGCATATCTATCGCCCCTACTGCCAGACCTGTGCCGCCTGTATTCCCGTGCGAATTCCCGTTGCCCGGTTCACACCCAGGCGTCGGCATAAACGTGTTCTACGGGCCAACCCGCGCGTTGAGGTCATCTCCCGAGAGCCTGTCCTGACCGAGGAGTACTTCAGCCTGTACGACGCCTATATCACGGAACGACATGATGACGGGGATATGTATCCGGCCTCCAGGGACCAGTTCCAGAGTTTTCTGGTAGATGGGCGTCCCGAGGCAAGATTCTATGAGTTTCGCGACTCAGGGAAATTGTTGGTGCTCGCGGTGGCAGATGAACTGAATGACGGACTTTCCGCCATTTACACCTTCTTTGATCCGGCGCTTCGGTCGCGTTCCCCTGGCGTACTGGCCATACTCTGGCTCATAGATCATGCACATGAGTTGCAGCTTGATTACCTCTACCTGGGTTACTGGATCAAGCAGTGCCAGAAAATGAACTACAAGATGGACTACAAACCGATTGAGCTGTATGTCAATGATAACTGGGTGGAGCTGGATTCCTGATCTGATTGTGTTTTGCGATCACCTCGCATTTAGTGCACAATGCACGCCGTTTTGACAGTAGCGTCCACATCACTCAAGAGGAAGAATGGCGAAAGAAGAACACATTCAAATGTCGGGCACGGTTATCGACACCCTGCCCAACACCATGTTTCGGGTCAAGCTCGAAAACGGTCATGTCGTAACGGCCCACATCAGCGGAAAAATGAGGAAGAACTACATCAAGATACTGACGGGCGATTCGGTGAAAGTTGAACTCACGCCCTACGACCTGACCAAGGGAAGAATCACCTTCCGCGAGTAATCAGACTGTTTCAGGTTCCTCGATCTCAAGTAGCAGATCACCATCCTCAACAGTCACGTGTACGACCCCGCCTCCATCTGACAATCTGCCAAACAGGATATCCTCCGCCAATTCCTTCTTGATGCGGTTCTGGATGAGCCGTTGCATGGGACGCGCGCCCATTTTTTCATCGTAGCCGTTTTCAGCAAGCCACTCGCGTGCCTCTTCCGAGACGTCAAGCTGCACCTTCCTGGAATCCAGTTGCACCTGAATTTCAACCAGGAACTTGTCAACCACAGTTTTGATCACTTCTTTCGAGAGAGCGCCAAATTGTATGATGGCATCCAGGCGATTGCGGAATTCCGGGGTGAATATCTTCTTGATGATTGCCATGCCATCGGTTGAATGATCCTGGGCCTGGAAGCCAATAGAGCTTCGGCTCATCTCCCTGGCTCCGGCATTCGTCGTCATGATGATGATCACGTTGCGGAAGTCAGCCTTGCGACCGTTGTTATCTGTCAAGGTGCCGTGATCAAACATCTGCAACAGCAGATTAAAGACTTCGGGATGAGCCTTCTCGATTTCATCCAGCAACAGAACACTGTGTGGCTGTTTGGTAATGGCTTCCGTCAGAAGACCACCCTGGTCATAACCGATATAGCCGGGAGGCGCACCAATCAGGCGTGACACTGTATGCCGTTCCATATACTCGGACATATCGAATCTGATCAATTCGATGCCCATGATGCCCGCGAGTTGACGGCAGACTTCTGTCTTACCGACACCCGTCGGACCACTGAACAGGAAGGAACCAATCGGCTTGCCATCCTCCTTGAGACCGGCACGAGACAGCTTGATGGCGCTCGCCAGCGTATCAATGGCTTCATCCTGTCCAAAGATTGTCATCTTCAGGTTGGTCTCAAGATCACGCAGCGCATTCTTGTCAGATGAAGACACACTCTTCGGCGGTATGCGTGCGATTTTGGCCACCATCAGTTCCACATCACCGACCGAAATCTGTTTCTTACGGCGGCTGGGTGGCTGTAGTTGCTGGAAGGCCCCGGCTTCGTCAATCACGTCGATGGCTTTGTCCGGCATGAATCGATCATTGATGTACTTGTCAGCCAGTTCTGCCGCAACCCGGAGCGAACGGTCGGTGTACTTCAGTTGATGGTGCTCCTCGAAACGGGTCTTCAGCCCCTTCAGGATGTGGTAGGTATCCTCGACACTGGGTTCGGAGATATCAATCTTCTGGAAACGGCGGCTGAGTGCCCGGTCCTTGTCAAAGATACCCCGATACTCCTGATAGGTGGTGGAGCCAATACAGCGGATCTCACCCGATGCGAGCAAGGGCTTCAGCAGGTTTGATGCATCCATGACGCCTCCGGATGCGGCTCCGGCACCGATAATCGTGTGAATCTCGTCGATAAACAGGATCTGATCAGATGTTTCCTTGAGTTCATTCAGCAGGGATTTCAGGCGTTTTTCAAAATCACCCCGATACTTGGTCCCTGCCAGGAGCGCACCCAGGTCCAGCGCATAGACGCTGCTGTCTTTGATAATGTCAGGCACCTTGCCATCCACGATCAGCTTCGCGAGACCCTCCGCGATCGCGGTTTTGCCCACACCGGATTCCCCCACGAGCAGCGGGTTGTTTTTTCGACGCCGTGACAGAATCTGGATCACCCGTTCGACTTCAGAACCTCGCCCGACCAGAGGATCAATCAGGCCGTTCTTTGCCTGAACGTTCAGATTGGTGGCGTAGGATTCGAGCGCACTTGCCTGCTTTTCACCTTCTTCCTCACCTTCCGCCAGTCCTTCACTCCCGGTTCGCTCAACCTCCTCGCCATTTTTGGCAACGCCGTGGGAGATGTAGTTCACCACGTCAATACGTCGGACATCCTGTTGTTTCAGCAGGAATACAGCGTGGCTTTCCTGCTCGCTGAAAATAGCAACGAGGACGTTGGCGCCGTCCACCTCCTTCTTACCACTGGACTGCACGTGAAAAACCGCACGCTGCAACACTCTCTGGAAGCCAAGCGTGGGTTGTGTTTCCCGCTCGGTTTCATTCTGTGGAATCAGCGGTGTGGTTGCATCAAGAAACTCCTCCAGCTCACTGCGTAGCTTCTCAATATCGGCGCCACAGGCATTGAGCACGGAGACTGCGGAGTTGTTATCAAGCAGTGCCAGGAGCAGATGCTCCACGGACATCAATTCGTGTCGTTTCTTACGTGCGTCTTTGAAGGCCAGGTTCAACGTGACCTCAAGTTCTCTACTTAACATGTCGGGTTAACAATCCTCTAATCGTCGTCATCCACAGCTTCGATTTCTGAAACCAGTGGATGCTGGTTGTCCTGCGCATATTGGTTCACCTGCACAGATTTGGTTTCAGCAACATCCCTCGGATAAATTCCACAGGATGCCTTGCCGATGGTATGCACGGCGAGCATGACCTGTGTTGCCTTCTCGCGGTCCATACCGAAAAACACCTGCAACACCTCGACAACAAACTCCATCGGCGTGTAATCATCATTCAGCAATACTACCTTATACAGCGGGGGCTTCTTGAGTTTCGGTTCAACCGGTGCTTCCAGTACCCCGGTGTCCCGACCCGGTTCCGTCGGCTCCTCGTCACCCGACGCACTGATCAGGGTGCTCACCCCTGTGCTGATAAAAACGTCCACTACACTCACTTTAACAAGGTTTATGGTTTCAAGACCAAGGACAGAATCCGCCTGCCCGGATAATGCCTATTCTAACCGCAATCCTCCGGTCCTCAATCCCCGGTTAACCCATCTTGGTTGTAGGTATCACAGCTTATCGCGTGCTCAATAGCAAGACGGTTGCCTCTTCACATGATTTTGGTTGCTCCTGGGGGTGCTGGCAGGGCACCAGGCTCCTGCGCTGGCATCCGTTGCTGGTTTTTGGTCACGCTGATCGAGTAATCCCAGCCCTTGACAGAACAGACCCGGACCAGGTCCGCCACGGTAACAGGCATTGTCTGCCCGTAGCCAGACCGGCATATCCTCCGGTAGCAACGGCGCCACTTTGTCAGCCAACTGTGCCTGCCAGACCGAACTTCTCAGACGCATCAGGGCCTCATCACGAAACAACGCGGAGTCCACCGTTGCGGACGAATGTTCCGATGCTTTAGCCACGGTTGTCCTCTCAGTGACTCCCCGCCCTGGGTACAAAATAGAGCCTGAAAGGGTTCAACGATCAGCCGAAGGCATCGAACCGACGCAGGTCTTCCGTGCCCAGAACGGTTGAAGGCCAGCCATTGGCGACCGCCTCCGGGTGGAACCAGAAATCATGTGGTTGAGGCTGACAGGTTGCGGACAACTCGCCATCGCCGTAAGTAAACTGCAACCCCCCGCCCATAGCCGCGACAAACTCACTTGAGCAATAGGTCGCGTACAGTAGCGAGTCCATCCTGATTCACCGCTTAACCGGGAATCAGGGATGTATAAGTTCAGATACATATATGGTCCACCCCGCTTTGCAAGAGTCAATCATCGTGTACATGAAGGATAAGTTGCAGTCATATATCCGGCCTCTCGGTGAAGGTTCTCGCCTTCGGGCCCTGATGGAATCCGCGCACCCCTGTCCTCATCATTTCATCGGCTTTCCTACTGCTCAGCCTAAGAGTCTGCCAGGTTTTCAGGAATGCAGGTCTCTCCTTTCATGCCATCACATTGATCTTTCTCTTCGCAACTCCATGGTGGGTTTACTCTCCTATCCTTGCCTTTGTCTGTGTCGTACCGACATCTGCCGAACCATCAGGCAACTATCTCTGGTTCTGACACGGTCATTCTGTCGACACAGTAGTCCTCTTCATACTTCAGCAGCGCGTAGGCCGTGCGTACCATCTTGTTGGCCATCGCCACCGCTGCCACATTCTTGTGACGCCGCTGTAGTAACGCCTTGGCCCAGCGGCTGCGCGGGTCCTCTTTTTTGTCCACAAAGCGTAATACCGAGCGCGCGCCATGAATCAGCAACTGACGCAAGTAAACATCGCCACGTTTGCTAATGCCCAACAGGCGGGCCTTCCCTCCCGTGGAACTCTGGCGGGGCACCAGCCCCAACCAGGCCGCCAACTCCCGACCATTGTTGAAGGCGTGGATATCCCCTATGGCTGCCACCAAGGCGGTCGCACCTTTAGGGCCGATGCCGGGAATGGTGAGCAAACGCCGGGCACGTTCATCTGTCTGCGCCAGTTGCTCAATTTGTTGGTCAAACTCGTCAATACGCTCATCCAGACGGGCCAACTCATCATAGAGTGTCGATAAGAGTCCCCGAAAGCGCATCGTCAGACCGTTTTCCGCGTCTTCCAAAATGAGCGGGAGATGTTTGCGTACGTGTGTTCTCCCTTGGGGTATCGTAATGCCGTACTCTAACAACAGGCCTCGGATCTGATTGACCTGGGCGGTGCGCTGAGCCACCACCTGACTGCGAATACGGTGCAGACACTGAACGTCCTGCTGCTCCACGGTCCTGGCCGCAACAAAACGCATACCAGGGCGCTGAACGGCTTCGCAAATAGCCTCTGCGTCAACACGGTCATTCTTGTTGGACTTGACGTAGGGTTTAACAAACTGTGGGGCAATCAACTTCACCTCATGACCGTAACCCGACAACCGCCTTGCCCAGTCATGGGCGCCGGCGCAGGCTTCTATCCCAACCAGACAAGGCGATAGCTTGCTCATAGTCGCCTTCAGTTGGTTGCGGGTTTGTTTTTTGGTTATCTGGGTTTGACCTCTGTCATCCATATATGGTCCACCCCGCTTTGCAAGAGTCAATCATCGTGTACATGAAGGATAAGTTGCAGTCATATATCCGGCCTCTCGGTGAAGGTTCTCGCCTTCGGGCCCTGATGGAATCCGCGCACCCCTGTCCTCATCATTTCATCGGCTTTCCTACTGCTCAGCCTAAGAGTCTGCCAGGTTTTCAGGAATGCAGGTCTCTCCTTTCATGCCATCACATTGATCTTTCTCTTCGCAACTCCATGGTGGGTTTACTCTCCTATCCTTGCCTTTGTCTGTGTCGTACCGACATCTGCCGAACCATCAGGCAACTATCTCTGGTTCTGACACGGTCATTCTGTCGACACAGTAGTCCTCTTCATACTTCAGCAGCGCGTAGGCCGTGCGTACCATCTTGTTGGCCATCGCCACCGCTGCCACATTCTTGTGACGCCGCTGTAGTAACGCCTTGGCCCAGCGGCTGCGCGGGTCCTCTTTTTTGTCCACAAAGCGTAATACCGAGCGCGCGCCATGAATCAGCAACTGACGCAAGTAAACATCGCCACGTTTGCTAATGCCCAACAGGCGGGCCTTCCCTCCCGTGGAACTCTGGCGGGGCACCAGCCCCAACCAGGCCGCCAACTCCCGACCATTGTTGAAGGCGTGGATATCCCCTATGGCTGCCACCAAGGCGGTCGCACCTTTAGGGCCGATGCCGGGAATGGTGAGCAAACGCCGGGCACGTTCATCTGTCTGCGCCAGTTGCTCAATTTGTTGGTCAAACTCGTCAATACGCTCATCCAGACGGGCCAACTCATCACAGAGTGTCGATAAGAGTCCCCGAAAGCGCATCGTCAGACCGTTTTCCGCGTCTTCCAAAATGAGCGGGAGATGTTTGCGTACGTGTGTTCTCCCTTGGGGTATCGTAATGCCGTACTCTAACAACAGGCCTCGGATCTGATTGACCTGGGCGGTGCGCTGAGCCACCACCTGACTGCGAATACGGTGCAGACACTGAACGTCCTGCTGCTCCACGGTCCTGGCCGCAACAAAACGCATACCAGGGCGCTGAACGGCTTCGCATATAGCCTCTGCATCAATACGATCATTCTTGTTGGACTTGACGTAGGGTTTAACAAACTGTGGGGCAATCAGCTTCACCTCATGACCGTAGCCAGACAATCGTCGTGCCCAGTCATGGGCGCCGGCGCAGGCTTCTATCCCAACCAGACAAGGCGATAGCTTGCTCATAGTCGCCTTCAGTTGGTTGCGGGTTTGTTTTTTGGTTATCTGGGTTTGACCTCTGTCATCCACCGCGTGGAGATGGAAACTGGTCTTACCCAGGTCGATACCGACTACCTTGATTGCTCGCTTTTCAGTACACTTCTTCATGGTCGCCTCACTCTGTCTGTTTGAATGGTGTATCCATTCTGGCGCATTGACGCCGATTGATGGAGTGGGGTGGACCATTCCATTATGTTCCGTTGGAAAAGGCTGACCGTCAACAACCTGTCGGACCATGGTAGAATTCGCGGCTTTCCGGAAACGGACACGCAAAATGACCAATGCATATACAGTCGCAGTATTGCCCGGTGATGCGATCGGTCCCGAGATCATGGCCCAGGCAGTCCGGGTATTCGATCTCCTTCAGAAAAAAAGAGACGTGTCCTTTGAACTGATTACCGCCCCCTTCGGTGCCCATGCCTACTTCGATGAAGGCAGGGCCTTCCCGGATGCGACCAAAGCCATCTGCGATCAGGCCGACGCCATTCTCAAAGGGCCGGTGGGCCTGTCCCACGAAGAATCACAGAAAATTCCCGTTGAAGAACAGCCTGAGCGTGGCGCCATCCTGCCACTTCGGGCTCGCTATAACACCTTCGCCAACTTCCGGCCGATTACGCTCAGCAGGGAAATGGCTCATTTCTCACCATTGAAACCCGAGATCATCCGGGACGGTATCAATATCCTGCTGATTCGAGAGCTGGTTGGCGGTCTCTATTTTGGCAGGAAGGAACGGGGTGTGAACGAGGATGGTCAGCGCTACGTGCACGAGACCCTGGAATACACCGAAGAACAGGTCCGCCAGGTTCTGGTGGTGGCGTTTGAACAGGCCCGTAAGCGGAACAAGCGTCTGCATAACATCCACAAGAGCAACGTCCTGATGTCCAGCGTGTTCTGGAACGAGGTTCTGGATGAGGTGCATCAGGACTATCAGGACGTGGAAGTGATCCACCTGCTGGTGGATGCGGCTGCGACAGCGCTCTGCCTGAATCCGGGACAGTTCGATGTAATGGTCATGGAAAACATGTTCGGCGATATTCTGAGTGACCAGGGAGGGGGCATTCTGGGCTCTCTCGGGCTGATGCCGTCAGCCTGTATCGGACCGGAGAAAGCCTATTATGAACCTTCACATGGTTCCGCACCGGACATTGCGGGTAAGAATATTGCCAACCCCTACTCCATGATTGGCTCCGTCGCCATGATGCTTGAAATGAGCTTTAACCTGCCTGAGGAAGCCGCGATGGTCTGGCAGGCGATGAAGAAGGTGTTCGAGGCCGGTTACTCGACGGCGGACCTGTCGCGATCAAGCGACAACATTGAACTGGTCAGTACCGATCAGTTTGGCGACAAGGTGATCAAGACGCTGGAGGAACTGCTGTCCTGAGTTGTTTATATCTGTCCGAAGGTATCGTAGATGGAGAACAACATGACCCAAATGCACAGCCAGCCCCAGCCGATGAAAACCCACATAATCAGCGGCTGTTCAAACAGGTCACCAAGAATGTTCACGAACGGGTCGACCAGGAAGAATTTGAGAACGGCTTTAATCCAATCAACGACAAACATGCTGTATCTATAAGCCCAAAAAACGCGCGTATTCTAACGTCAGGGTCTGGTTAATGGAAGGACATCCAGAAAGTCCCGCACACAGGCATTAAATTCCTTGGAGAACTCATAGAACATGAGATGCTTTCCCAATACCTTTGTTGTTGCCGTGGGCTGGTTAGCGGCAATCCATTGCTGTGCCTGCGATGACCAGTCCTGCCGCACGATGTTCAAAACCGGCACCCTTACCGCCAGTTTACTTGCGGTTTGACAGAAATCCATCTGTGCCGCATTGGCCAGTAAAGCCGCTGCGACACTAGACGAAGCAGCGGTAGCAACCTGGGTAAAACGGTCCAGTAGCGCATCACCCGGATGATTGACAAAGCCCTCTGCCATATAGCCGCGAAAAAATTCCCGAAAATCAGCACGAGCCATATCGACAACAGCTTTAACTTCATCAGCCGCGCCCTCCCCCCAGTCATCGGCATGTTGTTTGATAATTTTCGGTGACTCATCCACTGCGATAACCGCACGAATACCACTGATACCAAACTGTTCGACATAGGAATAAATCGCATAAACACCCAGTGACCAGCCCAGCAGCACACAATCCGTCAATTGCATCGCCTCAAGAAATTCCCGTAAATCGCGACCATGCTGCGTGTAATCATTGCCCTCATCAGTTACCTGGGAACGACCGTGGCTGCGAGGGTCAAAACTGATTGCGCGATACTGCCTGCCTAACTCCGGAAAATTGCGCTCAAATACTGCGGTGCTGTAGCACCAGCCAGGAATACAGACAATGGGCAGGCCTTCGCCAACATCTTCGAAATAGAGTCGCAAACCCGACTTTAAGACAATTTCATTCGGCACAACGGCGCTCCATGTCAGATGAGAAACTGGTGCTGTGTTCTAATGGTTTGTTGATTGAGTGGACCGAGTCATCGGATTAACAAAGCGCATAAAGGCGCATAGTCGAAAGGGAGGATGACCCCTGCCACCATGGGCAAAACTTAAAATTCCCTGCGGAATTCCAGGCCGAGGGTGCGAGGTCTGTTACGCACAACCCTGGGTCTTCCGCCGGCTTCTGCCGCCAGGGTTCGGTTATCGGAATAAACAGCTTCTTCATCGAATAGATTTTCCGCAAACAACGTAAATTTATAATTCTCGCTTTTCAAGCCAAGGCGAATATTGACCAGCGTATAGGAAGGCCGGGTTCGCGGCGCATCTGAACTAACGACTGTGCTGATACTGTCACCAACATAAGCGACATCGCTGCGGATAAACCAGTCGTAATTTCTCAGCGGCGATGGTGCCGTGTACTCGGCTGCCGCTGACGCGGTCCACTCCGGTACCTGCTGTAGCGGATCGCCTTTTTCAACTGCGGAAAACTCTTCCCTGACTTTGGTAAATTCAGCATCGGTATAGCCAACTGCCGCCTGCAACAACCAGTGTTCGTTCGGCACAATGCTGGCTTCAAGCTCTACCCCCATGGTGCGCGCTGAACCAAAGTTTGTCGTAAAATCAAAACCACAGCCCAGCAATATACGCTGTTGTAAATCATCAATATCGTTGTAAAACGCGGTGGCATTCAATGCCACCTTGTCGTCATTCCAGGCTGTCTTGGTGCCCAATTCATAACTCAACAATTCGTCCGGGTCATAAGACTCTGTCTCTTGTTCGGTAAAACCCAGAGCCGTGTACTGCGCCGGACATCCCAGGGGCGCCGGCAGGTTGCGATTGGCGCCGCCAATCCTGAAACCTTCGGCGATTGAGGCGAAGAGAAATACATTGTCACTCGCTTCATACTCAACCAGACCCTTAAAATTGAAGCCATCTTCAGATTGGGGTGTTTCCCGATTATCCGGTCCTCCGGCGGCAAAGCCGTCAAAAAAGCTGTTGGTTGTCACTTCCGTATCAAAATAGCGAATGCCAAGCGTCGCACTCACACGCTGGGTGAAGTCGTAGCTAAACTCCCCAAACATTCCCAGTTCTTCAATTTCAGTATCGGTATCCGAAGTAAAGACCAGATTACCAGGGTTAAACCCCAGCATCGTGGCGGCTACTGCATCGCCAAAACCTGGCGCAATATTGGGCGGGCTAAAGGCCTCATTGTCATCTGTATTCTGGTAAAACAGCCCTGCGGTCATCTGAAACATGCCGTCAAAGTTAGAAATGAAGCGAACTTCCTGGACCAGGGTCTCAAATTCTAGTTCCTGGAAAATAGGTGATGGGATAGCCGCAGCCGGACCACCGAAGATATTGCCCAGCAGGGTAAACGAAATAAATTCACTGGTATCTTCAAATTCATTCGTTTCACGAGAGAAATAGCCAGTCGACGAAGTGAAGGTACCGAAATCCGTTGTATAGTCGACATTAAAACTTACCTGTGTCCATTCATCCTCACCACCTTCATCCAGACCAAACAGTGTCTCCTGGCTAAAGTCATCCGCCGACAGTTCAAAACTACCCGCACCGGTAACCTGATCTGCCAAAGGGAAACCTTCGAGTTCCGTTTTCTGGTACATCACCCTGCCATTCAGTGAAAGCGCATCGCCTGGCTCTATGCGTAACGCCGCCTGCAAGCCGTAAATTTCCCGGTCATCAACATTTTTTTCTGATCTCGCGGGAGCGCCAACCAGCGCGCCTGACGTACCGGATGCAACGACAACCCCGGGCGCCGTTGACGGGCCGGCGACACGATCAAAAATACCCTCTTCCTGCTGGTAATAAGCATTGAGCCGCAAGGCTGCAATATCTGACAGGGGAAGATTTGTCGCACCATCTAGCTGATAATTCGTGCCACCCTCGTCAGTTGAAGAAATACCGGCATGAATACGCGATGAAACAGCATCAAACTCAGGCTGTTTGGTAATCACACGGATCGTGCCACCCAGACCTCTGGCGCCAAACAATGTTCCCTGAGGACCCCTTAGTACCTCAATCCGTTCAACATCAAGCACCAGAGGGTCGATGGATTCTTCCAACGGCACGTCATCAATGTAAAAGCTGGTAGTGTTGATGCCCTGAATACCCCGAATGGAAATCGAGCGGTTGGCAAGAATACCGTCGTCGGTAGCGCCAAAAGACAAATTCGGAATTGACACCGCATAATCCGTAAACTCGACTGCACCTCTGGCCTCCAACTCCTCCCCTTGCAGGGCGGACACACTAATGCCAACCGTTTGAATGGATTCCGCCCGCTTGGTTGCCGTGACGATGATTTCTTCCAGCACTGGCTTCTGTTCAGCAACAGCCAGCCCCGGCAGTACGGGAATCAGCGCAACGGCAGCACCAAGGAGCCATTGCAGGCTTGAACTGTATTTTTTTGCTTTTGCTCGATAGGCTATGCTTGCCATCCAAAACCCCCTGTGCCCCTGTGTAAGTGTAACGCAGCAATTACCTGTAAAAGCTGCCTGTCACCAGTTTATCAACTTCAAGAGAATTTTCTATGGGGGTTATCCCCCACGACAAAAACCAGTGTCCTGAGCCGCTCTGCAACCATCAGCGGGGGCAGTGCCTTGCGGAAGGAGCATTTAGCCTCCCACAATCAGACGTGCAACTGGCGCAGCAGGCTGGTCTTGTTATGAGTATAGGTTTTAGCGTAAATCCGGGTCAGGTGATTTTCGACCGTTTTAGCGCTGATGTTTAATGCCCCCGACATCTGCGGATTGGTAAAACCCGACTGCACCAGTCGAACAATTTCCTTTTGCCGCCGGGTCAGGCCAAAATAATTCATACGTTGTTCGCACACCAGTTCGATGTCGCTTTTTAGAAACATAAACAACGCGTGGCTTTCACCTTTATCTTCCTTGATAATTTCAACCCGGATATGAGAGGTGTTGACCAGATTATCGAACGGCTCAGAAAGCTGGTGATCGCCGACGGTTTCACTGTGCAACTGTTTATGCACCATCGCAGCAAGTTCCGGCGGCAATAGTTGTTCACAGTGCATACCCACAACCTGCTGCTCTTTTGCAAGCGTGTTCAATTGCAAGGTTTCCGCACCACCACCATCAACACAAATCAACTGACGGTTAAACAATAAATAACCATCGACATTAGATGATTTAAAAATGGAGTGTTTAAGCAGGTTCTGTTGACGTAACAGTCGGTCTTTGTGACGAAACATCACTGCCGTAGATAAGTAAGGCGCTACCAACTGCGCCTTCAAGTGATCCGCTTCGTTATAGTCTTTGTTGCGTTTTTCCCGATGCAAACCAACCAGCCCCACCGGACGATGGTTACTGGCCAGGGTAAAAATCAGGCTTTTGTGAACACCGGTATGCTGCAAAAAATCCTGATAGTACTCGGAGTTAACGTAAGCGTATTCGCTTTCGATAACCTGGTTGGTCGATACCGATGCCTGCGGGCAGGACTCAATCAACTGGTTCAATTCCTGATAACAGGGGTCGCTACGATGGTAATATTCCTGATAGCGAAGTCCGTGGGTATTGTCAATACCGTAGGAAGTGCAAGCGCTAAGTGTCGTATGGTCAGGCAGATAATCGAGTGTGAGAAAAACCGCCGACCCCGAATTGAACAAGTTCACCAGTTCGCCGGTCATAATCTCACCAAACTGGGCCTCGGCAACACACTCCTGGGACAGATTGCCAATGCACACAATATGGTCGAGATCAGATTTAGCCAGCATACGCTATTATTCGGCTGAGTCAGGGCCGCCCTTCTCTTTTTTATCCTGAATCGAAATCACCTGATTTGCAAGTCGTAGTCTTTTCCAATATGAAATGAGTCTGAAGGAGGACTGTGTTTCTACCATGATATGAGTCTGACATAGCCGTTGCTCCCCGTTCATGATGGCAGGATGAAAACCATCATGAATATTGAAGACCTGACCACGATCGACCAGGTGATCGCCTTCCTTGAAGGCACCCAGCGGGTGGCCTTTGAGGTTGCCGACGATAAGGATTCCCGCTACCGATGGGTACAGCGCACCCTGGTCAAATTCCACTATCTGTCACTGAGCAGGCCGGACAAGGGCGTGCTGATCCGCTACCTCATGAAGATCAGCGGTTATTCGCGTCAGCAGATCACCCGACTGATCAAGCAATACCGCGATACCGGGCGACTGGTGCGCCAACAGCGCACCGTCAATGGCTTTTCACGGCGATTTACCGCAGCAGACATCCGCCTGCTCGCAGCCATGGACGAGCGCCATAGCACCCCCAACGGGTTGACCATGAAGAAACTCTGTGAGCGCGCCTATACGGTGTATGATCAAGCGAAGTACCAACGCCTGGCCTCGATCTCCGTGGCGCACCTGTACAACCTGAGGAAGGCCACCGGCTATGTTCGCTACCGCCGCCATGTCGAGAAGACCCGACCCAGAAGTTCCCGCATCGGCGAGCGACGCAAACCCAGGCCCAACGGCCAACCCGGCTATATCCGCATTGATACGGTCCACCAGGGCGACTGGGACGGGCAGAAGGGGGTCTATCACGTCAATGCAGTCGATGAGGTGACCCAGGTGGAAATGGTGGTCAGCGTGGAGAAAATCAGCGAGCGTTATCTCATTCCGGCACTGGAGCAACTGCTGGATGACTTCCCCTTCGTCATCCAGGGCTTTCATTCCGACAACGGCTCGGAGTACATCAACAAGAAGGTGGCAAAGCTGCTTGAGAAACTGCGGGCCGAATTCACCAAGTCACGCTCCCGACAGACCAATGACAACGCCCTGGCAGAGAGCAAGAACGGCCATGTGGTGCGCAAGATCTTCGGTCATGACCACATCCCACAGCGCTGGGCGCCGCAGATTAACGAGTTCAACCGGCAGCACCTCAACCCCTACATCAACTATCATCGTCCCTGTCTGTTCTCTGAAATGACCACTGATAGCAAAGGTAAACAGCGCAAGCGGTATCCATACGATGCGATCAAGACACCTTATGAAAAGCTCAAGTCATTGCCTGGGGCAGCGGCGTATTTGAAACCCGGCCTGAGCTTTGAAATACTGGATGCTATCGCGCACGAACAAAGCGATAACGAAGCTGCTGACAAGCTGCAAAAGGCTCGTCGGCAACTATTCAAATCAATCCATGAACGGGAGAAGAAACGGGCTTGAGATGAACTCAGTGCAGCCCTCCTTTAGACTCATTTACGGATTGGAAAATACTTACTGTCGTGGGATTGATCAGGCCATCCGGTTTTTGTCTTGCGAAAAGTCTCGCAGGTACTGAACCCGGGCAGGAAAGCTATCGCAAACGGGGACGATTCTCCTCGTAGGCTTTGAAGCGTTCGATATCCGATTCCAGCTTGTCAAACACTGCCGCGACATCAATTTTTTCGTTGAACTGCACACGCTTGGAAAACAGCGTCACCGGGAACAGGTAGTTCTCGGTATCGCGCCATTGAAGCGCCTTGGATATGCCTACGTCGTCCTCATAGCTCACCCAGTGCAGGCCGAACTCCGTAACCAGAATGTCTCCGAACACAATGCCCAGCCCCTGCCATTCCCTGATGTCTGTGGAACGAATCGCCTTCCTCTCCACCAGCTTCTGAAGCACCCTGAGGTCGGACCTGTCACCCCTGAGTCCAAGCACACCCAACCGGCGGGCAATCAGGTCATTGATCTCGCGACGTTGCGTACTCAGCACGTAACGCTGCCCCAGGGACAGATCTGTGACCGTTGCGGGTGTTTCCTCGACTTCAAATTCATAGCGTTCCAGTTCCTGCGGCGTTAACTCCGGCAAACCGGACTCCTCCGCGCCGGCGCCCGGGACATGCAGGGCCAGAAACAGCAGAACCCCAAACTGAATACGGTTGTTACTCATCGACGCTACCCGGAACCCTGTCTGATACGAGAAGGTTCATTTTAGGCCAGGGAAACCCTAAAATCCCGAATTGATGCAGAGGAGTCAGCACACTGAACCGACAGCTCATCGAAAAGATCTATGCGGCGGATGGGCAGTTTGTGCTGGCTGTCACCGGTGGTGGAACCAGCGTCATTGCGGACCTGTTCAGCGTAGCCGGTGCCTCCGGCACGGTACTGGAAGCCTGTGTTCCCTATCATCAGGATTCACTTTCCGCTTATTTGCGATCCCGGGAAACTCATAGTTGCAGTTCCGCAACGGCCAGGGCCATGGCGATGGTTGCCTACCAGCGAGCCCGCGCCTACAGCAAATCGCCCTTCATATCCGGCGTCGGCTGCACGGCTGCCATAGCCACGGACCGGGATCGCCGCGGCGTCGACCGCTGTCATGTTGCGATTCAGAAGCCGCAGGCCACGATGACGTTCGACCTTGAACTGGACAGGTCGCAAACCCGCGACGACCAGGAACGGCTGTGCAACCGGCTGGTTTCCGGTGCCATTGCCGAATCCATGAACCTTGAGTCAGACGAACTGCCGGAGCCGACCAGCCGGAAACTGGCCGTGGCACCCGAAAGCTGGTGCCGGCTGCTTGCCGATGAGATCAAACGAACGGGTTCGGCAGAGTACGACCTGATACTTTCCGGGTCATTCAATCCGCTGCATGATGGCCACAGGGCTATGATTGAAGTCGCCCGACGGCGAATTCCCGGCAGCCTGGCGCTTGAGGTTTCCATCGAAAACGTGGACAAACCACCGCTGGATTTCCTCACCATGCGGGAACGCCAGTGTGAAGACTATGACATGGTGTTCACCCGAGCCGCGACCTTCGCCGAGAAGGCAGGCCTTTTCCCGGGCGCAAGGTTTCTGATTGGTATTGACACGGTCGTGCGCATCAACGATCCAAAGTATTACGACGATGACATCGCAGCCCGTGATCTGGCGATCCGTCATATCGGCGAAAACGGCAACCGGTTCCTGGTGTTTGGCAGGTTACACCATGGCGTTTTCCGGACGTTGAGCGATGTTGCACTGACAGAGCCACTGAGACGCCTGTGCGATGAAGTGAACGCTGAAGATTTTCGCCTGGATATCAATTCCACCGGGTTGCGGAGTGAGGAAGACCATGAAACAGGTTGACCGGTATCTTGCCACCACCGTTGCAACCACCATGGCACTTTCATCCCTGGGACTGGTTGCCCTGTTCGCCATCTTCACCTTCCTTGACCAGATAGAAGATGTGAAGAACGACTACAATCTGCTCGCTGTTGCCCGGTACGTCAGTTACAGCATCCCGAGGATGTTTTATGAGACCCTGCCCTACGCAGCCCTGATCGGTTGTCTCACCGGCCTCGGTCTGCTGGCGGGTAACAGCGAACTTATCGTCATGCGCAGCGCCGGAATTTCCACCTGGCAGATTACATGGGCAACCTTAAAACCGGCACTGGCGCTGGTTGTTGCCGGCCTGCTGGTCGGAGAGTTGCTGCTCCCTGATTTTGAACGTACCGCCCGGCTGCTGAGGGAAAATGCCACGGAAGATGATATTACCCCGCAGGGAGGATTCTGGTACCGCGAAAACAGTCAGTATATGCACTTCAGTTCAGTCAGTCCCGATGGGGAACTCAGGAACATCAACAAGTATGGGACAGACAGGGACAATCTGTCGCGTACCCTGTGGGCAGAAAGCGCTCACTACCGGGAGGATCAGGGTGACTGGTTGCTGAAAAATGTAATCGTCACGAATTTGTCGGACGGCCTTATCAGGCGGGAAATTCCCGAAATGGTCTGGGAAACAACACTGACCCCGGAACTGTTGAACACCGAAATTCTGGTTGAGCCGGACAAGATGTCCATCCTGGAGCTGCGGCACAAAATCAATTACATGCAATCGGAAGGGCTGAATACCGGTAAGTTCGAGCTGGGCTTCTGGACCAAGATCTTCCAGCCACTGGCATCTCTCAGCCTGGTGTTTGTCGCGATTTCATTCATCTTCGGGCCGCTACGGGAGAGCACGATGGGAATGCGCGTCGTCAGCGGCCTCATCACCGGCATCCTGTTCAAGTTCGTGCAGGACCTGTTGTCACCGGCCAGCCTCGTGTTCGGATTTCCGCCGATGCTGGCCACGTTGATTCCGATCATGATCTGCCTTGCTACGGGTGTCCTGCTTCTCAAGAGGGCGAACTGAGTGTCGGCAATCCTGTCACAGGTGTTGCCGCACCTTGGCGCGGCGCTCATTCTGGTCTGCACCACTGTCGCCCTGATGCGGGCGGCGGGCACAGCGCTGAAAGTGAGACAGGTTGCAGCGCCGGTCTTGCTCCTGCTGTTGTTGATTCCGCTCGGCCCGTACAACCTGACGCATTTTGTCCGCGTGTTTGTCGGCGATCTTTCAATCACTGCTTTGATCGTGCTTTCAATCCTGCTCATCGACGGGCTGACAGGCAGGCATCTGTTGCCGCGAAAGGCGCTCCTGGAAGTTGCCGTGGTGCTGGTTGCGACTGCACTTGTCCTGTACCCGACCGCCCTGGGACTGACTTACTTTGACCTGTACCGGTTCGGCTACCACCCTGTCGTCCTCGGACCGGTCTTGTTCGTTGTATTTGCCGCGACCGCCTGGTCGGGCCGCGTTTTGGCGCCAACACTTCTGGGCGCGGGCTTCGTTGCGTTTTCGCTGGGGTTCCTGGAATCAGACAACCTGTGGGACTACCTGCTGGACCCGGTGATTTGCATCTACTGTCTCTATCTGGTGATCAGACATCGGCGGGAATTGCCCGCGTTCAGGTTCAATCAACAACAGATCGAGGTGTTTGCAACCATCACGGTGGTCACCTTCCTGGGATTTTCCATTTACCTGGCAAAATTCAACCCGGACGTGTTTCGCTTCGAGTTCACCGTTGAAGACGGCTTCGTTGAGTGGTGTTCCGTCCTTGTGCTGTTCTGCACGATGATTGTCTGTGCAAAACGCTGCTGGACGCTACGCAGGGTTCGTCCACCGGTGTTTCTTACCGTCACTGCCCTTCTGACCCTGCTGTGTCTTTTTGGCGCGGGTGAGGAAATATCCTGGGGACAGCGAGTATTCGGGCTGGAGACACCTGACTACCTGAAAGAACGAAATGCCCAGGGAGAACTTGGTCTGCACAATCTGATGGTGGAGATTAACGGAGAGAAGGTCAAGATCAACAAGCTGGTGTTTGGCACCGGACTGGCGCTGGCACTGGCAATCTACCTGTTTGTCGCCACCCCGCTCTATCGTCATTACCCATCGGTGCGGCGTTTCTTCAATAATATTGCCGCACCCATGCCGCGCAACTACCAGATCGTTGGTTACCTGTTTGTTGTGGCGACCGTCGAGCTTCTTGTTGACTCCTCAAAACGAGGGGAAATGACCGAATTCGCAGGGTCCATCGTTTTCGCACTTAATGTCATTTACCCCTACAACCCCGAGATATTTAATCCGGAGCGGGAGCTCTGAGTTTGCCCTGACAGACTGTTTTCACCCTTCATTGGCAACCAGAGTCATGGGTGTTTATGATGCACGGACGAAAAGGCACGACAGCCCCTGCTTATGACCGAACCCGTCCTGATAGAAATCTTCTCTGACTATATATGACCCTGGTGCTACCTCAGCACCGTGAGTGTTGACAAGCTGAAGCAGGAAAAGGAGGTCGCCATCAAATGGCTGCACTTCCCGCTGCATCCGGAAACGCCGCCGGAGGGTATCCTGATGAAAGATCTGTACCGGAATCGCAATCGGGAAGAAGCGAAAGCCTATGGCGATCATCTGCGATCATTGATGGCCGAGTCGGGATTGGAGTACAACAAACGCACGCGACTGGATAACAGCCGAATCGCGCAGGAACTGGGTGCCTGGGCCGACACCCGGCAAAGCGGTGATGAATTCCACTACGCCATGTTCAGGGCCTACTTTGTTGATGACAGGACCATCAGCGACCCGGACACTTTGATCGATATTGCCGGGTCCGTGGGACTTGACCAGGCACAGGCGAAGGAGGTTATCGAAAGCCGCTCATTCAGCCCCCGGGTAACCAGGGACTGGGATCGTGCCTGGGAAAACGGCATTACCGGTGTGCCGACCTTTGCTGCACAGGATCTTTTTGTTTATGGCTGTCAGCCGTATGAAGTGCTGGAACGCTTTTACAACAACCTTGCCACTTTACAGTCGTCTGGCTGATGGCTCTTTATGCTATCTGGCTGATGGCTCTTTTCGCCATGACCATGCACAGGTGAGCGCGGTATTCCGCAGAAGCATGCAGGTCAGTGTTCATCCGGTCCGTATCCAGTGAGATGCCATCTAACGCCGATTCCGAGAAGTCCCCTGCCAGCGCCCGTTCCATTTCGGTTGCGCGAAATACTGAAGGCGCAGCCCCGGTTATCGCCACGCGAATCCCATCACTGGTCCTGGCCACAAAGACACCCACGGTGGCATAGCGGGATGCGGGGTTCGGGTACTTCACGTAAGCGGCCGTATCAGCTTTCGGGAAATGAATCTCCGTCAAAAGTTCCCCTTCTTCCAGAGCCGTTTCAAACATCCCCGTGAAGAAGTCATCTGCGGCGATCGTTCTTTTGCTGGTTACCAGTTGTGCATTCAGACCAAGGACCGCAGCGGGATAGTCCGCCGCAGGATCGCTGTTCGCCAGCGAGCCACCGATGGTTCCCCTGTTTCTTACCTGTGCATCACCAATGCCCGAGGCAAGCGTTGCCAGCGCCGGAATAACCGACCGGACTACCGCAGAAGTCGCCACATCATCATGTATGGTCAATGCTCCGACCTTCAGGTCATCACCGGCATGGTCAATGCCACTCAAACCTGAAATCCCGGCCAGATCAATGACATCGGTGGGCGCCGCCAGCCTCAGTTTCATCGACGGCAGCAGGGTATGTCCTCCGGCCAGATAAACCGCATCTTCAAGGTCCGAAAACAGTTCCACAGCTTCATCAACGGATGATGGCTTGTGATAGTTGAAGTCATACATGGCTCAAGCCCTCACTTCCTGAATGGCACGCCAGATTTTCTCCGGTGTTGCCGGCATGGGAATATCCCGAACGCCCACTGCGTCCGTTATGGCGTTAATCACCGCCGGTGGTGATCCGATGGCACCCGCTTCCCCACAGCCCTTCGCGCCTACCGGGTTGTGGGTGCAGGGAGTGTTCGTGAGTCCTACGGAGAAATCGGGCAGATCATCGGCGCGCGGCATGCAGTAATCCATGTAAGAGCCAGTCTGGAGCTGCCCCGTTTCATCATAGACACAGGTCTCCAGCAGCGCCTGACCGATACCCTGGGCGATACCGCCATGAACCTGCCCCTCGACAATCATGGGATTGATGATGTTGCCGAAGTCATCCACCGCCGTGAACCGATCAATGGCAACGACACCCGTTTCCGGGTCAATTTCCACCTCACAGATATGGGTTCCCGCCGGGTAGGTGAAATTGCCCGGATCATAGAAGGCTTTTTCTGCCAGGCCGGGTTCAAGATCCTCCAGCGGATAGTCATGGGGCACATAGGCGGCGAAAGCAATTTCCTGAAAGGTCCTTGACTGGTTGCTGTCTTTGACACGGTACTCACCATCATCGAAATCGATGTTTCCGGCGTCCGTATCCAGCAGGTGAGCAGCGATCAATCTGCCCTTTTCAACCACCTTGTCTGCGGCTTTGGCCAGGGCCGAGCCACCGACGGCGAGGGATCGTGAACCGTAGGTTCCCAGGCCGAAATCCAGCTTTCCGGTATCGCCATGCACAACCTCCACATCATCAACGGGAATACCAAACCTGCTGGCCACCAGTTGTGCAAACGTCGTTTCGTGTCCCTGACCATGACTGTGCGTTCCCGTTAGCACGGTCACACTGCCCGTGGGATTAACCCGCACCTCACCGGACTCCCAGAGACCGACACCCGCCCCCAGTTGACCGGCAACCTGCGATGGGGCGAGTCCACAGGCCTCGATATAGCAACTGAAGCCGATGCCTCGAAGATGCCCTTTTGCTTCTGACGCCGCTTTGCGTTCAGCAAATGTGTCGTACTCCGCCATCTCAAGCGCCCGATTCAGGCTGGCCTCGTAGTCGCCGATGTCATACTCCAGGGCAACCGGCGTCTGATAGGGGAAGTCGCCCGGTTGTATCAGGTTGATTCGGCGCAATTCTACGGGGTCCCTGCCCGTTTCCCTCGCTGCCAGTTCGACAATCCGCTCCAGCAGAAAGGTCGCCTCGGGTCGACCCGCACCGCGATAGGCATCAACGGGCGCTGTGTTGGTAAACACCGCATCCACCTCAACATAGATGTTGGGGGTTTTGTACTGACCCGCCAGCAGGGTTCCATAAAGATAGGTTGGCACAGACGAGGCGAAGGTGGAAAGGTAAGCCCCCATATTAGCCGTCGTCTTGACCTTCAACCCGAGGAAACGCCCCTGTTCATCCATGGCCAACTGCGCGGTCGTAACATGATCACGGCCGTGGGCATCAGCAAGAAAGGACTCAGACCTTTCTGCCGTCCATTTGATGGCAATGCCCAGCTTCATGGAAGCCCAGGCCAGCGCGGTCTCTTCCGAATACACGAAAATCTTCGAACCAAACCCGCCACCCACATCGGGTGCGATAACGCGCAGCCTGTGTTCCGGTGCAAGTTGGATAAAAGCCGTCAGAATCAGGCGAACCAGATGCGGGTTCTGACTGGTCGTGTACAGGGTCAGGTCTTCCGTCGCAGCATTGAAATCCGCGATGGCGGCGCGGGGTTCCATGGCATTGGGAATCAGGCGGTTGTTGGTCAGCTCGTAGCTGGTGACGTGAGCGGCGGCGGCAATCGCAGATTCGGTCGCCTCCCTGTCACCCAGTTCCCATTGATAACAGGTGTTTTCGGGGACATCCTCGTAGATGGCAGGCGCCGACCGGGCATCGCCGGGCGCAACGACCGGGTCTCGTTCGCTATAATCAACAGCCACCACCTCGGCGGCATTCTTCGCTTCCATGTAGCTGTCAGCGACGACAAGGGCGACCGGCTCGCCAACATAGTTCACCCTGGCCGCCGCCATTACCGGATGGGGTGGCTGCTTCATCTCACTGCCATCTTTTGAATGGATCATCCAGCCACAGGGCAGAGAACCAACTTCATCTGCGGCAAGCGCCTGACCGGTCAACACAGCAATTACACCCGGCATATCGGTCGCTACAGAAATATCAACCTCACCAATATCGGCGTGTGCGTAAGGCGAGCGGACGAAGTAGCCGTAGGCCTGCCCGCGCAGATTGATATCGTCCGTGTATTGCCCCTTACCCGTGATGAACCGCATATCCTCCCTGCGGAGAACGGACTTCCCGATGCTCTTTTCCGTCATGCTCAGTTCCTCATTCTGTTTGCCGCTGTTTCAACAGCGCGAACGATATTGTGGTAACCGGTACACCGGCAGATGTTGCCTTCAAGCCCCTCACGAATAACCCGCTCATCCAGATTTTCCTCCCGGTTGACCAGGTCAACAGCGGACATAATCATACCGGGGGTACAGAATCCGCACTGAAGGCCGTGACATTCGCGAAACGCTTCCTGCATCGGATGCAGGTTATCCGCACTACCGAGCCCCTCAATGGTGGTCACCTCGGCGCCGTCACACTGCACCGCAAGAATCGTGCAGGCTTTGATCGCCCGTCCATTCATATGAACTGTGCAGGTACCGCACTGGGAAGTGTCACAACCCACATGAGTGCCGGTCAAATGCAGTTTCTCTCTCAGCAGTTCAACCAGAGTTGTGTTCGCGGGGCAGTCCCGGGTAACGGATTTGCCATTGATACTCAGGGTTACCGATATTGACATTGTGATCTCCTCATTCGATCCGTAATCAGGTCTCCAGGGTTTCGATTTCCACCTGCATCTTCTCATCACCGGACAGATGGCGGACAAAATTGGCAAAAAAGTCATCCGCCATCTTCCGCGCCGCACCGGTAACCAGTCTGGAGCCAATTTGCGCCAGTTTTCCTCCGACCGATGCTGAGACCCGGTATGACATCAGGGTTGCCCGACCATCCTCCGTGGGTTCAAGGAAGACGTCCGCACCCCCCTTCGCGAAGCCCGCGACACCGCCTTTGCCGGATCCATTGATCTTGTAAGACGTTGGTGGCCGTACATCTGAAAGTGTAACTTCTCCCTTGAAGGTCGCCCTTACCGGCCCGACCCTGGCCTGCACGGCCACATCAAACTGATTATCACCGGTAGGCTGAAACAACTGGCAGCCGGGAAGACACTTCTGCAACACCGAAGGGTCGTTGAGTGACAGCCATACCTGTTCGGTGACGACCGGAATCCTGACCTTCTGACTTAACTCCACACCTAAATTCCGATTCCCAGGGAAACTCTGAATAATAATGGTATGGTCCACCCCTCTCCATCAATCGGCGTCAATGCGCCAGAATGGATACACCATTCAAACAGACAGAGAGAGGCGACCATGAAGAAGTGTACTGAAACGCGAGCAATCAAGGTAGTGGGTATTGATCTGGGTAAGACCAGTTTCCATCTCCACGCGGTGGATGACAGAGGTCAAACCCAGATAACCAAAAAACAAACCCGCAACCAACTGAAGGCGACTATGAGCAAGCTATCGCCTTGTCTGGTTGGGATAGAAGCCTGCGCCGGCGCCCATGACTGGGCAAGGCGGTTGTCGGGTTACGGTCATGAGGTGAAGTTGATTGCCCCACAGTTTGTTAAACCCTACGTCAAGTCCAACAAGAATGACCGTGTTGACGCAGAGGCTATTTGCGAAGCCGTTCAGCGCCCTGGTATGCGTTTTGTTGCGGCCAAGACCATGGAGCAGCAGGACGTTCAGTGCCTGCACCGTATTCGCAGTCAGGTGGTGGCTCAGCGCACCGCCCAGGTCAATCAGATCCGAGGTCTGTTGTTAGAGTACGGCATTACGATACCGCAAGGGAGAGCACACGTACGCAAGCAGCTCCCGCTCATTTTGGAAGACGCGGAAAACGGTCTGACGATGCGCTTTCGGGGACTCTTATCGGCGCTCTATGATGAACTGATCCGTCTGGATGAGCGTATTGGCGAGTATGACCGGCAAATTGAGCAACTGGCGCAGGCAGATGAGCGTACCCGGCGTTTGCTCACCATTCCCGGTATCGGCCCCAAGGGTGCGACCGCCCTGGTGGCAGCCATCGGGGATATCAACGCCTTCAAAAATGGCCGGGAGTTGGCGGCCTGGTTGGGGCTGGTACCCCGCCAGAGTTCCACGGGAGGGAAGGTCCGACTGCTGGGCATTAGCAAACGTGGCGATGTTTACTTACGTCAGTTGCTGATTCATGGCGCTCGCTCGGTATTACGCTTTGTGGACAAAAAAGAGGACCCGCGCAGCCGCTGGGCCAAGACGTTACTTCAGCGGCGTCACAAGAATGTGGCAGCAGTGGCGATGGCCAACAAGATGGTACGCATGGCCTACGCGCTGTTGAAGCATGAAGAGGACTACTGTGTCGATAGAATGACCGTGTCAGAACCAGAGATAGTTGCCTGATGGTTCGGCAGATGTCGGTACGACACAGACAAAGGCAAGGTTAGGAGAGTAAACCCACCATGGAGTTGCGAAGAGAAAGATCAGTGATGGCATGAAAGGAGAGACCTGCATTCCTGAAAACCTGGTTTAGACATAGGCTGAGCAGTGGGAAAGCCGATATAATGATGAGGACAGGGATGCGCGGATTCCATCAGGGCCCGAAGGCGAGAACCTTCACCGAGAGGCCGGATATATGACTGCAACTTATCCTTCATGTACACGATGATTGACTCTTGCAAAACGGGGTGGACCATATATGTCTTTTCCCGCGATAGCTGCGTTGGACCCGTCCTCGAAACATCGGAAAATTAAAGCGTTTTTACGATTTTCTGCGGGCGCGTCCGCCTTGTTCTCACAAAAAAATCCTATTATTCAGAGCTTCCCCAGACGATTCAATATGAAAGCCAGCTCCATCGCGGACTGCCGCCGCCTGAGATACTGGTCGGAAGCACCAAGATGGCCGCTATTCCTCTGGATGTCAATCAGCATAAGAGCATCGCCGTGATCATACTCCCGCAGCCTGGCCAGCCACTTCAGGGATTCATGCAGCCCGACTTTTCCATCCTGTTCACCGGCCCGGATCAGCAGATCAGGATGGTCACCGGCACGCACCCGATGATAGGGAGAGTAACGAACAAGGTACTCAAGGGTCCCGGCGTCATCGGGATGACCCCATTCCAGGCGATCACTTGCCGTGAGCGGTGCAGCGTCATCCAGCAGCGCGGTTACGATATCCACGAATGGAGAGCGCACCGTGATCAGAGAAAACAGATCCGCCTCTTCATTAACAAGGTATCCGCCAATAGCCCCACCGGCTGAAGCAAACCGCCCCACAACCTGGTTTTTCGCACCATACCCCTGTTGCAGCAGCACCCTGGTGACATCTACCAGATCGTAAAATGTGTTCATCTTGTTGAGACCGCTACCCGTTTCATGCCAGCGGCTTCCCAGGTCACCGCCACCACGCACATGCACATAGGCGAGCACGAACTGCCGCCGCAACAGCGGCAGGTTTCCGGAATCAAACCGCAGGTCCTGCTCAAGCCCGTAGGCACCGTATGCCGTGAGCAGTATCGGCCGGCCGGAGAGATTACCTCCCCGCCGATAGACCAGGGTTACCGGTATGCTCTGCCCGTCCCTGACGGCAATCCATTTCTGTTCGACCCGCATCTCCTCCGGGTCATAGTCGGTGGGAAGTGGCACCTGAAACAGTTGCCGGGTTGTCCGGCTCACGGGGTCGAGTTCCCAATAGCTGTCAGGTTCACGCAGGCTTCGGCGCCAGTACCGGAGCCTGCCTTCTGACGTCAGGGTGTGGAAAGCCAGTTGCTCGCCGATACCCGCCATCATCAGCCGCCTGAGAGGCGCCCCATGCCCGTCTACCACAGCGATGCCATGCAGCAACCCTTCCCGAATGTGCAGCAGCAAACGGTGTTCGTCGGGCTCGAAATCAACGATCCGCACATCCACACCGGTATCGACAAAACGCCAGTCACGCACATCGTCGCCCAAACGCGCGTATGCCATACTGAAATCCGCACGTTGCAGATTGCTGAGGATTGTCATGCGGTCACGGCTGGCCCTGAGCCGGTAGCGGTGACCCGCAACCCTGGGTGTCACAGCCAGGACCGCACCGCCGGAATCGATAAGGCGAACGTCCGTGGTCGTATGAGATTCAGCGATGATCCGGGTAAATTCACCCGGCCGCCCCGGTTGTACTGACACGGCAAAAGCGGGATCAGACTCCCGGTAGAGATCACGGACAGCGCCATCCGGACTGACCGCCTTGACGGTTGCATCGGCCACATAGACAACCTCGTCGCCGTGCCAGGCGACAGAGGCTGAAGTCCGTTCAGCAAGCCTGCCCGTCCTGCCGGTCGCAATATCCCGGACACAGAGCGTGAACTGGCCGGAACCCGTCAGATCCTCGGTAAAAGCCACGCTGCGGTCATCCGGGCTGGTCACAAAACTGCCCAGTTGATAATAGTCGCTGCCCCTGGCCCGTTCATTCAGATCCAGGACGGTCTCCGAATGCCCGGTTGACCTGTGACGCCTTGAATAGACGGGATACTGCGAGCCCCTGGCAATACGATAGTGCAGTTCGTAGTCCCCCAACACCACCGCAGGCCGGTTTCGGGCCACAGGAAGGTCCAGGTTCAGTTCATGTGCCAGACTGGCTATCAGAGACCGCCAGGGCTTTGTTGTGTCTGCGAAGTAGGCTTTCTCGGCTTCGAGGTAAACCCGGGCCGCCGGATCATTCAGGTCAGCCAGGTAGGCATAGGGATCCTCCCAGTCCACACCCGCATGCTGAAATTGCCGGGGTTGCCGCTCAGCCTCGGGGACCAGCTTCTGCTCACCAGACTCACATCCCCACAGGAACAAGAACAGCAGACCGGGGGTGAAATACTTCAAGCTGACCTTCCGGGCCTGAACCGCCACCGGAAGAAAGGCTAGTCAACCTTGATGCGATCAAATTCCGGCGGGCGTTTTTCCAGAAATGATTTCACGCCTTCCCTGAAGTCATCACGTTGCAGACTTGCCGCCATCAACTGATTGGATTCTTTCATGGCGTCGCCCAGTTCCATATTGAGGTGTCGGTAGACCTGTTGCTTCATCACCATCAGAGAGGTCGGTGAACTGGCCTCGGCAAGCCGGACGATGTAGTCCTTCGTTGCGGGCACCAGTTCATCGTGTGGCAGAATGCGATCCAGCAAGCCCATTTCCTTCGCCTCTTCGGCACCTGTCTTGCGGGAACTCCACAACAGGTCCAGCGCCCGGGCGGAACCGATCAGGCGCGGCAGAATCCAGCTTTGACCATGCTCTGCAACCAGACCGCGCTGGGAGAAGGCGGTGATAAATCGAGTGTTTTCAGAGCCGAATCTCATGTCACAGAGCAACGCGATGGACATACCAAGCCCTGCACAGGCGCCATTCACGGCAGCGATAACGGGTTTCCTGATGGACAGGATGTAGGTAAAGGCGACGGTGAAATTGTCGCCCATGGATTTGTCTCCCGGGTCGGCATCCAGCTTCCTGCGCTCGGCGCCGGCGGACAGATCACCGCCGGATGCCTGCGAGTTCAGCGCGTTCATATCCATACCGGCACAGAAACCGCGCCCCTCGCCGGTAAGCACAATGCCCACGACCGACTCATCTTTCTCAGCCTCTGCCAGAGCATGTTTCAACTCTTCCAGCATGTTGTTGGTGAGCGCATTAAGTGCGTCGGGTCGATTTAGCGCAATAACCGCCGCCGGACCATCAACCTCGTATCTGATTTCTTCATACATAGCGTCAATACCTGTTATTTGTATTCTGTTTGTAAACTACTTTCCGGTGGTTGCACAAGGGGTTCCGATATGGCCGGAACCGGGCCATCCGCAGAAGTTCAGGCAGCCAGCAGCCGTTCCGGTTCGACATAGGCCATGCCGTGGGCTTCACCAACCTGCGCGTTGGTGATCTGGCCATGGTAGACATTCAGCCCATGCCGCAGATGCGGATTGGCACGCATCGCCTTTTCCGCGCCCTGGTCGGCCAGTTCCAGGACAAACGGCAGGGTGGCATTGTTCAAAGCCGCAGCCGATGTTCTTGCAACCGCACCCGGCATGTTGGCCACGCAGTAGTGCACCACGCCGCCCATCATATAGGTGGGTTCATCGTGAGTGGTTGCCCTTGAGGTTTCGAAGCAACCGCCCTGGTCAATCGCGACATCCACCAGCACCGAGCCCCGCTTCATCTGCGCAACCAGCTCCCGACTGATCAGTTTCGGCGCTGAGGCACCCGGCACCAGCACTGCACCAATCACCAGATCGGCGGCGAGGGCCTCTTCAGTCACCGCCTCCCGGGTAGAGTAAAGCGTCTGTATACGGTTGCCGAAGCGGGCATCAAGGTTCCGCAGGGCATCCAGGGACTTATCGACGACAGTGACATCAGCGCCCAGTCCGATAGCCATCTGTGCCGCATTCTGTCCTACGACACCACCGCCAAGAATCAATACCCTGCCCGCCTGGGTTCCCGGCACACCACCCAGCAGCACGCCGCTGCCCCCGTGGGATTTTTCAAGGCACATGGCGCCCGCCTGAACGGACATACGACCGGCCACTTCGGACATGGGTGCCAGCAGCGGCAGTCGGCCCCGGGCATCGGTCACCGTTTCATAGGCAATACAGGTTGCACCACTTCTCAACAGATCCTGCGTCTGGGGCAGGTCAGGGGCGAGGTGCAGGTAGGTAAACAGGGTCTGGGACTCGTGCAGCATCTGACGCTCAACCGCCTGGGGCTCCTTCACCTTCACCACCAGATCAGAACGACCGAAGATTTCAGCGGCAGTGCCAACAACCTCCGCACCGGCTCGACCATAGCTGTCGTCATCAAAACCGATCTGTACACCGGCATCGCGTTCAACGATGACCGAGTGACCGTGATGAACCAGTTCACGAACACCTGATGGCAGCAGGCCGACGCGGTATTCGTGGTTCTTGATTTCCCTGGGGACGCCTACCAGCATATTCATGCCCTTCGGTTTGGGAGTGATTTGCCCGAGTATAGGAGGTCGGTGCCAGTGATTCTCACTGTATTTTGAAGTTTTTCAGGATAAAATATAATTTTATTGCACTATTACGGTGGTCAAGTTGATAGAAGGAGACATATTTCAGAGAAAAACCCTGGACCGTATTGACCTGGGCATCCTGCGCGAACTTCAGGTTGACGGACGAGTCAGAATGACGGAACTGGCGAGCCGGGTTGGTCTCAGCGCCACCCCCTGTTCAGAGCGGGTCAGGAACCTGGAACGACTGGGTTACATTCTGTCCTATAACGCCCGACTGAACCCGAAGCTACTGGACCTGGAGCTACTTGTATTCGTCGAAATCACCCTGATAAGAACCTCACCGGATGTCTTTGCAGAATTCAGGGCGGCAATCCTGGACCTGCCCGACGTGCTGGAATGCCATCTGGTTTCCGGAAACTTCGACTATCTGATCAAAGCAAGGGTCGCTGACATGGCAGCCTACCGACAGTTGCTTGGCGAAACCCTGCTAACATTGCCCGGTGTCAGTGACTCACGAACCTACGTGGTGATGGAAGAAGTGAAGGAGGCCCAGCGCCTGTCCATCTGATTTGTGTCCGATTCGGTACCATCGACGTTCATCCGGACGATCAGTCATATACAATCATCGAGCGATTTGGGCGGAATTCAGCTTGAACAGCAAAACAAGGTTTATTACACTATTACACCTAATGTAATAGACTAGACCTGATGATCACCAGCTTCAGCGGAAAGGTCGCTAAGGATATCTGGGAACAAAACCAATCAAAATCCCTTCCCAGGAATCTCTGGTCCAGAGCCAAAGCTTTACTGACCATTATGTATACAACAAGCTCCATTGATGATCTTAAAATTAAAGGCCAGCCACCTGATATCAGGCTACACAAGTTGAAAGGTGATCGGAAGGAATCCTGGAGTGTGACGATCAAGTTACCCTGGTGTATTACGTTCAAGTTCAAAAACGGTGAATTTTCGGACGTTAAAATAGAAAACTACCATTGAGGTGGACCATGATTAAGAATCCCCTGCCAATGCACCCCGGAACGGTGCTCTCTGATGTCTATATGTCGCAGCTCGGTCTGAATCAAACGGCCCTTGCGAATATGTGTGGTTGTTCTCCCAGGAAAATCAATGAAATTGTAAACGGCAAGCGCGGTATATCACCTGCATTTGCGATCATCCTGGAGTCAGTTCTTGGGGCGTCAGCGGAAATGTGGGTAAGAATGCAGGCGGAGTATGATCTCTGGGAAGCCAGGCAGAAAGCCGCTTAAGCCCATGCCCTACATCGAACATCAATACGGTCGCACCTACTATCAGCGTCGAGGCTCAGCCAGGGCCAGGGGCCTGCCCCTTGTCTGCCTGCATGGCGGACCCGGCGGGCACAGTCGCTTCATGACGGACCTGTTCGACCTTGCCGATGAGCGTCAGGTCTATATTTATGATCAGGTGGGTGGCGGTCGAAGCAGCCAGACGGACAAACGATTCTGGAAGGTCACAACCTTTGTCCGCGAACTGGATTACCTGGTGAAATCCTGGGGGCTTGAACACTTCCACCTGTTCGGCGGTTCCTGGGGTACCACCCTCGCGCTGGAATACTATCTGCGGCACAGAAGGAAAGTAGCCTCCCTGCTGTTTCAATCTCCCATGTTCTCCGCGTCAGACTGGCAGAGGGATGCGGATCGCCTTGTTCGCAACCTTCCCGCCGGGGAGAGGAAGGTCATTCGCTACTGCCATGAAATCGGCGCAACGGATGCACAGGTCTATAAAGATGCCATGGCCCTCTACTATTCGCGGCACGTATGCAGAAATCGTACCCGTACAAAACAGGCAGCCAGCGTCAAGAATCCGCACGGCAACGCTGTCTATGAGCATATGTGGGGCGCCTCTGAATTCAATGCAACGGGCACCCTGAAAAACTATGATCGGACGTCGGAACTCAGCAGTATCCGGGTGCCGACCCTGCTGGTGTGCGGCCAGCACGATGAAGCCACACCGGCAACCGGCAGACGCTACGCCGCAAAAATTGACAGGGCCAGTTTCGTGGAAATTCCCCGGGCATCACACGCCATCCTGGCTGAAAAACCAAAGCGGCTGGTGTCAATACTGAGGCGATTTCTGAAAACATCCGACCCCTGATTCGAGGTTGGCGGTTCTCCCTGTCGGATTTTTCAGAACCCGCATGGTATATTTCCCTGACCACAGGATTCGGAGTTCCACATGTCTCTTTATGACCTTGAAATGACGTCCATCACGGGCGAAACCATTTCCTTTTCGGACTATCGTGATCAGGCATTGCTGATCGTCAACCTGGCCAGCCAGTGAGGTCTTACCCCCCAGTACACAGGTCTGTGTGCATTACAAAATGATCGTGACGATTTGCAGGTGCTTGGTTTTCCCTGCAACCAGTTCGGCGCCCAGGAACCGGGTACCGACGACGAAATACTGGAATTCGCAAAGTCGAAATACGATGTGAACTTCCAGATGTTCTCCAAGGTGGCGGTCAATGGCGACGACGCCTGTGAACTCTACCAATGGCTGAAATCCGAAAAGGCCAACCCCGATGGCAATCCGGACATTGGCTGGAACTTCACCAAATTCCTGATCAACAGGGAAGGTCAGGTGCTGGAGCGGTTTGAGCCCATGGTGACACCGGAAGACATCGCCGGACAACTGGATTCCCTGCATGGCTGAACACTGACCAGCCAGTTGAACACCTATCAGGAAAAGAAGCAGAAATACGACAGCATGATTACCCTGTACGGGCGCAAGCCTGTGCAGGAGATTCTGCGCGACCCGTCCGTTCATATCTACAGGCTGCACCTGGCCGAGAGCAATCGGTCCGGGGACGTCATTTCCGAGATCCGATCACTGGCCGAATCCCGCAACATAGAGATTCAGACACACTCGCGGGAATCGCTTGCCCGCATATCAAAGAACGGCAGGCAGGATCAGGGGGTCGCCGTTGATATTGAGCCGCGACACTATGGGCATATCAATGGCCTTGATGACGACGTGACCGAACTTATCGTGACCGATGGCGTTACCAACCCTCAGAATCTGGGCATGATTATCCGCTCGGTTACCGCCTCACCCGTGCAGGCTATCCTCATCCCAAAGAAGGGGTCCGCCAGGATCGACCCGCTGGTGCACAAGGCCAGCGCCGGTACCCTGCTCAAAGCCAACCTGTATCACTGCCCGACCATTGAAGCGGGTCTGAAAACCCTGAAGGCCCGGGGATTCACCCTGGTGGGGCTGGACGGCAGTTCACCGCAGCGCCTTGCTGCCGGTCCCGGCGGTGACAAAACTGCATTCGTTCTGGGTAACGAAACGCACGGCCTTAGTGAACAGGCGCGCAGGCACTGTGATCAACTGGTATCCATCCCCCTGGCCAATCAGGTGGAATCCATCAATGTCGCCATGGCTGCGACACTGGTCGCCTTTCGTAACACCCTGAACTAGCGCCCGCACCACAAAGCATTTATCCTGCCGACTATCCAGAATTCGATCCATGAGGGGATATGAGCCAAACCGTACCATCCTCCTGGGAGGTGACCCGTCTGGCAGGGGCGCTGGGCGCGGAAATCCGCGGCCCCGATGTCAGCAACCCGACAGACGAAGACCTCGCCGGTATCAGGGCGCTACTGCTGGAGCATCTGGTGATCTTCCTGCCCGAACAAGCGCCCTCGCCCAAGGCACATATCGCCTTTGGCAGACATTTCGGCAGGCTTGAAGGGCATCCGAACCTGTCCAGTGACAGCAACCTGCCACCTGAGATATTCCAGCTCAAAGCGAGCGCCGGCGGTGTCGCGGACGAATGGCACACTGACCTTACTTTTCAGGAAAAACCGGCCCTCATGTCCATTCTGCATATGGTCACCTGCCCGGAAACAGGCGGCGATACCCTGTGGACCAGCCTTTATCAAGCCTATGAGGAACTGTCTGAGCCCATGAAGCATCTGTGTGATGGCTTGAGCGCACTCCATGACGCACTGCCTCACAATCGCCCCGAAAAGATGGCGATTCACCCGGTTGTCCGGGTTCACCCGGAGACCGGAAAGAAAGTCCTGTATGTGAACGAACATTTCACCCGCCGGATCGTCGAACTGAATGCCACGGAAAGTGATGCCATGCTCGGTCACCTCACCCACTGGGTCAGCAATCCGCGCTTTACCGTTCGATATAACTGGAAACCGGGAACCATCGGCATCTGGGATAACCGCTGCACGCAGCACTTTGTCCTGAACGACTTTGCCGGTGAACGTGTCATACAGCGTGTTACCGTCGTCGGCGACAGGGTCGAAGCGGCAGAGCCGTCAAGATGGCAACCCTGGGTGCGCGATGGCAGACTTTCCGCGACCTCAAGGCATGATCGTCAGCTATACACCCACCTGAAGGCCAGGGGACGCCTGGCCTGAGCGCCGACGACCTGACAGGCTACCGGAACACGGAGACCATGTGACAAAACCATTGGATGACATCACTGTCATTGAAGTCGACAGTTGGATGGCTGCGCCCAGTGCCGCCGCCGTGCTGGCCGACCTGGGCGCCCGCGTCATCAAGATCGAACCACTCACCGGCGACCCCATGCGAAACATGGGTCGCACACCCAAGATCGAAGAAGACATCAGGGATCATGACTTCCAGTTTGATGTCGACAACCGGGGCAAGGAATCCATTCAGCTTGACCTCACTCAGGATATGGCCATTGAGGTCGTGCACAGGCTCTGCGCCACGGCTGATGTGTTTCTCTGCAATCTGCTCGTAAAAAGACAGCAGAAGTACCGACTGGACCCGAAGTCTCTGCGTGACGTCAATCCCGGGATTGTTCACGCAACGCTCACCGGTTACGGCACCACAGGACCCGATGCCTGGCGCCCCGGATACGATGTCACCGCCTTCTTTGGTCGATCCGGGCTTTACGATGCCATGCGTGAGGGCGATGCGGGTTCGGTGCCCATGGCAAGGCCCGCCCAGGGTGACCACACCACGGGTCTGGCGCTTGTAGGCGCGATACTGGCCGCACTCAGACAGGCGGAAAGAACCGGTGAAGCCCAGACGGTAGAAACCTCGCTCTTTGAAACGGCGGTCTGGACCCAGGCAACCGACTATGCGGTGACCGCAGTGGACAGGGCGCCGCTAAGAAGACGGGCCCGGCACGAACAGCTTTCGCCAACCGCCAATCGCTACCCCTGCGGCGACGGCACCTGGATCGTTTTCAATATGCCGGAACCCTTCTGGTGGCCGCGTTTCTGCGACGCCCTGGGCAAACCGGAATGGAAGGAAGACGAGCGATTTATCGAGGCCAGGGACCGATACCGAAAGATGGATAGCCTGGTTCCGATGATCGATGAGGTCCTGATGACAAAGAGCCGCGATGATTGGGGAAAGATCATGGACGAGCACGGGATTATCTGGGGACCGGTACTCGGTTTGCATGAGGTTGCCCGGGACCCGCAGGCAGCCGCCATCGACCTGTTTCCGGATATCGCCATAGACGGTCGCGGAAGTTACCCGACGGTCCGTATCCCGATGAGATTTCACGACTTCGATGCCCTGCCAGACAGGCCCGCCCCCGACCCGGGTGAACATACGGCAGCCGTATTGAGGGGCCTTGGCTACGACGAGGCGGACATTCGGGAAATGAAACAACTTAAAGTAATTTCTTAGCTTATAAGTCTCTTATATAACAATAGGTTGAATCGCATTCTTGAGGTTCACCCTGCCCCGCTACGGCTATCTTTTTCCGGTATCGGGGGGTGGGATCAACCAAAAAAAGCCCTCCGAAGAGGGCATTTTTTCTGTTTTCAACACCAGCGCCCGTTCCTCAAAACTGGAGTTCCAGGCTGATGTGGGCATATCGACCCAGGGCATCGAAGTAAGCGGGAAAGGTGTTCCCGTTACCTGGTGCAGTACCGGCGTTGGAGGTTCCTTCAGGGTCCTTGTCAAGCAGATTGCTGATACCACCTGTTGCACGGATGTTCTCAGATGCATGGTAGGTCGCCGTCAGGTCAAAGTACCAGAATGCGTCGAAATCAATCTTGTTTGATGGACTCAGATCGTCAACTTCGCCCAGGTAGCGAATACCCAGTGCGACGTCGGTGTTGTACTCGGTGGCCAGGGTGACCTTGTAGTTACCGCTCCACTCAGGTAGCGGGTTCTTGTCGCAGGAAGCGCCCCAGGCACCGGCACACTCAACTGCGGCTGCGCCAGCGAATTCAACCTTCTCAAAGCTGTCCAGCCAGGTGGTTACACCCTCAAAGGTCAGTGTACCGAATCGTGTGTCCATGGCGTAATCGAAGATGATGTCCACGCCGCTGATACTCTCTTCAGCGAGATTAGTGGTCTGCTGGCTGATGTAACCACCGCTCAGCCACAATGAGCCGTTCACCGGATGTCGGTTAATCTGGCCACATAAGGATGTGTTACCTGCAATGCACTCATCAAGCACAGTGGAGGCCGTTATCGTGTCGATACCCTCTTCAACCTGAATGTCGAAGTAATCGACTGTCACCGTCAGCCCGTCCAGTACAAGTGGGGTCAGAACGACACCCAGGGTATAAGAGGTTGCCTCTTCCGGCTGAACGGTCAGGTTTCCACCTTCGAGCACGTTGTACTGGCCAGCGGGCGAGTCGAGGTCGGTACCATAGAGAGAAGCGGCGAGCCCCGTGGCCGCACACTGGGCCTGGGTTGCCGTCCTGCTGAGGCCGCATGGGTCTTCATCAAGGTCGGTCAGGTCAAAGCCCTGCGCCTGAAACAGCTCAAAGATGTTCGCGTGGCGGATGGACTCCTGATATGAACCCCGGATAGCGACCTGGTCCATGATGCGCCAGTAAGCGCCAACCTTGAATGTATCAGTATCAATATCAGTGGAGTATGAACTCCGGCGGAAGCCGGCATCAAAGGACAGACCTTCGGTTACGGGAATGCCCAGTTCAACATAGTATTCGTCAACATCATAGGAACCTGCGATGGGCAGGGTTGCACCACCAGAGCCGGAGCGGTCACCGGTTCGGCTTGGCAGGTCAGGCCGGAAATCAACACTGACATCTTTTTGCTCATAACCAACTACCAGAGAAATACCGGAGGGTGCACCGGGGAAGCCAAACGGCAACTCACCACTGACAAAGGCAGACAGGAGGGTTTGCTCACTGTCACCCAGAATGTAGGTCGCGTTGGCGACGTAGCTTTGCAACGCGGCGCCACCGTCGAGAGCCGCCTGGATCCCCTGATCACCTGGCAGGCCGCCGGAGAACAGGTTGTAAGGTACACAGGACGAGTCGGTACCGTTCAGCGCGGAAACACAGGTGGGTACACCGGCGACGCTGATAACATCCACGGCACGGTTGATTGCAATCACAGACAGATCGTTACGATATTCGTTGGAGTAATCGATTTCACTGGACTGATAGTAAACATCGTATGACCAGTTGTCGTTGATGTCGCCACGAACGCCAAATGTTTGAACAAAATTCTCGAATTGGAACAGACTCTGACGTGGCCCTCCCTCAACATTACGCTTCAAAGAGATAAGCGGCGCTTTGTAGTCAATGATTGACTCGTCACCCACAGCAATGTCGAGACCAGAGATATAGGCCAGCGCCTCGGCACCGGTGGCGAAATCAGGCGCATGGTCACCGCCCATGCCTTCCCAGTCGCCGCAAGCTACCTGATACTGCTGTGCGGAGAGCAGTGCGTTATAGCAAGGCAGTTCTGAGATATTACCAAAGGTACCCGAGTAGGCGATCTGTGCATTGGATTCGCTCTTCATGTACGACAGTTCGGCATACACTTCAATATGGTCATTGATCGCGTAGTGGCCAAACACACCAGACAGTAAACGCTCGTCCGGGCGCTGGAAGAAGTTGGTCGGATTAAAGTTGTACAACTGGCCCGCCCGGTCAACGAACTCATCCCCCTCTAACTTATAGTCCAGGCTGTAGCTGCTCAGGTCGTCAGGATCACGGTAGAAACCTGGCGTTCTATTTCGAAAACCACGTGCACCATAGGAGCCAAAATCATCCCAGCGTCCGGGTGGAATCGTTGAAGAACCACCGCAACTGGAAGCGCCACTGCGCAGCGCACAGGCTGAAATATCGTATTCACCCTGCAGAATCGGGTTGGTATCTGTTTTTTCAGCATAGGCAGAGATATGACCACGACCGCCGTCAATAGAACCGCCAAATGCGAATGCATATTTAGTGGATTCACCGGTAGTCACATCTTTGGGAGCGGTGGCAAAGTTGTTGCTTTCAACGAGATCACGCAAGGTGCCGTCGTCATTATCGTGCTGATAGAAAGAATGAGACACTTTGAACTTGAAGCCCTCAAAGTCGTCATCCATGATGAAGTTCACAACACCGGCTACAGCGTCAGAACCATATACGGACGACGCGCCACCCGTCAGCACCTCGACACGATCAAGAAGCAGGGTGGGGATGGCGTTGAGGTCAGCACAGTTACCACCGCCTGTGGTACCGGGCGACATACGACGACCATTGACCAATACCAGTGTACGCTCACAACCCAGATTCCGCAGGTTAACAGTTGCCGCACCATTGGCACCGTTTGCGTTAGTGATGGACTGACCCGGTGAGATTTGTGGCAGATCGTTGAGGAAGTCCTCAACACGCGTAATACCGCGTGCTTCGATATCCCCCCCCCCCACGACGGCGATCTGACTTGAACTGAGAACATTCGGATTCTTGATCCGGGTACCAGTTACAACAATCTCTTCCAGCCCTTCGTCTTCAGCGAATGCCGGAACGGTAATCGTGGTCGCAAGCATGGACAGTAACAGAGCAGTTGCTCGTTGCATTTTCATCAGGAATATCCCCCATAAGTCATTGTTTTTTTATAGTTGTCGCCCTTGCGGGTACGCATGGGGACTACTAAGTGCGCGCATAATAAGATAATTGGAAGAGGTGGTAAAGTAAATGTACTGGTTTTATATATGGTCTCTCGGTGCCCTTATGCTTTCCTACTGCAAGGCGCCTTTCCCCAGTCCAGTACGATAGCGCACTTCAATGGTAGTCGCTGCCGCACTCCGGATTACTTCGAACACCAGTTTCGGTTATAACTTCAAACCCAGCCAACCAGAGAGGAAAGACCATGAGTGAATTTACGGATGATGAGATCAGCGAACTGCGTGAGCTGCTGGAAAAAGAGAAGATCCGCAAGCTGAAGCAGCTCTACTCGCACCTGATGGATTCCGGGCAGATTGATGCGCTGGCGGACCTCTTTACCGGGGATGCCGTCTGTGAATTCGGGCCTGAATACGGCAACTGGGAAGGCCAGGACACCATTCGCGCCAATTATCACGGGGTATTCGACCCCCAGGAGCCATTTAGCGCGATGCACCATATCACCAACCATTACATTGACCTCACCGGCCCGGAAACCGCCAGTGGACGCTCTTACCTGATTGATGTCGTGACCACGACGGAACCTGACCAGCAGCCCATCGTCTGGTTCGGGCTGTACGACGAGGAATACCGAAAGGTGAATGGGCAATGGAAAATCAGCAGGTGCAGTTTGCAGTTCCTGTGGCCACAGAAGATGGTGATGCCCTCCTTCGCAACGCCCTACCCGCAGGTAAGCTGATAAAGGACGTGTCATCGTGAATCTCGCCGATGCCATTCGCAAATGGTCCTCCCTGACACCGGATAACACAGCGATTATTGATGCAACCACGGACCGGCGTTGCACCTTTTCCGGGTTACTGGACCGCGTAACCCGACTCGCCAATGGGCTGTCGGAGCTTGGGCTCACCAGGGGTGACCGGGTCGCCGTGCTCTCTACCAACAGCATTGAGTATTTTGAGGTGTACTACGCCTGCGCCATGGCAGGCTTCATTGCACAACCGATAAACTGGCGACTCTCTCCGGAAGAGGTCGCCCGCATCATTGAGGACGGCGAGCCTTCAGTATTCCTTTGTCACGCGGACTTTCTCGAACTTCGTAACGATGTGGTGAAACACCTGTCAATCAACACGACCTGCCTTGAGTATGGCCCCGGGGCTGATGGCTCTTTCGAGAGGGTTATACGGAATGCCTCCGGCGAGCCACCTGTCAACGATGTGGGCGCGCATGATCCTGTTCTCATACTCTACACAGGCGGCACAACCGGGCTCAGCAAGGGCGCCCTGCACACCCATCATTCTCTGTACATGGGTATGCTGAACCAGACGGTTGCGGAGCGCATTGTACCCACCGACGTCTATATGCTGACCGGCCAGATGTTCCACATACCGGTGGCACTGGCCATGAATTACCTGGCTCACGGCTGCCCCTGTGTACTCATGAACTTTGAGGCGCAAACCGCCCTGGAGATTATCCAGAGGGAGCGGGTGTCAGCGTTTCTTGGTATTACCACCATGTTGAACTGGATGATGGCGGTCGACGGGTTCAAAGACTATGACCTTTCCAGCCTGCGCAACATCCAGTACGGCGGCGGGCCCATGCCGGCCAGTGTGGTCAGGGCGGCCCTGGATTCTTTCCCATGCACCCTGATCCAGGGATACGGGCAGACTGAAGGTATGACCATGACGTTCCTTTCTCAGGAGGATCATGCCGGAGCCGTTACCGGTGACCGTGCGGAGCGGCTGAACTCCTGCGGCCGCGAGGGATTTGTTACCCGCATACGTGTTGTGGATGAGGATGGTCAGGACGTTCCCCGGGACGGCCTGACGTCCGGTGAAATAGTGGTTCGCTCAGAGGCGAATATGATCGGCTACTGGCGGAAACCGGAACTCACAGCCGAGACCATTCGGGATGGCTGGATGTGGACCGGTGATATTGCCACCTGGGATGAGGACGGCTACGTATTTATCGTAGACCGGGCCAGGGACATGATTATTTCCGGCGGCGAAAACATCTATTCAACCCAGGTGGAGGCTGCGGTCCACAAGCATCCGGGTGTCCTGGAGTGCGCGGTCATTGGCATCCCGGACGATAAGTGGGGTGAGTCCGTGAAGGCTGTGGTGGTCATGAAACCGGGAGAGTTGGCGACGGAACAGGAGATCATCAATACCGCGCGCGAGCATCTCGCCTCTTACCAGAAGCCCCGGTCAGTTGATTTCGTCGACACGCTGCCCAAGGCACCCACGGGCAAAATACTCAAGCGGGCGCTTCGTGAACCCTACTGGCAGAAACAGGGTCGCAACATCTGATCAGGGTAGCTTTGTCGTGAGCGCTGCCTGCGCTGCGGCAATGCGTGCCACGGGAACCCGGTAAGGGCTGCAGGAAACATAATCCAGCCCGATCTCATGACAGAAATGCACGGACGCCGGGTTCCCGCCATGTTCGCCGCAAATGCCATACTTGATCCCCTGCTTGACTTCTTTGCTGCGCTCAATCGCCATCTTCATAAGACTGCCAACTGCCCGGGTGTCCAGAGAGACAAAAGGGTCATCGGCGATCAGGTTCTTATCCAGATACTCGGGAATGAACCTGCCGGCATCATCGCGCGAAAAACCATAGGTCATCTGGGTCAGGTCGTTGGTACCGAAACTCATGAATTCCACTTCCGGCGCCAGTCGTTGCGCCGTAAGACAGGCCCGGGGTGTTTCCATCATCGTACCGATACGATAAGGCACAGAGACCTTTCGCTTTTGCATCACCTCATGCACGGAGCGCTCAATGATCTCCGTGATCAATCGCACCTCGCGCACGTTAATGACCAGGGGGATCATGATCTCTGGCCGCGCACTGATTCCCTCATCATGCGCATCAGCGGCGGCGGAGATAATGGCTTTCACCTGCATTCCGGTGATTTCCGGGAATATCACCGACAGTCGGCAGCCCCGGAACCCCAGCATGGGGTTCACCTCCATCAAACCGCGTGTGATTTCTCGAATGGTTTCAACAGACTTGCCGATCCGTTCCGACAGGGCCGCCATACCCTGCCCATCATGCGGCAGGAACTCATGTAATGGCGGGTCCAGCAAGCGTATGGTGACCGGCAGACCATCCATCACCTCGAACAGTTGCTTCATATCCCGGTACTGGAAGTGGTAAAGCTGATCGAGAAAACCGACACGTTCCGGCTGGTTTTCCGAAAGGATCATTGCCCGCATGACATCAATGCGGTCAGCCTCGAAGAACATATGCTCGGTGCGGCAGAGCCCTATGCCTTCGGCGCCCAGTTCCCGGGCCTTGGCCGCATCTTCCGGGGTTTCCGCATTGGCCCGAACCCTTAGTCGGCGATGACGGTCCGCCCAGGAAAGCAGCGTCTGGAAGTCTTCACTGCCACTGGCTTCAATCTTCGGCACATCACCCAGCATCACCTCTCCGGATGTGCCATCCAGGGTAATGGTATGCCCGCGCTCGATACGGACGCCGCTACTCGTGACGGCGCAACCCTTATCAGCATCGACGCTGAGTTCACCACAACCGGTGATGGCGCATACCCCCATACCCCGGGCAACAACAGCCGCATGTGACGTCATACCGCCCAGTCCGGTCAGTATTCCCTGCGCGATTCGCATACCATGAATATCTTCGGGCGTCGTTTCCCGGCGAACCAGGATGACCGGGTCACCGGCGGTGGCCACCCGGACCGCCTCATCGGCTGAGAACACCACCCTGCCGGTGGCCCCTCCCGGACTGGCCGGCAGCCCGGTTGCGACGATCTGCTTTTCAGCCGCAGGATCAATCATGGGATGCAGGAAGGATTCAACATGCTCCGGGGTCACTCGCAGCAGCGCTTCGCTTTGCGAGATCAGCCCTTCATTGACCATGTCCACGGCAATCTTCACCGATGCGCGGCCCGTTCGCTTGCCACTGCGTGTTTGCAGCATGTACAACCGGCCTTCCTGAATCGTGAATTCCAGATCCTGCATGTCACGGTAGTGCTGCTCCAGCATGGCCTGGATACGGTCCAGGTCGCGGTATGTATCCGGGAGTTGTTCTTTCAGAGCGTCCAGAGGCTGCGGCGTTCGAATGCCCGCCACCACGTCCTCACCTGCCGCATTGAACAGCACTTCACCAAAGAAGGTTTTTTCTCCGGTTGAGGGATTTCGGGTAAAGGCCACCCCGGAACCTGAGTCCTCCCCGTAGTTTCCGAACACCATGGCCTGAACGTTAACGGCAGTACCCAGGGATTCCGGTATGTTGTTCATCTCCCGGTAAACCCGTGCGCGAGGTGTATGCCAGGACAGGAACACCGCTTCAATAGCGAGTTTCAACTGTGTATACGGGTCCTCCGGAAACTCGACCAACTGCTTGAAGATATCAATAACCCTCTGCCAGTCCACATCGCTCATGTCCGTGTCCAGGGTCTTGTTGGCGGCCGCTTTATATTCCTCGATCTGACGCTCCAGCATCGCGGCATCGGCACCGAGTACAACCTCGGCAAACATCTGGATAAACCGGCGGTAGCAATCAAAGGCGAACCGGCGGTTTCCGGTTTTCCGGGCAAGCCCTTCGGCAATCTCATCATTCATGCCCAGGTTGAGAATCGTGTTCATCATGCCGGGCATGGACACGGGCGCACCGGAGCGCACGGATACCAGCAGCGGCTTCTCCGGGTCTCCGAAACCGGCGTCCATCCTCTCCTCCACCAGAGCCAAAGCCATCCGGTATTCCCGTTCAAGCCCCCGCAGTATACGGTTGCCGGACTCAAAGAACTCTCTGCAGGTACGGGTGGTAATAATGAAACCGAAAGGCACCGGAAGACCCAGCAGCGTCATCTCACAAAGGTTCGCTCCTTTGCCGCCCAGGAGGTCGCGGTCGTCCTTGTTACCCTCACCGAAGAGGTAAACACGTTTAGCCATGGATCAAATGTTACCGGGTTTGCAACTGGAGATTATCGAGCGCCGTCTGCTTTGCCCACTTGTAATCCGCCTTGCCATTAGCCGCACGCTGAACGTAATCAACCAGGATCACCTGCTTTGGCAGCTTGTAGGCGGCAATTTTCTGTCGGCAGTGATCAATCAGTTCTGACTCGGATGCGTCGCCGTTCACCGACACAACGCCCACCACCTTTTCACCAAAACGTTCATCCGGCATACCAACCACCAGGGAGTCTTCGACATGCTCGTGGCTTTTCAGCGCCTCTTCGACTTCTTCCGGAAATACCTTCTCGCCAGCCGTATTGATACACATGGAGCCGCGACCAAGCAGGGTCAGGCTGCCATCTGCTTCAATGGTGGCATAGTCCCCCGGGAACACCCAGCGAACACCGCCAATTTCACGAACTGTCCTGGCGGTCTTTTCAGGGTCCTTGTAGTAGCCACGCATGGGGCTTGGTGTTCCCACCATGCCTGTTTCGCCGGACCCGGGCTGAACCTCCCGATTGTCGTCAGTAAAGACTTTCACGTCTTCGTTCTTTTGAAAGCTCGCCGTTTTTGCCGGCATGTCACGGGTTGTTACCGAGGTGCCCATGCTGCCCTCGGATGAACCCATCGCATCGAACAACACCATGTCATGATGTTGCAGCAGACCGTCTTTGACTTCCTGTGACCACATGACCCCGGATGAGGCCATTAGTTTCACGCTGGAGATATCGTAAGGTTCACCCAGGTTTCGGGCCTCATTCAGCGCGGCCAGCATGGGTCGGGCGAAGGCATCACCGACAATCGTGACCATGCCGGCGCCATGGGTCTGCACCAGCCCCCAGAACAGGTCCGGGTCGAGACCGAGCTGATTGACAGTAATGACCGCACCGCCCGCAAGCTGGGGCATCATGGCGCCGACCCAGATGCCGGTACCGTGCATCAACGGGCAGCAAACCAGGGCTGTTGGTCGCAAACCCATCTCATCCGTCTGCGCCACACTGCGGGCCAGATCGGCAAAGGTTTCCGGTGCCGGCGACCCGAACAATGCACCGGCACCGGAAAGACCGGCACAGTGTTCACCATTAGCGTACATCACACCCTTGGGCATACCGGTCGTGCCCCCGGTGTAGAGCATGTAACTATCTTCCGGTGACCGGTTGATTCGCGCCATGGGGTCGGCTGCGGTTATGGCTGATTCATAGTCAAGGGCGCCCGTTAGCAGGGCGGCCCCCGAGCCATTATCCACCTGAATGTAACACTTCACGCCGGGTAGCTGGTCCTGAATCGCGGCGATTCTGTCCGCGTAGTCTGCCTGGTAGATCACCGCCTCGGAATCTGCGTTGTTCAGCAGGTAAACCAGTTCCTCTTCCTTATACCGGTAGTTGACGTTAATCGGACAACCTCGAAACTTCATGACCGCGTGATGCGCCTCAAGATACTCGTTGGAATTGTGCAGGTAGATGCCAACCTTGCTGTCGACCGAGAGGCCATGCCCGGAAAAAACGGCAGCAAGCCTCGCCGCCCGGTTGTCATACTCGGACCAGGTCCGCATGACGTCACCACAGATCAACGCCGGGCGATCACCAATCGTGTCCGCAATCACTTCATACGCAGTTGCAAAATGCCATTCGCTCACAGCCCTGCCCCCCTGAGGTGGAGTTATTGAAAAATTCCTGTTCCGGTCAAGTGTTCAGGTGAGATGCATGAGAGGACTTGTCCCGCCCGGCAATGCGCGAGGTCGTCATCTGCGTCTCCGGGTCCGGCTCGTTCGTAATCCAGTTGCACAACTGAGGGTCCGCCTCACGAATCTCACCTTCCAGATGAATGCCCTCGCCGGTGAATATACCCGTCCTGCCATCTCTGGTAACGCGGATGTTGCCATCCTCAGTCAGCTCATAGAGGCATTCCGGGTCGAACGGGTGCGTCATGCTCATCATTATTCTCCTACCCATTGCGTCAGTTTGTGATGCAACCAGCGGACCTTGGCCTCCTGATAGCCCGACAGGGTGATCCCCGGCTTGTAGGTGGACTCAAGCCCCCATTGGACCTTCGGCATATTGAATACGTCCTGGTCAAACACACGCCCCAGGAAGCCATACACCGTGGACCATTTCTGGTCCGGTTCCAGCCAGTGAATCGGGGCAGCCGGCGGACGCTCTCCCTGGAATGGCATCAGTTGGTAACACTCCATGATGGAGGTTCGGTGATCGTCGCCGTTCGGGCGGAAGCGATACACGATCTTGTTAAACGCTCCCCACGGATGGAAGTTCGGCCACTGGGTATAGTCAATGCTGTCAACAATCTCGGCATCACAGTATTCATCAACACGAGCCCCGGCATCCGGACGCAGCCCTTCACGACTCGCCGCCGCCAGAAAGGCCCGTGCGTTCATGTTGGAGGGAATGGCGGGCGCCGGCTGATCCGAGGGAATGTCCATCATGGCCCGCAGGATGTCTTCATCGCTCATGTCATAGTCCAGCAGCGGACTGGCCGTGCCACCGGGCGTGATCACCCGTGCACAGTTTTCCCAGATATCCACCTGGCTGTTCACATCTCCCAGGCTGCGCAAAATCTGCGGATGGGTGCCGCTGACGTGGTAGGCCTCGCAGAAAGCTTCCTGGGCAATCTTCCAGTTGCAGGGCATGACCCGGGCGACATGTGCCTGGATATAAAGGGATCCCAGATCCCAGCGTTCAAACTGCTCGGCCAGGTCCCGGATGAACGGCTCAAACGGTTCGCAGTTCTGATCGGGATTGATAAAAACAAAACCGGCCCAGGTCGCCACCGGGATTTCCGGGAGGCTGAATTCTTCATCCTTGATCTGTGGGAAATCCCAGCGCGCAGGCACATCTTTGAGGCAGCCATCCAGTTGCCAGGCAAAACCATGGAAGGGACATCGAAGCTCGGAGGCGTGTCCATCAAACTCCTTCAGCATTCGGCCACGATGCAGACACGCATTGGGATACGCCTTGATCGACCTGTCCGGTTGCCGAACGATGAGGAAAGAACGACCGGCTATGTCATAGCGCATGTGGTCGCCGGGCTCCGGTATCTCCTCTTCGCGGCAGACCATCTGCCAGACCTTCATCCAGAGGTGTTCCACCTCCTTCTCATGGTATGCCCTGGTGGTATATCGATCTTTGGAGAACTCATTAAGACCAACATCCCTGGGTGACTGGAGCCTTAGAACTTCAGGAACGTCATGCGTGTCCTGGTCGAGCAGACCCTGATAGGTCACTCCGGGTGATCGGGTCATCGTTTCCGGATCAATATCCTTGAACATTTCCGCCATGGGTGTTCCCTCAGTCTATGGTTGCATCATTGATTAGCCGGATTGTCTATCTCCGTTGCCCGGGAATCAACGTCCGGGGCCAACGGGTCGATTCCCTGGCCTGCGGGCCTGGCATCGAATTCGATATGCAATGCCTTCATGGCCCTGAGCGCGAAGCTGGGCGCCACTTCAAAGGTATTCCTGCCCTCGGCAAACCGCATGTCCTCTACGCGATCAATCAGTGCGCGAAACGCCCAGAACAGTTCTCTTCTTGCCAGCGGTGCCCCCAGGCAGTGATGCACGCCGGAACCAAAGCCCACATGACGACCCGGCTTGTCTCGCTCAAGATCCAGCGCTTCCGGACAATCGAACTCACGCTCGTCGCGGTTAGCGGCGGCATACCGGATATTGACCATGGTCCCCCTGGGGATTGTCACGCCATGCATCTCCACGTCGTTGGCGGCCATGCGGAACAGACCCTGAACCGGACCCTCCAGGCGCACGACCTCTTCACAAAAGGTGCGCAGATACCTGTCCGGGTCACCTTTGAGCTTCTGCCATACCCGGGGATTTTCAATCAGCAGCTTCATGCCATAGCCGATGGCATTGGTGGTTGTCTCGGAGCCACCAACAAAGGTATCCGCCATCATTTCGGCATGCAGCTCATTGTCACTGAGCGCTCGACCCCACTCGGGAATCACGCGATTCACCATATCTGACAACAAGGTGTCGTCCGGCTTCTTCCGCAGGCGCTCGAAGATCGGCTGGAAGTAATGCTGCGCCTCGATTTCCATTTCCACCGACCAGCGTTCCTCTTCTTCAGTCTGCATCATGCCAAGACGCTGCACCCAGGCATCGGTCCAGGCTTTGATTTTCCAGATGTCTTCTTCAGGGACGCCCATCTGCTGACCAATCACGATCAACGGCAGAGGCACGGCATACTGCCTGATCCATTCACAGTGACCCTGATCGACAAAGGCATCAATCAGCCTGTACGCCGTATCGCGCACGAACGGGTCCATGCCCTCAATCCTCTTCGGCTTGAACGCTTCATTGAACATGGCCCGCATCTGTTTGTGGTTGGGGTCATCGCGCCCGGCCAGGGTCGCACCGGGCACCCAGCCCTTGTCCTCGTACAGCTTTAACATGCCCGCGGCCCGCTCAGAATCGAGCCGTTCCGGCTGTTGCCCTGCCCGCCCCGCATATCGCTGGAAAAGTTCTCCGTATCCAGGAGAACCCGACGCATATCGTCGAAGCGGGAAACCACATAAAACCCCGTGATCGGATCAATCCAGACCGGCGCTTCATCCCGCAGGAGCTGATAGGCATGGTAGGGGCAGTTTTGCAGCTTCGCATCGAGCAGGTTTATCTCTCCCAGTGATCCGGGTATGACTGTTTCATAGGGTTCACTCATCGCCAAACGTCTCCTCTTTTGCTCTTGCTTCAGCCAGTCTCCTTTCAAGTTCGCGGCGTGTGGTACCCCTGGTTGCTGCAAGAAGAATCGACAGGAAGTTGATCTCAAGGCTGCGCTTGATTCTGGCCGTTCGCTCCACGCCCTTGTTCAGGAGAATAAAAGTCGACCAGTAGTTACCAAGCAGTAGGGTTGACAGGTGTTCCGTATCAACATCTGGTTGCAGCTCTCCGCGCTCTTCCATGCTGTTCAGCGAATCATGGAAATCCTGGCGCACGTTTTCCAGCAACAACTGTGTCAGAGCATCGCCAGGTATGGCACGGAGCAAGGCGTCCACGATCGCCCTACCATAGGCGGGTTCCGACCGGCGCAACAGGGCGCCGTTTTCAACCACCGTCATCAGGTATTGCCAGCCGCGCTCACCCGCTGACCGGTCATCCACCTTCTGGTAGTGCTCGACCAGCAACTCTCTGAGAGCTTCCAGCAGCAGTTCATCCTTGGTGTTATAGAGATTGTAGAGTGTCGTTGGCGAGACATTGGCCAGTTCTGCCACTTTGCTCATCACCATGCCATCGTATCCCGGGTCGGTTACCAGTTCCCGGGTAGCGGTGAGGATGCGGGCTCTGCGATTCTTCTGTTTTGGCGTGAGTGGTCTGATGCTGGTCATGCGCCGCTCTCCGTGAAGGTGTTTACCTTTGCCCGGGCAGCGGTTCTGTCCTTGAACCAGAGCGCATTGATCGCCGTGAAGGCGTCTGATTCACCGGGGACAGCCGACCCATCAAAGATGGCGCCAACCGGGCAGGCCAATTCACAAACCCCACAGTCGATGCACTCATTCGGTTCGACGTAGCACATACGATCCCCGTCCTCCCTGTAGATACAATCCACAGGGCAGACCTCAATGCACGATTGATCCATGACATCAATGCAGGCGTTGGTGATTACAAACGTCATCAGTAAACCTCAAAACACGGACCGTGAGTGCGTTTGATTATGCGAGAAGAGAGGCATAGTCTAAAGTAGATTTTTGTACTTGACTACAAGTCCGAAAATCCACCAACATCCTGGCAGCCGGTTTACTCACCCGGTAAAGCACTTTATTTTCTCAGGCTCATTCATTATGTTTTATTTGACCCTGCGTCGCTATCGCTCTTCGGACCCACGCCCATGGACTCGCAAATACTGTCAACCGTGCCGATAACCGGCTTTGCTGAATACCAAAGGCACCTGGCCCATAGCCGGGAACAGGCCGAGTCCCGCTCCAGGTATGAGCTTGCTCTGCTACAGGATGAACAACCATTCACCACACCCGGCTTCTGCGCGGTCTGTCAACAGCAGGTGGAATTTCTGGTTGACTATCAGTTTTCCGGGAAATACTTCAATACCCTGCGTATTCCCAACTGGCGCGAACGTCTGCTCTGCCCCAACTGCCAGCTTAATAACCGCATGCGGGCCTGCATCCATTTTCTTTGCGGCAACCTGGCTTGTAGCCCGAACGATGCCATTTACATTACCGAACAGGTGACCCCGTTGTATGGCGAACTGAGCAATCGATTCCCGGGGCTGGTTGGCAGCGAGTACCTTGGTAACAAGCATCCCTACGGGACTGTTAATGAAGCCGGTGTCCGCAATGAGAGCATTACCAGACTCAGCTTCGACGATGAATCTTTTCGCCTGATTCTGTCCTTCGATGTGTTTGAACACGTACCGGATTATGTGAAGGCATTGAAGGAGTGCCTGCGCTGCCTCAAGCCGGGAGGAACATTGCTGTTTACCGTGCCATTCGACCGCAACATCCGGGAACATCGGGTGCGTGCACGGGTCAGGGATGACGGTGAGGTCGAACACCTGCTGGAACCGGAATACCATGGCGACCCGGTAAACGATGCCGGGTGTCTTTGTTTCTACCATTTTGGCTGGCAGTTGCTGGACGAGATGAGCGACATCGGCTTCAGCGAAGTGACAACCCATTTATACTGGTCGGACCGGTTTGGTTATCTGGGGGGCGAGCAACTGCTGTTTACCGCAACCCGCCAGACAACCCGGACCGATTCCCGTGGCCCGGACGATATGTCGGTGAACCGGGAGGGTTTTAACCGGAGACCAGAATGAGCACCTATGATTTTCTGAACGAAATGGCCCAAAGCGCCGAAGAGGACTTCAGCCAGCCACAGGAATTCCCGCTGATGCCGGAGGGTGAGGCGGTAGACATGGGACATGCCGAAGATGGCACGCCCCTGTTTGATCCGCGGGTTTTTGACTCGCCGGAGTTTTTCAGGAACCCCTATCCCTACTACCGCATCCTGCGAGATCACTATCCTGTTTACCATGACAAGCTGCACAATACCTACTGGGTCACGCGCTACGATGACATCACCGAATGCTATTTCGATGATGAGGGCTTCAATACTATTCCCAAGGGCTCGTCCAGTGGCGTGCTCGGCAATACCCAACTGGAACTCTCCGGCGTTGAACATCGGCGGCGCCGCAATCTCTATGGTCGGCACCTGGTCGGGCAGTCACTGAACCATCGTATCCCGGCAATCGAGCGACTCGCTGAAGAGATGATCGACCACTGGGGCACACTCGCCGCCGAAGGCTCTGACTATGTCAGGGACGAAGGCGGCAAACGGACGGTTGAACTGGGCATGGCATTTGCCAATGAATTCCCGATTCGAGTTGTCTGTGAGGTGCTGGGTTTCCCCGGGGAGGCCCAGCCGCAATTCTACTACTGGTATAACTCCATGATGACCGGGCTCGGTGGCTCCGAGACTCACAGGCAGGGGGTGAAAGCACGACAGGATCTGGAAGACTATGTCGCGGGCATTGTCGAGCAACGTCGCAGGGAGCCCACTTATCTTTACGACCATGAAGGCAATGCCATCAGCAAGGACATCATCAGCAAGCTGTGTGAAACCAGGGTCGATGGGGACTATCTCTCAACCGAGGAAATCACTTCCAATATCGCACTGATCGTCGGCGGTGGCGGCGAGACAACCCGAGGCGCCATCCTCAATATGTGGACCCTGCTGCTGCGTCATCCCGGACAGTTCCGGGCGGTTGTCGATGACGACGCCAACTGGGACCGCGCATTTCACGAAACACTGCGGCACTCGTCTTCTATCGGCGGGCAACCACGGCACAACACCTTCGATGTGGAAATGCACGGCGTAACAGTGCCTGCGGGCTCGCTTATGCAGATGGTGGATTTTTCTGCCAACCACGACGAGCGGATATTCAAGAACCCGGAGGAATTCGATATTTTCCGTGACGACCTCTACTCCGGGAAACTGCTCCGGTCCGGTTATCGCAAGGAAGGCAGGTGCAGCCACATGGCCTTTGGCGTCGGGCCGCATCTCTGCCCGGGCGCCTGGATCTCGCATCAGGAAGCCGTGGTGGGCTCACGTATTCTATTGAAGCACATGAAGAATCCCCGCATCCGTGAAGATCTAATGCCAAAGGACATGGACGGCGCAAGCCCGGCGCCCATGGGTATCATCTCTGTCCGAGCCCTCTGGCTCGAATACGATCTGGCGTAGGTGAGATCAATGGCAGTAGCGAAAGACGAGGTCGCCGGTCGAAACGGCATCGTCATCCGACGCAGGGAATATGACAGAGATACGCCCGGTTATCGTACCTATGAGGTGTACCAGCGAGAAAGGGTTGGCGAGAGCACCGGGAAGATCAAGCCTGTTCAGCTTGTGTCCGATAACTATCGCAGGGACCCCTACCCCCTGCTGGAAATCCTCAGGGAGAACTACCCCTGTTATCGTGACTGGCTGGCCAACAGCTACCGGATCACTCAGTACAATGACGTAACCTCCATTTTCACGGATGAGGCGAATTTCAAAACGCGTCCAAAAACCCACTATTATCAGATCAAAGATTTCGGTCGTGATCTTGGCAACGAACTACCGGTGCTCATTGCCGAAGAACGCAGCATCGACGAGCATACAGAGGACATTGCGTCCAACATTGCAGCCGATCTCGCATCCTGTGGTAACGGCGATCTGGCGACGGAATTCGCCGCTCGTTTTGCCATTGATCTGCTGGCAAAACGCTATGGCATCCCCGATGCGGACATTCTGGAATTCGGGTCCCGCTACTGGCGCATGCAGCGCGGCACCTCCTGGCAGCCGAGGCTGCAGCAGGATGGCCTGAAAGCCATGAATGAACTGACGGAGTATTTCAAACCCATTGTCAGCGCCAGGAAAAGCAATCCCGGGTCAGACGTGGTCTCCGCCATGACGGAACTGGACGCGAGTGCGGAAGATGTTGTCACCACCCTGCTTGAAACTGATCATCAGACCCTGCATGGTGCGCTGGCGAATCTCTGGTTCCTGTTACTGACGCACCCCGACGAATTTGAAAAGGCGCGCTCGGAGCGACGGCTGATGAAACTGGCTTTCCTGGAAACACTGCGTCACTCAACGCCTGTTATCTCTGCCGACCGGTTTGCGCGGCACGAAGTTGAGCGGTTCGGCAGGCTGCTGCCGAAAGGTGCGCGACTGATCTGCTCCGCCGCAGCGGCCAATCGAGACCCGAGGATATTCAATGATCCGGACAGGTTCATCGTGGACAGACGGGACCTGTGTCAGCGAGAACCCAGGGGTCACTACCGGGCCGATGGCCTGGCGACCGGAATCGCGTTCGGCCCGGGCAAACCTTCAGAACATCCGGCCATGCCGGAGGACCGTCCAAGGTCACGCTACGCGATCATTCGGGACACCGCCGTTGCCGCCTCGATGATACTGCTTGAGCACATTCGGGATGTCCGAATCTCCGAGGGAGCGACACCACACCTGACCAGCCTGACTGTCGGCGAAATGCACACCTGCTGGCATCTACCAGTAACATTCAAGAAAACACAGATGAAAAACACACGGGCAACCCCATGTCAGAAATGAAGGCGATTGAAACATGAGCGAACTTCGCCTCGACAATATTCACCAGTACATTGATCAGGAGGTTGCTGTTACCGACTGGATTGAACTCGACCAGATGCAGGTGAACATCTTTGCCGAGGTCACACGCTGGACTCCCAAAGGTCATGTGGACCCGACATGGGCGGCAAAACACAGCCCCTTCGGCGGAACCCTGGTTCACGGCTTCTTCATGGTGAGCCTGATCACACACTTCCTTGAACTGGGGGGATTGCGATTCCCCGACGGAGAAAACTCACTGAACTATGGTATGGACAAGGCGCGAATCCTGCAGCCGGTTGTTATTGGCGACGGTGTTCGCCTGCGGGACCGTATCCGTGTCCTGGAAGTCACGGACAAGGACGAGCGGCGGCGGGTGATTAAAACCGCTCACCAGATTGAGTGCGATGGACTGGAAAGTCCCGCCGCCTATATCGAGTACCTCAACCTCTGGCACAGAAAACGCTAGAAGTTGCGCCCTTTAACCAAATCCAATGTCAGATCAAAGGATAGCTGCGCCAGCTTAAAGCCCCCCGTTGATCTTGATGTCCTGTCCGGTCATCCAGCTTGAGGCTTCCGACGCCAGGTAGACGCAGGCAGGGGCAATATCTTCCGGCATACCAATGCGTCCGAGCGGAACGCCAAACTGCTTTCCCATATTTGGAATGTCGTCTTCAGACATTCCGGTGAATTCCAGGAAAACCTCGGTCGGGATGGGACCCGGAGACACGGAATTGACGCGAATACCCAGTGATGCCATTTCAACTGCCAGTGTCTGGGTCAGGTTGTTTACGCCACTCTTGGCAACGGCATAGGGGCCATTATGCGGTGAAGCCCGGTTCGCCGCCTGGGACGAGATATTGATAATCGTCCCCCCGCCCTGCTCCTTCATAATCAGCCCGGCGGCCTGGGCGCCGGTCCACACGGCCTTGAGGTTCAGGTTCATCTGGAAGTCCCACTGACGCTCGGGCATGTCAAGAAAGGTTCTGGGAACGCGATCATCAGCGCCCCCGGCATTACTGACCCAGCAGGTCAGCGCCCCCATGTCCTTGAATGTCTGATCGGCCAGCGCCTGAACCTGTTCTATTTCCATCATGTCGGTGGTGATCGCAAGCGCCTTCCGCCCCAGGGCACACACCTTGTCGGCTACGGCCTCAATCTCGTTGGTTCTCCGTGCGGCAACCACGATATCGGCCCCGGCTTCCGCCATGCCCAGTGCAATCGCCTCGCCAATACCACGCCCGCCACCTGTGACCACGGCCACCTGGCCGTCCAGCTTGAATTGATCCAGAATGTTCATACCTCTTCCCCTTGATAGCTTCCTTAGCCTGTTATTCGTTTGTGAATCGGTGCCTGCTCGCCGATGGAGACTGGCTCTCCGACCCAGGCACCAAAATTTTCTCCCGTGCGCCCACTCGCGATAATGTCCATCATCTGCTGTGCAATATCCGCATCCTGCATGACATCACCCAATGCTACGGGCAGTTCTCCGCCCGGAAACAGGCCACGCAACATCGGCGTATCGACCGCGCCCATACACATGCCGTTGACCCTGATACCGTCTTTCTCAAGATATTTGGCCCAGGCATCCGTAAATCCGTTCAACGCCCACCTGGAGGCATTGTAAAGGTCCGTATCCGGTGGATTCGTGCCATCGCTCCTGGCGGGCAGTACATAGTAGCTGGAAATATTGATGATGTGACCACCGCCTGCGGATTTGAGATGCGGCACAGCGGCTCGTGACAGCATCAGGACCCCTTTCAGATTGGTATCCATAATGAAATCCCAGTCTGCCAGCGCCTGGCTCCAGGAACTGTCCACCGGCGTCTTCTTCCAGGTACCGGCATTGTTCACGACAAGCGCCAGTTCACCCATGCCTGTGGCCTGGGATATGACCCGCTCCACGTCCTCTCGTCCGGACACGTCAGCAACAACACCGGTTGCACCTTCAATGCCAATGCCGGTCACTTCACCCTTTACATCGAATGCCAGAACTGACATGCCTTCATTCACTAACCGTTCAGTGAAGGCGCGACCAAGTCCCTGCGCAGCACCACTGACGATGGCTACCTTCCCTGCAAGGCTCATGAGGCGCCACCCGGCCTGACCTGTTCAGGCATAACATACAGGTGATCGTGGGGCGGCTCTGTTGTAACGGGTCTGCCCATACAGAAGTTGACGTTCTGGGCATTCCTGCCTCCGGGGCCTTCCTTCAGGATGTCTATCAGCACCCGGGCGTTGTCTTCCGCCCTCATCCACTGGTCCACCTCTTCCCGGGGCGGGTCAAGGTTGTGGAAGGAGCGGAGCATGTGGGAGTCGGTCGCCCCCATGCAGAGCGCATTGACTCGAATGTTGTGCGGTGCCAGCGCTTTCGCCCAGCCGTACAGGAACCCATTGAGCCCCCACTTGCTGGCGTCGTACAGATCCATGGCATCGCCGCCACCCGTAGGACGTGGCACCTCGCCCCAGGGGCATGTCTCCAGCCCGGGACAACAGTCGTAAGGTGTTCCGCAGGTCACCATGTGGTCTGTCGCAATGTTGATGATGTCACCGCCGGTGCCCTGCTCGATCAACAGGGGAATCACGGCACGACCAAACAGGTATTCTCCTTTAAGGTTGGTGCCGACAATTCGTTCGTAGTCATCCAGACTCTTATCCAGATCGTCATCGGCAACACTGGCGCCCCAGACACCGGCGTTATTGACCAGTATGTCCAGACCACCGAATGCCGCATTCGCACCGTCTACCACTTCACGGACATGCTCCGGGTTGGCAACATCAGCCTGCCGGGCAAGCGTCTTCACGCCATAGGCGGCAAGGTCTTCCGCCACCTGGTGAATTTCATCACGAACATCACAGACCGCAACCCGGACACCCTCCCGGGCGAGTGCGTGGGCATAGGCATTGCCAAGCCCCACCGCCGCGCCGGTAACGATCGCTCTCTTCCCCCTCAGGTCTACCACTTCTTTTCTCCTGTCTATTTCTGCCTTAACCGGGACGGCCCCATCACGGAGAGCGCTTCCCGGGGGACTGTCACCATCGCCTTCCGGAAATTTATACCCTACTACAATAACACCCGCGTTTGCTCGAAAGCCGGGAGCCGTGACCCGGGGGAAACAGTCATGCTTGCCGGTATTATCAGAAGCCTTATATTATCGTCAGAAATACCCGGGCAGAGAGAGGCAACCATGGTTGAAACCAGGACAGGTCATGACCGTTCCAACGGCATTTCGTATAACGATATTCTGAAAGCAGACAAGGTGCCACCTCCTGCCGTCTACCTGGAAGATTCACCCTACCCTTCGGGCGTCACCACCGTTCCCACTTACAAGTATTATTCAAGGGAAGAGCACGACCTTGAGGTCGAACGCCTCTGGAAACGGGTCTGGCAGATGGCTTGTCATGAGTCGGATATACCGAATGTGGGTGACACGCATGTGTATGACATCGCGTCTCTGTCCTTCATTATCGTTCGGGTTTCCGAACACGAGGTCAAAGCATTTCCCAACGCCTGTCTGCATCGGGGCCGGGCCCTGTGCGACGACCATCGTAAGGAACTGAGGGTATTCCGCTGCCCCTTCCATGGCTGGTCATGGCATCTTGATGGCAGGCTGAAAGAAGTGCCGGGTCACTGGGATTTCCCAAGCGTGACCGAGGCGGAATACTCACTACAGGAAATCCCCATCGGCAGGTGGGGCGGCTTCTATTTCATCAACCCGGATTTGAACTGTGAGCCTTTGCAGGATTTTATCGGCGACCTTGATCGCCACTTCGGTATTCCATTTGAACGCCGCTATAAAGCCGCGCACCTGATCAAAAGGCTTCCCTGTAACTGGAAGATTGCCCAGGAAGCCTTCATGGAGTCTTACCATGTTGTCGCAACACACCCGGAACTGCTCGGCTCCTTCTGCGACGTGAATTCCAAATATGACGCCTGGGGTAACTTTTCCCGGGCAATGTCGGCTTCAGGCTACCCCAGCCCACACACGCACCTGAAAGAAAACGCCCAGGAGTGCTACCCGGATGGCAAAGCCTTCCTGAGTATGAAGCACATGCTGAGCGGTCACGTGTATCGTCGCATCGAGGCAAATCTGGTGGAAGTGGAAACCCCTGACGGCAAAAAAGGGCGCTTTACGGAACATGCCGGGTACATTGAAGGTGATGTGAAGTCCGCCGATATCCAGATGTGCAGTTGGGTCGGCGGCAGGATCATACCGGGACAGGAAGAAACACCGATGGTTTATCCCTCGGACCCGGGCGAGTACCGAAGCGGCGCCGCCCGGACCCGGCGGGATGCCATGCGGCCCGCATTCGGTGACCAGGTTGACAAGATCAGCGATGCAGACCTGAATGACGCGATCTACTATTCGCTGTTTCCGAACCTGAGTCCCTGGGCCGACTTCAATCCAATCTTCTATCGCTTCCGGCCGGACGGTGACAATCCCGAGCAATCACTACATGAGGTTATGTACATGATCCCGCTTCCGGAGGGCGCGCAGATGCCGGAGCCTGCCGGGTGCACCTTCCTGGATATCGACGATGACTACACCCAGGCGGCGGAAATCGGCAGCAATCTCGCCAAGATTTTTAACCAGGATTATGTAAACCACCGGATGGTTCAGAAGGGCATCAAATATCACCCGAAAGGTGAAACCATTTACGCCAGTTACCAGGAAACCAAGATTCGCCATTTCCACGATACCCTGAAGAAGTGGCTTGAAAGCGAGCAGGCGCCCAGGAGCAGATAACCGCTATGGCAATAACCTGCTGACCCGTGGTCTGACCAGCGCCAGGCCCCGATCTTTCAGCGCGCTGAGCTTGTAAGGTATGGCCAGCATCGCCGGCGTTGCCACCAGCGTGAGAATGGAAGCAAACGCCATGCCGGACACTATCGCCTGCGACAGTGGCACCCACAGGGCAGACATCTGGCTACCATAGAGGATGGACCGGTTCACCAGGTCAACGCTGAAATTCATGGCAAGCGGCAACAGGCCGAATACCGTGGTCAGTGTGGTGAGAATGACGGGACGAAGCCTTTGCGCGCCGGTTCGCACGATCAGGGTGATGTAATCCAGTTCCGGGTGTTTTCGTCGCACATGGTTAAATGTGTCGATCAAGACAATATTGTTGTTCACAACAATACCCGCCAGCGCGACGATACCGATACCGGTCAGCAGGGAACTGAATGGCCGGCCTGTGATGAGAAGACCGATCAGCACACCGGCTGTCGACATCACAACCGCAAAGAGAATCAGCACCGCCTGGTAAAGGCTGTTGAACTGGGTCACCAGCAGCACGAACATCAGCAGGAGTGACAGACCAAACGCCACCTGCGTGAACGCCTGGGATTCTTCCTGATCTTCATTGGCGCCCCTGAAGTCAATGTTCAGTTGAGGGTGAAAGTTCTGCGCGGCCAGCCAGGCCTGCATTTCCTTGACCTTGTCATCCGCGAGAACGCCCGGCGCGACACCCGCACGGATGTACTCTACTGGCCGACCGTCAACCCGCTGAATGGTATCAATATTGTGGCTCGCGTCTCTGGTGACGAAGTTTGAAATGGGCACCAGACCCTGACTCGTATAAATCTTCAGTTGATCCAGCGCATTGATGCCACGATCCTTCTCCGGATAGCGCACCCTGATGTCGACCGCATCGTCAGATTTGTCAGGACGATATTCGCCAATCTTGACGCCGTTGGTCACAAGTTGCACAGCGAGACCCACCGACGTCACGTCCGCACCATAAATAGCTGCCTGGGCCCGGTCTACGGTCAGTTTCCATTCAAGCCCCGGCAACGAACGCGTATCTTCAATGTCACGCAACCCCTCAACCGACTGCATATACTCCAGAACCCTGGCAACAGCAGGCTCCAGAAGCTCACGGTTAAAAGAGGAGAACTGTAATTTGATCGGCTTGCCCTGGCGAGGCCCCTGCTCCATCTCCTCCAATTCGATGGTAAAACCGGACAGCTCTTTGGCGCGCTCCCGGATCGTTTCAAAAATTTCAGTGCCGGTAATGCTACGCTGCGTTTCCGGAAGCAGCTCAATAAATATCATGCCGATTCTATCTGCCGAACCTCTTGAGGGGCCACCGGGAACCATGGTCCAGAGATTGATGTCCTTGACGCCATCCACCGTGACAACAATTTCCTCAACTTCGGCGACCAGTTCGTTGATTTCCGCTGCGGACATATTGCCTCGCGCTTTCACTCGAATCATGCCGAACTGGGGCTCTGAATCCGAAAAGAAGGTGACGCCGCTACCGAAGGCACCATAGGCGAGAAAACTTGAAATAAGAATCCCCACCGTCAGGCCAAAGGTGACAAACGCATGATGGCTGCACCAGCGCAGCACTCGCGCATAGAATCCCGTCAACCCGCCCAGCGTCGTCGGGTCGCCGTTCTCCATGACATCAAGATGGCCGCGGAATTCTTCCTGACCGCCTTCCGCCCGACCGAACACGGCGCCAATCGCAGGGCCGAACACCAGCGCATACAGCAGACTGCCCGACAGAACCGTAAACACAGTGACCGGCAGGTAGCGCATGAACTTGCCCACAATACCCGGCCAGAACATCAACGGCAGAAACGCCGCCAGCGTTGTCGCCACAGATGCCACGACCGGCCAGAACATCCGCTTTGCCGCATCGGCATAAGCATCACGGCGATGCGCGCCTTCAATCATTCGTCGGTCTGCGTATTCTGTTACCACGATGGCGCCGTCAATCAGCATACCCAGCGCCAGCAACATGCCGAACATCACCATGAAGTTATAGGTGTAGCCGATCTGATGAAGGATGGTTACGGAGAACACGAGAGACACAGGGATGCCGAGCCCCACAATCATGCCGGAGCGCAGCCCCATCGCCGCCACCACAATAACCATCACCAGGGCCAGTGCTGTCAGAATATTCCCCTGCAATTCCCTGACCTGGGTTTCCGCCCAGGGCGCCTGGTCCTGCGTATAGAAAACCTCGACCTTGCCCGGCAGATCAGGTCTTACCTTCTCAACGATGGCCTTCGCCTGGCGAACGGTATCAATAATGTTGGCGTCGCCGCGCTTGATAACGTTAATCGACAGGGTGCGCTGCCCGTTGACGCGCGCATAACTGGATCGATCCTTGAACGCACGCCGCACCGTTGCGACATCCTTGACCGTGACCACGGCATCGCCGCCGGTTTTCACAGGCAGATCGAACAGATCCTGAGCGGTCTCAATGACACTCGGAACCTTGACGGAAAAACGCCCCTCACCCGTATCCATGCTGCCCGCCGGAACCAGACGGTTGTTGCGAGCGAGCGTGCCAATCAACTCCTCACCGGAAATCTGGTAATACTCAAGCGCCACGGGATCAATGGTGACCTCAAGCACCTCTTCGCGATGACCCTGCAGTTCCGCATTGAGAACGCTGGGCAGGCTTTCTATTTCATTGCGAAGATCCAGAGCGATGTCGTATAGCACCCGTTCAGACACTTCATCACCGACCAGATTGACCTGCAGGATGGGGAAGTCGGCGGTTGATTCCTCATGGATAACCGGCTCCTCGGCGGTACCGGGTAGCTCCGCTCTCGCCCGGTCAACCGCATCGCGTACATCAATCAGCGCCGAATCTATGTCGTAGTCGGCATCGAACTCGACAAACAACATGCCGAAGTTCTCCGTGGCGTAGGCTGTAATCTCTTCGACGCCTTCCACGCTGCGCAATTCGACCTCCATCGGCATGACGAGAAGTCGCTCGGCATCCTCCGGTGAAATTCCTTCGTGAAAAATCTGTACCTGGAAAAATGGGACCTGAATGTACGGGTCGGCCTCGATGGAGATTGCGCGCAGTGAAGCCACGCCCGCAATCAACACCATGAACATCAGGAGCAGTGTTGTGCGCGTTCGATTGACCGCGGCGTCAACCAGCGCGTTCACAGGGTTGCGCCTTCGGCCTCACGGACCTGAACTATATCCAGAGGAGAATGGGTGGCATCGACCTTCTCTCCCGCCACCACCAATTGTTGACCAACGACGATCAGTTGTACGACATCGGGCAATCCGGTCACCCAGATGCCATCTGCCTCGTCCACGACAATACTGACGGGATAAAACTGAACGACCTTATCCGCATCAATGGTTCGCACGCCGAGTTGTCCTTCGTCATCCAGCACCAGCAGGGCCGGAGAAATTTTCTGCGCCCTGATTGACTCAACGGGGATCCGAATCTGTGCGGTCAGACCACTCGGAATGTCGAAGTCCGGGTTCTCGACTTCGATATTCAATCGGTAGGTTCGTGTGGACTCTTCTGCCGTCTTCGCGACGAAGGTGACCTCGCCTTCAATGACTTCACCGGTCGGTAGCGTTGCACTGGCTTTCAATCCGGATGAAAGATAGGGCAACTCCGGTTCTGTCACATTGCCGATGAGTAACATTGGATCCAGGTCCACCAGGGTGACACAGGGAGAACCCGGCGTCACATACTGACCAATCTCCATGTGCCGTTCTTCGATAACACCGTGGAAGGGCGCCCTGATTTGCAGGCGGCCCATGTCAAGCATTTTGCGCTCCAGGCTCGCCTGGGCTGTAGCGAATCTCGCTTTCGCCCGAGCAATCGCAGTCTCCGACTGAAGACCCTGCCTGGCAAGCTTCTGGCTGCCTTCAAACTCAATGCGGGCCTGTTCTGCGGAAGCCCTGGCTTCAGCCAGCGCTACTTCCCTGTCCTCCACAGAGATTTCACACAGTAGGTCACCCTCATCAACGACGTCCCCTCTCTCCACGGGTCGATTGACCACCATCCCGGAAATCCGGGACTGAACGACGACCGAGCGTTTGTTCTCGGTCCGCCCGCGCACAGACAGAATGCGCTCCTGTTCACTGGCATGAACAGTAGCAACCCGGACCCTGGTCGGCGGCTTTTCTTCCTGCATGGCGGCGACACGCTGGTTCTGTTCCGCCACGTTCATCGCCAGCGGTTCAGGATCATCCCCGAACTGACCGGAAGCCAGCCACAGGACAACCACAGCGGCAACGATGCCCGCTTTAATGTATGTAGTTCGCATGGGCGCGTACTCTAGTGCAGATACAGCAACAATCCCAGAAAAATCCGGTAGATGGAGTGTTATACGCGAAAAAGGGCTTTTTCTTACACCTCACGAAAACGGCGGGAGCGAAAAAATCCTGTTACCCAAAGGTTCCCCAGGTACCTGATTCATTGAATTTTTTGGGCAACCGGGCTATCGTGCGCCGCTTCCCGGAGAGGTGTCCGAGTGGTCGAAGGAGCACGCCTGGAAAGTGTGTATACGGCAACGTATCGAGGGTTCGAATCCCTCCCTCTCCGCCACGGTCTATAGGGTGCTTACCGGGGACATGGTTGACGCTTTATACCAAAGACGAAGGAACCCGGGAAGCGCGCCCGCCGTCAGCGAAGCCTACGGCGGGATAGCGCCGGAGATCAGTCGAAGTTGACCCGGAAGGTCAAACCATAAGTTCGTGGCTCTGTGTGGTATGCGGACAGCGAACCTTCACGCACAACCGAGTTGAAACCACCGTTGTGGTACTCCTCGTCGAATACGTTCTTGGCCCAGATGGAGACATCGTACTTCTCGCCCGCAAAGAGATAGCCCACCCGGACGTTCGCAAGCGTGTAGGAATCCGCCTGCTTGTTCGGGTCATTGTCGGTGCCACTCGGAATATCATCACGGTGATTCACGTCGAAACGACCGTATAGCTGGCCGTTGTCCAGGCTGTACTCACCGACCAGGGACAGATAGTAGGTCCACTCAGGTGTACCTCCCACCGTGTTACCCGAGGCATCACACACTGTCGGGAAGTTCGGCTCCCCCGCATCCGGCTCACGGCCAAACGGCGTCCGGATACAGGAACCGCCGACAAAGGAATCATACTCCGCATCAACATAGGCGGCTCCGCCGGTCAGCGTGACATAGGTATTCAGTAGCGCCATGAAGTCGATCTCAAACCCCTGGGTCTGGATCTCCCCGGCGTTCTGCAGGACGAAGCCGGTGCCAACAAAGGTGTTGGCCTGAAAATCATCAAAATCAGTCTGATGCAGTGCCATGTTGACCCGGAGCCGGTTATCCAGGAAATCGCCCTTCAGACCCAACTCGATGGACTCAGACGTTTCCGGGTCAAACAGCAACGGCGCTCCGGTCGCCGGAGAGATTCGATCAATATTGGTACCGCCTGACTTGTAACCGCGTCCGTAGGACAGGTAGGTCATGATCTCATCAGACCAGTAATAGGTCAGCTTCAGGGTACCCGTGGCCACATCATCTTCAAACGTGACGTTATCCACGTTGGGCACGAATGGCGATAATGGCGTGAAGAGACCATAAATAGGCGTGAAGATAGTCTCCGTGAACTCAACATTCATATCCTTCTCTTCATCCAGATAGCGAAGCCCCAGCGTCACAATAAAATCCTCAGACACCTTGTAGTCCGCCTGTGCGAACACCGCCCAGCTCGTCTGCTCCTGGGTGGAGAAGTTGTCCGAACCTTCACCCACCGGGAACGCAGGGCCGGCGCAAACCTCAGCGGAAATTCCCGCGAGCGGACAGGCCGCCGCACCACCGGGAATCAAAAAGAAGGTCGGTACTCCGCCGGTCAGTGCAATGTTTGCCGCCGAGCCCAGTCTCAGGGTGTTGTGGTTATCCAGTTCCTGATCAAAGTAGTAGAGACCGGCCACGTAAGTCATTTCACCCCACACACCGTCGATGCGGAATTCCTGGGTGAAGGTATCCTGATCCGTAAATCCACCACTGGCTGAGATTATATCCAGAGAGTTGAAATCAGCGTCAACGAAGCCTTCCACCTCATAGTTGCGATAGGAGGTGACGGAGGTAAACGTCATATCCGGCGTGATATCCCAGTTGATTTCAGCGGAGATGCCGGACTCTTCCACATCCGCATAGGGGGTGATGTTCTGTGCCAGAAGACGATTATCAAACTGGTTGGCGAGAACGATTGGCGTGCCGGCAAATCCGGTTAAACCGGCAATGACATCCAGCGGCAGTATATAACTGGCACCGGGCAGATTTCCGGTCGGAGGAAGGCGGCCACCAGCCGCCAGAAACAGCGCCGTGGTATCACCGGGACCATCGAAAACGTTGGCGGCAGAACAACAGATTTCATTTATCTCCGAGTGATCGGCAATCACACGGAGCGACAGATCCTCACCATTGTCGATGAGCAGTTGCGCCCTGACGTTGTAACGGTCACGGTCATTGACTTCAGAGCCAGTCGTAACATTGTCCACGTAGCCATCTCGCTGAGTCGCGCCGCCCGAGATTCGGATAGCAGATCGTCCTTCAACCAGCGGGATATTGATCGCACCCTTGAAGTTGCCATAGCTCTCATTACCGGCCTGCAGTTCAAAGAACCCACCCGTTCCTTCAAGATCAGGCTTGCGGGTCAGGAACTGGATGGCACCCGAGGCTGTGTTCTTACCAAAGAGGGTTCCCTGCGGGCCCTTCAGAACCTCAACCCGTTCCACATCCACCAGGTCACCAATGCCGGAGGTCTGGCGCGAACGATAAACACCATCCACATACAAACCGACGGAAGACTCCAGGGACAGGCTGTTGCCCGCCGTTCCAACACCTCGAATATTGAAGTTCGTCTGAGCAGGTGTCTGGTTGTTGTAAATCGTGAGCCCCGGAACGAAGAACTGCAACTCAAGCACGTCGTCGACGCCCGCGTCGTCCAGGAAATCCTGGCCGAAGACCGAAACGGCAATCGGTACTTCCTGTACGCTCTGTTCCCGCTTCTGAGCCGTGACAATGATTTCTTCAATCACCGCCTGCTCGGCAGCTAACACATTCATTCCCAGAGCGTTCACCATCAACATGGCGGCTGGTAATAACTTTCGCATTTCTCCCCCGAAGCTACTGTTAGAATTCAGTGGCCAGTCTAGCGCACCAACTGTTTATTAACACCCTGTACATTCATGATCTGTCAGATAGCGCCCCTTCCCGGGTCATCAAATCCGGTCACCCGATAGCAATACATGCATCAGGTTGTCCTGGAAATTGATGTTGCCGGTGAGCCGGGTGTGATCCTCGCAGAGAAACATGGGGTACTTGAGCGGAAAATAGCTGTAGGGATGCCTTGCGACCGCCGGGTCAGTGTCGGTCCTGGCAAGCAGCGATGCCTTGGTTACCGTGCCGTCACCCGGCTCGAACATCAGGCGTTCATAATTAACACCCGGCAGGGGATTGCGAATATCTTCCGGTCTCAGCCTGAACACTGATTCCCCATCGACTTCTTCCACCACCAGCCGGTTGGGGGTCAGGTGACAGTCACCGCCAAACATGATGTAGGACACCTGAACCGCGTCCGCAGGAACCGTCAGCGACCACACGAAGCGCCTGGCTCGCTCGATGTGTTTTTCCACATACCGATGCAGGGTCTGAACTGCCGCATCGCCGGACACCGGGTCGGGATACTGCGCTCGAATCCCGGCCTCCACCTCAGGGTGAAACACGGAAAAGCCAAAGCGACGCCAGATCTGAACATCAAACAGGTCACGGTCCAGGGGTGAGCCCGCATGACTGTATATCCACCGGTTCAACGGGTGCGGCAACAACTGGTAGGCACTGGGAAAGGTCGCCAGAACTTCAGGTGGCATTCTGTCGAACCCGATTCGCATCCCGGTGATCATGTTGTACAGACTCGTGATTGAGCCCAGGTTCGGTGTCCCCAGCAGAACAATCCGGCGCAGGTAACCGGAACCGGCGCCGGTTACCGGAAAGTCGTTGTCATCCAGGACATCAACCGACCCATAGCGCGCGAAATATCGAGTGATCAGTCCGCCCATGCTGTGCGCGACGATATCAAACTTGAGATCGGGTTCGCCCCGATCAACTCGAATCTGGTCCAGGTATCGGTGGAGTCTGCCCGCACTGATGACATTATCCTGGCGCCAGTCATACTCAAAAAAGTAATAGTGGGGTCCTTCACTCACAGGCGGCCTGCCTGCCACCTGACGTCGGTACCCACCCACGGTTTCCAGCACCTTACGAATCCGCCCGTAGTAATCCTGCCCGGCAATCTTTTCCGTGATGCCGTCAACGGCAAGTTCACTTTCAAAGGGCAAGAGGGTTGCCGCATTGATCTTCAGCGCAATATCCCGATAGTCGGCCCAGAGCAAACGATTCAGGGTACCCGGCCAGCGCTCACTGCCCTGTTCATCGACAAGCCGACTGCCAAAAGCCCCGTGAATGAGTATCACGGGTGGCTGGTCCCTGTCGCTGTCATCAAAGTCATACAACCGTGACAGGTCCGGCTGAACGCTCGTGCAACCCGAGATAAGAACAACAAGGAGAAGAACACGGCCCATAGAACTCAGAGACAGGCAATAGTCAGATGTTACGATCAGAGAATCTCCATACCTATTCTTGCGAACCCGAATAAACGTATCAACCGCATCGCTCAGGCGCTGCCCTCGTGATGCGCTGGCGGCAAATACTTGTTTTTCGGTATATGTGGGAATTTTCTCGATACGCCCCAAAGAAAAAAGGCCAAAAAAAACCCCCGGGGCACCAACGTGGGTGAAATCCCGAGGGGGGTTACTGGTATAGGCGCATTAGAAGCAGGCGCGTTCCGGATGTCAAGTGTTATTACCTACCGTGTTGCTGGTGTCGTTTAAGCACTGGTTAACTGCCGGCAGAACCCTGACCTCGGTCGACTATGTGACTAACGCAATTCAACGCGGTCAGTTGCCGACCGCCAACGCCGGAACAACGGCTAACCGCATAAATTCAGCAACTTGACACGAATTCCTTCCGTCTTTTGAGGTCTTCGGATTAAATTAAAGGGTTATCCATTCATCACGGATTATCCCATGCTTTCGATTCGAAACCTGACAAAGACGTATAGCAATGGTGTAAGGGCGCTGAACAACGTCTCCCTGGACATCCCCAACGGCATGTTCGGTTTGCTGGGGCCAAATGGCGCCGGTAAATCCTCACTCATGAGAACACTTGCCACGCTACAGGAGCCTGACGATGGCGAGGCCTTTCTGGGTGACATCGACATCATCAACGACAAGGAAGCCCTGAGAAAGATACTGGGATATCTGCCTCAGGAATTCGGTGTTTATCCGCGTGTGTCGCCCGAACTGCTACTGGATCACCTGGCCACCCTGAAGGGCATCACCAGCCGCGGCGAACGGCGGGATGTCGTCGATGCCCTGCTGGAGCAGACCAACCTGCAGGGTCTGCGTAAGAAATCAATCGACACCTTTTCCGGCGGCATGAGGCAGCGCTTCGGTATCGCCCAGGCACTGATAGGCGACCCGCAACTGATCATTGTGGATGAACCAACAGCGGGACTGGACCCCAGTGAGCGAAACCGGTTTCACAATCTGCTGGCTGAAATCGGCGAAAACGTGGTTGTTATCCTGTCGACACACATTGTCGATGACGTCTCCGATCTTTGCGCCAACATGGCCATTATGGGGAACGGTGAGATCCTGCTGACCGGCAAACCTGCCGATGTTCTGGACCGGCTTAAAAACCGACTCTGGCGGACGCGCATCAAACGCACGGAACTGGCAGGTTACCGGCAAAACTACGAGGTGATTCTGTCGCACCTGTCAGCGGGGGAAACTGTGATTCACGTTCTCAGCGAGAATGCTCCGGGCGACACTTTTGAACCCGTGGATGCAAACCTGCAAGACGTCTACTTCTCGACACTGATCGCCAACGGCGTTGACGTCAGCTTTTAGGCGGAGGCTTATCATGTTTGCACCCATCTTCCGCTTCGAGCTGAACTATCATCGTCGCCAGTTTCTGTTCTACATCCTGAGCGGTGTTTTTTTCATACTGACATTCCTCGGCACCACCAGTGACAATGTGTCTCTTGGTGGCACCTTCTCGAACCTGAACATCAATGCGCCCTTCGCCGTTATCTCAACACTGTCGACACTCTCAATACTGGCACTCTTTGGCACTGTGGCTTTCTGCGCGAATGGCGTGGTACGGGATTTTGATCAGAAGACCGCAGAACTTTTCTTCACCACCAACGTCAGCAAGTTTGACTATCTGTACGGACGATTCTTCGGTTCACTGGTGTTCAGCTATGGCATCTACTTTGCCGGGCTGCTCGGTGTGCTCGCGGGGGAAATGGCACCCTGGCTGGATCAGGAACGTATTGGCCCCATCGCCTGGGATGCCTACTGGTTCGTCACCTGGGCGATTGTATTGCCAAACCTGTTCTTCCTGTCCTGCATCTTCTTCTGCCTGACGACGGTCACTCGCAGCACCATGATAACTTACGTCGGAGCCATCGCCTTTCTGATGATGACGTTTGTTCTGGACAGCTTCACGGAACAGGACATGGTGGAAACCGTCAGCAGGTTCGAACCCTTCGGGCTCACCGCAGTGGGTGAACAGACACGCTATTGGACCGTGTTCGAGCGCAACGCCGACATTCCCGTGATGGAAGGCAAACTTCTGTTCAACCGCGCCCTGTGGGTGAGTATCGGTATCACCTTTCTGGCCGGCGCCTACTTCCTGTTCCCCTTCTCCGTGGAAAAAGTGTCAATGGGTGGTCGCAGGAAAAAACCAGGGAGGGGCGACGAAGATCCCAGACCGGAGGCCGATGTTATTGATCTGCCGCCTGTGTCGAAACATTTTGGCCCTGCCGCCAACTTTGCACAGTACCTGTCGCAGACACGTATTGAAATTCGCAACATTGTTCGCAGCGCACCCTTTATCATCCTCTTGCTGCTGGGCCTCCTGAACGTCGTTGGCGCATCAACCGGCAGCCTGGAGAACCTGTTCGGCACACCGGTGTATCCAACGAGTGCCACCCTGGTCCTGATCATCAACGGCACCCTGGCATTCTCACTGCTTGGCATCCTGGTGTACTACTCCGCAGAAATCATGCTGAAAGAAAGATCATCCAACTTCAGCGAAATTGTCGACGCTCTGCCCTGCCCCAACTGGGTCATGATGGGGGCAAAGCTGTCCGGCCTGATCAGTGTCGTTATTCTGATGCTGTTGATCACAGCGCTCGCCGGTATGGGTGTACAGATCTACAACCAGTATTACGAGTTTGATCTTCTGGTATACCTGCGGGGGCTACTGATGTTTTACCAGTTCCCGTTGTATTTCATGTGCGTGGTATCGATATTCTTCTTCGTCATCACCCGGAGTCGCTACATCACGATGTTCCTGATGGTGCTCTATGCCGTTGCATTGATTGCAATTCCCCAGATGGGTTATGAGCATTTCCTTTACCGGATGGACAAGCCCGGTGTCTTTTATTCCGTGTTCACGGGTTACAGCCACCTGATTACGCCCTACCTCTGGTATTCGCTGTACTGGTCGCTCTGGGGGCTGCTTCTGTTAATTGCGATTCATCTGCTCTGGCCCCGTGGTTCTGAGTTCACCGGCAAAACGGTACGTGCGGTTGCTCGCCAGCGTTTCAATACGACAGTTCAAGGGCTCACCGCAGTGACGGTAGCGGCGCTGATCGCAACCGGCGGCTACATCTACTACAACACCAACGTGCTCAATCGCTACATAACAGCGCCAGACTACGAAGAACTGCGCGCCGAGTACGAAAAGAGCTACAAGCAGTATCAGTACATGGCCCAACCGGAGGTTGTCTCAACCTGGGCCGAGGTCGACATTTATCCGGAAGAACGTGAAGTATTCGTCACCGGCTACTACGACATGAGAAACACCACCGATGAAGCCATCAGGGAACTGCACTTTACCGCACCGCTCTGGTTGACGGTCAACAAGCTGGAAGTGTCGGGGGCAACACTCGGTGAACGGGATGATCGATTCGGCTACTACATTTACCGGTTCGATGAGCCGTTGCAACCTGGCGCCGAACTGAGGGTGGACTTTGAAACAGCCTGGCTCACGCCCGGTTTCATGAACAATGGCGCCAGCATGAAGCTGACCGCCAACGGCACCTTTTTTAACAATCAGGATGCCTTCCCGCTCACCGGCTACAACGCCGGCGCCGAACTCCAGGACAATGCGAAGCGCAGAAAGTATGGGCTGGACCCGGTACAACGCATGCGGACGATCGACGATGAAGCCGGTAAAAACATCACGGCACTGGGCGGCGGCAGCAGAACGGAGTTTGAAACGATTGTGTCCACCTCGGTCGGTCAAACCGCCATCGCGCCCGGCTACCTGCAGAAGCAATGGCAGGAAGATGACAGGGCCTACTTCCATTACAAGATGGATGAACCCATCTGGGGTTTCTACTCTTTCCTCTCCGGCGACTACCAGATGAAGAACGAGACCTGGAATGACGTGTCAATCGAGGTCTACTACAAACATGACTACAACGTGGACCGAATGATCTACGCGACGAAGAAATCCCTGGAATACTTCGAGGGCAACTTTACGCCCTACCAGTACAACCAGTTCCGTATTATCGAGTTCCCGCGCTACCAGGGCACCTTTGCACAGTCGTTTCCCAACACCATTCCCTACTCCGAGGCCATCGGGTTTGTGGCTGACCTCCGAGACAGGAAGAACATTGACTATGTCTTCTACGTCACCGCTCATGAACTTGCACACCAGTGGTGGGCACATCAGGTACTCGGTGGCGATGTTCAGGGTCAGACCATGCTGGCGGAAACCTTCTCGCAATACTTCGCGCTGATGGTCATGGAAAAGGAGTATGGCGAAGACACCATGAAGCGATTCCTGGAGTTCGAACTGGACAGATACCTGACTGATCGTGGCGGGGAGCTGATTGAGGAGCTACCCATCTATCTGGTTGAAAACCAGCCGTACATCCACTATCGAAAGGGCAGCGTAGTGCTGTATGCGCTGAAAGACTATATCGGAGAGGACAAGGTCAACGCAGCTTTGAACAAACTGCTGGATGACTTCGGCTTCAAGGGACCACCCTTCCCGACGACCCTGGACTTTCTGGCCGACCTGCGCCAGATAGCCGGTGCGGAACATGAATCATTGATCACCGACATGATGCAGAAGATCGTTCTGTTCGATCTCAAGGTTGATGAGGTCGCGGTGACAGAAAAGGACGATGGTCAGTATGAGGTCACCCTGGATGTCAGCCTCGCCAGATTCGAGGCCGACGGTGAAGGTCAGGAAACAGAGGTCGACGTCAATGGCCTGTTCGACATTGCGCTACTTGGCGAAAAGGATGAGGAAACAGACCTGCATCAGGTCATCTATATGCGGAAGTACCCGATCAGTCAGACCAGCCAGAGCATCACGATTGTCTCAGACGTGAAGCCCCACTCGGTGGGCATTGACCCGTTCAACAAGCTGATTGACCGGAACCCGGATGACAACATCAAGAGCGTCGATTCCTGAACTGTCACGCCCCGCTACCCTGGGTTTGTCAGCAACCTCAGGGGTTCGGGGAACCGGTTCATCCAGACCCGGTTCCGAATCCCGGCAAGGGATACGCCGACCCGCCTTACAGGGCTTCACGGTGCTTTCGTCTTTCAAGTTCTCTCATTGCAAGGAACAGAGGCAGGCCGAGGGATACGCCTACAACGCATGTAGCCAGAATTGGCAACCAGATGTTGGGTACGCTCATTCTTCGGCCTTCAATGCGAATAAAATGAATCAGCACAACCGCAGAAACCAGCACGTCCGCCCAGGCAAACGAGGACATCCGGGATGCGGCGATCTCCTGAATCATCAGCCCGGCATCCAGCCCCCTGTGGTCTATTCCCCACTGAATAAGAAAGTAGTAAGGTAAAACCGTGCCAAGCACACACATCACCCAATAAAAAATCATCTCCAACACCTCCCTTGTACCAGACGGCCATAGCCGGAGTCTGGGTCTATGAGTATCTCAACATACGGTTCGGGTAATCCGTCATCACCTTATAACCCGGCCCGGTCTCGCCCCCGTATCCTGATCGTTCCGGCGGGTCATCACACCACTCACAAAGGTGTTCAGGTAACCTTCTGCGGATTGCAGAATGCGGCTGCCACCGGCTGGCAGGTCATGATGCACTTCAAGTCTGCCCAGGTTCAAACGGTCCAGATCAAAGACATTGATATCCGCCTTCTTGCCAACCTCCAGGCTGCCGCGATCGGTGAGACCAAAGAGTTCAGCATTGCTATGTGTCTGTTTCCGCACGATCAACTCAATCGGCAGCCGCTCACCGCGGGTTCGATCCCGCACCCAGTGAGTTAGCTGGTAGGTTGGCCCTACCGCATCAAAGATCAGGTTAACGTGTGCACCGGCGTCCGAAAGGCCAATGGTGGTGTTGGGATGCGGAATCATTTCCTCCATGACACTGAAACTGCCATCGACGAAATTCGCCCCCAGCAGAATGGCAAACTGATCACCGTCGCCGGCCGTCAGGTAGTCATACATGTACTCGGCTATGTCCTTGCCAGCCGCCGTAGCAAGCGCACCCATGTTGCCATCGGGTTCCGGCTCATAGTTAATCGGGAACTCAATCGGAAACATGACCGATGCCGCCATCGCCATGAAGCCATAGACGTTCGCCATGACGCCCGGCTGATCGGGTGGTACATCCTTATCTGCCAGAATGGCAGCCTTCACTTCAGGTTTTTTCATCTCGGCCAGCATCTGACCAAACGGCATATCTGCAATTTTCAGGTAGGTCTCCCGACGCATGAACATGTGGTAGGACTTCAGGCTGGTGACAAAACCAATCGGTCGGGTCGCAATCTGTGGCGTAATCAGAACCCCCTGACGGTTGGCTTCTTCAACGATATTCAGGCAGTTGCGCCACTGATCCGGATGACTGCCGTTCTGCGCAAGTGTAAAGGTGGCTTTCACGCCACAGGTCCGGGCGACCTCCGTAAACAGTTCCACATCCTGCTCGGTGGTCCATTTTTCGGCAATCATGTCACCCAGGACCCCGGCCGGAACAGCCTGGAAGAGTCCCCTGCCCGCAGCCCTGATCGCATGACCGATGGCAATGAGTTCGGCTTTTTCCGCAAACGTGCCCGGAATCGGCTCACCGAGTACCGAGCGGTGGCCTGCGGTGCGGGAAGTTGAGAAGCCAACAGCACCGGCCCGTAGACCTTCGGTGACAATTTTGCACATGGCTTCCAGGTCATCGGACGTGGCATCTTCGTGGTGCTGCGCCCGTTCGCCCATAACGTAGTTTCGCACGGCACTGTGAGGTATCTGGGTGCCAACGTCCAGGGTGTACTGTTTGGTGCCGAGGTAGTCGATGTATTCCGGGAAGGATTCCCAGTTACCCCACTCAATGCCCTCGTAGAGCGCAGTGCCCGGAATATCCTCAACGCCCTCCATCAGCTCGATCATGCCCTTCTCGCCACCGGGTGGACAGGGCGCAAAACCGACGCCGCAGTTGCCCATGACAATACTGGTCACCCCATGACTGAACGACGGCTCGATAGTGTCGTCCCAACTCACCTGACCGTCATAGTGGGTGTGGACATCAACCCAACCCGGCGTGACGCACGCACCCCCGGCATCAATAGTTTCCTTCGCACCACCTTCCGATTCGCCCACGGCGGCAATTTTTCCATCCCGAATGGCGACATCGCCCGCGTAGGGTTTTCCTCCGAGGCCATCAACAATCGTGGCGCCCTTGATCAGATAGTCGTACATAACGGTTCCCTGCTTCTGTTTGAATACCCTGATCATACGGCTCGCCCACCCCACCGGCAAACCCGCCGGGATCATCCTGAAAGCGCTTGATGAAAGCACTTGATGAAAGCATCGTCAAAATATCTGTTGTCATCAGACTGGCGGTTATGAATGATTACCGACTCCCGCAAGATCAGGGCCTATTCGTCAATACCTGTCCCTCAATAGAAGGAGTCCATCATGACGACAGACAGACGCATTGAATGCGAGTTCAAAATCCCTGCCGCTATCGACAAGGTGTGGCTGGCGATTACTGAAGCTGAACATATCAGAAACTGGTTCGCGCCCCACGCCGAATCCGTAGCGGGGAAAGGCGGCTACATTGACCTCGTCTGGGCGGAACCGCACGAACCCATGCGCCTGGACATCCTGGAATGGGAAGGTGAAAGGTACCTGAAAACCACCTGGTACGCGGCGCCACGAGGTGAGGAAGAAAAGCTGCTGCCCCTTGAGATCAGCCTTGAGAAAACAGCCGACGGCACGAGGCTCAGACTCGTCCACTCAGGTTTCCTCTCTGACGAGAGCTGGGACGATGAGTTTGAAAGTCACAGTCGCGGATGGCATACCGAGCTCCGCCACCTGTGCTACTACGTTGAGCAACAGTTCAATCAGACGCGTTCCTTCGTTCTCGAACGGTTCGCACTTAACGACAGCCCCAATGGTATTTCCACATTCCTGAATGAAAAACAGACCGGTGTGCTTCCTTCTCTTATTCCCGAGGGCCAGGCATTCTCCCTGAAGATCGGCAACGAAAACTGGCCCTGCCGTCTCCTCTACCAGTATGCTGATAAAGATTTCGTGTTTCTGTGTGACATTCTTGAAGGCGGGGTTATCCGGCTGTCTGTTGAAACAATGAGAGGGGCACCGGAACTCTGGTTCTGGGCCTTCAGCTACGGCCTCACCGAGGAACAGCTCATCCGGAAAACCGCGCCACTACTCAGGCACATCAAGGCGCAGTTGTCATGAAGTCATCACCCTGAATCGCACTGGTATCCCGTTTCATGACAGAGCCCACATTCCGAGACGGACTTGTCCTGTTGAAGGACCGGGATTTCGCACGCCTGTTCGTGGCCTATCTGGTTTCCTATCTGGGTACCGCCATGGCACCCATTGCGATTGCCTTCGGTGTGCTCGACCTGACGGGGTCCACCCGTGATTCCGCCCTGGTGATCGCCGCATCAACGACGGGTCAGATTCTGATTCTCCTGATCGGAGGCACGCTGGCTGACCGGACCTCCAGGCATCGCATGCTGGTGTTTGCAGATTCCCTCGCCTTTTGCAGCCAGTTCTTTATGGCTTACCTGCTGTTCAGCGGGCAGGCGACTGTCATGAACCTTGCCGGACTGATGCTGATTACCGGCATTGCCTACGCCCTGCATCAACCGTCGATGACCGGGTTCATTCCGCAGATGGTGGACCGGGAAAAGCTCCAGGCGGCTAATGCCCTGCTCGGCACCGCACGCAACGGTTCCTTTACGCTCGGCGCCGCGCTGGCGGGTGTTCTGGTTGCGACGATTGGTGCGGGCGCCACCCTTGCTCTGGATGCCATTACCTTCGGTCTATCCGGGCTGCTGATTTTTTCACTCAAACCGAAAGCACAGGCATCGACCGAGGCGGCCACCTTCTGGGAAGATCTGCATCTGGGATGGAAGGAGTTCATCTCTCACAAATGGTTGTGGACCATTGTGATTCAGTTTTCACTGATCGTTGCGGCGCTGGAGGCCGTATTCGGTCTGCTGGGTCCCGCTGTTGCCAGGACTTTTCTTGGCGGCCCGATTTTCTGGGGAATCATCTCGGCAGGTTTCGGTATAGGTACGCTGATTGGGGGCATCACCGCGCTTCGTCTGCGGGTCGAGCGGCCCATGCTGATCTCATCAGTCCTGGTCCTCTTCTGGGCCGGTACGCCGCTCCTGCTTTCTGTGCCCATGCCGGTCCCGGTGATAACACTCGGCGCATTCGTTGCCGGATTCACGGGACAGATTTTCGGCGTGCTCTGGTACACCACTTTGCAGACTCACGTGCCACCGGAATTGCTTTCCCGGGTCAGTGCCTACGACCATCTGGGCTCTATCGGGATCGCGCCCCTTGGAATTATCGTTGGTGGCTTCCTGTATGAGAGCATCGGTTATCGTGACACCCTGCATCTGTGCGCCATGCTCGTGATTGTTCCCACCCTGCTGGTTCTCTGTGTTCGTGAGGTCCGGGAACTCAGAACCATCCGTTGAGTGCTTCAGGCAGGATCTTCACAGGGCGCGCGTGGAAAAAGATGTGACGCTCATAACACTTGTCGATCGATCAGGCATCCATCGCTTCTTTCCCCAATTGCCAAAAATACATATCAACCAATTTCATCGGAGGATAGTCAGTTTCTCTTTTTTTCTTAATATACTTGTTTACCCTGTCGAATTCTTTTTTATTACTTCTGTAGAATTTCACAACTTCCTTTAAATTTTCTATATTAAGTTTAGAATAACTTATGCTTTTCTTCCTAATGCCTTTCTTAAAATATTGATCATAGGCAGGAATGCAACCGAGTGTTCCCAGCATAATTTTTGTAACAAGAGTATCGCTAACATTTACTCTTTCCCCTCTGTTATTTACAATACCCATCTTAACCGTATAACACTTTTTTATAGATTTAGATAAGCAAATTATTTCTTTCAAAGAATTATCATCTTCAGATGAAAAGTCTAATTTTTGGAGATCTTTATGCTCGGGTTTGAGCAGCATGCTCACGACAGGTTCGTGGACAAGATAATCCTTTTTCAACAAAAAACCTGACCCTCTATACATGCCCCAGCTTGCCAGATAGAAAGCTAATTGCAAATGTGAAAGGGTATCATTCTCTGCTGCACAGCTTCTGAAATGCGCATAGCAATGCTCCCACGATCTGGAACTATGGTGTTTGTCTTGACATAACTTGTCCAAGTATCTCTTTATTGTGTCGCATATACTGTCGTTCATATTACTCTGTTCCTTCTGTCCGGGTGCAGTATCTGTGAGACCAATCAGGCTATCTGCATGAACTGTTAATAGTACTCCATCGAGGTTTCCAATCCTATGCTTGCTGTCGTGGTGTTAGCAACAGGACTCTCTTTCTATTTACATCACCGCTTAACCGGGAGCTAAGGTGTATAGTACACACCTGCTACGGAACTGCTGTAAATCAAGTTACAAATAGATTCCCATTGACCAAGAGCTTAATCCACAAACCGCCTTTTTATGCAGTGTTGACCACAACAAGGACATTGAAAAATTTGGGATTCTATTAAGGATCACTGTTTTTTTTAGAAGACATAACCTTCGTCACCGCCACGCCTGCAAGAAAGCCGGCACCTACTTTCCACCAAGTACCAGAAGACTTATCTTGGTTTGGCTCATCTGGTAAAAGCCACCCCAAAGTGATCAGGATCAGACCAACCCCAACCACAACCACCCCTAAAAAAATGATACCATAAAGAAAATCTGGCCCTCTAGTGTATACCAACCAACTGCCTCCCAAAGTGACCGAAAAAGTGAACAGGCTGATTAGGTATCCACCTATAGTGATCTCTAATTCTTCGTCACTTCGCCAAAATTGAATCTGCAAGTAACCTATAAATGGAAGGAGTTCATCTCTCATAAATGGTTGTGGACCATTGTGATTCAGTTTTCACTGATCGTTGCGGCACTGGAGGCCGTATTCGGTCTGCTGGGTCCTGCGGTTGCCAGGGCTTTTCTTGGCGGCCCGATTTTCTGGGGAATCATCTCGGCAGGTTTCGGTATAGGTACGCTGATTGGGGGCATCACCGCGCTTCGTCTGCGGGTCGAGCGGCCCATGTTCATCTCATCAGTCCTGGTCCTCTTCTGGGCCGGTACGCCGCTCCTGCTTTCTGTGCCCATGCCGGTCCCGGTGATAACACTCGGCGCATTCGTTGCCGGATTCACGGGACAGATTTTCGGCGTGTTCTGGTACACCACTTTGCAGACTCACGTGCCACCGGAATTGCTTTCCCGGGTCAGCGCCTACGACCACCTGGGCTCTATCGGGATCGCGCCCCTTGGAATTATCGTTGGTGGCTTCCTGTATGAAAGCATCGGTTATCGTGACACCCTGCATCTGTGCGCCATGCTCGTGATTGTTCCCACCCTGCTGGTTCTCTGTGTTCGTGAGGTCCGGGAACTCAGAACCATCCGTTGAGTTCTATGGCTGGCAAAACCCCCGGACTCATGGTTTAGTGCCCCTTTCCGAATAAAATACATCAAGCGACGAGGAGGGACGCGATGGCAGGTTCTGGTTCACTGGAAGATCGGCTGGCAATCAGGGAACTGGTTGAGTCCTACAACGACGCTGTTATGCGCTTTGATGGTGATGCCTGGTCAGCAAACTGGCGCGATGACGCTACCTGGGAGCTGCCAGGGGTCGGGCCCATCACCGGTAAGGAAAACTTTTTCCCGATCTGGCAACAGGCCATGAGTGGTTTTTCATTCGTTGGCTTCTTTGCCTCGGCGGGCCCCATCGTGGTCGACGGCAGCAAAGCACACGCCACCTGGTACCAACAGGAATTCCTGCACCAGAAAGATGGCGTAAAACGAAACGTCACCGGCAGGTATCAGGACGACTATGTCAAAGTCGATGGCCGCTGGTATTTTCAGAAGCGCATCTACGAAATTATGAATGCAGAGGAAATCAGCGGCTGACCAGTCAATCCAGACCGCTGGTCATCGGAGAGACCCGGCAACTCTTCCACCTGGCACTACCGCTTATGGGCGCACAACTCGCGCAGATAGGTATGGGGGTCACAGATACCATCATGGCGGGCCGTTATGGGTCCGCCGACCTCGCCGGGGTTGCGCTTGGTACCAGTATCCTCTGGCCCAGCATGATGCTGATTTTCGGCGTGGTTCAGGCCGTGACACCGACTGTTTCCCAACTGAACGGCGCCCGCAGTTACGCTGAAATTGGCGCCGTCATTCGCCAGGGAATCTGGCTGGCCCTGGCCGGTGGTTTTATTGTCGCCGCAATTCTCAACAATGTTCAGCCCGTCTATCAACTGATGCGGGTTGACCCGGTAGCGGTTGCCATCTCGGTCCCCTACCTGCAGATGTGTTCCTACGGTATGCCGGCGCTGATGTGTTTCTTCTGCCTGCGTTTTCTGGCCGATGGTACCGGCTATACCCGACCGGCACTGTTCATTGCCGTCTCTGCCTTGCTGCTGAAGATTCCGCTCAATTATGTGCTGATCTACGGCAGGTTCGGGCTTCCGGAAATGGGCGGTGTTGGTTGTGGCGTCGCCCAGGCCATCATCATGTGGTTTCAGCTAATTCTGGTGTTGTTCGTCGTCACGAGAAAACGCTTCGATCATATCGGCTGGATGAGCCGATTCTCCTGGCCGGAGTGGAAGATTATCCGTTCACTGCTGGTCATCGGTATTCCCATAGGCACAACTATCTTCGCCGAGATAGGACTGTTTTCATCCACCACCCTGCTGCTGGGCCAGTTCGGCGCAGCCGTGGTGGCCTCCCACAACATTGCCATCAATCTGAACAGCATCTTCTTCATGCCGCCGCTGGCTCTGGGTATGGCCGCCACCATAAGGATCGGATTCAGGGTGGGCGCCAATGAAATCGAAGGTGCCAGGCTGACAGCGCTGATTGCATTTCTTGCCACTGCAACCCTGGCCATCGGCGGGTCGAGCCTGATCTATTTTTTCAGACAGGACATGGTCAGCCTCTATACGACGGATCCCCGGGTCATGGCGGTCTCGGTAACGCTACTATTGTTTGTCGTGTTCTTCCTGTTCCTTGATGCCAGTCAGACTGTGTTTATCGGAATCCTCAGAGGCTACAAAGACACCAGGGTCCCCATGTGGATTGCTCTGTTCAGTTACTGGGGCATAGGTCTGCCAACCCAGATTGTCCTCGGTTTCGGGTTTATTGGCGAGCCGATGAAGGTCTACGGCTTCTGGCTGGGACTGGCCGCAGGTATCGGTTGCGCCGCCCTGCTGCTGGGTGCGCGACTCCTTTATGTAAGTGGCAACATCCCACTGATCCGGGAGTTATCGCGTGCGGCGGACAGGAAGTCCCTGCCCATTGATGCCGTGGTCGCTCAGGACTGACCGAAAACTCCATCAGCCCGCATGGCGGCAACTTCCTGTTCCGTGTAACCCAGTTCCGTTGCCAGTTCCCCGTTGTGTGCTCCCAGACCGGGGGCGGCAAAGTTGACCCTGCCGGGTTCGTTCAGGAACTTGATGGGTATGCCGATATGCTCATTGCCGGAATCATCCTCAACAATCATTTCCCGGTAACGCACCTGGGGGTCATCCATGCCTTCCCGCAGGTTATTTACCGGCGCAAACGCCGCATCAACATCCTCGAACCATTGCACCCAGTATGCCTGTGGCTGGCTGGCAAACTGCTCCCGGAAGAATTGTCGCACCGGCTCCTGATTCGGCCCCGGCGGTGGCTCGCACAGTGGTATCAGGTCTTCCCTGCCAAATTTCCTGAGCACGGATTCCGCAAAATGCATCTCCGAGGCACCCAACACCACATACCTGTTATCCCTGGTCTCATAGATGTTGTACATGGCATAACCACCCCAGATGCGTTCGTCCCTGACGACCGGAGGCGCCTTCTCCGCAAAAACGCGACCCATGGAATTCGGCAGGCAGGCAACCAGTGAATCCATCATCGCGAGGTCAATATAATCACCCTCGCCCGTGTCTTTCCTGCGAAGCAGCGCCATCAGTACCCCGGACAGCCCGATGGTTGCCGCCAGCATGTCGGCTGCGGGAATCGCGGGAATGGCCGGTTTGCCATCAAACCCCAGGTTGGTGCTGAGCACACCGGCACAGGCTTCAGTCGCAAGATCGTGCGCCGGTTTTTTCACATAGGGACCACTCTGGCCGAAGGCGGACAGGGACACATACACAACGGAGGGATTCACCACCCTGATGTCTTCGTAGCTCATACCAAGCCGCCGGACCACACCGGGGCGAAACGCTTCGATAACCACATCTGCTGTCGCCGCCAGCTTCAATGCCAGTTCCCTGCCGGACGCATGTTTCAGGTCTAGCTGCACACTCCTTTTGCCCCGGTGCGTATTGGCAAAGTAAACGGATACCCCGTTCCGCTTCTGGCCTATGTCGCGATTGGGTTCACCCCCGCCCCGTGGCTCCAGCTTGATCACATCGGCGCCGTGATCCGCCATCATCTGGGTGAGCAGCGGACCCGGCAAAAACAGCGACAGGTCCAGGACCCGGATACCTTGCAGCTTCATAGTCAATCCTCAGACATCGATCAGGTAAAGCGTAAACGGATGGCATTCAGCACCACAGACACGGACGACAGGGCCATCGCAAGGCCCGCCAGAGCCGGATTGAGCAGCGTCGGAAAGAGCACCCCCGCAGCCACCGGGATCAGCACCAGATTGTAGGCAAAGGCCGCAAACAGATTCTGGTAGATATTGTTCACGACCTGCCCGGATAGCCTGAGCGTGTCCGTGATGCCGGTCAGTGAACTGTCGCGCAGCGTAATGTCAGCACTCTCCTGCGCGATATCTGCGCCTATACCCATGGCAATACTGATATCTGCGGCACTGAGAGCAACCGCATCATTAATGCCGTCACCCACCATACCCACGGTCAAACCGTCAGACTGTAGCTGCTGAACAAGGTCCAGCTTGCCTTCGGGAGAAAGTTCCGCGTGCACCTCTTCTATGCCCGCTCTGCGCGCCGCCCACCGGGCAACCCGCTCACGGTCGCCGGTTGCAATGATGGCTTTTATGCCCCTTGCCTTCAGCGATGCAATGACCTCTGCCGCTTCCTCTCGCAGCCTGTCACGCAACAGGAAATGTCCCTGGAATACGCCATTCATGGCCACCCCGACAATCGTGCCACGATCATCAACAGGGGGTAACCCGGTGACACCCTCTTCCGCCAGGAATCGCAGGTTGCCAGCCAGAACCCGTTTGCCCTGGAAGTTACCCTCGATGCCACCACCGGGAATCTGTCTGACGTCGGCAACCCCGGCGGGCGTGACGGACAGACCCTCACAGGCGGACACCACCGCCTCAGCCACCGGATGGGTTGCCCTCTGCTCCAGGGCCATGACAGCAGAAAGCAGATCAGGTTCCAGATGATGTATCGCAACCACATGCGGCCTGCCCACTGTCAGGGTTCCCGTCTTATCCAGGACAAGCACGTCCAGCCGGTTGGCCACCTGCAGGATTTCACTGTTTCTGATCAGGATGCCACGGGATGCCCCCCGACCAAGACCCACCATAACCGACATTGGAATCGCGAGACCCAGTGCGCAGGGACAGGCAACAATCAACACACTGACCGCCGTTACGAACGCATAAGACAGTTTTGGCTCAGGCCCGAACTGCCACCAGTAGATTGCTGACAACATCGCTATGGCGCAGACAACCGGCACAAACACGGCGGCAATCCTGTCAACCAGACGTGCCACCCCGGGTTTTGAGTTCTGCGCTTCAGCGACCAGCCGACTGATTGCCGCAAGCCTCGTATCGGAACCGGCCTGCCGGACTTCCACCACCACGCTGCCATCCATATTCAAGGTACCGGCACTGACCGGGTCACCCTGGTCCTTCACGATGGGCGCTGACTCGCCGGTGAGCAGAGATTCATCGACACTGGTTCGACCCAGCAACAACAACCCGTCCGCCGGTATTGTCTCCCCCGGATTCACCCGCACCTGATGACCCGGTGCAAGTGATTCACCGGGTATCCTCCGCTCAACGCCATTCTCCAGAATCGTCACCTGGCGTGGTGCCAGGTTGTACAGTTTTTCTATGGCAAGAGAGGCATCGGCACGGGAATAAAGTTCAATGGCCCGGCCAAGACTGACAAAACCGATGACGAACAGCGCGGCCTCAAAAAACTGGTGACGACTGCCTTCGGGCAGAAGTTCCGGCACCAGCACCACGGTAACCGAATAGACAAACGCCATGCCCGTTCCCAGAGCAATCAGTGTGTCCATGGTGGCAGTGCCGTGCCGGGCGGCAGTAGCCGCATTACGGTAGAAGTGTCCACCGGCAAACAGCATCAGGCACAGGGTCACGGCACTGATACCCAGCCAGGCGGACCTGGCATCCAGGGGGGGAAGAAAGCCAAACCGCATATCAACCATTAACAGACAGGCCGCGATCAGGAGAACGACGGATTTCAACAAGCCATCTGTGAAATCCGCATTAATCTGTCGTTGCCGTTCATCCAGCGGTAATACCTCATGCAGCGTTGCGTCGTAACCGGCAGACCTGACGGCGTTGATCAGATCATTCGCCGGACCGTCGCCCACAACGGCAGCAGACTGGGCGGCAAAATTCACGCTGGCAGTGGCGACACCCGGAACTTCACGCAGGGTTCGTTCGACCGAGCGCACGCAACCGGCACAGGACATGCCGTGAATATCAAGAAGTATGGTGCTGTTCCGGTTCATTGCGATTCCCTGAAAAGCAGGATACAGCCTGAAGCGACTAGAGAGTCCAGTGCGGTGATATGGGATACTGCTGCCATGAGTTCGCGCTGGCTGCTGTTGTCGGGTGTCTGGCTGCTGTACGGCTCATTTGGCCTGGTGGCCACGAGTCTGGCACCCATGGCCTCCCTCATTATTGAAGACCTGTCCATGACCCACGCTCAGATGGGTTTTGCCATGGGCGCGTGGCAGTTGGTCTATATCTTCTCCGCCGTCCCCGCCGGTGTGCTCATGGACCGCATCGGCCCACGCTACGCACTGGCGCTGGGAGGCGTTCTGGTCGGCTGCTCTGCACTGGCAAGGTTTTTTGCAGATGATGCGGTGACCCTCATCGCCGCTGTCATGCTGTTCGGTTTGGGCGGCCCCATCGTTTCGGCAGGCGCCCCGAAGGTGGTGGTTGCTTCGTTCGAGGGTTCCTCGCGCGGGCTGGCCATGGGCATCTACATGACCGGGCCCGCAATCGGCAGCATCATATCCCTGACCACAACCCACTCGTTTCTGCTGCCCCTGTTCAATGATGACTGGCGGAATGTCATGGCACTGTGGGCGGCTGCCGCATTCGCTGCATCAGCTATCTGGTTTGTTCTGGCAACCATCAACCCGACCACAGGAACAACAGAATCGCCAACCGCAAGGGCCTCCCAACTCAGGGTCATTGGTGAGCTTGTGAACAAGCCAACGGTGATCCTGGTGCTACTGATGAGCATCAGTGTCTTCATGTTCAACCACGGTCTGAATAACTGGTTACCGGAGCTGTTACAGTCACATGGTCTGACTGCGGTGAACGCCGGTTATTGGGCGGCATTGCCCACCGTCATCGGAATCATCGGCTCGCTGGTGATCCCACGCCTGGCCACGCCGGAGCGGCGTTTCAACATTCTGCTGGCGCTGAGTGCCGCCGCTTTCCTGGCCAGCCTGCTGCTTCGCTTCAGCGAACCCGAATCATTGTTGACAGGATTACTGCTTCAGGGAATCGCCCGGTCTACCCTGATGACCGTATTGATTCTCACGCTGGTCGAGTTGCCGGAAATCGGAGAGAGGTATGCCGGAGTCGCCAGCGGTCTGTTCTTTTCCGCCGCCGAACTTGGTGGCGTGATGGGGCCTCTCATCCTGGGATGGTTGTATTCCCCGGATGCGGGATTCGGGAGCGGCTTGACGCTGCTGACGGTGATTGCGTTGACAATGATCGTGGGTTCGCTAATGCTCCGACAGCGGGCTCACAGAAAATGAAAAGATCGCTTGACATAGATGAATGAATAACCAAGTCAGTAACAGGAGGCAACCATGGAATTCGGAATTACATTTAAAGGTTTTATTGAACCCGACCGCGCGCGAAAGCTGGTCAAACAAGCTGAAGCCTCCGGGTTTACCTATTGCTGGTTTTATGATTCTCATATTTTATGGCGGGAGTGCTTTCCGGCGATCGCCATGTGTATAGAGCATACGGAGAAGATGCGGTTTGGACCCTGTGTGACCAACCCCGATGTTCGTGATTGGTCGGTGGCAGCGAGTCTATTTGGCAGCATGGCGCTGCAAAGTAATGGCCGTTTTGAGATCGGCGTTGGCCGTGGTGACAGCTCCGTTCGGGTAATGGGCAAGAAGCCTGCGACACTGGCTCGATTGGCTGAATTTACTCAAAAGGTAAAAGCCATGGTCCGGGGTGAGGAAGTGAGCTACGCTGAATGTCCCGCACCGGTAAAAATACCCTGGTCGGTTGGTTACGAGTTGCCCGTCTGGGTTGCCGCTTATGGCCCCAGGGCGTTGGCAACGGCGGGCCAGGTTGGCGATGGTTTGATTCTTCAGATTGCCGACCCGTCACTCTGCAAATGGTTTTCCGATCAGTCTTTATCGTCGGGAAAAGATGCCGGGCGTGATATGTCCGATTTCAAAATCATGGCGGCGGCACCTGCATACTTTGGAGAAATGACAGATTGCGTCGAATCTACCAGATGGTTCCCGGCGATGGTGGGTAATCATGTGGCTGATATTGTCGAAAAATACGGCAGTGACAGTGACCAGATTCCCGGCAGTTTAACCTCTTACATCGAAAACCGGAAAGGTTACGATTATTCCAAACACGGCCAGAGCGACAACCCATTTCTGGAGTTTATTACCCCGGACATTGTTGAGAGCTTCTGTGTGTTAGGTCAGCCGGAGGACCATATTTCCAAAATTCAGAAACTGGAAAAGGCGGGCGTTACCCAGTTCAACATTTATCTGGATAACGGTGATGAAGAAAATATTATTGATGAGTATGGTAAAACCATTATCCCGGCATTTAATGGTTAAGAACAAGGCACGACTTGATGCGACAGACCACCAGGTCAGTCAAAACACAGGCGGCAAGGACCTGTTATCGCCTGACCCAAAAGCGAATGGACGAAGTTCCTGGCGTTTGACAGAAGTATTCCACGACCCTACTATCGGGTCGGCAAGGTCGAACGAGTAAAAACAAGAGGTATTACACGATGAAAACCAAATTGACCGGGATTATCGAAAGAGAAGACGACTTGTATGTTGCGCTATGTCCTGAAGTGGATGTGGTAAGTCAAGGTCATACAATAGATGAAGCCCGAAAAAATTTGATCGAAGCACTAGAGCTATTCTTTGAGTGCGCATCCAAAAATGAAATCAAACGACGGCTTCGCAAAGAGCCCTACATTCCTCCCGTGGAGGAAATGCAAAGTCGACTGACCGAAAAGTATAAAATTCAAGACCACCAGTTGAGCGAAATGTATGTTACGCCCATAGAAGTTGTGCATGGGTAGATTACGGAGGCTATCGGGTAAAAAAATTTGTAAAATTCTATCTGTTCATGGATTTGTTGTAGCAAGACAAAAAGGCAGTCATATCATAATGACAAAGGCGCTACCAGCCGACAGCATCACAATAGCTGTGCCAAATCATAAAATAGTCGCCATAGGCACTTTGACCGGGATCATTAAACAATCCGGCGTCCCACGCACGGAGTTTGAAACCGCGTAAATATCATTGACGCAAAAAATGTCACACCAGTCGCGCCTTGACTTCAGCCAATCTGTGGATTAAGCGGGGCCAGCGGCCACGTATGTTATTTGTACTCCAAATGATCCAGCTTGTTGTTGAGCGAGATGAATTTGCTACATATCTCTCGCAGTTCCTTGCCAGCGTGGTCCCAGAATACAACCTCGACGTTGAACCCATCTTCCACCAACTCTTTCACACAAGGAACGAAATCGGTATCGCCTGATACCAGTGTAATTGTATCTTCAGATTTTTTCACCACAGTATAAGCATCTTTCATCATGGCGGTGGCAATACCCGTGTCAATTTTCTTTTCTTTGTTTGCAGCATTCCGGTCTTCGACAACATCTTCGAATCCTGCATTACGTGCCATTTGCCATAGGGAGTCATTTTCTGGAGGGCGACTACCAAAAAGCATACAGCGTTTAATCTCGGACTGATTCGCTCCGGCTATGAAATCGTGTAATCTGCCAAAGTCGATTTTGAAACTTTGATCCAATATTCCATTACTCATCGCGTCATGTATACTCTCTGCCTGGCCAGTAGCTACAGCTTTAACCCTCTGGCCCTCAATGAAGACATTAGAATTATCAACGTAAACCAGTTCTGCCATTTTCGTATTCCTTGCGGGTGGTTGGAGGACGGTCAGAGTACCATGGCTGTCAACCCTCTATAGAGGAAACAGGCTCTGAAATTCAATGATTTTCAAGAACGGTCTTCAAATCCAGAAGATGGGTGCCTGTGAATCGAATTGTTTCAAGCCCTTTATCCAGGTTGATTTGAATCGAATTATTGATTGAATTATCGAGCAACTCGGGAATTCTTTTTTGCTGATCAGTTCCCTGCACGTATTCTTTGAATTTCGCAGAGCATGTGGGGCACAGGGCCACTGAGGTGATGTCTAGTTCTAGTTCGGGATTGTCGAGTAGTTGCACGGCCTCAAAGTACCAGGAATCATCCTTCTTCTTGAATGGCATAACGTCTTCACATATCTGGCAGACAAGTTCACCATCTCCATTTGTATACTTTGCAGCCAGGTAAGAACGAATCTGATCTTTGTTGGCAGTAGTACGCACTGATCGCTTTCGTGACTCTCGTTTTACCTTTGGCGCTTGAGCAATTCGCTTCTTTAGTTCCCGCTTGCGGTGCTTGGGGTTTGAAGACTCTTGAACAGGAAACTCAGGTCTGGATTTCAGGAGGGTCAGAACCCGACGATACAATTCCGGATTAGATTTCAGTCGCATGAATAATTCGATATCGCCTGGATCAAACCCTAAGGAGTTCGCTAGCGAAACAAGTTCTGCACCCTTGATGCCGAGAGAAGCTGCTACAAGACCAACATCTCGGAATCTCGAATCAATCTCCTCTGCGTTAATCTCGGCTGGCCTCTTGAACTCACCATCCTTGTCCGGAAGCCAGGCATGACTAATCAAGGTTCCTCCAAAAAATGAATATTGCTCCGATTCAATCTTATTGCTGTAGTTCTGTTTTGTAGCCGTTTCAACTTTGCCACGAATCTGATTTTGCATAGGAAGCACGATTTTGTTCCAGACCAGAAGGGATCGTTCTAAATTTGGTTCAGCCAAAGCGTCTTCCAGCCCATGAACCCAACACAATGGATTGAATCCAGACACGCCGCGTACATGACGGCCATGGTCATTAACGATAACCACAAATCCCTGGTCGTCTGGTTCCTTTCTATCTATGTATACCTCGGTATCAATATTGAAGGCTTTTGCAAGCTCAACTCCTCGTTCACCGTATATCATGGAAAGAAATCTAACATCGCTGATTCCAGCAAAGTAAACTTCCAGTTCATCGGATCGAACGTAAAGCACTTCCGGTTTCCGGAATTCAGGCTCTGTTGTCTCATCGTTGTCTGCTAGAAGGAAGCATCGTTCAGCGCATGATGTAATCAGCGATCCAGCCTTTTTCGGTTCGCAATTCTCTAGCAGACTCAACAGGGTTTCGATGTGTTCCAGGTGGGTTTCAACGTCAATAGGAATCCACCGATCGAAGTCATCCTCGCCCGGGTACAATGGCAGGATTGTCTGCACAAACACCACCGCTTCGTCGAGCTGGGCGAGTCCCAATTGCCGAAAGAACAGGTCGCAGCGATCGTCAGATGCAAACGCTGACTTTATGCAGTTAACCGATGCACTAATACCTGGAAGAAATACCCGTGGTGTGCCATCTTCCTCAAGCGGGGTATCGTGGGAACCATCTTCCAGCCTTATGTACTTCCGCTCCCAAAGTGGTCCGTAAGGACGCTTATTGACACGCCAGAGCGCGGGTTGTTCGCTAAGGTAGCCATAGAACTGAGTCAACCATTGATCACTTTGTTCTTCAAAGAATTCGTCATCGACACGTCTGGCGAAGCCGATGCCTTCAATCTCTGTAATTTCAAGTTCCTCCAGAAGATATTGGCGTAATTTCGGCGTTGTATTCTCTGTGATATTCTCATCCAACCATTGAGTAGCAGTGTCTAACTCGTAGATCCGTGCGAGTTGACCTGGAGAAATCACTGCACGCAGGTCCGCGCCCCGACCTAGCACTGCTTTGTTAGCAGCGACATAGGAGCCATCAATGCCTGGCAATAAGTCCTCTTCTTTCAGTGCTTCCCTGGTGGCTTCGGCTAACGCGAAGAACCGGGAATCAGGTTCCAAATGGCGAGGGGCAATGGGCAGGCACTGAAGTACAGCTACGTCAAGGAGCCTGTTCTCCTTTAGTGACCGAAGAGATTCAACCAAAAGACCAGCAGCTTGACAAATCACCCGACGATTCCAATCCTCGTTGATTGGTATGTTGTCCCGTGCTGGCGTTGTGACGAAGGGACCCTGTAGCACGAACCCCAGATGTGTCTCCACGTCGGTAGGAAAAAACACGAAAAGGCGAGAATGTTCAACGAAAGCAACTGATGTCTCGTCGTCATTAAGGCGCCAGGCGATCTGGACTGGTTTCACTCGCTCTTCTGATTCCAGCTCTTTCGAATACACCAGCCAGGATTCTTTTTCAGTTGTCTGGCCATCGACTTTGCCTGACAGGTTGATGCGGGTTAGACCTTTGTCTTGTTCGGACTTCTTAACGACGAATGCGCCTATATTGGATTCATGTTTCCATGCAATCTGTTCGAGTGATTCCAAAAAAAGCAGGGTTCTTGCGGATAATCCTTCAAGGCGATCTGCTATCTCATTATAGGCATTAGCTTCAGTTGTCGGCTGGTCGAAGTTCAGCACAAACTCCGTTGTCCTGGAATCTGGTATTTCTTTGGAAGGAATTTCCTCTGGAAGCACGAAACTTTTAATAGCAAAGCGTTCTGCTCCAGACCGGATCTCAGGCTCACTGGTGTAGGTGAACACTGATTTGAAACCGATTCCGTATCGACCTATCTTTGTTACGTCACCTTCTTTGGTTGTATCGCCAACACCGCAGATGCCTTCAACGTCGTTATGGTCAAACTCTTTCCCGTCATGCAGAATGGTCAGCTTGTCTTTATCGAGGAGGAATTTAATCCTGGTTGCACCCGCATCCTCGGCATTCTGGAGGAGTTCATATACAAAATGCGTACGATCAGTATAGAGTCGGCTAAATAATTCGAGGTGCTTTGTCTCTGTTCCGTAACGGCGAATGTTCTTTTCTCGAATGTCTTTGTAGTTAGAGGGGCTCATCCTTTTGCCCTCGATTGATCGTTGGGCTGAGAAACAACTCTGATTCTCCCCTCCGCGAGGCACTTCATGTGAATGTCCGCTCGCTTGCCGGATGCATCCATTTCCTTGATTCTTGCCTGATGATCGATTTGATGATTTGCAATCTGGGATTTACGCATTCGACGAATCTTCTCGTCCGAGGCTTTCTCGAACTGATCATCCAGATGAGCGATTATTGCTTCATGACTGGCCGCTAGACTCTGTTTGCTGAGCCCAACACGCCTCAAAACGGTATCCAGATGCACCTCTCGTGCCCGGCTCCACCGGGTATAGTGAAGATTCTCCAGCTCAGGCAGACCTTCGATAGGGGTTGTGCCGGATTCCCACCTTGCCTCGGGAAGGATATCCGGCAATTGAGTCTCCAGCGCGTCATTCGTGCATACAGCAACGATTCTGGTGTCTTCTCTTACGCCGACATATTTCCACTCGTATAGACGAAACAGATATACGCCTTCAGGAATGTCTTCAAGGTTGAAAGCCGCAAACTCACATCTCATTGGTAGTGAAATCTGGTCCTCCAATGATTTTGCGGCTTGAATGACCAGCGGGTGTTGGGTTGAAATCAACGTTACGTGGCGTTTCTGGTTTGCATATTCCGAATCGAACGTCACCCGGAGTTGAGAATCACCACCTTTTAGCCAGTTTTCCCAACTGCGTGACGTTGGACTCTTTTGAAATTCGAGTTGTCGGTATTCCTGCAAAAGCTGACCTCGAGCCTCTTGATTCAGCCTTAGTTGCTTTTCTTGCCCCTGGCCTGGGAAGTAGGCATCTCGGGCACCAATTTGAGACGACAAATAGACTTCGACAAGATTTCTGATGGCGCCAGGGGATAGCCATTCGCTCGTTGCAGCATTCAGATCCTGACACAGTCGTTCTCTGGGCAGGTTGATGCCTAGAATTTCGGCCTGCTTCTCTTCAAGGGCTGCTTGTTCCTGAACAGCCCGTACCTGATTGTCCGTCAACTGTTGGAGTTTCTCCGTGCGTTCTTCCTCGGTAAGCTCAATGTCCTCACCAATCTTCTGTATTTGCCTGGCCAGACCTCCAAGTATTTCCTCGCTACCACCTAGTTCCCTGTTAAATACGCCAATTCTGAGCAGGCAACGTTCGTAGATTTCCGCATCAATAGTGCCTGGCGTGACCAGGTTATAGATGAGTACCTTCTCGCTCTTCTGACCTCTGCGATCGATGCGACCAATGCGCTGTTCGACCCGCATAGGGTTCCATGGAAGGTCATAGTTCACCAGACAGTCGCAGTATTGATAATCCAGGCCCTCACTCCCTACTTCTGAGAACAGCATGACCTCTATCGCATCCGGGTCACTGGATGGAAGCTGAAAATGGTGAGTTAAAGTGAGCCGGTCTTCGTCCTCTGTGCCTCCATGAATCACACCGACCCTTGTGCCGTCACCTTCAAGCGCTCTTTGTAGGTAGGAAAGTGTGTGCCGAAAGCTACTGAACACCATCATTCGATGATTCTCCATCAACCGCTTCTCTAAGATAATCCCTCTTAGCGCGTTGAGTTTTGGATCGTCCTGCTTGAGTGCCACTGCCTTTGACCTGACTTCACCGATAGCCGTACTGACTTCGTCTGGCAAGCGCCCCAAAACATCGGGATCGCCGGTGTCAAAATTGCCACTCCCGCCATCGGCGTCGTCAATCAATTCATCGAACCTGCGAGAGAGAATATCGTTGATAGCTGGCGCCAAACCGTACAGACAACTTGCAGCCTGGCGGCGCAGTGTAGACATCATAAAGCTGACACTTGTACCTGGCCGCAGATAGCTGAGGATCTGTGCCTGGCAGTGAAGTAAACTATCGTGCAGTTCCCTTTGAGATTCAGTCATCTCGATGGAAATTGTTTGCGGTGTCCTGACCGTAAACTCTCCGATATCCCTTCTACGGGTTCTGTTGAGAAGCGAGGAGAAGGTGTGAAGTTCTTCGAGTGACCTCATAGCTGATACGCGTTCCTTTGCATCAGCACTATTCGGTGTGTTGAGGTCTGCAAGGTGCTTAATCAAATTCGTGCAGACGGGGTCAGACTGTAAAGAACGCTGGCCCCAATCCGTTGATTTTGCAGCATCAAGAGCTTCAATGACCTTGCCGGGCCAGTGTGGTTCCGCCGCCCGGATGAACTCAATAGCTTCATTGATGTGCTGGTTTGGAGCAGCCATCTGATCAAAGACGTTTCTATCAATCACAAAGTCCGGACGAAGCGTGTTGAGAAGGACAAAAAGATCTTCACTGCCAAGTTGTATCGGAGTCGCAGTCAGGAAGAGGGCGGCATTCGAACTGTCCGTGAAGAAGCGTACAGCTTGGTGACGTAGTGTTTCCGGATTTCTGATCTGATGAGCTTCATCGACAATCAACAGATCAAACTGTGGCGGTGGATCAAGTTCTGTGATCCCCTTGACGTTGCGCCCCCTCAGTCTGCCGCCTGCCAGCATCGTCTCGTCAAGAATAGAATATGGCACAATGGCCTTGCGAAACTGCTCTGGCCACACTCCTTCGAGTTCGGCTTCGTTGATGCAATGTCTCAGTGTTCGGCTATCCAATTGGACGAAATCTTCATCGAAGCGTTTCATCTCGTTAAGCCACTTACGCTCCGTCACAAGTGGTCGAGGGCAAATGATGAGAACCGATTCAAGATCTTGCCGTGCCTGTAACTCCTTCATGATCAGACCGGCTTCAATGGTCTTACCGACACCCACTGAATCTGCGATTAGCAGCCGAGGGCGGTCGGATTTGATAAATTTCAAAACCGGTCGAAATTGATAGGGAACAAAATCGATTCGCGCTGAGTTGAGAGAATATAAATTGGCCTGACTCGGTGCGTTAATCTGGAACGCACTCATCGCCGCGCTGAATCTCTCGATGGAGATTCGTGCTTCGCCGGGACTGGCATCAACAGTTTGCTGATTGACGAGTTGTGACTCGAAAAATTCTCGAACCGCATCGTCAATAAAGACGCTGTATCGGTTCTCAGGCTCGGCTTCAAGTATAGAAACAATCGCTCCGGTCTTTGTGGGATCAGAGTGGAGTGAAACTATCTGGCCGACCTGAAATGTTTGTGCTTCGTCATTTTCTACAAGTGTTTCCCCGGTCTCCGATTGAACCACTTCAGTCGAATCGAGTTTCTCCTGCTCGAGACTGTTACGTTTACGTTGTATCTTTTTTAGCAGGGTATCCGGTGCATCAAGAACCCTTGCCAAATCATAGATCGCTTCTAGATCCTTCCGGGCTTCCTGCCAGGTTGGTGACTCTTCCGTTGGGTGAGCCCATCTATTACGGATTTCCTGGACTTTCTTCAACGTCCCTTTGAGAGATGACCCAATCTCGATCTTCCAAGACAGTTCAAACTGGTTCTTGAGCAACACTCTAAGCAGTGCAGCCAAGTCAAGTCCGGCTAATGAGTCTATGCCCGTCTCATCAACGCGACGCGCTTGTTGGACAGACAACTCATTGATCACACGTTCCCGCCACCAGTTTTCACCTAGTTTAGGTAAGTGCTCGTCGAGGTAGTCACGGAGTAGAGTTCGAATCTCTGAATTCAGCAGATCACCCATTTCGGAGTAGATCATGTCGAGTCTCCGCAGGTGTGCCTCAGCCGGTGAGGCAGGGGAAGCAACCTGGTCGGCTTCACCCCAAGTTCTTCCAGTCTGACGACCTTATGATGCCAGATCGTCGCGTCATGTATATTCGCTATCAGGCTCTCTGATATCTTCTTCCATGCTAACTGTTTAGAGTGGTTGAAAAAGTTCAGGGTACCATGGCTGTCAACTCCCTTAGACATGGCTAGAGAACCGATACATCCGGGTGAAATCACTTCCGTATCCTGCTACTCGCCCAGTCGCGCTTTGACTTCAGCCAACCTGTGGATTGTGTCGAGGCACTGACCTTGATCGGCACTGAGATTGCGGACAATAACATCCGTGTACCCCTGTCAACGGCAACTTAAAACTGACCCCCCTGGCTAATCTGACTGCTCCTTCGATGGTTTCCTGATGATGCCGGCTTTGTGCTTCCCTTTGAGCCGGTAGCTATCACCCCGTATCTGGATAAGATGGGAATGATGCAGTAACCGATCCAACATGGCCGAGGTCAGGGCGGCATTGCCACCAAAGGTCTGCTCCCATTCCCCAAAGCTGAGATTGGAGGTCAGGATCACTGATCCTGACTCATAGCGCTTGGCAATCACCTGGAAGAAGAGGTTCGCCTGGTCACCGGTTAATGGCAGGTAGCCGATCTCATCAATGATCAACAAGCTGGGCCCCATCACGGATCGTCGCAGTACTTCCTGATAGCGCCCTTGCCGTCGCGCCGTCTCCAGTTGCAGTATCAGGTCAGCTGCGGTCATGAAGCGCACTTTGAGATTGTGCTGGGTCGCCAGGTAACCCAGGGCGATGGCGAGATGGGTTTTTCCCGTACCGCTGGGTCCCAGCAAAATGATGTTTTCCTTGCGCTCGATAAAGGCCAAGTCTGCCAACGTCTGGATGGTCTTCTTCGGTGCGCCGGCAGCGAAGGTGTAGTCATAGTCATCCAGGGTCTTGATGGTGGGGAACCCGGCCATCTTGACCAGCACCTGTCGGCTCCTGGCCTGGCGGGCCTCATGTTCCGCCTTCAGTATCCGAGCCAGGAAGTCGACATAGCTATCTTCGTTGTTGACCGCCTGCTGCGCCCACTCCTCGTACTGGTCAGCCACCACCTGGAGTTTGAGCCGCTCACACAAATCGGCAATTTGTTCGTGAAGCAGCATGGATGTCATGAACAGGCTCCTACCAGCTGCTCGTATTCAGTCGGCGGGCGCTGCAGGGTTTCCACCGGCCAGGACCGAACCGGCAGTGATTCAATGGGTTTTGGCTGGTCAGCATGGAACACCGGCAAGGACTGCAGGGCCTGCCGTTCCTGTTCCAGGCGCACAGCTGGCACGTTGCCAGTGGTCTTGTGGGTGCGGTTGTTGGCCACATCGCGCAACCACTTGAGGACCTCGGCATTCGCGGTATCAACATCCAGGGTCAGGTTGGCCTGTTTGAGTGAACTCTGCAGGGGATAGTAGAAGCTGTTGCGCAAATACCGGTTAAAGCGCTCCACTTTGCCCTTGGTTTGCGCACGGTAGGGGCGGCACAGTCTGGGGGTAAAGCCATAGTGCTTGCCCAGGTCCCACAAGCCGGGGTGGAAACGGTGTAGCCCCGCCCCAAAAGTATTGCGTTCCAGCACCACGGTCTTCATGTTGTCGTACAGAATCTCCAGCGGCACGCCGCCAAAGTACTCGAAGGCGTTGATGTGACAGTGTTTGAGTTGGTCAAATTGCTCTGTGGCGACAAATTCCACGTAGGTGTAGCGGCTGAACCCCAGCGTGGCAACAAACGCTGACAACGGGTGCTTGCCACGACGGAAAACACACCAGTCAACCTGGAGTTGGCGGCCGGGGTCGGTCTCGAACCGAACAACGGGTTCCGGTACCGACAGGGGGTAGAGACTACTGACGTGGTTCCTGACGGTGCGTTCTCCGCCCGTGTAGCCCAGGCTTTGAATCTCCCTGAACAAAACGGTAGACGGCATCCGGTGGGGACGGTTGGCTTCCACCCGCTCACCAATATAGGCCTTATAGGGGTCCAGTATGCTGCCTCGCGATGGGCGCTGATAGGCGGGCATCTCCGGTGAACGCAGATAGCGCCGCACGGTATTGCGAGAATGGCCGGTGAGCCGGCAGATCTCTTTGATACTTTTACCCTGTTTACTCAATATTCGTATTTCCATACACCTTTCCTGATCAAGCATGCGCACCTCCTGTAGAGGTGCAGGTTACGGGAAAGGGGGGTCAATATTCAGTTGCCGAGGGGGGTCATTATTACATTGCCGCTAACACCCCTGCCCTTCCAGCACCCTGATCTGTTCCGCAACCTCTTCGACAGAGCCAAACATCAGCGCCTCGGGTGACATCCCCCGGTAGCCACCTTCAATATAGGGTTCCACCACCTGCCTCGCAGCTTCGCTCGAAGCGCCTATATAGATGTCCCTGCGGATCGCGGTTGCCGTCGGCGTTCGGTCATACTCAGCGCAATACTGCTTGTAACGAATCGCGGCTTCACCGGCCTGCGCTGGCGTCAGCCCGGGCGAGGCAAGCCAGCCTTCCGCGATGCGCGCGGTTCGCTCCACAGCCTTATCCGCCGCCGAACTAGGTGGCGTGATGGGGCCTCTCATCCTCGGATGGTTGTATTCCCCGGATGCGGGATTCGGAAGCGACTTGACGCTACTGACTGTGATTGCGTTAACAATGATCGTGGGTTCGCTACTGCTCCGACAGCGGACCCACAAGGTGCGGGCTGAGGATTAGATGGGATTGACGTTCCACCCAACCGTGTCTTGCAGATAATTCGTGGCGACAGAAATACCATTGCGGATACAGCCTTGAGGCCGGGGAGATTCTTTGGCACCGGACCTGAACTGTGGACCAGTCTGCAAAAAACCCGTGGGCTGGATAAAATCAGAGAGGGCTTGACTAACCTTCCGCAATTTAATATCTAAGGTCTGAATGATGTTCTTCACTCTTCTGAATCCTGAATATCGATTCTTATACAATCCGTGTGTTCGGTAAGCTGAATATCCATCCAATACCTGAATTGTAACTTACCAGTACTTCCATCCTCCGGGTTTGGAATAAATTCAACCATCAGATACTGTCGTTCTGAGATTAACCTAAAGCCCACGCTATCGAACAATTCCCTAGTTGTAAGTATACAATAATCAACGTCACTAAAATTTAGAGAGTACACCTCACAACACCCAATGTGACATATATATTTCCTGCCCAAGCCGTCTTGTCGGTAAATGCCATACCTGTCAGAAATAGCTCGCTCATAGGGTGATCGACGTAAGAAACGTGACAGCTTTTTACTACCAACAAACAAGATAGGGTGCGCCAGCGACTCAACCTTATTTTTTATGTAATAAAGAGCATCGTCCGTATTTTGATATTTACATGAAGCAGATATTGGGTATTCGAGTAAGTGTCTTAGTATATTCATCTTGACGTCATTGGATATGTGACTCGAGAACGGCTCGCTTTCGTCACCAACTCCGTTTACTTCAATACCCGAAGCTATCCTTGCTTTCGGGTAATCCAAAACATTTACGACATACGAGTGATCATCATCTATTTTTTGGTTAGGATATCTATGCTCAAACAGGCTTAATGGAAAAGCTGATTCCTCAAGGTTCATAAAAATTTCAGAAGCAGCCATGCCAAAGTTGTCTAATATTTCTTGAACGACATCAGCCCCTATTACAGCATCACTCTGGGCATCCCTAATCTTCCCGATAATGGTGGTTACAGATTCATGAAAGTTCTTGACCAACTCGTCATCTTTCCCTGGCGAGATCAATATTCCCGAACAATCTTCTTCGGAAATTTTGAGCCAATCCTTAAGATCTGAAATTATTGATTCCCGATCATCGTGACTGAATGCATCAGATAAAATTGCTTCCTCCCAGCCGCTCGTTAGCCTCCATTTTTCTTGAGAAAGGAAAATAGCTATTTCTACATAGGTCTTATTCATGCTGCTTGGATCATTAGCCACCCAGCCCCAATAAATACGACCAGGGACGAGACGTTCTTCGTATATTTGGCCAAATGAACTTAAAATCGAGGACAGCCAGTCCTTGTACGTTTCACCTCCATTATGGCAATAATCCTGATGTCGGATATAGGCTCCTAGTAGATCGCCGGCGGTTCTCACAGTATCTCCTGGCCTATCAATGCCTCCTGTATCGTGAATAGACTCCCCTGACAACAGCGCTTTTACATAGCCAGCTAATTCTTCCCGTTTATCCTGATCGGGCTTCATTAGTATATAACATGCTGTTAACACCCTTAGATCAAGGCTGGCATTCTTAAACGACAAATGGAATGCAGCCAAATGCTCATAATTATGTCCTTTGAGGATCTGCTGCCAATCCGGGTCATCAGGATTTTTCAGCAAACATTTATGATTTAAAAGTACTGATCGCCACGAATATACCTCTTCCCAATGTTCGTCAAGAGAGATATGCCGGAGCCAGTTGTTGAGCATATCTACCCCCCAACCTGCGGCTTCATAATTGTTAAATCTAAGCGCTACAATGGTCGTGGAAGCTGTTAACTCCAAGTGTGTAATGAGGGCGGGATAGCTCTTTTCAATATCCCTTGGTCTTTTTGATCGAGGTTCTATATCCACAAGCCATCTCTCCCAAGCCCCAACAAAACCATAAAGAATATTTTCATATTTGTTGGCTATTCGCATATCACCCGATTGTGATGAGTAAGAGCGCCATTCCATAAGGAGAACCCACATGTGGTAGCTACCCTGGATTAGAGGTTTTATTTCTTCTTTAATTAACGAGCCATATCTTGAAAAAATTCTCCTATGGAGAAAAAGCATCTCATGATAAAAGCGCGAGTTCTCAGGAACTTTTTCTACCGCGTCACGCGCCAGCTCGTGATATCTTCGCAACAACACTTGCAGATGACTTGATGCAAAGGTATTGCCCGAAGGAAGATACAACCAGTTATCCTGCTCCCCACTGTCATTTTTGAACGATAGAGCTTGAGCAACTTCAATATGCCAGTTGACAATACTAGCTAGTGCGTCAGAAAAATCATCCGTATTACCCTCCCTAATAGCGTCATTGGCAGCCCCAACGACTCCTTGCACCAAAGCAGGTACGCCAAGCTGCTTCTGGTCTTTTGGTCTCTTGAATGAAAACGCCGACCTAATGAGTAGATGCACTAAAGGGTTGAGAGTAAAACCGCTATAACGAGCAACAATAATCCCTTCACCACTTTTACTAGGGCGCGGCAGGCCAATACTTATCCTTCCGCCTTCAACTCCAGAGCGTTTCAGAAAAACAATCTGTAGCCGGATAGCAATATTGATCAAACGATATTGTATATTCTCAATGATCGCCTCTCGCTCAACAGTACGCTGGACTTCATTATAGCCATCGTCTGAAAGACAAAGCGTAGTGACCTTCAGAATATTTTCCTCCGGATTAATAAGCAAACCTTGATCCACTGAATTTTCAATCAAGATTTTCTTAATTCCTTCTCTAACACTTTGTTCACATGATTCATGGACGGAGAACCTAACGAACAATCGCTCCCTGCGTGTTTCATCCAGCATCTGGAATGTACTGACAAAGAACCATACGGAGAGCAGAATATTGCTGGCAAACCAGATTACAGAGGTTAGACATAGAGATAAGTAAACTGCATTAAAAGGGCTTCCGCTTATGAAGTATCCGATGATGATAAACAGAGATAAGGCAAAGCCACTCAAGCCCGAAAACATAAGGCCAGAGTATTTTTGGTATATTGGGATTATGGTTTTTTTAGCTGACTTGTCTTGGAACAAAAGACTGACAAAACCAACTGCTAAAGGATAAAGCACACCGATGATGGTCAACTGACCGGCGAGAAGAACTCCCTGCCATTCCAAAAGTTTTGCCCAGTACGGAATATGGCGGTCAATATAGAGTTCTAATATCGGACGCCACAGTAACATGTTGACCATCACCAACAATGCCAATATCAGAGTCAACAGGATATGCTTTTTGTAATTTGTTGACCATAGAACGAAGCCTTCTTCTAAAAAGTTCCAACGACTCTTTAAAAATACTTTATTCTGATAGAGAGATCTTCTTATTTCTTTATTAATTCTATGGGAAAGGGTTTTTAGTAGTCTGTCTGTTAGTAGCATCAGATATTCCTATTTTCTTAATTAGAGCTTTTATTTTACCAAAACTTGGCGAATAGTTTGGTTGGAACTGGGTTCCTTATATTTTAGTGAACTTATCCTACCTGTTAGCCCATAGAATTTCAGCCAGTTATATAATCGATCAGCATCATTGGACACGATCTGTGCAGTGCGACAGAGCCGACAAAGGACCACCCCTACATCAGTAAACCAAAGCGGCTTTCTACCGCAGCATTGCCAGAGCAGCTACCGGACCGATCAACTACGGTTAGGTAGGATTCCTGAAACCGAGACTACCAACACTGACTGTACTATAAAAAGTGCGAAGGAGGCTGACAATACCTCTGATTCATGGTTAACTAGCGAATACGATACAGCATGATCTTATGCATCACGAGTATGAAATCTACTTCGAATAGTAGGGCTCCGAAACCCATGATACGGGTCACTCTAAACATTGATCCAGACGATGATAAAGTCATTGGCATGCTGGTGCGCCAGGATGTCAACACTTTGTGGCTAGTATGCCGACCTATGCGGGGATTTCCTGAGCAGCACGTAAGGCAAAAGGGTTTGGAAATTTCACTCGGTAAGGCAACAAAGTAGTGGCTGAAGTCGAAGCGAACCACTCTTCAACGAATGAAACTTTTCCTGTTCGAAGAGCGATCGAGAGTGCCGCAGCGTCTGGCTCTCAAGAACGTGGTGCAATCTATACTCGTAGCGAGGTCGTTGAGTTTATCCTTGATCTGGCCGGATACACGGCGGACAAGAAGCTCTTTGAAAAGCGTCTGCTCGAACCATCGTTCGGTGAGGGCGATTTCCTAGATGCTATGGTAGAAAGGCTTCTTAAAAGCTGGCAGAAACATACCCCTCAATCAGATGTGCTGGCGAGCCTCTCTGATGCCCTATGTGCAGTGGAACTGCACCAAGATTCCTTCGAAAACACCAGAGCACGAGTTATTGAGCGGATTTGTAAATCAGGGATATCAAAAACACTGGCGCGTCAGTTAGCGGATGGCTGGCTTCAGAAGGGGGACTTTCTTCTGCTTGATGATATGTCAACTTTTGATTTTGTTATCGGTAATCCGCCTTACGTACGACAGGAGCTTATCCCTGACGATCTGATGGCAGTGTATCGGAGCCGTTATGCAACAATATTTGACCGAGCCGATCTTTATGTTCCTTTTATCGAAAGCTCTCTCAGACGATTAGGAAAGGACGGTATACTTGGAGTTATCTGTTCTGACCGGTGGATGAAGAACAAATATGGTGGTCCACTGCGTCAGATGATATCGGACAGTTTCCACTTGAAAATTTATGTCGATATGGTAGATACGAATGCGTTTCATTCCGATGTTATTGCTTATCCAGCAATAACGATCATCAAAAAGAAAAAGCAGGGAAAGACCCGCATTGCACATAAACCTCCTATAAAACAGAGTACCCTTTCATCTTTATCAAAACAATTAACTGCTAAAACTCTTAAACCAAACAGTACTCTAATAAGAGAGATGACTGAAATTGCAATCGGTTCAGAACCTTGGATATTAAAGCCTTCGGACCAACTCACGTTAATGCGTCGCTTAGAGAGAGATTTTCCGATGCTCGAAGACGTCGGATGCACAGTTGGTATCGGGGTCGCTACAGGTGCAGATAAAGTCTTTATCGCGCCCTATGACAAGTTGAATGTAGAGTCAAGTCGTAAGCTTCCTATTGTCATGACACAGGATATTCTTGAAGGTGACGTGCAATGGCGTGGTCTTGGGATTGTAAACCCCTTTGCCGAAGATGGCTCTTTGGTTAATTTGCAAGATTACCCGAAACTCAAACACTATCTGAACAAGCACAAGGAACAAATTGTTGGCCGTCACATTGCCAAGAAGTCTCCTACTCGTTGGTATCGCACTATTGACCGGATATATCCCGAGCTTATCCATCAGGAAAAATTGCTCATTCCCGATATCAAGGGCAATGCCCATATCGCCTATGAGGCAGGGGAACTGTATCCACATCATAATCTTTACTACATCACGTCAAGTGAGTGGGATTTAAGAGCCTTGCAAAGTGTGTTGATGTCCGGGATTGCTCGACTGTTTGTTTCCGCATATTCTACCCATATGCGCGGGGGGTACTTGCGGTTTCAGGCGCAATACCTACGCCGCATCCGAATTCCAAACTGGCAGGATGTGCCAATACACATACGCAGAAAACTAAACCAGACTGGTAGTAAATACGACCCATCAGCTTGCAACAAAGCCGTGTATGAATTGTACGGGTTTACAAAAAATGAACGCGCCGCTCTAGGTGGCACCGACCTATAAGAAAACACAAGTGACCATCGATATAGTCAAATATGAGTCCAAAGCAAAGGAAGCGATTAAAACGTTTTGGAAAAACCGAGAAATGGCCCGCAAAAAGCAAGGGAACTCTGGCAAAGCTGACCAAGGGGAGCGTGCGGGTGTTATCGCAGGGAAAAACATGGATGGATTTAGCTCTCTTGTTAAAGATATTGTCATTGCTAACGGGCTGAATAATGCGGAAATTCATCAAGAGAGGCGTGTTCTGACGTTGCCGGGGTATTTCAGGCCAACAAAGTTATGGGATCTATTGGTGATGAATGAAGGACACCTCATTGCAGCAGTAGAGTTTAAAAGTCAGGTAGGTCCGTCTTTCGGAAATAACTTTAACAACCGGACAGAAGAGGCTCTCGGCACAGCGCATGACTTATGGACAGCCTATCGTGAGGGTGCATTTGGTGAGCAGACGCGCCCCTTTGTCGGATGGCTTATGTTATTGGAGGATACTCCAAGGTCTCGTTCACCAGTGAAAGATGCATCACCACATTTTCCGGTACTCAATGAATTTAGAGACGCGAGTTATGCACAACGTTACAACATATTGTGTCGTAAGCTGATACAGGAACAGCTCTACAGCGTAGCCTCGATAATCGTTTCTCCTCGAAGTGCGGCAGATACGGGTGCATATGAGGAGTTATCAGAAATGACGGGGTTGAAGAGTTTTGTTACTGAATTGGCGGGACATGTTGCAATGGAAGCTGCTCGAAGCTAACAAAACGGAGGAAATCATCCCTTCAGTGCATCCCCGGTTAGCCCGTCATCAGCGTAGTCACACCAACCGCGCTTTGACTTCAGCCAACCTGTGGATTGTGTCGAGGCACTGACCTTGATCGGCACTGAGATTGCGGACAATAACATCCGTGTACCCCTGCCCTTGCAGCACCCTGATCTGTTCCGCAACCTCTTCGACAGAACCAAACATCAGCACCTCGGGTGACATCCCCCGGTAGCCACCTTCAATATAGGGTTCCACCACCTGCCTCGCAGCTTTGCTCGAAGCGCCTATATAGATGTCCCTGCGAATCGCGGTTGCCGTTGGTGTCCGGTCATACTCAGCGCAATACTGCTTGTAACGAATCACGGCTTCACCGGCCTGTGTCGGCGTCAGCCCGGGCGAGGCAAGCCAGCCTTCCGCGATGCGCGCGGTTCGCTCCACAGCCTTATCCGCCGCCGCACCTACCCAGATGTCCACAGGCTCTGCGGGCAGGGGTGATATTTTCGCCTGCGAGATATTCCAGTAACGCGGTTCATCAACACTTTCTCCGCGCCAGAGGGCACGCAGGGTATTGATACTGGCAACGAACATGCCGACACGCCGGGACATGTCGATACCCATTGCCCTGCCCTGTCGCTCATCACCCAGACCACACTGCATGATGAACGGGCCCGCCGCCAGACTGGCGAGAGTACCGACCTGTTCCGCGAGCGTTATCGGATGCCATAGCGGCAGGAGGTAAAGCGCGCCAAATGGCCTTTCGCCCCACTCGGCCAGCATACGTGCCAGGATCACATTGTTCTGGTAATAGGGATAGGGCGTTACATGATGATCACCGACAAACAGCGTATCAAGCTCGGCCTGTTTCGCGGCCCGGGCACGCTCAATCATGAAACGAGCCCCTTCCCTGGGATCTTCAATCCTGTGTGACGAGGTAACAGAGATTCCGATTTTCACAGGGTCAACCATCCGCCATCACAAGGCAGGTAAATACCGGTCACAAAGGAACTCATATCCGAGGCAAGAAACACCGCCGCTTTGCCTTGTTCCATAGGATCGCCCCAATGACCGAGCGGCAGCCTGGCAATGCGGGCAGCCACCGTATCTGCCAGCGGGTCGCCGCTTTTACGCGGTACCTGCCCATCGACCGGTGGCGGTTCTCCCTCATTCACCCAGGTTGGCCCGGGCGCCAGAGCATTGACATTGATGCCATGTGGCGCCAGTTCCAGTGCCAGTGCTTTTGTAATCATCTCGACAGCCGCCTTTGATCCATCATAGGTCACACCCACTCCGGGTGTGCGCGCCTGGGTGGAAGCAATGTTGATAATCCTGCCACCACCCTGCGCTTTCATAATCGTTGCCGCCGCACGACAGCAATAGAAAACACCATCGACATTTACCGACCATAGCGACTTCCACATGTCATCGGTAATCCCCTCCACGGGTCCACCGTAGCCCAGGTAAAGCCCTGCGTTGTTGACCAGGATATTCAGAGAGCCCAGTTCGGCGACCGTGCCGGCCATGGCCTGGTCTACCTGGTCACGGTCCGCAACATCCAGCGACATCGCGTTGCCACCAATCTCGTCCGCCGTCTGCTGCGCCGTTTCGAGATTGATGTCACTGACCATGACCTTTGCGCCCGCCATGGAAAGCGCGGTTGCAATGCCCTTCCCGATACCTTTGCCGCCACCTGTGACGTGCGCCACCCTGCCGGTCAGATCTATCCATTCGGCTGCTTTGACCGTCGCCATGACACCGCCCCCTTTATCATTGGTCGATGACCGATTAAACACGTCCTGCTACGATCTGTGAAGCCAAATCAGGAAAACGCCATGACCCGAATTCCCGCCAATCTGGATGAAGTTACCCCCGCCTGGATCGCCGAGTGCCTGGGACCGGAACCGACCAGCCTTCGCCTTGCGCCCATGGCAGAGGGTGTCGGCATGATGAGTGATATGGCGATCATCCATCTGGGCTGGCCGGAAGGTGCCGGTCAGCCGGACAGTCTGGTCATCAAGATCGCCGCCGGGAATGACACGAACCGTGCCGTGGCACGGCAGTTTCGGCTCTACCTGAAGGAAGTCAGTTACTACCGGGACCTGGCACCGCGCACCAGGGCAAGAAGCCCGCGCGTCTATGCATCCGGACTGGATCAGGCTCAGAACTTTTTTCTGCTGATGGAGAACGTCTCTGACTATCGCATGGGTAGTCAGTTGAAGGGCGCCACACTGGAAGAATGTCAGCTTTGTGTCGACTTCCTGGCGAAGCTGCACGCCAGCTTCCGGGACAACCTGGAGAATGTCGATTGGCTGCCGTCCATGTCCAACAGCGAAAACGCAAAAAATATGGCTACGGGTTGCGAGCTTGGCTGGACTCAGTTACTCGACTACTTCGGAGAGTTCGTGCCGGACAATATCAATGCTCGCCGGGAAGACTATATCGTCAACATCGGCAACCTGCAGGAAAAGCTGGACCAGCCGCCGGGAACACTTATCCACGGTGATTTCCGCATGGACAATATGTTGTTTGGTCAAAAACCCGGGCATGAACCCCTGATGGTGGTGGACTTCCAGGGACCGTTGAAAGGCAATGGCATCCATGATCTTGCCTACCTGCTGAGCCACTCAGCCAGGACCGATGTGCGCCGGGAACACGAACAGTCGTTGTTACGGCGGTATGTTGACGGGCTCGCAGCCGAGGGCGTTGCGGGCTATGACTATGAGGCCGCCTGGCAGGACTACCGGATTGGTGTGCTCTACGCATGGACCGTCGCTGTGGTCATCGCCGGCACCCTGGACCCGGCAAATGAACGAGGCTATGCCTGGATGTCAAAGATGGTGGAGCGCAACGGCATCGCCATCAATGATCTGGATTGCCTGGAATTATTCTGAACGATTTGAACCCGGGTTCAGAGAGGTGTAAGGCTGTTCGAGACACAATCATTGAATTACTATCCGGGCAGCGCAAACACAGGGGCCTGACCCGTGGAGAGATAAGCGATAGATGAACGCCGTTGAGATTGAAGAAGCTATTTCCAGACTGGCGGGACAGCCCTTCGAGGCGGAACAGTTCCCCTACGCCTTTCTGGAAGCCTTCGGCAACAAGACCACCACAATCAAGTGCCTGCGCTCCGGCACGTCGAACAAATCCGACATCGGCGGTGTGCTTCAGACCAGCAACATCCACCTCAAAACCTGTCCGCAGGGCCAGGTGGCCGAGACGCTCACCGCCCTCCGCGACAGCCCCGCAACCACCCGCGGCAAAGCTAAATTCATCCTCGCAACCGACGGCGATGAGTTCCAAGCCGAAGACCTGAACAGCGGCGATGTCATCGTCTGCGACTACCCTGATTTCCCTGATTATTTCGGCTTCTTCCTGCCGCTCGCGGGCATCTCCACGGTTCAACAAATCCGCGAAAGCGCCTTCGACATCAAGGCGACTGGCCGTCTCAACCGCCTTTATGTAGAACTGCTGAACACCAACCCCGATTGGGACACCGCCGACCGGCGCACGGAAATGAATCACATCATGGCGCGGCTGATCTTCTGCTTTTTCGCTGAGGACACCGACATTTTCAATGGTAGCGGGCTATTCACCGCCACCGTGGACCAGATGAGCAAGCGGGATTCCTCGAATACGCATGAAATCATTTCAGAGTTGTTCCGCGCCATGAACACAAAGATCAAAGATCGTGCAACGGGCAGGTTCCGGCCATGGGCCGATCAGTTCCCCTGCGTCAATGGCGGGCTCTTTTCGGACAGTCTCGACGTACCGAAGTTCAGCAAGATCGCACGTTCCTATCTTCTGCACATTGGCAATCTCGACTGGACCAGAATCAACCCCGACATCTTCGGCTCAATGATTCAGGCCGTCGCCGATGATGAGGAACGCGGCGCGTTGGGGATGCACTACACCAGTGTCCCGAATATCCTGAAGGTGCTCAATCCGTTGTTTCTTGATGACCTGCGGGCAAAACTGGATGAAGCGGGCGACAATTCGCGCAAGCTTCTGAATCTGCGTAACCGCATAGCCAGAATCCGCGTCTTCGATCCGGCCTGCGGTTCAGGCAACTTCCTTGTTATCGCCTACAAGGAAATGCGAGCGATTGAGGCTGAAATCAATAAGCGCCGCAATGAACATGAGCGCCGGACAGATATACCACTCACGAATTTCCGGGGAATTGAAATCCGGGACTTCTCCGCGGAAGTTGCGCGGCTGGCCCTCATCATCGCGGAATACCAGTGCGACGTGACCTGGCGCGGCCAGAAGGAGGCTTTGGCAGAGTTCCTGCCGCTCGACGCCATGAACTGGATTACCTGCGGCAACGCCCTGCGGCTTGATTGGCTGAGCATCTGCCCGCCCACCGGAACGGACGTGAAGCACCATGCCGATGATCTGTTTCAAGCGCCGCTCGACCAGGCGCAGATCGACTTTGAGAACGAAGGTGGCGAGACTTATATTTGTGGGAATCCGCCGTATAAGGGTAGCCAGACCCAAAACAAAGAACAGAAGGAAGACTTAGCCGAGATTTTTGACAAACACGGTATTTCATCCAAACAGATTGATTATGTCGGTGGTTGGTTCATGAAAGCCTCCGAATACGCTCTTCGCACTGCGACCGATTCGGCACTTGTGAGCACCAATTCGGTCTGCCAAGGTCGAAGTGTACCGGCACTGTGGCCGTCGATACTCGCGACCGGTGCAGAAATTCATATCGCGCACACTTCATTCAAATGGGCTAATTTGGCCAGTCACAACGCAGGCGTAACGGTAGTAATCGTCGGCTTGTCTCGAAACCCATCAAAGCCCAAACAAATTTTTTATCAAGATGATACCGGGGAAACAGTTGCACGCATGGTCAAGAATGTCACTCCGTATCTCACATCTGGCGAAGATATCATCGTAGGGGGCCGTAGAAATAACCTGTCCGATTTAGTAGCCATGTCTTTCGGAAACATGCCAGTCGACGGCGGCAATCTGCTTTTGAATGCTGATGAGGTCAAGGTACTCCATTTGACCAAGGAGCAAAACAACCGATTCATTCGCCGAGTTTATGGCTCGCAAGAATTCATTCGTGGGCAAGAGCGCTACTGCCTGTGGATAGAGGACCAGCACCTTGATGAAGCTATGCAGATCGATTCCATCAGGCGGCGCGTCGAAGCTGTTCGCAGTATGCGACTTGCAAGCCGCGACAAGGGCTCACATAAGATGGCGTGTCGGGCACATCAAATGCGCGAAATGAACATCGGCAAAGAAAGAACGCTGATAGTTCCAAGCGTTTCCTCTGAGGCTCGTGAATACTTGCCGGTGGGGTACTTACCGCCTGGCACTATCGTGACAAATCTCGCGTTTTCGCTCTACGACGCACCCCTCTGGAACATGGCCCTGATCGCCTCTCGTTTGCATCTTGTCTGGGTCGCCACGGTCTGCGGTAAATTGAAAACAGACTTCCGCTACTCCAACACCCTCGGCTGGAACACCTTTCCTGTTCCCAAACTGACCGAAAAGAACAAGGCCGACCTGACCCGTTGTGCCGAAGACATCCTGCTGGCGCGCGAGGCGCATTTCCCCGCCACTATCGCCGAGCTTTACGACCCCGAGAAAATGCCCGAAAACCTGCGCGCCGCCCATGACCACAACGACGAGACCCTGGAACGCATCTACATCGGTCGCCGTTTCAAGAACGACACCGAGCGCCTGGAAAAGCTCTTTGAACTGTACACAAAAATGACCGCTGACAAATCAATGGCATAACTATGGTAACACCAGAGCAGATAGACCAATGGCTTTCGACGCCATCAGAACATCAACATCTTGAGTTCAAGGCAGCCAGGACCCAATTCGATAACCGCAAGCTCTTCAAGTATTGCGTTGCGATTGCGAACGAGGGCGGCGGACATCTTGTGTTGGGGATTAGCGATGCCCAACCACGCAAAGTTGTCGGCAGTACCGCCTTTAACAATCCAGTCGAAATGGCAGCAAAGCTCTTCCGGGCTGTAGGTTTCAAGGTAGATATAGAGATAGTTCAGCACCCGGATGGCCGCGTGGTTGTATTTCAGATCCCCAAGCGCCCCAAAGGAACCGCCTATGACTATAAGGGAGCCTATCTGATGCGTGTCGGCGAGGAATTGCAACCGATGAGCGAAGATCAACTGCGGCACATTTTTGCGGAAGGCCAGCCAGATTGGCTTGAGCTTCCCGCGATGAGTAGTGTCTCAGCTCAGGATGTTGTGCAGTTGCTTGATACCCAGACCTTTTTTGATCTGCTCAGTTTGCCATACCCCGCTGATCGCACTGGTGTGCTTGAGCGTCTTATTGATGAACGTCTTATAAGCCAGGATGACGCCGGTTATACGATCAGCAATCTTGCAGCCGTAATGTTAGCCAAGGATTTGAAAGACTTCGAAGGCATCTCCCGTAAAGCGGCGCGGATTGTTGTATATGAGGGCAGTAACAAGCTGCAAACGAGATCAGATTCAACAGGTAGCAACGGCTATGCGGTTGGGTTTAGCGGACTCGTCAAGCAGGTCATGAGTATGCTGCCGCAAAATGAGGTAATAGAGAATGCATTAAGAGAGGAAAGCAAGCTGCTGCCTGAAGTGATTATTCGAGAATTGCTGGCCAATGCACTGATCCATCAGGATTTTGAAGAGCGCGGTGCCTCCCCAATAGTAGAGATTTATGCGGACCGCGTCGAAATCAGCAACCCGGGTGAACCTATAGTACCGGTCGAACGATTTATTGATGGGCACCAGTCGCGTAATGAGCGTCTGGCTGATCTCATGCGGCGTTTCGGAATTTGCGAGGAAAAGAGCAGCGGCATTGACCGGGTGGTGGGAGCCGCTGAAGTGCATCAACTGCCTGCTCCAGATTTTAAGGTCAGCTTCAAAAGGACTGTCGTCATATTATTCGGGCCGCGAACATTCCAAAAAATGGGCCATACCGAACGAATTCGGGCGTGCTACCAGCATTGCGCTTTGCAGTATGTGCTGAGTAGGCAAATGACAAACCAGTCTCTTAGAGAACGATTCGGGCTTCCAGGCAAAAGCATCAGTACCATTTCACAAGTTATCACGGCGGCCATCAATTCCGAATTGATCAAACTAGACCCGAATGCGCCGAACTCGCGGAAATACGCGAGATACCTGCCGTTTTGGGCCTGATTCTTATTTCATCGCAAACCGCACGAACCGCCTTTCCGGGGTTTTCTCCATGACTGACTTAAAGGCCGTGCCTTTTGTTGCCGTGACCTGCACCCAGACCCGAATGCGCCGAACTCCCGGAAATACGCGAGATACCTGCCGATCTGGGTCTGATTCTTATTTCATCGCAAACCGTACTTTTAGCCATGAAATATCGTAACCTGATGATAAATAACAATTTTCTTATTTTATCGCAAGCCGTACAAACCACTTTCCCAGGGAATTTTCCATGGCTGAGAACTTTTTATGACCAGATTCGAGTGCGACAAGAACAAGGCTCGTAGCAACTTCTCAAAGCACGGGGTCAGGTTCACGGAAGCGGGACGGTCGATCAAGTCAGGACATACTTTAACCGAAAGATCACCTCAATCTGATGACCTCGGTGAAGAACGGAATACCTCAATTACCGGGCATCAGGACGGACGTGCTATCGTTGTGGTTTGGACACCTCGGGAACAAAACGTCCGCATCATAAGCGTTCGTCATGCCCGAAAAGAGGAAAGGGAGGCCTTTGATGCCTATCTCCAGAAGCTCCAGTGATGGCGATGTTCGAGATGAGGACATTGATACATCCGAAGCTCCGGAACTCGCGATGAGCTTTTTTTCCGGGGCAATTCTGAGTCAACCGGGGGAGAATCTGGCTGAAAAAGTCAGGAATGCTCGGCGTGGTGTCCCCTCCGTTTCCGTGAACTACGCCCGGAACGGCAGTTCCACCAAGGCGAACGAACGGGGCATGCGCCCGATGCAGGTGCGCGCCTATGAGAAGCGGGGCGAACAGTATCTTCTGATCAAGTCGCCACCCGCCTCGGGCAAGAGCCGCGCACTGATGTTTATCGCGCTCGACAAGCTGCACAATCAAGGAATCCGCAAGGCCATAGTTACAGTGCCGGAGAAGTCCATTGGGTCGAGCTTTGCCGATGAGCCCTTGTCAGATTTCGGTTTCTGGGCAGATTGGCAGGTCGCACCCAGGTGGAACCTCTGCAACGCGCCGGGCTCCGAGGGTAGCAAGGCGGAGTCGGTCGGAGCCTTCCTGGAGGGCGATGATCGCATTCTGGTCTGCCCGCACGCGACCTTCCGTAATGCCGTTGACAAGTTCGGGGTAGACGCCTTCGACAACTGCCTGATCGCGGTGGACGAGTTCCACCACGTTTCGGCCAACCCCGACAACAAGCTGGGCGCGCACCTGGCCGAACTGATTGCACGGGACAAGGTACATATCGTGGCAATGACGGGTTCATACTTCCGGGGCGACGCAGAGCCGGTACTGATGCCCCATGACGAGGCGAAGTTCGAGACGGTTACCTACACCTACTACGAACAGCTTAACGGCTATACATATCTGGAGGCACTCGACATCGGGTATTTCTTCTACACGGGAGCGTATGCGGACGACATACGGAAGGTGCTTGATCCGAATGAAAAGACCATCGTTCACATCCCGAACGTGAATGCCCGCGAAAGCACGGCGGACAAGATCAAAGAGGTCGAGCACATCATCGAAGAGCTTGGCGAATGGCAGGGCACCGATGATGAGACCGGCTTCCAGCTTGTGAAGCGTGCAGACGGGCAGATGCTACGCATCGCCGATCTGGTGGACGATGAGGCTGTGAAGCGGGACAAGGTTTCTGCGGCGCTAAAAGACCCCGCGCAAAAAAACAACCGAAACCATGTGGACATTATCATTGCGCTTGGCATGGCTAAGGAAGGCTTTGACTGGATTTGGTGCGAGCATGCCTTGACCGTTGGCTACCGCGCCAGCCTGACAGAGATCGTGCAGATCATCGGTCGCGCCACCCGTGACGCCGAAGGCAAAACCCGCGCCCGCTTCACTAACCTTATCGCCGAACCTGATGCTGCGGGGGAAACCGTCACCGAGGCCGTGAACGACACGTTGAAGGCCATCGCTGCCAGCTTGCTCATGGAACAGGTGCTCGCGCCGCGCTTCAACTTCGCCTCGAAGACGGGCGCCAGCGAACCGCAGGAGGGTTTCGACTACGGCCAGGACGGCTACGACCCGAACAAGTGCAATGTCGGCTTCAACGAGGCAAGCGGCCAGTTCGGGATTGAGATCAAGGGGCTTGTCGAGCCGAAGAGCAAAGAGGCCGAGCGCATTTGCCAGGAGGATTTGAACGAAGTGATCACCGCCTTTGTGCAGGACAAGACGGCGATAGAGCGGGGGCTCTTCGATGAAGAGCTTGTCCCTGAAGAGTTGACCCAGGTGTGCATGGGCAAGATCATCGGGGCGAAGTTCCCGGAGCTTGACGCCGAGGATCAGGAAGCCGTGCGTCAGCATGCGATTACCGCCCTGAACCTGACCCAGAAAGCGAAAGAGGTTGCACTATCCGCGCCAGATGATGCGCGGACGACCGGCAACATGGCCCTGATCGAAGGCGTGCGGAGATTTGCAGTGGACGTGCGCGAACTCGACATTGATCTGATTGACCGCATCAACCCGTTCAGCGAGGCCTATGCCATTCTTGCCAAGGCGATGAACGAGGACAACCTGAAACAGGTTCAGGCCGTTATCTCGGGCAGGCGCGTACAACTCACACTCGAAGAAGCGCGCGATTTGGCACAGCGCGCCCTGAAGTTCAAGCAGGAGCGCGGACGGCTTCCGTCGATCACATCACCCGATGCCTGGGAAAAGAAAATGGCCGAAGGCGTGGCCTTTCTCGCCCGTGTAAAAGCGGAGGCTACCAATAGCTAAGAACTTTACCGATGAGGACAATGCGCTCCTGTCAAAACTTGGCGTTGAGGTCGAAACCGGAAAAGCGGCAAGCCGCACTGCCAGGGAAGAGCGCATCATTGCAGGCTTCGAGGAAATTCAGCGCTTCGTCGAGGAGCAAGGGCGAGCGCCGCAGCATGGCGAGGACCGTGATATTTTCGAGCGGCTCTACGCTGTGCGGCTTGACCGTATCCGCGAACAGGTCACCCTGAACACTCTTGTCCGGCCAATGGACCGTCAAGGACTCCTGACGGCTCCCTCGCTTGGTGTCCGGGAGGTTCAGACAGAAGAACCTGACGATGATGCGCTTCTTGCCGAGTTGGGGGTCGAGGCTGAAGCCCCTCCAGTAACGGAGCTTAAACACGTCCGATCGACGGCAGAAAAAAAGGCGTCTGAAGAAGTTGCGAGCCGTGAAAAATGCAAGGACTTCGAGACCTTCAAGCCACTCTTCGAGCAGGTTCAAAGCGAACTCGATTCGGGACTTCGGGAAGCGCGCCCGTTTCAGATGAAGGCGGAGATCGATAAGGGGCGCTTCTTCATCGTACGCGGGCAAAAAGCTTATGTAGCCGAGAAAGGCGAGACGACGACCACCGACCAGGGGCGCACAGACGCCCGTTTGCGTGTGATCTTCGACAATGGCACCGAGAGCAACATGCTTATGCGTTCGCTTCAGCGTGCCTTGAACAAGGATGAAGCCGGGCGGCGAATCACCGAGCCGGACGCCGGTCCCTTGTTTTCTAAACAGGAGTTTTCTAAACAGGAGTTTTCTAAACAGGTGTTTTCAGACCAGGCCATCGACGGGGATGAAGCGAGTGGCACGATCTATGTGCTACGGAGCAAATCTGACCACCCGCTTGTCGCCGAAAATCACGACCTGGTGCATAAGATCGGCGTCACCAATCTGGATGTGGAACAGCGTATCGCCGGGGCTCATCTTCAGCCGACATTCCTGATGGCCGGCGTTGAGGTGGTTGCCACCTACGAACTCTACAACATCAACCGTACCAAGCTGGAAAACCTGATCCATCGCTTCTTTGAGCCTGCGCGTCTCGACATTGAGGTAATGGACCGTTTTGGGCGACCGACCCTGCCCCGCGAATGGTTTCTTGTGCCTCTTTACGCCATTGACCAGGCCGTCGAGAAAATCAGGGACGGCACTATTACGTCTTTTGTGTACGATCCTGAATCTGCATCCCTCAAGGAAAGGGATAGCTAGGATGCGTGCCGTTTATGTCTAAACCTTATGTCTAAACCGTCAGAACAGCCAGCACTCACCCTGCTCCACGAATCCATCGTCCATGAATCTGAAATCGATTCCCTGGGGCATATGAATGTTCGCTTCTACGTTGAGCGGGCGGCACGAGCCAATGCGGAACTCCTGCAACGACTGGGGATTGCCTCCGCGCCGGGACAACAACTCCGACGCTTCGATACGCATAATCGGTTTCACCGGGAGCAGTTTGCGGGTGCCCGTCTGCACACGCTCGGTGGCATGGTTGCGACGGAAAGCCGCGAAGGTGTGACCGGCTACTACGAAATCCGCAATGCGGACACCGGCGATATCGCCGCCACCTATATTATGACCAGTTGCGTGATTGATTCTGTCACGGAGGAAAAGCTGGAACTGACACTGCCGGACACGAGCGCTGCCCGGTCACTGACCGTTGATATTCCCGAATACGGTCGTCCCAAATCCCTTTCACTCAGCCCAATACGCCTGCCCGCCTTTGACGAAATTACACCGCTGATTCCGGACAGTGATCTGCTCGGTGGCATGACGGGTCGGCGGGAAGGCATCGTTATGTCAGAGGACTGTGACGCAGGTGGTTACCTGGCGGAAGACAGGGATCTGGTGCATATGCTGTTTCGACCGCAGCCCGGTGAAGAGATGACCGCCATGGGGCCACCGCATCTGCGGGATGAGCAGGGGCGACTCTACAGTTGGGCGATGATGGAAATTCGCAGCCTTATCTACCAACGTCCCCGCGAGGGAGAAACCATCGTTTCGCTGAGTGCTGACGTGAACTATGGGGAGAAGTGGCGGCATTCACGACGCTGGATTTACTCCCGGGAGACCAGGGCGTTGCTCGGCATCAGTGATCAAACGGGCGTCTGTATGGACCTGGAAGCGAGGCGTGCAATCCCGATTCCCGACGAGGTGCGTGCCGCTATCGAAGCCCACTGCCTGCGCGATTACGCCTGATAATACACACCAGATCGCCGATAAACCGCCTGAATATACCCTCTCATTGATCCGACGGTGAAAAAAGGCGAAAGTATGAGGTTCCCGAAAGGAGCGAATACTCATGGCTGAATACGACCTGATCATCAGGAAGGGAGAAGTGTTTGACGGCAGCGGCGGTCCCTCCGCACGCCTGGACGTTGCTATCAGGGACGGCGTTATTGCCAGGGTTGCACCGTCTATCGAAGGTTCAGCAGACCGTGTTGTCGACGCGAGCGATAGAATCGTCACCCCCGGTTTCGTTGACGTTCATACCCACTATGACGGACAGGCGACCTGGGATTCACACCTGAATCCGTCATCCAATCTCGGGACCACGACCATCGTCATGGGAAATTGCGGCGTCGGCTTCGCACCCTGTAAACCGGAAGATCATGAAGTGCTGGTTCAGTTGATGGAGGGTGTCGAAGAGATACCGGGTTCCGCCATGGACGAGGGCCTGCCCTGGAACTGGGAATCTTTCCCGGAGTTCCTTGACGCGCTTGAAGCGAAACCACGGGACATTGATGTTGCCGCCCTGCTGCCGCACGGCCCCCTGCGGGTGTATGTGATGGGTGAGCGAGCCGTGAACCGCGAACCCGCCACAGCAGACGATATTGAAAAAATGAAGGCGCTGATCAGGGAGGGTATCGAAGCGGGTGCTGTTGGTTTCTCAACCTCCAGAACCCTGGTTCATCGCAGCAGTACCGGGGATTTCATTCCCACCTACAAGGCAGCGACCGAGGAACTGAAGGCGCTGGGCGCATCGCTCTCCGGGGAGAAAGGCAGCGTCTTCCAGATGATTTCCGACTGGGAGGACGCTGATGACGAATTCAGTATTCTGCAAGAAATCGCTGAACGCACCGGCGCCAAGGGTACCTTCACCCTGCTTGACCTGGCCCCGACGCCGAATCTCTGGCACGAACAGTTAAAACGGATTGAAAATGCCCAGGCCTCCGGTCTGGATATCCGTGGTCAGGTTATCTCAAGGCCGGTGGGCATCCTGATGGGGCACCCGGCATCCATGCACTCCTTCTATGCTCGCCCGGCCTACAAGGCACTGGCCAACCTGCCCTGGGATGAGAAGATCAGGAAACTGCGCGACCCGGAAATCAAGGCACAGATATTGACGGAAGAAAGCGAACGGCCTCATGTTTTTGTTCAGATCTTCGAGAAGCGCTTCCGCAATATGTACCCGCTGGAAGATCCCATTGAATACCTGCCAAAGCCGGAAACCTCAGTCGCCGCCATGGCGGAAAGAGACAACCGTGAACCCTCCGAGTGGCTGTACGAGTATCTGCTCGGCAACAATGGCAATAATCTGGTGTACATTCCGGCAGCCAACTTCTCTGAGAATATCCCGGACCTGCTGACCCATCCACATACCGTGAGCGCCCTGGGGGACGGCGGCGCGCATGTGGGTTCCATCTGTGACACCAGCGCCAATGTCTATGTGCTGACCAAATGGGTCAAGGACAGGAAACGGATTGAGCTTGCCCAGGCCATTAACATGCTGTGCAGGCAACCCGCTGAACTCTATTCACTGCATGATCGCGGGCTGATTGCTGAAGGCATGAAAGCGGACGTGAACGTCATCGACTTTCAGGCGCTCAAACTGCACACCCCGCATATCGTGCATGACCTGCCTGCCGGTGGCAGGCGTTTTCTGCAGAATGCCGATGGTATTGACCTTACCGTCAAGGCGGGTGAAGTCATCTTTGAGAATGGCGAAGCGACGGGTGCGCTGCCCGGCAGATTGATTCGGGGCTCCCGACAGGTTCCCGGCCAGGCTGCCTGAAGCCAGCCCGCCTGCGAGTCTCGGAAAAAAGGAAACCACTATGCCGAAACTGCATCCGGAGGCAACAGGACATGACTAATCTGTTGTATCTAAGCGCCTCGCCACGGGGTGCCCTTTCCGCATCCTGCCAGGCTGCCGGTGTTTTTCTTGAGGCTCTGCATGATGATGTCAGTGTCAATCACATTGACCTGTTCAGCCGGCAACTCCCCGATGTCACGCTCGAAGTGACCTCCGCCAAGATCAAATCTTTCATGTCAATGGAGCTTGAAGCTGAAGAAGCCCGGCAGTGGACGGTAATAACCGGGCTGGTCCGGGAGTTTCTCGCCGCAGATCATTACCTTATGGCCATTCCAATGTGGAACTTTGGTGTGCCGTACAAATTCAAGCAGTACATAGATCTGATCAATCATCCCGGCCTCACCTTCACCCGGGATGAAAATGGCCCACGCGGATTGGCGAGCGGCACCGCCACCCTGATCTATGCCCGCGGGGGAAACTATGCACCGAAAGACGGGAAGCCGGACCCCATGGATTTCCAATCCACATACATGAAGGCATGGCTGATGTCGATCGGGATCACTGACGTTACTGAAGTGCCGGTGCAGAACACCATGGGCGGGCCGGATGTGGTCAGGCAAACCATTGATGGCGTGCGTGACCTGCTGACGACCAGGGCTGGTTCCCTGTAGACAGGCCGAAGTCAGACTTCCGGCGAACCCCTACCCGGCAATAGTGCACCTGCCATTGTTGATGGAAATCACGTCCCGTTCCCTGATGCGCGTGCGGAAACTGACCACCCTGTCATCTTTCCACATTTCCACAACATGCGTCTCGCCGGGGAAAACCGGCGCGGAAAAGCGCACATCAAAGCCGGTCATCCTGGTCTGGTCATAGTCCAGCATGGTCTTCAGAACCGCGTGACAGGCGATTCCGTAGGAGCAGAGCCCGTGCAGAATCGGTTTGTCGAACCCGGCCTTGCCGGCGATACCCGGGTCACGATGCAGCGGATTCCGGTCGCCACACAGTGCATACACCATCGCCTGGTCATCCCGCTGACCCAGCTCACACACGGCATCCGGTTCGCGCTCCGGCAGGCTGTGAGGTACGGGGGCACCCTCGTCGCTGCCGCCAAATCCACCATCGCCACGATAAAACAGGGTCGCGCCCAGGGTATAGAGTGGCGCACCATCAGCCAGCTTGACGCTGGTTTCGTTGGTCAGAAGCGCACCCTTGCCCTCGCCCTTGTCATACACACCGGTGATGGCGTTGCTGACCACAATGTCCGCCGCCGGAGGCAATGGTTGATGAATCTGCAAACGCTGCTCACCATGAAGCATCAGCATGTAGTTCATCCTGCCCATCAACGACTGACGGCGGGTCGCCGGTCGGTCTGTTCGCGTCAGCACGGTTGCGGCAGTCGGCACCACCCGATTGCCAAGGGTTTCACAGACATACTCAAGTTCCCTGTTGTCCAGAGGGTCCTTGCCCATACCAATGGCAACCGCATACAGAAGGGAGTCCCGGTCCGTATAGCTGCCCGGAAGTTCTTCCGGCTCGATGGCAAGTGCTTGTTCGACATCAGCAAGTGTAATGGCCAATTGAATCTCCTTTTCGTTGGATAAATTGCCGTTGGATAAATTGTTGCTCTCAAAGATGATATTGATTGAACTGATTGACTGCGCCGCAGAATATCACAGTAGGGGCGGGATTGATTACGTCGATGGTCGCTCGGCGGCAACCAGTTCCCCGCCAATCAAAATCCGGTATTCACGCACTATGATTTATCTCCCGGCTCATCATGAGTCTCGCTGCATCTGCTCGATCATTTGCTCGCGCATCCTGAACTTCTGGATTTTACCCGTGACGGTCATCGGGAAATTGTCTACAAAACAGACCCTGGCCGGCACCTTGAAGTGGGCGATCTGGTCGCTGCAATAATCCTTGACGCCAGCTTCATCAAGTTCGCTACCTTCCTGCACCTTGATCCAGGCACAAACCAGCTCGCCGTATTTATCATCGGGAATGCCAAAAACCTGCACCTCCTGTATCGCAGGATGTGTATACAGGAACTCCTCCACTTCGCGCGGATAAATATTTTCCCCGCCTCGAATAATCATATCCTTGATGCGACCGACAACCGCCACGTAACCATCCTCGTCCATGACACCGAGATCGCCCGAGTGCAACCAGCCTTCGCTGTCAATGGTTTTACGGGTTTCAGCCTCATCATCCCAGTAACCTTTCATCACCGAGTAGCCCCGGGTGCAAATTTCGCCGCGCTCGCCGACGGGCACCACCCGGTTTTCGGAATCGACGATTTGCACTTCAAGGTGTGGTCCCGGTTTACCCACGGTGGCTACCCGTTTTTGCAGCGGGTCACCAATCGCCGTCATATGATTGACCGGACTCAATTCCGTCTGACCGTAGGCGATCAGCACGTCGCGCATGTGCATTTTCTGCAAAACTTTTTTCATCAATTCGACGGGGCAGGGTGCGCCCGCCATGATACCCGTGCGCAGAGAAGACAGGTCAAAGCGCGAGAAGTCCGGGTGGTCGAGTTCTGCGAGAAACATGGTGGGCACGCCGTGAAGTGCGGTGCAACGTTCCTGCTCAACGGCCCGAAGGGTGGTCGAGGGTTCGAAAGATGTATCGGGAAAAACCGCGCTACTGCCGTGGGTGATGCAGGCCAGATTCCCCAGCACCATGCCAAAGCAATGGTACAGGGGAACGGGAATGCAAAGGCGGTCCGCTTCGCTGAGTTGCATGCCATCGCCGACAATTTTCCCGTTATTGAGTATGTTGCGATGGCTCAGCGTGACCCCCTTGGGATTGCCTGTGGTGCCACTGGTAAATTGAATGTTAATGGCATCGTCCGGGCCCTGGGTTGCGCCCAACTCAGCCAGTCTGGCCTGCTCGGCTGCGCCGCCGAGTTGGCACACATCGGGAAAATTCAACATGCCGGGGCTGTGCCGGCTACCGAGGCGGATAACCATTTCCAGATGGGGCAAAGTTGCAGACCGCAAACGCTTGTCGGCGGGCTTGTCGTTTAACTCCGGCGCCAGTTCCCGCAGCATCTCCAGATACTTGCTTGATTTGAAGGACTCCGCTGCGACAAGCACCCGGCACTGCACCTTGTTCAGCACGTATTCCAGTTCGTGCAGTCGATAGGCCGGGTTAATGCACACCAGTATGGTGCCCATACGCGCCGTGGCAAATTGTGTCAGGCACCATTCGACACAGTTGGGCGCCCAGATACCCACACGGTCGCCGGGCACCACGCCCAGAGACAGCAGGCCGGTGGCCAGGCGATCGATTTCATGCAGGTATTCGTGGTAAGTCCAGCGAATGTCCTGGTGCCTGACCACCAGCGCAGTCTGGTCGCCGTACCGGGCCACAGTGTGTTGCAGGGATTGACCGATGGTGTCATCCACAAGAGCGCCGTCTTGCGGGCCGCGTCCGGCGCTCAAAGATTGGGATTGCTGCGAACTCACGAGCCTCTCCATTCTCTGTCCTGCGGCTACCAGTTATAGCCGATGGTCACGCCCCACCAACGCGGTGTTCCGTAGTAGTTTTCAGCCAGGCCAAATCCACCGGCCGGGGCTGCGGCCGCCAGGTCAAATACCATTGTGCGATATTCCTCGTCGGCAATATTGTTGACGAAGGCCGTGACATCCCAATGGCTATCGCCACTGAAGTAGGACAGCCGGGCATTGGCAAGAACATAGGAATCCTCCGCGCCTACCGGTGAGTTTTTAAGCTGGAAAAAATGTTCGTCCATGTAATTCACATCCGCCTGCACCATGAGGGTGCCGGACAGTGCGCTCCACTGGTAGCGCACCAGACTGTTGAAGGTCCATTCCGGCGTGAGCACGGCGGTGCGGTCGACAGTCTGGCCCGTGGGCAGACTGTATGCATCCTCAACCGTATTGTCGATATACGCCGCCCCGAAAATCAGATCCACACCAGCAGATGTCGTGACTTGCAGCTCCAGTTCGCCGCCCTTCACTTCCGCGTCAGTATTGAAGATAAAGGTAGTCAGACCCTCAAGGTTGAAAGCCTGATAATCCTGATAGTCATAATAGTAGACAGCACCATTGAGGCGAGCCAGACCCTCGGCGAAGTCCCATTTGAAACCCAGTTCATAAGCATTGAGCACTTCCTCATCGAAAGCCATATCCTCGGGACCACCGGTAGCGGGGTCGGCGTCGTAGAAGTTGGTCGCATCGAGCGGCGCATTGTAACCACCGCCTTTGATGCTGCGGCTGTAGCTCGCATAGAACAGCGTATCGTCGTTCATGTGCCAGTCCAGGTTCAAATTAGCCGTGATCAGGTCGTCGTCCTTTGCGGCATCGTCGGGGTCGCCTTCCACCAGCGGAAATCCGAAAGCCGTGCCACCGGGTTCATTGGTAATAGTCCGGGTATTGTAGGTAAACAGGGCACCGCCAATTCCCAGAAAATCATTATTCACAACACGATTGGACCGGGGGCTGGCGAACTCGGCCGCATACTGGATGAAGTCAGTTTCCTTTTCTTCCCGGGTCCAGCGCATGCCGACAGTCAATGCCAGATTATCACTGAGATCATATTCCACCTGACCGAAGACTGAGATGGATTCGGTCTCCGTCGAAAAGGGGTTGTACAGTCCGATATTGGTTCCGCCCAGTTCGAAGCCCGGGAACGCCGCACCAAAGAAATTGCCGGCGGCGCCGCCGTTTTCAAAGTCGCCCTCAATTTTCAGGTAGTAGACGCCTCCGACCCAGCGCATGTTTTCGGTTTCGCCATTGATGCGGAATTCCTGGGAGAACTGCTCCAGATCGCTTTTCAGGTAGAACGCGAAAAAATCATTGGGGGATGCGTCCGAGTCTTCGAGATAATCTTTTTCGAGCGTCCAGTAATCGCTGATTGCCACCAGATTGACATCGGAGAGCTGCCAGGACAGATTGCTGGTAAATCCTGAAATCTCCAGTTTGTTATAACCGATGAGATTGTATTCTCCCGAGTACACGTCACTATCAAAATCCCGATAGGGTGCTGCGAGGGAATCCCCGTCCCCCTGCAGGTCGAGGCCATTAAAATGTTCTCCCAATCCCGTGGTCGGGTTCTGCCGAGCCGAACTGTGCTTGAAGAATCCGGTATTGATATCCTGTTCACTGGCACGGCCACTCAGCAACCAGCGGATGTCATCGCTAAACTCGAACAGCAGATGTCCCCGCACCGCCCAATCGTCACCGTTGTTGAGATCTGTCCCGATGCGATTCTCAATATAGCCATCGTGCTCATTTTTCGAAAACGACAGTCGCCCTGAAATCGTATCGGTAATCGGAGCGCCCACCGCCCCTTCCACTTTCACATGGTCATAATCGCCCACCGTCAGATCGATATAGCCGGTAAATTCTCTGCCGGGTTTGGTGGTGATGTAATGCGCCAGACCGCCTGTGGCATTGCGCCCGAACAGGGTGCCCTGGGGACCACGCAAAATTTCAACCCGTTCCATGTCAAACAGTTGGAAGCCGGCACCGGAGGCGGCGCTGATATAGGCCTCGTCCAGATAGACCGCGACCGGTGACTCCTGATGATCGCCGGAAAAGTCATTCTGACCCACCCCCCGGATACTCATAAAGTAAGAGGAAGGTCCGTTGGGCTGAATGGTGGTAACGCCGGGCGACTGGGCGCTTATCTGTTGTGCGTTGTCGTACCCCAGTTGCTTCAGTTGATTGCCCGTGAAAGCTGTCACGGCAATACCAACATCCTGCATGCTTTGGTTGCGCTTCTGGGCGGTTACCACCACTTCCTCAAGAACCCCGGAGTTGGCGAACGCCATACTTGCTACAAAAAATGATGCACAGACCAGCGCCGTTGCGCTGTGATGAAATTTATTCCTCATGCCGGAAACCCCCATATTTTTCAATTTTGGCAGTTCCGATAATTTTAGGTCGCGTGTATTATATATGTCAACCGTATTATTTTGATACTCTTCCTTCTCTGCAACGAGTTGTTTTACAATGCCGCTCTTTGTAGAAGGTCATCTGTGTCCTGGGAAAATGGAAGGCAATATATGCATTGGGCTCTGAGACCGAACCGTCTGCCAAAGCAAAGGTGGCGGGAGCAATGAGCCGGGGACGTTCCGATAAAGGCCAGCACACTTCTCTGGCCATTCTTTTCGCAGCCGAAAAGCTCCTCATCCATGAGGGCTACCACAACTTCTCGCTACGCAAGGTCGCTACCACTGCCAACCTCACGCTGGGTAACCTGCAATACTATTTCCCCTCCAAAGATGCGCTGATAAAGGCTATGTTGGACAACTGCATCCAGCGTTATCTGGACATGTTTGATGACATACGAGCGGCGGCGGCCGCCGACCCCGAAGAGCAGTTCAAGGCGATTATCAAGGAGATATTGCGCGACCTGAACTCAAAAACCACCACGGTATTTTTCCCTGAGTTGTGGTCTCTGGCCAACCACGATGATCACGCCACGGAATTCATGGATGCCATGTACGAAAAGTACCGGCTGGTACTGATTGAAATCATGTCGCAAATCAACCCGGCACTGTCGGCTAATCAGCTCCGGCGACTGGCAATTTTTATCTCATCATCCATTGAAGGCCACACCATGTTCATTGGTCACAAAAAGCCCTGGCTGAAGGAAACAGACGCTGTGGTCAGTATGGCTACGCAGTCTTTTCTCTGGCTGGTCCGGTCCGGGAATATTCCCGATTAGTGTAGCGGAGCAGTCACGGGAAATTCTCGACCAGCTTTGAACGAAGGTCATTGATATTGCCCGGCACCTGCTTTCTGTACTGCGCGACTTCAGCCCCGCTATACCACTGGAAATCATCCGTTAGTTGTTCCCGGCTCATCCCGATGAGTATCCAGTTGAGCAATTCCGCAAGCTCGGTGTCACTCAGCGGCGCGTTGGCAGAACCCGGCACCTGCACCAGATATTGCCGCCCGCCCGGCACGGCAAGAAAGCTGCCGACCATGCCACGCAAGCTGGGAATCTTGCCTGCCAGACCGGCGCCATCGGCGAGATGACAGCCCTGACAATTGAGCCTGTAGTTGGATTGCGCGCGCTTCCCATTGATGCCGTCTGCCGGTTCTGCCGGCGCAATCGGAGATAACAGAATCAAGCTCAGTAAAAGCCAGCGCAAAGTCGTGTGCCTCAATTCAAGTCGGGGTATTTTCGGAACAGCTCTTGCCGCAACCGGGCATTGTCCATAGCCGACGTCGGGGGCTGTGAGTTGATAACGGCCTCGACCTCCCCGGTGGTGAAAGCCTGCCAGCCTGGTTGCACGTTGTTCCGGTCCAGTTCCCGTACTGAATAATTGAGTACATCCCGAATACCATTGCCGTCATATCTGGAACCCTGACCGGGCATCGCGCCTGTGTAAGGGATGGCATCGATCACAGTATTCCCCACCAGGCCCGTATTGATCACGGCAATCAGGTAGTTTCTGCCTTCCGGCGTTGCCGCGATGTTCGCAATTCGACCCTTCAGCGGTGGGAACGCCCCGGGTATGCCTTCACCGCCCGCCAGATGGCAAGCCGCACAGCTTTGATAACTGTCAGCATTCAACGGTAGCCCTTCGTCGGCAATCGCCGAATGATTGAGCAACAGACACACAATAGCCAGTCTTGACCCCCAGCTCATCGCTTGCCGTTCTGGTCCACGGCAACCCCCAATATGACGGCGGTGGAACAGGTGTAGATACTGCTTGCAGTGCCCAGGCACCAGTTGGTGTCATTGTTGGTCTGCGCCCGGTACACCGGGGTATCGGCCTCGTTGCGATTGCACAGGCAGCGACCACAACTGGTTTTGCCGCAACAATCGTTGTAGGAAATAATGTAATGCACACCGTCGGCGGGGTTCAGGCAGGTGCCAATCCAGGTCAGTGGCGACATTTCAGTTCCCGGCGGACATGCGTTCTGGGAGCCACCGCAACAGCTACACAGGAAGCCATCAATGGCGCAGTAGCGCCAGTAATCACAACTGGCCGGGTCGCCGGGGTCTGCCGGGTTTCCCGTCGTCTGGGGAGGTACTCCGGGGTACATACCTTCGCCGGCGGCGGCGGTCGCCCGGGCCACAGGCAGCAGCGGGACGCTGGCCGCGCCTACCATCAGGGTGCCGAGCCGGGTCAGGAGATTGCGCCGGGAAGTGCGCTGTGCCAGCGTGCGTGAAAATTGTGTCGTCAGACCATCAAACCACTTCATCAATGTCTCCTATCTTTGCTCTACGGCGCGGGCCTTGCTGTAAGTGACATTCTGCATATAGGCCTGGAGCGAGGGAATGCCGCGCTCCATGGACTCAAACAGACTCTCGAAATGCTCACGGGAATTCACCAGACCCAGAGAGGCAACAACCCCTTTGGTGTCCAGCAGCACGGCGAAGGGCAGTTTGGAAACGCCGTATTTCATACCGAGATCCCGGGATAACACATAGCTGTCTCCGCTCAGACCCCACTGCCGGATATAGCTCTGGTGCTCGCTGACATCCCCGTCGCTGGCGAAGACAATTTCCATCCAGTCTGCCTCGGCGGAGCGGATGGATTTCAGTATCGGCAACAGCGTCTTGCACACCGGGCAGTCCGGCGACAGGAAGAACACAAGCTGACACCGGTCACGCTTGCCGCCAATACTGAATCCGGTGTTGGTATTGATATCCCGCACCTGAACAATCGGGGCCACCGCACCGGGTTCCAGTTTCCGGTTGGTCATCAGGGCGCCGGCGGGGGCAATCCGTTCGTAGAGGACGCCGATCTGGCGGGCCAACGCAAACACGACCACGGCCAGGCCGATAACGAATACCCACAGCACCAGATTGGCAATAATCAACAGCTTATCCACGATGCAAAATCCTTTGTAGAACCTTGTAATTGGCAACCAATTGATCGAATACGTGATAGAACAGGATCGCGAAAATGGCACCGAGAAAGGCTATGCACCAGCCCGGCAGGTTCAATGTGGTGCTCTGTATATGCAAGGCTGAAAAGACTGCCACGGCGAGAAGCACCGCATTCCTGAGCAGCAGCCAGGCACTCACGGTTTGTTCCTGACCCGGGCCGGCACAGCCACAATCCAGCTCGGTGTTACCGCGATAGATATTAATGGCGATGGCGGCGCTGTAGATAATCAACAGGCAGGCGATAACGAAAAGTCCCGCCTGGCTCAGGGCCGGAACCAGCAGTGCGACACCCGCCGCCAACTCGACCAGAGGGATGAGCCGGGCGACAGCGGTGCAGGCACCCGGGGGCAGGATGTCGTAATCGCGCAGAATGGCCCGGAAGCTGTCGGGATCAGACAATTTCCGCAATCCACTGGCAACAAACAGATAGCTCAGCATAAGAGAGCCCATGACAGCGGGGAGGGAAAACACCGGCGGCTACCTCACCGCGTGGAGATTGAGGGGCATGTCGGCAACCCCGCCGATCAGCTTCAGCCACTCACCGCTGCCGGCGTCGTAGATGTCCAGTTGCATATCGCCATTGGTCACCACCAGGAATGGCGTTTTACCGCGAGTGACTTCAACGGATACACCCCAGTTCCTGAGCACATAACGGCCCATCCGTTTCCGGGTTTTGGGGTCAAACACCCAGACCTCCGAACCGCCGCTCTTGTGACTGCCGTTTGTGCCATCGGGGTGCATCAGCGTGTAAATGTGGCCGCTGTCACTGACGCTGGCAATCTGCCAACCACCCGGACGCCAGTTTCCCCGCCGCTCCCTCGCCTTCAGGAGCGACCAGGACTGGCCCAATTCCGGTGTGTTCCCGGCCAGATCAACGGGCTGAATTCTGCCTTTGAATGTGGGGAAGTAGGCGGTATTGCCTATAAATACCGGTTTGTCGAACAGGGGGTCGTCATCCACATTAAAAAAGGACGGCAGTTTTTGCCGGGAGGCAACGGTGCCGTCTTCGTCAAACTGCGCGCTAAACATGGAACCGTTGCTGCACAGCGAAGAGAATCCCCGCTTGCCCGTGGGGTAGATCAGTCCGCAACCCGGTATCGGGGTTTCACTGAGAATTCCCCGCTTTTCCAGATCAATCATCAGCACTGAAGCCGCCGGCGTAAAGTTGAACAAAAAGAGATATCGGTCCCCGTCGACCAACTGGATTGTGTAGCGGTTTGACACAACCTGGGCCCGCTTGCCTCCGGGAAGGATGATTTCGCCGGTCTGCGCCAGGGTTGCCCGGTCGTAAATTGAGAGGACATCGGTTCTGTGACCACGGGTGCTGCGAGAGTAATGGGTTTCGGCCACATACAATTCGCTGCGCGCACTCGATTCAGTGAAGCTGGCAAACTGGGCCGCGTCCAGTGCTCCCATGTAGTTACGGGTTTTCCGGGCCACATCAACCAGCACAACCCTGCCGCCGATAAGCGCCCTGAAGTTGGCGTCGTGCGCAAAAATCAGAGACTCGGGGTAATCCGGTTCGAGGGTCGCAACATTGGGAATGGCTTCTGCCGGCAGCTCCGCCCGGGCAATGCCGACACATAAGGCGACAGCCAGGCAAGCCCCTGCCGTCAACCGGTTTGAATATTTAAGCCGGATCATCAATATCTCTCTATCCTCTCTATCCTCTCTATTCTCTCTATTTCTTATATGTTTTTGGAACTGTCAGCCAGGTCGCTCAAGACCGAACCATATTAAGAGTGCCAGTACATTATGTCAATAGACCTAAAGCTGCTAACATATCTCAATCCCCGGTTAACCCATCTTGGTTGCAGGTATCGCAGCTTATCGCGTGCTCAATAGCAAGGCGGCTGTCTCTTCACGTGATTTTGGTTGTTCCCGGGAGTCCTGACAGAGCGCCTGGCTCCTGCACAGGCATCCGTTGCCGGTCTTTGGCACCGAGCGCCCAAGCGCTACCCGCCCAATGACAGGTGTTGGTGTTAGTTCGAAGCTGAGATCGACGCTATTCCAGTTGGAAGGCCGCGTACAGCAGCCAGTCCAGCCTGAAGTTGTTCTTGGCAAAGTCAAGGCGATAGCGCCTGCCGGTTTTTACCAGACGAGCCACTGAGCGCATCAAATAGCGGATCAAAGGTCGCAAGCCATGTTTCCGGGCAGGCTCGGGTAGCCACTGATACTGCATCGCCATCAACAACAACTGTGCTATCTGACCGCAGGCATAAAATGCCTGATTGGCGGCAAACCGCCGACAGGGAGGATGGTGTAAATCCATTTCAATCAGCGGACCCTTGAAGGCATTCTCCTGTCCCTGCTTGCCGCGATGACGTCGCACTAATTCATCCACCGGCAAGTCGTCACGAGACACAAGAATGACCGTATAAGCAGGCGTCAGACGCTGTTGTGGGCCGTCATAGAGCTGGCGAACGACGACATAGTGTTGCGTCTTCCAGCCGCTGGGTTGGTGCAACACCAGCGTCGCAGACTCGCCTCGCCCTATATCAGACCAGGCGCTTTCAGGTAATCCTTCCAGTTGGCGCAGCACCGGGCGGCGGTTATTGTCATTGGTCACGCTGATCGAGTAATCCCAGCCCTTGTCAGTACAAAACCGGACCAGGTCGCCACGATAATAGGCGTTGTCTGCCCGTAGCCAGACCGGCGTACCCTCCGGTAGCAACGGCGTCACGTCGTCAGCCAACTGTGTCTGCCAACCCTTGGCGACATCAACGCCACCCGGGTGCAGTAAGCCACTGGCCCACAATCCTCCGAGGAACACATTATGCAGCCACAGTTGTGGCTCACCATTGTATCCCTTACCGGCACCTTCAAAGAGATGACCATCCACCTCAATCGCAGTGCCATCGATAAACACTGGCACATAGCCCTGTGTGGTCACATGGTGATCAATGATGGCCGGTGCAACCTGCTGTGCCAATGCCTGGACCACGCCTCGCAGAGCGGTCACCTCATCCCGGCCAAAGCGGCTGAGATATTCGCCGAGACGCCGACCTGAAGGCGCTTCACTCAAACCCAGCAGTACCTGCCCGGCGGGGTTGACACGCAGGGCATCCAAATCAGACAGGGCACCATGACCGGCTGCCAGAGAGGCAATGAGACTCCACAGCATCTCGGCGTCAGAGGCACCGCGTCGGCGTACTTTGAGGTGAACGGCTTGCGAGAGGGATCGTAGCAGTTCGGTTTGTTGAGCCATTTTGGCCAGTAGAGACCAGCCGCCAGTGCCCACCAGGGCGGCATCGGTAAAATCTATCTCGACGTTTGCAGGCTGAGGGATTATCTTTGTCATAGGCGCACTTGCTGGGTGAGAGTTTGGATACTCGGTATTTTGCCAAATCACGCAGCAAGTTGCGCCTTCTACCTCACTTACCTTCGCGGACATCACCCCTTAACCGGGAGTTAAGACTAACATAGGGAAGCTCTGAATAATAGGATTTTTTCGTGAGAGCAAGGCGGACGCGCCCGCAGAAAATCGTAAAAACGCTTTAATTTTCCGATGTTTCGAGGACGGGTCCAACGCAGCTATCGCGGGAAAAGACATTATTCAGAGTTTCCATAGACTTAAAATTGCCCGAAAGTTCTTCCGGTTCAATGCCCCTCGTACATTGTCCGCCCGACCCCGCGAACTTTGCTAGTATGGTGTCTTTCGTCTTTGCACAGGAATCACACATGACCCGGATTCGATCGTTCAAGCTGGATATTCCCAGGGCGGAAATTGAAGACCTGCAACAGCGTCTGAAAACCGCCCGCTGGCCGGAGGCTGAAACTGTTGAGGACTGGAGCCAGGGCGTACCGCTCAGCTATCACCGGGAGTTCTGTCAGTACTGGGCGAACGAATACAACTGGTATGACACACAGGATAGATTGAATCGCTTTCCCCAGTACCAGACCGCCATCAGGGGTCTGGACATTCACTTTATCCATGTCAAAAGCAGTCATGAGAACGCGACCCCCATCGTGATTACCCATGGCTGGCCAGGTTCCATCGTGGAATTTCACAAGATCATCGAGCCGCTGGCAGAACCGACACAATATGGTGGCGAGGCTGATGATGCCTGTCACGTGATCTGCCCTTCCCTGCCCGGCTACGGGTTCTCCGAAAAACCGAAATCCACCGGCTGGAATGTGCAGCAGATCGCAGAAGTCTGGGATGAGCTGATGTTGCGGCTGGGTTACGACGCCTACTATGCCCAGGGTGGCGACTGGGGCAGTGCCGTCACCACGGCCATAGGTATTCAGAATCTGGGGCACTGCAAAGCCATCCATGTGAATATGCCGAATGCCAGCGCCACAAAAGCAGCCAGGGAAAACCCTGACGAGGCGGACAGGGTCGCGCTCGCCGGTGCAGCCTTTTATCAGCAATGGGATTCCGGTTATTCGAAGCAGCAGAGCACAAGGCCGCAGACACTGGGTTACGGTCTGGCGGATTCTCCCATCGGTCAGTCCGCCTGGATACTTGAGAAGTTTTATCAATGGACGGACTGCCAGGGTCACCCGGAAAACACTCTCACGCGTGATGAAATTATCGACAACATCATGTTCTACTGGCTCACCAATTCCGCAGCTTCCTCGGCCCGCCTCTACTGGGAAAGTTTCAATAAAGCCTTCGGTGGCGGCAGCGACAATACTGTCAAACTCCCGACCGGTATAAGCAGCTACCCGAAGGAAATCGTCAGGACGCCACGTTCCTGGGCGGATCAACGCTATGTGAACATTCAGTACTGGAATGATCTGGACAAGGGCGGCCATTTCGCCGCGTTCGAGCAACCCGATCTGTTCGTCAACGAATTGCGCGCCTTCAAGCGGGCGCTGTCACAATAGCATTAAGGAAGACCATGTCCCGTTTCAAACTCACTGAAGATCAGACCCTGCTTCTGGACCACGCGGATAAATTCGGTCACGAGCAGCTATTGCCCCTGGCGGAACGGATGGATAATGAGGAGTGGTGGCCGGATGAGTTGATGCCCAGGCTCGGGGAACTTGGTTTTCTCGGCATTACGATCCCTGAAAAATACGGTGGCGTTGGTATGGGCCTGCTTGATGCCGGCGTTGTTCTCCAGGCATTTTCCCGTTACAACCACGCCTTTGGGCTTTCCTGGGTGGCCCACGACAATCTGTGCGCCAATAACCTGTTCAACAACGGCAGCGAATCCATTCGCGAGCGTTACCTGCCAAAACTTTGCTCCGGTGAATGGATTGGCTGTCTCGGACTGACCGAACCCGGCGCCGGTTCCGATGCCCTCGGGTCCATGCGCACCCGTGCCGTCAGGGACGGTGATCACTTTGTTATCAATGGCACCAAGCTCTACATCACCAATGGCCCGGTGGCCGACATCTGTCTGCTGTACGCCAAAACCGAACCGGGTCAGGGCTCCAGAGGCATCACGGCGTTTGTCGTGGAAACCGGTTCGCCGGGTTTCAAGGTGGCCCAGAAACTGAAAAAGATGGGCTTTCGCGGCAGCCAGACCGCCGAACTGGTGTTTGAAGATCTGGTTGTACCCCGCGAGAACATTGTTGGTGAAGAAAACCAGGGGCACAAGGTGGTCATGAGCGGTCTCGATTTTGAGCGGGCCATGATCGCACCGATCAATGTCGGCATGGCCGAGCGGGCGCTGAAACTGTCGGTCGAGTACGCCGGAACCCGGGAGCAGTTCGGCAAACCCATAGCGGAGTTCCAGATGATCCAGTCCTACCTCGCCGATATGTACACCTGGGTTGAAACCATGAAGACCTTCTGCTGGCAGGTTCTGTCAGAGTCCGACAGTGTCGAGGGTCATGAAGCGGGACGGGGCGAAATACACGCGCGAACCGCCGCATCGGTCATGTATTGCGCCAATATGTGTAATCGGGTTCTTGACCATGCCGTGCAGATTCACGGGGGTAGCGGCTACATCTGGGAATCGGAAATCAACCGCCTGTTTCGAGGCACCAAGCTCCTTGAAATTGGCGCGGGCACGACCGAGGTGCGGAAGATGATCATTGCAGAAGAATTACTCAAGTAGCAGCCGCCTGCTGGAACCTGTTGAAACCCACCATCTGGTCAACAGACCGGCGGCTGATCCCGCCATGGCCACCGAGCACCGGATACCCCACGGGAACATGGGCGCAGGTATAACGCTGTTAATTCGACTTATACCTCGTATGTGACATCTGATTGTCATATGACAATATTGAGACTGTCATAACCGAGACGTATATTACTCACGACAGGTTGGCAATAATAAAGCTGAACATTCAAACAAGGAAAAACACATGGCAGCCAACTCCCACAAGAATAATGATGTGCCAGTCACCATTTCTAATGGCTACTGGTTTTACTTCGACGTTGATGGTCACAATATCGCTGTTTTCGGAAGTACCTGGTCTGGCAGGGAAACAGTGTTTGTCGAAGATGAGATCGTATCCAACTTCCGTAATTTATTTAGATTGGAAGGACGGCACGTGTTCAGCATAAATAATGCGGATTACACAATATCGTTAAAGATGGAGAACCTTATAACGGGTCAGCTTTGCTGCACTTTGCGTAAAGGAAAGCAGGTCATTGGTGAGCAAAGAAAAGGTTATATTCTAGCTAGAACCTTCCTGTATGAGCTGCTCATACTGGTTCTGGCTGGCTACGCTCTCGGTAACATTACCAGTAAACTTTTCGTTCTCATCCATTCTGTAATAGATAAATGAGTGATGCATGGAGGTTAATGCAAAGAGAATAAAGCGGCTGCGGCAAGACCGGGCGTGGACGCAACAACATCTGGCCGATGCTTGCGGGTTAAGTTTGCGAACGATGCAACGGGCAGAGAATTATGGCAATTGCTCTCTTGATACCTTGCAGGCGCTGGCCAGTGTTTTCGAGGTCGAGATCGCTTTGTTAAAACTCGTGCCGCCACCTGATGTATACAATGCGCCTGAACCGCCACCTGCGGATGCGGCGTCAAAGTATAAAAGTAGACTTTTGGTCGCGGCAGCATTATTGCTTGGTTTTATAGGCGGCTTTGGTGTTGCTTCAGGGCTTGGTAACTAACATTAAACAAATAATCGCTACAAAGATTAATTCGACCTTATACCCCGGAATCTTGATAAACCAGGGCAATGCCGCAGGTGTGCTGAAAGATCAGTTCCGTATCATCGTGCCCGGACCAGGCTGGCTACGAGTGGTAGCTGGAGCGACTGGAGGAGGGTGAATTCCAGTTCGCTGAATTAGCGCCGAGACGGTCAGCGATTTCTGGCTATGGGGTGGCTGAGGGCGCTCAGGCAACCCCCAGTTTTTCCAGCAGACCCAGTCTTACTTCGGCGAAATTGTCGGCTGCGCGACGCATTGCCTCCAGGTTTTCCTTTTCGGTCTTCAGGGTCTTGCCTTCCTGTACCATCAGTTGACCCTGGTCCATCAGCAACTTGACCGCGTGCTGCGCCCACTTATCCGGGGTCTTCATGCCGGCCTTGCGTGCTTCGATGAAGATACACTCGAAGCGCTCAACCGGGACACCGCCACCGGTGACCGGGCTGGCCAGGTGCTTGATATCATTACTACCACGGGCATGGCCGTTGATATAGCGATTGATGTTGGCGACGGAATCTGCGACCGATGCCTGCGACTGCTCATCTGCGGCGAGTTGCACATAGCCAGCCCCCACCATGACCATCATAGCCTCCAGCAACTGGGGCAGGCTGATGTCTTTGCTTTTGGCCATCTCTTCAAGTGCGCTGACCTCAATAACCTCGTTGAGCTTCATCGCCTCGGTAATCGGCTTGTAAATAGGCTCGTTAAGATCGGCCTCGCCAATGCTTGTCTTGACCTTGTACTTGATATCCTTGAAGGGGCGCACGAGTACCACTTTCATGGCACGGAAAGTCTCCGCCTGCTCAATGGTGCTTAACCTGCGCGGGCCCTTGACCCAGTAATCCCGGCGAAACTGCTGGTTGGTCAGCATATCCCAGGTAGATTCCCGAAACACCGGGTCCTTGATGTCGTTGACAATAGCGCGCTGTTGCGGGTTGAGTATCAGTGTATTGATGTGTTCAAAGAATGTGGCGGAACAGGCAAATTCCAGTTTGGCGGGCTCCAGCCAGTCTGCGATGTCCTTGAAATCCATAGGGCTCCAGTTCTCATTGAAATACTCGTGGGCCAGGTATTCCGACCTTTGCTCGAATATATGCTTGAGGCGTTCCTTAACAACCGGGTGTACCCTGGAATAGGTGGGCTCGGTATCCAGCAGCGATTTGGCAAACTCCATTGCGGACTGGATGCGCTCGGCGATGGGTAAACCGCTGGCGCTTTGGGAGCGGGAGTGCTGCATCATCAGATTACGCAGGGGGACGAAGGCGGACCATGAGGTGAGCGTGTTGTAGCTTATGTAAAAAACACCGCCGACAGCGAGCTTGCGACGCACCAAATCCATGATATGGGTCCGGTTCCTGTCAGATATCCAGCTCCAGACACCGTGCAGCGCAATGAAATCAAACTCCGGCAGGTCATCCCGGACGCAGAACTCCTCAAATGACTGGTCGGTCAGTTGGGCGGCAGAGCCCGCCGTACGCGCCAGTTCCTGCGCGAAAGACGCCTGGGTCGAGTTGAAATCATTGCCCCACCATTGCACCTTCGACGCGGCGGCATGCAGGTTGACGGACATTCCCTGGCCAAAGCCCAGTTCACAGGCGGTGCGAATTGTCGGGGCGCGCAATCCCTGTTTGAGGAAAGCGAGCCGGATTCTTTGTGGGTTCAACTCGTCGTAATAGCCATAGGTGTAGTCTATGTCGGCTACATAGCCGGCGCTCCAGTCATTCATCTTTTACTCCTTCAGATATCAGTAGCCGTGAACAATGTATAACAATATTTCTTATTTTTCATGGGAAGGTGTGAAATTTCCAGTTTAGAACCTGTTGAAACTCACCATCTGGTCAACAGACCGACGGCTGATCCCGCCATGGCCACCGAGCACCGGATACCCCACGGGAACATGGGCGCAGGTATACCAGTCTTCCGGAATCTCAAGCAGCGTCTTGACCCTGGCCTCTTCATAACACAACAGGGTCGTCAGCACACAACCGAGTCCCTCATTGCGGCAGGCCAGCAGAAAATTCTGAACCGCCGGATAAACGGAACCGCCACCCACGACACTGGTTCGTGGCTGATCAATGTCAGTGATGGCCATGATTGAAGGGTTAAAGCAGAAGACGGCGATCAGCGGTGCCTCGTGCATGTGCCCGGCAAGATAGGTTCCCGCCTCAAGTGCCCTTCGGGATGATGCCTGTACTGCTTCCGGCATATTTTTCATCCTTTTCTCATAGCCCGGAATGTAGCTTTCCCACCGGGGCCGATACAGGTCTTCCAGCGCCTGCTTCTTTTCTGATTCCGTCACGGCAATCATGCGCCAGGGTTGCATGTTACCGCCGGTCGGTGCCCAGGTGGCCGCTTCAAGAATCCGGGTCAGTACATCCTCCGGAATCGGGTCGGGCCTGAGACGCCTGACGGCCCGCAGCGTGCTCATTGCGTCATACAGTTCCATGCCTAGTCTCCTCCGGGTCTCGACACCACGCCGGATTCGATCAACGATGCAATAGCTTCCTGACTGAATCCAAGGTCAGCCAGTACCTCGTCGGTATGTTCTCCCAGATAAGGCGCAATAGCTTCTTTACGGATGTCGCTACGGGAGAATTTAGCCCCGGGGCGTGGCTGGCGGATTTGCCCCAGCCCGGGATGTTCATACTGGAAAATAAGCTCATTCGCTTTGATCTGTTCGTTCTCCAGAATTTCAGGGCGACTCAGGACCGGGGCACAGGGTACATCGTGCGCTTCAAGACGCTCCAGCCATACCGCACTGGTTTTGGACTTCAATACATCCGCCATACCCTCAAGTCTTGCCTTTGCATTTTTCACGCGACCAAAGGGCGTGCTAAAGCGTTCGTCATCCATCCATTCGGTTCTGTCCAGGGCCAGGCAAAGCCCTTCCCATTCAGAATCCGATACGGCGCCACAGGTAATATAGCCATCCCTGGTTTCAAAGATCAGATCCTGAGCCAACTGCCCGCGACGCACATTTTCTTCATTACCAACCAGGGTCAGCCCGCCAAGACCCTCCGGCCAGAGAAAGGAGATGGTCGCATCCACCATCGCCACCTTGATGTGTTGTCCCAGACCATCACCCCGCTCCCGTTCCAGAAGACCTGCTGTTATCGCCTGCGCCGTAGTCAATCCGGATACCTTGTCCGGAATAATCGTTCGTACCATCTTCGGCCTGGCGCGATCACTGTCCGCCTGGATATCCGGCAGCCCGGTCAATGCCTGGATGACAGGATCATAAACGCGCTTGTGCGCGTAGGGCCCCTTCTCTCCAAAGCCACTGACCGAGACGTAGATCAGGCCGTCATTCACTTCCTTCAGTACATCGTAACCCAGACCCATGCGTTCAATAACGCCGGGTCTGAAGTTTTGAATAAACACATCGGCATCGGCAACCAGCCTCCTGACCAGATCAACACCCTGGTCCTGTTTAAGATCAATGCAGACAGATCGCTTGCCGCGGTTCGCAGTGACGAAGGCGGGACTCAGGACAGTCGTACCCATCCCCATGCGCCTGATAATGTCGCCCTGGGGCGGCTCGACCTTGATCACGTCCGCTCCCTGGTCAGCAAGCAGCACGGTCGCCACCGGACCGGAGATCACGCTGCTGAGGTCGACAATTTTGATACCGGCCAGTGGTCCGTTCATGGGAGTATCCCTGATTTAGCCTGGTCGTCCAGATGCATTCGTTTCGCCAGCCAGGGAGACACAATCATTAGCGCCACCCCGATACCAACTGCCAGCATGGCCAGCTTGCCGAACACACCCACATAAACCCCGAGGGATTCAAGGCCAAAACTGACCTCGGCGCCACCTTCACCAATCGCCATGGCGCCCGCGATCATACCCCCGACATAGGCCGCAAAAGCACTGGACAGGAACCAGACACCCATCATCATACCGCCGACCTGCGCCACGCTTAGACGGGTCACCATGGAAAGGCCAACCGGTGAAAGGCAAAGCTCGCCGGTTGTATGCAGCAGGTACATCAGGGCCAGCCAGAAGACGGCAACCCTGCCATCCGGCCCCGCAAAGCTCGCGCCAACAATAAGAACCGCAAACCCGAGGCCGACCTGTAGTATGCCAAGGCCGAATTTCATCGGCGTGCTCGGCTCCCTGTCATTCTGCGCCAGCTTTACCCAGACCCATGCGAACAGGGGCGCGAGCATGATGATGAACATGGGATTCAAAGACTGGAACATACCGGCAGTGAAGAAGTTACCCATATCGACGTTTCGATCAGTGAACAGGGTCAGCGAAGAACCCGCCTGCTCGAACAATGCCCAGAAGAACACCGAAAGCACGATCAGCAGCAGCATGGTCAACATGCGATCCCGCTCTACGGGTGTACATTTGGACAATGAATACCAGATCACCCAGGCAACGACAGCCCCTCCAAAAATAGTCAGCAGGATACCCAGGTCGCCGGTACGCTGGATCAATTGCCAGACCACAAGAACCGCCACAAAACCGGTGACATAAATCAGCAGTTCCCGGGAGACACCGGCTACTTTTTCGAACAACCTGCCCTCCTCCGGTGGTGCGCCCACGCCCCGCAGGTGTCGGTCCCCGCCGACAAAGGTCAGAAGACCGACCAACATACCGATACCGGCCAGACCAAAACCATACCTCCAGCCGTAGGTTTCACCCAGATAAGCACAGGCGAGCGTGGCGATGAATGCCCCGATGTTGATCCCCATGTAAAAGATGGTGAAACCGGCATCGCGGCGCGGGTCATGCTCTTCGTAGAGCTGTCCGACAATGGTGGAAATACTGGCTTTCAGGAAACCGACCCCGACGATAATCAGGGCCAGGGACAGGTAGAAGATCTGCTCATACAGGGAGTCCCGGACAACCACACCATCAACCATCCGGGATGGCGAACCCTCGAAGGCCATGCCAAAGTGGCCAAGCACCAGTAGTGTGGCCCCGAATATGATCGCCTTCTTGTACCCAAGGTAACGGTCCGCAATCAACCCGCCAATGACCGGCATCGCGTACACCAGTGAACCATAGCTGCCGTACAGAAGACCGGCATCACGGTCACTGAACAGGAAATGCTTGGTGAGATACAGTATCAGCAACGCCCGCATACCATAGTAGCTGAAGCGCTCCCACATCTCTGTCATAAACAGAATAAACAGCCCTTTCGGGTGGCCGAGTATTTCCCCGGCAGGTGCGGCAACCGATGACATCAGGCCCCCATGCGCATGGCGCCGAGGAAATCTCGCTTGCCCAGAGGCGCACCTTTCATACGCAGAATGTCGTAGGTGGTCGCCGCGTGAAAATAGAAGTTGGGCATCGAAAAAGTCTGTGCAAAGTTGGCTGCCGTGAATGGCAGTTCGTTGCCGCCCAGTTTGAAGATCATCCGGTTACCTTCCCAACTGTTGACCTCGTCTTCATCCTTCGAAGACACATAGCTGATCGCGCCCTGCACCAGTTCCTGTAACCCGGCATAGTCCGGTTCGCCATAGCCATCGGGCGGGGTAAACTCACCCGACTCGTAGCCCTTCATCGCACCCTGCGAGTGATGCACAACGGAAATCACCTGGAACTGGAACGGATACATATCGTCGATCAGGCGCGTTGCGACAATACCGGCAAGATCAATATTGTTTTCCTCACAGTGGCTTTTGCCCTTGTCCAGAACGGCGGCAACCGCGTTCAGAACCTGAAGGTAATTGGGAACCGTGATGTCATAAAAAGAAATCGCCATGTCATACTCCGGGGTAACCATATCAGAAGCCTCTATTGTTCATCATGACCGGGCATAAAGCCATCCCCCGGCGGGCAGACTGCCATAAAGGAACCTCTGAATAGTGCGTTGATCCAGACTTTTCCATAAGATAAGCACCACCATGCACCAGTCAAATCACTTCAGTTCCACCTTTGGCTTTCTCATGGCGGCGACCGGATTCGCCGTTGGCCTGGGTAATATCTGGCGCTTTCCTTATATCACCGGTGAAAACGGTGGCGGCGCCTTCGTCATCATCTATCTCGGTTGTGCGCTGTTCATCGGCATGCCCATCCTGGTGGCAGAGTTACTGCTCGGTCGCATGGGTAAGGGTAATCCGCCACTGGCTATGGCGAACATCGCCAGGGAACAGGGCAGAACACCCCTGTGGTCTCACGCAGGACATCTAAACCTGCTGACAGCCTTTGTTATCCAGGGCACTTACTGTGTTGTCGCCGGATGGGTGCTCTGGTACCTGTTCAAAGCCATCACTACCGGCTTTACCGACATGACCACAGAGGTTGCCGCAAGCCAGTTCAACGAAGTCCGGGACAGTATCAACGGCATGCTCGTTTGGTCCGCAGTCGGCCTGCTGTTCACCAGCGCCATCATCTACGCCGGTGTGAATCACGGTATCGAACGTTCTGTCCGCGTTCTGATGCCGACACTGTTTTTGTTGATGGTTACGCTTGTTATCTTTAACGCTACCCAGGCCGGGTTTACTGACGCGCTGGCATATCTGTTTACACCGGACTTTTCCAGGGTTGACGGCGGGACTTTTCTTGCTGCTGTGGGCCAGGCCTTCTTCAGCATCGGAGTCGGCATGGCCGGTATGCTGATCTTCGGCTCTTACCTGCCCGAGAAAGTCTCGATCACCCGATGTGTTCTGATCATTATCGTGATCGATACCTGCGTCGCCATGTTCGCCGGCCTTATGATCTTTCCCATGGTCTTCCGATTCGGTATGGACCCGGCAAGTGGTCCCGGGCTGATCTTTCAGACGCTTCCGGTCGCTTTCGCCCAGATGCCAGGCGGACAATTCGTGGCCATTCTGTTCTTTACACTGCTTTCCGTTGCGGCCATTACGTCCATGGTTGGCATGATGGAGCCTCTGGTTGCCTGGCTTGAAGATACCTTCGGCCTGCCCCGGCATCGGGCAACAGTCACGATATTCATTGCCGTCGGCTGCCTGGGTATACTGAGCATACTGTCGTATAACGTAATCCCTGGGTGGGCCATCGGTTCCATGAACCTGAGCGGTATCCTGGAATACCTGGCCAACCACATCATGTTGCCAGTCAGCGGACTGCTGATCACACTCTTCACAGCCTGGCAGGTAAGTAAATCCCGTTTGCGTAGCGAACTGCCGTTGATGCCCACGGCAGTATTTGAAGTATGGCACCTGCTATTGAGATTCCTGTTGCCGGTCGCCATTATCGTCATCCTGATAACAGGATTGAGTTGACCAGGCCGAGCGAATCCGTCAGATTGTCACCGCGCCTTAATGAGCGGGTTGCTCAAATGAAATTTTAAGATGCGTACCCGTAGCTTCTGCAACGCGCTGTAGGGTTTTGAAGGTGGTGTTGGATGCACCGCTCTCAAGCCGTGCGACAACCGATTGCGTAGCGTCCATTTTTTCAGCCAGTTCCTTTTGAGTCAGCCCGGCCTGTTGACGTGCATTTAATATCGCATCAGCCAGTGCAAATTCATCTGCCATGGACTCATAGGCTTCACGGTAAGCCGGGTCTTTACTCCACTTTTTATGTAAGTCTTGAACATTACTCATTGCTTAATCTCCTTTGCTCTACTCAAAGCCAGTTTGATTTCCCGGCGCGGCGTTTTCTGTGTTTTCTTGATAAACACCCGTACCACCACCGCGCGTTCAGGTTTGGCTGTTACATACAGAGCGCGGGAAATACCATCTTTGCTTTTCATGCGGATTTCCCACAACTCGCCCTCAAGATGTTTCACATAGGGTTCACGCACATTTTGTAACCCGTGATCCAGACAAACCGCGCTCTCATACCGGCAGGAAGGGCCTCAAGCTCTTCATCCACCATGCTGTTGAGTGTTTCGACTGTCCAGACCATAATTCAATATAGCATATATGCTATACCTACCTCCAGCAAGAAAAACGGCTTGTTCCCAATTCTGGTAACGGGATTGAGTTGATACGCTGGGGTGATCAAATTCTGAAACCGGTCATCACGAATGTGGCCATCGACCAGGACTACTGTCAGAATGGGTGATTTCTTGACCAGTTATTGACCAGTTTTGCGATTCTCACTAAGCTACTACCAATGCAAATCCGGTACTCACCTCATGCTGTCGATCGCATGATTGAACGACAGGTCTCAACGACTGAGGTTGCAGAACTTCTGGTTAAACCTGAGGGGTTAATCAGGCAATCGAAAGACAAGGTTATCGTTTACAGGGAATTTGAAGGAAGGGAAGACAATCCCATTGCGGTAGTTGCAGTTGAGCAGGGCGGTAACTTTGAGGTGGTGACCGTGATGGTTGGTTTTGAGGTTAAAAAATGAAAGTACATCACGATACATCCATTGACTATTTGTCAATCGACTTCACAGATGAGGTCGAAGCAAAATCCGTGTATGAGGACGGCATCATCGTCCGCTACGACAAAAAAGGCCATGTTATTGGAATCAATATCACTGATTCTATGAAGCGGTTTGCCAGTTCCGATCTCATGACACTCCAACAGGTGTGTGAGTTCCTGGGCGTATCCGAATCAACCATTCGGCGGAAGATTCACGCCAAACAGATCAAGTTCACCAAAGAAGGTAATCGATACCGCTTCAAGAAATCAGATGTCATTGGACTGGTGGCGTAGTGCGCCTGCCCGCCGGGGTGACTGCAAAAGTGAGGCCCGCTACACTTGATTCTTTTAACTGAAGAGAGACACCTTGGAACTGGAATTTACCCCGGAGGAACTGGCGTTTCGTGATGAGGTTCGAGCCCTGCTCGCTGAAGAACTCACCGACGATATCAGGGAGGCCACCGCAAAGACGACAACCGTGTTCGCCGACAAAGATGTGGCCATTGCCTGGCAGAAGATCCTCCACAAGCGTGGCTGGGCCGGAGTTTCCTGGCCGAAAGAGTTTGGCGGTACCGGATGGACCTCGAACCAGCGCTACATCTTTAACCGGGAGTGCGCGAAAGCAGGAGCACCCGGACTGATTCCACTGGGACTTCGTATGCTGGCACCCGTGATGTTCAAGTACGGGACCAGGGAACAACAGGACTATTACCTGCCCAGGATTCTCTCCGGCGAACACTACTGGTGCCAGGGCTACTCCGAGCCGGGCTCCGGCTCTGATCTGGCCAGTCTGAAAACCCGGGCCGAGAAAGATGGCGATGACTATGTTGTGAACGGCACCAAGATCTGGACGACTCACGCCCAGTTCGCAGACCACATCTTCTGCCTTGTTCGCACGGATATGGAATCTCGCCCGCAGACCGGCATCAGCTTCCTTTTGATCGATATGAATACACCGGGCGTGACGGTCGAACCCATTATCACCCTGGCGGGAGACCACGAGGTCAACCAGGTGTTCTTCGATAACGTCCGGGTTCCGGTAAACAATCGTATCGGGCCGGAAAATGAGGGCTGGACGGTTGCCAAGTATCTGCTGGAATTTGAACGCGGTGGTGGTACCGCCGCCACCGGGCTGCAGACAGGCATGCGGGAACTGACCATCATGCTGGATGAACTGCCGGAAGAACACGAATTGCGAAAACGGGCCACGTCGCTTGAGATCGAAATAGCCGCACTGTCCCAGATGGAAACAAACCTGCAGGCCCGCGTGGCCGCCGGCATGAACCCTGGCAGCGGTTCCTCGCTGATGAAGAATATGGCGAGCGACCTGGGCCAGCAACTTTCAACCATCCGTCTTGAAGCGCTCGCCTACTACGGGCTGCCACACAACAACCTGCTCTGGCTTCAGGGCGAGGAAGGTGTGGGCGACAGTCGACATCAGACGGCTATCGGAACCTACCTGAACAACCGTGCTTCTTCTATCTTCGGCGGCTCCAAAGAAGTCCAGAAGAACATCATCGCGAAAACCGTACTGGCGCTTTAACCGGTGATGCACCCGGTCTCATGAGTTCGCCTCCATGTAGTGTTTGAGCAGGCGCAGGCTTCTGCTCCCGAACCAGGAGTAAAACTCACCATCCACCAGCACCCCGTTAAAACCGGCCTCGGACAGGGCATCAACATGACGGCCAAAGGGATAGGGTTCCGAGGAAAAAAGATAGAAGGTGTCCGGGTCCGGCATCGAAGACCCGGGGAGTTCCGGATAAGGCTGGTCATGGGTGGACAGATAGCCGCCCATGCCAACTTTCCGTAGCACGGAGCCAATGAAGGTCTGCCCACTGACAGCCATCCAGGGGTCACGCCAGATCATGTATTCGATACGTTTGAAATCTGCCGTCTTCGTTCCGACCCGGTCCAATACTGCGGGTAGATGATCCCACCTGCGAAAGTCCAGGTCGGGCTGGTTGGCGAGCCGCGCCCATTCCCCACCCAGTTGCCGTAATGCCGGGCTGTCGAGCATGTCCGCCAGTCGTTGCAATTCAGGGCCGACGTTATCAACCGAGGTAACATGGGTGGCCCACCAGGGATATGGGCAGGTCTCCGCCATCGGCAGGGTGTTCTCTTCCTTATCCATCACTACGACATCGGGCGAAAGACGTTCACACGCCGCCCAGTTCACCTTCTTGGTACCGCCAACAATCGCAATGTCCGACACCACCTGCTCGGGATGGATACAGAACCGCGTTCGCCCGACGACATCAATGCCGCAGTCGATCAGGGTTTCAGTCAGGCTTGGGACCAGCGAGATAACGCGCAAGGGTTCAGGATTTCATTAGCGTGGTTACAGGGGGAATATCAGGTGTTGCGCCGATACTGCCCGCCCACTTCAAAGAAGGCATGGGTCAACTGCCCCAGGGAGCAGTGTCGCACCGCTTCCATCAGGGCCTCAAACCCGTTGCCGCCTTCTGAAACCACCTGTTTCAGGTTGTCCAGTGCCGTCCCGGACGTATCCGCATGACGCGACTGGAAATCAGCCAGGCGAGCAATCTGAGCCTGCTTTTCTTCCTCGGTGGAACGGGCCAGTTCAATGGTGGTTTCCTCCGGCTCCGTTTCCGGCCGGAAGGTGTTCACACCGATAATCGGCAGGGAACCGTCGTGCTTCAGGGTCTCATACTTCATGGATTCTTCCTGAATCTTGCCGCGCTGGTAACCCGTTTCCATGGCGCCCAGCACGCCGCCGCGATCTGAAATGCTTTCAAACTCACGCAGCACGGCTTCCTCCACCAGGTCCGTCAGTTCATCAATGATAAATGAGCCCTGGTTCGGGTTCTCGGTCCCGGTCACACCAAACTCACGGTTGATGATCAACTGTATGGCCAGAGCACGCCGCACGGACTCTTCAGTCGGCGTGGTGATCGCCTCATCATAGGCATTGGTATGCAGGCTGTTGCAGTTGTCATTGATCGCCAGCAATGCCTGCAGGGTGGTACGAATGTCGTTGAACTGCATTTCCTGCGCGTGCAGGGAACGGCCAGACGTTTGAATGTGGTACTTCAGTTTCTGGCTGCGTTCACTGGCGCCATATTTTTCTCGCATGGCGACAGCCCAGATGCGCCGGGCGACACGGCCAATCACCGTGTATTCGGGATCCATGCCGTTGGAGAAGAAGAACGACAGGTTGGGCGCAAAGTCATCAACATTCATCCCACGGGCCAGATAGGCTTCCACAAACGTGAAGCCATTGGCCAGGGTAAATGCAAGCTGTGAGATCGGGTTGGCCCCGGCTTCCGCAATGTGGTACCCCGAGATGGAAACCGAGTAGAAGTTCCGAACCTGATGATCAATGAAGTACTGCTGGATGTCTCCCATCATGCGCAGACTGAACTCGGTGGAAAAGATACAGGTATTCTGACCCTGGTCTTCCTTCAGAATGTCGGCCTGAACCGTCCCGCGAACACTGGACAGGGCATAGGCCCTGAGTTCGGCATATTCCGCCCCGGAAGGCTCACACCCCTGCTGCTCTTTGAAGTTATCGACCTGCTGGTCGATTGCAGTATTAAGGAACATGGCGAGGATCGCAGGCGCCGGCCCGTTGATCGTCATGGAAACCGACGTCTGCGGGTCGCACAGGTCAAAACCACCATACAGGACCTTCATATCATCCAGGGTGGCAATGGAGACACCGGAGTTGCCAATCTTGCCGTAAATATCCGGGCGGATGGCCGGGTCAAATCCATAGAGGGTTACACTGTCGAACGCTGTCGACAACCGCTTGGCATCTGAGTGCTCTGACAGCTTCTTGAAGCGGCGGTTGGTTCGGGCCGGGTCGCCCTCACCGGCAAACATTCGGGCCGGGTCTTCCCCTTCCCGCTTGAACGGGAACACACCCGCCGTGTAAGGAAAGAAACCCGGCAGGTTTTCCCGCTTGAGAAAGCTAAGGATTTCTCCTTCATCCTCGTATCGGGGAACCGCGACGCGGGAGATCCAGCTACCGGACAGGGACTCACTGCCCAGACGGGTGCGGATTTCCCTGCCCGATGACGTCGTTTCAACACTTTCTTCGCCCTGATAGCCCTGCTTCACCGAAGACCAGTTCTCAAGCAGCCGCCTGTTCTCCGGGGTCAGCGCGTCCTCCTTCTGTTCAATCAGCACACCAATCCTGCCGTTTTCTTCACCCAGCATCTCCAGGGTTCCGCGAAGCTGCTGACGTTCCCGGGCAATAAGCGACTGCTCTCTGGTGGCCGCGTGGTAGCCGCGAACCGTTTCAGCAATTTCCGCCAGATAGCGCACCCGCGACGAGGGTACGATGACAGACCTTTCGCTCGGCACACGGCTATCCAGATGGGGCAGTCTGGATTCCCATTCACGCAGACCCCGTTCACGGAGAATCTTCAGCAGCCCGTGATAGGCCGCAGAGACACCATCATCGCCAAAACGTGAGGCGATCGTACCGTACACCGGCAGGTCCTTCGGCGACTGATCCCAGGCTTCACGGTTGCGCTGCACCTGCTTCGCAACATCGCGCCGGGCATCCTCGGCACCCTTGCGGTCGAATTTGTTGATCACGACGAGATCGGCAAAATCCAGCATGTCGATCTTCTCAAGCTGGCTCTGGGCGCCGAACTCCGGCGTCATGACATACATGGACGCATCCACGTAAGGCACAATCCCGGCATCGCCCTGGCCGATACCCGGGGTCTCCACGATGATAAGGTCAAAATCAAATTTCCGTGTTGCCGCAATCACCTCCGTCAGGCAGTCAGGGACTTCACCCGTTGAATGACGAGTGGCAATCGAGCGCATGTAAATGTTGTCCGCATAGATTGAATTCATGCGTATCCTGTCACCAAGCAGGGCGCCGCCTGTCTTTCTGCGGGTCGGGTCAATGGCGAAAATGGCAATGTTCGCGCTATCGTCACTGTCGATGCGGAACCGTCGGATAACCTCATCGGTCAGGGATGATTTACCCGCACCACCCGTACCTGTGATACCCAGCACTGGTGTCGAGCGGTCCGAACCCAGTTTGAGTACGGCGAGGTCGGCCGCACCCATCTCACCGCGTTCGATGGCGGTAATCATGCCGGACAGCGCGAGATAATTGTCAGACTGAACTTCCTGAGAACTGTGTTGGGCGGACCCTGCGGTGCGACACTGATCCACCATGTCCCGGATCATGCCCACCAGTCCCAGATTCATGCCATCATGCGGCGAGTAGATACGCGCCACACCATAGTCTTGCAGCTCCTGGATCTCTTCGGGAACGATAACGCCGCCGCCGCCGCCAAACACCCTGATGTGTGACGCCTTGTGCTCTTTCAGCATATCGACGACATACTTGAAGTACTCCACGTGACCGCCCTGGTAGGAGCTGATCGCAATACCCTGGACATCCTCCTGCAATGCCGCCTGTACGACCTCGGCAACGGAACGGTTATGCGCCAGGTGAATCACCTCAACCCCCAGCGACTGTAGAATCCGACGCATGATGTTGATGGAGGCATCATGCCCATCAAACAGACTCGCCGCCGTAACGAATCGAAGTGGTGGCAGTTCCTGTTCCGTTTGCGTACCACCTTCTACCGATCTGACTTTTGCTTCAGACATGGTGTTGTCCTCTTATTCGGCTGCAAGCAGCAGGGTCATGGTTGCTTTCAGATTGTCGTGCAGTTGCCCGGTTTCTTCCAGGCCACCGGGGTTGGCCAACCAGTAATAAACGATTCCGATCACTGATGCACAGAACTGGGCAGCCACCGCATCGGCCCGGGTTTTTGTTTCCTCGCTGATGTTCTGATCAACGGTAATCCAGTTCACCATGTCCTGATGTCGCCGGTTATGTATGTTGCCGATGATGACTTTCTGTTCCGGGCCCGCATTGACCGATTCGAACCACAGGGTATAGAAGGCCCGAACCTGGTCCGGCGCTTCCACGCAGAACCGATAATGCTGATCAAGAGCGGCATGGATGGCATTCAACCCGGTCTTCTGTTCGGTGGCATCTTTAAGCTGCGACAGCCAGATTTCACCGACGTTTCGCAGTACGAACGCATAGAGCCTGTCCTTGGAACCGAAGCGTTGACCGGCAAGCCCTCGGGAATACCCCGCCATCAGGCCGACCTCTTTCAGGCTGGTCGCTGACGGCCCGCGCTCCACGATCAGGCGCACTGCCGCATCCAGCATACGCTTATCGGAGATTTCCGTTCGTTCCGCCTGGGTCAGGCGTCCGGTCTGCTTGATGGTCATGGCCTAGAAACACGTCTCGTTAAGCGCAATGCCCACATCGGCACCGGATACCACGGCGTCCATATAGCTGCGATGTCTTGGCAGTAGCTGTGCAAAATAGAACCGGACCGACGCGAGTTTCTTTTCATAAAACGCCCTGTCATCTCCGGACAAACCGGCGGCTGCTTTCTCCGCAGTTCGGGCCATGTACCAGCCACCGGCGACATAACCCATCATCATCAGGAAATTGTAGGCGACCGCACCAACAAACTTCTGATGGGCGGGAGCATTCTCCAGAATGTAACGCGCCGTGCCCCGCAGATTCTCTGTCGCGCCCTTCAGCGCCGTACCAATCAGTTTCAGGTCAGCATCGGTCTCCAGCCGCTCTGCGGTATCCAGGACCTCATCAAGGTAGGTCGTGAGCGCCGCACCCTGATCGCGCAGCAGTTTTCTGCCGACCAGATCGTTGGCCTGGATACCATTGGTGCCTTCATAAATTGCAGCAATACGGGCATCGCGGTAATGCTGGGCGGCGCCTGCCTCCTCGATGAATCCCATGCCGCCATGAACCTGAATACCCAGTGACGTGACTTCGTTAACCAGTTCCGTACACCAGGCTTTGACAACCGGTGTCAGCAACGCGAACCTTTCGTTAAAGTGACGTTGTTCGTCTTCATCCCTGCCATGCACTCTGAAGTCATGGCAGTAGGCCCCGTCATAGGTGAGACCGCGCATGGCATCTGTCATCGACTTCATCTGCATCAGCATGCGTTGCACATCGGCATGCTCGATAATTCTTGCGGGCTCGCCGGTTTCCACATTGCGACCCTGGACACGTTCCTTTGCATATCCCAGCGCGTCCTGGAAAGCACGTTCCGCCAGGGCCACACCCTGAAGACCTACCTCCAGCCGGGCGTGATTCATCAGAGTAAACATGCAGGCGAGACCATCACCGGGTTCACCGATGAGGTACCCCACCGCACCCTCGTTCTCTCCGAAACTCATAACGCAGGTTGGGCTGGCGTGAATGCCCAGCTTGTGTTCCGTGGAAATGACACGCACATCGTTGCGTTCTCCCAGTGAACCATCTTCATTGACCAGGAATTTTGGCACCAGGAACAACGACAAACCCTGATTGCCGGGAGGTGCGTCCACCATGGGTGCGAGCACGATATGAATGATGTTCTCAGCCATATCATGTTCACCCCAGGTGATGAAAATCTTCTGACCCCGGATCAGGTAATGATCGCCCTGCGGCTCGGCGCGGGTTTTCAGCGTAGACAGGTCTGAGCCGGCGTGTGGTTCCGTCAGGTTCATCGTTGCCGTCCATTGACCGGTCACGAGATTCGGCAGGTACCTGTCCTTTAAGCCGTCACTGGCGTGTGCAATCAGCGCATCAATACCCCCCGCCGTCAGCATCGGACACAGCGCGATAGAAGTGCAGGCGCTGTTCCACATCTCGGAAGCCGCCAGATGGATCAAAAATGGCAGCCCCTGACCGCCATACTGTGGCCTCTGTGCGAGGCTGAGCCATTGGTTATCAACAAACATCTGGTAGGCATCGGCGAAACCGTCCGGGGTTCGCACCGTATCCCCCTTGATCTTCACACCCTGGGTGTCACCTACCCGATTCAGGGGAGCCAGAACTTTACCCGCAAACTTACCGGCCTCGTCCAGGACTGCGGCGGTCAGTTCCGGCGTTGCCTCAGTGAAGCTGTTCAGCCTGGAAAGCTCCTGATGGTCCAGGAGTTCATTCACTACGAAACCAATCTCACGGGCGGGCGCAACATAATCAGCCATGGCGTCAACATCAGTCTGTCAGAGAATGCAGAAAGATACTTGTTCAGAACAAGCAAGTCAATTTCAAGTTTACTTGAATAACTTATCCTAAGGCACTGTTTTTATTGTAAATCTTTAGTGAGCCCTGATTGTGCTATGGACTGTCCGGGTCTATACTCATTGCCCAAGTCCCCCATCTACCCGATGTGACCAACCCTTGAGTGCACCAGAGAACAGCCCTGAGCAGGGTGGCATAAACAGCCCTGAGCCGGGTGATACAAACAGCCCTGAGCCAGAGCCCGGTCTCTGGCAGAACACACAGTTCCGCGTGTACATGGGCGCAACCGCACTCGCCGGAAACGCCACCTCCATTCAGCAACTATTACTATCCTGGTTACTGGTCGGCATTCTGCTGTTACCCGCCGACCAGGTGGGCATCATCCAGGCACTGATCGGCCTGCCCGGCATTCTGTTGATGCTCTGGGGTGGCGCCAGCGCGGATAAGCAGGATTCCAGAACCCTGCTGATTCGTGTCTATGCGACCTCCTGGCTGTTTCCCCTCGCCCTGTTCTTCGCCAACCGGATTGATCTCCTGAATATCTGGACGGTTGCCCTGTTCGGCCTCGCCATGAGCACGGCGCTTTATTTCAGCAGTCCCGCACAACAAGCCATTTTGAACCGTGTCGCAGGCAGCCAGGTTCAGCGTGGCGTGACGGTAGCGACTGCCATGCAGTTCCTGGTGCAGATGGTGGGTCTGGTCATTGCCGGACAGATGGAAACGATCGGTGTCGGCTTCGTGCTGCTGGTCCAGTCGGCCAGCCTGATACTGGGTGCGCTGGCGGTGATGCGGATCGAACCCCTGCCCCTGAACCCGGACCCGGAACGACGCTCAACCATGACCGTCATGCTTGAGGGGTTCCGGGCGGCTTATGACAACAAGACGATCTTTCACACCCTGATCATCACCTTCACGTCCGGTGTGTTTAATGCCGGCGCCTTTGTAACCGCCCTGCCGTTCATTGTTAAGCGCGCCTACGATGGCGATGCGCTGGGTCTGGCGACGATTATGATCGTCTTTTTCCTGGGAGCGACCATATCGAATGTCATTCAATTCTGGATTATGCCGCTGGCGCGCCCGGGTCTCTGGTTCCTGATCATGCAGTTTACGCGCATCATCATCCTGTTCTTCGTCTGGATTCAGCCTGACTGGTGGATTCTGATGGTGGTGCTGTTCGCCTGGGGTCTGAACATGGGCGTGACTACCAATCTGTCACGAGCCCTGGTCCAGGAATCCGCCGACCGGGCGTATCTCGGTCGGGTACTGAGTGTCTACAACCTCGGTATGATGGGCAGCATGCCCGTGGGCGCGATGATCATCGGGTTCATCATTGAGGCGTTCGGCACCATGAACGCGATCATACCGGCCATGATCATCTCAGCCGTGCTCTGCGCCTATGGCTTTACACTCACCAATCTGGGGCGCTACAAATCGCCGGGGTTCGACTGAATTCTCAGCCGCCGCGCGCCGTTTTGAAATCCGGGGAGCGTTTCTCGATAAACGCGGCAATCGCTTCCCTGTGCTCAGGAGATTCGTAACACTTCAGCAACGCCTGCAATTCTCGCTTCTGAACCTGATGGGTATCCGACTCGGCCATGTTCGCCGTGATCAGACCCTTGACCATGCCAAGCGCCTCCTGTGGATTCTCTCCCATTGATTTCGCCACCGACCTGGCTTCAGCAAGCAATGAATCCGGCGGAACCACGCGGTCCACCAGGCGTATCGACAGAGCCTCTTCTGCTGTCACAGTCCTGCCGGACAACATCAGATCACTTGCCGCACCAAGACCACAGCGAGCAACCAGAAAATGTGAACTGGCCAGTTCGGGTACCAGTCCCATCTTGATGAATCGACAACTCAGTTTTGCCTCGTCCGATGCCACGATGTAATCCATCGGCAGAATCTGAGTCAGTCCCACACCGATCGCGGCGCCGTTGACAGCAGCCACAACAGGTTTGGACTCGCGCACGAGGTTAACCCAGTTGTTGGGTTTTCCGGATTCGCGTCTTGCCTCCCCGGACTCAGCCTGCGTCTGGAACAGGTCTTTAATATCCGCCCCCGCACAAAAGCCCCGGCCTGCACCAGTGATTACGAACGCCTCAACCGCATCGTCAGCGTTGCCGGTGTTCAGCGCATGAACCAGCTCATCGTTCATCTGCCAGGTCCAGGCGTTCAATCGCGCGGGTCGGTTCAGCGTAATCGTGGTAATGGCATCGTCTGTATCGACGAGGATGGTTTCGTAGTTCATAGCGTTATCATCACCTTTTCATCAGGAATCAACCATCATAGGACGCAACCACCATTAGTCAATTCGACTGAATGCCGGTTGGGATGAACGTCGACATTCTCTGCCTGACCGAAGATAAGATCGGCAGTAGCGAGCATTCTTGCCAATTGCAGCGTCCGAAGAAATTTGGATATGGGGATGACAATCGCTGGCAAAGGGGAACTGACTACCGGCCCAAATTAACTCAACTGGGGTGGACGACGGGGTTTGAACCCGCGACCGCCGGAATCACAATCCGGAGCTCTACCTACTGAGCTACGCCCACCATTGATCTTTGGAAACTCTGAATAATGTCTTTTCCCGCGATAGCTGCGTTGGACCCGTCCTCGAAACATCGGAAAATTAAAGCGTTTTTACGATTTTCTGCGGGCGCGTCCGCCTTGCTCTCACGAAAAAAATCCTATTATTCAGAGCTTCCCTTTGATACTTCTATGCTTTCTGGATTGATTTGGTACGCCCGGAAGGACTCGAACCTTCAACCGCCGGCTTAGCTTACCAACTACCGCTTTCGCGGCCCTGCTCTTGCAGGTTTGTGGTCTGGACTATCTCTTCACCATCTCAGGCGCCGCACGTATAGTCTCTACGGAACCCTCCGAAGTCAGACGCAGGGATTATGTCCCTGGCCTGTCCATTCTTCGGTGCTCTTACCCTCAGACTCGTGTTCAAACAGATGGTAAATCCCTGCTTGAACATTTCAATCTGAGCCTTCAGAACACCGAGGTCACCCTCGCCCCGGCGAAGTTCAATACCAGGGTGCGGGCGTACCGTCGGTTTCCACGGGATTGCCATCAGCATTACCTGTTAAGGGTTCCCCGTTACGGTGCGGTCCACTGCAAAGGTTCCGTTTTCCCCTGCAGGCTCCTCGTTCAAAGGCCGATGCTCTATCCAGTTGAGCTACGGGCGCGTTGCTCTATCAATCTCCTGAAAGCCAAATCTGGTCGGGGTAGAGAGATTCGAACTCCCGACATCCTGCTCCCAAAGCAGGCGCGCTACCAGACTGCGCTATACCCCGAAATTACAATTATCAGAGCCGGCCATTGAATCCAAAACACCAGGGGCCGGATAATAGGCCAACGACACGACTTCTGGCCTGCCGCCGGAAAGGGGCGCATTCTACTCATGGGACCCTGTGCAGTCAAACAGGAAAGCGGCCAGTTTTTCTAACTAAAGCAATAGCTTAGGCAGGTATTCCCTATGAAACGCATTTTTATCTCTGACCTGCATCTGGACCCGGAGCGCGATGACCTGACAGATGCGTTCGAACGCTTTCTCGCCGAAGAGTGCCCGGCGATTGACGAGTTGTATATCCTGGGAGACCTCTTCGAGATCTGGCTGGGTGATGACGACGACACACCGCTTAATCGCCGGGTTGCCAAAGCACTCTCCGGCCTGCCCTGTGAGGTGTTCCTGATGCATGGTAATCGCGACTTCCTCCTGGGAGATGTCTTTTGCGGCCTGGCGGGCGCCTCTCTGCTGCCTGATCCAACGGTTGTTGACCTGGAGGGCACCCCCGCCCTTCTGATGCACGGTGACAGCCTGTGTACGCTGGACACCGGCTACATGGAAGCGAGACAGTTGCTGCGGTCAATGGAGTTTCAGACCGATTTTCTCCGGAAACCACTGGCAGAAAGAGCCGCTGTCGCACGGCAGATCAGGGGAGAAAGCAAGGCACATACCCGTGAAACGGCGGCTGACATCATGGATGTCACGCCCCGCGAAGTGGTGGAAACGATGCAACAGGCCGGGGTCAGGGTATTGATTCACGGACATACGCATCGCCCGGATGTGCATCAGGTGGATCTGGGCGGCGACACGGGGAAACGATATGTACTCGGCGACTGGGACACGTCCATGAAGTATCTGGCGGCAGATGGCACAGGGATTGAACTGCGGCATTATGGTTTCGCACTATGATTTCGCATCCGCCTGACCCGGAACCCCGCTGTGGAAACGAAACTCCGGATCAGGTGAGGTAATCAGGCGCTCATCTTCCCGCAGGAAGAAGGAGACCCGGTCTTCAATGTCCGCCCCCGCCGCAACCTGTCCGGCAAGTTGCAGGTAGACTTTGAAGTGCCGTGCTTCTGACTTCAGCAGCGACTCATAGAATTCGGACAGTTCATCATCCGGCACCTCAACCAGTCGGGAAAACCGCTCACAACTGCGGGCCTCCACAATCGCGCTGACAATCAGGATATCTATCAGCCTTTCGGGATCATGGGTCCGAACACCTTTTCGCAGTTCTCCCGCGTAACGGGACGGGGAAAGTCGGGAATAGGTTACTTTCCTCTCTTTCAGGATAGCGACAACCTGTTCAAAATGACGAAGCTCTTCACGGGCAAGTTTCGACAGTTTCAGAATCATGCCGGTCTGGTCCGTATGCCTGTACATCAGGTTTAATGCGGTCGAGGCGGCTTTCTTCTCGCAATTGGCGTGATCGATTAGCAATACGGGGAGTTCATGGGCCGCTTTTTCAAGCCATGAATCAGGCGTCTGACAATGCAAAAAACTGTTCACATTCATAGTGTTACGATGGAGTGTGACTTAACTTTAGAGCCAGGTTCAAGTAAACTGGCCACCCTTTTGAACCCGGACGAAAACCTTCGTCATTATACAGTGAGGAACCGGTTGTGCTTGAAGCGTATCGACAACATATAGAGGAACGTACCGCCGAGGGTGTGGTGCCCAAACCTCTGAGTGCTGAACAGGTCAACGATCTCGTTGAACTGCTCAGGCAGCCGCCCGCAGGTGAGGAAGCGTTCATCCTCGACCTGCTTGAGAATCGGATTCCGGCGGGTGTTGACGATGCCGCTTATGTCAAAGCGGGCTTTCTGACTGCGCTGGCAAATGGTGATGCAACCTCACCACTGATTGATGCCAGGCGAGCGACTGAGCTTCTGGGCACCATGCTCGGTGGCTACAACATCGAGTCGTTGATCAGCCTTCTGGACAAGCCTGAAGTCGCAGAAACGGCAGCCGCCGGACTGTCACGAACACTCCTGATGTTTGATGCCTTCCACGACGTTGTTGAGCAGTCCAAAACAAACGAACACGCAAAGGCTGTTCTGCAATCCTGGGCGGAGGCGGAATGGTTCACGGGGAAGCCGGAGGTACCGGAACAGATCACGGTGACCGTTTTCAAGGTGGACGGCGAAACCAACACGGATGACCTGTCCCCCGCAGGTGACGCCTGGAGTCGCCCGGATATTCCCCTGCACGCGAAGGCCATGCTGATCAAGCGTATGGACAACCCCCTTGAAACCATCAGGCAGTTGAAGAAAAAAGGACACCCGCTTGCCTATGTCGGCGACGTGGTTGGCACCGGGTCATCGCGAAAGTCTGCCGCCAACTCTGTCCTGTGGCACATGGGTGACGACATTCCCCACATCCCCAACAAGCGGGATGGCGGTGTCTGTCTCGGCGGCAAGATAGCCCCGATTTTCTTCAACACGATGGAGGATGCCGGCGCCCTGCCCATCGAATGCGATGTCGCGAAGATGGCAATGGGCGATGTCATCACCATCCATCCCCGCGAAGGCAAAATCACTAACGAGGCCGGTGACCTCATCTCAGAGTTCAGGTTATCTACACCGGTATTGCTCGATGAGGTTCGGGCCGGGGGCCGGATTCCACTGATCATCGGAAGAGGTCTGACCGCAAAAGCCCGCGAGGCTCTGGGCCTGGAACCGACAGACATCTTTCACAAGCCGATACCAGCGGAAGATTCCGATGCCGGTTTTACCCTTGCACAGAAAATCGTCGGCAACGCCTGCGGTGTCGAGGGCGTGCGCCCGGGCACTTACTGCGAGCCCAGAATGACCACCGTTGGGTCACAGGACACCACCGGCCCGATGACACGTGATGAGTTGAAAGAACTCGCCTGTCTTGGATTCTCAGCGGACCTGGTCATGCAGTCCTTCTGCCACACAGCAGCCTACCCCCGGCCCGTGGATATCGACACACAGCACACACTGCCCGACTTCATCCAGACCCGGGGCGGCGTTGCCCTGCGTCCCGGCGACGGCATTATTCACTCATGGCTCAACCGGATGCTGCTTCCGGATACGGTTGGCACCGGTGGCGATTCCCATACACGATTCCCGCTCGGCATCAGCTTCCCCGCCGGGTCCGGTCTGGTAGCCTTTGCCGCGGCGCTGGGCGTGATGCCTCTGAATGTGCCTGAGTCTGTTCTGGTTCGCTTCAAGGGTGAAATGCAACCGGGCATCACGCTACGCGATCTCGTGAATGCAATCCCTTACGCGGCGATCCGGTGTGGACTGCTGACCGTGGCCAAGGAAGGCAAGAAAAACGTTTTCTCCGGTCGCATTCTCGAAATTGAGGGTCTGCCGAACCTGAAGGTTGAGCAGGCATTCGAGATCAGCGATGCATCCGCTGAACGGTCTGCAAGCGGCTGCACCATTCGACTCGCTAAAGAGCCGATCATCGAGTACCTCAGTTCCAACGTCACCCTGCTGAAATGGATGATCAACGAGGGCTACGGTGACGCCCGAACCATTGCGCGACGCATTGAGGCGATGGAAGCCTGGCTGGAAAATCCGCAGTTGATGGAGCCCGATCAGAACGCAGAGTATGCGGAAGTCATTGAGATTGACCTCAACGAAATCAAAGAACCGCTGCTCGCATGTCCCAACGACCCGGATGATGTTAAACCACTGTCAGAGGTTGCGGGCGACAAAATCGATGAGGTTTTTATCGGCTCCTGTATGACGAACATCGGTCACTTCCGCGCCGCTGCACGTATGCTGAGCCAGGCCAAATCCATTCCCACCCGACTCTGGATCTCTCCGCCCACCAAAATGGATGAGCATCAGCTCATGGAGGAAGGTGTTTACAACATTTTTGCCCAGGCCGGTGCCAGGACCGAAATGCCGGGTTGCTCACTCTGCATGGGCAACCAGGCTCGCGTGGCACCGGGTACAACCTGCGTTTCTACCTCAACGCGGAACTTCCCCAACCGACTCGGTGACGGGGCCAATGTTTACCTTGCGTCCGCAGAACTGGCCGCAGTGTCCAGCGTTTTGGGCAGGCTGCCGTCACCGGAAGAGTATCTGGAATTCGCTCGCGACCTGAACACGATGGCTGACGATATTTATCGTTACCTGAACTTCCATGAAATCGAGTCGTTTCAGAAGTCTGCGGAAACCGTAACCATTCCGGCGGTTAACATCGTAGCTGCGGGTTAAGTCTTCAGAATCAGGCGGGTGAGCCGCCTCACGGGTCAGCCCTGATTGTGCAACTCAATGACCTCGGCGTTGCCGGTATCCTTCACCTTGGCAACATCGTTACGCAAGACCTCAATCCGGTTGAGGTACTGTTCATCAACACTACCGGTAACATAGTCGCCATCAAAGATGGAGCAGTCGAAACGATCAATTTTCTCGTTGATTCCCATGGTGCATGCCTTCAGGTCTTCAAGATCCTGATAGAGCAGCCGGTCGGCCCCGATGTACTTCGCGATGTCATCCACCGAAAGATTGTGGGCCAGGAACTCCGATGCTGCGGGCATATCAATGCCGTATACATTCGGATACCGGACCGGGGGGGCGGCTGAGGCCAGATAGACTTTCTTTGCGCCGGATTCCCTGGCCATCTGTACAATCTGTTTCGATGTCGTGCCCCGAATGATAGAGTCATCCACAAGCAGCACATTCTTGCCACGGAATTCGAGTTCAATGGGACTCAGCTTGCGACGCACGGATTTTTTTCTCTCAGCCTGGCCCGGCATGATGAAGGTCCGACCGATATAACGGTTTTTTACCAGCCCTTCCCGGTACTTGACGCCAAGGCGATGCGCCATCGGCAGGGCCGCCGTACAGCTCGTATCCGGGATAGGCATGACCACGTCGATGTCGTTGTTGGGCCAGGTTTCCTCGATCTTGTCCGCCAGTTTCTCGCCCATCTTCAGACGGGCCTTGTAAACCGAAACACTGTCAATCACGGAATCAGGTCGGGCCAGATAGACATATTCAAAGATGCAGGGACTGTATTCCACGACAGGGGTGCATTGTTTCTTGTGCACCCGACCATTGTTCTCAATGAATACCGCCTCACCCGGCGCTACATCGGCAATGATCTCGAAGCCAAGCACACTCAGCACCACCGATTCTGAAGCAATCATATATTCATCACCGTCAGGCGTGGCACGCTTTCCGTAGATCAATGGTCTGATGCCGTGGGGGTCACGGAATCCGACAATGCCGTATCCCGTGATCAGCGCAACCGCGGCATAGGCGCCGACAGAACGCTGATGAACGCGTCTGACCGTCTCAAAAATATCATCAGCCGTGATTCGGAAGGACGAAGCGGCCTGCAATTCGTGGGCGAAGACGTTCAGCAAGACCTCGGAATCTGAATTCGTGTTGATGTGGCGTCGGTCTGCTCGAAACAGGTCCTCGTTCAGACGGTCGGCGTTCGTCAGGTTGCCGTTGTGCGCCAGGCATATCCCGAACGGAGAGTTGACATACATGGGTTGTGCTTCCGCCGAACTTGAGGTGCCGGCAGTCGGGTACCTGACATGCGCGATACCCATATTGCCCTTCAACATATCCATGTGCTGCTGTCGGAAGACATCACGCACCAGACCATTGTGCTTGCGCAGGTTCAGGCGATCGCCATCGCAGGTGACCATGCCCGCCGCATCCTGCCCCCGATGCTGTAACAGCGTCAGCGCATCATACAGGTCATAACCCACTTCGTTTCCGCCAACCATGCCGACGATGCCACACATAGGCCCTCCTTTACGTTTGCTGTGCAGGATCCCGTATCAGCCGTTCACCCTGCTCCCGGATTACCGGCCCAAACTGTTCTATCCATGCGACGGCTTCCGGTATCAGACGCGACTGCCGGTACCAGTTATCCTCTGTCACGGGCAACACATAATGCAGCATCGCAACAAAGACCAGGACAATGATCCCGCCCCGGACAAAGCCGAATATCATACCCAGGACATGGTCGAGCCCTGCAAGCCCGGTCACTTTTACCAGCCCACCTATCATATAGTTCACCAGAGCACCCACCATCAGGGTCACGATGAATAAAGTCACGCAGGCCGCGCCCAGTCTCAATGATTCCGTCTGAATATAGGGCGCCAGCACCAGGGTGAACTGGGCTGCGAACAGCCGGACAACAAGAACCGCTGCCACCCAGGTCAGTAGCGACAGGGCTTCTTTCACAAATCCCCGCTTGAGGCTGATCAGCGTCGAGACCGCGAGAACCCCCAGAATGATCCAGTCAACCACTGCCATCAGCCGCCGAGTTGCTCCCTGTCTTCTTCAACCCGATAGCGAACGATCCTGCCCTTCAATTGAAGTTTCTGTTCAATTTCCGCATTCATCTCAGCAAGCGCCGCCTTGCTGCTGGACGGCCCCACAAACACCCGGTAAATCTCTTCGTCGCCGGTTTTCGGTTTCAGTATGTAAGAGCGGTAATTCTGCTCACGAAGCTGCGCCCGAAGGCGCGTTGCGTTTTCCTGATCCCGGAAGCTGCCGAGCTGGAGACTCCAGTTCACCGGCAGGTTGTTTTTATCAAGGATGAAATCCGGGGAGGTTTCATAGTCAGTGTCATCGACGATTTCTTTCGGCAATCGGGCTTCGCTCGCCTCCTCCATTTGCACCATGCGACGCTGCACGTCCTGAATCGTAATTTCACTCAGTTCAATTGCTGGCGGTTCCGGGGTCTCCGCAAACACGCGCGTCCGCTCCTCCTCGGTGCCATCCAGCAATAGTGGCAACAAAATCACCACAAGACAGGTCAGAATGACAGCACCGATGAGACGTTGTTTGAGTTTGGTGTCCAATAGCCAGGGTCCGGTCGACGTATTTGCTGGTTGTGTTGTGTCTCAGGTTAATGGGTGCGGTCGGACAACCATTGCAGACAGGCGCCAACCACGAAAAATGATCCAAAAACCAGAATCAGATCATCTTTGTTCGCACTCAATACAGCCCCTTCGAGCGCTGCGGCAATCTTATCATAGGTGGCGGCGTTTCCCGATTGATCCGCCGACAAACGCGCTTTCAGCCTGATCGGGGACTCTGCCCTGGGTTCATCTGACGCTGTGAGGTGCCAGGTCTTGATTTGCGATGCGAGCAGGCCCGTAACCCTCTCTATATCCTTGTCAGCGTACATGCCAAGTACCGCGTGGATACATTCATACTGACCCAATCCGGCCAGGTAGTCCGCAAGCGATGCCACAGCGGCGGGGTTATGAGCCACATCCAGCAGTATGTCACAGTGCAGACGCTCCCATGACCGCCGGCCCGCAAGGCGGGTTTCCCTGGCGATGGTCGATATTTCGTCCAGGCACCAGCCGAGCACCCTTGCGGCCTCGGTTGCAACAGCCAGACTATCTTCCGGCAGGTGTGTGGGTAGACTTTGGTCCGCTCGAAAATCAATCCCGATACGTCTCAGGGGCGCCCCGGTCAGAGACGCATGCGCCATCAGGCTCCCCGGGGGGTCATGATCCGAAATCAGGCAGGGAACGTCCCTGCGCATGATGCCGGCCTTTTCCCGGGCAATATCTTCACGCGTGTCACCCAGATAGTCCTGATGGTCCAGAGCAATGGCCGTGATAATCGTCAGATCAGGATGAACGATATTCATCGCGTCCAGACGCCCGCCCAACCCTACCTCAAGAATGGCGACATCCAGGCCGGAATCGCGGAAGATCAGCAGCGATGCCAGGGTCGCAAACTCAAAGTATGTCAGCGTGACTTCCGCCCGGGCTTCATTGATTCGTCCAAAGGCTAACGTGATGGTCGAATCGGCAACCGGCGTGCCGTCAATGGCTATTCTTTCATTGAATCGTGTCAGGTGGGGCGAGGTTGATTTCCCGACCGTCAGGTTATTGGCCAGAGCGAACTGTTCCAGATACTCACAGGTCGAACCCTTGCCGTTGGTACCGGCAACCAGAATGACCCTGTGCGCCGGATGCAGCAGGTCCAGACGACGGGCCACCTCGGCAACGCGCTCCAGCCCCAGATCCCAGCCTACGGGGTGGACGCTGCCGATAAACTCAAGCCAGCGGTCGAGATCAGGCCCCGGCTCAGTCAATGGCCGTCCGTAGTTCACTGACAAACTGTTTGACAGACCGCAGGAGCCGGTCGGGTTCATCCCGATATTCTTCCATCAGTTTCACAATGGCTGACCCGACAACGGCGCCATCGGCAATCTCTGCGACCGCTCGCGCACTCTGACCATCCCTGACCCCGAAACCCACCATGATGGGCAGCCTGCTGATCTTCCTGAACCGCGCCATCTTCTCAGCAACATCATCAATATCCAGGGTAGAAGCCCCGGTCGTGCCCTTCAGCGATACATAATAGACAAAACCACGCGATGCCCTGCATATCGCTTTCGCCCGCTCATCCGTAGTCGTCGGGGCCAGCAGGTACACCGGGTCAATGCCATGGTCGGCGAATGCCGCATCCGCCTCGCCCGCCTCTTCCGGGGGTTGGTTGACAATAATCGTGCCACTGATTCCGGCGGCCCCGGCCTCCTCGGCAAACCGCTCATAGCCCATCAGTTCAATCGGATTAAGGTATCCCATCAGCACAATGGGCGTGTCCTGATCTGTTTTACGGAATTCTGACGCCATGGTCAGGCTGTCGCGCAATGAAACCCCGTGCGTCAGGGCTCGTTCATGGGCCCGCTGGATAACCGGGCCTTCCGCCTCCGGGTCAGAAAAAGGCATACCCAGTTCAATGACATCAACACCCACCTCCACGAGGCCATGCATCAGCGGAACCGTCACCTCCGGCGTCGGATCACCGGCAACGATATAGACGATCAGCGCCTTTTTATTCTCGTTAGCAAGCCCGGATAAGGTGGTCGAAAGTCGGCTCATGGTTACTCGATGGAGATACCGTCGATCCGGGCAACCGTGGGAATATCCTTATCGCCCCGACCGGACAGGTTAATCACGACGGCCTGGTCCGCCTTCATTTGTGCGGCCAGTTTGATGCCATAGGCTACCGCGTGTGACGATTCCAGCGCGGGAAGAATTCCTTCCACACGGTTCAGCACGCGGAACGCCTCCAGCGCTTCGTTATCATCAATGGCCACATATTCGGCGCGCTCAACATCTTTCAGGAACGAGTGCTCAGGTCCGACACCCGGATAATCCAGACCAGCCGAAACACTGTGCGTTTCGATAATCTGACCGTCCCGGTCGCTCATCAGGTAAGTGCGATTACCATGCAGCACACCCACGGTCCCCTGATTCAGGGGCGCGGCATGCTTTCCGGTATCAAGCCCGAGCCCGGCAGCTTCGACCCCGATCAGGCGCACGGAGCGATCTTCCAGGAACGGATAAAAAATACCCATGGCGTTGGAACCACCCCCGACGCAGGCAACAATGGCGTCCGGAAGACCGCCGTGCTGAGCCTCAAACTGCCGTTTGGTTTCCTCCCCGATCACAGACTGGAAATCACGTACCAGCATCGGGTAAGGGTGAGGCCCCGCGACCGTTCCGATAATATAGTGAGTATTGTCCACGTTGGTGACCCAGTCACGCATGGCCTCATTCAGCGCATCCTTGAGGGTGCGGCTACCCGATGTTACGGGTACCACTTCAGCGCCCAGAAGCTTCATGCGATAAACATTAAGGCTTTGTCGCTTGATGTCTTCGCTACCCATGTAAACCTGGCATTCGAGACCAAAACGCGCAGCCACCGTGGCCGAGGCAACGCCATGTTGCCCCGCTCCGGTTTCCGCAATCACCCTGGGTTTACCAATGTGCTTGGCGAGCAGCGCCTGACCGATGCAGTTATTGATCTTGTGTGCGCCGGTATGATTCAGGTCTTCACGTTTCAGATAAATCCGGGCGCCACACGCCTGCCGCGTCAGGCGTTCCGCAAAGTACAACGGGGAAGCCCGACCGACATACTCGGAAAGGTCCCGCCTGAGTTCGGCCTGAAAGGTCTCATCCTTACGCAGCCGATGGTATTCGGCCTCAAGTTCCGCAAGAGCCGCCATCAGGGTTTCCGAGACAAACCTGCCGCCGAAGATACCAAAGTGGCCCCGCTCATCCGGGTAGGCGAACAGGTTCTCGTTGACACCCGCCTTGTTGCTCATAGTGACTCCTGGTCTGCCGCCCGTACCGCTACACAGAACTGTTGCATTTTGTCTTTGTCCTTCCGGCCTGCCGCCTTCTCGACCCCGCTGCTGACATCGACGGCATAGGGCCGGAGGGCTCGAATCGCCTCGCCCACATTACCAGCGTCAAGACCTCCCGCAAGAATCACCGGCATGGACAAGGGCGGAACAAGCGACCAGTCAAAGGTCTCTCCGGTTCCCCCGAATCTACCATCCACCTGTGTATCCAGCAGGATACCGCTCGCATCCTCATAGTCTGCCGCCTGTTGCGCCAGGGCCTCAGTCACGGGCAGGGCTTTGATGTAGGGTCTGCCGGATGCCCTGCAATCGTCCGGTATTTCTAACCCGTGAAACTGAAGAAGATCCGGCTGAACGAGTTCCACGATTCGATTGCGGTCTTCCGGGTCTTCATTCACGAACAGCGCCACGGTTGTGACAAAGGCCGGCAGGCGTGAAGCAATCTCGTGGGCCGCCTCCGGGCTGATGTACCGACTACTGCCGCGAAAAAAGTTAAACCCGAGCGCATCCGCACCACTGTCTACCGCGTGGCCGGCATCCTCAGCATTGGTGATCCCGCAGAATTTGACGCGCGTCCGGGGCATGCGTTTGAGTCTCATGGAACAGGAAAGGGCGACGAGTCTAGCAAAACCAGAGGGTTCTAAACAGTTATGGCATTGCCCGGGAACATAATGGAATGGCTCGCCCCACCCCTCAAGCGGCACCCACTGCGCCAGAATGGATATACCGTTCAACCGGATAGTTTATGTGCTGCTATCATTGCCAACTCCGGCACTGGTCATCTTTTGCGTTATTTAGTAATCTTTTCTACCAGATAATGAAGTAATTCAGAGCTAACGAGTTTATAAGACACGTCCATATAATCACTTCACGATGGGGACCCATGCTATTTGTTAGAATGGCAAGCCGTGCAGCAACACTGCTGATATTTCTTTTTAGTTCTGTTACCACTTACGGGAGTACAGGGTTTGCCATAAACCTGCAACAAGCCACCTATATTCAGGGGTTGCCTTTTACCTTTACGGTAGACACTCCGGATAATGAGATCATTGATGTGCATTTCATTGCCTGTGGCATTGCACATGAAAAAATCAATGTGTTTTATAGCCAGGGTCGCTATCAACCTGAAAGGCAGAGGGTGGCCCCCTTTTCCATGCCGGCATTAGAGGGTACTTATCATGGTGTGAATGCTTTTGGTTTGCTGAATTCCGGCCAGGCTACTGCTATCGAAAATATCAATTCAGAGCTTTATCAGGGTTTTAACCCCAGGGACCTTCAGCAATGCAAACCGGCGCTAATCGTTGTAACTCGTAATAACATTGTATTGTCCAGGAGGCAGGTTCCCATAGAAATTGCTGACGCCTCCACTATCAAGAGCTTTGTGGACGCCACCAGTTTTACCACCGAAGAGCATGGATTTCGCGGCTTGTTGCTATCCACAAAAACAAAGCATCACCAAAGGATATCCCACAAAAAACCAGCGCTACTTGTTTTAGGAGGCGTTTCACCCTTTAGCCCCAGTGAAGTTGACATACCTGAACTGCTCGATTATGCGCTAAGTGGTTACGTTGTTCTGGGAGTGGAATATTATGGCCACGAGGGACAACCCAGGCACGCTAAAAAGGTGCCGCTGGAACAATTCGAGCGAGCCTATCAAACTCTCAGCAACAGAGAACACGTTGACGCTAAACGGATTGGCATTATTGGCACATCAGGGGGCGCTGAAGCAGCAGTACTCATCACATCTTTATCGCCGCAGGTTAAGCCCAAAACAGTGGTTCTGATTTCATCACCATTTTATATGAATGGCACCTGCTCTTTTTGTATCATGACTCAATCATCACAATGGACCTATAGAGGAAAATCAGTTCCTTATTTAAAGGTCCGACTACGTGACTTTATTAGAGGGGTTTTCACTTTTCAATCTCGAAATCAAGCCTATTATAGCAGGCACATGGTAAAAGACAGGTCCAGGCAAACATTAGATCGGGCACGCCTCCCCCTGCAACATCTGGATATTCCGATATTGATGATTGGGGGAGAAAAGGACCAACTGACTATGACTCCCGAGATGATACGGTATTTTTGCAAAGGGTTGCCATGCGATGGCAAGCGCATCAAAGGCATAATTTACCCCGATGCCGGTCACTCATTCACTGGACCAAACTGGAACCTGTCCTGCTCCAAAGCCTTAAAATCCAAATGGATTGACGGCACCTGTGCCGGTAACGTTAAAGCCTCTACTGATGCGTATTTTGCCATCAAAGGGTATTTACAAGAGCACCTATAATTCAAAGGTTTCATTTGGCTGAGCGTGCCCTGCAAATTGACCCTGATGTTGTCACTACGGGAGCAGCTATCGGACCACCTGCAAGAAGTGTGGCAGCCGGGGACCCCGGGGTATGCCAGCCGCTTCAGGATAAACAACATCTACCAGATAGAGACCATTGGGTGCGGCGGTCACACCGGCAAGGTTGCGATCCTTCAGAGCCATCAGTTCACGAATCCAGGACCCAGGCCTGTCACCCGCTCCGACATCCATCAATGCGCCCGCAATGTTTCTGACCATGTGATGCAGAAAGGCGTTCGCCTGAATCTCCATCGCCACAACATCATCATGGCGCGTGACACTGACGCTTGAGACGAACCGCACCGGGGAACTGGATTGGCAGTTGGCGGCCCGAAACGAACTGAAGTCATTTTCACCGAGCAGCGCCTGTGCTGCTTGATGCATTCGTGACGCATCCAGGTGCCTGCGTTCAAACGTCAGAAAGCCGGACATCAGTGACGACCGGACCGGGTGATTATGAATCAGATAAAGATAACGCCGCGCAGTCGCCGTCCGGCGCGCATCAAAGTCGTTGCCGACCGAACCCGCCCACTCCACGGCAATGTCATCCTCCAGGTGGGCATTAACCCCCATCACCCAGGCCTTCACCGGCCTCGGGTGCTGATGGTCGAAGTGAACCACCTGTTTTGTGGCATGAACGCCTGTGTCCGTTCGACCGGCACAGTGCAGGGTCACCGGATGGTCAGCGACCTTTGCAACAGCCGTCATAAGCTGCTGTTGTATCGTGGGAATTTCAGGAGACTGATACTGCCAGCCGTGATACGACTGACCGTTGTATGAAACTATCAGTGCCGCCCTTGGCAAGGATTAGCCAATCTTGCCGAGAAGTTCGTTCGCTTCGCTGATCTGCTGAGCGTCACCCTCCCGGAGGACTTGTTCCAGCAGAGACCTGGCACCATCACCGTCGCCCATTTCAATATAGGCTCTGGCCAGGTCCAGCTTCGAGGACGCACCCTCGTCCATGTCATCCAGATAAATGTCATCAAGATCCAGGTCCAGGTCGGCATCGCCCGGTTGCATTGCCTCATCGTGACTGGGTTCTTCAGCCTCATCGTCGTCAGCGGGCGTCTCCATCGCCGTAACCGGTTCGAAAGGTACGGCCGCATCCATTGAATCCGCGCTGGCTTCTGCCGCTCCCGGTATCTGTGCCTGAAGCGCCATCGCCCTGTGCGTGGCGTCCTCATCGCCAATGAGTTTCAACTGTTCCAGTTGCTGCTCGAATGCCGCAACATCTTCAGTCTGCACATAGACCTCAAGGAGCTTGAGCCGGATGTCAGCGCGACCCGGTTCGTCTTCGATAGCATCTTTCAGAACGTCGATGGCTTCAGGGAATCTGCCATAGGCAATGTCGATTTCGGCCTCACCTATCACATCGCCCACATCGCCCACATCGCCGGTTTGCCGGGCCATCTGTTCAGCTTCTTCAATCGTCTCGTCAGCCGATGGCAGAGAGAGTTCATCTTCCATAAAAACTTCGGGGAAATCCTCTGCGTCGTCATCACCCGACTGACTGCGACGGCGCATCAGGAGCAAACCACCCGCGACTATCGCGATCAGGAGCAAACCAAGGCCGCCAACAACCAAAGGATTCGACAGCAGCGGCCCCCCCGCCTGCGTGGCTGGCTGTTGACGATTCAACGCCGCCGTTAACGCGGCAAGTTGATCATCCTTGAGTTGCACGACTTCACTCAGGGTCTCAATCTGCTTTTCAAGATCATCCAGGCGCAGGTGCATCTCACTATTCGCACGGCGTTCCCGATCCAGGTCTTCACGAACAATGGCGAGTTCGTTCTCCAGTTCGGCAACCCGGCCATGGTCTTCCCCGGAACGATCACCTGCGCTGCGGTCCGATCCCAGCAGTTTCAGTTCGCCGTCTTCACCCGCATCGGAACGAACCTCATCCCGTTGTGCCCTGCGGCGAGCATCAAACTGTGTGACGTCACCGGAACGGTATTCTTCATATTCCTCGTTCTGCACGCGCACCTCAGTAACGGCATCCCCGGTGGATGCCGCACGAATCTCGTTAATATCGGGGATGCGCAGAACGTGGCCTGCTTTCAACTGGTTGATATTGTTATTAAAAAAGGCTTCAGGATTGGCTCGTAGCAGTGCCAGCATGGTCTGCTGAACAGAGACGCCGTTGTTCGGGCGAACCTTCGAGGCGATCGTCCATAAGGTGTCGCCCGACCCCGTCAGGCCGTATTCGCCCTGGCGGGTGACCCCGACGGCTGAGGCACGATCATTTGAATCCGTCGAACCGGGTGCGCGCCTGACAGTCGCCGGTGCAGTTTCCTCTGCGCCGCCCGTGCCGCCTGTGCTGAAAACCGGCGGATCAATAAGCGCCGTGTATTCCCGGAGGATTTTTCCCGTCGGCCAGGTGACCTCAACAACGAAGTGCAGGTAGAGTTCAATGATCGGCTTGCCGCTGGTGACATGGACGATGGATTCACCGTCTCCCCGCTGCCTGACACCAAAACGCAGGTCAGTCAGGTGATCGTCACGGGCGATCCCGAGCCGGTCAAAATTTTCCCGGGAAGCAAGATCAGCAATAATCTCATCCGGCCCCAGGACACCAACATTGGTCAGGACAATTTCCGCGTCAAAACGCTGATTGAGGTGGGATTTGACCTCAAGATTCCCCAACCCGACAGCAAAAAGAGAACTGTGGTACAGGGCAAAAAGTGTCACAAGCAACAACCGGAGCCCTTGTATCATTGTCCTTCCCATCTCTACTCCGATCCTCTAATCCAACACCCCGATAGAGGCGGGTCACATCGGAGCCGGTTGTCACCGGTCTGGCGGAACAACCCCGACATGACCTCTCATAGTTGCATCAAGTATCACTTATTGCAGATGCGTTATCAAAACTTCCGCTATTTGAATACTGTTCAAGGCAGCACCCTTGCGTACATTGTCGGATACGACCCACAGGTTCAGGCCATTGGGAGTGGAGATGTCCTGCCTGACCCGCCCGACAAACACCGGATCAGTCCCGGCAGAGTCCCTGACCGCCGTTGGGAAATCCGGGTTCGCCTGATCGTCGATCAATACCACGCCTTCAGCTTCAGCCAGTAGCTGTTTCGCTTCCGCCGCAGACAGGGGTGATCGCGTTTCGATGTGAATCGCCTCGCTGTGACCATAAAAGACAGGAACGCGCACACAGGTCGGGTTCACCATAATCGACTGATCTTCAAAAATCTTTCGTGTTTCCCAGACCATCTTCATCTCCTCCATGGTGTACCCGTTTTCCTGGAAGTCGCCGATGAAGGGAATGGCGTTGAAGGCAATCTGCTGTGGGAAGGCATGAGTCTCCAGAGGCTGTGCGTTCAGCAGTTTTGCCGTCTGAGAGGCGAGTTCCTCGACCCCGCGCCTTCCCGCGCCCGAAACCGCCTGGTAGGTCGCGACGTTGATCCGCGATATGCCAACCGCATCCCGGATGGGTTTGAGCGCCACCAGCATCTGGATAGTGGAGCAGTTCGGGTTCGCGATAATCCCCCGGTTGCCGTATTCCGGAATTCGATGCGCGTTTATCTCCGGCACCACCAGCGGAATGTCGTCATCACGCCTGAAGCAAGAGGTATTGTCGATGACAACACAACCCTGCTCAGCCGCTTTCGGCGCATACTCGGCGGAAATACCGCCCCCGGCAGAAAAGAGGCCAATCTGAACCTGGCTGAAGTCAAAGGTCGCAAGGTCCTCCACCGGGATGGATTTCCCCGCATACTGCAGGCGGGAACCGGCGGAACGCTCACTGGCCAGCAAATGCAGGTTTTCCACCGGAAACTCACGCTCCGCCAGGATCTCCATCATTGCTTCGCCCACCGCACCTGTGGCACCGACAATGGCCAGGTTGTATCCGCTCATGGCTGTTCTCCTGACACAATTTATAACGGGTGCGAAGTCTAAGCCGCTGATTGCCATGACACAAATTCATATTTATCATCAAAACCATGAGTTGCCGGAATATCACTAACCGATGGAGATAAGCAGCCTGAAAGCCTTCCTGGCCGTGGCCGAAGTCGGGTCCTTCAGCCAGGCCGCAGACCGGCTTCATCTCACCCAGCCTGCGGTCAGCAAACGTATTGCCCAGTTGGAGCAGCAACTGGACGCACGACTGTTCGACCGTATCGGGCGCACCATCAGCCTCACGGAGGCCGGTCTTTCACTGCTCTCCCGGGCCAACATCATCCTGCGGCAGGTGGAGGACACCGAGAGAGAAATCCGAAATCTGAACGGTCAGGTCGGGGGTCAGCTCTCCCTGGCGACAAGTCATCATGTTGGGCTCTGGCGTCTGCCCCGGGTGTTGAAGTCCTATGTCATGAGGCATCCTGATGTCACCCTGGACCTGCATTTCATGGATTCGGAGATAGCCCATGAGCGCATCATCCAGGGTGAACTGGAAATGGCCATCATTACCCTGCCCCCGGTGCCCCACCAGCGGCTGATTGCCGAGCCCATCTGGCGTGATGAACTGGTATTCGTCTGTTCACGCTCGCACCCGCTGGCGAGCCGACGGAACCTGACCCTGGCGCTGCTGGCAGAACACGCGGCGGTCCTGCCCGACATGACCACCTTTACCGGTCGCATTGTCAAAAGTATGTTCGAGGAACAGGGCCTGCACCTCCCGGTCGGCATGTCGACGAATTATCTGGAAACGATCAAGATGCTGATCGGGGCCGGACTGGGCTGGAGCGTTCTGCCAAAGACCATGATCGAGGACGACGTGGCGGTACTGGATATCGACATTGATATTGAACGAACCCTGGGTGTGATTCATCACATGAATCGAACCCTGTCCAATGCCGGTGAAGCGTTTATCAACCTTTTGCGCGGTGATTCTGACTACCGACGTTAGTTCTCGAACGGACTATCGACTGACACATCCGCATTCTGCCCGCGATGACGCAGAAGATGATCCATCAGCACCAGCGCCACCATGGCCTCGGCAATCGGCGTCGCACGAATGCCGACGCAGGGGTCATGTCGCCCCCCGGTTGCTATTTCTGAAGGCTCGCCTTTGGTTGTCACGGTCTTTGCCGGCATCGTGATGCTGGAAGTCGGTTTCAGCGCAATGCTGGCGACAATATCCTGACCGGTAGAAATACCGCCAAGGATACCTCCGGCATTGTTGGAACTGAAACCCTGCGGCGTCAGTTCATCTCGATGCTCGGAACCCCGGGCAGAAACAACGTCAAAACCCGAACCAACCTCCACCCCTTTCACGGCGTTGATACTCATCAGGGCCCTGGCCAGCTCGGCATCCAGGCGATCAAACACAGGTTCGCCCAGCCCCACCGGCACATGGCTCGCCACCACCGTGACCCGGGCACCGATGGAATCACCATCCCGGCGTAACTGATCGATAAAGGCTTCCAGTTCCGGCACCCTGGCCGCATCCGGACAGAAAAACGGGTTCTTATCCACCTGTGTCCAGTCAACATGCTCAATGCGGATATCACCCATCTGTGCCAGATAACCACGGACCGTTACGCCCTGCTTCACCCGCAGATACTTCTTCGCAATGGCACCCGCTGCCACGCGCACCGTTGTTTCACGGGCCGAAGCCCGCCCGCCACCACGGTAGTCTCGAAAGCCGTATTTTTGCTGGTAGGTGAAATCCGCATGTGCGGGCCGGTATTTGTCCTTGATGTCAGAATAATCTTTCGAACGCTGATCTTCGTTTTCAATAACCAGCCCGATAGGGGTTCCGGTGGTTACCCCTTCAAAGATGCCCGAGAGGATTTTCACCTGATCCGGTTCTTTGCGCTGGCTCGTATACCTGCTGGTACCGGGTTTGCGCCTATCCAGATCGCCCTGCAGATCAGCCTCCGACAATTCAAGGCCGGGTGGACAGCCATCAACGACACAGCCGAGCGCCTGCCCGTGGCTTTCGCCAAAGGTGGTCACCCTGAACATCTCTCCTGTTGTGCTGCCCGGCATGAAAAACCCCTAACTGCCAATCAACGACAGAAACTCCATGCGTGTCGCCTGGTTGTCGCGGAAGCTACCCAGCATCACCGAGGTTTTCATCACCGAGTTTTGCTTTTCCACGCCTCGCATCATCATGCACATGTGCTGCGCCTCAATAATAGCGCCAACGCCGGAAGCATCGGTCACCTGCTGAATCGCTTCCGCAATCTGCCTGGTCAGATTCTCCTGAATCTGTAGCCTGCGAGCATACATATCCACAATGCGCGCGATCTTCGATAAGCCAAGGACCTTGCCCGTCGGGACATAGGCCACATGACACTTGCCGATAAAGGGCAGTATATGATGCTCACACATCGAATAGAGTTCGATGTCCTGCACCACAATCATTTCGCTGCTGTCAGACTCAAACAGCGCACCGTTAACCACCTGCTCCAGGGTCAGGCCATAGCCACGGGTCAGGAATCCCATCGCCCCGGCTGCACGCCTCGGGGTGGCGAGCAGGCCCTCCCGCTCCGGGTCTTCCCCGATCTGCGTCAAGATTGATCGAAACTGTTCTTCCATACCGTCCTGTGATTGTCCTGTGGTGCCGATTGAAGGGTTGTTATGATTGCATACCGTGAGCAAACTATACAATCTGCAGACAGAGCAATATGTTTGTAAATTTTCGATTCTGGCCAGGGTCTTGATAGTCATCACAACCAGAGCAAAAACCATCGGAAGCTGAACGCGTCTTTGCCGACAGACAGGAAAAGGAAATTTAGAAATGATGAGAAATCATGTGAATTGTATGATCGTATTTCTCCTGGCTACCAGCCTGGCTCAATCAGTAAGTGCGAAACCTGAAAATGAATCACAACATACAAACCTGGAACAGATTCTTTACGAACATCGCATTGATATAGTCAAATCCCTGGTCGCTAATATTGAATTAGCTGATGCCTATCTTATTGAGGCTAGAAATTCAACAAGAAAACGAGACTGGGAGTCAATCACGAATGAAATAGTACAAAATGTAATCGAAGCGGAATCCTATCTGGATGTCAGCGAATCAGTTTCGAGCCTATCCTCAGCCCTGCCCTCTAAACACGCATTTGTTTCAGTCAGCAAGCAGCTTCGTCGAAGCCGACCGGATTTTAGTATGACAGCCCGCAGGAAGATTTCTTTCACGTATCCAAACGTAGAATACTATTTCATGGATTCTCAAGAGAGCATTGTAGAAATAGATAATAAGCTAACTGCATTAGCCACACAGGATTTTTTCGATACGAAATGTAAAGCAACAACAAAACTTTCTTGCCATTTCGATTTCTTGATGAAACTTAACTTTGGCTTGAACCCTCAGACGATGACCTCTATCGGCAGTCTTAAAACTGAATCTGGCACATATCAGCCTGTTCTTGACCCAGGAACAAATTATTCCGGCTGTAAAGGTTTCAAGCTTAAAGAGGTTTCGCCAAAAATTACCTTGATTGACGATCAATTTTATTTCTGTATTTATGATTACAACCAAAACCTTCTAGTGAAGATTCCCACGTTTCATTTTTCGCAAGACGAGGCGTTTATAAACGACGGTTGCTCGAAAGCTAATACACATCCAGCATGCAATGCCAGAGAACGTATTTTAAGTGAGATCAGGCAGAGGAAGCCCAAAGCAGTTATCTTTGACGTTCGAGGCAATGTCGGAGGGAATGAGGTTTCACCATTTGCCGGGATTTTTCTTGGGAAAAGTATCGCTAGAACAGGGATCAGATATAAGCTAACTGAACTCTTGTACGACCCGGGCGTATACAGCCATATTTCATTTGGGGACGAAGATGCCAATCTAAACTGGCTTGAAAAATATGTACTTTCAAGCAATAGAAAAAATCAACGATTTACCATGACAAGAACAGATTTTTGTTATTCGGGAGAAGACTGTTCGTTCACACTGAAAAAGAACCTGTACGGTCAGACGACAAGTGTGGAGGATGTTTTTGTGATCAGTGATGCCCGTTGCATGAGCGCTTGTGAAGATTTTATATATCAACTACTAAACTCTCCGTCCCAGGCAACGATAACCCACATCGGAATGCCAACCATGGGCGACATAGCATTTGCGAGAATGCGGGGCGAAGTGGGGTTGCGAAATGGTCAGGTTGCATCATATTTCAGTGGTCAGGTTGAATCCAAAGAACTGGATACTGTACTGGCTATTTTTTCGATTCCATATTCTCGCACTTACAATCATGCAGAAGATTTTATAGATGGGCTACCGTTAGTACCTGAAAACTGGCCCATGAAGCTTGAAAAATTCGATGAACCTCTGGGCGATTATCTTCTGCGGCTTTCTCTAAAAGAGATAGATCTGCGTCTAGCCAATGATAAATAAGCGTTCATCGCACGAAGAAGAACTGGTTACATTTTGTTGCTCTCGGGGGAAAAGCTCAAAAATGTAAACCGGCACCGCATGGCTGACGAAGTGACGCCACTATGTTTCGTCCATCGCTGACACAGCGCGATGCCGTTGCGATGTTCCCGTGGCCCAGGGCGCGCACAACTCGCGCAGGGATTCGTGCAGGTAGCCGTTGCTGGCGAGAATCGTGTCCGAGAAGAGACCAAAGGGCGCGCCGCAAATCTGAGAGAAATGGCCACCCTCCCCCATCGGTTACGTCAATGGCTAGAATGTCTCTGGTATTGTAACTCCAATAGCAGGGTCAGTTCCTATGAACACGTTGATACCTTGATTGGTATCGTTTACGAGAAAAGTTAACGCAGAAACAGGCATATCTGTCGGGACAGTGTCAATTGCCCGGGCTAAAGCACCTGATGAACTGTTGGCGTTGTCGGCGTTAAACCTGGCAATGCACAGTCTTTCCCCACAAGATAACCGATCCAAATAAATGCCATCGTTTGTCGCAAGATTAGATACTGCATGGTCAGTTGCTGCCCGGAGCCAATCATGATATTGCTGGCGCTCAATCATCCTTTGCCCATCAGTGTTCGAATCAAGTGAATCCATGAGTTCAACCAGATTGTTGTCGTCATACATTATGTTCGACAGGAGGAAATCGCTCGAAATAGCGTCATCTTCGATCACTGATGGTTCAATCAGAACCACTTCGCCGTTGTCTCCGGAATCACTGCCATTGGATTCGGCCTCTGGATGACCCGTGCTATCTATTGCTATTGATTCGATATTATTGATGTCGCTGGAAATACCCGGAAGTTCATTGAGTACACCATCATTTTCTACCGGAAGATTGACGGTTTGCTCGTAATCAAACAGGCTTCCGGTTTCGTCTGGCAGGGCTTCTTCTTTTTTCAGGTAAACGTATCCGACGATAACAGGTATCGCTATTAATCCGGCAACCAGTATTCGCTTCATGACTGGATAGAATTCGGTCTGGGTTGTGGTATGGATAGTATTCATATTATGGATGCCCGCTTCAAGCTTCCATGCTACCTTTCCGCCGACACGAACAAAAACACGGAGGCCGTATGCCCGGTCAGGAAGCAACCTTGTACGATGTCAGGGACAGCACCGCATGGATCACCTTGAACCGGCCCGAGGCTCGAAATGCGCTGTCGGCAGTGCTTGTCAACGAACTGTTTGCCCACCTGCAAACTGCTAACAGTAACGATGAGGTGCGCTCTATCGTCATCACCGGCGCCGGGTCGGCCTTCTGTTCAGGAGCCGACCTGAAAAGCCCTCCGGGGGAGCTGGTTGCCGGTCAGCAGGCGGTTACCTATCCCGACGCGCTCAAAGCCATACTCGACAGCCCGAAACCCGTTATCGCGGCGGTCAATGGTCCCGCCTTCGCAGGGGGTATTGGCATGGTCGCGGCGGCGGACATCTCCGTAACGGCGGAAGAAGCCATATTCAGCTTCAGTGAGGTTCGCATCGGGGTTGCGCCCGCTGTCATTGCCGTTGTGTGTGTGCCGAAACTGGGCGTCCATCACGCGACCAGGCTGTTCATGACCGGTGAGCGTTTTAGCGGGCAGGATGCCGTCAACATGGGGCTGGCTCATCGCGCGGTACCCGGCAGCGGTCTGATTCAAGCCGTGCAGGAAGAAATCGACATGATCAATCTCGGCGGTCCCATTGCCGTGCAGGAAGCCAAAAAGCTGGTGCGACGGGTCAGCGAGATACCCAGGGAGCAGGGTTTTGAAGAGACCGCCCTCTGGAGCAAACGCCTGTTTGAATCCGGGGAAGGTCTGGAAGGCATGGCGGCATTCAGGGAGAAAAGAAAACCGGAGTGGAACACCTCTGAAGAATAACGCCCCCCGAAACTACCCTGCCCGCAGGCCGCATTCCCCGGAAAGATAACCGAGCAATTCCTTGTAAATGGTCATCTTATGGTCATAGAAAAGGGTGTTGCTGAAATGATCCGCACCCTTGAGTTCCACATACTTGTGGGGTTTGTCGGCCTTACGCAGGGCTTTCAGGTACTTTTTCGCGTGTCCCACCGGCACCCGCTGGTCCACATCGCCGTGAATCAGCAGAATTGGCACATTGACTTTTGCCACCTCTTCCATCGGCGAGACGCTGTCGTCCCACATATTCAACTGCGCGATTTTCTGGGTACCGCGCATCTGGTAGCGGTAGTAGTTGACCTGCATGTTCGGGTCTGAAACGGCGGCACCGGCAATGGTGCATCGGTAAGCCTGGGGGCTGCGGGAGGCCGCCACCAGAGCCGCATAGCCCCCGTAGGACCAGCCAAACATGGCGACATTATCCCTGGTCGTCAGGCCCTCTTTCAACAGGTGAGCCACCCCGTCGTCCTTGTCGTCCTGCATCTTGTAACCGCCCTGACCGCCCTTGATAAAGGCGGACTGGTAATGATCCATGCCATAGTTGCGTGAGCCCCGGTACTGGGGTTGCAACACCAGATAGCCGTTGTTGGCCAGCAGTTGCCCCCATTCAGAAAACAGGACGGTCTCCCGCACGAAGGGGCCGCCATGGGGCATCACCACCAGCGGAAAAGGTGGCTTGCCGTTGGGCACCGTCAGGTAGGCGGGAATGATGCGGCCATCCCGGGCCGGATAGGTAATGTAGCGCACATCCGCAAGTTGCTCCGGTTCAAAGTACGGCCTGGCGCCACCGATCAGTTGCAGTTTGCCCTGGTGCAGCAGGTAATAGGTGCCCGGGTCCCTGGGCCCGGTGTTCCTGATGGTCAGGGTGTTGCCATCCCTGGAGCGGCTGGTTATATCTATGTAATCCGCGCCCGGAATCACCTGATGCAGTTGCCGGTGGAGGGCTCCCTCGGCCTCGTCAAAAAACTCGGGATAGATCTTGTCCTTGCAATACCACACGCCGACGATTTCCCGATTATGGGTCCAGGTATTGCTGTGGGGAATCACCCCGCAGATATCCACGTCGGAACGTTTGTACAGTTGTTCGGCAAAGGATTTTTTCTCCGCCGAGAAGGACCAGAGGCTGCTTTTGTCCCCGCCCCGGGTGGCCTCGACAATAAAATGACCCGGCTTAACCGGGTCCTTCCCATAAACCTCGAAAGTTTCAAACTCGTCCTCGTGCTGCCGGTAAAACTCGGTCCATTTGCTTTCCCCCGGACGCCGCCAGAACAAGATAAGCTCGCTACTGCCCAGGTCAAACCCGCGGGCGAGTATGGGGTTGCCCGCATCGTCAAAGTCTATGTTCGCCAGGAGAAGTTTGCCGCGAATCAGAAGTTTTTTGCTGCCCCGGTCCAGGTCAAATTCCCAGTAGGACCTGGGCCGGAATGCCTCCTGCAGTTTTGCACCTGGGCCGTCCTCGCCGCCTTCCCGCAAGGAGATAAGGATCTTCCCGGGCTTGTCCGGCAGGACGCTGACGATGCTGATGCCCGGCGTCTCTTCCTTGAACTCCTTGATTTTACGCTTCTTGATGTCCACCAGTGCCAGCCGCTGTTCGTAAACGCCCTCGTTGAAGTCGTCTATCTTATCGCGCACCTTCTGCCGTGACCTCATGACGATATTGTCGTTGTCCACCCAGTCGAAGAACTCAATCTCCATAGGTTTGGCGTTGATACGGAAGGGCTTTTTGCCAAGGTTGGCGGTCTCGTAGATTTCAATAATGGGGTTTTCGCCTTTGGCGGGAATTTTCATCAGCCCCAGCCGCTGCCCGTCCGGGGAGACGGTCACAGCGCTGATGGCGTCCCGGCGTGCCCAGTAGTCCAGGGGGTAGGGTTTGCCCAGGGCCAGAAGAGGCGCGAGACTCAGCAGGACGGCCAGAAATTGCGAGTATTTCACGGGGTTATACCTCCCTTATCCAGGCCGGACATCACTGGTTGCCGCCCAGCCGGTACTCAAAGTTCAGGTAGTAGGTACGCCCGTTCACATCATAACCGAAACCCAACGGGGTGTTGCTGAAGCTGGTTATTTCACTTCCGTCAACCTGTGGCAGGTCTTCTTCAAACATATTGCGCACCCCACCCCCCAGGGTCCAGGTGTCCGCAGAGTAGTAGAGGGAAAGGCTGTGCCGCCAGTAGCGGTCAGCAGCCGCATAGTCACGGCAGAAGACGTCATCCGGCGGCCCCAGGCAGGTGTCGGAGCGGGGGGGACCGTTGGAGCTACTAATGTCGTTAAAATCATCCGCAATCAACGGATCCTGGTCCACGGCACCTAAAAAACGAGCTTCCCAGGTGAGCCGCCAGCGATCCAGGTCCAGGCGAATATTCGACTGGGCCCGCCAGGTGGGAAAGCCCCATTCGCCCCGGTACTTGTCCTCGTCCGGCGTGCCGTCGGCGTTGGTGAAGAGGGTGGAACGCTCCAGCAACCGGTGGGCATCTATATCTATGGCCAGGTCAATGGGTCGCCCCCACAGGTTAATCTGATCCTGAAAGAGGAGGCTATAGTCAATGCCGCGCACCCGCTCCTGGTCGCGGTTGATGAAGCCCCTGTCCAGGAAGGTAATGCGCGGGTCTGTGGGGTCACTGAAATCCCGGGTGATGCGCGGGCAAAAGGCGCTGTTTCCGGTGCCAGATTCATCGCCATAGCAGTCACCAATGATGAAGGTGGCGCTCGGCTCAATCACCGTGCTTTCCACCGTGATCTTGTAAACGTTCACGCTGAGGGAGAGATCAAACTTGTCGGTGTAGGGCTGCTCAAAGGCAAAGCCAAGGGTCCAGGATTCGGATTCCTCCGGTTCCAGGGTCAGACTACCGCCGGCTGAGACCTCCGTGCTGAAGATGTTGGTGCCGCCGATATCGGCAAGGGTCGGGTCCACGCCCGTGGCCCGGCAGTTGGCCAGCACTTCCTGCTCCCGGCGGTCCAGGGTCGGGTCATAGTCCTGGGTGAGGCCGCTGCGGGCGTCTTCCGGCACATAGCAGGGGTCGAAGACATTCAGGAAGCCGGTGGTGCCCTGCAGGAAGAGTTCCCGCAGGTTGGGCGCCCGGAAGGCCGTGCCCCAGGTGCCCCGAAGCAGCAGGGAGTCAAAGGGGCGCCAGCCGATTTTCACGGCTTCGGTGGAGTTTTTGCCATAATACTCATCGTCCGTAAGGCGCGCCGATACGTTGATATTCAATTCCGTCGCCAGAAAGCGGTCCGCGAGGATGGGCACTTCCAATTCCGCGAACCATTCCTGGGTGTCGCGCTCACCCTTCGCACCCCTGTCAGAGAAGAAGCCCCAGAAGAGGCCGTCCCGAGCCACCGCGTTCGGGTCCGAGTCGATTTCGTCAATGCGGTATTCCGCCCCGAGGCCGAGGGAGACTTCCCCCGCCGGGAGGGAAAAGATGTCACCGGTCGCGTAAGCGGAAACAAGGGTCTGCTCATAGACGGTGTTGAACTCACGAATGCCAAACAGGTAATCGCGTTCCGCCTGGGTGGCGAAGTCGCCGACTACCTTCCCCTCCCTGACCGGATACAGGGAAGGTGCGTAGAGGTTCACCGGCACGCAGCCGGGCGCGGCGTCCGATGCCAGCACCTGACCCGTGTCGTTTTCGCAGGGCGTCGTGGTGGAGGAATAATCGCCCAGTGAGAGTTCCAGGCGGTCCTCGCGTATTCCGTAGCGTTCTGAATCCCCCTCGGATTTGGAATAACTGATGAAGGTGTCAAAAGACCAGTTGCCCAGGGTGCCGAAGTTCATAAACGGCAGGTCGCCCCGCAGGCCCACTACCAACCGGGACTGCTCCGTTTCCGTCTTGGTGAGGTTGCGGTCGCCGCGCACAGCCACGATAGGCGTGGTTTCCCTTGGGCCTATGGCACCCGGATAGAGATCAGTGCCGGCCTCCCGGAACTGCGCGGGCGTCGCCCCGAATGCCTGGGTATAGGCGGCGGCAACGTTGGGGTTGTCCAGATAAGCATCAAAAGCCAGTCCGCAGTCTATTCCGTTCGGCTGGTTAGGGTTGCACAGATTAAAGGGGTTGTTTGCCGGAACGTCCGGGAAGAACTGCCCCTCGCCGCCGTTGGAGTCAAACTTGCGGAGGGTGTAATTGGCCTCAAAGTAGGGCGTGAGGTTGGCCTCGCCCTCCAGGGTGTATTCGCCATAGGCCATGATGTTGGTGAGGCTGATCTTGGGGAAGAGGTCAGAGTTCAGGTCACTCGGACTGCCGTTCGTATTATAGTCGCGGAGGTCCACGTCGGCAACGCCATCCCCGTCCCCATCAATGGCCCGCCTGAGGTAGGGGTCGCCGGATTCAGTCCAGTTGCCCCAGCCGCCGTTGGAGGAGCCAGGGGTGTAGTAGATAGACCCGTAACGGACGGGATCATCAGGGGAAAGTCTGGGCACGAAAGTGCGGGATCCCAGTCCTCCCAGATTGCAGTTTCCGAAGGACGGATAGCCGAGGGATTCCCAATAGAGATCCTCGGTGCGAACCTGCCCGTTCTCGTCTATTTCAAGATTGCTTTCGCAACCGTCCAGCCAGGGGCGGTCCCTCAGGGCAACCCTTTCCCTTTCCTGGTGTTCCACCGCAACGCCGATGACGCCCCGGTCGGTGTTGGTTCCCCAGGCCAGACTATAAGTGGCCCTGGTGCCATTGTCGTGATGCGGCTCCTCAAGGAAGGTTTCAAATTCAAAGCCGTCAAAATCCTTGCGGAGAATGATGTTGACCACCCCGGCGATGGCGTCGGAGCCGTAAACGGATGAGGCGGCGTCCTGCAGAAGGTCATACTGCTGGACCAGCACTCTGGGAATCAGGTTGATGTCCGGGGCGTAGGGAGCGCCTTCCACCCCGCCGGGGCCAAGGCGCCTGCCATTGACCAGCACCAGGGTGCGCTGGTCCCCGAGGCCGCGCAGGTCAACGGTGGAAGCGCCGGGGCCATTGTCCAGCACGAAGCCCTGGAAAGTGAGGTCAATCTGCTGCCCGGCGGCGGCGGTGGAACCCTGCAGGATTTCCGCCGGGTCAATCAGGCCCGCTTGCTTGGAAAAATCCGCCCGGATGATCTGCAGGGGACTTACGCTGGTATAGGTGTCACGTTTGAGACGCGAACCGGTAACGACTACTTCTTCAATGGTACCCTGGGCTTCCGTGTTTTGGAGCGCGGCTTCCACCACGACATCCTCGGCTTCGGGTTCTGTTACTGTTTCTTCCTGGGCCAGGACTGCGGCTGGGGAAAAGAGCGCGAGTGAGAAAACAAGCGCGAAACTCGTTACCCCCCCCCCCCCCCCCCCCCCCCCCCCCGAGGTTGTTTATGGCGAGCGTGTTCCTTGCCTTGTCTACGAATTTAACCATCATCGAATCCCCCTGTTTTTGTAAGAAGAAGGTTATGGTCTTTGACTATGGCCTTCTTATTCTTCTGTTATGCACAATCTTTTGCAGACAACCGACTACTTATATCACAGGGTCGCCTGTAAGTTAAACGCCTTTCCGGGTTCAATACCTGCGAGGAAATTTCAGAAATCAACAGCCAATTGAGGCACCAGTTCAATCACTTCCCGGTACTTTTCCTTATCCTGCATCTTCAACACCGCCATCTGTTGGCGATGACTCAGCGTAACCGGCGCGCCCCGGCCTGCCAATGCCGCTATGTAGAACATTGCCCCATCGTTCTCCGGAATCTTCATCAACGCAAGGTTCAGCGGGTCAAGCGAGGCGTTCGGGGGCGACACATCCACACCCGCCTCAAGTAGCGACAAGAACGTGCCGTAATCCGAGGCATTTTTAAAGCTGTTCTGCGCCAGCCAGCTCAATGCGTTCATTCCCTTCGGTCTCGCAAAGTGAATGTCAAGCCCATGCGGTGCCAGTTCTTCCAGCAAACGCTCATGCCCGCCTATCGCAATGCTAATGATGGCACCCTCCGGCACAACAGCGCCATGGGCCATCAGGGTTTCAAAATAATCCATAGATGCGCCGGCGCTGATGCCGGTGGAAAACGCCATGTACAGGGCCCCTTCCTCAAGTTCCGTACCAAAAAAATCCGGCAGCAGCTTCATGATTTCATCCAGGCCTCTTGCAGCGTCATGGTCAAGGAATTGCAGCTTCAGGGTTGCAAGGTCTCCCTTCACAGGTGCCCTGATAAATTGGCCGAGTATGTCGCTATCTGAGTCGGCTGGGTCGGCGAAAGAACTGTGGAACAGGGCTTGACGTTCTTCAAAGCCCAGGGCGGCAGGCGCTACCGCAAGTCCCGGGTCTTGAACCAGAAGCCCGGGGCAGGTCTTTTCTATTGCCAGCGCCCGGGCAATCTGTTCCGAGAAGCGATCTTTTATGGCGCCAAGCTCTTCAAGATGCACCTCCATGCCCGGGTCCAGAAACACCTCCGGCATGGCAATTCTATATTCGTTAGCCTGCAACCAGTCCTCCGGAAGCCAGGACCTCAACCGGGACACACCAAGCCTGGTTTGCGGTCGCAGGCCATGGTCCAGCAATAGCTCGACGGTTTTGATGCCGTCCTGCAAGCGGTCCGCTTCCGGCCCCGGCAGTTTGTCAAAGAGCCGGACATCGCCCAGGCCTGCCACACCGAACCTGTTGAGTAGGGCCTCCAGCACCGGATGGGCAAGCTGCTCCGCAGCCTGCAAATACACGAACGCCAATTCGTTCATGGAATTCCCGTTTGCATCTTCCGGCGCATCTTCTTCAATGCGTAAATGCTCAATCAAACTGGCAACCAGATGGTGGTCTACTTTTTTTACTTGAAGCAACACGATGCCGTAGAAAGCATCGAGAACATCCGGCTCAAAGCCCTGGGCATAGAGGCTGTCAAGCAGGAACTGGTCCGGGGCCTCGTGTTTATTCAGGACGGCTGTAAATAAAGGCATGCCGCCGTAACGGAACTGGTCGCTGTCGTCACCGAATAGTGTGCGGATATGGCTGACTTCATCATTCCCTACGATTTCCACCAGTCGCAGTATTTTTTCAAGAGGCGCCTGGTTCGAGCGTTCCGATAGCCAGGCCATAAGGTCGGTATCTGACCCCTGATTCACCGGCGGCGCTGATCGCAACAGTGAATCCACCTCGTCCACTACACCCGCCTTCTCTGCCAGCAGGCCCGGTTGATTGCGGTCGCTGTGTTCCTCAAGAAGCCTGCCAAAGTAAGCCCTGACCAAAATCCCACGGGTCGATTTCAGGTCTTTGGAGGAAATGTAATCCTTTATCTCGCAGAGAGACCGCTCATCGGGGGACTCATCCGATGGGTTTGCCGTGAGCAGGTTCAGATCAGGGTTGGCAGTACTTTCGGAGACGGTGCCATCGGGAACCTTGTCCAAAGAATCAGGTTGGCTACTCTGAAGAAAAAACAGATAAAGCGCCACACTGAAAATGACTAAAGCCCCGATACCCAGGATCAATCCTCTCAGGGCATTGGGCCTGTTCATCTACGTCTGGTCGAGGTCAACATAGGCTACTTACGACTCACGACATTAATTGGCATATTCGCTGTATACCCCATAGTAGCTTCTCCTTTAACCATTGCTATTGCAGGAAAAGGCTCAACCCTCGTAACTTTTCAAAGGAAAAAGCGATGCCGATATCTGTTTACAAAGTGCTCCATATACTATTTGAACAAAAACAAAAAATAGCGCAGGAACTGGCATATCCAGCCTGAAAAATACGATTACCAATATGACAACCAATATCGGAAATCCGAGTGCATAACGCATATCCACTTCCCAGTATTCTCGACAATAGGAGCAATGAACGCCCTGGGGAAGCTCTGCCGTTTGGATAATGCCCTTCCTGCAAGAAGGGCACCTCCTCTTTACAACAAACATAATTACAATTCAGTGAACTATCCTCCGCTCTCTTGCTTTTGAGCATCTGCACACTTTGCAGCTTTATTCGCATCCTCGGCGTTATGTTTGTCAGCAAGATCTGATCCAAACACATAACCGAAAGCTATAATTACGAAAAGAAGCAAAACAAAATCAAGTCTGACTTTTCTCATGTTCCCCACCATTATTCCTATCAATAATAGCCCGTTTACTACAAAGATCCATCGGCGTCAACCGTCACTCGCCTGCTACACCCGGATCAAGCCCGACACCACCAGGCAACGCCGTTTTCATCTTCCTCCACGGTCAGCATACGGCGCTCCAGCGCACAGTGCAGGTGTGCAATCGACTCGCCGGTCGCCGGGAAATAGCTGGTATCTGTTATCTCGCTTTTGAACAGCGCCGGGAAGACGTCAACCGCCCGTTTCGGTTCTTCGCAAAGGTCGTACAGTTTTTCAATCGCCACCTCATGCCAGTCGATCAGCGCCGTCAGGCGTTCATGCACCCCTTCATAAAGGCTCTCATGGGCCGGCAGCACCAGCAGGTCCGGCGGCAGAATTTCACGAAATCGCGCACAGGAATTGATGAAGTCCCGTAGCGGATTTGCCAGCGGCTCTGAAGGGTTGACGCTCACGTTGGGGGTAATTTTCGGCAGGATCTGATCGCCGCCAATAATCAACTTCAATTCCGGACAGTAGAGGCAGACATGCTCGGGTGCATGGCCGTGACCAATCACCGCCCGCCACTCTCTGCCGCCAATATCAAGATACTGGCCTTCCTGAATTCGCCGGTAACCGGCTGGCAACTCCCAGATGTTCGCACCAAACTGCCCGAACCGCTCCCGGTAACGGTTCAGTCGGGCCTCATCGAAACCGGCCCTGCGGTAAAACTTGATGGCATCCTCCGGCACATCGGACGGGCCATCCGCAGCCATGACCTTGCACATGAAAAAGTCGCTGCGCGACATCCACAGTTCGGCGCCCCATTCCTGGCAAATCCAGCCGGCATTACCGGTATGGTCGGAGTGAAGATGCGTGGCGATTACCCGTCGCACGGGCCTGCCCTCAAGATGATTGGCAAAGATGGAGCGCCAGCATTCCTGAACATCCTCCCGGTTAAGCCCGGTATCAACAATCGTCCAGCCGTCGTAGTCGCGCAGGACCCAGACGTTGATGTGATTCAGACGTCCCCACATGGGCATACGCGCCCAGAAGACACCGTCAGCCACCCGGGTCACGCTGCCGTGGTCCGGGAGTTGATCCTCAAACCTGTAGGTCAGGGGATCAAACCCCCGCCTGGACATATTGTCGACCACTGACTACTCCATCACTGTCAGGAAATGTACCAGATGCACATAGATCTTTCGTGTCGCACGTTGTCCGACATACACGGCCAGGTACCCCCGCCCGTCATTGCGACGAACAATCGCATACTTCTGATACTGCTCAGGCCCGTACAACACCGCTTCTTCAAACACCCTGTTCGCCCAGTAACTGGAACTGCCACAGGCTCGACCGTCACACTCAAACAAAAGTTCACCCAGAGACAGCAACTGTTGCCTGTAGTGCTCGAATACCTGTTCTGTTCGGCGGGCCTCGGGTAGATATAAGGTCTCTTGAAACCGGCGTCCCGCGACCACCTCGGACCGTTCCGGTTGCAGAACATGGTTCACTTTCTCCAGTGCGCCCAGGATTAACAGGTGGAAGCTGGCTGAACTCCACTGCTCAGAGACCGCCTCGGCGGCAAGGTAGGGAGACAGTTCCACCTTCTCAGCCGTGCTTTGAGCACCAGCCGCGAAACCGGGAGAGCTTATAAAAACAAGAAGGGCTAGATAACGCATTCCACACTACAACAGTCAGATGTCAATACGGGTGCCTCAATCACAGCCAGTGACGCCGTTGGCATCGGCTGCCGCACACCCGTCAGATAGTATACAAGACTACCGATCATCGGTTGGTGCATAACCACCATGATGCAGTCTCTGCCTTTGAACTGCCGTTCAAACGCCTCTATGGCCCCGGCAACCGTGGCATCGGGCGTCACGGCATCGGACACGACCATGGGGACAGGACCCAGCAACCCATCGACAATGTCAGCAGTCTCGCGAGCCCTGGGCAGGGGGCTGACCAGCAAAAGCTCGATATTGAACTCATACGTCAGCAATCGACGGACAGATGCAGCAACCTGACGTGCGCCGTGGTCAGTCAGACGGCGTTCATAGTCACTGGCGGCCTGTGACTCCGCCTCTCCATGCCTCATAAGCAGCAGCTTCACAGGTGAGAACTCATGGAAGAAATATCAGCTAACTTATTGATTATTAAACACCTAAGGAAACTCTGAATAATGTTTTTTGGGAATTATAAGGTATGGACTGACATTCTTCGCCCACAGATTGACAATGGTCTGATGGTCGCTCATAAGAAGAGCCTCCTCAGAAAGGCATGAGAACCGGACAGATCATGTGCTCCTAACATAACAGGCATCTTACATTGACTTGACAAGCGCAATTGCTGATAATTACTACAGATGGATGTGTACGAGGCTGTGAAAGCAGTGTTCATCGACCGCCGGGAAACCGGTTCCAGCCGTGCTGGAATAATCAAGAGTACTCGAGAGAGAAAGGCCCCTTTGATGGGGCCTTTTGCTTTTGGTAATTCGCTTAGTGACGCCCTGGCTTTGAGATGGGCTGCCCTCGAAGTTTTTTCGCCAATAGCACTTTGCCACGAATCTTTTCCTTCCTTTTGAAGTCTCTTGGCCGTCGAACCACGTTTTCAGCGGTACGCACGTAGGCACTTTCCACATACACTCGCAAGAACTTGTTGCTCTGTCGCGTCAGGTTGAAAAATACTTCGTAGACTTGACCCACGCCCTGCGGGTCCAATATCTCAATCGAAAGCCAGTTTTCGTGGTTTGTGAAATAGCACATGCGATTAGTTGGTAGCGAGCGAATGATATCCGGTAAGTTTTTCGACCAGGCATATCGATCCGCACAGAAGCAGCGTTCATTGCCTCGGTAATCCAGGATCAATCGCTCGTACCCAAGAGCAGAGAAATCAAATTTTTCGCCGTGTGCCGGACCGGTGGTCACGCAGTGGCTACTGTACTGAATAAGCATTTCAGCGCTAATTGATGGAAAGCTCTCGGTAGCGGGAATCGCAAAGCCGTAAACTGAGTCCTGAAGGTGACTTAGATCGACGTCATCACCATTGATCGTTTTACGTCCGATCTGTTTTATGAGACGCCATTCCATCGCGTAAATTTTCTCTGAAAACCCTTATCCCGCGCCTCACTCAGGTATGCCCGTTCCGCCGATAACAAAATTCTTCGAAATTACAGGCAAACCAGTCAGGCAGACAACTCCAGCAGTAGCTTATTCAGGCGGGAGACATAACTTGCCGGCTCGTCAAGCTGGGAACCCTCCGCCAGCATTGCCTGATCGTAAAGCACCAGCGCCAGTTCATTGAACCGGTCCAGGTCCGGTTCGTCATTCAGCTTTCGTACCAGCGAGTGGTCCGGATTCAGTTCAAAGATACGCTTGCCTGCGGGAACTTCCTGGCCTGCCGACGCCAGCACCCGGCGCATCTGCATACCCATGTCGTCCTCACTGACAACAAGACAGGCGGGCGAATCAGTCAGTCGCCGGGTCATTCGCACTTCTTCCACCGAATCTTTCAGCAGTTCGCTAATCTTCTCAACCAGTTCCCTGTAGGTCTCCTCGACTTCGGCCTGTTCGGTCTTATCTTCCTTGTCTTCAAGATCGCCAAGGTCCAACTCACCCCTGGCAACGTCCTGGAACTGCCTACTGTCGAATTCCATCAGGTGGTTGATCAACCACTCGTCGATGCGATCATGCAGCAGGATGACTTCAATGCCCTTCTTGCGGAAGATTTCAAGGTGAGGACTGTTCGCGGCGGTGTGATAGTTCTCTGCGGCAACATAGTAAATTTTGTCCTGTTCGGGCTTCATGCGCTCAACATAAGCCGCCAGTGACTGGTTCTGGGTGGCAGAGTCGCCGTGCGTGGTTGCGAAGCGAAACAGCCCGGCAACTTTTTCCTTGTTGCCGATGTCCTGGGCGGGCCCTTCTTTCAACACCTGACCAAACTCATCCCAGAACGGCTGGTACTTCTCTTCATCGGCGGACAGTTTGGCAATCATGTCCAGCACACGTTTGGTCAGCGCACTGCGCATGGAGTCGATGGCCGGGTCCTTCTGCAATATCTCGCGGGAAACATTGAGCGAGAGATCACTTGAATCCACCACTCCGCGAACAAACCTGAGGTACAGGGGAAGGAACTGTTCCGCATCATCCATGATGAAGACACGCTGCACATACAGCTTGAGACCGCGCGGGGATTCCCGGTGCCAGAGGTCAAAGGGGGCTTTACCCGGAATATACAGAAGGCTCGTGTACTCAAGTTTGCCTTCTACCTTGTTGTGACTCCAGGTCAGCGGGTCCTCAAAATCGTGGGAGACGAGCTTGTAGAACTCCTTGTACTCGTCTTCACTGACATCGTTTCTGGGCCTTGTCCACAGCGCCCTGGCAGTATTGACGACCTCATACCCCGGCTCTTTACCCTCTTCCGCCGACAATTCTTTCATGCGCACGGGAACCGCCACATGATCGGCGTACTTCTTGACGATGTTCCTGAGCCGCCAGCCGCTGGCAAACTCTGCTTCGTCGGGCTTCAGGTGCAGGGTCACCGAGGTGCCCACTTGATCCCGGGTGATGCTTTCAACGTCAAATTCTGCTTCACCGCCGGAATGCCACCTGACCGCCTGGTCCGCACTGACCTTTGCAGAGCGCGATTCAACCGTCACCTCATCCGCCACGATAAAGGAGGAATAAAAGCCAACACCAAACTGACCGATAAGCTGCGCGTCCTTCTGCTGGTCGCCGGTTAGGGATTCCAGGAACTGGGCGGTGCCCGACTTGGCGATAGTTCCCAGGTGAGAGACTGCCTCCTCACGGCTCATACCGATGCCATTGTCAGTCACCGTGATGGTTTTTGCGTCTTCGTCCATATCGATGGTGATGCCCAGTTCAACGCCTTCCCGCAGAAGGTCCGGGTCAGACAGGCTCTCGAATCGCAACTTGTCGATGGCGTCATTGGCATTGGAAACCAGTTCTCTCAGAAAAATTTCCTTGTTGCTGTACAGAGAATGAATCATCAGGTGCAGAAGCTGTTTGGCTTCTGACTGAAAACCCAGGGTTTCTTTTTGTGCTGTTGTCATGTGATTTCCGGTATTTTTACTTCGACAGGGAAATTGGGGCAGAACTGCCGAATTTCAAGGCCCGTTCCTACCCGTGTGGCCTGGCGCTGAAGCGCTGAAATCGAACAGGGGACAGGAGCGGCTGTCGTCACCGCCCCTGACAAAACTGTGATTACCAGCCGGTGACTTTCTGCAGGGTCTTGCCTATGTCGGCAAGACTTTTGACGGTTGTCACTCCCGCTGACTGTAGCGAGGCGAACTTGTCATCCGCCGTGCCCTTGCCACCGGCAATGATGGCGCCCGCGTGCCCCATGCGCTTGCCGGGTGGCGCTGTCACCCCGGCGATGTATCCGATAACCGGTTTCGTGACATTGTTCTTGATGAATTCCGCAGCTTCTTCCTCTGCGGTACCGCCAATTTCACCGACCATGACAATGGCCTGCGTCTGCGGGTCTTCCTGGAACATGCCCAGAATATCAATGAAGTTACTGCCGGGAATCGGGTCACCGCCGATACCGACACAACTGCTTTGCCCGTAACCAAGATCAGTTGTCTGCTTGACGGCCTCGTAGGTCAGTGTGCCCGACCGGGAAACAATGCCGACCCTGCCCGGCAGATGAATATCTCCCGGCATAATGCCGATCTTGCACTCACCCGGTGTGATTACGCCGGGGCAGTTCGGTCCGATCAGACGAACACCCTGCGCATCCAGGCTTGCCTTGGCTACCAGCATGTCCAGGGTCGGCACACCTTCCGTGATGCAGACAATCAGCCTGATACCGGCGGCGGCGGCCTCAAGAATGCCATCTTTGGCAAAGGGGGCCGGAACATAGATCACGGACGCATCGGCACCGGTCGCCTGAACCGCTTCACGAACCGTATCAAACACCGGCAGACCCAGATGCTGCTGGCCACCCTTGCCCGGGGTTATGCCCCCTACCATCCGGGTGCCATAGGCAATCGCCTGCTCAGAGTGCAGCGTACCCTGGGAGCCGGTAAATCCCTGGCAGATGACCCTGGTGTCCTTGTTGACCAGAATACTCACGCTGCACCTCCCGCCGCTTTAACTGCCTGCTCAACGGCGTCGGTGAGACTCGTTGCCGCAATAACATCCACATCACTTTCCGCCAGGATTCTGACACCCGGCGCCGCATTATTGCCTTCAAAACGCACGACTACCGGAACGTCTACGCCAACATCCTTTACGGCGCCGATAATGCCATCGGCGATGATGTCGCACTGAACGATGCCCCCGAAGATGTTGATCAGCACTGCCTTAACGCCATCGTCAGACAGGATGATCTTGAAGGCTTCACCGACCGCCTCTCTGGTCGCACCACCACCCACATCCAGAAAGTTGGCCGGTTGACCACCGTGCAGTTTGACCAGGTCCATCGTACCCATGGCCAGACCCGCACCGTTCACCATGCAGCCGATATTGCCCTCCAGGGCCACATAGTTGAGGTTAAATTCGGATGCCTGATTTTCCCGCTCGTCTTCCTGGCTGTGATCACGCATCTCCGCCAGCTTCTTCTGTCGGTACAGGGCGTTACCGTCCACGGACAACTTGGCATCCAGACAGAGGACATCGCCGTCCGCAGTGACCACCAGCGGGTTGATTTCAATCAGGCTGAGATCGCAATCTTCGAACAGCCTTGCCAGCCCCATAAATATGCCGACGAACTGATTGGTCTGCCTGCCTTCCAGCCCAAGCTGAAACGCGATATCGCGAGCCTGGTAAGGACAGGCGCCGGTCATGGGGTCAATGGTCGCCCGCAGAATCTTTTCCGGCGTTTCCCCGGCAACCTTCTCGATTTCCACGCCGCCCTCTGTCGATGCCATGAACGTGATTCTGCGGGTTGAACGGTCAATCACGGCACCCAGATAGAGTTCGCGGTCGATGTCAGTACAGGCTTCAACGAAAATCTTGCTGACCGGCTGCCCCTTCTCGTCTGTCTGATAGGTCACAAGATGGGTGCCTATGTGCCGGTCGGCAAATTCACGAACCTCATCATCCGTGTTTACCAGCTTCACACCGCCGGCTTTTCCCCGGCCACCGGCGTGAACCTGGGCTTTAACGACCCATCGATCACCGCCTATTTCCCTGGCCGCAGCCACGGCCTCATCCGCCGTATCGACTGCAATACCCCGGGATACCGGCAGGCCATATTCAGCGAAGAGTTGCTTCGCCTGATATTCATGAAGGTTCATAACATCTGGTCCTTTTTCTATCTGGATTGACTATTTCTTGCGCTTTCGATTCGCGATGTGGATGGCATGTCCGGAAACCGCGAGCGCGGCCTCATGCAGACCTTCCGAGAGGGTCGGGTGTGCGAACATGGTCAGTCCAAGATCTTCGGCGCCGGCGCCGAACTCCATGGCGATCACAGCCTCGGCAATCATCTCGGATGCCTGGGCGCCCATAATGTGAACGCCCAGAATACGGTCCGATGCCTTATCGGCAATCACCCTGATCACACCGGCGGTATCGTTATTCGCCATGGCGCGGCCACTCGCCGCCATGGGGAAGGCGCCGACTTCAATATCCACCCCTTCCGCCTTCAGAGCCTGTTCCGTTTTGCCGACCCAGGCTATCTCGGGGTGGGTGTAAATCACGGAGGGCACCAGGTCATAGTTCACCAGCGGCATCTGACCAGCCAGTCGTTCAGCTACCATGATGCCCTCTTCCATTCCCTTGTGCGCCAGCATTGGCCCGCGCACCACGTCTCCCACGGCATAAACACCGGGTGCGTCTGTCAGGCAGACATCATTAACAAAAATGAAACCGCGTTCATCCAGGGTGACGCCCGAGTCCGCAGCAAGCAGATCCTCGGTGAACGGGCGGCGACCCACGGCGACGATGACCCTGTCAAACACCTCGCTCTTGTCGCCTTCGGAATCCGTGTACTCTACCGTCACTTTGCCTTTGTTGACCTTGGTTCCGGTCACCCGCGTGCCCAGGCGGATATCCATGCCCTGTTTCCTGAACTGCTTTGCGGCTTCCCTGGCGACCTGCGAGTCCGCCGCAGGCAGGAAGTCTTCCAGCGCTTCCAGCAGAACAACGTCTGAGCCAAGCCGACTCCACACACTGCTGAGTTCCAGTCCGATAGTCCCGGCGCCTATGACGCCGAGACGCTTCGGTACTTTCTGAAACTCCAGCGCACCGGTGGAATCAACGATCAGGTCTTCAGTGAGTGGGCAGGGAGGAATTTCCACCGGGACCGAGCCGGTCGCAATAATGATATTTTCAGCGGTCAGCTCTTCGCTGCCGCCGTCATGTGCCGTAAAGACGATCTTCCGACCGGCATGGAGTTTCGCCATCCCTTCGCAGGTGGTGACGCCGTTGGACTTCAACAGACCGGCGACACCTGTGGTCAGATTGCCAACAACCTGATCCTTCTTTGCCATCATCGCCGGAATATCCGCGGACACGCCCTTGATGCGAATACCTATCTCATCAAAGTGATCACGCGCCTCAATAAACCTGTGGGAGGCTTCGAGCAGCGCCTTCGATGGAATGCAGCCTACGTTGAGGCAGGTTCCGCCATAGGCCGGCTGCCCTTCCCTGTTGAGCCACTTTTCGACAATCGCGGTTTTCAGCCCGAGTTGCGCGGCTCGAATGGCAGCGTGGTAGCCCGCCGGGCCTGCGCCGATAACAATCACGTCGTATGAGGTAGCCATGGTGTCCTCTCAGGTGTCGTTTACAAATCCAGCAGAATCCGGGCCGGTTCTTCCAGGAAATCCTTGATCGTCACCAGGAAACGAACCGCTTCCTGGCCATCAATCAAACGGTGATCATAAGAAAGCGCCACATACATCATTGGCCGGACCACAACCTCGCCATTGATGGCGACGGGTCTCTGCTGAATTTTGTGCATACCAAGAATGCCGGTCTGCGGTGGATTGAGAATGGGTGTGGAAAGTAACGAGCCAAATACGCCGCCGTTGGACACGGTGAAAGTGCCACCGGTCATCTCGTCGATAGAGAGCTTGCCGTCCTGGGCCTTCCGCCCGTAATCGCTGACCTGCTCTTCCAGTTCTGCCAGTGTGAGACTGTCGGCATCACGGATAACCGGCACAACCAGCCCCCTCGGTGAACCCACCGCAACGCCTATATCCTGATAGCCGTGATACACAATGTCACTCCCGTCGATGGAGGCATTAACCGCCGGGAATCGTTTCAGCGCCTCGACGCTGGCGCGGATGAAAAACGACATGAATCCCAGACGGGTGCCGTTGTGTACCCTGGCAAAGTCGTCTTTGTAGCGTGTACGCAGGTCCATGATCGCCTGCATATCAATCTCGTTGAAGGTCGTCAGCATGGCTGCCGTCTGCTGAGCATTCACCAGCCGTTTCGCGATACTCGCCCTTAGGCGGGTCATGGCCACACGTCGCTCAATACGATCACCGTCCGCCGCACTGGGCAGGTCAGGAATAGCCACAGCCTTGTCTTTTCCGGGCTGACCCTCTATTTGCGCCACCGCCCTCAGTACATCTTCCTTGGTGACCCGTCCGCCTTTTCCGGAACCTTCAATCCTGGTGACATCGATGCGATTTTCCCCGGCTATTTTTCTGGCCGCCGGGCTGGCGGTCGCTTCGCCGGCAGCTTCTGTTGCTGCCTGCGCCGCGGGCGCTTTATCCGCCGCAGGCGCTTTGCCGGACAGGTCACCCGGCTCGAATTCACCGAGAACTTCCTCAGCGAGCACAGTGTCGCCCTCCTGCTTGTGGATGGCCGTTAACCTGCCATCCCGGGGTGCAGCCACCTCAAGAACCACCTTGTCGGTTTCAATATCAACCAGAACCTGATCCCTGTGCGCGGTTTCACCAACAGCGACGTGCCAGGTCGCAACCTCACCGTCGGCAATGGATTCCGGAAATTGCGGGGCTTTGATCTCTACCATGACTGCCGTCTCGTTTTATGCCTCGTTAGCGCCCTGTAATGCGTCGTGAACCAGTTGTTCCTGCTGGCGCACATGAAGGGACATGTATCCCGCTGCGGCTGCCGCCGAGGCTTCGCGGCCTGCAAAGTCAAGATGCAGCTCCGGGAATACCCTGTGCAGCACTCTGCGTATGTGGTGCTGACTGGAGTACCAGGCGCCCTGGTTCATCGGCTCCTCCTGACACCAGACAACGGATTTGACATTGGGATACGTCTCAAGCACGGCCTGTAGATCAGGCTCGGGAAACGGGTACAGTTGTTCGATCCGAAGGATCGCAACCCTGTTCAGGTCTGCTTCGACACGCGCGGCGTGCAGGTCGTAATACACCTTGCCGCTGCACAGAACAACCCGCTCAACCTCGCCGGGGTCTGCAGGGTGCGAATCACCGATCACCGTCCGGAAGGCGCCGTTGGCAAGATCTTCCAGTGATGAAATTGCCTCCTTGTGGCGCAGCAGGCTCTTTGGCGTCATGACAATCAACGGTTTCCGCAGGGGACGGATCGCCTGCCTGCGCAGCAGGTGGTACATCTGACCCGGTGTTGTCGGCACACAGACCTGTATGTTGTGTTCCGCAGAAAGCTGGAGATAACGCTCAAGTCTCGCGGAACTGTGCTCGGGGCCGGCGCCCTCGTAGCCGTGCGGCAGCAGCATAGTGAGACCTGAAAGCCTGGCCCACTTGTGTTCACCGGAGGCGATGAACTGGTCAATCACCACCTGGGCGCCGTTGGCAAAGTCACCGAACTGCGCTTCCCAGATAACCAGTGTATTGGGGCTGGTACCCGAGTAGCCATACTCAAACGCGAGCACTGCCTCCTCCGACAGGAAGGAGTCGTAAACGAAGAGTCGATTTTCCCCGCCCTGCATTCTGAGCAACGGAAGCAATCGGTCCCCCTCTTTCTGATCGTGTACGACAGCATGCCGATGCGAGAAGGTGCCGCGTCCGACATCCTGACCCGTCAGGCGGATGCTGTAACCCTGATCCAGCAGGGTCGCATAGGCCATGATTTCACCATAACCCCAGTTGATGGCCATGGCGCCGGCGCCCATCTTGCGCCGGTCTTCCCAGATCCTGGCGACCTGCTTCTGCAACACGAAGCCGTCGGGAACTTCATGAAGTTCCTGGCTGATTTCCTGGAATCGCTTCAGGTCGCAGGTGGTGTCCGACGGAATATCCCAGTCATGACCCAGGTAGGGCGACCAGTCCACGTGCAGCGAGGTATCAGGTTCCGTCAGGTAATCCCAGGCAACCGCCCTGCCCTCATCCAGGGAATCCCGATAACCGTCAACCCTTGAGCGGTAGTCAGACTCATCAATCGCGCCCTCAGCGATAATCTTCTTCGCGAGTATCTCCTGCGTGGTGGGATGCCTGCGTATCCGGTCGTACATGACCGGCTGAGTGATTGCAGGTTCGTCGCCCTCGTTGTGACCGCGGCGACGGTAGCAGACGATGTCGATAACAACGTCTTTCTTGAATTCCATACGATAGTCCAGCGCCAGTTGAGAAACGAAAACCACCGCTTCCGGGTCATCTCCGTTCACATGAAACACAGGCGCCTGCACCATTTTGGCAACCTCCGTGCAGTAGTGTGTTGAGCGCGCATCCGCCTCATCACTGACCGTGTAACCAATCTGGTTGTTGATCACCACATGAATCGTGCCGCCGGTGTAGTATCCCCGGGTCTGGGACATCTGGAAGGTTTCCATCACGACCCCCTGACCGGCAAATGCCGCATCGCCATGCACGTTGATGGCAAGCACCTTGTCTCCGGCGGCATCCTTCCGGCGATCCATGCGCGCACGCACGGAACCTTCAATAACCGGCGCTGCAATTTCCAGGTGTGAGGGGTTAAATCCAAGCGCCAGGTGCATTTCGCCGCCGGGCGTCATCAGGTTGGACGAGTATCCCTGATGATACTTCACGTCACCGGAGCCAAAACCCGGTTCATAACGACCTTCAAATTCATCGAAAAGGTCCGCAGGGTCCTTGCCCAGCAGGTTGACCAGCACGTTGATTCGACCCCGGTGCGCCATGCCAATCACTGTTTCCACAACACCGGCGGAACCCGCGCGGTGGATCAGTTCAGCCAGGCAGGGAATAAAAGACTCACCACCTTCCAGCCCGAACCGTTTGGTCCCCGGATATCGGGTTCCCAGATACTTCTCCAACCCTTCCGCGGCAATCAGACGGTCCAGAAGTCGACGCTTCACACCAGCGTTGAACGATGGCCTGGACCGGGCGCTTTCCAGGCGCTGTTGCACCCACATTTGTTCGGCTTCGTCAGAAATGTGCATATATTCCGCACCGACAGAACCGCAATAGGTGCTTTCCAGAACGTCAACAATATCTTTCAGCGGCGCTTCGCTGTGCCCGAAAAACAGATCGCCCGTCTGGAAACGGGTATCAAGGTCCGCCGCCGACAACCTGAGGTATTCCAGTTCCAGACGCGGCACATGCAGGGGTTCCTGCAATTCAAGCGGATCAAGTTTTGCCTTCAGGTGGCCGCGTCGGCGATAGCCGTTGATCAGTTCGCTGACCGCAAACTGCTTTCTTTCATGCTCCGCATTGATACTGCTGGCGGATACCGGGACCACCCTGGCCTGGTTCTTCGACAACAGCAGGAAGTGGTCACGAACGGTGGCGTGGGAAATATCAGGCGCCGTCGTGCCCTCGACCATGGGCAGGGACTCAAAATAGCTGCGCCACTGGTCAGGAATTTCCGCAGGGTCTTCGAGGTATTTTTCGTAGAGTTCTTCCACGTAGTCGGCGTTGCCGGCGGAGATATGGCCAGACCGCCACAGGCGCTCCATTACACTTTCTACCATTGCATCATCTCGGGCGGGCAGGTACTTGAGGGAAGGCAGATTGTACAGGCATTGGACGGGGCGGGACAGCGACCCGCAGACCAGGGCAGGTTAAACGGCCCGCTTGAGCAGCATATTGCGGATGTGTCCGATGGCTTTTGTCGGATTCAGCCCCTTCGGACACACGGATACGCAGTTCATAATGCCCCGGCAGCGGAACACACTGAACGGGTCTTCCAGGTTGGACAGCCGCTCCTCAGTCGCAGTATCCCTGCTGTCGGCGATAAACCTGTATGCCTGAAGCAGACCGGCAGGACCGATGAACTTGTCCGGGTTCCACCAGAAGGAAGGGCAACTGGTTGAACAGCAGGCACACAGAATGCACTCATAGAGCCCGTCGAGCTTTTCACGGTCCTCAGGTGACTGCAATCGCTCCATGGAGGGCGGCTGCTCGTCATTCACCAGATAAGGTTTGATCTTTTCGTAGCTGGCGTAGAACTGTTCCATGTCCACAACCAGATCGCGGACCACCGGCAGACCCGGCAATGGCTTGATCACCAGTCGATCACGCCTGACCACTTCGGAAAGCGGCGTGATGCAGGCAAGGCCATTTTTGCCATTCATATTGACGCCGTCCGAACCACAGACACCTTCACGACAGGAGCGGCGGTAGGTCACCGATGGGTCCTGTTCCTTTAGCAGTTCCAGAACATCCAGAACCATCAGGTCACGGCCACCGGGAATCTCCAGGTCAAAGTCCTGAATATAGGGGGCCTTGTCTGTTTCCGGGTTGTAGCGATAGATGCTTACCTGCATGGCTTGTCCTAGTAGCTTCTCTCTTTCGGTTCAAACGTCGGAACGGTCCTGGGTTCAAAGTTCACAGCCCGCTTCTTCAACGTCTTGTTGTTCGGGTCGTAGATGGAATGGCACAGCCAGTTTTCATCATCACGCCCCTGGTAATCGTCCCTGGCATGGGCACCGCGGCTCTCCTTTCGGCCTTCCGCACTGATCGCGGTGGCTTCCGCAATTTCCAGAAGGTTGTCCAGTTCCAGCGCTTCCAGGCGGGCCGTGTTGAATGCCCCGGACTTATCGCTGAGGAAAGCCCGATCAATACGTTCACGCAGTTGTGTCAGCTTCCTGATGCCCTCCAGCATGGGTTCTTCCCTGCGAAACACACCGAAGTTCAACTGCATGCACTCCTGCAATTCTTTCTTCAGGGCTGCGGGAGACTCACCATCGGCGCGGGAGTTGTCCCACCGATGGATGCGTGCCATGGCGGCTTCCAGGTCAGATTCTGACGCCTCACCGGAATCCATCCCCTCGGCCAGGGCGTCAGTGATATGCAGTCCGGCGGCGCGACCGAATACCACCAGGTCCAGCAGGGAGTTACCGCCGAGCCGGTTCGCACCGTGAACAGAAACATTGGCGGCCTCGCCAACCGCATACAACCCATCAACAATCCGGTCTGATCCGTCCTCGTTCAATGTGATCGCCTGACCGTGAACATTGGTCGGCAGACCGCCCATCATGTAATGGCAGGTGGGCACCACGGGTATCGGCTCTGTCACCGGGTCGACACGGGCAAAGGTTTTTGAAAGCTCGGTGATACCGGGCAGCCTGGAATGAAGGACCTCCTCGCCCAGATGGTCCAGCTTGAGGAGTACGTGATCGCCATGTTCACCGACACCTCTGCCTTCCAGAATCTCCAGCACCATCGACCGGGCCACAACGTCGCGGCCCGCCAGATCCCTGGCATTCGGCGCATACCGCTCCATGAACCGCTCGCCGTCTTTATTGATCAGGTAGCCGCCTTCACCCCGGCAGCCTTCAGTCACCAGCACCCCCGCCCCGGCAATGCCGGTCGGGTGAAACTGCCACATTTCCATATCCTGAACCACGTAACCGGCACGCAGCGTCATACCGGTGCCGTCGCCGGTATTCATCAGGGCATTGGTCGTAGACTGGTAGATGCGGCCGGCGCCGCCGGTCGCCAGCACGGTCGCCCTGGATTTGATGTAGTGAACCTCGCCGGTTTCCATGCAGACGGCGGTACAACCAACCACCGCACCATTGGCATTCCTGACCAGGTCCACGGCAAACCATTCGCTGAAGAAGGTTGTGCCAACCGCCAGATTGCCCTGATACAGCGCATGCAGAAGCGCATGGCCGGTACGGTCCGCCGCCGCACAGGTTCGGGCAGCCTGACCGCCCCTGCCATAATCCTTTGATTGCCCGCCGAAGGGTCTCTGATAGATTCGACCGTTTTCCTTTCGGGAGAAAGGCAGTCCCATGTGTTCAAGTTCAAACACCACCTGGGGGCCGACACTGCACATGTATTCAATCGCGTCCTGATCGCCAATATAGTCCGAACCCTTGACCGTATCGAACATGTGCCAGCGCCAGTCGTCATCCGGGTCTTCACTGGCGATGGCACAGGTAATGCCACCCTGGGCGGAAACCGTATGCGAACGAGTCGGGAAAACTTTCGAGAGGACCGCCGTGCGATTCCCGGACTGTGCCAGTTGCAGGCCGGCTCGCATACCCGAGCCACCGCCGCCAATGATGATGGCGTCAAATTCCAGTACTGGCAGGTCACCCATACTTAATTACCCCAAAGAATATTGATGCCCCAGATCAGGTAGGTAAGGACCATGAGGATGCAGGTGATCTGGTAAACAATACGAAGCGAGGCGGCCTTCTTGCCCAGGGTGTGCTCTTGCAGGTAATCGCTGCCGACGGTCCACATGCCGACCCAGGCATGGGCACAGGTGCTGACCAGGGCCAGCATCGTAAAAATCCGGATGCCGGTGTTATGGAAAAAAGCTGACCACTCAGCGTAGGTCAGGTCCGGGTGCATGATGAGGTAGCCAAAAATGCAGAGTGTGTAAGCGGCCAGCACAACCGCCGTGATTCTCTGAATCACCCAGTCAGAGACACCGCTCCGACTCATGCTGGTAACCTGGGTGACCATGCCGCTACCCCCGGATGACCCAGATCGCGGCAAGCACAATCAGGGCGGCGGCAAGGAAAATGGTCACGCGGGCGGCAATCACGCCGCCTTTGAGTGTCTCTCCCACCCCGGCATCCATAATCAGGTGCTTGATTCCGGCAACCAGATGGTATGCCAGCGCAGCAAGCAGACCCCAGGTAATAAACTTGCCGAGTGGCGAGACGATCAGCCCCTTCAAACCGTTGAAACCCTGTTCATCGGCCAGGGACATTTCCAATGCAAACAGCGCAAAACCGATGCCGACAAAAAGCACGACGCCCGCGATACGATGGGCAATGGATGCAATGGCCGTAACCGGCCATGCAAAACCCAGCAAATCACCGATTCCGACATTGATTGGACGAGATTTTTTGTTCACAGACTTCTACTCAAGTGATAATCAGGGTCTATTGACCGGACCCGTTGAAGCGCAATAATAATAGTGAGTTTGCCCCCGAAAAACAAAGCGGAATCAGGGGCCGTTATCAGCCCATTAGTAGAACTAATCAAACCGGACTGCAAATCAGACAATCATTAGCGACCGTCAACACGCAGCAAGAATAACTTCCGGAGCGAAAACATGGCACAAAAAGTAGAAATCGTCATTGACGGCAGGTCCGTAGAGATGCCCGTCCTTGTGGCAGCGGAAGGTCTGAATGTGATCGACGTCCGGGGACTGATTAACGAAGGCATGTTCACCTTCGACCCGGGCTTCCTCTCTACTGCCAGTTGCGATTCAAAGGTAACCTACATCGACGGTGACAATGGCATCCTGCTTTACCGTGGTTATCCCATCGAGCAACTTGCCGGAAACTCCAGCCATATGGAAGTCTGCTATCTGCTGCTGAACGGTGAACTGCCCACGCAGGCACAACTGGAGGGCTTCGTCAGTGACATCAATCAGCGCATGCCACTGGATGATCACTTCAAACATATCTTCGACGCCTTCACCGAAAAATCCCACCCGATGTCCATGGTGTGCGCCGCCATCGGCGGTCTCGCATCCCTGTATCATGATCAGTTGGATATCAGCGATCCCGCTTACCGCAGGGAAGCGGCGCTGCAACTGATTGCCAAGATTCCGACCATCTCTGCCATGGCCTACAAAAAGAGTATCGGGGAGAACTTTGTCGACCCTGACCCCGGCCTCAACTACGCGGAAAACTTTCTGAACATGTGCTTCGGCCAGCAGGGCGAAGCGCCCAATGTGAGCCCGACACTTTCAAAGGCGCTGGATAAGATCTTTATCCTGCACGCCGACCATGAGCAGAACGCCTCAACCTCTACCGTGCGCATGGCGGGCTCTACCGAGTCCAACCCCTTTGCGGCCATTGCGGCCGGTGCCGCCGCCTTGTGGGGACCGTCCCACGGCGGCGCCAACGAGGCCGTTTTGAATATGCTCCTGGAAATCGGTGATGCCTCGCGGATTGAGGAATACGTGGAAAAAGCGAAGGACAAGGATGACCCCTTCAAACTGATGGGATTCGGGCACCGCGTGTACAAGAACTTTGACCCAAGGGCCACCGTGATGCAGAGCAGTGCGCACGCCGTACTGGAAGAACAGGGTGCATCGGATGATCCCCTGCTGGAAGTTGCGCAGAATCTGGAGAAGATCGCACGAGAACAGGATTACTTCATCGAGCGCAGGCTGTACCCCAACATCGACTTCTACTCGGGCATTACCCTCAAGGCGATGGGCATACCATTGCCATGTTTACCGTCATCTTCACCCTGGGGCGTATGCCCGGCTGGATTACTCACTGGACGGAGATGGTAAGCTCACCCTTCAAAATCGCACGGCCACGTCAACTGTACCTTGGCGAGCATAAACGCGACTATGTAACCATCGACAACCGCTAAACAGGACAAAAACATTGAATATCACAGCAGCCATTGAAACCAGCAGAGGCACAATCAACCTGACCCTGTTCCCGGAGAAGGCGCCGATCACGGTCGCGAACTTCGTGAACCTGGCCGGCAGGAACTTCTACGACGGACTGACTTTTCACAGGGTCATCGGCGACTTCATGATTCAGGGCGGCTGCCCGCTCGGCACGGGTACCGGCGGACCCGGCTATCGCTTTGAAGACGAATTCGACAGCAGTCTGCGCCATGATGCCCCGGGGAAACTTTCCATGGCCAATTCGGGCCCCGGAACCAATGGCAGCCAGTTTTTCATTACCCATGTGCCGACACCACACCTTGACGATGCCCACAGCATCTTCGGCGAAGTAAACTCCCAGGCCGACCAGGACGCGGTCAACAGCATTGCACAGGGCGACAAAATCGTTTCAATCACGGTTCAAGGAGACGTTGATGCCCTGCTTTCAGCACACGCTGACCGTATTGCCGACTGGAACCAGGCAACACCGGGCTAGGGAAACCCTGAATCATAATGTTCGGGGTTATTCTTGATGCGGACAGTCTTGGCAGCGACATTGATCTGACGCCAATCACCAGCCTGCCGGATAACTGGCAGGTCCATGGGTTTACCCGTCCGGGCGAGGTCGCAGAGCGGATTGCCGGTGCAGACATTGTTCTCAGCAACAAGATTCGCCTTGAGGAATCCAACCTGACCCGTGCTGACGCACTGAAGTTCGTCAGCGTTATGGCCACGGGAACCAACAATATTGATTTCCCCGCGATGCGGCGACGCGGCGTGGTCGTCAGTCATGCGAAAGCCTACGGTACACCGTCGGTCGTGCAACACACGCTGACGCTGATCCTGACCCTTTCAACAAACCTGCATCGCTACACGAGTGACGTTCAACAGGGCAGATGGCAGGCATCGGACGTGTTCTGCCTGCTGGATCACCCGATACAGGAGGTTTCCGGCAAACGGCTCGGCATTATCGGCTATGGGGGACTCGGCCAGTCGGTTGCGGCGGCGGCCGCGGCCCTGGGCATGGTTGTTACCGTCAGCGAACGTCCGGGCGCTTCGCCCCGTGAAGGCCGCACGCCGTTCAAAGAAGTCCTGACAACCTCTGACTACCTGAGCCTGCACTGCCCTTTGACCGACGACAATCAACATTTAATCAGGCGTGAAACACTGGCATTGATGAAGCCCTCGGCCTTCCTGATCAATACAGCCCGTGGCGGCCTGGTTCATTCCAGGGATTTGATTGATGCCCTGAAGGGGGGAGTCATAGCCGGAGCGGCGATAGACGTGCTGGACAGGGAACCGCCCTCCTCCGGGGAACCCTTGCTGCAACCCCTGCCCAACCTGATTCTGAGTCCACACAACGCCTGGGGTGCGATAGAATCCCGTACACGTCTGATTGAACAAACCAGAGAAAACATTGAAGGCTTTCTGAACGGGAAGCCGGTACGAGTCGTTAACGAATAGGAACCACTATGGAAGCATTTCGTCAGGAAGTCAGAGACTGGCTTGAAGAAAACTGCCCGCAAAGCATGCGCACCGCCGGGTCTGAAGAAGAAACCGTCTGGGGTGGCCGTAACGCAACCTTCCCCGGCGAAGATGCCAGACACTGGCTGCAGGCCATGGGCGACCGGGGCTGGACCTGCCCGACCTGGCCCGGGGAATATGGCGGCGGCGGTCTCTCCCACGAAGAAAACATGATCCTGCAACGCGAACTGGCCCGAATCAATGCAAGACCTGCGCTTATCTCCTTTGGCATCAGCATGCTCGGCCCGGTACTGCTTGAGTATGGCACCGAGGAGCAGAAGCTGGAGCACCTTCCCAAAATCGTCAGGGGTGAAATTCGCTGGTGCCAGGGATACAGCGAACCCGGTTCCGGCTCCGATCTCGCCAGCCTGCAAACCCGCGCCGTCGCAGACGGTGATGATTATGTCATTAACGGTCAGAAGGTGTGGACTTCCTATGCAAACTTCGCGGACTGGATTTTCTGCCTGGTCCGCACAGACCCGGATGCGACCAAGCATGAAGGCATCAGCTTCGTTCTGTTCGACATGGCCTCGCCCGGAGTCAGCACAAAGCCCATCAAACTGATCTCCGGCGCCTCGCCATTTTGCGAAACCTTCTTCGATGATGTGCGAGTCCCGCGTGCCAACCTGATTGGCAAGGAAAACGAGGGCTGGACCATCGCCAAAAAACTGTTGCAGCACGAACGCAACATGGTGGCGGGCATGGGAACACGGGGCAAAACAAAGAACCCGGAGAATTCCATGGAAAACCAGGCCAAAACCTATGTCGGCGAGGCGGATGGCAGGGTCGCGGATGCCGCCCTGCGAGCGAAGATCGCACAGCATCAGATGGACGGCAAAGCCTTTGCGCTGACGTTACGTCGATCTGCCGACGAGGCCAGAAGCACCTCCGCCCCCTCACCGGCCTCATCCATGTTCAAGTATTACGGCACGGAACAGAACAAGAAACGCTTTGAAATCATGCTGAACATCATGGGCGCCGGGAGCCTGGGCTGGGAGGGTGACGGCTTCACCGAGCGGGAACTCAGTACCACCCGTGAATGGTTGAGATCAAAGGCGAATTCTATTGAGGGCGGCACCAGCGAGGTACAGTTGAACATCATCGCCAAACGGGTGCTTGGGTTGCCGGATTGAGGGAACTTAGTTGACGGCTAATCCACCAAACGGACAATTTCCTTACCCGAAGAAACCTGCCGCAAAGCTTCTGCCAGCGCGCCCTCTTTTTGCGCGTAGCCAACGACAATACGGTCGGCGACCGTGAGCATGAAGGCGTTGCGCTGGCGGGCGGTTTCGGCGGTGATGCGCGTGACCGATTCGGGAAAGGGGCTTGCGATCAAAAGGCGCTCTTGTTGCAGCGCGCGGCGCATGGCCGCAGAGTGGCGCTTCGGCAAACCACGCGCGGCGGCAAGGATGAGCGGTTGCTCCCCCGCAATCAAAATGTCCAACACATCGCGCTCAAGCACGGAATGAAACCCGGAAATCACGCATTCCCCGTTTTCGCGCATCTCCTTCGCCCAGTCATAAATACGTAAAACCGCCGCTGCCGGGTAGTCACGCGAGCATAAGAAAGCGGTTTTCGGGCGGGTGATAATTTCGGTGTTGCCGAGGGTGGCAACGGCACCGTTCCAGGGCGGGATTTGCAACAAGGCCATTATTGTTGCAAGTGTGCCACGATATCGTTGCATCTGCTACATCTCAATCCCCGGTTAACCCATCTTGGTTGCAGGTATCGCAGCTTATCGCGTGCTCAATAGCAAGGCGGCTGTCTCTTCACGTGATTTTGGTTGTTCCCGGGAGTCCTGACAGAGCGCCTGGCTCCTGCACAGGCATCCGTTGCCGGTCTTTGGCACCGAGCGCCCAAGCGCTACCCGCCCAATGACAGGTGTTGGTGTTAGTTCGAAGCTGAGATCGACGCTATTCCAGTTGGAAGGCCGCGTACAGCAGCCAGTCCAGCCTGAAGTTGTTCTTGGCAAAGTCAAGGCGATAGCGCCTGCCGGTTTTTACCAGACGAGCCACTGAGCGCATCAAATAGCGGATCAAAGGTCGCAAGCCATGTTTCCGGGCAGGCTCGGGTAGCCACTGATACTGCATCGCCATCAACAACAACTGTGCTATCTGACCGCAGGCATAAAATGCCTGATTGGCGGCAAACCGCCGACAGGGAGGATGGTGTAAATCCATTTCAATCAGCGGACCCTTGAAGGCATTCTCCTGTCCCTGCTTGCCGCGATGACGTCGCACTAATTCATCCACCGGCAAGTCGTCACGAGACACAAGAATGACCGTATAAGCAGGCGTCAGACGCTGTTGTGGGCCGTCATAGAGCTGGCGAACGACGACATAGTGTTGCGTCTTCCAGCCGCTGGGTTGGTGCAACACCAGCGTCGCAGACTCGCCTCGCCCTATATCAGACCAGGCGCTTTCAGGTAATCCTTCCAGTTGGCGCAGCACCGGGCGGCGGTTATTGTCATTGGTCACGCTGATCGAGTAATCCCAGCCCTTGTCAGTACAAAACCGGACCAGGTCGCCACGATAATAGGCGTTGTCTGCCCGTAGCCAGACCGGCGTACCCTCCGGTAGCAACGGCGTCACGTCGTCAGCCAACTGTGTCTGCCAACCCTTGGCGACATCAACGCCACCCGGGTGCAGTAAGCCACTGGCCCACAATCCTCCGAGGAACACATTATGCAGCCACAGTTGTGGCTCACCATTGTATCCCTTACCGGCACCTTCAAAGAGATGACCATCCACCTCAATCGCAGTGCCATCGATAAACACTGGCACATAGCCCTGTGTGGTCACATGGTGATCAATGATGGCCGGTGCAACCTGCTGTGCCAATGCCTGGACCACGCCTCGCAGAGCGGTCACCTCATCCCGGCCAAAGCGGCTGAGATATTCGCCGAGACGCCGACCTGAAGGCGCTTCACTCAAACCCAGCAGTACCTGCCCGGCGGGGTTGACACGCAGGGCATCCAAATCAGACAGGGCACCATGACCGGCTGCCAGAGAGGCAATGAGACTCCACAGCATCTCGGCGTCAGAGGCACCGCGTCGGCGTACTTTGAGGTGAACGGCTTGCGAGAGGGATCGTAGCAGTTCGGTTTGTTGAGCCATTTTGGCCAGTAGAGACCAGCCGCCAGTGCCCACCAGGGCGGCATCGGTAAAATCTATCTCGACGTTTGCAGGCTGAGGGATTATCTTTGTCATAGGCGCACTTGCTGGGTGAGAGTTTGGATACTCGGTATTTTGCCAAATCACGCAGCAAGTTGCGCCTTCTACCTCACTTACCTTCGCGGACATCACCCCTTAACCGGGAGTTAAGACTACACTTTGATGACTCACGAGGCCAGACCATGAACCCAGACAGCAGTCCTTTCACCCCCGGTCAACCGGTCAGCGCAGAGTTTTTTACGGGTCGCATGGAGCAGGTTGAAGAATTGCTCACCATGGTTCGCATGGCGCGAACAAAAGGGCTTCAAGTCGGCTGGATTTCGGGTGAACGAGGGATGGGCAAAAGCTCTCTTGCTTCGTTTATCGGTTATCTGGCGGAGCGCGATGAAAAGGCCGTTGTCGCCCATGTGCATCTTGGGGGTGTCAGGGATTTGGAGGGCTTGGTGAGAGAGGCCCACCTGCAACTTCTCAAAGACAACGAAAACAAATCCTGGGGGAAGGAGCTTTGGAGCACGTTCGAAAACCATGTTGAACGAGTGGGCCTACTCGGTGTGGAAATTACGCTAAAAGCCACTCAAGATGAGTTGTCCGCCACGGCAAGCAGTTTTTCCGATTCGCTTGGCCACATCCTGAAAAATGCGGCCATGAGCCGGGAAGTCATGGTGCTGATTTTTGATGACATCAACGGCCTGGCAGAAAATCCTGATTTTTCCCATTGGCTCAAAAGCATGGTGGACAGTGAGGCTACGAGTAGAAGGGATAATCGTGTATGCCTGATTTTTGCAGGGCTGGAGGAACGTCGCCAGCAAATGGAAAAAATAAACCCTTCGGTGATAAGGATTTTTCGACCTCTGATTGATATTCAACCGTGGACGCCAGAGGAAAGTGTGGGTTTTTTCGAAAGCTCTTTCGCAAAGGGTAACTGTGTGGTCGAACAAGATGCGCATGAAGAGCTCGTCCGATGTTCCGGCGGGCTACCCATCATGGCCCATGAACTCGGCCACGCCATTTGGGAGGTTTTGGAGAGCAAAAAAGTCACTAGCTTAGATGCGCTAAGAGGCGTAACCACGGCCGCCGAGCGCATCGGTGGGCGCTTTCTGAAAAGCAATGTCATTCAGGCATTACAGAGCAAACATTACCGCTCCATTTTGCGAAAAATTGTTCAAGACGTCGATTTCCTTGAAATTGAATTCTCCAAAAAGCAACTGCGTTCTTTGCCACTCACTGCCGATGAAAAGAAAAACCTGGACAACTTTTTGAATCGTATGCGCAAGTTGGGTGCCATTGTGCCGGTTGAAGATGGCCGACGTGGTGTTTATCGATTCGCGACTTACCTGCACAGGCTGTATTTTTTCCTGGAGGCATCAGTTGCCACCAATGGAGGACATGGCAGGAATGCGTAATCGCTGATTGGGTAAAGCGGCTTTCGGCTAACTTGTGGGAATACCGAGGGGAATATGCACCGGGTGTTTTCAAGCGCCTTCTTTTCGCACCGGCTTACCCTTTTTGCCCTGCTCCCGCTCCCATTCGAGGGCAGCATCGCGTGTAGTGCGGAGACCCACCTGCTTGATATGTCCTTTGCCCCAACCACGCTTTTGCTGGTGTTCGGCCTCGCGGCGGTCAAGATCATTGGTGATTCCAGTGTGGACAACTTTGTTCCCTTTCTTGAAATTGTATTTGTAGGTGTCTCTGTCAGTTGGCATTTCATTCTCCTAAAAAGAATTAGCCATAGTATTTGCGTTAATCGAAATATTTTCAAGCGCTATCCTGTTATACCGGCTTACCTTGTTTGGTTTGTTCACGCTCCCATGCAAGGGCGGCACCAGCGAGGTACAGTTGAACATCATCGCCAAACGGGTACTTGGGTTGCCGGATTGAGGAATCAGGTACTTCGTGGCGACGGGCAGATTTGGATCGCTGAGAGGATAATGTGGCCGTCCAGCATGCGCCTGACCATCTGAATGGACCAGGAGTCCTGCCAAGGCTTCTCTAATTCCCAGAATCTGAGCGTATAACTGTGTATCCTTCATAGACCATCAGACTAAACTACCCACTCGGTCCGGGGAAAACCCTCTAATTCTTTTCAGTGCAACCGGCTACCTTGATCTGACAGCTTGCGCGGCTTCTAAGTTGACATTCTTCGAGCGCTCTATTCTTCGCCCTCGACAAAAAAGAGTTTGTACCCCAACCATAGCCTGTTCCACTTCCTTCAGCTAAGGCCATACACTCATTGATGATTTCGATAATAATATCACATTCCTCCCCGCATTCACGACGTGCTCGCTGACTAGCGGCCGCCTGGCTTTTATAAGCATAAGAATAAGCATAGTGACCCTTATAATAGGCTAATGCACCATAATAGTTGTCTTGCGTAAATGAAATGGCTGTACTTCGCAAAGGATACAAACTTCTGGCTCCATTAATATCATCTTCTTTTAAAGTTCTTTGATAGCCAGCCTTATGGTATGGAAAATACATAACGGAGTCCACTTGATCAGAATGATCCAAACCAACCAGATGCCCTAACTCATGCGTTATAACACCTTGGAATGCATAGATATCATCACTTTTCCAAACGCCTTTGTTAATGCTCACTTCTCCATCATAAACTTCTTGACGATTCCACCAAATCCGTGAATAGGCAGAGAAATCACCAAATCGTACCTTGAAACGTCTTTCATCCAACCAACCAATAACCAGTTTATCATCGGCTCGATTAGATATGGACTGATAAGTAATACCTTTATAAATAAAACGAATATTACTGTCTTTTTGCCAGGCACGGGCAGCCTTTTTGATAGAACTAACTGCTTGTTCGGTGCTAAAAACCTGGCCGGTGGGGTTATACCACCAAGAGATAACACTTCGAGGCCATCGACGATCTTCCATGCCCTGATATATGGTAGCTGCATGGGCTTCATCTATTAATAGAAAGGTGGCAAATACACAAAAAAGAATAGCTGTTTTCATAGGTTCATATGACCCATAGGCATTTCATCAATAAGCGGGTTCGGCTAACTTTTCAGGTTTTGGGAGATGATGTAGTTCACAAAGGCGGAGCAGGTGATGAGCATAAAGTGGGCGGTGCTTTGATCTATTTTCGTAGTCGGGATTTTGGCGATCTGATAAAAAGGTAAGCGCTTTGGCAATGTGCTCCTTTGCCGAGGCATACGGGATTTGCAAAGCAGTTTCGATTGCCTCTATCTCTTGTTCGGAAGTGATTTCTGTAACAATGCCTTCTGTAATGACTCTATAGGCGGAGTTTTCGCGTTCTAGAACAGTATTGCATCGTTTTACAAAATCTTCATTACCAGAATGCCTGATCACAAATTCTATCAAGTCAAAAACAGAGTGCCATTCTGAAGTGTCGAAAATTATTCTAATATGGTGATTATTGTCTGTAATCCTATTAGAGATATATTCATCAGCAGGCCCTTTTATAAAATCGACGAAAACTTTTCTGTACATAGGATGATTACGATAGAAATTGTTCTCGAAGCGTTCTGGAAAACTGTCGTAAAAAGCGTTCCACAGCCCATTGCGTAGGTCGTCATCCATGTCTTTACGTTGTGGCATCTTGGGTGTTGTCTGGCCGTGTCTTTCTGAAAAAGGTTTATATCCGTTATCCATTACCTAATCCCATTCGGTATTTGATGTCGTAGTTGATGATGTAGTCTAACTCTTCTTCGGTGAAATTGTAGTGCTTGGCGAAAGTTGCATCAATTTTATCAATGATATGTTTTGATAAACGAGGATAAAACTCTTGATAAACAATTTTTCCTCGGCGTTGATAAAAAGTTGTCTTTTCAATACTGTGCTTGGAAATATCATTCATAAGTTTGTAGCAAAGATCGGTCATCTTAGCGTTATAGTTTGTATCAATATCCAAATTAAATCTGGCAAAATCAGAATGAGTTAAATGATAACAATCCGAGTATACTGTGAAATACCAATAAAACAAACTGCTGTTAATTAAACAAACCAAATGATCTCTTACATGCGAAGATGCGCAATTAAAAGTCAATAAAGTTGATGAAATTTCTCGCTTATCATTCACTAGAAATTTTTGCTCAAAATTTATAGCAATCAAATAATATGCAAGCCCAGCGTTTCTATAATAAAATGGAGTCCCAGTGGATTGTCGATATTTTTCAATTGACACCTTGTTCGAGTCTATTTTTTGCCAAATATCATGCTCAATTTCGTATCCAAATTTAGGATAAACTTGTTGGGAGCGGCATTCGTAATTGTCAAAAAAATCAATAAAAAACAACTGATTCCTTTCTTCACCAAACCATCTTTTATAATTTGTTGTATATGTTTTTTTACTTGAAGAAAATTTAATTCCATTGAAAATGGTAAACTGACTTCTGACTCCTTGAAACAACTTTCCAGGATGCCAATCACCGGCTAAATTGATGAAATGTTGTTTGTTATACTTTTCAAGCAATAAATCTCTCAACACCTTCATTCTTTTGGTAGTGATAAGTGACATTAATGATATAAAAGAAAAGCACCCATCAGCACTGTTAATTTCACTACCTCTTTCCATAAAGTGTGCGTATAAATTTCCGCATTTTTCGGTCTCATAATCTTTGATAGTATAGACATTTCTAACTTTGCTATACTCCACATAGGGCGGATTCCCAATCACCACATCAAACCCGCCGTCCTCCTCAATAATCCCGTAAAAATCTGTCAACCAGTGAAACGGCTGGTGGGACGCCAGCCATTGCTGGTAATCTTCCTCCGTTTGTTTGCCGTATTGTGCGGCAAGATAATGGTTCATCTTTTCATTTAACTCCCCCAGTTTTTCACTCAACTCATTTTTGGCCTGGCGGTAACTTTCGTCGCCGCTGTCTTGCGCCTGCCGGAATCTTTCGTTGGCTTTTTGAACAAGGATTGCTTCCTCTCGGATTTCTCCAATCAAATCCGGGTTGTACTCCATTCGTTGCTGGCCGGTTTCCGGGTCAATGGCAACCGCTTGTTCAAACTGCGCCATGCTCGCGAACCCCACCAGCGAGTTGCCGGCACGGATGTTGAAGTCGATATCCGGTAGCGGCTCCAGGCCGAGGTTATCTTTGTCTGGGTCATATTCCGCCTCCGCCGCCAGTTTGAGAAACAGGCGCAGTTTGGCGATTTCCGCCGCTTCTTTCATTAAGTCCACCCCATACAGATTGTGGAGGATGATGGTTTTGTAAATCCAGTATTTTTCGTTCTGATGACCCTTGATGTCCTTCGAAACCTGGCGGAATCGCGGGTGCTTTTCGGTGCCTTTCCGCACGCCTTGTTCCCGCAATCGGTTGTCTTCTCCGACAAAATCCTGCATCCGCTTGATGCAGCATTCATACAGCGGTTCAAGAATGTTCAACGCCGCGAACAAAAACGCACCCGAGCCGCAAGCAGGGTCAAGCACTGTGATACCGCGCTTGCTCCGCTGATTTGATTTGAGCTCGTAACCTGCCGTGCCGGCGATGGCTTCATAGAAAGCGGCGATAAAATCAGAGCCTTCGTAGTACCGTAGCGCGTCCGATGTGAAACGCTCAATGTCGAGGTTATAGGTGATTAAATCGTCTATCTCGCAAACTTCGCCGTCTTTGATTTTTTGTTTCAACGCAAAATAACGCTGTCGCCGCGCAATGGTTTCGCGCCATATCTCCGTCGGCAGCGCAAACCGTTCTTCCGTGGCGGTGTTCCAGTCTTTGCGCCGCCCAAGCAGGTTCGGGGCTTTTGTGTCGATGCCTTCACTGATGTTTCCTGGAATTTCCGAGTCGGCAAGATCGCAACCCTGTTTGACAGCATCGTAAATGTAGTCATCGGGGTTTTCCCGTAAAAACCGCCAGATGCCGCTTTGTGGGTCGAAGGCGTTTTTGCACTTCTCTTTGGCGCGATGTAGCAGAAACGGGATAATGGTGTTGCGCGCGATATAGCCGGTGATGTCCTCCTGCGTGTAATAGGCGCCCATGTCAGCACGGTTGTTGATGTATTTCTCAAAGATATAGCCGATGACATCGGGGTTGATGTCTTTGCCGCTGGCGACTGGACGGGAGTCCAGATGCCAGTTGTATTGACCGAAAAAATCAAACAGTTTTTCAAACGCCTCGTCGGGAATTTTAATGTCTTTGTTTTCTTTCTCTATTTCGTGGACATCGAAAAGGCCGCCGTTCAAATACGGCACCTTTCCAAGCAAATCCCGCAACGCCGGGTCGCGCTTTTTTACCGGCGTCCCAAGCCCTTCGGAAAACAGGCGGCGAAGGAAGTGGCGGTAAAATCGCTCGTTAAACGTATCCTCTCCAAATTGTTCACGAGTTTTTTCGAGGCGGTTTTCAAGGTAGTTTCTATCATCGTCAAGAAATCCCTTTTTCTGAATGAAGTAGATAAACATCAGGCGGTTGAGCATCAGCGCGGCATACCATTCTTTGGTCACCTGCGCGTCGATGCCCTCGATAAATTCTGAAAATGCCGTTAGTTCGTTCTGGAATTTGTTGTAAAAACTTTTGGTCACCTTTTCGGCATTCTGCATAAACGCGCTACGAACCTTGTCCACCACATCGGTAAGCGCGGTAGTTTCTTCTTCGGAAATATCAAAAAATATACCGCTCAATTTCCCCACGAGCGCCTGCACGTCATGCTGTTCGTGCCATTCAACTTCAACGGTGCGCATCGGGCGGTTTTGCGGGCGAATGGCCACCGTCCAGCACTGTTTTTCATGCCCGCAGATGATGAGCAGATGCTCGTAGTGATGTTTCGAGAGTTGATTGACCAGTTGCCGCCGTTCGCTTTTGCTTGCCGGATACTGCGCGTCAGCATCACAGATGCAAACAGCAAAGCCGCGCTTTTCGGCGACCCTGTCTATAGTGAATTCGCCTTGCGGTAGCGACAAAACCAACGGCGAGGACGGCAGCCCTTCCAAGTCCCAGCCCAGTTGTATGAACAACTCGTCGAAACGCCGCTCACGAATGAGCGAATCCAGTTCCGCCTGGGCGATATGGTTGTTCATTTGACCAGGCCCAGGGAACAAATGATATGTGGTTCAACGGGTTCGTCCGCAGTGGGTATGGCGCAGAGGTCGTTTTCGGTATACAAGTTTTTCACCATGTTCGCCAACTCATCATCAGTAATGCTTGCGCGCAACTGGCGTCCCAGCCGATCGCGGGCGGTTTCTTTGAGCGGGTGGTAATAGATCTGATCGACCGCCCGCTTCAAATCGGTGAAGTCAACAACCGCTCCGGGCTGTTGTCCCAGATAATGTTGCAGCTTGCTGTACACGCGGTGCCGGATGCTGTTTGTTCCGCCCAGTTGTCCGCCGAGGTCGGCTTGCCCTTCTTTGACATGGCGCACAGCGGCTTCGACCAGTTGATGGTGGTTATCCGCCGGTCGCGCGAGCGGCTCGTTTGGCTCACACGCAAGCAGGTCCAGTATTTTTGATTGCGACTGTGAAACCACTTCGCCGGTCTCATTCAGACGCGCAAGTATGTGCTGGTTGTTGCCGGTTTTGATATAGGCAATCGCACCCTTCTCGTCATCCGCGCGCTTGGCGGAATACACGACATCAGGCAGTCGTTGTATTTGCCGCTCAAGATTCGGGTCATCTTTGACCGCCTGCCGCCAAATATCATAGGCGCGGGAAATCAAATCGGTCTCGTCTTCCTGCTCTTCCAGAGTCAGGGTTTCTTCATAGACCTGCCGCAGGTTGATGGTGTCGCCTTCAAAAAAGATTTCGTCCGAGCCGATGAGGTCGGCGCTTTCTTGAATCCTGTTCTGCAACCGCTCGCGCAGGTTGATGATGTCTTCAATGCCATCTTCCGGTAAGAAGCAATAGCATAAAATTTCCCGCGCCTTCTGCCCGATTCGGTCCACCCGGCCAGCGCGCTGCACGAGGCGAATGATTGCCCAGGGCAGATCGAAATTGACGACGATATGTGCGTCCTGAAGGTTCTGCCCTTCGCTGAGCGTGTCGGTGGTAATCAGCACGCGCAATTCATCCCGCATCCCTGCTTGCATATCGTTGGAAACGGGGCTGAACCGATTTACGCAGGCGGATATGTCGTCCATGCCGCCAAACGCTTCGGCAATCGGGCCAACGCCGCGCTTTTCAAGTTGTTGGTAAAGATAGTCGGCGGTGTCTTTGAACTGCGTGAAAATCAGCAGTTTTTCCGTGGGGTGGGTTTGCTGGCACAGTGTGGCGAGGGCGTCTAGCTTGCGGTCTGCGTCTGCGTCCCAGCGCGGTGCCATTTTCAGAATTTCTATCAAGGCCTGGCAATCCGTCAGCAAATCATTCTCCAAAGATTGCTCGAACAGGTCGGCTCGTATCCATTGAAACTTGGCGCGGGAATTCCCGCTTGGGGAAGACAGCGTTCCATAAATGTTTTTTCCCGCCTCCAGAAAACGCTCCAGCCCGTTTTGCGCGTCCCACTCCACGGCGAAGATATTGGGCTCGTCTTCCTCCACGGCTTCGTCCACGAGAGAACTGAATATATCGCCGATTGGGAACTCCCCGCCTTGTCGCAATGCGCTCAGATAAACCGCATTGCGAACAATATACCTTTGGACTGAAAGCAAAAAAGCATGGCCGGAACTTTCCAGGCGTTTGAACAGGCCGACCCGGGCAAAGCCAATCAGACGACTTCCCGCGCGATTCAGGTTTTTTATGATTGTCTTCTCCTCGTCGCTTAGCTCCGTGGATAGAGGATCGTCCTGATATTCAGGTAGCAGATATTGCCTGATGCCGTAACGCGGAAGGTTGAGATCGTTGATGATGTCAACCACACGCCGTGAATACAGCAGCGCATACTGGTCATGGTCATCGCCTTCGTTCAAAGCGAACCTGGCGCATTTTGCTTTTCGGTGCGGGAAATAGAAACGCGTATTGTCATCGAAAGACAGGTAGTGCTGTTGCCGTTCGTCGTCGTATTCCGCGTAGTTATTTTTGATGTGGCTTCGCGTTCTGCGCACCATAAACAGACGCATCAATTCGCGCCAGTCATCCACGGAGTTGCTGTGCTCAAAAGCCGCCAGTGATGTAATCAGGGCGGTCGGATGTTTGCGCTTGAACTCGCCGGCGTGACCGAGTGAATGAATATAGTCCTCCGGCCTGATTCCGAGGTCGCTGTCGGCCTCCATGAACAAGCGTAACTGGCTGCCGATGTCGGTGAATTGCTTGTTATACGGCGTGGCCGTCAACAGCATGACGCGCGACTCGTTTTCACGCAGGTAATCGCGCACCTGCGCATAACGCCTGGCCTCGCGGTTGCGCAGGTTGTGGCTTTCGTCGATGACCACGAAGCGGTAACGCCGCATCTGATGCAACTTCGCCACCATGCCGAGTGAAAGCGTCTCTCCGGCGATGTTGTATTTGTGCAGATAATCGCCCCACATTTTCTCCAGTTTCGGCGGGCAGATGACCAGGACATTATCGCCTCGGTCCTCCTGAAAAGTTTTTGCGACGGCGCTCGCAACCAGCGTCTTGCCAAGTCCGACGACATCGCCAACGATGACGCCACCGTGCCGACTCAGGCGTTCAGCGGCAAGCGAGACCGCCTGCTTCTGAAACTCCAGCATCACCTTGTCGAAGACGCCCGGCACCTTGAATTCACGCGCGCCTTCAATCGCTTCCCTGGAAAGTTCATACGCGGTTTTTATGTAGATTTGGTAAGGTGCGACCGGCCCGCCCGCCCAACTGTTTTCGATAATGTCCGCAAGTTCATCGCTAATATCCAGACACCAGCGGTCTTGCCAGCGCTCTTCAAACCAGTCGGCAAGTTTGGCAGCGGCGTCTTTGTCCAGAACATCGATGCTCAGTTCGCCCTGCCTTTGCATACCCGACAGTGTGAGGTTACTGCTACCAACAAAACCGATGATCGGGTTCATCTTGTCTTCCCGGTGGGCAAGGTAGAGCTTCGCGTGCAACGGATGCGCGCCGAAGAAGCGGACCACGAGTTTTTTGTTTCGCAGTTGCGCGGCCAATTTGCGCAAGCCTGCCTCATCCGCCGCAGTCGGGATTCCATAAGTCAGTTGCCACGCCAGCGACTCGGCAAATTCCTTTTTGCGCTCAGCCACTTTTTTATTCGTTGTTTCCTCGTGCGCCTGGTTGTAATAGTTGCGCACGGTGTGATCGGGCACGGCGCCCATGCCGACGATCAGTCGACAGGGTGGGGTATCTTCCTGCCCGGGAAGTGCATTGATTTCGTCTGTGATGCACTTCCAGCCGCGCAGGTTGAAATAACCGACGCAAATGTCGGCGCGCAGAGAATGCGAAGCCGTAAGGGCATCCTTGAGACCTTGTTGGAGGTCGATATCAATGTTGTCGTAGATGATTGGCATGGTTGGAAAGATTATCCGTCAAACGGTGGGAAATTCACAAACCGTAGAATTATTTGCTACCCATCGGCTAAATAGTCCTGAATATTGAAAAAGAACAACTCAACCTGGTCAGGAGAACAAGTGACTTCCGTTGCACACTCATTAGAACAAGTGATTTCCTTTGCACATTCATTGATGTACTTAAGGTAGGCTAGATACCAATCAGCTCTTTCTCTACCTTTAACCTCCAAAAAGTCAAGTGTTACTCCCCGTTCATGGAAATTCAGGTTTGCAATACCGGTGGCAACTCTACTGTCTAAAATAACGGGCATAAGACCCACGCTCTCTGCTTTACCTGTAAAGTATAAATGTTTCGTAAAATAACTTGGACCCAGCCAACTGAATACATTGCGCCCTCCTCTACGGAATAAGTTGTAAGAGTTCACAATTGACGTCTCACTTTCAACCGAGACCTGGTCAAGAATATTCTCTACATTCGCCTCCAACATGCAGTTGACTCTATACGGACCATAGCCATCGGTACCATAGCCCCAGATCATACATGCAATGAATCGTTGCAGGTGTGTCGTTTCTTTGGTGCCATAGAAGCGAGTCAATGACTTACGGCAAATTGTTCCCTCAAAATAAGACTGTACGGCTTCGATAGCCTCGTGATAACGAGGAGCCAGCTTAGCCATCCAGGGCTCGTAGTCGCAATCTTGGGAGGTTTCATTTATCTCGATTTTTCTGATTTTTTTATGGTATTTTTTCGGTATCATAAATTACTCCATTTCATTACTAACAACGGCCAACTGACCGATCAATTCTTTCAGCTTTAGCCACGAAAATCACGCAACTATCTCAATCCCCTCTAAACCGCGACTTCCGCTTCTCGCGAAACGCCAGCCTGCCCTCCCTTTTGGTCTCACTTTGATAGAGCCAGTATGCTTTGGGTACCTCGTAGGGGGAGTTGAGAATAAGGTGGGTTATTTTGTTCGCCGTTTCCATAGGGTAACCTTAAAATAATCCTCGGTGGCATCAAACTCGGGTTCCGAGTCGTTATGTTCCCGCATCAACGGAATCACCTTGCGCCGTATTCCCATACCGCGATCGTCCATCAGCCCGTAGTCGCGGAGTATGCGCACCATGTTGGTATTGCGCGGCGCTTGCTGTCCTTCTCTAATCTTTGCAACGCTCATACCGTTGGGAAGCGCGCCGGGACTGGTGATTTCCAGCCGGTCGCTGTAAATGACCAGATGAATGTCGTTCTGTTTGGTCCAATCCCTGTGTGCAAATGCGTTCACAAGTAGTTCCCGGATGACTTCTTGTGGATAATCCCAATGTCGGTGCCGGGTCATTCCGGTCAAGCGTTCTTCGCTGATGTGCGGTTGTAAATAACTGAGCGTTCTATCAGGCAATGACTGTTCGATGAACTTGTCTCTTTTCTGCTCGCCAAGACCGACAAAAGGAATATCCAGCACTTCATCAAGGCTAGCGTTGTAATCCATATCCGTACCGGGGAAAACAAGCAGGCGAAGCCCCGCCTGCGGCAACCTGCTTCTCGGTTGTAAGGCAAACAGGGCATAGGCGGCATATGAGCAATAGACATCACCGCCCCCGTTTGCTTCCACCAGCAAATCACGGTAAAGCAATTTCTGTTGCCAGTTTTCTATTTTGTCTTCACCGAGGATGCGCTGAAAATACTCTTGCAAACGGCGACTGTCCAAATCATCCATGCGACTGCCATGCACCGGCATTTTCTCCACGGAAATCAACCCGCCATTTTCAAACAAACGCGCCAACTGCTCGCGCGACTTCGGTCGGCAAGTGCGGTCCAACCGCAGGTAATAATCCAGTCTGTCGTCCTGCTTCACCGCATACGGCTTGGCGGCGCCCGCAGGCACATCAATGACGGCAACCCTGTCGCTATCCATTGCGACTTCTTCATAATCAGGAATAATCGGCGGCGCAACATATCGCCCAATCACCGTATCCATCAACCACTCCTGCAAATTCTCGCGCTGAATACCGACAACCGTTCCGTCGTCCTCAACGCCGAGCAGGATTTTCCCGCCATTCATGTTGGCGAACGACACAATTTCTCTGGCCAGTTGCTCCGGACGCACGTCATCGCGTTTGAACTCGGTTTTGGAGTTTTCGCCGCCTACGATGGCGTCTGTGATTTGGGTTTTGAACATACTTAATTCTGTTTCTAAAGCCCAAAATAGTCCGCTATCGCGTCGAATTTTTCTGTAACTTCCGGGTGAATCTCATCAACAAGCATACTCTCCGCAATTTGATAATACTCCATCTTTCCTATTTCCATACCCGCCGCTGAAAACACTCCTGGAAGGATGGATTTACTCGCCGGTGTTGCTTGCATATAGTCGTGATCTCCTGCTGGGTCATTCACTACGGCGGGTGGTAATATCTGCCCTAACTCATTGAGTGCTGGTAATGCAAAAATGGGGCCGCCCATTTTTTTCTCCACAAAACGCTCCAGCGTGCTTGGATGTATAAGATAGTTTTCTATCTCGTAGCGCCGCCAACGAAGCACTTTTAGTTGCTCCGCATGCAAATCGTGCTCCGAAACATTTTTATCGTCACCATCCAGCAGTAGCACCCCAAGCATTTTCGAATTCACCGCTTGTAGCGCAAAGAAATGATTTCTTGCCTCTTTAGGGTTGTTTCCTTTGATAGGATGGCAATATGGGTCGGCAAGCCACTCTGTTAACGGATGATCCAGTATTTTCGCCCAGGCATGGAGAATGCTAAAATCACTACTGCCCTCCACATATAAAACCTTGCCTTGTTCCGCAAGTGCAATGTCCTGTGACTTAAGGCGCTTAAGTGCCTCTCGAATTCCATCACGCTCCGTATCGTGAACCAATTGGTGCGGCTTTCCGCCATAAAAAGAAATTATTTTCGACGGATCGGTGTTATCTATGAGAACCTCTGAGTGCGTAGCCACAAGGATTTGGCAATTTCTTTCTGATGCGATGGTACGCAAATGATCATAAATTTGTTTTTGTAAAATTATGTGCATGTGGGCATCCGGCTCATCAATGAGCAAGACGGTTGACGGTCGGGCATAAAAGAATGCAAGCAGAAGTAAGGTTTGCAGAAATCCGCTACCAGCGTTGGCAATTTCCAGCCGGGGATACCCTCCATAGCCCCGTTTTTTTGGTATCCCTGGGAGATACTCGCATAAAATAAAGGGGCGCCCTTCATATTGCGGCTTAAGAATACGATAGCCGAATATCTCCTCCACATCAGAGGATAACCTCTCCCATGCTTTTTCTTTTTGACAGGTTTCAACCAACAGATTTCTAATGATGTCCCCTGGTTTTCCTTGCCCAATTAACCACTCCTGATATTCGGGCGTGTGAACTTTTTCCTCTATCTCAATACCCGAGAAAGAAGGAATATAAACTACCTTGCTTATGTCATCGGGTGATTTACTCGGATCACTTGGTTTTGCATAAAGCAATTCAGAATTTGCATAGCGAAATTCCATAGTATGCGTCCATGGATTTCCCTCTATGTTTTTTCCTTCCAGCGTGATTTGCATAATACGGGGGGTCGCCGCCCCCCTTCCCCCGCCCTCTTCTTTTGTCAAGGCAGTCTGGGTGTCAGTCCACAGTAACTTAAATGCCTGAACCGGAACAGAAAGAAATTCTTTGCGGGTTAATGCAACGCTTGTCCGCTGCCTGGCGGAAGATGCGCCTCTTTTTTTCTGCCACTCCCTGAAAGCAAAATGCCATGTTGCGATTGCCTGCAGGAGAGTGGTTTTGCCGGCATTGTTCTGGCCAGCTAAAACCACGGCATCTTTCAAGCGGAAAGAATCTTCCCTGAAACGCTTGAAGTATTTCAGTGTGACTTTTTCAATCATTAGAGGTTCCTGATTGCATCAATAGCCATCATGCTGAAAATAATAAACATACCAGGTGGCGTACTCAGGTCCGTCGCCACCGGGGTGAGATTCGCAATCCCACTCACCCGCGAGCATGGTCTCACGAGCTTGCGCCTGAGATTTCGAGTAGTGAGTTTCAACAACCTGCCAATTCCGGAAAGTCCTCGGATATTTACTTTCCCAATCTGCCCTTCTGCCTATCAGGTCAGTAGTGATTCCAACCCTGCATGCCATTATTGCATTGCCTCACCATGTTTAGAAATTTCGTCAACCCCAAAACCCGCAAATTCTCAACCCCCCGATCATCCACAATCTTAACCGTCACCAGCCCCACCGGCGGGTTGTTGGCGCGGTGGTTCGACCAGCGGCGGGCGGGCCATGCGATAGTGTAACGGAAAATCGCCGGTCATGAAGCATTGCACGGTGAAGATGACAGCGGCTCAGGCAGGAATCTAATCAGAAGGGTGTCGTTTGCTTGAGAATCCCAAATCGGTAAGTGGCTAATTTAAGGGATAGTTGCAAATCGTCATCGTTACCGCCTTATAATATTTTCTCAATCCCCCCTGAACTGCGGCTTCCGCTTCTCGCGAAACGCCAGTCTGCCTTCCCTGTAGTCCTCGGAATCGAAGCACGCATTGATCATTGCATTGATTGTGTCGAGGTCTCGCTTCTCCGGGTCTTTCGTCACTTCGTTGATGGCAGCCCTGGCCGCCCTGATGGTCAGCGGCGCATTCTCGGCGATCAGTCGGGCATAGTCTGTGATTTCCCGGCGCAGAGAGTCCCGGTCACAGATACGATTGATCAAGCCCATCCGGAGGGCCTCCTCTGCATCCATGAATCTGGCGGAGAACATGATGTCTTTTGCCCGGCTGGGTCCAACAAGGTCGGTCAGCCGCTTCAGCCCCTCATACTCGTAGCCCAGGCCCAGCTTTGCAGCGGGGATTCCGAAGGTGGCATCCGGCGAGGCAAATCTCACATCGGCACTGAGGGCGGTGGCAAGGCCACCGCCGATGCAGAATCCCCGGATCATGGCCAGCAGGGGTTTATCGAGTTTGAGCAGCCGGCGATTCGCCGCCGCCGCAACTTTGGCATAGGACGCCTTCTGCTCCGCACTGCCGCGCTTGCTGTCGAACTCCGAGATGTCCGCACCGGAAACAAACGCCCTGTCCCCGGCGCCCTGAAGGATCACCACCCGGACCGAATCATCCTTCCGGAAGGCTTCAAGAATCACGGCAAGCCCTTCCCACATTTCCAGGGAGATGGCATTGCGCCGCTCAGGGTTGTTAAAGGTGACCCAGCCGATACCGTCTTCCACATCGGCCAGCATCTTTGATGTTTTGAGTTCCACTAGATTGCCCGGTTGCTCCTGAGTCGTTCTATATCATCCGTTGTGTAGCCGAATTCAGACAGGATTTCATCCGTGTGTTCACCCAGTGACGGACCCGGTCGTTCAAAGTCCTCGCCCGGCTGAAAGGCGGACAGGTTGATCGGCGAGCGTATCAGGTTCAGTTCTCCCGCATTCGGGTGTCTGGCGGGTTTGGTCATCTTCAGATGTCGGACCTGTTGGTCTTCAAAGGCTTCGCCTATGTTGTAGATAGGACCACAGGGACATCCGGCGTCATTGGCAAGCCGCACCAGTTCGCCGGTCGACAGGGTCGAGGTAATCCTGTTAATGATTTCCCAGAGCTGATGCCGATTGTCGATACGATCTTTTGAGCGTGCAAACCCCGGGTCGTCCGCCAGTTCGGGTTGCCCGATGGCCGCGGTAAAGGCACGGAACATCCGGGTGGTACTGGCCGCGAGATTCACCCTGCCATCCCGGGTATCAAACACGCCCATCGGCGAATTGGTGGGGTGGTTGTTGCCTTCCTGTCCGGGTATGTCGCCCTTCATGGTGTAGCGTGCGCCCTGGAAGTCCAGCTTGTTCAGCATGGCCTCAAGCAGCGAGGTGTGAACCCACTGCCCTTCACCTGTTTTTTCACGGTGCAACAGCGCCATCAGAATGCCCTGCCCGAGGAACATCCCGGCTGATGTATCACTGATCGCGATTCCCGTGCGCATGGGACCCCGGCCCGGTTCGCCGGTAATCGACATGAGGCCGCTCATGCCCTGGACTATCTGGTCAACCCCCGGCCTTTCCGCGTAGGGTCCATCCTGACCGAAGCCGGAGATGCTGGCATAAATGATGGCCGGATTGACCGCGCGCACCGATTCATAATCCACAGCCAGGCGATATTTCACATCCCGGCGGAAGTTCTCAACAATCACGTCGGCTTTTTTCGCCATTTGCAGGAACAGGTCACGGCCATCCTCTGATTTGAGATTGATGGTCATGCCCCGCTTGTTCCGATGGAGGTTCTGGGAATCCGCACTGAGCCGGTCCCCGGTGACGTCCCCGCCTCCGGCTGCGGCAGGTGGTTCAATACGGATGACATCAGCGCCCCAGTCGGACAACAGGCGCACAGCGGTCGGGCCCGCTCGTGCGATGGTCAGGTCAAGAACGGTGTAGTCGGTCAGTGGCAGATTCATCTGCCCAGAATAACACGCAGCTCCAGTGAGATTTCCCGAATCTTGGCCTGTAGCAAACGGGTGTTCCGCGGACCCATACGGATCATCTGCTTCTGCACCGCACTGAGGGATTCGAGTTTTTCGTCTTCGAATCTGTACACGACTACTGGCCGCACCAAGCGAATGGGTTCCTCAATGATCGGCGTTTCCAGCAGGCGACCAATGGCCTGGAAGACAGCATCATCAACGGACCTTTTCCCATAGCCGAGGTCGCCGTAGGCTTCCTGGATCAGCGGGCGAAGCAGTTGATAAAACTCCGCCGCCCCGCGTGCATCCACCGAAGCAGCCACTTCCGTTACCAGATTGTAGCGCTCATAAGAGGCAGGGTCCAGTTCAAAGGTTGCACCGTCGATTTGCTTCACCAGGAACGGGCCTTCGGGGGTGAGTTGCCGCACCGGCCCCTTCACCACCTGTCCCTGGGCCGCGCTGTTGACAAGGGCGACAAATTTGGGAACCAACTGGTTCGCGGCAAGCCAGGTATTGATACCCTCGTGCCGGGTCAGGCTGACCACTCCGTCGCGGATCAGCGAGTCGCTGTCATCCAGCCGCGGCAGAACAAAGGCGGATTCCTGGTTAACTTCCGGTTCCCCGGGCAACTCAGCGGACGACCCGGCGATTGGCTCAGGTGCAGGCTCGCGCTCCGGTCCGGGTTCCGGCACCGGGTCGGGGATAGTGATCTCTGCTACCGCAGGCGGTTCCGGTTCCGTAGAGGTGACGAAATAGGCGATCACACCCAGGATTGCCGTCAGTACGACGATCAGGGCAATGATGATGGGTTTGTTATCTGACATAGGCGCTCCGGTTGGCTGTTCAACCACCTTCCATTGATGAAACAGTCTTCATTTTATTCAAGCATAACGATAAAGCATCGTTTAATGGCCAGTTTCGTTGATTTTCCATCGTATCTTCACGATCCGCAAGAATTCCGCTCAAACCTGATTCGACCCGGCCATGACCCGGGCGATGGCAACATCGAAGGGAGGCTCCAGCAGACCCGCATCCGTGATGATGCCGCTGATCAGTTCGTGGGGTGTCACATCAAAGGCGGGTGATCGAGCGGCAACACCGGTGGGCGCAACCGGATGTCCGGCGTAGCCCTTCACTTCTTCGGCATCACGCTCCTCGATAGGAATGTCTTTCCCGGTTGCCGTATGCACGTCAATCGTTGACAGGGGAACAGCGACATACAGGGGAATCCGATAATACTGGCAGAGGATGCCGAGATTCAGGGTTCCGATCTTATTGGCGGCATCGCCATTGGCCGCAATTCGATCAGCGCCAACAATCACCATGTCGACCCTGCCCTCACCCATGACGTGGGCCGCCATATTGTCGGCAATCAGCGTGCAGTTAATACCCGCCCGATGCAGTTCGTAGGCGGTTAACCGGGCGCCCTGAAGCAGAGGTCTTGTCTCATCCACAAACACATGCAACCGGACTCCCTGCTCATGGGCGCGATAGACAGGTGCCAGTGCGGTACCCATTTCTGAAACCGCCAGACTGCCGGCGTTGCAGTGAGTCAAAAGGTTGGGATGCGCCTTGATCAGGGGCAGGCCGACATCGGCAATCGCATGACAGGCTGCGCGGTCTTCCTCGTGAATTGCGATAGCCTCACGAACCAGAACGTCATAAAGTTCCGGATCATTGTGGTTTCGCTTCCGGCAGGCGCGCATACGCGCTATCGCCCAGCCAAGATTCACAGCCGTGGGTCTTGCGCTGATCAGGTAGTTGGCACGTTGATCGAATGACTCCGAAATGGCTGTTGCATCCTTGCCTTTGTAACCCAGCAGCACACCATAGGCCGCCGCGATGCCAATGGCCGGTGCACCGCGCACGGTCAGGGTTTTGATGGCGTCGAACACCTGCTCAACAGAGTCACAGACAATCTCCTGCTCTACGTGGGGTAATTTGCGTTGGTCCAGCAGGATCAGCCTGTCATCCCGCCACTTCACGGCGCGCGGCATATCGTCCACTTACTCACTCCCTGTATGACTGCTGCGAAGGATACACCGAGTCTGCTCACTTGGCAGTAAGGGGCAATTCACGCACAATCCATGCTTTCACGGTTGGGAGAGCGGTCCATGAGTGACCTGGTATTGAGATCTGATGAGGACGGCATCGCGGTTCTGACGCTGAACCGGCCAGAGGCATTGAACGCACTCAGTCCGAACCTGTTTGTCGAACTGCGTGAACAGGTGGAAGCACTGGCAACGCAGACCGACACGGTCGGCTGTGTGATTCTTCGAGGAGAGGGACGTTCCTTTTCTGCGGGTAATGACCTGAAAGCCATCCAGGCCGGAGAGACGGCGCCAACCCGATTCTACCAGCCTGAAACACTGGAACTGATTGAGAAGCTGCCGCAGCCGGTCATCGCTTCTGTTCAGGGGCACTGTTACACCGGGTCACTGGAACTGGCCATCGCCTGTGACCTGCTGATCGCTGCGGAATCCGCCAGGTTCGCCGACACACATGGCAAATGGGGCATGGTGCCCATCTGGGGTATGAGCCAGCGATTGCCCGCTCGTATTGGTCCCCTCAAAGCCAGGGAAATGATGTTCACCGGCCGCGTGGTCACCGGGCCAGAGGCCGCTCAGATTGGGCTCGCCAATGAATGTGTGCCTGACGAGCAATTGCAGGCGCGCACCCTGGAAGTTGCAAGGCAGATTGTCGAGAATTCCTGGCACACCCTGCGCTCAGACAAGATGCTGGTGAACCAGGGCCTCAGCATGGGATACGCTGAAGGCATCGTCTGGGAAAGGGAACACAGTCCCGGTACCGACCCGGATATGGCCGAGCGCATCAAGAACTTTTGAGCAAAGGGCGGTTAACAGCAATAAAAGGTTTCAGGCGCGCAGTTCCCGGACCATGGCCAGACGCTGCTCCGTATCCACGAATGTAAAACCGCCGCCGGTGCGGTCAACGACGTCGCCAAAACGCTTCTTGATTTCAGGAACCACTGCTTCCGGTTCAGCCATGACGCTGAAGGTTTCGAGCATCTCGTCGCTCACCAGTTCCGCCATTTCAACCCACTGACCCTGCTTGGACATCTTGTTCAACTCAGCCTGCATGTCGCCCCAGCCATGAACACTCAGAACATTCTTATAGGCGGGCGTTGAACCGTAAAATGAAATGCGTGACCTGACCGTCTGTTTTTCCTTCTCCCGGGTTGCTTCATCCTTTCCGGAAACAATGAACGGGGTGTAACTGATGGAGAAGTCCTCAAGGGTGCGCCCGGACCTGGCGAGGCCACGTTCCACTGCCGGCAGGGTCACCTCACGGATGTATTTTTCGTTGCTGAAGGGATGAATGATCAGGCCATCGGCAACCTCCCCGGCAACCTCCGTCATACCGGGACCCACGGCAGCCAGTGTCACCCTGGGCGGGCCATATTCCCCGTTCTCCGGTGTGAACGCCGGAGTCATCAGGGTGTGGTTGTAGTATTTGCCCTCAAACCTGAGTGGCTCGCCGTCATACCAGTTTGCCCAGATGGCGCGCATCGCCTGAATCAGTTCACGCATCTGGGCCGCCGGCGCACCCCAGGGCATGCTGAACCGCCTGGTGATATGGGGACGAATCTGGGAACCCAGACCCAGGGTAAACCTGCCCTTTGAATAGGTGTTCAGGTCATGCCCCAGATTGGCAAGAATCATCGGACTGCGCGCGAAGGCCACTGCGATGCCGGTTGCAATCTCGATGTTCTCACTGTGTTCTGCGGCCAGCAGCAACGGCATGAACGGGTCATTTGCCATCTCGGCTGTTCCGACTCCGTCGTAACCCTGTTCTTCAAGCTGCCTGATGTGTCCCGGAATCTTGTGCCAGTCCGGTGTGAGATGCGCGTCTACCCTCATGATTCAGTCCTCTTATTTCTGCTGTCTTGCGTGCTTCAAATCCGCATCCGATGAATCCAGTTCGGATACAAAGTCCCCATGCTGCATCAATGCGTACTGGTAGGCTTCGACCAGCGCGTTCCAACTCGCCTTGATGATATCGACATTCACACCGATGGTTCCAAACATTTCACCCTGGAAGCTGTGCTCCAGGTAGACCCTGACTTTGGCGGCAGTTTCTTGTGTGCTATTGACCACCCTGACACTGAAATCGGTGAGGTGCAGGTCCTTCACCACGGGAAATTTCTCCTGCAGTGTTTTCTGCATGGCCCGGTTCAGCGCATCCACGGGTCCGTTGCCTTCTGCGGCGCACAGTACAATGTGATCGTCGATGCCGATCTTGACGCTCGCCTCAATAAGCCCGTCAGAGTCTGAGTGCTCTTCATTACTGGGTGAATAGATTCGATAGTAGATCGGGTCAAAGGCGGGCCTGTACCTGCCAATGTGCCTGCGCACCACCAGGTCAAAACTGCCATTCGCACTTTCGAACGAATAGCCGGCATGTTCCTTGTCCTGGATTTCGTTCAGAATCGCCTTCACGGCACCTGAGTCTTCCAGTTCCGGGTAGCGATTGGACAGCTTCGCCTTGAGGTTGGAGCCTCCGGCCAGCTCACTGATCAGTATCTTGCGGGAGTTGCCGATCAGTTCCGGGTTAACATGCTCGTAGGTTGCGGGGTTGCGCTGTACGGCACTGACATGCACGCCCCCCTTATGGGCGAATGCGCTGGGACCGACGAATGGCTGACCCGATGGACCCTGAATGCCCAGGTATTCCCAGACCTTGCGTGACAGGTCCGTGAGTCCGGTGAGCCGCCCTTCCGGTAAACACCTGTAACCCATTTTGAGTTCAAGGTTGCCGAGGATGGACGTTAGATCCACGTTGCCACAACGCTCACCGATGCCATTGATCGTGCCGTGCACCTGGATCACGCCTTCTTCAATGGCCCGCAGGGTATTAGCCACGGCAAGACCGCCATCATTATGCACGTGGATACCCAGTTTTATGCCGGGAATTTCCTTGCGAACTTCCCGGACGGCATGACCTACTTCGTGCGGCATAACGCCGCCGTTAGTATCACACAGGATGACCCGCTCGGCACCGCCATCCACGGCTGCCTGAATTGAGGCCAGCGCATACCCTGGGTCGCTTTTGAAGCCGTCGAAAAAGTGTTCGGCGTCATAGAAAACCGGATTCCCCGTCTGCTCTTTAAGATGAGCCACCGAGTTGTTGATCATTTCGAGATTGCGGTCCGGCGCCACCCGCAACGCCTGCTCAACGTGCAGATCCCAGGTCTTACCGAAAATACAGGTGACATCAGCTTTCGCGGCTATGAGCTTTTGCAGGAAAAAATCTTCCGACGGTTCTGCGTCAGACCGGTGGGTGGAACCAAAGGCCGCAATCTTCAAGTGCTGCAACTCCAGTTCGCGCACCCTGGCAAAGTATTCGTCATCTTTTGGATTGGAACCCGGCCAGCCGCCTTCCACAAAATCCACACCGACAGCATCCAGCTCGCGGGTAATATCAAGCTTGTCGCCGAGAGAGAGATTGACGCCCTCCCCCTGATTGCCATCACGCAGCGTCGTGTCGTAGATTTCGATCTTTTTCCCGGCCATGGTTGGCTCCTCAGGCCCAGCCCAGTTTCTGCGCCGTGTTCCGGACCTGATCCTTTGCACTCAGCAGATTGTCGAGGGGGTCATAGGTGGCAGCAAGAAAGGCTTCGCGCGTGGACGCCTTCATCGACACCGGATAAATCTCATTGGCGAAGATCACCTGCTGCGATTCAAGGTCAATGATCAGTTCCGCGTCCGGGTTGCGTTCCACCTGCGCGGCAAGCCCGGAGCGATGTTCTGCGTCCATAACGACACAGGGAATCCCCAGGGTCGTACAGTTGCCATGAAAAATTTCAGCAAAGGATTCTGCAATCACGGCCTTCAGGCCAAACTTCTGAATCGCCTGGGGCGCATGTTCACGACTCGACCCGCAGCCGAAGTTGTTGTCGGAGATAAGAATTTCCGCGCCCTTGTGCCGGGCTTTATCCAGCGGGTGCCCCCTGGAATTGCCGTCAGCATCAAACCGTTCATCAAAGAACAACGAGGGACCCAGTTCATCAAAGGTGACACACTTCAGAAAGCGAGCCGGAATGATGCGATCGGTATCAATATCGTTACCCAGGACGTAAACACCACGACCCGCAAATTTCGTTTTGCTCATGCCGCATCTCCCGATTCCAGCGTCGAGGGAAGTTCAAAGACTTCGCGGGCATCGGCAACACTACCCCGGACCGCAGACGCAGCGACCATGATCGGACTCATCAGGATGGTTCTGCCGGTTGGCGAACCCTGACGACCCATGAAGTTCCGGTTGGAACTGGAAGCACAGACCTCGTCACCCACCAGCTTGTCCGGATTCATGGCAAGGCACATGGAGCAACCGGGCTTGCGCCACTCGAAGCCTGCGGCCTCAAGAATTTTATCCAGACCTTCCGCACGGGCATCCTGATCGACCTGTTCTGAGCCAGGCACGGCGATGGCGCGTACACTATCAGCAACCTTGTGACCGGCAATAACCCGGGCAACAGACCGGAAGTCGCTGAGTCTGCCATTGGTGCAGCTACCGATAAACGCGACATTGATCTTCGTGCCTTTTATTGGCGCCGCCGCATCCAGCTTCATGTAATTCAGCGCGTCAGTGATCAGGTTTTTCTCAAGCCCCTCCGCTGTTTCAGGCGATGGCACCAGTTCCTCGATAGAAATCGCCTGCGCCGGGGTCACACCCCAGGTGACCGTGGGACTGATGTCCCGGGCATGGATAACCACTTCGTCATCGTAGCTTGCGTCTGGGTCACTGGCGTAACTTCGCCACTTCTCGCAGACAGCATCAAAGTCCGCACCCCGGGGAACCCGCTCCCTGTCACGCAGGAATTCAAAGGTTGTTTCATCCGGGTTGATATAGCCACAGCGGGCGCCACCCTCAATGCTCATGTTGCAGACCGTCATGCGCTCTTCCATGGTCATGGCTTCAATCACGGAACCGGCATACTCGTAAGCGTAGCCAACACCGCCGTTCACACCGAGCAGGCGGATGATATGCAGGATGACATCCTTGGCAGTGACGCCTGGCCCGAGCTTACCCTCAACGCGGATACGTCGCACCTTGAGCGTGTCCATGGCCAGCGTCTGACTGGCCAGTACATCACGCACCTGACTGGTGCCGATACCAAGTGCAATGCAACCGAAGGCTCCATGGGTCGCCGTATGACTGTCACCACAGCAGATGGTCATCCCCGGCTGGGTCAGGCCCTTTTCCGGCCCAACCACATGCACAATGCCCTGGCTTCCTGACTCGGGCGGGAAGTATTCAATGCCGTGCTCTGCGGTGGCATCGCTCAGCACCTGGATCATCTTCTCGGCCATATCGTCCTGAAGAGGACGGGACTGGCTATCCGTCGGGATAATATGATCCACCGTCGCGAAGGTCCTGTTCGGGAAGGCAACGCCGAGTCCCTTGTCTTTCAACATGCCGAACGCCTGAGGACTGGTCACCTCATGAATCAGGTGTAATGCCATGAATACCTGATACTGCCCGTTGTCGAGCTGACGGACGACATGATCATCCCAGACTTTCCGGAAAAGGTTCTTCCCCACAATCTACTCCGAATTTCGGGCTGCCCTGGGCCGCCCCTGAAAAGGCCGCAATTCTAGCACGAAACCCGAAGCGCACTATGGCAAATTGGAATGTTGGGGATTCTAATAACTATAAGAAAAATAGAGGCTTGGGTGCTTTTCTTACGGGTGGGCTCAGCAATCTGGCGGGTGGCACCTCCTAGCTCTTTATCTTCACCACCCGCCGCTGGCGTCCCCAGCCACCCGGTTCTTTCTCAAACACACCCGCAATCCAGGTGCCGCAGGATTTGCAGCAGGCCTGGCTGTCCAGATGCCATTCCCCCAACTGGTACCAGTCTCTTTCCACCAGGCGCGCCTTGCAGTTTGGGCAGTAGGTGGAACCGCCCGCTGAATCATGCACATTTCCCGTGTACACATAGTGCAAGCCAGTGGCAATCGCGATATCCCTTGCTCTTGTCAGGGTTTCAGGGGGCGTGTTCGGGTAATCCAGCATCCGATAATCCGGATGAAAGGCGGTAAAGTGTAGCGGGACATCCGGCCCCAGATTGTCGAACACCCAGGCGGTCATTTCCTCAATTTCACGTGGCGAATCGTTTTCCCCCGGAATCAGCAGCGTGGTTATTTCAAACCAGACGTTCGTTTCATGTTTCAGGTAAAGCAGCGTATCCAGAACCGGCGCCAGATGACCACCACAGATCTTGTGATAGAACTGCTCGGTGAATGCCTTCAGGTCGATGTTGGCGGCATCCATGTGCCGAAAAAATTCTTCGCGTGGCTCAGGACACACATAACCTGCGGAGACGGCGACTGAACTGACGTTTCGCTCCCTTGCCGCCTGCGCGACATCGACCGCATACTCCAGGAAAATCACCGGGTCGTTATAAGTGTAGGCAATACTGCGGCAGCCTGTCTGCTCCGCTGCCCGGGCCAGTGTTTCCGGTGATGCCTGATCTGCAAGCTTGTCCATCTGCCGGGACTTGCTCATGTCCCAGTTCTGACAGAATTTGCAGGCAAGGTTACATCCCGCCGTACCGAAAGACAGGATCGGCGTGCCCGGCAGGAAATGATTCAGTGGTTTTTTTTCAATGGGATCAATGCAGAAGCCGCTGGACCTGCCATAGGTCGTCAGAACGATCTCGTCGCCCTGTCGCGCCCGGACAAAGCAGAGACCCTGCTGACCTTCTCGAAGCTTGCAATATCTTGGACAGACATCACATTGCAGACGTCCGTCCTCCAGCTTGTGCCAGTATCTGCCGGTCCTCCCGGCCCCCGGTTTCTCGTTGGGAACCCTGACTCGCTCCCAGCGGACGGTGCTGTTTTTCGATGCCATTGGCTTCCCCTGCTATTGAACTTACAATGCCCGTGACAAGTTCAGGTGATCCCTATGGAATCCATACGAGAACCCGCCGTTGCCGGGACATTCTACCCTAATGATCCGGCCATGCTTGGCTCCCTGATTGATGCCTATATCAAGGGCGACAGCGGTGAAGTATGCCCGAAAGCGCTGATCGCTCCCCATGCGGGTTACGTCTATTCAGGTCCGGTCGCGGGCAGCGTCTACAAACGAGTAATCCCCGCCCGCGACAGAATCCATCGGGTGGTGCTGCTTGGCCCATCACACCGGGTTGCGTTCAGGGGTATGGCCATACCCGACAACACGCATTTCAGGACCCCGCTGGGTGATATTCCCCTGGACACAAAGGCCATTGCTGATCTCTCCGGTCTGCCTTCCGTTACCGTGATGGATCAGGCACATGAACAGGAGCACAGTCTTGAGGTCCATCTGCCATTCCTGCAAAAGATTATTGATGACTTCAAGTTAATCCCCATTGTTGTCGGCGATGCGAGCAAAGAGGATGTCGCCTATCTGCTGAACAGCTTGTGGGGCGGTGATGAAACGCTCATCGTCATCAGCAGCGATCTTTCTCACTATGAAAGCTATGAACGGGCGCAGGCCATGGATGCCCGAACCAATGCCAGGATTCTCAGCCTGGACGCAACCCTCAAAGGTAGCGATGCCTGCGGTTGTCGGCCTGTCAATGGGCTGCTGCATCTGGCCGAACAGCGCGGACTCACCATCAACAAGATAGACGTGCGCAATTCAGGGGATACTGCCGGGCCCAAAGACAGGGTAGTCGGTTACGGTGCCTGGGAGATCAACGAATCGCCGCAAGGGGCTGACGCCTGGAGTCGCGCCGAACAACAGATCCTTCTGCAACTGGCTCGTGAAGTCATTCGCGGCCCACTGGAGGGGGAAAAGAACTTCAATATCGAGATGAGCCATTTCCCGGACCGGCTGAAACAGGAACGTGCGGCCTTCGTCACCCTGAACATCAACGGCAGGCTAAGGGGCTGCATCGGGTCACTACAGGCGCATCGTCCATTGATCGTCGATATTGCTCACAACGCACAGGCGGCGGCGTTCAAAGACCCGAGATTCGGGCCGCTGACACATGAGGAATATCATAAGATAGATATTCATATCTCTATTCTGACGCAACCGAAACCACTGGCCGTCGAATCGCGCCAGGATCTGATCGATAAACTACAGCCGGGCATTGACGGCCTCATTCTTAAAGAAGGCGCACACCAGGCCACCTACCTGCCCTCCGTCTGGGAACAGCTTGCCACCCCGGAGCAGTTTGTCTCAGAACTACGCAGGAAGGCGGGGTTATCACCGGATGGCTGGTCGACTGATGTGCAGGTATTCGTTTACCACACAGAAGAATTCAGTTGAATCTGACGGCACCTGTCCCCACACGGTTTCAGACAGAGCGCTTTCTAGTCCGGCGCTACGAACTGTCTGATGAACCGCAGCTTTATCAGGCGGCAAGGTCGTCCATTGCCGAAGTCTTTCAGTTTCTTCCCTGGTGTCATCCGGACTACGGCATTGAGGACTCCCGAAAATGGCTGATGGCCATCCCGTCGAACTGGGATGAGGGCAGCGCCTACAGCTTTGGGGTTTTCAGTAAAAACGACCAGGAACTGCATGGTGGTTGCGGCATCAATCAGATTGATGAGCACCCGATCGGCAACCTGGGCTACTGGGTCAAGACCGCCAGCACACGCCGGGGAATCGCCACCGAGGTGACACGCAGGCTGGCGAGATATGGCATTGAGCACCTGGGTCTGAAGCGCATTGAGATGGTCATGTCCGTCGAAAACGGTGCAAGCCGCGCCGTTGCTGAAGCCGCCGGCGGCATCTATGAAGGCAAACTGAGAAACCGGCTGATGCTGCATGGCCGATCTCACGATGCCTACGTCTACTCGATTACACCGGACGACCTGTAGCACATCGCATCAAAAAAATTTACACTTCAGGCCTTAGTCGACTAACCGCACAGCAGAGGGACATTATGTCTAACGAACCAACTCAGGCAGATATGCAGGACATCCTGGACCGACAGAAGGCGGCCTATATTGCCGAGGGTGTCGTTTCAGTAGAAACCAGAATCGATCGAATTGACCGCGCCATTAATATTCTGAAGCAGCACGGCAGCAAACTCAGTGAAGCCATGGCTGCGGATTTCGGTCATCGTTCTCTGGACCAGTCGAAGCTGACGGATATTGACGGGGGCATCGGACCACTCGAACATGCCAGGAAACATCTGCGTAAGTGGATGCGACCGGAAAAGCGCAAGGTCATGTTCCCGCTGGGTCTGCTGGGCGCCCGGGGTCGTATCGAATATCAGCCCCTGGGCGTTGTCGGCTGTATCAGTCCCTGGAACTTTCCGGTGCAACTGACTTTTTCACCGCTGGCGGGTATCTTCGCCGCCGGTAACCGCACCATGATTAAACCATCGGAATTTACCGCACAGACCTCCGAGCTGATGAAGGAACTGTTCGAGCAGGCATTCGACGTTGAAGAAGTCGCTGTGTTTACCGGCGGCCCCGATGTCGGCGGCGCTTTCTCACGACTGCCCTTCGATCACCTGCTGTTTACCGGGGCCACCTCGATTGCGAAACACGTCATGAAAGCGGCGGCAGAGAACCTTGTTCCCGTCACGCTGGAACTGGGCGGCAAATCACCGGTCATCATCGGTGAGTCCGCTGATCTTGAACTCGCGGCAACCAACATCATGGCCGGCAAGACCATGAATGCGGGCCAGATCTGCCTGGCGCCTGACTATGTGATGCTCCCTGAGGGAAGCCGGGATGAGTTTGTAGAACACGCCCGCAACTCAATTGCCACCATGTTCCCGAACATCAAGGACAACCCTGACTACACCAGTGTCGTCAACGAACGTCACTTTGACCGGTTGAATGGTTACCTGGATGACGCCAGGGACAAAGGGGCCAGTGTCGTTGAGATCAATCCGGCGAACGAGGATTTTTCCCAGCAGGAACACCACCGGATGCCCCCTACCCTGGTGCTTGACCCTACTGACGATATGAAAGTCATGCAGGATGAAATTTTCGGCCCCGTTCTGCCGGTAAAACAGTACAGGGACGTCAGGGAAACAATCGACTACGTAAACGGCAGGGATCGGCCTCTGGGGCTGTACTACTTTGGCCGGAACAACGCCGAGAAAGACAGGGTACTGAATGAAACAACCTCAGGCGGGGTCACCGTTAACGACGTGATCATGCATGTCGCCCAGGAGGACCTTCCTTTTGGTGGCGTCGGCCCAAGTGGTATGGGTTCGTATCATGGCTATGATGGCTTCAAGAACTTCAGCCACGCCAGGGCAATCTACAGCCAGTCGAAGACGGTCTCCAAACTGGCTGCTGCCATGAGACCACCCTACAAGAAGGCGTCCTGACCCGGGTGAATCACGACACCGCGTTTCCGGCGCGGTGTCGATGTTTCAGTTTCAGCGCCCGGTAAACTCGGGCTTGCGCTTTTCGAGGAATGCCTTCACACCTTCCTGAAAATCGTCGCTCTGGAACATGCCAGTCAGATGGACCATCAGGTGATCAACAGCGGTATCGTAGGATTCTTCCTGTCCCATGCGCATCATGCGCTTGGTCGTTTGCACTGCCATCGGCGCATTGTCAGCGATCTCTTCGGCCCATTCCATGGCCGTTTCAAGTACCTTGTCGTCCGGGACCACGGTGTTCACCAGGCCGAGTTCAAGACATTCCTGCGCGCCGACAACCCGGGCCCGATAATAGAGTTCGGCGGCTTTCGCCCAGCCGATCAGGCGAGGTAGCAGCCAGGTGCCGCCGCTTTCAGGCACGACGTTACGCTTTGCGGTAACTGCCGCCATTTTTGCGGACTCACCAGCCACACGGATATCACAGAGCAGCGCGACATCCATACCATAACCGGCTGCCGCACCATTCAGAGCGCAGACAATGGGGGTATCAATGTTCCACATGACATTGATGGGCGCATCACGCAGATCAAACAGTTGGCGGGGGCGGTTACTGCCTTCCCCGGAACCACCGCCGATACCACCCTGACCGACATCAACCAGATCAAGTCCCGCGCAGAAACCCCGCCCCGCGCCGGTGAGGACAATACAGCGAACCTCGGGGTCCTTGTTGGCCTCGGTCATCTTTGCGGACAGTTCATCCAGCATGTCACGGCTGATGGCGTTCATCCGCTCGGGACGATTCAATGTAAAAACAACAATCCGACCCTTGTTTTCAATCAACAGTTCGTCGGTCCTGGATTCTGTAATGGCCATTCCTGCTCTCTCCTCTATGGGCGCGAAAAAGTAAACGACTTTATATCACCGATCAGCCTGCTATTGCGATGGTGTGCGGGCGAAAACGATATCACCGCAGGGGCTCCCCGTGATTCGGCTAATCGCGGCGGGTACAATCCCGTCGCATGATACCAACAGCCTGCGGGCAGAAAACGGTAAACACCGGTCAGTCATGAACCAGTGGATTTTTGCCTACGGCTCTCTCATCTGGAAAACCGGCTTTGATTTCGAGGCACGCGAGATCGGCTATATCGAGGGCTGGTCCCGGCGCTTCTGGCAGTCCTCGACGGACCATCGCGGTACACCCGAAGCACCCGGTAGAGTGGTGACTCTGGTACCGGCGCCGGCGGAACGCTGTTACGGTGTCGCCTATCGACTTGCCACCGACCGGCTGGAGCAGATCGTCAAAGAACTCGATTACCGGGAAAAGAACGGCTACAGGCGCAACACCGTTGCTATACATTTCCAGGGCCGCGTCGAAACCGGCATTGTCTACCGCGCCGATGAAAGCAACCCGGCCTTCGTCGGGGATGCGCCTCTTGAGGACATCGCTTCGCAGATCAGGCGTTCTAACGGCCCCAGCGGTTCAAACAGGGAGTATCTGCTGGAACTGCATGATGCCCTGATCGCCCATGATATCGAGGATGAGCATGTGCGCGAGTTGGCATTGTTGATGGGTCAAGCGTTCGAGCCACCGTCTACACTGTAGACGGACCCGGTAATGAACTCACTGTCTGAACTCGCCAGGAACAGCATCAGCTTCGCCACATCTTCAGGTTCCGCATATCGCTTCATGGGAATGGCCTCTGTCATGCGCGCCCTGACTTCATCCTGCGCATCGGGCGCGAGCCCGGACTCAATGCTGCGAATCATTCTGGTTTCTACCGGTGACGGATTGACCGTATTGACCCGGATGCCCTTCTCCGCGAATTCCCTTGCCGCACTGCGCATCAGACCAATCACTGCATGCTTGCTGGTGCTATAAGCAGAGAGCCCGGCTGCCCCTTTCAGGCCGGCAATACTGGAGGTGATGACAAAACTGCCACCGCCTCTCGCTGCCATCGCCGGAACGGCGGCTTTCAAACCAAGAAACGGACCCTTGACGTTGACGTTCATCACCTGGTCAAACCTGGTTTCGTCATAGTCCAGCAGGCTGGTAACGTCTCCTTCGATACCGGCATTGGCAAGAAAAACATCGACGCCACCGTAGCGTTCCGTCGCGGTCTCGACCATCGCCCGGTTTCCTTCGAGCCCTGTCACGTCCGACACCAGATAACTGACCCGGTTGCTACCCGCTTCGTCACACGCCTGCCGCAAGGCCGCTTCATCCAGGTCTACCAGGAGAACGTCCGCTCCTTCACCGGCAAAGAGCTTTCCGGCGACCCTGCCAATATCTCCGGCACCACCTGTGATGATGGCAACCTTGTTTTCAAGCCTCCCCACGATAACCTCCTATACCTGATTAACCTGGAAGCCGAGACGTGGGAAATGCACCACAATCCCGCCCGCCTCGTCATCGGTTCTGGCTAACACGATTTCATCACTACCTGCGGCGAGGAGTTCACCGGTGACCGGTTGAAAGCCATAGTCAATCGGCATCACGGCAACCTGCTGGCCCGCCTCAAGTCCACCGGGAAGGACGGCATCTTCAATCTCATCGGGCTGCGCCTCTTTTGCGATTGCCAGCGCCTCATCGCCGGAGATGGTTTCAACGGTGCCGTGTCCAAACGCCCGAATGCGCTCATACCATGACATCAGATTCTCAAATGGCTCGAAATAGTGCCTCAGGACTTCTCGCCGATTGACGAACCAGATCAGATGATAGGTCGAGAAGTCGGCGATGGTCGGGTCATCACCAAACAGATAGCCTCCGGAAGCCAGTTGCCGATCAAGGTTGCTTATGTGCGTCAGGAAGTGTGGTTCCGCCACTTCAAACGGCATGCCGAGTTGCGTTGAGCCTTCGCTCAGTTCAGCCCGGTCCGCCATAAACGCGGCGACGGCCTCTTCGTTTTTGAACAGTGGTTCATTCGCCAGTGCGATCGGCTGAAACGCCACGCCAACGGTAACCGAGAAAAAGAAGGTATCCGTCCAGTGGGAAAACGCCTCAATGACCCCCCGCTGCCGCCCGGGGTAGACAGTGTTATCGGGATAGGTGGCGTCAATGACCTTGCCTATAATCGCCGTATCACAATAGATGTCAGCGCCCGCCTGCATGACAGGAATCCGTCGATAGCCGCCCGTCAATGGCATCAATGCGGGCCGGGGCATGATGATGCTGGTCTCCACCTGCCGCCAGGTTGCATCCTTGTATCCCAGCAGCACTCTTATTTTCTCGGAAAAAGGTGATTCCGCATACTGATGCAGGATCAGCTCGCTCATGTATGATTCCCCGTCTGACTTCAATCAAAAGTACGGGCATCATAAAGGAAACCAACCATGGAAACACCGCGCATCCCGGCCATACACGAAGACGACTGGAACGAAGCACAACTGGAAGTTCTGGGGGCGCAGAAGATGCGCGGCAACGTGCAGAATATCTTCCGCACCCTCGCCCATCACGAGCAACTGGCGAAGCGCTGGCTGGTGTTCGCCAATCACATCCTGGCCAAGTCGACACTGCCGCCACGGGAGCGAGAGATTGCCATTCTGCGTACCGGCTGGCTTGCCGGGTCAGTTTATGAATGGGGACAGCACAAGGTCATCGGCAGGAACGCCGGTTTGACTGACGATGAGATTGAGGCGGTCAAGACGGGCGCCGGGGACCCCATCTGGAGCGAACATGACCGTTACATTCTGAGGGTCGCAGACGAACTTCACACAGATGTGTTCATCAGCGACGAAACCTGGGATGGATTGTCAAAAACCTGCGACACCCGGCAGATGATTGACCTGGTGTTTACCTGCGGTCAGTACCGGATGCTGGCCGGCGCTCTGAACTCCTTTGGTGTTGAGCTGGACCCGGACCTGACCGGCTTCTAGTCGATCTTCACAGAACTGTCGATCTGCGCCCAGGCCAGCCTGGCCAGATCGTAAGCGCCGGAACCCGCTTCTTCCGCATTGCGGCTCGCAGCAGTGCCATCCTGAACGCGCCTGGCAATGCCTTGAAGAATGGCCGCCAGGCGGAACATATTGAACGCCAGGTAATAATCCCAGTTCTCAATACCCGAGCGACCCGTTCGCCTGCAGTAGACAGAAATATATTCTTCCTCGCTCGGTATACCCAGTGACTTCAGATCAACGCCACGCAGGGAGTCCCGATAGCGCATGCACATATAGGCAAAGTCGCTGATCGGATTACCCAGGGTGCTCAGCTCCCAGTCGAGGATACCGATCACCTCGTTGCGCGCCCTGTGCATCATCATGTTGTCGATTTTCGGGTCCCCATGGACAATGCAGCAACTCGTCTTGTCTTCCTCGGGGATATTCTTCGGCAGGTAATCGATAAGATTATCCATGTAGGGATTGTCACCCGTTCTGGTGTATTCATACTGCTCTGACCAGCGCTTCAGTTGACGGGCAATATAGTTGCCGTGTCTGCCGAAGTCAGACAGCCCGACAGCCTCAAAATCCACGTTATGCAGCCGCGCCAGCGCATCATTGGCGGCATCCCAGAACTCTCCGCGTTCCCGGGGCGTATAAGGCCCTGCCGTGCTATCCCAGATTACCCGCCCATCCAGGTACTCCATGATATAGAACCAGGTGCCGATCACGTCATCGTCGGTACACAGTGCATAGGTTCCGGCGGTGGGGACATCCGTATCCCGGAGCGCACTTATCACACGATACTCCCGGTCCACGGCGTGTGCAGACTTTAGCAGCGTACCGGGTGGTTTGCGCCGCATGACATATTGCGTTTCTCCGGCACTCAGCAGGTAGGTTGGATTGGACTGTCCTCCGGCGAATTCCTCCGCCGTCAGCATGCCGCTAAAACCCGCCACCTCCGCTTCCATGAAAGCCTGCAGGCGGCCAACATCAAACCGGTGCCTCTCCTGAACGGGGATGGTTCCGATGTTGTCTTCCGGATTGAACTCTGCCATGGCTCGAATCGCCGTACTGTCACGAAGCCCGCAAGCCCGGGGAGTGCCGTCCGGGGTCAGCTAACGCTCCAGGTGTGACCGGTACGCAGCAGGGCGTTCAGATCCGCTTCACCCTTCTGCTCACGAACAAGGATCCGCTGCTGGTAAAAGTCATCGGTATAACTCGGCGCTGTCGGCTCACAATAGAGAACACCAACCGGCTCGGGGAAGTCCGGCAGCTTGAGACCTGCCAGCATCTGCGCCAGTACCTTGTTGGTTTCGTCGTGAACCACAATATCATCTTCGGTAACGCCATCTTCACTGATGGTGACAACTTCCGGCATCAGGGTCTTCCGGTTCAATCGAATACCTTTTTCCTGGTCGGCACCAAAGGTCAGAGGCTTGCCATGTTCCAGCACCAGCCGCGTGTCCGCCGCGGTCTTCTTTTCCTTGATCTGATCGAAGATACCGTCGTTATAAACGGGACAATTCTGATAAATCTCGACAAAAGCAGTGCCTTTATGAGCATGGGCTCGCTTCAGGACGGGCCCCATGTGTTTCGCTTCCGTATCAATGGTTCTTGCCACGAAACGCGCACCGGCACCCAGCGCGAACACGCAAGGGAGCAGTGGCATGTCCACGGAACCGTCAGGGGTTGATGGTGACCGGGTTCCGACCTTCGAGGTCGGTGAGTACTGGCCCTTGGTCAGGCCGTAAATCTCGTTATTGAACAGCAGCAGTTGCAGGTCCACGTTACGACGCAGCACATGGATCATGTGGTTGCCACCAATGGACAGGCCATCACCGTCACCCGTAATCACCCAGACATCCAGCTCCGGGTTGGCCAGCTTCACGCCAGTTGCGATTGAGGGCGCACGCCCGTGAATGGTGTGGAACCCGTAGGTGTTCATGTAGTACGGGAATCGGGAGGAACAGCCGATACCGGACACAAAGACCTGGTTTTCCCGGGCAACCCCGAGTTCAGGCATGGTCTTCTGCATCGTCTTCAGGATGGCGTAATCACCGCAGCCGGGACACCAGCGTACTTCCTGGTCAGAAGCAAAATCCCTGGCAGTAAGATTTTCAACAGGTGCATTCATGGTTACGCCTCCAGTTGCGATTTGATCGCATCTTCAATTTCCCTGATCTTGAACGGCTGTCCTGAGACCTTGTTCAGTGGCTTCGCATCAATCAGGAACTTTGATCGAACCACGTTGACGAACTGACCCGTATTCATTTCCGGCACCAGCACCTGATCATAGCCTGCAAGCAGCTCGCCCAGATTTGCGGGCAACGGATTCAGATACCGAATGTGAACGTGAGAAACGTCCAGATTCTCCTGACGACATCGCTTGACCGCCTGATGAATCGCGCCATAGGTTGAACCCCAGCCGACTACCACGAGCCTGCCTCCGGTCTCACCCGTGGCGACACCCTGCTCGGGGATGTATCGGGCGATACCTTCAATCTTGCCCTTGCGAACATCGGTCATCTTCTGGTGGTTTTCCGATTCGTACGAAATATCACCGGTTTCAAAATCCTTCTCAATACCACCGATGCGGTGTTCCAGCCCCGGTGTGCCCGGCCTGGCCCACACACGCGCAAGTGTTTCCGGGTCACGGTTAGCCGGCGTAAAACCTTCCGGGTTGTCAGCGAAGGACACCGGGAAGGGTTCGTAGTCATTGATGTCCGGGACCAGCCAGGGCTCGGAAGCGTTCGCAAGGTACCCGTCACTCAGCAGTATCACTGGCGTCATGAACTGCACTGCCAGCCGACAGGCTTCGATGGCAACATCAAAACAATCTACCGAGGTGGATGACGCAATGACCGGCAACATGGTATCGGCATGTCGTCCGAACAATGCCTGGTTCAGATCAGATTGCTCGGTTTTGGTTGGCAGACCCGTTGATGGTCCACCACGTTGCGTGTTCACAATAATCAAGGGTAGTTCCGTCGCACAGGCCAGTGAGATGGCCTCGCCCTTCAATGAGATGCCGGGCCCGGAACTGGAGGTAATGCCCAGTGAACCCGCAAAGGAGGCGCCGATGGCGGCACAGACCGCCGCGATCTCGTCTTCCGCCTGAAAGGTAACAACGTCAAACTGTTTCTGCTGAGACAGTGTATGCAGCAGGCTGGAAGCCGGTGTAATGGGATAAGACGCAAAGGTGATCGGCAGTTGTGCCAACTGGCCACCGGCAATCAACCCATACGCCATCGCGTCTGAACCTGTCGTGTTGCGATAAAGCCCCGGGGGTACCTCCGCCCTGGGAACCTTGTAGACTTCCACGCTGGAAGGCAGTTCCGCCGTTTCGCCATAGGCATGACCGGCATTCAGCGCCGCAATGTTCGCCTGCGCGATATCCGGCTTGCTGGCAAATTTCTTTTCCAGGTTCTCGATGGTTGCCGTGCGATCACGGTCGAACAACCACATCACAAGACCCAGGGTCCACATGTTCTTACAGCGAACCGCAAACTTGTGGGATAACCCAAAGGGTTTGACAGATTCCAGAACCTGCTTGCTGATATCAATCGGGATCACTCGATACGCATCCAGTGAACCGTCTTCAATCGGATTGTTTGAATACCCGGCACGGTTCATGTTCTTGTCGGTGAAGGCGTCAACATCAACCACCACCAGACCGCCTGACACCAGATCCTTGAGATTGGTAATCAGCGCCGCAGGGTTCATGGCGATCAGCACATCGACCTGGTCTCCGGCAGTGGTGACCTCGTCCGAGCCAAAGTAGATCTGGAAAGCCGAGACGCCAAAAGTTGCGCCCGCCGGCGCACGAATCTCAGCGGGAAAATCGGGGAAGGTGGCAAGATCGTTACCGTAAAGCGCTGTCGCCTCAGTAAAATTGCTACCGGTGAGCTGCATGCCATCGCCGGAATCCCCGGCAAATCGGACGACCATGTCGCTGACCTGAGTCGCCCCCTCCCGGTTGCTCATTTCTTCAACTGCGGACATCAGATCTGATCCCTCTGTGAAATTTATGGTCCTGCGGCACAGCTTGCTTTGCACAACCTCTAAAAATATATGGTTTTAGGGAAACTCTGAATAATGTCTTTTCCCGCGATAGCTGCGTTGGACCCGTCCTCGAAACATCGGAAAATTAAAGCGTTTTTACGATTTTCTGCGGGCGTGTCCGCCTTGCTCTCACGAAAAAATCCTATTATTCAGAGCTTCCTTAGCTGATTGCCGAGCTTTCGGAACCCCTGCCAGGCCAGACATTTCGCCCTCACGATACGCTGGCCTGGGGGAATTCTACAGGGAAAACAATCGTTTGAACAACCTGACCCCGAGGATTCATTATGACAAAACCCGTATTGATCCGGTCACCGTTGCCGGCAGCAGCCCGTCCCTGATCAGACTGGCTGCGCCGCTTTTCGTATATCATCACGATATGCATTTGCCCCCCATCAGACAATTGCAGTATCTGGTTGCTCTCAGAGAACAACTCCACTTTGGACGTGCAGCCGCTACATTGAACGTGGGCCAGTCGACCCTGTCGGCCGGCATCAGGGAACTGGAATCGTCACTCGGCATCACTCTGGTCGAGCGAACCAATCGTTCTGTTGCGTTCACGCCCGCCGGTGAACAGATCGCTGATCGTGCCCTACATCGACGGCTTCATGTCATTGCTGACCCAGGCCGACTGACGGAAATTGGTCAGAGCGGGTATCGCGGATAGGATGGTTGCCGGCCTCGTGATAGGTAAACACCACCGATAATTTGGTGTCGTCAGTCAGATTACGACCCGCAGCGTGAAACAACCGGCTGTGAAAAAACAGAACGTCTCCCGGCTCAAGTTCCACCACTTGAGCCTCTCCGATCAGAATCTTGTTTTCCACGAGGTCAGGTCTGAGAAAGAGCGCCGCATCAAATCGTCCGGAATCAAAGTCAGGTCGATGGGAGCCCGGAATCACGCGAAGACATCCGTTGTGTCTGTTTTCATGGCCCAGCGCCAGCCACACGCTGATCAGGTTCTCGAAGTCAAACGACCAGTATCGATTGTCCTGATGCCAGAGTGTCACGCTGCTGTAGCCCGGCGCTTTGGTCATGACGCAGTTGTGGTGGCACTGTGACAGCATGACCTGATCGCCCGAATCAAAAAGACCCTTCAGTATCGAATCAACGTGTTCACTGGTGGCCCAGCGTCGAAAGGCTTCATGGCGGGCATAGGCTTGCAGCAGTCTCCGGGAGGTTCTGGCGCCCGGAGAACCTTGGTCGGATGGGGCGCCGGGATACCTGACATCAATTTCGTACTCTATGGGAGCAATCAACTGAGCCAGATGATCTTCTGATATTTGCCGCATATCCGAACGCAGATCATCGGCGGCAAGTTGCTTTCGAACCAGATAGCCATCACGCCGGAAAGCTGCCAGTTCAATGTCTGTCAGTGCAGTGGCATTCATACGCGCATTATAGCTCCCGTTTTTCACCTGTTGTGTCAACAAAAATTTGACTTCTACCGGGTTCTAAGGAAACTCTGAAAGCATGATTCAAGCGATATAAAAGCCGGCTTGTCTATTGTCATCGGATTCATGACATGATTGTTCACGAAACCCTGGCGCAACTCGGAATCTCCAACCGCCAGACCGACATCTATCTGGCCCTGCTCAAACTGGGGCCCAGTTCCATTCGCGATATCGCCGCCTCCGTGGGCATTAACCGGGGGACCGTCTATGAGGAACTGAAGCGCCTGCGCACCATGTCACTGGTCACCTACTTCCCACAGGGCAAGCGGCGTTTTTTCTGCGCAGAACCACCGGAAGTTCTTGTGCGTCGTGCGCGCAAGGTCGAGAAGCAAACAACCGGCGCCGCTGACCGACTGGAGCGGGAAATTCTGCCGGATCTCAAGCAGATCATGCCGGACGTGAGTGACACCCGGGTCTTCCACTATGAGGGGGACGAAGGCGTCGAATACCTGCTGCGGGATGTTCTGGAGACGGTGGGCAGGTCAACAGACAGGCATTACCGGGTCTACTCCTCCAGACAAATCAGAAAGTATCTGTATCGACCCTTTCCCGGGTTCACCAATGCCAGGGTCAAGGCTGGCATCCATGTGAATGTCATCGCCATCGGCGAAGGTGGTGAAGACACCCCTCTCTCGAATCGCAAATGGATTGAAGACACCAACCGGGACCAGCCCGCGTCCTACGTTGCCATCTATGGTTCCAGGTGCGCCATGATTTCTCTCGTTGGCGGTGACTATCAGACCGTGGTTATACTGGATTCCGAGGGGATCAGCAGCGCCATGAAGATCAGCTTTGATACGCTCTGGGCGCGACTTTAACTTTAGCTGACTTGTATCCCCATGGGAGATGGCTCAAACTCCGATGAAAATCAGGGAGGCAGGTACCAGGTGTCCACCGGCATAGAAAGATATCTCGCAGAACAGGATGTCCGTGTCACCGCAGACATGAACGTCTACGAAGCGTCACAAACGATCCTGGCCAATAAGGCGTCCGGCGCATCCGTTGTTGATACCGATGGCAACCTGACTGGTGTGCTTTCTGAACTGGATTGCCTGCGGGCCATGGTCACCAGTGTCTATAACGGCAGTGACCCGGGAGGCGCGCTGGTTGGCGACATTATGACCACCGAGGTGGAGGTGGCTGACGCCAACGACGATATTATCCGGGTCGCAACTTCCATGCTGGAAAAAAAGCGAAGGCGCAGACCGGTCATGAAAGATGGCAAACTGATCGGACAGATCTCTTGCCGACAGTTGCTTCGGGCCGTAACCCGGGATCTGTCAGACTAGAACCCCGGGAACCCAAACCCTCAGGAAGGCAGGTAGCGCGCCTTCAGGTGGTCCACAAAATACTGTTCGTTCAGATCCTCGCCGGTGGCATGGGTCAACAGGTCACTGACGGTAAACCGACTGCCCTGCCGGTGAATGTTGCGCCTGACCCACCCGAGCAGACCATGCACATCACCCTGACCCAGTTGTTCCGCAAGATCCGGCATCTCTCTTTTCGCCGCGGCAAACTGTTGCGCGGCCATCATGGCACCCAGCGTATAGGTCGGGAAGTAGCCAAAGAGGCCGGCGTGCCAGTGCACATCCTGAAGGCAGCCATCCCTGTAATCCCCGCGAGTGTCGCGTTTCAGGCAGGTCATCATCTTCCGATCCCATAGCTCAGGGATATCAGCGACTTCGACCTCTCCCTCAATCAGGGACTTCTCAATTTCATAGCGCAGGATGACGTGCAGCGGGTAGGTCACTTCGTCGGCGTCGACCCGAATCAGACCACGCTCAACCCTCGCACACAGGCGATGCAGATTGTCGGCGCTCCAGGCCGGATCATCGTCTGATGCACCAAACACTTCCCGCATAATGGGTGCCAGGAATCCGACAAACTCCCTGGAACGTCCCGCCTGCATTTCCATCATCAACGACTGGCTTTCGTGCACACCGGAACTGCGTGCGACCCCTACCGGCTGGCCATCCCAGCCTTTGGGCCTGCCCTGTTCATACATGGCGTGGCCCGTTTCATGAATCACCGCCATCAGGGATTCAAAGAAGTTTTCCGTGGTGTAGCGTGTCGTTATTCGAACGTCTTCCTTTACGCCACCGCAGAACGGATGGTGGGATACGTCCAGCCGTCCGTGGTCAAAATCGAAACCCAGCACCTTCATGACTCGAAGCCCAAGGTCGCGTTGTTGCTCAATCGGAAAGCTGTCCCCCGGCGGTAGCGTCGGGTTGCTGGACTGTGCCGCCAGCACTTCGTCGACGAAGTCCGGAAGAAAGCCCTTCAACCCGGCAAACAACTGATCCACCACTTCTGAGCGCATACCCGGCTCAAAGGTTTCCAACATCGCGTCGTACCTGCTCAGACCACTGTGCTCACTTCTTATCGTTGCACTGTCTCTGGCCCGAGCCACGACTTCTTTGAGCAGCGGTTTGACCGTTGCCCAGTCATTGGCCTGTCGTGCATTGCGCCAGGCCTGCTCGCAATTTGAACTGGCGAGCGAGCTGGCCCTGACCAGTTCCGAAGGCAGACAGGTGGCATTGTCATACTCCCGGCGAATCTCTCTCAGGTTTGCCTGTTGCCACTCATCCAGATCAAGGTTGGAACAGGCATCCATCCAGTCGCCGATGGCCTCATCGACGGTGAGTTCATGAATCATGACTCCCAGCGTCGCCAGAGCCTTCCCCCTGGCCTCTCCGCCACCGGTTGGCATCATCGCCGCCTCATCCCAGCTTGTGATGGCGTAAACGTGTTGCAGGTCCCCGATTTTCCGAAAGTGACCGGTCAGTTCTTCGTAAGCATTTTTCATGGCTATACCCGGGTGGGTGTGGATTGTGGAGATGGTCCGTCAGAAAGGTGACTCACATCATTGAATCCGCGCACCACAATGCGGTCTTCTGCTATGACAATCTTCGAGATGCTGCCATTGTCGCAACCATTAAAGGCAAACGGCGCTGACCCGGTGGCTTCCGCAAGGATGTGCCCGATCACTCCGCCGTGTACAACAGCCACAACCAGTTCGTCAGGATGAGCCTGCGAAATCCTGTTCAGCCCCCGGAACACTCTTTCGCGCAAGACCTCCGTGGGCTCGGCCCCCGGAACCACATCCCAGCGCTGCATCTTGTGCATTTCCTGATAAATCGGGTGGTTTTCGTGGGCACGAATTCGCAACAGGCCACCCTCCCACTCGCCCAGATGAACTTCACGCAAATCTGGCTCAACACGGTGAGTCATGCCCAGGTGTTGGCATAGCGGTGCGGCCGTTTCATGCGTGCGCCGGAGACTGGTGACATAGACGGCGCTGACTGGAAGATGACGCAACCGGTTACCAACGGCAATGGCCTGCTCCCTGCCCTGGGGTGCCAGTTCCGGGTCGCCGTGGCCATCCACCAGAGGGAAAGGGTCATCCATGGTCGCCGGACGGGATTCGCCATGCCTCACCAGCAGAATCTCTGTCGCACCTTCCGGGGCCTGAAATTTTGCCTGTCGGTACTCTTTTTTGGTCACAGCCACGGGAAACTCCTTTACGTGCGGGGGGCAGCAGTGTATCGAAATTGCTATGATCAATTAAGTCCGGGAAGTCAGCGAGTAAACCATGTCGTGGGAAAAAGAAATATCCGAACTGAATAATCGCTCTGAGCTCAGTGAGCGGATGGGCGGGGAAGACAAGGTCGCCCGCCAGCATGAATTCGGCAAATTGACGATCCGGGAACGGATCAATGCCATAACCGATGAGAACAGCTTCCACGAGATCGGAAAACTGGCGGGTGTCGGCGAGTACGACGAAAACGGCGACCTGAAACAATTTACCCCGTCCAATTTTGTGTTCGGTACCGCCGAGGTCAATGGTCGGCCAGTCATCGTATCCGGGGACGACTTTACCGTGCGCGGCGGCTCAGCGGACGCATCCATTGGCGCCAAACGCATGCAGGCCGAGGGTCTGGCAACCGAACTGCGGCTGCCGCATATCCGCCTGGTCGATGGCATGGGTGGCGGTGGCTCTGTCAAAACCATCGAAACCGCAGGCAGAACCTATATTCCCAGGGTCGCAGGATGGGATGTCATTGTCAGCCATCTGGGTATCGCCCCATCGGTCTCGCTGGCGCTGGGCAGCGTCGCCGGTATCGGTGCCGCAAGGGTCGCCACATCGCACTACTCTGTCATCGTAAAGGACACGGCACAGATGATGATTGCCGGACCCGCGCTGGTCGACTGGGCCAGCCTTGGGGATGTCAGCAAGGAAGAACTGGGTTCCAGTCGGATACATACCCGAAATGGTGCCATTGATGACGAGGCATCCTCGGAAGCCGAGGCGTTTGAGATGGCGAAAACTTTTCTTTCCTACCTGCCTGAAAATGTGGATCAGATACCCGGGCGTATTCCCTGTGACGACCCGGTTGATCGCCGCGAAGGGTTTCTCGTTGATGTGGTCCCCAACGACCCCAGGAAGGTCTACAAAATGCGTCCGGTGATTGAAGCCGTCTGTGACACGGACTCCTTCTTCGAGATCGGCTGCAAGTGGGGTAAATCCGTCATCACGGGACTGGCGCGCCTGGATGGGGTTCCCGTTGCCGTCTTCGCCGAAGACCCGATGATCTACGGCGGTGCATGGACAGCCGATTCATGCCGCAAGCTGGTCCGACACTGTGACCTCGCCTCCACCTTTCACCTGCCTCTTGTGCATCTGGTGGACTGCCCGGGCTTTCTTATCGGCAAGCAGTCAGAGGAAAGCGCCACCATTCGACTTGGCTCTCAGGCCCTGGCGGCGCTCGGCCAGGCCGGGGTGCCGTTTTGCAGTGTCGTGGTCAGAAAGGCATTCGGCGTTGCCGGAGCAGCCAATTCCAAACCCGGCAGTGAACACTTCCGATTCTCCTGGCCTTCCGGCGACTGGGGATCCCTGCCCATCGAAGGAGGTATTGAAGTTGCGTACAAAGCAGAACTGGCAGAGGTGGATGACTATGACGAACACCTGTCGAAGATCAAAGAGAGGCTGAACAAGCTGCGCTCGCCGTTTCGTTCCGCAGAATACTTTGAGATTGAGGAAATTATCGATCCCCGCGATACCCGGGAGAATCTGTGCCGCTGGGCACGCCTGGCACATCGCGCATTGCGACCCGGGTCCTCACAATTTACCTATCGACCCTAAGGAAACTCTGGATGAAACCGGACATCACAGGGTTCCTGGAAGAAATCAAATGAGCAGACCTCCGGTTTCCATGCCGATAAAACTTGCCTTTGGTATTGGTGCCACCGGTGAAGCGGCGACCAACTGGATCTTTAATGCGCTCATCTTCTTTTACTACAATCAAATCCTCGGCTTATCGGGAACCCTGACCGCCGCCGCCGTAACAATCGGTATCGCCTCAGACGCCATTACCGACCCACTGATGGGGTCCATATCTGATCGCTGGCGTTCAAAACTGGGGCGGCGTCACCCGTTCATGTATGCCGCGCCCCTTCCTCTGGTCGTGGCCATTTACCTGATTTTCAATCCACCACCGGGATTTGAGGGACTCACTCTGTTTGTCTGGTTCGCTGGCTGCACGGTGCTAATGCGCATCTGTTCAACACTGTTCGCAGTACCACATCTGGCAATGGGTGCGGAACTGACCGATGACTACATCGAACGAACCCGCATCATGAGCTACAACAACATATTCACCTACGTTGGTGTCATCGTCATGCATGTTGTCGTGTGGTTCGCTATCTTCCCATCTTTCGACAATGGCCGGATGACTGAAAGCGCCTACAATCCCGTTGTCATTTTCTGCGCCAGTCTGATCATCACATGCATGCTTGGTTCGGCTTTTATGACCCGCGGCCAGATTTCACGCATGAAAAAGGTGCCCTCCGATCTGCCACCTTTCAGCCTGAGGCAGCTTTTCCGGGAAATGTACGGCGCCATGCAGAATCGCAACTATCTATACCTCTTACTCGGCCTGTTTTCCCTCTCAATAACAATCGGTACCCACGAGACCCTCAATCTCTATATGTATACGTTTTACTGGGAATTTACGGATCGACAAATCGGCTGGCTGATTCTGTCCAATGTCTTTGGATACGCCATTGGTTTTGCCGTTACGGCAAGGATTCACCAGCACATTGAAAAACGCTGGGCCATTGTCTGGGCTTCCATAGGTCTTAGCATTGCCTGGTCAAGCGCCGTGACACTGCGCCTGTTCGATCTCGCGCCTGAGAACACAACCTGGACCCTTGTCGCTTTTGTTATCGGATTCGGCACCATCGCTTCCGCCTGTGGTTCCGTGCTGAATATCAGCGTGATGTCTGCCCTGGCAGACATTGCCGATGAACACGAACTCAAAACCGGCAGACGCCAGGAAGGCATTTTTTATTCTGCAAGAACCTTCTTTGCAAAAGTCACCAACGGCATTGGTCACGTTGTTGCGGGCGTTGCGCTCGACATCATCGAGTTCCCACAAGGGGTTGCAGCCGCGAGCATTCATCCGGACAAAATTTACGCGCTGGGTGTCATCGACGGCCCGTTCGCGATGGTCTGGGGTATTCTCGCCGGTCTGCTCTACGCCGGGTATCGTATCGACCGGAACTATCACCGGGAAATACAGGACAATCTTTTGAAAAGAGCAAACAGTCAAAACGAGAGAGGTCAGTCATGAATGGAGCACAGAGTCTTATTGCCAGCCTGGTTAAATCAGGCGTCGATGTATGTTTTTCCAACCCCGGGACCTCCGAGATGCATTTTGTGGCGGCACTCGACAGCGTACCTGAAATGCGCGGTGTCCTTTGCCTGTTTGAAGGCGTCGCCTCAGGGGCGGCAGACGGCTATGCTCGCATGACTAACAAACCCGCTTCGACGCTGTTTCATCTCGGGCCGGGTATGGGTAACGCGATTGCCAACCTGCACAATGCTCAGAAAGCCTTCACCCCGATGGTCAATATCGTGGGCGAACACGCCACCCATCACCGAAAGTATGAGGCGCCGCTCACCTCCCATATTGAAGGCTACGCCGAACCCTTCTCAAAGTGGATGCGGGTCAGCGAAAGCGCCGCAGACGTTGGCGCCGATGCGGCCGATGCCATTGCGGCAGCGCAATCTGATGTGCCCGGTATTGCCACCCTGCTGCTACCCGCAAACACAGCCTGGGACGACGGCGGCAGGGTCGGTGAACAGGTGGCGGTCTCGGGGCCCCGCCCTGTTCCCTCAGACAGGATCACCGATACGGCAAAACGCCTGGAAAAAGCCAGGCGCGCCGTCATGCTGGTCAACGGCACAGCCATCCGGGAAAGGGGCCTTGAAGCGCTGGCCCGTATACGTGAAAAAACCGGCGCAACTATCCATCTCTCAACCTTTTATCCGCGGGCTGAACGCGGTGCGGGCCGGGTTGAAATCCCGAAGCTGCCCTACTTTCCCGATCAGATTTACGCGGCACTCGACGGATGTGACGAACTCATCCTCATCGGACAGGACAGACCTGTCACCTTTTTCGCCTATCCGGGCAAGCAGTCAGACTGCACGCCTGCCGGCGTTGAACCCTTCAAGTTGACAACCCCGGCTGACGATCAGGTCGGCGCACTGGAAGCACTTGCGGATGAGGTGGGCGCACCTCCCATTGATAAACTGGCGCAGGACCCGCGTAACAAACTGATTTGTCCGGAACTCCAGACCGGCGAGCTTTCACCTCGTAGCGCCGGACACGCCATCGCTGCGATGCTGCCGGAAAACGCCATTATTGCCGACGAATCCACGACCTCGGGCCTCGCCTCATACCTGATGACAGCCAACGCACCCAAACATGACTGGCTCGCTCTCACGGGCGGCGCCATTGGTATCGGCATTCCTATGGCTCTTGGCGCCGCCGTGGCCTGCCCTGACCGTAAAGTGGTCAATTTACAGGCGGACGGCGCCGGCATGTATACCATCCAGGGACTCTGGTCGATTGCGCGCGAGCAACTCGACGTGACAACGGTGATTTGGAACAACCGCACCTACAACATCCTTAACATGGAACTGCATAACGTGGGGGCGGCAAACCATGCCGGACCAAAAGCGCTCTCGATGTTCGATCTTTCCAATCCGGATATTGATTTCTGCAGGCTCGCTCAGGGCATGGGTGTCGAAGCCATGTGCTCGACCACGGCTGAGGAGTTCAACAATCATTTTGCCTACTGTATGGCTAACAAGGGTCCCCATCTGATCGAGGCAATCATTTGACAAAATAACCCGATGAGCAAACTGCTCCGGGTTCAAATCGGGTGGCGAATACTGTCATCAATGTTTCCCTGATCCGGAACCTGTATCCTTCGTATTAAAAGCAGGTGCGTCAGGCAGACATAGCAGGAGGCCGACCTTGAGTGAAATCGACGAGCGGGCACTACGTGAAGAGTTAACGAAACAATACAGGCACCTTGAGTCCATCGGGCTTAATGAGCTTGCCTCGGGAAACATGAGTTGCCGATTCGGGGATGGGATGCTGATTTCAGCTTCGGGTGCCACCGCTGACAACATCACGCCGGAAACCATTGTAGCCATGTCTTTGGACGGTGACTGGCAGGGTAAACGCAAACCTTCCAGCGAATGGCGGATGCATGCGGCTGTCTACCAGAGCACCGGGGCGCAGGCGGTCGTGCATACACACTCCGATCATTGCGTTGCTCTTTCCTGTCAGGGCAAACCCCTGCCGGGTTTTCATTATCTGGTAGGCACATTCGGCGGTTCCGACGTGCCCTGTATCCCCTACTCCACGTTTGGAACAGAACAACTGGCAGCAGACGCCGCCGTAGCGCTACAAAAGAGATCAGCCTGCCTGCTGGGTAGTCACGGTATGATCTGTCACGGTCGCACTCCGGGAGCTGCCGTCTCCCTGGCACACCGCCTGGAAATCATGTGTCGCCAGTACCTGTTGACATGCCAGTTGGGTAAACCCTGTTTGCTGACCGACGATGAATGGGATGAGTTCTTCGATCGCGTTGAAAAAGTCAGCTATGGTTCTTTTATTTAGGGAAGCTCTGAATAAAGGGCGGACGGGTCCAACGCAGTTATCGCGGAAAAAGACATTACTCAGAGGGTGACTGCAAAAACCTTGGTCCACCGGTTCATTGTGATGTCTCTGATAGTTCACCGACGCAATTCCAGAACCTCGTCAACGCTGATATGTGTTCAGCGGGTGATGACAACCCGGGGCCGACTCCCTGCAATCCTGTGGCGCGCATTGAGATGTAGGTCGCCTGATTACCCTGCCATTGCTCTGCGTATAACCGCCATTTTTCCTCGCCGTCCTGATAATTCAGGAAGGCTTCGATCCCGAATTCGTGCCAATCCCGGTTCGCAGCGCTGACCAGTTCCCGCAGGCGATTGCTCGCCGCAAGATTGTGTTTTTGACTGCCTCCAAGTATAAAGCCGTCCCCGAGTATCGCGGCCCGGCGAAAGGCAACATCCGTAAAACCACCGAACCAGATGGGAATCTTTCCGGTCGGCAGGGGTTTGATCCCCGCCCGCTGAATCTGATGAAAGTCGCCGTTAAACTCAATCACAGGCTCTTGCCAGAGCGTTCGAAGCAAATTGACCTGCTCTGTCATTCGCGCGCCACGATCATCAAAGTTCTCATTGAGCGAATCGTATTCAACGAAATTCCAACCGGTACCCACACCCAGCCGCATTCGACCGCCAGACAGGATATCAAGCTCGGCAACCTGCTTTGCCACCAATGCCGTTTGACGTTGCGGTAAAATCAGGATGCCCGTCGCAAACCCGATAGTTGTCGTTTGTCCCGCTAACCAGGCAAACAGAACAACGGGTTCATGAAAATCGTCGTTTTCATCGTAGGGACCCTTCAGGGGAGGCTCCCGATCACTGTGGACCGCACCCAGCACATGGTCATAGGCAACGATGTGTGAGTACCCAAGTGCCTCAGCGGCCTGTGCCCAATCTCGTATCAGGACAGGGTCTGAACCTATTTCCTGATGAGGGAAAACCACACCGATTTTCATATCACGCCTCCAACAGCTCGCTGGTAACTTTCACCGCCCCGCTCACTCACTTCGGATAAAATCGACTGATAGTATCCACGACACACGCCGGTCGATTATTGTTTTCAATCTCGACAGTTACCTTTACAACAACCTGGAGACCATGGGTAACCGGTTCGACAGCGGTTAGTTCTCCTCTTCCTCTCACCCTGGAATCAACCGTCACTGGCGAGGGAAAGCGTACATGCTCACAACCGTAATTGATCCCCATGGATGTTTCCGTCACCGTTAGCAAATCAGGCATGAACTTGTTTACCAGCGCCAGGGTGAGATAACCGTGGGCAATTGTTTTTCCAAAAGGGCCGCCGGCTGCTTTTTCCGGGTCTACGTGAATCCACTGGTGGTCATCGGTTGCATCGGCAAAACCATCTATTCGATGTTGCGATATTTCCATCCAGGCGGTTGCACCCAGGTCCGCACCCGCGTGGTTGCTTAATTCAGAATAAGGGACTATCAAACCCATCACGACACTCCCTTAGGCGCGTTGATTTGAGACTGCCACTGTCTCGCCGGTCATATAACTCGAATAGCCGGAGGCAAGAAACACCATCACGTTGGCAACCTCCCACACCTCCGCAGCACGCCCATAAGCCTCCCTGGCGGTAAGCTGTGCGAGCAACTCATCTGTCGTGACTTTGGCAAGGAAAGGATGCATGGCCAGACTGGGCGCGACCGCATTAACCCGAACGCCAAATTCCGCACCTTCAAGGCCCGCACACCTGGTCAATGCCATCACCCCGGCTTTTGCGGCTGCGTAGTGCGCCTGACCTTTTTGTGCCCGCCATCCAAGTACGGAGGCATTATTTACGATGACGCCACCACCTGAGGTTTTCATGATTTGCATCGCCGCCCGTGTCATCCTGAAGGTGCCATTCAAACTAACGTCCAGCACGACAGACCACTCATCGTCCGTCATCTCAATCAGGTTAGCCGTGCCCCCAAGGCCCGCGTTATTGATCAGGACATCCGGTGCGCCAAAGTGTGCGGATGCTTCCCGGAAAAGTGCATCAACCTGGCCCTGGTCGACAACATTACAAAGTACCCCGCACGGGGTTACTCCCGTTTCTTCCGCAATACGAGTCGCCGCATCAGCCAGCCGCTTCTCGTGTATATCTGAAATAACAAGGTCGGCGCCTTCCTCAGCGCATTTTTTTGCGGTAGCGAAGCCAATACCGGTTCCCGCCGCCGCAGTGACAATAACCCTTTTACCCTGTAGTAAATTATGGCCCGGAACATATTCCGGAGGATTGGAAAGATTCATTTTATCAGGCCCCGTATACTGGCTGAGGTTCACGGGCTTCAGTTATCAGACGATCAATCGCTGCGCCTATTTCATCCGCCTGCCATCTTTCACCCTTATCTTCAGTTGGTCCGGTGCGCCAGCCTTCCGCGACCGACAATTTCCCACCAAACAGCTCAAAACACTGTCCCGTCACATGCCGGGATGCTTCACTGGCCAGCCAGACAACCAGGGGCGCGACATTATCCGGATCGTACCGATCGAAACTGCCGTCTTCGGGGATTTTCATCATGTCAGCAAACACATCTTCAGTCATTGCCGTACGTGCCTGCGGTGCAAGCGCATTTGACGTTACGCCATATCGCCTGAGTTCGGCAGCCTGCACCAGGGTCAATGTCAATATGCCACCCTTCGCCGCTGAGTAGTTCGATTGTCCAACTGAACCCAGGAGACCCGCACCGGAACTGGTATTGATAATCCTGCCCGTAACCTGCTCACCTTCTTTGGATTTGGCACGCCAGTGTTTCGCAGCGTGATTTGCAAGGCAGTAATGTCCTTTCATATGAACCGATATAACGGCATCCCATTCTTCGGGATTCAGGCTCGCAAACATCCGATCACGACATATACCGGCATTGTTAACAACACCATGGATGTCGCCAAAGCTATCTATTGTGCTCTGAACCATCCTGCCCGCTTCATTGTGGTCAGTTATATCCAGCGTGCTGATTTCAGCGCTACCACCTGCGCCGGCTATTTGATCAACAGTCGCTGTCGCAGTTTCCCTGTTGATGTCATTGACCACCACATTGGCGCCCGCCGCCCCCAGCGCCAGCGCATAACTTCTACCCAGTCCGCCGCCGGCGCCGGTCACGATGACTGTTCGGTCACGACATAAGTCCGTCATTGCCTATACTCTCTCCAGAATCGTGACGTTGGCCTGGCCACCGCCTTCGCACATGGTCTGTAGTCCCCAACGACCGCCCGTGCGTTCCAACTCGTGTAGCAGCGTCGTCATCAATTTGGTGCCAGTCGCACCTAACGGATGGCCCAATGCTATTGCACCACCGTTGACGTTGGTCTTTTCATGGTCGTAGCCGGTGTCAGCGAGCCACGCCATCACGACAGGAGCAAACGCCTCGTTGATCTCCACCAGATCAATGTCATCCATTGTCATCCCCGTCTTCAAAAGAGCGCGTTTCGTTGCGGGTATGGGCGCTGTCAACATCCATATCGGATCGTCAGCCAATACGCTGATATGGTGGATACGTGCGCGTGGCTTCAGACTGTATCGATTCACGGCATCCTCGGAACAAATCAGCATGGCTGACGCAGCATCACAGGTCTGACTGGAAACAGCGGCTGTAATCCGGCCACCTTCCTGAAGCGGCTGTAGTTCCGCCATGGCTTCAAGCGTGGTTCCGCGTCTTGGCGTTTCATCCATCGTGACACCTGCTATGGGTGTGATTTCCCGGTCGAATCGTCCTTCATCAATAGCTCGAAACGCGCGTTCATTCGATTCAAGCGCAAATCGCTCCAGATCTTCCCGTGTCAGATTCCACTTCTCCGCAATCATTTCAGCCGAATTGAATTGTGTCACCAGGCCGTCGCCAAACCGCCTGACCCATCCCGGTGAGCCTGTAAATGGATCGCCAAATCCATAATCCTGGCCGGCGAGCATCGCGGCAGATATTGGAATCTGCGACATGACCTGAACGCCGCCGGCGACAACCACATCGGCGGTACCACTCAACACTGCCTGGGCGGCAAAATGAACAGACTGCTGTGAAGAGCCACACTGCCTGTCTATCGTGACACCCGGCACATGCAGCGGTAAACCCGCAGCAAGCCAGCAGGTACGCGCAATATCACCGGCCAGAGGGCCGATGGTATCGACACAGCCAAAGATGACATCATCATAATCATCACCCGGCACTTCGTTCCGGTTGACCAGTTCTTTCAGAACATGCCCGCCGAGGTCTGCCGGATGTAATTCAGACAATCCGCCTTTTCGTCTCCCGGTTGGCGTTCTAAGGGCGTCGATAATGTATGCTTCAGCCATGATATTTTCCTCTTAACTCATTTCATTTGTGAGCCTGACGGCTGCCTCATTCATCAAATTTTGCAGCATCACCTGTTTCAACGAAGGCATCACGGGCAGACTGGCTGTCTTCGTGCATGTACATCTCAAAGGTAAAGCCCTGCTCCCAGCGGTAGCTCTTGTCAACATCAAACGACTCAATGCCATTGAGCGCCTGCTTTGCAATCCGCAAAGCGTCCCGGGATTTCGATGCAATCAACGCGGCAAATTCTCGTGCCGCATCCAGATGATCCGCCAGGGGCAGGACCTGCTCAATACCACCCAGGTCCCGGGCCTGCTGCGCTGTAATCCGCCCGCCTGTTAGAAACGCAGCGCGAACCTTTGCATGAGGGAACATGCGCTGCATGTGCGACGCACCACCCATGGCTCCCCGATCAATCTCCGGCAGGGCGAAGTAGGCATTGTCTGCGGCAATGACAGCGTCAGCGGCCCCGCAAACGCCGATTCCACCGCCCAAAACAAAACCATGAGGTGCACACACCACGGGAATCTCGCAATCATGAATCGCCTTGAAAGTCAGAAAGTTGCCCTTGTTAACTTCCACAATGGCATTGGCATTTTCCGCAAGTTCCTTAATATCCACGCCCGCGCAAAAGCCTTTGCCTTCCGCCCGAATCAACACGCATCGGACCTCCTGATTGTTGCCAAGCGACGTCACCAGCTCCGGCAGTTCAAGCCACATTGCGCCACTAAAAGCATTGACAGGTGGATGGTTGAACACCAGTTCCGCAACCCTGCTTCGTATTGACACTTCAAACGGCATATTGAACTCCGGTTTTGTTTCGATTCATCAGATCACGAATGGCTGACTCCGCTTCTTGAATGATAGCCGCCACCAGCGCTTCACAATCCGGCAGGTCGCTTATCGTTCCCGCCACCTGACCACTCGGCAACACACCCTCCCCGGGGTTTCCCCTGACCATCGACTCCCGGATAATCATCGGCGAGTTTGCCGCCATCATGGTCTGACCAACCGTCATCTCTGTGTTCCTGGCCATCGCGATTGCCGACCGGATAATTTCAACGTAAGACATTTGCATCTCGTTCTTGAAACGCCAACCGCTAATCAGCGCCTGTGCCAGCATGGCAAACCAACCGGCCTCTTCAAGTCGGCGTAGTCGATCATTCATAATCATCCGTTGCGGCAGGCCGTCGAGTTTGCTGGAAACCGGGATACCGGTTACGACTGAATCGAGATATGCCTGCTTCGTCGCCATGGGGGTCGGGCTGTCTGATGTCAAAAGAAACCGTGTGCCCATCGCTATGCCATCTGCGCCAAAGGTCAGCGCCGCCGCGAGTCCACGCCCGTCTTTGAAACCGCCGCAGGCAACAACCGGCACACCCGGGTCCATGTCCAGAACTTCCGCCAGTAGCAGCCAGGTCGGCGTTTCACCCGTGTGGCCGCCACCTTCCCGCCCCTGGCACACCAGAACATCCGCACCCAGGTCGACTGCTTTCTTCGCATGCTTCGCCGCACCGATGGTAGGAACACACCTGATTCCCTGACGCTTCACTCGCTCAATAATCTTTGCCGAGGGTGCCCGGCCATAGGAGATAGCCGCCACTTCATGTTCGATGCAGATGTCTACAATCTGCTCGACACCCCCCTGAAACGAATGGAAGTTGACACCAAATGGCCCGGCGCTCGAACTCTTGATTTGACGGATGGATCGCTCGCATTCTTCCGGTGTCATGACTGCGGCTGCAAGAAACCCAAACGCGCCCGCATTGATTGATGCGGTCACCAGTTCTGCGGTCGCAACCCAACCCATCGCCGTCTGGATGATCGGGTAACGGCTGCCAAGAGCCAGGGTAAGCGGTGTCTGAAATGCCGACATCATGCCTGTCCGGGTTCGCCGGACGGGTTACCCTTGAAGATGGTCGCCCGCAGGTCGTGTGGATCAAGACGCGCAATAACCGCCAACTGCTCTTCTGTTGGTGGTCGTGTGGTGCCCGGACTATCAACGCACTGCAGTTCAAACCCGGTATTTTCCCTTACCTGCGCCAATGTCACACCCGGGTGAAGGCTGATTACCCGAATCCCGTGATCAGAACCGCCGAAATCCATCACCGCCAGGTTCGATACAATTCTTCTCAGATCAAGAAATGGCGGTTTCCTGCCCCCGGGCCAGCGGGCCGGGTTGTAACCAATACCACCAACCATGTCCACTTCACCGGAGACAAAGGTGCGAGTGTCGTGACTCGGCACAAACATGCTATTTGAATTGTTAATCGTATTACCCGGATACCCCCGCACGCCTAACAGCGCAGTCTTTGGTTTATCATAGTCACCCACAATCGAAATGTTCATTTGGCCAAACCGGTCAATCTGAACCGGTGTCACCATGGCATGTCGTTTACCCTTGTTAACGATGTCGAAGACTCGTTCATAGGTCATCAGCCCTTCAATTTTCGGGCGGTAATCTCCGCGAGGTCCGACAGGCACCGGCTCCGAAACCAGGTACGCCTCACCTTCGGTCATCATCAAACCGGGTTCAAAGGTTGACCTGGCAAGGGACGCCGCCAAACGGGGTACCAGCCCGATACTGGTCACCATATATTCACCGTCACCGCGAAAGGCTTCAGCAGAAGCACAAATACACAACTCAGCCAGAGAATAGCTCATAGCGCCTCCTAAAATACCGGCAGTGGCAGCGCACGGATTGCCCGCTCACCACCAACCGATTCGACATAGGCTGAAAGATCCTTACCGGTGACGTGTTCCTCCAGATAGGTATGCCACCCTTCCTTCGCGACACTGTTATATTTCTGCAGATGCGGCACATCCATTCCGTAGTCCGGGCCACAAGATGTTGGGTGAGCGCCACAAGGAACCTGAGCAACGCCTGACACCAGATTGCGTTCGATGGGCATCTGCAAGGCAATCAGGGGGTCGTTAAAGGCATCAGTCGGTACAATTTCCTCGCAGGTCAGGTATGCAACATCAGCAGCCCGACAAAACCACTCATCAAAAAACGGGTCAGGGCCTGAAATCCGGGAGTTACCCAGCACATCGGCTTCGTTGACATGGCAAACGGCGACATCGGGCTTCAGGGCGGGCATCGCCACCAGCTCTTCACCGTCCGCATAGGGGGAACTGATCGTCTTAATGTCAGGATTGGTCGTGAGAACGTCAGAGCCGAAACCAACCCGGGTGGGCAGAAACGGCAATCTGGCAGCCGCCGCTTTCAGGCCAAGCTGAAACATGCCTTCATCCAGTTCGACAACCTCCAGGGTGCCGGACTGCCTTGCCTGCCGGAAGTGTCCCTCAAGTGGCACCAGATCCATGGAAACAAAACCGAACACCAGCCTGCTGATTTTCCCCGTAGCCGCCAGCATGCCAACATCCGGGCCCCCATAGCTCAGCACCGTCAGGTCCTTTACATCCCTTTGAATGAGTTCTCTGATAAACGCCATGGGTTTGCGACGCGCCCCCCAGCCGCCTATCCCGATGGTCATGCCGCTTTCTATCTGATCTGCAATGTCCCGGACCACACAGGTTTTGTCGATCATAGGGTTACTCCGGGAAGTTATAGACGTGGCCCCAATAATCACCCACCGTACTCTGGGTCGGCGTGAACTCACTCCAGTCAAACTGAAGACCATCGCAACCCACTTCCATGGGAATGCCGCCAGGTGCCAGGAAGTAAAAGGACAACATCCCGTCATTGACATGCCGCCCCATTGAAGCGGTGACAGGCAGGCCGGCATGGTTCACCCGGTCCAGACAGGCACCCACTTCATCAATTGAACGCATTTCTGTCATCAGATGTACAACCCCCGAGGGGGCGGGGCCGTTAAAGAGCGCGAGACTGTGATGACGAGGATTGGCGGCATGATAAAAATGGATCTTCATCTCCGGAAATCCATCAGCGGGTGGTGGCAGGGTCAGCTCATCACTGGCGGCAAAACCGACCTGGCTTTGGTAAAACTCACAGGTCGCGTCATGCTCAGGCGCGGGCAGAACGACATGCCCCAATCCCAGATCACCTGCGATATAGTTTATTCCCAGAGGGGCGGTAAACGGACTGGCACCAGATCGACCGTGGTATACCTCGAATACATTTCCGGACGGGTCTGAAGCGCGAATAAACGCTGCGACCTGACGTTTCTCACATTCCTCGCGGCTGCCCTGATGGTGTTCAATAGCCGAGCCTGCGAATCGATCCACTATTTCGCCATAGCCCTGTTCCGAGAACTGCCAACCGGCTGCGATGAACCCGTCCTGATCCGCAGATTCAATCAGATATCGAAATGGCGCGTCGTCCATTTTCAGTATCACACTCCCATCGGTCAGCACCTTCGACTCAAAACCAAGGACATTTTCACCAACCTCCGCCCAGAGTTGCGGCTCCCGCATACCAATTCGTACGTATCCCAGCGATTCTGCCACCATCAGCCACCTCCATCCGCTTCTTTTTGTTGCAAAAGGTCCAGCGCAACATCGACAATCATGTCTTCCTGACCACCCACCATTCTTCGATCACCCAGTTCAACCAGTATTTCCCTGACGTCCAGCCCGTATTCCTCCGCCGCTTTTTCCGCATGCCTCAAAAAAGAAGAATAAACGCCGGCATAGCCAAGAGACAAGGTTTCGCGGTCCACGCGGACGGGTCGGTCCTGTATGGGGCGAACCAATTCCTCTGCTGCGTCCATCAACCTGTAAAGGTCACAGCCGTGAGACCAGCCCTTTCGTTCGGCAGCCGCAATAAACACCTCAAGTGGTGCGTTTCCCGCGCCCGCACCCATCCCTGCGAGTGAGGCATCAACCCTTCGCGCTCCCGCCTGTACGGCAATGATTGAATTCGCAACGCCGAGTGACAGGTTGTGATGCGCATGGACACCCCTTTCCGTATCTTCAGAAAGCACCCTGTCATACGCTTCCAGGCGTTCTTTGTAACCATCCATATCGAGCGCCCCACCCGAGTCCGTAACATAGACACACCGGGCACCGAAGGACTCCATGAGCTTCGCTTGCTGTGCGAGTTGATCCGCTTCGATCATATGGCTCATCATAAGAAAGCCAATGGTGTCCATGCCCAGTTCGCGGGCAATTTCAATATGCTGCCTGGCAACGTCCGCTTCGGTGCAGTGAGTTGCAACCCGCACCGATCGAACACCGGCATCATAAGCACGCCTGAGTTCGTCCCGGGTTGCTATACCCGGCAGGATCAAAGTGGTTACAACGGCATTTTCAACCACATCAGCGACTGCCTCTATCCACTCCCAGTCAGTGTGTGCGCCAAAACCATAGTTGAAACTGCTACCGTTCAAACCGTCACCGTGAGCAATTTCTATGGCATCAACGCCAGCCTCATCTAACGCCCTGGCAATGTCGCGCACCTGGTCAATCGTGTATAGATGCCGAATGGCGTGCATGCCATCTCTTAGTGTGACGTCCTGGATGTAGAGTTTTTGTGTGGCAGGGTCGGTAATTTTCACGCTGCAACCCCAAACTTCAACGCAGCTATCCGTTCAGCGGTGCTCAATGCGGCCGAAGTCATAATATCCAGATTGCCCGCGTACCCTGGCAAATAGTGCCCCGCGCCCTCTACTTCCAGAAAAATCGCTGACTTGATCCCTTCGTATTCACCCATGCCGGGTATTCGCAATTTGTCATTGCTACCGAATCTCTCAAACTGGACTTCCTGTTTCAGTCGGTAACCCGGCACATAGGACTGAACCCTTTCCACCATGTCTTTCACGGCTGATTCAATGACTGCCGGTTCAGCGCCGATAGACAGGGTATACACTGTGTCGCGCATGATCATCGGTGGCTCGGCGGGGTTAAGCACGATGATGGCCTTACCCCTCTCCGCACCGCCGATAACCTCAATGCCCCTGGCAGTTGTTTCCGTGAACTCATCAATGTTCGCCCGCGTACCGGGTCCCGCACTTCTGGATGCAACCGATGCAACGATCTCCGCATAAGGCAGACGTTCCGATACGCTTTTTACCGCAGCAACCATTGGAATAGTTGCCTGACCTCCGCAGGTCACCATGTTGACATTGGGTTCATGCAGATGATCCTCCATGTTGACTACCGGCACACAATAGGGGCCGATTGCTGCGGGGGTCAGGTCAACCATCTGCTTCCCGTCTGCCTGGCAAATGTCATTGTGCCGGGTATGTGCGCCCGCCGAGGTCGCATCAAAGACAATATCGACAGCCTGCCAGTCAGCCAGTTGCCTGGCGCCCTCAATACCCTGGTCGGTGGTCGCAACACTTCGCTTTTTTGCAAGCGCCAACCCTTCAGAAGACGCCTCAATACCGACGAGGAGCTTCAGATCAAGAAGCTTTGACGTCTCCTGAATTTTGATCATGAGATCGGTCCCGATGTTGCCGGAACCCAGAATCGCACAACCCGCCCTGCTGCCCTTATCCATACGGACCCTGCACCCTTGTTAAACGAATTTCACTTCGGCACTGCCAATGCCATCAATGTGCATGCTGAAACGATCACCGGCGACAGCCGGCGCCAGCGGCACCAGAGACCCCGACAACACAATTTCACCCGCATGAAACGGGATACCATATTCGCCAAGGGTGTTTGCCAGCCAGGCCACCGCATTCTCCGGCGCACCCTGCACGTCGCTACCGAACCCTTCGCTCAAAAACCCGCCATTTTTTTCGACGGTTACCTTCATCCCGGCAAGGTTAAGGCCCCGGGGCGAGACCTCGTCGTCAGCAAGCACAAAAACACCGCCGGAGGCATTGTCTGCGATAGTATCTGCGATCCCTATCTCCCAGTTGCAGATGCGGGAATCGACGATTTCAAAACAGGCTATCACTGATTCGGTCGCCGCCAGCACATCTTCCGGCGTCACACCCGGTCCCCGGAGATCCTGATTCAGACGAAAGGCGATTTCCGCCTCCGCACGTGGCGCTATGAACTGGTCCGTTCTAACGATGCCCCCGTCAACCTGCATCGCATCGGTCAGAAAACCGAAGTCTGGCTGATAGACACCGAGCATTTTCTGCACCGCATGGCTGGTTACGCCAATTTTTTTGCCGACAACGGCTTCTCCATCGGCCAGACGAAGTGCGACAAACTCACGGGAGATATTGTAGGCATCGTCAACACTTATATCCGGCCAGGTCCCGGACAAGGGTGCAATCGTAGTCTGGTTCCGCAGACAGTCGAACAGGCTCGCACCAATCTGTTTGATCGTTGAATCAGAGAGCACTAATCATTGTCCAAAAAGTCCAGGCACATAGCGTTAAACACACGCGTGCGTTCAACCATGACCCAGTGACCGCATTCTGAAAATTCCACATGACGGCTGGGCTTGCAGGCGCGGGTAATCTTCAATCCGCTACTTGCGGGAAGCAGTTCATCGTCAACACCCCAGAAACTCAACACGGGACACGCAATGGCGTGAAGTTCCGCCTCCATGTTGGGAATCACCATCCGTGACAGCACCTCCGGTGGCTGGTTCTCCAGAATCGCCCATCTCTCCTCAACCAGTTCGTCCGTAACATGAACCGGGTCATAGACCAACGTCTGCAGGACGTTTTCAAGTCCCGCTTTGTCCAGGGCGCCATCCACAAAGTTACTGATCATCTTCGCCATAGCCGGCATGGCCATATAGACTTCGAGTTCCTCCATGCCCCCGGGCGCCATTAGAACGAGTTTGCCAACCAGTTCCGGGTAATCCAGCGCGGTTCGTATGCTTATCGCGCCACCCAGAGAATTCCCGATCAGCGCACACGAATCAATGCCGATGCCACGCAACAGCCCGACCAGTGCGCCGCTAAAAAAAACTGTGGTGTAGTCGCGATCAGTCGGTTTCGATGAATAACCAAACCCGGGGAGGTCCGGCACAATAACCCGATAGCCTGATTCAACAAACGCGGCAACATTTTTCTTAAAGTTGCTGTAACCACTTGCTCCGGGACCGCTGCCATGCACAAAAACAACCACACCCTTCTCCGGGGCGGGACCTGATACCGGATAGTCGTGATAGTGCAGGTCCAGGTCCGCAACACGAATGAAACTTCCTTTGGGTGGGCCGACTGACACGTTTGGTTCCTTAATCAGATGAAGACGTCGTTATTTTCAGCACCCAATGCCATACCGCCAAGATTGCGTGCAAATGAAGTCGGATTGTTGGCAACATGCGCCCGTGCGATGTGAATATCCCGCCAGGTTTCCTGGATCTTCGCACCATTAAAAACGCTACGGCCACCGGCTACTTCAAACAATCGGTCCACGGCTACGCCCATTCGATCAATCACAATGCTGGCCTGGTATCTGTATTTGACACGGTCTTCGAGCGGAACAGGCTGCCCGGACCTGACCAGTGTCATCATCTCATCATAGTTGCGGAACAATAGGGTCTCAACTTCATCAATATCGTTGATGGTTTCCGCCACGCGTCGGACGATATCTGCGTCCCCCCGCAACTTGGCTGGGTCTGTGCTGCTGCTGTCCGCATTTCCGGTAAATAACGCCAGCGCATGTTTGGCGGCACCGATTGCAGGCGTGGAAACAACCCGTATGAACATCTGGGCCCAGGAGATGCCATACATCGGGTTCGGTTGCTGATGAACGCAATTGAAACCATCCATCTGTTTGTGCGTACGGTGTTCCGGAACGAAAACCGGTTTCTTAATGAGAATGTCATTCGACCCGGTCGCCTGCAGACCGTAGGCATGCCAGGTATCATCAATCTCGTAATCTTCTCCGGGCACCAGAAATGTTCTGTAGCCGTCTCCGGGGACAATTGCGCCAAGCAATACCCAGGAGCAGTGCCCGGAACCGGAACTCCAACCCCATTGGCCGCTTAGTTTGAACCCACCTTCACACACTTCGGCCTTGCCGCCAACAGGATTGTAGGAACTCGAAATACAGGTGTTGGGGCCGGCTTCATAGACATCTTTAAGTGCCTCTTCGTTCATGATGGCCAACTGATACGCATGAACGGCAACAACGCCTCCCACCCAGGCCGTACTCATGTCCAACTCAGCAATACTTATCTGAGCCTCGAAAAATTCCTGCGGTGTGCATTCCAATCCGCCCCACTTTTCCGGCAATAATGCCCGCATGAAGCCAGATGCTTTCAGCCCTTCCATGACGTCCGCAGTGATTTGTCTGTTGTCACGGCCTTCCGTTGCTCTCGCCGTGATGATGTCCCTGCACTCATCCAGATTTATGGTGGTAACAGAAGCTGCGGCGGTATCCTCTGCCTGTGTTGTCATGTGTTCGGTCTCTGCACTTGTGTCCAAAGCTGCAATATTCCATACATCGGGACTACAGTCTACCCTTTTGCGTATTTTTTTTGGAAAAAATAGCGGATATTGATAGTATAACGGCAATTTTATTGTCATATACGAGAGAATCCGTCAAAATCACAACGAATTATGGAGGTGCCCCATGTTCAGCACAAAACATCAGGTTGTCCTTGTAACCGGCGGTACGAGAGGTATCGGCAAGGGTATCGTCGAGTCCTTTCTGAGCAATGAGGCAAGGGTGTTCATCTGTGGCAGAAACGCGCCGGAATCACCCATCAGATTCGAAGACAGAGAGGCAACCTTTATCGAAGGTGATGTCCGGGACCCCGATGCCGGCGCCAGAATCATAGAACAGATAATCGACAACGCGGGACGACTGGATACCCTGATTAACAATGCCGGTGGTGGTCCGCCCGCCGATGCCGCAACTGCGTCTCCCAGATTCACCGAGTCCATTGTCAGGTTGAATTTGCTGGCGCCCCTGATAATGAGCCAGGCCGCTTACAACACACTCAGAGCCAGCCGGGGCAACATTATTAATATCGCGAGTGTCTCTGCCATTCGTTCTTCACCGGGGACCATGGCTTATGGCGCCGCGAAGGCAGGCCTGCTTAACGCAACCATTTCACTCGCACAGGAATGGGGTCCCGACATTCGAGTTAATGCGATAGTCGCAGGACTCATCAAAACCGAAGCATCTTACGACCACTACGGGGGTCCTGACGGGATCACTCGATTGGAGAAGCGCCTGCCTGGCGGCCGGATGGGCACCCCGCAGGATATTGCCAATGCCTGTTTGTACCTCGCATCGGATGGCGCTGACTATGTGAGTGGTGCGGCACTGGAAGTCTACGGCGGTGGTGAACCACCCAGCTTCCTCACGTTTATCTCGGAAGCCACTGCAAACCAGCCTGCGTAGTTCGCCAGGCCGGCTTATTGATCGGGGCTTTACTCATCATCCCCGAGACTGCTCTTCGCCGGAAAGATACTGATCAATGGCTTCAGCCATCATCTGGTAGGCCCCGGTCAACAATCCTTCAATCTGTTCAAACTCAGACCCATCCGCATTGAATGAGCCTTCAAACTGCACAGTGCAACCATCCGGCGCCTCACTAACCATCACCTCAGCGCGATATTCATCAATGGGCATCAGTGTACTTCGAAGCACTCCGTAAACCAGTTTCCGGTCAGTCTCCGACTTGCTGACCAGGAATTCGGTAATTGATTCCATACCGGGGACATGCAGAATTCTGGCGGGCAGGCCCTGATGTTCGGACACTTCACACTGATCAATGCCGGGCATCCAGGGAATGTTCAGGAAATCAGACAGGATCACCCATACCTCAACGACACTGTGACCACTGTGATGTGTGTAACCCGTTTTATGTCGTCGCATTGTCGTCAATGATTCGGCCCCAGCGATAATCGTATTTGATCCCCTTGACCGCAAGCGTGGTATCAGCATGTCGCACACCGGGCAGGGTCATAATCTGCCCGTTAACCAGATCAATCAGTTCGCCGCCGTCTTTGACCAGGGTAATCACCAGAATGTCATATCGACCCAGCATGGTCGCCACGAATCTGACAAAGCTCAACTGTGCAATCTCCTCGGCGGTTTTTTTAACCTGGGCAAGGTCCGCACGAACACCGATGTAAGCCATCTGTGATGGCCCCGGACCGGTATAGCTGGTCAGCGCCATGATTTTGATGATGTGATTTTCCTGCATTCGCTTGATCCGGCCACGCACCGTGCCCTCTCCCAGACCCAGCTCCTGGGCAATTTCGCGATTGCTTTTTCGCCCATCAACTGACAAGTGTTCGAGGATTTTACGATCCACATCGTCAATCATCGGTTTGCTCATATCTGTGGCACCATCTCTGACTGATACTTATAGACCTCAACAGTTAACCCCGGACTGAGCCTGCCGATTCCCTCTATACCGGCAACTTCTTCATGCAGGAAAACAGCCAGCTCATCAAAGGAACGCGTACCCACCAGAATCTCAATATCGTAGCTGCCAGTGGTCAGGTTGACAGAAAAAACCTCGGGCAAATTCGCCAGATCTTCGCCCACTGCCTGAGCGCTCCGGCTTTCAACCTCAATCCCGATGGCAAGCAAAACGTCATATCCCGCCGCTGTAAAATCAGTCACTGCCACAACACGCATCGTACCGCTATCCTCAAGGCGACCAATACGCTTGCGGATCGTTGAAGACGTTGAATTCAGGGTTTTGGCAATATCCTGGGTAGACATTCGACCATCGGATTGCAGAAGCCGGATAATTTTCATATCCAGATCATCGGGTGCAAGCCCACCGGGTGCTTTCAATTCTCCTTTTTCAACCATGTATATAACCCCTGGATATTTTTGCGGATAAGGATAGAGAAGTCACAATTTGTTTTCTTTTTGCTCTGGTTTAATTATGATTTGCTGCGAATTTGATCCGGGACAAAATTCATGACAGCATCGACCTTATCGCTTGAAGATCGTATCGACCGACTCGAATCACTGGATGAAATTCGACAACTGGTCGCGAAGTATTCCCTGTCCCTTGATATGCGCGATCTGGACGCTCATGTTAACCTCTTTGCACCGGATATCCGAGTCAGTCGTGACAGGGTTGGCCGGTCGCACCTCAGGCGGTGGCTCGACGACACGCTGCGGTTGCAATTCACCGGCACCTCTCACCACACAGGTAACCATATTATAGAGTTCAGCGACACAAACAATGCACACGGGATCCTCTACTCAAAAAATGAACATGAAACCGGAGATGAGTGGGTAATCATGCAAATGCTTTACTGGGACGACTACGAGCGCGTTGATGACCAATGGTTGTTCAGAAGGCGGCTACCCTGCTATTGGTACGCCACTGACCTCAACAAACCGCCTGTTGGCGATCAGAAAATGCGCTGGCCTGATCGGGAACCGTATGAGGGCGCTTTTCATGAGTTGTTCCCATCCTGGGAAGCATTCTGGCAACACCCACCCTCAGACGATGAACCCGAGGTTGCACCGCCCGCTCCACTTGGCGATTTCCTGATAACCATTCGGCGCGGCGCACCGGACCCCAGGATACGCGTTCGGTAGCAGGATGCCGGAATCGACTATCCCGCTGATACTGAACCGGGCAGCCACCACCTGGCCGGACAAGGCTGCCATTGTCAGCGGTCATGAATCGCTGACTTTCGGTGCACTACAAGACAGGGTCACTGAATTGGCAAAGGTCTTTCTGGCCCATGATCTGCTGCCGGGTGAGCGATTCGCGATCTGGGCGCCCAACAGCGTCATCTGGCAGGTTATCGCCCTGGCAGGTCAGGCCATCGGCGGTGTGCTGGTGCCGATCAATACACGCTACAAAACCGCTGAATGCCAGGACATTATTCTACGCTCCAAAGCCAGAATCGTTTTCTATAGTCCCGAATTTCTTGGCATCGACTATGAAGCCATGCTGGCTGAGATGCAGTTTCCGGACAATATTCAAGTTCTGCCGGTCGATAATCCGGAACTGTTCAAAGCTGCCAGTCAGCACTTTGAGGATTCATCTGTTCATTCCAGGGCCAACGGGATCACGGGCCGGGATCTTGCAGACATACTCTACACGTCAGGGACAACAGGCGCACCAAAAGGTGTCATGACAAGCCACGAACAGAATATTGCCGTATTTCAAGCCTGGTCGTCCGGGGTTACGTTGAACACATCGGATCGCTATCTGATCGTTAATCCCTATTTTCATGCCTTTGGCTACAAGGCCGGCTGGCTGGCCGCATTGATTCAGGGGGCCACGATCTACCCCATGCCGAGCTTTAATATCGACGAAACCCTTCAACTGATACAGGACGAGAAAATTACATTCCTGCCCGGCGCACCAACGATATTTCAATCTTTGCTGATGCACCCGGGGCTTGGCCGGTACGAACTGTCTTCTTTGAGGTGCGCGGTAACCGGGGCGGCATCCGTACCGGTACAACTCGTTCGCGATATGAAAGAAGTGCTTGCGTTTGATGATGTTTACACTGCTTACGGTTTGACAGAATCAACCGGTGTTGTGTCTCTCTGCCAGTCAGGTGACGACATTGAAACCATTGCGACAACATCGGGAAAGCCAATGGAAGGCGTAGAGGTCCTGGCCGTTGACCCTGATGGCAGGCCGGTGGCGGCTGGCGAGACCGGAGAGATACGGGTTCGTGGATTTAACGTCATGCAGGGTTATCTGGATGACCCGGAAGCCACCGCCGAAGCCATCACGCCAGATGGCTGGTTAAAAACGGGCGACCTTGGTGTGATTAACGAGGCAGGCTATCTCAGAATTACAGATCGCGTAAAAGATATGTTCATCAGTGGCGGCTTCAACTGCTATCCCGCCGAAATCGAAAACATGCTACTCGAACACAGGCACATCTCGGATGTTGCCGTGATCGGGGTTCCCGATAACCGTCTTGGCGAAGTTTGCGAGGCTCACGTGGTAACAAACACAAACAGTTTCAGTACCGACGAATTTTTGACCTGGGCAAAACGTAAAATGGCCAATTACAAGGCGCCGAGGCACGTAGTCGTTCACCAGACACTACCGCGCAACGCATCAGGCAAGGTGCAAAAGTTCTTGCTGAAAAAACCTGACAGATAGAACCGGAAAGCACAATGACAAGGATCCTCGTCACCGACCGTGAGAATAATCAACAGGAAGTTGACGCCTGTGATGGCGGCATCCTGATGGAAACACTCCGCGATGAAGGCCTGGGTGTGGAAGCCATTTGCGGGGGTCAGTGTGCCTGTGCCACCTGCCACTGCCTGCTGGATGACGTCTGGTTCTCGAAACTCGACCCGCCCGGTGCGGACGAATCAGAACTGCTTGAGTCCCTCGAACACTTTGATCCGGGAAGATCCCGGCTGACCTGCCAGATTGAAATTACCCCGGATATGGCGGGGTTGTCACTTCAGATTGCCCCTGAAGAGTGACATTATTCAGAGTTTCCCCTGCATCGTTTAGAAAAAGTAGCTCCCGCCATTGGCGACCAGCACGGAACCGGTGCACATACTTGACGCATCAGAGGCCAGCCAGACAACAGCAGCGGCAATTTCCGAGGGTTCCGCCATACGCCCGAGAGGAATCGCCGCCTCCATATCAGCGATCCATTCATCCGGAATACCGGCCATAACCGGTGTATTCGTTGGCCCTGGCGCCACAGCATTGATTCGGATTCCTCGCGGCCCCAGTTCACGCGCGAGTGACCGGGTCAGACCGACAATGGCAGCCTTACTGGTGACATAATGCGCGGCACCTTCTCCGGATTGCGCTGCCGTTGAAGCGATACTGATAATAGAACCTTTAACATCATGGGCGATCATTGACCTCACAGCGGCACGGGTACAGTAAAAAGTACCGTTCAGGTTAACGTCCATGACGCCCTGCCAGCCTTCATCGTCCATATATATCAGGTGGTCCACGAATACATCTGAATGACCGTCGGCAGCAAGCTCTTCATTACGCTTCCCCATCAGTTCATACATGGTATCGCTGCCATCGCCCGGAGCACGACCAATACCGGCATTGTTAACAAGGATATCGACCGGCCCGGCATCCGCTTCGATATTCCCAAAGACCTCGTCAACGGCAGCGCTTTTACTCACATCGCAGGCCAGGGGTGTTACCCGGCCCTTCGCATCAAGACTGGCGGTTTCAGTCACAGTATCCGGGTTCAAATCCAGCGCAAAAACCTTCGCGCCCCTGTTGGATAACTCCAGGGCAATAGCCTGCCCCATACCCTGGCCCGCGCCAGTGACAATGGCCACCCGACTATCCAGTTCACTCATATTCTTCTCCGACAAACAGCTAATTTATAGGTGGTGGGGGCACAACCAGTTGCGTCGCCTTACCACCATCCACCGAGAGGCAGGTGCCCGTCACGTAGCTTGACTCCCTCGACAGGAAAAAAGCGGCTACTGCGGCAACCTCTTCCGGTTCACCCAGACGATTCATCGGAACACCGGCGGCGACAGCCTCGGTATATCCTTCAATCCCGCCCAGGGCACTGGTTGTAGCGGGCGTCGCAATCACGCCCGGCGCAATCACATTCACTCGCACATTGCCTGCGGCGCCTTCCATCGCAGCACACCTGGAAAAGTGTATGAGCGCCGCTTTGGATGCCGAGTAAGCTGCCATGTTTTCAATCGCCAGAAGGCCATTGATGCTGGCAATGTTCAGTATGGAACCGCCTTTCTGCGAGACCATGTGCGCCATGGCCGCCTTTGTCGCCACGAAAGCGGCGTCGACGTTAACCTGAAAGTCATGCCTGAAATCATCCAGGGAGGTATCAACAATGGCATTCCAACCAACATGCATGGCATTGTTAACCAGAAAATCAAGCCGCCCCTCACGCACGACGATGTCTTCGATAAAACCAGCCAGACTGTTTGAATCAGCGACATCCAGAGACCTTGCTTCTATGCAGCCATCCCCAAGACTCGCTTGCGCCTGTTCAAGTGCATCCGACCGACGACCACAAATGAAGACACGCGCACCTTCCGCCACAAGCCGCTGCGCGATGGCAAAACCGATACCCTCGGATGCGCCCGTTATAACGCCGACAGACCCTGAAAAACCATTCATTCGACTTTTCACATTCGCAACAAAATAGTAGTCTAACGACGCATATAGATAGTTTTCAAATAAAAAAATGCATATTGCACGAAATATTGGTGAAACGTTGAACGAGGCGATTGAAACAGAATATAAACTGGTTGAAAGGGTCATCCGTGGCAGGTCATATCGGGATTTTGAAGAAAACTTCGACTGCCTGAATCAGATTTTTCGCTACCTTGACGAGTTTGGCGCCAACGATTTCGTGGTCGCCGATGGTGAGCGAATCACCTACGGGCAATTTCAGACAATGGCCGCGTCACTGGCCGACAGTCTGGGCGACGGGTATCAGGTCAGGCCAGGCAGTCGGGTGGCCCTGGCCTACCCCAACTCTATCGAATGGGTTCTTTCATTCACTGCCCTGGTTTCTCTGGGTGCCGTGCCGGTTCTCGTTAATGCTCGCGCTTCAGATGATGAGCTTCGGTACTGTATAGCATCCACCCGGTGCCTCTTGTTGCTGGGCGACCAATCAGCAGATACGCAGTCCATTTCAAGTCAGCAGGCACGCAGCCTGGCAATCCGCAAGCCGGATTCGACACTGCCTGACGTCACACGGGCGGGTGATGACGAAGCGCTACTGATGTTCACAAGCGGGACAACCGGCAGACCCAAAGCGGCAATCCTGACCAACCAGGGGGTGCTGACATCTCTAAAGACCATCCGGTATTCCGGCGCCCTGATCGCCGATCAGATGGCACGGCGATATAACATCGACTACGAAACACTCATCAGCATGCGACCGCCTCCCGTAACCCTGCTCGTCTTTCCGCTCTTTCACGTAAGTGGCTGTCATGCAGTGTTCCTGTCCGGGATGATGCAGGGCGGCAAACTTGTCCTGTTGCCACGATGGGACGCCACCGAGGCACTGCGATTGATCGAGCAGGAAAAGGTTACGTCTTTCCCCGGCGTTCCGACAATGCACTGGGACATCCTGCACAACGAGCAACGATCATCCTTTGATCTATCCAGCATTACTTCTCTGTCTGTCGGCGGACAGGCAACACCCCCATCGCTGCTGAAGGCGATTCAAACCGAATTCCCCGGCGCCGTGCTCGGGTCGGGATATGGCATGACGGAAGCAAACGGCACAGTCACTCTGATCATAGGCGAGGATTTTATCGCCAATCCGGGCAGCGTCGGCAGGATGATCGCAACCTTTGATGGGGAAATTCGTGATGCAACCGGCGCGACCCTTGCAGCAGGTGAAGTCGGTGAAATATTTGTCCGGGGAGCATCGTTAATGGCCGGCTATGCGAATCATGATGCGCAGGTGATTGACGAGAACGGCTGGTTTGCAACCGGCGATGCGGGATACTTCGATGAGAACGCAAACCTGTACATTGTTGACCGGCTCACCGATATGGTGATTTCGGGCGGCGAGAACATCTACTGCGCTGAAGTCGAGCGCGTATTGGGCATCCATCCGGATGTAACCGAATGTGCCGCCTTTGGCATACCGGACGAGCGATTGGGCGAGCAGCTAGTCGCCGTGGCGGTAGTCAATGATTCCGCAACAACCGGCGCTGAAGACCTGCTAACCCATTGCGCCGACGGCCTCGCCGGATACAAGGTGCCCAAAGCACTTTATGTGCAGACCGCTGAGCTGCCAAAAAATGCAACGGGCAAGCTACTCAAACGCGAGATCAAATCGCAATTCGAAGAAGGAATCTCTAATGAGTGAGGCAACAGACATTCGCGATGCCCGGACACCGCCGGTGCTCGTCTGGGATCAACTAAAAGATTTTGACAGGGAATCGCTGGCTAAATGGCGAGTCGAACCAGTCAGGCGCGGAAAATCCGCTGACGACAGGAACATTACGATTCCAGTGCCCTTTGGCTGGTTCGTTTTGTGCTACAGCGATGAACTCTCAGTCGGCGAGGTCAGGCCGCTTGAATATTTTGAACGTGAACTCGTGGTCTGGCGTGGCGAAGATGGCATACCGCGAACCCTGGATGCGTACTGCCCTCATCTGGGTGCTCACATGGGTTACGGCGGAAAAGTCGATGGCAACAACATCCAGTGCCCATTCCATGCCTGGCGCTGGGACGGCGAAGGCGCTGCGGTTGAGATTCCTTATTCGAAATCCATCCCGCCCAAAATGAAAAGACCGGCATGCGAACGCAGTTATCCAACCAAAGAAGCGAACGGTTTTATATGGGCCTGGTACCACCCGGACAACATTGAACCAACCTATGATCTGAAAGAATTTGATGAGGTTGGACACCCGGATTGGACGGACTATGAACGACACGAATGGATTGTTTATGGCCCCATACAATCCATCGCCGAAAATGGCGCTGACAGCGCACACTTTCAATTCATTCATGGCGTGCCAGACAACCCGGACTACCATATAACCTACGATGGCCATTGCCGGGCCGCTGAGGTATTTGTGAAGCTGGGCACCCCCAGAGGTATGGTTGAGGGTACGATCGCCTTCGGAGTCAACGGTTCAGGACAACCCTGGACCCGGTTCACCGGTATTTGCGAAACCCTGTTGATTACCGGCGTCACGCCTGTCGCAAGAGATGTTACCCATCTCAGATTTGCCTTCACACAACTGAAGTCAGACCGGGACGGTGAAAACGGCGGTGTCGCAAAAGCAATTATCAAGGATATCTGCAAGCAACTGGATCAGGACAAGGTCGTCTGGGACCGGCAACGTTACATTGAGAACCCGCCACTTTGTGCCGGCGACGGTCCCATCAACGACTTCCGGATTTTCTTCCACCAGTTTTATGCCGGCGCCAAATATGACAGGTATCGCGAGAAAGCCATGAGCCCGAAAAACAGGGTACCGGATAGCCGATAACCCATACCATAGAGCACATACTGGTAACCTGCGGAGGGAAACAGTTCGTCCGCCATCGGTGCATCGTCATGCCCATTTTGCTTGAATTTGAAGCCGTTTATCTATAAGGTTTCTATGAAGTTACGGCTCCCTGGCAAACAAGCAAAAGCCAGTAGTTTCAAAAGCTCATTCAGGCAAGAATCATCATTCATGAAGCACATCATTAAACTGATGCGTCCGCATCAATACATTAAAAACCTGTTTATTTTTCTGCCTTTGTTTTTTTCCGGCAATATTCAAAATATGGCGCTTCTTGGGCAGTCCTTTTTGGCATTTGCTGCGTTTTGTATATGTGCCAGTGGTATTTATATTGTTAACGATTATTGCGATATCGAAGATGACCGTCAGCATCCTGAAAAGCGCTTTCGACCTTTGGCCAGTGGCGCTGTCACAAGTAAGGTAGCGCTGATATTAATGACCTCGTTGTTTATTGTTGGGGGGGGACTTATCGCTTCAGCCTCATTGCAGGCCGGTGCCATTTTACTGGCTTATGTGGTGATGAACATCGCTTACAGTTTTCATTTAAAACACATTGCCATAATCGATGTGTACATTATTGCTATCGGATTTGTATTGCGGTTATTTGTCGGCTCTGTTGTTACCGGTATTCATTTGTCGATGTGGATAGTGATCATAACTTTTCTGCTGGCCCTTTTCATGGCATTGGCCAAGCGCCGTGACGATACCCTTATTTTTCTCGATACCGGCAAAAAAATGCGCACGGTTATCGATGGTTATAATTTGCAATTTATCGATGTGGCGATGATGATCACAGCAACAGTGGTGATTGTTTCGTATATTCAATACACCACGTCTGGCGATGTCACTGCCAAATGGCATAGTGAATATCTTTACCTCACAGCATTTTTTGTGATGTTGGGTATCTTGCGCTACCTACAAATCGCCTTTGTTGAAAAAGACAGTGGTTCGCCGACCCGCATAGTACTCAAAGATACATTTTTGCAACTCACCATTGTTGGCTGGGTGGCTTCTTTTGGCTGGATCATTTACCAATGATAGCCTTTAAATATACCCTGTTTGCGATTGTCTCTATTTTACTTAATTTGTTGTTCCAGTACCTCAGCCTGTGGGTTTATGACGGCACCGGGGGCCTGGTTTTGGCCATGTGTAATGGTACAGGTGCCGGACTTGTATGTAAATATGTGCTCGACAAAAAGTTTATTTTCCATCATAAACCAACGTCTAAAACTCAGGACGCCAGGAAGTTTGTTTCTTATACTTTGACGGGTGGTTTCACGACTTTCATTTTTTGGGGCACCGAAATTTGGTTTGACTGGTACTTTGATCATGAAGCGGCCAAATATGTCGGGGCTGCGATCGGGCTATCTGTCGGTTATGTGATGAAATATTTTCTCGATAGAAAATATGTCTTCACGGAGCAGGCTGCATGAACTTACGTAGTTGGGGCAATTATCCGACCTGTGATGGTCAGGCATTGAAATTCGATGATTTAGATCAATTGCGTACCATGTTACGTGAGCACAATGCGTTAATTGCCTATGGTAATGGACGAAGTTATGGCGACAGTGCGCTGAGCAGGGCCATGGTGCAAATGCGACCGAGAGATCTGTTTTTGCACTTTGATGACCAATTGGGTGTGTTGCATGTTCAATCCGGTGTCTTACTGGCGGATATCATCCGTTCTATAGTGCCCAAAGGTTGGTTTCTCCAGGTGGTACCTGGCACAAAACTTATCACCGTCGGTGGTGCTATTGCCAGTGACGTTCATGGCAAAAATCATCATCAGGCAGGTTGTTTTAGTCAATTCCTGGTGGATTTTCGCTTGATGTTACCCAATGGTGATATCGTGACCTGCTCTGCCACCGAGCACAGTGACTTGTTTCATGCTACCTGTGGTGGGATGGGATTGACAGGTATTGTGCTTGATGCACGTATCAGACTCAAACGAATTGGCGCTAAAACGATAGGGCAAACGACCATTAAAACAGCCAATTTACGTGAGACGTTCGAGGCTTTTGAGCAGTACGCTGACAGCCCTTATTCAGTCGCCTGGATTGATTGTCTGGCCAAAGGCGCGGATATTGGTCGCTGCCTGCTGAGGGTGGGCGATTTTTTGCCCAAGGGCAAACTTGACTATAAAAGTAGTAGCAAACCAGCGGTGCCTTTTAGTCTTCCGGGTTTTGCTCTCAATACCCTGTCGGTGAAGTCGTTTAACTGGCTATATTACGGCAAAGTCAAAGCGGCGGTAAGTGAGCAAAAGGTGTCTATCGACAGTTTCTTCTTTCCGCTCGATGCTGTGGGTCATTGGAATCGGATTTACGGAAAAAATGGTTTTACCCAGTATCAATTTATTCTACCCAAAGAAGCCAGTTTTGAAGGCTTGTCGGTAATTCTAAAAACGATTGCTGACTCAGGCAAGGGCTCTTTTTTAGCCGTGCTCAAGTTGTACGGTCCTGCGAATGAAAATTACCTGTCTTTCCCACTGGAAGGGTATTCATTGGCACTCGATTTCAAAATAGAGCCGGGTCTTTTTACCCTGCTTGATAAACTTGACGAAATTGTGTTGGCTCATGGCGGTCGAATATATCTGGCCAAGGATGCCCGGGTATCCAGGCAGGTTTTTGAGCAGGGTTATCCAGACGTCGATAAATTCCGGGCCCTGCGATGCAAATACCAAATGAACAAAACTTTTCATTCCATGCAATCGAAACGACTAGAGCTATAACATGGGTTACATATTAATAATTGGCGCCAAAAGTGATATCGCCAGGGCCCTGGCGCGGCAATATGCCGAGAATGGTTACGACCTGTATCTGGCGGCTCGACAAGCGGGTAGCCTTGAGCCATTGGCGCAGGATATTTCTGTGCGTTTTGGTCGCAAGGTCAGGTGTGCGGAGTTGGATATGCTGGATTTTGACAACCATCAGGCATTTTACGATAGCCTGGAGGAAAAGCCCCTGGGTGTGATAAGTGCTGTGGGTTATCTGGGCGACCAGGAAAAAGCGCAAAGCGATTTTGTTGAAGCAAGAACAATTCTAGACACCAATTACACTTCGGTGGTCAGTATGCTTAATATCATCGCAGATGATTTTGCGGCACGCCGTTCAGGGTTCATCGTTGGTATCAGTTCGGTGGCAGGCGATCGCGGACGTAAGGCCAATTATCTATATGGTTCTGCCAAGGCTGCCCTGACCACCTATTTATCCGGTCTACGCAACCGTCTGCATGATCACAAGGTGCGTGTTTTGACTGTTAAACCTGGCTTTGTTAACACCAGGATGACCAAAGGTATGGGCCTGCCGGAAAAACTTACAGCAGAGCCGGAAGAAGTTGCAAAGGCGATTTTTACAGCCCAACAGGGCAATCGTAATGAGTTGTATTGTCGCTGGATTTGGAAGTACATCATGCTGATCATAAAATCCATTCCTGAATGGAAGTTTAAGGGCATGAGTATATGACTCCAGTTGAGCAGTCACCCGCAAAGTTGTGGTTGATTGGTGTCGTTGGCGCCTCGGTATTTTTTATATATAACCTGTGGCTGATCTCTAACGGGCACTTTCATGAAGATGCCTACATATTGTTTATTTATGTAGACAATATACTCAGTGGTAATGGTATTAGTTATTATCCCGGTGGTCCTCATGCGGAAGGGGCAACAGATTTTCTGTGGCTGCTATTGCTGGCTGGAGTCGGGCTCAGTGGATTGGATGTCGGCACCTCGGCGATTTTACTCAACTCCGTTGGCGTGGGCATCATCACCACTGTGATATCCCATGAAATTATGCGTGCACAACTGACGGATAAGAAAACCATCGGTTTGATGAGTCTGTTTGTTGTATTGTGGGCGGTGCAATCACCACTGGTTGCTGCCGTGGGCGGCCATAGTGTCTATTTATATATGGCGTTGGTATTGCTGACGTTTGTCGCCACCAGCCGGGAAGAACACCTGAGCAAAGTGCCTTATCTGGCCATTATCATTGCGCTATTCAGGCCCGATGGGGTGATCATGGGCGTGGCATTTACCCTGATAGGTCTGGTCAGGGTCTATAAGCGCAGGCAATTCAAAACCTACGTACTCGGTATGTTAATTGTGTTTGTTATCGGGGTTGTTTATTTCGTCTGGCGCTATCATTACTTTGGTAATTTGTTGCCGTTACCCCTGTATGTTAAAGGCCATACCGATTTAATCGAGAGCGTGAAAACCAATCTGAGATGGGGCGTTTTCAACCTTTATGCCTTCTTACCCTGTGCCTTATTGTTACTTATGTCGAAAAAAATAACGCACTATCTGGTTTTGATGTCTCCGCTGATATTGCTATTTGTGGCATTGACGATGGTCCATCAATCGCAAAATATCGGTTACAGATTTCAAGCACCGATATTCATCGTGGCCTATTTTGTCCTGGTACAGCTTTTGTTGGCCAGATTCAAAGAACAGAAAGCTGGTGCCGTGTTATCGAAGGGGCTGGTGGTCTATTTAGTCGGCTTTGTTGTCATTGCCGGGTATCATGTCAACAAGTCGATGTATGCGGTGACTTTTCACCATGGCAATAAAGCCCCTTACACCATGCACGATAAGCTGCCAAAGGATTTGACCATAGCAGTAACAGAAGCCGGGCACTTTTCATACTGGAATCAATCCGGGGGCCATGTTTTGGTTGATTTGGTGGGGCTTAATTCTGTGTATCCGGCCAAAAACACTATTGATATGCAATACATGAAACAACTGTCACCAGATGTCATGATGGTTCATCAATATTACCATATTGACCCTACACCTTTGGTGGTACCCGGTGAAAAGGTGCTCCCTCTGACTGACAACAATATGCAGCATTTCAAACTAAAAAGGCCACCCACTGACGCTCAGCGACCTGGGCTTTCAAAGGCTTCTTTAGCGGCTACTGTAAGCATTGAATTCTTGCAAAGCCGGTATGATGACTATGATATTTACTTAGTCTATCATTCTGGAAATGAGTTTTTTTCTTACATATACGCTTTTAAGAAATCACTGGGGATATCGTCGTCAATGGCACAATTGATTAAAGATAGTTTTGAACCGAAAAACCGTCTGCCTTATTACCAAATGATCAGTTCCAATTAGTGAACTGAAAGGCATTGATAGATGAACCATACTGCAATGGAAGTTTAAGGGCATGAATCTATGAATCCAGTTGAGCAGTCGCCGGCAAAGTTGTGGTTGATTGGTGTCGTTGGCGCCTCGGTATTTTTTATATATAACCTGTGGCTGATCTCTAACGGGCACTTTCATGAAGATGCCTACATATTGTTTATTTATGTAGACAATATACTCAGTGGTAATGGCATTAGTTATTATCCTGGTGGTCCTCGTGCAGAAGGGGCAACAGATTTTTTATGGCTGCTATTGCTGGCTGGAGTCGGGCTCAGTGGATTGGATGTCGGCACCTCGGCGATTTTACTCAACTCCGTTGGCGTGGGCATCATCACCACTGTTATATCCCATGAAATTATGCGTGCACAGTTGACGGATAAAAAAACCATCGGTTTGATGAGTCTGTTTGTTGTATTGTGGGCGGTGCAATTACCACTGCGTGCTGCCGTGAGCGGTTTTAGTGTCTATTTGTATATGGCGTTGGTATTGCTGACGTTTGTCGCCACCAGCCGGGAAGAACACCTGAGCAAAGTGCCTTATCTGGCCATTATCATTGCGCTATTCAGGCCCGATGGGGTGATCATGGGCGTGGCATTTACCCTGATAGGTCTGGTCAGGGTCTATAAGCGCAGGCAATTCAAAACCTACCTGCTCGGCATGTTAATTGCGTTTGTTATCGGGATTGTTTATTTCGTCTGGCGCTATAATTACTTTGGTAATTTGTTGCCGTTACCCTTGTATGTTAAAGGCCATACCGATTTAACCGAGAGCGTGAAAGCCAACCTGAGATGGGGTGTTTCCAACCTTTATACCTTCTTGCCTTGTGCCTTATTGTTACTCATGTCGAAAAAAATAACGCACTATCTGGTTCTGATGTCTCCGCTGATATTGCTATTTGTGGCATTGACGATGGTCCATCAATCGCAAAATATCGGTTACAGATTTCAGGCACCGATATTTATCGTGGCCTATTTTGTCCTGGTACAGCTTTTGCTGGCCAGATTCAAAGAACAGAAAGCTGGTGCCCTGTTATCGAAGGGGCTGATGGTCTATTTAGTCGGCTTTGTTGTCATTGCCGGGTATCATGTCAACAAGTCGATGGAAATGACGACTTCTAACCATAGGGATCTGGTACCTTACACCATGCACGATAAGCTGCCGAAGGATTTGACCATAGCAGTAACAAAAGCAGGACGCTTTTCATACTGGAATCAATCCGGGGGCCATGTTTTGGTTGATTTGGTGGGGCTTAATTCGGTGTACCCGGCCAAAAACATTATTGATGTGCAATACATGAAACAACTGTCACCAGATGTCATACTGTTTCATCACGCTCGCCAAATTGACCCTGCACCGTTGGTGGTATCCGGTGAAAAGGTGCTCCCTCTGACTGACAACAATAAGCAACATTTCAAACCAAAAAGTCCACCCACTGACGCTCAGCGACCTGGGCTTTCAAAGGTTTCTTTAGCGGCTACTGTAAGCATTGAATTCTTACAAAGCCAGTATGATGACTATGATATTTATTTAATCTATCGTCCTGAAGATGAGCTTCGTTCTCACATATACGCTTTTAAGAAGTCGCTGGGGATATCGTCGTCAATGGCACAACTGCTTAAAGATAGTTTTGAACCGAAAAACCATCTGTCTTATTACCAAATGATCAGTTCCAATTAGTGAACCGAAGGGCATGAATCTATGAATCCAGTTGAGCATTCGCCAGCAAAGTTGTGGTTGATTGGTGTCGTTGGCGCCTCGGTATTTTTTATATATAACCTGTGGCTGATCTCTAACGGGCACTTTCATGAAGATGCCTACATATTGTTTATTTATGTAGACAATATACTCAGTGGTAATGGTATTAGTTATTATCCTGGTGGTCCTCGTGCAGAAGGGGCAACAGATTTTTTATGGCTGCTATTGCTGGCTGGAGTCGGGCTCAGTGGATTGGATGTCGGCACCTCGGCGATTTTACTCAACTCCGTTGGCGTGGGCATCATCACCACTGTGATATCCCATGAAATTATGCGTACACAACTGACGGATAAAAAAACCATCGGTTTGATGAGTCTGTTTGTTGTATTGTGGGCAGTGCAATTACCACTGCGTGCTGCCGTGAGCGGTTTTAGTGTCTATTTGTATATGGCGTTGGTATTGCTGACGTTTGTCGCCACCAGCCGGGAAGAACACCTGAGCAAAGTGCCTTACCTGGCCATTATCATTGCACTATTCAGGCCCGATGGGGTGATCATGGGCGTGGCATTTACCTTGACAGGTCTGGTCAGGGTCTATAAGCGCAGGCAATTCAAAACCTACCTGCTCGGCATGTCAGTTGCGTTTGTTATCGGGGTTGTTTATTTCGTCTGGCGCTATCATTACTTTGGTAATTTGTTGCCGTTACCCTTGTATGTTAAAGGCCATACCGATTTAACCGAGAGCGTGAGAACCAACCTGAGATGGGGCGTTTCCAACCTTTATACCTTCTTACCCTGTGCCTTATTGTTACTCATGTCGAAAAAAATAACGCACTATCTGGTTCTGATGTCTCCGCTGATATTGCTATTTGTGGCATTGACGATGGTCCATCAATCGCAAAATATCGGTTACAGATTTCAGGCACCGATATTTATCGTGGCCTATTTTGTCCTGGTACAGCTTTTGCTGGCCAGATTCAAAGAACAGAAAGCTGGTGCCCTGTTATCGAAGGGGCTGGTGGTCTATTTAGTCGGCTTTGTTGTCATTGCCGGGTATCATGTCAACAAGTCGATGAAAGTGACGACTTTTAGCTATTTCAATCGGGCCTCTTACACCATGCACGATAAGCTGCCGAAGGATTTGACCATAGCAGTAACAGAAGCAGGGCGCTTTTCATACTGGAATGGAATCAATATCGGGGGGGGGGGGGGGCATGTTTTGGTTGATCTGGTGGGGCTTAATTCGGTGTACCCGGCCAAAAACATTATTGATGTGCAATACATGAAACAACTGTCACCAGATGTCATACTGTTTCATCACAATCGCCAAATTGACCCTGCACCGTTGGTGGTATCCGGTGAAAAGGTGCTCCCTGTGACTGACAACAATAAGCAACATTTCAAACTAAAAAGTCCACCCACTGACGCTCAGCGATCTGGGCTTTCAAAGGTTTCTTTAGCGGCTACCGTAAGCATTGAATTCTTACAAAGCCAGTATGATGACTATGATATTTATTTAGTCGATTATAAAGAAGATGGGACTCATCGTCACATATACGCTTTTAAGAAGTCATTGGGGATATCGTCGTCAATGGCACAACTGCTTAAAGATAGTTTTGAACCGAAAAACCGTCTGTCTTATTACCAGATGATCAACTCCAATTAGTGAACCGAAGGGTACTGACAGGGAATTATTTCCGGTGAAAAAAGAACTGGCACTGTTCGACTTTGACGGCACCATAACGACCAAAGACTCGTTATTGGATTTTATTCAATATGCCGTGGGCAAACCACGTTATTACCTGGGCTTGTTGGTTATGAGTCCGATACTGGCTGCTTTTCTATTGAAACTGATGAAAAACAACGTCGCCAAAGAAAAATTACTTGGATTTTATTTCAAAGGCTGGACGGTTGAAAAAATTGAGCGACTCGGTGAACAATATACCAAAGCGCGGATCGTCAGGATCATCAGGCCCAAAGCAATAGAAAAGCTGCGCTGGCACAAGACACAGGGTCATCGGGTAATTTTGGTCTCCGCATCAATTGACACCTGGCTCAAGGGCTTTTGCCAGGCAGAAGGGCTTGAATTGTTAAGTACCCGTATGGCACAACAAGGTGGCATATTGACCGGACGATTTGAAGGCGCCAATTGTCATGGCCAGGAAAAGGTGGATCGCATCAAGGCCTGTTTGTCCCTTGATGATTATGAGGTGATACATGCATACGGTGATAGTAGTGGCGATAAACAAATGCTGGCGATTGCAGACCATCCACATTATCGTCCGTTTGAATAGGGCGATAAAAAGCACAATCTCTTACGCCAGGCCATCTTTATACACATTATAGATTTACCGGCGGCATGTGGGCGGCGGTGAAACCACCATCGACGGGAAGGTTGACACCGGATATATACGACGCGTCATCTGAAAGCAGAAAACAAATCGCTTTGGCGACTTCCCCGGGCAATCCGGGTCGCTGCAGAAGATGCATGGCGACAAATTGATCCCTGAATGCGCCCGCATGTTTCAGCATATCGGTCATCGGTGTTTCTATGTAACCCGGGCACACCGCATTGACCCGGATGTTGTTTCTCCCAAGGTCAGCGGCCATGCAACGTGTTAACTGCGCGACCCCCGACTTCGATACATTGTAGGCAACATTGCCGGGACCACCTGTCAGACCATAGGCGCTTGAAATGTTGACAATCGAACCGGCCAGCTTGTTTTGCAACATCAAGTTGGTGGCATGTCTGGCCATCAGCATCGTTCCAGTCAGGTTAACGCCAATGACTTTTTGCCACTGCGCCATGTCCACGGTTTGAATCGGACCCTGTTCTGTTATACCGGCGGCATTGACCAACCCATCCAGGGTCGTCACACCTTCAAAAGCACTTTCAACCGACGCTTCATTGCTGACATCAACGATTAATCTGCGATGAGGCCGGGGCAACTCGTCCGCCTCCTCCCGGTCTGCCGCAAGCACGGTAGCACCCGCATTGACTAACTCCTCGACAACCGCCGCACCAATGCCCGAGGCGGCGCCGGTTACCAGAACGGTTTTTCCCTGTAAGCTACTCATTCATCCTCCTGTCGTATCTGCCCGTGTGGGCACTAAATTATTGTGCGCCTCGCGGTTCCTTTGGCAGACCCAGTGCGCGCTCCGCAATCACGTTGCGCTGAATCTGGTTAGTGCCCGCGTATATGGTATCCGCACGCGAAAAGAGGAACATGCGAGGCAGGTCCCCCGGCAGGTAATCGTCAGAGGCGACCTCACCCGCCTGCCCAAGCACATCCATGGCAAGTTCTCCCAACTCGCGATGCCAGCTTGCCCAGTAGATTTTGTAAGTAAACTGAGGGCCGCTTAGCTGACCGGAATCTGCTCCGGACAACATTCTGAGCGCACTCGCCCGCATGGCCTGTAAACCACGCCAGGATTTTGCAATGCGACGTCGAATGACCGGATCAGCCGAACTGCCATTTTCATTTGCCGCCCTGATGATCGCATTCAGTTCATTTCGAAACTGCATCTGTTGGGCCAGTGTTGATACGCCCCTCTCAAAAGACAGCGTACCCATCGCTACCTGCCAGCCATTGCCGGCTTCTCCAACAATGTTCCCGGCCGCAGTGACCGCGCCGTCGAAGAACACTTCGTTGAAATCCGCCTCGCCGGTGATTTGCCTGATCGGTCGAATATCAACGCCGTCTTGACGCATCGGAACGAGCAGGTACGAAAGGCCCTCTCTGCCCTTGCTCCCGGGCGTTGTTCTGCAGACCAGAAAACACCACTCGGCAAACTGCGCGAGTGACGTCCAGATTTTTTGACCTTCAATGACCCACTCTTTTCCGTTTGCACCATCTTGAAGTGCCGCTTTGGTCCGTACATTGGAAAGGTCAGAGCCGGCGCCGGGTTCAGAATAACCCTGACACCACATCTCTTCACCGGCGGAAATTCCGGGTAGGAATCGCGCTTTTTGTTCATCACTGCCGAAGGCAAGAATGGTTGGGCCGGCCAGCTCCACACCCATGTGTCCCAGGCGACCGGGCGCTCCTGCCCGCGCGTATTCTTCCGCAAAAATCACCTGCTGCGCCAAATCAGCATTTCTGCCGCCGTATTTTTCAGGCCAGCCAATCGCGCTCCAGCCCGCTTCACCCAGGGTCTTCTCCCAGGCACGCCGCCGTTCCGGTGCGGCTGTTAGCGAGGTAATGCCTCGAATATCCCGGTAAGGGCCGCTCAGTTGCCCGTCCAGCCAGGCGGCGACTTCAGACCGGAACTTTTCCTGTTCCGCCGTAAACGCCAACCTCATGCCGCTTCTCCCTTCTTCGGGTACAAGCCCAGTGAGTCCGCTATGGATTCTTCAAGTGAATCGTTGCTGTCGAGCAGTGTTGTTGTCGCACGCGCACGTTTGAAATAGAGATGTGCATCGTGTTCCCAGGTGAAACCGATACCACCATGTAACTGAATCATCCGTGCGGCACAATGAGACAATGCCTCACTCGCCTGAACCTTTGCCAGCGCCGCCATCTGGCTTCTACCTTCAGGCTCTTCACTGGCACTACATGCCGCGAAGTACACCGCTGATGTTGCCGCCTCAATCACAACCATCATATCGGCAAGCTGGTGTTTCACGGCCTGAAAGCTGCCAATGGGACGCCCAAACTGAATACGTTCTTTTGCATATTCCACCGTTCGGTCCAGACACTCGCGGGCAGCGCCAATCGCCTCCGCAGCAATCGCGATACGACCGAAATCCATTGCGGTGCCGTATGCTGTGGACGCTTCATCGCCCTCCGCCAGCATGGTATCGGGCAGACCACCTTTAACTTTGATGTGTGACATCGGCCGCGTTTGATCCATCATCGTCAACCGCGACACCTCCAGGTTGGCAAACTGTCCCGGCCCATCGGCCACAACCGCATGAGTTGAATGATTGCGTGACCTATCGACCAACAAGAGCAGATCTGCGGATTCAGCGGACAACACAAACCGGGCTTCATCACCATCCAGGGCGGCAACTGCCACCTGACATTCCCCCGTAGCGACTTTTGGGAGCCATTCTTTCTTAACCCTGTCGTCAGGCCACAGACCGATCACCGTTGCACCGATGACCGCTGAAGATAACAACGGCGATGGTATCAACCTTCGCCCCAGAGCCTCAAATATCAAAGCCAGTTCAACCAGACCCAGATTCTGGCCACCGCAGGCGCCGTCTATCAATAGCCCCGTCAAACCCAGCTCACCGGACATTGCCCGCCAGGTTGACAGGTCATAGCCCGGGGATGAGGTCATCGCCCTGCGGACCCGCTCGCTGGTACCATGTTCACTGGCAAACTCATTCAACATTTGTTGTATGAGTTTTTGTTCCTCTGTGAACTCAAATTGCATGCGGGTCCTTCTACTATATTGATACTGATGGATGATCTCATTATGATGAGAACATCACCTTCGGTAAACCATTTGCGTATTTATTTTCTTTTTTTTTACGCATTGTGTTATCTTTTTCATCCGATTCCGTCTATTAGCGCAGTTATCGAGGATAAATATGACGAATATCAACAATGGCGACTGGGATACCGATCTGCTGGTCGTCGGCTCCGGTGCCGGTGCCCTGACAGCGGCAAACACGGCCGCTGAACTCGGCTTGAAGGTACTGATCATCGAAAAAGCGCACCTGTGGGGCGGAACGTCAGCCACGTCCGGCGGCACACTCTGGATACCCTGCACTCGTCACATGGAGCAGGCCGGTGCTGCGGACTCTCACGATGAGGCATTTGCCTATCTCCACGGTCTGATTGGTGATGAGGTTCCTGAGTCCAGACTCCGTGCCTATATCAACAATGCCAGCAGGATGCTTCACTTTCTGGAAGACAAATGCGGCACAAAATTTCAATCAGTCACCTACGCCGACTACCACATGGATTTGGAAGGCGCGAAGGAACACCGCTCTCACGAACCATTGCCGATGACCGCCGGTCAACTGGGCCCTGACTATTTAACACTGCAACCCATGCATTGTGCGGCTCAGGCATTTGGCAGAGTGAATTGGACGATTAGTGAAGCCCGCCCCATGATCACTCGCCGCCCCGGCTGGATCTGGACGATGCTCAAAATCATGACACGCTATTATCTCGATCTGCCACAGCGTTACAAAACCCCCAGGGACCGTCGCCTGACGGCAGGTAACTCACTGCTGGGACAACTGCGTCGTGCCCTGAACGAACGACAGGTACCTTTACGGCTGGGTGTATCTCTGCGTGAACTCACTGTCGAAAATGGTCAGGTGACCGGGGCTTTGGTCGATTATGTCGGGCAGAGCATTGCGATTACCGCTCGCAGAGGAGTCATCCTGGCCGCAGGTGGCTTCGAGCAAAACGATGAGATGCGGCGCAGGAACCTCGGCGAAATCAGTTCAACACAATGGTCAGGTTCACAGCACAACAACACCGGCGATGCCATTCAGGAGGCTGAGAAAATTGGCGCAGCCCTTGAGTTCATGGATTCAGCCTGGTGGGCGCCCTGCTTCAAGTTTGGCGACGAAGACCGGGCACGCCCCACGTTCGCCGAAAGAAGCCTGCCGGGATGTATGATCATCAATCAACAGGGCAAACGTTACATGAACGAGTCTGCTTCCTACCATGTTGCCGGCGGCGAAATGATGCGTCGGCATTCAGACGAATGCGCCACCATTCCATCATGGTTTGTTTTTGATGCCAGGTATCGTGACCAGTACCCCGTCGGACCCATTTTCCCAGGACCACCCATGCTGGACAGGGCACTAAAGCCCAGCATCAGGGATATGCTGAAAAAAGGAGAAAGTATTGCCGCACTGGCTGAGGCGATTGGTGTTGAAAGCGCTGTCCTGGATGCAACGTTCAACCGATTCAACGAATATGCCGCCAAAGGTGAAGATCCGGACTTCCATCGCGGCGTGAACGGATACGACAGATACTATGGCGACCCACGCAACCAACCGAACCCCTGCCTTGCGCCATTGAGCAAAGCCCCGTTCTACGCGATCAAAATTTTCCCCGGCGATATTGGCACCAAAGGCGGCATCCTCACCGATGAAAACGGCGTTGCGCTCAACACTGATCATCAGCCGATTAAAGGGTTATACGCCATCGGTAACACCAGCGCATCCGTCATGGGCCGCACCTACCCCGGTGCCGGGTCCACCCTGGGGCCAGCGATGACATTCGGCTATCTGGCGGCTCATCACGCGGCGCAAAACCAATGAGCCGGTTATCTCCGTTTGATCTATCCGGAAAGGTCGCTATTGTCACCGGCGCCGCCCGGGGTATTGGCGCTGCGATTGCTGAAGCTTTTGTTCAGCAGGGTATCAAACACGTCGTTCGATGCGATATCCAGGAGATGACATTCAAATCAACTGACCGGATGAGCAGCGCGTCATTAGACGTTACCAGTGAGTCTTCCTGGCAGCATGTCATTGCAGATATTGTGCAGCGTGTTGGTGCACCGGACGTGCTGGTCAATAACGCCGGCGTTCTCGCATTCGGCACAGTCGATGAACTGGCCGTTGAAAACTTTCGGCACATGCTTGATGTGAACGTAACCGGCACCCTGCTCGGTATGCAGACAGTCATACCGCATATGAAAGCAATGGGGCACGGCAGCATTATCAATATTTCCTCCGCTTCCGGCATACAGCCATCCAATTTTATTTCCGGCTATGCCGCCAGCAAATTCGCTGTTCGCGGCTTGACCAGGGGTGCGGCACTTGAGTTGGGACCACAGGGTATTCGGGTCAATTCGATACACCCTGGCGGGGTCAATACGCCAATGACCAATCCGCTTGGCGAATCCCAGGAAGAGCTGGATAAAGGCTATCAGTTTGTACCCATGCAACGCGGCTCATCGGCGGAAGAAATCGCCAACGGCGCCGTCTACCTGGCTTCAGATGCTTCAGCCTACTGTAACGGCACAGAACTCACGATTGATGGCGGAATGACTGCGGGTATCTACTTCCCAAACCTGCCGGGGTCTCCGCCGACGAAGTCTTGACGACCTGCGTAATTATGTCGTTCCCTCTTTTATCAGTGACGCGGCATGGTCCGCCGCCCTTAATCCGGAAAACACACAATCGGCGATTGACAAACCACTCATGTACAGATTCGATGGAATCCCAACCGCGCTCCGACCCGCAGCATAGAGTCCCCCGACCGGCTCCCCCTGCTCGCCAAGTACTTCACCGGTGTTTTCGTTAACCCTCAGCCCGCCCATGGTGAGCACGGCGCAGGGCAACAGTTTCGTATCCAGAGAAACATCAATGGCATAGAGAGGAAAATTCAACGCCGGAACATCACTGTCAGGCTTGCCAAAGGGTTCACTAATCGAACCTTCAGCCACGGCCCGCACCTGCGCCAGCGTCGCCGAGAGCGTGTTTTGCTCAAATCCAAGCTGTCGGCAGATTGTCGGCAGGTCAGCAAATTTTTTCATGCCAAACAGCATATTCAACATGCCAAGTTGCCACTGGAACGGCAAAACCCTGGTCGGCCGGATTTCTCGCCATGCAGACCTGACAAGGTCACCGTCGAGCAACAGCGTTGCCCTGCCACCAGCTTTCCGCACAAGGGCTTCACCAATGGTCGCACCATAGGTCATCTCGTTAACAAAACGCGCACCCCTGCTGTTCACAATAATGCCCCGCGCCCACGAAAGTGGCGGATTAACAAAGCGCCAGGCTGTCGCGCGGTTCATGTGTGCAACGACCCCACCCACACTCTGCCCTAATCGGATGCCGGAGCCATCATCAGCCGGTGTGCCCAGGGGCATGCCTTCAAGAAATTCCGGGCAATAGTATTCAACCATCTGTCTGTTGAATATAAATCCTCCGGCGCTGATACATACGCCAACCCTGGCCCGATAGGTAACGGCTTCCCGATGTGTTGCTTCGAGATCAGCCACCATCCGGTTCATTCGATCTGCCAGCCGGTGGACATATTGGGCACCCGGTAAAAAAAATGGGTAGACCCATCGAACCACGCGAGCCAATCGCCTGTATCGGGATGCCTTCTTGCGGGCAGACGACTTGTGGGGAAATCGCCACGCGCGAACTCCCACAACCTTTTGCTCATCCGTAGAGAAGATCAACTGTTCCACTGATGTCTCGGTGTGAATCCCAACGCCAAGACTCTGGCATGCCCGCCTGAGTGGATTGAATATCGAACCGCCCAGATCAACCGCACTGCGCCCTTTTCGAATCACACCTCGATGACCTCTGGCGGCCGGTCGGGCATGTTTTTGATATTCCGGTAACAGCGAGTTGTCAGAGTGGTACAGAAAATACGCCACGTCAGGATAGGACGTTTTCTGCTTCCACACAGGACCGCTGAATTGAACGCCATGTGACATTAGCCAGTCGAGATCCCCGGCACTGTTCTCACAAAACCGGCGCAGGGTTTCTTCAGAGACGATGTCACCTGTCTCCAGCCTCAGGTAGTTGAACATGTTGTCCGGGGTATCGACCTCACCAACAGACGCCTGAACGGATGTGCCACCACCGGCATACAGCACCCCGCCGCTCGCCAGCGTCGCACCACCACCGGCAGATTTATCAATGACCATTGTTTCAAGCCCCTGCTCAACGGCTCTTAGCGCGGCAGAAACACCGGCGCCACCGAAACCAGCGACAAGAAAATCAACTTCATGGTCCCAGTCAATTTCCCTGCTTGAACCAATGCGTTGAGGCGCCTGAACTGACGAGAACCAATTGGGATGATCAGGATTCATTGTTTGGCCTTAATATCATCTGATTTTATCACTATGCGTAGTTTAGTATATTCTTTAGTGCGAATTATGAAAAGCAATGGTTGTCTTGTTTGCAATATTCGTATCATTTCGGTAGATTTTCTGGAATCGAACGGTAACAGGGTATGGCTATGTCGGAACCAAAGGTCGCACTTGTCACTGGCGCATCCCGGGGTGCCGGAAAGGGTATCGCCCTCGGATTGGCCCAGTGCGGTATGACCGTCTATATCACAGGACGGTCAGAAACAAAGTCTTCCGCCACATTTCGCGGTGAAACCCTGAAGGGCACGCTCGAACAGACCCTACGGGAAATCAACGAAGCCGGCGGCAAGGGTGTTGCGATCACCTGTGATCATGCCAGTGACGTACAAACCAGGGCAGTCATCGAGCAAATCGAGTCACAGGAAAACAGACTCGACATTCTGGTGAACAATGCCGCCCACGTTCACGAAAACCTGATTGACCCGGGCGGCTTCTGGGAAAAGCCAATCGGGCTGATGAACATTCTTGACGTCGGTCTGCGGTCAGCTTACGTGGCAAGCTACTATGCGGCGAAGCTCATGACCAAAAACCGGTTTGGACTCATTACGTTCACATCATCATTTGGTGGCGTCTGCTATATGCATGGTCCCGCCTACGGTGCGCAAAAAGCCGGTTACGACAAGTTCGCAGCCGACATGGGTGTCGACCTGGAAAATGAAAATGTGGCGGCCATCTCACTGTGGCTTGGACCTTTGGTCACCGAGCGCACCGAAGCTGTACTGGCGTACAGAGGTGAACAGTATGAGGGGTTCATGGCCCTGGCGGAAACGCCTCAATTTAACGGCAGGGTGATTTACCAGCTTGCCTGTGACGACAGGCGCATGGAAAAGTCAGGACAGACCCTTATAACCGCAGAACTCGCCGTGGAATACGGCATTCTTGATCGCGATGATAAACAGCCGCCCTCTTATCGCGACCAACTGGGCGAACCACGCATTCCTCATCCGGCGCGTGTCATCTAAGCATGATCTCTGGTTCGCCCAAATGACTGAAATAGCTGACCGGATAGACCCTTTTGCGCCCTGGACACTGCGAGGGCTGGAACTCCGTAATCGATTTATCAAAGCGGCAACCTTTGAAGGTCATTGCCCGGGCGGGCGGCCAGACCGGGACGGTCTCGCTGGTTTCCACGAGGCATTCGCCAAAGGAGGCGTCGGCCTTTGCACTGTGTCATACGGCTCCGTTGAACCCGGCGGTCGTACATTCGATGACCAGATGTGCCTGCAGGACGACATTCTGGATGACCTGCGCTACGTTACCGACAAGATTCATCTCCACGGCGCCAGGGCGTCAATCCAGTTGGCGCATTGTGGTGGCACTTCCAAATGGAGCGGCTGGTTTGCAAGGCGCGCCCGTGGTCCCAGCAACGGCTTGAACATGCTTGGAGCATTTGCCGGTGCACCTTTGACCCGCGCGTTACGCAGGGACGAACTGACAGAACTGTGCGGGGACTATCGTGTGTCTGCGGAACGAGCGATTCAGGCGGGCTTCGATGCGGTAGAGCTACACATGGGGCACGGCTACCTGCTCAGTCAGTTTCTCTGCCCGGCCATCAACAAACGCGACGACGAGTATGGCGGCAGCATTGCAAATCGCGCCCGATTTCCCCTGGAAGTCATCCATGCCGTCAGGCAGGGCGTGGGCCGGAATGTTCCCATCATCATCAAGATGAACCTGCGAGATGGCTTCCGCGGCGGGCTGGAACTGGATGACAGTATCGAGTTCGCGAAAATGCTGGAGCAGAACGAAGCCGATGCCATCGTACTGTCCGGCGGCTTCACAAGCAGAAATGCCATGTATCTTTTTCGCGGCCCAACATTCGTGAACGAGTTGATAAAAGTGCAAAGGCGTTTTATCGATAAAGTCGTTTACACCTTTGCAAAGCCAGTGCTGCGCTCGCAACCGTTTGAAGAACTCTATTTCATGAAGCATGCGGCAAAGGTAAAGGAGGCTGTGAGCCTGCCACTTATCTGCGTGGGTGGTGTGCAAAGTCTGGACAGTGTCCATCGCGCACTGGCAGACGTCTATCAGGCCGTTCAACTTGGTCGCGCTCTAATCCACGACCCGGCTCTGGTAACTCACTACCAGACGGGTGCCAAATCTGAATCCGGCTGCACTGTCTGTAACCTGTGTGTTGCCGAGATGGACCGCAACGGCGTCAGGTGTGTGCTAAACGATGATCTACCGGAACGTGTTCGATTCGCTGACTAAGGAATCTCTGAATAACGTCTTTTCCCGCGATAGCCACCTGCTGCGGAAACCACCCGGGCACCGGAAGAACCGGCACATTCTGCTTCTACCCACCTTCTGACATCAGGCCACAAGGGTGCCGGTTCAAATTACAAATATGTCAACTTCTTAGTCTTTTTTCACGAAATCAGGCACTTTTTACCTACTCTGCTTACATTATCCTCATAAAATGTTGACAAAAACTGCGTATCATTGGAAACTGCCGAGGTCTTTCGTCCACAAATCAGGAAATGAGGAGAGAGCATGAACCTTACACAACCCCAAACATGGGTGATTACCCTACTGGTTCCAGCCGTCAGCGGCATCTTTGTGACCTTTTATCCAACAACGGGCATCGCCCAGGACGCCGCTCAGGTACTGGAAGAAGTCATCGTCACCGCCCAGCGCAGGGAAACGCTGCTGCAGGACACACCGGTGGCGGTTACCGCCTTCAACCAGCAAAAAATTGCGGAGCTGGGCATTTTCGACATCACCGATATCGACTCCCTTGCCCCTAACACCAATATCCGGAAGCAACCGTCTTCGAACTCCAATATGTCGATCTTCATTCGCGGTGTGGGCAGTGGCGAAACCGCCCTGCTGGTGGACCCGAAAGTCAGTTTCTATATCGATGGCGTCTACATGAGCAAAACCGTCGGCGCGGTGTTCGACATTGTCGACATGGAAAGCATCGAGGTACTGCGTGGTCCCCAGGGAACCCTGTTCGGCCGGAACAGCACCGGTGGCGCCATCAATGTGACCACGGTCAAACCGAGTGGCGAGGCGGGTGTCAAACTGGAAGCCTCAGCCGGTAACGATGGTTACCAGCGCTATCAGGCCTCGGTGGATCTGCCCAAAATGCTCGACATGTTGTCGGTCAAGATATCCGGCATGCACATGGAGTATGACGGCTGGGCCAAAAACAATTACAGCGGTACTTTCCCCAGTGAGGCAGACCTTGGCAGCGAGGACAACGACAGTTATCGCATCGCCCTGCGCTTTGAACCGTCGGATAACTTTACTATTGATTACGCCTACGACAAGACCGATAACGAAGGCGTACCGGCTCCGTTTCAGATCGTCGAAGTCAAGAACACGTTGTACAACGGTTTTACCACCACGCCCTTCCCCTTTCAGTTCCTTGGCGGCCAGTTATTCCAGGAAATGGCCAGTACCATCGGCAACCCCGAAGACCGCCAGGATAACTTTGTTCTTGATGCGGTAACCACAGAGAAACTGGAAGTGGAAGGTCACGCCCTGACCCTGGAATGGAAACTGGACGCCTTTACCCTGAAATATATCTTCGCTGATCGCGACACCGATTCGACCTATGGCAGCACCGATCTGGATGCCGGTGCCTATGTCGTAAGGGATGCTTTCTATGGCGGCGGCCAGCCGGTGCCCACACCGGGTTTTCATGCGGGCATCCCCGAGGGCTGGATTGAGATGAAAACCCATGAACTGCAACTGTTCGGTAGCCTGTTCAACGAGAAACTGTCCTACACCCTGGGTTACTACAGCTACGAGGAAGAGGTTTATCAGGACAACCCGCAAACCTTTTCTCTGCCCCTGGCTTTCCTCCTTAGCACCCCTCAAGCCCAACAAACCCTGGCTCCCGCCTACGTACAACTGGGCTTTTGCAACATCCCCCCCGGCGTCTGTACCGGGACCCAGCGACTGCCCCTCCCCTTCCCGCAACCGGGGAATGATCCCAACGGGAATGGTTTTGTGGACTTCATCTCCGGCCAGGATAGCGAGTCCCGGGCAATCTATGGCCAGGCCACCCTGTCCCTGACCGAGAACCTCGAAGTGACCGCCGGTATCCGCTATACCGAAGATGAACGCGATGGCTTCCTGTTCAATGAGACTCTGGGCCATCTGAGCATTGCCAACGCCCTGCCACAGAGCGACGACTGGGACAACACCAGTTACCTGTTCAACGTGAACTACTACCTCAATGACGACATCAATATCTATGGCACCTACTCCACCGGTTACAATGCCGGCGGCTTCAATGCCCGGGCCGCCTCCCTTTCCAGTTGGCAAACCCAGGTGGACGAGGAAACGATCGAAGCAATGGAACTGGGTATGAAGGCCGAGTGGCTGGACAACCGGCTACGCACCAACATCGCAGTGTTCCGTAACAAGTATGATGATATCCAGATAGCCCAGTTCGAGGCCGGCAGTGGCGGTGCCTCCACCGTCCTGCGCAATGCGGGTGAAGCCACCTTCCAGGGAGTGGAACTGGACCTGATAGCGATCCTGACGGAGGGCCTGATTCTGGATGTCACCTACGGTTACCTGGACGCGGAGTTTGATGAATACCTGGCACTCAACCCGGGCACAAATCTTGAGGAAAACCTTGCCAGCATCACCACCATGCCGCGAGCGCCGGAGCACACTCTGAATGTCGGCCTGCAGTATGACTTCCTGCCATTCAGCTTCGGCGCCATGACAGTCCGGCTGGATGCCAACTACCTGGACGAAATGGTGTTCCACCCCTTTCAAAACCAGTATGACAGCGCGGAGGAACGCTGGTTGCTGAATGCCCGTCTCAGCCTTAACGATATCAGGCTGGGTGAGCGCGGCACGCTGCGTATTTCAGCCTGGGGCAAGAACCTGGCCGATGAGGAATACCGGGAATGGGGCATTGACTTCGCCAGCCTCGGTTTCGCCGGTGTCGTCTACGGCAAGCCTCGCACTTACGGTGTCGATGTGGTGTACAGCTTCTGATACGGCCCTTGCGTCAAATGATCACGGCGCCTGATGCGGAGTGCGGCATATCAAAAATGCCTCGACCCATCAGGCGTTCTGCCACAGTCCCAACTGCTCCATCATGATTTTGAAACGCTCCATGGCACTGAGCAGCACATCAAAGGGTTCCCCGTATTTCAGGTTCCTCACCAGGCTAATCACGAACAGGCAGGCTGCATCCCGGCCGCTATAGCCGCCCTTTGTTCAACTCCAGTTTCCCTTTGGCAATGTTTAACCTGAGCAGATCGCTGGCGCCCTCCACAAATCGCAGCGATCTGACCTGCCGGTAAAGCCGGGCAAGGGGATGGCCATCAACCAGCGCCTGCCCCCCGAATAGCTGGACGCCCATATCCACGACCTGACCCGCCGTTTCCGAGGTAAACACCTTGGTCATTGCCGTCTCGTTCACCGAATTCTCGCCACTGTCGACAATTCGCGCAGTTCGATAAAGGGTACTTCGAGCCACATAGGTCGCCATTCGCATATCGGCAAATCTAAGTCGCACACCTTCCCTGTCTCCCAGGGGGGAGCCACTTCGATGAGGCGCCCTGAGATGTTCTTCAATATAGTCCAGCACCCATAGACACATGCCGGTCGCCTGGGCGGACACCATCATGCGCACGTTCCCGATGTTAGTCAGCGCGCGTGGCAAACCCTCGCCCGGCTTGCCGATCATCTGGTCAGCCGGAACCCGGACATCCTCAAAACGCATGGCGACATGATCGCTGCCGTCCAGGGACGAGAACTCTCGTTCAATCGTCAGCCCTTCGGCGTTCCGGTCAATGACGACCATAGCGGTACCGGCTTTGGTTCCATCGGCGCGTTCGACATTGACCAGCGCCGATACAAAGTCAGCGGTTGCACCACCGGTGACATAGGACTTCTGACCGTTGATGGTCAGCATCTCGCCCTCCAGGACAGCCCAGGTTGGTCGCGGCGCACTGTCCGGTTCCGTGAAACCGAACGCACCTCGTTTCTCCCCGGCCAGTATCGGCAGCAGATAGCTTTCTCGCAAGCGCCCCCGGACAGCATGAAGAACACCCGGACCCGGGCCAAATATGTAGCGGGTCAAGGGTAGATTGCTGTAGGTGAACAATTCTCGAAGTACCGTCAGCTCAAGCGTACTCGCCGGTACACCACCGAACTCAGCCGGCTGGGTTTTGTAAAACAGGCCGGCTTCCCTGGATGCCTCACGTACAACGCGGGCGGCAGCTTTGGTATCGTCGCTACCCAGGGGTTCGATGACCTCCCGCACAAAGCGTTCAGCCTGCTCTTTTACCCGTACAATATCGTCAGGCAGGTTTTCCGGCATGTGATTCCTGTTACTCTTTATTCTGGATAGTCCGGACACTTTTGATGTCAGTATCCGGAGTCGCCATCAAATCACCTTTGGGCGTATTGTCGCAAGTCAGGAGCCACCATGATTCGATCACCACACTTTTTGATACTGCTGATATCAACGGCAGTACATGCGGAAGTAACGGTAAACCCGACAGCCGCCGACCGGATTCCCGCAGCGATTATCGGAAATGCCGGTCCCCTGCAGGGTAAGAGTCTGCACTACTATGCCGCGAATCCTGAAACCCGGGGCTACCTCGCCGTCCCGGACAGCAAGGGAAGCAAAGGCGGGGTCATTCTCATTCACGAATGGAACGGACTCTCCCGGAGAATCCGGGAGACAGCAGACGCTTTTGCCGCTGAAGGCTACGTCGCACTGGCCGCTGATCTCTATCAGGGGAAAACGGGTAACAGCCGGGCGGAGAATATGGCACTTGTCCGCGAATCACTGGCTGACCCTGAGGAAATCATTCGCAATCTGGAGGCCGCTACGGTCTACCTGAAAGGCCGGGATGATGTAAACGGCAAGGTGGCAACTGTTGGCTGGTGCTATGGTGGAGGTGTCGCCCTGTCATTCGCATTGGGCAGTGAGCATCACGAAGGTACCGCCATCTTCTACGGACGGCTGGTGGATGACCCGGAAAAACTGAAGCAACTGAACCATGAAATCCTGGGCACGTTTGCCGAGCTGGACACGGGGCCCGACCCGGAACAGGTAGGCGCATTCGTTGCGGCGTTACGGGCGGCCGGGGTTGCCAACGACGTTCACATATACGACGGCGTGCGTCATGGATTCTGGCTGCACGTAGATCGTGATCCTCAGTCTAATGCCGAACCCGCTCTGGATGCCTGGAACCGTTTGCGTGACTATCTGGAAAGAACCATCGGTAGCTAAGGGACACGCCGCCGGAACATATTGCTATCAATGCTGAACACAGAACTGACGGAGGCGGGCCCTAACATTTTCACTATGTCTTGCGACCGGACATATCCGTTAGATTCAACACCTGGCACCGGGATTCCCGTCAACCGGCAACTCACGCATTCACGCACGCCCTTACCCGGCCTGCGAAGGTTCGCCATGGTGATTGCAAAAAAATTGCAGATAAACCATGTCGTTATGAATGCTATTCACAAATATTATCGCCTGTAAATCAAAAGGTTAGAATGGAATTTCCAGTCATCGGACCTGAATCCGGCGAGCGAACAATCTATGTTCAGGTTACCCCAAGGTTATCCACAGCTAATCCACCGCTGGTTGCAGATGTTTCAATAGCCTCCACCGGGAATCCTCTGTAAATTACATTTCACGGCTGAGGGAGGTAAGGCAAAGTCGAAAGGCGGCGTCAAACCAAACTCAAACGGAATGACCTGTGCCAGGTCGGGGTCGCCAGGGCAAGGGCGGCTTAAGGGTTACCGGGTGCGTCGTAAAAAGCGCAGCGGGAAGTGAAACCGAGAGGTGGAGCCAGCGTAGACCGGATACCCGATCCACTGCATTTGAGGACGATCGACCCGGAGCAGTGGGGACGTAGCCAGGCGTCCATAAATAACGGCTCACGGAGCCACCAGGTTGCGAACGTCTGGCACGACGGACACAGCCACCGCGGCACCAGCCGATGCGGAAGCCAAACGAAGCGCGAGGGTTTGCCCCCAAACGCATAGAGCGGAAGACGCGGAAAGCAAGAGGGTCGCGAGTCTGGCCCAGGGTGAATACCCTGGACCAGTGACTCGAACCGCGGGCCGACAGGCTCGTAGGACAGATGACCAAGCAATGGAAGGTTTACCCCTGACATTGTCCCGGCCAAAATCCTGATGAAACCCCGCCTCGTGCGGGGTTTCTTTATTTTGGGCCCCGGGCGCGGACCTCGTAGTATTTAACCGTCCGCATCATGAATCGACATGGGTTCAATGGTCCGATCGGACTTCCTGTCAACAAACACAACCCGCTCACCTTCTTCCGCGGGTACGTGCTTATCTCCCCATCCCAACCCTTATCGGTCAGGTGATACTCCATCCGGTTACCCTCATCAACCTTCTTCAGAGTTCCTCCGGCTGGCAGAGGGGGTTTAATCAGGCAACTGACCGTGCGATATTCACGGACAGCATTAATGGAGGGGTAAGCACATGAAAACTGCAATCGGGATTGGCAGCGCCTACTACAACGGTGAGGACTGGGACGAACTGGTGGGGTACACCGTCGAGGCTGACCGGATGGGTGTCGACTTCGTATGGTCTGCCGAAGCCTGGGGTATGGACGCGATTGTACCCCTGGCCTACATGGCAGCGGTGACAAAAAACATCACACTCGGTACCGGTATCCTGCAAATCAGCTCCCGCGTGCCTTCCATGATTGCTATGACCTCGCAGAGCCTGGCCACCGTGTCCGGCAATCGGTTTGTACTTGGTCTTGGTGTCAGCGGTCCGCAGGTGGTCGAGGGGCTGCATGGTGCCGCCTTTGCCAATCCGTTAGGACGACTGCGCGAATGCGTTGAAGTCATCCGAAAAGGTCTTTCCGGTGAGCGGCTGCAATTCGAGGGCAGGCATTACCTGCTGCCACGACCGGGGGGCGAAGGCAAGCCGATCAAACTGTCACAACCACCCCGCCCTGATCTGCCCATCTACCTGGCAACACTTGGCCCGAAATCCCTCGAAATGACGGGTAAGCTGGCAAACGGCTGGCTCGGCACCTCTTTCATCCCTGAACACGCGGACGTATTCCTGGAACCGCTCAACAAAGGTCTGGCAAAGTCGGGGCGGACGATCGCGGACATCGACATACAGGTGGGTGGCAGTTTCGAGATTGGTGACGACGTGGAACGCATGGTCGAGGCACGCAAACCCGCCATGGCCTTTACCCTGGGCGGTATGGGTTCTGCCAGGACCAACTTCTACAATGATGCATTCCGAAGAGCCGGTTACGTGGATGCCGCCGTGGAGGTTCAGGACCTCTGGGTCAACGGAAAAAAAGATGAGGCGGTTCGCAGGGTCCCTGATGAAATGGTGCTCAAGACCAGTCTGATTGGCACCGAGGAAATGATCAGGGAGAGACTCGCCGCCTATCGAGCCGCTGGTGTTACGACACTGCGTTTGGCCACCGGCGGGAAAGACTGGAAGGAAAGAACGCAAACCCTGGAAGAAGCAATCGACCTGATCAAACGGGACACCGGAGAGGCGGCATGAATCAATGGCAGATCGGCAAGGTCAGGATCACCCGCGTGGTAGAGATGGAGGTCGCCGGTGGTTCCCGCTTCATCCTGCCCCAGGCAACTCGCGATGAGGTCAAAAAGATTCCCTGGCTTGCACCGCACTTCGCCGACGAGGAAGGCAGACTGATCATGAGCATTCATGCGCTGGTCGTCGAAACGCCCGAACGCAAGATCGTGGTGGACACCTGTATCGGTAACGACAAGCAGAGGAGCATACCGACCTGGAGCAACCTGCAGCTTCCGTTTCTGGACGACCTGAAAACCGCCGGTTACGACCGGCACAGTATCGACACGGTCATGTGCACCCACCTGCACGTGGACCATGTCGGCTGGAACACCATGCTGGTGGACGGCGAGTGGCTACCCACCTTCCCCAATGCCCGTTACCTGATAGCGCAACAGGAATATGAATACTGGGATTCCGAAGAAGCGGAAGAGTTGAGCGACGGCATCATGGGTGATTCAGTAAGGCCGGTGTTCGATGCCGGACTGGTCGACCTGGTGGAAATGGAGCATCAGGTCTGTGAAGAGGTTCGCCTGGAGCCGACTACCGGCCATACGCCAGGTCACGTCAGTGTGCATATCAGCTCGGAAGGTGAGGAGGCGTTGATTACCGGGGACTGCATACATCACCCCTGTCAAATCGAGCGACTGGACTGGGCAAGTTCGGCGGACTATGACCAGGGGGCGTCGACAAAAACCCGCCATGCACTCATGGACAGGTATGCGGATCAGGACATACTGATTATCGGCACCCACTTCGCAACACCCACCGCAGGGCATCTGAAAAGCAAGGAGTCCGGTTACTGGTTCGACGTCGGCAGTTAACGGAGATTAGATGAGTGAGGCCATTTACCCGAACCCGATGAACGGCATCAAAACCGGCTCTGGTGTATGATACCGGCATGACCGGTGGTAACCCTGACCTGACCTACCCTTTTCCGAATCCACCCGAATTTGGCACGACGCTTGAGGTTGCATCGGGCGTGTTCTGGCTTCGGATGCCGTTGCCCATGTCCCTGAACCACATCAATCTTTACCTCGTGGAGGGCAATAAAGGCTGGACCATTATCGATACGGGGATCCGCGGGGCTGAAACCCGCGACTACTGGCACACGATTTTCGATACCGCGATGGGTGGCAAACCCGTCACCCAGGTCATCTGTACCCACATGCACCCGGATCACACGGGACAGGCCGGATTTCTCACGGACCACTGGCATGCCCCGCTTCTTATGAGTCACGGCGAGTACTACCAGACCCGTGTCATGAACATCATGATGCGCGAGGGCGGTAGCTGGCAGATGAGCGAGTACTTTGAGCGCGCCGGCATCTCCCGGGAGTTTCTGCAACAGCTTTCGGAAACGCGCAGTAGCTTCACGCCCGAGCCTGATGACCTGCCCATTCCGAATTCCTACACTCGTCTGTCCGACGGCGATGAGGTTCTGATTGGCGGCAACACCTGGCAGGTAATCATCGGGGGTGGACACTCACCGGAGCACGTCTGTCTTTATTGTGCAAACCTGAACCTGCTGATTTCCGGTGACCAGATACTTCCCGTGATTACCTCAAACGTGAGTGTTCACCCGACCGAACCCTTTGGTAATCCGCTGAAAATCTGGCTTGAATCCCATGAAAAATTCAAAGCCGCTCTGCCGGATGAGGTCCTGGTACTACCCGCGCATAACGAGCCCTTCTACGGGGTTCAATCGCGACTACAGGAGCTGATTGATCATCACGAGGACCGGATGCTGATCCTGGAGGAGAACTGCGTTGAGCCGCAGGTCACCATTGATCTTCTACCCCTTCTGTTCAAACGCGAACTGGAGGGTCATTCCATGTTCATGGGGCTTGGTGAATGTATTGCGCACCTGCACTGCCTGATGTCGCGAAGGCGTATCGAACGCACCCTGATCGACAACCGCTACCATTATCGATCCATTGATCCCACGCTGCCGGAGCGAGCCACACCGGGCCGTCACGAAGAACCTGACGATGCCCCGATCATGATCTAAGGAAGCTCTGACCATCAGTCAGCCAAAGGAATAAACAGGCACTCCCTGGGTTCCCCGTCCGGCGAACGACTGATGTGTCCCCTGCCCCCTGTATCCTCCGCCAGCAGAATATCTCCGGGGCCGAGCAGACGCTTTTCACCCAGGCCCGTTTCGATCTCAACTGAACCTTTCAGATTGACGACATACTGACGACGGGGAGCGGTGTGATAGTCAAGGTGATAGTCACCACCGACTTCTCTGAAAATCACCGACTTCGCGGCAACCGGAGCAGATACGACACCTCCGAAGCTGTCATCCTTTAGCTCAACATCCATGTCCTCGAAGTGAGACTCACCGTCATCACCGGTATAGATACGTACAATTTTCATTATTCAGAGTTTCCTCAGCTATCCTCATACTCTCTGGGTCTCATCGGAAAGCTCCGAGTGGTCCGGGAAAGACGATAGATCATCATCATGTCCAGGTTGGTCAGGTACTGATCTGCAATCCGGTCGACATACCGTGCAAGATTGCGCGACGGGGAATCCACCTCCCCGCCGCGAAATCGTCTGCTCAGTGCTTCCTCCGGCGTCTCATCCCGGCGGGTTCCTTCACTGAAAATGCGCGCCGTCGTGTTATCCGTTACACCATTGATACCACGGGTGTTGCCAATCATGTCATTATTCAAAACCGCTTCAATCTGCCAGCCATCCCGCCGTGCCTGTGCCGCCACAGCAAGCAGGCCGCACAGCAAGGCTGTCAGTTTCTTCATCATTTTCTCTACAGGGTAAATGGCTCTACTCGAACAATTCCCCCGGTTGACAGAATCCAGTCTAATCACAACCCTCTCCTGAGGCAAAACCATACTCGACCCCCGGCACCGGGTCAGGGATTGAGGCGATTGCTACCGCCATGCCACCTAAAAGAAATCTGACAGATCCCTGTAGTAGCCGGTTTCTCTCACAGAAAGATCATCCAGATTTCGCTCCCTGGTCGCCCCCACTTGTTCAAAACCCTGGCGCTTGAGAAGGTGCCGCGCCCGTCCGGCACCTTCCGGAATCCATATCAACGCACTCTCGCAGGCCCGGCGCTTCAACACGGACATACCATGCACCAGCAGCTTGCGACCCAATGTCCGCTGCTGGTATGCCGGCGACAGAAACCACTCAAACACCTCACCGTCGGCAAGATCGAGATCACAGACTCCTACGCTGACAAAACCGAAGGGTTCGGTGTCCTCGGCGAGATAGGTATAGGTGCCGGGTGCACGAAGATGTGCTGCCATCCCGGTATCCCGGCAATCCGGCACGGAAGCGCTTCGACGAATCAGTTCCAGCACTTCCGCATCCGCCGGAACAGCCCTGCGTATACCGATCTGTGAATTTTCCATGTTGATCATTGTAATCGCTAAGGCATGAGAACCGGACAGATCATGTGCTACTAACAACTGTATAGATATAACTTGACAATAATATATAGTATGTATATATATAACTAAACTTAATTGACACTATTGTTTAGCGATAAGTGGACGAAAGACATGAACATGAAACAGGTTATTACCCGTCAGTATAGAGAAAACGTCAATGAAGCCCGCACGAAACTGGCCGGTGTACAAACACCGCCCGAAGGGTGGCTGGGTACCATGCGCACTGCCCTTGGTATGACCGGCGCCCAGCTTGCGCGACGCATGGGAGTGACGCGCGGCGCTGTGTCGAGCTTCGAAAAGGCCGAACTGAATGGTGGCATCACCCTCAAATCCATGCAAAAGCTCGCGCAAGCCATGAATGCCCGCTTTGTCTATGCCGTCATCCCGGAAGATGATGTCAACACAGTCATTGAACGTCGCGCTCAAAAACGCGCCCATGCCCTCGTGCAAGAAGCCGGCATTCAAATGGCGCTCGAAGAGCAATCGCTCAGCAGTGATCGGCTTGAAGACGAAGTGATGCGCGTGGCAAAGGAGTTACTGGAAAAACGCCAATCAGAGTTATGGAATGACAACTAAAGATAAGGAAACTCTGAAAAACAGTTCATTACTGGCACAATAGGGTTTTCCATCTACGGGATCAAGAAATGAACCAACTGACCTTTGCCGAAGCAGAATATGCGGACAAGAAGCGAAAAACGCGACGAGAAAAGTTTCTGGAGCGAATGGACCAACTCATTCCATGGAAGAAATTGGAACGCCAATTGGTCAGGAAGTATTCGAAAGGCAAGATCGGGCGCAAACCGTACCCGCTGCGAGTTATGCTCCGAATTCATGTCATGCAGTTGCTCTACAACCTGAGTGATCCAGCGATGGAAGATGCTCTGTACGAGATTGAATCAATGCGTCGTTTTGCCGGACTCCGTATGTCGGACAATTTGCCCGATGAGACAACCATATTGAATTTCCGCCACTTTCTTGAGAAGCACAAGTTTGGCCAACGCCTGTTCGGTGCCATCCAATCGCACCTGGAGTCACACGGGTTAAAGCTCCAGGAAGGCAGCATCGTAGATGCGACGATTATTGCAGCGCCCTCATCCACGAAGAATGAGAAAGGTGAGCGTGACCCCGACATGCATCAGGTAAAGAAGGGCAAGCAATGGCACTTTGGCATGAAACTGCATGTCGCCGTCGATGAATCATTGGGGCTGATTCATAGTCTGATAACCACACCAGCCAATGTGCACGACATTACTCAGGCCGATCAGTTGCTACACGGAAAAGAAGAACGGGTCTGGGGTGACGCAGGATATCAAGGTATTGAAAAGCGGCCAGAACACAAGGACCGGGATGTTGATTGGTTGATAGCGATGCGTCCTGGTAAGCGGGCACAGCTTGTGGCCTCGTCCCCTGTGTCACGGGCGGAGAAGTCGAAGGCCAGTGTAAGGGCCAGGGTGGAACACTGCTTCCATCGGATTAAGTGTCAGTTCGGCTACAACAAAGTTCGCTATCGTGGTTTGGAGAAGAACACTGATCGGCTTTACCTGCTGGCGGGTTTTACGAACCTGCTTCGGGCAGAGCCGCATATGGTGACTTAACGGGACAGGTTCGTCTGGAATTTGCAGAAAAGCGGATTCCAGACGGAACAACCGATAAAAACACGAGGCAGTAGGTCCCTGAGAACCAGAAACGCAGGCAACATGAAAGAATCGCGCAAATTTACGAGTTTTTCAGAGCTTCCATAACATTATCAGGGCGCCAGATGGCGCAACGCCACTTGAGCCTGAAGACCCGCAAGGGCAATCGGATCGCCGCACTCAATATATTCATGCACTGCGAAAAGCCGATGGTGGTGATTATGAACCCCTGCTGGCATTTGCCGACGCTAAAGGCTGTCGATAGATAGCCACCACGGCAGGAACTCACGCCACCGGGTCGCGCAATCCCCAATCGTGATACGCTGGGCACATAGCAATCATGAGGAGGGGGAGCGAATGCTGTCACATCGTGCAGCAGCAACTGCGGTGATTATCGCTTTTCTCGCGGGAATCATTGGCAGTCTGGCCGTCAGACCCCAGGGCACCCAGAGCGATAGTTCAGCCGTTACAAGCCGGAACGAAGCAGGCGACACCATCAGAATTCACTGGCGCCTGCCTGTTTCTTCCGGAACCAACCTGCCGGTGCTCGGTGACAACGCAAAATACATCAGCCGCACCGCTGAACAGGTCAGTAATGGCGCAATACGTCTGGACGTTTATGAACCGGGAGAAATCGTCCCCGCCTTCGCCATCTCTGATGCCGTCCGGGATGGCAAGGTTAGCGCCGGGTATACCTGGCTGGGCTATGATCAGGGCAAGATACCGGCGTCAACCCTGGTCGCTGCCGTACCCTTCGGTATGGAGCCCTGGGAGTACAGTGCCTGGTGGTTTGAAGCGGGAGGCAGGAAGCTGGCAGAACAGCTTTATGAACCGCACAACATTCATCCCGTTTACTGCGGCATGACCGGCCCGGAAACCGCAGGCTGGTTCAGGCATCCGATAGAACAACTGGAGGACATCAAGGGTCTGAAGATTCGATTCGCCGGGTTGGGTGGCAAGGTACTTGAAAGACTTGGCGCATCCGTCACCATGCTGCCATCGGGCGAAATCTTCCAGGCACTGGAAAAAGGCGCCATTGATGCCACCGAGTTTGCCCTGCCGATTGTTGACGAAGCGCTGGGCTTCGCCAGGATCGCCAGGATCAACTACTTTCCCGGCTGGCATCAGCCGTTCACCGCAAGCCACTTTATTGTGAATCTTGATGTCTGGAAGACATTGTCTGAAACCGACCGGCATCTACTGACCACCACCTGTACTTCCGCCGTGACCCGTAACCTTGCCAGTTCGGAAGCCTTGCAGGGTGCGGTCATCGCCGGTTTCGCCGATATGGGTGTCAGCGCCAGGCGACTGCCGGAACCGTTGCTGCGGGAACTGAACCGGGTGACCGGGGAACTGCTGGATGAAGAAGCAGCCAGGGACCCGATGTTCGCAGAGATACTCGCTTCCCAACGACACTTCCAAAGTGACTATATGCACTGGAAACGACTTGCCTATCTGCCACGGGATTTTTGAAAGCGACCATGGAATTGCCAGCCACTTCGATTTCCCGCCGTATTGATCCCGCGCTGATCTGGATTGGCCAGTCCATTTCCTGGATATGGCTCCTGCTTCTGGCCACGATTGTCTGCAACGTGGTTCTGCGCTATGTGTTCGGTGAGGGGCGCATCGAACTGGAGGAAATCCAGTGGCATCTATACAGCACAGGTTTTCTGCTCGGCGTTGGGTATACCTTTCAGGTGGACGGGCATGTTCGCGTTGACGTGCTGCATGAAAGGCTCAGACCACGGACGAAAGCCTGGCTCGAACTCTACGGCATCCTTCTCTGCGTTCTGCCGTTTGTTGCCCTGATACTTGTTTTCGTCACGCCATTTATCAAAACCAGTTTTGCACTGGGTGAAGTGTCCATGTCGCCCGGAGGACTGCCCTATCGCTGGGCAATCAAGAGTATGTTGTTCGTTGGCTTTTTCCTGCTGCTGCTCGCCGCGATCTCCCGGTTATCGCGGGTCTGGGTCTACCTGTTCAGAGCACATTGATGAGCCCCAACGAAATTCTGGCAATCCTGATGTTTATCGGATTCATTGCTTCCGTATTCACGGGATACCCGGTCGCCTGGCTGCTCGGGGGTCTGGCTGTCCTGTTCACGGCGCTGGCCATCATTCTGGAAGTCGACTTTCAGGTTCCCGTGGGCGTTGACTGGGCGTACACCTCAATCACAGTCGACCGCATCTGGAACGTCATGGAAAACTGGGTCATGGTTGCGCTACCCATGTTTATTTTCATGGGACTGCTGCTGGATCGATCCGGCATCGCCAGCCGACTGATGACCAGCTTCTCCCGCCTGCTGGGACCCGTGCGTGGCGGACTGGCCATTACCGTCACACTCATCGGGGTCCTGCTCGCCGCCACAACCGGCATTATCGGCGCCTCTGTGGTTCTGTTGGCGCTTCTCGGCTTACCGGTCATGCTGAAGCAGGGCTACGACTCCCGCCTGGCTGCCGGCACGGTATGTGCGGTGGGCACCCTGGGGATTCTTATTCCACCGAGCATCATGCTGGTCCTGATGGCTGATCGCATGGCGATGAGTGTTGGTGACCTGTTCCTGGGTGCCGTATTTCCCGGCGCCCTGCTCGGCGGACTTTATATCGCATACCTGCTGATTATCGGCCTGCTGAAACCGGATCATGCACCTGCGGCCCGGAGTGAACCCATCGACCTGGCCGCCGTCGTTGACCTCATCCTGGCCATCGTACCGGCAGCCTTCCTGATACTGGCAGTCCTGGGCAGCATCTTTCTTGGTCTTGCGACCCCGACGGAGGCCGCAGGCGTGGGCGCTGCGGGCGCCATGCTGCTCGCCATACTGAATCGCGCCCTGAACCTGCGGGTCATGCGCGAGGTGCTTTACGAAACCACCCGCACCACCGCGTTTATCTTCGCCGTACTGCTGGGTGCAACCGCCTACTCCCTTGTCTTGCGGGGACTGGGTGGTGACGAGCTGATTGAACGCGCCCTGCTTGGTCTACCCTTCGGGCCGGAGGGCATCATCATCTGTATCTTGTTTGCAACCTTTATCCTGGGCTTCTTCCTCGACTGGATTGAACTCACCCTGATCATCCTGCCGCTGGTTTCACCGGTGGTGGTATCACTGGGATTTGACCCTGTCTGGTTTACCATCCTGTTTGCCGTCTGCCTGCAAACCAGCTTCCTCACACCGCCCGTAGGCTTCGCAATCTTCTACTTGAAGGGGGTCGCACCGGAGGGCATCGACGTGGGCACGATTTATCGCGGCGTCATTCCGTTTATCCTGCTGCAACTGCTAGGATTAACCATTATTTTCAACTGGCAGGCACTGGTCACCTGGCTCCCTGCGCAGGCCTACGGCAATTGACACCTGACAGGAGAATTCTCTATGGACCGCAACGAACTACTGATTGACGCCGACGAGCTGGCCGGCATGATGGATAACAACGCGCTCAGGATCTTCGATGCCACCGTGGTCTTTGACCCGAATGCCGAACCGGCGCAGGATCGCTACCGGAAAGCACATATCCCCGGCGCAGTCTTCCTGGATCACAGCAGTCTGTCACGCACGGATACCGACCTGATGTACATGCTGCCGGGGGAAGCTGAACTGGCCGACAAGATCGGCGCAATCGGTATCGCTAACGACAATCCCGTCGTGGTCTACTCCACGGGAATGATCGCCTGGGCGACACGCATCTGGTGGCTGCTTCGCTATGCCGGTCATCGCAATGTCCGCGTGCTGAACCCTGGCCTCGAAGCCTGGCAGGGCGATCTGGAGGCCGGTGATAACACCTGTGAACCTGCGACCTTTACAACAAACCTGACCCCGGAGATGTTCGCATCGAAGGAAGAGGTACTGGAATCCATCAGGCAGGGCAGCGCCTGTGTCACAAATACCCTGAGCCCGGAAATCTATCGGGGTGAGACCGGCCTGCCCTACGACGGACACATCTCAGGCTCGGTCAATCATTCCCTGATGGAACTGATGGATGGCTCTGCGCTGAAGTCCGATGCTGAACTGAAGGAGATATTTGCCGGCAAGCAGACTGGTGACCGGCTCATCACCTACTGCGGCGGCGGCATCGCGGCCACAGTGAATGCCTGCGCCGCGAAACTGGCAGGTATTCAAAACGTCGCCGTTTACGATGGTTCCATGTCAGAGTGGTTGAGCGAAGGTTTGCCGGTTACAACTGGCGCGGAGATCGGCTCTCTGAACTGAGTGTCAGGCAGCGGCCGAAATATGTCGGCTCTGTGTTGACGCCTTCTGTAACTACCAGAATCGAAGAACCCGGTTTGGTGGTTCGACCAATGGCTCGACGAAAAGACCTGGCAGCTTTGGGCACCTTGGGTTTGTACTTATGCCTGGCCATCTGCCAGCGCATCAGCTACTTCGTTACCTTCAATTTCCAATCCTGATGGGATGAAAGGCACCGCACCATAGCGGCCCGCTATGTAGCCACGAACAAGCGATTCTTTCTTCCGTGGCTTGTAGTCTGTAAGTGGATACAGATAGGTTCCACCTTCATCGTCCTTGTCGGCAAACCAGACCTGATCGCGGCGAATGAGCCTCGTATCAAGTAGTAATGAATTGTGCGTAGTGAAGACCAACTGCGCTCCTTTGGGATTCCTCGTATCACTCAATACAAGCCTTAACAATGCATGCACCATTAGTGGGTGCATACTCGATTCGATTTCATCAAGTCCCGCGATTCTTCCATTCTCCAGAATGTCGAGCCAGGGTCCGGCCAGGGCGAAAAACTTTTGTGTCCCAGAGGACTCATCTTCCCATTCCAGAGGGTATTCCCGTCCCTCACTGCCACGGTGACCCAGCGAAATCTTTAGCTGCTTCTGTGAGATGATCCGCTTCACGAGTTCTTCGGGTATATGATTCGGAAAGTCATTTTTTGTAAGGTCTTGTTCGACAGCTTTCGCGGAGAGAATGCCCAGATCGGCATGTTGCAATAGACGAATAACCTGAGCACGCTTATTCGCATCACCCATCAATTGTTTGGCGGTGAATCCCGGAGAGAGCGGAGGGAAATCCGGGTCTAGTCGCAGCATGCAAATCTTGTCTTTGAACCAGAGGTAAATTGGCCTTAGTTGCTCGTCGTTGAATTTGACTGCCGTGGAGAGATAGAGCGCGTTTTCACGAGTGTAGTTGATAAGATTTGTGTCACGCTTATAACCCGTAGGGCGGGCAGGTTCCCAAGTATATTTTTCTACCTCGTCATCCCAACTTCGTACATACCAAACCTGCTCACGTCCTTTGGGGAACGCCGAGAGCGCCTCGTATAAGATTCGCCGTTTGTTTAGAACGAGCACCAAATGGTAGCGAACACCCTCGACGATAAATCGTAGAATAAACTCGCTGGGTTCCTCAGAGGAATTCTGATCGAAAAGGAATGGTTCGACCTCAGTAGGATCGCCCTCATCCAGGTCTGTTGCCGAATTCTCGACCATATGGGCGAGGAACGCCAATGCCCTGAGGGTGTTTGTCTTTCCGGCTGCGTTAGCCCCGTAAATAACTAAACCCTTTAGCAGGCGAATCTTTGAAAGCTCAGCTCCAGCGAGTTTGGGGTTTATCAAGGCTTCCGGAATTGAGTTATCCCGATTGTTCGCAACGAAGCTAATCCGCTGTTCCTGGCGAAACGAGCGGAAGTTCTTGACTGAAAAATCGATAATCATGCCCAAACTTCGCAAGAAAATGCAAACAAGTCAAGTTTTAAGTGCATTTTGTGCGCGAAAGTTGATCTGTCTGGCAAGACCGGCGCAACCGGTATCGCTAACGACAATCCCGTTGTGGTCTACTCCACGGAAATGATCGCATGGGCACCACTATCTCACCACAAGCTTCCGAAAAAGAACTCCACCAGCTACTGGCCCTGCATAAAAGCAAGGACCTGGAAAAAGCCCTGCCATTGGCTGAAAAACTCGCACGTCGATTTTCAGATCAAGCGGACGTGAACAAACTGTACGGTGCCATTCTGGCGGAAGCCGGACAGCACGAAAAAGCTATTGAAGCCTATGAAAAAGCTCTTGAGGTCGATAGCGAAAACGCTGAAACCCTGTCAAACCTGGGAGCGGCTTACCACGCCAAGGGAAATCTGGACAAGGCCAAGGCCAGCCTGACGCGGGCCTGCGAACTGGCTCCCGACAATATCGATGCCTTAAACAGTCTGGGCAACATTCTCAGCGCTGCGGGGGAGCACGAAAAAGCCATTGGTGTGCTATTGAAAGCGCAATCGCTGGATCATGGGCATATCATCACCTACAAAAATCTGGGTGATGTATTTGAGAATTTCGGGAACTATGAGGTGGCCATAGCGGCCCGCCTGAAAACCGTTGAGCTGTCCAACGGCAACCCGGTGGCGCTCAACAAGCTGGGTGCCGCCTATGTACACGTGGAGAAGTTTGATCTCGCCATTACCGCTTTCGAACAGGCAATTGCCGGCGACCCGGGTTTTGCGGAGCCCCACAACAATCTGGCTAATGCGCTGGTTCAAACAGGCCGTCACGAAGAGGCGCTGAAATTCTACGACCGGGCTATCAGCCTGGCCCCGGAAAGGCCCCAGTTTCACAATAATTTCGGCGTGGCACTGATATCCCTGGGTAATGTTGACAAAGCCGTCCGTGAGTGGCGCACGGCGATCAAACTGAAGCCGGACTATCTTGAGGCCCATCGACATCTGAGCCCCCATCACACCTACACCAGCGAAGACCCATTGATGGCACAGTTGCAGGCAATGTCGGCCAGAGAAAATTTGCCTGAGACAGACCGCATGCATGGCTGCTTTAGCCTGGCAAAAGCCCTGACCGACACCGGTGACCTGCAAGGGGCATTCAAATACTACACCCGGGCCAACCGCATTGACCGTGAAACGAGGCCCTACAGCATTGACAATCACGAGGCCCTGCACACGGCTATCAAGTCAGTTTTCACCGCGGGCTATCCTTTGCCTGAAGCGGTTGGCGGTGAGCTAAACTCCCGGCCGGTATTTATTGTGGGTATGCCCAGGTCTGGCACATCGCTGGTAGAGCAGATTCTGGCCAGCCATTCCGAGGTCCATGGCGCAGGTGAACTGACCCAACTGACGGAATTAATGCTATCTCTCTACCAGTCCTCCGGGCTCCCACAGGATGCAGGCAAGCTGAAGACCCTGGAAAATGCGTATCGAAAATTTCTCCGTAACCTGAACCACGGTAATAAACAGTGGGTCGTTGACAAGATGCCGACGAACTTCCGTTGGATCGGATTCATTCTGGCGGCGTTTCCCGATGCAAAAGTCATCCGCGTCAACAGGAATCCGCGTGCTGTCTGCTGGTCCATATTCTGTCGCTATTTTCCGGCTAAGGGGATGGCCTATAGCGCCGACCTGGAGGATATCGCCCGCTACTACCTGCTCTACGAAAACCTGATGGACTTTTGGCACCGGCGCTTTCCCGGCAAAGTCTATGAGCTGCAATACGAGTCACTGACTGAAAACCAGGAACAGGAATCCCGGCGCCTGATCGAATATCTTGATTTACCCTGGGAGGATGCCTGCCTGGATTTCCATAAAACCGAGAGATGGGTCGAAACCGCTTCCGACGCCCAGGTCAGGCAGCCGATTTACAAGGGCAGTTCCGATGCCTGGCGCTCTTTCGAAGATCACCTCGCGCCAATGCTTGATATACTCGGAGACAGGTAAGTGAATGCCTGCGCCGGTATGCAGTAGTCGAACGAGACAGAACAAAACGCCATGACCAGACAACAGGACACTGCTTCCCCACCACAGCCTTCCGAAAAAGAACTCCGCCAGCTACTGGCCCTGCATGAAAGCAGGGATCTGGAAAAGGCATTGCCATTGGCTGAAAAACTCGCACGTCGATTTTCAGATCACGCGGACGTGAACAAACTGTACGGTGACATTCTGGCGGAAGCCGGACAGCACGAAAAAGCTATTGAAGCCTATAAAAAAGCTCTTGAGGTCGATGGCGAAAACGCTGAAACCCTGTCAAACCTGGGAGCGGCTTACCACGCCCGGGGAGATCTGGACAAGGCAAAGGCCAGCCTGACGCGGGCCTGCGAACTGGCTCCCGACAATATCAATGCCTTAAACCATCTGGGCAACATTCTCAGCGCTGCGGGGGAGCACGAAAAAGCCATAGCGGCCCGCCTGAAAACCGTTGAGCTGTCCAACGGTGACCCGGTTGCGCTCAACAAGCTGGGTGACGCCTATTTCTACGTGGAGAAGTTTGATCTCGCCATTACCGCTTTCGAACAGGCAATTGCCGGCGACCCGGGTTTTGCGGAGCCCCACAACAATCTGGCTATTGCGCTGGGTCGAGCAGGCCGTCACGAAGAGGCGCTGAAATTCTACGACCGGGCTGTCAGCCTGGCCCCGGAAATGCCCCGGTTTCACAATGCTTTCGGCGTGGCACTGATATCCCTGGGTTATGTTGACAAAGCCGTCCGCGAGTGGCGCACGGCGATCAAACTGAAGCCGGACTATCTTGAGGCCCATCGACATCTGAGCCCCCATCACACCTACACCAGCGAAGACCCATTGATAGCACAGTTGCAGGCAACGCTGGCCAGAGAAGATTTGCCTGAGACAGACCGCATGCAAGGCTGCTTTAGCCTGGCAAAAGCCCTGACCGACACCGGTGACCTGCAAGAGGCATTCAAATACTACACCCGGGCCAACCGCATTGACCGTGAAACGAGGCCCTACAGCATTTACGAACACGAGGCCCTGCTCACGGCTATCAAGTCAGTTTTCCCCGCGGGGATATCTGGAGATATCACGGTTCTGGGTCAGGACCTGCACACGGCTATCAAGTCAGTTTTCACTGCGGGCTATCCTTTGCCTGAAGCGGTTGGCGGTGAGCTAAACTCCCGGCCGGTATTTATTGTGGGTATGCCCAGGTCTGGCACATCGCTGGTAGAGCAGATTCTGGCCAGCCATTCCGAGGTCCATGGCGCAGGTGAACTGGCCCAACTGGCGGACTTAGTGAGCTCGCTATCTCTCTACCAGTCTTCCGGGCTCCCACAGGATGCAGGCAAGCTGAAGACCCTGGAAAATGAGTATCGAAAATTTCTCCGTAACCTGAACCACGGTAATAAACAGTGGGTCGTTGACAAGATGCCGGCGAACTTCCGTTGGATCGGATTCATTCTGGCGGCGTTTCCCGATGCAAAAGTCATCCGCGTCAACAGGAATCCGCGTGCTGTCTGCTGGTCCCTGTTCTGTCGCTATTTCCCGGCTAAGGGGATGGCCTATACCGCCGACCTGGAGGATATCGCCCGCTACTACCTGCTCTACGAAGACCTGATGGACTTTTGGCACCGGCGCTTTCCCGGCAAAGTCTATGAGTTGCAATACGAGTCACTGACTGAAAACCAGGAACAGGAATCCCGGCGCCTGATCGAATATCTTGATTTACCCTGGGAGGATGCCTGCCTGGATTTTCATAAAACCGAGAGATTGGTCAGATCCGCTTCCAACGCCCAGGTCAGGCAGCCGATTTACAAGGGCAGTTCCGATGCCTGGCGCTCTTTCGAAGATCACCTCGCGCCAATGCTTGATATATTGGGAGACCGGTAAGTGAATGCCTGCGCCGCGAAGGAAATCCGCCATCAACCCAGTACGAGTTCAGCGAAGGTCTGAAGTTCAACCTGACTTCTGGTGGATACCAGTAGCGAGGTGACCGGCGTTTCCCGCCAGGCGTTTAGTCGGTCCTTGATGCGGTCCACGGATCCCGTGAGAGAAATCTCATCAGCAAGCTGGGTCGGTACGGCCTGTGCCGCCTCATCCTTTTTACCTGCCAGGAACAGATCCTGGATTTTTTCAGCCTCCCGCTCAAAACCCATGCGCTTGACCAGTTCGTTGTGGAAGTTCCGGGACTTCGCGCCCATACCGCCAATGTACAGTGCCAGACTGCGCTTCAAGGGAATCAGGGCTTCCTCCACATCGTCGTTAATGATGACCGAAACACCCTGCATGATTTCAAAGCCCGGCTTTGCTCCCTTCAGTTGATCGGCATACACCTCCTGCCGGTAGGGTGAGTAGTACAGGGGGAGCCAGCCATCGGCAATCTCTGCCGCCATGGTGACATTCTTTGGTCCCTCGGCACCCAGGAAAATCGGCAAATCTTCCCGCAATGGATGGACTATTGACTTGAGCGGCTTACCGAGGCCCCAGGACCCTTCCCCGGTATAAGGTAGCGGGTAATGCTCCCCATCACTGGTGACCGGCTCCCGGCGTTGCAACACCTGACGAATGATGTCTACATACTCCCGGGTTCTTGCCAGCGGTTTACCAAACGGTCCTCCGTACCAGCCCTCTACAACCTGGGGGCCTGAAACGCCCAGACCAAGAATCACGCGGCCACCGGACAGATGATCCAGGGTCATGGCAGCCATTGCGGTTGCCGTCGGTGCCCGGGCGGAAAGCTGGGCAATACCCGTTCCGAGACGTATACGCTCCGTATGGGCACCAATCCAGGCCAGCGGCGTGAACACATCGGAACCCCAGGCTTCCGCTGTGAATACGGCATCGTAGCCGAGCTTCTCCGCCTCCTGCGCCATCTCAACCATTTTCGGGTCAGGACCCGCGCCCCAGTAGCCCAGTTGCAAACCTATCTTCATATCATTGACTCCAGCCAGACAAAGCCCACCTCAATCCAGTTCTGAATCTGTTATTGCCTGATAGGTGAGTGTATGAAATTCAGCACCCAGGGTCGTCTGGTGCGGAATACTCTGGACCATAAAAATTCCCACCAGATTTTCTGCCGGATCAATCCAGAAACGGGTACCGGCGGCGCCACCCCAGTTGTATTCGCCGTCAGAACCGACTTCCCCCACTTCCCCGGTGTCCATCGCAACCGCGAAGCCCAGCCCGAAGCCCACCCCGGGACGTCCGAAAGATGTGGGCAGGCTGCCCGTATGATTGCGGGTCATCAACTGCACGGATTTGGGTGACAGCAGACGCACGCCATCAAGCTGCCCACCATTGAGCATCATCAGGCAGAAACGCATATAGTCATCGGTGGTGGAGAGCAGGCCGCCACCGCCGCTTTCAAAAACACCGCCTTCCAGATAGCCCTGGGTAACACGGGAGTCCGCCACTTCCAGTTCCCGGGAAGCACTGCGCTGCCAGACCCCGTCAAAGCCAATCCGGGTATCTTTGGGCGCGTAAATCTGGGTCAGGCGGTCCAGCTTCTCTGCGGGCAGGATGAAGCTGGTATCACGCATACCCAGAGGCCCGAATATCCGCTGTTGCAGAAACTCGCCAAAGGACATCCCTGAAAGCACTTCCACCAGCCGCCCCTGCACGTCTACGGAGATGCTGTAATGCCAACGGCTGCCCGGTTCATACAGCAGTGGCAGGTGCCCCAGGATGGCGACAAATTCCTCAAGATCCTTCGCCTCGAACAATTTTGCCTCGCGATAGAGCCGGTCCACTTCGCTGTCACCGAAAATGCCATAGGTAAACCCGGCGGTGTGCCTTAACAGATCGCGGATGGTTGGCTGCCGGAGTGGTTCGCGGGTTTTCCCCATCAGGCTTTCATCACCAGGGCTTTCATCACCAGAGTCAATGCCGGTGTTGGTGGTGCCGTCGGCAACAGCGCCCTCCTCTGAATTCGTGGACAGAGCAACCTTGAGATCGGCCAGCTCCGGAATATAAAGGGCAACCGGATCGTTAAGATGAAAGCGCCCCTCTTCATAAAGCATCATCAGGGCGACGCCGGTAATCGGCTTGGTCATGGAGTAGATGCGGTAAATCGCATCCTCTTCCATGGGCAGGCCCTGTTCCCGGTCGGACTGGCCATAGGTTTCGTTGTAGACAATGCGACCATTGCGGGCAATCATGCCCTGGCCACCCACCATGACGCCCCCGGCAACACGCCCGTCCATATGCTCGGTGATACGCTGCAAACGCTCGACGGAAAAGCCTTCCGGCTCTGGCTTGCCCGTGAGCAGGTCGCACCCCTGAAGCAGGGCAACAACAAATAACAGGGCAAGCAGAGAGCTGAGCGGAAGCCGGAGTTTTTTGGGGTGCGACAACACGGATTATCCTTTTGTGATTGACGAACGTAGTCGCCTAGCTTACACATTCGCATGCTCACTGGCGAACAGTGTCGGGCGTAGCCCAAACCCTGTCACGGCCAGTAATTTCCAATCCGGAGATGAGCTTGAAGGAACCAGACAGGCAGTCCTTCAGGCAGCCGGTTTCCGGGATTTGATATTAATCTGGATTTTTTCGGACGGTCGGACGGCTTATTGGGCGTCTTTCGCAAACCCGGCCAAATGAACATATTCGTCCTCCCACACCAGGCCGGCACCAACCACCTCGGCGGTTTCCACACGCAGGTCCTGACCAAGACCAATGGCGTCGTGGACTTCTTCGGCGGCGGTGTCAAAACGTGCGAGGAAGTCGCGAGCCTGCTCACGCCCCAGCTTCTTCTCCCTGCCATTGCCGGTGGTTTCCAGCGCATCCAGCGCGTAACTGCCGACCAGTTTGGGGAAGTATTTCGTGCAGCGTTCGGCATCGGCGAACAGGTCAAAGCCGCTCACCCTGCCGTCGATGGCGAACACCGCCCCGACCTGTTGAGGCGATGGTTTCAGGTCGCGTTCGTAGTCATCAAGGCGAGGCGCGGCATGCGTGTAAATATCATCCATCGCTCCGGTCGGTGCCTCGGCGGCAAAGGCGTAGCGTTTTTCGGCGATGCTGTCCCACACCTGCCCCTGATTGACGCGCCGCGATTGGCGGAGGCGCAAGCTACTGTTGACCTGTGCCATCTTGTCGCGCCGTCCGCGAGCGAAGTGCATGAAACGGGAATTGCGGAAATTGCGGCGTGCGTGGGAGCGGCTCCAACGGCCAGCCTCCACGCAGGACACGGGTATTTCTGTCCTGGTGCCGGCGGCGATCAGCAGCGACAGATTCACCGTGCGGTTTTGTTTGGCGCCAATCAATTGCTCGCCATCCAGCAAAAACACCGGTTGCCCGGCGCGATTATCGAGCAGTAGTGTGGGTACGCTACCGTCCTCGTCCACTTCGGTAACGCTCACCTGTTGCTTCTCCAGGGCTTCGTCAAAGCACAGGTGATCCATTTGTGTTGCATTGTCGCCGTCCCGATACAGCGGGAACATCACCAGATTGCCGGACGCGACCGGGTCGCCGATGACGGCGTGTTGCAGGTGGTGCGTGAATTGATTCATGACGGTCTCCTCTTGCGTTTAGTTTCCCGCGATGGCACGGGAGGCAGGCGGCATTAGATCATCGGTGGTGGGTCATAGCCTGACCCACCACTGATGCGTCACGAATATTTTTTGCGCGCCGCGTTCAAACGCTGGCGCACCAGGTCGCGCAATTCTGGCGGGGCGATGACCTCGGCGTCGGGTCCATGGCGCAGAATATCCATCACGAGTTCAACCGGATTATCGTAGGGAACCTCCAGTTCATAGCCGCCGCCATCGCCATCCTTAGACCCGGGCAACGACGCACCGCGCTGATCAGCATGCCATTTCTCCGCCGCCACCCACTCCGCAGCCGCCGCGCTGAAACGAATGCGCGCAAGGTGTTTCGGCTGCCCGGCGAAGATGCCGTAGGTGCCGCCCACTGCCGCGTCCAGTTGCCGGTCGCCGACCTCCCGCGCCGCGACTGTGAGGGTCGCGTGCGGACGAATGCGGTCGAGCGAAAAATTACGCAGGCCACGACGCAGATGGCACCAGGCGTCCAGATACCAGTTATTGCGGTAATAGACGAGGCGCTGCGGCGACAGGGTACGCTCGGTGCGCTGATCCGTGGAGCGCGCGTGGTAGGTGACGCGCAACCGCCGACGTAAAAACAACGCCGACGACACAGTGCGGAACACATCGCCGTCCACCCGCCGCGCACCGATGCCCGGCACACGCACGCGCCGACGCAGTTCCTCACCACCTGGGGCGCCGCGTTCAAGCAGCGCCCTGATGCGTGCGCGCAACGGCACCAGATGGGTTTCAAGCAGATCGCTGCGCAACCCGTGCAACACCTCGTCTATTACCAGCAGAGAGTGCAACTCGCGGTCGTTGAACCAGAGCCCCGGCAACTCATAACGCTCACCGCCGCGCTCGTCAAAATAGTAGCCGCCCCGCTCGGCGTCATATTCCAGCGGTGCATCCAGCACGCGCAAATCCCGAATGGCGCGCTTGACCGTCGACTCCGAACACTCCAACCGCTGACGCAACACCGCCATCGACACAGGGTGCCGACGCGCACGGATGATCTGGTACAACCGATATATGCGGTCAAACTGTCGCATCAACTGACCACCGGTTTCTGCCGCGACCATTCGCGCAAATGGCGGCAGGTTTCGACGGGTAGGTTGCCGTCGTTGATTTCGCGTGTCATATCACAATTCCGGTTGGTTGGTAGGAGAGGTATCAACGGGTATTTTAACCCGAAGTGAGCGCTTATCCTGCCACTCTGGGCAAGTCTGTCAGACGACAGTCAAGCGTTCCGGGCACTCAGGTTATCGCCGCGCCATGACGCTCGATACCGTAGAGGCTATGGGAGTAAAATGCTCATCCATTTTCAATAACGGATTCCCCCATGCACCTGATCAGCCCACGAATTTTGATTCCCGCCCTGCTGGTACTCTGCCTCGTCGGCTGCGGTCAACAGGCCGGGGATGAGCGCAGTGATTTTCGTCGCTTCCTTGATGACAATTACGCCCGGGACATGCAAACCTACCCGGCCAGCGCTTCCCGTCGGGGCCTCAGCACCAATGATGGCGCCTGGAATCCGGTCGGTGAGAGTGCCAACAATGCCTGGCGCAGGGAAACCGAGCAACGCCTGGCAGCAATGGCCGGCTTCAACCCGGCCAGCCTGAGTGAAAAAGAACAGCTCTCTTTTGCTTTGTACCAACAAAGCCTTGAGCGGAACCTGGCAACCGATGCCTTTCGCCGTCACCTTTATCCCATTCACCAGTTCCGTGGCTGGCATACCTATGTGCCAACCTTCCTCGCCAACACCCACGAGATCGCATCAATCGAAGACGCACAGAATTACATTTCCCGACTGCGCGGCGTCGCAGAACTGATGGATGGCACCATAGAAGAAATATTGCTGGCTGAACAGGCGGGCATGTATCTGCCGGACTGGTCTTATCCAAAACTGGTAAGCACCGCCCGCAACACGCTGGTCGGCGCGCCCTTCGTCGAGGGCGAAGCCTCACCCATCTGGCTTGATTTCACCAGCAAGCTCGCTGCGCTCGACATTGCTGCACAGCAACGCACATTGCTGGAGACGGAAGCACGCAGCGCCATGCTGGAATCGGTAGGGCCGGGCTACCAACGCCTGATCGCGGTACTGGAGCGTATCGGCAAAGAGGCGCCCGACCAGGATGGCGTATGGAAATTCAAGGATGGCGACAAATTTTACGCGGAACGCCTGGCCTACTTCACCACCACAGATCTCACAGCCGAACAGGTTCACCAACTGGGTCTGGACCATGTGGAGCGCATCCACAATGAGATGCGCGCCATTCTGGAACAGGTGGATTTCGACGGTGGGCTGGGCGAGTTCTTCGAATTCATGCGCAATGACCCGCAGTTTTATTACGCCGATGACGAAGAGGGCCGCGCCCGTTACCTGGCAGAGGCCACCGCGTTCATCGATACCATGCGTGAGCGGATACCCGAAACCTTTGGCATTCTGCCGAAAGCGGAGTTGGAGGTGCGCCGGGTCGAGGCCTTTCGGGAACGCTCTGCCGGCAGGGCCTTCTATCAATACCCCGTACCCGAAGCCGGCAAACCGGGCATTTACTACGCCAACCTCTACGATATGAAATCCATGCCGACTTACCAGATGGAAGCCCTGGCCTACCACGAGGGTATTCCGGGCCACCATATGCAGTTGGCCATCACGGTGGAACTGGAAGGCATTCCGGAGTTCCAGAAGTACACATCATTCACCGCCTATACGGAAGGCTGGGGGCTGTATTCAGAGATGCTGCCGAAGGAAATGGGTTTTTATCAGGACCCCTACTCCGACTTCGGCCGCCTGGCCATGGAATTGTGGCGCGCCGCCCGGCTGGTCGTCGATACCGGTCTGCATCACAAGCGCTGGACCCGTGAAGAAGCCATTCGCTATCTGGTGGAAAATACGCCCAATTCCGAGTATGACTCGATGAAGGCGATTGAGCGCTACCTGGTGATGCCCGGGCAGGCAACGGCCTACATGATTGGCAAACTCAAAATTGTTGAACTCAGGGAGAAAGCCCGGAATGCCCTGGGTGACAAGTTCGATATCCGTGGTTTCCACGATGAACTGCTCAAGGACGGCCCGGTACCCCTGTCGATACTGGAGGCGAAAATCAATCGCTGGATCGCCTCGCATTGACATCATCTTCCCCAGGTCGAGTTCAAGTGCCAACATATGGCAACGTGCTGCTACTACACTACCCTGAGCGAGCACGAACCCAGGAGGTATTCGATGGCAAACGACCACACACCCCCAAAAACGCTGATCTTCAGTTTTGACGGCACGGGAAACGAACCCAGAGACGCACGCGAATTTAAAAACGACGAGAGCGTCAGCAATATACTCAAGCTGCATATTCTGCTGGGTGGCGGGATTCAAGAGGACCGTTCCGATACCGAGACTCCCCAAAATAACAGCCAGAAGACGTACTATTACAATGGTATCGGCACTCGTGAGGGAGGTCGGCAGATTATCGTATATGAATGGTAGCGGTGCTTGCTTGCCCTATAATGCCATGCGATTGTTTTGGAATAACCACAGAAGTATGGGAGATCTATCGTGAGCAACACCACCACGGCGCGAATAGAATATCTGAAGGTTCGGAATTTCCGCACACTCCACGATGTCGAGTTCAAGAACTTGACGCCGATGACCGCGTTGCTCGGTCCCAATGGCAGCGGCAAATCGACCGTGTTCGATGTGTTTGCCTTTCTCGCCGAATGCTTCGAATCCGGACTGCGCCGAGCCTGGGACAAACGCGGCCGCGCCAAAGAACTGAAAACCAGAGGCGCTGATGGGCCGGTAACCATCGAAATCAAGTATCGGGAAATACAAAAACCAAAGTCGCCGCTTATCACCTACCATCTTGCCGTTGACGAACAACAGCGCGCGCCTGTGGTGGTTGAGGAGTGGTTGCAGTGGAAGCGGGGTCAACGCGGGCGGCCATTTCGTTTTCTCGAATATCGCCACGGCCAAGGCCATGCGATGAGTGGTGAGCATCCTGATGCGAAAGATAGGCGAATAGAGATTCCGCTTCAATCGCCGGATTTGCTGGCGGTTAATGCGCTCGGGCAGTTCGCCGACCATCCGCGCGTGGCCGCCCTGCGGCGCTTTATAACCGACTGGCATGTGTCATATCTGTCGGCGGAAAACACCCGTGGCCAGCCCGAAGCCGGGCCACAGGAGAGGCTATCCCGGAGCGGCGATAATCTGGCGAATGTTATTCAGTATCTGAGCGAGAGTCACCCGGAGCAACTTAACAACATTTTCGAAATTCTGCGTCAGCGCATACCGCGAATTGAGCAGGTGCGCGCTGATGTGATGGCTGACGGCCGATTGCTGTTGCTGATCAAGGACGCCCCTTTCGATGGCGATATACTGGCGCGTTTCGCCTCGGACGGCACGTTGAAAATGCTGGCCTATCTGGCACTTCTCCACGACCCGGACCCGCCCGCTTTTATCGGCATTGAAGAGCCAGAAAATTTTCTTCACCCAAGGTTGCTGTACAACCTGGCCGAGGAGTGCCGCACAGCCAGTGAACGCACTCAACTTCTGATCACCACGCATTCGCCCTTTTTCTTGAACGCGCTCAAACCTGAAGAGGTGCGTGTACTCTGGCGCAACGAGCAAGGCTATACCCAGGCCAGTAGCCTTGCGGAATCAAGCCGCGTCACGACTTTTATCGAGAAAGGTGCCATGCTCGGGCAACTGTGGATGGAAGGGCAGTTCGGCATGGGCGACCCACTGGTTAACCACGGCGCGCCTTCTGCTGTTTCCAGTGAAAACCCGGAATGAGCGCACCGCATCTGGAGTTCCTTGTGGAAGAGCCATCAATGGAGGCTTTTCTGCGCGGGTTGTTGCCGAATGTGATTCCAAATGCGTCTTTCCAAATTCATGCATTCCAGGGCAAACGCGACCTGCTGTCCAATTTGGAAAAACGCTTACGCGGTTATGCACGGTGGCTGCCGCAGAACTATCGTCTTTTCGTCATGGTTGACCGTGACCGGGACAACTGCCACGACCTGAAACAACGGCTTGAGAGTATCGCCACAGGAGCTGGGCTACACACACGCACAAGCAGCGCTGACACCTCCTGGCAACTGGTAAACCGAGTGGTGATTGAGGAACTGGAAGCCTGGTATTTTGGCGACTGGCAGGCGGTGCGGGAGGTCTATCCGAAAATGTCCGAAACCATTCCGAGAAAAGCGAGTTATCGAAATTCTGATGCCATTACAGGCGGCACTTGTGAGGCATTCGAGCGCGTTATGCGGCAACGAGGTTATTTTCAAGGTGGACTGAGAAAAATTGAGGCGGCGCGTATGATTGCTCCCCACATCGATCCGGCACGAAGCCAGTCGCACAGTTTCAAGGTATTTTATGATGCGATTGCTGAGGCGACCGCATAAGCGCATTGCGGCGGCACAATAAGCGGGGTGCTTTGCCAGGAAATAAAACACATAATTCCCCTTCAATACCCCAGTCAAGCTGACCATTCCGGCCATGCTGCAAACCGCTATTCTAAAGGGAACCTGAAAAAGTTGAGTTGGGTGATGCTACTTGTGTTCGCGAAACATTGGAGAATTACAATGCGCTGATTGAAGATCTGATACAATTTCGTAATCAGACGAAAAAGCAAATCAACCGACATGTCGAACTGAATTTGGAAATCAAAAGTCTAGAAGCGAGACTCAAACACATTCTAACGAACCGGTAGCTATTTATGAAAGTCATGGAAACCAATCTGGACCGTTTTCTCTCTCAGACGAATACACAATTCGTCATCCCCGTCTATCAGCGCAACTATGATTGGACAGAAACCCAATGCAAGCAGTTGCTAAATGATATTCTTGATGCTGGCTCTGACAGTGAAATCAATGCCCACTTTATCGGAAGCATTGTCTATATTCACGACGACGTTTACTCAGCTGCCAGCATCAACGAGCTTTCAATCATCGACGGACAACAACGGCTCACTACGGTAACGTTGATCTACATCGCGCTCTATCGACTACTGCAAGAACTCGACGACCAACAAAAGCTGACCCGCATTCACGAGACTTATCTGATCAATAAGTTTGCTCCAGACGAAGAGAAACTGAAGTTACGCCCGACGGAAAATAATTACCGGGCGATCAAACATCTACTCGCCAGCGACGATGAGGGCTCTTTCGATGGCGGATTCTCACGCGTCATGAGCAACTTCAGCTTTTTTCAGGATCGTATCAATACAGACAATTTTGAGTTCGTTGTTCGGGGTCTCGAAAAGCTTATTTTTGTTGACATCTCACTCGAGCGAGGCAAAGACGATGCACAACGCATCTTTGAGAGCCTAAACTCGACGGGGCTGGAACTGTCTCAAGCGGATTTGATTCGTAACTTTATCTTGATGGGGCTTCCCCATCAGAAGCAGAATGACATCTATGACACATATTGGCGAGAGATCGAGCAACAGGCCAAAGAACTGAGCACAAACCGGAGCCGGGTTTCGGACTACGTTCGGGATTACTTGACGCTTAAAACGAAGAAAATTCCTAACAAGAACAAAGTGTATGTCAATTTCAAGGAGCGCTATCCAACTCTTGAATATGAAGCACTGAAGACCTTACTTGAGGAATTGAAAATTCTGGCGCGTCACTACCATAAATTCATCAATCCAGCCAAGGAGAGCGATCCGGATATTCACAAACAGCTTCGCAATATTGAGCAACTGGAAATCAACGTCTCTTATCCGTTTCTGCTTCAAGTTTTTTCTGATTACGAGAATAAACTCATCGACAAAGTGCAGCTACTTGAAGTTCTGGATCTTGTTCAGAGCTTTGTCTGGCGGCGCTTTGTTCTAAGCCTGCCCACTAATTCTTTGAACAAAATCTTCATGCGCCTGTATGAGGATGTCGATTCCGATGACTATGTCGCGAGTATTGCTCGCTCCCTGACCCGGAAAAAGAGCTCTCAACGCTTCCCGAAAGATCAGGAAGTGCTTTCATCGCTGGTGGAAAAAGACTTTTACAACATCAAACCAAGAAACCGCACCTACTTCCTGAAACGTCTGGAAAACCACAACAACAGGGAGCCCGTCCACCTTGACGGCAATGGTGACATCACCATTGAGCATATATTCCCGCAAACGCCAGACGCCAGGTGGAAGGATGACTTGGATACCGACAGCTATCGGGCCTTTGCTGAAACCCACTTGCACACAATTGGTAACCTGACGCTTTCCGGCAACAACGGTAGCCTGGGGAATAAGTGCTTCCATGAAAAGAAACACATGAACCATGAGGCCAGGGAACAGGGCTACAACTACAGTCGTCTCTGGCTGAACCGCTATTTGAAAGATATAGACCAATGGGACACCGAAACTTACAAAGAACGCTCACGCCTGCTGAGCAAGCGCGTGTTAGCAATTTGGCCCTACCCGGAAGTCACACTGCCGGATACTCTGACGGATGAAGAGGTCAGTATTTTTGAAGCGGAAGACCCGACCGGAAGAAAGCTTGAATACGCCGTGTATGCCGATGAGCGTCACGACATTACCACCCTATCCGAACTTTACTCCATCGTTATGCTCGACCTATATACACGCAACCCAGAGCCATTTTTTACCTCCAACCTGCGCGAGCGCCTGTGCCTCACCAAGAATCAACAGGACTGCCGCTCCGTAGCGGAGTTACGCGACGGCTACTACATCGAGAGCAATCTTTCTAGTCTTGACAAGTTCGAGCGCATTCAGGAGGCCCTGACGCTGTACAATGCCGAAGACGACCTTGCTATCAAATACGCAGGCTAAGAAGACCAGATGTCACTTCTACATGGTTCTACTATGAGTGTTGGAGGCAAACAGGATGATACAAGAGAAATCCGCGCCCTATCAGGCTGAGGTGGACCGTAACTACGAAGCGTTTCAAAAACTCGGCAATGATTTTTACCGTAATCACTATGGCATGTATGCGCTGATGAAGGATGCAGAGGTTATTCAACTGTTCAGCAGTTGGCAGGATGCACGAAAGGCCGCGAAGCTCCTTTATAAAGACGAACCCTTCTCGATTCAAGAAGTGGAAAAAGAGGCGATTGACCTGGGCTTTCATTCACATGCCATTTTTTAGCAGCACATGCCACAATCATTCAGACAAGCAATCCAGACTCAAAGCAATATGTTTTGCCCAGAAAGGGAAGTCTTCGATCCGGGCTGACGGGTCACCAAAGTTTGCTCTATATAAATGTTGAAAACTTTCAGATAGATATTTTAATCTTTTTTTCAAATCCTTTTCTTCAGAGAGGATTTCAAAGTTATAAAAGAATCGGTCTTCATAAACATAGACTACAAAAGCACTTAAAGAAAACATTTTGTCCAGAGGATGAAGAAACCCAATTCTATATTCTTCTTTAAGAAGCCTCAACTCCAGGGCTTCCTCCTTCATTTCGTTGAGCTTTTTTTGAAACCTTTTGGTCTTGTCAGATAAGGATGAAGAACCTTCACATAATTGAGGAAGGTCTTTTAAACCTTCCATCAAATGATTCAATTTATCCTTGTAAATAGCTTCTCCTCTACTCCATTGCTCGACCTGAGACCCGGATTCCTGTATCTGCTCTTCAGAATCAAGGGCATCAGCCGCAGATTCAGCGTAAGCTGGTTGTGGAAGCATAAGTATTAGCGGCAAAACTCCTGTGAGAAAAAGGTGTCGGGAGCGCTTACTGTTTACTGTTAGGAATAAAGACATAGCATAAAATGGCAGGGAATAAACAAGCCGACCTGGCTAGCTGGCTTCAATGGAACGGCGGGAAAGGTCTACAGGCACCGCTTCCCGGGGTTCCGCTATGGGTCGACCGGGTTGCGGCAATTCCAAAAAGGTGATGCTGTCGTAAAAATCGGCCAGCGCGATAAATTTTCCATTTTGTTCCGCCCATTCTTTCATCCGACCGCTACAGCTATAAGCCCACGACAAAACTTCGATACGCCAGCCCTTTCGATGCATGCGTTCCAGGTCGGCATGAAACCCGACGCCATCATAAAATCCGGCGCCGTCACCGGTCAGCAACACTGCAATACCGGGGTCGCCGTTGTTGTCCAGTGCGTCGCGCAACATGTGCGTTTGCAATTTTTGGTCCACACCTTGTTCGGTTCCGTGCAACGCGCCGCGCTCCGAGAGATCAACCGTGATGCCTTCATTTTCCAGACGAGTCCAGACATGGCGCAATTCCGGCGGCACCGAGCCAACAGCCACGGCATTTTTAATGGGGCGGTCGGCGTGCGCCAGGCGTAAAAGATTGTGGAAGTGAAGTCGCATTCGATAGCGCGCATCACCACCTTCGCGCTCGGCGGCGACTTCTTGTGCGCTGATAAATATATTAGAATTGTCCCAGTAGACAAAAACTTTTTCCATTGTGAGCCTCTGTTGCCAAGCCGGGAATCGATGAATTGAGCGGCTATGATACACTAAACGCCGGCGCTCCAAACACTCGACCAATACAGTTAAAAACCCTCCGCCCTGTGAACATTGCTCCATATCAGCCCGGGGAACCAGCGTCTCATGCGCTGACCCAGCCGCGTACCCCTGCCCGGAAATACAAACAGGTCATCATCGGCAATCGCCTGATGGATGGCGTTCAATACATCCTGCGGCTCAATGTGTTCTCCCTGGTCAAACACCTTCGGCCAGACCGTGTCCCTTGCCTGGTCAAGCAGGGGTGTTTTTACCGGCGGCGGACAGACGCACAGCACTTTCACGTTGCTGTCCCGATGTTCATGTGCCAGCACTTCGGTGAAGGCGACCACGGCAAACTTGCTGGCGTTGTAGGCGGCCATGTACAGAATCGGTACCCAACCGGCCAGGGAGGCAAAATTCACCAGTTCACCGGAGTTTCTTTCCAGCAGCTTCGGCATCACCGCCTTGCTGACATTCACGACGCCCTTGTAGTTGATGTCCATGACGCGGTGAAACACTTCAACATCCTGATCGACAACCCTGCCCAGCGGCATGATCGCTGCGGCATTGTAGACCCGGCGGATGGGCCCCAGTGTTGCCTCGGTTTCCTCAACCACCTGTAGCACTGAAGCATAATCAGTGACGTCCGTGTTGAAGGTGCGGATGCTCTGGTGATTCTCCGCAGTCTCCAGGAGTCCTTTCTGATTGACATCCACCGCCGCAACGGAATACCCCTGCTCCGCGAAGGTTCTGGCGGCAAGTTGACCCATGCCGCTGCCCGCACCGGTGATGAATATGGATTCTTCTTTTACAGGGTCCAAAGTGCCCCTCCAAATTGTCTGAAAAGACCAGAGACAGTACCACAGCATCAATACCGGAACATCCGGGGGAAGATGCCAGCGGCACCGAAAGTCACCTTTGCCAGTTCCGGGTCGCCAGTTCCGGGTCACCATCCATAGGGAGACAAGACGGCACCATTTTCATAAACTTCTGAATGGACAGTTACAAAAGCCTGACGTTTTGAAGGAAGCCATGACGGAAGAAGCCACACCGCAGACACCCTATGAAATTCTGGGTGACCAGGGCATCAAGGATCTCGCCAGTGCATTTTATGACGCCATGGATGAGTTACCACTGGCAGCAGACATCCGTGCCATGCACGCGGAGAGCCTGGATAACATCAAGCGTATGCTGGCGGTCTATCTGACCCAGTGGATGGGCGGGCCACCCGTGTACCTCGCCATCAAGGGTACCGTCTGCCTGACCGAACCCCATGAACCCTATCGCATTGGTCCGAAGGAAAGGGACCAGTGGCTGGCCTGCATGGATGAAGCCCTGGAACGAATCGGGGCCAGTGATGAATTGAAGCAGATGCTGAAACAGCCCATGTTCCAGGTCGCGGAAACGGTTCGCAACTGCGAGGATTCCACGCCCCGGAATAATGGCCCGGACATTATCGCGGTCGGATAGGTCGCGCCCCGGCGTTGGCCCTCTTGACGGTCATTTTACGCTGTGCCATCGACGCGCAAGTTGACTTAATGCGACACCACCACTACCTTGCGGCTAGCTTGAAATCATGAGGGAATCGAATTGAAAATCGGCGTTTCATTACCGGTGCGCGAAATGGCGGGCGATCTCGCGGCCATTCGAGACTTCGCACAGGCTGCCGAGGGGCTGGGCCTGACGCACCTGCGTGTTCCTGATCAGATCATGCGACCCGGCACTGGTCACCTGCACGAGCCGATGATGCTACTGTCATACATTGCGGCAGTGACAGCCAGGATAGAACTGGTTCCTTCGGTCATCGTCCTGCCTGTCAGACAGACCGTACATTTCGCGAAGCAGGCCGCAGAACTGGATGGGCTTTCCGGTGGCCGCGTTCGGCTGGGTATTGGTGTTGGCGGCAGCGGGGACGAATACCGATACCTTGGCGTTGACTTCACGACCCGCGGGCGACGCTGCACTGAGCAGATGCAGGTGTTGAAACAGCTCTGGACCCTGAAGGAAGTCAACTTCAAAGGTGAGTTTCACGATATCTCGGGTGCGGGTATGAATCCGCTGCCCCTCCAACAACCCATACCCATGTGGATCGGTGCGCGCGCCCTGCCCTCCCCGGCGGTTGTTCGCCGAATCGCAACACTCAGCGACGGCTGGTTCGTGCTTTGTTCACCGGAAGAAGTTGGTGAGGTCCGCGACAGGGTCTTCAGGGAAGCTGAAGCTGCCGGCAGAACCCCCGATGAGTTTGGACAGGAGGCGGGCGTCGCCGTCGTCGGTCCCCGCGAGGCAGAGTGGCGGGACAGGGTTTCCAACTGGAAGAAGATGGGTCTGACCCATCTCTGTCTTCGGACTCTCGGTGGCGGTCTGTCGGTTGGTGAACACCTTCCCAAACTTGAGCAGGTCATGAAAGAACTGCCCGACGACGCAGGATAGGCAGTCGTCTTATGAAACAATCGGACGCCGATACCCGGCTTGAACCCGTTGAAAAAAACGCCATTGTAAACGGCACACGTCTCACCTGGTTCGAGCGGGGCATTGCCTGGCGAGAGCAGGGGCCGACGCTTCTGTTTGCTCATGCCTCGGGTTTCCACGCGCGGGTGTGGGACAAGATCATCAACGCCCTGGGCAATGTTCATTCCATCAGCCTGGACCAGCGGGGTCATGGCCGCAGTGAAAACAGGAAGATCCGGCACTGGGATGAATTCGTCACCGATGTTGCGGGGTTGATTGAGCAACTGGACCTGAACCATTTGCTTGCGGTTGGTCACAGCATGGGGGGACACGCCCTGATCGGGGCCGCTGCCCGCCTGGAAGATCGCTTCCGGCGGATCATCGCCATTGACCCGGTTATTTCCGCCGAGGAAAACTATCATGACGCAACGCCCTCGCCCTTTGCCGGCGCGGAAGAACACCCGACGGCAAAACGCCGTCGGGAATTTGACTCGCCGGAGGAGATGGCCGACCGCCTTCGCCCCAAGGGTTCTTACGGTCTGTTTGACCCTGACATCCTGATGGACTATTGCCGATATGGTCTGCTGCCTGACGAGAAGGGTAAGGGTTACGTTCTGGCCTGCCCGCCGGAGGTCGAAGCCAGTGTGTACCTGGCGTCACAGTCAAACGCGGAGATTTATCAGGCGGTTCGCAAGCTGACGCTTCCCGTGTTGATCCTGCGAGCCAAAGAGCCACCGCCAGACCGGCACATCATGGATTTTGCCAATTCGCCCACCTGGCCCGGTCTTGCCGATGCGTTCAAAAACGGCAGGGAAATCCACTACCCGGATCACACACACTTTCTACCCATGGAGATTCCTGATCAGATTACGGCGATAATTCGTGAGGAACTCGACACAATCACAGCCACCGATGACTGATCTGAATGAACTGAGGGGAAAGCTCGCCAGACGCTGGCAGACCCGTTCACCCAAAGATGTGGCCAACCAGTTGTCCGCGCCTCTCTACGGCGGTGCGGGTGACTGGGATCTGCCTGCGGATATCACGCCCAAACGGGAACTTTTGTACCTGGCGGTCGGGATACCGGATACCGCCTCCCTGCCACGCGCTCAGCTTGAAGCAGGTTCCCGGAGGATTCACAACCAGAAGGGTGATGTTGCGCTGCGTTACGACTTCGGGCAGGGGCCCTCAGGTATCCGGCGCTGGCTGGCCGAACACAGGAACCGGGCGGAGGACATCACGGTGACTGAGGACTGGTTCCAGATGACCAACGGCTCCAGTGGCGCCATTGATCTGATCGTGCGCTCACTGATCAATCCCGGGGATGTCATCATCGCCGAGAATCCGACCTACATGGGCACACTTCATAACTTTCGGGGTGTGGGGGCGGACGTGCGCTTTGTCTCCATGGACCGGCAGGGCCTTTGTCCCGATGAACTGGACCAGCTCCTGACCGGCCTCAGGCACGAAGGGAAAACGGTCAAACTGATTTACACCATCTCCGCGTTCCATAACCCGACGGGTTATACCCTGTCACAGGAACGTCGACTTGCGCTGATCGACATCGCCTGTCGGCATGATGTGCTGATCCTCGACGACGAGGCATACCGGGAACTGTGGTTTGATACCCCGCCACCTCCGGCTCTTTTTACACTGACCGGGGGTTATGGCGTGATTACGACCGGTACCTTCTCAAAAACGGTCGCAACGGGTATCCGCGTTGGCTTCATTCATGCGAGGCCCGAATTTCTGGCACTCTTTGGTCGCATGCGCTTTGCCATGGGTCAGAATCAGCCCGGGCTGCGTGGCTTTGGTGAATTTCTGAAAGCCGGGGACTATGAGCCTCACCTGCGGAAGATGCGGGACATTTACCGCGAGAAGCGGGATATCCTGCACGCGGCGCTGGTCCGGGAAGTTGGCGAATACATGGACTGGCAGGTACCCGACGGAGGATTTTATTTCTGGGCAACACTGAAAAAGAACATGAATGTCACCGCACTGTGGCGCACGGCGATTGAAGAAGGCATCGCGGTGAATCCCGGAACCGGCTTCTCGGAGCCTGGTACACCACCGTCAGATTGCATCCGCATCGCCTATGCCTGGACACCCATCGAACAGCTTGATGAAGCCGCACATCGACTGCGGGTGCCGTTCGAGAAGTTTGAACGCTATACCCCCTATGGAACCCCCGCCAAAATCGCTGACTTCCTGGGGCAGTATGTGGAACGGGGCGCCCGAATACTGAACATTGAAGCGCGAGGGAATTCGCCCGAGGAAGCGATTGACGCCGTCTCGGAAGTCAGTGAGATACTGCACAGCGCCTTCCCGCACATCTGAATACTAGATACCGCGCTTGCCGGCTTCCGCCATAAACGCCTGATACTCACCGAAGGGCGACTCGTTAGCAGTGCCGATGGTCATACCGGCATCCGTCGTGAGCGTCAGACCGGAGGTATAACCGGATTCATCACTGGCAAGCCACAGGGCCGCGTTGACCACATCCTCCGGCAGGCCGGGTCGTCCTTTCAGGGGCGAGGTCTGCGCCAGATTCTTTCGGGCGGTCTCAAGGTCCGTGTGATCACCCATCGTTGCCGCCACCATGGGTGTCGCCATGCCCGCCGGGGAAATGCAGTTCGCACGTATGCCGTACTGCGCAAGTTCCGCGGCAACGCTTCTGGTAATACCAATGATCGCATGCTTGGCGGCCGTGTAGGCATGGGGTCCAAGGCCGCCCATAATCCCTGCGGTACTGGACATGCTGACGATTGCACCTGTGCCGCGAGGAATCATGACCCGTGCCGCATGCTTGCAGCCGTAAAAACAGCCACTGACATGGATATCAATGGTGCGATGCCACTCCCCGGCGGGTGTGGTCGCAATCGGACCGACCGCACCGACCACGCCCGCATTGTTGTACATGATGTCGAGCTGGCCGAACTTCTCGACCGCCGTATCCACCAGATTGGCGACCTGATCTTCGCTGGTGACATCACAGGGCACATAGACCGCAGCATCACCCAGTTCTTCCGCCAGCGCCTGTCCCCGGTCATCCTGAATATCACCCAGGACCACCCTGGCACCCTCTTCAACAAAACGCCGGGCAGCCCCGGCGCCAAAACCACTGGCCGCTCCGGTGATAGCGGCGACCTTTCCTTCCAAACGTCCAGCCATGGGTATTTCCTTTGTTGTTGGTTAGTTCACAGTCACATTAAACCAGAATCCATGCTTGCACTTCGATCCCATTTATTGAGATGGTCTGGAACATAACAATACGAAGTTACCCACAATTAGCAAGAATATCCCCTACCCGGACAGGCGATACGCCTGGTTCGTCGTGTTCATACTGATCCTTGCGTCGCTCATCGCCTTTATTGACCGCCAGGTAGTCGCTATTGTCGTCGGTCCGATGCAGCAGGATCTGGGGGTCGGGGATACGGAAATCGGCTGGCTGTACGGGGTATTCGCACTGTTTTATGCGATGGCTGCTATCCCGATTGCACAGCTCGCCGACAAGAAGAACCGGGCGTACATTATCGCTATCGGCATTTTCCTGTGGTCACTGATGACCATTGCCTGTGGTCTGACACGGAACTACTGGCAGATTTTACTGGCACGAATCGGCGTTGGTGTCGGCGAGGCCACACTCAGCCCTTCAACCACTTCCCTGATTGGCGACTACTTTCCCAGGAAGGACGTGCCGCTTGCGTTGAGTATCTTTCAAATCGGCCCGATCATCGGCACCGGCATTGCATTTATCATTGGCGGGATAGTGCTGGATATCGTGCAACAGGCCGACCCCCTGACCTTACCGCTGATTGGTGAACTGAAACCCTGGCAGCAGACATTCGTGTACGTCGGTATTCCAGGGGTGTTCCTGGCGGCCTTCTTCCTCGTTATCCGGGAACCAATCAGGCGCCCGTCGCTGGTATCGTCAGACAAAAGTGACCTGGCGCAGTTGCTTTCCTTCTACGGGGCGAACGCGAAAACCCTCACATTTCATCACCTCGGATTTGTGTCCCTGGTTCTGACCGGATACGCGTTTGTGTTCTGGACCGTAACCTTCTTTGTACGTGTGCACGGTGTCCCGGCAGCCGAAGCCTCACAGGTGTTCGGCTGGATCTTTGTCATCTTCGGACCCATGGGACCCCTGTTGATCGCCTATATCGCCAGGCGCCTGACTGATCGCGGGTACCATGACGCCAATATCACGGCCGGTATGATTGGCGGCATAATCACCATACCCAGTGTATTGCTGATCCAGGTCGCACCCAACGCCTTCTGGGCCTACGTCTTTTACGCACCGGCGCTGCTGGCGGTGAATTCCCCGTTCGGTATCGCCGCAGGTGCGCTACCGGTGATTACACCGCCGCACCTTCGAGCCAGGGTCGCCGCCGTCAACATGCTGGTTGGCTCTCTCGGGATGATGTTTGGGCCACCTCTTGCCGGAGCGTTTAACGAATATATTTTTCCGGGCGATCAGGGCGTGCGTTACTCGATGATCACCATGACCTGCTTCTTTGGCATCCTGGGTGTTGTCCTGTTGTGGTTCGGTCGTAAGCCTTATGCCGAATCAATGAAGGCGGCTGAAAGCTGGGCGGAAAGCTGACCGGAAGGGAGGTTGTTCACGGCACCTGCAGGGGTATTCCCGTCGTTTTCAGATACAATGACCGGCGGGTACGTCGTTACCGCTACCTGAAAGAACCCCAACCTGAATTCAACCCCAAAACCCGAGCGAGGAACCAATGACATCACTGAGTACACCCGGGGCACCCTTCCAATATGCCTGGCACGTACCGGACCTGGAAAAAGCAGCCGAATACTGGGCCGGGGTACTGGGTATCGGCCCCTTCTTCCTGAATGAGGTGGATACCTCGGCCTGGGAGGGCTTTCGATATCGTGGCGGCGAAGGCAGCCTGCAGATGCGACTTGCCTGGGCGCAAAGCAAGGAGGGTCAGATTGAACTGATCCAGGTCACTTCCTCAGCGCCCAATGTCTACCACGACCTGATTGCACCGGATAAGACAGCCTTTCATCACCTTGGCATCTGGTCCGATGACTATGCCGCCGACAAGGCGCTGCTGGCCGGAAAGTATGAGATCGCCATGGATATGGGCATCAATACCAACATCTGCTATTTCGACACCTCAGCCGAGAGTGGCAACATGGTGGAATTGATTGAGCGCAATGACGGGATTGTCGGGCTTTTCGGCATGATCGCCAAAGCCGCAGAGCAGTGGGACGGCACCAGACCGGTGCGCGCCATGGCAGAATTGTCAGGGGAGGCATCATGAGCCCCCTGGGGGTCACTTTTGGCAGCCTTGCGGTTCTGGGACCAAAGGCGGCACCGGACATCGCACGAACCGCACAGGACATGGGCTATCAGTCTTTCTGGACCGTTGAGGCAACCGGCACAGATGCCATGTCACTTCTGGGGGCTGTAGCGATAGCGGCCCCGCAGATCAATCTTGGGACCGGCATCATTCCCATCGCGTTGAGAGCGCCAACGCTTACCGCAATGACCGCAGCAACACTTCAAGCGCTGAACCCGGACGTCGATATTCTGCTGGGGCTGGGTGTTTCAGCACCGGGGATACTGCGGTCTCACGGCATCCGGGCCACCGACAAACCCATCGGCATGATGCGCGAGTACGTGGCCCTGCTGCGTGAATGCCTGTCCGGGGAATCCGTGACCTTCGAGGGTGACTACTTCCAATGCAGCCGTTTTCGCCTTGGCGTCAGGCTGGGTGAACGCAGGCCGAAGATTATCATGGCGGCACTCAACCCCCGGATGCTGAAACTTGCGGGAGAGGTCGCCGATGGTGTGCTGTTGAACTATCTGCCCGCCTCCCACGTGGAAGCCTCTGTCAGTCAGGTTCGCAAGGGCGGCAATGCAGTTATCTACGCCTATGTGCATGCCGCGGTCGGTGATTTTGACAAGTCCGCGAACTCGGCAAGGCGGGATCTTTTCAATTATGCCATGGCAGATGGCTACGCAAATATGTTCCGCAGAGCCGGGTTTGAGGATGAGGTTAATGAAATTCGAGAAAAACAGCGTGCCAAAGACCGCGAAGGTGCGGTCGCCGCAGTCTCTGAACGGATGATTCAGGCCATCGACTTCATCGGCTCCGAGTCCGAGGTCACTTCGTTTATAAAAAGCTACGGGGATGCGGGTGTCGAACATCCGGTACTCATGCCCATGCCCTGGGGTGAGGACCGCCGCGCCGTTACAGAAGCGACCATGCGCGCAGCAATCAACGCCCTGTGAACGATCTCACGAAAAAGCAGCGTTGGGATGAACGCTACGGTAGCGAGGATTATTTCTTCGGCACTGAACCTAACGATTTCCTCAAGTCGGCAACCGATCAGTTAGCGTCGGCATCAAAGGTGCTTTGTCTGGCTGATGGCGAAGGCAGAAACGGCGTTTATCTCGCCGACCTGGGCCACCGGGTTACCAGCGTGGATCAGTCTGTGGTTGGATTGGAAAAAGCGAAGAAGCTGGCAGCAAACAAAGGGGTTTCCATTGAGACAATCGCCGCCGACCTGACAAACTACGACCTGGGTTCAGACCAGTGGGATGCGGTGGTCTCGGTCTTCTTTCACATTCCGGCGGAGCCGCGTGCGCAGATTTACCAGCGTGTGGAACGGGCACTGAAGCCCGGTGGCCTGCTGATACTGGAATCCTATACCCCGGATCAGCTCAGGTTCCGAACCGGTGGGCCACCGGTCGCAGACCTGATGATGACAAAGGCTATCGCACACGAAACCTTCCCGGCGCTGACGTTTGAACACTGCGAGGAACTGGAGCGTGATGTTATCGAAGGCAGTGGGCACACGGGTCGTGCGGCCGTGCTTCAGGTGATCGCTCGCCGCTAACCCCGGCGTCGTATATCAGACCCGGCTGCCCGGCGTTGGTATCACCGTAATATCCATCGATTCGGGTTCCAGCCCGAGCGTAATCAGCACCTTGGACATACCCATAAAGAGCCCGACGCCCAGTGCAAGTTCAGCGATCTCCTCATCAGAATAAAAACGCGAGCGCGGTGAGCAACGCCACGCAACCCCTGTTACCAAAAGCTGCTTTAACGGCTTCGACCTCCTCATCCGGCAGTTCGTGATGCTGGTAAGGCATCCTTTCAGCAGCCACCAGGGCTACCCGCTCCTCGCTTGAGAAATCATTCAGTCTACCCGCCGCAAGGGCCTGACCGGTTTCGGGATCAATGCCCTTCGGTTCCTGCCCGTGAATCTGTTGAATCCGGGCACGGCAGAGCGCAAGCACCTTGTCAGATACCGCGTCATTGTTTTCCACCGCTGATAAAAATGCCCGGTATTTCTTTTGCAACTCCGGGCGAAGCATCAGCAATGCCTGGAATCCTTCCCCCGTTTGTTGCGGCCAGGGGTTCATCAGTAGCCCAGCAGTCTCGCGTAACGGTCCCGATGAAACGCCTGATTACCGTAGGCGTTCTCCAGAACACGGGCGCGCTTCAGGTAGAAGCCCGCATCAAACTCATCGGTCATCCCGATACCGCCATGAATCTGAATCAGTTGACTGGACATTTCATGCAGGAAGTCGCCAACCTTCGCCTTGGAAAGTGATGCCAGTTGCGCCGTGTCATCGGCATCGGCATCAATGGCCTGTAGCGCCGCCTCCATACAGGACCGGGACAGTTCCATCTGACCAAACAGTTCAGCGGCGCGGTGGCCCAGCGCCTGGAAGGAGCCAATCACCTGCCCGAACTGCACACGGGTTTTCAGGTATTCCAGGGTCATGTCGAACGCCTGCGAAGCGGTCCCCAGCATTTCTGCCGCAAGGCCCGCTCTGGCGCAATCAAGCACCCGCCCCAGGACTTCGTCATCGCCGAGTACGGCATCAGCACCCACCTCAACGCCGCTGAAGTGGACATTGGCATAACCACGACAGTCCACCATGCTCATAGCCTCCCGACTGATTCCACCGGCCGTGGCGGGCACGAGCAGCAGCCTGACGCCATCGTCCGTGGACGCCGCAACAACAAAGTCAGTTGCCGCCATCCCTTCCGGCACGAAAGTCTTGGTGCCCGCCAGCCTGTAGCCGTCACCGGATTTTTCGGCTTTCAGGGTAACATCGGCAGGGTTGTGACGAGGGCCTTCATCAACCGCCAGCGTCAGAATCATGCTGCCATCGACAATTTTTCTCAGGATCGTCTGCTTCTGCTGTTCACTGCCGCCCAACAATACGGTTGAGGCGCCGACACAGGCTGAGGCAAACAAGGGTGAAGCAGTCAACTGGCGCCCAATTTCCTCCAGCACGACACCGAAGGTAAGGTAACCTAGATCCGACCCGCCATAGGCTTCCGGCACGATGATGCCGGTCCAGCCCATGTCGATCATGCCCTGCCAGGTTTCCGGCATGAAACGGGTTTCCACGCCACTGTCGCGCATCTCCCTGAACTTTCGGACCGGAAACTGCTCACTGACCCAGGACTTCGCCTGATCACGGATCATGCTTTGCTCTTCTGTTAATGCCGCCATCGACTCAACCCTTCTGCGTGTTCTCGGGCAAACCGAGGATGTTCTTGGAAATGATGTTGTTCTGCACCTCGTAGGACCCGCCATAGATAGAGATGGCCTTGCCCCAGAGCCACTCCCGAACATTGTCAAGTTCTTCGGCGGTAAAGTTTTCACCTTCCCAACCGAGGCCCTGGCTGCCCATCATTTCCATGGTGAGCTCAGCCTTGCCCTGCGCAATCCGGGTAGCCGAATTTTTCAGAATCGAAGCCGCTGCGCTGACTTCCACCCTGCCCCTTGCTTCAGCGGTAATTCGACCTGTCGTCAAATTGTGGGCCTGGCTGTCCATCAGGTGCCGGGTCAGGCGGTTCCGCAGGTCTGAATCGGCCAGGGCACCTGATTCGTCCGTACCCACATAGGACCTGGCCACTTCCTGAAGCGACGGTTTGCTGCTGCCCGCGCCCGGTGCCCGCGCCTCGGTCTGACTCTGGCGCTCGTGTTGCAACAGCCGCTTGACAACACTCCAGCCTTCATTCAGGGGGCCAAGAAGATCGCTTTTCTCCGCCCGGGCATCGTCAAAGAAGGTTTCGCAGAAGGGTGACACACCGGAGATCAGGCGAATGGGGCTGGTTCGCACACCTTTCTGGTCCATGGGCAACATGACAAAACTGATACCGTTTCGTTTTCCCGCACCGGTATCTGTTCGAACCAGCGCACCGCACCACTGCGAGATGTCGGCACCGGAGGTCCAGATCTTCTGACCATTGATCTTGAAGTAGTCGCCGTCGTCTTCGGCTCTGGTGCTCAGAGAGGCAAGGTCAGAACCCGCATTCGGCTCGGACAATCCCAGGCACCAGCGAATCTCACCACTGGCAATACCCGGCAGATGCCTGGCCTTCTGCTCATCGGTGCCGTATTCAAGAACCGTCGGCCCCACCATGGTGACACCCATACCTGCCATCAGCGGAATCGGGTTGAAGGCGCCCTGCCTGCCCATCTCCTGACGGACAATCCTGGCTTCGGCGTCCGACAGGCCCGCGCCACCATACTCCGTTGGCCAGGTGGCAGCGCCCCAGCCTTTCTCCGCCAGACGTTGACGCCAGGTTTCAAAGTCTGCACGGCTGGCATCGTCCGTCTCGCCTTCCAGCCCCATACCGGAGCCTTTGAGGGAAGCCGGAAAGTTTTCCTGAATCCAGGTCTTTGTTTCTGCCCGGAATACTTCGAGGTCACTCATCTTTCTGTTTCCTGTTTTATTACCTGTTGTCAGGAAGCCCTTCTCAGGAGGCTTTGGCCATGTTAATGATCTTGAACTGCGTGAACTCTTCCAGACCTTCCTCACCCAGTTCCCTGCCGATACCGGACTGCCCGGCGCCACCAAACGGGATACCCGGGTCCAGCTCCGCATGCTTGTTGATCCAGACCGTACCCGCATCCATCTTCTCGGCGAGCGCATAAGCCTTGTCGAGGTCTGACGACCAGACAGAACCGCCGAGGCCCCAGGACGAGGCATTGGCACGGGTAACGGCATCGTCATCTTCGGAGAACTTCAATACCGGCAGAACCGGACCAAACTGTTCTTCATCCACCAGGCGGGAACCTTCGGCTATGTCACGAACGATGGTCGGTCGAATGAAGTAACCCGGCTGATCAGGCACTTCACCGCCGGCAATGATGTTGCCGTCCGTTTTCGCTTCCTCAATCAGTTCCCTGACGCGGTCGTACTGCATCTTGTTGTTAAGCGGGCCGAGCTTCGTTCCCTGCTCAAGCCCATTGCCGATGACGGTTTCATTGGCGAGGGTTGCCAACTCGTCGCACATTTCATCATAGATGTCTTCATGCACGTACAGGCGCTTCATCGCGATGCATACCTGGCCCGTATTCCGGAAGGCACTGTCAAACACCTTTGGCGCTGTCTCTTTGGGATTGACGTCATTCAGAACAATACCCGCATCATTGCCGCCCAGTTCCAGAGTAATTCGCTTCAACAGACCTGCCGCACCTGCCATCACTTTGGCACCGGTCGCCGTAGAACCCGTGAAGGAAATCTTGCGAACGTCCGGATGGGTCGTGAGCGCAGCGCCCAGGTCATTCAGGTCGGTAATAAAATTCACCACACCCGCAGGCACAACATCCTTGATCAATTCAGCGATACGCAAGCTACTGAGCGGCGTGGTCGGCGCGGGTTTGATGACAATCGTGTTACCGGCAATCAGTGCGGGTGGCAGCTTGAACGCCATCAGGATCAGAGGAAAATTCCACGGCACAATGGCACCCACCACACCCAAAGGAACGCGATGTGCCTCCACCTTGCGGCCTTCACTGTCGTCAATGGTTTCCACCGGCAGATCAAGGGTCGTGAAATAACGGCAAAAAGCCGCCATGCCATGCACCTCGCCGGTGGCATCACCCAGCGGCTTGCCCTGCTCTTCCGTCAGGAGCTGGGCCAGTTCCTGAGCATTGGCTTCGATGACATCGGCAATTTTCAGCACGACCTGCTTGCGCTGATCAATCGGGGTTGCCGCCCAGGTCGGCCAGGCCGCTTTGGCTGCGGCAACCGCCGCATTCAGTTGGGATTCGGAAGCACGGGGGCACTCGCAAATCACTTCTTCAGTAGCCGGGTTAACGACGGGCATGGTGTTGTCACCTGCCACCAGTTCACCATCAATCAGTAGTTTGTAATCGTTCATAAGGTCACTCCAGTAAAATGAAAAAGGTCATTAGCCGAAAAAGAACCTTCAGCTAAAGGGTTCTCGAATCAACAGGGGCCCAATCATAGGTAAATCGATGGATAATCGCCATGTACGACGATTTTTTGTTTCATGGCGAATGAGTTTACTGTACCATCCGGACGGTATAGTCAATACTGTCGGCATTCATGCGAAGCAACAACAAAAGAAACGAAATCCTGGCTGCCGCACTCCAGGTAGTTCAGGAATCCGGTGCCAACCACCTGACTATTGATGCGGTCGCGAATCGCGCCGGTGCCTCGAAAGGCGGGGTTCTCTACCACTTCAAATCAAAGAGAGATCTGCTGAGGGGCATGCTCGATAACCTTATCGAGAACAATGCTCGCAGAATTGAGGCGCGTAAAAGCGGGGACAGCTCGCTGGCGGCCCTGTTGCATGAGGAAAATCAATTGACCGATGCCGAGCATCTTGCCTCCCTCGCCCTTGTAGCCGCCTGCGCGGAAGACCCGGAACTGCTGACGCCCGCGCGCGAGCACATCGGTGAGGTGCTTGCACAGATCTCGGCGGAAAGCAGCGACTATGACCAGGCCCTGATTCTCTTTCTGGCCAACGAGGGACTGAGATTTCTGAACCTGTTCGCACTGAACCCGATGAGCAGTGCAGAGGTTAAGGAAGTCCGCAGAAGGCTTCGGCAGAAGGCGATGGAGATCTGATATGAGAGGTCTGCTGCTCACCCTGTTGACACTGCTGGTCGGCTGCTCGGACAGGACACCGCCCGCACCCGAGGAGCAGAACATCCGCCCCGCGAAACTGCTGACCATTAAAAGCTCAGAGGAACATAACGCCTTCGAGTTCACCGCACGAATCGAAGCTCTGCAGACGGTCGATCTGTCTTTCGAGGTAGGCGGCCCGCTGCGCGATATTCCCATCAGGGAAGGAGAAACCATCAGCAAGGGTGCTCTGATTGCAGCCCTGGACCCTACCGAGTTGCAGTTGGCCGTGAAAGAAGCTGAGGTGCAGCTACGACTCGCTTCGCAGGACCTGTCACGAAAACGCAAGGTGCTGGAAGAGAATGGCATCGCCAAATCGCGGGTCGAAGACGCTGAAACCAATTACGAACTGCAACAGGTCAGACTCCAGAAGGCCGGAGAGAGACTGAATGACAGCCGACTGTTCGCGCCCTTCGATGCCTATGTATCCCGCCGCTACTTTGACTCCCATGTGAATGTTGCCCCGGGTGTGCCGATCATCAAACTTCTTGATCTCAGTCAGCTTCAGGTTGTCATGAGCGTACCGGAAAACCTGGTTGCCACAGCCAATGCCGAATCTATTCTCGGCGCCTGGGTCGAATTTGCCTTCGCTCCCGGAAAAAGATACCCGATGACCTTCCACGAGAATCGCGGCGAAGCAGATTCGTTAGCACAAACCTACGAGGTCTCCTTCTTGATCGAAAATCCACCCGACCTGAACATACTGCCCGGCATGACAGCAACCACTAATATCGAGATACGGGGTACGGGCGACCAGACGATTCTTATTCCGGCATCTTCGGTGGTGCCCATGTCCGACGGCAGGCTTTCAGTCTGGGTCTACAATCCCTCAGATCAAACTGTGACAAGAAGGCAGATCAACACAGCGGCACCGACCAATGATGGCGTTCCCGTTACCAGTGGCTTGAAGGTGGGCGAGCAGATCGTGATCGCCGGGGCCAGCCAACTGCAACCGGGCATGAAGGTTCGACCTCTGCAGGACCCATGACTAACCCTGCCTGGTTTACTGTTTCGAACCCCCTTTATGGCTGGATACTGGTCCTGGTGTGCCTGGTCGGCGGCATCCATGGCATCCAGAACATTGGTCGCCTGGAAGACCCACCCTTCCCCATCAGACTGACCTACATCATCACCAGCTATCCGGGCGCATCGGCTGTGGAAGTGGAACAGGAGGTCACGGAACGTATTGAGGACGCCCTTCAGGAACTGGCACACATCGACTTTATAGAATCCAGGTCCGTTCCCGGAAGATCAGAAGTGCGGGTGCGTTTGCTTGAACATTTCAGCGAAGCTGAAACGCCGCAGGTCTTCGATGAACTCCGACGCCGTGTACGCGAGGCGGAAATGTTTATGCCGCCGGGCGTAGATACTCCCCTGGTGGAAGATGACTTTTCTGACATTTATGGCGTCCTTTACTCGCTGAAAGCACCCGGCTACGCCAACCATGAGATCCACGATATTGCACGCACGATTGCCACGCGGGTGAAACTGGTGGACGGCGTCGCCAAGGTTGATACCCGGGGGCTGCCTCAGGAAGCCGTGTACGTCGAGCTTGATGACCAGCGACTGACCACCCTCGGGCTGTCTATTGACGATATCGAACAGAGAATCCGGGATGAGAACGAGGTGGTCGGCTCCGGGTCAGCTATCTTTGACGGCAGGCGCCTTCGCATCGCGCAGTCCACCACGATCAACAGTGTTGCAACCCTGGCCGGGATGAAGCTGGGGCTGCCCGGATCAACCGAGATTATCCGCCTGGGCGATGTCGCCACCGTGAAGCGAACCGGTATTGAAGTGCCTTACGAACTGGTCAGGTTGAACGGCGGGGAAACAACCATCATTGCCGTTTCCGTAACACCCGGGCAGAACGTCGTTGCCGTTGGCAAGAATATAGACCGGAAGATGCAACAGCTTGAACGCGAACTGCCGGTGGGTGTTGAACTGACACCTGTCTACAAGCAGCACAGGGTTGTTGAGCAGGCCATTAACAACTTCCTGAAAAACCTCACGATCTCGGTAGTGACCGTGATGATGGCGCTCATGTTGTTCATGGGCTGGCGGGCCGGAACCGTGGTCGGCGCTGTCCTGCTGCTGACCGTTCTTGGCACCGTCGGGATCATGTATTTCATGGATATTGAGTTACAACGCATCTCCCTCGGCGCCCTCATGATCGCCATGGGTATGCTCGTCGACAACGGGGTCGTTATCGCCGAAGGGATGGTTGTTGGCGTTCGTCGCGGCCGGGATGCCAGAGAAGCGGCGGTTCAAGCCGTCGCACGCACTCAGTACCCGCTACTCGGCGCAACCATCATCGGCATCCTGGCCTTCGCCCCCATCAGCCTGTCCAATGACAACAGCGGGCGCTTTCTGATCTCACTGTTCCAGGTTGTTGGAATCTCCCTGTTACTCTCCTGGATACTTGCCGTCACGGTGATACCTCTGCTCGGAAACTACCTGCTGAAGCCCTCCGGGGCCCTGTCGGAAGAGCAGCTTTATCGGGCCTGGTATTTCAAGCCGTACCACTTCCTGATTAACTTCGGCCTGCGCCGGGCCCGGATCACAAGCGTCATTATCCTCGCTATTACAGTCGCCTGCCTGTACTCCATGCAATTCGTAAAAACCGCCTTCTTCCCTTCCAACAACACACCGCTTTTTTACATCGACTACCGTCTGCAGGAAGGTACGGACATCATCACGACTTCCGAAGACATTCGTTCGCTGGAGGAAATGCTACTGGATATGGACGGCATTGAATCGGTCGCCAGCTTCATTGGCCGCGGGGCGCCCAGGTTCACGGCCACTCAGCAACCGGAGCAACCAAACCCGGCTTATGTGCAGATGATCGTCCGGGTAACGGACATTGAGCGGTTGAGCAATCACATGCAGGAGGCCAGGGTCAGGCTCGTTCAGCTTCGACCGGATGCGGAAATCAAGATCAGCCGCGCTGAGTTTTCACCCGCCTCCGGGTCGAAAATTGAAATGCGCTACACGGGCCCGGACCCGACGGTGCTTCGGGAACTCGGTGAGCAGACACTCGCTGTCTACCTGAAACACAACCTGCGTGACCGAAAAACTGACTGGCGGGCCCAGTCCCTGCAACTGGTGCCGGAATTCAACGAATCCAACGCCCGTCTCGCGGGCATCTCACGAAATGATGTCGCCAAATCACTTGCTTACAATACCCATGGTGTAAACATCGGTCTTATCAGGGACGGGGACAAGCTGATCCCTGTTATCGCAAGGGCCCCGGATGCGGAACGCACCGATCTGGCCGGCCTGAAAGACAAGCAGGTATGGAGCGCGACGCAGCGAAGGTTCATTCCCCTCACACAGGTCGTTAGCAAATTTTCACTTCAGGCTGATAACACAACCATACTGCGGCGGGACCGAATGCGCACACTGACCGCGCAGGCTGACCCGCCGCCGGGTCATAACGTGAACGAGTATTTCCTGCGACTGAAGGGTGAAGTGGAAGCCATTGAACTGCCGCCGGGCTACAACCGTGAGTGGGGGGGCGAATTTGAATCCAACATGATGGCAAACGAAGCGCTCACCCAGCGTATGCCTCATGCCTTTGGGCTGATGTTCTTCATTACGGTCCTGATGTTCGGCGCACTAAGGCAGCCAATCGTGATCTGGCTGACGGTACCGATGATTCTGTGTGGCGTGGCGATAGGGCTGCTTATCACCAATCTGCCACTGACCTTCCCGTCCTTCCTTGGCGTATTGAGCCTGTCCGGGATGCTAATCAAGAACTGTATTGTCCTGGTGGATGAAATCGACAAACGCCTGGCCGAGGAGCCGGGCACCATTGAGACCATGATCATGGCAAGTCTGAGCCGGCTGCGCCCGGTGATGCTGGCCTCGCTGACGACGGTGTTCGGCATGTCGCCACTTCTGACCGATGCCTTTTTCAGGGAAATGGCCGTATGTATTATGAGCGGGCTCATCTTTGCCACCTTGCTGACCCTGGTCGCAGTGCCGGTGTTTTATCGCCTGGCATTAGGACGACGAATAACGGGGGCTGCGTAACATGCCGGGCCGATCTTGCTCTGGCACTTTGCGCTGTCCCCGATTAACCTTTCACATTCCGGAACACTTGAGGAACTGAACCATGACTGACGCCTACATCATCGACGCTGCCCGCACTCCCAGGGGTATTGGCAAACAGGGCAAGGGCGCTCTGACAGAATTCCACCCGGGTCGACTGCTGGCCAGGGTGTTTGAAGAAATCGGCAATCGCAACAACCTTAAAACCGGGGAAATTGATGACGTTGTTGTTGCCTGTTCCTCGCAGATTGGCAGGCAGGGATTCTGTGTTGGCCGAATGGCGGCGCTGGATGCCGGCTGGAGCGAAAAAGCCTGCGGTATGACCCTGGACCGTTTTTGTGGTTCCGGCATCACGTCCGTTAACATCGCCGCCGCGAATATCATGAGTGGTATGGATGATCTGTGCGTTGCCGGGGGTGTCGAGATGATGTCCTATACGCCAACCGTACCCCGGGCCGATAAAAACCGCACGGTGGACGGCAGTAATCTGCACTTGCGGGACATTCACCCGCAACCACACCAGGGTATCTGTGCGGACATGATCGCCACCCTGGAGGGCTTCAGCCGTGAAGACGTCGACGCCCTTGCCGTTGAGAGTCAGAAACGCGCCGCCCACGCCATTGAAAATGGTCATTTCGACAAGAGCCTGGTTCCTGTTGTCAACGATGACGGCAGTGTCGCCCTGGACCGCGAAGAATTCCCACGTCCGGGCACCACGATGGAGTCACTGGCCGGTCTGGATACCGTGTTCGACAAGTTCATGGACCTGCCAATTGATGAAACCGGCGAGACATTCGACCAGTTGGTCAAGCGCGCCTACCCTGACCTGGAAATCAATCACGTGCACCACGCCGGTAACTCTTCCGGTGTTGTCGATGGCGCCGCCGCGTTGATCATGTCCACCCGGGAATATGCGGACAAGGAAGGCTGGAAGCCACGGGCGCGGGTCAGGGCAATCGCAACCGTTGGCGGCAGCCCGACCCTGATGCTGAACGAACCTGTCCCTGCGGCAAAGAAGGTTCTGGCCCGTGCCGGCATGACCACCGGCGACATTGATCTGTTTGAAGTGAATGAGGCGTTCAGTGTCGTTGCCGCCAAGTTTATTCGCGACCTGGAGCTTGATCCGGAAATCGTCAATGTCAACGGCGGCGCCATGGCGCTGGGTCACCCGATTGGCGCGACCGGTTCCATCCTGATCGGTACCGCACTGGACGAACTTGAACGTCGTGACCTGAACACCGCACTGATTACCATGTGTACCGGGGGTGGCATGGCGCCCGCCATCGTCATTGAGCGGGTATAAGGGCAAATAACCTTTCCACAACCCATGAAAGTCCTCATCGCCGGAGGCGGCATTGGTGGCCTGACGACCGCACTGTGTCTCGCAAGAACAGGGCATGAAGTCGAAGTCTTTGAGGCGGCGGGTGAGTTTGGCGAGCCTGGCGCCGGTCTACAGCTTTCACCGAACGGCACACGGGTACTGTTTTACCTGGGGCTTGAAAATTCACTGAACCCTGTTGCCTTTGTGCCGGAAGCAACACAGTTCCGACACTGGCGAACCGGCACTGTGATTGCGGAGTCAGCCCTGGGCATGGCCGCCCTGCGCCGCTATGGCGCGCCCTATTACCATATACACCGGGGTGACCTGCTGAGGGTTCTGCTTGATGCAGCGCAGGCAACCCCGCAGATTAGGCTGCACACGTCTTCAGCCATCAATCAGATTGAACAGACTTCAAACAATGTCACGATCACAACGCAGACCGGCGCACGGGACACCGGCGACATATTGATCGGTGCCGATGGCGTTCACTCCTTCACCCGCAGCTTCCTGTGGGGGCAGGAATCGGCGCGCTTTACCGGCAATGTCGCCTGGCGTGCGCTGGTTCCCGTTGAACGGCTACCGAAAGGTGTCATACGTCCCATGGCGACCGCCTGGTGGGGTCCCGACGGACACTTTGTCCACTACTTTGTTCGCCGCGGCGAGCTGCTCAACTGTGTCTGCGTCCGGGAAAAGGAAGGCTGGGAGGTTGAGTCGTGGACTGAGCCAGGCAACCACAAAGAACTCAAAGCAGACTTCAATGGCTGGCATCCGGAACTACAGATGTTGATTGACCATGCGGACAAAGACTCTTTGTGCAAATGGGCGCTGTTTGATCGCCGTCCCATGCGTCAATGGGGCAAGGGACGAATCACGCTGCTTGGCGATGCCTGTCATCCAACCCTGCCGTTTATGGCGCAGGGCGCCGCGATGGCAATTGAAGACGCAGCGGTACTCAGCGGTTGCCTGAAAACCGAACCGAACATCAACACTGCCCTACAGCGTTACGAAGATTCAAGAAAACCACGAACGGCGCGGATTCAGAATGGCTCAAAACGCAATGCAAAGCTATTCCACCTGTCCGGCTTCCGGGCCTGGTTGCGGGACCGCGCGATCAACAGAGCGGGGAACCGAACCATGGACTGGCTGTTCAGTTATGATCCGCTTGTGGAAAACGAGTTAACCTAACGACCTCACCGGGTCGCTGCCGTCCCAGCCAAGAGAGGCATGGCGCACCATCTCATAGAATTTGAGGAGTTGATCTGACTTCTCATAAATCTCCAGCATGTGCCCCATCTGGCTGACGGTATCGATAAAGGCAAACTCGGTACCCGCCAGGGTCACGGCCCTCGCAGCGATGGGCAACCCAAGGCGATCACATTCCGCATAAGCCTCCTCCATAGAATCCACCCTCATGGCCATGTGATGCACACCCTGCTCCCCCGGTGCATACATCATGCGAAACGGAGACGGTCCCTCCTCGTCCTGCTGTACCAGTTCCATCATCAAACTGCCCCACTGCCCGTAAGCTGATGAATGCAGAAACTTCTGCGGCCTGCCCCGCACCTCACCCGATGACAGTTCTATGCGTGGCACAAAGAAGAAGGGGCCGGCTCCGAAGCGCTCGGCCATCTGTCTCGCAGCCACCTGGGAATCCCGCACGAACCAGGCAATCTGAACAATCGGGAATGGCAGCAAGTCAGTCCTCCGGGTAGCCGATAAAATTCACAACGTCGTTCACGGGACGCCGCGTCGATACCACATCGTTGGCGGGAAAGTCATCAGCGGGAAATCCCATCGCCACGCAACTCATAATGATCTGGTTATCGGGAATCTGCGCGAACTCGCGCACGACGGGAGACTGCATAATCCCCTGACCGTTGATGACAGCGCCAAGCCCCCGGGACCAGGCGGAATTCACCAGGCAGTTAACGACGGCGCCACAGTCAAAGATGGCGACATCATTGTGTGTCAGGGACTTGTCAAACGTCACGACGACAGAGACGGGCGCATCAAACTGGCGGAATCCCCGCAGCACCCAGTCCTGGCGGCGCTCCTTGTCGCCCCATTCGATGCCCATGGAGTCAAACAGCTGCACGGCAATGGCCTTCTGCCGCTCGCGATGCACACCTTCGTAGGGGCCATGCATGCGAATCTCCCTGGAGGCGGGAACACCGGCAAGGTTTTTTTCGGTGTTGCCGGCACGGATTTTATTCAGTGCGTCGCCGGTTACCACATGAAAGTACCAGGGTTGCGTATTCATTGACGAGGGAGCGCGGGTCGCCAGGGTCACAACTTCACGAATCAATTCTTTCGGAACCGGATCCCGCTTGAATCCCCGAATGCTGCGTCTGCCCATAATGACTTGATCAAATTCCATGGTTCTACCCTGTCTGAAAGAAAATCCAGGGGCCAAGCCTTCCACAGAATGGCGACTGATAAAAGCCCGTGTACTGGTTGACATTTTCTCAGCCATATATCCGTTAATTTATTTGACAGATGCATTTTCTGTGGCGATATTCACCCTGTATCCTTTTCGAGAGTTGAAGTTGCCAACTATCACCGGAATCCTCGAACTGGCAGTGCCACTCCAGGGTAATGTCTCGAACGCTGTTGTTAACTTCAACGAACACAATGTGTCGCTCGTCGCTGTGGTCAGTGACGTCATTCGCCACGGCAAACCCGTCATCGGATTTGGGTTCAATTCCATCGGTCGCTTTGCACAGTCCGGCATCATTCAGGATCGTATTGTGCCAAGGGTCACCGCAGCGGAGCCGGGCACACTCCTGTCGCCAAACGGAACTGATTTCGACCCTGTTGCTGTCAGAAACATCGCATTAAAAAACGAAAAGCCCGGCGGTCATGGCGATCGGGCGGGTGCCATCGCCGCCCTTGAATTGGCAATCTGGGATCTCAATTCGAAACTGGCAGACGTTCCCGCATGGGCCTTTATTGCTTCCGCCACCGGACGAAAGGTTCAGAACCCGCAGGTTAATACCTACGCGGCAGGCGGGTACTATTATGCGGATGACTCAATCAATCGATTAGTTACCGAACTTAACGGGTATCGAACCATGGGATTCAACGCTATTAAAATCAAGATCGGCGGCGTAGCGCTCACGGAGGATCTTGATCGCATAGATGCGGCAATTGAGACCACCGGTGACCCTGCCCGGGTCGCCGTGGATGCGAACGGGCGCTTCAACAAAGACGTCGCAGAGAAGTATCTCAATGAGTTAAGCCCACGGAACCTTCGCTGGTATGAAGAACCCGGTGACCCACTGGACTTCAGCCTGATGCAATCACTTGCCCGGAAATCCGATTTGCCACTTGCCACCGGGGAAAATCTGTTCAGTGTGCAGGACACCAACAACCTCCTGCGCTACGGGGGTCTGAGGCCCGGTCATGACATCTTCCAGATGGATGCCGGGTTGAGCTACGGACTGTGTGAATACCTCGATATGCTCAAGATTCTCGAATCGGCGGGTCATTCACGAACACGGTGTTTCCCTCATGGCGGACATCTCATTAACCTGCATATCGTGGCCGCGTTGGGGCTCGGAGGCTGCGAAGCCTACCCGGGCGTTTTTCAACCGTTCGGAGGATTTGCTCCGACTTGTGAGTTGAATGAGGGAACCATCACACCATCGGAAGCACCTGGTTTCGGGTTGGAGGAGAAACCCGAACTGCGGCCCTACCTGAAGAAGCTTGTCGAAGGAGTCTGATGTGAAAATTGCAATCTACGGTTCCGGCGCCATGGGTTCTATCTACGCCGCCCTGCTTGCCTCAAGCGGTAATGAAGTTTTATGTATTGATCGGAACGAAGCTCATGTAACAGCCATCAATGATCACGGGCTGCGCGTTACGGGTGCAAGCGGTGAGAGGACCGTAAGGATCAATGCTTACACCAGCCCCCCGGATACCACCGTGGACCTTCTGCTGATCGCATTAAAGGCCGCACATGTATCGGCGGTTGGCGACGCAATGCACATGTTGACTTCAGACACGAGCGTATTGACCATTCAAAATGGATTAGGCAGTGCGGATGTCGTTGCCGGTCTATTCGGTGCACCCCGCGTGATTGTCGGGGTAGCCCAGGGATTTGGCGCATCGCTCAAAGCACCGGGGCACAGTCATCACAACGACATGAAGGCGATACGCATGGGCGCCCGTGCCGACCAGAATCAGGCCAGCACGGAACTGATAGTCGAAACCTTCATCCGGGCCGGATTCGACTGCGAGCGTGTGGATGATATCGCCGTTATTCAATGGGAGAAACTGATCTGCAACGTCGCCTATAGTGGACCCTGCGCGCTCACCGGGATGACGGTGGGTGAAGTGCTGGATGACCCGCTCATCGGTTCCGTAAGTCGAGCTGCCGCTATTGAGGCATGGGAGATTGCCAGGGCAAGGGGCGTTTCCATTGCCATTGATGACCCCGTGAGCTACGTCCGGGAATTTGCCGAAAGAATGCGTCCGGCCAAACCGTCCGTCTTGCTGGACATAGAATCCGGCCGGTTCAGTGAGATCGGTGTGATCAATGGCGCGATTGAGAATGAAGCAAAGAAGATCGGCAGAAACGCCCCGATCAACGCCACCATTACAGCACTGGTCCGTTCACTGGAAGAAAGAACTTTGAGCATGGAGAGATAATCGAATGCTACCCAAAACAATGCTGCTGATAGCGGCCATATCCACGAGCGGAATTTCTCAAGCAGCCACCTGCAATGGCACGGTAAGCGGAGAGAAAACGGTTTTCTGGGGGGACCTGCACGTCCACACTGCCTATTCGCTGGATGCCTACAGTTTCGGCACATTACAAACACCGGCCGACGCCTATGCCTTTGCAAAGGGCAGTGAACTTACCATGGCAGACGGCAGCAGGGCGAAGTTGGATCGCCCACTGGACTTCGCCGCCGTAACCGACCACGCAGAGTGGTTCGACTTTCTTTATCTGTGCACCGACCCTGGTATGAGCGATCACCCTGATTGCAGGAATCTACGTGAAAACGCCTCACCCACCGGTGGGCTTGAACTATTCAGGCAATACGTCGTACCGTCAATCACGCTGTCAGCGCCGGAAGTCCTGGGCCCCTGCCGGAACAACGCCAGCACATGTCAGTCAGCCTACCTTTCCCAATGGCAACGGGTTCAGAGGCAGGCCGAAGCTGCCAATGATCCATGTCAGTTTACGAGCTTCATTGGCTACGAATGGTCGGCAACAAAGAATTTCCGCCACACTCACCGCAATGTAATCTTCGCCAGTGCCAGAGTTCCGAGCGAAGCGTTCGACTACATCCGATATCCGGGCCTGCAACAACTTTTTGAGCAGATTGATCAACACTGCCGACTGGAAGATGGATGCGATGCCATCACGATACCCCACAACACCAACATGGGAGACGGCACTACCTTTGACGTTGAGCAGGACACAGATCGACAACTTCAGTTGAGATCCCGCTTCGAACGTCTGGTAGAGGTTCACCAGGAAAAGGGCAACAGTGAGTGTCTGTCGCCACTGGGTGTCTCAGACGAATCAGACTGTAGCTTCGAGGTGCGCCTGACCAAACTATCCGGATTGGCGGAAACCAGTGACTTTAATAGTGCCGAGTGGGAGAAGATGCGCACCAGTTACGTGCGATCTTTGCTGCTACGCGGACTTGCCGCCTACAAGCGTTCCGGTAACCGGATGGTAAACCCACTGCAACTGGGCGTCATCGGTTCGACAGACGGACACGCGGCCACACCGGGGTTCGTGAGCGAGAAGGATTGGCATGGACCCGTATTTGGACTGGGCAGCCTTGACATGGCAATGTCACGCATGGATTGGAATCCGGGTGGGCTGATCGCTATAAGAGCGGAGGAGAACACCCGGCCGAGTCTGTTTGCGGCTATGAAACGCCGGGAGGTTTACGCAACCAGCGGGCCACGCATCACTCTGAACTTTGAAGCTGATACCGGGTCGCTGACCTGTCGCGACAATCATCCCGGAGAAATCCCGATGGGAGGGAATTTCAAATCCGGCACACCAAACTTTAGAGCGACAGTCGCTCAGGATCGAACACCCCTGGCGAGGATTGAGGTCATCAAAGGCACACTGGAAGACGGCATCTTCATCGAGTCCGCTACCAGCCTCTGGCAGGGTGAAGCGGCATCCCGTTGCATCACCTGGCAGGACCCGGACTTCAACGCGGACGAACCTGCCTTCTGGTATCTCAGAGTCCGGGAGACTGCATCACCACGATGGACAGCACATCATTGCAGGAATGCGGGTCGTTGCGATGAGTTTCCGGGCGCAGACCGGGACCTGCAGGAACGCGCCTGGTCATCTCCGATCTGGTATCTGCCAGTCCCCCTGACTTCCCATTCAGGGGGGCATAAACCTTGAGCAGGATCAAACGCACCTTTGTATCACTGGATTCGCCCACCGGCGCCCGCAATGGCGCCGGGTTTTACCCATGTCAGGGTCTGTACGTTGAACCGGCCAATGACAAGCCGACCGTGGCACTGATCGCCACTCATTACAATGTCGATTTCAGCGAGCACTATCTCGGCGAGTACATGGCGGCAAGGGGTTTCGGCTTCCTGGGGTGGAACACCCGCTTTCGTGGTCTGGAACACTTCTTTTTGCTGGAGCATGCGCTGATTGACATTGGACAGGGTGTTAACTGGCTGCGAGAGGTGGCAGGTATTGAAAAGGTGGCGCTGCTCGGTAACTCCGGCGGCGGGTCACTTATGGCGGCATACCAATCGCAGGCCAGGGGGGCGACGATGAAGGCCACTCCTGGCCTCAAGGTTCCTGATGCCCTTGAAAATATCGAACCTGCCAACCTGTATATCTCTCTGTGCGCCCACGGCGGACGACCGGAAGTCCTTACTGAATGGTTCGATCCATCAATCACGGACGAGACAGACCCGACCAGTGTCGATCCCGCGCTGAATATGTACGATGACGCCAACGGACCACCCTACTCCCCTGAGTTCATAAAGAAGTATCGGGCTGCACAGGAAGCTCGCAACCATCGAATCACGGACTGGTGCCACGAGGAACTGGAACGTCTCGCAGGGCACGGTATGACTGACCGCGCTTTTAATATGTATCGAACCTGGGCGGACCTGCGCCTGATGGATCCTGCAATCGATCCCAACAACCGGAAACCGGGATGGTGCTATGCCGGTGACCCCAGGGCTGCCAACTTCGCGCCACGTGGCATCGGTCTCACCAATACGATCAGGACATGGCTATCAATGTGGAGTCTGCGGGACTCGTATTGCCGCGGCGTCCCGCACCTTGAGCGGATCAGCGAACCGGCTCTGGTGATACAGAGTGATGCCGATACCGGTGTGTTTCCGCGCGATGCAGAACTGATCCACGACTCCCTGGCATCCAGCGACAAGACCTTGAAGATGGTCACAGGGGATCACTACCTCACGGAGCCGGACAATGCACGGGATGATGTGGCAGACATTATTGCCGGATGGCTTCGAGAGAAAGTCGGCCAGACATAATGATTTGACCTGCCCTACCTCAAGGTTCGTAGATTACCATGGGTGTTGAGACAACAAACGTGGCAGAGCACACCTTGAGGAGAGTGTGCCTTCGCTGATTTTCTGTTTTAGTTTCAACCTGTCCTCCGGTTGAATTTTCTCGCCATATTTTTGTCAATATTATGTTAGTAGCAAATAGAATTGTCCGGTTTTGTAGCAAATAAACTGTCCGCTTTGCCTTAATGTCCTGGAGGCAACGGAGGGCGTAGCCCGACGGGGCCTCCAGGACGCCAGCCGAGCTGCGGACACTAAGCTGCTGCTGGCATTTCATCAACGATTTCCTGTCCTTGTGTGTCATAACGCGCCAACTGGCGCGGTCCATGGTGAACTGAGAGTGTCCCATCGACATGGCGCAATACCTTGACCCTGGCCTTGACGTAATGGCAACGGTGCCGGTCCTCCGGAATCTGTAGCAACACCCCCTCGAAACTGACACAGTTGTCCTTGCGTACCGTGCGTTCATGGTGCTCACACAAAATGTCATCCAGGACGTGCAGGTCCCGACAGTCCACGAAGGCTGATCCGTCTTCCTGCGTCGGCTGCATAAACTCCGCATTGTAGGCCGCCAGGTAGCTTTCCTGGATATACCGGTTAGCCTCGTCCATGTCCGTGATCCCGTTCAGGGCCAATTCCTTGACCAACCGATCCTGGTGAGTTCTAAACACCCGCTCAGAGCGACCTCTTGCCTCCGGAGAGTAGGCCGGGATCATCTCAATACCCAACTGACCCATGGCTCGGCCAAACTGGGTCAGGTTGACCTTGTCGACCTTGCCGCCAGCCTCCGGCGTGTGCCAGTAATGGCTACCCCGGTCGGTATAGAGCGAGCAAAACAGGCCCCTGCGCTCAATCACCTCCCGGACACCCCGAAAACTGCTCTGCGTCCCTTCCTCGTCGCAGAAGAACATGGAGTAATGTTCATTGGTGGCATCGTCCATGGTCACAATCAGATCCCAGTACTTGCCCGGCACCCATTGATGTTGGCTGCCATCCTGATGCACAAGCATGCCCGGCTAGGCAGCACGCTCGCGTCGTTTGCGGTGCACACCGCGCCTGGGTGCCTTCTTGACCACACCGGACTTCTGGAGATTGTTCTTCACCCAGGTGTAACTCCGGGAGCCGCCCTCGCGCTTGTATCGAGTGTAGTAGTGCTTCACGTTCCAGCCCATGTGCCGATCCCGGTAATGGTCCACCAGCCGCATCACCTCATCCACCGGAGCCTGTCGATGGGAAACCTGCGACAAGCGTTTGTCGATCAACCCATCCAGGCCCTCCTCCTCGTAGCGATCAATGTAACGGCGGAATGTCCGCTCGCACACGCCCAGCAATCGGGCTGCCTCCTCCTGGGTCAGACGACTCTCCGTCCACCCTCCGTATGCTTCTTGAAAACGCATCAGTCTGATCTCCTGTAGCAGTTCTGTCTGGTTCATAAACCTCCCTCCTCAGGGAGGCATGAGAACCGGACAGATCATGTGCTACAAGACCGGACATATTATGTGCTCCTAACAATTTTTGTCAATATTATTGACGATTTACTTCAGTAGCAATAGGATGAAATGCGTCATCGACTGCCACAGAAGAACCATCATGCCAAGACTACGACAGGTACCACGCTCCGATGCACCTGAAAATGTGCTGAGATTTTACAATCGACTGTTCGGTGAAAGAGACCCGGTAACCGAGCCCGGGACGGCAACCGGCACACCCGGAAACTGGTGGACAGTCTTCGCGCTTGTTCCCTACATCTTTGAACATGCAACCAGCCATTTCGGTATGTTTGGCATGTTTGCCGACAAAAGCATAAGCCAGTTGGATGGCAGTATCAGGGAGATCGCGATCATGCGCGCTGGCTACACTCAAGGCAGCCAGTTCGTTTTCTCCCAGCACTGCAAAGCAGCCAGACGGTTCGGTGTTTCTGACGAAAAAATCCAGGCCATCAGCCACTGGCAGGTCTCTGGTGCATTCAACGAGAAAGAGCGTGCGGTTCTTGCCTGGAGTGACGCACTTATCCTTCAGGGTGGTCGGGCTTCAGACGAACTATTCGAGGCGATACATGCACACTTTTCCGATGAAGACATCCTGGAGATTACTTACCATGTTCTCGGATATAACCTGCACGCTGTATCCTGCAAGGCACTGCGATTGGAATTCGACGATATTGACGAACGCATTAAGGAAATACCGGTCCCGGAAGAAGGCGTACTGACCGACTGGGCCGGGAGCGCCTGGAAGAAGGAGAATGAATGATGCCTGAAACAACTTTCGAACTAAACGGTCTGCACCACCTCGCTCTTGTCTGCAAGGATATGGAGAGAACCGTGGACTTTTACACCAGCAAGCTGGGCATGAAGCTGAACAAGGGCTTTGACCTGGACAATGGCTATGGCCAGCACTTTTTCTTTGACATGGGTGGCGGACAGGAATTGGCTTTCTTCTGGTTCCGGGACGCAGCCAGGGCACAGCCTGGTGTCGCATCTGCCGCTAATCTGGTGGCATCCGGCAACGGGACCATCACATCCGCTCACGGTTCGATGAATCACGTTGCTTTCTCAGTGTCGCCAGACAAGATTGATGGCTACCGTGAAGAGCTGGTGTCCCGCGGAGTTGATTGCTCACAAGTAGTCAACCACGACGACGTGGTTACCGGCGAGACCAATCGAACATCAGACATACCCACGGATAAAACCTGGCTCCGGTCTTTTTACTTCTTCGATCCTGACGGAGTGATGCTTGAGTTTTGTGCAACACTCTCCGAAGGACTGCTTATCGCCGACCTGCCAGTGAATGAAGAAGGCATCAAAGCGAACGGTGAACCGATCACTGGTGCCTGATGCAGTATGTCTGTACAGGATCAATCCGGGCGCTTTCTTGCGGTTTTTGTGTACTATAGCGCCTGAAAAACTATCAAACGATTTGACAGATTTACTATGCAAGAAGCAGAGCTGATAAACAACATTAAACACTTGACTCCCTTATTGGAGGCTCATGCCGAAGAGGCTGAGCAATACCGCAAACCCGTCGACAGCGTCATGAAGGCGATAGAGGACACGCAGGCATATCGCTATTTTGTACCCAGGAAATACGGTGGATTCGAATTCAGTCTTGAGGGATTTATGGATATCGGGTTAGCTCTCGGTGCCGCTGATCTGTCTACTGCATGGGTCGTGACCTTCTGCATGGAACATAATTGGTTGGTCGGTTTATACAACGAGGAAGCGCAGGAACACATCTTCGGTAAACACCCTTACATCATCGCACCAGGCGCGCTTGCACCCAAAGGCAAGGCCACACCTGTTGATGGCGGTTTCCGCGTGACAGGTCATTGGGAATGGGGAACAGGCGTCATGCACGCTAACTGGGTATTGGTGGGCGCCTTCACTGATCACGACGGACCGCCGGAGCTTTGCATGTATGCCTTGCCCATCGAAGACGCAAGGGTCGTCGACACATGGCACATGTCCGGTATGGTGGGAACCGGCAGTAACGACATCGTTGTTGAAGATGCGTTTGTGCCAAGTTGTTTGCGCCAGAATCTGATGGATATGCGCGCAGGGAACAGTCCTGGCGCCGCGCTCCATCAGACAAGTATCTTTCGAATGCCCATGCTACCAGTACTTGGGCTCACCGCCACCGCACCGGCTGTTGGCTGTGCAATTCGTACTGTAGATCGTTTCAGGGAAAGGTTGCAGGAGCGCACAGTCTACGGTACACAGGACAAGCAAGGCGAACGCGCCCTGGCCCAGTCGAGACTGGCGCACCTGACCGTACGAGCCAAACACACAGAGATGACGCTCAAGCACATCGCACACGATGTGGCGGCCTTGGGTGAATCCGGTGAAGTCTGCCCCGACCTTGAGCGTGCCGAGCTACGTGTGCGAATCGGCCATGTTGTCAGAGAAGCACGCAACATTGTGAGGGAAGTCGTGGAAGCCAGCGGTGCACATGCGCATAATCTGTCCAACCCGTTAGGGCGGGCCCTGCGTGATCTGGAAACACTTTCCTGCCATACTGTCTTTGACTTGGATATCTCAACAGAATCCTATGGCCGGTTGTTGCTCGGTCTACCATCAAACACGCCACTCTAGAATGGGCTACAGGTTTGGCACGACAAAGAAAGACACGAAGAAGCGTCGGCATTCTTGCCGGACTGGTGAGAGCGATTGACTGGTACGACGTCAGCCTGCAATCCATTCTTGCCTCGAAGAACCTTCAATCAGTCAATCGGACGCAATCTGTCATGCTGGTCCACATCTCCGAAGGTATCACCCGTCCCACGGAGATCGCACATGAGATGGGGACGACACGTCAGAACATCCATGCGATGGCGAAACCTCTGCTCAATACCAGGATCATAGAACTTGTCCCCGACCCAGATGATGGTAGATCCAAGCAGTATGCGTTCTGCGATGATTCACGTGAGCTACGCGACAGCGTGATTCGAGTCTTAAAGTCTCTTGACCGAAAGCTCGGTGAACGAATTGGCAAAGAAGACGTGAAAGCCTTAAAAAAAGCGCTTTCCAGGGATTGGGGGGAAGCCGTCAGCAAAGACCAAGGGTAGTTCCACCCATTCACATCACTGATAAAAAACACCCCTTCTGATACGCATCGTTTATCCAGAGGTTCCCCAGATCGTCTGTTCGCCTTCTGCGAATAAAATAGTCAAATAACTTGACAATCTATGGCGACTTGGGAAAACTCGAAACACGACAAAAACAGGAGGGAGAATTATGGACTCCAGCATCCGTGGTTTGCTTTTTGCTTTGCCGTTGTTTGCATACTCCAGTGTTCTGCAATCGGCGGATAACCTACTTGAAGAAATCGTGGTCACCGCCACTAAACGTGCCAGCAACCTGCAGGACGTCCCTATTTCAGTCGGCGTGGTCAACAATGAATTTATCGATACGTTCGACATCAGAGACATGAGTGATGTCCAGAATTTCGTTCCCGGATTACAGGTGCAGCAAACATTTGGAAGCTGGGCGGTCCGAATTCGAGGTCTTGGTTCAGGCATTACCAACCTTGCGTTTGATTCATCGGTCCCGGTGTACATCGACGATGTTTACTGTGGCCGTGGCAAATGTATGGAATCCGCCTTTCTTGATGTCGAACGCATTGAAGTGGCGAGAGGACCGCAGGGTGCCCTTTTCGGCAAGAGCACGATCGCAGGCGCCATCAGTACGGTCAGTAGCAGGCCAACAGATGAGTTCTCAGCCGAGGTCCACATCGGCGCAGAACTTGAGCACGGTGGCTATACCACGGAAGGATTCATCTCCGGACCTCTGTCTGAAACAGTCAGGGCCAGGCTTGCACTGAAATCCAGCGATCTGGATGGCTACACTGACAATATCTTCCTTGACCGTGAAGACGGTGACACTGAGATCAACGCAGCGCGCCTGGGTATAGAATGGGACATCAGCGATAACACGTCTCTTTACTTCAAGTACGAAACGGGTGAATCAAATTCCGAAGGGCGCAACAACCAATTGGTGCGACCCGGAGCAATGTCCTCAGTGACAACCGATTCGCTGGCGGAGTACAAGGGTGATGATACCCGCAGCGTCAGCACCGGCGAACCTGAAGAAGACTTCTATGACTATCAATGGAATTCAGCCACACTGAATCTGGAAACGGCGATTGCCGATCATACCGTCATGGCCGTTGCGGCTTACTGGGAATATGAAAACGACTGGTTTCTCGACGTGGACGGTCATCCCGAAGCAATCCTGAATACCGCTCTTTATGACGACTACGATCAGACGACGCTGGAACTGCGCGTACTGTCTCCCACAGGAGGCACCATCGAATACATCGCTGGCGTCTGGTATCAGGAGTCCGACCTGACGACCCGTCAGTTGTCTCTTTTCCATCCCTTTTTCTGGCAGGCATTGACGCGGAACCCGATATCTGTTGGGGTCAACATCCCGCCCCTGTCCCTGGCATTTACGACCGGTTCGGGAATGGACAGAAACTTCTCTCGGGACACCGAGGCCTGGTCCGCCTACGGGCAGGTCACCTGGAATGTCTCTGATAGCTTCCGAATCATCGCAGATCTGCGCTACACCGACGAGGAGCAGGAAGCAATTGGTCAGGCATGGCCACTGACCTTCCCGACTTTCAACACATTCGAGCCCCTGCGAGTATTGCAGAGCACAGCGGGCCACAATACTGAGTACCTGTTCTATCAGGATCGATCTGACGATAGTATCGATCCATCCATCCGCTTTCAGTATGAACCGGACGATAACTCAATGGCCTACCTGGCGTATGCCGAAGGCTCAAAATCCGGTGGTCTCAAGGCAAACGACGCTGCATTGGGTAACCAACTCATGCAGCGTGCAAATGACCCTGCCTATCTGCAGGAGTTTCTGGGGGTGACTTCAATCACCCCGGATGATATTCGAGCCGGTGTCACACTGGCGCAAGGTAATCAGATCTTCGACTTTGAAGATGAAGAGGCCGAGAGCTGGGAGATTGGTTACAAATCAAGCATTCTGGATGGAAGCGGGAGCCTGGCTGTCGCCCTGTTCACTACGGAGTTCACAAACCTTCAAACGTCCAACTACGATGGCACCCAGTTCATCATCGGCAACGCGGGTAGTGCAACAGTCAATGGCATTGAAGTCGAGTTCACCTGGCAGGCGACTGCAAATCTCAGGCTGAGTTCTTCACTGTCATGGATTGATGCAGAGTACGACGATTTCGTCGGCGCACAGTGTGTTGAAGATGAGAACGGTGCCCCGGCCAACTCCGATTGCGAAATCCCTTCCGGTACAATGACTGGTACAGAGAATCAGGAAGGTGAGCCGCTGGAACGCTCACCAGACATGGAAGTCAATGTCAGTGCCCTATGGGAATCCCGGATTACCGATTCCATGATGTTCAGAACATCGGTCTCCGCCTACTACTCGGATGAGTATTTCGTGCAACCCACGCAGGCCACCTACTCAACCCAGGATTCCTTCACCAAGTGGGACGCGAGAATAGCACTGGGCGCAATGGACAATGGCTGGGAAATTGCCGTGATAGGTCGGAATCTGGGTGACGAAATGACCATTCAGCATGCCTACAACATCGCCGGCAGTCAGTTTCAGAATCTGTCCATCGGTCGCTCGTACATCCTGGAAGGTGTATTGAGATTCTAGGGGAACTCTGAACTGTGCGGATGTTTGAGCCACTGTCACGGGCATTCGCGCAGGACCCCTACTCCGTCTACGAGGAACTCAGGCAATCACCTGAGCCGGTTTACTTTGCGCCGATGGACTGTCATCTGCTCGCCCGCTACGACGACGTCGAGGGTGCCGCCCGAAACCCGGTCATGGTCCGTTCGCCGGAAGCCTTCATGTCAGCCAATGACATCCGACAACAGCAGCAACGGGCCAACTTGCATGACATGCCAAACCACGAGCGTTTCGTTCAGTTCAGCATGCTGGAACGGGATGGCGAGGTGCATCGGCGCCTGCGCAGGGTGGTGCTGAGGGAATTTTCCGGAATCTTCGTAGAGCAACATCGCGCCATGGTGCAGGCGTGTGTTGACAGCCTCCTGGACCGGCTTCTGCAAAGTAACATAATCGATTTTGTGGAGGACCTCGCCGCCCGGGTGCCGGGGCAGGTCATTGGCAAAATCCTGGGTATACCTGACGAGGACTGCCCTCAGTTGCGTATCTGGTCGGAAGAAATCGTGCAGTATTTTGATGCTGACCGAACCCGGGAAAACAAGGATCGTGCGGAGAAGGCCACGACGGCATTCTATGAATACCTGTTGCGGCAGATCGAACTGAAGCGTAGCCAACCGCGCCACGATCTGCTGACAACCCTGGTCGAGGCCGAGCGGTCCGGCGAACTGAATGAAACGGAACTGGTATCAACCAGCCTGCTGATCCTGGCCGCTGGTCACGGTTCAACCATTGATGTTCTCGGCACCGGCATGTTCGCCCTGCTGAAAACTCCGGCACAGCTTGAACGACTGAGAAGCGAACCTGACCTTGTTCAAACAGCGGTCCAGGAGATGCTCCGCTATGACGCGCCCCTGCCATTCTTCCATCGTTATGCCGGCGAAGATGTCGAGGTAATGGGCAAACCATTTTCAAGAGGCACGAAGTTCGGTCTGCTCTACGGATCTGCCAATCGCGACCCGCACGCGTTTGACCACCCTGATGAGTTTCGTATTGGTCGGATTCCCAATCGACACGTCGCCTTTGGCCGGGGTGCTCACCTGTGCCTGGGTAACAACCTGGCTCGACTCAACCTGCAGGTTGTGTTCAACACCCTGCTCCGCCGTGTCGCTGATTTTGAACTGCTTGATCCGGAGCCGGAATTCCGGCCAGGTCTATCCAGCCGGGGGCTCATTGCCCTGCCTCTCAGAATCAGGCCAGCCTGAGCCGCGAGTTCCTGTAGCAAGCGGATTTACCCCATTGTTAGCAACAAGGGAGGGAGTACTACCTTGATTTCTCTCTTTTCAATACACTTCCTCATGGTCGTCTCACTCTGCCTGGTTGAACGGTATATCCATTCTGGCGCATTGACACCGCTTGAGGGAGTGGGGTGGGCCATTCCATTATTCATGTTGGAAAGTACCGGGATTGGCATTAATTCCTGGGTTTGAGCGCCTCAATTCGCGGGCACAAGATCCAAATGCTGACCATTGCCGTTATCGCGAGCACTGCGCCAATCACAAAAGCTGGTGTATAGTTCCCGCCGGAAGTGAGCCAGGGAACGAGTGAGGTGAGTGCCGCAGCCCCCAACTTGGCCGCCATGCCAGCAAACCCCGCCAGCGTGCCTACTGTTTTACCGCCAAAAAAGTCACTCGGCAGGGTTTGGACATTGCCGATGGCAGTTTGAAATCCAAAAAGAATTACTGCCATCAGCAGCACGGCGTACACCGGTTCTCCCGGATTGCTCATCGCCAGCAGTGCGGGTAGCATTGTCAGGCAACCTAGAGAAATGGTGAATTTACGGGTCCGGTCCACAGACCACCCAGCTCTAATCCGGTTTTGTGCCAGCAGGCCACCAAACCACGCCCCAACCATCGCCCCGACATAAGGAACCCATCCGTATATCCCTATGGTCTTAACGTCCATGGAATACACCTCGGACAAGTAAATAGGAATCCAGAAAACGAACAACCACCAGATCGGGTCAATGGCTGCCGACGCAATAATCACACCCCAGCTTTGCTTGCGTGACAGCATCTCAGACGTGGAAGGGTTGTACCCCTCCCCGTCACTGCTTTCATCTTCAAGCTGAATATTTTGCTGACCGGTGAGGATGTATTCACGTTCTTCCGGAGTGATCCACGGGTGACCTTTGGGTGGTGCCTTAACCAGAACCATCCAGGGAATCAACCACAACAATCCGACAAGTCCGACCAGGATAAAAATCGCCTGCCAAGTGAAATATATGGTGAGGAATGCAATAAGTGGGATGGAGATTATTCCTCCTATTGCTGCACCCGAATTGAATATACCTTGCGCCAGGGCGCGCTCCCTGGTGGGGAACCACTCGGCGTTTCCTTTGGTAGCCCCAGGCCAGTTGCCCGCCTCCGCAATCCCCAAAACACCTCGAAAGATACTGAACGTCACCAGTCCCTGAGCCAGTGCATGTGCAGCGGTCGCAATGGACCAGATACTTATGGAAAGTGCAAAACCGATACGGGTGCCAACCCAATCGAATATCTTGCCGAAAATCGCCTGTCCAAAGGCATAGGAGAAAACAAACACCACGGAAATAAACGCATAGATTTCTTTGCGTTCATCAGCCGACTTATCCGGGTAAAGCTCGGCGGAAATTGCTGGCCAGAGGACATTCAGAGATTGACGATCTATATAGTTGATAATGGTGGCAAGTGCGATCAGGGAAATCACCCACCAGCGGAGACCTTTAATCTTCATCATGTGTTACCAGGCCCGAATCAGGAAAGGACACTGCCACCATTGATATCAACACTTGCTCCGTTGATGAAACTCGCGGCAGGAGACGCGAGATAGCTAACCAGATCGGCAACTTCCTCCGCTTGACCCTCGCGCCGAAGCGGTGTTCCGGCAGCAACATTCTTACGAACTTCATCACTCGTAAACGTATCGTGGAATGTTGTGCTGATCATACCGGGGCAAACGCAATTGACACGGATATTCCCAGGACCCAGTTCCTTGGCCATTGCCCTGGTGAAAGTCATCACCGCTCCTTTCGATGTGGCATAGGCAGCTGCACCTCCACCACCACCATCCCGTCCGGCCTGTGAGGCCACATTAATGATAGAACCGCCATTATTCATATGAGGCACAACAGATTGTGTTGTCAGAAAAGTACTGGTTACGTTAAGCCTGAGTACGTCTTCGAGGAACCCTTGGTCCATCTCCGCCAACGACTTTCTTGCAATCAGCCCACCGACAACATTAACAAGAATATCAATAGTTTCACCAAAAGCTTCCTGTGACGCCTTTACCATGTTATCAACGTCTTCCTTTACTCTCATATCACCCTTGACCAGAATGGCATAACCACCTGCATCTGTGATCGACTTCAAAGTAGCTTCGCCATCGCTGACGCTATGACAGTAGTTGACCGCTACTTTCGCACCCTCAGCAGCCAGTTTTTCTGAAACCGCTCTGCCGATATCTCTTGCGCCACCAGCGACGATTGCAACTTTGTTTTCCAGGTTCATGCTACTTCCACCTCAGTCAGACTTTTAAGAGAGTATTAATCTCACACACTCGATTGGTTGTTATGAACTATAACCATATTTTGCCTTATTGGTCAACTACATTGGACTAACCAATATAAAGAATTTGGTTCAAAGGAGCCGGTAGGACATTAGACTAAATCAGGACCTTACAGTGCGGTTAACCATACGAGGCCTTGTATCAGCCGCTTTAAACGACACTCTTGTTAATATGATGTGATGTTTGTTAGCAAGTTGGCTATTACCAATTGAAAAACCATGCTAGACTCACTGAATCTGTGACCACTTCCACCATACGGGTCAAAAAAGGAGGTAGCGGATTGATGGCAGGCGACAAGCGGTTATATAAAAGCATCGTCGACAAGGTACTTCTATCAATCGATTCCGGCGAATTTCCTGCAGGTGGTCGGCTACCTCCCGAACGTGAGCTTGCTGAACGTTATGATGTCAGTCGGCCTACCATTCGAGAGGCTATCATTGCGCTTGAAGCACTTGAACGGGTCGAAGTCAAAACAGGTTCTGGGATTTACGTACTGGAGTCGACCACCGGATGGAACGGTATCGACTCGTCTATCAGCCCGTTCGAGCTAACGGAAGCGAGGGCCATGATCGAGGGCGAGGCCGCCGCACTTGCGGCAACGATGATAACAAACGAACAACTGGCAGAGCTTGAAATCGCACTTAATGAAATGGCTTCCCCCAGCACAGCCGTTTATGAAAATGCCGACAAGAAATTTCATCAGGTTATCGCTAACACAACCGGTAACAAGATGATGGATTCTGTCATCAATAATCTCTGGTATGTCAGAGACAACTCACCAACCGTCCATCGTGCCTACCAATCAATCTGTGAAACCGATGGAAACGTGCGTGTCCAGGAGCATGTCGAAATTTTCGAGGCACTCCAAAAACGCGATGACAGAGCGGCCCGTACTGCAATGCATCAACATTTCTCCCGTATCATCAACAAGTTAATCGTTGTGACAGAAAAAGAACAACTGGAAGCGATCCGACGCAAGATGACGGAAAGTAAAGAACGATTCTCACTGAATCATCTTGTCACTGCGAACTAAATCATCCCTGCCAGGGTGAACCTCTCAGAGTGATCTAAATGGATTCCGTACTGACTGACCAAACTCGACTGAAGTTAGAGAAGGTCAGTACAGCGACTCTCGCAACCGCACTATTCAAGCGCGGGTTCCGCAACCAGGTCATTCAGGACGTGCATCCTCTGGGCGATTTCGACAAGAACATGGTAGGACCCGCCTACACGTTGCGGTATATACCTGCTCGGGAAGACCTCAACGACATCTCGGTATTCGAGAATCCTGACCACCCACAACGGGCCGGTGTCGAAGCCTGTCCACCTCGAGCAGTCATGGTCATCGATAGTCGCAAGGACCCTCGTGCGGCCTCCGCTGGTTCTATATTGGTGACCAGGCTGATGGTCCGTGGCTGTGCGGGAATTGTCACCGATGGTGGTTTGCGCGATAGCCCGGAAATTGCCGCGCTGGCAATACCTGCCTATCACAATCGTCCGTCTTCTCCGACAAATTTAACGCTGCATCAAGCGGTTGATCTTGATGTACCAATTGCCTGTGGCGATGCACCAGTCTGGCCGGGAGATATTATCGTCGGCGATAAAGAAAGCGTCATCGTGCTACCTGCAGAGCTCGCAAATGAAATTGCTGACGAAGCAGTTGAGATGACTGCATTCGAAGACTTCGTCACTGAAAAAGTGAAAAGCGGTCAGTCAATTATTGGCCTCTATCCGGCAACACATGAGAAGACCCGGCAGGATTTCGTAGCCTGGCGGAAAAGAAACAGCTGACATCCTCACTGACTAGCCAGCGTTAGGCTTGGCACCAAAGTCAAACTACAACGCGCAAGCATCCGCTTTTCTCTTGTTCAAAAAAAAGCCCCGGCACCTGGCCGGGGCTTTTGGTCTACCATCACACAGATGGTGTCTATTGCTTCGATGCAGACTTTCTTAGAAGCGGTAGCTAACACCAAAGATAATTCGACGGTCTGTGAGGCCCTGGTAGCAGAGCAGAGCACCTTCATTGACACAACTTTGCTCAACCTCTTCCTCAGTGATGTTAATGGCTTCAACTCCAACGTTCAAATTCTCCCAGACGTTATAATTTATACTGGCATTGAGCTGTCCTCTATCCTCCTGAACAACGGGGAAACCCCAGGGAAAGCTGGAAGTACTGCCAAAATCAGTTGAACGATATGCTTCACGCCATGTATAGCGAATTCTTGCTGAAATACCATACTTTTCGTAGTACGCCGTTATGTTGTAGGCAGTTTCAGACAGATCGACCAATGGTGCCTCTAAAGTAACAACATCCACAGCACCCAGCGAATTAAAGACAGTAGTAGGACGACTGAAAGCTCTAAGGAATTCATCGCTACCACCAAAGTCCTGCTCGGTATAGTTGGCGATAATTCCGAACCCGGATGCCCAACCTAACTTATCCTCGAACTGTGCAAGATCATACTGGAAGGCGATCTCAACACCTTGTTGCGTGGTTGTTCCAGAACCATTGATTGTCTGCGATGTCGGAACACACACACCCGGAGGAGTACCAGGCGGGGCGAACACATTTGGGTCCGCAACGGGGTTAAAAATACCACCGCCTTCACAGGGGGCGGTAATGTCACGAAACCCATTCGCATCTTCTATCGGGTCTTCATCATTTCGAACAAACAGTCCGGTACGTTCCTTATGGAAATAGCCTATGCTCAACACGCTACCAGGTGCGAAATACCATTCAACAGAGAGATCAATTGAAGTAACCTCTTCAGGTGCCAAACCAGGATTGCCCAGCTCCACGGCAGGGTTCGGGCTAGTGCTAAAGGTGAATGAAGTTGACAGATCGTCAAAATTAGGACGCCTGAGATCTTTGCCCCAACCAAAACGAACAATTACATCCTCGCTTATGTCTGCCACCAGATTTAATCGTGGCAATACGAAACTATAACTGCCCTTTGTCGTTGTCGGTGTCGTCACACCATTGAGAGTAGTATTTCCGGTCGAAGCAATTTCGGTATCTACATAGCGCAGGCCTACATTGCCTCGGAAGATACCGCTTGTAAAATTCGCCTGGACATAATAAGCGTTAGTCTCTTCTTCAATATCAAAGAACGCATTGCTACTGGATGATGGCGCGCTGACTCCGCCGCGAGTAGAGCCCGTGATTGCATGGTGTGTCACCAAGGCAGCATTCAGTGTGGCCAGCACGTCATCCTGGTTAGAAGCTACCTGTTCCGGGTCAATAAGAAGAAAATCCGGAACAAAGAGGTCTCTGCCATCACCTTCATCAAAATTGTCCGGTCCTGGAGCGAGAATGCTCGAAAACAGATTTCCAGGAGGCGCATCGACCATGTTCCTTAACCCGACGCGTGAAGTAATGTTGTCGCGAAGACTTGTCGTCTCATTCCAACGATAGCCAAAATCAACCGTCGTAATAGCTGACCAACCCAGATCGTATGTAGCATCAACACGAAATGCGTCTTCACTGTTTTCGGCTACGTTTCGGGATACATTTACATCACGCAACCGATAGTTCTCGGGGGCAAGCAATTGCGCACTCGTTGGTGCGTTTGGTTCACTATTTGCGATGCCAAATGTCAGCGAACTGCCAGTCAGATCGAACTGAATAGGTGTGCCATTCTCATTTGGTGAGCCAGTTGCCGTGTTCGGGTTGATGAAGTTAAGCGTGGTATTGATGCTAGGGGTAGTAGAATCAGAGTCTGAGGTTGATGCCTCTACTCGAACTGAAAGCCTGTCGCGTTCCCACTCGCCACCCAACCTGAATATCTCGTTGTCGGTCAAGCGCGAGTTTGTATCACTTGATAAACGCAGATTTGGATCAAACCGGCCACCATTTTGGGCGGGGATAATACCTCGGACTGCCGCCTGGATACTGCCAAGATTCTGGGGACCATTTTCGCCATCCAGTGTTCCAAAATTGACCGTTTCAAACTGAGTGACATTTGCGTCAAGCCTAAGCGTGCTCACGCCCGACGTCTGCACCCTTGAACTCTCTTGCCTGCTCTCTTGCTCATTGATGATCGTATCAAAATACAACTTCAATGCATCATTTGGCGCCCACTCAAACGAAGCAGCAATATTTTCAGTTTCATATTCAAAATTGTCATAATCCTGAACAAAAAATTGAATTGGCAAATAGTCGAAAGGTTGCGAACTGGGACCACCATGATCTGCCGGAACGAAGTTATCGCGGTCTGCGCGAGGACGGAAGGCACTAACATCCTGCTCACTCCAACTTCCGCTGATAACGACTCCGAAATCTCCGGAGTCAGTAGACCAATTGTTACCCCAGGAACCTGATACTCTAGGCTGAAGACCACTATCGGTTGAAAGACTGCTATCTTCCCCCTGGACACGGAAAGCTACCAACTGCTCGGTCAGGTCAAGCGGACGTATTGTTTTCAGATTGATCGTTCCACCGACAGACCCTTCAATCGTTTTCGCATCAGGTGCTTTGACTACTTCAACAGAAGAGATAATAGCCGCAGAAACATCTTCAAAATCAATGCCGCTACGTCCACTACCAGAACCTACAGTAGACACACCATTGATTTCGGTACGGTTTGCATTCGTACCACGAATTTGCACGCCGGTACCAACACCCGCCGTACGAGTAATCTGGATACCTGTAACATTCTCCAGAACCTCTGCCAGGTTCTGATCTGGCAGCTTACCGATATCTTCCGCCTCAATCACTTCGATCAGGTTGTCCGCTGACCTCTTCTGCTCAAGAGCACTTCTAAGAGATGACCGGATACCCGTAACGACGACTTCTTCTATAGCTTCAGCCGCACCTTCTGATTGAGCAAGCACACCGTTTGATAAGGCAGAGATTGTTAGCAATAAGCCGCCAACCATCAATCCGCTGGTCAACAGTTTCGATGACACCATGGAGACTCTCCCCGTTAATGATTTCCTCATAGTCCTTCCACCGTTCAGTTTTTTAAGAAACCCTTGTTGTATTGGCAGTTGTCAGTACAACCGTATGGCAGTATATATCAATACAATTGGAAATAACACCTCTTTTACCAAAATTGTCAGAACACACAACCTGTTCGACCTTGTAGTGCATGATCTATCCGGTTCTCATGGCCTTCTGAAGAGAGGAAGAGCTTCCCTAAATCTCTCCATAGTGATACTGCCCGGTCCAGGCATGAAGTTTGCCTTCAATTTCGACTTCATGGTGAGCAGATGCTGATGAAATGCTATTGCTTAGTACAAACAGGCGTTCTTCACCTTTAACCGTTGCAACACGGAACACCGAGTAGTTTTCATCATCCTGGACAATTTCCAGCGCAGACACAGAACTCCGTGTATTGACCGATAGCTCCGTTACCGGGCTGTAGCTACCATGGGGTTCGATGATACTTGCGAACAAAGTGCTTCGCGCTGCCTTTCTGCGAATGATGAACGCCGCATCGCGACGCAGGTTGAATTCCGGATCATTGGCCCCGAGACGGACAAACAACAACTCATCATCTTGCCGAGTCGCTGAAGTCAGCGTATAGAAACGGCTGTTTGCCATCCATGAGAACTTAGTGTTGTCGCTTGCCGGGCTGCCCTTGCCTTCCAGGAACAAATGTTGATATCCGTTCTCTTCTCCAAGCTGAACCAGGGAAGCAGGAGACTCATACCCAAAATTGGCATCCAGCATCTGGCCCATGTAGTAAAATGGTAAGTCATATTGATGCTCGCCATCGGACTCAATTCGGAACACATCAAGCAGGAAAGGCTTTTCAAACCCGTCATCTTTGATCAAAGCCAGGGTCCGATGCATTTCCGAGTCGGGATAAGCCCTGGTTTCCACAGCACTGACAACCTGGACTTCCGACCCATCCGCATTGAAGAAACGCAATTCAGAATGATGTTGGCTACCTAACTCATACCTACCTTCAAAGTGTGAGGTTTCGTCCCTGGTTATCGTGTTGTGTGCAATGGTCTGCTTCGCCCATGTCGCATTTTCCTTGAGATAATTTCCACCACCTTTTTGCTCAATGTTGACAAAACGGACCAGCCCGTAGTCCTGAAGCACTTCATCACCCTTCTCATAAAGAGAAAACGAAAGCTTGTCATAGTGACCGTGACTCAGCCCCTGAGCGGAGTATTTGAAGACGGCAGTCAAGTCTTCATCACCGTATCGCAACACAGCAACGCCACCCTGTTCGCCATTAGGCCCGTCAACAAGATTAATAGACTTCTTCTCAAATGGTTGCGATCGGCCATCACGACTTGCGACGGCAACTGAAAAACCGGCATCGTCCAGCAAAACCTGCCCTTGCTTCTCTGCGATACCGACCAACTGAGGATTCTGTCCACCGACGTGGTAAGCAATGTCCACTGCCGTAACCAACTCCCGGGCGTTGTAGGACATACCTTTTTGCGCGTCATTCAGAGGAAAAAATTCACCATCTGCATCCGTTAGATTGAGCAATGTATCAACGGCCTTCAACAGCACCCCATCCCTATAATCAAACACCTTCAGTTCAGGTCGGGCATTCTGCAAAGCCTGCGAGAAAATCAAAAATGGGTACATCGCATAACGTTGATAGTAGGGGCCTTCGGTGTAGTAGCCGTCTGGCGAGAATGGTTCGTCCAGATTTGCAAAAAAACCTGCCTTTTGCCCTTCGACTTTGATGAACCCGCCATCGTTATCCTTGACATCCGTCGCCAAACCATCGTCCTCAATACCGTAAAGAGCGCGCTGCACCAGTTCATCATCGCCCATCACAAGGCCGATCATGCCGACGGCGGCATTGCCCCAGGTACTGTGATTGTGGACACGATTAAAGAATTGTGGGCTGTCAATTGAGATATGGTCAGCGAATGGCCTGAACAGATTCTCTTCCAGCAGTTTTCGCTCTTCGGCAGACAGGTAATTGTATATCGAGTCATAGGCCTGGCTCATATATACCAGCCAGTTGCTATCATTCAGGCACTGCCAGAAAAGCTTTCCTCTTGCATAGGATCGCGTTTTCGGGTGCAACGGCAGACCTTTGTACATGGCCTCATACTGGAACAGCATGTCACGAACGTAGATGGCGTACTTTTCGTCCCGCAAGATCTGAAAAAGGGCGCCTGCCTTTTGAGCGAAGAAAAAATTTCGCTTGTGTTGTTCATGGGTGTAGCCACCCGAATAATCTTTTGGAATCGGCGTATTGATACCTGAGTAGATTTCGGCATCGACTTCCGCCTTCACCTTTTTCAAGGTGACATCGAACAGAGGCACCGATCCAGGTTCCGCCCTGATCGCCCGGACACCCGCTTCAGTGAGGATCAGACCGGGTCTGTCTTTTGCCGAGCCCATTGCAAAGGATGCCCCGGCAACTATCAGACCCAGTGTTATCAAACAGGCATTCAGCCTTTTCATACCTGTCATGTTCCCGCCTCTATCAGCTCAACCACGACAGCCCTGCCGTTTCTCCAAAAGTACTGTCGTAGCACCCGCCCGCATAGCCACAATTCCAGAAAAAGATACATTGGATACGCTTCTTGTCTTGCTATTGATCATACCAATAATATAACTATTGGTAATCAAACCAAAGGGGTTTGGTTGCACAGGTTGTCAACCCGGGCTACGATCAGGCTGGATCCTGTCCGCAAACCCACTATCAATCCAGGTCCGACCCATGAAATTAAGCCAGTTCATGCTTTCCATCGCTACTGTCATCGCTTGTGGCGATATCGCCAACGCACAAATGGTGCACAACATGGAGGAATTCGATGTCGCCATGCAGAACCTGCAAGCTGGCGATGAACTGGTTATGGCGGGCGGCATCTGGCGCGATGTTGAGCTAAAGTTCAAAGGAAACGGTACGCCAGGCAAGCCAATTACCCTGCGGGCGGAAGAACCGGGCAAGGTCATTATTTCCGGTCAGTCCAATCTCAGAATTTCAGGCCGGCATATTGTTGTCACCGGGCTCGTATTTAAAGACGGGTTTACGCCCACCAGTGAGGTCATATCCTTTCGAACTTCCAGGGAGAACCTCGCTAATCACACACGGGTCACCAACACAGTCATCGATAATTTCAGCAACCCGGAGCGGCATGACACCGATACCTGGGTCGCCCTATATGGAAAAAACAACAGATTCGATCACAACTCACTGCTGAACAAGGGCAATCGCGGCGTTACACTGGCAGTGAAGCTTGGAACTGAAGCCAGCCGAGAAAACAACCATGTAATTGAATACAACTACTTTGGTCCACGCCAGACACTCGGGTCAAACGGTGGTGAAACGCTCAGGATCGGTACAAGCCACTATTCCAGGACCTACTCCAACACAATCGTTCGGAACAACTTTTTTGATCGAACCAGTGGTGAACTTGAGATCGTCTCAAGCAAATCATGTGGTAACGAGTTTCGTAACAATGTCTTCTTCGAGAGTCAGGGCACTCTTACAATGCGCCACGGCCATACCACGCTGATCGAAAACAATTACTTTCTCGGAAACAGAATACCCAACACCGGTGGTATTCGTGTCATCAACGAACACCAGACAGTCAGAAACAACTACCTGTATGGTTTAACCGGTCATCGCTTTCGGGGCGCACTGGTCATCATGAACGGCGTTCCCAACTCACCCCCCAATCGATACAACCAGGTCGTGGACTCTGCCATCAACAGCAACATCGTTATCGACAGCGATCACATCCAGCTATGTGCTGGTAGCGATGAAGAGCGGTCTGCCGTTCCCGTCGGCTCATCAATGCAAAACAACATCTTCATGAGCCGGACCAATCTGGATCCATTTACGATTTACGATGACATCTCCGGCATCAGTTTTGCCGGTAATGTTGTCAACGAAGAAGCTAACATTCCGATAGAAGAGGGATTTCAAAAAACTTTATACGCTGTCAGCGAAAACGAACACGGACTGCTTGCCCCCGCAGAAGCACTGATAGATGAAATTGGCTTCGGTGAGGTAAAGTTGCCCGTCAGCAAAGAAGAAACGGGCGCGAGCTTCTACCCCAGGGTCGACAGTATCCCCGGATTTCAAAGTGGTAAAACTACGCGAGTCGCACAGGGAGAGGATGCGTTGACTGACGCACTTGAAAAAAGCAGTCCCGGTGACATCCTGGTTCTGGACAATAACGGCGAATACATTCTGAGGAAGTATGGAGTTGTTAACCACCCGGTTACAATCAAATCTGATGCCGGTGACAAAGCCATCATCCGGGCCAGCAAAACGAACTTTTTTATAATCGAGAACGGTGGCGCACTTGAACTCGAAAACCTGTGGCTTGACGGTGCAGAGTCTCCCGACCAGCCAGGCAACAATGTCATCAGCACCAGCCGATATTCCATGAACCGCAACTATTCACTTGCGGTACGGAACAGTATCGTCACCAATCTGGATGTTAATCACAGCTTTAACTTCCTCAAGGTCTACAGAAACACCTTCGCCGACTCAATTGAGATCGTAGATACGGAAATGTCCAACGTCACCGGCTCAATTCTGCCCCTGAACAAGGAGACGGACGACCTTGGCATCTACAATGTTGAGAATCTCACCATCAAGAACAGCAGTTTTACGGGTATACAAGGGTCCGTTGCCGATATCTACCGCGGTGGTACTGACGAAAGCACCTTTGGGCCGATTGTGGAGGTTACAGGGAACGAGTTTGTGAATGTCGGCCTCGGCAAGCGCAACAAGAGTCAAGCGTCATTGAAGTTTCACGGGGTTCAGAAACTGCATGTTTCAGATTCTAACTGGGCCAATAGTGCGCCGCTCGAGTTGTACCTCACCAACGGCGAACCCATCGCGCTGATCAAGGATATTGTCATGAAAGATACCGACCCGATAAGAGCCAACAGGGACGCGTACACTACCGAAAATGTCAGCTACGAGTAGACAAGAACCTGGAAATCATCGAGTCAGTGTTTTCAGCACGTACGTGCCTCGGCGAACGCCGCCATCAACAATGACTTCCAGCTTGTCTCCAACGGCTTCTCTGATTTCGCTAACCAGTTCAATGGGTGCTGGGACTCCATGAATACCTTTTTATGGATTCCCCCCATTTGCGGAAAACAGTCCGTTGTGATTTTATCGGTGTTTCTGAATTCCTGTTGAACACCTTTTGGGGGAACACCATGCAGACTCACAATACCTTCTATATCAATGGCCAGTGGGTAGACCCACACAGCACCGATAAACTCCAGGTCATTGACCCATCCACCGAAGAAATCTGTGGCGAAGTCCCCAGCGGTAACGACCAGGACGTTAACGATGCGGTCGCTGCCGCAAAGGAGGCCTTCAAAACCTGGGGGCAGAGTTCCGCCGCCGAGCGATCCGGCCTGATCAAAAAGCTTTCAGAACTGGTCACTGCGAATATGCAGAAGATCGGAGAACTGTGCGCGCTCGAACTGGGTACGCCACTTCAGACCAGTGTTGCCGTACATGGTGGCATGGGCATCGGGGTCGTCAGCTCGTACATTGATGTGCCCTACGAAATGGAAAAAGAAGAACAGCTCGGCAATTCGGTGGTCATCAAGGAGCCGGTCGGTGTCTGCGCCTTCATCACACCCTGGAACTTCCCGCTGCACCAGATCGTGGCTAAAGTCATGCCCGCGCTCGCTGCGGGTTGTACCATGGTGGTGAAGCCGAGTTCTGATACACCACTGACGGCTTACTACTTCGCGGAACTCATGCATGAAGCCGGATTCCCGCCCGGGGTGTTCAATCTGGTCACAGGTCCGGGCCGCACGGTGGGTGAAAAGATGTGTACGCACCCGGATGTCGACATGGTTTCCCTGACAGGTTCCACCGAGGCAGGTCGCCGCGTGATGGCGCTCGCTTCGGAAAGTGTGAAGCGCGTCGGCCTGGAACTGGGCGGCAAGTCCGCATCGGTTGTCCTGGATGACGCGGATGTCGCAAAGGCAGCCGGAGCCGCCGGTGGCAGTATCTGCCTGAACAGTGGTCAGGTGTGCGCCGCGCTTTCTCGATTGATTGTGCCACGGGAAAAGCAGGACGAAGCCGTGGCAGCCGCCAGGGCAGCCGCTGAATCCGTGAAAGTCGGCGGTGCCTTCGAAGAGGGCGTCGTTATGGGTCCGGTTGCCTCCAGATCGCAACTCGACACCGTCGTCGGCTATATTGAGAAGGGTATTGAAGAAGGTGCCACCCTGGTGACCGGTGGTCCGACGCCTCCCGAAGGCCGTAATACGGGCTACTTTGTGCAACCCACCATCTTCTCTGATGTGAAGAACGACATGGTGATCGCCCAGGAGGAGATCTTCGGCCCGGTGCTTGCCATTATTCCTTACGACACTGAGGAGGAAGCCATCGAGATTGCCAACGATAGTATCTTTGGCCTCTCGGGTGCTGTCTGGTCCGGTGACGACGAGCGGGCCAGGCGTGTCGCCGGGCAGATCCGCACGGGTCAGGTCTCGGTAAACGGCGGCGGCTTCAACGTTGCCGCACCCTTTGGTGGTTACAAGCAGTCCGGCATTGGCCGGGAACTCGGGCCACATGGCCTGACTGAGTTCACGGAACTCAAGTCAATACAAATGTAACCCGCCCGGGGTCAGGGTTTGCTCTGATCCCGATTTCACCGGTCATACCCAGTTATGAACCAGCAACCATTAACCGGTATCACCGTCCTGGATTTCGGCCAGGTCTACAATGGACCCTATTGCGGCTTCCTGCTGGCGCAGGCGGGCGCACGGGTCATCAAGATTGAATCGCTTATTGGAGAAACCCTGCGGGCCCGTGGCAGAGCGACCGCAGCCAGCTATCCTTTCTTCAGCCTGAATGCCAACAAGGAATGCATTGCGCTAAACCTGAAAACAGAAGAAGCCCGGGACATCATCAGGCAACTGGTCACCGGGGCGGATGTTCTGGTGCAGAACTTTGCGCCCGGCACAATGGAAAAGTTTGGTCTCGGCCCCGAAGACCTGCGCGCCATTAACCCGAAACTGATCTATGCCATGGGTACGGGTTATGGCTCCATTGATGGCCCCTATAAGGATTTCCTCGGGATGGACATTACTTTGCAGGCCATGTCCGGCGTCATGTCAGTGACAGGGGAAGAAGGCGGCCCGCCCATCAAGACCCCTTCCGCATTTATAGATTTCCTGGCGGGTGTTCACCTCTACAGCGGCGTGGTCACCGCACTGGTTGGCCGGGCATCAACAGGGGAAGGCGCTACCGTCGATATATCCATGCAGGATTGCGCCTTCCCCACCCTGTCTACTGTCATCGGCTCTTACTACAGTGTCGGTCACGAATTGCCCAGGGCCGGTAGCCGTCACCCGGCAAAGGCGCTCGCACCGTATAACGTGTACCGGGCGAAGGACGGTCATGTCGCCATTATTTGTATCAGGGAGGGTCACTGGCGCAAGATGTGTCACGCCATGGGCAGACCGGAGCTGACAGATGATGAGCGTTTCGCGACGATGAAAATGCGCAGCGCCAACATTGATGAAGTGGATGCCATCGTGAACGACTGGACCAGCGCACTGAGTCGAGAAAAGATTTTCGAGATTGCACAGCAAAACGGCGTCATCTGTGCGCCGGTGCAGACAATTCCGGAAACACTGGCAGACAGGCACATGCATGCAAGGGGTTCGCTACAATCCCGGCACCACCCCGACATCGGTGAAGTCTCTCAATTTCAAACACCGATCCGGTTTAAGGAAATCGAGCCACCTGCGCTGACGGATGTGCATGAACTGGGCGAGGACACCGAGCGGGTTCTGTCCGAATTCCTGGGGCTGGGTCGGGCGGAACTCGACTCACTCAGGGCAAAAGAAGTTATTATTTGACCCTTGTTTAACCTGGTAGATAGAACACTATGCTCAAAGCAATACTGATTGTTAGCTGTTTCATCCTGGGATCATCCGGCGCAGGCGCCGATGAAATTGCGCCGGGCGTCTATCGAACGCCAGACGAACGGTTTATGAACCTGAAGGACTTTCCCTTTGAACCCCACTACATGGAGATCAACGGCCTGCGGATTCACTATCTGGATGAAGGCCCCCGCGACGCACCCGCCGTGTTCCTGCTTCACGGCGAGCCTACCTGGAGCTATCTCTTCCGCAAGATGATTCCGATACTGACCGATGCGGGACACAGGGTCATCGTGCCCGATATGGTGGGATTCGGTCGCTCCGACAAGCTTGCCCGGGAAGAAGCCTACAGCTACCAGTTCCACATCAACCTGATGTCTGAACTTGTCACCAGGCTGAATCTGCAGGAGGCCACCTTCTTCGGCCAGGACTGGGGTGGGCTCGTCGGGCTCAGGGTGGTCGGTGAACAGCCGGAAAGATTCGCACGGGTCGTCGTATCAAACACGGGGCTGCCTGCGGCTTCGGGCATACGCAGTTGGCTCGGCTATCCCCTGTTCAAACTACTGGTCTGGTGGGAGGGTCCCATGACCATGGAAGAACTTGCCGCAGACGTCACCTTCCCCCGCTGGGTAGCCTACTCCTACTATGTGGATGAACTGCCCATTGGCCAACTGATGAGCCTCATGGGGGGTGACCCCGGGGTTATTGAAGCCTACGAAGCGCCCTTCCCTGACAGCCGCTACAAAGCGGCAACACAGATCATGCCGTATCTGGTACCTTCGCAATTCAGGGAAAACGAGCAGGTCTGGAAAGAGGTGTACGAGAAGTGGGACAAACCATTTCTGATTGCGTTTACCGATTCAGACCCCATAACCAAAGGCGGTGAGAAAACATTCATAGAGCGGATTCCGGGGGCGACCAATGTCACCATAAAAGGCGCGGGGCACTTTGTTCAGGAAGATGCCGGTCCCGAGCTGGCCGCACTTATTAACGATTTTATCGCCGGTAAAGAAGTGTCCGGCTTTTAGTCTAAAACACTCAAACCAAGAAGGAACCCGATCATGATCGATTTTGAAATCCCGAAAGATGTACGCACAGTACGCAACAAGGTGCGAAAGTTTGTTCAGGAAGAATGTATACCCGCCGAACAGGATTGCACCGCGGACAATTTTGACTCTGTTCTGGCGGAGCTTCGAACAAAGGCAAGGTCGCAAGACCTCTGGTGCCCATTCGTACCCGAGGAACACGGCGGGATGGGCCTCCGACCGCTGGCCAATGCGCTGGTCCAGATGGAACTGGGAGAAAGTTTCCTGGGCGCCCTGTCGCTGAACACGCAGGGTCCTGACGATGCCACCATGTTGACTTTGCTGGAACACGGCACTGACTACCAGAAGGAACATTACCTGACGCCATTGCTGAATGGTGAAAAACGCATCTGCTATTCCATGACTGAAAAAGCCGCCGGTGCCGATGCTACGGGAATGCAGACCCGAGCCGAACTGGATGGCGATGAGTGGGTCTTGAACGGTGAGAAATGGTTCAGCTCTTCGGCATCGGTCGCTGACATTGCAGTTGTGATGGCCAAAACCGACCCAGATGCACCGCGCCACGAACAGTATTCAACCTTTATTGTGGAGTTGCCCAATCCGGGATACCAGATCCTGAGAAACATTGAGACCATGCAACCGCATACCGACCTCGGCTTGAAGCTGGGCGGTTCGCATTCGGAGATTCGAATCGAAAACCTGCGCGTACCTCGCGAGAACATTCTTGGCGGTCGCGGCCAGGGATTTAACATGGGCCAGCATCGCCTGGCCTACGGACGTCTACGCCACGGTATGCACAACGTCGCCATAGCCCAGCGGGCTCTCGACCTGGCTGCCGCCCACGTCTCGACCCGGTCCACCTTTGGCAAGCGACTGGCCGACCGTCAGGGTGTTCGCTGGATGATGGCTGACTGCGCTGCCGAGATCTACAAGGCGCGCCTGATGCTTTTACATATTGCCTACAAGGCAGAGAAAGGCATGGATCTTCGTCAGGAAAACGGCATTGCCAAGGTGTTCCTCGCCAACATGGTACACCAGGTTGTCGACACGGCACTCCAGCTTCACGGGGCATTGGGCTACAGCCACGATACGCCACTGGCCCGCTGGTACACCGGAATCCGCGCACAGCGACTGGTCGATGGCCCGGATGAGGTGCACCGCTGGAGAACCGGCGCAAACATCATCAAGGCGTACGAGAAGCATGGCACCACTGCCTCAGCCTGTGGCGGTGAACTGTTCGAGTAGCGTCAACCGGGCTTCGATTGACCCGGTAATCCCGGCGTGTTGATAAAGGTCGCGATCCAGTGGATCGCGACGATCAACAGAAAGTCATTGGTATGGTGAAACTGCCGCGACAGCGCCATACCACCAAGACCCGCCAGCAGACACCAGTACCACTTCCAGCGCAACGTGAAGTAGTGCATCAGACCAAAGATCAGGTTCGAACCCAGAACCGCCGCGCGCAGACCCACTCCGATTTCCACCATGAAGTAAGGAATCGCAACCCGGAACACCCATTCTTCCCAAACGGATACCGCAAGCAGATAGAGAATCCAGCCCAGGCGGAGTAGATCGAACCTTCGATCCCGCACAGATGAGAAACCAGCCATCAGCAACAGAATCAGCGCGCCCGCCCCGGCGTAGACAGCAGGCTCTGCAAGGGCGGGTTGCAGAGCATCAGTCAGCAAACCCGCCATCGTCGGGTGTAGCAAACAAACCAGCCCCAGCAACGCACCCGGCAGTCCATGTCGAACCGCCACCTGCAGAAAACCGTTGAGCTGATTGCCGGTAAAATCCGGCGGTCTTTGCAGGCGCTGCTTCCGGGCTTCCGTAAAGTTTTTCATGGCGACATTCTATCCCCAGTAACCTGTTCCTGGGTTTCCCCGTCGAGAAAGAAACCCGAATGGTTTCCCGCCTGACGCAGAGGTTGAACGGAGAGTATGGGTTGTAAGATGATGGTAGATGAGTCGGCGCGGAAACACACGCTGGAAAGAGAGCGATGCGGCGACGGCCATACAGATTACAAGAACCCACGGAGATTGATCATGGTCTTTTGTTTTCCCAATGAAACAGCCGATTACCGCAAGGCCCGGGACCGGTTGCTTGATGAGGAAGTCCGTTTGCGTGAAGAGATTGAGCGGGTCGCCGGGCTGAGGAGGCAACTACCCCCGGGCGGCAGACTGAAAGAAGACTACCTGTTCGAGCGAATGACGGGCGACGGTCAGCGAGAAACCATCCCTTTTGTGAAATTATTTGGCGATCATGACACTCTGTTGCTGTACACCCTGATGTTCGGTCATGACTGGGATGCACCCTGCCCCTCCTGTACCTGCATCGCAGACAGTATCAACGTCAACAGCCGGGCTGTGGAGGAATCGGCGACCATCGCCATTGTATCCGCCGCGAGCGCGGAACAACTCGCCGATTGGTCCGGGCGACGCGGCTGGTATATGAACGTCGTTTCCGCCGAAAACAGCCGTTATGTGCTGGATTATGCCGGCTTCGACACAGATGATGCCGCCGCCGTTTCCTGTATGAACGTATTCAGAAAGACGGACGATGGCATCTTTCATTTCTGGGCTTCAGAGTTGCTGAACCGTCCCATGGCCAACGGGCACCCAAGGCACGTCGATATCATCTGGCCTATGTGGAATCTGCTGGACATGACGCCCGAAGGGCGTGGCAACACGATGGTGCCGAAGCAAAACTTCGAACACCGGGTTTTCACAGAGCGCTATTTAGGGAAGCCCTGAATACAGGATTTTTTCGTGTCAGAGGTTCTTTAAACGAATGAAGTTCGCTTTACTCAAACAATACCTTACATTATGTTCAACCTATGAAGATTCTACGCACACCGGATGAAAGGTTCGACGGCCTCGCTGATTACCCCTTTGCACCCAGCTACACAGCTATAACAACCTCTGACGGCGATAAGCTGCGCATCCATCATCTGGATGAGGGACCCGCCGATGGTCCGATTGTCCTGTGCATGCACGGTCAGCCGGTTTGGAGTTACCTGTACCGCAAGATGATTCCCCACTTGAAGGAAGCCGGGATGCGTGTAATCGCACCGGACCTGGTGGGGTATGGTAAATCCGACAAACCAGCGTCCCGCGAAGACTACAGTTACGAACGCCAGGTTGAATGGATGGGCGCCAGGCGGGACGGGCGCTCCTATTAATCCACTGGCCGTGTTTTAAGGAACAACAGAAAAATGAAATGGGTATTGATAGCAATAAGTGTTCTGATTGGTTTGCCGATCCTGCTCTACTTTGGCGCGGTCGCTTACTTCAATCTGGTGGGCAATAATCAGGTTACCAAAGAGCTCAAGGATAAACCGCAAGGAGAGCGTGCTGGTATTGTCATGTTGCTGACTCTGCCCGATGGGCGAGAGTTACCAGTTAACTACCTTCGCGAGGGCGATCAAGTGTTCGCTGGGGCCGACGGCAGGTGGTGGAGGCCACTACGTGAAGGCGATATTCCGGTTCAGGTATTTATCAGAGGACAAGAATTTTCCGGAAAAGCCAGGGTGGTATTGGATGATCCTGAATACACGCGTGATGTCTTTTCGAGACTGCGACCGACTGCGCCAGCATGGTTACCCGATTCACTGAATGGCAAACTTATTGTGATCGACCTCGATACCTAGTTAGGAATCAGACTCGAAAATAGTGATCATTGATCTGATTCAATCGACCTGACGTCTTCCCGTGCCTTCGGTAGCAGTCGGGACGCGGTGATCAGGATCACGCTGACAACAACTTCCACCGCAATCATCCGGACGGCCAGCGCCGCGTCGTGGACCGCCCATGCCAGCACTCTCGCCAGCGCCGTCAACACCAGCATCATGATCGGCGGGTAGTACCAGATGCGATGACCGGTGATGACAGCCATCAGCATGCAGATGGCCATGGTCAGAAAATAGCCGGACATATCGCCGATCTGTGAACTGAGTCCAATACCTGTCGACAAGGAAAAGCCAAGCTGCGCGGCAACAACCGCAGGCTCGATAACCCAGCGGACCCCGATCACGAAAAACAGAATGGCCGGTAGAACAACAAGTATCCTGAGTGTTCTGTTCATTCATAAACTCCCGATTGAGATCACCGCCGCCGAGGAACCCGATGTGCCTCCGGCAGTTTGCAGATACGATTCATCCGGGTAGTGGTGCCGTCCGCATACTCCCAGATGAGCTGGTCGCCTTCCAGATAACGCCTGACAACGACCGGTCCCCAGCCAAGGACATGAAAGTCCAGCACGCCATTGTTCCAGATCATACTTGCTGAGGTGCGAGGGCAATACTCACGACCGTCCAGGGTAAACACGACCCCTCCTTCAGTATCGTTGGTATTGAGACCCGCCGTGCTGTTCGGCCCATAGTCGTGAATAACTCCCGCAGCGGTCACCACAACTCGCGACCCGCACTGCTCGATACGCTCCACATGCCCAACCCGGCCCTCGACCGCCTGCCACAGACCCCGGATATCCATAGCTTCATCGGCCAGGGGTTCAGTACACGCTCGCAGCACCGGCAACGGGAAATGATCGTAGCGACACGCCGGCGTGTTTCCCTTGGGGATGTCCCCCGCCATCAAACCACGGCCATCCAGCACGGGCAGTTCGCAATAATCGATCAGGCTGCCGTCACCCGCCAGCGTCTCCGGGTCAATCGTGAGTGGCGGTCTGGGAGAGAAAAAGACCAGCCAGAAGCCCGCCAGAAAAAGCAGGAGGAACAGACCCGTTATCCAGATCAAAACACGCATCATCAGTTCGGCCAGTAGATGTATTCATCGCCCGCTTCAAAGTATTCGGCAAGCGTCTTGTCCACGGCGACCGGAAGCTCTCCGGTGTACGGGTATAGAGGCGGTACCGCAGAAGCCCGGTGCTCATCCAGCAGAGCCTGTAGCTCTGACAGCTTGTCCGGTTCGGTATCTGCGAGATTGTTCTGCTCCGTCGGATCTTCCGAAAGGTTATACAGCCATGCCCTGTCGGGGCGTTCAGATACCTGGAGCTTCCAGTCACCGTGGCGGACCACACGGTAATGCCCACTTTGCCAGAACAGGGTCTGGCGGTCCCAGTCTTCCGCCTCCCCGGAGGCGAGCGGCAGGATATTCCAACCATCGATTTCAACATCCTCGGGCAGATCAGCGCCTGCGGCCGCCACGAGTGTTGGCATCACATCAATATGGGCAACCGGCGTATCGACCCGGGTACCGGGTTCAATCTTCGATGGCCACTTCACGAACATCGGCACACGCAGTCCACCTTCAAAGTTTGTGATTTTCCAGCCCCGGAAGGGCGAGTTGACTTCCGGGAGTCCCAGGTATCCGGGACCGCCATTGTCACTGGAAAACAGGACAATGGTATTGTCCGCCAGCCCTTCTTCTTCGAGGGCGGCATTGATGCGACCGACACTGCGGTCCAGTGCGCGAATCATGGCAGCATAGACACGCAGCCGGTGCGGTTTGATATCGCCGACGGCTTCATAGTCCTCCCGCGTTGCCTGTAAGGGTGTGTGCGTGCCCCAGTGCGCCAGGTACAAAAAGAACGGACGATTCCTGTTTGCCCTGATGACCTTGATAGCTTCGTCCGTCCAGTAATCCGTCAAATAGCCACCAGGCTCAAACATGGCGTCATAGCTGGTATCGTTGAATGCAGCCGCATATGACATCCGCGCCCACAGGAACTGATCGATCGGGTCAAAATCGAGCCTGGCATTGACCACATTCGGGTCATCCTCAGGCAGGTAGAGGCCACTGCCCATCAGCAGACTGTCATCAAACCCCTGATCGTTGGGTTCAAAACCCGCTGAACGACCGAGATGCCATTTACCAATATGCGCGGTGTAGTACCCCCGTTCCTTCAGCACTTCGGCAATGGTGACTTCTTCACCCGGCAGCCCCTGTTCTTCATAAGGCGCCGCATCAATCGTGTGCTCCGGATTGCTCCTGGGTGAGGGCAGACCACTGTCCATCGCACCAGCGACAAGTCTGACAACCGGACTCATGCCCGAAGGCGTGGGCGTGAACTCAAAACCCGTGCGGGTCGGATATCGCCCCGTTAAAATCATGGCACGCGAAGGTGCGCAGGTTGCATTCCCCGCGTAGGACTGCTCGAACACGACGCCCTGCGCCGCCAGTTCATCAATATGTGGCGTCTTCACGCGCCCGCCCGCGACACCACCACCAAAGGTAGAAATATCGTTGTATCCAAGGTCATCGGCAAGGATAAAAATGATATTGGGTGGCTGCCCCCCGCTTGCAACCGCGCCCGGCCCCTGCTGCCAGACAACTTCACGATTTGGCGCAACCTTCATCTGCTGGTCTGTCAGGGTTCTGACCGCTGTCAGTATCAACTCAACCCGAAATGCCCAGGCAAAGGCACCCAGAACGACGATCAGCGCCACTATGGAGAGTAGGGTCTTTCTTATCATCGCTTGCCCCCGTTGCTGGATCAGGTGCGGGGTCAGGCGTTAATGGCTTTATCGAAAGCAGGTCTCGCTACAATACGCTCGACGTAGCTTTTCAGGTTCGCCATATCATCAGTGACACAACCCAGACGGTTACTCATAAAGCACGCGTGACCAAGCATGATGTCGGCTGCGGAAAAGTCACCAATCAGATAGTCCCTTCCCGCCAATGCATCCTCAACAGGCGCGAGCGCCCTGGTCAACAGCCGTTGCGCCTGACCCAGGACAGTCTCGTCTCGACGGTCCGGCGGCAGAAGCAGGGTTTGCACAACGATGGTATTAACCGGCGGCATCACCATGCCCTCACAGTAGTGAAACCATTGCAGGTATTCAGGGTAGAGAGGTGAGTCCACCGGTGGCTTCAGGCCGCCATCCCTGTGTCGCTCAAGGATGTATTCAACGATGGCACCTGATTCAAAGATGCTGATGTCGCCATCTTCCAGAACGGGTACCCGGCCCAGAGGGTGCCGGGCACGGTGCTCATCTGACTTGAGGTCCTTCGGGTGAAAATCCATCCGGTTCAGTTCATAGGGCAGTTCAAGCTCTTCCAGCAACCACAGGATACGGCCAGCTCGTGAGTTGGGGGCAAAGTGCAGCTTCAGCATGATAGGTAACCGCTTGTTAAGAGTGTATGGCATTATTGATTGGAAAGAAGCGCAGATGCAAACCCATGGAGTCCATACCCACCGCTGGAAGTCGTGTAGCCTGACCGTAGATGACCTCCCCTTCTTCGGATATGCCGAACTCCATGATGACCTCCACTTGTCATCCGCCGCTGCGAAGCGTCAGGTCCCGTGTGCCTTATACTACCGACTATCAAGTGTGTTCTAATGAACCTCCCGATCTTATGAAAATAGCGATGGTTCAGCCCCAAAACAAAGAGGTGTCCGACGTGACCAATAATTTCTTCCTCGCGGCTTCCACGATTTTACTGACATTGCTCACCGCATGTAGCCAGGAACCGGCTAAAACAACCCAGGTAGCGCCAGAACCGGAGTCCAGTGCCGCCACAGGAAACTGCAATAACTACAATGAAAATGGCATGGCGCTATTTGGTGATCTGCACGTGCATACGAGTTACTCCTTTGATGCTGCAGCCAACAGTACAGGTGCAACCCCTGCGGATGCCAACCGTTATGCCCGGGGTGAAGCCATTCCATTCTTTCCAATTGGGGAGGACGGCAAACCAGCGGGGAGAGCGCAAATCGACTACCCGCTCGATTTCCTCGCCGTCACCGACCATGGCGAATTTCTTGGTGAACGCCGCCTGTGCAGATCGCCCGATTCTCCCGCATATGACACCCGGTTCTGTATAGGTACGCGCGTCAGCGAACGCCAGGGCATGATGATGATGGGACAGGTCATCACAACTGAAACGCCCACACGAATTGCTGCTATCTGTGGAGAAGACGGCGCCCAGTGTAGCGAGTTTGCAAAATCACCCTGGCAGGACATCCAGCGGGCAGCCAACGAGGCCAACACACCCTGCGAATTCACCAGTTTTGTCGCCTACGAATACACTGGTACGCCGGGCACATCCAACTACCACCGCAATGTCATCTTCCGAGATGAAAACGTTCCGTCGCTTCCTGTGAGTTATATTGATGCACCCATCGACAGCAAGCTCTGGGAAGAACTTAATAATGCCTGCAAAGAAGAAGATGGCTGCGACTACCTGACAATTCCACACAACACCAATCTTGCCAACGGACGCATGGCGCCCTACATGAAGCTTCCCGATACCGTGGATGCAAAGCGCAGCTATGCTGAAACCCGACTGGCGAGGGAACCGATCATGGAGATTTTCCAGCACAAGGGCAGCAGTGAGTGCATCAATGGCCTGTCTTCCATCTTTGGTGCGCCAGATGAACTGTGTGGCGTCGAAGCCGTCCGTCGCGTGGGTCAGGAAAAGACCTATGTCACCCTTGAAATGAAAGATGGCCAACTGATAACCGGCCAGGCTTCCGAGGTTACACGTGAGTGCGAACCCGATGAGACCGGCGCGAATGGCATGTTGGGTGCGGGTTGTGTACACGCGACTGACTTTCAGCGCTCAGCGTTAGCCGTGGGACTCAGGGAAGAACAGGAAACCGGCCTCAATCCGATCAAGCTGGGCATCATTGCCGCAACCGACACGCATTCGGCGAACCCGGGTGGTGTCGCCGAATCGGACTGGGGCGGCGCCGTGTCAGGTGAATCCAATCCTGCAGAACGTCTGCAACCAGGACTGCTGACCAGCGGCATTGACGGTAACCCGGGTGGCCTCGCAGGTATCTGGGCAAAGCAGAATACTCGCGATGCGATATTTGACGCCATGCTGTCAAGAGAGGTTTTCGGTACCTCTGGACCACGGATAACCGTCCGCCTGTTTGCTGGCGAGAATCTGCCTGCAGACCTGTGCGAGCGCAACGATATGGTTGATGCCGCCTATGACCATGGTGTGCCAATGGGTGCTGACCTGAGTGTCAGTGATGGTAAACCCAGAGTTCTGGCGTGGGCCGCGAAAGATCCGAATGGTCGTGATCTGCAGGAATTGCAGCTCATCAAGGGTTGGGTAGATGGTGACGGCGGCTTGCGTACATCTGTACAGACGATCGCCTCAGCAGAGGCAGGCAGCGGCACTCTGTGTACCGTGTTCACCGATGAGACATTCGATGCCAGCCAGTCTGCTTACTATTATCTGCGAGCAGTGGAGCCTGAATCTCCGCGTTGGCATACCTATGACTGCGCGCGGCTGGATGAGGGTGAGCAACCAGACATCTGCAGCAGTGGACAGTACCCGGAGACCATTCGGGAGATGGCCTGGAGTTCACCTATCTGGTACAAGCCTTAGGATAAATGGGGTCGGGGTAAAAGTTACAACTTGAGTACATTCCTTCGCGTTATGTAAGATTTCAGCCGAGCGCCAGTCACCGGACTTGAGCAGGAGTTTGATCAATGGGTGAACAAGAGACATCAGTAACAAAGGGTGGTTCGAGCAAGAAGCTGGGTACGGCACTTGCCTTTACAGGGCTGGCAGTGACGCTGGCAACCGTGATGTTTTGGTTCAACCTGGCGAACAAGGTTTCCATACCGGAGAACCGAACGCTTTTTATTTTCGCTTTCCTGCTGGGGCCGGTCCTCGGGATTGCTTCTTTTGTGATCAAAACACGCTGGTTTGGCGGCATCGCATCTGTGGCTGCCATTATTGGTGGTTTGTTCCTGACGGCAACGATAGCCATCAGTCGTCAGCAGGTGGCGGATAACCCCATCACCGTCGGGGATACGGTTCCTTACTTCACCGCTGTGGATGACCAGGGCAATCAGTTCGTGTCCGATGCACTCTACGGTACACCGACTGTGGTCAAGTTCTTCAGGGCGCACTGGTGACCTTACTGTGTCGCCGAGTTGCGGCGATGGACTGAAATCGAAGACGAGTTTAAGAAACGCGACATACAGGTGTTGACTGTTAGCACGGATCTTCCTGAAGTGATTCGTGCCAGGCGCGGTGTCCATGGTCTTAAAGCCACCATGCTGTCAGACCGGGATTTGGCAGTTACCGATGCCTTTGGTTTGCGGAACCAGGCTATCCACTCCGGACCTGTTGGGCAGGATGAGGCCGAGGCATTGCCAGTTCCAGCGACATTGTTGCTTGATAGAAACGGCAAGGTTCTCTGGATGGATGTTGCTGAAAACTACCAGCGACGACACGGGCCGGAAGTTGTACTGGCTGCCCTGAGGGCGCACCTGCCCTGAGGCACACCGTCACCGCCTTCTCGCGGGGGTCACCTTGTCGTCAATAAAGCAAAGCGCACGACGCAGGCAAAAAACGGCGGCATTGGATTGAAGGGAATCAATGCCGCCGAATTTACGCCGTTTCTAGAAGTTGAGTCTGAAGTTCACGCCAAAAAGGATGACGCTACTTTTCCGAATGAGGGGAAAGGGTGTTTATTCGTACTAACCGTGGCGCTCAGGAAGCCTTTTCCTCAAGTATGTCTGGATGAGTCTGTGCAATCTTAAGAAGCATCTTGGCCGCTCCGCGCGGTGAGCGTCTTCCTTGTTCCCAGTCTTGAACAGCGCCAATAGAAACACTGAGTAGTTCAGCGAATTGTCGTTGAGTCAGGTTGACGGATTTTCTGGCGGAAATCGCAAGTAGCTGCTCCTCGGTGTAAACCCGACCTTTCTTGCGTTTCTTCATTTGCTCAACTGCTTTGAGCAGTTCGGCTCCTTCATCGCTCATTTTGGTTTTGCCAGCCACGTTCGATAGCCTCCTTGATAAGTTTAAGTTCATGCCCGGGAATGGTGGATCTTTCGTTCTTCGCGTACAGGGTAAGGAGCCAGACTTCTTCCTCCTTGAGCATGTTGTAGTAAATCACTCTCACGCCACCACTTTTGCCGGAACCTGATCGAGCCCACCGAACTTTCCGGACTCCACCAGAGCCCCGAACGACAGAACCCGCAGTTGGGTTCCCGGAGATGAAAACTGCAAGGTCTTCTCTTTCATTTTCTGAGAGAAGTCCCGCAACCTTCCTGGAATAAACGGGCGTTTCGATTACAGTAAACACTGAGAGATTGTACGGCAATGCCGCACTTCAATCAACAGATCTGCACTGGAAATCTGGGCCCGTGCCGTACCCATTTGACCTTATTAGACCTAATGAACATCAACGGAGCAGAACTCAGGCACCTCAGCGATTCCCGCTTCTGAAAAACAGGAAATATGTTGCCGCAGCCAACAGGAGAAGGATCATCAGCCCGACACCGATGATCGTTGACTGGTTTCTCCGGATCAATTGTGCAACGGTTCTCGAACCCACCTGCTGAACAATATCAAAATCCTTCGGCAGCTCAATGACCCCGAACCTCGCCGCATACCGTTCGTAGGCACCCAGCATCCCGGCTTTCAGTTCCGGCAGGTCTTCCGACAGATCACGAGCCTCAGCCGGATCGTTAGCCAGATGATACAGACGCCACATGGCATCGCCATGGGGCTTCGTGTTTCTGGTCAGCTTGTAGTCACCCTTGAACAGGGCGGAATTACCCGCGACCTCAATGCCGACCGGCTCTTCCGGTCCGTAGACGTTGCCCGCTTCCCCCGTGATAACGGGCACAAGACTCCGGCCATCCATACCCGTCGCCTCAATACCGGCGAACCCGGCGATGGTCGGCGCTATGTCCGTCACAAAGTTCAGAACATTGTTGAACGCCTGTGGCTCAATTCCGGGGCCACTGATGATGAGGGGCACCCGTGTGCCACCCTCGGTTGCGTACATCTTGAACAGTGTGCCGGGCACCGCCGCCGCACTGGCCCATTCGGGGCCGATCGCACCCATGTAACCCTGCTCACCCATGCGATCAACGTCAATGTGATAACCGTTCTGACCCATCCACAAACGGAACAGGGCACCGGATGTCGCCTCATTGAATTCGGGTCCGTTGTCTGACGTGATCACAAACAGGGTGTTTTCGAGTTCACCCTCTTCCTCCAGATACGCTGCCAAACGTCCAATGTGGTGATCCATTGCCTCCAGCATACCGGCGTTCACCATCATGGATGCTTCGTAGTGCGCCTGTTCATCCGGGGAAAGCGTGTCCCAGGACCTTAATTTCGGGTGTGGTTCAGGCGCTTTCGCATCCTCCGGGACCAGACCCAGCGACCTTGCCTTCTCAAAGCGTTTTTGGCGCAAGACATCCCAGCCTTCGCTGTATACGCCACGATAGTTTTCAGTGAATTCTCTCGGTGCCTGTACGGGAATGTGTACCGCCTGGAATGCAACATAAGAGAAGAACGGCAGTTGCCGCTCGCGTGTATCCAGATACTCAATCATCTTGTCGACAAAAAATCGAGAGGAATAGAAGTCATCCGGAAGCCTTGCGGGTTCCCCATCCTCAAACCATGGCGCCTCTTCATAATAGGGCATATAGGACTTTTGTTCCCAGTTGTCAGCCCCGGAAGCATCCAGGATAAAAGATCGGCCAAATCCATGATCGACGGGCAGGTCTCCCTCCTCTCTTCCAAGGTGCCACTTTCCGGTCATATAGGTCTGATAACCTGCCGTTCTCAGACGATCAGCAATCGTATCCACTTCGGGGAGAAGACTGAGCCGGTAGGCGTCCTTGCCCCTCTGAGCTTCCGTCAGCACTTCAGGGATGGTGCCAACCCCGGTCCGGTGGTTATCCAGACCGGTGAGCAGCATGGCCCGCGACGGCGCGCAGAGCGGCGATGTGTGGTAGTTGCTGAAACGCACACCCTGATCTGCAATCCGGTTGATGTTCGGCGTACTCGCTTCGCCGCCGTAACCTCCGAAATCCATGAAACCGCCATCATCGACCAGCAGAATCACAACATTCGGTCGAGCGTCACTGGCCTCTGCCATCAGCGCAGCCAGCGCGCACATCAAAAACAACAGCACTCTCATTGTCTTAACTCCGGTGTTCCTTTCCCATAAACATTGATTGCCCTGTTACAGCAAACCTCTGAATAACAGGGTTTCCTTAACGGTGCTATCACTTTGCAACCGAGACTGTTTTTTAATCTGTATAAGCCTGAAACGGGGACTGCTATGAATTCATTTTTCCTGTCTCGTTCATGTGCAACCAGGCGGCGTGTTGCGGCGCCTTTTTGGTTTGTGACCATTCTTCCAGCATGTCGTCGGCAACCTCGTTCAGCCGTTGCAACTGCTCCTTCGTACCCTTGTTGGCGACCAGTTCCAGCCGATGACCGTTTGGGTCAAAGAAGTAGATGGAGTCGAAGATTCCGTGATTGACAGGCCCCAGGACATCAATACCTGCGGACTCCAGCTTCTCTTTGTAGCGCGTCAGATCGTCAGGGCTGTCCACCTCAAAGGCAATGTGCTGTACCCAGCGAGGGGTCTGTTCATCACGACCCATTTCCGGGGAATTCGGCAGTTCAAAGAACGCGAGCACATTGTCGCTACCCGCATCCAGAAAGACGTGCATGTAAGGGTCCGGCGCCCCGGTTGAAGGCACCCGGTCTTCAGCGATTGCCAGTTTGAATTTCATGCCCAGCATTTCACGGTAAAAGTTCACCGTTTCCCTGGCATCGCGGCAGCGATAGGCGACATGGTGAATCTGTTTCAGGCTCATGCGCTTGCCTCCAGGGTGCCTCGACCCCTCTGATCACGTTCCATGGATTCGAACAGCGCCTGGAAGTTTCCTTCACCAAACCCTTGGTCTCCCTTGCGTTCAATGAATTCAAAAAAGATAGGCCCGATCATCGTTTCAGAGAAGATCTGCAATAGAAGTTTCGGACTACCGCCCTCGGTTGTGCCATCCAGCAGGATGCCGTGACGCTTCATCAATTCTACCTGCTCGCCATGGCCGGGCAACCGCCCTTCCAGCATCTCATAGTAGGTATCCGGAGGCGGTGGCATAAACGTGACGCCAGAGGCAGCGAGCTTTTTCAATACCACCGGCAGGTCTTCCGTTGCGAAGGCAATGTGTTGAATACCCTCGCCGTTGTACTGCAACAGGTACTCTTCGATCTGGCCTTCCGTGCTACCACGACCTTCTTCATTAAGCGGAATGCGGATCTTGTTATCCGGTGCGGTCATGGCGCGTGACATGAGCCCTGTCTGCTCACCCTTGATGTCAAAGTGACGAATCTCGCGGAAGTTGAAATACTTCTCGTAAAACTCCGCCCAGTAGTCCATACGACCGCGATAAACATTGTGCGTCAGGTGATCAATCACCCTGAGTCCCAATCCTTCCGGGCAGAGGTCAACGTCAGGCAGGTAGTTAAAGTCGATGTCGTAGATACTGGCGCCACGCTCGTAGCGATCAATCAGATAGAGTGGCGCACCGCCTATGCCACGAATGGCGGGCAATCGCAATTCCATCGGGCCGGTCGGAATATCAATCGACTGGGCGCCCAGTCCGACCGCTCGCTCGTAAGCCCTGCGCGAGTCCTCAACCCGGAAAGCAAGACCACAGGCACAGGGGCCATGTTCTTCCGCGTGATAGAAAGCCACGCTGCGAGGTTCGTAATTAATGATGAAGTTGATGTCACCCTGGCGCCACAGGTGAACCGCCTTGGAGCGATGCTCCGCGACCTTCCGGAACCCGAGAAGAGCAAAAACCTTTTCCAGGTGCCCTGGTTCCGGTGCCGAGAACTCAACGAATTCAAAACCGTTCAGACCCATCGGATTGTCGATCATGACCAGCCTCAATTTAATAGTGACCGATAGAAATATTAGACCAGGCTGCAAGCAGGATTTGTTCTTATAGACCACATTTTCCTGTACAGTAGAATGATTCTTTCAATTATTGATAGTTTAGTAGACTATTTTCTCATTATGGACAAAATTGAAGCAAAACTCCTTGAAACCCTGCAACAGAATGGGCGGATTCCCAACATACAGCTTGCTGAGGCCGTGGGACTCTCCGAATCACCGACATTTCGGCGGGTAAAACTCCTGGAAGCGTCGGGCATGATCCGGGGCTATGTTGCCCTCCTTGATCAGCGGCAGTTGGAACTCCAGGTGACCGCCTATGTCAGTGTGCGAATGGATAAGCAGCCGAACCGGGGCAGAAACGAGTTTTACCGGCGCATTGAAAACGAACCGCACATTGTCGAGTGCCACGCCATGAGTGGCGCCTTCGACTTCCTGATGAAGGTGGTCGCCAGGGATATGGACCACTTCGCCGGACTCTGCATGCAGGAGATACTGAACTACCCGGGTGTGCAACACGTGGAATCGTCCTTCAGTCTGGAGGCGGTCAAGTCCTCCCACGCGCTACCCATCACCCGAACGGTGGATGGCTGACCCGGACGGTGGCACAAGAACGGATATTCTGGTTTCATCACAGGATTCAGAATCCGGGAAGAGCCATGAAACTATACATGGTGCCACTGGCACCCAATCCGACCAAGGTCATGCTTTACATTGCGGAGCGCGAGCAGGTGGGCACGACCATGAACATTGAACAGATCGTCGTCAATACACTGAAGGGTCGACACAGGGAACCGGAGCATCTTGCAAGAAACCCCTTTGGCACCCTGCCCACTCTCGAACTGGAGGATGGCACCTGTCTTTTGGAGTCACTCGCGATTATCCAGTATCTGGAAGACAGGTTTCCTGAAAACACGCTCATCACAGGCACGGCAGAGCAAAAAGGCATGGCAAGAGATGTCGAGAGAATCGTCGACCTTCGGATTGCAGGGTCCATCGCCGGTTATGTGCATGCCACCAGGAGCCCGCTGGGACTGCCTGCTGACCCTGAACGCGCAGACGAACTGAAATCAGCTATGCAGGCGCCACTTGACTATCTGGAAGAACTGCTCGGCGATGACCGCCCCTTATTCATGGGCGAGCAGGTGTCTATCGCAGATTGCACCCTGCAGGCTGCTCTGCAGTTTGCAAGATATGCCGAAGCCGATGTGCTCGGTGACCGGCCCCGACTACGGGCCTGGGATGAACGCTACCGGGAAAGACCTGCGGCAAAAGCCGTGTTGAAATGGTAACGACCTATTCGCGCCAGTAGGATTTCGCCGAGGGGAATTTCGGGTCACGTTTCTCCCGAAGCGCCGCAGCACCCTCTTTCGCGTCCTCACCCAGAAAACACAACATCTCCATTTTGAGTGAGTTCTCGAAGATTGGACCAGCCTGGGTCAACCAGCCGTTCAACGCCTGTTTTGTTCCCCGGATAGCCGGTTGACTCCCCTTTGCCAGCTTGTCCGCAATTTCCATGGCGGTTGGCAGAACTTCATCAGCCGGCTTCGCGAATGTCACCATACCCAGGCGCTCCGCTTCTTCACCGCTGATGAAATCCGCTGTCATCAGAAAATACTTGGCCCTGGACATGCCGCAAAGCAAAGGCCAGATGATCGCGGCGTGATCCCCGGCGCCGACGCCAAGCTTCACATGGCCATCAGTGATGCGAGCCTCTTCGTTTATGACACTGATGTCCGCCATGAGCGCAACGGCCAGACCGGCCCCTACGGCAACACCATTGATGGCAGAGATGATCGGCTTCTCCAGGGCCAGCATGTTGAACACCAGGTCAGCCGCCTCCCTCTGCACTCGGTTAACCTCGTCAGCATTGCCGATCATGCCTTCAATCAGTTCGATGTCACCACCGGCAGAAAAGGCGCGCCCGGCTCCGGTCACCACCACCACGTTTGTGTCGTCATCCGCCGCAATCGTATCCCAGACACAGGCCAGCTCACTGTGCAGTTTGACATTGGTGGCATTCAATACTTCAGGGCGGTTGATGGTCATCAGGAGAATGCCATTCCCCTGGGGCTCGAAGGTCAGAAACTCATAATCGTCGTAGGTCATTGTCAGTAACTCTTCGGCTGCTCCAGCACCTGCTCTGCGATAAATGACTTGATCATCTCCTGGCTGACAGGTGCGATCACCGGGATCATCATCTCACGCAGATAACGCTCCACGTGGAATTCTTTCGAGTACCCCATACCACCGTGGGTACGAACCGCCTGCTGGCATGCCGATAAACCCGCTTCCGAAGCAAGATATTTGGCGGCATTGGCTTCACGACCGCAGGACTCGCCCTTGTCGTAAAGACTTGCGGCCTTGAACACCATGTTGAACGCGGCCTCCAGTTCCATCCAGTTCACTGCGAGGGGATGCTGAATGGCCTGGTTCTGACCGATGGGCCGATCAAAGACAACCCGCTCGCGGGCATACCGGGCAGCCCGCTCAAGAGCAACCTGCCCCAGGCCAACGGATTCCGCAGCGATTAGAATTCGTTCAGGGTTCAGGCCGTGAAGCAGGCATTTCCATCCTTCACCCTCTTTACCAATCCGGTCAGAAGCAGGCACCACAAGATCGTCAATAAAGAGTGCATTCGAATCGACGGCCTTGCGGCCCATCTTTTCAATTTCACGAACCTCTATCTGGTCTCGATTCAGGTCCGTATAGAAAAGCGTGAGACTTTCGGTTGGCTTCACGCCCGAATCCAGCGCTGCGGTTCGCGCAATAATCAGGATTTTATTCGCCGTCTGAGCGGTGCTGGTCCACATCTTGCGACCATTGATGACATAGTTATCGCCATCACGAACGGCCATCGTCTGCAGGCGTGTGGTGTTAAGCCCGGCATCCGGCTCCGTGACACCGAAGCAGGCACGATCCTGCCCCTTGATCAGCGGTGGCAGAAACCTGGCCTTCTGTTCATCGTTGCCAAACACAACAATCGGCTGAGGGCCAAAAAGATTGAGATGGATAGCGGAGGCACCGCTGAATCCCGCGCCGGAACGGGATATCGTGTATGCCAGTATCGCCGCTTCGGTGATTCCAAGGCCGGAGCCTCCGACCAATTCAGGCATGGCAATACCCAGCCAGCCGCCGTCAACAACGGCAGCAACAAACTCTTCCGGGAAGTCACCGTCCCGATCACGCTCCAGCCAGTAATCGGGCGGAAACTGTGTACAGATTTTTTCCAGAGCATCGCGTATCGCGAGCTGGTCGTCACTAAAACTGAAATCCACTTTATATCCGCCTGCTCATCAAAGTTACCCCGGCATAACTGCCAGGTCCCAAACCTTGGATCGTACAGGGTTTTGGGGGATCATGAGAAGTTCTGTTCACCACAGGGAACTGACCTCCACAGAAAGCTATGATTGAAAAAAGAGTAGAAATCGAAACACCCGACGGCACCATGACTACCTTTGAGTTTCACCCGGAAGAAGGTGGCCCTTATCCCATCGTGCTGTACCTCATGGACGCGCCGAGTATCAGACCGGCACTCAGGCAGATGGCCTCTCGCCTGGCCGGCACCGGCTATTACGTACTCATGCCGTTCCTGTATTACCGGAAAACCCCGTACAGGGAATTCGGAACCAGTGACGAGGAAATGCACGAGCGGCGGGAGCTTATGCAGAGCGTGACCAGGGAAGGCGCACTGACTGACTGCCAGACTTTGCTGGATTACGCGGCAGGCCGCGACGCCGCAGATTCCGGCGGCAAAATCGGCGCCGTTGGCTTCTGCATGAGCGGACCCTTGGTGATGAACCTCGCCCAGAATATGCCTGACAAGGTGGGCGCTATTGCCTCGGTACACGGCGCCTGGGTCGTCACCGACCAGGAAGACTCGCCTCACCTGCAGATCGACCGGATCCGGGCGGAAGTCTATTTCGCCTGGGCTGACAATGATCCAACGGCAACGGCAGAAGAAAGAGACATCATGGATCAGGCCATGAAGGAAGCCGGCATCAACTATCGCATCGACTTCCTGGAAGGGGCGCTCCATGGTTTCGCGCCGCCAGGTGGTGAACGCTATAACCACGCGGCTGCGGAAACACACTGGGAGCGGGTTCACGCCATGTTCAAGAGAACGCTTCCCTGAAACGCTGAAACGAAAGCCTACCCCTCACCGGGGTAGGCCCCCGCAGGACCGCTGATGGTCGTCACGACGGCATTACAGGGCTGATTCAACTGACGCCGGATGCCACCCAGATGGAGACTGGAGGCATAGGTTTCCCGCTGGTCCCACCAGAGTAGAGCGCGATTGTCCCAATCCGGGTGCCTGACAAGCAGTTGATTGATCGCACGTTTCACTGATGCGAGCTTCCCGGGATACTGGCAGTGGCATTGTCCGACGGGTGCGAGTTCAGCCACCGCACACTGCTCAATCTTGGTCAGCAGCCGGTCAACTTCCCGGTCCAGGGTCCGGATGTCCCGCAAATCACGAACATGACCAAGGGCCAGCGGACGTCGTGAATCCGGTTCGGCATCCACCGGCATTGGCAGCAGCAACAACACACCGATCAGCCTGATTATTCGGATTTCCACGATAGTCAGGGAAGCTCTGAATAACAGGATTTTTTTCGTGAGAGCAAGGCGGACGCGCCCGCAGAAAATCGTAAAAACGCTTTAATTTTCCGATGTTTCGAGGACGGGTCCAACACAGCTATCGCGGGAAAAGACATTATTCAGAGTTTCCTTAGTTCAAACCGTTCACGGTTTTTACAGCCCGATGTGACAGGATGCGTGGGTCCGCCGTTACCAGCCTGCCCTCTTCGGCAATCGCCGTTGCGGCGATCAGTCGGTCCACCGGGTCACCCGCGAAATCTTTTAACTCGGCGGCGGCGAGCGAAACACCGCCATCGGCGGCAATTTCCTGAATCCCGCTGTTCAAAAGCGTAACCCGCCACTCCGACAGCAATCCCTCAAACGCAACACGCCCCTGATTCATGAGCATGCCAACCTCCCAGAAGGTCACGGTAGCAACCCCCAGCGACTCATCCCGGTAAGCCCCTTCGATCAGCCGACGCGCACGACGGCCAAGGAGGTCTGACCCCTGGTCCATCCATACCAGTACATGGGTATCCAGAATCAACATCGCAGTTCACTTGATGACTACTGCGCATCCCGGCCAGTGTCGTTGACCGGCTCTACCAGGTCATCCTTCAGTTGCCACATACCCCGATGAAGGCCATAGACCTCCTTCGGTCTTGTCTTGATGGGCACCAGCCTGGAAACCGGTTTGCCGTTCTTGGTCACCACGATTTCTTCCCCCGATTGCGCCACGTCATCCATGAGACTCAGACACCTGGCTTTGAACTCAGAAGCCTTGATTGTTTTCATTTTCATCTTTATCTGACCATAGTCATGACCATAGTAATTATAATTTGAACAATTTCAAGCCTTTGTGGGGCCATGCCCCGGGAAATAGAAGTGTGAGGTCACCGAAAAGAAGCAGTGGAGGCACAGCTCTGCTATTCTCCACGGGTAAGAAAGACAGTTGAATATGGATTGAACAGGAATCGGAGGAAGTCAGTTGGTCTCTATACCCGGCAATATCACGGAGCAGCATTTCCTGCAGGCACTGGCAGAGATAGATCAAGAGGGCGTGCCGCCTGAAGCGGAATCCTCTACCTATGACCTTGTTCACAATGGTCAGACATACCCTCCGATATACGTTCTCTCGCTGGCCAGCAAACACGCAAATGGCAGGGAGCTGGACCGAACTGGCCTCGGGGAAGGGTTAGGTACCACCTGCTTCAAAAAGATTCTGGGGTGTGGGTTTGATATCCGGCAAAAAGAACCTGCCGTAGACAACAACAGCGGCAATGCCGTCCTCCTTACATGGAACCCCAAAAACCACGAGATCGGGGGTGATGGCACATCAGATTACACTCTCGATCTCAGCCCTGGGAAACTGCACTCGTGGCGTTGTCGGTTAAAGGACGCGAACACAGGTGATCGCGTCTATCTGCTACGCCTCGGCGTACCGCCAAAGGGCCTGATAGCTCGGGGCGTCGTAGTTAATCCACCCTATGAAGGAGAGAACTGGAAAGACCCGGAAAAAAGCCAGACCAGCATAGACTTTGAAATTGAAGAATTCCGACCCGGTTGTGCTGACGGCCTGCTTCCAACGCTCTTGCTTCAACAGGTCATGCCATCACAGAATTGGTCACCACAAGGCTCAGGTATCCGTCTGGGCAACCTTGATGAGATAGAAAAACATTGGCAGGCAAACGAAGGCCAGCATAGCGTGACAGCCCTGCTTGAATACGTCTATCGTTCTAAAGATAAACAGGAATGGCACGATAGGTATACTGCCATGGTCACAGACTGTCATCCCGTCTTATCTGACCCCGCTGAACTCACTGATGAACTTCTGGAACGACTATGGTTAGAAGCTGATAATGGAATATCATCTGTGCTCCCCGGCACCATGCTACAGTCAGATTTCAAGGCACACAAAGGTATCCTTCGAGACATAACCGGGCAAATTGCCGCTGAGCCCTCCCAAAAGACTTTGGATCACATCCTGGATTCATGGAAAAGTCGGGGTTTCAAAAAAATCTATAACGCTGTACCTCACAGAGTTTTTTCGACCTTCTACTCCGATAAATTTACCAGCTTCGTGAGCCTTCCAAAGCTGAAAGAAGTATCCGACTATCTGAGGGAACATCTGGAGATCGACATACCCAATGAGGAGGGCTGGTGTGATCTCAATCGAGAACTTCTCGAAGCAGTCGGTAGACATACCTCAGATTCCAGCATCATCGGAGCAAACGACCCGATTGCGAAAAATATAGCCATCTGGAATTTGTATGAGCTAATAAAAAGCAAGCAGGGCACGAAGGATAAAGACGAGAAAGCAGTAGCGGAAGACCCCCCACAGGTATCAGTGTCGAAAAACCCAAACCTTCCCCAATCCAACCTCAACACCATCCTCTACGGCCCACCCGGAACAGGCAAAACCTACGACACTGTCCAGAAAGCAGTGGAAATCATTGAGCGCCAAAGCGCAGGCAAGTCCCGGGAAGACATCAAACACCGATACGACCAACTCGTTGAAGACGGAAGAATAGCTTTCGTCACCTTCCATCAGAGCTTTAGCTATGAGGACTTTGTAGAAGGCATCCGGGCGAGTACGGTTGACGGTCAGATCACCTATGCAGTGGAACCTGGCATTTTCAAGCAAATCGCCGACAGAGCCAGGCAGTCAGGTAAAGAAACTCCACATGTGCTTATTATTGACGAAGTTAATCGCGGTAATGCCTCCAGCATTTTTGGCGAACTGATAACGTTGCTTGAACCTGAGAAGCGCCTGGGCGCCGAAGATAGTCGGACCCTGACCCTGCCTTACTCCAAAGAGCCTTTTGGCGTACCTGATAATCTGTACATTATTGGAACGATGAATACAGCCGACCGTTCGCTTACCCTGCTCGATACGGCGTTGAGAAGAAGATTCGAATTTGAAGAAATGGAACCCGATTCCAAACTGCTTCCGAAGAGTATCGAAGGTATTGATCTCAGGTTGATGCTGGACACAATAAATGATCGGATTGAAGCCGTCTATGACAGGGAGCACAGACTGGGGCATGCCTACTTCCTGGGTCTGAAGAACAAACCGGAGATAGCAGAACTCTCAAGGATATTTGACAGACACATTATCCCGCTGCTCCAGGAATACTTTTTCGAAGATTGGAAGAACATAAGAATCGTGCTGGGAGACGATCGAAAAACTGCCGCCCATCAAATCCTTGTTGAAAAACCGTACCCCGAAGAATCATTCTCTGAAGCCAATGCCAGATTCAAGAACAACACCCGATACGTCATTGATACCGAAGCACTTAAGCGCCCTGCCACCTACATTGGCATTTATAAGCCGGAAGAATGACCAGCAACCTGCTACTTCGAGAATACGACTGTCTGTATCAATGCGGCTCGGCCCCTCCCGGAGGATTAACCATTGACCAGGATTCCTACGATTATTTACGAGGGTCAGTATTGGCAAGAAAGTCAGACAGTCCGGAGGGCGTCACCGGTCAGGGTGATGACCCGGACGAATCAGATAACCCCGAGATTTTCAGGCTGATATCCAGGGCTGGCCACGAATGTATACAGGCCAGAAATTATGTCGGCCTGGTTAAAACTCCGGCGGGCACCAACATAGAAATTCTGCCCAAGACTCTGGGTGAGGAAGAGTCCAGTGCAAAGGCCAGAGACCTGCTCCTGAAGATGATTGCCGTGGCATCAGACCTGGCGATACCGGAGAAGGATGCCTCACTCGGCAGCCATGAAGCGCCCCTTATCGATGCGTTAATCAAGCGCTTCCTCGACCAGACTAACGATCTGGTACACAAGGGTTTAAGAAGGGATTATCAACGCACCGCAAGCACCAGGCCGTACATCAGGGGACGGCTGAACATCAGTAAACAAATGCGTCAACCTGTCAGCAAACTGGAAACATTCCATATTGAATTCGACCTTTACTCGATTGATACCCCTGAGAACAGGTTGATCAAGCTGGCTCTCGAAAAGGCACTCAAGCTGTCAGCGTCCAGTGACAATCAGCGCATGGCGAAAGAACTCTTACCGGCTTTCGGGCAGGCTACCTATCCCAATGACATACAATATGAATTCTCCAAGTGGCGAGACCGGAGAGACATGGTTCACTACCGCCCCCTGAAGCCCTGGGTGGAACTCCTGCTGAAAAATTTTTCTCCCATGCTGTACCAGGGACAGTGGGAGGGCGTCAGCATGCTTTTCCCGATGGAACAGCTATTTGAAAAGTACGTCGGCTTTTGTCTTCAAAAACAACTTCCTCGCAGATATAAAATAACTGAACAGGCTTCGAGCAAGCATTTGGTCAAACATAACGGCCACAACTGGTTTCAACTGCGACCCGATTTTCTTGTCAGCGCTGAAGGCGAAAACATTTCTGTACTTGATGCGAAATGGAAATTACTGAACTCAAGCAACTCTAAATACAAGTATGGAATGAGCCAACAGGATTTGTATCAACTCTTCGCTTATGGAGAAAAGTATCTGGAAGGCAATCGCGATATGTACCTCGTTTACCCTTGCAATCGCCAATTCAAAACCCCTCTGCCCGTATTTCAATTCACAGAGACCTTATCGCTATGGGCTGTACCCTTAGACCTCGATTCCGGGGAAGTGCTTTTCCCTCAGCAGGCATTCAAGACAGAGCATGTTGAAGGTCCCCGCCATCACCAAAGCATTTCTCACTGAGGTCGCGTGATTTTCGGTAAGATGTCGATAACATCAACAACCCCATCCCGGCCATCTTGAGAAAACTAATGTTGAGACAGCTACTCGGTGCCCTGCTGGCATCGTCCTTCCTGACAGTACTGGCAGACATTGCTCCGGAACCTTTACGGGCGGAAACACTGGAATCAATACCGGCCCATACACTGCTGGTTAACAGCTTCGGCGAGAACGCCATACTCTTTGATACCGATACCCTCGAAGTTCTGGGCATGATCTCCACCGGCATAGACTCGAATGCGTTTGAAATCGACCTGGAGCGCGGTGTTGTCCATACGGCAGAGACCTACCTCAGCAGGCACACCCGAGGCGAACGTACCGATGTAATCTCCACCTACGATCTGAACAACCTGTCACCCCTTGGCGAAATTGTCATTCCGCCCAAACATGCCGGCGGTTCACCCATGCGAAATTATTCGGCCATCCTTGAGGAAGATGACACTCAACTGATGCTGGTAACCAACATCACACCCGGAAATACCATCTCCGTGGCGAACCTGGGCTCCGGCAAATTTCTGAAGGAGATTTCTACGGCCGGTTGCGGACTGGTATACCCGGACAAGGGTTTCAGGTTCTTCCAGTTGTGCGGCGACGGCACCATCCAGGTAATACGCCTGGATGCTCAGGGTAACGAGATCGCCCGCGACCGCTCGCCTTCTTTCTTCGACCTGCGGGAAGACCCGCTGATGGAAAAGGCGGCGCGAAGCAACCGCGGCTGGGTCTTTACCTCCTTTCTGGGGCGGGTCGTCAGCGCAGAACTGGACCCTGCCGGGGAAGCACTCCGGATAGAAGAGAAATTCCACATAGATGACGGAACGGGCGGGTGGCGTATTGGTGGCATGCAGCCGCTGGCCCTCCACCGATCCGGCAATCTGTTACTGGCCCTGATGCATCCGATGACTGACGAAAAAGATACCGGCGGGCATAAAGCGCCAGGTATTGAAGTCTGGTATCTGGATGCCGACAGCGGCGCACTTCGACATCGTCTTGTGCTGGCAGAACCAGCCACGGCAATTACCGTTTCGCAGGATGATGCGCCAAGGTTGTACGCAGGCTCTCTCATCTCCAATCAGGTGCATGTGTATGATCTGAAATCGGCCAGACTGAACGGCACCATCAAGGACCTCACATTTCCAACGATTCTGCAAAGCCTTGACGACGGCATGAGTCCCTGACCCATGCTCGACCCGACTATTCTTTACGGCCTGCTGGGTGGATTCGGACTGCTGTTTGCACTCTCCGCACTGGAGAAATACCAGGACATACCCGCCTTTCGCCAACAGCTCATTGACTACAGGATTCTTCCGCCACTGCTGGTACCCTTTGCGGCAATCAGCATCATTGCGGCAGAAGTCATCAGCGCCACCCTGCTGATTACCAAAGCCTATCCCTGGGGTGTCGCCCTTGGCGTGCTGATTCTGGTTACCTACGCGTCGGGTATTTTTATCAACCTGCTGCGAGGCAGAACCCACATCGACTGTGGCTGCCTCGGTTCCCGGGGCGGTGGCATCAGTTACTTCCATGTGGCGAGAAACCTCCTGCTGATCGGTTTGCTGGTGGTATGCACACTGCCACTATCGGAACGACCGCTGGTCTGGCTGGACTATCTGGTGATCGTTATCACTGTGGCAGTCTGCCTGATGGTCTATGCAACCATGACCCTGCTCATCGCCAATCATGTGCAGCAAAGGCTCTGGTGGTCCTGATGGTTACCGCGCTGATCATTTCAAACCTGATCCTCTGGGTTCTTGCCATACTCCTGTTGCTTGCCGTCTATGCCCTCGCACGCCAGATTGGTGTGTTGCATGAGCGGGTTGCTCCGGTGGGCGCGCTGACGCCGGCGAACGGTCCGAAAATAGGCGAACAACTCGAACCGATTGCCGCCAGGACGCTGGCCGATGCAACCGTGAATATTGGCGCGCCGTCAGACAGCTCCACGTTTATCTTCTTCATGTCACCGGGCTGTCCCATCTGTCGGTCACTGCTGCCTGTCGTTAAGGACCTTGCCGACCAGGAAAATATCTCGTTGCTCTATGCGTCAGATGGTGACGGTCTGGCAAGCCACCATGCTTACGCTGAGGAACATGATATTCCGGCATCACGTTATGTGCTGTCACAGGCTCTTGGAATGACCCTCGGGGTCAATCGCCTGCCCTTCGCGGCATTGATTAGCGACGAAGGCGTCCTCAGAGCAAGGGGACTGGTCAACAATCGTGAGCATCTGGAAAGCCTGCTCGCCGCCGATGAATTGGACGTCTCCAGTGTGCAGGAGTATCTTGGCATGACTGAGGAGTGATCGTGGATAACGCCTTTTACAAAAAACTGGATCAGTGGGTGACCGGCAGGACGGTTACTTCCGCAAGACGGCTTTCCCGCAGGAACTTCATATCCCGGCTTGGCCAGGTTCTGGTCGGCACGGCTCTGGTGCCCGCTCTGCCGGTCGTCAGGGCGGGCAGTATGCCGCTCAATGAAATCGGCGATCCCCAGAGTTGCGGGTACTGGCGCTACTGCGCTATCGATGGCTTCCTTTGTAGCTGTTGTGGCGGCACTGCATCGACCTGCCCTCCCGGCGCCGAACCCTCCCCGGTTACCTGGGTCGGCACCTGTGAGAACCCCGCAGACGGCAAGCGTTACATTATTTCCTACAACGATTGTTGCGGTAAGGGATCATGCGGACGTTGCTTCTGCAATCGAAACGAAGGCGACAAGCCCGCCTACTATCCACCCAAAAACAACGACATCAACTGGTGTGTCGGCACGAAGACCAATGCCTATCACTGTTCAACAGCGGTTGTCATGGGTGTTGACGAAAGCTAAGGAAACTCTGAATAATGTCTTTTCCCGCGATAACTGCGTTGGACCCGTCCTCGAAACATCGGAAAATTAAAGCGTTTTTACGATTTTCTGCGGGCGCGTCCGTCTTGCTCTCACGAAAAAATCCTATTATTCAGAGCTTCCCTAATGCGACTGGTTCTTCTGACCCTTGCCACGCTCTTCCTGATACCATTGCACGCTGACCCGAAGAGCCACTATATGATTCATTGTATGGGATGCCACCTGATGAACGGTCAGGGCGTTCCGCCGGAGGTGCCGGGCTTCAACGAGGAATTCGCACTGCTCGCGCAAACCGGGGTCGGCAGAAGCTACCTGGTGCGGGTCCCCGGTGCATCCCAGTCACCCATCAGCGACGCGGAGCTGGCTGAACTCCTGAACTGGATGCTCGACAAATATGCACCGGAACAAGACATCACCCCCTATACGGCGTCTGAAGTCACCAGACATCGAACTAAAATCCTCGCGGACCCGAAAGCCGAACGCACAAGGCTGCTCGCGGGCAACACACACTGAAAGACTTAACGGAGAACCTCATGTCTGAACAACTGCAACTGCAATCACTCGTTACCACAGAAGGCACGCTGGAGCTGTCCCTCGCCAGGGTCCCGGTACCGGTACCGGCAGAGGATGAAGTCCTTATCCGGGTGGAAGCCGCACCGATCAACCCGTCTGACCTGGGTCTGCTGTTCGGCATGGCGGATATGACCACGGCATCTGCTTCCGGCACGGAGGAATCTCCTGTTATTACCGCCACCATCCCGGAAGGGCTGCGCAAAGTGGTGGCCGCAAGAGCCGGTCAACCCATGCCGGTGGGTAATGAAGCGGGTGGTGTGGTTGTGGACGCAGGGTCCGGCGCGGAAGCACAGGCATTGCTCGGGAAAACCGTCGGCATACTGGGCGGCGCCATGTATACGCAGTTCAGGGTTATCAAGGCAAAACAGTGCCTGGTGATGCACGAGGGTGTAACGCCCGCTGAAAGCGCTTCCTGTTTTGTGAACCCGCTGACGGCACTCGGCATGGTCGAGACCATGAAGATGGAAGGATTCGGTGCACTCTGTCACACGGCGGCGGCCTCTAACCTGGGACAGATGCTTCAGAAGATCTGCCTCAAGGATGGCGTCGAACTGGTGAACATTGTACGCAGGCAGGAGCAGGTGGACCTTCTGAAAGGTATCGGCGCAAAGCATGTCTGCAATTCCGGTGATGAATCGTTCATGAACGACCTCATCGATGCGATTGCCAGGACAGATGCCCACATCGCCTTCGATGCTACCGGCGGCGGCAAACTGGCGGGGCAACTGCTGACTGCCATGGAAGCGGCAGCCATGCGCGCCGGCGGCGATTACAACCGCTATGGGTCTGATACCTTCAAGCAGGTGTACATCTATGGCGGACTGGACCGGTCCCCGACCACCCTGAGCCGAAACTTTGGTTTTTCATGGGGTCTGGGAGGCTGGTTGCTGACGCCATTCCTGCAGAAGATAGGCTTTGAAGCTGCGGACAAACTCAGGCAGCGTGTCGCCGATGAGATCAAGACGACCTTCGCCAGCAGCTACACAAAAGAGGTTTCGCTGGCCGAGGCGTTGACCCTGGATGCCATCAACGTCTACGGCAGGCAGGCAACGGGTGAGAAGTATCTGATCAACCCCGACAAGTAGGGAAACTCTGAATAATGTCTTTTCCCGCGATAACTGCGTTGGACCCGTCCTCGAAACATCGGAAAATTAAAGCGTTTTTACGATTTTCTGCGGGCGCGTCCGCCTTGCTCTCACGAAACTTTCTCTCACAAAAAAAGCCTATTATTCAGAGCTTCCGTAGATGTCGGCATATGCGGCTATGACAGTGACAGCATCAACCCGGCGATGGTGGCGCTCATCAGGTTAGCCAGCGTGGCCGCAATCACCGCCATCAGGCCCAGTTGTGACATTTCTTCACGACGTTCCGGAACCAGCACACCGATACCACCGACCACGATGGCAATCGAAGACAGACAGGCAAACCCGCACAGGGCAAAAGTGACAATCGCCTGGGTCCGGGCTGATAACTCGCTCTGATAATGAGCAACAAAATCCAGGAAGGCGATAAATTCATTCAACATGAATTTCTGACCGAGAAGACTGCCAACCTGTCTCGTCTCATCCCAGGGTACACCGATAAGGAAAGCCACGGGTTGGAAAAGCACACCCAGTATCTGTTGCAGCGTCAGTCCATCGAATCCGACCAGACCACCGGCCCAGCCTATCAAACCGTTAATCAATGCAATCAGGGCAATAAACGCAAGTAACAGCGCACCAATCGCGAAAGCAAGCTGCATACCCTGCAATGCGCCCACTGCCGCAGCGTCAATAACGTTGACCGCACGATGTTCCAGAATATCCTCATGAATATCTGCCTGATCCGAGGTCTGATCATCCAGTTCGGGACGAATCAATTTCGCCATCATCAGTGCCGCCGGGGCCGCCATGAAACTCGCGGCAATCAGATAGCGCATCTCCACACCGGCGGCGGCATAGCCACCAAGCACGGACCCCGCCACAGTCGCCATACCCCCAACCATGACCGCAAATATCTCAGAACGGGACATGCGGGTAAGATAGGGTTTTACCGCAATGGGCGATTCCGACTGACCGATGAAGATGTTCGTGGCGGCGGCCATGGACTCAGCCCTGGTCGTACCCAGTGCCAGTTGAATGAATCCACCAATCAGGCTGACCAGCCGTTCCATGATGCCAAGGTGATAAAGCACGGAAACCAACGAAGCAAAGAACACAATGATCGGCAACACCTGTAGCGCAAACACGAAACCGTAGCCGTCCGAGGCAAGGTCTCCGAACATGAAGTTCATGCCCGCCTGTGCATAACCCAGCACATTGATCACGATACCGGCCACCGCCTCCAGCGCATGCTTGCCCGCAGGAATGTAGAGCACCAGTGCCGCGATAACGAGTTGAATCGTGAAGGCGCCACCAACGACCCGCCATTTGATTCTGGCCCGATCAGATGACAGCAGATAGCCAACCCCGAGAATAAACACCATACCAAGCAGGCTTTGTGCGACTTCCAGCATACTGAGGATATTTTGAAACCTGAGTAAAGGACCGCAGGTTACACCATTCGGGATATAATTACCGACCTGCTATCAGAGTTACGGATACACCATGGGACGCGCAATCATTCTGGTTGCTGACGGCTTCGGTATAGGATGGGCGCCGGATGCCGAAAGTTTCGGCGATCAAGGCGCAAACACCTACGCCCATATCGCCCGGGATTACCTGAAACGCACGGGTGCTCCGCTGAATCTGGACAACCTGAACTCGATGGGTCTCTCCGCAGCGGCGCAGACTGTGAGCCAGGAATCCCTGGAAGTCGGCAACGCCCATCCGGTCTCCGGCGCCTATGGCGCAGCCGCAGAACTCAGTCGTGGCAAGGACACCCCCAGCGGTCACTGGGAAATGACCGGAGTGCCGGTCATGCTTGACTGGGGGTACTACCCCAGGACACCGGACTGTTTTCCGAAGACGTTCCTTGACACACTGAACCGCCGGACCGATGTACCCGGTGTACTGGGATGTGTTCACGCATCGGGCACCGACATCATTCGCGATCTGGGTGAGGAGCACCAGCGCACCGGCAAGCCTATCTGCTATACCTCGGCAGACAGTGTCTTCCAGGTAGCCGCCCACGAGCATACATTCGGCCTGGACAGGCTGTATCGTTTCTGCGAGGTAGCAAGAGAGCTGCTTTATGAGGACAACATCGGACGTGTGATCGCAAGACCATTTATCGGCGACAGCGCGGAGACCTATACACGAACCGGCAATCGAAGGGACTATTCCATCGCGCCACCTGACGAAACGCTGCTCGATATCCTTGTGCAACAGGGGCATCGGGTCGCGGGCATTGGCAAGATCTCCGACATCTTCGCACACAGGGGGATCAGCACGAGCACCAAAGCCACCGGACTTGAGGCATTGCTCGATACGACGCTGGAGAAGATCAGGGCGGAGCCGGACAACACCCTGATCTTCACCAACCTGGTGAACTTCGATCAGGACTTCGGGCACCGCCGCGACCCTGCCGGTTACGCCGGGGCATTGCGGTACTTTGACAACCGCCTGCCGGAGATTCAAAGCGCCATGTCCGGGGATGACCTGCTCATCATCACCGCAGATCATGGTTGCGATCCTGCCTGGCGTGGCACGGATCACACCCGCGAATACGTTCCGGTACTGGTCTGGCGAACCGGGATCGCCGCAGTAGACCTGGGCGTTCGCAAAACCTTCGCCGATATTGGTCAAACCCTGGCGCAGTTTTTCAATGTACCTCGCCTGCAACACGGAGAATCCTTTCTCCCGGCCCTTGTTTGACCTTACCTGGCAAGACGGAGACACTATCCCCTCTTCTGAACCCGGGTATGCACCATGTCGATCGCCCCGAAACATTATGACGTTGTTATCGTCGGCTCAGGTTTCGCCGGTATGTACCTGTTGCACCGACTCCGTGAACTGGGATTGACCGCTCGTGTCTTTGAGGCAGGAGATGACGTTGGCGGCACCTGGTACTGGAACCGCTATCCGGGCGCCCGATGTGACGCTGAGAGCCTCGCCTACTCATTTTCGTTTTCACCGGAACTGGAACAGGAATGGGAGTGGTCAGAGCGTTATGCCCCACAGGCGGAAATCCTGGAATACGCCCGTCATGTCAGCAAGCGATTCGACCTGCGTCGCGATATCCAGTTTGAAACCAGAGTGACCAGTGCCCATTATCAGGATGAGACCGGGGACTGGATAATCAAAACGGACCAGGGCAATGTCGCAATCGCAAAGTATTGCATCATGGCCACAGGCTGTCTGTCCGTCCCGCAACTCCCCGACATTCCCGGTGTTGAAAACTTCAAGGGCAACCTTTACCAGGCCAGTCAATGGCCGCACGAAACCGTCAGCTTCAAGGGCCAGACGGTGGGCATCATCGGTACCGGATCGAGCGGCATTCAGGCAATCCCGGTGATCGCTGAGGAAGCAGATCATCTGTACGTGTTTCAGCGTACCCCCAACTTCAGCGTTCCTGCGAAAAACGCCCCGCTGGACAGGGGCTGGGTTGCCAAATTCAAGAAACACTACCGCGCTCATCGGCACAACCACAAGATCGGCAATGGCTCCGGATTCGGAGACCTTGAGATTGAACCAAGAAAAGAGATCAAAGAGCCGGTACTGAGCAGTGAACTGACCGAAGAACAGGCAACCGCAATCCTGGAGGATGCCTGGGAATCCGGCGGCGCCAAATTCATGTCCGCCATCGGCGATCAGATGATGGACGAAAACGCCAATCGGTTTGCCCGTGAGTTTGTTCATCGAAAAATTCACGAGACCGTCAGGGACCCGAAAATCGCAGAACTCCTCTGCCCGACCAATCATCCCATCGGCACCCGGCGCATCTGTGTTGATATCAACTACTACGACACCTACAACCGGGGCAATGTCTCCCTGGTTTCCGTCAGGGACCATCCCATTGAACAGATCACGGAAAGCAGGGTACAGGTCAATGGCCGGGCTTACGAACTGGACACCCTGGTTCTGGCGACCGGCTTCGATGCCATGACCGGAGCACTGCTACGCATTGACATTCAGGGTAGCCATGGCCTCAGGCTGGCCGACAAGTGGCACGCCGGCCCCAGGTCCTATCTGGGTATCGCCATCGCCGGATTTCCAAACCTGTTTACCGTGACCGGACCGGGCAGCCCGTCCGTGTTGAGCAACATGCTGGTCTCCATAGAACAGCATGTGGACTGGATCATCAATTGCCTCAAACATATGCGGAACAACCAACTGGATGTTATTGAGGCCGGGGAAGCAGCGGAACATCAGTGGGTGGAGCATGTCAACGAGGTCGCCAGTATGACGCTCTTCCCGAAAGGCGGCTCCTGGTACCTGGGCGCGAACGTGAAGGGTAAACCCAGGATTTTTATGCCCTACGCAGGCGGAGTTGGACCCTACCGGGAGATCTGCGATGGTGTCACGGTGGCCGGATACCGTGGCTTTATCTTTCATTAGGGAAACAGAGCTTCCCGGGAGGTACTTATGGAACTGAAAGACAGGGTATGTATCGTCACCGGCGCTGCCAGCGGTATCGGCGCAGCAACCTGTCGCGCCTTTGCGCGCGAGGGTGCAAAGGTCGTTGTCACCGACGTCAACGAAGCCGGAGCGCAGACGGTCGCTGACGAAATTGGCGGCATCGCCATTGCCTGTGATGTCGCCGATGAAGCGCAGGTAAGCGCACTGGTTACACAGACAGAAGACAGGTTGGGGATGATCGATCTCTTTTTTAGCAACGCAGGTGTCTTCACAGGTGGCAATCCACTGACGACACCGATTGACGTCTGGCAGCGGCAGTGGGACATCAATGTCATGGCGCACGTCTTCGCAATTCGCGCCGTCCTGCCGAAGATGCTGGAGCGAGGGGAAGGTTATCTCGTGCACACGGCGTCGATGGCGGGCATCCTGTCGACCCATGGTAACCTGACCTACGCCACCACCAAACATGCGGTGGTCGGACTTGCGGAATGGATGGCCTTCACCTACCACAACAAGGGCATACGCGTGTCCCTGCTGGCACCGCTGGGTGTCAGGACGCCGATGTTGGGCGATCTGCCTTCCTCTGCGGCAGTCTCCTCAGCGGGGCCGATCAAGGAGCCGGAAGAAGTGGCCGATATGGTGGTTCAGGGCATACGCGAGGAAGCGTTTCTGATTCTGACCGACCCCATCGCGCAAACCTGGATGGAACGCAAAGCCACTGACCTGGGACGCTGGTTAAACGGTATGCGGCGACTTCAGGATAAAATAGAATCAGCCAGGAACCGCAAACAAACCGGAGATAATCATGAGTGACAGCGAACAAAAGGATATTCAAGAAAGCAGAGCGCGTGACGGGAAACGCTTGCGTAGTGTCGCAATCAAGCACGGCGCCTACGTTCTGGCGGCATTTACACTCTGGGGCGCCGCCGACGCCTGGGCATCCACAACCGGATGGATACTCGCGGAGACCATCGCGCTGCTGAACGCTGTGTTTGCCGGAACCGCCATAGCCTATATCGCTCATGAATGGGGGCATTTCACCGGTGCGCGGCTCTCCGGTGCCGTGTCGCCCGTTGCCAAAGAACCGGTTTCCTTCTTCATGTTCTCATTCAAAGATGAACTCAATACACGAGGACAGTTTCTGACCATGAGTTTCGGGGGACCGCTTGCCAACTGGACGCTGGTCACTTTGCTATTCATTCTTCTGCCACTGGACACCTGGTCCCAGACACTGCTTCTTGCGACCACCTTCGCCATTGCCATCAGCGTTTCAGTGTTTGAATTCCCGGTCATCAGTCGCGTCATGTACGGCGACAATCCGGCGGAAACCATTGAGAACCGTCTTCAGGAAACCGGCAGCATGCCCAGAAATATCGGCATCGTCGGCGGTGCGGCGCTCTGGTTGCTCGCCCTGTAATGCCGCACAGCGGCTTGACGAGACGTCATGAGAACCGGACAATTCTATTTGCTACTAACACGCCCCCCACTTTTTCTTGATCAGTGAGGGCGGCGTTTTCAAAGTTCAGGCTAATCTAACTGGGGAGGGGGATTATCATGAAAAAATCACTACTGTGGGCTGGCGCCGCGACCATCGTTTCAGGTCTGACTATCAGCTTACCTGTTTTATCCGAAGACGAAGGCCGACCGCTGGAAGAAGTGGTTGTAATCGGCTCTCGTGCCAGTGAAGGAAGGACAAACCTGGAGACCGCTGTTCCGGTTGACGTTTTCAATGCCAGACAGCTCGCCAGCACAGGGCGCCTGGAGTTGAATCAGGCTCTGGCCGCCGCCGTACCATCATTTAACTTCAACCAGACTTCTATCAACGACGGCACTGACATTATCCGTCCCGCAACCCTTCGAGGTCTTCAACCGGACCAGACACTGGTTTTACTAAACGGCAAACGCCGACACAGTTCATCACTGGTCAACATCAACGGTTCCGTTGGCCGGGGTTCCGCCGCTGTGGACCTGAACTCCATACCTGTTAGCGCCATCGGTGCAGTCGAAGTCCTGCGTGACGGTGCGGCAGCGCAATATGGTTCGGATGCTATTGCCGGCGTATTGAATATTCGACTTCGGGAGGATACGGAAGGCGGTGGTATCAACGCTTTCTTCGGGCGCTACTCAACCGAAATTGATGCGGCCAACCGGGACGCAAGTGACGGTGAAACTTTGAAGATTTCAGCGTGGAAGGGCCTTGCGTTAGGTGACGATGGTTTTCTTACGCTTTCCGCAGAATACAAAGATCGTGAGCCTTCCAACCGTGCAGGCCTGGACCAGCGCAATCAGTATCCGCAAACGCCTCTTGGCTCGGGAGTTCAGGACGCTCGAAATAATTCATTTGATCGACTGAATCATCGCTACGGTAATGGCAACGCGGAAGACCTGAGCCTGTTTTTTAATGCCGGTTACACTTTAAGCGATACCATGGAGGTCTACGCATTTGGTGGCTATCAGGACCGGGAAGCCGATTCGCCCGGATTCTATCGCCGCGCCGGGGATGCAACGCGTGATTTCCGCAGTTCACCTCGAAATCTGACCGAAATTTATCCTGATGGCTTCTTACCCGAGATTATCGGTGACGTAACAGACACCAGTTTTGCCGCCGGATTCAGAGGTCAGTTTTCAGAGTGGGACTATGACGTTAGTTTCACTTTTGGCAACAACGAACTGGAATACACGATCGAAAATACATTGAATGCTTCGCTTGGACCATCGGTTCGACAGACTGAGTTTGATGCGGGCGGACTTGAGTATCAGCAAACAGTGATTAATGCTGATATCACCCGTGTTTTCGACGACCTTGTTCAGGGTGAAGTTGTCTTGTCGTTCGGCCTGGAATTCCGGGATGAAAACTTCGAGATTTTTCAGGGCGAGCCTAACTCATACATTCAAGGGGGATACCGGGGTGTTCAGGGCGTCAATTTCACAGCAGCCCAGGACCCTGATAACGACGGACTGGCATTCGCCGCCGGTAGCCAGGTGTTTGCGGGATTCACCCCTCAATCTGAAGTTGACGAGGATCGCGATGCGGTATCCCTTTACGGAGATGTCGAGTGGACCCCAACGGATCAATTGTTGTTCGGTTTCGCACTACGCTACGAGGACTACTCGGACTTCGGTGATGAACTCACGGGCAAGCTAGTCGGTCGCTATGACTTTAATGACAATGTCGCAATCCGTGGTGGTTTCTCAACCGGATTCCGAGCGCCATCCCTGCAGCAGCAGTTCTTTACCGCAAGTTCCACAAACTTTATTGACGGCATTCCTACTGAGATTGGGACCTTTCCCGCTCAATCAGCCGCTGCAATTGCATTGGGTGGCACAGCACTCGACGCTGAAACCTCCAGGAGCTTCTCAGCGGGTGTCGTCATTCGTACCGGCGGTAACTTCTATGTCACTGCGGACTATTACAGTATCGACATTGAAGACCAGATTTTCCTTAGCGAGAACCTCGGCGGCACCGATGTAGCCAATGTGTTAACGGCTGCCGGAGTTACCGGTATTTCTCGAATCCGTTTCTTCCAGAATGGCATTGAAACAGAAACAACCGGCATAGACATTGTCGCTCGTTACGACATCGACACGGATGACTGGGGTTCAATTGAACTAAGCGCCGGACTCAACTTCTCTAAAGTCGAAGTCGAAAAAGTGCCGGTCAACGCCGTGATCCCTTCTCTTACTCTATTCTCACGCGATCGTACGCTAACGTTTGAGGAGAGTGCGCCCGAGGACAAGGTTGTGTTGTCTGCTGACTGGACCTACAAAGCTGCGGACGTAAACGTCCGTGCAACACGTTACGGTGAGGTGGTTGACCCATCTAACAATCCGGCAAATGACTTCACACTCGATGCTGAATGGATCGTCGATTTAGGGGCTAACATCCAGGTCAACGACAATATCAATATCGGTTTGGGTATTGATAACCTGTTCGACCAATACCCATCGGAGACACCCTCGAACCAGAACTTCGGCGGTATATTCCCCTACTCAACCCGTTCACCCTTTGGTTTCGCCGGGCGATTTGGGTACATGAAGATTGGCTATGAGTGGTAAAACCTGCTGGCCGGTTATCCTGACTGGCGCTGACCGAAACCCGTAACCGGAGGTGATTTCATGGCCGGTGTTGTTACTGAAGTTTATCCGCTCCTTTGGACCAACGATGTTGCCAGGCTTGCCGATTGGGGGATTGCGGTCCTCGGGCTAACCGAATCATGGCGTGCGCCTGGCAAAGATGGGCAAATCGAACACGCTGAGCTACTTTGGGGAGACGGGAAGATATCCCTGAATCTCAAAAAGGAAGACAACACCGGACCCGCCGGTATTGCCCTGCGAGTGAATAATCGAGACGAGGTGGACCGGGTCCATACCAGGGTTCAGGCAGCGGGCGGGCATATCAGCCAACCCCTGGCGGAAAGCCTGGTAGCCTACAGCTTTACCGTCACAGATGATGATGGCAATCAATGGTGGGTGAACGCTGAAACCGGCTTTCTTGATGATTTACGCAAACAGGATCCCGGCGGCGCTTGAAGCCCTGCCACAGTGCCAGGTGAATAGCCGCGGTGGGCAGTGGGGTCACAGGAACCCGGTTTATTCCTGAATTCAGGAGCGCAGGACGATACGTGCGGAGACCTGACCGGCCTCATCACGCCTGTCTATGGAGATCTGCCTGACGACAATACCCTGCCGGGTTTCCAACCGTTCCAGCCACAGCATCAACCGGGTAAATGCAACCGCGTCAAACCAGACGCTGACCGCACTGCCCCCCTCCGGCTGCATCCGGCTGGGGTTGATACCCACAAACTGCGCTGTCTGCGACACGGAAGTCAGCAGGTTCCGGTCAGTCGACTGTTTCCGGCCGCCGCCCTGTGCAACCCTTCTGGCATCCGCCTCGGTGGAACGCAGGTAGGTCAGCAGTTGCAAATGACGATCATGGTCGAGTCGGCTGTCGGCGGCAAAGTCGTTGACGGGTGTCCATATCACCAGATAAAAAACGGCGACTGCGAGGAAGGCCGCAAGAGACAACAGGGCCAGCCGTTCCCTTTTTTCCAGAGCATTAAAGCGCTCTTCAAGCTCCATCAGGTATTGATTCATGAGGCACCTCCCGAGGCGCGAACCCTGATGCTGCCGCGTACACCCTCACCCTCCTGGCTGATGGTGCCAATCTCCGCGTCCACGCCTTCGGAAGAAAGCCTCTGTGAATACTGTACGAGGAGTTCCGAACGGTCACCCGCCACCTGGAGAATCAGGTCGCCCCGGCTCTCATTGAAGTTCACTTTCTGCAGGGTCAGGCCGGCGCCGGGGAGACCCTGGGTCGCCCGGCCAAACAACGCAATAAACGCGCCACTCCCGGATGCCTCCGAACGACCGAGATGGGAGTTCCAACGCCTGCGCAGGTCGCGCAGGTTTCGATCATCGGGGAAAATACTCTGATAAAGTGACAGGCTCGCCGCCCGATACCCGGAGGCTTTGTGAGAGAGGAACCAGCCCTGACCGGCGAGCAACAACAGGTGCAGCAATACGGCAACCCCTGCCAGTATCGCAACCGACCGCCAGACCATGGCGAGACCTGAACGCTTTTCTTCAACCTTGTAAGGTCCCTGAAGCAGATTGGTCTCATGGCCGTTAAACTGACAGCAAAGCAGGTAGAAGCCGGTTTCTTCGACAAGGTTGCGGCTCACCTCCCGGTCACCGGCCTCAAGTTCACTCAATTGAATGGCAAGCGACTCCACGGCCACATGATTGCCAGTGATCTCGAATGGCAGTTCTTCCTTATCGGTGGCAAGCGTCATGGCGAGCTGACCCGATGGTACCGTGAGCCCGCTACCATTGCCCCAGCGCACATGAACCCGGTCGTCGTCAACGACCGCTACGGCACCGGAGGTTTCAACCAGACTGGTTTCGGAAACCATCGTCGTTACGGCAACTTCCAGATGGGACAGGAATTCAACCCAGCTTTCCATCTGTTCAATCCCACAGACGCTGATCAGGATTTCCCCCTGATCATTACGTTCTCCCAGCGCAAAGAAGCAATCTTCAACATCTGATGCCAACTGTTCTTCTACCGCATAAGGCACTGCCTGAACGATCTGCCGCTTCTGCCGACTGGGCACATTCGCCGTGGTCAGCAGCACCTCTTCTCCCGGGACAACGAACACAGCACGCCCGGCAAACCCGGCGAAGTCGGTATTAAAAGAGGAAACGTCAGTTTCGCCGTTGCCACTCTTGTTACCAAACTGATCAAACAGCAGCCACCGAAGGCCAGACTGCGTCTGACTGAGAAACAGGGTTTCAACCACGATCTTCCTCCGATGTCGGCGCAGGTGACGCCCGGAAGTTTCTGGAAAAATCGCGATAGAGAATTCGCATACTGCCGTCCAGTGAATTGCGATGCACAATGCAGGTCAGGTAACTGAACCGATCCTGATACTGTGCAAGGATCCGGATCTCAAAAAAAGCTGATTGTACACCAAGACCATCATCCGGCAGGCCGAATCCGGCAAGCTCGGGCATCTGGAGGAACTCCCGGACACTGTTAAATCCCGCCTGCTCATCACGCCGTTGCGTGAGTGCTTCAGCCGCTCCATACGTCAGGCCCGGCGCCAGAGACTGAAGGACCACCGCCGATGCCGTATTGACATTCAAGGTTGTGCGCTCGTCCGGCAGGGCGGACAGATATGGCATTAGCTGCTGATAGGTTTCCGGCTCTATCCCGAGCAGCGCTAATTCAGAGGAATCAGACATCAGGCTGTTGCCGGTTCGATAGGGCGGTTCAAAGATCAGGTAGGCAAAATCTTCCCCACCGGTTGGACGTGCACTGGTATCTGCGTCAATCCAGTCCTGGATTCGATCAACCACCGCCGGGTCGCCCCCGGAAGCATTGATCAGGTTCAGCAGCCGCTGCCGGGACAGATTCTGCTCCGGATTGTTCTGTGACAGCGCATTCAGATTGAACAGGCTCTGCAGGTCCGTGATCTGTAGCGTGACCTCACCTTCCTCAAATTCGTAATTGAGTTCAGCAGTTGCCCAGGGTTCCAGCAGATGGTCGGTATTCTGATCCTCGATAAAATCTTCATAGAGGATCTGCCGTGCCAGTTCCTCACCGCCAAGTGCGTATTGCAGTGCCTGACCGCGGCTCAGAAATCCGCGCGTCGCCTGGATGGAAGCCTGTTGTTCAGCCACCATGGCCGCCGCTATCACGGTGCCAATGGCAACCACCAGCAGAATCGCAACCAGGGCAACGCCTTTTTGTCTAATCATCTTTCCGGGAATTCAACGCGGGCTTGTCGGCGTTTTCACCAGGACCCGGACCATCACCGCCCTCACCCGGTCGATTGCCCGGATCGTTTGGATTGAAAACGTCCACGAGTTGAAACAGTCGTTCAAACTCACCCGCACCTTCCATAGCGACAACCACTTCCACACCGACAGGTGCAGTCTGTTTCCCCTGACCGGGCTCAGACTCAAGGGAAGAAATGAAATCATCCGTCAATCCCGTCACACGAAAATCGGTGACCCCCTCCAGCAACAACTGACTGATAGGTTCGGAATCCTCGGCGCGGTCCAGAACTTCCCAGAAGTGCCGGGTCAGCGTCTCCTCGTCGTAATCAATACGGTAGGCAACCCTCTGCAACCGGCTGCGACTGCGTCCCGCAGGATTGCTCCAGCCACCCCGGGTGAACTCCACCACATAGTCTTCGTTATCGAACACCAGGGGCGCCATCGGCTCACCATACCGGTCCCGGACGGGTCTCGGCACAAACTGGTTAAAGTCCCGTTGCAGAATCGAAAAGGCCAGGTTCAGATCAGTGGCGCCGTCACTGCTGGCGCGAACCCGATCATTGCTTGCCACCACAGTCTGCAACATCTGGTAGGCCCCCAGCCCCAGCACCGAGAGAATCGAAATGGAAATCAGGAGTTCCAGCAGGGTAAATCCACCCATGTAGCGCATGTTCAATACCTGCCCAGGAATCCGATGAGTTCCGCGCTGGCCGTCTCTCTGGACTCCCGGTAAACATTGATGACGACGCGGCGGACAAACTCATTCTCCGTCGCCTCGATATCCGTTTCGACCTCCCAACGGACATCGCCTGTTGCAACGACCTTTCGAGACACGCCGACGGATGGGAAGTTGGCGTCACTTCGCTCAAGCATTCTCAGGCTGGTCATCCGGTTTTCCGCAAGCCACCAGGCGATGGTTTTATCCTGGATCATCCCGGCCTGGCGTACACTTAGTGTCGTATTACGCACAAGGGCGACCGACACGACGGCAAACACCACCAACGCGACCATCACCTCAACCAGTGTAAATCCGCGCTCACGCATCATCATTGGTCCCAGCGGAACTGGCCGTAACCATCAGCAACAAAGGTATATTCCGAGTCATTGTTGCGGGATTCGAGAAGGATTCGAAACGGTGTGGTCTCGCCACTCGAAAGTATCAGTACCGGCGGCAGGTCTTCACCCGGCAATCGAAATCCCTCTGTTTCCGCACGAACTGTTATGCGTAGCTCTTCCGGAAGTGTGCGTTCATGAAAAGGCGCCGCAGCCCCTTCCCATCTCCGGCTGCCATCGTCGAATTTCAGGAATTCATAACCCTGGTCCGTCCGCCGGAATCCGAACTGAACGGAATCCATCATGGCCTCGTTTCGTGCCATTGAGAACAACAACTCAAGGCGCCTGGTTTCTGTTTCAAGGTCGGCACCCCGGGCGAATCCGGACAAGCCTGCGACAGTCAGGCCAGCCATGATGGTAATGATTACCAACACAATCAGGATCTCAATCAGGGTAAAGCCCTGATTCTTGTGTCTAGCGTTCTGACAGGAGAATATCCGCATCGACACCTTCACCACCTTCCTGTCGGTCCGCGCCGAAGGAGTAAACCTCAATCGTTCGGTCTTCATTGTAGTAGAGGTAGGGTTCGCCCCATGGATCTTCCGGCATGGACGGGAGATAACCTTCCGGATTCCATTTTTTCGGTTCCGGGAAATCGGCTGGTTCACTGACAAGCGCCTCAATCCCCTGGTCAGTGCTGGGGTAAAAGCCGTTATCCAGCCTGTACAACTCAAGTGCATTCCCTATCTGCTGAACACCGAGCGTGGCGGCGGCAACCCTCGCCTCGTCAGGTCGGCTGATGACATTGGGTACGATCAGCGCAGACAGGATACCTATGATCACGACAACCACCATGATCTCAATCAGGGTAAAACCTTGTGCTGTTCTGTTCATCGAATACTCCCGGAACCGTGCATTCTACTGTATTTCACCAAACCGGTAATGAACTGAATCAAACTACCAACTGATTCAGGTTGATGATCGGCAGCAGAATTGCCATCACGATGGTGAACACGGCAATGCCCATCACAATCAGCATCAACGGACCAAACAGGCTGAGCAACATGCTCATCAGCAGTTCGGCGTCCTGCTGCTGGTGTTTGGCAACCCGCCCCAGCATATCGTCCAGTTCACCGCTGCTTTCACCCGATGCGATCATATGCAGCATCATTGGCGGAAAGTAACCACTGGCCTCCAATGCTTTGGAAAGGCTGGAGCCCTCACTGACCCTGACGGTGGCTTCACTCACATTCCGGCGCAGCCAGGTATTGGACAGCACCTCTCCGGCGATGTTCATGGCCTCGACCAGAGGCACCCCACTGGAAGACAGAATGCTGAGTGTGCTGGCGAACTGAGCGGTGTTGGTACCCCGTGCCAGCCTGCCCGCCAGGGGCAGGCCCAGTATCCGGCGGTCACAGGCAAGCCGGATGCCCGGCGCCTTCAGCAACCGGTTAACACCCCAGACGAGAAATCCGGCCAGCAGCAAAATGAACAGACCGTAATCAACCACAAACTCACTGGCCGCAATCACCAGATTCGTCAGCCAGGGCAGTTCCTGTTCAGATTCAGCAAACACCTTGACGATATCCGGAACGACATAACCCAGCAGACCGGCGAGAATCAGCACCGTGAGCACGAACAGGATAACCGGGTAAACCAGCGCCTGGGTAATTCTTGATGCCGACTCCTGCCGGGATTCGGTGAAGTCAGCAAGACGATTAAGAACCAGATCAAGATGGCCCGCCGATTCACCGGCGGCCACCGTTGCACGATGCAGTGAGGGAAAGGCGCGAGGATACTCCGCCAGTGCACTGGCCAGGGAAAAGCCTTCCATCACTTTGGAGCGGACGGTGATCAGCATACTGTTGATGGCGGGCTTCTCACTCTGCCTGGACACGGCAAGAAGCGCTTCCTCCACCGGCAGACCCGCAGCAATCAGCGTCGCCAGTTGCCTGGTCACCAGGGCGCGTTCGCGGACTGAAAGGGACGGCTTGAACAGGTCCGGGAAGAACCCGGAATTCCCTGACGATTCCTTTTTGCGGGTGGGGTTTACCGCCAGCGGCGTCAGTCCCTTGTTTCGAAGAATCTGCCTGACCTGCCTGACACTGTCAGCCTCAAGAACGCCCTTTTCCTCCCGGCCCCGGATATTCAGCGCACTGAATTCAAAAGCAGCCAACCTGATTCTCCCGCAACAGTCAGTCCTCCATTGTGACCCGCAACACCTCGTCGATAGTGGTGGTGCCAGCCAGTATTCTTACACGGCCATCATCTCGAATGCCCGTTGTCTGCCGCCGCAGATAGCCTTCCATATCCAGCTCGGAGGATCCGCCGTGGATCATTCGGCGCAGTTCATCATCGACCGTGACCACCTCGTAGATACCTATTCTTCCCCGGTACCCCTCCCCCGCACAGCTCTCACAGCCAACAGGTTTGTAAAGGGTGGGAGGATTGTCGCCGCCGACTTTCAGGAAATCACATTCGTAAGCGTCAGCGGTGTATGCCTCGCGGCAATCGTCACAAAGAATCCGCACCAGCCGTTGCGCGACCAGTCCCACCAGCGAATTACTCAGAAGATAAGGCTGCACTCCCATATTGGCCAACCGGGTAACAGCCCCGATCGCCGTATTGGTATGAATAGTGGAAAGTACCAGATGCCCCGTCAAACTCGCCTGAACCGAAATATCGGCGGTCTCGTAATCCCGGATTTCACCGACCATCACGACATCCGGGTCCTGGCGGAGAATCGCACGCAGTCCTCTGGCAAAAGTCATGTCGGCCTTCGTGTTGACCTGGGTCTGCCCGATGCCTTCGATATCGTACTCGATGGGATCTTCAACGGTAAGAATATTGCGCGAGCGATCATTAAGCTGATCCAGGCAGGCATACAGGGTGGTCGACTTGCCGGAACCCGTTGGGCCGGTGACCAGCAGAATGCCATGGGGGTTTTCAACCAGCCGGGTCATGGTTTCCATATCCACCTTGCTCATACCGAGATGTGCCAGATCGCGTCGCCCCTCCTGCTTGTCCAGCAGACGCATGACGACACGCTCACCGTTGCTGGCGGGAATGGTCGATACCCGAACATCCACTTCCCTGCCGCCAACCCGTAAAGAAATGCGCCCATCCTGAGGCAGACGCTTCTCGGCAATATCCAGCTTTGCCATCACCTTGATTCTTGACACCAGCAACGGCGCCAGCGCGCGTCTTGGCGAAACGATCTCGCGCAGAACACCGTCAACCCTGAAACGCACCACCAGACGCGCTTCATAGGTTTCAATATGGATATCCGAAGCGGAAACTTTTACCGCCTCCGCCAGCAGAGAGTTGATCAGCTTGATGATGGGTGCATCGCCCTCCTGCTCCAGGAGATCACCGATTTCGGGAATCGCTTCCGCCAGGCTGGAAAGATCCACCTCATCGCCCAGGTCCTCAATCATTTGCATGGCCGCACCGGAATCATTCTGGTAGGTGTCTGACAGGTACCGGTCAAAGGTAGCGTCATCGACCAGCCTGGGTGCGAGATTGCGACCCGTGACCCGCCTCACCTCCGCAAGAATGTGTCCGGCGAGCCCCTGCCGATAGAGCATCTCCAGAGATAAGGCATCATCGGTGCCGGGGAGGATAACAACACCATGGCGTTTGGCAAAACCAAACGGCAGAATTCTTGACCCGGCCACCGGATTTTCTGATGGCGCCCCAGTCAATACGCCGTCCTCCAATCCGGAGGATTCGGCCCATTCCAGTTCAGATCCATTGTTCATAATGGCGTGTCAACCCAGGCTTCAAACTTGGACAAAATGAGCATACTATAAGTAGTGTTTATCTACTTTAATTAAGTTGATTCAGTCTAATGATTCAACGCCAATCATGAAACTCAGTGATATTGATCTCAATCTGTTCGTGGTATTTGACGCCATCTACACTGAAGGCAACCTGACCAGAGCCGGTGAAATTATTGGCATTACGCAACCCGCTGTCTCCAACTCGCTGTCCCGGCTGAGAAATCTCTTCGACGATCCACTGTTCGTCAGGACCGCAGAGGGCATGGTACCTACTCCTGTGGCACAAAACATCATCGGGTCTGTCCGGCAGGCACTTGCCCTGATTCGCTCCAGCGTTCAGGAAAGCGAATCGTTTGATCCAACTGTCTCAGACAAGCGTTTCCGGGTCAGCATGACAGACCTGAGCCAGGCCATCGTGCTACCCAGACTGTTCAGGATGATGAAGAAAGAAGCGCCCATGGTTGCAGTTGACTGCTATCAGGTTCATCGAAGGGACATGAATATTGAACTGGCCAGCGGCAACCTGGATCTTGCCATCGACATTCCCCTGACGCCGGACCCCCAGATCAGGCAGGCTTCTCTCTACTCGCACCCCTACGTGTGCGTTGTAGGCAAAGACAATAAGCTGGTCGGGGACAAGCTGGACCTGGATACCTATCTCAAGCTACAGCACATTCACATCTCCTCCAGGCGTGGTGGTCTCGGTCAGGTTGATCTTACGCTTGGGAAGATGGGCAACAAGCGTGACATTGTTCTGCGAACCCAGCATTACCTGTCGACGCCACAGCTTGTGTCCAGTTCGAATTTCGCACTGACCGTTCCCAAAATATTCGCAAACCTGCTGGCGCTGGCATCGCCGACACGCCACCTGGAGTTGCCGTTCGATGTCCCTCACCTGGAATCCTTCCTGTACTGGCATGAAAGTACCGACCGTGATCAGTCCAACACATGGATGCGTCAGCTCATCATCGACGTCTATAAAACAGGCTGACGCAGAGGTAGAATTCACCCCGCATGAATTTCATCGGTTCTCATATCCTTTCCGTGTCGCAATTTGATCGCGACGATATTGAAACTATCTTTTCCGTTGCCGACCGGATGATTCCCTACGCGAACCGCGAATGTGTCACCCGCGTTCTGGAAGGCGCCATTCTGGGAAACATGTTCTTTGAACCCAGCACACGAACCCGCGTCAGTTTTGGTTGCGCCTGGAATCTGCTGGGTGGCAACGTGCGCGAAACCACCGGCGTAAAAGCATCGGCCATCGCCAAGGGCGAATCCTTTTATGACACGGCCAGGGTCCTGTCCGGATACAATGATGTCATCGTAATGCGTCATCGGCTGGACGGTTCCGTCGACGAGTTCGCGGCAGCCAGTCGCGTCCCGGTCATCAACGGTGGTGACGGCTCGAATGAACACCCCAGTCAGGCCCTGCTTGACCTGTACACGATACGCAAGGAAATGGAGGGGCGCGGCAAGGATGTCGACAAGCTGAGAATAGCCCTGATCGGCGATTTGAAATACGGGCGCGCCGTGCACAGCCTGTGCAGGCTGCTGTCCCTGTACCGGGATATTCATTTCACGCTCATCAGTCCCCGGGAATTGCGCCTGCCTGAGCAGTACGTATCTGATATCACAAGCTGCGGCCATGAGATCATCGAGTCCGAGGATCTCCAGGCAGGTATCGCCCACGCTGACATCCTTTACGTGACCCGTACCCAGGAGGAACGTTTCCCGTCCAGGGAGGAAGCAGACCGATACAAGGGCCTGTTTCGACTGAATCAGTCTATCTACACGGAATACTGCGAGCCTAACACGGTCATTATGCATCCACTGCCTCGTGACAGTCGCGGCGACGCCCGCGAGCTTGATGACGATCTGAATGAAAACCCGAACCTCGCGATATTTCGCCAGACGGATAACGGGGTTGTCATCCGTATGGCGCTTTTCGCACTGATTCTGGACGTGGTTGATCAGGTGGAAGATTCCGCCCGGGAAGTGAACTGGTACACGGCCAGTCGCTTCAGAAGCTAGACCCGGGGGACAGGTTTCCCCTATCCTCCGTTCATAGACATTCGCAGGAGCAACCATGATCTACGACAGTATCCTGGATACCATCGGCAACACCCCCGTTGTTAAACTGAATCGCATCACACCGCCCGGGCAGAACATCTATGTCAAGGTCGAGGCGTTTAACCCTCTGGCTTCGGTCAAAGACAGGCTTGCGATTGCCATCATCGAAGACGCCGAACGCCGTGGCGAACTGAAACCCGGACAGACAGTCGTCGAGGCTACTTCCGGGAACACGGGTATCGCCCTTGCCATGGTGTGCGCGGCCAAGGGCTATCCGTTCGTCGCCACCATGGTCGAGACCTTCTCCATCGAACGACGCAAGATCATGAAAGCGCTGGGCGCCCGGGTCATCCTGACACCTGCGGCTGAGCGGGGCACCGGCATGGTCACACGCGCCAGGGAGCTGGCCGAAGAACATGGCTGGTTTCTGGCTCGTCAGTTTGAGAACGAGGCAAACCCCGCCTACCACCGGAACACGACCGGCCCGGAGATATTGAGAGATTTCGCCGGTAGAAACCTCGACTACTTTGTCAGCGGCTGGGGAACCGGCGGCACCATGACGGGTGCGGGGGAAATGATCAAACTGGCCAGGCCCGGTACCAGAATCATCATTGCGGAACCGGAGAATGCCGCCATGTTGTCCGGTGACGAATGGTCACCTCACAAGATCCAGGGCTGGACGCCGGACTTTATTCCCGCCGTGCTGAACCGGGATGTAGCTGATCAGATCGTGGCGGTGAACGACGACGAATCCATTGCTGCCTCTCACCGTCTTGCCAGAGAAGAAGGCATCTTTGTTGGAATCTCTGCGGGCGCAACACTGACCGCAGCGATGAAAGTTGCCGAAAGCGCACCCGACAACAGCACCTTCTGTGTCATGCTACCTGATACCGGTGAGCGTTATCTTTCCTCACCACTGTTCGAGGGCATTACCGAAGAATCCGACGACGAGTGGCTCGCCACGCTTTAGGGAAACTCTGAATAAGGGCTTTTTCAGGTCCGCCGCCGACTCTACAGCATGGAATCGAATTCGGGGACGGCCTTGAAAAGGTCCGCGACCAGTCCATAGTCTGCCACCTGGAAGATTGGCGCATCCTCATCCTTGTTGATGGCGACAATGACTTTGCTGTCCTTCATACCGGCCAGGTGCTGAATCGCACCACTGATGCCGACGGCAATGTACAGATCAGGGGCAACAATCTTACCCGTCTGGCCAACCTGCATGTCGTTCGGTACGAAACCGGCATCCACCGCCGCGCGGGAAGCGCCAATGGCGGCGCCCAGCTTATCAGCCACGGATTCCAGCAGCGCAAAGTTTTCACCGTTCTGCATACCACGACCACCTGAAATGATGATGGAGGCGGCGGTCAATTCAGGGCGATCCTGCTTGACGATTGCTTCCTGATCCCAGGTTGTCAGACCCGTGTCCTGAACACTGTCCAGCTTTTCAATCACGGCGCTGCCACCTTCGGCGGCCACCGCATCGAATGCCGTACCACGCACCGTCAACACCTTGATGGCATCGCTGGTCTGCACCGTGGCAATCGCGTTACCGGCATAGATGGGACGCTCAAAGGTATCCTCACTGACAACACCGGAGATGTCGGATATCTGCTGAACATCCAGCAGCGCGGCCGCACGAGGCATGAAGTTCTTACCCGCCGTGGTGGTCGAAGCCAGGATGTGGGAGTAATTCCCGCCGATCTCCGCAATCAGGGCGGCCACATTTTCGGCAACCGCGTGGCCATAGGCTACATTGTCTGCCACCAGAACCTTGCTGACGCCCTCGATCCTGGCGGCCGCTTCCGCCGCACCATCACAGTTTGCACCGGCAACCAACACTTCAATGTCGCCGCCAATCGCCTGAGCCCCGGCAACCGTCACCAGCGTCGGCGCCCTGACGGAATCATTGTTGTGGTCCGCTACTACCAGAATACTCATGAGATCACCTTCGCTTCGTTCCTGAGTTTGTCGACCAGTTCTTCAACGGTCTCAACAATGATGCCGGCCTGCCTTTCGGGAGGCGGTGTTACCTTCAGGGTGGTAACACGAGGCGTAACATCCACGCCCAGATCAGCCGGAGTATGGGTGTCAATCGGCTTCTTCTTCGCCTTCATGATGTTCGGCAAAGAAGCATAGCGAGGTTCATTCAGGCGCAGGTCAGTGGTGACCACGGCGGGCAGCCTGACGGTAAGGGTTTCGAGACCGCCATCGACTTCACGGGTGACCGTGGCTGTGCCATCACCTAATTCCAGTTCCGAGGCAAAGGTTGCCTGTGACAGACCACAGAGAGCCGCCAGCATCTGACCAGTCTGGCTGTTATCGCCGTCAATCGCCTGCTTACCGGTAATGATCAGACCGGGTTCTTCTTTCTCAACAATCGCTTTCAACAGCTTCGCGGTGGCCAGCGGCTGCATGTCTTCGTCAGTCTCCACCAGGATGCCCCGGTCCGCACCCAGCGCCAGGGCGGTACGAATCTGCTCCTGGGAACTCCCGGGACCGATGGATACCACCACCACCTCTTCCGCCTTGCCGGCCTCCTTGAGACGCACCGCCTCCTCAATGGCAATTTCATCGAAGGGGTTGACGGACATCTTCACGTTATTCAGGTCCACGCCGGAGTTGTCGGACAACACACGTATGTTCACGTTGTAATCGACAACACGCTTGGCTGTTACAAGCACTTTCATGTAATTCCTCGTTTCGTGTTGACTAGGGTTCCGGGAATGCTGAGGTGGCTCTGCTGAGCCGGTTCGGCAAGTTCAAAGCCGCGTATTCTGCCGTCATTCGCCGCCGGAATCAATAGTGTGCATTGCACAAAACCTTCGAAATTTGTGTAAAATCAGAGGCTTATCAATCCGACAATTTCCCGGCAATGTGAGGGACGTTTGCCTGACCCCGAGCTTTCCCTGGAATGACGGAATATTTACGATAACTGATTTTGAGGAGCATCCACATGGAAAGAGAGTCCATGGAATTCGATATGGTCGTCGTCGGCGGCGGCCCTTCCGGTCTGTCGACCGCCATCCGTTTTGCCCAGATGGCGGCTGAGGCGGGAGACGAGTTTACGGTGTGTCTTGTGGAGAAGGGTTCCGAAATCGGTGCACACATCCTCTCGGGTGCTGTGTTTGAACCCCAGGCACTCGACGAACTGCTCCCTGACTGGAAGGAACAGGGAGCCCCGGTGAATAACCCGGTGACCGAAGACAGGGTTTACTATCTGCTCGGCCAGGAACAAAGCGTGCGGGTGCCCGGTCTGTTGCTCCCACCCGCCCTTCACAACCCCGCCAGCAGTCATGCGATCAGCCTGGGCAATCTGTGTCGCTGGCTCGGTGAACGCGCCGAGGAACTGGGCGTGATGCTGTTTCCCGGATTTGCGGCAAGTGAGGTGCTCTACAATCAGGACGGTGCGATTAAGGGTGTTGCAACCGGCGACATGGGTATCGGGGCCAACGGCGAACAGAAGGCCACCTACCAGCCAGGTTATGAACTTCATGCCAGGTACACGGTATTTGCCGAGGGCTGCCGGGGAAATCTGGGCAAGCAGTTAATGGAGAAGTTTGATCTACAGTCTGATGCGGACACGCAGCACTATGGTATCGGCTTCAAGGAAGTCTGGGAAATCGACCCGGAGAAGCACGTACCCGGCAAGGTCATGCACACCGTTGGCTGGCCCCTGGGTCACTTCCCCGGCGGAACCCTCGGCGGGTCCTACCTGTACCACATGGAAAACAATCAGGTAGCCCTGGGTCTGATCGTCGATCTCGGATACAGCAACCCGCACCTCAGTCCTTTCGATGAATTCCAGCGATTCAAGCATCACAAGGTGATTCGTCAGTTCCTGGAGGGCGGCAAACGCATCTCCTATGGGGCGCGGGCGGTGGTCAAGGGCGGCTATCAGGCCCTGCCAAAGCTCACCATGCCGGGCGGCCTGCTGGTTGGTGACAACGCCGGCTTTCTGAACAATCTGAAACAGAAGGGATCACATACCGCCATGAAATCCGGCATGCTGGCCGGGGAAGCCGTCTACGAGGCGGTGAAGTCGGGCTCCGGCGGTGGTGAGGAGCTACACAGTTATACCGAAGCCTACAAGGCATCCTGGTTGCATGACCAACTGTACACGGCCCGCAACGTCATGCCGGCGCAGCACAAATTCGGGTTGTTTCTGGGTGCCGCCTTTGCCTGGATTGACCAGCGTATCTTCCGGGGTCGATTACCCTTCACCCTGAAAGACCCGGCGCCAGACCACAGCAGGTTGAAACTCGCCAGCGATGCCCGCAAGCCGGAATACCCGAAGCCAGACGGTGTACTGTCATTCGACAAGCTGTCTTCCGTATTCCTGACGGCAACCAACCATGAGGAAGATCAGCCCTGTCACCTGCAACTGAAGGATGACGGCATTCCCATGAACAGTAACTATCCCCTGTATGACGAACCCGCCCAGCGATACTGCCCCGCAGGTGTCTACGAGGTGGTTGATGCGGAGGATGGTTCGAAGCGGTTCCAGATCAATGCACAGAACTGCATCCATTGTAAGACCTGCGACATCAAGGACCCGGCGCAGAACATCAACTGGGTGGTACCCGAAGGTACGGGTGGTCCCAATTACGGGGCCATGTAACCGGAAAGGCTGGCCAGTTTTGGCAACTATCCAGCAGCTATCGGCTTCACTGATCGCGACGCTTATCCGGCGGGCATCATCGGGAAAAACTCGCCGAATGACCAGACACCGAGCCAGGCATCACCGGACTCAGGATGAGGGTACTCTGCCAGCAGTTCCGCCAACTGGTAGTAAACATTCCGGATCAGGCGTGCTTCCAGATTGTCCCGAACCATCACGTAGGGCACCCACTCATCACCAGACTGCACAATCCGCAGCCTGTGTTCGGCATCCACGGGTACCGACTCCCCCATATCTGTCGTAATGGCAAGACACTGGGCCTCCGCCTCGCCGGTAACGTCCATCAGCAAGCCCTGGAAGGGCACATCCTCCACCCGGATACGACACTTCTCGGCCGGCGTCACCAGGAAGTACTCGTCCGCCTCCCGGCGCAACACCGAGGCAAACAGTTTCACCAGCCGGGGCCGTGTAATGGGCGATCCCTGATACTGCCAGATACCCTTCCTGTCGATCACAAGGTCAATGTCTTTCTCAACCTCCGGGTGCCAGAGATGCACGGGCGGATGCCCCCTGTGCCGGGCCTTATCCAGTTCCGCAAGTAATGAATAGGGGAGATTCTGCACAGCAATAAGTTACGCGCCGGGTATTGCCTGTGCAACACCCCGCCCATCGCACACGAACCGCGGCAACGATGAGCATGAGACCGGAGACTTCCGGGCCGAAGGCCTACGGCAAAGAAAGCTCATCCAGCCTGGCCTGCTTCTGATCATGCGGAAGAAAACTTGAACGGATGCTGTTCGCGGCGAGTGCCCGTGCCTGATCCATGTCGAGGCCCAGATGCTGCTCCAGCGCCACAAAGTTAGCCATCAGATACCCCCCGAAATAGGGCGGATCGTCTGAATTGACCGTAACGTTGAGTCCCATCTCCAGCATGTGCAGCAGTGGATGGGATGTCATGTCCGGATAGACACAGAGGCGAACATTCGACAGCGGACACACGGTCAGCGGTACCTGCTTCTCCACCAGATATTTCACCAGGGCTTCATCCTCAAGACATCGCACGCCGTGATCAATGCGTTCGACCCCCAGGGTTTCAAGGGCTGCCCGGATGTAGGCCGGCGGCCCTTCCTCACCCGCATGAGCAACCGGGCGATACCCCTGCGACCTGGCCTCGGCATACACGCGGGCAAACTTTTCCGGCGGATGTCCCAGTTCCGAACTGTCCAGACCGACACTTTGAATGTGCTGACAAAATGGCTCCGCCGCACGCAGGGTTTCAAAGGCGCTTGCCTCATCCAGATGACGCAGAAAGGACATGATCAGTGCCGAGGACTGCCCCCAGGATTCTTCGGCCTTCTCCATCGCTTTGAGAAAACCATTCATGATCGTGGCAAACGCAACGCCCCGGTCAGTGTGGGTCTGCGGGTCGAACATGATTTCCGAATGCACGATGCCTTCATCCCGACAGTGCTCCAGGTAACGGAACATCAGGTCGAAGAAATCCTGTTCATCAATCAGAACACTGGCACCCAGATAATAAAGGTCCAGGAAGCTCTGTAGATCCTTGAAGTTGTAGGCCCGAAGTACCTCGGCTTCATCCTTGTACGGCAGGGAGACGCTATGCTTCCGGGCCAGTTGCATCAGCATCCCAGGCTCAAGCGTCCCTTCAATATGCAGGTGCAGTTCCGCCTTCGGCAGATCACGCACTGCCTCACATAACTCACTCATATCAATTTTTGCAAGGCTTCCTAAATGAGGTCGGTCAGGAAGGTTTTCCAGGACAGGCAATGGATACCGTCCCTGGTCTGAAACTCCCGACTTCCTGAAAGGAAGAGTTGCACCGCTTTTACGTCAGGGAACTTTCGCTTGAAGTAAACAAGATTGCTGCTGATATCGCGTTGTCTGGTTTTAACTTCGATAGCGAGCATCGGGGTTTTATTCCTGGAAACGATGAAGTCAACCTCTCTGCCATTTCGATCTCTGAAGTAACTGAGTTCGTAGTCTTCGCCCTCACTGTCCTGCATGAAGTGAACCCACTTCAACAGGTGACAGGCTACGAGATTTTCGAATCGGTCACCGCGATCTTCTACGATTGCCCAGTTATAGTGGTAGTGCTTTCGCTCCTTTTTTACCGCCTTTATCCTGTCGCTACCCAAAGGGGGCAATCGGAAAATCATGAACATCCGCTCAAAAATATCGAGCCACTTTGCGACGGTGCCATGGGCCACCTGAAGATCCTCTCTTAAACCGTTGATTGAAAGTGGGGAAGCAACGAGTTCAGGTAACCGTTCCATCAAAAGTTGCATCTGGGCAAGGTGCTGTGTCTGTTCGAGGGATGTGACTTCTTCGTATATGAATCGCTTCTGATAGTCCCGCATCCACCGGCGCGATTCTCTTTTCGACCCGGAGAAGAAAGGTTCAGGGAAGCCGCCAAGGTCAAGCAGTGAATCAAAATCTTTCCGGGTTTCTATCCCCAATTCACTGACACTGAGCGGATGAAGGCGATGCAAAAAGTATCTCCCCTGAAGTGAGTCTCCGCTGTACCGATAGTAATCCAGTCGGGCACTTCCGGTCACAAGAATCTTTTTCTCTTTCCCATAAGTGTCGAACAAGCCCTTAAGATAGTCGCGCCAGCGGTTGAATTTATGAATTTCGTCGTATACAAGAAACGGCTCTCGTGGAATTTCCCGGTGCAACACCAACTGACGGTCCGCATCAACATCCCAGTTGATGTATCGCCCGGATTTTGGCGCAAGGCCCATAGCCATTGTTGTCTTGCCAACCTGGCGGGGACCGCTAACGAAGACCATTTTCTTCTTCAGATCTTCAATCACCAGAGGTTGTAGATATCGTTCCATCGTGACACCAGGACCAGAGTGCGGGACACCTGGACTATTTTCCACAGGTGTGAAAAATAGTCCATCCTGTTTTTCACACCTATGGAAAGTGCGCCCGCCGTGCAGGAAGACGCAATTCACTCATATCAATCCGGCTTCGGGGTTTCGTGTTCGTACTGCTCCCAGTTCGCCAGAATTTCATCAACGACACGGGAACCGACGATGTATCCCGCTTCAACGGCAATTTCCAGCCCCGCGTACCTGTACCCCTTCGTCTCTTTGAGCAGGTTTTCCGCCGCCGTGCGACCGGGAGGCTGCATCGTGAAATTGCTGCCCATGCGCAAAACCATGACGCGATCCTTATCAACCCGATCTATTCTGTCGAGCCATGAAAGAGACAGGTAACTGCCCGTATCCTCCATGGCAGAGGTCACCATATTACCCCTGCCGTCTGTCCAGTAGGACACCAGTTGATTCGCCCAGTCATTCAGCAGCCTGCCGTGCCAGAAGGTAAGCGCAGCGATGTGATCGCCCTTCATGACCACGGGCTTTCCCTGGGCATTCGGATGTTCTGTGTAGAGTTCGCGTTCTTCCCGGACCGAAGGGTCATCCGGAAGCTCGATATCTTTGGTCAACTGGTAAGCCCACTCGGTAAGCTCCGGATTCAGCCGATACATTTCTCCGGTTGGCGGCGGGCGATCCGGGTCAAACGGGCGGGTCGTGTAGCGGGCGAAGTAACCAAACGGCCAGTCCTCGGGAATCTCGCGCGCATCAATCTCATGCCCAAGGTCGCCGTCCACGAGATACTCCGCCCAGGCGGCAGAGCCAACCGTGGCATCCTCCGGGTCAATACCCGCAATACCCACAATCAGCCAGTAGGCCCGGGAAAGGTCAAAGCGTTCGTCCATGCCCAGCGCCATGGTCGCGGCGGCAGCGCGAGCCGTGCCAATGCCCGTGACCATCACCAGGAAGTCGTCATCGGCATTGTAGTGCAGGTCCTTGTACCCGTGGAACGGGAGAATCTCCGTGTACTCGCGCCGCTCTTTCCAGAGCTGAAACTCACCGGGCCGGTCACCCGTGTCCTCGCCAATTTCAAACATGGCAACAACCACGACCTTAACGGGCCTCGGGTTATCAACGTCCAGGTTGAAGCTGACATCACAGCTACAAAGACACAATGTCAGTGCCAGTGTTAGAGCCTTTAGTTTGTCCTGGTTAAGAGCCTTTAGCTTTGTCTGGTTCATGGGCGGTGGGACCTGTTCGGGGTTGGCAGAATATCAGCATAACCCGGACAAGGGTAAAAGGAGCCCGTCACAACGGGTAAAAATCTCAGCACCAGTAATCGCAACTTCGCAACTGCGTAGCGAATTATCATTGAAAGAAACAACGCCCGCGTGGCTTTTTGCAAGGCATCCATTTGATAGTCGTATAGCGTTTTTTCAACGGAAAACCGACCCGCTTCAGGCACCCACCAGGTTTCCGGCAGGTCGCCGTAGTTGAGGCGTTGGGTTAGGGGTTCAAGGGCGGGATTCATAGTGCACCGAGACGTTATCGTTCCTGTGTTATATCTGTAACTACGATGGCACTGGTTTTCGGCGGAGCATCTTCGAGATACTTCTCTTCCCAAGCTTTTGCACCCATTTCGTTGTGCTCTCCATGCAATAAAGAAACTACTATTTCCGGTAGCCCGTCATGAATGCGTAGCATCTCTTGGTAATCACCAAAGTAGAAATATTGACTTAAATTTCCATGAACTCTGTCTATTGGGTCTGTCTCTTGGGGGAGCGGGCAACAAAATATACATGGCAGTGGGATTGAAGAATTAGAGATATCGCAAGTATAAATTCCGTGATTAAGCAAAAGGTTCTTCATTTGTACCCCTGAAGCCAGTAATATCCCTTCTTGCCTGTGAGTTGCCTGCGGACTCTTACAGCGCGTAATCAGGTTAGGTTCGGCGTTGTAGAAACAGTATAACGGAACCAATCTATGGTGCCTCGAAGAATTCAAAAGATGATCAATCTGAAGCCCATGCGAGTTTTTATATGCTAGACTCGGACGGTGATTTTTTCTGGCATGTAACCTTTTTGCTTGAATTCTCATCGACAACCATCTCCCACTGCTTACAATGTACCAGTCCCAATCAGCCCCCCAGAAAGCCTCCTGGCGTCGTGTAAATGAGTGATAAAACACAAACGGGCTAAAGCTCGCCCGGTCTAGTAGCCAGTCGGTTAGAGTTTCTTCTTTAACACTATCCTGTCGTTCTGCCCATTCGAATGCGAGCACCGAGAGGGCCTTAAATATCTCGCACAGTTGCGACATCGGTTGGGTTGATGATTTCACAGTGCAATCAAGGGTGGGTTTCTGGTTTTAGCATGTTTTCTAATTCACGGGCAGGCAGTATTTTTACATCGATTAACAATTCAGACTTTAAAGTACTCTGCAGTCTTTCTTGTAAACCGTGCGCTAAATTATCGGATGCCCTCATTTGCTCCGTATCCATTTCACTAGCAACAAGCCAAAAACGATACTTTCTATTGTCAATAAGTTCCTTTGTGCTGGTGTATTTGGCTGCCAAACGATATAACACCAGCAAGGATCCGTACACTTTCAGGTGGTTCCTGTTAAAAAATTTTTCCATGACAAACTCTTCTTTATCTTCATCATTCAGATAATAGTATTGCTCTTTAAGGTTTTTTTCTCTTTCAAATAACATTGTTTCCTCAATGAGAAGAAGGCTTTCATCATGGAGTAAAAAATAATCACAACACTGACAACTACCCAAACCAACATATTTTCGTAAATCTGGCTTGTCCCGGGCCCCTTTCCCTCCGTCCATATAATATGCCTTGCACTCATCAGAAAGCTGGTTCTCGCCAACCTTTATTACCCCATTGAATTGATCGAGATTATTCATAGTCCAGCCACGTATAAATCAGCAAAAGGTTGGGTCAACTCCCGCTTGATATCCGCTATTTTTTCGCTAAAATTTTGCTTGTCTAATGCGTCACCATTAACCGGAAATTTGTTCAAGGCAATCAGTTTTTCGTCGTCGGGGTTATTTTTTACATGCACTTCCAGCCATTTCAGAATATCTGCGCTGTGGGTGGCGATTACCACATTGACGCCGCCTTTTGCCAATTCAAACAAGACTTCAGCCATAACAACCTGCCAGGCCGGATGCAGGTGTGCTTCAGGTTCGTCAATGAAAATGAATGAGCCTTTATCCAGCACTTTGCGTTCAATCAACAATGCCAGGATGCCGAGGTTGGCAACTCCCATTGCTGTTACCGGCAAAGAAAAATTGCGGTCATTTTCGCAAAACGATAAATCACCGTTCTCAGAAATTGCAACCTTGCCACCAAGGACACTCTTTCCTGTCAGTTTTTTATATACATTTGGGAACGCAACATCACCCTGATATTCATATCTCAGAATGTTTGTTAGGTCATAGAAATATCCTGGGACCCCGGTAATCCGCCCTCTTCGGTGCCAGTGTCTCGGGCGAAGGCGGATGTTTTCCAAAGCGCTTTTTAATTTCCAGTAAACAGGGGATTCCAGATAAATCACATTAGAAAGCTCTTGCCACTCACGTAGTCGAGCAATATCTACACTGAACTTTGTCTGTTTATTCAAAAACTCGAACACGCCGAAATTCGAGCCTCCAATTTTAGACGGCATGTTTACATCTGCCTTCAAGTTAGCAAATGTTGCTACTTGGAAGGTATCAAGCAAATTTTCTTCGATTTTGTACTTGATACTAGAAGAAATAAATTCGTTTTGATCTGCGCCAGCAAGCTCTACCTCCAACTCCTCCAAAAGCTGTTCGATTTCGTCGAAATATTTCTCAAATGAGAACGGGGGAAGGTCGGCGTTATCATTCATTCCATTTAGCGATTCGATAGACTGCCGGATATTCGTAAACGCAGATCGGGCTGTCTTTGCATGACTTATATACATAGAAATGTGATCATCTAAATGTTCTATGTTTTCGTGCCGACACGTTATGATAACATTACGCAATGCTTCAACACTTTCTTCGAAAGGAGTTATTAGTTCATCAATCATATTTGAATGCCCAGTCAGCCCCGTCAAATTCATCAAAATGGAATTAACGAGGTTATCAATGTGCATACCGGCATAGCCTGCGTTCATAGCATCAAGAATCGAATACAGAGATTTGGAAACAAAACTTTTCCCCGTGTTGTTTGGTCCAGCGAGCACAGTGAACTGACCAATGCGAAGTTTGGCATCGGTAAGTTTGCCTATATTCTTAATATTCAGTTCAAAGGGCATAATGTGCCTCCCGTATGTGCAAGCGACATGATTCTATCATTCCCCCCACCACAAATAAGGTTTAATCAGTGCAATGAAATGTTGCTTTTCCTTTTCGGTCATATTTGTCGGGTTGGTTTTCTCAGTTGTGCCATCGGCGAAGGTTACCGTATTCAGTGGTGCAGTGGCGGATGGGTTTGCCAAGGATGTTGGAAAGCGATTCGGCGATGTCCATGTCAGGATAGAGGTTCTTGAGATTGATTTCCAGCTGAGTTGAAAAGGTTCATTAAGGATGTGAATTGCCTGCTATTCATACTCTCATACATTGATTCAACCGCTTCTGGTCAGCGTCACTGACACCGGCCTCAGCCGCGAATTCCGGCCAGCGCCGCACCGCCTCCGCCACCGCTTCGGCAATCTCCCCGACCACCCCATGCGATAAGCCGAATATCCTGCCCATCTTCAAAGCTTCGCCGGGACGCGGCGGATAGGCCTGGTAAGCATATCCCGCCGCGTGGTACTCACCGATTGCCAGGCTCGGCACCAGGTCGTAAGCGGGTGCCAGACGATAGCCTTGCCCGCGGTTTATCAAACTGAAGTTACGCTCATGGTCATCGGTATTGTGAATGGCGCGATTGAACAGCATCAGGCGCAGGAGTTGCATCAAATCCTGCTCAATATCGACAGAATATTTCTGAAGCAGCAGACAGACATCGTCATAGCGAAAAGTCTGACCCGGGTCGCGCTGGGAAGCCGGCTCCTTGAGCAGACCGTTAGCAGTAATGAGGTGATGCCGACTTGCCCCGGCGATATCAAAGCGCTCCAGTAGTAACACGTCGCGGTCGGCCACCCCGGAAACAACCCGCCCCAATGCCACCTCCAATCCGGCGGCCCGGGCCATCTTCAGGCAAGCCAGTTCCACTCGTGCGTTGTTATAGAGATCCTGCGAACGGCGATTGAACTTCGCCAGGTAGCTACCGGCCTCATCATAGAGCAGAGCCTTGGGGCGCGCACCGCCCACGCCAGTACCGGCGTTAGCCAGATACAAAAGGCTCATCTCGTCGAGTTCAACCGAACTGAAGTCCACGTCATCGATATGCCGGGCAGCATCCCCGGCCTGCGCCATCACTTCCAATGGATGCCCGAAGTCAAAGCCCGGAGCCTCCCCTGCGGGCACCAGGCTTACCGCCCCAATGCGGCTCCGACTCAACAGCGCGAGGGTATCGATGACACTGTTGGCATTGAACTGCCGGTTATCGCGATGCAGCGCCAATCTAACCAGCACCTTGCGACCCCAGTCATCCGGCAGGTAGTCATCGAGGATTGCCGGCGCACCGCCACGGCACACGATAGATTTCTCCCCCTCCGTCAGAGGCAGTTGCGCCGGGTCGATGGCAAAGGCGTTATTGTCGGCAAGGTAATCGGGGCGGTAGCGAAAACCTACCTGCTGCAGGCTGGCACTTTCTTCAACCACAGCGACATCAGCCGCGTGCACGATACCCTGCGCGGCTGTGTTCAGGTACAGGTCGTAACGCTGTCTAATCATCGAACAAGCTCACCGGCGGGTGTAGCAATTGCTCAAAATCCTGCTCCAGGCCGAGCACCCTGGCGGCGCTGTAGTACTTGCCCAGAGACACGGACAGGTCCCCTTTCTCCATACGTTGCAGAGTAGCCCGCCCCACGCCGATACGCAGGGCGAAAGCGCTGAGATCATCTCCCGGAAACTGCCGCTTGCGTGACTCACGCAAGTTGGCCCCGAGGGTTGGCAGGGTATTCATGCGGCCTAATATATACTCATATTCGAGTAAATCAAGCCGTATTTTGGCCTATATACTCATATTTGAGTATGAAAGATAACCAGGCCATGTCCCCAAGCCAGCAATCAGGAACGCTCGGGGATGGGTGAGGTAAAACAAAGGGCAACCAATAGTCGCCCTTCAGGGTAAACCGCCGGTTCAGGTTTTAGAACTTGTACTGAATGCGCGCATTGTAATGACGCGGCAGTTCCGGCAGTACAATCGTGCCACCGAACAGGTTCGGGAAGTTGGAACGGAAGTACTTCTCATCCGTCAGGTTCTTGCCACTGACACTGAACAGCCAGTCTTCAGTTTCATAGGAGAAACCCAGGTTAACCAGTGTGTAGGCCGGCAGTTGCACACTGCGTGAGAAACCGGCATCCACCTCATCAACATCAATGACGCTACCGTTGATGGCCCAGCCATTGCCAAAATCATAGGTACCCGTCATCGAGTAGATATTTTCCGGCATACCTGCACGGGACGCATCACCCTGAGAACTGACGTTGCCACCCAGGGTGCCGCCATACAACAGATGACACGGGATGTTCGGCAAATCGTCACAACCAATAAAGCTGAAGCGGTACCCCTGCTGCTCCGTGTTGAGGTTGGTAACCTCAATGTTTGAGTAGCCGAATGTCAGCAGAAGATTCTCGTTAACCACCCAGCGGACCTCGACTTCAGCGCCTTCGGTTTCCGTCGTCTGGTTGGTGACAATGGACTGGGCAGAGAAGTCGGTTCGCTCCTGCCTGTAGACAGAGATCGCGAAATACAGGCTGTTGTCCAGCAGGCTGCCTTTCAGGCCACCTTCAATCAGTTCGGATTTATCGAAGATGTCACCGTCGGTGATGTTACTCGTCACGGCTTCCGCACCCTGCCCCACGATCATGGTTGACTGCTCCGAGGCGGTAACGTAGGGAATCAGGCCATTGTCGAACTCATAGCTGAGGCTGACGGTCCAGGAAGTGCCACTCACGTCATCGTCAGCTTCCGCGTTTTCACAGCCACCCGGAGGGGGGCAGAAGTTGTTGGAAGACGCGAACAGAAGCTGGTCGGCGGGCTGCCTGCTTTCAATGTCGATGGTGTCGTAACGCACACCCAGCAGTGCCGAGAAGCCATTGTCCCAGGTGAGATCACCCATCACCGCGAATCCCAGGTTGGTGTACTCACCGATGTAGTACTCGGTGTAGTCATCATCAATCGATGTTGACAGCCTTCGCTTGTCCAACGCGGTGGAGGCTTTGGTCAGGTCACGGCGATCAAAATACTCATTCGTGTAATCATCCGCATGTTCAAAATCCGTGTGGCGGAATGACGGAGATATCTGAACCGCCGCAGTCATGTTGTCCATGGAAAAAGTCCTGGAGATAACCAGCTTGTCCTCGACCACCCAGGAATCATGAAACTGCGAGAAGCCATAAGCATTCCCGTTATCATTCTGATAGGCCTCATAGAACAACTGGTTCTTCCACTCCCACTCGCTTTCGGTGGTGTAGATAACATCGAAGTACAGGGTAGTCACCTCGTTATCCAGCTTGTCTTCCGGGGCAACCAGCACGTCACTGCCGTCTATCGTTGCAGTGCCGGGATTCTGCAACGCCAGGTGAGACACATCACCCACCAGAGCCTCCAGTTCGTCGATGGTTTCGAGGCTTCCCGGGCTCAGCGCGCCACCCGGAGCACCACCATCAAATCGGAAGGGGTTGTGGTCCGTGAACCCATTTCCGTCGGTATCAAACTCCTGGTGAGAAATCCTGCCATCGCCATTGGTGTCCAGCGGCAGCGGGTCACCGGTAACGTAGATACCATGGTCAATCAGGTCCTGGGTCAGGCGGTTCCAGCCGGCAATCTGGTTGCCGCTGTAATCGTGCCACATGCCACCAAACTGAATGCGTAACTGGTCAGAGATATCCATGTCAAACGAAGCCTGAAACAGGTTCTGCTCTACCCCTGAATTCTTGTAATAGCTGTCGGAATCTTCAATTTCACCGTAGATGTAATAACCAAAGTCCTGGTCCCCGATTCGCCCGGGGCCGCCGACTTCCGCCGTGACCACAGACTTGTCCCAACTGCCGGTTGTGAAGGACATTGCGCCTGTCGGTTCCGGGGTAAATTCGCCCGTCTCTTCAATTCGGGCAGATTTGGGATTGAAATTCATGTATCCGCCAATCTTCGATGGACCATAGATGGGTGAGGCAGGGCCACGCACAACGTCAACCCGATCAGACGCACCGATGGGTGTTGGATAGTTCCCGGGATTGTCCAACCGACGAACACCCCGAAAATAGGTCTCACCGGGCGTTCCGCGCACATCCAGAGCGCCCGCAACCCCGAAGAAGGACTGGGTAAAACTCCCCGGCGCCAAAGCGATCAACTCGTCAATATCGTACATGCTGAAACGTTCCATCATCTCTTCCGAGATCGTAGATACTGAGCGCGGCGTTTCCATCACAGATTTGTTGAACCCGAAAACGGACTGAACGTTTTCTCCCGGCAGACTGCCAAGGTCTCCCTTGACGACGATTTCTTCCATTTCTGTCCCGTAAGCCTGGCCAGCCAGACCAGCGGACAAGACAGCGGAAGCGAATAGACTTTTCGCAAAGCCCGCTTTTCTAAGCTTCATTCAATTGTCTCCCCGACGTTGATTGATAGGTTGATGTATTTCTTTTTTATGTGGTCCCGGCTCGCCGGGGTTTAACGTGACCATCTTCGCAAATTGTCGATCACATTGGCACCCTCAGCGGGCACAAATCTCATATTGACGACAGATGAACCCCCGTCTGGGAGCATCCGGTTCGCCCAGGGCGGCAACCCCCTGCTTTGCCATTCTGCGCTCAAACTGTCCGATCCGTTTCCGGTAGGTCCTGAGCAGACCCTCGCGGGTGGTTTCATCGACAAAGGCGTATCTGAGGGAATTTTCGCTCAGCCGCTTGATTTCGGCCCAGGACAGATTGAATTCCTTCACCGCGACCAGGAACTCATCGGTCATGGTGGAATCCCACATCCCCCGGTCATCGGTGGACAGGGCAACCGGAATACCGGTTCTCAGGTACTCAGGGAACGGATGCTGACTGTAGTCATCATAGTATTGGAGAAGCAGGTTGCTGATCAGGTTGATCTCCACCAGATAGGGACCATGACGAAACAGGCGCATCATGTCCGGGTCCGTCATCAGATTAAGACCATGGCCAATCCGGTCTGCTCCCAACAGCACAGTGTCGCGGATATGGTCGTTCGGCTCATCCACCTCCCCCGCGTGGATGGACAATCGCACCCGATGGTGCTGCCGGCGCAGTTCGCGAAGGGTTGGCAGGAACCTCAACGGATAGCCTTTGTCATCGTCCTCGCGCCCGACCAGGTTGACGGCAACGTAAGGCTCGTTCCCGGATACGAACCTGTAGGCCTGTTTCAGAGATTCTTCAGCATCCGGCGTAAACCGTAAAACAGCCTGCTGAAAGCGATAGGTCAGCCCGGTGTTGACTATGTCCTTCTGCGCCAAACGATCCCGAAACATCGCAGCCACTTGATCGGCAGGCAACGGCGTACCGTCCGGACGCTGATAACCGAAGGCGGTTACCATGGGTTCGACATAGATCAATCCCTCATCGGCAAACGCCCTGAACTGCCGGGCAATCAGTTCACCCCGAAGATAGGGGTCACCGGTCAGGTCACCCAGGCGTTGCCAGTGCGCCTCAAAAAATTCTTCACGCCCCTCATAAGGCTTATCAAGGCGAATGGCGTTCATAAAGCCCCGCTTCTGCCGCTCGTCCAGTTGGACCAACGGCAGATACTCGTCACGCTCACACTTCGGCAACATCAGCCACTTCGCTTCAACAATGGTCTGAAACATCAGGTGATACGGCGTCGTATCAAAGCCCTGCCAGCCATAATCCCGGCAGTTGTTCAGTTTGACCTTGGTGTAGTAGCGGTAACCCTTTCCCCCGGCAGCGACGCCCAGTTCATACCACCACTCGGCGAAACCGGAACCGGACATATGATGGTGAAGGTCTCCACCCTTGGGCATTTCATACAGCAGTTGCAGTAACTGTTCATCGGTGGCTTCGGCCTTGAAGTCATCAAACCAGTCGGCCTGAACCTGGACCGCAACAAAAAATAAAAAGACAGTCGTACATCGACGCATGGCGGGGCTCTCAAAAAACATTGATATCGCCGGGCAACAGCGGTTGCTCCATCATAGCAACTGCCAGATCAGATTTGTTCATGCCCCTCCCTTTCACTTTGCTCTAAACCTGCAACAGCACAAACTTGCCCAGAAAAATCGCGGCAATCAAGTAGACTGCGACCGGACATTCCGCAGCCCTGCCACTCAGCAGCTTGATCGCCACATAGGAAATAAACCCCATACCGATACCGTCCGCAATAGAAAAAGACAGCGGCATACCCAGGGCGCAGACAATGGCAGGGGCGCTTTCGGTCAGGTCTTCCCAATCCAGCCCCGCAAGACTCCTGGCCATAAGACAGGCAACGAACAACAGGGCGGCGGCGGTCGCATAGGGGGGTATCGTCCGGGCCAGCGGCGCCAGGAAAATGCAGAGAAGAAACAAAGCAGCCACGGTGACTGCGACCAGCCCGGTTCGACCCCCGGACTCCACACCCGCCGCACTCTCAATGTAGGACGTGGTTGATGAGGTACCGGCGACCGCGCCCACCACTGTCGCCGTTGCATCGGAGACGAGCGCCCTGCCCGCTCTTGGCAGTCTGCCATCTGCATCCGTCAGACCGGCGCGACCGGTGACACCGACCAGGGTACCCGCCGTGTCGAACACGTCGACCAGAAGCATGGTGACCACCACGGTTACCATGGACACATCCAGCACAGCCATCAGGTCAAACTTGAACAGAACCGGTTCTATGGCGGGCGGCATCGCGATCAGCCCCCGGTATTCGGCTTCACCCGTCAGCAATCCCGGGATGGTGGCAACCAACATGCCAATGATCACCGCGCCGGTGACACCTCGCGCCGTCAGGGCCACAATCAGAGCAAAGGCACCGAGACAAATCACAGGTGCGGCCGTTGACAGGTTGCCAAACGACACCAGCGTCGCCGGGTTGGCCACGACAATGCCGGCATTCTTCATGGCGATAAAACCCAGAAACAGACCAATTCCGGTCGAGATACCCAGCTTCAGATTCCTCGGAATAGCATTGATCAGCCATTCCCTGACCGGCAACAGGCTGAGCACAACGAAGATAACACCGGACACCAGCACCGCACCGAGAGCCGCCTCCCAGGTGTGTCCCAGGCCGAGCACCACACCATAGGTAAAGAATGCGTTCTGCCCCATTCCGGGCGCCTGGGCAATCGGGTAGTTGGCCCAGATACCCATGATCATGGAACCGACCGCCGCCGCGATACAGGTCGCTACGAACACAGCGCCAAAGTCCATCCCGGCATCGGACAGTATCGACGGGTTGACGACCATGATATATGCCATGGAAAGAAAGGTGGTGACACCGGCAAGAATTTCAGTGCGTACATTCGTGCCGTGACCGGCCAGGCCAAAGTATCGATCCAACAATGCCCGCAAATTTGTCCCCACCCGCCGGATAAAGCGTTCTACAATGACAAATCGCGCCGCTCAATGCTACTCTCACGGAATGGAAAAGTTGTTCATTTCTGCTGATGAGTTGTTGATCGATTCATTCAGGCTCGCTGACCAGATTTACCGTAGCGGTTTTCGACCCCACTTTATTGTCGGTGTCTGGCGGGGCGGCGCGCCGGTCGGTATCGCTGTACAGGAATATCTTGATTATGTCGGCGTTGAAACCGATCACATCGCCATACGCACTTCCTCCTACTACGACATAGGACAGCAGGACAAAGAGGTGCGTGTCCATGGTTTGAACTACATCATAGATAACGTCAATGCCGACAATCAGCTTCTGCTCGTCGATGACGTTTTTGATTCCGGTCGCAGCGTCGTTGCCATCCTGGAAGAACTCAGGGTCAAGGCACGCGCCAACCTGCCGCAAACCATCAAGATCGCCACACCCTGGTACAAGCCTGAAAGAAACAGGACACACCTGACACCTGACTACTACATCCATGAAACGGATCGCTGGCTGGTATTTCCGCATGAACTTTCGGGCCTGTCACCGGAGGAAATCGCCCAGGCAAAGCCTGACATTGCCGCCGTGCTGTCAGGCGTCGGGGAAAAGGCGGGGACAACCACATCATGAAAATCAGCATCGTTGATCTTTCGCTGAACCATGCACCCCGGCTGGTTACTGAATCCCTGATCGGGTCCGGCTTTGCGGTGGTCGAAAATCATCCGATTCCGGCAACGGAACTGGATGAGTTCTACCAGGCCTGGGACGATTTCTTTTTGCACGGTCACCCGGAAAGATATACGACCGATGCAGAATCCCTGGCAGGGTACTTCCCGCCGGATCTTTCTGAAACAGCGAAGGGGCACAAAGCCAGGGATCTCAAAGAGTACTTTCATTTCTGGCCGGGGGGAGACCTGCCGGAGCAGGTGCGTGACATTACACTGCACTACTACGACGAAATCTTTTCCCTCGGTGCTGCCATCATGATCTGGTTGCAGGAAAACACCTCGGGCAGTCTGTGGACTGCGATCGAAAAACCCTTTGCGGAGTACCTGTCACGCAGCGAGACGCTGCTGCGAATTCTTCGCTATCCGCCACTGACCGGCAGGGAACCGCCGGATGCGATTCGTGCGAGCGCACACGAGGATATTAACCTCATCACCCTGCTGCCCGCTGCCAGCCAGTCCGGTCTTGAGATACAACCCAGAGGCGCGGATACCTGGATTCCGGTCGAGGCGCCCGCCGGTTCCATTGTGATCAATATCGGTGACATGCTGCAGGAGCTGACCGGAGGCGCCCTGCCTTCCACAACACACCGGGTCATCAATCCATCCGGTGAAGATGCAACCAGGGCGCGACTCACAGCGCCGGTCTTCTGTCACCCCTTTCCCGAGATGGTCCTGTCGGACCGCTACACCGCCGGCAGTTATCTGAAGGAACGACTGACTGAAATCAACCCCGACCCGTTGAAGCCGGTTTGAGACCATGAACAAGAAGGTCATTTTTGACACAGACCCCGGCATTGATGACGCCATGGCGCTGCTCTACCTGCATGCCTGCGATGACCTGGAACTGCTCGCCATGACCACCACTCCCGGCAACGCCGACCTTGATCAGTGCACGCGGAACGCTCTGATTCTGTGCGAGATGTTCGGTATTGATGTCCCCGTGTACAGGGGAGCAGCCACAGCCATGGACGGGACAACGTCTGGGGAATATCCCGACTTTGTTCATGGCACAGACGGTCTCGGCGACGTCGGTCTCCCGGAAGTACACAGGGATGTCGCGTCCCCGGATGCCGCGAGCGCCCTGATTGAATCGAGCAAAGAACATGCCGGAGAATTGACGCTGCTGGCCGTGGGAAGACTGACCAATGTGGCGCTGGCTGTTCGGCAGGATCCCGGGTTCACGGAGCGCCTCAGGGAAATCGTTATCATGGGCGGTACCCATGAGCATCCGGGCAATGTTACACCCTGGGCGGAAGCCAACATCATGGGTGATCCCGAGGCGGCGGAAATCGTTTTCCGAACCGGTGTCCCACTGACCATGGTCGGCCTGGACGTCACCACGCAGACACGGATGTCACATGAATACCTGGAACCGATCGCCGCTTCGCTCGGCGGCATGGGTGACTTTATCCTTGCTATCAACAAAACCTACGCTGACTACCATATCCGCACCGAAGGGCGGCACGATTTTCCGGTGCATGATTCATCAGCAGTGGCATACACGACTCACCGGGAATGGTTCGCCACCCTGACGGGAAACCTGAGTTGTGTTCTCGATGGCGATCAACGCGGTCGCACTGTGTTCAGGCAGGCCTCGGCGGGGCCTCACAAGGTCTGCATGAGTGTGAAGTCAGAGGCTATGCTGCAAGACTATGCCGACCGCGTAGCCGACTTCTACGGAAGCCAGAGGAAACTCTAAACAATACAGCGTGACCTGATCATGATGCGATTCTGTAGCAGGGTTGATAATTTTCGCCGTTTATCTTCATCCTTTTCTGAAGGACGAACTGGTTCAACAGTTCATCCAGTTCATCCAGTATCCCGGCATCACCGCCAAGCTCGTAGGGGCCGTGAGCTTCGATCTGCTCTATACCGAACGCTTTGACATTGCCGGCGACAATGCCCGAGAAGGCGCATCTCAACTCCGAGGCCAGTTCAGCCGATGTGTGTCCTCGCGAAAGTTCCAGCGCTGCCATGTTTTCATGGGTTGGTTCAAACGGCAGTTGCAGTTCATGGCTGATCGTAAGATCCCAGTTGAACCCGTAAGCATCATGGGTTTTCAGGCGATGCTTACGCACCCGTTCCACCCCCTTTCGAGCTTCTCTGGCCACCTGCTCCGGGTTACCGACGATAATCTGGTAATGCCCGGCAGCGTCGTCACCCAGGGTTGCCCGAATAAACCTGTCCAGGGATTCAAAGTAATCCTTGCGTTCTTCCGGCGCGGTAAGGATAAGCGAATACGGCAGCCCCTGATTGGCCTCATGCATCAGCACACTCAACAGGTAGAGCACTTCTTCGGCGGTACCGGCGCCACCGGGAAACACAACAATGCAGTGAGCCAGTCTGACAAATGCTTCAAGGCGCTTTTCTATATCCGGCATGATTACAAGTTCATTAACAATCGGATTCGGCGCCTCAGCGGCGATAATTCCAGGTTCCGAAATGCCAATATAGCGACGCCGGCCCACCTGCTGTTTGGCGTGACCGATAGCGGCACCTTTCATCGGCCCTTTCATCGCACCCGGACCGCAACCGGTGGCGATGTTGAGACTGCGCAGACCAAGCTGGTAACCGACCTCCTTGGTGTAGTTGTATTCGAGCCTGTCGATAGAATGTCCGCCCCAGCAAACCACCAGGTCCGGGCGCAGGTTGGGTTGCACGATGTTGGCATTGCGCAGGATATCGAACACCACCTCGGTAATCCCGTCACTGGTATCCAGATCATAAAGACCATCCCGAGACAGGATGTGATTGACATAGACAATGTCCCGTAGCACAGAAAACAAGTGGTCCTGGATGCCCCGGATCATATTGCCATCCACGAACGCGGAACCCGGTGCATTTTTAACCGAGAGCCTGGGTCCCCTGGCCTCCGGCACCACCTCGATTTGGAAATCCGAGTACTCTGCCAGGAGTTTCTTCACATCGTCCTGGTCGGTGCCCGTATTGAGGATGGCCAGGGCACACTCGCGGAAAAGGGTACGCACTTCTTCTTTCGAAGACATCAACCCCTGAATCTCCTGATTAGAGAGGAGGTTCAACGTTCTGATAGGACGAAGGCTGGACTTGTTCTGTTTTTGCTCACTGTTCGGCATGGGCATAGTTTAACCCTATCCCGGATTCGCGGCATGTATACTCTTTGATCTGGCTATCTGGTTCGTACCACGCAATCGGGAATATCCGGAACCTGTGACATGACCAAACATGGATGGAAGTTCATCAACCCACTGACGTTGTTGTTCCTGATAACCTTTCAGGCACTGGGCGCAGAGTATCCGGCGACTGATCGGTGGCAATACACCATCGGAGGATTTCTGCTGGAGGATAAAATCAATCCGAAGCCTCATGCCGCCATTGTCGCAACCGGAAGCTCCAGTATATTATTCTGGGAACACCGCATTCACGACGACCTTAAACCGCTCCGCATCATCTCTCGCGGATTCGGCGGCAGTAACATGAACGATGTGCTTACCTATCTCGACGCACTGGTCCTGAAGCACGACCCGAGAGCCGTACTCATCTACGAGGGAGACAATGACGTCGCCCAGGGTGTACCCGTGGCCACCATTATCGATACCTTCCGGGCGACTTTCACCCGCCTGCATGACCACAACGCCGACATGCGTATCTATCTGATGTCGGTAAAACCCAGCCTGCCCAGGGCAGAACTGTGGGACACCATGCGGGAAATCAACGCTCAGTTAAAAGCCATTGCCGCCAGTGACCAACGGATATTCTACATTGATGTCGCGACCCCGATGCTGAATCAGGATGGTACTACCAGAGCGGAACTGTTCATCGACGACGGTCTTCATATGAATCAGGACGGCTACGATATCTGGCGCGATACCGTGGCGCCCTGGCTGCTTGAACGGGAAGCCAGATATGAATTCACCCAGTAACTATCAACGCGCTGCGCCAACGACAAAGCCGCGATCTGGTTAATCAAAGTCCCGGCAATGGCATGCCCTGTGCCCGGCTTTGGTTTTTTACGGCAAGACCAGTCTTGCATGATGGCCTTCTTCGAACGCACCGGTTGCTTCCAGTGTTCTTTGCGCCGCCCTGATGTTGTCCCATTGCACAGTGAAGGTATATCGCTGTGCGAAATCAAGCATACGAAACAGTGGTGTGAAATTTTGATTGTGCGACAAAACTTTGAGCGCGCCGAGGTAGTCTGTCCGGTAAGACGTTGGAATGATAATCCGTTCTTCGCCTCCGCGAACCAGTTCGGCATTCATCATCACACGGGCAATGCGTCCATTGCCGTCAGAAAACGGGTGTACTTCGGTGACCAGTATCATCATGAAGGCCGCTCGTTGAAATGGCTCCCCCAGTGCGTCCAGAAAAGCAAACCCTCTCTCCAGTGTGCCCAAAACCAGCTCCGGCGCGACAAAGACAGTGTTCCCCGCCTGGTTGATCTTTGTCTTGAACATACCGGGCCCTTTATCCCGGCGAGCTTCCATGATTGAGGCATGTCGTTGTCTCAGAATGTGGACGAATTCATCGAAACCAGTAAGCGGTTTTTGCATTTCCGCCTCGTCAGCAACGATCCTGAAGGTGCCAAGCACGTCATGAGCATCATCAGGGCGCTCATCCGGAATAACACCACCGAAAACTATGCCCTCAGCCTCCTCGACGCTAAATTCCGTTCCTTCAATAAAGTTAGAAAAATATGCTTCAAAAAAAGCAAGGTTCGCAGTGGCCTCAGGGTTCCCGGGTCCTGTTGGCCTGGGAGTCGGAGCATAGTCACGTAGCGCAGCAAACAACTTCTCAAACAGGATGATACGGTCCGGATCATAGGGAGTTCCGGCAGCCCTCGCCCGACCAACACGACTCTTGATCTCGCCTTCCCGAGTCCCGAGCAGTGTACCTATAAGTTCGCTGAGTTCTTCAAATTCCCTGTCGAGTCCAAGTTTCGGGGCAATGACGCACGCCTGGTCCCTCAGGCGATTCAAGGCGTCTTCTCCGCTACGCCTGAGTAAAGTCTCAATTCTCTCCTCTAATTCTTCGCGGGAAAGTGTGCGCGAAATCAGTCCTCCGCGTGCTCTCGATACCTTCATGTTTTCCAGATAGGCGCGCGCTGTTGAGGCAAGCCGGGCACCACCGATGAAAGGATGATCATCCTCAAGTGGCGCCGGACCCTTGCGTGGGCGAAGTCGTAAGCCTGGTAGTTCAACCCGACGGGTCTTTTCCGACACCAGGAAGATTGAACCATCTTCGGCAGGCTGGTTTTCAAGAGCAGTACGATCAGTGATCAAGGCATCCGGAAAGTAGCCGGTAACGAGTTCATACCAATGCCGCCTAACCAGCTTTTCAGGCTCTTCGTCCAGATTTCTTGTGTAGAGCCTGGAACCGATTTTTCGAAGCTTCCCCCGGGCTACCGCTTCGGAAACAGCCGCAGAGATGCTTTTGTCAGAAACAAATATCTCTGGCATCGCATTGAGGGAGAATGTTGACATATCGGCGGTACCTCCAGGGCCAATTTATTGAATTTTAGAAAAATAAGAAAGGGGAATGTTGAACAATCGCGGTTTACTACAGTGACTTCCTGCCAACTTTTGCTCATTAAGCCGTATTTCTATTGAGTTTTTGTTCCTTATCAGAAGGTCTGGCGACCTGTCCGGCTATAAAGAAGGTGAGGGCGCGTGAAGCTGACCTGCGGCGCCGGCGCCAGGTCTGCGTGTATCCGCAGCCCCGGCCAGGTGGTTGGCGTGCACGGCAATAGACTGCGTACTGCCCATGGTTTGCTGCCATTCAACTTCATGACCCAGTGACTTCAACCGCGAAACCGTGTCCGGGCTCATCAGCTTCTCAACCGCCAGCACACCCGACCGCCAACCCTGATGTATTCTCGGCGCCTGGGTCGCCGCCGCGATATTCATATCATAATCCACCACATTGATGATGATTTGCAGAATGACATTGACAATTCGTCCGCCACCGGGCGTACCCGTCACAAGGCTGAGTCGGCGATTGGCATCCAGCAAAAGGGTCGGAGTCATGGTCGATATCATTCGCTTGCCAGGCTCATAGCGATTGGGGTGATCGCCGCTGTTCCAGTAAAAGTTCTTCATCTGATCATCAAGCAGGATACCCGTCCCGGGCACAACGTAACCCGAACCGAATGATGAGCCCAGCGTATAGGTGGTCGAAACCCCATTGCCCCATTTGTCCACCACCGAGAAGTGTGTCGTGTCTCTGCTTTCCGGCTCCGGTTGATAACGCAAATTCGCCGCAGTGATTTCTGCAACGGGCGTCGCCCTGCTCATTGGTATCTGCGCTGCCAGCTCTTTCGCCACCGCCATACTGGTATAAGCCCTGATGGGTACCCGCACAAAGTCCGGGTCACCGACATAGGTACGGCGGTTTGCCGCCGCTCTCTTCATGGCCTCTGCCAACAGATGGATGCTGGCGGCACTGCCCTGGGGATGGGAGGCAAGATCGAAGTGGGACAGGATATTCAACATTTGCAGCAGCGTGATACCGCCGCTACTGGACGGCGGTATGGTGACGACCTGATAGCCACGGTAATGTGTGTTGACCGGCTCACGCTGGCGCACCCGGTAACCTTCCAGATCCCCCGCTTTGATATACCCGCCTTCTTTTTTCAGTGCGCTGACAATCTGCTTTGCGATGGCGCCCCGATACAGCGCACCCGGCCCTTCAGTCTGGATCAACCGGAGCGAGCGGGCGAGGTCGGGCTGACGGAACAGACTGCCCGCCACTGGCGCCTGCCCGTGTGGCAGATAGACATCTTTACTGGAAGGGAACTGCTCCAGTCGCGGTGCCGCCCTGGTCAATGCATAGGCCAGGTCATCGGTCACAACAATGCCCTTCTCAGCCAGTCGAATAGCCGGCGCAATCAGTTGCCGCCACTCAAGGCTGCCGTGTTTCTTCCAGAGCATATGCAACCCGGCGACAGTGCCTGGTACTGCCGGGCTGCCGGGGCCCATCCTGAATCTGCCGGTATCGACTTTACCGCTGTTGTCGGTCAATGCCGCAATATCAATGCCGCCCGGTGCTGCGGAACGAAAATCAAAGGCCGTCACCTCGCTGCTGCCGGCATCGTAGACCAGCGAGTAACCACTGCCACCAATATTGCCTGCTCGCGGCAGCGTCACCGCGAGGGCAAACCCAACGGCCACACTGGCATCAGCCGCATTGCCGCCCTGTTCCAGAATCCTGACACCTATATCGCTGGCCACAGCATTCTGCGTCACGACCATACCGGCATCGGCCATAACCGGGTGGTGGATGTTGTCATAGCGGACGAGGGTGTCCGCGCTGACCCGGATGGCAACCAGGCATATCAGAAAGACAGGCACAGGCTTCATGGCCGGACCTCCAACAACTCCAACTCATCTGGTCGGCGCACGCCGACTGCCGCGCCACCCGGTCTGCGTGGGTCAGAAGCGCCGCGCATCTCGCCACCCCTGATCTGAATTGCCTGAACTGACCCCAGCGACGACCCGGACACAAGCCGGTGTCCCTTTTTTCCAAGCAACGACGCGGTATCAGGGCTGATACCCGGTTCAAGGTTCAACTGGTCCGGCAGCCACTGATGATGAATTCGCGGCACATTCACGGCTTCAGCGATATTCATGCCATGATCAATCACATTCACCAGTGTTTGCAGCACCACATTGATAATTCTGCTGCCGCCCGGGCTGCCCGCCACCAGAAACAACGCCCCATCATCGTAGACAAAGGTGGGTGTCATGGCGCTAAGCGGTCGCTTCCGTGGTTGAATTCTGTTTGCTTTGCCGGTGATCAAGCCAAAGCCATCCGGTTCCCCGGGGCGTGCGGAGAAGTCAGTCATTTCATTGTTGAGGAGAAATCCGGCACCCGGAACGGTGATGCCACTGCCGAACGAAAAGTTGAGTGTATAGGTAACGGCGACAGCACCGCCGTCCGCATCCACAATTGAATAGTGGGTGGTGTCAGCGCTTTCTGCGGGCGCCGGGGTTCCCGGGCTCACTTCGACTGACGGCGTTGCTCCGGCAAGGTCTATGTCTTGAACCCGCGCCGCCGCGTAGGGCTTGCCGGTGAGCCAGGCCACCGGTACTTCAAAAAAGTCCGGGTCACCCAGGTGCCTGCTTCGGTCCGCGTAGGCGATTTTCATCACCTCGGTCAGCAGGTGCAGGTTCTTCGCCGAATTAAACCCCCAGTCCGCTACCGGATAATGTTCCAGCATGTTCAACATCTGGACCAGATGCACGCCACCGGAACTGGGCGGCGGCATGGAAACAATCTCGAAGCCACGGTAGCGGCCAGTCACGGGTTTGCGCCAGGCAACCTCATAGGCCATGAGATCCGCGTGGGTGACGAGACCACCGCCACGCACCATCTCCCTGACAATCAGGTCCGCCGTTTCACCTTCGTAGAATCCCGCTTTGCCCCTTTGTGCAATGCGTTCAAGGCTGCGGGCCAGGTCGGGTTGCCGCAAGAGATCGCCCGGCTGGTAGGCGCTGCCGTCCTCGCGGAAGAATTGCGCCGCAGTCGCAGGGTGGCGCGTCAGCATTTTACGCCGACTGCTGATCGCGGACGCCATATCGTAACTGACAACCACGCCCTTTCTCGCGCTTTGCATGGCCGGTGCAAGCAACACGTCCAGCGGCAGACGGCCAAATCGTTTATGCGCGGTCAGCAGGCCCGCCACGGTGCCCGGCACGCCTGCGGCGGCATGACTGGCGCGATACTTTTTCTGATCAGTTTCACCGGCGGCATTGATGAACATATCGGTGGTCGCAGCAGCCGGCGCCGTTTCCCTGAAGTCCAGAGCAAGGGGCTCCCGCCCTGGCCGATGAATCAGCATGAAGCCGCCGCCGCCAATGTTCCCGGCGCGAGGTAGTGATACGGCCAGTTCAAATCCGACGGCTACCGCAGCATCAACGGCATTGCCACCTTGCGCGAGTATTGCCGCACCGGCCTGACTGGCGGATTCTCGCTGACTGACGACCATGCCATGTCGCGAAGCAACCGGTTGATACAGAGCGTCGTAGCGGAGAATGACCTGCTGGCCATTGGCGGAAAGGCAGAGCAGAAGCAGACAGACGAAACCCGGGGTCCGTGAACAGGAGGGTTTAATGGCGGCTCTCCCGATCAGGTCCGGGCCGGGATGATAAAAGGTCATCATCCCGGTCAGGACAGACTCGATCAGAACTGCAATTTGATATCCAGATAGTAAGATCGACCATAGTTGGAATGAACATCGGCAAAGTAACCGAAGTAACGATCAGCCAGTGGCGCCCGTTCATCGGTGAGATTGTTCACACCCAGCCGAAAACGGGTGTCAACCTCGCCGATGTCGGTGCGATAATCGAATGACGCATTGTAGGTGGTCATGGAATCGATTGCCCAGCGCGTGCCATCGGACAGCGTCAGTGAACTCTGATAGAACTCGCCCTTGCGTAGCCCGGATACAGAGGCACGGTAGGCATCCTTGCGCCAGATCACACCAAAGGTCTGCTTGTCCTCAACGTTGCCGTCTCTGCCGAGCAGGTCACCAAGACCGACAATCGGGTAGTTTGCAGGCACGAGGCCCGACGCCTGAGCCGCCTGGATCTCTCCGGCCTGGGCGCCCCCTTCCTGCTCATACTCGTCGAGAAAGGTCGCGACATATCGGAAATCGAAATTACCGATACCCGTGTCCAGCGTGTAATAAACACCAACGTCATGCCCTTCTACTGTCCGCTTATCCAGATTGGCATACTCGTCTGCGACAAAGTTCACATCACCGGCGGGACACATGCCCGCCGCGATATAAATCGCCGACTCATCGGCGCCGGGTGTGCCACGCTCGACCGCCGGGTTGACAGTCGCAGCGGCACAGTTTCCATTACCTGCCTGCAAGCGCATCACCAGGTCCAGCAACAGATGATTTTCCGTGCCGAACAGACCGATGCTGTCTTCCTTTTCGATGGACCAGTAGTCCAGTGTCAGTGTCAGGTTGTCAATCGGCTCTACGACCAGGCCGAAGGAATAGTTCTCTGATTCTTCCGGCTTCAGGCCGTCGCTGCCCTGAGCGGTACGCTGGGTTGTGTTAACGCAGTCAAGCGTATCCTGGCCGGGATCGCCGCCATTTTCAGCGGCATAAAGGCAGGTATAGTCCGTCTGGTTCGAGTTCGAACGGGCGACAATCTTCTCGTTGACCGTAATCAGGTTGGGTGCCCGGAATGCTTCTGACCAGGAGCCGCGCACCAGCACCTGATTGATTGGTCGCCAGCCGAATGCGACCTTGCCAACAGTCGTTGATTCGTTGATGTCAGAGAAATCCTCGTAGCGCAGCGCGAGTTGCAAATCCAGCGTTTCCAGGACGGGAACCTGTAGCTCGGCAAACAGGGAGGTCACATTTCGGTCGCCGTCATTGCTCGGAGTCGGGCTCGAATTGACAACGTCAGAGACACGCGGGTAAGCATCCCCATCCCGGTCGGTGAACCGAATGCGCCCATCGAGTCGCGGGTCACGATCATCCTCGAACGACTCCTTGCGATATTCGAATCCTGTGACCATGCCAACCGGACCTGCCGGAAGATCGAACAGTGACGGGTTGGAGAATTTCACATCGAAGGTCATCAGTTCAGTTTCGCTCCTGCGATAAACATCAATCAGCGCCCTTTCAATGTTGCTGTCAACACCAGCGCTGAAGGGGTTGTAGGCCGCAGGTGTCGGATCATTGAGCGCCTCCTGCATCAGCGTGTTGGACACCCGGTTATGAGTGACGTCATCTCGCTCCGCCGCGGAATAGCTGATGGCGGTCTCCCAGTCCCAGTCTCCCAGGGTGCCACGAAGACCCTGCAGAAACCGGTAGGTGGTGCCGTCGTTATCGACAATCCGCGGGCCGGCATCGGCATAACGATAGTTGTCAATCAGCAACGCCACGCCCTCGCAAGGCACATCGGTGCCGATCACACTGTCCGGCAACCGGTTCGGAGAACCGCAAGGACCGAGCGGGTTGTAGTAGTTGTTCCGGCCAACCTCCAGCCTTGAAGATGAGAAGGATGCGGAGGCATGACGACGTGTGTTGGTGTCGTATTCATACCAGGAAAGCTCAGTGAACGACTCCATGTCATTGTCGAGTTGATGGTTGATGTAGACGAACAGGGAAGCCCGCTCCAACTCGCCACTCACATCACGATTGTCATTGAGGTTGCGCCGGATAACGCCCTGTCCGTCCGGGGCAAGGCAGGTGCCATAGCCGGGCAATTCCACGGCACAACGCCCATCACCCGATGGAAAAATTTCGAATTCCCCGGCGCTGTCAGTGATGGTGTTTCTGATTCCGAAACTTGATACCGAGGGAATCGCATCAAACTGGCCAAACAGTGAATTGGCACTGGTATTCCTGAAGGAAGTACTGCCCTCCCAGGGTGTGCCGACAACCAGATCACGCAGATCGCCCGTGCCCATGCGGCTATCTTCATCGGCCCGGACCCGATCACGCTCAAAGTAGTTAAAGAAGACGCCGACGTTGGTTCTGCCTTCATTGAAGTCCTTGCCAAACTTCGCTGTCAGTGTATTGCCGCCCCGATCAAAGTGCTGGTAATCCCGGAACTTGGCACGAATCGAGAAGCCTTCAAAGTCATCCTGGAGAACCGTATTGACAACACCGGCGACGGCATCGGCGCCATAGATCGCAGAGGCGCCATCGCGTAACACTTCAACCCGCTCAATACCATTGATCGGCAGTGTATTGGAGTTACCCGTGGTCGCCGGCACAAAACTGCCGCCAACCCGTTCTGTCTGAAAGCCCGGAGAATTAATCACGCGCCTGCCATTTAACAGCACCAGCGTATTGCCGGTGCCAAGGTCGCGCAGATTGAACGCCCCTATATCCCCACGCACTGAATTAACGCCGCCGCTGATGCTTTCAGCCTCATTGAAGAAGTTGGTACCGTTTTCAGCCATGAACTCCAGCAGATCTTCGCCGGAATCAATGCCAAGAGCCTCGATGCTGTCGGCACTTATGACAGATACCGGCAGGGCATCTGAAATGCTTGCCCCCCTGATCTGGGTACCAACAACGATGATTTCCTCGACGACCTCGTTTTCTTCCGCCCAGGCTGGCATTGCGACCGCCAGCCACACGCAGGCAAACACTGACACCAGACGTGTTGGGCATTGCATTATTGTTTGTAAACCACTCATTATTTTCTCCTGGCTGGTTGCCGCTCACGGCGAGCGGCAGATTGTTCCATAATACTACCATTAACAACACTCCATGAAGGCTTATGAACCATCACACTGTTGAACAAAAGAACGATCTTTTGAGCAGGCCCCATAAGCCAGAATATTTTCTTCATCAAAAGTTATATGAGAAAGAGAAGCCCCTCTATGATGTTGTTGTAATATCAACATATGGTCATCGTCTATTTTCCCCATATAAAAATTAATATCCGATAAGGGAATGGATAAAACAACCGGCTTATTCAGAAAACTGGTTGTCACAATATACTGGTCTTTTTTGTTTTTATTAACGGAAAAAGTGCAGGCTCTTTTTGTGGTTCTGGATTTTGTCCACGGGTTATCAGGATCATAAAGAGAGATAACCCCTGAATAGGATTTAAGGGCTACTTCTTTAAGGGGTTTATTTGCTTCCAAAGCCTTTTCCACCCTGTCTCGGGTAAGGCAATCCAGTTGTTTTCCCGCTCCAGGGCTGGCTGTAGGAAGGAGAAGGCTCGATAGAACAACAAAAAAAGAAAAGTTTTTCATATGATCAATGAACTGCGGTCAGGACGGACTGCTCACTATACCCTGAGTTGTACCGTATCGCCCGCAATTTCCGGGCACAGGATGAAGGTGGCTGTAACCATCATGTGGCAGGCGACCATAAAAGCAGGTATCCTTGCGCGATTCCGAACCCAGCGACGCCAGTCGCTTTCCAGGGCCACAAGTAGCTGAAAAATAAAGGTATATTTAATGTTGAAACATAAAAAGCTGGTAGCGTGGCTCGAAGATATGCGTATGCTCTGCCAGCCTGACGCGGTTGTGATTTGTGATGGCTCAAAAGACGAATACAACCGTATGTGGGACCTGCTGCAACAGACAGGTGTTGCCAGGAAACTGAACGAAGCCAAAAGACCCAACAGCTACCTTGTACGCTCTGACCCCGCCGACGTTGCGCGGGTAGAAAGCCGCACCTATATCTGTACGGACGATGAGGAAGACGCCGGCCCGAATAATAACTGGATCGCGCCCGCCGAAATGCGGTCAACGCTGACCGGCCTGTTCTCGGGCTGTATGCGCGGCCGGATCATGTATGTCATTCCTTTCTCCATGGGGCCGGTCGGGTCTCCCATCGCGCACATCGGCGTCGAGGTCACCGACTCCCCCTACGTTGTCACAAGCATGCATATCATGACCCGGGTCGGTCAGTCCGTCCTGGATCAACTGGGCGAGGACGGCGAATATGTCCCCTGCCTGCACTCCGTCGGCATGCCGTTGGTAGACGAAGCGGAAGATGTACCCTGGCCGTGCAATCCGGACCAGCTTCATATCGCACACTTCCCGGTCAGCCGGGAGATATGGTCTTTCGGGTCCGGCTACGGCGGTAATGCCCTGCTCGGTAAAAAATGTTTCGCGCTCAGAATCGCCTCGGCCATGGCCAAAGACGAAGGCTGGCTGGCAGAACATATGCTGATTCTCAAACTGACCAACCCGGAGGGTCAGTCCAGATACATTGCCGGCGCCTTCCCGAGCGCCTGTGGCAAGACCAACCTTGCCATGCTCATCCCGACGATTCCGGACTGGAAGGTTGAGACGGTCGGCGATGACATCTGCTGGATGAAGTTTGGTGATGATGGTCGGCTCTATGCGATCAACCCGGAAGCCGGTTTTTTTGGTGTCGCACCGGGAACGGGTATGGATTCCAATGCCAACGCCATGAACACGCTCACGGGAAACTGCATCTTTACCAATGTTGCGGAAACGGACGACGGCGATGTCTGGTGGGAAGGTATGGGCGAAGCGCCGGATCATCTCATTGACTGGAAGGGCAACGACTGGACACCGGACTCCGATGAACCCGCCGCGCACCCCAACGCAAGATTTACCGTCTCCGCCGCACAGTGCCCGGCCATTGCCGACGAATGGCAGGATCTGAAGGGTGTCCCCATCAGCGCGATACTCTTCGGCGGTCGCCGTGCCAGCGTGGTGCCACTGGTCAACGAAGCACAAAGCTGGGTGCAGGGTACCTTCTTCGGCTCCATCGTTTCCAGCGAGAAGACCGCTGCGGCAGCGGGGAAAATTGGTGAACTCCGCCGCGACCCCATGGCCATGTTGCCCTTCTGTGGCTACAACATGGCAGACTACTGGGGCCACTGGGTCAGCATCGGCAGGCAGGACAATGTACAACTGCCGCGCATCTACTATGTGAACTGGTTCCGCAAGGATGATGACGGCAGATTCATGTGGCCGGGATTCGGTGAAAACTCCCGCGTACTCAAGTGGATATTTGAACGATGTGACGGTACCGCTGATGCCGTGGACACCCCGGTCGGTAAACTACCGAACATCGACGGCCTTGACCTGGATGGGCTTGATCTTGACAGTGAGCAGGTTGCAGAACTCCTGCGGGTTGAAGTCGATGGCTGGCTCGCAGAGATACCCCTGATCGAGAGCTATTACCAGAACTATGGTGATCGGGTGCCGCAGGAGCTCCACGAGGAACTGGCATCCCTGAAACAGAAACTGGAAGATGCCAGGCAGGCCGCCGCATAAAGCAATGAGCCTATTCGACCGATACAGCCTGGAAGGTCACGTTGCCGTTGTCACCGGCGCGGGCAGAGGCATTGGAGAAGGGATAGCGGTCGATTTCGCGAAAGCCGGCGCGCAGGTCGTCGTCGCCGCACGGCGAACCCACGAGATCGAAGCAGTCGCGCAGAAGATTGTTGATATCGGTGGCGAGGCGATTGCCGTTACCACGGACGTGACTGACGATGATGCCATGGCGGCACTGGCGCAAGCTGCCATTGACAGGTTCGGAAAACTGACCGACTGGGTCAACAACGCCGGCGGCTCCACTTATCGCGCATCCATCCTGGACATGCCCCGTGAAGAATGGGATCGCACGATTGCCCTGAATCTGACGTCTGTTTATGTGGGCTGTGTGACCGCCGCACGCAACATGGAACAAGGCTCAATCATCAACATCACATCCGGTGCGGGCACCGGTCCGGTACCGGGTAGCGCCCACTATGGCGCCGCCAAGGCAGGCACCAACTCCCTGACCTGGACCTTTGCTGCGGAATTCGCGCCCGACATCCGGGTAAATGCGGTCGCTCCGGGCGCCATACCCACAGAGGTGATGCTGACAGCGCTTGGCAAAGATGAGTCCCAACTGGATGAAATCCTCGAAGAATGGAAGATCCCGCTCGGTCGACTGGGCACACCGGAGGATATTTCTTCCGCGTGTATCTACCTTTCCTCGGACGCCGCATCCTGGGTGAGTGGTGAGATTATCCGCGTTGGCGGCGGCGCAAGGCCGCGATAATCAGCGCGACTTTGCGTCGCTTCCTCCAGCGGTTTCAAACTGAGCGCCAGGCAGATCGCCGCCACCAGATAGTTGACCGCTGCCAATGAAGAAAGCGACAGATGAATCGCATCCTCCCGCCCGAACACATAATCATTCATCAGGCCGATGATCAGGGGCGCAAACAGGTAAGACAGGAAGCTCACGCAAATCAGGTAGACCGCGATCATCTGACCCCGCAACCGGTTTGGTGAAATGGCCTGGAGCGCCGCATTGGAGAGACCCGGCGGCATCGCCATGAAGAAGGTGATGGGAATAATGATGGCAACCGCCAGCCACGCACTGTCCACCAGGGGCATGATGACCGCAAGGGGACCCAGGCCAATCGTTCCCCACAGGCACAATCGCATGGGTGCATCCGCCCTTCCCCGCCCGATCATGCGACCGGCATACCAACCCGCCCAGACGCTGCCGAGAATACCGATGAAGAGCGCAATCAGACCATAGGTGATACCGATCTTCGTGCGCGTCCAGCCATGGGTTCGAACAAAGAACTCAACCACCCAGGTCAGGAAGGCAAACCCCTGTATTGACAGGCAAAGGTAGGCGACAAAGTGATAGCTGAGATACCTGCGTCGCTTCATACAGAAATCCCAGAGTTCCCGGTACGAGAAACCTTCGCTCCTGTCTGCACTGACGCCACTTCGTTCCGGTTCGGCAATAGTAAAGGTCAACGCCGCCAGCAGAATGCCGGGTAATCCGACCACAACCAGAACTGTTTGCCACGAATACATTTCGCCAAACAGTGGCAACACCATCTGCGGCTGCGCTTCAAGATAATCAATCAGTGGACCGCCAACGAGGCTGGCGAGGCCGGAGCCAATAAACGGCGCCGTCGCCACTATGCCAAAGGCCAGGGGCAGCCGATATTCCTCGAAGTAGTCCGCCAGCATGGAGGTGCTCGCAGGTCCGAGAGAGGCTTCGCCAACGCCTACACCCATTCTGGCACCGAAAAGCTGCCAGAAATTCTGAGCCATCCCCGCGAGCGCGGTCATCAGGCTCCAACTGAAGATGCCCGCCGCAATCAGGTTTCTTCGGTTATGCCTGTCGGCGATGCGAGCCAGAGGCAGGGTGGTCAGCGAATAAACCGTGGAAAACGCGAGCCCGATGATCAAAGAGATTTCAGTATCAGAGAGCCCGCCGAGGTCTCGCTTGATCGGCCCGATCATCACATTCAGGATCTGCCGGTCAATAAACGACAGTGTAGAGGCGACGGTCAGTAGAAAGACCACATACCACAGCGTCCAGTCAGGGTACTTCTTCATCAATCAACAATTTTGACGATGGTTTTGCCAAAGTTTCTACCGGCAAAGAGGTCACTGAAGGCGACGCCGCAGTTTTCCACACCTTCGTACCTGGCTTCAAAGTTCTTCACCCTGCCTTCACTCAGCCAGCCAACCAACACATCCCGTGCGGCTTCATAGTCTTCCACCCAGTAGTGTGTCATGAAGCCCTCCAGCTTTCCGCAGTTGGCAACCAGCCGAAACAGGTTGCGCGGCCCGGTACCCTTCTCATCCGTGTAGTCTGCCACCGCACCACAAAACGGAATGCGCGCCCGGTAGTTGATGTGCCTGAGCACAGGCTCCAGCAGATCGCCCCCCACATTGTCGAAGTAGACATCAACACCATCCGGGCAGACACGCGAAAGAGCGTCATCGACGTTCTCTTCCCGGTAGTTGATAGTGGCGTCGTAGCCGACTTCATCTTCGAGCCAGCGACACTTGTCTGCACTACCGGCAAAGCCGACGACCCTGCCCGCGCCCAGTGCCCTGGCGATCTGACCCGCGGCATTGCCAACCGCACCACCGGCAGCGGAAACCAGTACCGTTTCACCGGGTTTAAGGTTCCCGACACGGGTCAGTCCGAAGTAGGCAGACAGCCCGGTATCGCCAAGGAGCCCGAGGAACAGGTTCACCGGCTGATCGAACTTATCTTCGATCGGCACCAGGAGATCGGCACTGGTTGCAATGGAGTAGTCCTCCCAGGAAAGTCTGCCCACCAGCACCTGGCCTTCTTTCAGGTCATCGCGGTTCGACTTCAGCACTCGACCCGCTGTCAGACCCATAACAGGCGCCCCGATCTGCATGGCGGGCAACACGTCGTCGCCGGCACCCTCGTCCATCCAGTTCCGGAATCCCGCATCCAGGGAGATGTAAAGGTTCCGCATCAATGCCTCCCCCTCTCCCGGTTCCGGGATGGGGTTCCGCACAACTTCAAAATCTTCAGGAACCGGTTTTCCCCTGGGCCGCCTGGCCAAAAGCACCTGTGTGTTGGTCACTGAGTTCGTCCTTGTAGAAATTTGTGGAAGAATGACACAAGCCTTTGAGTATAGCGGAATACAATCAACCCTGACGGTTTTCCATGCTATTCTTGGCAACCTGAGTTTCGAGTACATGAGATTGACCGATGACAGACGAAGCCGCTCGCGCAGCCACTTGTCCGATCCATGAAATCAACCCCATGCATCCGGAGGTGCTGAAGTCTCCCTGGATGATGAATAGACGTCTGCGTGACGAAGCGCCCGTTTTCCAGGATCCGAATTCAGGCATCTTTTTCATTTCCCGATATGAGGATGTGGTCAGGATGGCCATGGACCACCAGACCTTCTCCAGCAGGATGATCGGGGGAACCAGAGCCATTGCCGCCTCCGATGATCCGGAAATCGTAGCGGTGATGGACCAGGGATACCCCAATGTACCCACCATGCTCACCGAGGACCCGCCCAGGCAGCGACATTACCGGAAGTTCGTCGACGGTGCCTTTTCACCCGCCAGTCTGAAGGCGCTGGAGCCATTTATCGAAACCCTTGCCAATGAACTCATTGATGCGTTCATTGACCGGGGTGAATGTGAATTCCTGTCAGAATTCGGTGTGCCACTGCCCCTTCGTGTGATTGTTAGCCAGTTGGGCGCGCCGGAAGAAGACCTGCCCCTGTTCCGCAAGTGGACTGATGCCTTTATTGGCAACCTGAGCCAGCAGTTGGACCGGGACGGATTGCTACAGGCGGCCAGGGACATGGTGGAGTTTCAACATTACTTCGTTGAGCGCATGGAAGAGCGCCGGGCGGAACCGCAGGATGACATTCTATCGAAGATCGTCAATGCCAGTTTCGACGGCGAAAAGCCACTCGACAACGCCGAATGCCTGTCAATGATCTCGCAGATAATGGTGGCCGGAAACGAAACTACCAGTGCCACCCTGACTGAAGGCATCTGGTTGCTGATTCAGAATCCTGACCAGTATGAGTTGATCAGAAAAGATTCTTCGCCGGAGATGATCTCCCGGTTCGTTGAGGAATCCCTGCGCTACTCAAGCCCGTCATCCAATATGTTCAGAAGGGCGACCAGGGACGTCGAGATGTATGGCGTGAAGATTCCGGAGAACTCGATTCTGTTCGCACGATTCGCATCCGCCAACCAGGACGGTAAGCAATTCCCGGAGCCTGAGAAGTTCAATCTGATGCGGGACAATCTGAGGGAACAGGTTGCTTTCGGCAAGGGCGTCCATCACTGCCTGGGCGCTGCGCTGAGCCGCCGGGAAATGAATATTGGTTTCAAGGTGGTATTCGAGCGGATTGAAAACTTCAGACTTGCGGAAGGTGCCGATGACCCTGTGTTTTCAGCCAACGCGCTGCTACACGGATTAACCGGCCTGAATCTCGCCTTTGATCAGGTCCGCTGATGAAACAGCCGTAACCGGAGACAGGCGGCAGGCTTGTTCGCAACGAGCCTTTACTTCTGAATCAGAAACAGAAACTCCCGGTTGGCTTGTTCGGAATCACGGACCCATTCATTCGTCCACTTCATGCCGGCCATCACATTTTTCCTGTAATCAATTTCCATCACTTCAACAAGTTTTCCATTGCCTCGAATGACAGCATCCAACTCTTCCGCAGTGGCACGACCGTTAGAACTATAAGAGAGAATTATCCAGGATGCCTGCGTCCGGGCAATCAGCCTGTCGATAGCCTCAAGCGCTATATAGCGGCCTTGCCCGGAACGCCTGAATTCTTCAAAGACGGACCCGGCAACAGAATCAGAGGTGTCTTTTCTTCTCTTCGCTTTCCCGAAAAGTTCCGGATTGTCTGCCAGACACACACTTGTCCATAAGTGGTAGTAGGACGAGTAGCGAACGCGCGATGGCGGCATCTTCTCGTTATTGGAGCCGTATGGCGGATCAAAATAAGCCAGATCGACCTTTATCTCCGGTATGAGATCAAATATGTCACGCCGATAGACCTTATGCTCCTGCCCGGAAACAAAGATACGCGGCACCTTCAAGGTAAGATCCTTATAGGAACGGGGTGACCAGTCCTTTAGATAAGAAGCATAATGTCCCAGTGTGCTGTCAACCCGATCAAGAGCAAGCATCAGGCTGGTAAGGGCCACTGACTTTTCGATTGGCGCAAGCGACAGGCGGTTAATTTCTTGACGAATCGCGTCAAGCCGCCGCGTGTTCCTGACCTGCCAGGGCTTTTTCAGGCCGTCTTTCTGGACCGCGCAACCACCATTCGGATGACCGCCGTAATGCTCTGTAAACCAGCCATCAATTGGAGCCAGGTTATTCAGGTGGTCGATGAGTGGCTGATATTCTTTCGGTTCCTTTTTGTTTAACAGGTAACAGGTCCCGAAAATCTCTGACCACACGGCCACATCATTCGCGATAACCCGATAGCCGCACTGTGCCAGGGCTTGTGCGACACGGTTAGTACCGGAAAAACCGTCCAGGACAGTTTTAGCTTTTGTTTTCCTCGAAAGTTCAAGTATATGCGGGAGAAATTTCAGCTTTGAGCCCGCATACTTGACCCCCTCCGTCTTCGGCGCCTCAGGAATCAAATCGTCGAAGAGCGATAGATTGCTATCAATTTCAGGCAGGCCATACCCTCACCACGTTTAGTCCAGCCGCTCTATGATCGTACCGGTGCCAAGACCACCACCACAACACATGGCGATCAACGCATATCGGCCGCCGCTTCGCTCCAGTTCGTGGAGTGCAGTCGTAATCAGCCGCGCACCGGTACTGCCCGTCGGGTGACCCAGGGCAATAGCGCCGCCGTTGACATTGACCTTCGCAGGGTCGGCGCCGACATCCTTCTGCCACGCGAGGACCACTGATGCGAAGGCTTCATTGACCTCGAAGATATCTATGTCATCCATCGTCAGGCCAGCGCGTTCCAGAGCCTTGCGCGTTGCCGGAATCGGACCCTTCAACATGGTGACCGGGTCAACACCTACCAGGGTCGTGGCGATAATCTTTGCCCCTGGCTTCACACCGAGACGTTCACAGGCATCGCCAGAGGCCATGATCACCGCAGCCGCACCGTCAGAAACCTGTGAGCTGGAACCCGCCGTGTGAATTTCCTGACCGGGGACCGGGTCGAGCCCCGCAAGAGACTCCAGGGTCGTTTCCCGCAGACCTTCGTCCCTGGTTATCAGACGGGTGTCACCGGTCGGCTCAAACTTTTCGTTCAAGACGGGCGCCTCAATCGGAACGATTTCACGGTCAAATCGATTTTCTTCCCACGCCCTGATGGCCTTCTGCTGACTCTCCAGGCCAAACTGGTCCGTATCCTGTCGGGTAATCTGATATTCCTCGGCGATCATCGCCGCACCCATGAACTGGCTGGTGGGCTGATACAGATCCTTATAGCTCTCTCCCATGGGATTGCCATCTTTCATGGCGGCGCCGAGCGGGACACGGGACATCATCTCGACGCCGCAGCTCATAACAACATCTTCAATACCGGAACCAACCATGGTGGTGCCTATGGTCGTGGCCTGCTGGCTGGACCCGCATTGTGCATCCACCGTGGTGGAGGGCACTTCCAACGGCAGCCCCTGAGACAACCAGGCAATGCGGGCAATGTTGAAGGTCTGCTCACCGACCTGAGAGACACAACCGCCGACAACCTGGTCAATGTTTTCCGGTGCAATACCACTGCGCTCCAATGCAGCCTTCTGCACCCTGCCCAACAGGTCCGCCGGTTTCAGACCGGCCAGACCTTTGCCCCGCTTGCCAATCGGACTTCGGCAGGCTTCCACGATGTAAACGTCAGTCATGAGATTTTCCTCAGTAAGTGTGAAACAACTGCGCCAGCATAGGGACCCACCCCCGGGCGCGCAACCGCCATAGATGCGGTAAATCAGACGGGTGTCAGCAGAAAATGACCGTGACTGGCGGCAATGGGTTTGTTGATCTCATCCTGCCAGATTTCCGCGCGAACATTGGCAACCCGACGACCCTGGCGGGTCACCACGGCCCTGCCGTAGGTTTCCACAGGCCGCCCCGGACGCAGGTAGTCAATGGAGATGTCCACCGTTTTCGGTAGCCGTTCACACTGGGTGTTGTACAGCAACTGAATCACGGAAGTAAGTTCCAGGAAGGTTCCGATGACGCCACCATGCAACGCCGGCAGCACGGGGTTCCCAATCAGCATGTCCTTGAAGGGCAGCAGGGTGGTCAACTCGTTACCCTTCCGGTCTACCCGTATGTCCATGAACCTGGCATAGGGAATGTGGTCCATCAGGGCCTGCATGTCCTCTGCACGGCCCTCATCACGCAGTTGCTTCAGGATCTCCATGTCAGCTCCTCGGCTCGTTCGGTGTGCCCTTCATGAAGGACGCGATAGAAGTCGCAACGGGATCATCCGGAGACTCGTGATAGGCAACGGCTCTTACAAAGGCAATGGTCTTCGTTGCCTTGAAACATTCTGCGGTGACCAGCAGATCCACCTGAGGCGTCGCGGGCTTCATGTAGTCAATTCGCAGGTCGAGAGTGGCCATACCCATGCCCTCTTGCCAATCTTCTCCCACGCGAATCGCCCAACCGGAAGCGTTATCCAGGGCCGCCGTGATCACACCACCATGAATCACTCCGGTATCAGGGTCACCCACCAGATGTTCTGCATAAGGCACTTTCACCGTCAATCGCGCACCTTCCATACCGTGAACGGACATGCCGATTGCCTCACCAAAGGCGGGCACTATGGATATTGGATCATTCAGGGACATAAAACTCCTAAAGCCTGAACTTCAAGCTGCCGCAACCATAACATGGCAGGCTGACGGGTAGTTTTTACGTTATCAAACCTGACCCGGCTCAGAGCAGCAGCTCAAACTCCAGTTCATCCTCAATGGGGATACCACGACCATCGGTCAGCGGTATTTCCGGTTTGATGGTACGCGCCCGCCTGACGGCACCCCTATGCGTTATCTTGTGCTGCCATCCGATGTGACGGTAAAAGTTAATGGCATTGTGATTATTGTTGGTTGTGACCAACCAGCAGCGCTTCAGGTTCCCGAGACTTCCGGCATGGTCAACGACTCGATTCAGAAGGCGACGCCCCACACCGACACCCGGTAATTCCGAGGCCAGGGTAACCACTTCAAGGTCCGGCGCGCGGACTTCAAACTGCACCAGACCAATCTTCCCGCCGTCCACTTCGGCAACAAGACCCGGGAGGTCCTCACACTGATGCAACCTGCCCCTTGAAACCACCCGGCTGGAACCAAAGTGCCTCGCGACAATCTCCGTTACAAACTCCCGATCCCCTTCCTCCAGAAACCGAACGGACACCTCGTTCAAACCAGCCATTGTCCGTGGGCCACCAGTGACACCCTGCCGCCAACCCGAATGTGGTAGCCCTCACCATCCCTGCCACTGCGGAGATAAAGCTGCGAGGGTCGATTGATTTCGTAACCCTGACCGACCTTTGCGTCCACGCGGGAAGCACCAAGGAAGGCATATTCGGCCAGGTAGGCCGCCAGGCAGCCATTGGCGCTCCCGGTGGCGGGGTCTTCGGACACGCCCAGCTCGCCTGCGAACATTCGTGCCCGGATATCCTGTTCATCCGAGTAGCCGCCACGACAGAAAGCAAACCAGGTGCGGGAGAGATTATTCGACCCCGCATGGGCTTTGTTCAGCGCATCGTAATTACGGAGCGGAACCAGCAGAAACTCAAGCCCCGTTGACACCCGCTGACATGGAAAGTCTGTGTCCAGGTCCGCAAGACCCAGACCCAGTTCACTCGCCACCTCATCATGCGGCACCGTTTCGCCGAACTCCGGTTCATGCTGTGCCATCCATAGCACACCATCGTCCCCGAAGGTCACGGTGACAGGGCCGATACCCAGATTCAATGTCAGCTCTTTTGTGTCTGATGGGAGTAGCCTGTTGCGAATCACGTAACCGGTACCCAGTGTCGGATGCCCGGCAAACGGCAGTTCCCCGGTCGGCGTGAATATCCGAACATCAAAGCCGGATTCAAGACTGCCGCCCGTGATAAATGTGGTCTCGGAAAAGTTAAACGCCCTGGCGATCTTCTGCATTTCCCCGGGTGAGAGGTCAGCGGCATCCGGCAGGGTCGCAAGCTGGTTGCCCGCATAGGACCCCTCAGCGAATACGTCAGTTATATAGAAGCTTCTGCTCATTGAAGATGGGGCCTGTCTCCGGCAACTGTCACCCTGACGCCGCTCCTGGGCTCGGGAAAGTAGTCCCACAACGCATAGTGCTGGGTACAACGGTTGTCCCAGATCGCCACCGTATTTGCCTGCCAGCGAAAACGGCAGTGGAACACGGGTTCTTTGACTTTTGAGAACAGAAAGTTCAATAGCGACTTCGATTCATCAGCCTCCAGTTCAACAATGCGCTGCGTGAAACCGCTGTTTACAAACAGGGCTCTGCGACCCGTTTCCGGGTGGGTTCTGACCACCGGATGAATCGCCTTCGGGCTCCTGCGTTGAGGTTCGTGTTCTCCATAGAACCCTGTGTAATCGGCGCTGTGCACCGCTGTCAGCCCCGGAAGGAAGTTCTGCATGGCAGGACTCAGGGATTCATACACCGAATACATGTTAGCCCAGAGGGTGTCACCGCCCCGGGAGGGGACCTGCTTCAGGTAGAGGATACTTGCCATGGGTGGCTCCTCATCGGCGGAGACATCTGAATGCCAGACATCACCATTGTTGCGGTGCGATTTCCCGTCCGTGTGAATCTTCATCAGCGCCGGATTATCACCGACATAGGGAGCCGCCGGATGGACGTGCAAAGGACCAAAACACTCACCCAGCGCCAGATGCTCTTCCGGACTCAGTGTCTGGTCCGGGAAAAACAGGACCAGATGCTTAAGCCACTGTTCATGCACCTGATCAAACAGCGCCCTGTTATCAGGCAGGTGGCGCAGTTCAACACCACGAACCACGGCACCGATGGTGGGGGTTAGAGGATCCAGTTCCATGTGTATCATTCCGGACATGCGGCTATGATACAGGCTCTGATTCATTTATGACGAGTACCTGATATGACCAGAACCGCAGTAATCGCAGGCGTTGGCGCACTCGAAGGCGTCGGTGCCTGCCTGTGCCGACACGCAGCCATGGAAGGGCTTCATGTAGTGGCTTCCGGGAGAACGCAGGAATCCCTGGACGCCGTTGTTGAAACCATACGGGGTGACGGCGGCAGTGCTTCCGCCTTTGTTGCTGACGTCACCATCGAATCTGACATGCGGGCGCTGATAGAGGCGGCCGAGTCATCGGGCGCCATTGATCTGGCGATATACAACGCCGGCAACAACTTTCCCGGTCAGTTTGTCGAGATGACGGCAGACTATTTCGAATCCGCCTGGCGTGTCTGCACCCTCGGTGGTTTTCATTTCTCGCAGGCTGCTGTGAAGGCCATGCTACCCAGGAACAGCGGGACACTCATTTTTACCGGTGCCAGCGCCTCCATGCGGGGCAGGCCCAACTTCGCCGCTTTCACGGCAGCCAAGGCCGGATTGAGAGCCATGGCGCAAAGCCTGGCGAGGGAGTTTCAACCACAGGGAATTCATGTGGGTCATGTGGTCATTGATGGCGGCATCATGGGCGAGAAACTGAAAACCGCCTTTCCGCAGTATGTCGAAAAAGCCGGAGAAGAGGGGCTGATTGGGCTCACGGGAATCGCGGAGGCCTACATGTACCTCTATCGGCAGCCCAGGAATGCCTGGACCCACGAACTGGATCTGAGAACTCACAAAGAAACCTTTTAAGAAACTTCCAAATTGACTATCTGGATTGATGCTGATGCCTGCCCCGTGGTGATTCGGGAGATTATCTGCCGGGCTGCCAATCGAACGGCGACAGAGACGGTATTTGTCGCTAACAGTTATATCAAGATACCGGCATCACCGAACATCAGGTTCATACAGGTAGCCAGGGGGTTTGACATCGCAGACAATGAGATTGCCGCCCGGGCTGTCGCCGGAGATCTTGTTGTCACCGGGGACATCCCGCTGGCCGCTGAGGTTATGGCAAAGCAGGTCGTGGTGATCAGCACCCGGGGAGAGGCGTATTCCGAGGATACGATCCGGCAGCATCTGAACATGAGGGACTTTATGGATACCATGCGATCTTCAGGTGTGCAGTCGGGCGGTCCACCACCACTTGGACAGGCTGAAAAACAGGCTTTTGCCAATGCATTGGACAGGTACCTGACGAGAAGGGCGAAAAAGGATGGATGACGCAGAGAGAAGAGTACGCATCGACACCGCCGCGCTGTATCGGCTGGTCGCGCTTGAAGGCTGGGACGACCTGGTCGGTACCCACATTTCTGCGCGTGTGCCCGGAGAAGAGCATCGCTTCCTGTTGAATCCCTACGGCATGCTGTTCGAAGAAATCAAAGCCAGTGACCTTCTGATGATTGACCTGGAGGGCAGGCAGCTCACCGACAGCGAATACATCTACAATCGCGCCGGGTTTACGATTCACAGTGCCGTGCACATGCATCGCGAAGACGCGATGTTCGTCATTCATCTGCATACCGATTATGGCGTCGCCGTAAGCTGTCAGAAAAACGGATTGAAACCACTCAATCAGACGGCCATTGCTATCTATTCCGATCTGGCCTATCACGACTATGAAGGCATCGCGACCAACCTCGCGGAACGCGAACGCCTTGTGCAGGACCTGGGCGACAAGAACGCCATGATTCTCCGCAACCACGGGACCATGGCCTGCGGTCCGAATGCGGGTGGTGCCTGGCAGGCGATCTTCCGTCTTGAGCGTGCCTGCCGTTACCAGATACTCGCGGAATCAGGGGGTCAGGCCGTGCATGAGTTGTCACAGGACATCATTGATGCCAGGGCCGGAGAGACCGGCACCGGGAAACTTCAGAGACGAGGCGAGTTCATCTGGCCGGCGCTGCTACGCAGGCTTGATCGGATTGACCCAACCTACAGAGACTAGGGACAAACGCCTCTACGGTCAGCTATCGGACTGTCGGAAAGGCCCGTGTTCTGCAATATAGTCAATCTCCTCATCCACGTATCGGCGTTCATTACGCAGATAGTTATCAACAGCATCGCGGAAGGACTGATTCGCAATCCAGTGAGCGCTGTAGGTATGGGTCGGCATGTAACCCCGGGCCAGCTTGTGCTGACCCTGGGCGCCGGCTTCGACCCTGGCAAGACCACGTTCAATGGCGAACTCAATGGCCTGATAGTAACAGACCTCAAAATGCAGGAAGGGATGATGCTCAATGCAACCCCAGTTTCTCCCAAACAGACACTCGCCACCAATAAAGTTGATCGCGCCCGCCACATAGTGACCATCGCGCCTACACATCACCAGCAGGATATCATCGGCCATCGTCTCGCCAATCATTGAGAAGAACTGACGGGTCAGATATGGGGAACCCCACTTCCGGGAACCGGTATCAATGTAGAACCTGTAGAAATCATCCCAATGCTGTTCCGTGATGTCTGCACCGGTCAGCCGCTCAATTTCAATGCCCGCCTCCACAGCCCCGCGGCGCTCGCGGCGGATGTTCTTTCGCTTCCTGGACGACAGGACTGACAGAAAATCATCGAAGCACCCGTAGCCATCATTCTGCCAGTGATACTGGTTCTGGGTTCGTTGCAGGAACCCCAGTTCACCCATCAGATCCCACTGCTCACGGTTGGCAAAGGTGATGTGAACCGAGGACACCTCCATCTTTTCAGACACCTGCATCATGCCCGAGAGCAGGTACTTCTCAAGTTCGGGGTCGCCGGTATCTTTGCGCACAAGCAGTCGTCGACCGGTAGCCGGCGTAAAAGGAACAGAAATCTGGAGTTTCGGATAATAGCGACCACCCGCCCGTTCAAAGGCATCCGCCCAGGAATAGTCAAACACATACTCGCCCTGGGAGTGACCCTTCAGGTACATGGGCACGACGCCAACGAGACCGTCAGCTTCGTGTTCAAGCGCGAGATGACAGGCAGCCCAACCCGTACGGGCGACGGCTGAATCACTCGCCTCAAGGGCACTCAGAAAGTTGTAGGAAAGGAAGGGATCGTAAGGTCCAGCAACCTGAACACCCGAAGCCGCAGGATTGGCGCAGGCATCCCAACGCGCCTGGCCGATCTCGCTGATACCGGCACAGGTTTTCAAAGTGTAACTTTGAGTTGAGATACCCTGCCTCGCAACCCTTCAGGAACAGAACAACAGATCTACAGAAGTTCTCCGGCAACCAGTTCCAGGGCCTCGATCTGACCGGCGCCCAGCAACATGCTGCCAATCTTGCCGGACTGACCTGCTTCCTTCCAGACCTGCAACCGTTCCCTGATGCGTTCGGCGGAACCCACCAGATGGCAGGCATCCACCAGTTCATCGGGGACCGCCGCCATGGCTTCATCCTTCCTGCCCGCCAGGAACAGGTCCTGGATTTTTACGGCAGCCTCTTCAAAGCCCAGCGCCTTCGCATAGTCATTGTAGAAGTTCTTGTCGCGTGCGCCCATGCCGCCGATGTACAGCGCCATGTTGCCTTTGATCGGCATGCGGCAGTGATCCAGGTTGTCACCGATCATTACCGTGACGAAGGGCGCCACGTCATAATCCATCATGGTTTTACCGGCGGCATCCAGACCCTTCTGAACCGAGCCAAGGAGCACGTCTGCTTTTTCCGGGGACATCCAGATCGGGAAGACGCCATCGGCCACCTCTGCCGAAGTCTCCAGACCCTTCGGTGTGATGGACGCCGTGTATATCCTGATGTCGTTATCCGCCTGAAGAATGCTCTTGAGCGGTTTACCCAGACCGGTGCCATCGTCTCCGCTGTAAGGCAAACTGTAGTGGAACCCTTCATGCTCGGCAGGCCCCTCGCGCGCGAATATCTTGCGCAGGATATCGACATACTCACGGGTGCGTGTCATCGGTCGCCCGTAGGCAACGCCGTGCCAGCCCTCTACAACCTGGGGGCCGGAGGCACCGAGGCCGACGATAAAGCGGCCATTGGATAGCTGGTTCAGGGTCATGGCGGTCATCGCTGTGCAGGCGGGCGTTCGTCCGGGCATCTGCATGATGGCAGTACCCACCTTGATCCTGTCGGTCTGTGCCAGAATCCAGGCGGCTGGTGACACCGCATCGGAACCATAGGCTTCAGCAGTCCACACGGAATCGTAACCCATGCTTTCCGCCGCCTTGATGCGCTCCATATCAATGCCGATGACCTTGCCACCGATACCATTCAGTATTCCAAGTTTCATAACTTTCTCCTCTTTTCTTAAATCTATTCGAACTCAGGCGCTCAGTTTTTCCAGCAGCTCTTTCGCATGATCATCATCCCTGGCGGGCAGTGAACACATGGTTCGATCGACCAGCCCATCGTAGCGATTCCTGAATTTCTCCACGACATCATCAATTTCGGCAACCACCGCGAATGCCTCAAGAATCTCGTCAGTAATCAGGGTGCCCATTTCATCCCACCTGCCCTGCTTGGACAGCCCGTTCAGTTCAGGTTGCAGATCGCCCCAGCCATGCGCGCCCAGTACCGGCGCATAGGCCGGCGTCGAACCATAGAAGGCAATCTGTTTACAGACCGCCTGCCTGCTTGCGTTAAATTCTTCTTCCGTGTTGCCGGTCACGATAAATCCCGGATAAGACACTTCAAAGTCATCCCGGGACCGGCCAGCCCTGGCCAGGCCCTTTTCAATCGCCGGCAGGGTGACGGTACGCAGGTATTTTTCTGTTGTGAACGCATGAATGATCACGCCATCAGCCACCTCGCCGGCAACTTCTGTCATCAGCGGACCAACGGCGGCCAGGAAGACTTTGGGCGCACCGTACTCCGTATCCAGCGGCGTAAACATCGGGGTCATGAGCGAGTGGGTATAAAAGTCTCCCTGGAAAGACAGGGGCGTACCCTGGTGCCAGCAGTCCCAGATCGCACGCATGGCGGAGATAAACTCACGCATCCTGGCCGCCGGTTTTGACCAGGGCATACTGAAGCGTTTGGTAATGTGAGGTCTGATTTGCGAGCCGAGCCCCAGCACAAACCGCCCCTTTGAGTAGCTGTTCAGATCATGGCCGATGTTCGCAAGATTCATCGGCGTGCGGGAAAAGGCCACCGCAATCGAGGTCACCAGTTCAATCTGTCCGGTTTCCTGCGCGGCCAGCAGCAGCGGAAAAAACGGATCATGTGAGGTCTCTGCCGCCACCGCCCCGTCGTAGCCCAGTTTCTCCAGACGCCGGGCACGGCGTGAGGCGTCCGTCAGGTCTCCCATCAATCCACCATCAACTTTCATATTGCTCCCCCTATCTTGATCTGTCAGAACGAAAAGTGCTTTGCAGTGAACGCCTCGAACGTCTGCTGCGACTCTTCCCGGGAAACACACGAGATAATATGGGTCGTTATACCCATCTCCCCGTATTCACGAATCCGGTCATGGCACTCTTCCATGGAACCAAGGATGGCAATGTCATCAATCAACTGATCATCCAGTGCGCCGGTGGTTTTATCCCGGTTCTTTTCAGCCCACCCTTCTTTAATGGTGTTGGCAACATCTTCGTAACCACACCACGCCAGAAAGTTATTGTAAACCGGCGTCGCATAGTAGGGAGCAAAACCACCCCGGATGAGACCGCGCGCCTGTTCCCTGTCATCCGTCACGATGACCTGATGACGGCAGACCACTTCCACATCATCCGGATTCCTGCCTGCCCGTTCGGCGCCGGCGCGGATATGCGCCATCATCTTTGGCAGTGCATCCCTGGGAAAGAGATTGAGGATGACGCCGTCCGAAAACTCCGCTGCCGCTTCCAGCATCTTTGGTTTGAGCGCGGCCATGTAAACAGGCTGGGCGCCGGGTTCGAGTCCCATCTGGCGATAGCCGTGACTGCGCAGGGTTTCACCGTCGAAACTGGTTTTCTCCCCCGCCAGCATCCGCTTGACCAGTTCTGTGGTTTCTTTCACCCGGGTCAGCGGTTTTGCAAACGTCTGACCATGCCAGTTCTCCATCATGGTCTGGCTTGAAGAACCGAGTCCGAGGATGAAGCGGCCCTGAGAGAGTTCCCACAGCACCCTTGAGGTCGAAGCCAGCACTGCGGGTGTGCGCGGGTAAACGGGAATAATCGCGGTGCCAATTCGTACCTTTTCCGTGTTAATCGCCACGGCAGCAGCGGTCGTCAACGCATCCACACCGCCGGAATCGGCAAACCACACATCATCATAGCCCTCTGCTTCAGCCCACTTCGCCAGTTCTATGGTGGCATTCACACCCCGGGGGTCCGGAAGTGTCAATGCGGTTCTTTGCGGCACTGCCATGGTATTTCCTTCTTCTGCTGATTTTCAGGGTTGCCTAGATAATATCCTGACCGGATAGTCGCTCTTCGCCCTGGGGACTTTCAAATCCCGGACGAACCAGTTCCTTCCTGTGCTTACTCTGCTTGCGTTCGTATTTCTTCGCAGATGTGTATACCGGTTCCGCCATGGCGAGCGCACCAAACGACTTCTGTTTCTGCAGGTCTGACACTTCACCATAGGTGGTCGACCTCTGCCGTGGCGTTCTGCCGATGCTGCCAATGATTTCTTCCATTTCCTCCGGAGAGGTTTCCTGGCCGTGAGCAGCCCCCGCAGCCCGCGTAATCGTTTCGTTCATCAGCGTGCCACCCAGATCATTCACACCCGCCCTGAGACAGGCACGGACACCGTCATGGCCCAGCTTGGTCCAGGAAGCCTGGATGTTTCGGAAGTGCGGATACAGCACCAGCCGCGAAATCGCATGGATCAAAACGGCTTCTCTGAACGTCGGCCCCTTCCTGGCGCGCCCCTTCAGATAGATCGGCGCTTCCATATGGATGAACGGCAGAATCACGAACTCGGTGAAGCCGCCGGTTTTCACCTGCAGGTCCCGGACCCGCAGCAGGTGACGCGCCACATGATGATACTGTTCGATGTGACCGTACATGATGGTCGCGGTGGTGTTGAAACCCTCAGCATGGGCGGCTTCCATGACCTCCAGCCACTGCGCCGTATTGATCTTGTCCGGGCACAGGGTTGCGCGCACCTCATCATCCAGGATTTCAGCGGCAGTACCGGGCAGGGTACCCAGACCCGCCTGCCTTAACTCACCGAGAAATTCACGAATCGGCATTCCCAGGGTCCTTGCACCCTGCCAGACCTCCAGGGGTGAAAAAGCATGGATGTGCATGTCCGGCACAACCTGCTTGATGGACCTGCAAATGTCGAGGTAGGTCTGGCCGGTGTACTCGGGATGGATACCACCCTGCAGGCAAACCTCGCTGGCACCCCGGTCCCAGGATTCGCGGGTTCGGCGCATGATTTCCTCATGGCTGAGGTCATAGGGCTTTCCGCGCAGGTTTTCACTCATCTTGCCTTTCGAGAAGGCACAGAACTGACACTTGAAGTAACAGACGTTGGTGTAATTGATGTTGCGATTAACGCAGTAGGTGACCTCATCGCCCGCGATCTCCCGGCGTAATTTATCGGCTGCCCGACAGACCGCCGTATAGTCATCACCCCTTGCCTTGAACAGGCGAACAATTTCCGCCTCCTCCAGTCGGTCGCCACGCGACGCCTTATCCAGAACCGACTGCAGGTCCGCCGACGTCGACTGCTTTTGAATCGCCGAAACCCGGGCCAGGTCGATTTCAGGAGGGGGCAGGACCTCACCTGCCGACCAGTTTTCAGTGCGGGCAAATCCGCCACCATCAATGGCCTGAAGCACCAGGGGTTCAATATCCGGGTCAACCCAGCGGGGCAGATCAGCCGCATAACCCGGGTAGAGCGCCAGTCGTTCAATCAGCAGCTTACCGGCACCTGCGGTTTTGTTGGCCAGTTCGGTCAAATGTGGCCAGGGCGCCTCCGGGTTAACAAAATCCGGGGTGACGGGGGACACGCCGCCCCAGTCGTTGATTCCGGCATCGACGATCTCTTCAAAGATTCCCGGACTCAGGTTAGGTGGCGCCTGGATATTCATCTCCGCACCGAAAATGATGCGCGCAAAGGCAATGGTCCAGAGCAGTTCATTCATGTCCGGCTCCGGCGCATTCGCCATCAGGGTTTCCGGTTTGGCGCGGAAATTCTGGACGATGATTTCCTGGATGTGGCCATAGGGCTCGTTGGCGTCACGCAGGGCGAGGAACGATTCAAGCCTTTCCCGGCGGGTTTCGCCAATACCGATCAGAATACCCGACGTAAAGGGTACCCGGGCCTCTCCGGCCGCCTGCAGGGTTTCCAGTCGGCGCGCGGGCACCTTGTCCGGGGAACCATGATGCGGCATGCCTTTTTCGGCCAGGCGCCCGGATGCGCTTTCGAGCATGATGCCCATGGAAATGGATACCTTGCGTAGTTCTTCAATCTCCCCCCGGTTCATCAGACCCGGATTCAGGTGGGGGAAGAGTCCGGTTTCATCCAGCACCAGTTGCGCCATATCCCGCAGGTAGGAAAGTGTCGATTCCTGACCGAGTTCCTTCAGTCCCTCTCGCGCCGCCTTGTAACGAAGCTCGGGTTTATCGCCCAGGGTAAACAGGGCTTCCCTGCATCCGGCGCTGGCGCCGTCTTCGGCAATCTTCAGTACCTGTTCCGGCGTCAGATAAGGGGCTTTCAGCTTTCTCGGCACCTGGGCAAAGGTGCAGTAATGACAGACATCGCGACACAGGTGCGTCAGCGGGATAAAAACTTTTCGGGAATAAGACACCGTATTCTGATGGCCCGCATCACGGATACTGCCCGCGACCTCCATGAGCGCACGGGTATTCTCGAAGCCCGCCAGGCTCAGAATTTCTTCGTCATCCAGCCTTCGTGATTCGGCCTGCGCCAGCAGTTGTTCACTGTTCATCGTCATGATTCACCTGTTTGTGCCATATCCTGATTGATCAGCCGGTCCGCTATCCCGCTGGAAATCAGGAATCGCACTGTACTATATTCCTGACCATTGCGCCCTTCTGACGCTATCCGCGACATCAGCATTTTCAGATCCTCCGGGGTGTCAATATCAAGCCCCAATCCCGGCAGTCTGGCCACCTGAGGATTGATCCCCTGCGCTTTGGCCAGGCGAAGATGCCGCCTGAAGCTGTCCTCACCAAACCCGTAAGTCATGCAGTCCGGTGGCGACACCGCAACACAGTTGGAACCGCCCAGATCGTCGGCGGGAACAATCATGAATTCGGGTTGCCCGGACAAACCAAAGCCTTCCAGCACCACCTCCAGTTCGTTTGGCGTCACCAGCGGCACATCACCGGGCAGAAACACCATGATGTTCACACCTTCGTCCGCGAGCTGTCTGCCGGATTCGGTAACCGCCCGGATCAATCCCGGCTGCACGGGTTCCGGTCGAATGTCCGCGCCAAAACCCCTGGCAAGCTCCGCCACTTCGTCGTCGTCAGTGACCACCAGGATACGGGCAATGGCAGCGCAGGCTTCAACTGCCGTCAGTACATCCTCTACCATGACGGTGAACAGCGTTTTACGTTCCCCGGAATCAAGCACCCCGGAAAGCCGCTGCTTGGCATCTGACAATTGCTTGATCGGAATTACCGCACTCGTGGTGACCATCAGGAATTCAGCGCCTCTGCGAAGTCCAGGACCCGGGCTGCCAGTTCAGTTTTATCATGCAACGATAACATGACCGTCGGGACCACGATAGTCGAGAGTCCCAGAGACTCCACCTCTGCGACAAGTCCCTGGTCGGTCTTATCCAGCACGAAGCCCGCCACCAGATCACCATAGTGGTTCACATAATGCCGCGCGACGCCCGCCGCTGTTTGGGGCATACCCAGCTCGGCCATCATTTTCGCCGCCGGACCCTTGATTGCCATACCACCGACAATGTTGGAGACCACCAGGACCGGAATGCCCTTCTCCCGGATACGATCAACGACGCCGGGAATTGAGAGAATAGGATCAACAGAGACAAAGGGGTTCGACGGACAAATCAGAACGGCGCCCGGTTCACCGTCGAGCGCTTCCAGAAATCCCGGACTGGGGAGTGCATGATCAATGCCGCTGAATTCAAAACTTTCAACAGCAGGCTCACACCTGTCCCTGACGAAGTAGTGCTGAAAAGCCAGGGTGCCTTCATTGCGGGTATGCACAAGGGTGCGGACCGGATGATCCGTCATGGGTACAACCCGGTGACGGATACCCATTCGCTCACAGAGAAAAGCCACGACCTGCGAGAGTGATTCTCCCGAGCGCAGCCTCTCTGTGCGGGTAATGTGGGTCGCCAGGTCCCGGTCACCGAGGTTAAACCAGCTTTCACTCCCAAGGCGCTTCAATGCCTCCAGAAAATTCCAGGTCTCTCCCGCCTGGCCCCAGCCGAGTTCCCTGTTGTTCCAATCGGCAAGCGTATACAGAAGGGTATCTATGTCCGGGCAGATGTTCAGACCCAGATGCTCGAAGTCATCGCCGGTATTGGCGATGACTGTCAACTGGTCAGCGGAGAGCAGCCGTGACAGGCCCAGCACCAGTTTCGCACCACCGACACCACCACTCAGGGCGATGTATCGATTGCTCTCGGAAATCGTCACGGATGCTCAATCACGGGCGGTCAACGGAACATATCCATATCCCGCGGACGTATCAGCGGCCTGACACCACGCAGCGCCCTGTCGTCCGGTTCCACCGGCCTGTATCCGCGCACAATGACCACTGGCGTTTTCTCGGTGGTCTGGCCCATCACCAGAGACGCACCTGCCGCCATTTCATCAGCCGCCGCCACCTGGGTCACCTGCAATTCACGCCCGTAGATGTCGTAGCCGCCAATGTAGTCCTCAAGCGCCGTAAAACCTGCGACGCCGATTGCCAGACCGAGGGTCCCCACCCGCCAGGCCCTGCCCAGAGAGTCATTGATGATCACGCCAACGGACACCTTATAACGCTCCCTGATCATCTCCCTGATTGCTCCGGCGCTGGCATCCGGGTCAACCGGCAACAGGAGGCAGAGATCCTCCGGGGCCACGTCACCCTGCTCAATGTTCGACTGATCGATGCCCGCATTAGCCTGAATAAAGCCGTTCGTCTGTTCAACAATCAGAACGCCGGGTCCCGCCCTGATAACCTCGTTGGATTCATCCAGGATCGCCTGCACCTTGCGCGGGTCCTTGTCCACCTGAGCGGCCAGTTGCACGGCTTCACCGGAAGGCTCAACGGTACGCAGGTCCAGATAGCGGTCTTCAGCCTTGGAAATGATCTTTTGGGCAATAACAAGGACATCGTTATCCTGAAGCCCTTCACCCATTGCCTGCAAAGCCTCGTGAATGAGACTGACCAGATCATCCCCGGGTTTCACCATGGGGATATTATCAACACCTAAGTAAGTCAGGCGCATTACCTGGTCGGCTCACCCGTGATCACAATGCCACTGCCTTCAATGTCATGATGACGGTTAATCGTGATCAGAACCGACGTCAGCGCTTCCGCCGCCGCCGCGTTCGCCAGTGGACCCGCATGCCAGCCGCGCAGTCCGACGGCTTCCACAAGTTTAATCACCTGGTCCCTGGCTGCGCGCTTGTCACCGGTGACCAGAACGTCACACCGGATGTCGTGGTCTTCCTGCAGGTGCACGGCCCCCACATTCTGAAAGGCGGAGACGACCCGCACATCCTCACCCAGGAATTCCTGGGCCTGAACCGCTGCGGAGCCGGCTTCCGGGAGCTGTACCCTGCCAACCCGGGGTGGCACCAGTGGCACGGTGACATCAATCAGGATTTTGCCGGCCAGGCCGGGTTTGACCGTTTCCAGAGTGCTGAGTTGATGTTCGAAGGGTACGGTCAACACAACCAGGTCAGCAGCGGTTGCCGCTTCCAGATTTTCATGGCCGGTAACCTTCAGATCGGGAAATTCCTTCAGCAGCGCCCCGGCTGCGGCTTCGCCCTTCTCCAGAGTTCGGGAACCGATCAATATTTTGTAGCCCGCACGCGACCACTGGCGCGCAAGACCGCCGCCCAGGTCACCGGTACCGCCAAGGATGGCAATAGACTCAACCGCATCCGCCATAGTTCACTCTCTACTCAATCAAAAGGGGGATTATTCCCCAACCGATCCAACTCATTCAACAGAATGCTCACGCATTGTGCAGTGTGGAGCATCCTGGGTCCCAGGGATGCCCTCTTCACGCCCTGGCGCCGCATTGATTTGCAGGTATTCTTCGGCATGGGTGTATGGTCCGTCATCACGAACACCACCGGCTCTGCGGGCATCAACTCGCGAATGTCATCACCGTCAGGGTCCAGCAGGTAAACCTGCGCGTCTTCGGTCCGTTCACGCACAAGCTGCTCAAAACTCCCGGCTGTTACGCTGATGCCCTGGGCAGTCACCGCCGTTTCATGTTTCCCCAGGCCAGCCCCTGCTTTCAGGGCATCGGCAATCGCTTCCAGCAATGTGCGTTCGTGAATATCAGCCAGTGACCCAAGTCGCGCTCCGCTGAGGGTCACGACCCTGGAATAGTCTTTGCTTTTCTCCAGAACCAGGCTGACCACGACATTGTCCCGATGCCCCTGGCTCACAAACAGCGCATGCCGGACGATATCCGCCAGGTACTCCACACCCTGGCCCTGACCAATCAGGCCCAGGAACCGGTCAGCGTCTACCGGCGCTGCGCGGGCCCGGATGATAAATTCGATCAACCGGCAAGATCCTCGTAGAACTTCTCACGGATCAGATGTGATCGGGTATCTCCAATGAGACTCGGAAACATCCTGTTCATGGCGAAGGCGGTGACCACCCGCGCATCCTGGTCGATCACCACGGTCGAGCCTCCCCACCCGGCCCAGAAACAGGAGTTCGGGTTGGGGGTCAGGGGGACAGGCCCCTTGTTCAGACCAAACCCCAGACCAAATGACAAGGGAATCCTGAGCACCAGATCCTCGCCGGATATCCGCTCCTCCATGATGGATCTCGCCGTCTCCGGAGATACCAGATCCACGCCGAAGGCACTGCCGTCACAGGCCAGTGGTGTCTGAATCCTGACCAGCGACCGTGCATTGCCCTGCCCGTTAGCTGCGGGGATCTCGGCTTTGCGCCAGGCCTCGGTGTTGGCATCTTCCGCCGTTGCTTTTGGCGAACGAAAGGTCCGGCGGCTGATTGAATCCGGGTCGGAGTCAAGCTGATCATTGTTCGAATTGGTACCCTCCGGAACTATCAAATCGCAGATGCGCGGAAGCACAGCGTCCGGGGCGCCGATATGAAAGTCTGCGTTCAGGGGGCCTGCGATCTCATCACGGGTAAATTCGCCCGGCGTCTTTCCCGTCACCCGGCGCACCAGCTCACCGATCAGGTAACCCTGAGTCAGCGCATGGTAGCCGGTTTGTGTCCCGGGTTCCCACCAGGGCGCCTGGGCGGCGAGCAAAGAAGTCATCCGGTCCCAGTCGTAGTGGACACTGGTTTCAACTTCCGCGTCCAGTCCTGACAAGCCGGCGGCATGGTCAAGGAGGTGCCAGACAAGGACTTTCTCTTTGCCTTTTGCGGCGAACTCGGGCCAATAGTCACAAACCGGGGTATCGAAATCCAGCAACCCCCGGTCAGCGAGCACCAGCGCACAAAGAAAAGACACCGTTTTGGTAGAGGACCAGACATTAACGAGGGTGTTTTCCTCCCAGGGGCGGGTCCGGGCTTCATCCTGAAAGCCGCCCCAGACATCAACGACCATCTCTCCATCAATGGATGCGGCAAAGCTGGCGCCGGTGTCAGCTTTTGAACCGATGTTTTCCGCAAACTGTTCGATGGCAGATGCGAACCTGTCATCAAAGTAACCACCGACTTCAACACCACCAACGTCTGCCATTCTTCCGTTTCCTCTGCCATCAAAAGAGGGCGAATGTAGCACAGATTCACCTTCTAAAGGTTCGCAGGCAGCCTTTACAAACGCACCAGAATGGTGCGAAAAACAAAACCCCGTCAGATCTAACCACTTTTCCACATTTTCTGTGGATAACTCTGGTGATAAGTCATCCGGGGCTCACATATACCGGCTTCCCTCTTGTCTGAACAGGGCCGGGGAAAAGCTGACCGGTTTTTAATATTGCTATAAATATCAAACACTTAGCTTATTAAGGCTGAAGGAAGAGGTACCTGCACGACAATCATATTCGGGTTTGAACTGACCCCGTGTAATGTGAATAAGTCAGCCTGTGGAATCGCGCAACCCCTTGAAAACAGGGTTCCAACAGTTTCGCTGATGTAGAAAAGTCGCAAACTGACCCCCTGCAAATCTTTACATCCAATCCAGGCTTCTCCGCCCTTCCCCGGGGACCCGTAGGCGATTTCCTCCGGCTTTCACCCGCCGGTCAAAACCCGGGTCAAGGTTATCCGTCACTGTACCCCCACCAGATGAACCGCTATTATTCCCGACCCTGTTATTCAGAGCTTCCCTGACTGAGTTCCGCTACGAATGAAAAGCATCAGGAATTTTATTGGCAATCTGCGAGTCCTTGTTGCTGCGGCCACCACAAAACCCCCGGCACCCGACGAAATCAATTCCTTCTCGTTGCTGGTTGAACAGAACGCCGGCGCCATCACTGATGAAATCGCCCTGATCTGCGAAGGCGAATCAGAAACCTGGGGTGGACTGAACATCAGGGCAAACCGGGTTGCCAATTACCTGAAATCAGAAGGCATCGGCCCCGGAGACTGCGTCTCACTGTTCATGCAGAACAGGATTGAATTCGTGGTCCAGGTTGTTGCCGTTTGTAAACTGGGCGCCGTCACCGGACTCATCAACACGAACCTTACCCGCCGACAATTGACACACTGCATCAGCCTGACCGCGTCGAAAAAAATCATCTTTGGTGAAGAACTGACCGAACCCTTGAACGAGGTGCGCGAAAACCTCACGCTTGAGGACGGCAGAGATTACCTGTTCGTTCGAGATACCGGCGGCGAACCCGCCCCGAACTGGGCCATTGAACTGGACAGCCGCGATGAGGCGCATCCGCATACCGACCCGATGGAAACCCGTCAGGTGCGGATTGCCAGTACCGCCCTGTATATCTTCACCTCAGGCACCACCGGCCTGCCCAAGGCCGCACGGGTATCGCACCGTCGGATGCTTCCGGCAGCGGGCATGTCCGCGCGCTACCTGCTCCGCATTGATCAGAAAGACCGTATGTACAACTGCCTGCCCCTGTACCATGGTACCGGATTGATGATCGGACTGACGGCGGCATTCACGGTGGGCGCATCGACCGTCATCCGCCGAAAACTGTCGATCAGCGCCTTCTGGGATGATGTTCGCAAACATGACTGCACCTGCTTTGTCTATATCGGAGAGTTTCTCCGCTACCTGATGAGCCATCCCGAAACAGACAGGGACCGGGAAAACCCGATCAGGGCAATCGTCGGTAACGGCCTGCGGCCTGATATCTGGATGGAGTTCAAGCGGCGCTTTGCCATTGAGCGCATCGGTGAGTTCTACGGCGCCAGCGAGGGCAATGGCGGATTTGCCAATGTGTTCAACAAAGACCGCACCGTTGGCCTGGCCACCGCACCCGTAAAAATCGTCGCCTATGATGTCGCCGGCGATGAAATCATCCGCAACGATCAGGACCTGTGCATTGAACAGCCGGATGGTGAGCCGGGTCTGCTGCTCATCGAAATCACCGGCGATTCCCCGTTCGAGGGTTACACCAGTGAGGAAGCATCGAACAACAAGATTCTGAAAGACGTACTCAAAATCGGTGACGCCTACTTCAACACGGGAGACCTGATGAAAGTTGTCGACGTCGGTTTCGCCTTCGGACGCAAGCACTACCAGTTCATTGACAGGGTTGGTGACACCTACCGCTGGAAGAGTGAAAACGTGTCGACGAACGAGGTCGGTGAGATCATCAACCAGCATGAAGACATCATCTTCACCAATGTTTATGGCGTGGAAATCCCCGGCGCCGATGGTCGGGCGGGCATGGCCGCCATTGTGCTCAGGGAGGGCCTGGACTTTAACACCGTGAACCTGGAAGGCATCTCACGGCATATTGCGAGCAACCTGCCGGGCTATGCGCGACCGATTTTTCTGCGACTTCTGGAAGATCTGCCGACAACATCGACACACAAACTGCAAAAGAATGACCTGCGAGATCAGGCTTTCCATCTGGACAAGGTGACCGACCACCTGTTCGTGATGCGACCCGGGGACTCGGTCTACTCCAGGCTGGACAGTGACTATTACGACCAGATCATACGACTTGATGTTGCCTTTTAGGGAAACTCTGAATAATGAACCATGCAATCGGCAGGGCGCGCCCGACTTCCCATTCCTACTTCTCGCATGGACTGAAGCTCCACTTTCTGGACTGGGGTAATGAGTCTGCCGCACCCGTGCTCCTGGTACATGGTTCCCAGGACCATGGCCACAACTGGGACTGGACCAGTGAAAAACTTTGCAGTCGATACCACGTTATCGCACCTGATCTCAGGGGTCACGGAGACTCTGAGTGGGCCCGGGGTTCCACCTACGGGATATTCAATTACGTCTACGACATCGCCCAACTGATCGAACAGCAGGTTCCGGCCCCGGTTCATCTGGTCGGACACTCACTGGGCGGCACCATCGCCTCTCTGTTTGCGGGCCTTTACCCGGACAAGGTTGCCAGCCTGACCAGCATAGAAGGTGTCGGCGTCCGGCCCCCGGCCGAAGAGACCGGCAGGCCGCAACCGGAGAGCATCCGCGAATGGATAGAGGCCACTCGCGGTCAGGCGGGCAGAGTGCCCAGGCGATATGAAACGCCGGAGGCCGCGTTTACCCGGATGCAGACGTCGAACCCTCACCTCAGTGAAGAGCGTGCCAGGCATCTGACCATTCACGGCAGCAACAGGAACGAAGACGGCACCTATAGCTGGAAGTTCGACCCCTACACCTACACCGGCTGGCTTGCGACGGACAACCATAGTGATTTGCGTGAGTTCTGGACATCCATCAACTGCCCGGTGCTGCTGATCAATGCCACTGAGGGGTATGACCATCGCATCGGTCATCAGGGTACCGACCAGTGCTTCCGGGACTGTCGTCTTGAAGTCATCGAAAACGCCGGACACTGGCTGCATCACGATGAGTTTGACCGGTTCTTTTCACTGCTGGACGAATTCCTTCTGGAACATGCCTGAGTTCAGCATTATCCTTGGTCAAAATAGCGGAGGATAATCATGCAGAAGACCATCATTGGTATTGTCGTTACCACCATCGTTCTTTACCTGTGGGGATTCCTGTACTGGAGCGTCAGTACGATTCCTCATTCTTACTGGAAACAGACTTCTGATGATGCGGTAGCCCAGGAAGTTCTCGCCGAGCATTTTCCTGAATCCGGCACCTACTTTATTCCGGGCGTGGGCAATGACCCGGAAACCCTGGCCGCACTCCATGAGAAGGGACCCAAGGGGTTCGTGCACATTCAGCATGGCGGGGGCCCGGTACCCGACCCCACGATCATGATTCAGGGCCTGGTGTTGAATCTGGTGATCGTCTCTCTGATGGCGGCCTTTTTCCGTGTGGCGGGGGCCCGGGAGTTTCGCGACTTTGCAAGACTGTCAGTCGTTGCCGGTGCTGTCGCCGTTATCGCCATTGACGTTGGCGACATGGTCTGGTGGCAGATACCATTCGAATGGAAGATATGGCAACTAATCTACGACTACACGCTTTGGCTCATCGCCGGGCACCTGCTGGGTGTGTTTATGAAACATCAGTAGATCGAGAAGAGTTCCTCAAACGCCCGCATCTGACCGCCATTCGCCGATGACGGCACAAGGATGGGCGTCTTGATGCCGGCGTCAAACCAGGCTTCGACACCGTCGCGCACCTGTGTGGCGGTGCCGAACAGGGTTGTATCCGCCAGCCAGGTGTCAGTGAGGAAGTGCGGTATCTTCTCTGTGTCCCCCGCATCAATCGCCTTTTCGATGCCTTCCATTTCCTCAAGGTAACCGGCTTCTTTCCAGTAATTACGATAGTTGGGTAGCATGGCGTAACCAGTCAACGTCTTGCGGTTGACCGCTTTGGCGGCCTCGACGTCATCATTGATACAGGTCGGAATCATATCGCCGATAAAAAAACTGTCATTGGTTCTGGCTTCATCGGAAAGCGCGGCCAGTGACTCCGGCATGTGTGATCGCGCACCATTGGCGAACACCATGCCGTCACCTGCCTCCTCCGACAGGGCAATCATCTTTTTGCGCAGGGTTGCCAGGATCAAAGGCGGCAGTTCTCCCGCCCTGGGGACCGCCTTCAACTCCTCGATAAAGTTCCTTATATCCGTCAGGGGTTTCCCGGCGGACAGGCCACGCGCCTGTAGCGCCGGTGCATGACTCACACCAATACCAAAGCGAAAACGACCGCCGCTGATCTCGTGAATAAAGGAAGCGGTGCTCGCATAGTCCATGACCTGCCTGAAATAGATCGGCAGGATGCTGGTTCCGAATGGAATCTCCCTGGTTGCAAACGCCAGCGCCTCGCACAGGGCCATGGCATCACCGAGGCTGGGGCCGTAGATGCCGGAGAATCCACGGTCCTCGATGTTCGTGGCAAGTTCTATGGTGGCCTTTCTGCGACCGGGTACTGCGGCAAGACTGAGCGCGGGCATACGGGTCATAACAAACTCCTTACAATTTACAGGTAGGGACCATATAACATTTCCTGAAATCTGTCTGCGGCACCCGGAAAAGTCCGGGCATAGTCAGGAAGCGAGTTGGCATCAATGCGGAAGACTGTAGCCTTCTCAATTCGGGTCGTCAGGTTCTGTCTTGAAAAGCGACCCTTAATTGAATAGGTTAGTCAGGCGCTCAGGTTGAGCCCGTATATCAGGAGGGAGTATGAATATTATGCAAAAGCCAGGTTCAATAGCCCTGTCATTCATCGTGGCGAATGCTTTATGTGGCTCACTACCGGCGTTCGGTGGAGAGCAGGAAGTTATCGAGGAAATCGTCACGATCGGTACGCGCAGCACAAAGGCCCGGTCGGCGGATGACTCACCTGTTCCGATTGATGTCATAGGTCCGGAGGACTTTGAAGCCCTGGGTAACACCGCTGACATGACGGATAATCTGAAAGCTCTGGTTCCATCGTACACAGCGACACCCGCTACGGGTGACGGAAGCGCATTCGTGCGACCAACCTCATTGAGGGGAACGGCACCGGACCAGACGCTCGTTCTGATCAACGGCAAACGCCGACACCGATCAGCGCTGGTGCAGTTCTTCGCACCGGCAGCCGGTAACGGCGCCCATGGTGTTGATATTGGTATGATTCCCAGCCTGGCGATACAGCGAATTGAAGTACTCCGGGATGGCGCCGCCTCCCAATACGGTTCTGACGCCATTGCCGGCGTCCTGAATTTCGTACTGAAAGATGACGCGGATGGCGGCCAGGTCCAGGTGCAGTTCGGTGAATACTTCGATGGTGAGCAGAGTGTCAGGATCGGCGCCAATGCCGGGTTCCCGATTGGCGATATCGGCTTTGTTAATGTGACCCTGGATGCCGTAGACAATGATGCGCTTTCCAGGGGCATCCAGCGACCGAACGCACAGGCGCTTATCGACAATGGTGTGCCGGGGGTCGGCGCGGACGCACCCTTTGGCGATTCGCCTCTGGTGCAGACCTGGGGGCGGCCCGAGACGGAGGGCGTTCGCTTCTTCCTCAATTCCGGGTTCCGGCTTAATGATTCTGCCGAACTCTATGCCCGCTTCAGCCTGGCGGAAACCGATGGTCGATATCGATTCTTCTATCGCAACCCCTCTCATTCAAGCCTCACCGCCCATCGTGCCGAGGGATACACCGGCCATCCTGCCGGTTTTACACCTTATCTTGATGGCGAGCAGAACGACACGAGCTTCGTGATTGGTGTCGAGGGCGAATTTGCGATGGGGTTGGCGTATGACGTCAGCTACGGCTATGGGAAAAACGAACTCGACTATTTCCTCAACAACACCGTCAATGGCGATCTGCCACTCACGGGAACCTGCCCGGGCTGTGAGATTTCTCAAATGGGCTTCGATGTAGGGGGGTATGCGCAGGAAGAAAACAACATCAATCTCGACTTTTCCTACCTTATATCCGACAGGGTCAATCTTGCGTTCGGATTCGAGGCCAGGGAAGAAACCTTTACCGCATTCGCGGGCGAACCAAACTCCTTTTTCGGCGGTGGATCCAGTGGTTTCAGGGGTATTGAGCCAGCTAACGCCGGTGATTTCAAACGGGATAATGTCGCGGTGTACGCGGATATTGAGCATGACATCTCGGATCAGTTGCTATTGCAGTATGCCATCAGGTACGAGAACTTTTCCGACTTCGGTAATACACTGAATGGCAAACTTGCAGCCCGCTATCGGGTTAACGAGTCACTTGCGTTTCGGGCGGCGGTCTCAACCGGATTCCATGCACCAACACCCGGCCAGTCCAACGTGTCAACCATCATTACGACATTCGATGGAACGACCGGATTGCAGGTTGAGGAAGGGCTCCTCCCCGTAAGCAACCCGGATGTCATCGCCGCCGGCGGTTCGGCGTTAAAGGAGGAGCAGTCGGACAACATCAGTTTCGGATTCACCGCCAACCTTGGCGATCTGGTTACTCTAACCACGGACTTCTACCGGATTGAGGTTTCGGATCGAATTTATCGAACCGGTGACATACCTGTGCCGCCACAACCGTCAGACCCGTCCGGTGCACCGGCGAGGTCCATCTCCTTCTATACCAATGCGCTGGATGTGGAGCATCAGGGTGTTGATGTCGTGGCGACCTCCTCGTTCGAACTGGGTTCTGAAACGACCCTCAATCTTGCCCTGGCTTATGCCTACAATGAGATTGAGGTTACGAGCCAGAAACTGATCAACGGAATTCAGCCGGTCAGCGATGGTCTTGTTGAGGATATTGAGAACAACTACCCGGAACATCGCTGGGTACTTACCGGTAACTTTTTAATGGGTGAGAAATTCAACGTCATGACCCGGGTCAATTTCTTCGGCGACCACTATGACGAACGTGGGCGAATCGGTGTCGGCCCGGGTGAGAGCGCAAAGATTGATGCCGGCCATTACGTCGACGTTGAGTTCGGCTGGGATATCAACGACAACTGGCGGGCGGTTCTTGGCGGCAGCAATGTGTTCGACGAGTATGTCGATGAGATCGGTGACCCCAATGCCAACCGCCTTAGTGTCGGTCTGCAATATCCGCGTCGCACGGTTGCCAATTACGAAGGGGGCTCCTGGTACCTTCGCACGGTATACAGGTTTTGAGCATCGGAAAAATCCTGTCATCCGGAGCTTCCCTGGTGTCCCGCCACCAAAGGCTGCCCGGCTTCCAGTTCACGACGCAGTTCCGCGTGGCGCTCTTCGGTAATCGGGTAGTTCCAGATAATGGCGCAGGATATCAGGTAGAAGATCGACGGGAACATGGCAAACAGGAACTTCAATTCCCATAGCTGCATCAGTGAATTCAGTTCCGGTTCGACCGTATTGAACCCAATGAGCGCCAGCCCATAGAGGCCAAGACTACTGCCAACGGAAGCCGCCAGTTTCCAGGTAAAGGAGTAGGTTGAGAAAAAGAGCGCGGCACGATTCTCGCCGCTCTTCAAGGTATCCAGGTCGATGACGTCGGCCTTCATGGAATTCGGCAGTGCGTTGAATCCCCCGGCGGCGAATCCGGTTGCCACCGTAATCGGCAGCATGTACCAGAAGTCTCCTTCACCCAGAAACAGGTAGAACGGATGCGCGAGGCCGATCAGCAGGAAGCTGCCCACGTAGGCGCGATGCTTGCCAATCCTGGCGGACAGCCATACCCAGAAGGGAACCGCCGCGAAGTTGGAGATATAGAAGAAGGTGAGCATGTAGATCGCCATATCTTCCGCATGCAGCACAAAGGTGATGAAGAACAGGTAAAGAGGGGTCGTGATGGACAGGGCCGTCGAACTCACCATAAAGGCAATGATCAGACGCAGGAAAGGCTTGTTGGTGGTCATCAGCCTCAGCCCTTCCAGGATGGGCGTACCGGAGTTCACATATTCCGTCGGCTCGGGCACCCGCGTCACTGTGAAATAGACACAGACGGGCATCAGCACCAGCATGGTGATGCCGACAATCTGCAGGACGACACTGCTGCCACCGAAACCGAAGAAGAACAGGGCCGATGCCGGCGCAAGCTGTGCCGCCAGGTTCCCCAACACACCCATCATGGACCTTGCCCCGGTGATACGGGAACGCTCGTTGTACTCGGGCGACAACTCGGCCGCCCACGCATAGTAGGGAATAATCATCATGGTGGTGGCAATGGACAGCAGAAACATCCAGACACCCATGTGCCAGGCACCCGCTCCCTGGGGCGGGAAAAACAACTGGTACACCGAGAGCATCATGATGGGCGTCGCAAGCGCTATCCAGAATCGCCGTCTTCCCCAGGGCGTTGGATACTTGTCGGTGATGTAACCGAAAAAGGGGTCCGTGAACACGTCGGAAATCCGGACCGCCAGTATGATGGTTGCCGCCAGCGCGATAGGCACCGCCATATCCGTGGTGTAGAACTTGGGGACATAGACGATAACCGGGAACAGCGCCATCGTCACCGGCATGTCCGTCAGCGAGTAGTAAAACAGCGTCTTTCTCTTCAGCGCCAAAGTGTCCCCCTGCGAGCGCCGGGGTCGGCGCCAAAGACAGCTTCGAGGATCCGCCGGTCAGCATCTTCATCGGTTTCGGCCATCGGGTTTGACATATTCGCCCGGTTGTTCAACTCAAGGTGCGCTCATTATAATGGTCGCTTGTCCCCGAACGACAGGTCCCATGGCAAAGAAAGAATCCAGATTTCTGACCCGGCAGAAAACCGCCGTCGGTGCGCTGATGGTCGTGGTGCTCATCATCGTCGCTTATCTTTCATGGCTGACGATCCGGGACGCATCTTCCGGAGAGTTTATCGAAGGTGAACACTATCAGATGATCGATAACCCACGCCGAATCAGGGGTGACACAGTGGAGGTCATGGAGTTTTTCAATTATGCCTGTGTTCATTGTTACAACTTTGACCCCATGATCACCGACTGGGCGCAGGACCGCGAGAATATCACGCTGGTGCAGACTCCCGCGGTAGCCAACGAATACTGGCGCCTGCTGGGCAGACACTACTACACGCTTGCACAACTGGATGCCCTGGGAAACCATCATATGAGGTTCTTTCGGGCGATCCATGAAGCTCGCCAGACGTTCAACGGGTCCGAGCGGTTATTCGATTTTGCCGAGTCCTCCGGTATTGACCGGGAGGCGTACATGCGTGCCTACCATTCGGTCGAGGTCACCGGCGCCCTGAATCGAGCGGACCAGATGGCACGCAGACTGAGGGTCGCCGCAGTGCCTTCCGTGGTGGTTCAGGGGAAGTACCTGGTGCGAACCAGCGCGACGATAGGCACCAGGCGCATGCTGGACGTGATGGATTATCTGGTTGAGAAAGAACTTGCCGGGCAGACAGGGTTTAATCACTGAACGCAACAGATGACAGGCCGGAACAGCCTACGAACCAAAACGATACCGGAGTTTAACCACCAGAAAGTCGCCGAACTGATTGTCATACCCATCAGACAGGGCATCGGAGAAGCTTTTCAGCGGGCCGGCGTCATCCACCAGCCGGGTATACACGACGAACAGGTCCGACAAGGGTGCAATCTCCCACCGGTAGCGCACCTGCAAACTCATCTGTGACAGGCTGAAACTGTCCGTGGGGCCCGAAGGTTTATCGACCGGAATCAGGTCGCCCGGGGTATCCGGCACCAGAAAAAACTCATCCTCCCTGGCCCGGATGCCAACCCATTGCAGCGATAACCGAAACTGCTGTTTTGCCGACAGGAAGTAGTCGGTGCTGAACCGGACCTCCCACTGCTCCGCGTCAAAGGTTGTGAAGTTCCTGTCTTCCTGGTGCAGTAACCATCCGTCTCGATCAACGTGCCTGATCGAGGAAAACAGGGAGAATCGATCACTGGGCCGCCAGCTCAGGATCACCCGGCCCGAGGTGTTATCACCACCGAGCTGTTCCTCTGACATATCCGCACCCACACCATAACTGAAGGGCTTTGAAGAATCCGATTTCCAGAAGAAGCCGGCGGAAGCACTTTCCTCCTTGCGATAGATGCCGTTACCGAAGCTGTTCAGGTCGTCGTACTGTTCCGGTAAGAAGCCGGCACGCAGGGTCAGACGAGACAGGTTATTAAAGTCCATACGGTCTGACAGGAAAACGCCACCACCGGTGAACACACCATCATGGTTTCTCTGCACAAAGCCACGGATATCAAACTCATTGTCTCTCGCCCAGCTAACGTTCGAATTCCTGCGAACGTGAGCCGACCGGATACGCAGGGCATCATTGCGTTGCAGATAGCCCAGATCATTGATATCTACATATTCGTCCTGATACTCGATACCGAAACGCTGAATGACTCCCTGGCGAAGGGTGTACTCGAAGTCAAGGAAACCGCCAAAACCCGTCTCTTCGTCCCGCAGGTCGGACATATAAGCCTGGCCGTCAATCTTCCACCTGCCGTCCTCAGACAGGTAGTGACCGTCAACACCGTGGGTCATCGCTTCGCGCTGGTCATTCAGCACTGCCGTGGACATGACACCGACCGAGCGATAAGCGCCACCGGGCGCATCCTCAAACAGAACCCGTGCCAGCCCATAGTCACTTGACTCCGCCTCAAGGCGAATCGGGCTACCATTGCGCTCCGCATCAAGTTTCACATCATCCTCAAAGGCCGCCAGTACCCCATAGCGCAACCTGCCCGACTGACCGGTCAGCTTCACCGCCCCCTGCAGATCAACCGGGCTTCGCAACTCCCGTTCCGGAATTTCAACATCCGGTTCCGTGACCGGTTTGAGAGGCCGCCCGCCGATTCGCCGGGTATTGATCAGCGTAGTGGGCGCGCCGGTGTTGCCGACACCACTCCGGTTAGGGTTCGCCCTGGGCGTCGCGACAAAGATCTCGTGACCTTCAAGAAAGAACAGACGTTTCTCCGGGAAGAAGGTTTCCGTAGCACTCAGGTTGATGACCACTTCGTCGGATTCAACGGCGCCAAAATCCGGGTTGACGGTTGCTGTCATCTGAAAGTTCGGCGAGGGTCGCCAGAAGAAATCCGCCCCGACCCGATAGTCCAGATCACCGTCAATGCGATCATCCGTGACCGCGGCAAAAGGGTAGATGCTGTATCCCTGCCTGGGATTGATACCTTCAACGGACAGGGATTGCAGAGCAGAGATAAACCTGGGCACCGTTGAAGGCAACGCGGGCCAGCCCCAGCGTTCATCCACATAGGCAACCTTCCGGGACATATAAAGACCAATCCTTCGATTGCCCTCGACATCCGGCATGGCGACCGTACCCCAGGGTATATGAAACTCACCGGACCAGCCGTCCGCCGTCTCTGCACTGGCGCCTCGCCAGGCGCCATCCCAGTCGCTGGAGAACCGTCGCTCCGGCAACAGGGTCCCGTCTGACAGGGTGTCGCCCAGATTCACCCCAAACCAGTAGCCGTAACGCCCTTCACCCGAGGTATCCAGGGTGATGTTAATGGAGTCCCGGTTCAGCGAACGGATGTCCCTGCCTGACAAACGGGTGATCAGCGTTTCAACGGGCTGATCCATATCGACACCAAAATAGAGGCCCGATTCGTCGTAAAAAATCCGCACCCGCGTGGCATGGGCCGTTTGCGCGAGTGTATCGGGTTCTATGACAACAAACTCATCATAGGCGGGCAGACCGGACCAGACCTCCTCATCCAGAACACCATCTATCCGCACACCGTTGTCCGGTATGCGATGCAGAACGACTTCCTCCTTCTCACCCAGATCAACGACCAGATCGTCCGGCAGTGCTGAAGCCAGCAGAGGAAACAGTGTCAGTACAAGAGGAAGGGTTCTGGACAACATGATCACCGATTAGACCGGCGCCGGACCGGCGAACTGTTTTCGAAGCAGTCGCTTCAACACCTTGCCATTGGCATTTCGGGGAATGACATCAATAAAGACCGCGCCCGTGGGAAGCTTGAATCGCGCCAGCTTACCATCACAGTGCGCCAACACATCTTCCACCATCAGGTCATCACGTTTGCTGACCACGATGGCAAAGGGAGACTCGCCCCACTTTTCACTTGGCTGTCCGATCACGGCGACTTCCGCCACATCCGGATGCGTCAGAATGACATTCTCGATTTCAGCCGGGTAGACGTTTTCACCGCCCGAGATAATCATGTCCTTGATGCGGTCCCGGATGTACACATAACCCTCGGCATCCCGGACCGCCACATCACCCGTCCGCAACCAGCCATCCTGCGTAATGGTCTCTGCTGTGGCATCAGGTCGATTCCAGTACTCCTTCATGATGTGCTTACCGCTCACCCAGACCTCACCCTGCTCATCCGGTGCGGCATCCGAACCGTCTGCGGTGACGATACGGATATCCGTGTGAAAAAAGCCACGTCCCGTTGAGCCGATCCTGACGATAGCATCCTCACCGGTGATCAGACAGGCTGGTCCACAGCTTTCCGTCAGACCGTAGATCTGATGAATATCAATGCCGATATCTGCGTACTGTTGAATCAGGCTGACCGGCAGTGGCGAGGCGCCGCTCTGGATCCAGCGAACCGTTGTGTGGTCGTACTTTTCCCTGCCTTCCACCTGGATCATGAAATTCAGCATGGCCGGCACCAGCAGCCCCGAGGTGATTTTTTCTTCTTCAAACAGTTGCCAGGCTCTCTCCGGATCAAACTCCCGCATTACGACACTGGTGATACCCAGGTAGACATTAAAGGTTACCGGGGTCAGTGAACCCACGTGGAACATCGGCAAGGCCGCGAGGTATCGATCACCTTCGTGGGAATCCGCCGTTGCCACAAAGGTGGTCAATGCCCAGAACATAGTGGCGTGGGTATGCACAACGCCCTTGGGCAGACCGGTGGTACCCGACGTGTACATGATGTAGAGCAGGTCATCATCCTGTGCGGTGATCGCGGGCGCCGCCGTCGAAGCAGACTCCCGCCCTGCTTCATAGTCCTGCGCCATAGAGTCCGGGCCGCCCATCGAGTGAAGCCAGTGCACGATATCTGTGGCATCACCACGACTACGCAGATCTTCGGCCAACCCAGCAAATTCGTTACCAAAAATCAAAGTCCGGGTGCCGCTGTCCTTCAGGATGAACTCAAGCTCGTCGGCGACCAGCCGCCAGTTGATCGGAACAACCACTGCGCCAATCTTGGCAATCGCAAAATAGGACTCAAAGAATTCAACGCTGTTCATCATCATAATGGCCACGCGATCGCCCTTCTGAACCCCGAGGCTCACCAGGTAGTTGGCAACCTGACTGGATCGTTCATTCAGTTCCCTGAACGTCAGTCGAAGACCGGACTGACTGTCCACATAGGCTTCCCGCGCACCATGCAGTTCGGCGCGCCTGGACAGCAACAGGCCAATATTGTTTTCCATGTATCTCCTTTACCGATTCAGAACCGATTCAGACCAGTGGTCCGCCCCCGTGCGGCTGTGTCAGTACAGACACACGCACAGGTCGGCGGCGGGGCAATTGTAGTGACTTCGCGCTTTCCCGTCGACGAAGGACCACCCATTATCGGTACAGGTTCCGGTGAAGGCCAGCTACGACCGCAGGGAAGCGGCCACCATCGTACCCAGTCGTCAGCTATCTTCCAACAGGGTCTGTGTATCCGGGGAAGCTCTGAATAATGTCTTTTTCCGCTAAGGAGCGGTCGTCCTGTATAATCGCGACCTGACCCTAGTGCCGTAGTTTTTTCATGGACAACACCCTCTACATTGTTTCGGGCATGCATCGCAGTGGCACCAGTGCGATTATCCGCATGCTGGAAGTTTACGGAATTTCGATTCCTGGTGAACTAGTTGATCCTGCAGCGGACAATGAAAAAGGCTTTTTTGAGGATCGTGCTTTTATTGCACTGAATGACCAGATTCTTGAAAAGCAGGGATTGACCTGGGACAGTCTCAATGGTTTTTTTTTGAGCCAGTCTGATTTCTCTCATCCTCGATTTAATCACCTGAAAAAGAAAGCGAGGGGTCTGTTGGAAGACCGGGCTGCTGCGGGCCTGGACTGGGCTTTCAAGGACCCCAGAATCTGTCGATTGACAGGGTTCTGGCTGCCATTGATTCAGGATGCTGGTATTTCGTTTCGTTTCGTTATTGCTGTCAGAAGGCCATCAGAAGTAGCAGGCTCTCTTGCCGCCCGGAATAACTTTCCACATCTCAAGTCGCTTTACCTGTGGTTCCTGTATAATTTGAATCTGCTTGATGCTACCAGTGATTATCCCCGCACGGTGGTCAGTTATGAATCCTTGCTACGTGAGCCTGAAAGCACTGTTCAAGGCTTCGGTGACTTTTTCCCTGCCGTACAACCCAAACAACTGAATGAATTTGTTCAGTCCTTTTTGTCAGAAAAACTCCACCACAACCAGGAAATTGAAATACAGACTACGATCGCTCCGGCTAACGAATTATATCGGGCATTGATGCAAAGCGGCGGTGACGCTGGATCAACTGACGATTTGAAGCAGCAGTTTCTTGAAAATTCGGAATTGTTGAATCTTCTGGAACTCAACGCCCGGCGCGAAAAAGAGCTGATAGCGGAAAAAAAAGACCAGTATGCAGATTTGACCGCGATTATTGATCAGAAAGATCAGGATATCGCAGCGTTCAAGGCATATCAGGATCAGTTAAAAGAGGATCTGGCATCGGCCAGACAATGGTCCGACAAGCTGACCGGGGATATTGAAAAGCTGACTTGGGATATTGAAAAGCTGACCGGGGATATTGACAAGCTGACCGGGGATGTTGAAAAGCTGACCGGGGATATGGAAAAGTATCGGCTCGAAGTCGTTACGATGAAGCAGTCACATTCATGGCGAGTGACGGCACCCATGAGGCGGCTGAGACGAGTTGTTCAGAAAGCGCCAGGTTGGCTTTATGGTGCAGCCAGGAAACAGATACGCGATGCCGTTCATAGTCTGCCATCCGGTAGTATGCTACGGCAAAGCCTGATCAGGTTCCACAAGCGAGCGGTTACCCTGCTGCAAGGTGATATCGACAATCATTCAATCAGGGAGTCTCACCGTGCCATCATCGGTGAGCGTGATCAGATGCTCGGTGAGAAGCAATTGTTGCCTGATGATGATTTGCCCGGTCTTGATCTCAGCATCGTGACTTATAACAGTGAAAAATGGCTTGACCAGTTTGTCGAAAGCCTGCATCAACAGGATTATCCCCTCGGCAAACTTCATCTTGTCTTTGTGGACAACGGCTCAAGTGACGCTACCGTTGAAAAGATTCGTCTTACAGATTGGACAGCATTGGGGAGTGTGAACTGCCTTGAGAACAATAACATTGGGTTCGGAGCCGGCCATAATCGCGGAATCTCTGAGGGCGAAGAACCGCTGGTATTGGTGACGAATATAGATCTTCAGTTTCACAGGGACAGCCTCAGACAGGCGGTAAGCTTCGCGGTGCAGGATGATGCAAGCGTAGCCTCATGGGAGTTTCGTCAAAGCCCTTATGAGCATCCCAAGTTTTATGATCCGGTCACACTGCAGACGGCATGGTCCGCACATGCCTGCATACTTCTGAGAAGGGAGGTATTCGAGGCTGTTGGCGGATACGAGAAAAAAATATTCATGTACGGTGAGGATGTGGAACTTTCTTACCGGTTCCGTTCCTGCGGGTATAAATTGCGCTATCTTCCACGCGCATGCGTTGATCATTTTACTTATGAAGAGGCAGGCGAGTTCAAGCCGATGCAGTATCAGGGCAACACTCTTGCCAATGCGTACCTGCGGCTTCGTTACGGTTCTATGTTTGATGCCGCAAAAATTCTGCCCATGTACGCGGTGTTGATCAGCGGTTTGGGGGGGGTACCGGAACATAGAAAGCTGGTCTGGCAGAATCTGTTCAAGGTCTTATTGAATGCCGTATATTTTCTGAGGCAAAGGCGGTCAATCGGCATATTCTCATTTCGTGGCTGGGACTACGACAAGGTTCGGGCGGGTGCTTTTTATGAATCGAAAGGCATGCCGAGTGAAAAACCCATGGTTAGCGTCATTACAAGAACCTACCGGGGACGAGATAAACTGCTCCTGCAATGCATGCAGTCAGTGGCTCATCAGACCTATCCTGATATTGAACATGTCATCGTCGAAGATGGCAGTGATTCAATGCGCAGTATGATTGAACAATTCAAGGTTCAATATCCGGGCAGCAACATCCATTACATACCTCTTGAGAAGGTGGGGCGGTGTCATGCGGGGAATCGCGGTCTTGAAGAGTCAAGGGGGAAATACCTGGCCTTTCTGGATGATGACGACCTGTTTTTTGCAGATCACATCGAAGTATGTGTGGCTGAGCTTGAAACCGATGATAGTGTGTCTGCTACGTACGGGCTGGCGTGGGAGGTTGAGACTGAGTTTGAAGATGATACGTACGAGGAGCGTTCGCATGACACACCAGCTATTCTTCACCAGCACTTTGACAGGGATGCGCTTTTTCACCACAACTACATTCCTGTTCAGGCGATTGTTTTTCATCGGGAACTGTATAAGCAACATGGAGGCTTCGACCCGGAACTGGACAATCTTGAGGACTGGAACCTCTGGATTCGGTATGCGTCAACCTCAGCTTTTAAATTGATCGAGAAAACCACGTCAATGTATCGGACCCCCTGGAGTACCAGAGAAAAATCCCGACGTCGGGCGGTTCTGCATAGCTACCTTGAAACCGCAATGGCAAAGAACAAGGCATACGAGCCATGAACAAACCAGGCTCTCTGATCTATCTGGCATATTTCGACTTTGCAGTGCAGTACCGTAAAACCATGATAGGGCCGGTCTGGGTGTTAATGGGTCCTACTCTTTTTATCGTAACCCTGGGTTTGCTTTTCGGGGAGGTGAGTAATGTCTCATCGGAGGTCTTCATACCTCACCTGACTATCGGGCTGATCACCTGGACGCTAATTTCCGGATTCGTGACGGATAGTACAACGGTTTTTCAGAGAAATCGTGCACAGATCATGCAGGGAGGCATGACTCTACCGGATATTGTTGCAGTAGACGTGATCCGAACCACGCTGCATTTTTTACACCAGATCATTATCGTTATTGCAGTGTTTGTGATTTATGACTTAGAACTCGAACTGTATTCGTTGCTCTCAATTGCGGGGTTGTTTGTGCTTGTTATCAACGGTGTCTGGTTAACGCTTTTTTTTGGCATAATTGGTGCCAGGTACAGGGATCTGACCGAAGTGGTTTCTGCCATTATGAGAATTGCATTTCTTGCTACTCCAATTATCTGGCTACCCGCCGAGAGAGGTGCTGGCGGCATTATGGGCGCTTTCCTGACTTTTAATCCGTTTTATCACTTTCTGGATGCGGTAAGAGCACCGCTTCTCGGCCATGAAATTACGATGATGACGGTTGCCGTAATTGGCGGAATAACGGTGAGTGGCATCCTGATTACCGTGATTTTCTATCGCAGGTTGTATTTCCGTGTTCCACTCTGGATTTAAGGTATGAGCAGGCGCTGTTTGATCAAGGTCGATAAATGCTCCCTTAGCGTTCCGGTTTTCCAACCGGAAGATCAGCAGTTGATGACCAACCCCTTGCGGTTCATTTCTGATCTTTACCTGAGCAGGACACGAAGGGGAATTGTTAACCTTCTCGAAGATATTTCGCTGGAACTTCATCCGGGTGAACGGTTAGGTGTAATCGGACCTAACGGTGCGGGGAAGAGTACATTGCTACGATTGCTGGCTGGTATCTATGTCCCGACGACCGGACGGGTTGGCATCCAGGGCAGTGTCAAGGGGCTTTTCGACATTTCACTGGGAATGAATCCGGAAGCGACTGGCCTGGAAAACATTTATATCCGTGGTCTTCAGATGGGCTATACCCTGAAGAAAATTCAGAAAATGATTCCGGAAATCCTCGAATTTTCTGAACTGGAAGATGCCATAGAGCGGCCACTTAATACCTTTTCCACCGGTATGCATCTCCGGCTTGCTGTCGCTGTAAGCACCATAACAGCACCGGATGTCCTTCTGTTGGATGAGTGGATTGGGACGGGTGATTCAGGCTTTCGAGACAAATTGCAGGAAAGAATGCATAAGTTTGTTGATGAGTCAGGTGGTTTGGTCATTGCGAGTCACAATACTTCCTTGATGCGGAGTCTTTGTACACACGGTGTAGTTCTGGCATCTGGTCGAATAGTATTCCAGGGCTCTCTTGAAGAGGCTCTCGATTACTACCAGCAGGAAGCGGTGGTCCCCGGCTGACAGACCTGCTCAGAAATTTCGCTGATACCACTGTCACCGTTCACCGTCCCGGAAAGTGACAATGACTGGATAGTTGTACCGACTTTGCCTAGTATTCAGGTTCCGTTTTACTTTGCCAGCGTCTATGTCCAATCAGGAAAAGTATGATCCGAACGAAATGCGCGGTCTGAGCAACGCGGAGGTTCAGGAACGGTACGCCATAGATGTCAACGTCGACCCGTACAGTATCCCTCTGGATAAACTGGACCCCTGCCACCCATGGCTGTTCGAACACGACAGGTTCTGGCCTTATTTCGAAAGGCTCCGCAAGGAAGACCCGGTTCACTACACACCGGACAGTATGTTCGGACCCTATTGGTCCATTACCCGCTACCACGACATTATGTACGTGGATACACATCACGATACTTTTTCCTCGGATATCAACCATGGCGGCATCCGCATGGGTGGTCGGCCAATCGAGAATCCCGAAGAACAGAACGCCATGTTCCATCTGCCCATGTTCATCATGCAGGACCCGCCAGTGCATGATGAACAACGCGCGGTTGTTGCGCCTTCATTTACCCCGAACCGGCTACAGGAGCTCAGGGAACTGATCAGAGAGCGCGCCGGAAAGATACTGGATGAACTGCCGCGTAATGAGGAGTTCAACTGGGTACGCAGGGTTTCAGTTGAACTGACCGGTCAGATGCTCGCCACGATTTTCGGTGTCCCCCAGGAACACAGACACAAGCTGATCCACTGGTCTGATACGGTGGAAAACATCGGAAACCCGGAGGTCTTTGAAACGCCGGAACAGGGTTTCCAGGAGCTGTGGAAGTGCTTTGAATACTTCGATGCCGTCTGGAAAGAACGCCGGAAGATGAGTGAACCGGGCAGGGATCTGATTTCAACGCTGGTTCATGGAGAATCCACAAAGGATATGCCGCCCAACGAATTTCTCGGCAACATGCTGTTGCTGATCGTCGGCGGCAACGATACGACACGCAACTCCATCACCGGCGGCGTGCTTGCCCTGAACCAGAACCCGCAGGAATACGACAAGCTACGCGCTGACCACAGTCTGATTCCGAAACTGGTCCCTGAGATTATCCGCTGGCAGAGCCCGGTGGCACACATGTGCCGTACCGCTGTGAAACCGGCAGAGATTGGCGGTAAGCTTATCTCACCCGGAGAAAAAGTGGTCATGTGGTACATCTCCGGCAACCGTGACGAAACCGTTATCGAGAAGGCGAATCAGTTCATCATTGATCGCACCAATCCGAGGCAACATCTGTCATTCGGGTTCGGCATCCACCGCTGCGTGGGTAACCGGCTGGGTGAGATGCAGTTGAATGTTCTCTGGGAAGAAATCATGAAACGCTTCGACAGGATCGACGTCGTTGGTGACCCCACCTACCTCAGATCAAACTTCATTCACGGCATCACCGAACTGCCCGTGATGATTCGAGAATAAAACAAACTGGAGGATAAGCATGAATTTTGAGTTTTCCGAGGAACAGAACCTGCTGCGAGAGCAGGCCAGGGGGTTCCTTAACGACAACTGCCCACCGTCGGTGGTCAGAAAGATACTGGACGGCGACGAGTCCTTTGATGCCGATCTCTGGAAGAAGGTCGTCGACATGGGCTGGACAGCAACGATCATCCCCGAAAGCTACGATGGCCTTGGCCTGACCTACCTTGAGTTAAGCGTGATTGCAGAAGAACTCGGACGCGCACTGGCGCCCCTTCCCTTCTCCTCCTCCGCCTACCTGGCAACGGAAGCCCTGTTGCAGGCAGGGTCTGAGGCCCAGAAGCAGGAATATCTGGCCAGGCTTGCGGCTGGCACCGGCATCGGCTGCCTTGCACTCAGTGAAGGCGCCGGGCACACAACCGCCAAATCGCTGAAAACCACCGCCGCCGCCGGCAAGCTCAGCGGGTCAAAACTTCCCGTTGCTGACGGCGACGTGGCTGATTTTGCCATAGTCATCACCGGTGCAGACAACGGAGACGGCGCCAGCGCCTGGCTTGTAAACCTGGAAGCATCCGGTGTCACTCGCGCAGCGGTCAAAACCATTGATCCCAGCCGCTCCCATGCCAGGATCACCTTCGATCAGGCGGACGCAGAACTGCTCGGCGAAGAAGGACAGGGGTGGGCACTGGTTGAGAAGGTGCTGAATCGTGCCGCTGTTCTTTTTGCCTGGGAACAGGTGGGTGGTGCCGATACCGCACTCAATATGGCGAAGGAATATGCGCTGGGACGCTTCGCGTTCGGTCGCCCCATCGCCTCATTCCAAGCCATCAAGCATAAACTGACCAACATCTACGTCAAGAACACCCTGGCTCGCTCCAACTGCTACTTCGGTGCCTGGGCAATCTCTACGGAGGCACCTGAACTTCCCATCGCCGCCGCAACAGCGCGCGTTTCCGCCATACAGGCTTATTACTACGCGTCCAAGGAAAACATCCAGACGCATGGCGGCATGGGATTCACCTGGGAGTTCGATTGCCAGCTCCCCTATCGAAGATCAAAGTTACTCGCCACAAACATCGGTAGCGAGGCCACCTGGCAGGACAAGCTGATCACTGCCATTGAAGCAGAGCGCGCAGCATAGGAGACACACATGGATTTCAATGATTCAACACAAGAAGCAGCCTTCAGAGAAGAGGTTCGCGCCTGGCTGAGCGCCAGTGTTCCAACCGCCGGGGAACTGGACGGCCTGGATTACATAGGCCGTGCCAAGCTCTGGCAGAAGAGAAAGTACGACGCAGGCTGGGCCTGCATTCGCTGGCCCGAGGAACACGGCGGACGTGGTGCCAGCGCCATCGAACAGGTGATCTGGAATCAGGAGGAAAGCAGGTTCAATACACCTGACCCCATCTTTGGCATTGGTCACGGCATGTGTGCCCCCACCATGATGACCTGGGCAACGGCGGAACAGAACCAGCGCTACCTGCCGAAACTCGCCAGCGGTGAGGAAGTCTGGTGCCAGCTATTCAGTGAACCTGCGGGCGGGTCTGACCTGGCGGCACTTCGCACACGCGCCGAAAAGGATGGCGATGACTGGGTGATCAATGGCCAGAAAATCTGGACCTCCGGCGCCCACTATTCCGACTATGGCGTACTGGTGGTGCGAACCGACCCCACCGCGCCGAAACACCAGGGCCTGAGCTATTTCTTCATCGACATGAAGTCACCTGGCATCGAGATTAAGCCGATCAAACAAATCTCGGGTGGCGCCAACTTCAACGAGGTGTATTTTACCGATGTGCGCATCCCGGACGCACAGCGTCTGGGTGCCGTTGGCCAGGGCTGGCAGGTCTCGCTGACAACACTGATGAACGAACGTGCGTCCATTGGCGGCGGTGGTGGCGGTTGCAACTTCGACTCCGTATTTGATCTCGCCACCCGGGTTGATCTTGATGATCAGCCCGCCATCAAGGACAAGCATGTGCGGGCACAACTGGCCACCTGGTATGCCCAGGAATCCGGTCTGAAGTTCACTGGCTATCGTTCAATGACGGCCCTGTCCCGGGGCGAGACCCCCGGCCCTGAAAACTCCATCGGTAAGCTGGTGGGGGCCCCGAAACAGCAGGACATGGCATCTTTCGCACTGGACCTGCTTGAAGCAAGCGGCGCAATCTGGGACCCCGAACTGTCCGAGGCTGCCGGCATGTTCCAGTTGACCTACATGTCCTCACCGGGTCTGCGCATCGCGGGTGGCTCGGATGAAATCATGGCGAACATCATTGCCGAACGTGTACTGGGTCTGCCCCAGGACATCCGGGTCGATAAGGGTATCCCATTCAATGAGGTGCCAACCTCGAACAGCTAGGGCGACAATGCGATTATTTGTTCCGTTTCTATTCACTTTTCTTTCGCTGCCGGTTTTCGCCGAAGCTGAAGCAACTAATATCGACCCCTTCCAATGGCTGGAGGCGGTTGAAGAAGAAACGGCCTTAACCTGGGTGCGTGAGCAAAATGAAGATGCCACGGCAGCACTTTCTGTAGGCGGGGGTTTTCACAAACTACAGACCAGGCTGCTGGAAATATATAACTCCAGTGATCGGATTCCCTATGTCTCCAGGAAGGGAAAGCAGTATTACAACTTCTGGAAGGATGCGGATCACCCTCGTGGAATATGGAGAAGGACCACCCTGAAAAGCTACCAGACGGATAGTCCGGATTGGGAGACGGTCATAGACCTCGATGCCCTGGCAAAAGAGGAAAACGAGAATTGGGTTTGGCATGGCGCCTCCTGCCTTCCACCGAAGTACAGGAAATGCATCGTCTCTCTCTCCCGTGGCGGGGCAGATGCCGATGTCAGCCGTGAATTCGATGCCAGGAAAAAGCAGTTCGTCGAGGATGGATTCTACCTGCCGGAGGCAAAGGGAGGGATGAGCTGGCTCGATAAGAATCGCGTGATTGTCAGCACTGATTTCGGGGATGGTTCGCTAACCGATTCCGGGTATCCAAGAATGGTCAAGATCTGGACTCGGGGAACCCCACTCGAAGATGCCGAATTGCTAATGGAAGGGAAGAAGGAGGACATTTCAGTCGGGGCCTATCATTCCCATCGGAAAGGCTACAAACGCACGGTGGTCTACCGGGGCACTACTTTCTATACCAACGAGGTATTTCTGAAAACCAATGACGGTTTGGTGAAGATTGACAAACAGGACAGCGCGAATCTCAGTCTTTGGAAGGATAACCTGCTGCTCGAACTCAGGGAGGACTGGGAAGTGTCCGGTACCACCTACAGGGCGGGTTCTCTTTTAACCGCGCCACTCAAGCCGTGGCTGCAGGGACAGAAAAAAATCGACATGCTTTTCGAGCCTTCCAGGACCACTTCAATGTCCGGATTTTCAGTCACCAGAGACTATGTCATTCTTTCCACACTCGAAGATGTGAAAAGCAAAATCTGGTTGCTCAAACCCGGCAAATATGGCTGGGATAAATCTACGCTCCCGGGACTGCCGGAATTTGGCACGATACGAGTGTATCCCGTCGATTCCAACCATAACAATGACTACTGGTTGAACGTTCAGGACTACATCACTCCCACCACCAGTTCCCTCGGGACAATTGGCAAGGGCGTGGCAAAGAAAATGAAATCACTTCCTTCCTACTTCAATGCGGAAGGCCTGGAAATTACGCAGCATTTCGCCACCAGCAAGGATGGTACCCGTGTGCCTTATTTCCAGGTTTCCGGAAAGGATGCTCCCAGGGATGGCAGCAATCCGACGCTGCTATATGGTTATGGGGGTTTTGAAATATCATTGTTACCCTATTACAGCTCATCGGTTGGTGTCGGATGGCTTGAGAAGGGCGGTGTATATGTTGTCGCAAACATTCGTGGAGGAGGAGAGTATGGCCCCACCTGGCACCAGGCTGCCTTGAAGGAGAACCGCCATCGAGCCTATGAGGACTTCGCTGCCGTCGGTCAGGATCTTGTACAAAGAGGAATTACTTCAGCCAGTCAACTGGGAATCCAGGGCGGGTCAAATGGCGGTTTGCTAATGGGCAATATGTACACCCTGTATCCCGAACTGTGGGGCGCCATCGTCTGTCAGGTGCCACTTCTCGACATGAAACGATATACCAGGCTATTAGCCGGGGCCTCCTGGGCCGGAGAATATGGAGACCCCGATAAGCCTGAAGAGTGGGAATATATCAAGACATTTTCCCCATATCACAACATTGATCCCGAACAATCGTATCCGCCAATCCTTATTACCACATCTACCCGGGACGATCGTGTCCATCCGGGTCATGCCAGAAAGATGACCGCTGCCCTGGGTGAACTTGACAAGGATGTTCTGTATTACGAAAACATTGAGGGTGGGCATGGTGGAAGTGCCAACAATCAGCAGGCGGCTTTCATGTCTGGCCTGGCCTATACATTTCTGTGGAAGAGTCTGAACCGGGCACCGGAATCAACAGAAGGCGGGTTATTGGGTCCGTGAAGGGGAAGTAGTCACGTGGATATTAAACCAATTTTTTTGAAAAACATTTTGCCAATAGACAATATAGGCAACTATAAAGCTCATTTTGGAAAGCATAATCAAATTGAGGAACCGCTTGACGCATGGGTGCGAGATGAGAGTAATTGGTTGGGCTGGCAGGTATACACGAAAAAGCGAGACAATTTCAATCGACAGTATATCTTTTCGATGATGCAGTTCTACCACGAAACCGACTCCTGGCTTTTCGGCGGAATTTTTGAGGTTAAAGGCAAAGAGTGGATAGAAGAAGACGGTTGGGAAGGCTACAAAAACATCGTTGAATTAACCGATAAACATAAAGAATATATTGGCCGATTAAAAATATATTCTTCGTATCGAAGCCGTAGGGTTCGAGTGAACTTTGAGAATCATTACAGCGAACTGGAAGTGCGTGAAATTCTGCCGGAAAAATATAGCGGGCGGGTTTTCCCCGGCTATGAGAATGTGGACTTGTCCTTTCCCGAATTGGAGACGCTGGTAAACAATGATCGTGGCGATTGGAGAACGGCTTTGCAAAGCGTCAAAGGTGTATACATGATTACGGATACCAGTGCCAATAAGCGGTACATTGGTTCCGCCTACGGCGAGGACGGCGTGTGGTCGAGATGGCGCGATTATGTTACATCCGGTCACGGTAGCAATCTGGGGCTCACCAAACTGTTGGGACACGAAGCTGATTTAACCTATTGTCGACAGCATTTTCGTTTGTTTTTGTTGGAGCGTCACCCGATGAATGTAGGGGAAGATGAGATTATCGCTCGTGAGAGTTTTTGGAAGGAAATTCTCTTGTCACGAGGCGATCACGGCTATAACAGAAATTAAAAAGCGGCCTTCTTCCTAGCCATTCATCAGTGCCCCCGAACTTCTAAAGTCACCAGCATACACAGGTAGTGAAATTCGCCACCCATTCGTCAATTCACCCATCCACCCTGAATCTGGCGGCGTTTTGGAGGGCAGGCAGATAGCTTTTCTTAATCTTTTCAAAGGCTTACTAAAAACAGAAAACCTGGCACGAAACCTGAATTACCAAGGGTAAGAAACCTTTTGGGAACAGTCATGAACCAGTCAAAGCGAACCATTCGAGTCGACTCGAACTGGCTCTCAGCAGCCCTGCTGACCCTGTTCGTTCTGTCATTCGGAATCTTCGCCGAGCATCATGTTCGTGTGCATGCAGACAACACCGACGCCTATGCAGAATACTGTACATCCGGCTCATCGGATCAGCCCCGAACGCTGATCCGTTTTCACTAGGGAGCAAGTCATGAAAGATCTGTTTGATGATAGCCAGCCCTCGGGGCTTTATCTCGACCCGACCCATCGAAAAATCGGCGGTGTCTGTGCCGGTGTGGCCAGATATCTGGACATATCACGGTTCTGGGTCAGGATAGCGGCGGTAATCGGGTTGTTTATTCATGCACCCAGCGTGCTGATTGCCTATGGTATTGCGTACATGATCCTGGACGAAGCGCCTGATGCGTTTGACGAGGTTATTCCACGGGACGAATTCACTGACTGATTCACCGGAAGACACGACCCCATTGCGTGTCGTGACTTTATGTCAGAATAAACTCAAATCTGGAAGCTTGTTGCAATTCAGCCAGCGGCTCTCTGGCTGGCTTAACGGCGTGTAGCTCCACAACCATTTCAGTGACCTGATTTCTCAGCGTTTTAACTTTAGCGAAAATATCGTCGGCTGCTAGCCCCTGGTTATTGCTGGCGGGGACAAGAAACTGTATCTTTTTAGCCTGCCAGTCGCCACGGTAACCATAGTCCGCCTTCCAGTAAAACGGTTGAGAAAAGTAACCGAAACTGCCGTGAAAATATTGCCTTATATGAGTCGGGTCTTCGAATGCATCATCACTGGAGCCATGGGGCACTTTAATGAGTGCAACGGCGTCAGGGGTGGCAATTCGATATAATTCCTGCATTAGCGGTAGAGGATTGTGAAGGTGTTCGATGACATGAGAAAGCAGGAACTCGTCAATACTATTGTCGTCAAATGGCAGTGGTTTATCCTTGCATTGATCAATGTCGGCGACGATGTCAATACCGGGCATTGATATGCAATCCAGATTGATCCAATCCTTGAGAATATCGCGACCACAACCTACATTGAGTTTGCCTGCCATTTATTTAGCTCCTTTAGCCTGAGTGGTGCCGCCACCGCCCGGCACGCGGATGTTTTCGACCATGGCCTGAACTTCATCCGGCGGCGGCGGTGTGAATCGACAGACCACCAGCGACACCAGAAAATTCAACAGCATACCCAGGGTGCCGATACCTTCCGGTGAGATACCGAACCACCAGTGCGACGGGTTGTTGTCACCGGGGCTGATGAACTTGAAATACACGATGTAGCCGAACGTGAATGCGAGCCCGGTGATCATGCCGGTAATGGCCGCTTCCCTGTTCATTCGCTTGTAGAATATCCCCAGAAGAATGACCGGGAAGAAGCTGGCAGCCGCGAGTCCGAAGGCAAAGGCAACCACCTGGGCCACGAAGCCCGGCGGGTAGATTCCGAACAAGCCCGCAATTCCGATAGCAAAGGCTGCCGCGATACGCGCCGCAAACAGTTCCTGGCGTTCGGTGATGCGCGGCATAAAGGTTTTCTTCATCAGGTCGTGAGATACCGCCGTGGAAATCACGAGCAGCAGACCTGCCGCAGTGGACAGCGCCGCCGCCAGACCGCCGGCAGCCACCAGGGCAACCACCCAGTTCGGCAGGTCTGCAATCTCCGGGTGTGCGAGCACAATAATATCGCGATCAATGTACAGTTCATTCGCGCCGGGCGTTACGCCATTGCCCAGGAGTCGCTCGCCATGGTCACCACGCCCATCGGCATAGATGGGCTTTCCGGGAATCAACGCATCACCGCCCCGGTACTGAACAACACCATCGGCATTCTTGTCACTCCAGGCAATCAGACCGGAGTCTTCCCACTTGCTGAACCAGCCGGGGGCTTCCGCATAGGCCATACCGTCGACGTTGTTGATGATGTTCATGCGGGCAAACGCCGCAACAGCGGGCGCAGTGGTATACAGGAGGGCAATAAACACCAGGGCATAACCGGCGGAGATACGGGCGTCACGAACTTTCGGCACGGTAAAAAAACGCACAATCACATGAGGCAGTCCCGCCGTACCGGCCATCAGGGCGGCGGTGATAAACAGCATGTCGATGGTTGACTTGTTCCCCGAAGTAAACGCAGTCATCCCGAGTTCCGTGGTCAGCCCGTCCAGCTTATCGAGCAGGTAGGCGCCACTGCCGTCATTCATCGTATCACCGAGTCCGAACATGGGCAGCGGGTTGCCGGTCAGCATGATCGAGATGTAAATGGCGGGTACCAGATAGGCAAAAATCAATACGCAATACTGTGCAACCTGGGTGTAGGTAATCCCTTTCATACCCCCGAGCACGGCATAGAAAAACACAATAGCCATCCCGATGGTGACACCGCTGTTGATATCCACTTCCAGGAAACGGCTGAAGACGATACCGACCCCCCGCATCTGTCCCGCTACGTAGGTGAAGGAGATGAAAATGACGCAGATAACGGCCACCAGTCTCGCCGTCCGGGAGTAGTAACGGTCACCAACAAAGTCCGGCACCGTGAACTTCGCGAACTTCCGCAGGTAGGGTGCCAGCAGCAGCGCGAGCAGCACGTAGCCACCGGTCCAGCCCATCAGGTATCTGGCGCCATCAGCCCCCTCAAACGCAATGATGCCGGCCATGGACAGGAAGGATGCCGCAGACATCCAGTCGGCGGCCGTCGCAGCGCCATTGGCCAAAGGACTGACACCACCACCGGCGACATAAAATTCACTGGTGGAGGAAGACCGGCTCCAGATCGCAATACCGATGTATAAAACAAACGACAGGCCCACAAACAGATAGGTCAGAAGCTGGGCGGACATCAGCTACTCCTCTTCCTCGACGCCGAAGCGTCGGTCGATGGCATTCATGCCCCAGGCATAAAGGAAGATCAGCACAACGAAGAAGTAGATGGAGCCCTGCTGAGAGAACCAGAAACCCAGCTTGTAACCAAACAAACGGAAGCCATTCAGGGTGTCCACAAAAACGATGCCCGCCAGGAAGGAAACGGTAAACCAGACTGCCAGCAAAACCAGCATCAGCCTGATGTTGGCACGCCAATAGGCGCGGCTGTTTTCTTCGGACACTTTCCTGGACATAAGAGCAGCTCCCGCCACCATGGGAATGATTTGTGGATAATTACGGGGAAATCAGCGTATGGATCCCAACCGGGCGGCCCTGAGTTTCCCGAAACCGGGAAAAGCTGTCAACGGGGTCAGGTTGTGAATAAACGACTCAGGTTTCCGCTGACGATACGTCCCTGGTGTCGTCTCTCTGCCGCATTTCTACGAGGTTCCGGGGTAACGACCTGCTCACTTTCGCACCCAGCGCCTTCATATCCTCGGCTCGCTTCACGAGGTTGCCCCGACCAGATGCGAGCTTGTTATGGGCATCCTGATAGGCGCTCCGGGTAGACTCCAGGCGATTGCCGATCAACTCCAGGTCCGCGACAAAATTCACGAACTTGTCATACAGGGCACCAGCCCGGGTCGCAATCTCCTGGGCGTTCTTATTCTGCTGTTCGTAGCGCCAGATGTTCTGAATCGTACGCAGGGTTGCCAGTAGCGTCGAGGGCGCCACTATCACGATATTGCGTGAAAACGCATCCGAAAAAAGCTCCGTGTCCTCGGTAACCGCCACTGAAAAGGCGGCTTCAATCGGCACGAATAACAACACGAAGTCCAGGGTGCGGATACCCTCCAGAGCCTGATAGTCCTTGTCGGATAACTGACGGATGTGCTGCCGAAGGGAGGTAACGTGCGACTTGAGCGCTTCGGCACGTTCGGCCTCATCCTCTGTCGAGCAGAACCGTTCGTAGGCCGTCAGGGAGACCTTGGAATCAATGACGACATCCTTTCCTTCCGGAAGCCGGACAATGGCATCCGGTTGCAGACGCTTGCCCGCCTCGTTTTTGAGTGCAACCTGCACCTCGTACTCCCTGCCACGTTCGAGCCCTGATTTCTCCAGCACCCTTTCCAGGACCACCTCCCCCCAGACGCCCTGCGTCTTGTTTTCGCCCTTCAGGGCATTGGTCAGGTTTACCGCGTCCTGGGCAATCCGGCTGTTCAATTCCTGCAGGCTTTTCAATTCTTTCACCAGGGAGAACCGTTCTTTCGCCTCATTGGTGTAGGTCTGCTCCACTCGCTGTTCAAACGCCTGGATCTTTTTCTGTAGCGGGTCCAGAACCCCACTCAGGTGTTCACGACTCTGCTCCTTGAACTCTTTTTGTTTGGATTCAAAGATTTCGTTGGCGAGATTCCTGAAGCCATCCTGCATCGAAACCCTGGCTTCCTTGATCAGTTCCAGTTTTTCTTCCGCCTGCTGCTTCTGCTCTGCGAGGGTTGTCTCCAACCGGGAGACTTCCTGCCGGGTGTGCATCAGCCTGGCCCGCTCATCGTCCAGAGCCTGGCTGGCCGACGTAAGCTGGCCCTCCAGTTCGGCAATCTTCAGTTCTCTTGAATTCAGACGCTCATCAAGTGATGCCTTGACCACCTGCATGTCGCCCAGTTCACGCTGAACCGTCATAACCTGGTTGCTCAGGTGCTCATGTCTCGTGGCGGCGTCTTTCTTTTCAGCCTTCCCGATGCGGGATACCAGCAGGTAGGTGACCAGGGTTGCAGGGATCGCCCCGGCCAGGGTAGCAACGAGTATATCGGGTGTGATCAAGGGGTTGTCTCAATGCAAAAACTGATGCTTCAATCTTAGTCCCGCACTGTAGGTATGTACAGTCCAGCCACGGTCGCTCCGCACCGGGGGTCAATGCAGATAAGTAAACATCTTCCTGCGATAACCGGTCGCCAGTTCGTTGCCCTTACCCAGCATATTGAACACCTTGATCATGGTCAGACGGGCCTTTTCTTCTTCCCAGGCCCTGTCGATCTTCATGATCTCCAGAAGCGTTTCCAGCCCCTGTTCTATACGATCTTCAATGATCAGCCGGATCGCAAGGTCAAACCTGGCCTGAAGATCGCCGTTTTTCGCGCCTGCGGCAAGTTCATCCAGGCTACCCAGGTCACCGGCCAGTTCAATAAGTTCCAGGCGACTCTTCGGCCTGTCCACACCTTCGGTGTCATCGGGCAAAGCCTCAAGAATCTGACGGGCATCATTCAACTCACCCTCCATAATCAGCAGGTCACACAACTCGACCTAAAAAGGATACCGAACAGGTCGCAGACCGAGAAATCGCCGTTGATGAAGCTCGAACACAAAAGCAAGGAAAAGATCAGTATCAAGCATTCAGTTCCTCAGGATTCCAAACCTGCTTGGCGATCTCAGTGTAGAGCTTACATCTTGCGTCAAGATCTGCCTTTTTGAAGGTACTGTGGGCTTCAAAATCCAGGCTGGTTTCTTCAATCATTTTCAGGAATCCGGGATTCCGTTCGTAGGCCTGCTGGTTGAGACTTTGTGCCAATAAATTCTGTCCGAAATAGTGAGGTTGTTTTTCGCCATAGGGAAGGTCTCCGTAGCTTGCATTGAAACTTTTGGGAAGAAGTAATAAACCTCCAATTCGGTTCCGATGCTTACGGAAATCCGATTCATGCGTAAACTCATCGGAGTGTCGATCATGGTGGTCTGCCCAAATATGTTCCACTTCGTACCTGTTCTTCCCCTGCGTCTGAACATAGTCAGTGAATCGCGAATTCATACCAGAGCGTGTTTCGATGAAATTCGTCATTCGTGCAAGAATGCAGTGCACAAAGAAACGGTTTTGCTGATGCACATGGAATCCCACATTGTCTTCGTGATAGTCGCTGTTGTTTGTGAAGTTCTCGGCCTCATCAATGAGCCTCGCATAGAGAGTTGACCGCAAATCAGCCAGTTCCAGTCCTCGTATGTCTTTCATGACGTTAAACATCGTATACTGCATTGTTGAGTAGGCTATGCGTCGGAAGTTCCATAATCGCCAAGCCAGCAAGATATCCACATACCGTGCAACAGACCAAAGTTTTCGCTTTATGGTCTCTTCGTCATCACCGGGCCGTACTGGAGCAAGGAGCAACATGTATTGAAGTGTGAACCCAAGCTTCGCGTTGTAGAAAATAGGTTCCAGTCCCTCGATCAGCCTATTACTGGCCTTGATGCACATCAGGTAAAGTCGGCTGTAGAATTTAAAATCCCTATCTACAAATTGGAAGAAACGATCAGGACTATTCAGACCGATGCTATTCGACGCATCTCTGACCCATCTATGAAACTCAGTGCCGATTCGATCAAAGTCTTCCGGCCTTGCGTTCTGCTTTCTTTGACGAATCTTAAGCGCATATTGACTCCGCATCCACGCCTTGAAGAAATCCGGCTCGACATCCTTACCGATATCATTCAACTGCAAAACTCGTTTACGCCAGAGTTTGTTTGCCTCCAGGCGTCGGCCCTCCTCCATGTTCGCGAGCAGATAGCCTTTGAGCATATCAGTTGGACTCAGAGATAAACCACGATCATTCATCGTCTCAAAGATCGTGTATGCATCGTCATCTGAATAAGCCGTTATCTCTACCAGATGCACATTCTCCATCAGCCAGTCGGCGAAATAGGGTAGCGCGCCGCCGCTTAACTCCTCCGGAAAATTCTCCTCCAGGTCGCCGTATCGTTTAAAGAGATTTTGGACTGATTCAGGACATTCCGCCGGGTCAAACTGGTCTAACGTGTTCGAATAAATTGCATTCATTCACGCAATCCGGTCAGCTACGTCGATATTGAAGGAGACTTTCCCAAACTTCTTCGAATAGATGCACTCACTCAATTCGGCAGCTTCCTCATTCATCTCTGTCAGCAAATTCCGCAGTAGCATAATCAAAAGCGTCAAGCTCGTGAGGCGTTGCTGTCCATCAACAACGTAATTGGCGTTGTCCTTTTTGCTAATGATAATCGAACCAAGGAAGTAATGCGGGTAGCTTTCGACACTTGTGCGCTCATGGTTAGGGCTATAATCTTCGAGGAATTTTCCTCCAAGGTCATCCAGCAGTTCCTGAATCTGCTTTGTCTGCCACTTGTATTCACGCTGGTAGTAATCGATGGAATACTTCACGCCCTTAAGCAGTTCACGAACAGTTTTGGCTTTTCCTAAAATCTCTCTCATAAAATATCTGCCTCGGTTGACAGGCTGTTCCTTAGTAAAAATATGATTTTTGCGGTCTGACTATTTCGCAGCTTTCCTCCACTATTTTATTCACTATCGTTAACGGAGAAGCATAAAGGTCGAAAGAGGAATTGAGACGATCCGCGGGTCATCGACTACGCCTTGATTGTCCTGGGTGATCAGAATTCCAAACGAAGCGTTATTTGCCGATTTTTCTATGAAAGACCGTAGTCCGAGCGTGTCACGCAAGGCATCAATACGCCGTTGATATTTGATCTCCACGGGTACGCGTTGCGCGCCTATGGTTAACACAAAATCCACCTCCCGGTCCGTTCCCCTTTCCGGGAAGTGGGCGATATCCAGCCCATGGATCGTCGACGCAACCGATCCAAAAATACTCTCCGCCAGGTGGCCAGCCAGGGAAGTTAACTCGGGCTTTTGGGCAAGCTCGTTCGGATCAAGCGGAATATACTCTTGAAGCCAACTTGCTCGTAGCCCGTGGTCTACGAGGCATAGTTTCGGACTGCCTCGCTTTTTCTTGAGGCGAATTTCCAACGGTGGAATTAGCCGTAGAAGCAGCGTATCGCCGAGAAACTTCAGATACTGAGTTACCCTCTGGATACCAATATTCGCACTCAAAGCCTGCTTTGCCTCGTCCGCAAGGATGGAGGCTGTTGGACATTGCCCGGCATAGCGACAACATAAGCGAAAAAGCTCTTCCAATAGCTGGGCGTCGCGCTTGCGGCCACGATCGCCTACCCGTAAGTCATGTTGAATTACCCGCTTGATGACGGTTTCGTTGAGTTGATCCGCAATTAACGACCACTCGATATCTTTGCGCTTGTGGACAATTGGATACCCCCCTCGCTTGGAAAAGTAACGAAAAGCTTCGCGCCGGAAATCCGAATGTTCAATTCCGTATTCCCTCAGTTCGGTCCAGAAATTTTTCTGTATCAACGGCCCCAGCCCGTTGTCATTAAAAAAAGGCTCAGGCGATGTGAGTTCGCGCAACGCCCCTATCTCTGTGAGTGAAAGCACTCCGGCTTCTACCGTATTGATTCGACCGGCAAGACTATCCCGTCCCATCTCAATACGCAGAGCCGATGATCCGGTAACGACTACTTTGACGGAAGCATTGTCGACGAGAGACTTTAATTGCGCCTCCCAACCCGTAAGGTTCTGCACTTCGTCAAAAAAAAGATAGGCTCTTCCCGATTCGGAGGCCAGTCGATTAAAACGCGCCTTCGTAATTTTGCGCTCGAACCATTCGGAGATCGCCAGGATAGGTTCAGAGATTTTTCTCAAGGACTTCAACTCGTCGAATTGCACCCGCAGAATGCTTGTAGCCGGGACGCCTTCATTGAGCAAATCCTGGATCATCTGGAATTGGGCGGTAGTTTTCCCAATCTGCCGGGGCCCGCGCACGGCCACAATGGATGCAATCTCCGCTTCAATCCTTTGGCGAATCTGTGCCACCAAATGACGCCGGGTCTTCGGTTGCAATGGCATGGGCTCACCCTCCCACCATGGATTCAACCTGCGCAAGTCGGAAACCAGTGGAGGTGGCAGTCCGTCATCAGTGAAGAGCGAAATGTTCTTATTCATAACCCCAATCCTTTCCTCCGTGCGAGCATACCACGCACTCGGCGTTTCTTTTGCGTGTCAGTTGGGTAGAGAGCGCTCAATGCCTGCGAGCTTCCAGAGGCCGGGGCCCCGGCCCACGCCATAGCCGACGTCGTCATCCCATAACGTCGTGCAGAGGTTCCAGACTTTGGTTAGTCTAAGAAAAAATTAAAGGCGGGAAATCAAATAGCTGTACTGGGTCAATGCAGATAAGTAAACATCTTCCTGCGATAACCGGTCGCCAGTTCGTTGCCCTTACCCAGCATATTGAACACCTTGATCATGGTCAGACGGGCCTTTTCTTCTTCCCAGGCCCTGTCGATCTTCATGATCTCCAGAAGCGTTTCCAGCCCCTGTTCTATACGATCTTCAATGATCAGCCGGATCGCAAGGTCAAACCTGGCCTGAAGATCGCCGTTTTTCGCGCCTGCGGCAAGTTCATCCAGGCTGCCCAGGTCACCGGCCAGTTCAACAAGTTCCAGGCGACTCTTCGGCCTGTCCACACCTTCGGTGTCATCGGGCAAAGCCTCAAGAATCTGACGGGCATCATTCAACTCACCCTCCATAATCAGCAGGTCACACAGCTCGACATGCAGTCCAAAGTTGTTCGGCTCCTCTGCGATCACCTGTTGCAGCATCTGTATCGCCTGCTTTCTTTCACCCTGGGCCGTCAGGGAATCAATCTGCTCCCGGACGCGCTCCATGGGGCTTGTGGTCAACTGATCGAGCGCCCCGCGTAGCTGCTGTTCATCGGCGGGACCTTCCATATCGCCGGCCATCTTGCCCTGAAAGATGATCTTGATGGTGGGCAGTGCGCGGACCTGCAACTGCTGCACCAGTTGGGGATTCTTCTGAACTTCGATGCGCGCCAGGGCAAACTTACCCTGGTACTCAGAAACCAGCTTCCGCAGAAGCACACTGGTTGGCGCACACTGCTCCGCTCCTTCTGCGTAAAACTCCAGCAGCACGGGGACCTGCTGAGACTTTTCCACAACCTCTGTTTGAAAATTCTGCGCGTCGACTTCGACTGTGCCGGTATCGGTATTCACCTGGCCGTCTCCAAAAAACGGCTAGCCTAACAGATTTCAGGCGGTCAGTCGGAGTCCCTGGCGCCGAAGCGCACTCCGCAGGGCACGGGTGGAGTGCCAGGGATTTTCACGGCCCCGGTAAAGCACACGATTGCCCTTACTGATGAACCAGATGTCGAGGGATTTGATATGTTGTACTTTCATGGCAGGTTCCGTTCATATATCCGGTTACTGGTAGTATATACAGTACTGGATATAAAAACAGTATTCAACCCTTTTGCACCCTAAGGAACCTCTGCTTCAGCCAAGCATGATCCAGTCAAAGCCTTCCGCCTGAGTGGCGACGGCAAGAGAGCCCGCCCAGCCTGAAAGCAGCGGCATGACCGCATCCCGGGCAAGGTCCGGTAAATTGTTCTGCGCCGAAATGTGCGAAAGCACCAGATGTTGCAGGCGGGACAGATCAAGCGCATTCAGGAGTTCCGCCGCCTGATCATTGTTCAAATGGCCGTAGTCCCCGCCTACCCTGCGTTTCAGGGGGTAGGGATAGGGCCCCTGTTCGAGCATGACCGGGTCATGATTGCACTCAAGCAGCAGGGCATCACAGTCACGGTAGGAACGCTTCACATGCGGCGTGATATGACCAAGATCAGTCAACACACCCACGGTGGCATCGCCGGAACTTAGCACATACTGGCAGGGTTCCCTGGCATCATGCGGCACCGCAACTGGCGTCACTTCAAAGGTCCCCACCATAAAAGATGAGTGACAATCGATCTGGTGCAATTCGGGTAGCAGCCCCATGACTTTCGCCTGGCAGGTCCCTGGCGTCAGATAGACCGGCGTGGAAAATTTGCGGGCAAACCCGGCAACGCCATGAATGTGGTCGGCATGTTCGTGGGTCACCAGAATGGCATCAATATCATCCGGGGTAACGCCGAGGCGTCCGAGACGACGGACCGTTTCCCTGATGGTAAAACCAAGGTCAATCAGCAGGCAGGTGCTGCCATCATCGACAAGTGTCCCGTTCCCCTTACTGCCACTACCCAGCGAAGCAAAGCGAACACTCATGGGTTCAGGTCGAATACTCTTTGATCAATTTGAGCAGGCGCTCCTTCAGAATAAGGCTGTCCGTCGTACTGGCGACCTCACTGGCGACATCAACCGTCACCCTGACCTCCTCCTGCTCCGCCCTGAGTTGAACCCTGAATTGATGTCCGGGGTCTTGATCTTCCCTGCTGTCACCGCCTGCGCCGAAGAGACGGCTGAAGAAGCCGGGGTCAGGGTCATGACGGGATGAATAATAAACATAGTAAACCGCACGGGTCCGGTCCAGATCCTCAATCTTTACCCGGGCATCTTCCAGGGCATTGCCGACGGTTGCCCAGGCGCGATTAAAGTCGAGCCTGTACTTCAGAACCATGCCATCCGGCCCTGCGACCAGTGTGGCTTTGCTTTCCTGCAGACCCGCTGCCAGCAATGAGACACTGGGGCCTTCCGCCACCCGATCACCCAGGTAATAAGCAAGCGCACCGAGCAGCCTGCCTTCCAGTTCGGGATTGTCAGACCGGCCATCCCATTGCGGCCCTTCACCCGGGTCCGGTCCGCCAAAGGGTCGCTCCGCCTGTTCCACATAAAGCTCCGTGCTGCCCGAACGAACGCCGGGTTCAACGTGAACCCTGAAGCGGTATTGCTGCGCGGTGCCCTGTCCTTCCCGCGCGGACCCTGATGTCATGCTTTCATAGATTTCATCAGGACTTCCACCGGCCCCCGGAATCCATTCTGTTTCCAGAACACCCCTTCGAGGGTCCAGCAGGGCCACCGGCAGACGATGCTCTTCCCAGAACAGCACCATCCGGGGCCAGATGGTAGCCACGGGCAGATCCAGGAACACCCAGCGATCATCGCCCAGTCTGCGGATCACAATCTGATCGACACCGAATGTTGTACTGAGCGCATCCGGGAGCCTCAGTTCTACCTCTTTACCCGCAAGCCCCCGGTAGTCAACGACTTCAGGAATTGGCATGGCGTCGACAAATCCCGGTTGATCCAGGGTTTCAGGAACCCGGGTCGGCTCAGATGAACCAGTCTCCAGATATCTCTGCTTCTCGCTCTTGCCAAACCAGCCGAGCCAGCCACAGCCGTTAAGCAGCAGAACCGCAAGAACCAACAGAACCCGGATCAATGGTGTACCCCGGCAACTCGCATCGCCTCTCGCAGCTCGTCGTGAAAACGCTCTGCAAAAGGGGTCATCGGCAGGCGAATTCCCCGACCGATCCGCCCCATTTCCGCCAGCGCCCACTTCACCGGTATTGGATTGGATTCCAGGAACAGCTTGTGATGAATACCCTGGAGTTCGGCATCCAGCGCCCTGGCCCCTGTCTCATCACCACTGGCCGCAGCATTCGCCATCCGGCAAACCTGACCTGGCGCGATGTTGGCAGAGACACTGATCGTGCCCCGGGCACCCTGAAGCATGAGGTCACAGGATGTCGCATCGTCGCCCGAATAAATGGCAATATCACACAGTCCCTGAATGTCCCTGCTACGCTGCAAGTCGCCCGTGGCTTCCTTGATGGCCATAATCAGAGGGTTGTCAGCCAGACGCGCCACCGTTTCCGGCAGCAGGTCACAGGAAGTTCTTCCCGGTACGTTATAAAGACACTGAGGCAGGGCAACGGCATCTGCAATGGCCGAATAGTGCCGGAACAGGCCTTCCTGTGTCGGCTTGTTGTAATAGGGTGTGACCAGCAGACAGGCATCGGCGCCGGCATCCTTCGCTGCGGACGTCAGTTCAACGGCTTCGGCGGTCGAATTGGCGCCGGTACCCGCAATAACAGGCACCCGGCCAGCGGCTGCATCCACCGTGTACCTGACGATCCGGCAATGCTCATCCACGGTCACTGTGGCCGATTCTCCGGTGGTCCCGACAGGAACGATGCCCGCAGTCCCCTCAGCGATATGCCACTCGATCAGATCGCCGAGTTTCGGCCAATCGATCTCGCCATCGGAATGCATGGGAGTGACGAGTGCTACGATGCTGCCGGTGATCATATCGGGGACCAAAAACAGAAGTGGCTCATATTACTGGCGCAACCGGGGCTAGACAAGCCGCATCAGGTTTTACGCAGCCAGTGAGTGTATTGACCGTCATCCTCTTTCTGGCGAAGCAGTTCATGGCCACTCTGCCGCGCGAAGACCTCAAAATCCCTGACTGAACCCGGGTCCGTACACACCACTTCCAGCACCAGGCCGCTGTCCATCCTGTTCAGGGTCTTCTTGGCCTTGAGCAATGGCAACGGACAGGTGAGCCCACAGGCGTCCAGTTTCTGATCAATCTGCATGTGCGCGATTATAGCGGAAACTGAACGGACGCACTGCGGGACCTGAGAAGCCGCTGAATTAGTGCGATAATGGGTCTTGTAGATTTGAGCCAACCCCTTGCATACATGATTCGACTGCTCTTACCGGCAATTGTTCTAGTGCTGTCACTTCCGACTGCCCCCTGTGCCAGGAGCGCAGACCGGAACCTGCCGACCTTCGGTGACAGCACTTCCGGGATTATTTCCCTGGAACAGGAACGTGCGCTCGGCCAGCAGTTCCTCAGATCCATTCGAGCCCAGGCACCAACCCTGGACGACCCGATTCTACAGGACTACCTTGAGCACCTGATCTATCGACTCGCCTCGAACAGTCAGCTAACTGACCGACGACTTGACCTGGTCCTGATCAAGAACGCCACCCTGAACGCCTTCGCCGCTCCGGGTGGTATTATCGGCGTACATCATGGCCTCTTTTTTCATGGGCAGACTGAGCATGAAATGTCAGCCATCCTGGCGCACGAACTTGCTCACCTGAGCCAGCGCCACTTTGCACGGAAACTGGCGGAGGGAAAGAAAAGCTCTGCCATCAACATTGCCGGATTTATCGCCGGCATTGTCCTGGCGGCAACAGCGGGCAGCGATGCGGCACTGGCGGCCTTTACCGGCGCACAGGGTTACAGCCAGAACGAATTCCTGAAGTATTCCCGTGAGCGGGAGGCGGAAGCCGACCGGGTGGGCGTTGATACCCTGGCAGAGGCCGGCATGGACCCGCGCGCCATGGCCTATATGTTTGAGCGGCTGCAACGCGCCAGCCGCTACAGTGACGGGGACCGCATTCCGGAGTTCCTGAGAACCCACCCGGTCACCCGGTCACGTATCGCTGATTCCTACAATCAGGCAGGTAACTATCGGAAAGACGTTTACCCGCCAAATCTGGAATACCAACTGATGCGCGCTCGCGCTCGTGCTCTGACGTCAACCAATGCACAGGATGAAATCGCCCGATTCAGCACCGGGCCAGACCGGGGTTCACAAGAGCAGGCTACCGCCAACCTGTACGGACTGGCACTGACGCTGACCCGGGAGCTGAAGTTTGACGAGGCCCGGGCGCACATCACCAGGCTGCGGGAACAGTATCCACTGAACATTGCCTTTCGTATCGCTGAAGCCGAGGTCTATGAACATGCCCGGCAACCGGAGATTGCCCTGGACCTGCTGGCAGAGGCCCTGGAGTTATCCCCCGGCAACTATCCTCTGTCTGTCAACTATGCCGAAGCCTTCCTGACCGCCAGGAAACCGCACGCCGCACTGGATGTGCTGGTGCCGATCAGTGTTGACCGACCCAATGATGAATACATCTGGTACCTGCTGGCAGAAGCCTATGGCCTTGCCAACAACATTCCCGGGGTACACGAGGCGCGTGCGGAGTTCTTTGTGTTGAACGGAAACTTCGATCAGGCCATCAAACAACTGGGGTATGCTCTGCCGCTGGTAAGGCACAACTTCCAGAAAAGCGCCCGCATTCAGCAGCGCCTTGAAGACATCTGGGCCATGAAGGGCGGTAGCTAGGATCCGGCGTCAGGAGCTAACTGCTCGACGACGAGTCATCGCCATCCATGTCGCCATTCGGATCACCTTCGCAATCACCAGTGGCAACACCGGACTGATCGGAGGAGTCACTGGGATTGGTATGACAACCGGAGAAGGAGCGATTGACGTAGATGTGGGTAGCCAGGCAGGAGTCACCGACTTTGGTCTCATCTGACACCCGCACATCAATCATCTGGTCGGCCGAAAGCGCGTACCAGACCAAATCGAATGCGCGTGTCGCCCCATCCGCCGTGCCACAATCGAGCAATACGCTATCGCTGGTGCAGTCTACGGCTTCGCTACCGTCAAATGCGACCGTCTTGTCCAGCCTGGCGTAACAGTACCCCGGTAGCCTCAGATCGCGGTTGACGGAGTACACCTGCTCCACCCTTGCATTCTCAATCATCGAAGTCGCAGCATGAACGACCGGCCCGGATGCCAGGGAAAGCCCCAATACAAGAATTCCCACTATCCATTTCATGGTCACAGAACACCTCCTGAAGCGTGATTCAAGTTGGCCTCAGTCTAACTCAAAGGCAGATTTTTTCTGCAACAAAGAGCCCTTGGCCCATGAAAAAAACTCAGCCTGTATTCAGCTTGTGTTAAAGAACCTTCCGTCTCGCCGGTTCAGGTCCGGGCGATGTTGATGACCTTGCTGACGGTAGTGTAGTGAAGCCCCAGATGGTCGCCGATCTCCATCAGCGTGTAGCCATAATCCAGGTGGGCCCGCTTGATCAGTTCGTTGCGCTCCAGCCGGGTCTTGTCGTCCGACTTCTTGAACAGGGCGTTCAGGCTGCGTCTGCGCCGAGCGGACCTGGGGCCGCGCTTTGACATACGCTCGCCCTGAAGGATCGGGTGCATTTCGTTCAGAAACCTGGGGCTACCCAGCAGAACCTGATTCTTGCGCTGGTCCAGCGGAGAGACTTCGCCCAGCCCCTGCCTGATGTAGTCCCGGTACTTGCGCTGTGCTTCCTTTTCCCGTTTGCCGAAATGGGACAGGACTGTTTCACGGTAAAGGAATCCGGGTGACTTCACCTGTCCCGCCAGTGCCCGGTAACTGCTCCACTTGTAGTCTTTGTAGTTCTTCGGATCCCGGGTTCGCTGAGGATTGATCACGATGTGACGGCACACAGGCAGGAGATAGGTTTTCTTCTCCAGAAGAACACTCTTGAAGCGACCCTGGAAAATCGGACCCTCCTGTCCGTGGCGTCGATTGACATGCTGGGTGTAAACACCATTCACCTGACGCATACCCTTTGACAGATTTGCTTCAGGGCATTCAACGACCAGGTGATAGTGGGAATCCATGAGCACGTAGCTGTGAATCAGCCAGCCGAACCGGTCCACTACATTGTCGACGACGTTAAGAAACACGCCTCTGTCTTCATCGTCTTTGAAGACAACCTGTCCGTCTCTGCCTTTGCTGGTTACATGATAAACCGCCCCGGGAAACTCAATACGTATGGGTCTGGTCATAAACTACGTCAGGCTTCCTGAGTGAATTTATTGTTCTTCATTGGTCCGTTTGCGTAAAAATCCTTTGACTGGATTTGTCGAAACGGGTTGAAAATAGTACAGCCGAGTGATGGCACTAAACAAGCCATTTTTCATGTTTTCACAGAAAAGACGGGTTGACCTTGACACCCAACCATGAGTAAGTTTCGGATGCTCTTTACAAAACACTCACAAAACACTTGAAAAAAGGAACTCACCATGGCAGTCGATAAGTTTCCGATTGAAGCAGGACACGTGATGATGTTCGCGCGATCAATCGGCGATGCGAATCCAATCTACCACGACGAAGAATACGCAAAGGGTACGGATCACGGTGCCACCATTGCGCCACCAACCTTCGTCCAATCCAGTGCACAGTTCGACCCTGACTATTTTCTAAGGCCGAAGATCGGTGAAGAATGGTTTGGTTCCGCGAAAGGTGCTACCGGCATCACCAGTAAAAAGAAAGGCGGCGGTGGCGGTGGCGGCGGCCTGCATGCCGAGCAACATTACGTTTATCACCGCTCTCTTAAAGTTGGTGATGTCCTGACGGCGGAGGTCAAACCCGGCAAGAGTTGGGAAAAAGAAGGTCGGCGTGGCGGCAAACTGATGTTCGGTGAAACCGTCACCGAGTATCGGGATCAGAGTGGCGAACTCGTTATCACAGCAACCGGTGTCGGTGTGCGCACAGAGCGCCCGGCCACCTCAAACAGTTAAGGGGGCCAGAATGGCACTTAAAGCAAGCGAAGTTAAGGTTGGCGACACCTATGAGGAACAGGTTTGCAACAACCTTTCCAGAACCCAGATCGTCATGTATGCGGGCGCCTCCGGCGACTACAACCCGCTGCACTCAGATGAGGTGTTCACCACGGAAGTTGCGGGATACCCGTCCGTATTCGCCCACGGAATGCTTTCCATGGGCATGACCGGACGCATGCTCACCAACTATGTCGGCGATGGCCGCCTGACCTACTATGGTGTGCGATTCACGTCCCAGGTGTTTCCCGGGGCAACGCTGACCGCCAGGGCGAAGGTGACTGAGATACGCGAGGCAGAGGGCGAAACCATCGCCGACATGGAGGTCTCGACGGTCGACGAAGAAGGTGTTGAGGTTATCAAGGGCAAGGCATCGGCCCGACTGGACCCATAAAAGCTCTATAGGGAATCCAGCGCCTCGACAACTATCGAGGGCGTCAGAATCTGGGGGAGGACCTGCGCCTCCCCACCCTCTTTTCCATAAAGCAGATACAGGGGGACACCGGTTCTGCCGTATTCCTGCAACGCAGAGGTAATCGCGGGATCCTCGTTGGTCCAATCCGCTTTCAGATAGGTTATTCCCCTATCAGAAAATGCGGCCCTCACCGACGCTGTTTCCAGCGCGTTCAGTTCATTCACCTTGCAGGTGATGCACCAGGCTGCGGTGAAGTTCACAAACACCGGCCCATCAGCCAGCGCTTCGCTCAGCGCCTCCTTTGAGTAGGATTGTGCCAGTGAGCCTGAATCCCTGTCCGCCCCCGCCGAAGTTCCCGGATTTGAAGCCGGTCGCTGCATGACACCAATACCGACGGCTGCCATGGCAAGGACGACCGCGACAAGGCGCAGCGGCAACCGCGAAGACTGCCCGATCAACCAGACAGCAAGGGCAATCACAAGCCCGCCCGCCAGTACCTGCATCATGGCCGTTGGCCCTGCCTGAATACCCAGCACCCAGAGCAACCAGATGGCGGACGCGAACATGGGAAATGCCAGCAACTGCCGCAACACCACCATCCAGTTGCCGGGTCTGGGCAGGCGGGACAGTAGCGCCGGTGAATAACACAGAATCAGGTAAGGTACCGCCATGCCCAGCCCGAGTGCGGCGAACACAAAGATGCCCATCACCGGGGACTGCAACAGCGCATAACCCAGGGCCGCCCCCATAAACGGGGCCGTACAGGGCGCCGCGACCACCGTCGCAAGCACACCCGTCAAGACGGAACCCGCATACCCCTGACCGCTCCGGTCAGACACAGAGAGCGTGATCTCAAAAGTGCCGGTCAGGTTCAGACCAATCACCAGAAAAAGGTAGGCAAGCAGTGAAACGACAACCGGAGACTGCAACTGGAAACCCCAACCGATGGCCTCGCCGCCCGCCCGCAGCAGCATCAGTACCGCCGCAATCGCGACAAAACTCGCGACAACACCAAAGACGTAGGCCCAGCCATGAAGCCGAATAGACTCTCCTTGTTTATGAACCGACTCCACCAGCGAAAGAATCTTGATGGACAGGACCGGGAAAACGCAGGGCATCAGGTTAAGAATCAGCCCCCCGAGAAGAGCAAACAACCAGGCGGAAGCAAACCCGATATCCGAAGCAGCAGCGCCGGTGTCGGCGACACCCGCTGGAATCTCGAAACTGCTGATCACACCGTCACCCACGGCCTCACGGATCACCAGGACGCCGGTAAAGTCCGCAGCCGTCGCGTCAAACTCAAAGCCCGGGGTTAGCGTTAGTTCGAGTCCTTCCGGCGTCATACGAAACGACTGCCTGGCCGGATTCTCAATCAGGTCCGGCGCAAGCGGGAAATAGTCCACCGACTCAATCCTGTCGCCTTCAATGAATGGCAACCCGATCGTCAAAAGGATCTCTGTGTCTGTCGCCGTGAATGACGACGGCACAGACAGGGTCGTGGGAATGTGTGATTCGGCTTCCGCAAAATAGTCTCTGCGGCTCTCATCGGTCTGTGTCGGCCCAACGGGAAGGGTCAGGGACAGGGCCATCTTCTGCGGAATGCAGATGTCCGCACACACCAGCACGCGACCGCTACCCGTGAACGAAAGCTCACTGCCCGCGAAGTCATCCGGCACGGAAACGTCGAACAACAGGCGAACTTCGTCGTGATAACCGAAGTTCATCAGCGGGCCATAGGGAATCCGCTCCGGGTAGGGATAACGAAACTCGCTGACCGTCACCCCTTCCGGCGTCTGCCAGTGAATTTCCGGCGCTGCGCCGGAGTCACCCGGGTTGATCCAATAAGTATGCCAGTCCGGGTCAATATCCTGGGCGAAGATAACGGAGAAGGTGTCACCGGGGGCAACCTGTGTTACCGACGGCACCAGTTCGCCGCGGACGTGCGCAGCCGGTTGCGCCGACGCAAACTGCAGGGCAGTCAGCAGAACAACCAGCAGAGCAACCAGCAGAGCAACGAATAAGGTGATTCTCATGGGCGCATCCCCCAGGTTACCGGTCCCTTCAGGTCTTCAAGCAGCGGTTCAATCCAGTCAATCCAGCGACACAGTTTCGCCCGGGTCTGTCGCGGATCAATCAGTTCATGGACAGCAAAACTTTCCATCAGGGGAAAGGGAGACCGGCCTTCGGCCAGTTTCTGTTCCAGTTCACGACGTTTTTCCTCAGGATTGTCCGCCGCTGCAATTTCACGGTGAAAGGCGACCGCCACCCCACCTTCAACCGGCAGGGCGCCCATCTCGTAGGATGGCCAGGCAAGCTTATAGGTGTTCGGTGCAAAGTGTGCCGCAGAGGCAACGCCGAACGACTTATGAACCGCAATGGTAGCCCAGGGCACCGTCGACTGCACGGCGGCAGACACCGCGCTCATACCGTAGCGGATACAGGCAGCCTGCTCGGAATCAGGGCCGATCATAAAACCGGGTTCATCCAGGAAATTCACAATCGGGATATGGAACATATCGCAAAGCTCCATCATGCGTTTTGCTTTCTGCGAGCCTTCTGCGGTCATAGCGCCGGCAAAGTGCTTGCAGTCGTTGGCAATAATCCCCACTGACGCGCCGTTTAGCCGTGCGAAACCGATGATCTGACCCCGCCCATAATGCGGCTGAATTTCAAAAAAGGAATCCAGGTCCACTACATGCCGGATCACATCTCGCATCTCGAATGGGATGCGCCCGTCTTTGGGCACTATGTCGATCAGCGCCTCATCTGCCCGGTTGGGACTGTCCGGACAGTCAAGACGTTCCGCCAGTTGCCAGATACTCTGCGGCAGGTAACCCAGGAACTGCCGCATCTGTGCGATGGCCTCATCTTCCGTGTCAGCAGCGTTATCAACGATGCCGCTTCGGGTGTGTACCCGCCAGCCGCCAAGCTCTTCCTTGGACCGTGAAACACCGAGCGCCCGTTCAACCAGAGCCGGTCCCGCCACCATAACCTGACTGGTTTCCTTCACCATCACAGAAAAGTGAGAAGCGACAAGCCGTCCCGCCGGAAAACCCGCCACCGGGCCCATGGCGCCGGAGACAACCGGGACCTCATTCATGGCCCGGGCGATAATCCTGAAGCGCGGCTCAGCGTAGACTGGCGCACCCACCGTGGTTGGCCGGGGACCGCCCGAACCGGCAACGGACCCGCCACCGCCCTCCAGGAGACGAATAAGGGGGACTCTAAACTGCACAGCCAGTTCTTCGGCGTACACGGATTTACGCAGCCCGGCCCCGTTGGGAGAACCGCCCTTCAGTGTGAAATCCTCACCACCGACAACGACCCGCCGACCACCGACACTGCCAAACCCGACAACATAGTTGGCCGGTGTGAAGGATTCGATCAAGCCGTCCTCGCCCTTTTCGGCAAATCCGGCGCCGTCGCCATGCTCTTCGAAACTACCCTGTGCCACAACACGATCAATGCGTTCACGAATGGTCAGTCGGCCCCTGGCATGCTGACCCGCAATACCCTCTTCGCCACCCTGTTGCTTTGACAATTCACGGCGCAGTTCTATTTCATCAACTTCTTTATGCCAGCTCATACGCCCTTTATAGGCAGCAGACCCCGTTATGGCAACCGCACCAGTCTATATGCGTTAGAAATCACCGGATGATCGTGATACCTTTGCGCACCTTTGGCGGGCGATCGGTCTGCCCCCACCACGCCATAAGATTCAAGTGAGGTAACTATGCAAATCGTGGTTCCTGCGGAAACGTGGGCTAATGAACGCCGCGTGGCGCTGATTCCTGACTCGGTGAAGAAGCTGACCCGGGCCGGGATTTCGGTTTCAGTGGAAGCCGGCTGCGGCGGGCAGTCCGGATTCACCGACGCCAGCTACAGGGAAGCCGGCGCAACCGTCTCTTCTGACCGCACTGCACTGATCTCCGGCGGCGACATGGTGCTCCGCGTGCGCAAGCCGAACACAGAAGAAGTCGCCCTGACAAAAGCGGGCGCCATACAGATCAGTTATCTGGACCCCTACAACGAGCATGAACTGGTTGATGCACTCGCCTCTCAGGGCGTCACCGCCATCAGTATGGAAATGATTCCCAGAACGACTCGGGCTCAGAAAATGGATGCCCTGAGTTCACAGGCTAACCTCGCCGGCTACGTAATGGTCATTCTTGCCGCGCAAAAGCTCGACCGGATTCTCCCGATGATGATGACGCCCGCAGGAACCCTGTCTCCCGCCAAAGTCTTCGTCATTGGCGCCGGTGTTGCCGGACTGCAGGCCATTGCGACCGCCAAACGACTGGGCGCACGCGTCGAGGCCTTCGACACCCGCCCGGTGGTTGCCGAACAGGTGCAGTCTCTCGGTGCCAGGTTTATTGAGATAGATCTCGGTGAAACCGGCCAGACGAAGGACGGCTACGCCAGGGAACTCACACCTGAGCAACTGGAGACGCAACGCCAGGGAATGAAGGCGGTCATCGCCGAATCTGACATTGTGATTACAACAGCCCAGGTGTTTGGTCGCCCGGCCCCGCGCATCGTCACGGCAGACATGGTTGAAGCCATGCGACCCGGTGGCGTGATTGTTGATATGGCGGTGGATTCCGGCGGTAATGTTGAAGGCTCAAAGCCCGACGAGACCGTGGAGACCGGCGGTGTATCCATTCTGGGAATTGCCAATTTACCGGCACAGGTATCCACCGACGCCAGTCAGATGTATTCATCCAATCTGATGAATCTTGTCACCGAATACTGGGATCAGGAGAATTCAACGTTTAACCTGAACCTGGAAGATGACATCCTCAAGGGGTGCGTCATCACCCACGGTGGCGCCATCGTCAACGAAACCATCAAGAACATTAGGGAGAGCTGAAGTGGAAGTCGTATTCCTGACTTTTATCCTCGTATTATCGATTTTTCTCGGCTTTGAGCTGATCTCAAAAGTGCCGGCGACCCTGCACACACCACTCATGTCCGGTGCCAACGCTATTTCCGGTATCACCCTGGCAGGAGCCTTCCTGGCGGCTGGCATGGTCGACAGTGAAACAGGCACCTGGCTCGGGGCCGCCGCCGTAACCTTCGCCACGATCAATGTTGTCGGCGGTTACATGGTGACCGACCGCATGCTCGGTATGTTCAAGAGCAAGCGCGAGGGCGGCAAATGAGCATCGAACTGATAGCCAATCTTGCATACGTTGTTTCCGCCGTACTGTTCATCTTCGGCCTGAAGATGCTCGGCTCGCCCGCGACAGCAAGGCGCGGCAACCTGCTCTCCGCCATCGGCATGCTGATTGCCGTTATCGCGGGTCTCACCGCTGAGGGCATTGTCACTTACGAGTACATCATCGGCGGCATTATTGTCGGTTCCCTGATCGGCGCTCTGGCCGCGCGACTGGTTGAAATGACCTCCATGCCGGAAATGGTGGCGCTGTTCAACGGTTCCGGTGGCGCGGCCAGTCTGTTTGTGGGCTGGTCAACCCTGTACGGCGGTGAAGTCAGCACCTTTACAGCCGTGACCATTCTGCTCGCGATCCTGATTGGTGGTATCACCTTCACCGGTTCACTGATCGCCTATGGCAAGCTCTCCGAGAGGATCAACAGCGCAGCGACGGTTTTTACCGGCCAGCGCGTGGTGAACAGTCTGATTCTGCTGGGTATCCTGGTCTCCGGGTATATGTTCGCCGTTAACCCGACTGCGGACAGCCAGTGGCTGTACATCATGCTGGGGCTCGCCATGCTGCTTGGGGTCATGGCAGTCATCCCCATCGGTGGCGCCGATATGCCAGTGGTGATCTCGCTGCTGAACAGCTATTCGGGTCTCGCTGCCTGTGCTGCCGGTTTCGCCATCAACAACAACATCCTGATCGTCGCCGGTTCCCTGGTTGGCGCTGCCGGTATCATCCTGACCAACATCATGTGTAAAGCCATGAACCGATCCCTGGCCAACGTGCTGTTCAGTGGCTTCGGTGCGGTCAAGCAGGGTAAGGCAATCGAAGGTGAGGTGAAGCCTATCTCGGTCGAAGACGCCTACTACCTGTTTGAAGCTGCCAGTAACGTCTGCTTTGTGCCCGGTTACGGCATGGCAGTTGCCCAGGCGCAGCATGTGGTGAAGGAACTGGGAGAAATTCTTGAACACAATGGCGCGGAAGTCAGTTTCGCCATCCACCCGGTCGCAGGGCGTATGCCCGGTCACATGAACGTACTGCTGGCGGAAGCCGATGTGCCCTATGAGCAACTGGTCGAAATGGACGACATCAACCCGCGAATTGAGAATGTCGATATCGCGGTGGTAATCGGCGCCAACGACGTGGTGAACCCCAGTGCGCGAGAAGATCCGGACAGCCCGATCCACGGTATGCCCATCATCAATGTCGACAAGGCGCGCACAGTATTTGTGCTCAAGCGCTCCATGGCATCCGGGTTCTCCGGGGTCGACAACCCGCTTTTCTTTGGTGAGAACACGCGGATGCTGTTCGGCGACGCCAAGGAATCAATCTCCGGTGTTATCTCGGAGTTCGGCTAAGCCTTCCCCGTGGGTGCTCCAATCACGCAGGCGCCACCATCTGCTTGCGGTACTGGTAAGGTGACAGCTCCACCCAGCGCATAAAGGCGCGCCGAAAGTTGGTTACCTCACTGTAGCCAAGCAGTTCAGCAACCTCCTGTAGCGTCAGATTGGTTGTCCGCAGATACTCGATAGCGAGTTCACGACGAACATCATCAAGAATGTTCTGATAGCTGGTGCCAAGTTCGTTGAGGCGCCTTCTGAGTGTGCGCGCACCAAGAGAAAGCTTCTGGGCAACCGCATCCAGCTTCGGGAATTCACCGGGCGTGCTCAAAAGGAGGTGGCAGACTCGCGAGATAATATCTTCCTCGATTTCCATCTGATTCAGCAGCTTGCGGCAGGATGCCTCGCAGACTTTCGCCGTGTTCGCATCCGCCGTAGCGAGGGGCTCGCGGAGTTCATTGACATTGAAGCGGTATTCGCAACAGGGCTGTTCAAACTCGACCCTGCAATCAAATCTCGCCTCCTGCCTGTCGGCATAGTCTGGCCGTTCATAGTTGAGCAGGATGCGGGTCGGTTGATGAGCCCGGCCAAGCAGCAGACCAATCAGGCCGGTGATGCCGACGAAGAAGTCCTCTACCGTGAACTGTCCGACCTTCCCGGATGGCAGCAGGTGCTCAATCCGCAAAACGGCCTCTTCACCATCAATCAGATATGTCAGTTCAAACATGGCGCCCGCCATGCGGTGATACTTCACTGCAATCTGCACGGCCTCTTCCAGGGTCGCGCTGCTCATCATCGCGTAGCCGAGTAGACCATAGTCAGAAACGGAAGGCTCCCTGACGGACTCCAGCCAGTGTCCATCCGCGCCCGCCAGCTCCAGCATGTTTTCCAACTGCCGGATGCGCTGACGGTAAGTTACCCATTCCGCTTCAAGGTCGATATTGGTACCCGCGAGGCTTTGCTCTGCCGTAAAGCCCCTGGCTTTCATGTACTGAATGCCCGACTGCACCATCGCCATCGGAATCGCCTTCTTATCCAGGCTGTAATTGTGAAATCGGGATTGAAGTGCCGCTAACCGGTCAGTCATCATCTACTGGTTTATTTCAAGAACAGGTAAAAATTGTCAGGGTTTCCGTGGGGACTGTCAAACCTCAGCCTGAACGTGACCCAGCCTTCGGATGCCATAATTCCGCTGCCTGCGCGCCCGCTCAATGGCAAAGGTCACGAATTCCAGCCCGACATCCAGCGCACTTCCTATCTGGTTGATCCGCACCCGGTCTTCGTGCCGGATATCGCAACAGGCATAGGTAGTCAGGAAGGCGCCTTCAATGACCTGCTGTTTACCGGCCGCATTGAGTGAACTGGCGTGTCGCCGCACCACCTCCGCGACGCCAAGCCTGCCGGATGCAATCTCTCGACCCAGCGCCCGAACTTCTGTCTCCGGAAACTCAAAGCCGGTCACCCTGGCGCAGATCTCTCCTGCAAGCTGTATCTGCGCCTGCTGGTCATAGCCCAGCAGCAGGTAAACCACGACGTCTTTCAAGATGGGAACAGCCGATGGTTGCCGCAGTTCGCGGGGCTTGAAGGCTGTGTGGCACTGTTCACAACGCCAGTAGTGCGCACACTGATCCAGTGGCAGGACGGGCAGGCCGAACAGCGTAAACCAGAGGGTTTCAACCTGATCGGTAAATTTCTGCCCGGATTTGCAGACAGGACAGGTGTGACTGCCGACAGTGTCCGACTTGGCCCTTACCCTTTCACCCATCAAGAGAAACATCTACCTCTCCACATTCCGCATTGAAGCGACAGTGGAAACTATGTCACGACCCGGTCCCTGATGCTATCATTCACCCCCCGAAATTGACCCCCGGACTAATCCATGAACTACCTTCTCTCGCTTCTGCTGGCCCTGCCACTTGCCGTACTGGCGGAATCTTCGGAACCATCCGGGACCACCGAAGACAAGATCAAGGCGGCGATCGACCACGAACGCAGAACCGGGAAAGATCGGGAACGCGATGCCAACCGCAAACCACTTGAGACGCTGCAATTTCTGAAACTCAAAGATGACATGACCGTGCTTGAGCTAATTCCAGGCGGCGGCTGGTATACCAAAATTCTAGGGCCCGTGTTGCAGGAGAAGGGCGCACTTTATCTGTCCATCGGTACCAACACCGTCGACAAGCTGACTGGGAATCAACCCGGATTCGCCTCCACTCAGGTAATTCCCTTTGACGGTGCGAGACCCTCTGAAATCGAGGACGGCCATTACACGGTACCGGAGTTTTCATTTGGTGTGCGCAGGGTCGATCTCGCCCTCACCTTCCGCAACATGCACAACTTTGATGTTGCGGGTCGCGCGAATCTCAATGCTGCGGTATTCGAGGCACTCAAAAAAGGCGGACTCTATGGCGTGGTCGACCACACACGCCGACATATGCAGCCCGACAGCCCCGAGGTATGGCGTCGAATCGACCCGGTCCTGGTCATCAAGGAAGTCGAAGCCGCAGGCTTCCGCTTCGTGGACTACACAGACCTGCACTATAAGCCTGATGACGAATTGCTTTACGAAGTTGGCAGAAAAAGCGTGACGGGTAACACGGACCGTTTCACCCTGCTGTTCGAAAAGCCTTAGCGGAGTTCAGCCTCAGGACAGGTCAAATCATGATGCCAGACCCGAAGCGGTGATCGATTCCCAGAAGGCCCGGATAATCGGGGACACGTCCAGATACTTCTGACGAGTACAGAATCCCACATGAAAGTCTTCCAGTTCAGGGCCGTCCTGAACGACCACAACCTGACCGGCTAACGGACTTTCCTTAACGACCAGTTCAGGCACGAAACCAACACCGCAACCCAGGGCAATAAGGGACAGAATAGCCTCGTTACCCGGCACCTCGGCGTAAACGTTGGGGACCATGTTGTTGAGCCGTAGCCAGGCATTGATGTTCTGCCGCACCTGACCGGTCGATGGCAGAATCAGTGGAATTGAGCCCCAGTCCACCGGGGAAGCGTTCAACCGGGAGTTGAATTCACCTGTTGCAGGCGCAATGGTCCGCAGGGGTATCGACGTGATGATTTTCTTTCGCAGTTGATCATCGTCTTCCTTGCCGCCAGGAAGCGCCGCTACAACGACATCAGTCCCTTCTGCGAGTCTGGAAAGCGCATTGATTGCGTACCCTGTCTCAAGCTGGATATGAATTTCCGGGTAGCTCCTTCTGAAATCTTTCAGCACCTTCGGCAGGATGCTCTGGCTGGCAGTGACAGAAGCAAACAATGAAAGCTGTCCGCGTAACACGTCCGACTTGCCCTCAAGGTCACGCTGCAACGAATCGAACCGTTTCACCACCTCAAGGGCATACTCCAGAAAGGTCTGCCCGGCTTCGGTCAGTTGTGCGCTTCGGTTATCCCGCACCAGCAGAGCGTGACCAAGCTGATCTTCGAGACGCCGGATAGCACGGCTGACCGCCGAAGGCGACATATGCATCTCTTCGCTGGTTCTGCCGAAATGAAGATTGCGTGACAGCGCAATAAAAAGTCTCAGGCTACTGACATCCATACACCCAGACTAAATCCTGCGACCCATGTGTTGCAATAACCGCACTCAAGGTGGCGCTGGTTGTAGAGTTTACCCAGTTCCGATTTGTGGATCGCCGGACACCCACGATTCGACAAATCGGGAAACCCGGCTATCCAGGCGAGGGTTAGCTGCATTCAGGGAGCAACTTAGACGAGGATATTTACTGGCAGACCGGGAGGCTTCGGATAAGCGCCTGGCAGAGTTGAGAACAAACGTGAGGTCCGACTGCTGAGCCGAAAATTGAAGGAACCACAAACCGGACCATGAAAGATTCAGATAGAAAACGCCGAAATGAACGAGTCAGTCGGTTTCGAGGCTCGGACTTCAGGAGGCGCCTGAACTCTGACGGATGACCAGTTCGCTTTTGATCGTAATGTCGGCGGGGGGATTGCCGGAGATCGACTGCAATAATGACTCGACCAGAACACTTCCGGCTGTAGGGATGTTTTGTCTCACGGTTGTCAGCGGCGGACTTGACGTAGAGGCGAGAGAAATGTCGTCGTAGCCGACGACTGCAACGTCTTCCGGTACACGTAAACCGACAGCGCCCAACGCAGAAATCGCTGCTATCGCCATGACGTCACTGGTACAGAAAATTGCGTCAAAATGCTGCGAGGATTCCAAAATCGCTGCAATCGAGTCTAACGCATGCTGCGTGTCTGAAGGCACATCAAAAGTCAGTTCCGGCAGGGCGGCGATACCCGCACTCAGGTGAGCATTTTGATAACCAGTGTGCCGGGCTGCGTTTTCCGGCGATCGCCTGTTACCGAAGAATGCGATTCGCTGCCGACCCGCATCGAGGAGATGGCTGGTTGCAGCATAGCCACCGCCGAGATTGTCCCCGCCGACAAGTGGGTAGTGGCGATCATCGACATCAGCCCCCCAGACCACGATATTTACACCCTGATCCACCAGCGAATTGAGCATCTGGTGTTCTTCGTTCTGCCCAACAAAGATCACGCCATCCGAGTTCCTTACTACCCGGCTGGATGCCAGCTCGGAAATGTTGCGGACCGGTGTTTGTGCGAGCAATAGATCGTAGTCGTTCTTTGCCAGCCCATCTGCTATGCCACCTAACATTTCCAGAAAGAAAGGATCAGAAGGGTGCTGATCGGATCGTGTATCGAGCATAAAGGCGACCGAAACGATTTGATTTCGATTGAGGCGCAAGCCACGTGCCTGCTGGTTAATGGCGTAGTTGTGTTTGCGCGCGAGTGCCTGCAGGTTCTTGCGGGTTTTCTCGTTGATAAGTGGGCTGTCATTGAGTGCCCGTGAAACGGTTGCCCGGGATACTCCTGCCAGGTCGGCGAGGTCCTGGAGGCTGCTGACACGCTCCTCGGCTTTGGTCATGAGAGCTGCTTTTTTTAGTCGAATTGAGAGAGATTGTGCAACAAATGCACGCAATTGACCACGAAAATATTGTTAATATACAGTTAGTTATAAAATAAAATAAGAATGCAACCGATTGCACTTGCAATCGATTGCAAGGTTAATTAGATTGACCTCCGACATATCGGAGACCCGGTGTGATCGCTCAAAATACAATAACGAGGGACAGAACATGCAAAGTCGAAACCTTGGGCGCATTTTCAGCGCAATGATGGCGACTATCCTGCTACCTGCAGGCCTGGCTAACGCAGCCGAACGGGCTAACAATGACGTGATTGAAGAAGTTATCGTTACTGGTGTACCTGGTGGCGGCAGCAACAGACTGGAAGCCAGCGTATCCGTCAGTTCATTGCCATCAGAAGATGTAATGAATCTTGCGCCTCGCTCGGTTGCTGAAGTTTTTCGAAGCCTGCCTGGTATCAGAGCAGAATCTTCCGGTGGTGGCGGTAATGCCAACCTGACCATTCGCGGCATACCGCTTGCCACAGGCGGCTCGAAGTACATGCAGATTCAGGAAGATGGATTGCCGGTTGTAGAATTCGGTGACGTCAATTTTGGCAATACTGATAACTTTCTGCGATTTGACAGTTCGATTGACCGAATTGAAAGCATTCGTGGTGGTTCAGCATCTACCTTTGCCAGTAATTCACCAGGCGGCATTATTAACATGATCAGTAAGACTGGTGGTGATGATGCCGGAAGCGTCGGTATCAGCCTCGGAGCTGATTACGATGAAATCAGAACTGACTTTGAATACGGCGGTACGATCAACGATACGCTGACCTACCACATCGGTGGTTTCTACCGTGACGGTGAAGGTGTCCGTGATACCGGATTCAGGGGTGACACAGGTGGCCAGATAAAGGCCAATATCACCAAGGAACTGGATGACGGCTTCTTTCGAGTCTACGTCAAGCACCTGGATGACAAGGTCACGACTTATCTGCCTTCCGCAGTGCTGGTGAAAAGCGGTGACTCTTATGGTTCGCTACCGGGCTACGATGCCAGTACTGAGACAACACACTCTCAACAGACAAACAACATCACAACTTTTGACCAGTTTGGCAATCCGGTAACCCGGTCCGTCTCCGACGGCATTGAGTCTGAAGTTGATGCTTTTGGTTTCGAGTTCGAGAAGATGATTACTGATGGTCTGATGGTGAATAACAAGTTCAGAACTTCGGATATCTCTGGTGGCTTTATTTCACCGTTCACTGACGGCTTCGCAGGTGGCACCGACAGTATTGCCAGTAAAGGAGCATCATTGTGCGCCAATGCCAGTGTTGGCGATGTTGCACTCGACTGTTCAGGAGGTGTTTCCGCGACTATCAATGGTGCAGCGGCCAATCCGAATCAGCTGGCATATACCAACCTGATGTTTGATACCCGATTTCATGATCTGGGCAATATGGCCAATGACCTGGAGTTGACCTTCGAAGGTGATACTTTCAGAGTTTCAGCGGGTCTCTATTACTCCAAGCAGAGTATCAAGACATCCTGGAACAGCTGGCATACCAGAATGCAAACACTGGATGGCAGCGATTCGCAGAACATCACTTACACCGCACTTGGTGCAGGTATCGACGCAAGCGGCAATTCGGTTGATGTCGTGCTCTCTGACAATGGTGCTCTGACGCAGAGCTTCCTGTCCTGGAACTGGGACCTTGAGTACACCACGATAGCGCCGTATGTCAATGTTGGTTTTGATATCGGTGACCGGTTAACCGTCGACGTGAGTGTACGCAGAGACGAAGTGGAAGCCCGCGGTCAGCGTCTTGACGGCTGTTGTGGCGGTAATGTGGCCACCGACCTGAATGGCAACGGCGCAGTTGGCCAGTTTGAAGTAGTGGGTGGCGTCATTACTCGTCTTGACAGCGATGCTTTGCTGGAGAACCCGGGTGCGACCTCTGCCGACTTCATTTCAGGTGGTGTGCGCGTGCTGAACGAGAACAACGCCGGTGTGGCTAACGTCAACTATGACGCTGATGATACGTTTTACTCCATCGGCGGCACCTTCATGATCAACGACGACTCTTCCATTTTTGCTCGGTACAGCGAAGGCGGCAGGGCGATTGCAGATCGTCTGACGCAGGTGGCAGGTTCGCTACTGGCGGACGGAAGTCTGTCGAGTACAACGGACGGTTTTGACAACGTTGAGCAGTTTGAGATTGGTTACAAGCAATTCGGTGATAACTGGTCTCTGTTTGCCACGTATTTCAACACAGTGACTGAAGAAACCCAGGCTGAATTGACCAGCAGATTGACCTTTGTGCGTGAGTACGAAGCCAATGGTCTTGAAGTTGAGGGTGACATCAACCTGTTCGATAACTTCTATCTGCGTGGTAATGCCACCTGGACTGATGCTGAGATCAGCAAGGACTTCACCAACGTTGCTGTTGAAGGTAACACGCCACGTCGTCAGGCTGATTTTATCTATACGATCACGCCTGAATACCGAACTGACAAGTTTGCACTCGGTCTGGTGCTACAGGGTTCTACTGACTTTTACCTGCAGGATAACAATGATCTCAAGCAGGAGGCGTACACGCTGGTCAACTTTTTCGGCAACTGGAACGTTACTGATAACCTCACTGCGTTCATCAACGTCAACAACCTGACTGATGAATTTGTTATCACAGAAGCCGAAGAGGGCTCAGGAGCTGTAGGCAGTATCATCCGTGCACGTCCACTGAGTGGTCGATCTACGGTGGTAGGTGTCACTTACTACTTCTAAGCAAGCTGAGCAGCGTGGCTCGTCAAAGCCACGCTGCTGACCCGCCCCCTAAACAGTCTAAGATGGTGTGATGAATCTCATGACTACTCCCTGGCAGCGCGATCATTTACAACACCTCAGTCTGCATGCTCATGCTGAGACTCCGGTTTTTAAAGCGGCAGAGTGTCAAAGGCTGTTCCCCGAGCTTTACCTTTGGGATTTCTGGCCGGTACTTTCTTCGACAGGTGGTATTGCCTGTATTGATGGCGCTGAACTCTGGATGGCGTTGTCGGCGGATTCAAAACTTCATCCTGATCTCAGGCACGATGTGGCTCGAATCCGGTTGATCACCGTTAAAAAGGGTGAGTGGACCGATTGCGGTAATCTCTTTCCCGACAACGTGACCCCTGGCAGCCGGGAATGGGCTGGATGTGCGACCTGTTTTCCAGAATCTAATCGACTTGAGGTTTGGTATACCGCAAGTGGACTGAGAGACGAAACATCTCCGAGTTTCGTGCAAAGAATCTTCCGGGCGGCTGCGACCATAGTTGCATCTGTTACGGCTGTTCGCGTTGAAGGGTGGTCAGAACATCATGAACTGGTAAAGCCGGGTCGCCAGTATCAATCTACACTGGAGCAGTTGAATGGCGAAGCAGGCTATATCAAGGCCTTTCGGGACCCCTTTCGTTTCACAGATCCTGCCGATGGTAAGAATTATGTACTCTTTACGGCCTCACAGATCGACTCAGAGACCGAGTTTGATGGCGTTATTGGCGCCGCCGTCGAACAGGAATCTGGCAGTTTCGAATTACTTGAGCCGCTGATAACAGCGGATGGAGTAAACAATGAACTGGAACGTCCTCACGTGGTCATCCACGATGACAAGTACTACCTGTTCTTCTCCATGCAAGCCAGGACATTCCATCCGGACATCAGTGGTGGACCTACGGGTCTGTACGGCTTCGTCGCCGACAGCATGGACGGTGACTGGCAACCGCTGAATGGTTCCGGTCTGGTTTTCAGCAATCCAGAGGCAGAACCGTTCCAGGCTTATTCGTGGTTTGTGATGCAGGACCTGAGAGCTGTTGGCTTTGTTGATTTTCCGAACCTGTCAGGTGTTTTACCGGAAAATGTTGAAGGTCGAGAATATTTCACTGGTACCATCTCGCCCATGATGCAACTCGAACTCGCTGGCGCTCAAGCGCAGATTACCGCAGGATGTGAAGGCAATGGCTGAAACTCTCGCTGCTGGTCGACTATCTGTTCGGGAGAAAACCGGCTACGGCCTGGGTGATATGGCCTCGAATTTCTATATGGGATTCTTTGGCCTTTTCCTGCTTTATTACTACACGGATGTATTTGGCATTTCACCGGCAGCAGCAGCGACCATGTTGCTTGTCACCAAGGTTGTTGATGCCGTCAGCGATCCGGTTATGGGAATGATTGCCGACCGAACGAATTCACGATGGGGCAAGTATCGACCCTATCTACTGTTTTTCGCTATTCCCTATGCTGTGCTGGGTTATCTGCTGTTTCTTGGCCCGGACCTGTCCGGTACGGGGAAACTCATCTATGCCTATATTACTTATACGTTGGTAATGCTCGCTTACACGGCGATCAATGTGCCTTACTCTGCACTATTGGCGGTCATCTCCCCCCTCGCCGAGGAGCGCACCAGGGCAACGCAATATCGCTTTGTGTGCGCCTCCCTCGGCACTTTAATGGTGGGTGCGTTCGCTACTCCACTGGTCAACTTGTTGGGTGATGGCGATCAGCTGCAGGGTTTTCGGCTGACAATTATCCTCTTTGCCGTGCTATCGATACTGTTGTTCTGGATAACATTTGCCACGACCAGGGAAAGAGTCACACCCGGTCGTCATGATTCCAGTCCGGCACAGGACTTGAAAGATCTGGTGAAGAACTGGCCCTGGGTTATCCTGATTGTGAGCGGCATTGTCATTATTATCGGTCTCATTGCCCGATTTTCGTCCATCATCTACTACCTGAAGTACTACATGATGGATGATGGCGAGCCGGTATTCTTCATATTTGATCGAATCGCATTGTTCACCTCCTGCGGACTGGGTGGTCAATTGATTGGTGCGTTGCTGACACCATGGCTTGCCAGGCAGCTCGAAAAACATCACCTGATGGTTGGTATGAACCTGCTGCATGCGGCACTGCTCGGCGCGTTCTATTTCATTCCAGCTGACGCCTATACGCTGGCGGTCATCGTCCACAGTTTTGGTGTATTCACCTTTGGTGTGATTATCACGCTACTTTTCTCTATGTACACCGATTGCGCGGAATATGGTGAATGGTTGACCGGCAGAAACTCCGCTGGACTGGTGGTTTCGGCATCGATGTTCTCATTGAAATTTGGTTCTGCAGTCGGTGGTGCGTTACCCGGCTTTATGCTGGCAACCTTTGGTTTTGTTGCCAATGAAATGCAGACTGAAACGGCGTTACAGGGCATCAGGTTGATGTTCAGCGCGCTGCCGGCGGCGTTCTTCCTGATTGGTGGCTGCCTGATGATCTTCTACCAATTGGACAGGCGAACTGTCGAGCGTGTTGAGCAGGACCTGCTTGATCGACGCGGCTGAATCCTCAGCGACTGACAGGAGGGAGTATGAAAGTTGCCGTGCTTGGTGAGGCGTTGTTTGATCTTATTCAGGGCGAGGACGGAGCCTATCGACCGCATCCGGGTGGCTCGCCGCGCAATGTGGCTATCGGGCTTGCACGTCAGGGAATGGATGTCAGTTATCTGTCACCGCTTGGCAGGGATTCTTTGGGTGAAACACTAGCAGCGGAATTCATTGCTGAAGGCGTGAATTTGCCTCATCTGCCCAGATCCTCCATGCCAACTTCACTCGCGCTGGTCAGCCTCGATGAGTCGGGCGCTCCAAGCTACACGCTGTATCGAGAGGGAATTGCCGATAAGGATGCGACCTTTGAAGAAGTGCGCGATCACTTGCCTGAAGGACTGAGAGTGTTCCATACCGGCTCACTGGCGATAACGCCCAGTCAACTGCCTAAGATCAGGCAGCTATTCGAACACTTCCGAAAGAATGACGTCCTTATCAGTGTTGATATCAACATTCGGCTGGGGGCCAGCGCTGACACCAGGGCCTATCTGGAAGGTGTACTGTCGCTGATGCCATGGTGTGATCTGGTTAAGGCGAGCGATGAGGATTTGTTATCCCTGCAGTTAGGCGACGACTTATCAGAAGCGGCGACAAAAATTTTCCAGTTGATTGAACACGGCTTGTTGGTTCTGACCGAGGGCAAGAAGGGCGCGCGCCTTTTTGTTTCGGACGATAGCGTTGAAATACCAGCCTGCGCTGTGCCGCAGATCGCGGACACTATTGGTGCTGGTGACACTTTTCATTCGGCTTTTATCGCGGAGCTTGCCAGACTCGGTTTGTTGACCGGGCCTTTTTATCGGCTGACAGCGGATTCTTTTACGCCTGCTCTAGAGTATGCCTGCGCTGCTGCGGCTATTAATGTGTCCCGCGTAGGGTGTGAACCACCTGTGCGCAGTGAAGTTGAACGGTTCTTGCAGACCTGCCAGCGCTGAGTGAAATTTTTTAGTGAGACATTTTATGAGTTACTCTTTTGGACAAGTGGAACAGCGCCGTTATTCAGATGCGGGGTTCACCGGGGAAGGCGGGCACAGATGTCCTGGGGGCATGCGGTCAGCACTGACACCTACGACCGACTGAGAAGTGAATCACTTCTGCCTCAAGGCCGTAAAATTGACTTGCAATCATCAGTCAATCTCGGGGCAGGATTGAACTGCAGTCGAGTTAATCTTGTCTTCAGTAATGTTGACCAGCACGAGTGTGGTATCGAGTTATGTCGTGACAGCGCAATAAAAAGTCTCAGGCTACTGACATCCATACGCCCAGACTAAATCCTGCGACCCATGTGTTGCAATAACCGCTCTCAAGGTGGCGCTTGGTTAACCACGGGCCAGCACTGCTACAGGGCAGACTGATCAAAGACAGGTACCGGAAAAATCAATAACATAGGAAACCTTTGGAGATTTGGGTCCGCTCGGCGCAAAATATGCCTCCTCAGAGTGAGGAATGCGCCGTCAGGGCATGTGCAAATGACATGATCGCAGCCAGAAAATTTCATCAAATCCAGGGCAACTTCAAGATGCGCAACGGCCATCTTGAACGCCCGCTCATTGCCTACGAGACCTGGGGAGAACCCAACTTCCAGCGCGACAATGGCATCCTGCTGTTCACAGGACTGTCACCCTCCGCCCATGCGGCTTCGTCCGAGGCTGACCCCTCCAATGGCTGGTGGGAGCAGATGGTGGGCGACAGCAAACCCATCGACACTACCAAGTACTTCGTCATCTGCGTCAATTCCCTGGGCAGTTGTTTTGGCTCGACCGGACCGTCGAGTATCAATCCGGAAACGGGCGAGCCCTATCGATTGGGTTTCCCCGTACTCACGATAGAAGATATCGCGCACGCAGCCCACGAGGTCGTTACAGGGCTTGGATTGGTGCGCCTGCATTCAGTGGTTGGCGTATCCATGGGCGGTATGACCTGCCTCGCCTATTCCATGCTCTACCCGGAGATGGCCGAGAGCCTTGTCAGTATCTCGGGATCACCCAGAGCGGCGCCATTCGCCATTGCACTCAGGTCATTGCAGCGGGAAATAATTCGCAGCGACCCTGTCTGGAACAATGGCCGGTATGCGCCGGAAGAAGAACCGGTGACTGGTATGCGGCTGGCGCGCAAGCTCGGTATGCTGACATACCGCAGTTCTGCTGAACTGGAACATCGATTTGGTCGCGAGCTGATTCCTGATGGCAGGCAGACAGGTGAGCCATTCGGTATCGACTTCGAGGTAGAGTCCTACCTTGAAGCAAACGCCAACAAATTTATCGGCACCTTTGATGCCAACTCTTACCTGTACCTGTCTCGCGCCATGGACCTGTTTGATGTGGCGGACCACGGCGGGTCCGTGGAAGCCGGTCTCGGCAGGATTGGCGCACACCGGGCACTGGTGATCGGTGTTGAAACCGACCTGCTCTTTCCCATTGACCATCAGCATCGCATTGCCGACGGATTACGCGACGGTAAGCGCGAAGTGATCTTCCATGCCCTGTCTTCCATCCAGGGCCATGACGCCTTTCTTGTGGACATGGACAGGTTCCGCCCGATCCTGTGCGACTTCTTCAACTGCTCGATGAATCAACCGGCAAGGCTCCGCAAAGTCGACTGACAGCCGCCTTTATTGCCATTACTTCTAACGCCCGGCTGTTCATAAGAAAGAGTTCTTTAACTTCTGACCCGAACAAGCGTACTGTAGATTCACGATCAAAAGATCGTCAACAGGGCGGACAATAACATCTGCCAACACGATAGACGCCGAGGACAAGGATCCTGCGAGCAATCGCTCAACAACGGACGCTCGGTATCGTGAAGTGTAAGACGGAAATGTTTTGCGCAAACAGCCGTGGGCCTCGCCGATGCGAGGCCTCTGGCTGTTCCGGAGATATCCGGTGCTAGTAGCCCTGGAGGGTTCCGTAGCGGTCACGATGGAAGGCGCTGCCACCCAACGTGTGTTCACAGACCCGCGAACGTTTCAGGAAGAAGCCAATTTCATATTCGTCCGTCATGCCGATACCACCATGCATCTGCACGCCTTCGCTGCTGACCAGGTTATAGGTATCGTTCAGTCGCGCCTTGCAGAGGCTGGCCAGTTCTGCAACCTGCTCAGAGTCCTCGTCCAGCGCGGAGAGCGCTTCCAGCACGACAGACTTTGACAATTCCACCTCGCAGAACATCTGGGCAGCCCTGTGCTTCAACGCCTGAAAGGAACCGATGGGTACGCCAAACTGCTCACGTGTCTTGAGATATTCCAGGGTGCGCTCGAAACATTCCTGTAAACCTCCCAGCATTTCAGCCGAGATGAGAACCCGACCCGCATCCAGCACCTTGTCGAGCAGGTCCGCACCCTTGCCCTTCTCACCGAGCAGGGTCCCTTCGGCGCCATCAAACTCAATGTTGGCGGCATTGCGGCTGTCCGCCATGATCGTGCGAGTCACGGACACCCCGGCAGCTTCACGATTAACCAGTACCAGCGTCAGACCATCCCGGTCGCCGGGGTTACCGGCAGTGCGGGCAACGACCACGATCTTGTCGGCCACATGACCATCCAGAACAAACTTCTTGCTGCCGGAGACCTTGAAACCATCACCGGACTTTTTCGCCTTCGTTGCAGAACCATAGGGGTTGTGGTGTGGCGTTTCTTCCAATGCAAGCGCCAGAAGCAATTCGCCGGCGGCGACCTGACCCAGCAGTTCGGTCTTCTGCTCCTGACTGCCGCCCAGAACAATAGCCGTGGTGCCCAGAACGGCGGTGGCAAAAAGCGGAGATGCCGTCAGCGTGCGGCCACACTCTTCCATGACTACGCCGAGCCCCATGTAGCCGAAGCCCAGGCCACCGAATTCTTCCGGGACCGTGATGCCGGTCCAGCCGAGCTCAACCATCTGCCTCCAGGTTTCCCGGTCAAAGCCGGTTTCATCATTTTCATCCCGCAACCCGCGCAACTGGGTAATCGGTGTGTTGTCCGCGCAAAAACTCCTGGCGGTGTCCTTGAGCATGTTCTGGTCTTCGTTCAATACCAACGGCATCGTATGGCTCCCTGAATCTTTAGGAAACTCTGAATAATGTCTTTTTCCGCGATAGCTACGTTGGACCCGTCCTCGAAACATCGGAAAATTAAAGCGTTTTTACGATTTTCTGCGGGCGTGTCCGCCTTGCTCTCACGAAAAAATCCTGTTATTCAGAGCTTCCCTTAGTGTTACCTGAAAAAACAGCGAATGATACTACCACTGTCCGGGACAGGATACTGCCCGTCTATGCGGGTCAATTCATCCGGAATATCAGGCTATTTTCCGGTGAAATTCGCGGACCTTTTTTCCAGAAACGCCATCACACCTTCACGACTGTCTTCAGACGACGAAGCCATGGTCTGCATATTCGCTTCCAACTGAAACTGCTCTGAGTAGCTGTTGTTGAACGATTCCCAGTAGGCTTTTCGCATCAGTCCCAGCGACATGGGGCCATTAGCCAGCCTGGTGGCCACAGCCATGGCCTCGTCCATGAGCTGGTCATCATCAACCAGCCGATTCACCAGCCCCCACTCGAAGGCTTTTTCTGCCGGGAGTCGTTCGGCCATCAGTGAAAGTTCCACGGCTCGTCCCCAGCCAATCAGGCGCGGCAACAGCCAGGTGGCACCACCATCCGGTACCAGCCCGATATTGGCGAACGCCTGGAGGAAGTAGGCGCTCTTTGCGGCAATGACCATATCGGCCATCACGGCAAGACTCATACCAACGCCGACACAGGGGCCGTTGACAGCACTGACCATGGGGATATCCATGTTTTTCAGCTTGTTCATGACCGGATGATAGTGCGTTTCCAGCACACTGCCCGCCGGTGGCAGTTCGTCCTCCGGTTTACCCCTGCCCTGCAAATTCGCACCGGCGCAGAATGCACGCCCCTCGCCGGTTATCAGCAGGCACCGTGCTTCACTTTGCGTGACCTCAGTGACGGCGCCGGATAGCTCCGCCACCATGTCTGAGGACAGTGCATTCAGCACTTCAGGCGCATTCAGCTTCAGCACGGCGACCCGATCAACATAGTCGACGCTTATGTTCTTGTACTCCATAGGGATACTCCTGTTAATTGTCGACCAATGTCAGGGTCGAAGGTTTCTAAAATAATCGTTAAGGAAACTGCCGGTCGGATCAAACTGATCACGAACCCGCCACCAGTCCTCCCAGTGCGGATAGACCCGGGCGAACTGATCGCCGGTAAGATAATTCATCTTGCCCCAGTGTGGCCTGCCACCACAGGACAGGAAAACTTCTTCGCAGGCGCGGTAATAGGGTTCTTCATCCAGGCGCACATCCTGATGCACGGAAATGGTAACTGTAGGACGACCGCTCGCCATTGACAACCAGATGTCATCTTCGGCCACGGTACGGTATTCCACCGGCCATACCACATCAGGAAAACGGATTTGAATCAGCTCTCTGATTTTCGCAAGGCATTCCGGACCTTCCTCCGCAGGAATGCTGTACTCCATCTCGGTATGAGGTACGGGCCGGTGGCTTGGCAGTACCTCGAAACTGTAAGCCTGTCGGCGGCCTTCTTCAGCAAGCGGGTATTGAGGCGCTTCCCCGGTCGGGTTGATGGTCTTGACCGTGGCCTCGTCACTCTTCGGAAACCAGAAGAACTCGAATCGCTCATTGTGTTCAGTCTCTGACAGAATCTGCGGCGCAAGATCCTCATATTTCATCGTGCCACCGCCTTCCTTCAAAACGACACTCGGCCCCAGTTGCATCTGAATTCCTGTAACAACACCCACCGAACCGATGCTGAGGCGAGCCACCTGGAACAGGTCCGGTTCCTCGTCGGCACTGCAGGTGACCGTGGACCCATCAGCGAGAATGACCCTTAGCCCTGCGACAGAACCAGAGAGGTTCTTCAGATTTCGACCGGTGCCATGAGTTCCCGTGGCGATGGCGCCACCCAGTAACTGACGGTCAATATCCCCCTGATTGTGCAGCGCCAGCCCATGCTCGTGGAGTTGCAGACCCAGAGCATAAATGGGGGAGCCCGCACGCAGCCAGGCGGTCTGGCTGGCTGTGTCAACACTGACGATGCCCGAGAGTCCCGAGACGTCAAGTATCGCCTCATCGTTAACGACCACCGGTGCGTGTGAGTGACCGGCGCCGGCAACCCTTATGGTCTTGCCCGCCCCCGCGTACCCTGCGACAAAAGCGGCTGCATCTTCTTCGCGCCGGACAAATACCAGCCTGTCAAGCTGAACCTGATGGCGGCCCGACCAGTTATTCCATTGCATGACTCATCCTTTGTAATACCTGCAAAAACCTATGTAAGCGATTGATTTAACATGGATATCGCAACGGATAGGGCTTCAACAAGACCCTTCGCATCCGCCCTGTTCTGTCCGGCAATATCAAAGGCTGTGCCATGATCGACGGAAGTGCGAATGAAAGGAATACCCATGGTTGCCGTGACGCTCTGATCAAAGTTATGCACCTTGACCGCGATGTGACCCTGATCGTGATAGAGCGCGAGCACCGCATCGAATTCACCGCGAATGGCCCGATAAAACACAGAATCCGCCGGTAGCGGACCAATGGCATTGATCCCTTTGCCCTGGCAGGAAGCAACCGCAGGGCCGATTTCATCAATCTCCTCGCGGCCAAACATGCCACCTTCCCCGCCGTGTGGATTCAGAGCGGCCACGGCAATCCTGGGATTTTCGATGCCCCAGATTCCAAGACTGTGATCGGTCAGGGCAAGCTTCTTTTCAATGATCGGCGCTTTAACACTGGCCACCGCCTGCGCCAGCGACTTGTGAGTGGACAGGTGCGCCACCTTCAAGCCGCGCGTCAAAAGCATGGTTGCCGTCAGGTCGGCGCCGGTCATTCGGGCCAGAATCTCCTGATGACCAATATCACCGACGTAACCCGCCGCCTGCACAGCCTCTTTGTTAATTGGACAGGTGACCACACCCCGGGCCTGATCCGCCAGGCACAATCGAACCGCCGCTTCAAAGTATTGAACCGCGGCTTCACCACAGTCCGCGTTGACCCGCCCCATCGTCAGCCCGTCAGCGTCAAACCCGACGGATTCCAGCACCTGAATGCTGCCCGGAGTGTCTGTCACATCAGAGGGAACCTCAACGGATGTCAGCGGATGCCTGATCCCCGTCTGCGACATGGCTTGTTGCAGGCAATCGACGGAACCGACAACGAAGGGCAGCGATCTCTCATACAGATTGGCCAGCGCGAAAGCTTTCACGATAACTTCGGCCCCGATGCCCGCAGGGTCACCCATGGTGATCGCAAGCAGGGGTTTGGTGTCACTCATGCAGCCGGTCCACTTGTCCCATTTCGGTTCGCAGCCAGACTACTGTGACGATCAGAAAAACGCCAGCGACCGCAACCACATAAGCATTCAACGGACCGAGCTGCACTGAAAGAAAACCCATCAGCACAGAACCTATCGGCATTGCCCCCTGATTACCCATCGTATAGATGGACAGCGCCCGCGCGCGAAAATCATCGGGCGCCGTTTCCTGGATAATCGCCCGTCCCAGACTCATGGAAACGCCAGCCCCCATTCCCCACATACCGATACAGAACAGGTAACCCGGAAAGGGCAGCTCCAGACTGGTCAGCAGCAGAAAAGCGCCGCCAGCCACCAGCGCCAGCATCAATCCTCTTCCCTGCCTGCGAACACCACCGATGGCGACAAGAATGACGGTTATCAGAATGGTACCGACCATGAAGCAGACATAGGAAAGCGCAATGTCGGCTGCGCCGCCGCCATAGACATCCCGCACCACCAGCGGATTGATCACGAAGAAGGCGCCACTGTAGAAGAGCCCGATGGCGAACATCAACACCATCACCGGCGCCATTCGTGGAGAGCGATACATGAGCTTCAGTCCATCGGTGATCTCGGCGAAGGCGCCCTGTGACCCTGCTTCCCGCGCCGGTGTGTAATGGGGCAGCTTCAGCGCAAACACGGCGCCTGCCAGTTGCAGGCAACCCTGAAGCATCAACAAAGGAACGGCGCCAACCACGTCTGCCTGGCTGGCGAAGGCATAACCGACAATCTGACTGCCGAACATCAAACCTATCATCAGGGTTACGGCGCGTTGCAGGTTGCCCGGCACCACCTGGTTCAACAGGCTGTCCCTGGCTGGCTGCAACAGGGTATTGCAGGTGCCGAACGCCAGCGCAAAGATCAACAGCGCGACATAACCGAGATGCCCCTGATTGATCGCCAGAGCAAGCGATATGGCCGGCACAGCAGCGAGGCAATGAAAGGTAATCAGTATCCTGCGGCGATCAACCCGGTCCGCCAGCAGGCCACTGAACAGTATCAGAATCAGCCCGGGCAGTTGTGCACACATCTGGGCAAAACCCAGCCGCACGCCATTCTCCCCCAACTGAACCGTCAGCAACCACGCATAGAGCACATTGTGAATGCCGAACGGGATAAACTGGCAAACCGAACCGGCCATATACCAGCTAAAGTTTGACCGGTGACTGCTCATCAACCCATGCTAACAAAAACCGCTCAGAGCTTCCCTAACCGGTTAGTGATCGGTAAACCCTCGCGAGTTCTTCCGGAAGCTGGTTAAGATCCTGGATAACCATATACTGACTGTCCGGGCACATGGCACGCAGGTAATCGTGCCCCGAGGGATCGACAGTCAGGCAGTGACTCAGCACGCCCTGCTGTTTCGCTTCTGACAGGGCTTTCATCGTGTCGTTCAACCCATACTCCCTGGAATTGCGATCTGCCCCATAGTCGTGGTCCTGGGGATAGCCATCAGAAATAATAATCAGCGCCTTGATGCGCGACCCGGTCTCCATCAACCGCCTTGTCGCATGACGGACGGGCGCCCCCATCCGGGTGCTTCGGCAGGGTTTAATTCCGCCAATTCGACCCTGGGCGCGGGCATCAAAGGCTTCGTCAAAGTCTTTACAAATGTAATAGTCGACCTGGTCCCTGCCATAACCGGAGAAGCCGCAAACGGACCAGGCATCGCCCAGGGATTCAAGCGCATCCGCCATCAGGATCACGGATTCCTTCTCAAGATCAATAATCCGGCGCGCGTCGGCTTCGAAGGCTCTCTGGCGTTCAAAGTATTGCATCAGATATTCGTCATCATCGTCGATGTCGGGCGTCGGCGGCGTGGCGTCCGGGTCGGGAACAATGTCATCAGTGGACGCACTCATATCCAGAAGAAACAGCGTCGATACGTCACGCTCTCTTCTTTGCCGCTGGACGTAAATCGTCTCATCCGGGGTCAGACCGGCCCTCCGATCCACCAGATAGCTGACGGACCGCTCCAGATCCAGTTCCTCACCTTCAATGACGCCCTTTACCTTACGCAGCATCTCGGGCCTGACCTTGTTCAACTGGTGCCGGATACGCCGCGCAAGATCCCGGTTGTCCGCAAGGCTCCTGCGGAAGTAAGTGTGATCCTCGTCCAGATCGCGGTATTCATAGAGCGTACACCACTGCCCACGATAGTCGGCAATTAAGTAGTCCCACTCATCGTACCTGTGCCGCCGGGTCTCCCGACTGTGGGCGGATATTCCCCCGGGGAACTCTACGCCCCTGCCGTCCCCCGATTCAGGGGTAACCCCGGCTTGCTCCAGTTCACGTTGCAGTTCCGCAATCTGCATCGAAACGCCTTCTGAAACCTCACCCGGTTGCAGGTCTCCCGGCTCTACCTGCTCATCCGGTGATCCTGGCATTGGCACACCCGGGGCATCCGGCAGTACCTCACCCTCCTCCTGCAATGCTTCCTCAATCAGAGCCTCAATTCTCAGGCTGCGGGCCACCTCAGCGACCTTGATCTCACCACGGAAAGACACAGGTTCCGGGAACTCCGCCAGCGTCGCCGCAACTTCCTGTTCCGATTGTTTCGACATGCCCATCAGTGAGTGGGCTTCGGTTGCAATCAACTCGTAACAGGCAGACACCACGATCAGGGTATCGTCAAGGCTCGCGCCAGAAACGACAGGCCTAGCATCAGCAGGCGCAGTCTTTCCTCCATCTCCTGCCATTCCGGGTCCGCTTCCCCGGGCATCTCACCATCCAGACCCGTTCGAACCAGCACCTCAAGAAGCCGCACACGCCGGGTCAATGGGGGCTTCCTGTCTGCCAGTGCAAGGCCCTTCAAACGTCGCAGTTGTGGCACAAGGCCGGGATAGCGGGTTTCAAGCTGCCAGTCGATGCGTGCATCTTCCACAATCCGGAACAGTGCCTGGGCAAGCCGCTCGTCCCGGTATGACTCAAGCTGCAACAACACATCGTTGATACCTGAAAAACAGCCGAACTCGACAAACCCAATCTGGTGAAAGATGGATACCTTGTAGAAGGCAAAGTTGTCCTCTGAGTTATCGAAGAAACTGATTGATCCGGGCAGGTAGATGGTTCGTGCATCAGCGCCCGGCGCCACCGGATATTCCCTGCGAAAGTCCGATGCCACACCCGGCGGCTCATCCGGGATCGTGTCAATCATCAACTCCCGCGCTGACAGCGCTTCAACCAGCAGGTCAAAAGTCCTTTGATGGTCTGCCAATGAAACCTCTCCCCGAAACTGCTTCAGCACTTCCCGGGAACGCAGGGATTCCAGCCTGAGGTACGCGACCAGCGAGGCGTTGTTACCAGCCGCCTCGCCAAGACTATAATGCAGCCAGTCAGACACGACTTCAGGCCGGTCCAGGGGTAATTCGACCGCACCTTCCAGCAGCGCAATCACCGCTTCACTGCCAGGGAGTTTCAGGGACAGGGACAGCAACAGGTTCTGGCCGGGCGCGGGAAGTCGTGCGAGAGCCAGCAGCGCGGCAAGCAGTGTGTCAGGGACATCGCAATCAACGCAGGCTGCGATAACCTGATCGACTGCATCCAGCCTCCCGGCAAACATCTGCTCAAGAGCAGCCGACCTGCGCAGGTAGGCAAGGCAGTTGGCCGTATTGGTCTCCGCCAGAACCAGTGCCGTCTGCCAGCGCCGGCACTCCGGGGTCAGACGAATCAGTTCCTGCAACCCGTCGCGCCCTTCCTGCGAAAATCGCCGAACCAGCGAAAACCAGGCGTCCTGATCTGAAATCCCGCAATGGTCGAGTATGCCGGCCGCAGACCTGAAGTAACCGGCCAGCAGGGTCGAGGCATGCTGATAGCTTTTGTGTAATGCAAGCCCAGGGTGTTCGACCCGGTCAAGCTCCATTGAGGGGTGCGAGTGCACCAATTGTAGATAAGCCAGCGCCGGTTCACAGGAGTAACCACTGATCTGCCGACTACAGGCGGCAACCCTGATCAGCCGTTCCGCATTCAGTCGCTCACCCAGGTCAAGGAGCAGATTCAACGGCTCGAAAGAACGCCATCCGCTATCTGCAATCGCGATGGCATCCTCGGCAAATTGCGACAGTTGCTCCGGCGACAGGTGGCCCAGCCCGGCGCAGACCTCGGCGAATCGGTCACCCGTCTTCCGGTTGATTGTCCCGAGGCGAAGCGCCGCTTCCCGGATAATGTCGTCTTTCATCCGGCGGGTGGAAAGATCGCGCCCACGAGTTCGGCAACGGCGCGCTGAACCTCCGTGTCGTCCGAGACTGCCCTGATAATCGCCGCATCGCAGGCACGTTCCGGGGAGACACCCTGACTGATTAGCTGTCCGGCATAAACGAGCAGCCGGGTACTGACGCCTTCATCAAATCCGTGACCGTGCAGATTTCTCACCTTCTGCCCCACCAGCGCCAGCCGTTCCGCGTTCCCGGAATCGACACCACTTTCGTGGACAATAATCGCGGCTTCTTCTTCGAGATTCGGGTAGTCGAACTCAATAGAGACAAAACGCTGCCGGGTACTGGTCTTCAAATCTTTCAGCACGTTCTGATAACCGGGGTTGTAGGAAATCACCAGGAGAAAATCCGGATGTGCATCCAGGATCAAGCCAAGTTTCTCTACCGGTAGAATCCGGCGGTGGTCTGTCAGCGAATGAATCAGAACCGTTGAATCCTTGCGCGCCTCTACTATCTCGTCCAGGTAACAGATAGACCCTTCTTTCACCGAGCGGCTTAGAGGTCCATCCTGCCACACCGTCTCTTCCCCCTTCAGAAGAAACCTGCCCACCAGGTCCGTCGCTGAAAGGTCTTCATGACATGCCACCGTTTGCAGTGGCTGCTCCGGGGTATCGGGGCCTTCCCGGTAAATCCGATGCGCCATGTATTCAACAAATCGTGTCTTGCCACAACCTGTGGGTCCTTTGAGCAGTACGGGAAGGCGCTGGCTATAGGCGGCCAGAAAAAGCTCCACTTCATCAGCCAGTGGCAGATAGTAAGGCTCTTCCTTCAAGGTGTAACCGCTCGCTACCTCAGTCTTCAACGGGCCTCTCCTCGCTACTCACCGGTCCAGTCGGGTTTTCGTTTTTCCATGAAGGCGGCAACACCCTCCTTAAAGTCTTTCTGTCGGCTCATGCTGTCTATCAGGGACTCACTGTCTTTAACAGACGTTGCCACGTCACGGTGCAAATCCTTATAGATTTGCCAGCGCGTCTCCCGCAACGACCCGGGAGAAACCGTAGAGACCATTGCCCGCACATAGTCACAGGTTTCCGCAAGCAGTGTGTCAACGGCAACCAGACGGTTGACCAGGCCAAGCTCGAAAGCCTCGTCTGACAGGAAAATGCGACTGGTCAGCAGCAGATCATTGGCCCTGGGCAGCCCTATCAGGCGCGGCAGCAACCAGGACAGGCCGTACTCCGCCGGAAAGTTCAGTTTGCCGTGGGCGGTCGTAAACTTTACCCCCGGCACCGCAAAACGAATATCGGCGAAGCAGGCCAGAACAAGCCCGACACCTGCCGCCGGCCCGTTTATGGCCGCCACCACCGGTTTGGACAGGCCAAAGTGATAGGCGAAGGAAGCATCAAAATCTTCACTGACGCCCCTGCCGGGCTGAACCAGTTCGTCCGGTGTGCCCGGGTCGTAGCCACCCTTCTCGACATGACCCTCAAGGGCCTTCGTATCGGCGCCCACACAGAAGCCGCGACCACTGCCGGTAACAACAATCGCACGGACCCCGGCATCTTCGTCAGCCTGTTTGAGCACCTGCCGGTATTCCGTGTGCATACGTCCCGTCCAGGCATTCATCCTGTGCGGTCGGTTCAGGGTGATGATCGCAATCCGCTCGGACACGTCATAAAGAATCGTTTTCAGTTCCATGCCCGCCCCGATACGCGAATCAGTTCAGCAAGTCGCTGGCCGACCCTTTCGCCCAGCAATTCATGCTGCCCGAAAAAGAAATGATCTGTTTCCATAGTTTCAATCACCGCATCATCACCGAACCAGTTTCGGGTCTGCTCAACATCCACGAATCGGTCCTCATCGGCCAGCACCACAAGACTCGGAATCTCCGGCCGCGTCAGGTCGGAAGCCATGGATACCGCCGGGGCTACCAGAACCAGTGCGTCCGGCTGCGCTGCCCGTGGGACCATCAAATAACATGACGCTAATCTATCACAACCTTCGTTAATGACAGGACATTCAGGTTTCGATAGAGTCTGCGGGTGCGTATCGCGACCCTGCTTTTCTTCCTCATTCCCCTGATCGAGATGGTTATCCTGATTGAAGTCGGGGCTGTCATCGGCCCCCTTGCGACTGTCGGGCTGGTCGTGCTTACCGCCGTCTGCGGGGTCTGGCTGTTGCGGCTTGAGGGGATGGCGACATTGTATCGGGTCCAGAAAAAACTGAATCAGGGCGAGATTCCGGAAACTGAACTGCTGGAAGGCATCATGTTGCTGATCGGCGGTGTTCTGTTGCTTACACCCGGATTTGCCACGGATACCGTCGGGTTTGTCTGCCTGCTGCCGGGTCTGCGGCGGCCACTGGCTCGCTACATTATCCGGACCTCGACGTTCAGTCAGTTCAAGATGCACGCCCGCTTTCAACAGGGACCCCGGTCGAACGAAGATGGCTATACGATTGATGGCGAATACCAGCAGGAGGCGCCCACCCGGCAACAAATCAATCAGGACCGAAACGGGCGCAATCAAAAGGATGGCGGCCAGCCGACGGACGAATAAGCGATGGCGGCAGGGGATTGAGATAAGGGACCGGGACCCCGCCGACGGATTACAGTTCCAGCACCTGGCGGGCAATGATGTTGTGCTGGATCTCGCTGGTGCCACCGGCAATGGTATAGCCCCGGTGGTGGAACATGCCGCTGGCAACCATATCGGCATACCCTGGCCCCACCGCACCCCCGTCCCTCATGGTTGAATCAAGTGGCAGCGCGTAGTGACCGGCTATTTCGTACAGCATTCGATCCATGTCCTGCACCAACTGGCTGCCCTTCAGTTTCAGCATGGAGGGTTCCGCGCCGACTTCATGGCCCCGGTCAAACCTCGTCAGCAGGCGCAGCGCAGTAGCATCCAGCGCCTCCAGACGAATCATCAGGCTGGCGAGCTTCCCGTCAACTGCGCCACCTTCTTCCCGCAGGGCATCCCTGACATTGGAGAGAATCCTGCGATTCTCCGCCACCCTGGAAACCAGAAGCCGCTCATTACCCAGGAGATTCTTGGCAACTGTCCAGCCCTGGTTTTCCTCACCCAGCCGATTCGCCCGTGGCACCCTGAGTTCATCAAAAAAGACCTGGCTCCAGAGCCGCTTGCCATTGAACGCCATCAGTGGTTCAACGCGAACTGCCGGGTCACGCATGTCCGCCAGAAGAAATGAAATCCCCAGTTGGGGTTTGGCTTCAGGGTCCGTTCTTACCAGCATAAAAATATGGTCCGCTCGCTCAGCGGCAGAGGTCCATATCTTGGAACCCGTGACCACATAGTCATCACCATCGACCAGGGCTCGCGTGCTGACGCCGGCCAGGTCTGACCCCGCACCCGGTTCGGAATATCCCTGACACCAGGAGATTTCGGCGTTCAGGATTTTTGGCAGGTAGTGTGCTTTCTGCTCGTCGGTGCCATACCGGATGATCGCCGGTCCCACCATGGAAAAGCCGAACCCCTGAAGTTCCGGCGCATGGTGCAGCCTCATTTCGATACCAAAAATGTGGCGGCGAACCATAGACCAGCCAGTGCCACCCACCTGAACCGGCCAGTTTGGCGCCGCCCAGCCCTGCCCGTTCAGCCTGCGCGTCCAGTCATCCTGTTCTTCCCTGGAGACCGGATATCCCAGTCGAACCTTGCGCGCAACCTGTGGGTCGAGGTTATCTTTAAGAAATGCCCGGACTTCATCCCTGAAGGCAATGTCCTCATCCAGCAACCGCAGGCGCATAAAGCCCCCTTTCAGGACACCAAAATAACACCATAACTGCCGACGCCTGCGGACTCAACAATCGCTCATCGCATGGGAATTTGTTTACCAGAGCCTTTCTCTTATATTTCAATACCATATATCGGTTTTCTTCATTTTATAAAAACGGACACGAATGAAGAAAACACATTGTTTATCAATAGGATATAAAAACCCTGCTATTCAGAGCTTCCCTAACTGACCCGTAAACGATAGCATCACCCCTTTTTGGTCGAATGAGTCGTACATGCCAAGATGGATCACTGGCGCTGGCACGCTGTTTCTTGTCACCCTGTTCCTGACAGGCTGCGGGTCAGACTCCGGCTTTCAGCAAGCAGACTTCATCCCCGCCCAAGGGTCGGTCCAGTTCGTCAATATGATGCCCGACAGCCCGCAGGTCCGAATGTTCCACGGCCTGTCACGGGAAGACATCTCGTTCCCCTTTGCCACGCCCATCAATGTCCGGGCCGTTGATCGGTACGACTGGGAAGTGGTCTACGCGAACAACGCCGGCGACAGGATAGTGGTCGCCAGCGCAGAGAATCAGCCGATCTCAGAGAACGTCCTCACCACCTTCCTCTTTATGGGGAACATTGCCCAGGCCAACATACAGATCGTTGATACCCCGACGACTCCACAGGCTGACCGTGCCGAAGGGGTTGCCGACGTCTGGTTTGCAGTCAACAGTTCAAGTCACGACATGCTGGATATCTACCTCACCGCTTTCGGTACCGGACTTGACAGCGCAGACCCGCCGGTAACGGTGACCAGCGGCACCTTTACATCGCCGACTTCCGTAACGGCGGGTACGGACAGACAACTGAGAATCACCATTGCCGGCACGGATACCCTTCTGTTTGACAGCGGCAGTATTGAAATCCTGCAACGGACCCAGGAACTGTTTGCGGTGGTTGACGATTTCGGGCCCGACAGTGCCAACCACGTTGATGTGCTTCGTACACTGGCTCAATCCCGTTCCATCATTCCGGATACCTCGCAACCCGCCCTTGTGCGGGCGGGCAACTACACCACAGTCGAAAGCCTGGATATTGACGTCGGAGAAGCGAGCTTCGCAGATGTCACAAGCAATTCACTGTCAGCCTATCAGGAGGTTTCCGGCGGCGAGAAAACCGTCATTGTGAGCAGTGCGGACACCCGGGTCGAAGAAATCATGCTGAACATTCTTCGCGGCTTCCACCATTCCGTCGTATCGTTCACCGACACTGAAAATGCGGGCCAGACCCGGTCATTCGCGGTTCGGGATTCGTTCCGTCCGATCACGGACCGGTCGGCACTCGCATTTATCAATGGCAGCGGACAGACTGTTGACATGTACATTCTGCGCGATGGTCAGAACACAGGCGATGTAGCGCCACTGCTGAACGACGTCGGTTTTGTCGGCACCGATTCCCGAGAGTCCTTCTCCGAGCCATTGCAATTTGCGATTACGAACAGCGATGGAACAGAAACCCTGGCGACCCTGAATGAGACACTGTTGCCCGGGGAAACCTACACCTTGATTTTTGATGCACAGAACGGCCTGCGTCTGATTGACAACTGAGGCCAGCGATGCCAGCCCGGTATCAAGCGCCATGACTGCAACCACAGGAATCAACCGGTTGACGGTGCTGGTCATCGCCTGGCCCATCATCCTGTCAAACCTGTCGACGCCCCTTCTCGGGCTGGTGGATACGGCGGTTATCGGCAACCTGGGGGACCCGGCACTCATCGGCGCCATTGCCATCGGCGGCACCGTGTTCAGCTTCCTGTTCTGGGGGTTCGGCTTTCTGCGAATGGGCACGACTGGCCTGATCGCACAGGCCAGGGGAGCCGATGACCAGGCCGAGGTCAAAGCCACCTTCTATCGCGCAACCATCCTCGCCGGAACCATCGCCCTGGCGCTGTTGTTGCTCCGAAAACCCATCGCCGCCGGCGCCTTCGCCCTGCTGGATGGCAGCGATGCCGTCGAAGCCGCGGCATCCACCTACTTCTCCATAAGAATCTGGGCGGCGCCCTTCTCTCTGATTCATATGGTGGCCCTGGGCTACCTGCTGGGGCACGGCAAGTCCACGACGATCCTCTACCTGCAGCTACTCCTGAACGGCACCAATATCCTGCTGGATTTTGTGTTCGTCGTATTCATGGGCTGGGGTGTCGCCGGGATAGCCTACGCCACGCTGATCGCCGAAGCCCTGGCCGCCTGCGCCGGATTCGCGCTCGTCCTTCATCATATGCGCGGCAGCTACGGTTCCATCTTTGTGGACAGGGCCCGCCTGTCTGACCTGCCCGCCCTGATACGCACGCTGAATGTGAATCGGGACATTATGATTCGCACGCTCTGCCTGATCTTCGCCTTCGCCTGGTTTACCAATGAAGGCGCAAAATCCGGAGACGTTCTGCTGGCCGCCAACGCCATCCTGATGCAGTTCGTCACCTTCTCGGCCTTCTTTCTGGACGGCTACGCGCTGGCCGCAGAAAGCCTGGTGGGTGTCGCTGTCGGCGCCCGTGACCGGCGGCAGTATTCGCTGACCCTTCGCTATATCAGTGAACTGGGATTCGTGAACTCGGTGATTCTGAGTGTACTGTTTGCCGTGGCCGGCCCCTGGGTGATCGACATTCTGACCAATGTGCCGGAAGTTCGTGCAACCGCCAGGGACTACCTCATCTGGGCAATCGTGACGCCCGCCATATCGCTCTGGTGCTATCTTCTGGATGGCGTTTTCATCGGCGCGACCTGTACCCGGCAAATGCGCAACGCCATGATCGCCTCCCTGCTGGTCTACTTCGCCGCCTGGTATGTGTTGCAGTCCGGCTTTGCCAATCATGGGCTCTGGCTGTCTCTACAGGTCTACTTCATAGCTCGCGCGGCATCACTGGCTTTCTACCTGCCGAGCGTGCGCCGACTGACAGCGTCGGCCTGATGATTGCATTACCCGGAACCGTCGCCTTACACTTCAGGGCTTTCACGAACAACTTTTAACCTTCACAAACACAACCATCACGAAAAAAGAGTGCAGTTATGAAAATCTCAACGCTAATGAGTTACGCGCAGGGCTATGTCGGCGCGACCAGGGAAATTGTCGCCATGGAAAAGGCCGGACTGAATGTGGTCTGGGTTCCGGAGGCTTACTCCTTCGACGGCGTTTCAGCGATGGGCTATATCGCGGCCAAAACGGAAAAGGTCACCATTGCCTCCGGCATTCTGAACATCTACAGCAGAACGCCAACCCTGATGGCGATGACCGCCGCAGGCATCGACGCACTCTCGGAGGGCCGCTGTATGCTGGGTCTCGGCGCTTCAGGCCCACAGGTCATCGAGGGATTTCACGGGGTACCCTACGATGCCCCGATGACGCGCATCCGCGAGGTCGTGGAAATCTGTCGAAAGGTCTGGAAGCGCGACGAGAAACTGGTTTACAAGGGCAGGCAATACCAGATCCCCCTGCCCGAAGGTGAAGGCACGGGGCTCGGCAAGCCGCTTAAAATTATCGGCTCTTCCCCAAATGTAGTGGGTAAATATCAAGCCACTCCCTTCGGATAAAGGTCCAGTCCTCCAAGATGAAAATAGATGGCATTGCGAAATCGTTCTCTATTTCGATAGCCGCAGGCCCTTCTCTTGATCTGTTGTATCTTCCGGTTCATCGCTTCTGAGCGACCGTTGTCTGACTTCAAAATGATGGCATTAACGATTCCCCACAAATGCGCTCGAATCATCCTGGCGACCTTGCGAACCGGGCCCAGGCGTGAACGAAACGCCCAACTCAACCAACGCTTCCATGCCTTCATCGCCCAGCCGCGTGTGCTGTAATGCCATAGACTCATCGCCAATTCCTTGATCGCCCAGGCGCGTGCCGTCTTCAATCCGGATGCGCGTAATACGGCAAACTCTCTCCACTGTTCACGGCTCATATTCTGTGGATTACGCAACCAACTGTATTTGCTCCCCTTGAGCAATTCATCTCCATTAGCCAACAGCCTTCGATGCTCCTGCCGCCGCACCTTGTCTACCGCTCCTCCGAGGTATTTGGCGACATGAAACTTGTCGAAAGCGATGCACGACTCAGCCTGCGGTAAGGCATCATAGGCCGCCTTGATATAGGCAGGCCACATGTCCATGTTGATGCATTCTATCGCCGCTCGTTCCGCGTCAGTGAGCGTCTCCAGATAGCACGTTAAGCTCGCCGCCTTTCGGTCGTCAGCGACATGTAGCACACGGCCTTGCTCACTGTGATCAGTGACCACCGTGACGTATTCATGGCGCTTCTGAAACGATGTCTCATCCACACCCAGTCGGGTCGGGGCATGGTGTTCTCTGCGTGCCATGCCGCGTGTCACAGCCCGCTGCATAATCCCGTCTACCGCATTCCAACTCAGCCTCAGCCGGGTCGATACCGCACTCACTGAGGCCTCTTTCAGCCAGTCAATCACCAAGGCTTCAAACAAGGCTGTGAACCCACTGCCCGACTCCGACCAGGGAACCGCTACCGTGACCACCCCGTGCTCCGCGCAATTCACGCGCGGGACCTCCGCCACCAACAGCGTCTTCAACTGGCAGGTGTCGAGATGGCGCCAGCGCCTGGTTCGCTTGTCGTAGCCCGGACTTCTCTTTCCGCACTTCGGGCAAGTCAACGGGTCGGAACCATGGTTCACTGTGATCTCAACCTCATCGTTGGACAAAGAGACTTTGACGTCCGAGACCTGCCACGGCTTTTCTATTCCCAGAATCTGGGTGTATAACTGCGTGTCTTTCATGAGCGTGTACCTGTGTGTCTTTACATAGGCCATCAGGTTAAGCTACCCACTTGATCTGGGGAAGACCCAAATTAAATTATCAATCACCCCTATCGGGATGAGATTCCCATCGCGCTGGCGACACTCGGAGAGAAGAGCGTCGAGATGACCGCCGAACTTGCCGATGCCTGGCTACCGGCATTCTTCATGGCAGAAGGCGCGGCCTCCGTCTGGGGGGATGCGCTGAAAGCCGGCAACGCGAAGCGTGACCCCGGACGACCGCCACTGGACGTTTATGCGGGCGGTTCGGTGGCCATCGGCGAAGGTCTGGAGGGCTATCGCGACATGGCCAGACCCGGCATCGCGCTTTACGTGGGCGGCATGGGCGCCAAAGAGAAAAACTTCTACAACCAGGTATTCCGCAAATACGGTTACGAGGAAGAAGCGGAAGCTATCCAGAACCTTTACCTGGCCGGTAAAAAATCAGCAGCGGAAGCGGCAATCCCGGATTCCTACCTGGAAGCGACCTCACTGGTGGGACCGAAAGGATTTGTGAAGGACCGATTGCAGGCGCTCAAAGAGCATGGCGTCACTTCCCTGAATGTCGGCTTCCTTGGCACCACGACCGAGGAGCGGGTGAAAAACTGCGATGCTCTGTCGAATCTGATTGCCGGGGTTTTGTAGGGACGGGATGATGGATAAAGGCAGTAAAGAATGGCGCAATCTGACATTCTCACAACGAGAAGGTAAAGCCCCTTTCCCGGAAGCTTTGCAGGCAGGGAAGCTGACAAAAAGATTCAGAAATGAAGCTTGGCGGGTTTGTGCTCGAAGTATAGAGAGTTGTACCTACGACGAAGTCGGATTTGAAGATTGGTATGACCAGGGTATCCCTTGGGGATCCTGTTATGAGTCCTACAGGTTTAATGTGTCCCTTCAACCACATGACGAAATTTCCATAGGAGATCCATCGACCATAATGAATTGGTTGAGGATTACAGTTCTTCATGAGAAGACCGATGAAGTGCTTACCGTTCTGGAGTATATATTACGTTTTCCGGGTATCCCTGAAGACTGGATTGAGAACATAAAGCAATGCTTTGAACTTGCCCCATACACCATAGACCGATCTGGCGGGTCAGTCTGTATTATCCCTACTACAAGTAAAGAAATGAAGGAGAGTGTTCAGCGCTCTTTAGCCAATATCAACCAGTCTGAATTAACAGGGGCGAAGTCTCACTTCCGCAATGCCGCACAAGCACTGAATAACGACAAATTTGCAGATTCCATTCGGGAAAGCATAGGTGCTGTTGAGGCGGCGGCTCGGAAAATTGACCCTGAATCTTCAAAAGGCCTTACTCCCGCGTTGGCCTCACTTGAAAAAAATGGTCTCATCATACACCCCGCATTGAAAGAGGGTATTAAGAAACTTTACGGTTACACAAGCGACGAAGAAGGCATCCGCCACCCATTGATTAACAGCAAAGCTGCCAATGTTGGGTTTGACGAAGCAATTTTTATGTATGGCGCGTGTGTATCATTTGTTGATTATCTTGTCAGCAAACAGAGGTAACTGGAAGAAATGGGCGCTGACAACGAACTCCGCGAACCTTCTTTTCCGGAAGACGAAGGATAAGCATGAAAGGGGAGTGTCCTGCCCCATAAATTCCTACTCGTGAGCCCACTTGAACCTTATTTTCAGGTCATTACAAAAATCTCTCCTTAGCAAACCCTTATGCTGAAGCTGACCCACTATAATACCCGGCGATATTCCCACCTCTTGTGAAAAGATAAAAATTGATAGCCTTGTAAAGTCTTGCTTATCAATAAAAAGCTGAAAATCTTTCGATGGTATTAACTCATTCTCCGAAAACCTGTTTGCTTCGCTTTCTTTTCCTTCATCCAATCCATTAATTCCTTCAAGAAACAGTTCCTTTTTTCCGTGTAGCAAAATATGCCCGGCTTCGTGAAAAAATGTAAACCACAAGTGATCATCTGTTCGATAACGAAGACTTAGCTGTACAATAGCTTTATCTTTACTTATCCATCTGGTTGCACCACTTACCCCGGTTTTCGGTAGACCCGGTACAAATACAACCGCTACACCACACTCTGCACACATTTCCTGCATTGCAGGAACAAATTCCTGTGGATCAGAAGTAGTCAATCCTCTAATACTATCTAATGCGGCTCTGAATCCGGCTTTGTTATAAGGCGCACAATCAATTTCTGATGCTTCTATCTCACCCTGCCGGAGCCAGGCAGATACAGCTTCCGGGAAAACTTTATTGTTTTGGTTCTGACGATAGGCAACATGCAGGTTAGGCCACATATCATCCCATTGTTCGACCCTGGCAATGCCAAAAAAGCGCAGTACCTCAATGAGTTGTAGCTTTTTGTCCTGGTTTTTTTCAATCCAGCCCAGTTTGGCCATAGCACTAACGGGAATGCGCTTTAACCAATCAAGATCCCTCTCCAATTGTTCCTCTTCCGCAAGCCGGGCGAGAATTGCTTGATAATGTGATTCAAGATTTAACCAATATTCAGCAGGCATCCCCAGGGCTCGCTCGAATTTAATGGCAGTGTCTGGCGTCACCGCTGACCTGGCCTTCAAGATTGAAATAATATGCTTGGGCGTAATCCCGGTTCGTTTTGCAAGTTCCTGCTGAGCCATACCTCTGAGTTCCAACTCCCCGGCCAAGATTTCACCCGGAGAGACCGCATAATCAGGCTGGTATTCATTTCGTACATCAACCATGGGTATCCTCCACTCCTATAATTTTAATTGCTGTTACCCTGTTCCAATCAAGGCCGCCTTCTTCTCTCATCGGAAGCGGGTCGTTAGCTGGCCGAAACAAAAGCCTGTAGGGATCGTCCAAATCTACCGACAAGACTCCCTTCCTGTCCCCTTTCAACTCATGGCATCTATGCGGAGGGCTATAAGGAGGCGCAAAAATCCCCAAATCAGGCGCCGCTCTCAGTTGGGTCAAAATGGCTTTTAACAATTTACGGCGACGTGGGCCATGAGCCCTCACCATGACTTTTTCCACACTCAACTGTTTATTCAGTTTCTTACTTGAAAAAACAATATCCATATAAAATAGTTAACCTATTAGGTTAACTATTTTATAGTGCTTTTCTCGCAATAGCAACGTCATCAGCCTCCCAGACAGGTGAAGTCTGTACCGTCAGCGGTGTCGTCGTGGCAGTAGCTGTGGCACTGTCCGATCCCCCTCCTCATCCACCGCCGCAACTGGACAAGAGCACCAGCAGCAGACCGCTACTCAGCCATCGAAGCGTGCACTGCCGTCTGGCAGGCAAAAAATCAGCAGCGGAAGCGACCTCACTGGTGGGACCGAAAGGATTTGTGAAGGACCGATTGCAGGCACTCAAAGAGCATGGCGTCACTTCCCTGAATGTCGGCTTCCTTGGCACCACGACCGAGGAGCGGGTGAAAAACTGTGATGCTCTGTCGGACCTGATTGCCGGGGTTTTTCTTAACTCCCGGTTAAGGGGTGACGTCGGCGAAGGTAAGTGAGGTAGAAGGCGCAACTTGCTGCGTGATTTGGCAAAATACCGAGTATCCAAACTCTCACCCAGCAAGTGCGCCTATGACAAAGATAATCCCTCAGCCCGCAAACGTCGAGATAGATTTTACCGATGCCGCCCTGGTGGGCACTGGCGGCTGGTCTCTACTGGCCAAAATGGCTCAACAAACCGAACTGCTACGATCCCTCTCGCAAGCCGTTCACCTCAAAGTACGCCGACGCGGTGCCTCTGACGCCGAAATGCTGTGGAGTCTCATTGCCTCTCTGGCAGCCGGTCATGGTGCCCTGTCTGATTTGGATGCCCTGCGTGTCAACCCCGCCGGGCAGGTACTGCTGGGTTTGAGTGAAGCGCCTTCAGGTCGGCGTCTCGGCGAATATCTCAGCCGCTTTGGCCAGGATGAGGTGGACGCCCTGCGAGGCGTGGTCCAGGCATTGGCACAGCAGGTTGCACCGGCCATCATTGATCACCATGTGACCACACAGGGCTATGTGCCAGTGTTTATCGATGGCACTGCGATTGAAGTAGATGGTCATCTCTTTGGTTGATGGCGATGCAGTATCAGTGGCTACCCGAGCCTGCCCGGAAACATGGCTTGCGACCTTTGATCCGCTATTTGATGCGCTCAGTGGCTCGCCTGGTAAAAACCGGCAGGTGCTATCGTCTGGACTTTGCCAAGAACAACTTCAGGCTGGACTGGTTGCTGTGCGCGGCCTTGCAACTGGAATAGCGTCGATCTCAGCTTCGATATGACACTGACACCTGTCACCGGGCGGGTAGCACCTGGGCGCGTGGCACCAAAAACTGGTAGTAGATGCCTGTGCAGGAGCCAGGCGCTCTGTCAGCACTCCCGGGAGCAACCAAGATGGGTTAACCGGGGATTGAGGTCGATACCCCTTTAATACTTCTTATACTTCGATATAATCTTATTTATGAAAACAGCACAAAACATCAGCGTGCCGCATCCTTTCCCGTATCAGGGCAGTAAACGTGGTATTGCCAAATTTATCCTTCCCCATTTTCCATCTGATGTTGGGTGCTTATATGAGCCATTTTGCGGGGCTGGAGCAGTATCCATAGCCGTAGCAGCACACAGTCTCGCCAAGCGTTTTGCCCTTAACGACCTGAATGAGCCTCTGATAGCATTATGGTCTGATATATTGGAGAACCCGCAAGGCTTGTGCGATGTATATGAAAGGCAGTGGTTAGAGCAGTATCCCGATAGAAGAGCATATTTTTTCAAAGTGCGGGATGAATTCAATAAATCTCATAACCCACACCAACTACTCTATCTACTAGCTCGTATCGTAAAAGGCGCAGTCAGGTATAGCTCTGATGGCCTATTTAATCAGAGTGCGGATAACCGCCGCTCAGGTATGAAGCCAAATACTATGAGGCAGAATATACTTGGTGTATCGGCACTGTTGAGCAAAAAAACGAAAGTAACCGCATTAGATTTTCGGATCGCTGTAAAAAATGCAAAAGAAAATGATCTGATATACATGGATCCTCCCTATCAGGGTACATCGTTCACGAGAGATCACCGTTACTTTAACGGCTTGTCATATGATGATTTTGTTGAATCATTGTCGGTGATGAATGAGAAGCATCTGTCATACATTATCAGCTATGACGGTATAACAGGGGGGAAAACTCATGGCAAAATATTGCCAGACTTTCTAGAACTAAACCACCTGCATATCCATGCAGGCAGGTCAAGCCAAGCAACATTGCTTGGAAATAGCCACGAAACTATTGAGTCTCTTTATTTGTCTCCATCATTAGTTCGTCGATTGGAAAATGAATCACCATCCAGACACAGAGACGAAGAAGAACAAAAAGAGCTGGCATTTGTATGACTAAGCAGAATTATCCTTCCGAATTCCTAAATCTCCTTAAAAGCGTAGAAGCGAAGCGTCCGAAAACCGTAATTGACCACATATTGAAGCATGGTCAAATAACGACTGAGGATCTAAAGGATACATACGGTTACAATCATCCACCTCGTGCAATAAGAGATGTGCGCGAACAGGGTATTCCTATAAAAACTTTTCGCGTCACTGGCTCAGACGGAAGAAAAATAGCGGCTTATAAATTTGGCGACCCATCTGAAGTGCGGGCTACACAGCTATCAGGCCGTACAGCATTTTCATCAAATCTTAAAGATGCGCTAATAGAAAAACATGGTGCTCGATGCACTATATATCTTGAACCATTTCCAGTCAGGGAGTTACAGGTTGATCACAGAATTCCATTTGAAATAGCTGGTGATAATGGCAGTTTATCCGAGGACATTGATGAATATATGCTACTTTGCGCTTCGGCAAATAGAGCAAAATCTTGGAGTTGCGAGAATTGCCCCAACTGGAAAGAGAAAAACATAACTTCCTGCCAAACATGCTATTGGGCATACCCAGAATCATACAAACATATTGCTATGCGAGACATACGCCGACTTGATTTGCTGTGGGCTGAAGAAGAAGTGGCGGAATATGAAATTCTTCTTGAAGAGGCAGCAAAGGTACAAGAAGAAGCACCGGAATACGTCAAGAATGTACTCCGTTGTCACTTCAAGAATAAAAACAGCTAACTTTTAAGCCCAGGAAAAATTAGATAGGACGACGAACCTATTAAAAGTCAAACAAGGTGAAATATTTAGATGGGATTTAATATTTATAGAATCGGCTAACAGTAACGCAAAATAATTAAAGTTGATGATCCAAGACACTTTCAGTAAAGTATGAGACCGGGAGGGTGCGAGTCGTTATCTTGCCAATACCCTCTTTATTTTTCCTATACTTTAATAGACAATCTATCCTATCCGGTGGCGGACGATTTGGTGGAAGCGGCATTCGTCGATATGCAAATCAACCTGGCCAAGGAAATCAAATCGCTGGAATCGGACAGCCGGGTCCGGATAGTGTCGTTGGTCAGTTAGCTACCACCAGTTACTCAGGAAATGCGTAAACCTCTGTGAAATTTAAGCTCGCTTGATGATGAAAATCTATTCAGAATTGGTACATGGAAGAGGTAACCAATCTGCAACGATATCCGTCACTTCGTGGCAGTGTGGGCTGACGCTAATTCCAATTCAATAGGAGTAAAAAGTTTGCGCAAAATTCTGACACAATGGCGTTCTATTATGGACAAGCTTGATGAGCTTGAAGCTGAGCTTGAAGTGGCCGGAAATAGAGTGCCTACGGAATTCATGTGTCAATTGCTTATTGCCGGTGAAGATCGACGATTTTATTACCATCCAGGTGTCGACCCTATCGCATTACTCAGGGCATTCTGGCGCACTTACTATTGCAGAAGTCGAGAAGGAGGATCAACGATTGCGATGCAGCTAGTTCGAACCATATCCGCACGATACGAAGTGAGTTGGGGTAGAAAAATAAGAGAGATAATACTCGCACTCATGGTTACCTCACGAATAGATAGATCGCGCATTCCAATACTATATCTGTGGTGTGCCTACTATGGGACGGGTATGGATAGTCTTACTCAGGCCTATGACACCCTGATGTTATCACCCGGAAACATTTCTAGAATAGAGCAGGCTAAGCTTATTGCTCGGTTGAAGTATCCCCAACCAAAGAGGCGATGTAATATAAAGGACCACTTTATTCAGGTTCGAACGAAGCATCTTCGCCAATTGACTAAAAGAAAGCGATTCGGAGTAAGGATCTTACGATATGGAACCATTTCGAATACCCGCTGAACTGGAGGGTTTTTCTCGTCAGTATCCTAATGCAAAAGAGATCGCTAGGATTTCCAAAGCGGAAGGAGAAAAAGCGAGGATAATATTTTCTAGGCTCTGGCTATCTGAAGGTATACCATTCGCGTTTAAGGAAAATCCTGCCGTTTTTGAATCTCTTCGTACTTGGCTGAGCATTCAGTTGGAAGTACATGCCAAGGAGGTCGGGGTTACGGGCAGTGCTCAACTAGGAACCTCTCTGTCTCCGAAGCAGTTGGGATCGCGATTTGATTCGGAGTCTGATTTGGATTTGTTTGTAATTTCTTCGAGCCTCTTTGACCAAATAAAAAGAGACTTTCAAAGATGGTCTTGCGATTACGAGAGTGGAGCTTGTCAACCGAAAAATGTACGTGAGGAAAACTTCTGGCGCAACAATCTGAAGCGGGGGCAGACGCTTATTCTTCGAGGCTTCCTTGATCAAAAAATGGTCCCTAATCGACAAGAATACGCCATGATAAGCAAGATAAGCCAAATAATGTGGTTACTCACAAAAAAGCTTAAGTTAACCAAGAATGCACCTAATCCGGCAAAAGCATCTCTACGCTGTTATAGTTCATGGGACGCATTTGTACGCCAAGTCACTATGAGCCTTGGTTCTGAATAGCTACACTGTAAATCGAGTACGACACTGGTGGCGCATTGCTTCCTGCTCCTCATCCGGTATCGTCGTCAGATCGCCAGAACAAAGATACCGCACTAACTTGGCAGCATCACAACGACCCGCCTGGTTTTGGCAACTTAACTCATCCCGGCCGCAAGAATCTGCCACCTAATCTCATGCGCTACCAAAACCAAAAGGATGCCAAGGCCTGGAGAAATCTCACCTATATACTGGCTTGGGCACTCGGGGGTTATGCCGTTATCAGTCTGTTTGTACACATGCTGCCATGGCTAGAGATTGAAAAAACCTACGTCATTATACAACTGGCAATTAGCAAAGTGCTGATTTTCACAGTTATCAGCTACATGCTGTATCTGTCCACAAAAAACTTCCTGTCACATAAACATAATGCAGTGGTAAACAGACACCGACAAAACGCACTACAAACCTACACGACTTTGGTCGAGGCATCCGGCGATAGTCAAACCAGAGACGCTGTACTACTACACGCTGCCGCCTGCATCTACAGCCCACAGCCAACAGGTTATAGCGCTGGAAGTGGCAACAGCCAGGGTGCAACATCGGTTATTGAACTAATGTCCAAACCGTTGGGCGGCGGGGACTAACACGGATGAAGTCTGACCCCCTCCTCCACCGCCGCAACTGGACAAGAGCACCAGCAGCAGACCGCTACTCAGCCATCAGGGAAGGGGTTATTTATCCCTCTCTGGGACAAACTTCGCCATGTTAGTTGAACTCTTTACCGACGCTCGGCATATCGAGCCAGGCGTTATCTTCCTCTGAACGCTCAACGGCCTCTGCGGACGTTGCCTCAAGCAGCGCTTCCAGTGAATATTCGGGTGATCTGGATTTAATCGTGATTTGCCCATCTTCAGCGATCACATCCACGCTATCACCCAGCGCGATGCCAGCTTTGGCCAGTGCTGCTGCTGGGATGATGGCACCCGCAGAGTTGCCCCACTTCCGAATTTTTGTTCGCATCTGAATATCTCCTGTCTATACACCTGTTTAAACATCAGTCTGCCCGGAATATTAGAGTTCCAACAGTACTAGTAGTTGGCGCTCATCGTGCGCTTTAAGTCATTTTATTCGCCAATACGAATTCCCAAATCTTTTGAAACTCCAGTTCGTCGCTCAATGTTGAGTCTGCTTCCCCCAATTTATTGAGCGTGGCTTCAAGTTGATCAAAGTACAATCGATCAACGAGCCACCGGTTTTCGTCTTGATCTCCAAAAGCTCTGCTTATCACCTCAAATATTGGTCGGGGATGTTGATCAATGCGATCTATCTTATCCAGATCGTATAGAACTCTGTGTATATGATCAGTTGGACCAATGAACCTCTGCAATGTCTTGACCGCATCTGGCAGGTCGCCTTCCAAAGCCAGGATCATCCGTGCAAAATTTTCCGAAATGGCAGAAGAAATATAAGCCCCACCGACAGGCCAACACTTCTCAATAAATGGCTTTATTCTATTTACCCAATAGCTGCCTCGCTTTTCGCTCTCGTCTCCCCTACTCTCCTTTGCTCCAGTTAACAGCTTCCGAGATGCTTCCTCCAATCCTTTGATACCGATCAGCTTCAGAATTTCACGCATTTTTACATCACTGAAGACCCTTTCGAACTCCACACAAATAAGTACAAACGCCGAAACGAGATTTTGAATCTCATCACCTTCAAACTCATTATATCGTTTCAGAATAGCGTACAGTGAATCTTTGAAATCAAATGCCAGGTCTGGCGATACCCTGGCATTCCAGAGGTAGCTACGCCAGTATGCTTCCGCATGAGGGCTCTGGTCAAAATCGAGAAGCGGCAACAAATTCAGGTTCGTCCATTCTCTATCTACGCTGTGAAAATACGATAGCCCGGACATTAAAATCGCCCGGGCGAAAACATAGCCGTTTCCGTCACCGCTAAGAATTGGATCTAAGACTTCCTGAGCTTCTTTACTGAGACCCTGACCAGATTTGAAACCCAACAGATCCAATCCATACATTGCAGCTTCGGTGACGATCCCGGTAGGGCTATTGATTGCGTCACTAACTATGTCCTTCGCAACAACCTCTTTCGAATCATCAGGGCCCATGAGCCGAATTATTTTTGCTGCGATTCGCCATAAGCATGGTAAATCCTGCTCTTCGCTGAGGGACTTAGCTGCTTTAAAAGACCACCAGGCAATAACCCAGGACTCCTTCAGATAGAGTGCATCGGGCAATTCGGCAACGACATCTTTCAGGTTGAACCATCCGGAATCTTCAGCATCTGACAATGAAGACAGTGCCGCATACCAGATCCGAGGGTTCCAGTTTTGAGATTCGGCAAGGAAGAGCAAGTCATCTACTATCAAATCAGTCCGGGTTACACCTCCTGATCGATAAACGTCAATCCATCCGTGGAAATATTCGGATTCTGAGTCTGAGAGCAACTCGATTCTGCCTTCTATACTCTTGTTGAAAAGTTCTTCTTCAGAAATATCAGTTCGATGGCCTTCACTTGATTCAAACCAATGAGTAAATTCGTCTTTATCGCCTTCTTGTAATCCCCATTCCGGGTAGAGATTCCTGATTTCATTTAGCAAATTTTTTGCTGGCCCAAAAATTTCCCGATCGAACTCCTCAAGTTTTGACAGAATCAACCATTGCTTACGATGTCGCCGTTTCTGGAAATCTTCATCACTGATGTCTGCTACAAATACATCTCGTGGAGCGCCTTGAAGAACCATATTCTGTAAAGTATCTGCCTGGCTCTCAGAAAGGTTTGGCCATATTTTATTTAGCAGTCGAAACACTTCGCGACGCGTACGGACTGACCATAACCACCGGCCATCTTTCTTACCTAATTCTTCCAATATTTCTTGATTGGTGTACACATCTGAAACCGTGCATGCATGTAATACCAGTCTCTTGAAAATCGGGAAATCCCAGCTTTTCCACTGGTTCAACGTAACCAGCGCCAGTGCCCTATCTTCTTCGTATGCCTTCAACCACAAATCCCTGCTCAGCTCTATTAGATGTACCCAACTGTTGTATCTGGTGTTTTGCGGATGCGCTTCAATAGAAACAAGATGCCAATCGCTTATATCGTACAATGAATTGGCTTTTCCAACCAGGGACCACATTTCTAAAGCATCCTTGAGCAATTGACTTACAGGGCCGAGAATGGGCAAAAGCCGGTCTGGATACCCATCCAACTCAAACAGTTTATCAACTACCCAGCTCTCCAATCCAATGACAACATCTGCATCATATACTCGTTGGTTCTCATCAATATCCAACCTATCAATGGTTTCCCCTGGCCCCTCGGATCTTTTGCTTAGCTCGAATCTGGGTTCCAGTTGCTTCAGGAGATGACTGAAAGCAATGTGGTCAGCATTTTCCACGGCATTTTTGACAATTGTATACGTGTCTATATAAGAGCTTTTTTTGACGCGACCTTCCCTGTTACCAGTATTCTCCAGAAAAGTTTGTATTCGGTCTTAATGTCATCATTTTTAAGCTTGCTATTTATCAGGTTCTTTAATGTAGGATGAACAAATGAACCCTTGTCAATAAACCAATGGACAAGTCCTTTTCTATTGAGGTACTTGACCAACCACCCCCAGAGATAATGAGTAATTACGCTTGGGGTACTCGTATGGCGACCTGGAAAGTCAACGGCTGGGTCACAGGGTATGACCTCCTTCCCCTGCGATAACAATCCTTCTTTGTCCAGAACTGATAGCCATTCAAGCGGTGGCGGTGGGTCCATTTCAGCAAAGACCTTGGCGGGTTGTCCTGTAATCCCCTCTCCACTTTCACTATTTGTTTCCCTGAGTGTTTCTATGACTCGAGTGATGTCATCATCATATGGCACTTTTGGTATTTTCATTGCGTAGGAGCGAATAACTCGATGTTTCCCCCCTAAGCCGTCACGAGAATACCCACTCCATGCCCGCAGGGTGTCATGCAAATTTTTGTGATACTTATTTCCTTTCTCGTAAAGTATGGGTTCGACGCCCTTCGCCCGCCATTCTTCCTCTGTGGCTGCTCTTTTGCTCCTGGCTGCATCAGCCAATACATAGGCTTGTTTAAACAGTTCATTTCCTTGTCTTCGTTCCGCCGCTATTGCGTCGGTCATATATCGAATTACCGGGTCTTTGATGCTGTAACCCACAAACAGCACGTTAAAGTTGAGGAAAAGCTCGGTAACAAACTTGCTTGCCCATCGTTCAGTCAGATATGCGGTTCCAAAATCTCCGCTTGTGAATACCAGATTCTCCCCATCAGGATCGTTCTTGGAATCGGCAAACCCATGTAAGTGGACCACGCTGTGCCACTTATGAGGTTTCGGAACGGGTAATTTCGGGGCTGCGTCATAGCACTTCTCAACATTCAGGCCAGTCGACAGAAAGCAATGATCAACGTTCGTGGTTACGAGTCGGAACCGACCTTTTTTTGATTGAGATAACAACAATAGGGCTTTATGAGTCTCAACGTCTGCTGGGTCTTCAACCTCAAGCTCTTTTAATATCCGCCTTCGAACTAGATTTTCCCCAGTCGGGTTGCCCTCTTGTAAGCGTGCTTCTAACAACCCCAGCATTCTGTCAAGGAAGCCATCCTTTTTGGCCTGTGTCTCCAATGGATATTCATCTTCGTGCAAACCTTCATAAACCCTGGAAACCAAATCAGAGAAGCTTGGTAGCTCCGCAGGAAAAGAGACACCGGCACCGCAGAAGAAAACCAGTTCTTTACGTTCCTGGGCAGCAATCAGGTCCAGTGGAATATCAGGGGCTCCTTTTCGGTATATGAACTTCACAACATCTCTCCGTTGCCTGAGCAGACCTCAATCAAAATCCAGCTTCGGCAGTGATTTCACGATTTTCATGGTTTCCAGGCTGACGGTGATGACGCGCAGGAACAGTTCCAGCGGGTATCTGGGGTTGTTCATGGTTTCAATGGCCCAGTCATTGGCGTCGTTGACGATGCCGCTGGCTTTGTCAGTTTTTACGCACTGGCGCTCTACCACCCAGTTCAGGGCGGGCTTGCCGTTGACCACATAGTCGTAGGCTTCGGGCGGTATATTCCTGACCGTGATACGCGGGTTGTAGATCAGTGTGGTCAGGTCGTCAACCCGTTTGCCTTCGTCGTTATGTACTTTGGGGTATTTCATTTTTTCCACCCGGTAAAAGGCTGTCGGGTCGCTGCGGTCGCCGGCTTCTTCCACCAGGGCCGGGTATTCATCCACGGTTTCATAATGCAGGTGCAGGTCGGCAAGATCACGTCCGGCCTGGCTGAAGGCCCGGAAATCTCCGGTGGCTTTTACAGCCGGAATTCTCGGCAGTTCCTTGCCCAGATTATTGGCATAGCGTGAGCGATAGTCCTCTGAATGCAGCAGGCCATAGATATAGTAGAAAATATCTTCCTTGCTGATGGCTTCATCCGGCCAGGCTTTTTGGAAATGTTGCAAGCCTTCATCGGTTATGGCGTCTTTGCGGGTGTAGCCCTGCTCACTGGCCTGAGACTCTTCTGCGAACAGCTCGTTGTTATCGCCAGTGTCCTGGGTGCCAGATTCGGATTTTTCATACAGGTAGAGCGGGAAACACTGATCTCCTCCATCGGGCTGAAGGCAGGAAATACAATCTACCATTACGGCAATATTACCCTGCCCTCTCCAGCTTCCTTTCACGGAAATAGCAATATTGCTATTCCCGTCAGGAAATATACGGGGCATTTGCCCTAGTAGTTCATTAAACATGCTATCAAAATAAAGCCATTGCTTTTGAAAGGGTCGATAACTGCTTATCACTATTGCACCGGCATTAAGCTTCCCTCTTATTTGTTTCTCGACATCCTGTAGCAAACTGCGTGACCATGAAATTTGAGCCGGGTCCGTGCTTACAAAATCAGCAATCCTTTTAGAGCCAGTGTCTTCCTTTTTGTATCTATTAACCTCAGTGTTATAGAAATCAATCATCTTCCCCATATTCTGATGCAGTCCACGCTCTGATGCGTTGTAACACCATGTGTCCCGGTTTGTCTTAAGTCCATGTGAGTAGTTGGCAAACAGACAACTGTCCGATGACTTTTTGTCGCCTATTTTAATGAATTGATCGAAGCTGTTGTCTCGCTGGTTGACCCAGTCATTGTGTTCATCCGGTTCAATAAGCTGCCAAAGGTTTGCTTCAGTAATCTCACTGATACTGGAAAAACCGCTAATGGTATCCAGCTTTTGCTGCCGGTTCAGGTAGTCACCAATATCGTGCCAGTAAATCTTCCCATGCTCTTTGGCCTGTGGCTTTTTGACCAGAATGGAAATCGCAATAGGGGCACGACTGCCACTACCAAAAATCTGACCTCCTTCCTTGCGGCTTAATTCTCCGGAAGTACGCTGATTACCTCTCAAGTGGAATATATAAATGGAACTGAACTCATCTGCCAGGCACTTGCGTACACCTGCTGAGGCAGGCGTATCCAAAAAACCCGCATTGGTTACAAAGCCAATCACACCGCAGTCACCAATCCGATCACTGGCCCAGCGGATAGCTCGGATATAGGAATCATAAAGACTGTTTTTTAGTGTTGCCATTGAATGCGCGACATAGGTTTCCCGAATACGGTTATCCAGACCCTGGTAAGTGATATTGGCGTTATTATCGTTGGCGCTGGTTTGCCCTGCCGAGTAGGGCGGGTTCCCGATAATCACCCGGATGTCCAGCGCCTTCTGCCGTGTACGGCGGCCGCTGTTATCGACCAGCACATTACTGATCAGATCATCTTTTTCATACATCTGGAAGGTATCCGTCAGGCAGATACCCTCAAAGGGCTGGTATTCACCACCCACCAGGCTGTGGTACGCGGCTTCGATATTAATGGCCGCTATGTAATAAGCCAGCAGCACCATTTCATTGGCATGGATTTCATGCCCGTACTTATGCGGCAGTTGCTCGGGGCTGATTAAACCGCTTTGCAGCAGGCGGGTAATAAAGGTGCCCGTGCCGGTAAACGGGTCAAGAATATGCACCCCTTCACTACCCAGTGTCTGGCCAAACTCCCGCTTTAACAGGTCGTTAACGCTGTGGATAATAAAATCCACCACTTCAACCGGGGTATAAACAATGCCCAGCCGCTCCGTCATTTTCGGGAAGGCATTGCGGAAAAACTTGTCGTAAAGTTCTACCACAATTTTCTGCTTGCCTTCGGCATTGTCGATGCCTTCCGCTCGCATTTTGACGCTTGCATAGAAGCCTTCCAGGGTATCCGCTTCTTTATTCAGATTGTGTTCCTGCAAAACGTCCAGCACCTGTTGCATCGCCCGGGAAACCGGGTTGCTGCCGGCAAAACTGTAGCCTTCAAACAGGGCATCGAAGACCGGCCTGGTAATCAGGTGTTGCGCCAGCATTTCGATGACTTCTTCATTGGTAATGGCATCGTTCAGATCATCGCGCAGTTCATCCGCAAAGGCCGTAAATGCCGCCACTTCTTTCTTGTTGCCCTTTGTCTTGCCTTTTGTCTTGTTCGGGTCTTCAACAATATGGGTGATGCGGTCGATATGGGTGCGGGCAATTTTGGCAATATCGTTGGCCCACTCTTCCCAGTGCAGGCGGTTGCCGCATTTTTTGACGATTCTGGCGTAGAGGGCACGTTCAATTTCACCGACTTCAAATTGCAGGTGTGATTGCTCTGATATCTGGTGGTCCTGTTCCCGGCCAATGCTGTGACTGCCTTTGGCTTTGCCTCTCAGCCGGTCCTTTTTGGCGAGCGCCCTGGCTTTGGGCTTTGGGTCGCCGGTGATGGCGATTACTTCCATTTTTGGCGGGCGCTTTTCCAGCAGGTCCAGTTTGTTGATCATGGCGTCAAACTGGTCGTCATGGGAACGTAATGCCTGCAACACTTCCCACACCACCTTGTAGACTTTGTTGTCGTTCAGGGCTTCAGATGGTGCCATGCCCGCCGGAATCACTACCGGCAGCACAACATAGCCCTTTTGTTTGCCGGGCGAATTCCGCATAACCCGCCCCACGGACTGCACCACATCCACCTGGGAGTTGCGCGGCGTTAAAAACAAAACGGCATCAAGGGCCGGGACATCGACCCCTTCAGACAGGCAGCGGACATTGCTGAGAATTTTGCAGGTATCGTCAGAGGGTTGTTTTTTAAGCCAGCTAATTTTCTGTTCTTTTTCGGTGGCATTCATACTGCCGTCAACGTGCTCGGCCTGACATTTTAGCGTGCCGTGATCAAAATCTTCTTCCGCCGCCTGTCGTTGATATTCTTCAACGACGGCGCTGAACATATTAGCAATCTGTTTTGAACTGACCTTGTGATATTTGCCCCTGTAGCCGGCTTCAATCACCTGACAGAAGGCCACAGCGCGTTGCATGGGCCGGATATCATCGCTTACTTCGCCTTCAATGCCCTGCTTTGCCAGAGCCTTCCAGCAGCCAATAATTTTTGCTGCGTCATCGACTTTCAGGCTGTTGTTTTCGTCCTTCAACAGCTTTTGCAGACGCTGGTTGATATGGCTTTCATCAATGGTGAGGACGATAACCTTGTAGTCGGTGAGCAGTCCGCGCTGAACCGCCTCGGAAAAGTTGATGATGAAAAGTTCTTTGCCATACAGGGCTTCGTCATCCATGGAGCAAAGGGTAACGCCGCCCTGCACTTCCCTGATTTTTGCACTGTCACCGTAGATACGCGGTGTGGCCGTCATATACAGGCGTTTTTTCGCCTTGAGGATGTCGTTGTCGTGTACCTTTACAAAGGCTGATTCTTCTTCACCGGCAAAGGTTGCCCCGGTAGTGCGGTGGGCTTCGTCACAGATCACCAGATCAAAGTCCGGCAATCCGGCTTGCTGCGCATCGCCGAGCACCTGAATGGAATGATAGGTGGAAAACACCACGCTGATATGTTGATCGTCGTGGCGTTTGGCCATTTCAGCAGCCAGTTTTTCACCGTTAGTGGTTGCCGGGTAGCGCAGTTCATGGGTAAAGGTTTGTACAATATCGTCGTCTTTTTTGCGTTTCTTACCGACATCACTATCGGAGCAGACGGCAAAATTGTGCAGTGGGATGGCGGTTTCCTGCGTCCATTCCGTCAGGGTTTGAGATAGCAATGACAGGCTGGGAACCAGAAACAGCACCCGTTTACCCTTACCTGCCACTTCTTCTGCAATTTTCAGGCTGGTAAGGGTTTTCCCCGTACCGCAAGCCATGATCAGTTTGCCCCGGTCCGCATCACTCAAACCGGCTTTGACAGATTTAAGCGCGCTTTCCTGATGGGGGCGCAGGGTTTTCTTTTCTTTAAGGACCGGCTCGGTGTCCGGCTGGTATTGCGACCAATCAATCTGACTGTTTTCCAGGTCGTGTAAATCGATTGTGACCACCGGGGGTTGCTGGTTGAACAGCGCCGCCTCCGCATTGCTGCTCCAGTGATTGGTGGTGGTGACGATGACGCGGTGGCTGAATGGCTTTTGCCCGGAAGCGGTAAAGAAACTGTCTATGTCCTTTTTCTGTATGCGGTGGTCGTCTGCGTAGAATTTGCACTGAATGGCATGATATTCGTCAGTGCCCTGCGTTTTGGCCACCAGATCGATGCCCGTGTCTTTGCCTTCAATACCCTGTTGCCTTGCCCAGTCCGCATAGGTCCAGACATCACTGTAAAGATCCCGGTAGGTCGCTTCGTGCTTCAGGTAGGTGACAATCAGCTCTTCAAAATAGGTGCCTTTTTCGCGTTCTGTTTCTGCGGCATCCCGGTAAGAGTCCAGTAATTTCTGAAGTGCTGTCATTGATGTTTCCAAATGGCTTTCATCCGCAGAATACCCCCCACAACGCCGCCATTATGTCACACCCGCCAAATATGGTTGAATGAGCTTCCTTAGCTCCGGGAGGAATTCAAAATGAAGCAACTGTTCACCACACTCCTGCTGATCGGCGCGCACTGTATCGGCGTGCTATGTGTCAGCACACAGAACGCTGTTGCCGATGAGTATATTTATTGCGCGCGGCTTCTGGATGGCGTCAATCTCACCGTTCATGAAGACAAGACCATCCGGGTAACGGATGACCGGATTGCCGCCGTCCATGACGGTCGCCATGCGAACACGTCGGTCGATCTGGGAGATTCCACCTGTATGCCGGGCTTGATTGACGCGCATGTTCATATTACCAGCCAGCAGAGCCCGACCAGGTTTGCTGATCAGTTCCGCAAGGACCCGGCTGATGTGGCACTCGCCGCCGTGCCCTATGCGGAGCGGACACTGATGACCGGGTTTACCACCGTGCGTGACCTTGGCAGTGGCCATAACCTGTCCATCAATCTGCGCGATGCCATTAACCAGGGCCACATTGCAGGCCCGCGTATTCTGACGGCAGGCAAGTCGCTGGCCACAACGGGTGGTCACGCGGACCCGACCAACGGCACCAATGATGCGCTCATTGGCGACCCTGGCCCGAAGCAGGGTGTGGTCAATGGCCCGGTTGATGCGGCCAAGGCCGTCAGGCAGCGTTACAAGGACCGGGCTGACTTGATCAAGATCACCGCAACCGGCGGCGTTCTGAGTGAGGCATCCAGCGGTCAGAACTCGCAGTTCACTGCCGGGGAACTCGACGCCATTATTGCAACCGCGAAGGACTATGGCTTCAAGGTCGCGGCACACGCCCATGGCACAGATGGCATGAAGCGTGCCGTCGCGGCCGGTGTGGATTCCATTGAGCACGGCACCTATATGGACCGGGATACGATGCGGCTGATGAAGAAAATGGGCACGGCCTATGTGCCGACCATCATCGCGGGCAGGTTTGTCGCAGAGAAAGCCGAGGTTGACGGCTTCTTCAGCGAAACCGTTCGGCCCAAGGCCCGGGCTATCGGTCCCCTGATTCAGGAGACCTTCGCAAAAGCTTACAAGGCAGGGGTTCTGATTGTGTTCGGCACAGATTCCGGGGTCTCGCCGCACGGCGATAACTGGAAGGAATTTGGCTATATGGTTGAAGTCGGTATGCCGGAAATCGAAGCGCTGACTTCCGCCATGATGCCGGGCGCGACCCTGCTGGACCGCGCCGGGGATATTGGTTCAGTGGAGCCCGGCAAGCTCGCAGACATCATTGCGGTACCCGGCGACCCGACCGGGGATATTGCGTTGATGGGCCAGGTCAGTTTCGTGATGAAGGGTGGCCGAATCTATAAACAATAGGTTCGGCTTATGGTGTGTTCCTGTGTGACCCCAGAACCGCCTGAAGCGTTTCGTCAAGGGAAGTCAGCTCAATACCCAGTTCTTTGAGGGCCGGTCCGTTGTCAACCCGGTCATCATGGTCAAGGACACCCAGCATCGCACGGGTAACCGGCGGAGACCGGCTGACCTTCTCTAACAGGAAGGCAAGGGTGTAACCCAGCCAGAGTGGCAGAGAAATAACGGTGGGTTCATTGTCGAAGCATTGACCGGCCCGCCTGATCAACTGTTCGCGTGACAGGGATTCCGGCCCGGCAAGTTCCAGCGTGCGGTCTGCCGGTGCCAGCCTGGTCGCTGCAACCAGCGCGTTGACAACATCCCCGCTGAAAATCGGCTGTTCCAGACTCGCGGTCCGGAACCCCGGCACCAGAGACTTGCGGGCATTGCGGGCAAGGGACATAGAGGCATAGTCGTCAGGTCCAAGCACCATGGGCACGCGAACAATGGAAACCGGCCAGGTTGCGCTTCTTAAAATGGCCTCGGCATTTGCGCGTGAAAGCAGGCAGGCGTTCTGTGTTGCACTGCCGGTGCCAGCCATGTCAGTACCAACCATGTCAGTACCAACTATGCCGAGGTAGATAACATGCCGAACACCTGGGTCAGCTTCCAGCAAAGCCCGGCAGGGCGCTTCATGTGCGCGCTCGAAGCTGTTGCCCGCTGACTCTTTGATGATGCCCACCAGATGAACCAGCACATCAAAATCCCGCAATGCCTCCTGCAAACCGGCGCTGTCGGCGCTGTCAGCATAGTCGACGACACGCACATCGGCGTCCGGATGGTAAGAACGGACGGTGTCGGCGGCCCTTTCGGAACGCACAATGGCGCGCACGTCATCGCCTTCAGACTGAAGGCGGTCAATCAGCTTCAGGCCAAGGTGACCGTTTGCGCCTGTGATGGCTATCCGCATGTTGTGTCCATCAGTGTGGCATTATCCGCAAATGCACCTGTTACTGTCCGTACCCAACCTGCTCAGCCTGTCCCGGGTCGCGCTCGCGGTGGTGATGTATCTGGCCGTCGTCAACAGTGAATGGTACCTGGCGGTCAGTATTCTGTGGATTGCTATTTTCACTGATATTCTCGATGGGTACCTCGCCCGGACCTATCATAAAGCAACACCGCTGGGAGGTCTGTTTGACCACGGCAGCGATGCCACTTTTGTTACGCTCACCATTGCAGCCCATAGTCATCACGACTGGGCTCCGATGCTGCTTGTCATTATGATTCCGGCCGCCTTCCTGCAATATATGCTCGATTCAAAAGCCCTGGCCGGTCAACCGCTGCGCGCCAGTTCACTTGGCCGATACAATGGCATCAGCTACTTTGTCTTTGCCGGATTTCCTGTCATGCAACTCGCCCTGGATATTACGCTGATTCCATTTGACTGGCTCATCTGGTTTGGCTGGGGTCTGGTGATGACAACCGCCATCAGTATGCTTGATCGACTCGTTACACTGCTTGCGGGTCGCCGTGCCGGAAACACTGACGACTGAATGTGGTTTGCCGTCAGGGGCGGGATTATTTCAGGGGAACGGCTTACCGGCCAAACCGGCGTTCTCTTTGCTGGTAGACGCGAATGGCCCGCCAGAAATCAATCATACGAAACGCCGGCCAGTAAACCTCGCTAAAGTAAAGCTCAGAGTAGGCGCTCTGCCACAGCAGGAATCCCGAAAGTCGCTCCTCCCCTGAGGTGCGGATAATCAGGTCAGGGTCGGGGATGCCTTCCGTATAGAGGTGGCGGGAGAAGGTGTTTTCGTCAATTTCGTCAGGCGACACCTCACCGGATTTGACTAATTCGATTAGTTTCTTGACCGCATCGACTATTTCAGTACGACCGCCATAGCCGACGGCTATATTAAGCTGAAACCGGTCATGGTTCCTGGTCAATTCCTCTGTCTTGCGGATCTCGCGGTTCATCTCATCGGAAAGGTTTTCCTTCTGACCGATGACCTTGATCTTCACCCGCTCCCGCCGGATCATCGGGTCCATCTGGTACTGCCTGAGTTTGCTCAGGATCAGGTCCATCAGGTAATCCACCTCTTCCTCGGAGCGCTTGTAGTTCTCCGTTGAGAAGGCGTAAAGGGTGACAATCCTGATATTCAGCCGCCAGCACCAACGCAGGAAGTCTTCCAGTTTCCGGGAACCCGCATCGTGACCTTCATCGTAGGCCAGACCCCTGGCCCGCGCGAAGCGTCTGTTGCCATCCACGATAAGACCAATGTGCCGGGGACAGGGGCCATCCTTGATCTGCGACCACAAAAGGGGTTCATAGAGTTTGTAGAGCAGGGTCCGCATGTTCAACTGATCGCCAGTGACTTTGAAGCGGCGCAAGGATAGCAGTAAACACCCTGAATACAATCTTCTGTTCTGGTTCAGTACAGGTTGTGTGCAGGTTCCGATACATCTTCATAGCAGGGATTTGGGGTCAAGGTTCAGTTCCACACGGCCAACAATCTCGTAAATCGGACGCCCTACCATGATGTGCTGGGTGGTCACATGCACGTCACGGAAACAGCGTTGCAGCACGCTATCCTCATAGATGGATGTGCCACCTCCCGCCTGGTACAGGCGGTCCACTGCCGCGACCGCCCGCGACGTGGCATTGACGGCGGCAAGACGCAGCTTCGCCTTCGATTCGGCGGGCAGTTTGTCTCCCCGGCAGGCTGTTTCCCAGGAAGCGTCAATCACACTATGGATATAGGCTTCAGCGCTTTCCAGGTCGGCCACTGATTCGGCGACCAGCGCCTGGACCCGCGCTTGTTCGGCAAGCCCTCGCCTGCCCCCTGTCGGCACCTTGACACCGGCAAGATCCTTGAACACGGCCAGCGCCCTGTAGCCAATACCCAGAGACACGGCGGAAACACCCATGGCAAGCAAACCCAGCAGCGGGAACTGGTAGAGTGGTTTCCGGATTTTCGCGCGGGTCCCCATGATGACGGAGCGACCCTCGGGCACGAAGGTTTCTTTGACATTGAAGTGGTGACTGCCGGTGCCGCAAAGACCCGAAACATGCCAGGTATCCTCGATTGCCACCTGGGAGCGCTCGAACATCATGATGTGATGCTCGGGCATGCCGGTTTTGCCGAGTCGTTGCTCACCGTTTTCCAGAATGAAGCAACCGCCACCAATCCATCCGGCATTCAGGGCGCCACTGCCAAAGGGCCAGCGCCCCGTCACCTGATAGCCACCATCAACAATCTCTGCGGTGCCCATTGGCGCGGTAACACCAACGGCAAGCCCCCCGGGGCCATCACCGAAAATTTCCCGTGCAAACTCCTCCGGCAAAGACGCCGACAGCAGCCCGGTTGTCAAGCCAATCATGACATTCCAGCCAGCCGAGCCGTCACCGAAGGCGACTTCCCTGATCAGGTGGATAAAGGTGGAGGGATGCACTTCCCCGCCGCCGTACACTTCCGGCACAAGCCCGTGAAACAAGCCGGCATCGGCCAGCCGCTGTGCAATATCGGCGGGCAGGCGGCGCGCCTGCTCGATCTCCCGGCTTCTATTCGGAAGCTCTGCCGCAATTTGTCGTGCGGCTTCTATCAATTCAGCATCTGACACCCTGCTTCCTTACATTGCTGTTGCATTGCATTTCCGTATCCCTATAATGGCCTGACCAATCTGGTCTGACCAGATTGGTCAGGCCGAAGCATACTAACCGACAGGAACCCGATGTGACAACCGTACCGTCAAAAGCCGGCGAGATCTTCAACATTCTGAGGAGCGAGATACTTCGTGGCCAGTATCGGGCGGGTGAGCGTCTGCCGTCTGAGCGTGACCTGGCAGCCCGGTTTGCAACGAACCGTGGCGCCATCCGCGAGGTAATCAAGAAGCTGGAACAGCTTGGGGTTGTCAGTGTTACCCCTGGCGGCGTTCGCGTTCAACCGGTCGAGGAGGCAACGCTTGATGTCCTGGGCCATCTGCTGGAACTGGGAGAAATTCAGCAGCCGGACCTGATCATACAGATGCTGGATGTGCTGGGCGCCATGATTTCACTGTCTGCACGACTGGCGGTTGAGAGCGCCGAAAACTCGGATATTACGGAACTGGCGGGACTGGTGGACAGGCTGATCGAATCCCTTGGAAAGCCGGAAGCGCACCACGAAGGCTGGCGTGAACTGGGCGAAAAAATGCTGGAAATTCATCAGAACCTGGTTCTGAGACTGGTTGGCAACGGGCTGCGAACACAGTTCCTGGGCGCTGCCATGGACCCGGGATTCCAACCTGACATTGATATGAAGGATGTTGCGAAACGACTGACGGCGGTACGGGACGCCATCCTGGCCAGAGATGCCAATGCGGTCAGCGTGACGATGACGGAACACTTTACCAACCTGAAGGAGCGGATTCACGCTGCCGCCTCGGCAATGCAGCCAAAGGCATTGCAATCTGCAAGGAGTGCAAACCATGGGTAACCTTATCAAGGGCGCCATAACCATCGGCGTTCTGTTTTTCGCGGTCATCATCGCCTACGGGCTGGTGATAACCGCACCGGCGCCCGAGCGGGTCACCCCGAAGGAAATGGCAACCAGCATTCGTGTTATCGAAGTTGAAAGATCATCCGTGCGCCTGGAAGTCACTTCCCAGGGTACCGTCGTGCCGCACAAGGAAAGTGAACTCATTCCCGAGGTTAATGGGCGCGTTAGCTGGGTCTCACCCAATCTGGTGGCGGGGGGATACTTCAACAAGGATGAAATACTTCTGAAGATTGACAATCGCGACTATCGGTCAAAGGTTGCCCGTGCGCAGGCTGCCCTTTCACGGGCAAACGCCGAAGAGGAACTGGCACGCTTTGAGCTGGGCCGGATGGAAGAACTGGTCAAGAAGAAGCTAACGAGCCAGTCAAGTCTTGAAAACGTACTACGCAATCACCGTATTACGGAGGCTTCACTGCAGGATGCGACCATCGCGCTGGAGCAGGCACAACGCGACCTTTGGCGAACCGAGATTCGAGCGCCCTACGATGGGCTGGTCCGAACAGAAAAGGTTGACCTTGGCCAGTACCTGAGCCGCGGGCAATCCATTGCTTCCATCTACGCCGGCGACTCTGCCGAGGTGCGCCTGCCGGTAGCGGACCGGCAGCTTGCATACCTTGATCTGCCACTGGGGCACCGGGGCGAGTTGTCGGACGACCTGGCACCGGAAGTTGTTCTGTCAACCGACTATGGCGGACACCACTATGAATGGATTGGCAAGCTGGTCAGGACTGAGGCCGAAATTGATTCCAGGAGTCGCATGGTCACGGCAGTCGTTCGCGTCACGAACAATGAAGACCCCGAGCAACCTGACCTGCCCGTCGGGTTGTTTGTAAACGCGAGCATCAAGGGCCGTGCCGTCGACGGGGTTGTGACCCTGCCCAGGGCGGCTTTGCGAAACCAGAGCCAGGTTCTGATAGTGGACAGGGACAACCGGCTACATTATCGCGCCGTTGATGTCATGAGGTTCGAGAACGACAATGTTCTGATTTCCGGAGGGCTTGAATCGGGGGATATCGTCAACGTCTCGCCACTGCAAACTGTGGTTGAGGGCATGCGCGTCAACGCCATCCGACAAGCCACCAACGGATAACCCGCCATGGAAAACCATAAGGTTATCGCCTGGTTCACCGACAACCCGGTGGCTGCCAATCTCATGATGCTGATCTTCCTTGCGGGCGGAACGATTTCCCTGTTCTCCATGCACAAGGAAGAGTTCCCCAACATTGAGCCCGGCATCGTACAGGTCCGGGTGCCATACCTGGGAGCGGCCCCCGAGGAGGTAGAGGAAGCGGTCTGTATCCGCATTGAGGAAGCGATTGAGGGCGTCGATGGCATGGACCGTGTGTTTACCACGGCACGCGAGGGTATGTGCAGCGTCATGGTGGAGTTGCTACAGGACACCAATATCACCACGGCACTCAATGACATCAAGGGTAACGTAGACGCCATCTCCACCTTCCCGAACGAAACGGAAAAACCCATCGTCAGTTCCATGCAGTTTCGGGGTCAGACCATATCCCTGATCGTGCATGGTGATACCGATGAGGCCACGCTCAAGCTGATAGCCGAAGAGATTCGTGATGACATTTCCGCACTGCAGGGCATCTCCCAGGTTGCCGTGAGTTACGCCCGCCCCTGGGAGATATCCATTGAGGTCAGTGAACAGACGCTGCGCCAGTACAACCTGACCATGACCCGGGTCGCCAACGCCATCAGGCAGGCTTCACTGGACCTGCCGGGTGGTTCGATAAAGACCGATGGTGGCGAGGTTCTGTTGCGCTCCAAAGGGCAGGCTTATCGTGGCCATGAGTATGAAGACATTGTCGTACTGACACATCCGGACGGTACGAACATTACATTGGGTGAAATCGCCGAGGTGCGCGACGCCTTTCAGGAAGGCTTCCTGCGGGCGCGATTCAATGGCGAACGAGCCGTATCGGTGGCGGTGTATCGCGTGGGAGAGGAAGACACCATTTCTTCCGCTGAAGCCGTAAAACAGTACATCGAAAAAAAGAGAACCCTGCTGCCCCGAGGTGTCAGCCTCAGCATCTGGATAGACGAATCCATCGCGCTCGAACGGCGTATCGGCGCGCTGACCAGAAATGCCTATGCCGGCCTTGCCCTGGTACTGCTGATCCTGACGTTATTCCTGCGATTCAAAGTGGCTATCTGGGTGGCCGCCGGTATTCCCATCGCGATCATGGGTGCAATCTGGATGTTTCCTTTTGCCGGTATCAACATCAGTTCACTGACCGTTCTGGCGTTCATCCTGGTCCTGGGCATTGTTGTGGATGATGCAATCGTGGTCGGTGAGCGGATCTTCAGCCACGAGTCAACGGAGCGCACCCATCGTGAAGCCGCCATTGCCGGCACCGCAGAGGTAATCACACCCGTGGTGTTCGGTGTGCTGACGACCTTTGCCGCCTTTCTGCCGATTCTGCTGGTCGAAGGTCGCATGGGCGAATTTTTCTCAATCATCGGCTGGGTCGTACTGGTTTGCCTGGTATTCAGCATCCTCGAATGTATGTTCATTCTTCCCGCGCACCTGGCGCATCGGAAAACCAAAGGCTATTTCCTGGAAGGAACACCCATCGTCAAAGGCTGGATAGCCTTTCAGGGCAAGTTCGCGGATTCACTGGCACGGTTCGCCAGCGATACCTACCGGCCATTTCTGGAGAAAACACTCGAATGGCGCTGGGTTACCTGGGCGGTGGCCACGTTTGTCCTGATTGCATCCATCGCGCTGATCGCCAGCGGCCGCGTGATTTTCCAGTTCTTCCCGGCGGTGGAAGGCGACCGAATCTATGCCACCCTGACCATGCCGGAAGGTATCAACGTCGAATTCACCGAGACTGCCGCACTTCAGATCGAACAGGCGGCTCACGAAACTGCAAGGGAAATCAACGCCGAACTCGGATTCACTGACAGTTCTATTATGGTGCAGTCGTTCCAGTCTATCGGTGTCAATGCGGCACGCAGCAGTGGACCACCGTCCAGAACTTCCGGCGGCAGCCACCTTGCGGAAATCGTTATCAGCCTGGTGCCGGTTGAAGAACGCCCCGGTTGGAATACCAACCGAATAGCCGATGTCTGGCGCGAGAAAACCGGGGTAGTCACCGACGCGGTGGAGCTTCAGTTCACCACCAACACGTTCAATGCCGGTGATCCAATTGCCCTGCAACTTAAAGGAAGAGACATTGATCAACTCCGTAAGGCAGCGCAGTTCCTGAAGGCTGAACTGGCACGCTACCCTGGCGTACTCGATCTGACTGATTCCTTCCGCGCCGGCAAGCAGGAGATAAAACTGGACATCCTGCCGGAAGCCAAGCCACTCGGACTGACCCTGAACGACCTGGCCCGACAGGTGAGGCAGGCATTCTATGGCGAAGAAGCACAACGTATTCAGCGGGGGACCGATGACGTTCGCGTCATGGTGCGCTACCCGGAGGAAGAGCGAAAATCACTTGGCAATCTCGAAAACATGCGCATTCGTACCAACGAGGGTACTGAGGTGCCCTTCTCCACCGTAGCGCGGGTTGAATACGGCAATGGCTTCAGTGCCATCAACCGGGAGGACCAGCAGCGGGTCATCGACGTCAAGGGAGATGTGAACCGATCCATCGTGACACCGGAGGAAGTGATTGCCGCAGTGGAAAGAGCCGTTTGTGCGCCGGGGACTTCATTCAACAGCCGGGAAAACCAATGCTTCAACTCAAACTACCCGGATGTGGCCTTCAAGATCTCGGGCGAACAGGAAGAACGCAACAAGGCCCTGAGCAGTATGGTAGCGACAGTGCCGCTGGCACTGATGATCATATTCGCCCTGCTGGCAATCCCGTTGAAAAGCTACATGCAACCGCTGGTGATTATGAGCGTAATCCCATTCGGCGCAGTGGGCGCCATTGTCGGCCACTACATTATGGGCCGGGATCTGCTCTTCTTCTCACTGCTGGGCATCATCGCGCTGTCGGGTGTGGTCGTAAACGCCTCGCTGGTCCTGGTGGATTACATCAACCGTCAACGCCGGGCGGGCGTTGAGATGTTCGAGGCGGTGACCAACGCAGGTGTGGTTCGATTCAGACCCATTATCCTGACTTCGGCGACAACCTTCGTCGGGCTCATTCCCCTGATGACCAACAAGGACCCGGAAACCTTTATGTTCATACCCATGGCCATATCACTGGCATTTGGCGTACTGTTTGCCACCGCGATTACACTGTTTCTGGTGCCGAGCCTTTACCTGATGCTGGAAGACTGGCTGAAGTTCTGGGGGCTGGGCCAGGCGGAAGATCCCTCGCTGGCCGTACACAATCAGGCAGAGACTGCGGTAACTACCAGAGCCAGGGCGCCGTCTACGGGCGCCTGATCACGACAGTTTATAGTCGTTTCTCTCGGAGCTATCGTCCGAAAGGTACTCCACCAGTTCCCACTCAATACCGTTGCCGTCGAAGAAGTAGGCCCGCCTTCGATGGGGATGACCTTTCATGGCAGATACGGGCGACAGTTCATAGCCGGCATCGTTTGCCCTTGAAACGATCTCATCCAGACCCGTCACCACGAAACCGATATGGTTGATACCATCGTTGCGGTAGGCCGTGTCCCTTCGCCCTTCGGGCCGGGCATTCTGCTGAAGTGCGATGTAATGTTCATCGGTGCCGAAATGCACCCAGCGCCCCTTCGCTTCCTGCGTGTCTTCCTGTGTGTCTTCGGCAGAGTTCAAGGCGCCACCGCCTCTGACGGATGACTCCGGAAATACCACCGAAAGAAACCGCAGGGTTTCATCAATGTCATTAACTGTTATGTTGGCATGTTCCAGTTGCATTCTGATTCTCCTGTGACGCTCGTTTTTGAACGCTCAGCGGGCCATGCCAAAGAATTCATCGTTAGGCCGCATGCCGGTGAGATTGGCCATGCGATTACTCATCGCAAAGAAGGAGGCAATCGCACCTATGTCCCAGACGTCCTCCATCGTGAATCCTTCGGCGCGAACCCTGGCAATATCATCATCACTGATGGCCGCCGAGTCCGTCGCTACCTTGAGGGCAAAATCCAGCATGGCACCTTCACGACCAGAGAGATCAGCTTTCCGATAGTTTATCGCCACCTGGTCGGCAATCAGGGGATTCTTCGCACGGATTCGCAAAATCGCACCGTGGGCGACAACACAGTAGTGGCAGTCATTGGTTGCCGAAGTTGCCACTACAATCATTTCCCTTTCCGCCTTGCTGAGTCCCGAGTCCTGCTCCATCAGGGCATCGTGATACTGCATGAAGGCACGCAATTCGTCCGGGCGATGTGCCAGAACCAGAAACACATTGGGAACAAAGCCCGTCTTTTCCCGGATCGTTTCAATCCGCTCGCGCAGGTCATCGGGCAGATCATCCAGGCGGGGAACGGGAAATCGGCTGATAGGTAATTCACTCATAATATAGGCTGCTCCTGAAACCGGTGCCCATGATAACTGGCAATGGCAAGGCCCGTACAATGGTGTTTGTGGTGCTCAGCGTTGCTGCAACCGGCTCCGGACCAAAGGCGGTATTGGTAAACATGCTATAGGCCATAAAAGCAATGGACTATGCGACTACTGTCGTAGTCAATGTGTGGTTATATTGTGGTTGATTAGTGGTTTGGTGTTACTATACTTTTCCGTCTTATGCTTAAAAATAGAGAGATCGGCATGTCAGCCTTGTACAACACTGTCCCACTAACAGACCCGCTCAATTTCCGGGACAATCATGGCACCCTCGACTACTCTGGTGTTTCCAGATTCCTGGACTTCGATAAGAATGAACTGTCCAAGCTGGGTGGGGTCAGCCGCAAAACTGTTCGGTTGGATGAGCGCATTCCCAAAGAACTGAAGGACTGCCTGGAGCAAATCGCCAGCATTTGTAATCTGGTCGCCGAGTTTTTCGATGGTGACCCGGTTAAAACCGCCCTTTGGTTTAGAACGCCGAATCCCATGCTTGGTGATATGTCTCCAAGGGATATGATCAGATACGGGCGCTATAAGCGTTTGCAGAAATTCATACTCAGGGCACGCGAGGAAAACGCCGACAGTGCCGCGTAGGAAGCGGCCAGCGCCGCCACCCCCTCGGCCCGCCACGGCAAAGAATGATCCATTGCTTCTTGATGAGTTCTCTCATCAGGACTTAACAGCATGGGAACGTAAATCGGCGATGCTAAACCAGTATCGTCTCAAGCAATTCTACGAGTTGGAGAGTCTCCGAGAGATTCATCGCCCGGAGCTTTCCGAGGCACTTGGAGCCCACGGACAGCTTGCTCAGGCAATTGAGGGCTGGACCCGGATTGTCGATTATCGCTATTCCCTGGAACCCTTGTCGGCTAAAGGAAGCATCGAGAAGGGCGGGCGCTTCAATATCGGCAAAGATCTGGATTTTGACCGGTTCGCACCCTTCCCTGCTCTGTACATAGCCAGCAACTATGACACGGCATACGCAGAGTGTTTTGGTCCGCCGGTTCCCGGGGCGGAACTGCAACCGCACGAATTTGCCCTGCGAAAATCTAATTCTTTCACAAGCGTAGCATTGAAGGGGCAGATCAATAGCTTGTTTGACCTCAGACAGCCCTCCTCGGTTAAGGAGTTCGCTCAAATTATTGGCAAATTCCGGATGACCAGGGAATTGCAACAGATGGCGAGGCAGTTGGATATGAAAGGGCCGCTTCTCATTCACAGCGCCAAAGGTATGCACAAGGGTCTGCTGAGCAACTGGCGCGAAATGCCCATACAGCACGGTCTACCTTCCAACAGCCAGGTATTTTCTAGGTTCGTAAAGCAGGCGGGATTTGAAGGGATTATTTATCCGTCAACCAAAGGCGAAGGTGAATGTATCGCGCTATTTCCGGACCAGCTTGAGGGCTCTGACTCATATCTGGAACTGTCAGATAAGCCACCTGAGCAGGTTTCGATTACCCGACTCGACTCTGGTACGGTCGAAGCAAGCTATTAGCAGATTAGTTGCCGTCTGTGATGCTCCACCGTCATCGTGCCTTAACTCCCGGTTAAGCAGTGATACGGGCAAAGGGTAAACGAAGAAAGACTGATTGATTGAACCGAACAACAAAAGTGGTATGCTATGCGCTAATAGTCAGGAGAAAAAACAATGCCAATACCCCAACTCTGTGAATTACAATATCCGAAATGGCTGTCAGCCATTTCGGAAGACTCACCTTTCCCGGGTCTTGAGAAGATCCTCCCGGATTCGCTTTATTATCCTGCCTGTGGATTTAATGGAACCCCCGTTAAATATTTGTCGGGAAACATCTATTCATTTGTATATACCGACTATGGCATCACCAGGGATGACTTCCTTGCCCACCTGAACGGTACGGGTCCAGACGATGGCTTTGAGCACTACCATCCTGTTTGCCAAAGGGATGTCTCTCGTGATGAGATCGTGCCAGATGGCTGGCGTCCGGCTATTGTGCCTACTAATGATATGGACAGGGAGAAGCTGTTCCAAATAGAAAAAGAATGCGAGCCATTCGGTCATTGGAGCGTTTGGCAACGAAACGAAGACGCCCCTGATGATGCGGGTCCGCTTCGGTTTAGCTTTTTCTTTCTGGCAGGGGAAATGTCAGCTACTTACCAGGGTCTTTATTATGAGAATAATATTGTTCCAAAAATTCTCACAATCATACAACCGGGCTCATTTGGTGGCGAATGGGAACGTGTGACCGATGATAGTTCCTTTTTCAAAAAGGTAGTTTCTTCACACGAGAAGGGTTTCCCGCCATATCTTTTATATGGTGGATTTGGTGGACCAGAGTATTACGAATGTGCCTGTTGGCAAGAGTATAGGTGCGATACATGTAAGTGCGCTAGAGTTGCTCAGTTGCCCGAAAGATATGCGAGTTTGTGGAGACTACAAACCAAAGAGACGACAGATAGCGACCCGAAGGAAACACACGACTAATCATCAAGGATCAAAAGTATTCTTTGATTGCTTCAGCGCATGACATCGTCTTACTAATTGGCACAACACGGAAGCTCTCAGTAGTTTTCCCAACATTAGTGTCATAAAAGACATTCGCTGGTATCGTGTAGGAACTGCGATAGACATATTTTGGTGACTGTAACACCACGTGACCAGACAAAAAATGGGCGACAGCGTGTTCGGCGGGGGGGTGGTTGCTGTATAGGTTTGATAACCCCGCCTTCTTTATGAAACAACCTGATACATAACCCTGTTCGTCTTCCCCAATAATGGCTATCGAAATAGGCCAACGAGCCACAAGATCCTGAAAGTCAAAAGCTGAGTATGAACACCACTTTTTTTCAAATAAAAGATCTATTCGTGAAGGTGAATACCACGGCGGAACATAGGCAAAGCAGATCCGCCCCTTTTTCTTGTTGTAATTATTCTGACTATTTAATTTTACCGCCTTTGCTATCCTGTCTGCCTCATTCACATGCTGCTTTATCCTTCGATAAAAACTCTCTGTAACATGCCACTTAAACACAATTTCTATGGAATCGGTTCCTATCACATTTATTTCGGAAACATTTACTTCGATGAAGCCTACCGGGAAGTATCCCCAAGCGCTCTCAAAAATTCGTTGGGTAATTTTTCTTGCAGAAGCTCTTTGCTCTTCCAAAAGTTCAAGGGCCTCCAATCGCTTGTATATTTCCTCTCCTTGTACAGAAGAACTCAGACCACCATTAAATATTGCTGAGTAACCTTTTATGTAGTTTTCAATCCGGGAGTCATCAACTTTTACCCTGGCCGATACAGTCACCAGATTTTCTTTTTTCACTTCGGTACTTAAAACCTGGAACTCTGTTACGAAACCGGTCATCGTGCTAAGTACAATATCCTTATCCAGGGAGCTTCCAACAACTACCCGGTCCACAATTACCAACTGCTCGACTGAATATTGAAGGGCAGCACGCATCGCATCCTTGCGAGCTTCCCCCAGATTGACACCAGTCCCGACTACTCGCAAATAACCATCTTCCTCCCCCGAAACAGACAGGGGAGAACCTGGCTGGTCGGCCTCGACTACCCGAGAATGACGACGATCTTCCTCGCCCTGCAGAGGATGATTTTCTTGTACATTGTCAGCCTGACAGGCTGTCAGGATGATTAAAACCAATAGGGTTATAGCTGAGGGGTAATGTTGTTTGAGATCCCTCAGAAGAAATTTACCTCCAGGATTCATCGTCAACTTTTCGATCATACCCCTTTGATTCCTTCACCGTTTCAACATTTGCTTTTCTTTGCTCAGGCTCATTACCCCAGGACAAGGCTTCCTTTACCGCATTTATGGTCTTTTCCGAGTACGCCACAGCCACACAAACCTCACCCTTCTCTCGGTCATAGACTTCGCGAATTCTTACCACACCACTAAGGTTCGCGCTCGCAAATGAAGAGTCAAGTTGACGCAACGTATTAGTTACCTCTCTTCCTGTTATATCGGAAATGCTATTACCATCTCCATCTATGACTCGGGTAGAGGTAGAAATGTCCGTGTCTACAGATTCGACAGACCTTCCGACAGATTGCCTTTGTGATTGCCAGCGTACCATTGCACCTTTCGCTCTTTCTTCTGCGATTATCGTGGCTTTGTTAATGCCAGCGCTGTCAGCGAACGACACAGGCTGTCGGTCAACTGAGATAAGCGCCTTATTCTCCAAATCAATCGAAACCGTTGTGGGTTGATCTTCGCCACAATAGTCTCCAAATAGCTGACTCGGGAGAAATAGAAGGAAAAAACTGTAAATAAAGGATCTTGCTTTCATATCAACTCCTGATGTGATATCTCAATAGGTTGTTCACTCGGGACGTATCCGGAAAATTGGAGGTGTAACCCATTTCAATGTCTCTGGAGCCTCGAACGAACGCAAGAATACCTGATTCACTGTTCACGGTCGAGTTACGTCCTCACATGCTGAGGCATTCTACAGGCTACAAACTCGCCAACCATGACAACCACGATTGCACCTACTGCACCATGCGATTTGGCTGTTCAAACTCCGGGGGTTCGATGCACTGACTCGCCTGGTGGTGCACCAGCCTTGCCTCACCGGTTTCGATGACAAAATTGTTAGTGGCAACCAGCCAAACGCCCGCCAGTTGCTCGAAGCAGATGGCCGAGTAGAGGTCTCCCTGCCGCAGAACCCTCGCGCCATGACAGACAATCATGAAATCTGCCGGTTGCGCGGCAAAGATCGCCTCCCAGCTTTGCAGAATCTCCGCCCGACCATACAGGGGCGCCCGGCCCGGGTGGATGCAGACCGATGGGTAGTCTGTGGCCCAGACGGCTTCCATCTGTTTGATATCCCGGCTGTTGAAGGCCAGATAAAAAGCCTCATTGGCGAACTCGATGACCGCTGGATCAATGCTTTTCATAGCCGCAGTTTACTGCCACTGCCACGCTATTTCAGGCGCTATTCAAGACTCGTATCAAGACTCGTATCAAGACTCCGTGCCGATTCCACGGGAAACGTGCATAATGCAGCGAAAACTCATTGGAGTTCCGGATCATGGAATGTGCAAAGTGCAAGGGTGATATGAAAGAGCACACCCTGAGTACCCTCAGCGGCGATGTCACCATTGACCGCTGTATCGACTGTCGGGGCATCTGGTTTGATATTGGTGAAGCAGAACTACTCAAGAACAAGTGGATGTCCGACTATATCGACGACGGTGACCCAAGGGTGGGTAAGGAACACAACCAAATCCGCGATATCAACTGCCCGCGCTGCGGCAGGGAAATGACACCTCTATCCGACCCGGTACAGACCCACATCCAGTACGAGGCCTGCGAAGATCATGGCTTGTACTTCGACGCCGGGGAGTTTACCGACTACAAATACGAAACCCTTATGGATATTCTCCGGGATTTTATTTTCGCCATCCGCAAATAGTTCCTAGTGGGCGCCACCGTCAATGGCGAGGATCGCGCCGGTGGTGAAGCCCGCTGATTCGCTCGCGAAATAGAGCGCGGCCCCGACAACCTCCTCCGGCTGCCCGCCTCGCTTCATGGGAATTGTTTCCCGCGCACGTTTCTCGAAGGCATCCATATCCCATGCTTTGCTGATGTCCGTCAGGAAAGGGCCGGCCATGATGCAGTTCACCCTGACTTTCGGACCATAGGCGTGGGCAAACGAGCGAGTGATCGCATTCAGCCCGGCTTTGGCCGCACCATAAGGTTCTGAATTGGGGCTGGCATTGACCGCTGCAACACTGGAAACATTGATAATGGAGCCGCCTTCACCCGCCGCCATCCGCTTTCCGATATTGGCACTCAATCGAAACGGTCCCTTCAGGTTCACGCCCACCACCTTATCAAACAGTTCCTCAGACACCTGGTCCAGAGACGGGTAAAGCGGTGACATCCCGGCATTGTTAATCAGAACGTCGACCTTGCCGAAGCGCTCATAAACCGCATCGACCATCTGGTCCAGAGAATTCCAGTCCGCAGCGTGGGCCGCATAGGGAAACGCCTCAACACCCAGGGCTGCAACTTCCTTTGCCGTGGCTTCGCAGCTATTCAGCTTGCGCGAGACGATCGCGACACCGGCGCCATGCCTGGCGAAACCGAGCGCCATGGCCCTGCCCAACCCGCGGCTGCCTCCCGTTATCAGCACAACCTTTCCTGTCATATCCAGTTCGTCCACACCCGACTCCTGTTCACCCGGCAAAGCGGACATTGAAGCACAACCGGGGTCAGGTGTGCACTTGGGTCAGCCGGGTGTAGTATTCCGATATGGACAAACTCATACCAAGAAGACTCCGTCACCGAGTCAGGACGCTGAGCACGATTCTCGGAGAGACCATGACACACCAGCATGGTGAAGCCTTCCTGCAGAAGGTTGAGGAGATTCGACTGCTGGCCAAGGCCAACCGGCAGTCTGCGGACGATGGCGGCTCTACCGGCAATCCCGAAAAATTGCGCGAGGTGTTGCGCACGCTGGACGACGAGAACCTCATTTCCATCGCCAGAGCGTTCAACCAGTTCCTGAATCTCACCAATATTGCCGAACAGACAGAATCCACTGAACAGCACACCGGTTCGCAACTGGCCGAATTGTTCGAGCGCCTGACTTCCCGGGGCGTAAGCAATGCTCAGTTGATCAAGACCATCTCCGAGATGCGCTGCGATCTGGTGCTGACCGCCCACCCGACTGAAATCACACGCCGGACACTTATCCGGAAATACAATCGTATTGCGGATGCGTTGGAAGATGTGGTCGAGGATAAAGCGCTGCCCGCCCATTCAAGAACCGAACTCGAACGCCTGATTGCCGAGGTCTGGTTTACCGATGAGATCCGTACCGAGCGTCCCACGCCTCAGGATGAAGCGAAATGGGGTTACGCGGTCATTGAACACTCCCTGTGGACGGCGATTCCCCAGACTCACACGCTCCTTGAGGAACTTGTCCGGCAAACAACCGGTGCAACACTGCCCCTGGAGGTGTCTCCGATTCGCATCTCATCCTGGATGGGCGGCGACAGGGACGGCAATCCCAATGTCACTGCCGACGTGACCCTGAAGGTGCTACGCCTGGCCCGCTGGATGGCGGCCGATCTTTATCTTCGTGATGTCGAGGAGTTGCTGTCACAACTTTCCATGTCGACCTGTGACGATCATCTGGTGTTCCTCTGCGATGGCAGGGTCGAAGAGCCCTATCGCCACGTATTAAGAGAACTCCGGGAACGCCTGACGGTAACAAGAGCCTGGGCGGAAACCACTGAGCCTCCCCGGGAAGGTATCATTCACTCCGATGAGGACCTGATCGCTCCCCTCAAAGCGTGCTACGACTCACTGGTTAGCTGCGGCATGGAGATCATCGCCGACAGCCTTCTTAAAAAAACCCTGATTCGCGCATACACATTCCGCGTGACTCTGGTGGAGCTGGACATCCGTCAGAACTCGGACAAGCATATCGAACTGCTGGACGCGATCACGCAATACCTTGAACTGGGCAGCTACCGGGAATGGTCGGAGCAGGCACGAACCGATTTTCTGCTACAGGAACTGGAAAGCCCAAGACCGCTGATTCCTGATTCCTGGCAACCGGAAGGCGAAGCCGGTGAGGTCCTGAAAACATTTCGGTTGATTGCCGAAAACAATGGCCATGGCATTGCCAGCTATATTATCTCCATGGCCAGGCGTCCTTCTGACGTTCTGGGCGTGGTTCTGATGCTGCGTAAAAGTGGTCTGACCCGGGTTCTGCCGGTGGTGCCACTGTTCGAGACCCTGGAAGACCTGGAGAACGCCGCCTGGACACTGGAGCGTCTGCTGCGTACCAGTTGGTACACCAACTATACCCGGGGTTCGCAGCAGGTCATGATCGGTTACTCGGACAGCGCCAAGGATGCGGGTCAGATGGCGGCGGCGTGGGCACAGTATCGGGCCCAGGAAGACCTGGTCACCGTTGCCGAAAAATATGATATTGATCTGACCCTGTTCCACGGTCGCGGCGGCGCGCCCGGTCGCGGCGGCGCACCGGCAAGGCAGGCCATCCTGTCACAACCACCGGGTTCGGTGAAAAACAGCATGCGGGTTACCGAGCAGGGTGAAATGATTCGATTCAAATATGGCAGCCCGTCACTCGCATTGATCAATCTTGACCAGGTATTGAGTTCCGCGATTGAAGCGAGTCTTCTGCCTCCCCCAAAACCACGGGAAAACTGGCGATTGCTGATGCAGCGTCTTGCGGATATCGCCTGCGAAAGCTACCGGGAGACAGTCCAGAACAATCCGGAATTTGTGGACTACTTCGTTGAGGGAACGCCCGAACGCGAACTGGCGCTACTGGCGCTTGGTTCAAGGCCAGCGAGGCGCAGTGGCAATGATAGTGATCGCTCCATTAGTGAACTCCGCGCCATACCCTGGGTATTCGCATGGACACAAAAGCGCCTGATGCTGCCAGCCTGGCTGGGCACAGATGCGGCGTTCCGCGCCGATCTGACCGGCAAAGAGTGGTATGTTCTGCGCGAGATGATTGAGGAGTGGCCCTTCTTTCAAACCCAGATCAACATGCTGGAGATGGTTCTGAGCAAGGCCGATGCCGATATCTCGGAGCGATATGACGAAACCCTGGTTCGACCGGAACTGAAGCACCTGGGTGATTCTTTTCGTGAACGTCTGGTGGACCTGATCGACAGCGTCAAGCGGATAAAGAATCAGGACACACTGCTGCAGAACAATCCGGAGATCAAGCAGACCCTGGGACTCCGGCACCCCTACACCGACCCTTTGCACCTGTTGCAGATTGAGTTGATCAAACGCTGCCGCGGTAGCGACCAGTCCTCGCAGGAAGCGAACAAGGCTCTGCTGATAACGATTGCGGGTATTGCCGCAAGTATGCGGAACACCGGCTGATCGTGAAGCTCTACTACCTTCCTTTCGCATCGAATCCCGCGACCGCAGAAGTTAAAGGCGGCCGTTGCCCATGAGTCGCGTTGTTATCCTTGGGGCAAGTACCGGTCCCGGACGCCTTCTTTTTGAGCGCCTGCGCGACAGCAACGTGCGGGTACTGGGGCTGGCACGTTCAAAGAGGGATATTGTTGAATCGGAAAACGCGGTCTTTTCCTGTATGGATGCGGGGGACCCGGCTTTGCTTCAGGCGACGGTCGAACCAACCGACACCCTGATTCACTGCTCCAGGCCGGAATTCCTGACGAACTATCTGAAGACTGAACCCGAACTGAAACGATTGATTGCGATTGGTTCCGCCCGGATTTACACCCGTTTCCCGGATGACAAATGCCATCGGGTCGCCGCCATGGCTCACGTCATCCGGAAGGCAGACATCCCCTCGACCCTGCTTCATCCCACCCTGATTTATGGGGCTCCGGGACTGAACAACATCAACCGCGTCGTGAAAATCGCCCGACTGTCCCCTGTTATTCCTTTACCGGACAAGGGCCGCGCTCTGATACAACCGGTCCATGCCGAAGACCTGGCCAGGGCCATTCTGGCCTGCCTGAATGACGAGTCCACCGTCGGCAAAACCATAGACGTACCGGGTAAGGAAGCCGTCAGCTATCGGCGTTTTATTGAACTCTGCATAGAGGCCAGCGGTGCCCGGTGCCGGGTTGTCTCAGCCCCCTACTTTCTGGTCTGCCTGCTGGCGCCCTTCACCCATCTCCTGCCGGGCGTGCCAACGGTGACCAGGGACGAGATCAGACGGCTGCTTGAGGATAAAAATTTCAGCACCGAAGCGCTGATACGGGACCTGGGTGTTGAACCGAGGGCGCTTGAGGAGGGGCTGAAGCTGGCACTGGCAGAACTCCCGTTTGCACAAGAAAGACGATAGAGTAACGGCATCTACAAAAGGAATGCGCCCGATGACCACTGTCTACGAGGTTGTGCAACAAATCTGCCTGGGTCTGCCGGAGGCCGAAGAGGTTGTGTCTCATTCCTTTCCCAATTTCAAGGTCGCCGGCAAGATTTTCGCCACCTACTCGGTTAATCACCACGGTGATGGCAAGGTGGCCCTGCTGGTCAACCTGTCCCGCGACATGCAGGCGATGCTGGTAGAAAGCGCCCCGGTGCACTTTTATGTGCCACCCTACAGCGGGCCCAAGGGCTGGGTGGGGATTGAACTGAACAAGGGCATCAAATGGGACCGGGTCTCACAACTGGCTTACGATGCCTACTGCAAGGTTGCCCCGGCGAAACTTGCCAGTGCCGCCGACCCGGTCAGGGTAAAGCCGCCGACCCGGGAAATGAAGCCGGAGGACATTGATCCGTTCCTGTCCACGGCGAATCAGAAAATACTGAAAAAACTCTCCGATATCTGCCTGGCCCTGCCGGAGGTGGTCGAAGCCACCCAGTTCGGCGCGCCCTGCTACAAGGCCGGCAAAAAAACCTTCTGCAATTTGCATCACTGGGAAGGACACACCGAATTGCAGGTCCGGGTGGGCCACGACCGGCAGATCGCCCTTACCTCATTTGATGATCGATATCGGATACCGGCGTACGTTGGACACAACGGCTGGATCAGTTTCGATCTGTCCGGTGAACCGAGTTGGAAAGAAGTGGCGGCGCTGGTGATTGAGAGCTACCGCCACTTCGCCCTGAAACGGATGCTGAAGGCACTCGACGGCGATTAGCCGAGTCTCACACCTGATTGAAGAACGTAGCACTTTGGGCTAATATGCGCCCCTTCGCCTGTGGGGCTATAGCTCAGCTGGGAGAGCGTTTGACTGGCAGTCAAAAGGTCGGCGGTTCGATCCCGCCTAGCTCCACCAAACAAATCAAATGGTTACCGGCAACTATCTGATATCCCCGACGGATTTCCCTGATGGCGCATCTCGGGAGATGCCCATGATCCAATTTAAGTCCCTAACTTGTTTCTCGATGGCTTGATTTTCTGGATCAGCCACTCTTCGATCGAAGAGGCTTCAAAAGCCCTATCCTCAGACACAGTAATTGTTGTGATGTATCTTATTCCCTTCGACTTGTCATTCCTGGGAACTGCTTTTCCGTTATCGTCTTTCCAGTAGTCGCCTAACCTCTTTCCCAACTCCGAACTGGATTTGCCGATATACCGGGTCTTCCTGTTCTCATCAGCGAAGAAATACACACCAGGTGAACCAACACCCGGATAGGATTTATTCCAATCTTTCTGAAGATCATAAACGTCAGTCATCTCTAACGTCAGGTTGGGTTGGGGGAACTCTTTGTTTAATTCATCCAACACAAGTTGGACATCTTGGAACAGATCAGTCTCTTTCATTCGCAACTCCAGGAGGGTTTAGCAATCCATAGGCCATATTATCCCATTTCTCGATAACCAACACTCGCGAATCAGGTTCAGCACAAAAAGATTTGTTCCGCTCAACGTTTGAATCTTGTAACGCCTGATTAAATATGCCCTGCCGTGCCTCCGTCTACCTCGATGGCGGCGCCGTTTACATAGGAAGCGGCATTCGAGCAGAGGAAGGCAATCACATCAGCCACTTCCTTGGAGGTCCCGTAACGGCCAACCGGAACACCGCGGCCATTGTTTTCCAGCACCTTCTCCATCGTGGAGTTGTTGGCCTCGGCAATCTCCGTCGCCGCACGCTCCCACATCGCGGTATGAATCAAACCGGGAAGCACAGAGTTCACCAGCACACCGTCCGGTCCGTATTTCCTGGACAGTGACTTGCTGATGGAAATCATCGCTGCCTTGGTAGTGCCATAATCAATCAGCGCGGCATTCGGGTATTTGGCGGCGCCACTGGCAATCATGACCACTCGACCCCATTTCTGTTTACGCATGTGCGGTAGAAACCGACGGGTACAACGCACAGCGGACAGAAGATTCAGTTCATGTAATTCCTGCCAGTCTTCATCCGTCATATACAGGAAGTTGCGGGAGGGTGACGCGCCGACATTATTGACCAGGATATCAACACCGCCCTTCTCTTCGACCCTGTCCAGAAAGGTTTCCGTTGACGCCCTGTCACCCATGTCCGCTACGAGACCAGTGACCCGGCCTGAGTATCCGGCTAGGGCATCAACCGCCTCTGCATTGCGGGCACAGAAAATAACCTCCGCCCCCGTGTCTGCCAGTTCCTTAACCGCCGCTTCCCCGATGCCCAGACTCGCACCGGTAACCACCGCCCGCCGGCCTTCCAGATTCAAATCAATCATAGTGTTCCTCTCTTTGTGTTCGACTACTTACCGGTCCATGACAGGCGCGTTGAGGTTGCATATTAAACCAGGTAATTGCCTTAAACGATGCGCCATGGTTTGATGATGCCCTTGTTCAACGGAGGCATGCACCATGATCATCATTGCGGGCGTTATTGATCTCGCCGACCCGGCCAGAATCGACGAGGCCATTGAGAAAGCAAAACCATTGCAGCAGGCCACCAGGGACAATGAACCCGGCTGCCATGCCTACGTTTTCTCCGGGGACCCCTGTGTGGAAGGAAGGATCGCCGTGTATGAACTCTGGGAAGATGAAGCATCCCTCGCCGCGCACTTTGAGCACGAAAACTACTTCAACATGCGCACGATGCTGGGAGAGTTCGGGCTCGCCGGAGCCGATAACAACAAATACCGGGTCGATCACAAGGAGCCGGTCTACGACGAGACCATGACGCCAAGGGCGGATTTCTTTACCCTTGAATGACTTATGCCCGCTTCATGCCACGGGCTACCAGTTCGTGGTGTGAAATCTTCCACTCTCCATCCACGCGGCGCATGTTCGTCTTATAGGTCGCCCAAAGCGTCACGGTAATCCCGGCTTCCCCTTTCGGGTAGTGAACCGCCTGCACATCGGTTCGGGTTTTCGCCTCATTCCCCGAAATTTCAGCGTAGGTCGGACTCAGCATATGCTGGGTCGCATCGTACTTATCCAGCGCATCTTTCCACCAGGGGTAGTATTCCTCGATACCGTGCATTTCCTCCGGACCCATGCCGACCACCCGCACGTCCTCGGTGAACAGGGCCTTGTAACCCTCATAGTCCTTTTCATCCACCGTGGCCGCATAGCGCAGCATAACGTCCTGGACTGCAATACGATCCGCCAAATCGCTACTCATAACGCCTCCTATCTGGGTTCAAGACCTCGTTTTTCCCGCTCTTTGTTCATGCGAACAGTATCGGCGCTGAGCCTGGGCGTCTTCTCTTCCTCTTTCAGCAGCCCCATGCGGTCTCTCTGCGACTTGTCGGCATCGAATGAAATCCACTTTTCCGGCGCCACTGAGATGATGGTTCGAAGCGGTGAGTCCAGAAGACTGTAAAACGCATCCTCACCTTCCCTGTCGTCCGGTGACACCTTCCTGGAGAGTGCGCGATAAAACCACTTTTTGGTTTCATCATCATCGTGGAAGGTGGCGTGACCCTTGACCGTCACCGCACCCCGAGGGCACTCAGGGTCTTGGGAAGAAGCGCCACTGACGGTGATTGAAACCCGATTGTCCCGCCTGATCGCAGCGGCTCTGTGACGGTGAGATGCAAAGGTGACCCAGACCTTGTCGTCATGCCAGACAAAGGAATGGACAACGCCCACCGGCCAGCCATCTTTCGTTGCCCACATCAGAATACATTCAGGTGCGCGTTTCATCAGTTCATTTTTTTGTTCTTCGCTGTGACCGTATATGGACACAACTTCATGGTCATGGGCTGCCATGTTTCTCCTCCTTGTTGATCAATCACAAAAAGGTAACACAACCCCGGTCTGCTATCATGGTCCGCCTGCAACTTAATCTGCAACCCGGGAAAGGAAGCTTCACAAGATGCCACATATCGGCCCCCTCGTTACCCTCGACAATCCGGCGTTTATTCACGACACAGCGCAGCTTCAGGGCAGGGTCTACGTCGGCCCGGGAGCGAGCATCTGGACCTACGCCGTTACACGAAGCGAAATGCTGGAAATCCGGATCGGCGCCCGGACAAACATTCAGGATTTTGTGATGATTCATGTTGGTAATAACACACCGACCATCATCGGCGAAGACTGTTCAATTACCCACCATGTAACCCTGCACGGCTGTGATATCGGCGATAAATGTCTGATCGGAATCAATGCGACCGTCATGGATGGCGCGAAAATCGGCGCGAATTCAATCGTTGCCGGACACGCCATTGTCGCGGAGAACAGTGAATTTCCGGCGAATTCGGTTATCGCGGGCGTACCCGCGAAGGTCATTGCCAGCCGCGACAATAGCGACACCAACCTCGCGAACGCGCAGTTCTATCAAGCCATTGCGGCCCGGTACGCCAAAGGAGAGGAGCGACTGGAAGAATAAAACAGGCCGAAGGCAGTACCGTCAGAAGTTGGCGGTTCTGCTACCCGGTGCGGGTGGGTCTTCCGGCGGTCCGGCAAAACACTGGGCAATGGCCATCCATTGCTCCGCAGGTTCGCCCACCACTTCGAGATTAACATCCGCGATGTTTCTGCCCTGCGTAACCACATGACAGAATTCGGCGGCGTCTCCCGCGACCAGGTTGTCCGTGTTGGGTTCGTTGAACTCCCAGATGTCACCATCCGGCGCTGTCAGCCTGACGTAGGGCGCAGGCCCCGGCGGCTCCAGTTTCCTGTTGGCGAAGGTCCAACCGTAGGTTTTCACGCCAATCACCGCGATATTTTTAAGGCGATGGGTGTTGACCCGCTTTCTCCCGAACATATCAAAGATGTCCTGCCCGTGGGACCAGGTCTCCATCTGCCGTGCGGTTGTGAACATCATCACGCCCATATCAGGGCCGAACCAGGGCAGGCGCCGCTTCGGGTCACTGTCGCCAAGCAACTGACACATCTCCGTGAAGTAAGACCACCAGGTGTCCAGCAGCGTCTGACCTTCCCCCCTGGGGTTCATCCGTTCATTGGTGGCTTCGGGATCTGACATCACCTTTGCGAAACCGTCAGCATCTTTCAGTGACAACACCGCCATCTTGTCGGACCCGTGCAGGTGTTGAACCACCTGGTTGACTGTCCAGTTCTTGAAGGGTGTTGCCCGAAACCAGTCCGCCGCCTCAAGGTCATCAAGGACCGCCTTCAGTGCCTTACCTTCCTCCAGTAGATCTGCTGCCTGTTGGAACATTTGCCTACCTCTTTGCGGGTGAGAGAGCCCGGCTCAATTCTCTGTATTCTTTCTCAAGTCGCCTGGCCTGCTTCTTTGAGACCCCGCCCAGAACATCAAGGGCGTGGCGAATTCGTGCTCTACAGATATCAGAACCCAAAATGGCCATGGAATCAAACAAGGGGGGTGAAACGGGCCTGCCGGAGATGGCGACGAACAGCGGTGCCAGAAGGTCCCTGACGGTAAGGTTCATCGCTACGGCGAGTTCCGTCAGCAGCCGGTTCAGAGGCTCTGCGCGCCAGTCCTGATGTGCCTCAAAGCGCCACAGGATGAACTGCAACGTCTTCCTGATATCGTCAGCTTCCCGATTCTTGATCCTGAAGTTCTCGGCTGTCAACTCCGGTATCCCTTCCGCAAAGAAGGAGATCATCGGCGCCAGTTCCGTGAACAGATCAACACGTTCTTTTATCAGGGGAATGACTTTCATCAGTTTTTCCCGGTTGTAGGCCCATTCTATCAGCCTGTCAGCGAACTGATCGTCAGACATGGTTTCACGAAGCCAGCGACCGTTCAGCCACTTCAGCTTTTCCATATCAAACACAGGGGCGCCCAGTGATATGCGGTTGATATCAAAGTTGTCGATCATCTCCCGCAGGGTGAACTTCTCCTCACCGTCCGGCATACTCCATCCCAGCATACCCAGGTAATTCAGCACTGCTTCCGGCAGAAAACCCATATCCCGGTAGTAGCCGATGCTGGTCGGGTTCTTCCGTTTGCTCAACTTGCTCTTGTCCGGATTTCGAAGGAGCGGCATGTGAATTAACCTCGGCATCTCCCAGCCAAAGTAGTCGAACAGCAACATGTGCTTCGGCGCCGAATTGATCCATTCCTCGCCCCGGATAATGTCAGTGACTTCCATCAGGTGATCATCGACGACCACCGCGAGATGGTAGGTTGGCCGGCCATCTGCTTTCAGCAGTACCTGCATGTCGATCTGACTCCATGCAATCTCTATGTCTCCACGGAGGACGTCTTTCACCACACAGACACCTTCTTCGGGCACCTTCATCCGAATCACGCATGGCTCACCGGCGGCGAGTTTCGCCGACACCTCCGCCTCGCTCAGCGCAAGACAATGGCCGTCATACCGTGTCGTCTGCTTCGCCTTCATCTGCTCCGCACGAACCTGGTCCAGGCGCGCCCGAGTGCAGAAACAGGAAAAGGCGTGCCCACTTTCAATCAATTCATCGGCATACGAGCGATAGTCACGCTGACTCTGACGATAGGGTTCATGGGGGCCACCGACATCCGGGCCCTCATCCCAGTCGAGCCCCAGCCAGCGCAGTGATTCCAGAATGTTCGCTTCAGATTGCGCGCTGCTGCGTTCAGCATCCGTATCTTCAATACGAAGGATGAATTCGCCACCGGTTTGCTTCGCGTAGCAATAACTGAACAGGGCCATATAGGCCGTGCCGACATGAGGATCACCCGTCGGTGATGGGGCAACTCTGGTTCTGGATTTCATGGGCCGGACTGCGTGAAAAACGGCCCAGATGTTACACTATCGGACCCCAAAGATTAATCTCGTGTACTGGCTCAGTACCTGTCAGACAAATCAGGCAGCCTGCATGAGTTGCTGATAGTACGCCGTCGGGGTTTCCAGTCCTGTGCTGTCGTGGGGTCGATAATGATTGTAGTAATCCTGATACTCGATAATCTGTAGATGAAACTTTCGCTGTCCAGCGAATACCTTCAGCTAAGACTGATTGTTCTTGGCAGTGTATTGCTGATTTTCTTTGTTGTACCTACTGGTTTGTTGCTTGTTTTCTTTACAGGCAATGGCTCACTTGAGAGCTTGCTTTTTGTGGCGGCTCCAACCGTCCTATTGTCACTCGCCCTGGCACATCACTGTATTCGGAATTTCAGTAGCCCTGCCTACATCCGGTTCATGGATGATGAAATTCACATTCCTTATCTGGTACACCCAGGCAAAACCAGAAAAATCCGCTTTGATCAGATTAACAGCATTGAAAAACTACAACCGGTTTTCGCTCCGCCGTACATCGCGATTAACTATGGTCAGTTCTTTCCATTGTTGTTCGAGCCTCAGGTATTCTCCGAAGCGAGTGATTTAGATCAATTTTACGATGAGCTAAGAAGGTTGGTTGCCCTTCATAAAGGGGATCATGAGTCTGGCCTATTGGATAAGGTTGGTTCGCTTCAAAGAAGGTTACCGATCAGTTCGATTATTGTTTCTGTGTTGCTGATCGGCATTTTTGTCATTCAACCACAGGCTGAAAGCCAGGATCAGCTTGCCGACATTCTTCTCAACTTTGGCGCGCTACAGTCGAGCTTGCTTTATGCGGGCGAATATTTTCGGCTAACGACCCCGCTATTCTTACACGCGAACGCACCGCACCTTTTCTTTAATCTCTGTCTATTGCTTGTTCTCGGCCTGTTGCTCGAAGGGGTTCTTGGCTGGCAACGGTTCGTGACTCTTTTGCTTCTGTCCGGCATCGCCTCGTCATTCGCTTCTTTGCTTTGGTACAGCAATGACGTAGTGGTGGTTGGGACCTCCGGTGCTATCTATGGTCTTGTTGGCACTTTCTTTCTGCTTCAATACCGCTTCAGAAAAGAGCTACCAAACCTTTCTACCCTGATACTTGGGCCATACCTGCTTCCAACGTTAATCGTCATTGAAGTGCTGTGGTTATGGGGTAGCTTTGAGATCAATTTGGTGGCGCATCTGGCCGGTATCAGTTCTGGCATTCTTTTTGCCTATTTCCTTATCGGGCGCACAACTGCTAAAAGCCTGCTGGAGGGACAATCCAACACGGTTCTCGGAGTCACGACATGGAGCCTGTTGGCATTCTACGTGTTCAATAGCACATGGATGGTCCTACAGTGAAAAGGAGAAAGGAGAATAAACCATGTTTCTACTTAGTCAGCCAGGCACATCAGCATGATAAAATCCAGGCTGGGATCAAACACCACCGCTGAGTTTTTATAAAAAACCGCTTTCTTAACCATTTTTTGTATCACTGGACATCTCGACCTCATGCAACGAACCCTTTGTGTAGCGCCAATGATGGGTTGCACAGATCGACACTGCCGCTACCTCTTTCGCCAGCTCTCGGCCAACGCCCTGCTCTATAGCGAAATGCTGACCGCCAGCGCCCTCATCCACGGGGACCATGAACGACTCCTGCATCATGCGGGTGATGAACCCGCCGTGCTGCAACTGGGCGGCAGCAATCCAAAGGAACTGGCGTTCGCCGCAAAACTGGTGGAACACGCCGGTTACCAGGAAGTGAATCTCAACTGTGGCTGCCCGAGCGACCGGGTACAGCAGGGCGGTATCGGCGCCTGCCTGATGAGAGAACCACGACGGGTCGCAGACAGCTTCGCCGCCATGTCAGAGGCGGTGGCCATTCCCGTCACGATAAAATCCCGTATCGGTATTGATGACCGGGACGACTACGATTTCTTTCGCGATTTCATCGACACTGTTTACTCCGCCGGTTGCAGGTATTTTCAAATCCACGCCCGTAAGGCGGTGCTCACGGGTCTAAGCCCGAAAGAGAACCGGGAAATTCCACCGCTCAGGTACGATTATGTCCGCAAAGTCCGGGATGACTTTCCCGATGCCCGGTTTGTCCTGAACGGTGGTATCAGTACGGTGGAAGAAGCCCGCACGCTTCTTGAGGAATTTTCCGGCGTGATGCTGGGTCGCGCACCTTACAGCAATCCCTACCTGCTGGCGGAACTTGACGCCAGTATCTTCAAGAGCCAGCCCATTGACCGGTTTGACGCTCTCGCCAGGTACCGGGAATACATGGCCCGGCAGAAGGCTGAGGGTGTATCCATTAAATATATGGCCAGGCACCTGCTCGGGCTGTTTACCGGCATACCCGGTGCCAGGGCATTCCGCCGTCATCTGAGCACTCACATGCATCGTGATGACGCAGACCTTCAGGTCGTCGATGACGCTGTCGCCTTCATCCGGCCACACACCTGCCCGAGTGAAGCATCATGATCGACCGACTGTTCGACTTCTTTGAAGGGCTGGTGGGCGAAGCGGATGAGCAGATGCCACATGACGAGGCAATCGCCCTGGCCGCAGCGGCCCTGATGCTGGAGGTCGCAAGATCCGACAGCAACAAGCAGGATATTGAACTTGAAATGATCTCCGAAATTCTTCTGAAAGAGTTTGACGTGGAAGGAGGCTCAGTTGAGGCGCTGATAGACTCCGCCCATGAAAAGGTGGAGACGGCACATGACCTTTACCAGTTCACCCGGTTAATCAATGAACATTACAGCTATTCGGATAAAGAGTTTCTGTTACTGGCCATGTGGCGGGTCGCCTATGCTGACGGCCATATTGAGTCGTTCGAGGATCACGTCATCCGGCGGGTGGCCGGTTTGATTCACCTGGCCCATGCAGATTTCATACGGTTAAAGATTCAGGCAAGAGACTCCTGAGCCCGGGCGTCTAGCCGAGGTGGGCGCACTTTTGTTCGGAAGTCTGTGCGGAAGTCTGGCCGCCCTCTTCCCCGTCCAGTGCGTCCACCAGATCATGAAACTTTTCAAAGTTGTCATCGGTAAGGCCCATCAGTGTCCTGTGTGCATCCACGACCTGTTTGCGCATGGTGTCTTCACTGCAAATTTCGACGGGCAACTCACTGAGGTCTGCATTCTCATCCAGAATATCCCGCCTGATTAAACAGACCTGTTCCATGGCCATGCTCGTCAGGATGCGGGTGACATCTTCACGTGGCGAAACGATGCTGGTGGCAGAGTTGAACCTCTCACGGGTACAAATGGCGATCCTGGCGATCAGACCGAGCGCCGTGCTGTCGATGACCTCCGTTCCTGAAAGGTCGATGATCATGCCATTAAACTCCTGGCAGGACTCCAGTTTTTCAAGGTAGGCGGCTATGGTGGGGCCAAGCGATACCCGCACGTCGCCGACAAACTTCAGCACATGCACGCCGTCTTTTTCAGCAAATAAAATACTACCCATACAACTATCCCGGCCGTCCAGCACTGGCCACGGTGAAAACAGCAATATCATCCGGGATAGAACTGGCGCTAAGGACCCCCAGATCGTCGACAAGTTCGTCAACCAGCAAGACAGGGTCCTCCTCTTGCTTGTGACATTCTACCACCGAAAGCAGGTGTTCTTCCTTAGCTTCGAGGGTTTCTTGAGGCAGAATTTCGAAAACCCCGTCGGAAAACATGACAATGGCGTAGGATTCCGGCAGGGAAAGCCGATTCGCTTCATATATGGGTTCTGAATACAGCCCGAGAGGTTGTCCGCCAATCTCCAGGAACTGTGCACCACCCGGATGACACATAATGGTTCCCGGGAAGTGCGCGGCGTTACTGTACTCCAGCGTCGAGCTTTCCTGGTCGATGATGCCGAAGAACATCGTGACATGCTGTTCAAGTTTCCACTGTAGAAGTTCAACATTTATCCAGGACAGGATTTCCGCCGTGGATGCGAACCGGGGGAAGTCATCCAGCAGTCTGCGAGACAGGCTTTTCAGCAGCACGGTAATGAACGCACTGGATGCACCATGCCCCGAGACGTCGGCAATGTAGAAGGCGACACGACCATCAAAGAGCTCGAAGTAATCAATGAAATCACCGCTCATAATCAGGGAGGGATACAACTGATGATTGAAGCTGAGCCCCTGAATAGATTTGGGCGCATCCGGCAGCATCGCCTGCTGAACCCGGAAGCCGGACTTCTGATCATGCTCCAGTCGCTTGAAACGCGTTCGGGTCTCTTCAGAGGCTTCCGCCAGCAATGCATTCGTTCGACTTTCCAGGTTCTGAAGGACAACGAACGGCAGCATCTCTCTCTGCGGGCCCACATAATAGATGTAATCGGACGCGCCCGCCTCGACATGCTCACGCATCGATTCCTCGGCGACATTCGTTGCCACCATAACAATCGGCACCAGCGGAAACTGTCTGTGAATCTTGTTGATCAACAACAGGGAAGACAATCCCGGTTGCTTCGTCAGAAGTATCAGATCAGGGATTGCACTGCGGATGGCTGGCAGTGCGCTGGGGTAGTCAGCAATGGAAACAGCGGCAAAATCATTTTCCGCCAGCCGAAGTTTGATCTCTTCGGCCTTCTCGGAAGCAGACACAATGAGCAACCGGTACTTACTGTTACTCACTGCCGCTCAATACAAACTGTGATTCGCGCCATGTTCCTCCAGAGCCCCATCTCATGAAAATCCGAACGATTTTACTCCGCCAGGGAAGCTCTGAATAGTAGGCTTTTTTTGTGAGAGAAAGTTTCGTGAGAGCAAGGCGGACGCGCCCGCAGAAAATCGTAAAAATGCTTTAGTTTTCCGATGTTTCGAGGACGGGTCCAACGCAGCTATCAAAGAAGCCAGACTGTCTTATATGGGTCACACTGTGATGGAAAACCAGAACGGCCTGCTAGTGAAGTGTTCGCCCACCTGCTACAAGCAGATGCTCACCAGTTACATATCTGGCGCCGGGGCTCGCAAAAAAAGATACGGCATGGGCGATTTCCTCTGGTGTACCTAAGCGCCCGATAGGAATGCTGGCGAGCGATTCCTGAATGCGGTCCTGGGGCATGCTGTCCGTAATACCGGTTCTGATTACGCCAGGACAAATCGCATTGACCGTAATACCAAAAGGCGCAACCTCCAGAGCCAATGATCGAGTAAATCCGAGGAGCCCTGCTTTTGCCGCCGCATAATCCGTGAATCCAGCGCCGCCTTTAAATGCCTGTTCAGAGGAGGTGCTGATCACTCTGCCCCAGCCCCGTTCCTTCATGGATCCAATTACCTCGCGGGTACAGTCGGCCGCAGCCCTCAAATTGAGGTTCACGACCTCATCCCATTGTGCTGCCACTGCTTTAACAAACCCGCGGGTTCTTCCTGTGTAGGGCCCACCTGCGTTGTTGAAAAGTACATCAACAGGTCCCAGTTCTGTTACAACGCGCGCAAAAGCCGCGACAATTTCTTCGCGATTGAGCAGATTAAGACTGACCGCAAGGCAACGACGACCCAGCGTCTCGATGGCCTGTTGTGTTTCGGCAAGGCCTGATTCGTTGAGGTCAAACACCGCAACATCCGCACCATCGGTAGCCAATCGGATAGCGGATGCTTTCCCGATACCCGATGCAGAACCTGTCACTACCGCAATTTTTCCTTCAAGACTCATGACTGCTCTCCAGAATGACCTTCATCGCATCCAGCCCTTGTTGATACTGCTGTTCCACTTCACTCGGATCCCAGAACCAGACGCCGATACCTGTGTACTCCTCTTGCTGAACAGCTTTAGTCCCACCGGGCACTGCTTCGAGTTGCCAGCGATGGTCGAAAGTTAAGATGCCGGTCATACCGCCACCCTGATGCAGCATTTCATTGGTTTTGATTTGCTTGATCAAAGGTGTCACCTCAGTGGGTTCGGCGTCACCGATCTTCATCTGGTATGTCACCGCACCACCTTCCACGTACTCGCCCTTCGCTTTGATCAGTATGGGATTCCAGGAAGCGTATGACTCAGGATCCGTAATCATTGCCCATACATCCGCTGGCGATGCGTTAATCGTGGCCTCTGCGTAAACCGATTTACGTCCCGTAATCGCCAGCAGGACCGCCACCACGGTAACGATCAAGACGAAAATTCCAATTAGTTTGAGCATGACTTACGTTCCTGATTCATAACATGCCGTTAACATCGGCATTGATACGTTGTGGGTTTTCGCGACACCAAGACACCGCGAAATGTCTTTCTCGGGCATTGTCCTGAGCGGTTGACGTGATTGTGGCATGGGGAAGTTTTCTGAAACAAAACTGCGACCAGTAGAGTTGTTCAGAATTGACATAAAGGTTTCAAGATCAACCCCTGCTGCTGCAACCGTATCGCGCACCTCCTGAATCAGCGAGTAACAACCCAGGACAATGGCGTTGTTACCCAGCTTGACTGCCTGACCAGTACCGATTCCGCCACAGTGCATCACAGTACCCATTGTTTCCAGGACTGGGCGACAGCGTTCAATCACGGACTCATCTCCACCGACCATTAAGGACAGCGTCCCGGCCTTTGCACCGGCAACCATGCCACTGATTGGACAATCGAGCACATTGATACCTATCTCTTTCGCTTCTTGGGCCAACGCCACGCAATAATCTGGCGAAATTGTGCTCATCACGATAATGGTGGAACCCGGTTTGAGCGTTGATAGCGCACCAGTCTCACCGCGCAGCACGACGTCATTTTGTGATTCATCCCAGACAACGGTGAGCAGGATGTCACATTCGGCGCCCACCTCGAAGGGACTGGCCTTTTCGATTAACCCATCGCTCTTGAGACGATCGATCGGTTCCCGATTACGATTTGCACATCCAAATACAGAAAAGCCCGCTGAAAGAATGTGCCCACACATAGGCTCACCCATGGCCCCAAAGCCAATGAATCCGACACTCGGTTTACTCATAGTCAATCTACCTTGATGATGCTGTACAACAGCTTGTCGTAAAACGCATCGCCCAGCCAACGACGCATAAGGATGGTCTCTTTTGCCATCTTGCCTGCAACATATCGAGTTTTAGGTTTACCGATGGTTGCCGCTTTAACAATGATGTTGGAGATCACTTCCGGCGGCGATCCATCGAGCTCCATGTTGGCATAGGCATTCACCAGTTTTGCATAAGGGCCTTCACCGGATCGCTGTTCAATCTTGCTCATTGCCACATCGTTAAACTCAGTCTCGATAGCGCCTGGCTCAATAAGCACCACCTTGATGCCGAACTGACTGATTTCACTGCGCAAGCTGTCATTGAAGCCTTCAAGCGCGTGCTTTGAAGCAACATACCAGGCACTTAAGGGTATGTAGACCCTCCCAGCGGCAGATCCAACATTGATGATGCGGCCTTCTTGTTTCTCACGCATATGAGGCAGCACACTCTGAGTCAGCTTACCCAGCCCAAACAGGTTGACGTCAAACATCGCGCGGGCATCTTCCATGGGCATCTCTTCCACGGGACCCTGAGTCGCAAACCCTGCATTGTTCACCAGAATGTCTACGCCGCCTGTCTCCTCGGCAATCTGGCTTATTACCTGGTCAATATCATCGTCGGACGTAATGTCCATCTTCAGCGTTGTGACACCGTGGGCTGTAAGTTCCTGCATCTGCTCCAGTCGCCTTGCTACCGCGTACACCTTGAAGCCAGCTTGAGACAGATCGCGGGCCGCCGCTTTTCCGATGCCGGAAGAAGCACCGGTGATTAGTACCGTTTGCGTACCCATTTTACATTCCGATAGTATTTGTAAAGTTGTTTACAGTTTTACATATTTATAATAATTGTCAACTCATCTAGAATATTCCAAATTCTGGAATCTCTGGACCAATGGAAGCTCAAAACATCATTCAAAAAGATGCGCTGATTGACGCGGCGATTGGCGTTTTTGTGAAGTATGGCGCCAGGAAAACCACCATGGCTGATATTGCGGCGGCGGCAGAGGTATCCCGGCAAACGCTTTACGATCTCGTCGGAGGGAAAAATGAGTTTATCGTTGCTTCCATCCAAACGATTACTGACCGCAACCTCTCGAGAGTTTACGATCGACTGGATTCCGCTGCTAGCCTTGAAGACAAGCTGGCTGTTTACTTCGAAGAAACGGTGGTGAGTTCGTTCAAGCTACTGCAGACCTCAGGTGACCCCGAGGATTTAATCAGCGGGCACAACGAGGCAGGCAAAGAAGAGATCACACGTTCACACCAAAAACACCGCAAGCTCATCGAAGACCTATTGACCCCATGCAAAGCAGAGATCATCGCCTCGGGTCACCAGCTTAAAGACGTGGCTGAGTTCCTGGTCATTTCAGTTATGGCCTTGAAGTACCAGGCTGCGAACCTGAAAGCGTTACACAGAATGCTCGAGGTTTTGTCTGATGGTGTCGTTGCACTGACTAAAGGTTGATAACCACAGAACTTTAGAAATGGCCCATCTCAATGGCGAGCCGTCAGAGAGATTCCTACCGGACGTCGAGTCAGGCCGTTATGTCCAGACAACTCGATGAAGATTTTCCAGCACCTCCGCATCAACCGCCTTAGGGTTGGTGAAGTTCACCGCGTCGGAATTCAGGATTATCTGGCCGAGTCTTCAATAATTTCTGCGGCTCCGATCAACGGCAGCAATCTCAGCAAGGTCTCGCGAAATTCATTCTTGCGTGCCCGTATGATCTTTTTAACTTTGCGTTCTCGCCAGGACAACGTTTGCACTAGGCTTGCGGCGACAACGGAGGGTTTACCCAGACGGGAAACAGGTACCTCAGTAGCACCGCCCCGGATGCTAGTGCTTATGGGACAGCAAATCAGCAGACCGGTTTTACGATTGTATTCCGCACTGCTGAGAACCAATGCCGGACGATACTTGCCAATTTCTTTGCCGCGGGTAGGTTCGAAATCCAGCCAAACAACATCCCTACGATCTGGTATGTATTCCCCAACCACTACTCGTCACCGACTTCATCGCCAAACAGCTTTGCCAACTCATCGCCATGGGCCGTTGACGGATCCAGGTCCGCCAACAGATCTTTCTCAGCGTATGGCAGGCGCGGTTCAGAAACACCGTCCGCTATGGGTTTAATGACTAGGCCGTCTTCGCTGACTTCGACCAGGACCCGTGACCCGGCTTTGAAACCCGGCAACTCTGCCATGATGCCGCTAACACGGAGGGCCAGACTGTTACCCCATTTTTTTATTTCGGTTTCTACTTTCATGAATGAATATCTACATTGTAGATACAACTAAGTGTATACAATGTATATATGAAGGGCAACGCGCTAGTGGTTTCCTTTGAGCGTACCCCCTTAAACTGAGCCATGCAGAATATTGGATTTCCTTGAATCTTGTCCGCGCCGGGACGCTAGTGTCCTGTCATGTAAATTAATTGAACTAATTTGCAGGAAAGTTGTCGTATGGCTATTACCCTGATGAGGACTCTACCATGGGACGTCTTGCCGTTGAAATTGTATTGAGCGAAGACGAACAATCGACCCTCGAAAGCTGGCGTCGGCGACGCAACACGAAAGCAGGATTGCATTTCCGAGCCGGTATCGTACTGGATTGCGCCGCTGGATATTCCGGTGAAAAAATTGCAAAGCGCCGCCATACCAGTCAACAAACAGTCACCAAGTGGCGCCGCCGTTTTGCCCGCGACCGGCTTGCTGGCCTGTCCGATGCCCCACGTAGTGGGCAGCCTCGTCAGTATGGTGATGACAAGGTGCAGCTTGTGTTAGATGCGACGCTGAATCGGCGGCCAAAGAACGCGACGCACTGGAGTGTTCGCAGCCTGGCTGAAGAGTTGGACATATCGCGTGGTTTTGTTCACCGAGTGTGGCGTGCGTTTGGTCTCAAACCCCACCTGTCACATAGTTTCAAGCTATCGACTGACCCTCATTTCATTGAAAAAGTCCGGGATGTTGTTGGGCTCTATCTTGATCCCCCGGATAAAGCCCTGGTTTTGTGCGTGGACGAGAAGAGCCAGATTCAGGCATTGGACCGGACCCAGCCATCCCTGCCGATGGATTACGGTTTGCCGGAAACACACACGCACGACTATCGACGTTATGGTACGACAACGCTTTTTGCCGCCCTGGACGTGGCCACTGGCAAAGTGATTGGCAAACTCAAACGCCGCCATCGAAGTACGGAATTCCTGAGTTTCTTACGACATATCGATTCCCAGGTTCCTGCCGGTCTGGAGGTCCACTTGATTCTGGATAACTACAGCACTCACAGACGGAGAAGGTCAAGAACTGGCTGTTACGGCATCGGCGATTTCACTGCCACTTCACCCCGACGTACAGCTCATGGCTCAACCTGGTAGAGCGGTTCTTTGCTACTCTGACAGAGCATCAGTTGCGCAGAGGGACTCACCGGTCAGTTCCTGCGCTGGAACAAGCGATACGAGACTACCTTGAAATACACAACGAGAATCCCAGGCCATTCCAATGGACAAAGTCCGCTGACAAAATCATTGAGTCAGTCAGTAATGTAATTGAACGAATTAACGGGACAGGACACTAGAACTCCTCGTCAAACGGATCATCAACGACGCCGTCCTTCTCCAGGAACTCACGCCTTTGCAGGTAGGCATCACGATAGAAGATATATCGATCACCGAAGACGACGGAATCCGCAGAGAGTAACCCCGCTCTGGTGTGCAGAACGCTGAGTCCGGACAACGAATTTCGGTGACTGACCGGTCGGTGATACAGTAGCGGGTCAAGTCTTGAATCGACGGAACGACCGAAGATATCCCGAACCGAACCGGGTCCCAGAAGCGGCACCACCACATAAGGGCCTCTCGGCACCCCCCATACGGCCAGGGTCTGGGCGAAGTCTTCATTGTGATCAGCCAGTCCCATGGTACTGGCCGGATCAAACAGACCACCCAGCCCCACGGTCGTGTTGATCAGCACCCTCGCCGTATCATTGGCAGCCTCTTTCGGTTTACCCTGAAGCAGGTTGTTTAGCCCGTCACCCACATCAGTCAGGTTGCCGAAAAAATTCCCAATCACCTGTTTCGCCAGGTCTGGCATTACCCGGTCGTAGCCAACTGCGACGGGTCGAAAGAGTTTGCGATCAACAACATCGTTGAAGTTATGAATCTTGCGATTGACGCCCTCGTAGGGGTCGCCATTGGCAAGCGCAGGTTGCAGCATCAGGAGCAGCAGCACTCCGAACAGTCGGATCATGACCATTTCCTCATGACAGCTTCCCACTCCTTTGCCGATCGTTTTTCCGATACCGGCATATTAGTCCCGATTGATTGGACAATAAAGGGATTGTCCGGTTTCAGTACCTGTGAGGCCAATCAGAGTACCGGCAACCATCGACGTAAAACCCGGTCATGCAGCATGCAGGATTGAAGTCAGAAAAAGAGGCTGTACCTCGATTCCAGGGGAAAAATACGATAACGTCAGGCACTGACGCGCCAAACCAGAAGGTGAATTCATGACCTATATCCAATCCCGCATTGTGCACGATGCTGATGCCCACGTGTTCGAGGCTCCGGGCTGGATGGAGCCGTATGTGGATTCAAAGCTACATGAATCGCTCAAGTCTTATCTTCAGATTGACGAGCAGGTCCGGGAGGCCGTTCGCGAGGCCCGCAAGCCCTATGACAACCCTGACTATGTTGCGCGCAATGAGGAAGAGATTACGCTCCGAAAAGGCTTTGCCGCACTCGGCGCATTTATCAGGGAAGAACGTCCTGCCGCCCTTGATCATCTGGGCGTGGCGAGTCAGTTGGTGTTCACCACCGGTGGACTGGGTCCCCTTGCCATCAGCGACCGTAGCGGTGACCCGGAGCAGGCACTGGCTGTTGCACACGCTCACAACCGGGCAATGCTCGATTTCTGCAGCATTGACCCACGCCTTCTACCCGTGTTGGCCGTACCTTTCTGTGATATTGGTCAGGCCGTAAAACTGGCAGAAAACGCCATCAAAGACGGTGCCGCAGCCCTGATGGTACCTTCGGCTGTGCAGAAAACTCATTCGCCAAGCCACATCGGATTCGATCCTTTGTGGGCTACCGCCGAGGAGGCGGGCATACCCGTTGTCTTTCACGTTGGCGGCGGTACCCCGATGGACCCCGCCTACAAGGAAAACGGTCTGCCCCCGGTCAAGGACTTCATAGGCGGGGATGACAATTTCACTTCGGTATCCTATATGTACATCGCCGAATCCCCCATGCAGTCCCTTGCCACCATGATCTTCGACGGCATGTTCGAACGCTTCCCGAAACTCAGGTTCGGCGTCATTGAGATGGGTGCAAGCTGGGTTCCGGGTTGGATGAGGTCAATGGATTCTGCGTTTGAGGCATTCTGCAAGAATGAAGATCGTCTGCGGAAGCTGTCACTGAAACCTTCGGAGTATGTTCGACGCCAGATTCGGGTAACGCCCTATCCCCATGAGCCTGCGGGCTGGCTGGTAAAACAGGCCGGACCGGAAGTCGGCTTATTCAGTTCTGACTACCCCCACATTGAAGGCGGACGCAATCCGATCAAACGCTTTGAAGCCTCGCTTGACGCCGAAGGTTGTAGCGAAGAAGAGAAGGACCGGTTTTACCGGGCTAATTTTGAAGACCTTATGGGAAGCGCACTTCCTTAGGATTTGCGCTTCACCTTCACCGGCAGATGGGTGTATCCCTTCACGAATGAAGAGAAGGTCCGACCCGGCTCTCCCAGTACCTGGATCTTCTCGAACCGTGCCAGAATTTCTTCCCACAAAATTCCTAGCTGCAATTCAGCCAGCCGGTTACCCATACAGCGATGTATCCCGAAACCGAATGCCAGGTGCTGCCGGGAGTTCGGGCGATCTATCATCAGATCATTGGCATTCTCGAATACTTCTTCATCACGATTGCCGGAGGCATACCACATAAGCACCTGGTCTTTTTCCCTGATCAGCTTGCCGCCGATCTCTACATCCTGATTTGCGGTTCGTCGCATGTAGGACAGCGGCGTCTGCCAGCGAATGACCTCAGCCACCATCTTTGGAATCAGTTCGGGGTTGGCAATCAGCTTGTCGTACTCAGCGGGAAACCTGTTCAGTGCATAAATACTGCCTGACATGGTGTTACGTGTCGTATCGTTACCACCCACGATCAGCAACAGCAGGTTGCCGAGGTGTTCCATTGGCTGCATATCTTTGGTGGCTTCGCCGTGTACCAGCATGGACACCAGATCGTCACCCGGGTTGTTCCTGCGTTCCTCCCACAGACGGGCAAAGTAGCTGACGCACTCGATAAACTCCTGGCGTTTCTCCTCCTGGGTCTCCACCACGCCACCCGGTTCCGGAATGGCGAATACCACGTCCGACCAGCGCGTCAGTTTACGCCGGTCTTCCAGGGGAAAATCAAACAGTGTCGCCAGCATCAGGGTCGTGAGTTCAATGGAGACACTGTCCACCCAGTCAAATGTTTCATTCTCCGGAAGCGAGTCCAGGACCTTGCAGGTTCTCTCACGGATCAGCGGTTCCAGCCTGGCGAGGTTACCCGGTGCGACCACACCGGTGACCGTTTTTCGCTGTTCGTCATGACTCGGGGGATCCTGGGAGATAAAGGGCGGTTCGCTGCCGACAAAGATCCCCTCCGGCACTTCCCGGTCCAGGCGAAAGCCGAGGGTGATGCCATCGGCGGATGAGAATCGCTCCCAGTCAGCATCCACCGTCTTGATGTCCCTGTATCGGGTCAGGGACCAGTAGCGACCCGCCGTTTCAATTTCGTTGAAATGCACGGGATCTTCCGCACGCAGGCGCGCGAACACTTCCTGCCACCGGTTGTCCGCAAACAGATGTGCATTGAGCGGATTGATGTCCTCAATCGGCATGTCATACGGATCAGGCGTGTTGGCACCCTTCGCTGCCTGTTCCTGTTCCGGGGTTCGGTACTCCGGTGATACCTGCACGGACGCCTCACTCATTTCGTCTGACCCTTCCTCGATTTATCAGGGTTGGTATCATAGCGCGATAACGGCAGGCAGCTAAACCTCCATCCATAACAAAGATCTGAAATAGCGACCATTGACCGAAGGCTCTACTGATAGGCGGGTGAAGATGACTTCATTGCCCGCGATTGCATCCGCATGCGCGCAATCACCCGGTCTTCCCTGTCATAAGCAACACTGTCATACCAGACAAACTCGGTCTGCGGGCTCTGACCAACCTCAACCACTTCGGATTCAATCCTGTAGTTCCTGTCGAACAAAAAGGGACCCTGTTCAAAACCAATTTCTATCGCGCCAAAAAGCCCCACAGATTCGCCCACCAGCGGCATCAGTCCTTTCATGGGCCAGGCCCAGAGATATTCCAGAAGTGTTGCCGGTGCTGCGATGATCTCCTGCCAGGGAGATTCCTCCGCAGACCGGTACCAGTCCAGCGGCTCTGAGATAACCCCGGTATCAAACCGGTGAAACTGTGTGTCCGTTGTGGTCGTGACCTCGTAGGTGCCAAGAGACAGCCCCGGATAGAGTCGATTCAGTATCTTCAACTCTGCGGGGTCACAACCACGGAGGTCACGATCGCGCAGGATTGAAGCAGAGTGATCGCCCAGTGCAGCGGTCCCCTCGCAGACCAGCAACCCGTCCTCCCGCTCCATCCGGACCCGGCACTGGTTCGTACCTTCGTCCGGTTGTTCAGCGAAAACCTGAACCCGTTCCCGGTCCACCGTCGCATTCCTGAAAAGCAGGGAGATGTTGCCCCGCTCAAACCAATCGTTGCCAAACACTTTCAGAAGAACGGGAACAAACTGGTTCATGTGCACATCCCCGGCAACGGTGCCACCGCGAAAACCCAGGTTCTGTGCGGTTTCATCGTCGTGGATGCTGCCGCTGCCCGCATCTGCTGACCAGTTTCTTGCCGCCCAGAGTGGACCGCTGATAACTTCCGCCATAGAGAACTCCTTCAGTCCGGGAGCCCCAGCACCCGTTTACTAATGATATTCAGTTGAATCTCGTTTGAACCACCGGCAATCGAGATTGCTTTGGACTCCAGCCACAGCCGACACATAGCCAGGGCATCATCCTCAAACGTCTCTCCCTGCCAGCCCAGCCCCTGTGTTCCGCGGACCTTCACCTGCAATTCAAGCTGTCGCTTCACATACTCTGCTTCAACATACTTGAAAATCGAAGTCGCCGCACCGGGCGTGTGCGCTTCCAATTCCTCAACGGCACGTCGCTTTGTCATCAGCAACGCCTGCTTCAACATTTCATTATCTGTCCAGTCGTCGCGAAACATTACGCCCGACCTGCGCAGCAGGTCCATGAATCCATCGCCCGGTTTAATCCGCTCAAGAGGACCCGCCGTGTCGGCACTGGCGAGCGCAGCAAGCCCTGACCGTTCATGCTGCAACAGCCGTTTACCGACCTCCCAGCCCTCGTTCAGACGATGTACCAGATTTTCCCTCGGTACGCGGACATCGTCAAAGAACGTCTGGTAAAAAGGAGAATCGCCATTGATCAGGCGAATCGGTTTCACTGTAATACCCGGGCTATCCATGGGAAGCAGAAGAAAACTGATGCCCTGGTGTTTGGGTGCGTTCGAATCGGTACGAACCAGACAGAACATCCAGTCGGCGAACGCCGCACCTGATGTCCAGATCTTGGACCCGTTAACAACAAACTCATCGCCGTCCTGATGCGCGCGGGTCCGCAGTCCGGCAAGATCAGAGCCCGCACCCGGTTCGCTGTAACCCTGGCACCAGGCTACTTCACCCCGGGTAATGGGCGGCAGAAACCCGGACTTCTGCGCTTCGGTGCCATACTCCAGGAGTGTCGGCCCAATCATGGAAACGCCCATTCCGAGCAGAGGGGGCCTCGCGTTGATGCGCTGCATTTCTTCAAGAAGAATGACAAAGTGGTCCTTGTCGAGTCCGGCACCGCCATACGCCTCGGGCCAGGTCGGCGCTGTCCAGCCACGCTCGGCCATGCGCTGCAACCACAGTTCTGAATCCGGGTTTGATGAGCGCCGCTTGAACCCACCGTTGACGACCTCATCCGGATTCATGCGGGAACGCATGGACACGGGGCAGTTGTCCTCCAGCCAGGAACGGGTTTCTTCCCTGAATGTCGCTAACATTTGCATCTGTCCTGGTAAGAAATATCGGTAGCCGTGATTAAGAAGGTATTATTGATTTTACCCGGATAATCCGGCGAAGCCATTACTCGCGATTACCAGGTCAGCGCCCGCCCGCGCCAATCCCGGCGCAATCGCTTTGCCGATACCTGTCCCTCCGCCAGTGATCAGTGCGCGCTTGCCACTGAGTAAAGTGTCAGAAAAACAATGGGTTGGGCCACTCATGATCAACTCCCGGACTGCCATGGTGCTGCATGGTAGCAGCAGTCACAGGGGCTGGGAATTCAGCGGTAAAGCCAGCAAACACCCAGACCACCCAGATAAGAACAGCAGGTTCATCGATGCCAACTTCCCACAGGCTATCGCACCCGACCCCGCTCCTCGCCACCTTGCTCGATTTCGTGGAGCATGATTTGTACGATTTAGCGGGTGTTGTCTTCGTTGGTGGTGGGGGATTTTGAGGCGGACTTTAAGGAAGCAGTCATGCAAGACCGAGTTGGGTTTGTTCAAAAGCATGGTGGACTTTTTCCGCAATGGCGGAATCATCCAGCACATTGATGTCCTTGCCGGTGGTTTGTGCTGCCACCAGCTTTAGGATGTCGCAGAAAGCATCTTTGGACGGGTATTGCCCCATCCGTTTAATTTCCGCACGCATGTGTCGCAGAACTCGCTTGTCATGCCACATGCTTTCACGGTGATAAATGTGGGTCCAGTCGGCCCAGCGTTTAAGCCACCGCACATCTTCCCAAGCATGCGTTGCAATGGCATAGCACCCGGGGAAATGTCCGCGACGGCCGTCGTATTTGGCGTTTGCATCGCGCACCACACCGGCACCTTTGAGTCCGATGGATTCGGGCAAGTGTTGCTTGATGGCTTCCCAAATCAAACCGCTTTGGACGTCGGTGCGCAACACAAGGTCGTTGTCGTCCACAATATCCTGCAACTCTTTGCCGAACTGATACCACTTTTTTAACGGCTGGCCTTTCGGCAAGCGCATAACGCGCTCCGCCATTAACGGCACTTCTTCCGCCAAAAAGTCATCTAACTTTTCGGCTCGTTCTTGATTTTCCCGTGACAGCAAGCCGGACGGACGAAAAACTTTTAGCTCAACCCTTTCGCCACGAATGGTTGTTTTTTCTCGCAGTATGACGGTCATGATTTAATCCTCGTAAATACTCCAGAGAACTTCCGACTTGTATAGGTTGATTTGGTCGTGAACTATATCCGGTACCGAGTCAGGGGCGGCGCCGACAATGGCTTTCGTATCTAACGGGCTGTAATCTATGTCACCGGCATCGTTTGCCGGACGAGTGAGGATAAAATGTAGCGCACCGTCCAGGCAAATATTCAGCAAGTAATCCGCTTGGGCTTGTTCGTCACCCTGGATTCGTTTGTATTCGGGGTGCCCTATGTTGTAATAGATTGTCGGGTCGTTGTTAATGTCTCCGTTCGGCCTCCAAGCACGTTTTTCTTCCCACTCTGCTTTCTCCAAATTAAACGGGAGTTTCTGCGGCGGATCTTCGTTCAACCAAAATCTGCGTGTGATCATATCCACTCGCTCACCGCTCACAATATCCGTGAGTACGGCACGAACGCGGTATTCACCATTTTTTTGATGCCGAGTTTCATCAAAAGTGATGACAAAAGGGTTGTTATTGTTGATTAGCACCGTACTCGAGCCGATGCTACCGCCCGACAAGTCAATCGGCACATCGGTTAATTCTTCGACCAGCGTATCAGCATGCAATACTCGGATCGCCAGTTTTCCGGAAATGCTTTTATCCGTTTTGTTAAAGCATGATGCTAACACTTGCATTTCGTCTCCCCAATCCACGCGCGGCTTTTTGTTATTGTCGGGGAATTGCACCACCATGCTGATGCCAATATCTTTGTGCGGTGGCGGTGTGGGTGGTGGAGGCAGGATAGGAGGAACGGGTGGACTGGGTGTGCGCTTGTGCCCGGCGAAATTCAAAGCCGGCGCATGGCGCATCAACATTTTCATCGCTTCTTTTTCGGCATTATCCTGGGTGCGTTTTTGCTTTTCTTGAATGTCTTCGCCAATACCCAACTTATCGCGTCCAAATTCTTCCAGTTGGTGTTGAATGAATAGCTTGATCGCGCGTGGAATTTTACTGCGCCATTTTAAGTCATAGTGGTTGGGGTACTGGTTATGCCCCTTGCGCAATTCCTGGTCCATCAGTTTGTCAAACTCGATGAATCCGGTGATTTTTTCCCGCATATCCAACGGCGCAATGTCCATGTCAAGTGCCGTTATTTTCATGCTGTTTTGCAAAATTGCGATGCCTTGTTGCGCCTCGGGAATGTCGGTGTCCGGTAGGTAGGCGACATGAAAATTTTTAATTTTGAAGTCGCCCATCACGGCATCGTCGTCAAAATCCTTTTTGTATATCCAGGTTTTTATTTTCTTTGCATCCTTGCCGGGCAATGGGAAAGTGTTCGGCAGGCCAACGGCTTTCCCGTTAATCCATACCTCCAGTTGCTCTTTTTCGATTGCGCGAAACCATGTTTCCTGAATAGTGGCGATAAATGCACCGTTGCGAATTTCATCCAGCACTTCATCGCGTGGGTCGCACACAATAATGCGAGTGCCAATTTCATTCAATGGCTGCAACCCGCAATGCGCCGCCAATTCTTTCGTCGCGGTTTCGTCTTCCCATTTTTCGCCCCGGTCGGGGTGAATCGGGCAGCCAGTCTCGGTCGCTTGAGTTGCACCGAGCCTGTACACCTCATCGGCGCGCAGGGTGTCATAAAACATTTTGTAATCGTTCGATGCGCGCAGGAAAATGAATTTTCCTTGCCCGCGCGCGCCGAGCGCATCCGGATCGCTTTTTGTGAATGCGAATGCCTCGAACCTCGCCCAGTGGTCACCTGCCTGAAGATTTTTGTAATCGTCGTTGTTGCTAATTACTTCACCAGTCAGCCCTTTCGTGTTGGTGTCGGTAAAAGTAAGAAATTGTCCAATCGAGTTTTCGACCACATTGAATTCAACGCGCACGATGGCTTTTTTGCTCTTGCGCGCATCGAGTGAATTTTGAATGGCATCCTTTTGCAGGCCATGAGCGATACCGTCAGGGTAAGTGTCGGCAATAGTGTGGCAGGTAGCCACATAATCGACTGGTCGTTCACGGCTACTGCGGCCTAATTCAGGCATGGGGATTTTTCTGGAAAATACGCAAGAGATGGTGACTATACCGCAAATCGCTTCCCGTATAAATATTCTGTACTGGTTCAATACATATGAGATTCATCAGATAGCCATCCATTGTTGAAAGTGCTCGCTTGACGTTCATTAAGTCCAGCGCCTGATACGATCAGCCCGCTCCACACAACCGTTGTACTAAGGACGTTTGGGCGGTAGCACAATCAGCGAAATGTCCCGGCCAGGTACTTATGCTTCAAGATCCAACGCCTAAAGCGGGGAATAGTATGGCTATGCCAATAGCCAACCAAAGGATTGGAGAGGTCACGAGAACGACAACAATCAGTATCCACGCCAACACGTTAACCCAGATGGCATTGGTGTTCTGACTTTTCACGGCAGAAATCGTCCCAACCAGCGCAATAATAGCTGCCAACAGAGCGAAGATAATGCCGAACCAAAAGATGCCAAGAGCGGCGAGAATGCAGGCGATGATACCCGGGGTCATGCCGGGGCTGGTTGGTTTTGCCATCATCGTTAGTCTGTCGTCTATAAGTAGTTCCCAGTCGGCTGTGAGTTGATGAAGCATTTCATGTTATCGAACGCGGGTAATATCTTCATGGAAAGCCGTGTTCTTGAAATTCACTCATCAGCCCATGAACGGTTGAACATGTTAGTGCTCATCACATATTTTCTTTTACACATGAAATCAGAACTATCCGTCTTGTCATTACTCTTGGCGATGCAAGTGAATAACAAGAATAACACAACCTGCCCTGACTCAGGTCCGTTCACCCGGCAGCCAGGGCTGTTGACCTGGATTGTCTGACAATCATACAATCGCCCGAATCAACAAATATGAGTCAACAAATACAGGGGGCTTTATGACCTTCGCATCATCAGCTATCCGAATCGGCGGTGGTAGCGGATTCTGGGGCGAATCCGACATGGCGGTGCCACAGCTCCTGGCATCCGGCGACGTGGATTATATTGCCTTTGATTACCTCGCTGAAATTACCATGTCGATTCTTGCCCGCGCACGGGCCCGGTCGGCGGACTCAGGCTACGCCACGGACTTTGTGACGGACGTGATTACACCCAATCTGGAAGCCGTCGCAAAACAGGGTGTCAAACTGCTCTCCAATGCAGGCGGTGTAAACCCACTGGCCTGCACCCGTGAAATTGAGAAGCTGATTGCAGATGCCGGCCTGGACCTCAAGGTTGCCACCATCACCGGGGATGACCTGGTTAACAAGGCAGACCTGTTCCGCAATAAGGTGGAGATGTTCTCCGGTGCCGCCTTTCCGGGGTCAGATGATATCGCCAGCATCAATGCATACCTGGGCGCCTTTCCCATTGCAGAGGCACTGGCAATGGGTGCGGACATTGTTGTCACTGGCAGATGCGTAGACAGCGCACTGACGCTGGCTGCCTGCATCCACGCTTTCGGCTGGCAACCCAATGACTGGGACCTGCTGGCGGCGGGTAGCCTGGCGGGTCACCTGATCGAGTGCGGGCCACAGGTCACCGGCGGCAATCACACTGACTGGCGGGAGGTTGCGGCATCGTTAGACACTATCGGTTATCCCATCGCGGAGATCAGTGGCAAAGGTGACCTGCTGATTACAAAGCCACAGGGAACCGGGGGGCAGGTCACACGGGGAACCGTGGCCGAACAGATGCTCTATGAAATCGGTAATCCCAGAGCCTATTACCTGCCGGATGTCGTGTGTGACTTCTCGGAGGTCAGCATAGAGCCGGTGGCTGAAGATCGTGTTCAGGTATGGGGCGCGAAAGGTCGACCGGCAACCACGACCTACAAGACCAGCGCCACCTACACAGACGGTTTCAAGATCATTACCCTCTGGTACTTCATCGGCAAAGCCAGCGAACAGAAAGCGATAACTTTCGCAGAAGCCGCACTCAAACGGGCTCGCAGGCAACTTGACCGGCTGGGAATGAAAGACTACGGCGAAGTGGTGATCGAGCCTTTCGGCAATGGCGTTCACTTTGGTCATTCAAACGAGAGTAGCTCCCGGGAAACCGCTCTCAGAATCTCTGCCAAGCATGAAAACCCCAAGGCTCTGTCACTGTTGCTGAAGGAAGCGACCGGACTGGCGCTGGCAACCCCGCCCGGCATGGCGCTGCACACGGGCGGGCGACCTTCACCCTCACCCGTGGTTCGACTGTTCTCATTCCTGGTGGATAAACACGACCTCGATATCCGGATTCATCTGAACGGTGAAACCACCGATCACAGGATTTTCGGTTCCAACGCAGAACAGCCACCGGACCGGAATACTCCCACACCTGAAACCGGGGCGACCGGTGAATCCACTATCAGGGTGCCATTGCGGGAACTTGCCTACGGACGTTCCGGCGATAAGGGCAACAATGCCAACATCGGGATCATCGCCCGTGACCCGGACTCACTTCCCTTTATCTGGAATGAGTTGACGGAACAAAAGGTTGCCGGGGTTTTCAGTCACTTCCTGGACGGCGGAACGGATGGCAGGGTGGAACGCTTTTATCTGCCCGGCAGTTCATCCATGAATTTCCTTTTGCACGATGTTCTGGGCGGCGGTGGTGTTGCCAGTTTACGCAGTGACACCCAGGGAAAGAGTTACGCCGAGATACTGCTCGACACGCTGATTGAAGTACCCGCCAGTATCGCAACCAACATAAAAGGAAACTGACATGACCTTCTTCCGGTCCGGGACGAACACAGGTTCACCGACCTATCAGCAGAACCGCGAGGACATGCTGGCCCTTGTGCGGCAATTCCGGGATCTTGAACAGCGTACCGTCGACCTGTCCAACAGACGCAGACCGGTGTTTGAGGAACGCGGGCAGATTCCACCGCACGAGCGCCTTGCACGACTGCTCGACCCGGGTATGCCCTTCCTGCGGTTGCACAGTCTCGCAAACTATCTTGTGGAGGACGACAACCCTGAATCCAGTGTGCCGGGCGCCAATGTCATCGCCGGTATTGGCTATGTAAGCGGCGTGCGCAGCCTGATCTGGATTGATGACAGCGGTATCCGCGCAGGCTCCTATACGGAAACCACCAATGCGATGGTGCTCAGCATCCAGGACATTGCCAAAAGACAGAAACTGCCAGTGGTGCATCTGGTGGAAAGTGCCGGCGCTGACCTCATGCGTTTTACTGTCGAGAACTGGGTCCGGGCAGGGTCCATGTTCAGGAACCTGGCACAACTCAGTGCGGCGGGCATCCCCATCGTGACCGTGCTGCACGGGCCTTCGACCGCAGGAGGCGCCTATATGCCGGGCATGTCCGACTATGTTATTGGCGTTAAGAACAACGGGCTTGCCGCACTGGCGGGCGCCGCCCTGGTTCGCGCTGCGACCGGAGAGATAGTCGATGACCGGGAACTCGGCGGTAGCGAGATGCATGCCAGCGTGTCCGGTCTGGTTGAGTACCTGGCGGAAGACGATGCCCATGCCATCGAAATGGCGCGCAATGTCATCGGCAGGTTGAACTGGAACGCGGCCATGTCACTAACGCAGACCCGGGACTACAAAGCTCCGGTTTATGACATTGACGAACTCGTCGGCATTGTGCCAGTCAACTACCAGACGCCTTACGATGTCCGCGAGCTTATCGCGCGCACCGTCGACGGTTCCGAGTTTGACGAGTTCAAGTCTCGCTATGGCCCGGGTACCGTGTGCAGTCAGGCCAGCATCATGGGAGTGCCCTGCGGAATCATCGGCAACAATGGCCCCATAGACCCCGAAGGCGCGAATAAGGCCACGCACTTTTTTCAACTCTGTGATCAGTCTCGAATACCCATGATCTTCCTGCACAACACCACCGGCTACATCGTCGGGACGGAATCCGAACGCGCAGGCATGATCAAGCACGGCGCAAAGATGATTCAGGCTGTCACCAACCTGCGGGTACCGCGCATTTCCCTGTACGTTGGCGCCAGTTTCGGCGCCGGGAACTACGGCATGTGTGGTATGGCCTATGACCCTGACTTCCTGTTCTCCTGGCCAAACGCGTTGACCAACGTCATGGGCGGAGAGTCTGCGGCAAGAACCATGCGAGAGGTTAACGAGGCAGCCGCAAAAAGACGCGGCAAACCGCTTCCCAAAGAAGAACTCGATACCATGCAGGCACAGATCGAGGAACATTTTTCCCGCCAGGAAAGCGCCTTCTACTCTGCGGGCCGCCTGCTGAATCATGGGGTGATCGACCCCCGTGATACACGCAAACTACTGGGGTTCTGTCTCGCTACGTGTCTCGAATCCCGGCGGCGAACCCTGCAACCTAACACCTTTGGTGTGGCGCGGCCTTAGGAGGAAGCATGAAAATCAAAAAACTGCTTGTGGCCAATCGGGGGGAGATTGCCTGTCGTGTCATGCGAACTGCCAGCGCCCTGGGAATTCAATCGGTCGCGGTCTACTCAGATGCGGATGCGGAGGCCGTACACACCCGACGGGCAGACGAGGCCGTCAACATTGGCCCGCCTCCGGTTTCAGAGTCCTACCTGCGGATTGACCGAATCCTGGCGGCGGCGAAGCACAGTGGCGCTGATGCGATTCACCCTGGCTACGGTTTTCTCTCCGAAAATGCCGCCTTTGCGACGGCCTGTGAAGAAGCCGGCATCATATTTGCCGGTCCTTCCGCTGCCGCGATTGATCTCATGGGTGACAAGGCCAGGGCCAAACGCGCCATGATTGCAGCCGATGTACCCTGTGTGCCGGGCTATCAGGGCGAGGATCAGTCACTCGAAACCCTGACTGCGGAAGCATTGGCCATTGGCTACCCGCTCATGATCAAGGCAGTGGCCGGTGGCGGCGGCCGGGGTATGCGGCTGGTCGCCGATGAGAGCGAACTGGCAAGGGCCATCGAGACCGCCCGTTCCGAGGCGATCAACGCATTCGGTTCCGGAGAATTGATACTTGAAAAGGCCATCGTGCGCCCCCGACACGTCGAGATTCAGGTCTTCGGCGACACCCTGGGAAGTATCGTGTACCTGGGGGAGCGCGACTGCTCTGTTCAACGCCGACACCAGAAGGTCATCGAGGAAGCCCCCTGCCCTGTTCTGACCCCTGAACTTCGGGCAATCATGGGCGAGACAGCCGTCTCGGCAGCGGCCGCCGTCAACTATGTCGGTGCCGGCACCGTTGAGTTCCTGCTGGACGAGGACATGAACTTCTACTTCCTTGAGATGAATACCCGATTGCAGGTGGAACATCCTGTTACTGAAGAAGTGACGGGCATGGACCTGGTTGAACTGCAACTCCGTGTCGCCTCCGGGGAGCCTCTCGGCTTCTCGCAGCAGGATGTGCAACTGAACGGACATGCCATTGAAGTGCGGCTTTATGCCGAGGACCCGGGCAATGACTTCCTGCCCGGCACCGGGCACATTGATCTATGGATTGCCCCCTCGGGGCAGGGTGTTCGCGTTGACGATGGCATAGCTGCCGGTGGCGAAGTCTCCCCCTACTATGACCCGATGCTCGCCAAAGTGATTGCCCACGGCCGCGACCGTGAGGAAGCGCGACAAAGGCTCATGGATTCTCTATCCCGCAGTTCCATGGTCGGACCGCAGACGAACCGGGATTTCCTGATTGACGCCCTGAACAGAGAGGTCTTCGCCCGGGGTGAAGCGACTACCGCATTTATCGCTGATGAGTACGGCGATGCGGGGTTCAATTCGGTGCCGGACCACTCTGATCTGGGTCTGGCCGCCGCAGTTCAGTTCATCCTGCGATCACAACAGGCGCTGCGGACATCACCGGGCGTGAATGCGGAACTCATCAACTGGTCAAATGCAGCGCCCCTGGAAAGCGTGTTCATTTACCGCCCTGCCGAAAACGACCATACGTTCGTTGTCAGTCCGACTGATGAGAACACCTGCTCTGTCAGCGTCGGCGAAGAGCCGCTGTGCCAGGTCAGGGTCATCACGAAAGCCGAACACAGAATGGAAGTCCTGGTCGACAATGTTCGACGGCACCTCATCTTCTACGCACACGATGACAAGACCCTGACGCTTGCCACCGGGTCGATTCAGTTCACCGTCGATGATATCGCTGCCGGCCATGCCCTGGACGACGTGTCAGGGGATGGCATGGTGACCTCGCCCATGCATGGACAGCTTCTGGATGTCTTCGTACAAGAGGGAGACGAGGTCACAAAGGGGCAACGACTGGCAATTCTGGAAGCAATGAAAATGCAGCATGAAATCCTGGCGGAAATCGACGGGAAGGTGTCAACAATCCATGCGGCGGCCAATACACAGATCGCGCTGGATGCCCTGATTCTGGAGATTGAATCTTGAGCGCTTCCGGAAACGGTCTCGCTCCCGTCAAAAAACGCCCCGCCTACCTCCTGGTTTTTGGCGCACTGGAGGACGCGATTCTTTCAGGGAGGCTCTCGGAGGGAGAGTCCATACCGACGGAAATGGAACTCTGTCGCCAGTTCGATGTGCAGCGCTCCACGGTCCGGGAAGGTATCCGGCTGCTGGAACAATCCGGGCTGGTGGTCAGGCACGGCAAGCGCCTCACTGTGGTCCGGCCAAAAACCGAAGAAGCCGCCGAAAGCACCAGCCGGGGGCTCGCCCGCCATGGGGTCAGATTTATTGATGTCTGGGAAGCCAACATTGCCATCCTGCCCGGCACAGCTCGCCTGGCAGCCCGGAAGATCAAGTCTGCGGACAGGAAAAGACTCGCCGCCATCACGGCTGAGCTTTCCGAAGCGGGTGAAACCGAGGCTACGGTCGCGCTGAGTATCGAGTATCTGATGGCAATCGCCGAGGTGACGGGCAACCGGGTCCTTGGTGTCATGGTACATTCGCTAAAATTGCTGCTTGAATCAAGCCTGCAACAGGTGGTTGAAGCACTGCCAAATCCCCGGGACAGGATCCTGCGGGCGCAGACGGAAATAAACACCGCGTTGCAGGCCGGTGATGCTGATCAGGCTCAGGCCTGGATGGCCAGGCATCTGGAAGACCTGCGCCGCGGCTACCTGGTTGCTGGTGTTGATTTGAACAGCGAGGTTGGCACTTTCGACAAACTGTAGCTACTGTCGCTGTCGCTAACGCCCCAGATTCGCAGAATAATTGAGCAGCAGGGAGATCAGCATACCGAAACCAATGATGGTCAGCAGGACATTGACAAAGAAACCCAGTCCCGGCAGAGAAACAACCAGGATCACGGCGACCAGGCCAACGAATAATGTCAGCGCGAAGTTTTCAGCCCTCTCCCTTGAACTGAGGATCATCCTTCCCACCATGAAAGCCACAACAATCTTGGCGAAGTAGATCAGGACTATCCAGAGAAAAAATCCAATAACCGCAATCGGCAGACCCACCAGAGTCATCGCAAATAACACCGATATGATCGGCAAACTGACCAGCGACACCAGACCAATTCCTGCGGTCTTCAGGCCGCCGACACCACCGTCAAGTTCAACGTCTCTGGCAGCCGGGACCAGCCACATCAAAAGCAATCCCGCGAGAAAGGCAGCAGCAAGGCGAACCATCCGATGAATGTAATAATCACCATGGAGATAGCGGGAACGTGGCCTGAACTCCCGAGACAGCTTGGGGAATTCGATGATGCCTTCAACAATGGCTGTGTCAGAACGCTGCAAATCTTCCTCCTCGCCGCGGAAGCGAACATCGCCGCCAATCCGGGCATTACCCAGAAGGTTCAGTGAACCCGAGAAGGCTTCCACGTCCTCACCGACCTGACCACTGATATCAACAACTTCGGAGAAGGTGGCAAGATCGCGCCCCGTTGAACCCGAAAATACAATAGTTTCCGCGAAACCAATGGTGTTGCCGGACACGTTGGTATCCGAACTGACTAACAGGCTGTTTGAGGCGCCCCAGAGATCACCGCCCACGGACGCTGAATCTATTTCAAGAGACGAACTGCCGCCGAGCAGCATACCACCCACTTCCCCACGAACAGTGATTGACTCAGCGAAGGCCACCAGATTCCCGGAAACATCACCGTTCACGACCACGCGACGGCTGAAAGCAAAAAGATCACCGTTCACAGTGCCGTCAACCCTGATGGTTTCGCCTGCGGCAATCACCGTATCGTCGATCACCTCACCCGCCTCAATGGTAATCAGCGCGCCTTTGGTTCTGGTTTCCAGCGCCATCGCATCATCCGGCGCCATGGATGCAAGCGCCAGGGTCGCAGCAGTAAACACCACCAGGTTGAGTCGCGCTCGCCGAACCGACAAGGCAATCCACAATACGGCTATGGCAACGACCGCAATGGTTATAAGAGTGAAATAGTTACTTATCATGTTGACTCCCTCCTCGGAGATGAACAGCAGACCGGTTTCGACCAGCACATCGAAGCCATCCGGAACCGGTATGGAAACTCGTGAAAGTGCGGTGAACAGCAACTCAATGGCCAGTTCGCCAAACAGGGTTTTCCAGACGAATTGAACCACCCAGATAAGTCCGCCGGTGGCAAGATTCGCCATGACAAACTCGCGTAAACCCATTCTTTTGCTGAACCGGGGCATCGTTGCGGGAATTGCCACGTCAGCCGGAGATGTCACGGCGGCCTGTATCAGATTTCGTTCGTTGCGCCAGACCTCTGCTTTCCCGGCACAGATCTCACATTCTTCGATATGGCCGGACACCCGCAACTGCTCGTCAGAGTTCAGGGCGCCATCCACATACATGGAACATTGAAGTTCAGTGAGATGATTCACCGCCGATCTCCTTGCGCCAACGATTTGCGCAACTGTCGCCTGGACCGGAGCAGAAGCACACCCACATGATTACGGCTGATGTCCAGATCCCGAGCAATCTCGTCATAGGTTGCGCCATGGAAGTAGGCCAGCACCAGAGGAACGCGGTACTTGTCCGGCAGAAGGCTAATGGCATTCGCAAGCGCCGTTGCGTCCTGTTCGCTTTCAACCTGAACCGGCGGTGGTTCGACATCCGAGGGCAACTGATCCGGCTCCGGAGGTTCGTCATCAAACAGGGCACCGGAGCGGCCCCTCTTTCGCAACAGATCTATGCAGTGATGATTCGCAATGGTCGCGATCCACTGCCAGAACGGCAGCGCCGGGTCATATTGATCAAAATGTCGGTAAGCCCGCATAAACGTTTCCTGTACGGCATCCTCGGCAAGGGGCGGCGAGCCCAGCAGTTGCCTGCACAACCCAAACACCCGAACGTAATACTCCCGGTAGAGAATCTCGAAAGCCACGTTCGACGCCATTTGCCGGATCCCAGTTCGTTACACGGTGTTACGCATTACCCGGAAGTTTATTACAGAATATTGTTCAATATATTGTTCAATGATCGCTATCCATGGAACAGATCCTTCCGGGCTTTTCGCCAGAACACCAGACCTATCGCCGCGTTGAACAGGATAAAGAAGTTGTGCTGCACAAACCCGAATGCCGCCATCTGTCCTTCATTGTCAGGGAAAAGAATCACCCAGAAGGTAATGGCAGCGGCGCGCATGGGCGTCGGTACCGCAGCGGCGAAAAATATCACGGGAAGGTACGGCCAGATGGTCATCAGGCTCGCCTCCACACCAAACAGGTTCAACGCTACCGTGTAGACAATGATCGCTGCGATCAGCGCAGGAGAGCGCAGCACAAAGAACATGGCATAGTGCCGGGGTTTGGCCAGACGAAACGCATGCAGCAGGCGCCTTTCGCGCAGGTTCACGCCCGGCAGTATCCGGCCCCGGAACCAGGCAATCCAGACGACCAGGAAGGCTGCGCCGCCAAGTGCCAGCCAGGGAATAAGTCCAAACACAGCGGGCAGCTTCGCGCCGCTGAAGAAGTAACCGAGGGTCGCCCATACCATCAGGTAGAACACTTCACAGAACATGATGAACAGCATCACCGACCCGACTTCCCAGCCGGGCACCTCATGGCGCCGGTTCAGATAGTAAGCCATCGCACCTTTGCCTATCTGTTCATTGAAGATCGAAATTATGTAGGCGCTGGCTCTGACCGGCAGAATATCCGTGTAGCGGATATCGGTAATAAACCAGTTGAGTGTTCTTGTAACAACGAGGGTATCAATCAGGAAGAAAAACACCGAGTAGGCAACCATGACCGCCAGCCAGGTAACCCAGTCCACGACGGCAAATACCTGAACCATGTACCCTGCAACCGACAGCCCCTCGCGGGATGCGGCACCGTGCAGTTTGTAATAAAGAAACCCGAAGCAAAGTAACGTAATCAGCAGGAATATTGCCCGACCGGACGACTTTACCTCTGCCCCCTTGGCCTGTTCACTTCCGGGGGGTGCTTTTTCAGTCAAATTGCTTGCTCAGGTCCAGGGCTTGATCTTCAGTGTACACAAAGCGTGGGGGGAGGCTACCACCTATTCGCCTGACCCTTGACCACCCGGCCCGCCAATGCGGTCATAGTCGGGGTCGGCAACCCATCGAATCCGATCAAGCTGGTAGGTGGCGTTGGCGCCATTCAACACATAGATACTGAAGACAGTTTCCACACTGTAAGGTGAATGCGGACCAATCAGATCGTTCACATTGACGCTGAGGGTCACCCAGTCGCTACCGACAACGGCACCCGGATACTGGTTCCTGTCCCTCCGACAGCCGCCATAAACGCAGTCGATGCCAATCAAGAATTCAGGATCACCACTGATGATGCGCACATCAAATTCAAGGGTGCCACCTTCGAAGCGTGAGACATCAACACTAAAGCGACTATTGATATAAAACCGATCCGGGGAATCACGGCCCACATCGGTGATTTCCAGAACATCGCCGCGACTGATGTCATCAACAATCAACCAACTGATGGGACATTCTGCTCCGTCGTCGTCGTGGTCGAAAGGGCAGTTAAATCCAAGCCCAATCTTATCAAAATACCCAGCGCCAAAGAGAAAGGGATACCGGGTGGTAAACGGTCCAACATCCAAGGTGGCCGGTCCAGCAACGCCATCATCAAACACAGTGAGTTCAACGGGTGGACAGGTGAAGTCCGGCTGCTGCTGCGAGGAGGCAACATCAGCAACATCAGTGACCCGGATTTTCAGATCGTCCTCACGCCGGAAGCCGTTGCCGGCGGTCGTCTCGACGCGGATGTCCAGTTCAGATAATGCCTCATAATCCAGTTCCGTGCGTGTCAGCACCTGATCGCCATAAATGTGGAAGCAGGCATTGTGTTCACCCCCTCTTGCCAGGGCGAAGCTATGGTCTATGCCCGCCGGGCCAGTGACCTGAAGGCGGCCAACCAATCTGCCCGCAGGCTGCGCTTCGGCAATCTCCCCGGGGTCGAGTGTGACGCCCTGTATGCTGCGATCATAGTCGGGGTCGGCAACCCATCGAACCCGATCAAGCTGATAGGTGGCACTGGCGCCATTCGACACATGGATATTGAAGCCAGTTTCCACCGTGTGAAGAGCGCCCGAACCAACCAGCTTGTTCACATTGAAGCTGAAGGTCACCCAATCGCTACCGACAACGGCACCGGGATTCTGGTCCCCCGACCCTAAACAGTCATAAACGCAGTTGATGTTTATCAGGAATTCAGGGTCACCACTGATGATGCGCACATCAAATTCAAGGGTGCCGCCTTCGAAGCCTGAGACATCAACAGGACTCCTGGCCTTGATATAAAAACTATCCGCATGGTCACGGCCCGCATCGGTAATTTCCAGGACGTCGCCGCGACTGTCGTCATCGACAATCGACCAACTGATGGGACATCCGCCGTCGTTTTCGCAGGTAGCCGCAGACGTTGAAGAGACGCCAAAACCATGATCCCAGGTCGGTCCGGCAACGCCCTTATCAAGCACAGTGAGTTCAACGGGTGGGCAGGTGAAGTCCGGCTGTGGCTGCGAGGAGGCAACATTCCACCAGTTCGACCAGGTGAAGCCGGGCGGTTGTGAGGAGGCAGCATCAGTGACCCGGACTTCCAGATCGTCCTCACGCCGGAAGCCATTGCCGGCGGTCGTCTCAACGCGGATGTCCAGTTCAGATAAAGCCTCGTAATCCAGTTCCGTGCGTGTCAGCACCTGATCGCCCTCAATGCGGAAGCAGGCATTGTGTTCACCCCCTCTTGCCAGGGCGAAGCTATGGTCTATGCCCTCAGGGCCGGTGACCTGAAGGCGGCCAACGGAGGTGCCCGCGGGTAGCGTCCCGGCAACCTCCCCTCCCCTGGGCCGAAGTGTGACGCCCTGGAGTGTGACGCCCCGTATGGTGTTCTCGCCAACCTGTACCCTGGCTGTGGCGAAATTGTTGACCGGGTTCTCGTCTACGTGCAGCGCCTGATGGTCTACGTCCGCTTTTACTTCGTAGATACCCGGTTCTCCGGTCAGGGTGTACTGAATATCGACGCTACCGGACAGCCGTGTATAACGACACCCGGTTGTCTGGCCGGTGGTCTCGCAGGTTGCCGGGCTGGCGATCATGTCTGCAACGCTGATGCCTTCCGGCAGTTGCAGATTAACCAGCAGTTGCTCCGCCGCCGCATCGGTACTGACCTCTACCTGCATCTTATTCTGGCCGAACTGGGAGGCTGTTACCCGGCTGTCTATGACCGGACCCCAACCCATGTCCGAGAGCATATAAGCGGCAATACCGAGGCGGGGAGGGATGGGGGTACTGTAGCCCATTAGCTGGACAGGTCGCACGGCTGAGGACAGGTGGCCTATGTATCGACCACCCCCGTCCAGAAACACCTCGCCCTGGTCCTGGCCTGTCGTTAGTATCCTGCCCGCCGCCTCACTGGTCGCCGGGCCGACCCATCTGAGATTGTCTCCTGCCCTGTGCAGCATGGCCCGCTGCTCAGGTGTCATATCCTCGGGTCGGGTCAGGTTCGCGCCTGCCAGACGAACATGACGGTCGAACAAATTAGGTGCGTAGTCAGAGGATGGAGAAGAGCTAATATTGCTACGGAAGCCGAGAGCGTGACCAAACTCATGTAGCGCAGTTGTTACTAAGCTGGATTTTGTGGCACCCCAAATGGGTTGTGGGCCCAGGAAATAATCAAACTCCTTATCGGCATTGTATTGAACCTGCATACTCAATGGCTCTTCTGTTATGCGCGCCATATCTGGATTGAGTACCGCAAATTGCGGAGGCGTTATCTTATAGCCATCGTGAAGACGCCCAGTGCTGGTCCGGTCGTACGCCAGCGCGTTTCCATCAAAATTCTCAAAAGATACATTGCTGACCAACGGCACTGAATTGTCAATCCAGACCGCCCGTTCAACCAAACGGGTGACATATTCATGTGCGATACGGCGTTGTTCACCGAGGGTTGTCCCCGGATTGTTGAACCAGGGGGCGACCGGCGTTTCATCGCGGGCGCCTTCTCCCGGGTCGTCAAGGTAGATCACTTCAATGGTAGTCGCTGCCGTACTCTGGAACAGCGCCAGTAGCAACAGACTGACTAAAACTCTCGTTCCCGGTCCTTTCATCTCGTCGTCCCCGGCTAACCGTATGTCCGGGTTAGTCGCTTTTTTGTTTTGAGGTTACAAATAATAGCCGGTCATGTCTATTCCCGTAGCTTGCTGATGTCGGCCCAGTAAGAATGTGTGCCCACACAGATACGTCCGGGTAGTTTCACCTTCGCGATGGGACCGGGACTGATATCCCTGGCATCAAATATCCAGCAGCCGGATTCATCCGCGTTCACGTCGGTGACGAATGTCACCACATAGCCATCATCTTCTGCCGTGGCCCCCTGACGTGGCGCCATCGGACTCTCGCTGAGAAACACGCCCTCAGGTAATGGGAACGCCTGGCGTTCCCCGGTTTTCGCATCCAGGCGAATCAGCCCGTTCATGGCGAAAACCTTCGGCGGCGATGAGACTGCCCAACTGTACCGATAGGGCTTGCCGGCGTACAACGGATTGATCATGCCGAATTCACTAAACGCCTCTTCAATGGGGCCTTCCTTCACTTCCCCCGTCCTGAGGTTCATGCGCCAGCGATAGGCATGACAGCCGGTTTCGACCAGGGAAAAGTGTGTCGGATCTTTTTGCGCATAGCCATCCATGACAATGTCATCACCATCTTCAAAGGTGTTAATGACGTGCAACGCGTAGGTGGGTTTCGCCTCAAACCACCTGACGTGCTCCGGGTTTCCCCGGCGAGGTAACACACCAAACCTTGTCGGCAGGTCGGTGAAATAGCGCACGGCATGGGCATTGTGTTGCAACGCCTCCGGGTCCCAGAAGAACGGGAAATCATGGAGCACGGCATAGTTGTCGGTGAACCCCATGTCGTGTGGCAGTCTTGGACCCGGCAGTTCAACGGGAATGTAATGCGCCAGTTCACCCGCACCATCAACCACACCATAGTGCATATAGGGGGGCTGCTTGGAATAGTTGAAGAACAGAAGCTCGCCGGTGGCTTCGTCCACCTTGGTATGCGCCGAAACGCCCCATCCGGGTGTGACCTCCCTGAGCCAGTCCGCCTTGCCATATTGTTCCAATGTGACGGGGTCAAGCTCATAGACATCACCACACTGATAAAAGCTGGTGGCAACCCGGCCACGATGCACAACCACATCCGTGCTGGATGAATCCTTCAGGCCGGTGCGCGCACCCCAGCCTTCCCGCTCTGATTTTTCCGGTCTTTCCAGAAGACCACCCCAGAGCGCTCGACCCGCCTCCATCTCTGCGATGAATCCATCGGTGCGCACAAAACGATTGCGATACTGCACCGACCCGCCATCGAAAAAAATCGAATGCAACATGCCGTCGCCATCAAAAGGATGATAGTTACCCAGCGAGTCATGCAGCGGATTCTCAGTGTTGCGGGCATAGACGCCCTGCAGATCTGAAGGAAGCTCACCTTCCACATCCAGATCCCAGGCGTTTAGCTCCGTATGATTGGGTGTCCAGCAACCGGACCGATAAGGATGTGCATCTCTCTCCGGCAGGTTGGTTGCATACTCCCGGACGACTTCAACCCGCATGATTAGCCGGCTCTCACTTCCGACACCAGGTCCCGGGTCAGCACTCTTCTGACCATCGGCTCAAACTCCCCGAGGCTCATGGAGTCATAGTTCTCGTCAAACGCCGGCATGTCGTACTTCTCTATAAACTCTCTGGTGTACTCATAGAAGGGGTTATCCTTGTGGACATCCCGTGCGTTTTTGTCGCCCCCAAGATGTTCAAGGTAGTAGTAACCCTGGAACACCGTATGGTTCTCCACCATCCAGCAGTTGGCTTCTGACACAAACGGCTTCAGGATCGCCGCCGCAATCGCGCCATGATCAAAAGTGCCGAGCGTATCCCCGATATCGTGCAGCACACAGCAGACCACATATTCCTCGTCACGACCGTCACGATGAGCCCGGGTCGCTGTCTGCAAACAATGTTCAAGACGGTCAACATTGAAACCACCGGTATCGCCATCCAGCAGTTTCAGGTGTTCCAGCACACGGTCAGGAAGTTCACTCGCATACTCAATAAGATTGACGGCAACGGCGTCCATATCCTCTTTCGTGCATTCATCAAAACGACGAAATTTTGCCCTGGCTTCACTCATGGTCATCACCTCTGTTCAGTTTGCCTCATCATGCGATATTTCCTTCATCTGTGCCAGATCGTTATGCAAGCCCAAAAACGGGTATCCAGTGGCACCGACAGTTTTTGTCAATCAATGTTTGTCAATCAATGAAGGTACGATGTAGAACAATACCTTCCTCTTCTTCGGTCACCAGGAAAACATTCACCGTATTTGACCCGTCAGGCAAAGAGGACTCAGGCAGCATGGCGGTGAAAAAACCTCCGGAACCATTGTCACTGTATGTTCGGGTCATGGCTTCCACCCTGCCGTTAACCGCTATGGCCAAAATCCGGGGATTTTCAACAGGATCGACCAGTTGCCCTTTCAAATGGGCGGGCAAAAAACCGCTGGCATGATCGACCAGGCGATACCGGGCATAGTTCTCGATATTTATCTGCATGGCCCGGGCGGAAGATACCCTGAGGTCACTGATAGACCGACCCAGCAACTCCTTATGCGGGCCTATCCGAAACAGTTGATCCAGATCACCCTCACCAAACAGGTCTGCCTTCCGGTTTAGTGATTCATCGACACCCGGAATCGTCGCCGGGAACGCCTGAGAATTACCATTACGAAAATATACCTTTCTTGTGGTTCTTTCTGTGCTTTCCGTACTTTCAGCCCTTGAACCTGCATCGTCAAACAGATTGCGGCCATCAAATTCCCAAATGCCGTCAGCCTCAAGTAGTGTGGCTACCGTAGGCGCAATATCCACTGTTTCCACCACACGGTCATTGACCTGACCAGTGGATTGTCCGGGTAATTTAACAAACAGGGGCACGGGCAAAGTGTCCCTGACATTTTCCGGCGAAAAAATACGGGCGTTGACATTTCCCTGAAAACTTATGCCATGATCAGCGCTTACAATGACCAGTGAGTGTTCAAACCTTTCCTGCTCTTTGAGGGTATCGATAATTTCTCCCAACAGCTTATCGACAAAACCCACCTGTAACAGATGACGTTGATAACCCTGGGTCGCCTCCCAGGAATCCGTGCTCCAGACTCCCTCCCTCCTGCCATGGGATAATCTCACTTGTGGACCGTAATATTTCCCCGACGGCAAAAACACCCAGGGTATATGGGGCAGCACAGTGTGCAGATAATAAAAGGCCGGAGAATCATGTGACTTGATGCTGTTAATGAAATTGATCGCGTGATTAATTTTCAGATCCCGATAGGGAAAAGACGAGTTAGCTTGCGAGGTGGGGCTGGCGGCGGTTATAGTCGCAAAATAGCGCCAGCGTTCTTCGATATCCGGCAAGCCTGGCAACAGATTGTTTGGCAAAGTGATATTCAGCCAGATAATGCTGCTGTCCAGCCACAGTAATAAATATCGATTGAGCGCCGATTCACCATAACCAGGCTCTTCTGAATCATCACTGACATTGATATCGGTGATACTTTCATAAGCGATGATATGGTGTGTGTCATCCAGAAGTGTAAACAAATTATCCGGATAAAACCCCGTCACAGGCAGTGGCGCCTTCAGGGTTCCTGTGCCAGGAGGGTAAAGTGGGATATTTACCAGCGAAGTGGCTTTCATTACTGCCGACTTTATTGCCGCACGAATCCAGGGGGAGTCGCTGAAAGTGGGGTATTTACCAGTCAGGATGGCAGGAACAGAGACTGCCGTGGAATCAAATACTGCACTGGCATTTCTAAACCAGTGGGAGGTGTCGGCCAGGGCTGCAAAGTTTGGAAATCTATCCCGATCAATCTCGTATTCAGTATTCATCAACGAGGTCAGCGGCAACTCATCAAAAATAATTAGCACCACAGAGGTTCCATTGTTACTTGCGAACTCCTCCTGTTTCTCCCCATTCACAGCGTTGAACAACAGGGTACTGACGGGTGTTCCAAACAGAAACCACAGCGGGGATATCAGGCTGACAACACCCAATATACTGAGATAACTCCTTATCAGTGTCAGCCGGGTATACAACCAGATACACACCAACGCAGACAGCGCAGACAGGAGTACATTGACCATGGGATGCAGGTCAACCAGACGGTTCACGAACGGCAGTATTAACAGGGTTGTCAGGATATATAACAAGCCAACAAACAGGCTGCCGCCGGCAAACTCATGTATTCTCTTCAAAAGCACGACCGGCAAAAACAGAACAAGCGGAATAACAAAAGACGACACCAGCACGAACAACAGAATACCGGCAGGGCCTGAATTGTGGGCCACCAAAAAAGTGGCATTGGCAGAAATCAGGGCATACAGCGGTTGGGCCAAAGCCATGATGCTGAGTGCAAAGATGTGCAACAGCATGGTGAAGTTGCCACTTTCATGCCAGACAGTTTTAACGGATGGTTGTGATAAACCGGACATTCATGCCTCCTTGCGGGTTAACAGATACAAAGTCCCATCCGAGCCCTTGATCGCAGCCTTCCGGGTAAACTCAAAATTCTGACCGAAGGCTTTTTCAAAACCCGCCAGATGGTAGTCGGGAAAAATATCTTCCCTTGTGGCCAGTAGCCGTTTCACCTGAGAATCCTCTTTCGGTACAAACTCAATTATCAACACACGGGCGATGGTCGCGAAAAAAACCGATAGTTTTTCCAGAGGAACATTGTTGGATATAGCCAGATGATGAATCAGTGCCAATGCCAGAACGGTGGTCCCCCCGTTACCACTACAGCGATCCAGAAATGAATCGCGCTCTGTCAGATGCCAGCCAATGGCACCCCCCGGGTTGGTCAGGTCCAGTGACAGGGGGAGGATCGATCCCTCCTGCTTATCCCGGACCCGGCGGTAATTTTTCTCCACCGCCACGGGGTCGATATCATGAGACACCACGTCAAAACCCCTGCCTGCGGCTACCCGGCTGAAATAACCGACATTTGCACCAAGGTCATGAACGGTCAACTGCTTGTCAGCGCCGGATTCCAGAAAATCCGCCACCAATGATTCCTTCTGCTTCATGGATTCATGCTGATAATTTGTGTTGGCGTAATAATCGCCCCACTCGACCTTTGCCGGCTGCCAATGCAGGCCTTTGACGCAGTTTTCTATACTACCCATCAGCGCTTTAAATGCCAGGGCACTGATTTTCCGGTTTTTATTTACTTCATCAGATTTGTCGACCGCTGCATCGGCATAACGGGCCTGAATTTTGGCATGCAGATGGATATGGCTGAGCATTGAATATTTGAATCTGGTTCTTGTCGGTAGCAGTTCACTCACCAGATCAAGGGCAGGTCCGTCAATATATACTCGAAATAGCTGGGACAAACGGACATCAGTGTATGCCATCAAAGCAAGAGGACCGATGAAATGCTGACAAAACTGCTTATAGGCGACCCAGGAATCCCCCTCCCGGTAAAACTCAAATGACAGGGTGTCTATGAACACCGAACGTCCGTGTACAAACTGGATGTTGTATGCGCTGGCATCTTTGAGCACCATACCGTATGCCAGTGCCAGCAACTGAACCCTCATGGTACAAAGTGCCGCATCTTTTAACTGGCTGTAACACCATTCATAGGGATAGGACACATAAGGAATCTGCTCAGGTCTAATAACCTTGTAACCAATTCCTTCCTCAGTTTTCTGAAGCAGACGATTATCTCCTTCCTCATGACTGATCAACAATCCCTCATCAACCAGTTTTTGATACAGACCTGATGACATCAGGTGATCATATTGTTTCTGATAAGATGAATTGATTTGTCGGAAAACCTGTTGATCTTTTCTGAAGACAAATCCGGCTGGGTCACGAAAAGACGATGCCAGAATTTGTGTAACGTCCACTAAATACCCCACGAAGATAAGAGCCTGAAGGAAAGGGCTTGCCGTTGATAAGACAGCCGAATTGTAATACGCTTGATTGATGTTACTCAACACTAATCAGGGATAAGCATGTCAAAAAACTATCTCATGAAAGTCACGCTCATGAAGATCACGCCGATCCTGCTGGCAATGACAGTTTCTTCACCGGCTTATGCTTATCTGGATCCCGGTACAGTTAGCATCATGTTGCAGGGAATCATAGCCGCTATCGCCATGGCAACCCTCACCTTCAACAAGTACTGGTATAAATTCACCGGCTTCTTTTCAAAGAACAAGGATGAGGATGAGGGCGAAGAGCCGGAATCAGACCCAACTGAACAGGAACGTACCTGAGTTCTTTCAAGCCTATTGCTCAACCGCCCCATCATGCGATAGTTCCTTCAACCGTGCCAGGCCGTTATGATCCAGCGCAGCCTGAACATGGCGGCGAGCCATGGTCGCAACCAGTTCGACACCCCGCTCATTGGACAGGTCCATGGAACCACCGGTCACCATGGAGGTCGCAAGTCCACCCTGCAGATGACTCAGGGCATAGTCATCCCATAGCTGCTCAACGCTGTAGCTCGAAACACCGGCCATCATGAGTGCGTCATGGTATGCCCGGACAAGCGCTTCTTCGTGCTGCCTTCGGAGTTCAGTGTCAAGAGAACCTCCCAACAGATACGCAAGGTCATAGGATCCCGGCCCACGACCGATTCCCTGCCAGTCGATGACCACAACCTGTCCCGAACCCTCGGGTCCGAACAGCATGTTCTCCACCCGATAATCCTGATGTACCAGCGTCCAGGGGCTGCGCGCCGCAAGTTTGCGATTTACGTTCAGATAGCTGCCACTGAATTGCTCGTAAACTTCAAGTCCGCCAGGGGGTAGATACCCGGCAAATCCATCGGAGAAAACCGGCAGGATCCCGGTCAGCAGCTTGTCAACAAAGGCAATCCGTTCGCTGATCATGTCAGGAATCCAGGCCGTTGATTCACCCGTCACATCGTCCCACCAGACAGCATGAATCTGCGCCAGAACCCGAACGGCCGCCCGTGCCTGCTCAACAGACATTCCCTGATGCTGATCTATCATGGTCATCCCTGTCAGGTCCTGCATCAGGATCACAAAGTCCGCCGTTCCCGGGGTTATCTCCGCGTGGTAAATCTCCGGCAGCCCCACGGAGACTTTCCGGGCCAGTTCTGAGTAGAACCGAATCTCCGCCTCGAACATACCAAGCGCCACACCCTGGGCCCGGTTCTCTTCAAACGAGGACGGCAGCTTGACGACGATACTGTGCGGCACACCCTCGCCCACAAGCCGAACCCGGAAAATATCCCCCATCAGACCAACACCCTGCCCGATCTGTTGAATTTCCATATCACGAACTTCGCCCTTCAGGACTTCAGACAACCATGCGGTTGTTACCTGGGAAATCGCACCCGGAATCATGATTCCTCACTACCAGCAACAGGAACACACATCATGCCGAAAAGGGTTACGCGAATTCCAGTAAGAATCCCATTACACTGGACCTCTTTTCAGAAAGGAGCATCCAATGTTCGATTTCACCGGAAAGGTTGTCCTGATTACCGGGGCCAGTTACGGGCTCGGCGAACAGTTCGCCTATGCGTTTGCAGAGGCCGGTGCAGACCTCATTTTGACGGCGCGCAGCGAGGCGCCGCTCGAAGCTGTGGGCGCAGACTGCCGGGACAAGGGCCGAAGGGTGACGGTGGTACCCGGCGACGTCTCCGTTGAGGAAGACGTCAAGAGAGTCATTGCGACCGGAATCGAAGAACTGGGCCAGATAGATGTCCTGATCAATAACGCAGGTATCGCAGACCCCAGGGGAGTCTGTGCGGAGCAGTTTGATTCCGAGACATTCAATCGCATTCTGTCCGTCGATCTGGTCGGCGCCTTTTATTACGCGAGAGACTGCGGGCACCACATGCTGGAACGTGGCTCCGGCAATATCGTGAACATCTGCTCCATTCTTGCCAGCGGCGCCAACGAAAACAACGTCATGGGTTACAGTGCGGCCAAGGGTGGGTTGCTCAACATGACTTACCAGCTTGGCGTAGAGTGGGCTGACCGTGGGGTAAGGGTCAACGCGGTTTCACCCGGATTTATCGTTACCGAAATGACCCGCCCCATGCTGGAAGCCCTGGGTATGGACAAGTGGATCAACAGCCGAACGCCCATGCGTCGCGTCGGCGAAGCCCGGGAAGTTACCAATGCGGTCATGTTCCTGGCGTCTGACCTGGCCAGTTACATCACCGGGGTGGACCTGCTGGTGGACGGCGGCACCAATGCCGGCAACGGCACCTTCCAGATTCCGCCCATTCACCATGAGTGGAACAAGGATATGCCCATGGTTCCCGGTTCCTACGAGTCCGTGCAGCCGCGGCCTGACTGGTACCAGGCGCTGGAGCGCGGCATACCGGGACTGCACTACCCGGTCGAGGACAACCCTTAGGGAAGCTCTGAATAATAGGATTTTTTCGTGAGAGCAAGACGGACGCGCCCGCAGAAAATCGTAAAAACGCTTTAATTTTCCGATGTTTCGAGGACGGGTCCAACGCAGCTATCGCGGAAAAAGACATATATGGTCCACCCCGTTTTGCAAGAGTCAATCATTGTGTACATGAAGGATAAGTTGCAGTCATATATCCGGCCTCTCGGTGAAGGTTCTCGCCTTCGGGCCCTGATGGAATCCGCGCATCCCTGTCCTCATCATTATATCGGCTTTCCCACTGCTCAGCCTATGTCTAAACCAGGTTTTCAGGAATGCAGGTCTCTCCTTTCATGCCATCACATTGATCTTTCTCTTCGCAACTCGCTGGTGGGTTACCTCCCTTAAACTAGCCTTTGTCTGTGTCGTACCGACATCTGCCGAACCATCAGGCAACTATCTCCGGCTATGACACGGTCATTCTGTCGACACAGTAGTCCTCTTCATGCTTCAACAGCGCGTAGGCCGTGCGTACCATCTTGTTGGCCATCGCCACCGCTGCCGCATTCTTGTGACGCCGCTGTAGTAACGCCTTGGCCCAGCGGCTGCGCGGGTCCTCTTTTTTGTCCACAAAGCGTAATACCGAGCGGGCACCATGAATCATCAACTGACGTAAGTAAACATCGCCACGTTTGCTAATGCCCAGCAGGCGGACCTTCCCTCCCGTGGAACTCTGGCGCGGTACCAGTCCCAACCAGGCCGCCAACTCCCTGCCATTTTTGAAGGCGTTGATATCCCCGATGGCTGCCACCAGGGCGGTCGCACCCTTGGGGCCGATACCGGGAATGGTGAGCAAACGCCGGGCACGCTCATCTGCCTGCGCCAGTTGCTCAATTTGCCGGTCATACTCGCCAATACGATCATCCATACGGATCAGCTCGTCATAGAGGCCCGATAAGAGTCCCCGAAAGCGCATCGTCAAAACGTTTTCCGCGTCTTCCAAAATGAGCGGGAGCTGCTTGCGTACGTGTGCTCTCCCCTGGGGTATCGTAATGCCGTACTCTAACAACAGACCTCGAATCTGATTGACCTGGGCGGTACGCTGAGCCACCACCTGACTGCGAATACGGTGCAGGCATTGAACGTCCTGCTGCTCCACGGTCTTGGCCGCAACAAAACGCATACCAGGGCGCTGAACGGCTTCGCAAATAGCCTCTGCGTCAACACGGTCATTCTTGTTGGACTTGACGTAGGGTTTAACAAACTGTGGGGCAATCAACTTCACCTCATGACCGTAACCCGACAACCGCCTTGCCCAGTCATGGGCGCCGGCGCAGGCTTCTATCCCAACCAGACAAGGCGATAGCTTGCTCATAGTTGCCTTCAGTTGGTTGCGGGTTTGTTTTTTGGTCATCTGTGTCTGACCTCTGTCATCCACCGCGTGGAGATGGAAACTGGTCTTACCCAGATCAATACCCACTACCTTGATTGCTCGCGTTTCAGTACACTTCTTCATGGTCGCCTCTCTCTGTCTGTTTGAATGGTGTATCCATTCTGGCGCATTGACGCCGATTGATGGAGAGGGGTGGACCATACCATTATTATTCAGAGTTTCCTTAGCTACTGCCGGGAAACGCGAAATTCATCGCGCTGTCCTCCGCTGAGGACTGCCATCTCTCGGTAATCGTCTTGCGCCGGGTGTAAAAGCGAACACCGTCAGGTCCGTAGGCGGCCAGGTCGCCGAAGCGCGAACCTTTCCAGCCACCAAAACTATGACTGGCAACCGGCACAGGCAGTGGCACGTTGATACCAACCATGCCCGCCTCAACCTCAGAGGCAAACTGCCGCGCGGAATAACCGTCCCGTGTGAAGATGCAGCTTCCGTTGCCGTACTGATTGCCATTGACGATCTCAAGCGCCTGCGCCGCCGTGTCAGCTCTCACCAGGCAGAGTACCGGCCCGAAGATTTCTTCCTGGTAAATCGACATCTCCGGCGTCACCTCATCAAACAGTGTTCCGCCAAGGAAGTAGCCGCGCTGCTGGTAAGCCGGATGGTTCCGCCCGTCCACAATCAGGTCGGCGCCCTGGGAAACACCCGCCTCAATCAGGTCCAGAATACGTTCGCGCTGTGCGCCGCCATTGACCGGCCCCATATCAAGGTTGTCTGCGCCCGGGCCAATCTTCAACCCGGCAACCTTCTCGCTGAGAATGCCCCGGATTTGGTCGGCCGTATCCTTCCCCACCGAAACCACTACCGACAAGGCCATACAGCGCTGTCCGCATGATCCGTAGGCTGCCCCCATGATGGCATTCGCGGCAGACTCAAGGTCCGCATCCGGCAACACCACCGCATGGTTCTTGGCACCCCCCAGGGCCTGCACCCGCTTGTCATGCTCACTGGCGCCCTGATAAATCGCCCGCGCCACCGGCGTGCTCCCGACGAAACTCACCGCCCGGATGCCGGAGTGTTGCAACAACTGCCGCACCACCTCCTGATCTCCATGAACGACGTTCAAGACACCATCGGGAAGCCCGGCCTCCCGGAACAGTTCCGCCAGTCTGACGGCGGCTGAGGGTACTTTCTCAGAAGGCTTCAGCACAAAGGTGTTGCCGCAGGCAATGGCCAGCGGGAACATCCACATGGGTACCATGGCGGGAAAGTTGAACGGTGTCACCCCCGCACAGACCCCGAGCGGTGCCAGTTCGCTCCAGCTATCAATATCCGGCCCCGCAAGTCGACTGTGTTCACCTTTCAGATGTTCCGAGATACCCATAGCGTATTCGACATTCTCCATGCCGCGCTGCAACTCACCCGCAGAGTCCGCCAGCGTTTTGCCATGTTCTTCGGTAATGATGGCGCAGAGTTCATCGGCATGTTCAGCCAGCAGCCTGTGATAATTGCGTAATATCGCGCCACGTTTGGCAGGCTCGACCCGGCGCCATTGAGAAAAAGCCGCCTGCGCCGTCTGCACGGCCTCATCAATGGTCGCCGTATCGGCCAATCGAACCAGCGCCACTTCGTCGGCAGTGGCCGGATCAATCACCGGCAATTTCCTGTCACCCGCCGCCACCGACGCACCGCCAATATAATGATTGATCTCTCTCATGGTGACCCCGATACCTGTCCGGCATATTCAGCTTCAGCATGGTAGCCAATCCGCGACGGCCAGGCAAAGTCATAACGCCGCCATTGACTCAGGTTGTTCAAGCGCACCTGATTGGTCGATACTGACGCCTGGAAGTTACTATGCGACTTCCGGAACCCTCAAACTTCCGGGGGTTCCCTTTTGTACCAGAGGCTTTTCAACCGGAATAAGGAGACAAGATGTCTGATGAATTTTCCCTTCATGATGCCATACATAACTGCCGGGCCATGCGCCGGCTGAAGTCGGATGAAGTTCCGGAGGAACTGCTGATCCAGTTGGTCGATGCCGCCAATCAGGCACCGTCAGGGTCCAACTCTCAGAAGGCGCGCTGGGTGGTGGTGCGTGATACCGCCGTAAAGAAACAATTAGCAGACCTGAACCGCCTGCACGCTGAACCCTATATCCGGCCAAACCTGGAAAACCCCGCGAGCGAAAAGCAGAAACGAATGCTGGATGCGGTGGTCTGGCAGATGGCTCACATGCACGAGATTCCCGCGCTGATCGTCGCCTGCTTTGACTACCCGGAGAAGGTTGAGGGATTGGGTGTTTATCGCAGCGCCGGTTCTGTCTGGCCGGGTATACAGAACCTGTTGCTCACCGCCCGGGCACTCGGGCTGGGTGCGGCACCGACGACCCTGGCACTGCGGGACCAGGATGCAGTGCGGGCAGTGCTGAAACTGCCCGAAACCTTCGCGGCACTCTGCCTGATTCCTGTCGGCTATCCCATGGGCAGGTTCGGACCTGTCTCACGGAAACCTGTTTCCGAAATCATGCGCTTCGATCATTGGCGTTAAATCATCCGCCGGGACCGCCGCCTTGACAGCAACCTTTCACAGTTTCTATGGTACCGGACCAGTTGTTATTGGAGCAGTACATGGAACGGGACCTTCTACCTGTGCGCGGCGTACCTGCGTCTCCCTACACCCGCAAGATGCTCGCCGTCCTGCGATACCGTCAAATTCCCTACCGCTTTATCCAGGAGGCGGGGGATGAGGACCTGCCGGAACCCAGGGTCAGCCTGATCCCTGTGTTCTACTTCCCTGATAACACAGGGGCGCCACAGGCCGAGGTCGACAGTACGCCGATCATTCGCAAACTTGAACAGGAGTATCCGGGTCGTTCCATTATCCCGGAAGACCCGGTCGTGGCCTTCCTGAACTACCTGCTGGAAGACTATGGCGACGAGTGGCTGACCAAGGCCATGTTTCACTATCGCTGGCACTATGATGACGACATTCACATGGCGGGTTCCATCCTGCCCTTCTACCGTGCCGGTGTCTCGCAACCGGACGAGAGCATTGATCAGCTCAACCAGATCTTCGCCGATCGGCAGATCTCGCGACTCTATGTCGTTGGTTCCAACGACACGACGGCACCCGTGATTGAAGACAGCTATCGCCGGTTCCTGGCGGGGATGAATGAGCACCTGAAGACGCTACCCTTCCTGCTCGGCAGCCGACCGTCCTCATCGGACTTCGCCTGCTTTGGCCAGTTCACACAACTCATACAGTTTGACCCGACGCCCTCCAGGCTGGCTATCCAAGAGTTTCCACGTATTCATGCCTGGGTCAGCAAAACCGAAGACCTGTCCGGCTGGCAAAATGGTGAGTTCCTTTCAGCGGCCACTGTGCCCGACACACTGAAGAACATTTTTTCAGAAATCGGCAGGACCTATGTCCCGGTCATGCTGGCAAACGCGCGGGCCGTCGATCAGGGTATGGACAAGGTTGAAACCACCCTTGAGGGTAAACCCTGGGAGCAGGTGCCCTTTCCTTACCAGGCCAAGTGCCTGCAATGGCTGCGGGTTGAATTTGCAAAACTCTCGGAAGAAGAAAGGGAGTCGGTGCTGGAAATACTGAACGGAACCGGCTGCGAGCGCCTTCTGCGGAAAGCGGAATAGCCGCCCTTTCCGGCTACCTTCTTTTGTGATATGCATACAGTTATTTTCAGGCCATCCGATACAGTTCCGGCTCCGCTTCGTGCATGCGCTCCCAGTACTCAAGATTGCTGAACGGGGAATTATTGACCACCCGCCCCTCTGAATTCTTGTACCAGCTCTCAACACCAGGGTGTCCCCAGGCGAGATTTCGGCTGATTGCCTGCACCTCGTCATTGTATGCGTCGCAGGCTTCCCCGGGTATTTCAATCCTCGCTGATTTGTTCTTCAACATCAGCGCGATGCACTGCATCAGATAGTGCACCTGACACTCGGTGTTGTAGATAATGCTGCCGCCATGAACGATATTGGTATTGGGACCATACAGGCAGAAAAAGTTGGGATAATCCGGCACAAGCATCCCCTTATAGGCTTCAGGCGATTCACCCCAGCGCGAATCCAGGGATTCTCCCGACCGGCCAACCACTTCCATGGGCCAGAGAAAACGGTTGGTATTAAAGCCGGTGGCAAAGATGACGGCGTCAAGTTCATGCAGGGTGCCGTCTTCCGTTTCAATGCCGGTTTCGGTGAAGCGCAGAATCGGGCTGTCAACCAGGGTTACGTCGTCCCTCGCCATCGTGCCGTACCAGTTGCTATCAATGATCAGCCGTTTTCCGAAAACCGGAAAGTCCGGAACACACCTGGCCATCAGTTCCTGACGGTCACCAAGTTGATCGCTGATATAGGCGGTCAGCGCCTGACGAAGAACCTCACTGGCCTCGTTCATGGACCTGTCTTTGTTCTTCCACGCCGGATCCCCCGGCACTGCACCCCAGTTCCGATCCATAAACCCGAAGATCATGCGTGCGCGGTGCCATTCGGCATAACGCGGCACATGATTGAGCGCCCACCTCAGCCCCGGTTCAACCGGCCGATAATAGTCACGGTTGGGCGACATCCAGTGGGGCGATCTCTGGAAAACCGTCAGATGCTCCGCCCGGTCTGCGGTTTTCGGTACCAGTTGCACGGCGCTACAGCCGGTGCCGATAACTGCCACACGTTTATTATCCAGAGTCGCGTCATGCTCCCAGCGGGCAGAGTGAAACGCGGCGCCCTTAAAGGAGGAAAGACCTTCAAACTCCGGGATCACCGGACGGTTGAGCTGGCCCACGGCACTGATGACAACATTCGCCTGCATCATCTGCCCGGCACCACCATTTTCGGAAAAGGCAAGGGTCCACAGGTTCGATTCCTGGTCGAACCGCATGCTCAGGACTTCGGTGTTCAGCCTGAGGTTGTCACGAATATCGAATTCATCAGCGCAACGTTCAAAGTACTCGTAGAGTTCGTCTCGTTTGGAAAAATAGCCGGACCAGTTGGCGTTACGCGCAAACGAGAAGGAATAAAAGTGGTTGGGTGTATCCACCCCGCAGTCCGGATAGGTGTTCTCGTACCAGGTACCACCGACGGCATCATTCTTCTCCAGGACAGTGTAGCGAATACCTGCTTTCTGAAGTTTGGCTGCCGCGCAGATCCCGGACATGCCGGCCCCCACGATCACGACATGAAAGTCGCTCTGCTGAAGCGCCTGCTCAATATCCGGCAACCAGTCGCGGTCACGATCCACGAAACCGGTTTCCTCAAGCATCATGGCGCAGAAGGCATCTTCCAGCGGCTCGGCGGTCGAGAACTCCATCATGTCCTGCAACCGCCGCTGGCCCGGAACCGGTGGCATTTCGCCGCCGTTATCACGGAGATTCACAAGCAGTTCCAGGGCGCCCTGCCGAATCTCGGCGGCTATCTCATCGCTATAATCTCCGCTGTCGTTGGGAAACAACTCACCCGCAGGCGTGTGAATCGGTGCCGGTTTGTAATGGTCGCTTAACCAGCGGTCATCACCGGCAAACTCTGTCAGTACCATCAACAGGGTTGGCAGATTCACGTCTCGCAGGGCTGATTTGATTTCATCGTCGGTTGCCGGTATGTCAAATGTCGTCATCTTCTTTTCCCAATCTTTTTTCAGAATTTGATTACTGTGGAATCTTGTGTTTAGCCTCTGCAATCATCTCACGGAGACCATGACAAAATCTAACCGCCACTGTCCAGACGGGATAGCAGAGCATAGAATCCATCGCCATGGCCAACCCTCGATTACTGCAACGGATAGCCGGAGTCTTCCGCTATCGCGATTACCGCCTTCTCATGGTGGCTATCGTCGGCAGCAGTATTGTCGTATGGATGCGCATTCTCGGAACATCCCAGTGGATTCTGGATGACACCGGCTCAGCGTTCCTGGTCGCCGTCATCGGCATTGTGCAACTTGTCGTGCAGTTCCCCATCACCTTATGGGCGGGCACCCTGGCTGATCACCTCGACCGCAAGCAGTTGATGAGCATATCCCACGGCATCACCGCGATCACGCTCCTGGCCCTGGGACTTTGCAACGCGGTTGATTTCCTGAACCCGTTCTTTGTCTACGTCGGAATTGCCATCATGGCTGCAACGCACATGCTCGCCAGCCCTGCCGGCTCCGCCATGGTTGCCGTCATCATTCCTGAGAAGGATCTGATGCCGGCAAATTCCACTGAAACGGCACTGAGAAATATTGCAGCCATTGTCGGCCCCCTGCTGTTCGCTGTCATCGCGAGCACACTCGGGCTGACCTGGGTTTTTCTCGCGGGAGGACTCATTACTGCGGTGGCTGCCCTGGCGCCTTCCCTGATCCGGGCGGTTGGGAAGACCGTTAAACCCGACCAACATGAACAGCAATCGCAATTCGCGCTGACCCTTGAAGGTCTTCGCTATACCGCAAAGCACCCCATCCTCCCGGGTCTGTTTCTTCTCGACGCCGGAATAACAACCGCATCTTTCTACCGGGAAATTCTTCCCGTTCTGGCGCTCGGTCTGTTCGCGGGAGGCGCCAGCGCAACCGGTATGCTGGGCTCGGCAAATTCAACCGGTGCCATTGCAGGATCTTTTGTTGCACTTCTTCTGATCAGTTTTCGCGCCAAGGGCATGCTGGTGCTTTATGCATCCTTCGCCTACGGTTTTTTCCTGTTCGGGTTTGGTCTGACCAACAGTCTGCTGATCGGCATTATTATGATCGCTCTGCTGGGTGCCGCAGACGCGGTCACCGTAACCGTAAGGCAGACCACCATCATGCTGACAACACCCGATTATATGAGAGGCAGAGCCTTCGCCCTGATGGTGCTGGCTGCACAGACCGCAAATAACGTCGGAACCATTTGGGTGGGTACCTGGGCGGGTCTGATTGGAGCGTCCAACACCATGGTTATGGGTGGCATTATCGCCATTGCCATGACCGCGCTGATCTGGTGGCTGTGGAAACCCATCCGTGAGTATCGGTCCGACAGATAAGCTATAATCCCGCCCTTTCTCCTGCGCCACCGCGCCCGTACTCAAGATGACAGCTCCGAGAATTGGAATCGTCGGTGGCGGACAGCTCGCAGGTCTGCTCGCCGAAGAAGTTAACGAACAGGGTGCGACCCTCTATTGCCTGGACCCGGACCCCCAATGCCCGGCTGTTCTGATGGGGGCAAGGCATGTCCCCGGACATCGCCTGTCCGCCGAGGATATCAAAAAGCTGGCGGGCCTGGTTGACGTTATCACGGTGGACCTGGAAGACGTCAACGTCGAGGCATTGGCAAGCCTGTCGGAGTCCGGGATGCCGGTTGTCCCCGATCCGAAAACGCTGTCTCTTATGACGAACAAACTTCGGCAGAAAGAAGTCTTTCGCGAAGCGGGTCTGCCGACCAGCCCTTTCACCGCTTATGACGGTTCTGACCCGAACCTGCTGGGCAGCCAGGGCTGGCCTGCCGTACAGAAAGCGGCGGAAGGTGGCTACGATGGCCGAGGTGTGGTCATCATCAGCGGACCTGAGGATCGGGACAAGCGGCTGCGCGTACCTGGCTTTGTCGAGGCATTCGTGCCGGATGCCACCGAACTCTCGGTCATGGTGGCGCGTGATGCCCTGGGACAGGTCGCCACCTGGCCCACCACCGAAATGGAGTTCGACGAACGCGGCAATCTGCTGGCCTGCCTGATTGCCCCGGCGCGCATACCGGATGACACAGCCGGGTCTGCACAAGAACTGGCCACCCGCGCGATTACCGCTTTCAATGGCGTGGGTGTGTTCGGCGTGGAACTGTTCCTGCAACCGGACGGGCGGCTGCTGATCAACGAGATCGCACCCAGAACACACAACAGCGGGCACTACACCATTAATGCCTGTGCGACCTCACAGTTTCGTCAGCAATTCAACATCCTCGCGGGACAACCCCTTGCACATACCACGCAATCTGCGCCCGCCGTGATGTTCAACGTCCTCGGGGAAAGCGGCTATGAAGGAAAAACTGTGATTGAGGGTCTGGACGAACTACTTCAAACCCCGGGGGTTCACCCCTGCCTTTACGGAAAGAAGTCATGTCTGCCCCTGCGTAAAATGGGGCATGTCACCGTCATTGCAGACACACTTGAGGTTGCACAGCAACTGGCTGACACTGCACGGGAACAGATAGTCGTGCGCGGAGATAAGAGGATTCAATCATGAGTGAACCATCACCTGTTGTGAGCATCATCATGGGCAGTGACTCGGACCTGGCGGTGATGGAAGCGGCGGCAACAGTACTTGAAAGCCTGGACGTTTCTTACGAACTGACGATCGTGTCAGCCCATCGAACACCGGACCGCATGATTGACTATGCGAAAGCCGCTGAGTCCAGGGGAATCCGCGTTATCATCGCGGGTGCCGGCGGCGCGGCGCATCTTCCCGGCATGGTGGCATCACTCACCGTGCTACCCGTCATTGGCATCCCGGTATCAGCGACCAAACTGAAAGGTCAGGACGCGCTCATGTCCATCGTCCAGATGCCCTCCGGCGTTCCCGTTGCAACGGTTGCCATTGACAATGCGACCAATGCCGGCCTGCTTGCCGCACGAATTCTGGGTACCAGTGACGACGCTCTGCGAGAAAGACTGCACGGGTTCAAAGAGTCTCTTGAAATGAAGGTCATGGAAAAAGTCTCCAGGGTCGAAAGACAATACTGACCGACATTTGACTTGTCCCGGGGCAAAAGCCCCGCAATCCGCGGCATTATCCATGTCATCCATGTCATCCATGTCATCCATGTCGCTATATTTAATAGCGACTGCGGGCAACCACCTCCTCAGGTGCGGGCTTCAGCCAGGAGGTCAGGTAGGTGCCGTTGACCCTGGCCTGACGCTCGGCAATTTCCGCCCGGGGATTGTAGAACTGGCCGTACCACTCTCTGAGTTTGTGAAATGGACCATCGCTTTTAATCTGTAGAATCTGGAAGACCGGTGCCTTTGACTGCCACACTTCAAAATCCTGCAGGAGGGCCAGACGACTGGAGTTCTGGAACTCACGGGCCTGCGCCACATCCGCCTCAGTGGGTACATCATTTTCACTCATGACCATGAGTGCGTGCCAAACCCTGACACGACCATCATCCACCGGTGTGTGGGTAATCAACATCATGGCGTCGTAAAAACCCGACAACCGTGACAGCAAAATTGCCGGACCTGTGTAGTAGGTATCTGTCTCCAGCAAGGTGTCGTCGGCTGCCAGCGTCTTGTGTCCACCACCCTGCCGTTGAATAAAAATATGATCGCGCGCTTCGTTTTCAAAGTACTCAAGCGTGGAGCCGTGAATCGGGCCAAGATGAGGTGAATCCGCCATGTTGTCCATCAACTCTTGCGGGTGCGAGTCCATCTCACCGAGATGATCAATCTTCCAGTTGATCCATTTGCCGTCTTCCCATTCGGAGATTTGCGGCAGTTGATACTCCGGCTCACCGCCTTCGGGGTCGTACCAGAGCCAGACACAACCATAGCGCTCCTCTACCGGCCAACTCTTTACGCAGGCTTTGGCGGGAATCGGACCATCGTGGTAGGGAATATCATTGCACCTGCCATCGGCGCCATATCGCCAACCATGATAAGGGCAGCGTATCCCGTCACCTTCAATCTGCCCGTCAATGACGACATAAGAAGTGGTGTTACGCGCCATATTAGTGCCCATGTGCGAGCAGATCGCATCCAGCAAAACCAGGTTGCCACTGGCCCCCCGGTAGAGTGCAAACTCGTTGCCGAAAAACCGCAGTGGTAGCACCTGATCGGAAATTTCCTCGACATCCGCGATCATGAACCAGCCCCGCGGGTAGGTGAATTCACCCAAACCGTACTGTTCCGTAGTCGCCATGGTTTCCTCCGGATCAAGTTAACCAGAAATTTTGCTTTATGCCCGGTTTCAGTCAATGAAATCCGTGCATTCAGGGAAGCGCCGGGCAATCAGATCGCGAAGTCGCTCACTTTTGGTCCTATCCCGGCACCGATTTCATTCAACGCGGTGCCATCCAAACCATAAAATTCAATGGCATTCCCACCTAACATGGTTGATATATCGTCTTCCGGCAGTCCCTTGAACGTTTCTATCACTTGATCCGGGGTATGCGGCCAGGTGCCTTCAGGATGCGGATAGTCACTACCCCACATCATCTGTTGCATTCCGATTTCGTGACGCATTTCCGCATCACTGCGCGGCATACAGGATGCGCCAATGGCGCAATTACGACGAAAATAGTCCGTCGGCGACATAGACAAATGGCTGCGGTAATCACCTAACTTGGCGCTGAAATGAGCGTCATAAAAGTGATGATCCAGCATGCGCATCATGGGCGGAAAGAGCCACCCCTGACCGGTTTCCGTGACACTGCACTTTAGTTCGGGGAAACGTTCAAACACACCACCCCACAACATGTGGATCAAGGGTCGATAGGTCCAGAAAAATACCTCCGAGATGTAACATCCCACCGCGCCCGGATGTTCCTCCACCTTCCCCATAGGGAAATCAGCACCGAAAAAATCCTCCATGGGACCCGGGCCTGAGTGAAAGCAGATCACCAGATTGAGATCTTCGCAGGCCTGCCAGAACGGATCATACTTACTGTTGTGATAGTTCTCGAGCTCGTTGGCCATAGCCGGGATCATCATGCCACCCAAACCATTTTCCTTAGCCCACCTCGCCTCTTTCACCGCCTCTTCCACATCCCACAGCAGTGGACATATAGCGACGCCAAAATGTCGTACCGGGTTACGGGCGACCAATTCAGACAGCCATCGATTGTGCGCACGCGCACCCGCCCACTGCAATTCCGGCATGATGTTCCTGGTCGGCAGGGATAACCCGGCGCCAAAGGGCGGCGCATTCTGCTCGGTAATGCCATCAGGAAAAATAATCTCTGCGGCAATGCCGTCCCCCTCCAACACCTTCAGCCTCTGTTCATAGTCCCACGCACCTGACAGATGGGCTTCGTTTCCCGCTCGCCACTCATCATTGATCTCTTTCAGCAAAAAGATCTGTTCTGATTTGTCGGTGAGTTCCTTCTGCACGGGCAATGCCATGTCAAACATTTCGCGGAACTGCGGGTCCAGATAATCACGATACTGATCAGCAGGTAGCCCTGCGTGGCAGTCTGACGATACAACCGTAAAACGCTCCATATTGCCTCCTTACTTCACCAGCCGCACGGGCGTGGCGTCTTCACCGATGTCATAAAACTGCTGGAACCATTGCCGGTACTTATTGATAGGGCCATCGCCGTCACAGAGAATCGGGTCTTCGCGGTAAATCTTGTTCTCCCAGATCGGTATATCATGCTGTACCTGCCGCACGATTTCGGCGATCAGGCCGTCAGTATATACGGTGAAGAGTTCTGAGAGATCCCTGGGTTTGACAAACGAAAAGCGCAACTTCACCCGTGTGCGTGAGATCGGTAACACCGTGCCAATCATGACCGTCTTATAGGCCCGCTCAAATACCTGGCAGGTCATCCCGGGGCCCCAACTCTCGGTTACCAGATGCATCTCATCAGTCTTACCAAAATCCATATTGCCGTCATCATCAATGGCCGGACCCATGCTGATCATTTTCGTTATCCGGTGTGTGCCATCCAGGGCGATCTCCGCTTTCGGCATGTCCATGGCATTGTGGACATACACAAAATGAGCGATATCCACTGCGTTTTCACCTGTCTCCTGAATACGGGAGTTGAATTCCCACTCATAGTTATCAGGCTCGGTCCAGTCCGGGTCACTGAACTCTTTGATTTCCGGCACATCAAAGGTGGGCTCAATGCTTCGCGGGTGAAACCAGGCCCAGATAAAGCCATTGCGCTCCAGGGTCGGATAACTCCTGATACATGGGCCCTGAGTCGTGCGCTTCGGCATGGTCCTGCCATAGGGAATGCGTTTCACCTCACCTGTGCCGTCCAGTTCCCAGGCGTGGAAAGGGCAGGCAATATGCTCACCCACCACCTTGCCACCTACGCCCAGATGCGCACCCAGATGCGGGCAATAGGCATCCAGCACTTTTGCTTCGCCGCTCTCGGTACGAAACAAGACCATTTTCTCTTCAAAGTATTCAATGGCCTGCACGTCGCCAGACTCAACGTCCTTACTGTCGGCAACTGCGTACCAGCCAAATGGTAGTGGTAACTCAACACTCATAGATGGGTCTCCTGTCGCTCACTCAATGCGGGGTCAGCAGATCAGTGCCGTCCGGAATAGAACCGGCTCGAATCACTTGTCCACTCTCCTTCAGCTAATTATGGAACATAATAGGAGTATATGTTTCATATGTCTATACCTTTGATATAAATAGTGATAAGTTGTTCCATCATGATTACCGAAGCCAGATCAGGGTACAACAAGCGGGTTGAAACCACGCGCCACGCCATCCTGGATGCCGCCGTTGCGCTCTATCACGCCCGGGGCGTCGATCAGATCACGGTCAGCGCCATCATTGATGAATCTGGCGTAGGCCGTGCCACTTTTTACCGACACTTCGAAGACCAGGACGATGTCCTGAGTCAGGCGTTGCAGAGAGACTACGAAGGCATGCTGGCGGCCTTCGAAGCCCAACGTCATCAACACCGGGAACTGGAAGCGCAAATCATAGAAGACATGATCTGGTTTATTCACCAACTGACGGCCTTACCGGCTCTGGGTTTGGTGTTCGGCGACCCGCGCGCCCGGTTTCTGCCTCGCATTAACGCCACTTTGAACGAGTTTCGAGAGGCGGCTCTGGTCTGTGTGGGGCCCACTTTCCAGCGCGCCCTGGATGAAGGGCGTATTCGCCCGGGCGTTACCAAAGAGAACTATCTTGATTGGGCGGCGTTCGTAACCACGTCACTACAGGTGGTGAATACGCCGCTTAAACAGGATGAATTTCAACTGCGCGACACATTAAGGCGCTTTTTTCTTCCTTCCCTGATTCGGGACTGAAACAAGCGCCCGGCATTCAAAGAATTCAAATCAGCAACACCGTTAATCTAAACGCCGTAGCCACCATCCACTGAAATCATTTGGCCCGTCACATAAGCCGAGCGATTTGATGCCAGATACAAAACAGCTTCGGCGACTTCTTCAGGCTTGCCCCACCGTTTTAGACACAACCCCGATTGCACGGCTTCCCGCCAGGCCTCATCAAAACTGCCATCCTGCCATAGACGCAAAAAAATGCCGGTTTCAATCACACCAATCGCGACACTGTTGGCACGAATGCCATACGCACCCTCTTCTTTCGCCAGCCCCTGCAACAGCCATTCAATAGCCGCTTTTGGTGCAACAGAAAGCCCGTCACGCTCGGGCCACTTGTGTAACCCGGCAGAGCTGATATGAACAAAAGAGCCACCCCCTGCGGATTTCATAGGCGGCAGTGCGTAATGACAAATATTAAAAAATCCATTCACATCCGCATCAATCACATCACGCCATTGCTGTGGGCTGATATCCCGCAACATTTTCTGTGGAATATCCGAACCGGCAGCGATCACAACCGTATGAATACGATGGCGAGAAGCCACATCATTGATCACCTGCTCAACACGCGGCGCATCACCAATCGATAGTTGATGCGTCTCCGCCACCCGCCCTGAATTATTTACCTGTCCGGCTACCTCTTCCGCACGGGTCTGATTACCGTGGTATGTCAGCACAATATCGCTGCCGGCGGCCGCAAGCTTTAAACAACTGGCAGCACCCACACCGCCACTACCGCCAATAACAAGGGCTACCCCCTCCGGGAAATCTTTTACTGACACGATCAGGCTACTCCTCTGCTTACCTTGCTCTCACGAAAAAAATCCTGTTATTCAGAGCTTCCTTAGAAGTTGAAAGTCACATCTATGCCGTAAGTGCGAGGATTGCCAAAGTAGCTGACAGTCCATGGACCCACCGGGATGGTGTTACGACGGTATTCCTCATCGGTCAGATTGCGACCCCAGATCGATACAATCAGGGAGGAGTTGTCGGTGACGCGAAGTTCCGACAGGGCCAGGCGACCGTTCAGCAGACTATACGAATCAATTGTAGAACTGAGATTCTGGATCGGATCTGTATACACAACATGCTCATCCATGTAGCTGTAGTCGACTCGCAGGTCGAGGGCACCCCAATTCATCCGGGCGATACGCCAGTCCAGCCCAAGGCTGGCAGTATTGGAGGGCGCATAGGGGAAATCCCGCTGGTTACTGACATCAACCCCACGATCCAGAAATTCGTCATACCTGGTATCCAGGTATCCGTAGTTAGCGGTGATCAGCAGGTTCTCGGTTGCCCGGGCAACAAACTCTACCTCAAGGCCCTTAACAGTCGCTTTACCAGCGTTAGCAACGGTAGATGACGCGCTGCTACCCCCATCGAATACCGAGAACTGCATGTCATCGATCTTGTTCCGGAACAGGGTCAGGTTCAACTGCAGACGGTCCGCGAAGCGGGATTTTATACCACCTTCAACAGAGGTAACCGTCTCGGGATCGTAGACTTTCAGGAAATCCTCCCGAGTACTGGCGTCGCCGTTGAAGCCACCAGATTTCCAGCCGTTGGCAAAGCGCAGGTAAAGGTTGGTGTCCTCAGTAGCAGCCCAGATAACGGTGAAGCCGGGCGAGGTATTGGTCCACTCGTCACTGGCTTCAGTGTAGGGAATCTCCGGCAGAGCGCTGGGAAGATGGCGGATATAGCTGTCCTTTTCTTCTCTGGTCCAACGAGCACCCAATGACAGGGTCAGCTTGTCGTTCAGGGCCGCAGGGCGCCAGTCAATCTGGCCATAACCGGCGGTCGACTTGTTGTCCAGGCCATAGAAATTGTTGGCAGTCGGCGAGTCAAAGGCTGCAAAGAAGCTGATGGGATTGAACACATCGCCCTTCTCGCGGAAGTAGTACAGACCAAAGACGTAATCAACGGTTTCGGTCTTGCCGACCACTTGGAATTCCTGCGAGGACTGGTCGTAGTCAATATCGCGCTCAGTATGCAGCAGGTCGATGGGAGAACCGTCGATGTCGATGGCGTCATCGTACTTCATGTCGCGCCAGGCGGTGATGGATTTCCAGGTAACGTCACCCAGGAAGCCCAGTTCAAAGGTATCCCAGGACAGTGTCAGGCCGTGGCCGCTAACGTCACTGCGCTCATAATAAGAACTGTCATTGCCAAGCACTCCGGCACGGTTATCTGTCGGCACCAGATACCTGTCCAGTCCCAGTGCAACGGGATTAAAACCCGCAGGCGGGAATTGCTCGGGTGTTAACGGAATTGCAAAAGTCAACTGACCCATGGCCGGTTGGGCGTCCTTCTTGCTCTGATCGTAACTGTAAGCTACCCGCAGATTTTCAGTAATTTCCCAAGCCACCGCGATACGACCGGCTTTATTATCCACGTCATTAAATTCATCCGAAGACCGGGGGCCGGCCAGCGGATTACCAAAAGGATCGTCGACGTTGTCGTAAAAGCCATCGCGCTGTTCGATCAGACCGGAGATATTGGCAGCCAGGGAGCCAATGCCCTCGCCCGGTATACCAATCGCCGGGGTATCAATAGACAGGTAACCTTCACGGTAGTTTTCATTACCGCCACCAATACGTACCTTGCTCGAAAACTCACCCGATGGCTTGCGGGTAATCAGGTTAATCGCACCACCCACCGTGTTCTTGCCGTACAGGGTACCCTGGGGACCCCGCAAAACCTCCACGCGCTCCAACTCGGCAATGTCAAACACCCCGCCGACGTTCTTACCGAGGAACACCCCGTCAAGATACATACCCACAGTGGGCTCCCAGGTGATGGCAGGATTGATGGTCACCGAGCCACGTATGGCAACAGTAGCACCAGCATTGCCCGCAGGCGATTCAACGACCTGCACGTTGGGCGTGTTGGCACTGACATCGGTAATATCGCGAATGCGTTGGGTTTCAATTGATGTGGCATCGAAAGCGGTGATTGAAATGGGTGTTTCCTGTAGCGACTGCTCGCGTTTCTGGGCGGTGACTATCACCTCTTCGAGTATCACCTGTGCTTCCGCGATTGCGGGGGTAGGCAACACCAGGCTACCGACACCGATCACAAAGCCACTGACGGCCAGTATCAATTGCTTCAGACAGGGTTTGCGATTAGCTATACGGGACATAGAATCCTCCAGATTATTGTACCCAACCTCATAGTTCGTTCGGTTTGTGCAGAAATTGTAACAATATTTCACGCATTTGGCTAATATCGGCGAGTCTAACTATCACATATCGTTATTTTCTGCGGTAAAATTGACGGGTCTGCGTTCGCCGAGCGGCCAAACGTGATCATCATGCTGGCCGATGATCCCGGTTGGGCTGGCGTCGGCTTTCGTGGTGGCGATATTGAAACACCCAGTCTTGATCGCCTGGCCAGCGAAGCCAGTCGCTATATTCGAGAGCGCGACAGGAACAAACCATTCTTTTTGTAGAAGAATTAACCACGCTATAGAAAAACTGACTTTTCAGGATCTTATCGGAACCCGGTGGAATGGGAAAACCCTTCGGGCTCATGTGCCGTTGGCAAAGGCCGGGGATGGCGTACCATCAGCCTGTCAGGTAAGGTACCCGAAGATAACAGACACGGCAGCGCCCGACACCTGCCCTGTGGATGGGTCAACAATGGATGCATCACTGACACTTGCAGAGCGAATCCAGCGGCTTGAGGACATTGAGGCCATCAAACAACTCAAGGCGCGCTGGTGGTATGCCTGTGATGTCCGGGATATTGCCGGTATGCGTGCCTGTTACGATGAGGATGACTTCCTGATCGACTTCGATTTTATCGGGCAATTTACCGACATGGATGCCTTTATCGATGTGTTCACATCACTCGCCTACCATCCAACGCACATCGATATGCATCACGGAACAGCACCCGAAATCACGATAACCCTGCCAGACACAGCCACAGGACGATGGCGTATGCGGTTTCAGCTATTAGAAACCGAAAAACAGCAGGTTCAGCTCATGAGTGGCGTATATAACGACGAGTACGCGAAAGTGAACGGCCAGTGGAAAATGCGGACATCTCGCTACACACTGATGTCAAATTTGTTCCTTAATTCAGCTAATGGCCTCGTGGCTATCGAGCAAATCGGAAATGCACCGGGCCTCGTGACTGATCCACACTGAATATCAGCCCGTATGCCCGGCTATAATCGGAGCCTGATGGTGAGCAATTTGTCCAATCAGCGTCTTCCTGTTGCGGAAGCCTTCATTGACGCCGCTTTGACGCAGGCCGGTCGTCGGCAGTTTCATGATCAGTCATTTCGTGAGGTATTTGATCGATACGTCTCGGCCCTGCACACAGAAGCCAATCTCAACGAGCCGGGGCGCAGTTTCCACCGTGACCGACTGCACAACCTTCTCTCGAACCGTCTCATGGTTGAACAGTGGTTCGATCACCACCCCGAGATAGGTGATGAGTCAATCACAGCGCCTGTCGTGGTGGCAGGGCTTCCACGCACTGGCACCACCATGCTGCACAGAACCATTGCGACGGATTCACGGTTTCTCTCCCCGCTCTGGTACGAGGTCCGCTACCCGGTTCCGATAGATGATGATTTTGCCCGTCAAGACAGGCGTATTGAGATCGGCAAACAAGAAGTCCGGGCAATGCTGGAGGCAGCGCCCGAGTTAGCCGCCATTCATCCAATGGATGCGATGGCACCCGATGAAGAACTTATGCTTCTCGAACACTCCTTTATGAGTACGGTGGCCGAATCATTCGCACACCTTCCGGACTTTGGAACCTGGCTATACCAACAAGACCAACAACCTGGCTACAACTACCTAAAACGCCTGCTGCAGTTTCTTCAATGGCAAAAGCGGCAGAAGGGTCTGTCAGGAGACCGCTGGCTTTTGAAAACGCCACATCATCTGCACTACCCAAACCACTTGTTTGAAACATTTCCCGATGCCCGGGTCATACAGACGCATCGTCACCCAATCGAAGTCATACCCAGTTATGGCAGTATGATGTATGCCCTGATCTCACCCTATGCTGCCACCTGCGACAAGGTGGCCATTGCATCGCACTGGACAACCAAGTGGCAGTGTGGTCTTGAGGCCACCATGCAATTTCGAGATGAAGCACCCGATGCTCCTTTCATGGATCTGTGGTTCGATGACACCGTGATCAATCCGCAACCCGAAATCGCACGAGTCTACGACTTCATTGGCTCGGAACTGACTGAGAAGGCGGCGACGGAGATGAACCTGTGGCAGGACATGAACCGGCGGGAAAAGCGTCCCGAGCATCACTACACACTGGAAGAATACGGATTGAGCGCTGCTGGCCTTAACGCCCGGTTTGCCAACTATACCGAACGCTATTTTTCTCACCGATAACACTCACCGATAGCGCTGCAACATGCTCTAAGGTGCCATGTACTCACCCCCGTTGACGTCAACAGACGCACCGGTGATGACTCGGGTGTAATCCGATAAAAACGCGAGCACAGCTCGTGCACAATCTTCTTCCGGAGGAATGACCCCAAGCGGTATACGACCCGTGATTTCACCCATGACCACCTCGCGGTCGGCCCCTGCTGCAACCTGTGATTCGATGAAATCATAAACAGGCTTACCGCCAATCCATCCCATGCGTAGCGCATTAACACGCACGTTGAACTTCCCGAAATCCTGCGCCATGTGTCGAGTAAGCGCATTCAGGGCGCCCTTACCCGCCGCATACATGGCCTCGCCGGGAAAGGGCTTCACTGTCGAAAGGGTTGACACATTAACAATGGAACCTCCGCCTGTTTTTTCCATATACGGAAGGCAGGCCTGCGCCAGGCGTAGCGCCCCCTGACAGATGACATTAACAACATCACCAACTTTATCGGGATCCGCCTGGTCTGCTGTTGCCCAGTCTCCATGCAGATAGGCGCTGTTAACAAGTCCGTCTATGCGTCCAAAGCGCTCCGCGCCCAACTCGATCAGTGACCTGCACTGATCGGTATCGCCAACATCGGTGGATTGATAAATCGCCTCGTGTCCCAGCGCCTCAATCTCGCTCACGACTTTACTCAAAAACTCCGCATTCCTCGCCGCCAGGATTAAGGATGCCCCCTCTTCGGCGGCGCGCAATGAAAGCGTGCGCCCCAAACCAGGCCCCACACCACTGACCACAACGACCTTTCCGGATAGCAACATACCTGTCTCCCAAACACCAAAGCACTCACCCTCTACCTTCCCATCTACCCACGAAACCCTGCAAAAAAGCAAACTCCCGGGGTGACAACCCGGGAAGGATACGGGCCGCTACGCTGCTTTTTGATGGGAGACATTGGGCTTGACCTTGTAGCAAATATGGCATAACTTGGCCAAATGGCATTCAAATGCCAGGGAGCGACAGGTTGCCAACAGAACTTTCAACCATTCCGCCCAGCCGCATTGAGCGGCGTGTCCGGGAATTTCACGACCGGGTCATTGATGCAGCCGAAACGCTGTTCAGTGAGCAGGGCGTTGAAGCAACGAAGATTGATGATATCTGCGAAGTAGCGGATGTCGCCAGGCGGACCCTCTGCAACCATTTCCCAACAAAAACCCATATTGTGCAGGAGCTGTCACGCCGGGGCATCGTCGACTTTGTCGATCAAATACATGATGCAAGAGATTCAGGATTCTCCACAAAAGAACGCCTGGCTCTTTTGTTCACCCGAATTGCAGAAAGGAACTTCTCGGCGGCGCCCCTGAATCGCGAACTGGTCGGTGAACTCTTTAACGTCGCTCATGACAATGAAATGGGCGGCACGAGTGAGATCAGGGTTTCCGATGCGGTGAGGTCACTTCTTGTGGCCGGTGGGCCTGAACAGTTGCCCCCCAACGCCAGTGTGGAGGGTTTTGCGGAGATCATACTGGGTTCAATTTATGTCTCGATACTCGAATGGATACATCGGGATGACTATGATTTTGAATCCAATATCAAAATGAAAGGCGAGTTCCTGGTGAGCTTGCTGCCAGAGAATCAGGAGTAATAAACATGAAAGAATTCAAAGATCGCGTTGCCGTCGTAACCGGCGGTGCCGGTGGTATCGGTAAAGCTCTGGTCCGGGCGTTCCTGGGTGAGGGCATGAAAGTAGTGATTGCCGATGTTGAAGAACCGGTTCTGGAGTCGGTCATCGCAGAACTCGGTGATAATGTTGCCGGCTTCAAGACCGATGTGTCCGACCCCGCATCTGTTGAAGCCCTGGCAGATTTTACCTATGAAAAGTTCGGCGCCTGTCACCTGCTTTGTAACAACGCCGGGGTCAGCGTGCCCAACATGCCCCTTTGGGAAACTGAACCGTCAGACTTCAAGTGGGTCCACGGGGTAAATATCGGTGGGGTTGCCCATGGCGTGCAGGCATTTGTCCCGAGAATGATTGCTTCCGGCGAGGAAGGCCACGTAATCAACACGAGTTCCGGCGACGGCGGTATCAGCCCATTGGCCCAACAGGTTGTCTATGCGTCAAGTAAGGCCGCAATATCCATTATGACCGAATGTCTTCAGGCCTATCTGGTGGGTGAGAGTACCCATTTGCGCGCATCCATCTTTTACCCGTCGGGCGGCATGTTGAAAACGGGAATCTGGACGACCAAGCGAAACAGACCTACTGAACTGGCCAAGAAAAAAGCCATCGACCCGAAACAGGAAACCACCTTCGATGATTTTATGGAAGGCATGAAACGCATGGGGGTCGAGCTACCCGTACAGGATCTGGACGAACTTGCCCGGTTTGCCCTGCAGGGCATTCGCAACGGGGATTTTGTCATCATGATAGGTCGAGAGACTATGGAGGCTCAATTGAATGCCCGAGCCGAGAAACTCGCAAAAGGTGAGTGCCCCATTGAATTACAACCGATGGGAATCTGACAAGAGCAAGACTTAAAGGAGATAACATGACTGAAGCACCACAAATGAACGCCGGTGACATCTCATTCTGGCCAATTCTGAAAATAGACTATCCAACGGACCCTGAGAAGCTGGCGAGTTTGCTGCCACCCGGGTTTGAGCCAGGTGATGCGGCAATGGTTCACCTGTCCATCTATTGTTTTCCGGTACCTGATGAGCCGGAATACGGTTGCCTGATTACCGTCGATGCGGACTACAAAGGTCAAAAGGGTCTGTATGCCATCTGCTATAACATTGATCAGGAATCCGCCGTCCATATCAGTCGGGATGCCACCGGCCAGCCCAAGTATCTTGGCGAAGTGGACTATTTCGTGATGGGTGATTATGTGACCGCACGGGTTCGCCACCAGGGTTACACGTTTATCGAGTATCAGGGAAAGAAAACCGGCGCCATGGATTACGATGCCTGGGATGAAAACGAGTGGTGGGTAAAGGTTTCAAAAGCCTGTAATGGCGAAGAGAAGCAGTATGATTTCCCGCCCCATCTCGTTCACGTGAAAGCCGGGTATCAACCGGTGCATATCGAAGGCGTTGAAGGTGAACTCACCTTGAGAGAGAGTCCCTGGGACCCCATTGCCGAGTACCTGCCGGTCTGCGGAGAGGTGTCTGCGCGATTGTCTCAGGCGATGCCCACAGAGAGAACCATTTCACTGTCGGATAAGTTGGACGCAGATGCCTTCTGGCCATTTGTTGACACCATCAGTGGTTCCCGATGGCCGGGTTTTATGGGTGGCCCGAAACGCGCCTTGAGGATGTAGCGAGGTCGTTAAGGACGCTACATACGTCGGGTTTCCGGGACGGTTCTTCTTTGGCATCGGTTCCTGTGCCGAAGGTATCAAGAATGGGTCGTTTAACTACTTCCTGCTCTTCTACTATAACCAGGTCCTTGGGCTGTCCGGCAGCCTGACCGGTGCGGCACTCGCCATAGCACTCGTTGCGGATGCCGTCACAGACCCGCTCATCGGGTCTGTTTCAGACAGGCATCAGTCAAAAATCGGCTGGGGTCGTCGTCATCCGTTTATGTACGGTGCCGCGATTCCCTTCGGTATCGTATTTTATCTGTTGTTTGTTCCACCCGAGGGTTTGGGTCAGATGGGGCTTTTTGCCTGGCTGGTTACCCTGGCGGTGTCCTGTCGCGTCGCACTTTCGATTTATTCTGTTCCCCATCTGACATTGGCCGCAGAATTGACGCCGGACTATGATGAGCGAACCATTTTGTCGGCGTTTCGATCTTTTCTGTCGCTCAGTGGCGCAATCAGTGTTGTCTTTGTCGGTTACAGTGTCTTCTTTGCCGAAGATGGTCAGTTGGACCGCGCCAACTATCCTGCTTTTGCCATGACCGCTGCGGTTGCCATGGCCCTTTCGATTCTGTTGTCCGGCGCCGGCACACATAGCTACATCCCCCGGTTAAAGCAGGGCGCTCCCGATGCGCCACATTTCAGCCCGCAGCGAGTCGTTCAAGAATTTATGAGCGCTCTCGGGGTCAGTGCGTTTCGATTTCTTTTGCTGGCGCTACTCGCTAACGCTGCGTTGCAGGGAATACTGGCATCCGTTGCGGTCTACATCATGACCTTCTTTTTCCAGTTTGAAGGATCGCAGATTGGTGTCGCGCTATCGCTCGGAATGGTCGGAGGTGTCACGGGAGCGCTCATCAGTTCACCCGTCGCAGAACGGATTGGCAGCAAACGCAATGGCGTCATACTTGGCATCGTGTGGTTTGCCCTGTTCACTTCATTTATCGTCAATCTGCGCCTGCTGGGTCTGGCGCCGGAAAATGGAGACCCCATGCTTTTCCCGATGGTTGCAACGATGGGAGGTATTGGTGGTATCGGCCTTGGATTTGTCCATGTATTGGGCACAGCCATGATCGCGGATGTGACCGATGAGCATGAAAGAAGACACGGGGAACGCCAGGAGGGAATCTACTACAGTGCGGTATCCTTCACAGGAAAAGCGACCTCCGGACTCGGTGCGATGCTTGCCGGTGCCGCGATTGATTTTGTTGGTCTGAATCCGAACGCAAACCCGGCTGAAGCGCCGCAAGCCGCCATCAATGGACTCGGACTGCTCTATGGCCCCGGGGTCATGATATTCTGCCTGTTGCCAATAGCGCTGATATGGGGATATGACATTGATCGCGTTCGGCACCGGCAAATCAGAGATGAGATTGCTGCGGCCTAGAACCTGCAAAAAAATGTTATTTTCTTTCGGCGTAAAACCGCTCGGCGCGTTCTTTTAGCGCCAGAGCCGTATCATCAAAGGCCAGCTTGACCCAGGGGCCCGCAAAGCGCATCACATGAATGCCGTTATCCCCCAGAAACGCATCGGTGGAATAATAAATGCATTTATCCTCGCTAATGGTCTCAATAATCTGGTCGCGTCTGGCCGGGTAAGGCCAGGTCTCATCATAGGGTAATGCCCATGACAGTATTTTTTCAGGCTCAAAGGCGCAGACATATTCACAATTATCAAACACCTCGCCCGGCACGACATAACTTTTCAGTTTCATATTTACCGGCGCACCCATTTCAAGGGTCGACTCGCAGGCAATACAAAACGGATTCCATTCACCATATTTGGGCATATCAACCAGAATGCCCCAAACGATAGAGGCCGGTGCGTTAATCTCCACCTTTTCAGAACTGACAATCGCGTCCGGATTGACTTTTAACTTTTTGTCTTCGCTCATGACTTTCACCGTATCGGCCTGCAGGATTCCATTGACACTACAATCTCACAATTTTCGTTTGCGGAATGGGATGTTCCACTCCGCCCGTCCATCTAAACAGCATGGTGCCACGCATATGACCGCAGGTTTCGAGCCAGTTGCCATAGCCAGGATCTGTTGGCGAAACAACAATCGTTACCGTGCCGTCATCATTGTACTGACCAAGCGCATTATTCGTATGTACCCTGTGATAGCGATATTCCAGTGACTCCATCCAGATATTATTGAGTTGGAAATTCCAGCCCTCACAATCAGGAACCCTTGTATCAATTTGTAACGCCTCACCCTCTTGCAATTCCCACCAGCCATGCAAATAGTGAATCATCGGGTCACCACCGGCACCGATAAACATTGACTGATCTTCCGTATCAAGCCTGTTGAAATGATTGGCCTTAAACATTTCGGCCCAATGAATGAACAACGCCGCCGTGCCCTTGACAAAATCGGTCGAGCTTTTCAGCCCGTCCGACACATCTTGCAGGCTAATCGCACTGTCATGCGGTGGCGGGTCAATCGCTTCAATAAACACCTGCGCCGGTTCTTCCTCCCCTTTTACAAAAAAGGTCTGGCGCACCAGCACCATCGAACTGTCCTCTGCCAGCCCCAGCCAGTTATCGGCATTGGCGGGTTTTTCACGGCTAACGATAATCTCGAACGAGCCATCCGCGCCCAGCGCCATATTGCGCGCATCCAGCTCACCGGTAGAGGCCATCGTACCGTCAATCGCATACCGATTGGCCTTGGTGGCAAAACTTAAAATCGGCACCGAGCCGCGCCTGCCATAAATCCTGTATCGCCGGTCACCGGTGATGGACGCATTAAGATAATAGTTATCCGGATTATCCGCTCCGATTTTAGCTGTCTCATAAGAGGCCTTATAAAATTCCGGATAATCGGGGTTGTTACTCTCAACAAACATCTCAAGGCTAATGCGCGCCAGCCGCGAGAGATAGCGCATTCCCTCTGCCTGCTCACGCTCGGACGTGTCGCAGGCCAGGACCTGATTACCGGCCTCGGATAAATCCTGACAGAATTGCCGCCATCTTCTTGATGCATCACTCATTCTAATTCCCTAAGGTGCCATGGTTTGACCGGCCTTCTCAGTTACCGGAAAACTCAAACACATAGGGTTCAAGGGAGGTCTGTGCCGCCACACGAATCTTGTGCCACCTGCCACCACCATAATAGGCGAGACTGCCCGGTTCAGCGTCACCCTCACCGTTATAGTAGGACAGGCAATCACGCAGGGGCGCGGTCGCAATATCCACATTGCGGCAATGCTCAGTGTATTCATCTTCCGGTTCCTTCCTGATGTCAACCATATCGGCACCCGACTCACGCATGGTCGACAGTAGCCAGGTGATGTAATCCGCGTGTGCATCAATGGCATCAATGAAATTGAAACTGCCACCACCGCCCTGGGTCCGGTCACGATAAACAGGTTCGGGAATCCCTTGCTGTGCACACCCAGGAAGGTTTTGGTGCCTTCCTTCTGCCACTTGCCATTCAGGGTCTCTCCGCCCCGCCCCTCAATCATGTTGAACGTGGAAGTCGCCATCCACTGAAAGCCGGTCGCATAGATCAAAACATCAAGTGGATATTCCACGCCATCATGCACAACCCCGCGATCGTTGATTTCCTGCACACCCATGGGCGCCGTGTCCACAAGCGTGACATGGGGCAGGTTAAAGGTCGGCAGGTATTCATCATGGAAAGCGGGTCGCTTGCAACCGTAGGGATAAAAGGGTTTCAACGCCGCCGCAGTCCGAGGGTCTTCAACGATAGCGTCAACCCGGGCGCGTATCTGCTCCATAATCCTGAAGTTGGATTCCAGTGTCTTCCCGATCATCTCTTCAGGGGTCAGTTGACGATCATGCTGCTTGCGTTCCTTGAAATCGGACACCTTGCCCGAAAGATAGTCATCGTTCGCCCTGATGGCTGTCCGGCCCGACGAGATCCTGGCAAACCTGGCACGACGTGCCCTGGCCCAGCCGGGCTCCGACTTCCAGGATTCAATCTCCGCCTGCGTCGTTTCCCTCTGGTCACGCACGTCCACTGACGATGGAGTACGCTGGAACACAAAAAGCTCGCTGGCAATCTTCGCCAGTTCAGGAATGGCCTGCACCGCCGTGGCGCCTGTGCCGATAATGCCGACCCGCCTACCGGCAAGATCAACATGATAGTTCCAGCGGGATGTATGGAAAGAATCACCCTGGAACTTCTCCATCCCGCTTATACGTGCCAGTTTCGGTGTTGTCAGAATGCCATTGGCCAGGATGACATAACGCGCCTTCATAGCATCGCCACGATTCGTGTAAACCGTCCAGCGACCCGTTTCGTCATCCCAGACGGTCTTTTCTACGGTGGTATGAAACAGGCAGTGTTCGTAAAAGCCGAACTGCTTCGCCATCTTCTGGCAGTATTCGAGTATCTCGAAGCCGGAGGCGAACTTCATGCTCGGGATATAGCCCATCTCTTCCAGCAACGGCAGATAGCTGTAGGACTCAACATCACAGGCAATCCCCGGGTATCGGTTCCAGTACCAGGTGCCACCAACATCACCACCCTTCTCACAGAAACGCACATCCCTGAAACCGGCCCCGCTCAACTTATGCCAGAGCAGAAGCCCGGCGAAGCCGGCACCCACCACCAGGATGTCACATTCATCATCCAGCGCTTCCCGCACCACCGGCTCGTCGGAATAGACATCATCCAGATATCGGGCAAACTCACCCGCCATCTCCATATAGTCAGCCGCACCCCGGCGAGCCTCCTTGAAGTCCCGGTATCTGGCCTGCTCCTGCGCGTTGAACACCGCACCCGGAGGCGGTTCTGGCAGTTCTTTCAGTTTTTCATCCTGAATCACCGCGTACCCGCTACCGGCGATTTTGTCAGTCGCCCTGGCAGCCCGGGTGTTAAATACCTTCAGCCCGGTTTCGGGGTCCACACTGATCGACATGTCGTTACTACCCAGTCAGTTACTTCTGCCTTCAATAAAACAGCTATCACCTTTCCCGTCAAATTTCTGTCATCGTTAAAGGGTCATCATCAGGAAACCGGTAAGCGCCGCATTGCTCGGCGCAAGAGACGGATTGACGATTAGTTTCATTTCCAGAATCGCATCCCGGTAGCCGGAGTAGAACTCCCAGTCAGGTCTCGGCCTGTAGGTCAGGTCCAGTTCCAGCTTCTGCACAATCGTCTTGGCGGTCGTGGGCTTAACAAAGACTTCTTTTTGCGGACGATAATAAGCAAGCCCGATGGTCATCAGGCTCCACTTTGCCATCTTGCGCCATGCGAGTATCTCCACAACCTCCTCGAATCCTTTTTTCTGGTTTCCGTGAAAGAGTTTCTTATAGCTTTTAACAAGCGCTTCACGGTCCCCGGAATTGAGATCCTTAATCATGTCGCGGAATTTGGGCTTCTCGAACAGGCTGACCATGGAGGAGCGGGAAACCAGCCTGACCAGGTTATCCAGAAACTCGTTCGGCTTATCGAACGACTTTTTTGCGAAGACTTCCCTGGCAAGCTTCGTTGCTCTCGACATGTTGTGCTTCTTGCCGACCCATGTGAGCGCGGGGTCAGCAAACCCGCCGGGATAACTTTGCAGGAAGTGAGCTTCAGCAATGCGTAGTTTGTCGGTATTCATCATTCACCACGATATAGCGATAACCAGTACAAATGAACCCTGATCCCCCGTTCAAATCAATCAGTCTTCAGACCAATGCTGTTGCCACTCGCCAAACTCCGGTGGCCTGATACGGTATCTGGCCATATTGCCTTCATGCAGGCTCATCAACTCCGTTTCCGTCACCTCTATAAATCGCGCCTGATCTGCCGCATCGACCTCACTGGCCGCATGTTTCTTAATGGCTGCGGTTGCAGATAGTTTGTTCATACGAGTATTTACAATATCGGCAACCAGACTGGCAATCATTTCGCGATACCGCAACCGAAATTTGTCTGGCTCCCCCAAAGACTGTCGCACCGCAGAATAGCGGGCGCAGGAGCGTTCACAGGCCCAGACAAATACATCCCGCAGTAGCTCAACCTGATTCAGCTCATAGACACCCAGCAGACCATCCATATAAGCCTGTTGGGGCACATCTACAAAGGATAGCGGACTGAGGTTTTCCCGAATAAGCGGAATATTGGCCGCCAGACGGGAAGTGCGTTTGTTCACATCATCAAACGGTTGCAGATAGGGCAAATGCACCATGGCAAAAAACGCCTGCTCGAACGGGTCGGTTATGGCATTCGCCTTTCTTAACACTTCAACAAAGCATTCTCGAAGCAACGGGCCACCTGCCAACGGATGAAAAACACTGCCGCCTATGCCAACAGGCTGTTCTCTTAACCGACCGCAGGCCCCTGGGTCAGGAAGCAGGTTGTCTGCAAGCAAGGCATGGAGGTTACAGATTGTATAGCTGTTAAAGCCGACATCGGATGCTGCTTCCACCAGAAGCTCTATCGCCGCTTTGTGATTCAGGATCATTTGCGTTTCAAACGTATCTTTGCCTTCGGCTGCGTGACCCGCCGCCAGCAGTCGCTCGGTTTCCAACAGTGAATAGGTGTTACCCTCAAGTCGGCTTGAGTTCCAGGTCAGGTCAATCAACAACCGGTTATAGATTTGTAGAGCGTAGGTCCCCGCGGACAGGCCATGGATTTGTGCACCACCAATTTCTCGCAGGTGCCGCCGTATTTTCGCGGGCAGATAAAAAGTCTGGTTGGGCTGGTAGTCGGCCATGAAATCCCGGTTGTAGCCAACGGGCTTTCGGTTTTGTACGGGCAGACGAACCCGCCGCTTTATCTTCTCGCCCTCGCTGGAGACAGGCACATAAACTTCGCCATGTACCTCCAGCCGGTTACTTTCATCTTCTCGAATTTCAAGGATGGTGTTCATGGGAGGCAGCCTGTACCTGCTGCCACGTTTGCGGCCTTCCAGCACTAGCTCATTACTTTTGACCAAATGCGCCAACCGCCGTTGTAAGGTTCGACGGGGGACAGGTTTTTTCAGCGCCCTGGCAATGTCGTCAATGGCAACACCTTCAGGGAAGCGCCCCACTGCTGCCCGAATGGATTCAAATTCGGCTTCCGGAATACGTTTTGGCATGATTTATATGGCGCATTTGAGTTATTTGCGCCAGATAAACATACTTTTATGGCGCAATCAAGGTTTTGCGACAAATTGTGCCTGTTTATCGTTCGGGGAAATGGATGGATTAAGGGAAGCTCTATGCGGCCTATGCGGCACGCCACCAGGGTCGCGCCGAACGGCGATGAATCGACAGTAGCCCTGCGGCTAGCAGTCTGTCGGACTTAGCTCGCAGATAGGTTATAATGAATTTCTAACGCCTTAACAAATCCGGACGTATCATTCGATGAGTAAATTTGTGCAAGCAGACCGCGATCAGCCGTTTCTTTTGCCACCTGATTTGCGGGATTGGCTGCCGGAAGATGATTTGGCTCACTTTGTCCTTGAGGCGGTGGAACGGGTTCCTCTCAATCGTTTTAACATCAATCACCGCGGCACAGGCTCTGCACAATACCACCCGCATATGATGCTGAGTTTGCTGATCTATTGTTATGCCAACGGGATGTTTGCGTCCCGCCGGGTCGAGCGGGCGACCTACCGAGACATAGGAGTTCGCTTCATTACGGCCAACTGTCACCCGGACCATGATACGATTTGCGCCTTTCGGAGGAACAACCTGTCAGCGATCAGTGATAGTTTTCTGCAGGTGCTATTGTTGGCTAAGGAGTTGAAGTTACTCAAAGTTGGTAAGGTGAGTGTTGACGGCACCAAGATGAAGGCGAATGCGAGTAAGCGGCGTAGCATTCGCTACGACCGGGCTCAGGCATTACGCGAGCAATTGCAGGGTGAGATTGAAGGATTACTGAATCAGGCGGAACAAGCCGACGCCAGTGCGGCGAGTGATCCTCAGCAGTTACCGAAAGAACTGGCGCGCAGAGAGAAACTGAAGTCGGAACTGGATGCGGCCTGTGAGCGTTTGGAGCGCCAGGCCAAGGCACGCGCGGCCTCGGAACAGGCGGCATACCAAGGCAAAGTAGTGGCGCGGGAGAAGCGCCAGGGGCGACGCAAAGGTAAGCGCATCCAGCCGCCCAGGGACACACCGGAAGGTCATGAGCAAACTAACCTGACAGATGCAGACAGTCACTTGATGCGCAAGAATAAGCGCAGTGAGTACCAGCAGTGCTACAACGCACAGGCGGTGGTCGATGCTGATGGCAGTCAGTTGATCCTGAGCGCACGGGTGAGTCAGTGTGCCAGTGACAGTCACGAATTGGTGGCTGATGTCCAGGCTATTGCCAAGCCGATAGGTCGTCCCAGCCACGTTCTGGCGGACGCCGGGTATGCGAACGGTGACGAGGTTAAACGGTTGTCTGGCGAAGGCATGGAGGTGCTGGTGGCAGTGGGTTCGGAAGACCGCAGACGCGCACATGACTTTCGTCCGGTCACTGAGCCCAAGCCTGAAAAGGCAGTGAAGGCACCCTGGTTGATACAGATGAAAGAGAAGATGGCCCTGGGTGAGTATCGAGCCATGTATCGGCTAAGGAAACAAACTGTAGAACCGGTGTTTGGGGTGCTCAAACATGCGATGGGGTTCAGGCAGTTCCAGTTGCGAGGTGAAATCAAGGTGGCAGGTGAATGGGAATTACTGGCACTGGCGTACAATTGTAAGCGTATGCACAACATGATGCGTGCTTGATGAGCGCAAAGCATTTAGCCGTAGAGGCTGTCAGAACAGCGGTAGAGTTCAAGCAGGGTTATAGTGCACTACACACCGACATGACGAGAGCCGATGCACAAACTTGAGGGCGTAGCGGTTATTGATCTAAGTCCGACAGACTGCTAGCCCCAATATTGCATCAAAAAGAAGGCAAGTCCTTTAATTTCCGGTAAAATTCAGTTGCTTACAAAAAATTCCCGGAAGGACTTGCCATGACAAATTGTACCGCAACTGAACTCACATTCGAAGCCGTTAAACGACGTAAAGTCACCGCTAATTTCAACGGTGGTGACATCACCGGTAATGGCGGACTATTGCTGCTACGCAAGATCGACCGCCTTACCGGACTCACAAAACAGGTCGCAAAACGTCTGGCCGATGACCGTGTCCGGGGACGTTGTGAACACACGCAGTTGTCGCTCCTGCGTCAGCGGGTCTACGCACTGGCCATCGGTGATGAAGACCTTAACGATCATCAACAACTCCGGCACGACCTGGCGCTACAGTCTGCCATTGATCGTGACCGACCACTGGCGAGTCCCTCGACCTTGTGTCGCTGGGAGAACAACGCAACAGGGGAAACGGCCAGGACGATTCATGAAGTCATGGTTGATCAGTTTATAGCTTCTTTTGAGAAGCCCCCGACGCGCCTCGTTCTTGATGTTGATGCCACGGATGATCCTGTGCACGGTATGCAGGAGCATCGAGGCTTCCACGCCTACTACGATCACTATTGTTTTTTGCCACTGTATGTCTTTTGTGGTGAGAAGTTGCTGGTCAGCTATCTGCGTCCCTCAAGGATTGATGGCGCCAAACATAGCTGGGCGATTCTGGCGCTGTTGACCAAACGGCTCAGGCAGGTGTGGCCGAAGGTGAAGCTCATTGTGCGCGGTGACAGCGGCTTTTGTCGTTGGCGCATGCTGAACTGGTTTGATCATCATGATGTGGGTTATGTGATCGGTATGGCCCGTAACGACAGGCTCAATGGCTTCGCTGGCCGGTTAATCCGCAAGGCAGAACGAGACTATCAGCAAACGGGCCAGAAGCAGCGTTTGTTTGGCGAGTTCCGCTATGGCGCCGGTAGTTGGCCGTACCCTCGCAGGGTCATTGCCAAGGCTGAACACAGCAGTCGCGGCAGCAATCCTCGATATCTGGTGACGAATCTGACCCAGTCATCACAGTATCTATACGACAAGCTGTATTGCCCGCGGGGTGATATGGAAAACCGGATCAAGGAACAGCAATTGGGTCTGTTTGCAGACCGTACCAGTTGCCACCGGTGGTGGCCGAACCAGTTCCGACTGCTGTTATCGTCCCTGGCCTATGTCCTGATGCAGCGACTGCGAGACATCGGATTGCGCGGCACCGGGTATGCAAAAGCCCAGGTAGGGACGATCAGACTGACGTTGCTGAAGATCGGTGCGGTCATCATCCGCAACACCCGAAGGATCAAGTTCTTCCTCTCCAGCGCCTATCCGCATCAGCAACTGTTCTGCCAGGTGGTAGCAAGGCTCGATACCAGCTAAGACAATCACCAACTCAATCGTGTGGGTTCAGGTGGTATCGCCAGGATAACCCGACCCTGAAAATCGAAAAATACCCCTCTTATCTATCGGGAACAACGTCAGCAGCGATTCTGACCATCAAAACTGTTAGGGAGAGACTCACCATTGAAGCAAAAACCGAACAACGACCTCAGGTTGAGGTCGTCAGGTGTTTTGATGCAATATCCGGGCTAGCAGTCTGTCGGACTTAGCTCGCAGATAGGTTATAATGAATTTCTAACGCCTTAACAAATCCGGACGTATCATTCGATGAGTAAATTTGTGCAAGCAGACCGCGATCAGCCGTTTCTTTTGCCACCTGATTTGCGGGATTGGCTGCCGGAAGATGATTTGGCTCACTTTGTCCTTGAGGCGGTGGAACGGGTTCCTCTCAATCGTTTTAACATCAATCACCGCGGCACAGGCTCTGCACAATACCACCTCTTAACTCCCGGTTAAGGGGTGACGTCGGCGAAGGTAAGTGAGATAGAAGGCGCAACTTGCTGCGTGATTTGGCAAAATACCGAGTATCCAAACTCTCACCCAGCAAGTGCGCCTATGACAAAGATAATCCCTCAGCCCGCAAACGTCGAGATAGATTTTACCGATGCCGCCCTGGTGGGCACTGGCGGCTGGTCTCTACTGGCCAAAATGGCTCAACAAACCGAACTGCTACGATCCCTCTCGCAAGCCGTTCACCTCAAAGTACGCCGACGCGGTGCCTCTGACGCCGAGATGCTGTGGAGTCTCATTGCCTCTCTGGCAGCCGGTCATGGTGCCCTGTCTGATTTGGATGCCCTGCGTGCCAACCCCGCCGGGCAGGTACTGCTGGGTTTGAGTGAAGCGCCTTCAGGCCGGCGTCTCGGCGAATATCTCAGCCGCTTTGGCCAGGATGAGGTGGACGCCCTGCGAGGCGTGGTCCAGGCATTGGCACAGCAGGTTGCACCGGCCATCATTGATCACCATGTGACGACACAGGGCTATGTGCCAGTGTTTATCGATGGCACTGCGATTGAGGTGGATGGTCATCTCTTTGAAGGTGCCGGTAAGGGATACAATGGTGAGCCGCAACTGTGGCTGCATAATGTGTTCCTCGGAGGATTGTGGGCCAGTGGCTTACTGCACCCGGGTGGCGTTGATGTCGCCAGGGGCTGGCAGACACAGTTGGCTGACGAAGTGGCGCCGTTGCTACCGGAGGGTACGCCGGTCTGGCTACGGGCAGACAACGCCTATTATCGTGGCGACCTGGTCCGGTTTTGTACTGACAAGGGCTGGGATTACTCAATCAGCGTGACCAATGGCAATAACCGCCGCCCGGTGCTGCGCCAACTGGAAGGATTACCTGAAAGCGCCTGGTCTGATATAGGGCGAGGCGAGTCTGCGACGCTGGTGTTGCACCGACCCAGCGGCTGGAAGACGCAACACTATGTCGTCGTTCGCCAGCTCTATGACGGTCCACAACAGCGTCTGACGCCTGCTTATACGGTCATTCTTGTGTCCCGTGACGACTTGCCGGTGGATGAATTAGTGCGACGTCATCGCGGCAAGCAGGGACAGGAGAATGCCTTCAAGGGTCCGCTGATTGAAATGGATTTACACCATCCTCCCTGTCGGCGGTTTGCCGCCAATCAGGCATTTTATGCCTGCGGTCAGATAGCACAGTTGTTGTTGATGGCGATGCAGTATCAGTGGCTACCCGAGCCTGCCCGGAAACATGGCTTGCGACCTTTGATCCGCTATTTGATGCGCTCAGTGGCTCGTCTGGTAAAAACCGGCAGGCGCTATCGTCTTGACTTTGCCAAGAACAACTTCAGGCTGGACTGGCTGCTGTACGCGGCCTTCCAACTGGAATAGCGTCGATCTCAGCTTCGAACTAACACCAACACCTGTCACCGGGCGGATAGCGCCTGGGCGCTCGGTGCCAAAGACCGGCAACGGATGCCTGTGCAGGAGGCAGGTGCTCTGTCAGCACTCCCGGGAACAACCAAAATCATGTGAAGAGACAGCCGCCCTGCTATTGAGCACGCGATAAGCTGCGATACCTGCAACCAGGATGGGTTAACCGGGGATTGAGAATACCACCCGCATATGATGCTGAGTTTGCTGATCTATTGTTATGCCAACGGGATGTTTGCGTCCCGCCGGGTCGAGCGGGCGACCTACCGAGACATAGGAGTTCGCTTCATTACGGCCAACTGTCACCCGGACCATGATACGATTTGCGCCTTTCGGAGGAACAACCTGTCAGCGATCAGTGATAGTTTTCTGCAGGTGCTATTGTTGGCTAAGGAGTTGAAGTTACTCAAAGTTGGTAAGGTGAGTGTTGACGGCACCAAGATGAAGGCGAATGCGAGTAAGCGGCGTAGCATTCGCTACGACCGGGCTCAGGCATTACGCGAGCAATTGCAGGGTGAGATTGAAGGATTACTGAATCAGGCGGAACAAGCCGACGCCAGTGCGGCGAGTGATCCTCAGCAGTTACCGAAAGAACTGGCGCGCAGAGAGAAACTGAAGTCGGAACTGGATGCGGCCTGTGAGCGTTTGGAGCGCCAGGCCAAGGCACGCGCGGCCTCGGAACAGGCGGCATACCAAGGCAAAGTAGTGGCGCGGGAGAAGCGCCAGGGGCGACGCAAAGGTAAGCGCATCCAGCCGCCCAGGGACACACCGGAAGGTCATGAGCAAACTAACCTGACAGATGCAGACAGTCACTTGATGCGCAAGAATAAGCGCAGTGAGTACCAGCAGTGCTACAACGCACAGGCGGTGGTCGATGCTGATGGCAGTCAGTTGATCCTGAGCGCACGGGTGAGTCAGTGTGCCAGTGACAGTCACGAATTGGTGGCTGATGTCCAGGCTATTGCCAAGCCGATAGGTCGTCCCAGCCACGTTCTGGCGGACGCCGGGTATGCGAACGGTGACGAGGTTAAACGGTTGTCTGGCGAAGGCATGGAGGTGCTGGTGGCAGTGGGTTCGGAAGACCGCAGACGCGCACATGACTTTCGTCCGGTCACTGAGCCCAAGCCTGAAAAGGCAGTGAAGGCACCCTGGTTGATACAGATGAAAGAGAAGATGGCCCTGGGTGAGTATCGAGCCATGTATCGGCTAAGGAAACAAACTGTAGAACCGGTGTTTGGGGTGCTCAAACATGCGATGGGGTTCAGGCAGTTCCAGTTGCGAGGTGAAATCAAGGTGGCAGGTGAATGGGAATTACTGGCACTGGCGTACAATTGTAAGCGTATGCACAACATGATGCGTGCTTGATGAGCGCAAAGCATTTAGCCGTAGAGGCTGTCAGAACAGCGGTAGAGTTCAAGCAGGGTTATAGTGCACTACACACCGACATGACGAGAGCCGATGCACAAACTTGAGGGCGTAGCGGTTATTGATCTAAGTCCGACAGACTGCTAGCGAAATTCTACCACCTGGGCCTTTAGCATTGCCCATTTTGCATACTGGTGCTATGGTGCATAATCACCAAAGCACTTATGTTGCCCGAGAGAACCATGTCCCGACTGACCATCACACTGGATAACGAATTACATCAAGCGATCAAGGAGATGGCCGCCAGACAGCGTCGGTCCATCGGATCAATCATAGAGGAAAGCCTTCGCCTGAGAGGCATACGACCCTATGACAGTGCCAGGCAACTCGTCGCCCTGGCCAGGGAGGCCGCAAACCTCAGCCCTGAGGACGCACTGTCGGTGGCAGTCTCAGAGACTCGACAGGCGCGAGCGAAGAAGTAAGTCTGATTTCCGGGGATCAGGATGCCCTGCAAACCTGTCGTATGTGTTGTAGACACCAATGTCGTGGTTGCGGGTCTGATCACGGCAAACACAGACAGCCCCACAGTACGAATTCTTGACAGTTTGCTGGAAGGCAACATCCTGTATCTGATGTCGGCGGCACTGCTTTCCGAATATGCTTCTGTGCTCAGACGGTCGAAAATCGCATCATTACACCAGTTGAGTGATGAGCATATCGACATGCTACTGACAGAGTTGGTCGCAAATGCGATCTGGCGTGAACCCGACTCCGAGGAAGATGCTCCCGACCCCGGGGACAATCACCTGTGGTCGTTATTGGCTTCCCATGTCGGCAGCATCCTGGTCACCGGAGATCAGCTTCTACTGAAGAATCCACCGAGCAGTTATTCAGTGATTTCGCCCCGAAGCTTTGCGGAAGCGTATTTGCCTCAACCTGGGTGACAGGTCCAATCGCCGCCGACGTATCAGGCTTCTACCATCGGCAGGATGAAAATACTGGTAATCATCACCCTTTGCTCGCGCTTGAGATCGCCGAAGACTAGCTGCGCCGAACAGGTGATAGACCGACAGAAGCACCAAGGGTAGTGCCTATGTAAGGCACACGGTTTGCAAAGGCCTGTATTTTGTAGTCTTATTCAATCTTCAACAAAAACAACAAGATAACTAACCCGGACCAGGGTTAGCCGGGGACGACAAGATGAAAAGACCGGGAATAAGAGTTTTAGTCAGTCTGTTGCTACTGGCGCTGTTCCAGAGTACGGCAGCCACTACCATTGAAGTGATCTACCTTGACGACCCGGGAGAAGGTGCCTTTGATGAAACACCGGTACCGGTCAACCTCTTGTTGAACAATTCGGGGACAACCCTCGGTGAACAAAGTAGTCCCTGGTTTCCGGCAACCGCTCTATCGTCTATACTGTTGCTTCGATAGGAGGCCTTCGATGACCACCCTTCAATTATTCTTCGCGCTCACAGGTCAGATTCTGGTTGTCAGTAGCATGTTCTACGTCATGCTGCGTCACATCCGGCAAGATATACACACGGGCCTGGAAAAGCTCGATGCAAAAATCGAGGGGGTGCGGTCCGACCTCAACCGACTGACTGAACGCGTTGCTCGCCTTGAGGGGATGATGGGGCCCAGACCAGAACCTCAAGAGGTTGCTGCCACACCCTGAATTCCGGATTTTTCTCGACTGCGCTCATTTCTGTCCAGGGAATAACTGGCCCGTGAATCTGGACGCCGTTGTCGGCAGTGATTGGGTGAGCTTCAGCGTTAATGTGAACAGGCTGGTTCGTTCGGACGCTCTTCATACGGTGGAAACTGGCTTCGGTGTCTACATGTGGAATCGCGGCAGCGACAAAAGCACTACGGCTAACGAAACTCCACACCCTCAAATTCACCACTGTTGCGCCACTCATCAATGTGCCGGAAGAAGGCGACGGGACCCGCAGGATAACCAACAAAGGACTTGCGGGCAGGACCGGGGTCTATGCCCTCGTTGTTGTAGTAGCCCGGGGTGCACTCCTGTGAACCGATCATCAGTCCGGGCCCTGACATCAGCAGGTCAACCCACTTGTTTTCAGCTTCCTCGGTGGGTTCGACTGTCGCATAGTTGTGGTCACGGGCGTGGGCCAGTATTCGCGCAATCGTATTGCCCGCTTCCGTCAGGTTATGCGGGTAATTGGAGATGAGGTTCGCCCCCTGGGTTGCCTGGACAATGAAGGCGTTCGGAAATCCATGGACCTGCAAGCCGTGCAGGGTACGCATACCATCTTTCCAGTGTTCAGAAAGTGTTCTGCCGCCCGTTCCGATCAGGTCGAAACCATTACGGCGCTCGAAAGGTGTGCCCACTTCAAAACCTGACGCATAGATGATGCAATCCACTTCATACTCAACACCGTCAACGACGATACCCTTTTCGGTGATTCTTTCCACACCCCTGCCATCCGTGTGGATCAGATGCGCACCTGGCTCGTTAAAGGATTGCAGGTACTCGTCGTGAAAACAGGGACGCTTGCAAAGCTGTCGATACCAGGCTTTAAGGTCGTCTGCGGTTTCCTCATCTGCGACGATGGTATCAATGCGCGTCCGAATCTCACTCATTTTTTCGAAGTCCGCATCCTCGTAGGCCTCCCACATCTTTTCGGGGAGGCGGTCTTCCGGCGGCAGGTCCAGAATCTTCTCCCGTACCCGGCGAGACAGTTCCGTCCAGCCATCATTCACCAGGTCTTCCTCGACGATACCCCCGGTCTGGTTGGCGGTGAAATTGTCCAGCCAACGCTGCTGCCACCCAGGGGTCGCGATGGTCTTGAACCACTCGGGGTCCGTTGGCTCATTGTTGCGAACATCGACTGATGAAGGTGTTCTCTGAAACACATAGAGTTCCTTACAGGCTTTGGCGAGATGCGGCACGCACTGCACAGAGGTGGCACCGGTACCGATGATACCGACCCGTTTGTCTCCCAGCTTATCCAGCGGCGCGCCTCCCGGGCTGCCGCCGGTATAGTCGTAATCCCAGCGACTGGTGTGAAAGGAATGCCCCTTGAAACAATCAATCCCTTCGATACCGGGGAGTTTCGGCACGTGTAGCGGACCGGTTCCCATGCCCAGGTATTGCGTGGTGAATTCATCACCCCGGCTGGTTCTGATCAGCCAGCTTCCCTCATCCTCCTGCCATTCGGTATGAACGACCTGCGTATGGAACAACGCATGGTCATAGAGATTGAAATGGCGGCCGATACGCTGGCACTGCTCCAGAATCTCGGGCGCATGCGCGTATTTTTCCGAGGGCATATGTCCGGTTGCTTCAAGTAGCGGCATGTAAACGAAAGAGGCCGTATCGCACTGCGCACCCGGGTAGCGATTCCAGTACCAGGTTCCGCCAAAGTCTCCGCCCTTCTCAATGATCCTGACATCCGGGATACCGGCTTCCATCAGGCGGGCACCCGTGACAAGCCCGGAAAATCCACCGCCAATGAAGGTAAAAGTCACATGATCACGAACGGGTTCACGTTCCTTAACGGGCACATAAGGGTCTTCCAGATAATGAGACAACTGGTCCCTGATTTCGATGTACTGGTCGTTGCCGTCCCGGCGCAAACGCTTGACACGCTCCTCGGCGTACTTCTGCTTCAGCGTTTCCTTGTCTACCGCCAGATTGTCCACTGCCAGATCTCCCGACATATCACTGCTCCGCTCTTGATAACCCCGGGGGAGTGTTGCACCACCCGGCAGGGGCGTCAATTCAAGTAAATCTGCTGAATGATGGGATTACGTGACCGATGAATGGTGAGTGCATTGCATCCACATTACGGATACAACCCATCGGGAAAACCGTTAGCTGAAAATTAACTTCAGATATCTGCGCTCTTCTGCATACAGTTATCAAGATGTTGCAGGGCATCGGGCCATGCATCGGCATGACCGTCACACAACTCCTGGTCTGGAAATCCGGAGTGCGTCAAACTGAGGCTACAGCCTGTGTCAGATTGTTCAAACTCCAGGACAAGAAGGGTTTCGGCCCCCTGCGTTCCCATCTCAGTCAGCCATGTCATTTCTATTTTCCTGTTGGTTTCAACGACCAGTAACCTTCCATAGTGAGGATGTCTCTGTCCATCGAACCGGGTTTCAAAAAAGAATGGCCTCCCTGGTTCGAGTTCCATGTGCATGGTCCCGGGAGCAGCAAACCATGATTCGAGCTTGTCCGTTACCCACATCTCGAACACATCAGAGACCGGGAAAGCAAATGTATGATGGCAGTGTAATGAAAATGGTCGGGAAGAGTGATCAGGGTATATGATTTCCATTGCGCTACTCCTGTTCGGGTGGTTCCCTGAAATCCCGTCACCAGAGCTGATATGGGACTGGATATTTTTCTCATCCCGACTATCCATGCCGATACAGGCTGCATGGGTTTCAGTGCCCTGTCTTGTCAGGTGAATCTTAATTGATGCGGATGCGCGGATACACCGGAAATCGCGGTTTGCCCTTTTTTGTCAGGCCGTAATACTTGAAGGTGATGACGCTGCCCACTTGCTTCCTCCTCGCCCACTAACACGACCTCATTGCGGGGCGACAACTCGCGTACCTCCCTGGCTGCACTGTGTTCAGATTCGTGTTGATCTGAGTAATCCCAAACGGGCAAAAAAAACCGCACCCGAAGGTGCGGCTTTCAGTTCCAGCTGGTGTCAGGGCAATTTATTCGCCCAGTGTGTAGCTCACACCCAGCTTGATCATTCGCCCGAATGGGCTGTGGTTATACGGATCATAGTTCAGGTCGTTAGCAACCTGGGGTGGATCCTCATCGGTAAAGTTCAACGCAGACAATGAGATCGTTAGATTATCAAACATGTTGTTGATGTAATGCACATCATGCGTTGTGTGATCATCAATGGTGGCAAGAGCCGGAGGTGTATCGCTGGCGGTATCATCATATCCGTCTATGTATCGAGCCGCATAAGTTACTCGATGCGCATCGTTGCCCCACTTGACATAGAAAGATGCTTTCAGTTCCGGTAGCGGAGTAAATGGCACACTCTCGTTGGACAGACCAACAAAATCACCGCCCGGTGCCAGTGTGAAACCATCATTGGTTACAAAGTCCTCGGATTCATACTCCAGTTGATACGTACCTTCAAAACTGAGACTTAACTTGCCTCCGGCAACGTCATCAAAACTGTAGCTGGCGACAAAGTCGACACCAGAAGTCTGGATGTTAGAGCCGTTGATGATAAAGCGCTGGATTCGTTGAACCCCACCTACCGATGTTCCGATCGGTGACAGTCTTGCTCGAAGCAAGTCACATGCTGCTGAACCAACTCCGTCACCGCCGTCCTGACAACCATTGTCACCATAGGCATTGACAATCTGGTTGCCGCTTTCGATCTGGAACGGATCATCGAAATCAAAGCTCCAGTAGTCCAGAGAACCGTAGAAAGCATCAGTCTGGTAGATCATGCCAAAGTTGAGTGCAACGGCTGTTTCAGGCTCAAGGTCAGCGTTTCCTGTCGTATCCAGCGCCTTGAAAGCCAAAGCGGGTGTGATAAATGCCAGCGCTGTACCAGTGCCAGACAGGAAGCTTGATGGTGGTCCACGGAAGGTTGTTGAAGCTGAACTCCGTATCGTGAATTCATCAGTGACACTCCAACTGACAGCGACCTTGGGATCAAAGGAGTCACCGCCATCATCACCATAGTCCTCGTAACGAGCTGCAACCTGTACATCAATGGTATCGGACAGTGGCAGCGCGAGTTCAGCAAACACACCGTAAATCTTACGGTCCGTGCTTTCCTCATCAGTTGCCGCGAGGAACGCAAGTTGACCTGCACCACCAGCCCCACAATCGGTCGAAGTCGTGAATCCAAGTGTCACTGACATCGGATGATTGAATGGACATGGGTTGATTGAACGGTTGGCGACATCTTCGACAGTAAAGTCGTAGTCGTCCTTTCGATATTGCACGCCAGCCGCCCAGCTAATAATGCCGCCATCCAGTTCCCAACTGGTATCACCGGCAAAAATTGCTTCAAAGACCAATGTGTCATTCTCGGAAACAGAGCCTGTATCCGCAGTCATATAGTTAATCAGATCATCTGAGTTACCTACTGCTGGATTGTAAAACGGGTTAGCTGCGCCAGTCACAGCAGAAAAAGGAATGGCATTGGAAAACGGGTTGTAATACTCACATCCGCCAACACCAGGGGTGCCTGTAGACGGGTCGCAGCCTGCACCGCCCAGCCCTTTAATCGCAAAAGCCATTCGCTCAATGTACATATCACTACCGGAGATATCTCTTTCCCTGTTTGACCAGGAAAGGCTGGTGTCATAGGTGATGCCGTTTTCAAACTCGCCGGTCAGACCAAAGGACAGCCTTCTCGTATCAGTCTTACGATGTGCACTTTCCGGCTCACCGTTTCTACCGGCTACTCCTAACATACGAGACCAGGTGACTGCGCCTTGTACTGAACCAGGAATACCTGAGACGGTTGGAAACAATCCCGGATTCTGCGCTTTCAGGTCGATAAGACCCGGATGGTCCGGCAAGACAAGCCGGTCATTTCCGAGCAGTGCCTGTGGTGGATAGGATGGAGAAGTTTTCCATTCAGGCATATCCATTTCGTGCCAGAGTGCTTCTGCGTGAAAGTTCATTCGATCACTAATATCGACGTTGATTTCCGCAAAAACTTTCTTGGATTCTTCATCTTCAATCAGGTTATCAAAGAAGGTGTACTGGAAGAAGCATCGATTCAAACTACCAATTGTGCCACCTAATGCTTCACAGTTTGGGTCTGGAGTGAACGATGAGAGTAGCGTTGATCCGCCACCAGCTGTTGGAAATGCCTGAAAGAATGATCCGGGGTTACCAATAGAGGACCAACCGCCGGGTGCGGCGTTTTCCGGATACGGACGTAGCGCCCAGTCTCGATCTTTGATAGTGAGTTCAGATCGTTCCGCATATTCAGCAGATATGACGAAATTAACATTGTCGTCGTTTCCGCCACCGTAGATAACAGAGAAGGTTGTATCACCACTCGAATCCTCGATGTCTGTAAACGAACCACGAACTTCAATGCCCTCGAAATTTGAACGGGTGATAAAGTTAACAACACCGCCAATGGCGTCAGATCCATAGGTTGCAGCGGCACCGTCCTTCAGCACTTCAACGCGACCGATGGCAATGCTGGGTACGGCGCTGATATCGACGCCCAGGGCTTCGGTAGTTACGTGACGCTTGCTGTTAATAAGCACCAGGGTTCTTGCCGGACCGAGTCCTCGCAGGTTAGCAGTTGTCACGCCCTCGTTGGCCTGGCCACCGCGAGTATCAAACTGGTTTGTTTCGCCAAGGTTTCCGGATGTTACACCCAGATTTCTGACCATTTCGATGAGAGTGGGGTCACCCACTTCCTCAAGATCCTCTCGACGAAGAACATCGACAGGTAAAGATGAATCTTCCGGTGTCCCTTTAATATAGGACCCGGTGACAACAACTTCTTCTATGTTTTGGTCTGCCGCAAGGACTGCGGTAGAACCCATACACAATACACAATACACAATACACAATACACAATACACAATACCAGTGCGGCGATTGGATATAACCCAATCCGTTTGAACTTTAATCATTTTTTGTTCCCCCTTTAGTGAGCCTTCGAATTGTGGCAGTACGATAATGATTTTGATAGATAAACGCAATGTAAGCTGATGTCAATCAATAAGCCACATCTATGATCCGAATACGCAAATACACCGGAAATCGCGGCTTGCCCTTTTTTGTCAGGCCGTAATACTTGAAGGTGATGACGCTGCCCATCGGCGGTGGTTGTGCGCGCAACGCATCGCTGAACCCCGAGCCGATGTTGACCTGGTTGCCGTCCGCCATCTCGCATCGCAGCGCCCCCATCTGGCCCGTGTATTTGCCCTTGCCGGGCAGTATTTCGCGCACCACGCATTCCGTGTCGAGGTGATTTTTGGCTTTCAGGGCGGACGACAATCGACCCGTTTTATAGGGCCGGTCCGGGTCCCTGACCACCACGCCCTCGCCGCCGGCGGCGCTGACTTTGGCCAGAAACCCGGTCAACTCGGTAGCGGCGTTAACCCGGATTTGCGGGATGATGACGATGCGCTCGCTCGGGCGTTGCCGCAGGTAATCGCGTAGCACCGCCAGCCTGTCCGGCAGTCCGCCGGCCTGCTGCGGCACCTCAAAGACGTGATAGCGCAACTGCTCCCATCTCGCATCGGGCGTTTTTGTGCGCACGATGGAGACGATGTTCTCGAAATCCGCGCGCTTGCTCCACAACTCGCCGTCGAGCGCAAACGGCGGGAAGTCGCGGGTAAACCAGGTCGGCGCGTGCAGCACCTGACCGTTCCGGCTGAGTAGCCGCTTGCCGTCCCATACGCCACGCACGCCGTCGAGTTTTTCGCTCATCACCCAGCCGACCACATCCTGTGAGCCGTCATAGGTTTTGAGCAGAAAGACATCGGGTTTTTGTGCATAGGCTTCCGGCAGCAACAGCGCCAGCCAGAGGACACGCAGGAGGTGGCAGAGGTGGGTGAGCATTGATTGCTTCCTTCAGACGGGCTGAATATGGCATAGAGGGTGGCGTCCGGTACCGGGTTTTCAGTCAAAAGATGAGTCAGATTTTGCCAACCGGCCCTGTAATCTACTCGCCATACCGACCGGTCCACTGGTGCCACTGTCCGGGCAGCCTGCGTCATTCATCTTCAAAATTGCTACCGGCGGACCCATGGGTTTGACCCAAAGGTCAATACGGGGGTATCGTTTGCGCCACTGCGACCTTCGAATCGCGATGACCCGGACACCCCGCTGAAGACCGCCGGAGAGTTGAGTGGCTCAGCGGTCCCCCACCTGGCTGAGCAACACAAAATGACTATCAAAAACAAAAAAACCAACCCTGCACTCACCGCCCTCACAGCTTCTATTCTGGCAGGCGGCGTCATGCACGGAGCCCTCGCTCAGGAAAGAGCCTCCAACGAGGTTTTCGAGGAAATAGTGGTCACCGCGCAGAAGCGCGCCCAGAGTATTTACGAGGTGCCGGTCGCCATTAGTGCCTTCACCCACGACCAGTTGGAGAGGCAGGGCATCCGGGATCTGGTGGATATCGGCAAGTTTGTACCCAACCTGAATGTGACCGGCTTTTCTGCGGGCCACACCTCCTCGGCCAACCCGTTTATTCGCGGTATCGGCCTGCAGGACCATCTGATCACCACCGACCCGGGGGTCGGTGTCTACGTGGATGGTGTCTATCTGGGTCGGCAGGTCGGCCAGAACTGGAGCCTTTCGAATATCAAGCGTGTGGAGGTGCTGCGTGGACCCCAGGGCACGCTCTATGGGCGCAACTCCATCGGCGGTGCGATCAATATCATTACCAGCGAGCCGGGCGACGAGGAAGTCATGCGCGGTGGCATAAGGGCCGGTAGCCGTGCGCGGGTGGATGCTGACTTTTACACCAACACGCAACTGTCAGATACCCTGGCCATTTCCGTCAACGGCGCCTTCAAGCGTCGCGACGGCGTCGGTGATTTCAAAAACATTGATACCAATACCCGGGTCGGTGAATTGCAGGATGTGTCAGCGCGGGTCGCCCTGAAGTGGACGCCCACTGACCGTTTGTCCCTGCTGCTGGCCGCCGACGGCAACGACGGCCAGAACGGCCTGCGCCCCTATGCCACGCTGATTGATGAGATACCCGGCGGCGGTGTCTACCAGGCCGGTTATCGCAATTCTGACCTGGCTGACGACCCCTATGACAACAATACCGGGCAAAGAGGCCAGACTGAGGTGACCAATGCGGCCTACGGTATCTCTTTCACCGCTGACTATGAGATCAGCGACTATCTCTCGGGCAGGCTGATCGTCAGCGCCCGCCACTCCGAGTACGAGAGTGGGCTTGATGACGACAGTTTCGAGGACGATTTCCTGTCCTTCCCGGAGGTGGGCGAGGCGGATCAGACCTCGGTTGAGTTGCAACTGGTCGGTGAGTACGAGTCCTGGGATTTTGTCGGCGGCCTCTACTACTTTGAGGAAGACGGTGAAAACAATCAGGACCCGACGGTCTTCCTGGGTGGCCCCGGGGATTTCTTTCTGAGCCAGGACCTGGAGAGCCGGGCCCTGTACGGCAATTTCGGTTACCACCTTACGGAAAGGCTGCGGGTCTCGGCGGGTCTCCGCTACACCAGGGATAAGAAGGATGCGACGACCAATATCAACAGCAGCCTGATCGTCGAGACAGCAGATGAAAACTGGGATGAGTGGAGCGGGGAAGCGGCCATCACCTACCAGTGGAGCGACGATATTTCCCTCTATGCCACGGTGCAGAGTGGTTACCAGTCGGGCCAGTTCCCGCCGCGGCCATTCTGCCTGTTCGGTTCGCTGGATTTCGACCAGCCGGGCAACGTCAGCACCCCCAACTGCTTTGTGGCCAATGACAATGTCACGGCCACCAACTACGAGGTGGGCTTGAAAGGTACCCTGCGGGATAATCTCAAGGTCAGCCTGGCGGCTTTCTATACCGAATATGAGGATCTGCCCTATCAGGTAAGCACCACTGCGGGCGCCGGTTTCGATACCCGGAATATCATCGTCGACCAGGATTCCACGGGTGTGGAGTGGGAGAGCAGTTGGGCGATTACTGATAACTTCCGTCTGCACACCACGGTTGGATACATTAACGCCGATGTTGACGACCGCAATGCCGAGGCGCCGCTGACGCCGGAACTCACCGCATCCATCAGTCCCGAGTACATTATGCCTTTGGACAGTGGTGGCGAGGTGGTGTTGCGGGCGGACTATTCCTACCGGGACGACATGCTGGGCGAGCCAGTGGATGACCCGGGACGGTTCACGGCTATTGATGACCGGGCAATTATCAACTTCGACATCGCCTACCATTCTCCGGACCATGACTGGACCCTGGCACTCTATGGCCGCAATGTCACCGATGAGGAATACGATCAGGCGCGTCTGAATACCAACGACTATGTCCTGATCATGCTCAACAATGACGCCAGCGAGTTTGGGCTTCGTTTCGTCAGGGAGTTCCGTTAGGCGGGCAGGCGAGTACCCGGCCATTGGTAACCAGCGCCATGCACAAGAAACTCACTGTGATCGCAATTTTTCTGGCACTCGTCGGCGCCTCCCGCGCAGCGAGTTCAGGTCCACAACCACAGGTTCACTACCTGGCGAACAGCGCACCCGGCCATGTGCTCTTTGTCGGCAACAGCTACCTGTACTATGGCGACAGCCTACACAACCATGTACGCAGAATTGCGGAGGAACTCGGCCCGCCCCGGGCGGATACGCTCAAGTACAAATCTGCAACCATCGGTGGGGCCCGGTTGTCACACCACAACCTGGACAGCCTTTTGGAACCCAATCGGCTCGGTCTCGACCAGCCGTTTGAACTGGTCATTCTCCAGGGAGGAAGTGGTGAGGTGCTGACGGCAGGGAGCCGCGCCCGGTTCCGTCAATCTGCGACTGAGCTTGACAAAAAAATTCGAGCCACCGGCGCGCAGGTGGCCCTGTACATGACCCACGCATACGTCCCGCCGCACAAAAAATTCGACCCCGGTATGATCAACAAAATTACGCAAACCTATATCTCTGTGGGTAATGAGCTCGGCGCTCTGGTCATTCCGGTGGGACTTGCATTCGACAGAGCTTACAGACAGCGCCCCGACATAAAATTACACAAATCGTTCGACGGAACACACCCCGACTTACTGGGCACCTATCTCGCGGCCTGTGTGGTTTACCAAAGCGTCTATGACATACCCGTCACCAATTCAAGCTACGACTACTTTGGGGAAATCGGGCGGGACGACGCCGTGTTTCTGCGTCAAATTGCGGATGAAACGGTCAGGACGTTTTTTGACCGTCAGCACCCTGCGTCGGCAACATTTCACTGAATTTCAGGGACCGACATCTGCCACCCGTCATAGATTTCGTTGATCCGCTCAGCGAGTCGTTCTGAATCCAGCCCTTCGCGCAGGTCCGCCATGATATCCAGATAATAGTGCACATTATGGATCGAGTTCAGCACTGCGCCGAGAATCTCACCGCACTTGTCCAGATGATGCAGGTACGCCCGGGAGAAATTCCGGCAGGTGTAACAGCCACACCGCTGATCCACCGGACGGGTATCGGTTTTGTGGGGCGAGTTGCGAATACGTACCACGCCCGAAGAGGTGAACAGATGCCCGTTCCTGGCATTTCGAGTCGGCATGACACAATCCATCATGTCGACACCCCGGCGGACGCATTCCACCAGATCCTCCGGTGTCCCCACCCCCATCAGGTATCGCGGCTTGTCATCCGGCATTCTGGGCGCAAGGTGGCGGATCACCCTCAACATCTCTTCCCTGGGCTCGCCCACGGACAGGCCACCAATCGCATAGCCGTCGAACCCGATACTGGTTAGTTTTTCCAGCGACACCTCCCTCAGATCCTCATGGATACCACCTTGAATAATGCCGAACAGGCTGTTCGGGTTGCCCTCAAACGCCGATTTGCTGCGTGCCGCCCAGCGCATGGACAGCTCCATCGATTCCGCGACCTCGTCCCTGGTCGCGGGGAATGGCGTGCATTCATCGAAGCACATGACCACGTCCGAATTCAGGGCTCGCTGAATCTTCACAGACGTTTCAGGCGACAAAAAAATCTCATCACCATTGACGGGTGAGCGAAACTTCACGCCTTCTTCACTGATCTTGCGCAGGTCACCGAGACTATATACCTGGAATCCACCCGAGTCCGTCAGGATCGGTTTGTCCCAGCCCATGAACCCGTGAAGACCGCCATGGGTCTCCATGACCTCCATCCCCGGTCGGAGCATGAGGTGAAAAGTATTGCCCAGCAGTATCTGAACACCCGCCGCCTCAAGTTGATCCGGAGACAGACCCTTGACCGAACCATAGGTGCCACAGGGCATAAATATCGGGGTTTCCACCTTGCGAACACAGCCGTCGGCACGGGTGAATGTCAGTGTGCCCCGACGAGCCTCACCTTCCGTCTTGTGTACTTCAAACCTCAACGTCATCCCGGGAAACTCCGTCAGCGGGTAATTAACATTGCATCGCCGTAGCTGAAAAAACGATAGGACTCCGCCACGGCGACCCGATAGGCCCGACGAATGTTATCAGTCCCGGCAAACGCACTCACCAGCATCAGCAGGGTTGAACCGGGCAGGTGGAAGTTGGTAACCAGTGCATCGACACTGTGGAAGCTGTAACCGGGATAGATAAATATGTTGGTATCTCCTTCAAACGGCGAAATACCGACCGGGGTCGAAGCAGACTCCAGCGCCCGAACACTGGTTGTGCCAATGGCGAATACCCTTTTCCCCCTTGCTTTGCAGGCGACTACCTCATTGCAGACCGATTCCGGCACGCTGATGAACTCCCTGTGCATTTCGTGATCTTCCACCGCTTCAACCCGAACCGGCTGGAAGGTGCCCGCACCCACATGCAGAGTGACTTCCGCTCGCCTGACATCCTGTTCCGAAAGCGTGTTCAGCAGGTCATCATCAAAATGCAGGCCCGCTGTCGGGGCTGCCACCGCCCCTTCCCGGGTTCCGTAAACCGTCTGATACCGGTCCAGATCCAGAGCCTCATCAGGACGGTCAATATAATGAGGCAGTGGCACATGACCGTGCAATCGGCAGATCTCACTGACACCCGGGTCGGGAAATCGAAGCCGGAAAAAGCTTCCCGCCCTGTCTCCCACTTCGATAACAAGCCCACCGACAAGGATACGGCTTCCCGGTTTCGGTGACCTGCTGGCCCGGATTTGCACCAGGGCTTCATGCCCGGAGGTAACCCGCTCCAGCAGAATTTCAACCTTCCCACCGGTCTCCTTCTGACCGTGAAGTCGCGCCGGTATGACCCTGGTGTTGTTGAACACCATGAGATCACCCGCGTTCACCCTACGGGGCAGATCAAAAAAGTGGTGGTGTCCGATCTCACCCGTTGAGGCATCCAGGTGCAGCAGTCGACTGGCGGTTCGTTTCTCCGCCGGGTACCGCGCAATCAGATGGTCCGGTAGATGAAAATTGAAATCACTGACCTTCATGCGCGTTGAACTCAAGTCCTTTCATGGACCCTTCCTCCCGCCACTCCTTCATCAAGCCGAAGAAGCGATTGGGACCCTTTCCGTAGCTTGAGTTCTGCAGGCTACGCGGATCGGGTTTCCCTTCATTATTGTAGTACCCGGGCGTGCACGCGGCCTGATAGTTCTCATCAATACGCGACAGGGACATGATTTCCCGAACCCAGGCGTCTTCTGCGGCCTGCGTGGGCTCAACAGTCGTGATATTGCCGGTCGTACACTGCTCGATGATGTACGCAATATGTCTTGCGGTCTCGTCCATGGCGTGCGGAAAGTTAGTGGTGAACGCGGCCTGACCGTTACTGATGATAAAAAGATTCGGAAAGCCCCGGGAGTGAAGGCCATGCAGTGTACGCATGCCATCTTTCCACTTTTCGCTGAGACGCAGCCCGGCCCGGCCAACAACATCGTAACCGGCGCGTCGGGTGTAGCCGGTGCCCACCTCAAAGCCGGTGGCGAAGATAAGGCAATCCAGCTCGTACTGAGTGCCATTCGCCACCACACCTTTCGGTGTGATCTCCGCAACGCCCTTGCCATCCGTATCAACGAGATGAACATTATCGCGGTTAAACGTCGGCAGGTACTCGTCGTGGAAACACGGGCGCTTGCAGAACTGGCGATACCAGGGTTTAAGCGATTCGGCGGTTTCCGGGTTTTGCACGACTTCATCCGCCCGGGCGCGAACCCGCTCCATCTTCTGGAAGTCCGCCAGTTCCATCAACCGGGCTATCTCCGGTCGATCCAGCCCCCTGCCCCGGTAGTTAGCCATGGAAATCAGGTTACGGATAATTTCCGTCCAGCCGTCTTGAACCAGGTCCTCCTCAATCACACCACCCGAGGTCAGCGTATTGAAGTTTTCCATACGCTCACGCTGCCAGCCGGGTTTCAGACCCTGCGCCCACTCCGGGTCCGTTGGACGATTCGCTCGAACATCCACGGAGGACGGCGTTCGCTGGAACACATAGAGTTCCTTCGCACTCATACCCAGGTGAGGCACGCACTGAACCGAGGTCGCGCCGGTTCCGATCACGCCGACGCGCTTATCCCGCAGTTTCACAAGATTGCCATCCGGACCGCCACCTGTGTAGTCGTAGTCCCAGCGGGATGTATGGAATGTGTGTCCTTCAAAAGTGGCAATGCCTTTGATGCCGGGCAGCTTCGGTCTGTGAAGCGGCCCATTGGACATGACGACAAACCGGGCTCGCATGGCATCGCCCCGGTTCGTATGGATAATCCAGCAGGCATTTTCGTCACACCATTCCAGTCCTGTGACTTCCGTTTGAAAGCACGCATCCCGGTACAGGTCAAAATGTCGCCCGATCCTCTGACTGTGTTCGAGTATCTCCGGCGCCTTTGCGTACTTTTCGGTTGGTATGTACCCCACCTCTTCGAGCAGTGGCAGATAGATATAGGCTTCGACATCACAGGCGGCACCCGGATAGCGATTCCAGTACCAGGTACCGCCGAAGTCACCGCCCTTTTCGATCACCCGGATACTGTCGATACCCGCCCGGCGCAACCGCGCACCGGTAATCAGTCCGCCGAAGCCGCCACCGATAATCGCCACATCCACCTGATCGCTCAAAGGCTCACGTTCCGGGGAATGTTCAACATAGGGGTCATCCACATAGGATGAAAAGTCGCCCGCGACCTCGGTGTACTGATCATTGCCATCAGAACGCAATCGCTTGTCACGTTCTACCCTGTACTTCTCGCGCAGGGTATCCGGATCAAAATCCAGTTTATTCGTTTCCACTTCTGACTCTGCCTGTTGAGGTTGACTATTTTCCCGCAATATACCCTGCTACAGTCATGCTTCAAACCAGCATCAGGATTTCCGTGGCAATACATATTTTCCAGGCGGGGCATCGAAACCCTGAAGGAGCCGACGCATGATCAACCTTGTCCCGAAACTTCGTTTTAGCCGTGCCCTGCTGCTCGCTACCCTGTTCATCGCGGCAGATCAAGGCAGCTTCGCTGAGGAAACCCCCTACTCCGGACCCGTTATCCAGGACTACCCGAAAGACGTGTATTGGGGCGACACGCACCTTCACACCAGGAATTCCGCGGATGCCTACTCACTCGGCAATATGAATTTAACCCCGGCGGATGCCTACCGGTTTGCCCGGGGAGCAACCATCATCGCGCACAACGGCATGCCCGTGCGCCTTCGCCGTCCGCTGGACTTTCTGGTGGTTTCCGATCACGCAGAATATCTGGGTGGTTTCTATCGATTTAACGTGGGTGACCCTCTCGTTGTAGACACACCACCGGGCAGGCAGTGGCAGTCCTATCTCGATGAGGGCGAGCCATGGAAAATGTTCACCGCCTTTACCGGCAGCATGGATGACCCGGATACACACCTTCCCCTGCCGGAGAGAAGCCGGAATCTCATCTGGCAGGATGTCGTCAAGACTGCGGATGATTACAACGATCCCGGCCAGTTCACAGCGCTCATTGGTTATGAATGGACGGCCATGATTGATGGCAACAACCTGCACCGGGTCGTCGTCTATCGGGATGGTGCGGACATTGCCGGACAACTGCCGCCCTTCTCCGCCCAGGACAGCCGCGACCCAAGAGATCTCTGGAAGGCGCTGGCAAACTTCGAGGCAAAAACCGGCGGGCGGGTAATGGCCATCGCCCACAATGGTAATCTCTCTAACGGTGTGATGTTTCCCGCCAGCAGCGTCGATGGCAAACCCATTGATAAAGCCTATGCCAGGCTCCGGGCCCGCTGGGAACCCATCTATGAAGTCACCCAGGTCAAGGGGGATGGCGAAGCCCACCCGACGCTGTCGCCTGACGATGAGTTTGCGGACTTTGAAAACCTGGACAATTACAACATTGGTCGAACCCAGGACAAGGAAGACTGGATGCTGGCGCACGAATATGCCCGGGGAGCCTTGAAGCTGGGATTACTCTACGAATCCGATCTGGGCATCAACCCCTTCAAGATCGGGCTGATCGGCAGCACCGATGGTCACAACTCGGTATCGACGACGGAAGAAGACAACTACTTTGGCAAGTTCCCGGAATCCCAGCCGGACCCGAAGCGCCTTGAGAATGCCATGGCGAACGATCTGCTATGGAAGAACTGGCGCACGGTTGCGTCAGGCTATGCCGCCATCTGGGCCAGGGAAAATACGCGGGAAGCGCTGTTTGCCGCGATGAAACGACGGGAAGTCTATGCAACCACGGGCTCAAGAATTACCGTCAGGTTCTTCGGTGGCTGGTCCTTCGGGGAAAAAGATGTGTATCGACCTGACTATGTTGACCATGGCTATCGTCACGGTGTACCCATGGGCGGTGATCTATCCGGAGACCCCGGCAGGGCGCCAGCCTTTATGGTTACTGCGGCCAGGGACCCGGACGGCACCAACCTCGACCGTATCCAGATCATCAAAGGCTGGCTGGAAGCGGATGGCGCCCTGCGGGAGCAGGTGTATGACGTGGCCTGGTCAGGAGAGCGAACCATAAACCCGGACACGGGCAGGCTGTCACCCGTCGGCAACACCGTGGACATAAAGACCGCCACCTTCACTAACACCATCGGCAACGCCATGCTCGCGGCGGTCTGGCAGGACCCGGACTTCGACGCCGCAGAAAGGGCCTTCTATTATGTGCGGGTGCTGGAGATTCCACGCCCCAGATGGTCGACGCACGACGCTGTCTACTTTGGCCTGGAACTGCCCGAAGAGATTCCGCGCACGATACAGGATCGGGCTTATACCTCACCGATCTGGTACACGCCTTAAGTGATGTTTGACCGGGAAGACCTGCTCAAGGTCGCCAACTGGACCATGCCATTCGGGCGCTTCAGGAACACACCCCTGATTAATCTTCCGGAGGGGTACCTGCTGTGGTTTGTCGACCGGGGCTTTCCATCGGGCAAGCTGGGAGAGTTGATGCAACTCACCCTGGAAATCAAGATTAACGGCCTTGAAACCCTGGTATATCCTCTTCAGGACGAACAGGGACAGAGGTCAGAGTAAACAGGAGTAAAGCCATGTTGTTAACTGTTATCCGTATCCTGTGCCTGCTGGCACTGCCCGGACTCGTCATAGCGAAACCCTTCGAGCGCATGGACGTGTTTGAACTGGAAGTTGCCGCTGACGTGCAAATCTCACCGGATGGCGACCGCATTGCCTATGTGCGCCGCAGTATGGACATCATGACCGACAACACCCGGAGTAACATCTGGCTGGTTGACACGGATGGCAGTGATCATCGACCGCTATTCTCGGGGACTGCGAACTACACCAGCCCGCGCTGGTCGCCGGATGGTGATCGCCTGGCCTATGTAACGGCTGCGCACAAACACGGCGCGGAGCTTCACGTCGTCTGGCTGGACACCCGGCAGACCGCGTTGTTAACCCAGCTACCCGGCACGCCCTCTGATATTAACTGGTCGCCTGACGGCACCCTGATCGCATTCAGCAGTCTGGTGGAGGCTGCGCCGCCAAAACTCGCCGAGCCGCCCAGGCCGCCGAAAAAAGCAAAGTGGGCGCCGGGTGTCAGGGTCATTGAGCGCCTTGACTACAAGGCGGATGGCGCTGGTTTTCTCAAGAACGGTTTCACCCATGTTTTTGTCGTCCCGGCAACCGGCGGCACACCCCGCCAGTTAACGAGCGGCGACTATCATCATGGCGGGCGGCTCTCCTGGTCCCCGGATGGCAGGAATCTGATTTTCTCCGCCAACAGGAATGATGATTATGAACTAAACCCGGCGGGATCAGAGATCTGGTCAGTCAGCGTCCCGGACGGGAATCCGGAGTTGCTGGTTGAACGACCCGGTCCGGACATGAACCCGGTGTACTCCCCCGATGGCACTCAAATCGCATTCCGGGGCATGGACGATACGCGCATCGCCTATCGTCACGCCGACATCTATCTCCATGATGTTGAGAGTGGCGAGACACGCCTTATCAATGAGGAACTTGACCGGTCCTTCAGCCGGGTGCGGTGGCAGGACAACAATACCCTGATGGTCTCCTATGATGATCGTGGAAAAACCGTGATCGCAAATCTGTCAGTGAAGGGCCGGATTGAACCCTTAACCGACAGGGTTGGCGGCCTGGGTATCGGCAGACCCTACACATCCGGCACCTTCTCTGTTGCCGGCAACGGTGCCTACGCATTTAACTATTCCGCGACCGATCGCCCGGCAGACGTGGGCTACGCCAGGGGCAGGCGTGAACCGGCAAGGCTGACTGATCTTAACAGCGACCTCGTTGACCAGCGCGAGATGTCGCCCATAGAGGTTCTGACCTGGAAGTCCACCGATGGTCTTGAAATAGAGGGCTGGCTGGCGTTTCCGCCCGGATTTGATCCCGCGAAGAAATACCCGCTGATTCTGGAAATTCACGGCGGGCCGCACACGGCTTACGGGCCGCAGTATTCCACCGAGATACAGCTATACACCGCAGCCGGTTACCTGGTGCTTTACACCAACCCGCGTGGCTCGACCAGCTACGGTCTTGAGTTTGCCAATAAAATTAACCGCAACTATCCCGGCGACGACTACCACGACCTGATGACCGGCGTCGACGCCGTCATCGAAAGGGGCTATATCGACGAAGATCAACTGTTCGTCACGGGCGGCTCCGGCGGCGGCGTGCTGACCGCCTGGATCGTCGGTAATACCGACCGGTTTAGAGCCGCAGTCAGCGCAAAGCCGGTCATCAACTGGATCAGCGAGGCCCTTTATTCAGACATTAGTGCGCTGACAACCCGGTACTGGTTTGATACACCGCCATGGGAAGATGTTAACGAGTACTGGCGTCGCTCACCGCTTTCCCTTGTTGGCAAGGTGACAACACCAACGATGCTGTTGACCGGCGAACAGGACTTCCGCACACCCATTGCGGAATCGGAACAGTACTATCAGGCGCTCAAACTCAGGCAGGTGGATACCATGCTGGTTCGCATTCCCGAGTCATCGCACTCCATCTACAAGCGACCGTCTCACCTGATTGCCAAGGTCGACAATATTCTTGCCTGGTTTGCGAGGTATCGGGAGGCAGAGACTTTACCTGAAAGCCAGGGGAACTCTGAATAATGTCTTTTCCCGCGAGTAGCGGTTGCAATAGACTGGAGATTAGATGTAGCATTCTGCTACAATTCGCTCATGAACCCCTCGCCCCCTGAAAAGGAGCCAACCCCATGCCTAAAGCCTCATCCCCGGTTCGCCTTCAGGAAGAACTCATGGAATCTGCTCGCATTAATGGGTCCATCCAGCACCGTAGTGCCGCCGAACAAATCGAGTACTGGGCGGATATCGGGCGCAGAGTTGCCAAAACCATTGATCCGGATGCCCTGCTCGCGATCGAGGCGGGTCTTGCCCGAATAGTTGTGGAAAAAGTGAAGTCAAAGGCCGTTAATCCTGAATCTGTATTTACTGTCCTCAATGCCGACCGTGAATCCGGGCGCCTGGCGTCAGCGATTGCTGAAAGATCACCCATTCGCTACCAGGCCAGCAAGAGCAACCCGGGCCTTCTGGAGCAGGTCGACCCAGAGGGACATTCCGTAGTCGGCCAGTTTGTTAATGGCGAGTTTGTTCCATCTGAACTCGAATGAAACAGCTCTGGATTCTCGCCGGCGGCAACGGGGCGGGAAAGAGCGCCTTCTATGATCTGATGCTTAAGCCTCTCGGCATTCCATTTATTAATGCCGACCTTATCGCCAGAGAACTCTATCCCAATGACCCGGAGGGCCACAGCTACGATGCTGCAAAAATAGCCGAACAAGTCCGTCGAGAACAAATTCAGGCGGGAAACAGCTTCTGCTTTGAAACGGTATTCTCGCATCCATCCAAAATAGATTTTCTGGCGCAAGCCAGAGCACTGGGGTATCAAATCATCCTGGCGCTTATCCACCTTGAGAATACAGAACTGAACAAAGCACGAATATCTCGAAGGGTTTCCGAAGGGGGACACCACGTACCCGATGAAAAGGTAGAACAACGCATTCCCCGAATGCTGGCGCATGTGAAAAAGGCCATCCCGCTATGCGATCAGGTGCGAATTCTGGACAACTCAAGCAGCGACACCCCGTTTGTCCCGGTGGCTTCTATCATCAACGGACGATTGACGCTTCATCTCGAAGCTGTGCCCGCATGGGTCAATGATTTGACGGATAGTTAACGATGATCTTGGTTAGCATAGTTGCATAAGGAACAGCAACTGGATTTATTTGCTGACCGCCCCAGTACGGCGACCATGCGTGCCAACCAATTGCGCTGTACTTTACCTCGTTTGCCCACGTATTGATGAGTGGCCAGCGTCGACCTCAATGAACAGATATAGAAGGGGCCGCGACGTGGTCCCGTTACGCAGATGAATGCTGGCGTTAAACGACCGGCGTTCTTCAAACAGCCGATGGAAAATCATGGTACGAACCCGGTCCACATAACCAACTTTGCGATTATCCCAGCGGATTTCTATCGCCTGGGGGTCTGACGGGTTCTCCGGTTCACAGTGAAACGAAACTTTTGCAGAATCATCAATCATGTCAAGAGCGACCTCGGAGCTATGCTGGAATCCTGCGACCTCCAGAATAAACTCAAAAGGATCATCGTCGGCTTCTTCAAATGTGTGCACCAACTCAAATCCATCGCCAGGTAATTTCGCCCGCAGATATCCCAGCAGCGCAATATCGCTGAGCGTCTGGCACTTCGACAAACCGTATTGACGCAAGTAGTCTCCGTAGTCATCTCGGGAACGCGGAGGCAGCCGCCTGAGAAAGGCTTCCAGAACATTGCCATTGAATTCGGCGCCGCCATTGCTCACTCGAAAAGCCGGATATCCGCCAAAACCTGCCTCCGTTGCCCGGCGGTAATCCTCTGACTCCGGAAAGTAGCGAAATGTAGCGCCATCTCCGGGCCGGACGATCTCTCCAACTAAAAAACGAGACCGCACGGGCGACTCAATCGCCTGCCAGGATAGCAGCAACCTTTGAGGTTCTACGATGTGATTGATTGAGTTCATTGCTTTATTCCGGGGAGGCTGTCCCGTAAAGGGCACCTTTACCTCAATGGGATAACCAGAGCCAGTAAATTCATGGTACCGAGGGTCGGAATCGAACCGACACTCCCGTGAAGGAACCGGATTTTGAATCCGGCGCGTCTACCAGTTCCGCCACCCCGGCACGTGAGAGGTGACGATTATACTCTCAGATATTGATTCCCGCGAACCCGTATCGAACCTGATTCGTTGGCAATGCGCGTAAGAAAAATGGCACTGACTGTAAAAAACTGAGACCATAACGATCTATCTATGGAGGATGTGACATGAGCGAAGCTGTGAAAGAGGACAAGCCGTTCTGGCTGACAGACAATTTTGCCCCGGTTTTTGAAGAAACCACGGCTACCGACCTGACCGTAACCGGAGAGATACCCGGGGCGCTGAACGGCAGGCTGTTAAGGAATGGGGCGAACCCTCAATCCGGTTATTCCTCTCACTGGTTTCTTGGTAACGGCATGCTGCACGGGGTCGAGATACGGGAAGGCAATGCCAACTGGTATCGCAACCGTTACGTGAAGACGCCCCTGTATCTCAATCCCGATATCGACGTGATGGAAACGCTCGGTGACCTCAATATGTCGGCTGCCAACACCCATGTGATTCATCATGCCGGCAAGATTCTGGCGCTGGAAGAAGGCCACTGGCCTTTCATCATCTCCAACGATCTGGAAACCGTTGGGCCACAGAACTATGACGGCAAACTCGCCTGTCCGATGACCGCGCATCCGAAGGTTTGTCCGGAAACCGGGGAATTGCTCGCCTTCGCCTATGGCATGAGCGAACCCTACCTGACCTATCTGCGCGTCTCCGCCCGGGGTGAACTTGTGCAGCAGGAACCGATCACGGTGCCGGGCGCTACCATGATTCATGATTTCAATGTCACCAGAAACCATGTCATCTTTATGGACCTGCCCGCTGTATGGAACTTTGAAGGTATGGAGCAGACCGGGCTGCCTATCGTATGGGACGAGAGCTACGGCGCGCGCCTGGGCGTCATGCCAAGAGACGGCAGTGACGCGGATGTCACCTGGTACGAGATTGACCCCTGCTATGTGTTCCACCCCTTCAACGCCTATGAAGATGGCAACAGGATTGTGATTGATGTCAGTCGCATGGAAGACACCATGAAGCCCGATTCCAACTCCCCACCCCGGCTGTACCGATGGGTCATCGACCAGGACAAGGGGACCGTGACTGAAACACAGATGGATGATCGCATCGTTGAATTCGGACGTATCTGCGACACCGTTGTCGGTCTGAAGAATCGCTTCGGCTACTGTGCGGCCCTGTCATCCGAGGGTCCCGTCGCCGAGGGTTTTGTGAAGTACGACATGGAGAAGGGCACCTCGGAATACCACGACCTGAACGGCGGTCAGGGTAGCGAGCCGGTATTCGTGAAGGACCCGGCTGGTGCCGCTGAAGATGACGGCTGGATCATGAGCTATGCCTATCAGCCCGAGAGCAACACCAGCGAGGTTGTGATCCTGGATTCACGAGGATTCGACAAGGATCCGGTCGCCCGGATTCATCTGCCGGTCAGAGTGCCTGCCGGATTCCACGGGAACTGGATAGCCGACGGCGACTAATCTTCAATCGCGCCGTACACGATATTCCTGATCTGACCCCGGAAGTTAAACGTCACCGACGGCATCAGTTGCGTCATGAAGATCACAAAAAGGTCCTCCACCGGGTCAACCCAGAAGATGGTGGAGGCAGCCCCACCCCAGTAGTAATCACCGGCGCCGACGGTGCCTGCCTGAACCTCATCCAGTGTGGATGCGAATCCAAGCCCGAAACCGACACCTTCGTATGCGGTTTCTGAAAAATTACCCATCGCGATACTGGCAAGGTCCACACCTTCCGGCAGGTGATTTCGAACCATCAGCTTCAGCGTGCGATTACCAATGATTCTGGTGCCATCCAGTTCACCGCCACATCGCAACATCTCGCAGAAGCGGGCATAGTCCTTCGTGGTGCTCACGAGGCCGCCGCCACCGGAAGGGAACCTGGCCGAATCTGCATACTGGCTGTTGTACGGATCATCCAGCAGCTTGAGCGTCTTGTCCTCGTGGCGTCCATAGTTGGCCGCGAAACGGTCCAGTTTGTTCTCATCGACGACGAACGAAGTGTCGATCATTCCGAGCGGATCAAATATCCGTTGCTTCAAGAACTCAACGAAAGGCTGACCCGAGATGAACTCCACCAGACAACCGCAGACATCGGTTGCAAGGGAGTAGCACCACTGCGACCCGGGCTGAAACCTCAATGGAACCTGCGCCAGTCGGTCAGCAAAGGACCGCAGGGTCGCGCCGCGTCCCCGATTGACACCCAGTTCCGTATATCGCTTGTCCACCGGATGGTCGGAAGGGTACAGCGCTTCACCGTAGGTAAGCCCTGACATATGGGTTAACAGGTGTCGCATGGTTACCGGCGAATCCGGTTCTGCGGTCACCATCGCCTCGCCCGCACCTTCCACCCAGACACGTTGATCTTTCCACGACGGAATAAATCGCTGCACCGGATCATTGAGCTGAAACCGGCCCTCTTCATACAGCATCATCAGCGCCACTGACGTGATGGGCTTGGTCATTGAGTAAAGACGAAACAGGGTGTCCTCAGTGACCGGCGTCCGGCGCTCAAGGTCACGCATGCCGAAAGATCGAAAACAGGCTGGCGTACCCCTGCGGGAAACCATGATCTGGCAGCCGGAAATTTTTCCGGGCGTTATGTAGTTATCAGTGATGTGGCTGGCGATTCTCTCCAGCCCGGATGCGGAAAAACCCGCTGCTTTTGCATCTGTATTCATTGTTCGCAGTTTAGGGAAACAAAATTCATAATCAAAATACTGTTTATTTATACAGCCTTCATCTATTCTCCGGTTATACACATAAGCTGGCAGGCTTGCGCCCTGGGGCAGGGCATGCTGTATTGATCTCTTTGCCGAGGAAAGAAGCAATGGTCGAAGAAAAGACGATCTTCGCAAAGATCATTGATGGTGAAATTCCGTCAGAGAAACTCTACGAAGATGATCAGGCGATTGTCATCCGGGACGTCAATCCCCAGGCACCCACTCATGTGCTGATCATTCCCAGGTCCACCGAAATTCCCCGGCTGGTCGATGCCAACGAGAGTCACCGGGCATTGCTGGGACACCTGCTTCTTGTCGCCGGCAGGGTTTCAAAACAGTTGGGTGTTGATGATGCCTTCCGCCTGGTGATCAACAACGGTGCCGATGCGGGGCAGACAGTGTTCCACCTGCATCTGCACATTCTGGCCAACAAGGCATTTAACGAAGGGTCCCTGGGCGGGGAATTCAGTTAGGCAAATCCCGCACCAGCAGCGTAAATTCAGCCGGTTCACCGGGAGCAACCAGCGCATTCAGCACACTGAAGCCGAGAGACAGATTTTTCAGTTTCTTTCCTGGTTTTACCATGACCACCGTCTCCTGATTCGCGTGCAGCTCAAGCAGACCCGGTGACCCCATGAAGGTGTATTCCCCATCATGATTCATCAGGAAGTTCGCATCTGATCTGTTCGCAATGGTGAGCCTCAACACCGAGGTATCCGCAAGATACCGGGCATCAACGACGGAGATGCTGGCCCTGAGTAGCGGCTGCAGGTGCTCGTTACGTCCAAACAACTGATTCTTGAACCAGACCAGGGTGCGTCGGGCAAACAGGGCCTCGCGGATGGCATCGGCGCTTCGTTCCTTCGCCAGAATCAGGGTTACGGGGCGATGCCCGCCCGCATGAGGTTCATAGTCCCAGTCGATCAGGTCGTGCACATCAGAGACACCGATCAACGCGAGATCATATTTAAGTGCGATGGCAAAGGCCTCCTCCGAATAGGTCTGACCATTGGCTATTTCGATACCATGAAGCAGTCCCTTCTTCGCATTGTTTTTGTGGAAGTCAGGAATGCGCGCAATGCCATCAAGCGCCTGGCGCGTCCAGAAGGGATGGTTCCAGAACACAAAAGCCCCCTGATCATTGGCCGCCCGCACGGCAGTCTGCGCAGGCCATTCACCCGCGGCCATGTAATAGGCGCCTGCATCATAGGGTTCAGGAACCCCGGGCCGCCTGATCAGGGCGTTCGCGTCCTTGATGAACACAGCGTTCATGTGACCTGCCGGCTCATCCCGTGTGATTTCAGAACCGGGGATGACAATCAGGTGATGGTCCTCAGCCGCATTCACCGCCTCTTTGAACGCCCGATTGCGGTCAGGATGCGGAATGTCTTCCAGGTGTGGCTGCCATTCCAGGTGTTCCGTGATGGCCAGACCGTCCAGGCCGTCCCGCAATGCCTCGCCGACCCGGATTCGTGGCCAGACGTGTCCATCCGAGAAGACGGAGTGGGTGTGCAGGTCCACCGTCAGGGTCAGGTGGTCCGCCGTATCCGGAAAGCTGATGAACCGTCCGGCATCCGGTTTCGGCGTCGCGGCCTTATCATGCGCCAGAATCGACACAGACAAGGTCAGGCTGATGATCATGACGGCTGGTTTTTTCATTGCTACCTCCCAATACCCATAGTTGCCCCTGGCTTCCGGTTTCCTCTAACGGCAGAGTAAAACCGAAAGCATCCTGACGAATTCACGGTCAGAGAAATTGACTCTACCCTGCATATCCGATAAAACCCAGCTATGTTCGGTCCAAACCAAATCAGATTCCTGCCGGTACTGGCACTCAGCTTCCTGCTGGGTCTGCCCGGTCTGGTCATGGCCGATCACCTGCATGCGCCTACGGGCGAGGAAATCAGTTGCGAAATCTGTAGCCACAGTTCTTCCCCGGCTGCGGCGGAATCAACTCATTGCGTTCAGGTTGCACCGGAACCTCAGCAAGTTGAGCGTCATGAGGACTTCTTCCTGCCGAAAACCCGCCGCTTTCACCACCACCAACGAGGCCCCCCACTCCTGCGCTAGCTAAACCACCACCCTTTCACCTGGCAGGAGCAACCATGAATTATTCAACAGGGGTACTCGTGATTATCACGGGTATCTACACTTCCATATCCATCGCGGGCGACCATCCCGGCAGTACTCATCATTATGAGGAAGAGATCATCGTCAGCACACCTTTTCAGAAAAACGAGACCAGAACCGCTTTACCGATCAACGTCATGTCCGGCGAGCGGCTCAGCAGGGAGGTCGCCAACAGCCTGGGTGATACCCTGAAAAACCAGATTGGCATCCACAACAGCAGTTTCGGCCCGGGCGTCGGGCAGGCAGTGATTCGCGGGCAATCCGGGAACCGCGTTCAGGTTCTGCAGAACAGCGTGAACAATGTGGACGTCGCGGCTATCAGCCCTGACCATGCCAATGGTGTTGAACCCCTTCTGGCTTCCCGGATAGAAGTGATCCGCGGTCCATCGACCCTGCTTTACGGCAACGGCGCCATCGGCGGCATTGTCAACGTCATTGATGATCGTATCCCGGAGACAGACTTCGAACGACCGGAGTTCGCGATTGAACAGAGTCACAACACGGTGAACGAAGAGAACAAAACGGTTGCCAGATTCAATGCGACACTGGGTACCCTTAACCTGCACCTGGATGCCTTCACCCGGAACAATGACGATGTCAAAATCAGTGGATTCGCCATTGATGAGGCCGCACTTGAAGCTGAACAGGCGCATCACGAGGACGAAGCCCACGAAGAGGAGCCATCATTCAACTCCAACGGGTTTATTGCCAACTCAGATGCCGAAGCAGACGGCCACACCCTGGGCGTTTCAGTCTCCGATGATCGCGGTTTTATCGGTTTCTCGGTGGCGGAGCTGACCAACGACTACGGACTACCCGGCGGGTCTCATGAAAGTCACGCGCACGAAGACGAGCACGAAGACGAGGGTCACGAAGAAGATGAAGAGGGCCAGGAGTTCGTGCGGATAGACATGGAGCAAACCCGGTATGACCTGAAGGGTGAACTTCGTTTCGAGACCGGGTTCTTCCGGCGCCTTCAGGGCAGTATCAACTACACCGACTACCAGCACCGGGAACTCGAAATCGAACCTGACGGGACCACGGTCATCGGGACAGAGTTCAACAACGAGGGCTATGAGGGTCGGTTCACATTGACGCACGCCCCGATACGTCATTGGACCGGCGTCTGGGGCATTCAGGTATCAAACACGGAGTTCAGTGCCCTCGGCGCTGAAGCCTTTATCCCCGAAACCGACAATCAGGGCCTTGCCGTATTCCTGGTCGAACGGCTGGAAGGTGATCGAGCCACATGGGAGCTGGGGTATCGTTACGAGCGAACAGAGAAGGATCCGGGTGGCAACTGTCAGCGCAATGAAAGCACCGGCAGTCTGTCTGCCAGTTTCCTCTATGACCTTCGTCAAGACAGCAGTCTGCTGGTTGCGGTATCTCAATCCCAACGCGCACCGACGCTGGAAGAACGATTCTCCAACATTGAGCTGAACACCTGCCAGCCCTCGCCCGATCCCGAAGACTGGGTGCCGCATGCCGCCACCATGTTGCTTGAAATCGGCAACCCCGATCTCGGAAAAGAAACGGCGACCAATCTGGAGGTGGGGTTTCGTCGCTACGAGGGACGACTGACCGGAGAGTTGAGCGGCTACTTCAACCGCATTGACGATTACATCTACCTGCAAGATACCGGCGAGTTTGAAGAACAGGCCATCGCCACCTACCAGGCGGAAGACGCAGAGTTCTTCGGACTGGAAGGCAAACTGGTGTTCCACGCTCTGCAGAACGAGTATGGTGAGCTCGACCTGTCCCTGCAGGGTGACATGGTACGGGCGGAATTCGACAAATCCGGGGATGTTCCACGGATTCCACCCGCCCGCATCGGCGCGAGTCTTTCCTGGCATGCCGCGACCTGGTCAGCCGAACTCACACTGACCGAGGTGTTCGACCAGCACGATACTACCGTGAGCGAATCCGAAACCGACGGCTACACTTTGCTAAACCTGTACGCCGATTACCACATGGATCTTGGCGACGGTGAACTGCTGTTCTTTGCCAGGGGCAGCAACCTGCTGGATGAGGAGATCAGGAATCACATTTCATTCCTGAAAAATTTCGCGCCGGAATCAGGTCGCGGTGTGCGGCTTGGCATTCGTTATGTTTACTAAGGAAGCCCGGGAATTGCGCAAGCGGTGGGGTGACGACTGAGCGGGACGGCAAAACACGGGATACGAGATACCTTACGGGAGATCGAGTTCGAGAAACGCCTTTGGCGTGACTATCTCAATACCTCGCGATTATCGTGATCTGCAAGAACCGCCGAATGAACTCCTGGCGATCTCCTGCAAGAAAATTCATCGACTATGCGGAGATTAGAATGCTTAATTTCCGCAAAAAATACTGAGATAAAGGTTGTTTCTGCGGAGATGCATCTCCATAATATCCGCAGAAATTAGTGAGATTATAATGTACATCTGGGAATTGGAGACCTGGCCAGTATTTGTCTGGGATGCCGACCAACTGTCACCCATATTGGCAGAAGCTAATCGAGAACAGGGTAGGTTGCTCGGGAAAATGGAAGCACTCGGGTTCGATCTGCGTAGTGAAGCTTACCTGCAAAGCCTTACGCAGGAAGTCGTCAAGTCGAGTGAAATAGAGGGGGAGAAACTTGACGGTTATCAGGTTCGCTCGTCCATCGCTCAAAGGTTAGGTTTGGATATTGCGGGATTAGCACCTGCTGATCGCTATGTCGATGGTATTGTCGAGATGATGCTCGATGCAACTCGCAGTTTCGATCAACCGTTGACGGAAGATCGTCTCTTCGCTTGGCATTCGGCGCTGTTCCCATCGGGATTCAGCGGCATGAAGCCTGTTTTGACTGGCTTCTGGCGAACCGATGCTGAAGGACCCATGCAGGTAGTCTCTGGACCAATGGGTAGAGAAAGAGTTCACTTTCAGGCGCCGCCTGCCGACCAGCTGGAGGAGCAGATGGCTGCTTTCCTCGAATGGTTCAATGCACCCACGGCAATCGACCCGATACTCAAAGCCGGATTGGCGCATCTTTATCTCGTGACTATTCACCCCCTCGAAGATGGTAATGGTCGAATTGCCCGTGCGATAACCGAAATGGCACTTGCACAAGGTGAGAAAACGTACCAGCGTTCTTACAGCATGTCTGCACAGATTAGAAAAGAACGTAACGACTACTACGATATGCTGGAGGGTAGTCAGAAGGGAACCCTTGATATCACTGCGTGGCTGAAATGGTTTCTGCAATGTCTGATCCGCGCAATGGAAGAAGCACAGGACAGATTGGATGAAGCCATCAAAAAAGCACTATTTTGGGATCGATTCGGTAAAGAGGCTCTCAATGAACGTCAGATTAAAGTGCTACAGCGCTTCATGCGTGACGACTGGGAAGGGAAGCTGACCAGCTCCAAGTGGGCGAAGCTCGCAGATTGTTCCCAGGATACCGCTGGGCGTGACATCAACAATCTTATTGACCGAGGTGCTCTGAAGAAAGATAGTGCCGGTGGTCGCAGTACCAGCTACTCTGTAGTCTACAAGTGATTCCCGGAGAACGCCCCGTTCATCAGCTACGCTGATCAAGCGCCAGCTAACGCTTCCTGCAACCCGGCAGGGCGCACAGCATCTCAAACACCAGATTGGCGGCGAGCAGTGCGGTGTTCCCCGCCGTGTCGTAGGGCGGAGAGACCTCCACCAGATCCGCCCCGATGAGATTCAATCCGGAGCAGCCACGGATAATCTCAATGCCCTGGATGCCGGTGAGGCCACCGGGTTCAGGTGTCCCGGTTCCCGGCGCACAGGACGGATCAAGACCGTCGATATCGAAGGACAGGTAGACCGGATGCTCGCTGCCTGTACGGTCTCGAAACGCCGCCATCAGCGGCACCAGTGACTGGTACCAGCATTGTTCCGCCTGCACGACCTGGACACCTTTTGATCTGGCCCAGTCAAAATCTTCCGCCGCGTAACCGGTTGCGCGCAAACCGATCTGGATCATCCTGCCCGGATCAATCAGTTCCTCTTCAATCGCGCGCCTGAAGATCGTACCGTGGGTCACCGGTTCACCAAACATGGCATCGTTCATGTCGGCATGAGCATCAACGTGAATCACGGCCAGTGGTCCGTATCTGTTCGCCTGTGCTCTCAGAATTGGCAAAGTGATCGTATGGTCACCCCCCAGCGAAATGGTTTTCACCGGCTGCTCAAGCAGCCTGCGGTAGTGTTCGGTGATAATGTCGATGCTTTTTTCGAGGTTATAGGTATTCAGAGGCACGTCGCCCAGGTCACCGACATTGAAGGAGTCAAAGGGCGCAGCCCCGGTTGCCATCCCGTAAGGGCGAACCAGTACCGACTCGGCACGAATCTGCCTCGGTCCGTAACGTGCCCCGACCCGGTTGCTGGTACCGATATCAAGCGGTACGCCGACAATGCCAACATCAAGACCGTCGGCGCTTTCATGTATCGGCAGGCGAAACATGCTGGCCTGGCCGGCAAAACGCGGCATGTCATTACCCGACAGGGGCTGATTGTAGTCACTCATAAAGTGAGCATATAGAAAAGACCGGTAAACGGGAAAACCCTGCCATCGTCAGATGAACGCTGCAACCCGGTCTGATCAGTGGTTTTGTGCAACTTGACGGGGACTGCCTGACACTCTAATTTCCTGGGTCAACTCCCTGATAGAGCAGACATTGGATAAACAGGAACAGATTCGAGTCATCAAGGGACTCATGAACTATCTGGACACGGATACCAACGTGGATGCCGGTGGCCAGGTTCGAAATCCCGTTTCCAGCTACACCTGCCCTCAAATGGCTGAACAGGAATGGCAGACATTCTTCCAGGATTATCCACATGCCCTGGGTCTGTCAGCGGACCTGCCAAATCCCGGCAGCTTCTTTACCAGTAACGATCTGAAAAAACCCGTATTGTGTACACGCGACAAGGAGGGTCAGTTTCACGCCTTTCTGAATGTCTGTCGTCATCGGGGAACGCTGCTTGAAACCGCTGAGCGTGGTGAAAAGAACCTGTTCCGCTGTCCGTTCCACGCCTGGGGTTACGGAAATAGTGGCGAACTGATATCGGTTCCCAAAGAGGCGCACTTCGGTCCGGTCGACAAGTCCTGCAATGGCCTGGTCGCCCTGCCCTGTGCGGAAAGATACGGCATCCTCTGGGTCAATCCGAATCCGGACGGTGACATGGATGTCGACCAGAGGCTGGGGGACCTGGCTGACGAACTGGACTCATGGCAGCTCGACAAATTCGTGTTCAATTCGCACACCCGCTACGATCATCCCATGAACTGGAAACTGGCCATTGATACCTTTGGCGAAACCTATCACTTCAATGTGCTGCACAAGGAAACGCTGGCGCAGGATTTCTATGGCAACGCCCAGATGTATGACACCTATGAACGCAACCACCGCATGATGCTGTGTCTGCGCAATATCGACAAACTTCGGGAGTTGCCGGAGGATGACTGGCAGGTTCTGCATGCGAGTCTTCCGGTCTACTACCTGTTTCCGAACGTCCAGTTGATTCTCGGTCTTGAGGGACCGACGCTGGTTCGGGTCTATCCTGACGGGGCAGACCCGCATAACAGCTTTTCCCGGATCAGTTTTTATCTTGACCCGGAAATTGCCGGGCTTGAACTATCTGACGAACGGCGTGAACACTACGGTAATCCGGTGGAGCGAATGCGCGGGTTCGCGGAAGTGATCCAGATGGAGGACTATGTGGCAGCCGCCAGCTCTCATCAGGGTATCCTTTCCGGGGCCCAGGATTATCTGACCTTTGGTCGTAACGAGCCTGCGCTGCATCACTATCACAATACCTACCGGGACGCCCTGGGGTTACCGCCCCTGGAGCGAATCAGCAACTGAGGAATTCATGATGACAGAGAGCCTTGACTACAACCTGCTGGAAGACGAAACCAGGGAATGCCCTTTCCGGTATTTCCAGTCAATCAGGCAAATGGAAACACCTGTCTATTTCATGCCGGAACTCCAGGCCTACTATGTCAGCCGATACGAAGACGTTCGCTATATCAAGAAACATCCGGAAATATTCAGCAACGATATCTTCAAGGCAACCACACCCAGGGGCGGAAGCTCACGCAACATTGCCGAGGAATATAAGGCAGAACACGGCTGGGCCAGGGTGTCTACGCTGCAACGCACCGACCCCCCGGTTCACACCCGGTATCGTCAACTCATAAACAACGCCTTTTCAGTCGCGCGTATTCGGAAGATGACCCGGTACGTCGAAACCATGGTCAACGACCTGATTGATGAGTTTATCGAGCAGGGAACCTGCGAATTCATGTGGGACTTCTCGATCCCCCTGCCCTGCACGGTTATTGCCGATCAACTGGGGGTGCCCAGGGACAGAGTCCGGGACCTGAAACGCTGGTCTGATGCCATGCTCGCCCCCGGCGGTGGATTCACCGATGAGCAGGCCGCACTGTCGTGCGCGAAGGAGGTTGTAGACGCACAGAACTTCTTCGCCGAAGTCCTGGAGGCACGAAGACAGGAGCCGAAAGACGACATCATCACCGACCTGGTTCACGCGAAGTTGAAGGACGACCCGGATGGGCCGGAGCGCTCCCTCGATATGTTCGAACTACAGGACCTGCTGGAACAACTGTTGACCGGCGGCAACGAAACAACCACCAACGCCATCGGCTCGGGCATGATGCTGCTGTTGCAAAGACCGGAACTGATGGACCGGATGCGGGAAGACCCATCGCTGATCAGAAACTTTATAGAAGAATCGCTGCGCTTCGAGACACCGGTCCTGCACTTGTGGCGTATCGCAACCGAGGACACGGAACTGGGCGGCGTATCCATTCCGAAAGGGTCTAATGTGGCGGTAGGTTACGCCTCGGCTAACCGGGACGAAAATATCTTTGACGACCCTGAAACCTTTGATATCGACAGGGAAAAAGTCGGCGCTCACCTGGCTTTCGGTTCGGGCCCGCATCACTGCCCGGGTGCTGCCCTGGCAAGGCAGGAGATGTTCTCGGCATTCACGATTCTACTGTATCGGCTGAAGAACATCAGAGCCGTTGATCCCGACGAGAAGTTTAAGCATGTACCCAGCAACTTCCTGCGCGGGCTGGCGAACCTGCACCTTGACTTTGACGTCAGGAGCCGGGAACGATACTTCCCGGATGCCTGCGTCTACTGACCGGGAGATGACCGGGAGAGACCCGGTGCCCGGATAGGTCATACAACAACTAAGGAAACTCTGAATGAGGAAAAGAAAATGAGCAAACCCTTTCGATTTGGTGTTCAGTCGTTCAACGCGGATTCCGCCGAGGACTGGGCGGGTCAGGTGCGGCGTGCGGAGGAGCTGGGTTACTCAACTTTCCACCTGGCGGACCATATTCTCGGTCCGGGTCCCGCCCTGGAAAAGGCCAATCATCCGGAACAGAACCTCGCCGCGATTCCCGCCATGGCTTATGCGGCGGCGGTCACCAGAAGCATCAACATCGGCTGCCGGGTGTTCTGCGTGGACTATCACCTGCCCGTCGTGCTGATCAAATCGGCAATGACCATCGATAAACTTTCCGGTGGTCGGCTTGAGTTTGGTCTGGGCGCCGGCTGGATTACCGAGGAATACCAGGCCCTCGCTATCACCAAGGATGAACCTCGCGTGCGAATTGACCGGCTCGCAGATGTCATCGAAGGTGTTAAAGCATTTTGTGCTGACGGCATGGCTGATCTCAGCAACGATACCATTGAGTGGAAGGATTTCAGTGGCGTACCCAAGCCACTGTCCAGGCCTCCCATCATGATTGGTGGCGGATCACCCAGAATTCTGAGACTGGCGGGCAGGGAAGCGGATATTGTCAGCCTCAACTTCAACAACCGCTCGGGCATGATCGGGCCCGATGGTGTTGGCACATCCACGGAGGAGGAAACCCGGAAGAAGATACGCTGGGTTCAGGAAGGTGCGGGAGACCGATTTGATGACCTGGAGATAGAGATCGGCGCATACTTTACCTTCGTTATGGACGATCCGGCTCCGGTGCTGGGACAGTTCGCGCAGATGTTCGGGTTGAGCGAAGACGAAATGAGCAGACACCCCCACGCGCTATTCGGTTCCGCAGATGCCATCTGCGATGAACTCGAGCGACGCCGGGAGTTGTTTGGCATCAGCTACATTACGGTGGGCAAAGACAACATGGAGTCCTTTGCTCCCATTGTGGACAGATTAAATGGCAGGTAGGCCCGGGACTGATTGGAGAGCTTATCCGATTGTTTTGACCGCCTGAACTTTGACCGCTTGAACTTTGACCGCTTGAACAAAGCACAATAGAAACCCCGGCAGAAGGAGAGAAGATATGAAAGCCGCAGTATTTGAGAAAGCCAACGAGCCCCTGACCATCGAAGACGTCGATATTATTGATCCCCGCGCCGGTGAGGTGCTTGTCCGAACAAGCTGCTCGGGTGTCTGTCACTCGGACCTGCACTTTGTTGAGGGCCTGTGGCATCAGCCTATGTCCTGCGTGCTGGGGCACGAAGCGGCGGGTGTGATTGAAGCCATTGGTGAAGGCGTTACCTACGTGCAACCCGGCGACCGGGTGATCATGAGTTTCCGTCCCTTCTGCGGCAAGTGTTACTACTGTCTCGGTGGCCGACCCAACCTGTGTAACGACCCTGAAATCGGCGCTGCCGCCGCAAGCCGCCTTACCTGGAAGGGTAAACCGATTCTTCAGTTCGCCTCAGTAGGCTCGTTTGCAGAAATGATGGTCACCACCGAAAACGGCATCGTCAAGATCCCGGAAGAAATGCCCATGGCCGAAGCGGCGCTGATCGGCTGCGGCGTGATGACCGGTGTCGGCGCTGCGCTGTACACGGCCAGGGTGCAGGGAGGATCCACTGTGGCAGTGATTGGCTGTGGCGGTATCGGCTTGAACATTATCCAGGGTTGTCGAATTGCCGGTGCCGCAAACATCATTGCGATCGACATCATTGATTCCAAGCTGGAGATGGCGACTCAGTTCGGTGCGACCCACACCATCAATTCCAAAGACAGCGATCTGAAGGAGGCCATCGCGGAAATCACCAGGGGTGAACTCGTCGAGTATGCCTTCGAGGCAATCGGGGTTCCCGAAGCGGCAACCCAGGCGTTCAACATCACGCGGGCCGGTGGTACGACCGTTGTGGTTGGCATGCACCCGCTGGGCTCAAAAATCAGCGTTCCGGGACCGGCATTCCTGCAGGAAAAGAAGCTGATTGGCTGCATGTACGGCTCCACTCGCTTCCGTGAACACATGCCGAAACTGATCGACCTGTTTCTGCAGGATCGTCTTGACCTGACGAGTCTCGTTTCAAGGCGACTGAAGCTGGAAGATGTGAATGAAGCCTTCCGATCTATGAAAGCGGGCGAGGTTGCCCGATCGGTGCTGGAATTCTCATAGGGAAACTTCACGATTGACTTCTCCTGGGTATTACCCGAGCATCCATCCGATCAAATCAGAGGGCAAAACCATGACCACAGACCGCCTGGAAGCTGCCGCTGACAAGCTGGAAATCATGGCGCTGTCTGCGACCTACATGCGCGGACTCGACAGGCTGGACGGTGAACTGGAACGCTCCGTTTTCTGGGACGATGCCTGGTGCTCCTACGGCATCTATGAAGGGGGGCCCGACGGGTTTGTTGAGTTCTGCCAGCAGGCTCTGGGAACCCATGGATCAAATCACCACTTTATCGGACAAATCAGTGTTGACCTCGACGGGGAAGAAGCCTTCGGCGAGGTGTACTATCAGGCCTACCATCGAATAAAGAACGAACAGGGCGAGGACCGGGACATGTTTGTCAGCGGCCGTTATATCGACCGCTATGAACGCCGTGACGGTACCTGGAAGATCGCCTACCGCAGTGAACTGGTTGACTGGGTCAGAGACGACCCGGCCACCGATTCCTGGTTCGCCGATTCCAGGATGATTCCCGGCGCCAGAAAACCCGACGACCCACTTTATAACCGAGCGGCAATGTACAAGACATCATGAAGTCAGGCCTCGCCCCGGACCTGATTCGGACCTACCTGGAGACGGACTACTACGTATCCGATGACCCGCCCCTGCTGCTCAAGATCGGTGCGGAGAATGATGATGCCAGGATCCTGCTCGCCAGCTTTGGCGTTACGACGGCAGCCCTGATCACTGCCTGGAACCCCCGTAGCCGGAAGCTCAGCGAAGATGACAATAACGCACGCCAGGAACAGCTCCTGGGTGAAATAGAAACACGGCATCTCAACTACCTGGTCGGCTACGGGGAATGCGGTGACTGGCGGGAATACAGTTATCTGATTCTGGGAATATCCCGCGAGGAGGCCATAGAACTGGGAGGACAGTTTGAGCAGAATGCGCTTGTCTGGCTGGATCAGGCAGGCACGCCGGAACTGGTGACCCTCGCCTGACCCGTTCGTAGCATGTTACGCGTCCTGATGTTGAAACTTGTACCCACAGCCTGCGCGCTGCTTCTGACCTGTTCCACCCTGCCCGAGAGCCGCGCTGACCTGTTCGAACCCTTTTCGACCTCCAACCTGAGTCCGTTGGTACAACCCTATGGAATTCCGGCAAGCCGCTCTGCTCTCCAGGTGGGCCACGGCAGGCTCAACTGGCATATCCGGACGGAACTCGCCAACAATTTCACGAAGGGAACTGATGGCAACGAGGCCATCTCCATTGATGGGGAGACCTGGCGTTCCACGGTTAGTCTGCGCTATGGCATTACCGATCAGTGGGAAGTGGCCCTGGATCTTCCCTACATCCGGCAGGACGGTGGTTCGCTGGACAGTTTCATTGAAGACTGGCATGACTGGTTCGGCCTGCCCAATGGTGGACGCGAAGATGTGCCGGATAATCAACTGACCTACCTCTACGAACTGAACGGTGACAGGCTGGTGGATTTGCGCGATTCAACCTCCGGTATTGGCGATGCGTCCCTTTCTATTGGCTACCTGCTCCGCCGACAAGAGGATCAATCCTGGAATGTTCGCGCAGGCGTCAAACTTCCGACCGGCGACCCGGACGATCTGACCGGCTCTGACAGCACCGATGTGTTCATGAGCCTGCATTTCAGCGACGACAGCCTGCTTCAGCATAAGGACTGGTACTTCCATGGCAGCCTCGGTCTGCTGGTTCCCGGTGAGGCTGAGATCATCGCAGACAAGCTGGAAGACTATGTGCTGTTCGGTTCCGCCACGGTCGCCTGGCATACCTGGAAAAACATTGCACTGAAAGCCCAGATCGACTTCCATTCAGCGGTTTACGACAGCGACCTGAAAGAACTGGGTGAATTTTCCGCTCAACTGGTTCTGGGCGGGTCTTTGAATCTGGGAGAGAAACTGCTGCTGGATATTTCAGTGGCCGAGGACATCATCACCGACACCTCACCCGATGTCGTGTTTCAGTTGGGTCTTCGTTCCAGATTCTGACCCCTGCCGATGTAAGGCATTAAAGCTGCTCAACGGATTCAGGATTGGATACCTCTGTTGCCACCACCTGCACGGCGAAAGCTGACACCCGGGAAGGACTGAGCCGGTGTCAGGTGTCCGGCGCACCCATCCGGAATTTGTGCTTAAATGTGATTGAGGTACGGAATATGTCTCGAACAATCCCTGCCATCTTCCTGCTGCTGGCCCTGTTGTGTTCCGTCACAAACCAGGCGCAGGAGTCTCCGGGCAAGATCTGGCTTGTCGAAATCGAGGGCGCCATCGGTCCCGCGACCAGCGACTATGTGCTACGCGGCTTCAAGCAGGCGAAGGCTGCGGAGGCGAGCCTGATTGTTATCCGTATGGATACGCCCGGCGGCCTTGACGGCGCCATGCGTGACATTATCCAGGGCATCCTCTCAAGCGATATTCCTGTGGTCTCCTATGTCGGACCCAAGGGTGCCCGGGCTGCCAGTGCCGGTACCTATATCGCCTATGCAAGCCACATCGCCGCCATGGCCCCGGCAACCAATCTTGGCGCCGCAACACCCGTCCAGATTACCGCGCCCAGCATGCCGACTGCGCCGGATGAAACCCGGCCATCTCCGGAACCAACCGCCATGGAGAAGAAGATGGTCAATGACGCGGCAGCCTATATCCGCGGCCTCGCAGACCTGAGGGGGCGCAATGCCGACTGGGCTGAGGAAGCCGTGCGTGAGGGTGTCAGTCTGGATGCGGAGGCAGCATTGGCGGCGGATGTGATCGACCTGGTGGTTCGGGACCTTGATGATCTTCTGCAAAGGCTCGATGGACAAGTCGTTCAGCTTGATGAAGGCACTGTGACGCTTGCGACCGCCGGTGTTGAATTACATCAACATCTGCCCGACCTGCGCACCGAGATACTGTCGATCATCACGAATCCGAGCATCGTGCTCGTGCTTGGAATGATCGGGATATACGGCATTATCCTGGAATTCTATAACCCCGGCTCTCTCATCCCCGGGGTCATCGGTTTGATCTGCCTGCTGCTTGCCGCCTATGCGGTCCAACTCTTGCCTTTGAACTATGCCGGACTTACGCTGCTACTGCTTGGGATAGGTCTCATGGTCGCCGAGGCACTGGTGCCGAGCTTTGGTATCCTTGGGATCGGTGGTGTTATCGCTTTCTGTATTGGAGGACTCATGTTGTTTGATGCTGAAATGGAAGCTTTCCGGGTTGGATTGCCAACCATCGCGGCGACAGCCATCGTCTCTGCGGCGCTGATCTTTGCCACCATTGGCATTGCGTTGAAGATACGCAACAAAAGGGTCACCACCGGCATGAGCGCGCTGATCGGCGAACAGGGCGAAGCCCTTGACGATTTTAACAGGGAGGGCCAGGTCCGCGTTGGCGGAGAGATCTGGCGAGCCCGATCTAACGATACAATCGAGGCGGGCGACACCGTCACGGTTGAAGCGGCATACGGGCTGCTACTGACTGTCACTAAAACAGGAGAAACATCATGAATGAATTCTGGATAGTACTGGTCGTACTGCTGGCTGGACTGGCCTTTTACACTTTCCGCATCCTGCGTGAGTACGAACGCGGCGTGATCTTCTTTCTGGGCCGCTTTCAGATAGTGAAAGGACCCGGGCTGATTATCGTCATCCCGGGCATTCAGCAAATGGTCAAAGTCGATCTCCGTACCATGGTGTATGACGTTCCGACCCAGGATGTCATCTCCCGGGATAACGTATCCGTAAAGGTGAGCGCGGTGATCTACTTCCGGGTTATCGATGCTGAGCGGGCAATCATTAACGTGGAGGATTTCTTTGAAGCGACCAGTCAGCTCGCACAGACAACTTTACGCTCAATCCTCGGGCAGCATGAACTTGACGAGATGCTCGCGCAGCGGGACAGGTTGAATGAAGGTATCCAGAAACTCCTGGACGAACAAACGGAGAGCTGGGGTATCAAGGTGGCCAATGTCGAGATCAAGCACATCGACATTGACGAATCGATGATTCGCGCCATCGCCAAGCAGGCGGAAGCCGAGCGGGAGCGACGTGCCAAGATTATCCATGCGGGTGGTGAACTGGAAGCCAGCGAGAAACTGCTGGAAGCGGCGAGGACGCTCGCCAACCAGCCCCAGGCACTGCAGCTTCGCTACATGCAGACCCTGACTGAGGTTTCACGGGACCGAAGTTCTATTATTGTTTTCCCATTGCCCATTGATCTGATAGAAGCCTTCATGGACAAGGGAAACAAAAATAATGACGAGTGAATGACACCTACAGAGACAGTGTCATATAAACATCGCAACGGGAATAACCTGATGTCCCGGGGCAGGGTTGTTCGCTGAACCCGAGTTTTCGATACAGGGTCAGGGCTGGCGTCAGCTTCCGGTTTGATTCGAGTACCAGTTTCCGAAAGCCAAGTTCTCTGGCCCTTTCGACCAGGGCCGCACCGAGTCTGTAGCCGATCTGGTGTCCCCTGGCCTCTTCTGCCACGGCCATCTTTGCGAGTTCGCCCGTTTCGTCAGTGTGTTTGACCAGCGCGCAGGTCCCCAGTACTTTTTCGGTCTGCGTAACCGCGAACAATATATCCCCGCCGGGTGCAACAATGGCGCCTTCAGGGTCGGACAGTAGCTTTCGGTCAACGTCTTCAAGCTCGAAGTAATGCCCGATCCAGGCCTCATTCAACTGCCGGAAGCTGCCTGCATACCCTGGCTCAAAGGAACGAATCGAGATGTCTTCAGACTGAGACCTGACCTGGTCGGCAAACCGGTCAAGAAAACTTTGTTCCCGCAGACTGCACTCAAGTCTCGTTAGCTGTTGCAGGATCTCGCCGCCACCCTCATCGACTGCGGACTGCATGGCCTGGCGAACCGCGCGCCACACTGGTTCCAGCTTCTGGTACTTCTCCCGACCCAGGCTGGTGAGTGCAAGTACTCGCTTACGTTTATCCTTCCTGTCCCTGTAAGGTGCAGCGAGTCTGGTATCAATCAGCTCGTTGGCTGTCCTGTTGATTCCAGGGTGGGAAACACCAAGACCCTTCGCCAGTTCCGTGATCGACGTAGGTCCCTGTCGATACAGGTAAACAAAAACGGGAAACCATCTGGGCTCGAAACCGGCATCCACCGACTGGTACATGCGGCTGACATCCTGGGCCAGGGTGTCCGAGAGTCTCTTCAGCCGGTTTCCCAGGGCAAGAACGCCCAGTTCACTCATAACATCTCGGTCTGATTCGGTCATCAGTTCACATCCGGCTATATTTGACACCTTTTATATCTTATCTCATTTATGTAATCAATTACGTAAATGATAACTTATTTATGTACCCTGGAACTTAATACACAAGCTGGATGACAGCACGGCTTTCCTGTACCTTTATCCACCATGAACATCACTCCCCTCACGGGCACTATCGGCGCCGAAATCACCGGCCTGGACCTGAACAGGCTTGATGTCAGCGAGTTTCAAGCCATTGAGCAGGCATTTGCAGAACATCTCGTGCTGGTCTTTCGGGAACAGGACATGACACCCGCCGGGCTGCTGGGTCTGACCCACCGGCTTGGCGGTCCCGGCGAAACACCCTACCTGCGGGGACTTGCCGAGTATCCCGACGTGGTTCCGGTCGTGAAAGAGGCCGATGAGAAGTCCCAGCATTCTTTCGGCGCTGGCTGGCACACGGACTTCACCTTCCAGACCTGTCCCCCGGCGCGGACGCTGCTGTATGCGGTGGCAACACCGCCCGAGGGCGGCGATACCCTTTATGCCAGTCAGTATGCCGCCTACGAGGCTTTGTCAGATGGTATGAAGGCATCACTGGGCGAACTGAGGGCGGTGCACAGTGCCGTCAGGTCCTACGGACCACAGGCCACACTGCGGGACCATCTGGAGAACATGACCATCACCAATGATACGCAGGAGCCAGAGACACAACTGCATCCGGTGATTCGTGAGCACCCGGTCACAAAACGTCCGGCCCTTTGGGTGAATCCCACTTATACCATCCGCTTTGAGGACATGACCAACACTGAAAGCAAGGCCCTGCTTGATTACCTGAACGGGTTAATTGTCTCGCCGGGGTTCTGCTGCAGAGTCAGGTGGCGGCCCGGTACGCTGACCATGTGGGACAATCGCTGTACGCAGCACTGCGCCACCTCGGACTATCGCGGCCATCGGCGTGAAATGTGGCGCACGACCACAGCCGGTGAAATCCCTTCTGCCTATCGTAAAGGTTGCTAGTGTCCTGTCCCGTTAATTCGTTCAATTACATTACTGACTGACTCAATGATTTTGTCAGCGGACTTTGTCCATTGGAATGGCCTGGGATTCTCGTTGTGTATTTCAAGGTAGTTTCGTATCGCTTGTTCCAACGCAGGAACTGACCGGTGAGTCCCTCTGCGCAACTGATGCTCTGTCAGAGTAGCAAAGAACCGCTCTACCAGGTTGAGCCATGAGCTGTACGTCGGGGTGAAGTGGCAGTGAAATCGCCGATGCCGTAACAGCCAGTTCTTGACCTTCTCCGTCTTGTGAGTGCTGTAGTTATCCAGAATCAAGTGGACCTCCAGATCGGCAGGAACCTGGGAATCGATATGTCGTAAGAAACTCAGGAATTCCGTACTTCGATGGCGGCGTTTGAGTTTGCCAATCACTTTGCCAGTGGCCACGTCCAGGGCGGCAAAAAGCGTTGTCGTACCATAACGTCGATAGTCGTGCGTGTGTGTTTCCGGCAAACCGTAATCCATCGGCAGGGATGGCTGGGTCCGGTCCAATGCCTGAATCTGGCTCTTCTCGTCCACGCACAAAACCAGGGCTTTATCCGGGGGATCAAGATAGAGCCCAACAACATCCCGGACTTTTTCAATGAAATGAGGGTCAGTCGATAGCTTGAAACTATGTGACAGGTGGGGTTTGAGACCAAACGCACGCCACACTCGGTGAACAAAGCCACGCGATATGCCCAACTCTTCAGCCAGGCTACGAACACTCCAGTGCGTCGCGTTCTTTGGCCGCCGATTCAGCGTCGCATCTAACACAAACTGCACCTTGTCATCACCATACTGACGAGGCTGCCCACTACGTGGGGCATCGGACAGGCCAGCAAGCCGGTCGCGGGCAAAACGGCGGCGCCACTTGGTGACTGTTTGTTGACTGGTATGGCGGCGCTTTGCAATTTTTTCACCGGAATATCCAGCGGCGCAATCCAGTACGATACCGGCTCGGAAATGCAATCCTGCTGTCGTGTTGCGTCGCCGACGCCAGCTTTCGAGGGTCGATTGTTCGTCTTCGCTCAATACAATTTCAACGGCAAGACGTCCCATGGTAGAGTCCTCATCAGGGTAATAGCCATACGACAACTTTCTTGCAAATTAGTTCAATTAATTTACATGACAGGACACTAGGGAAACTCTGAATAATGTCTTTTTCCGCGATAGCTGCGTTGGACCCGTCCTCGAAACATCGGAAAATTAAAGCGTTTTTACGATTTTCTGCGGGCGCGTCCGCCTTGCTCTCACGAAAAAATCCTGTTATTCAGAGCTTCCCTGGAATAAGCCGCTTCAAATTCACCGGAATACTCACTTGGCCGAAGCCCTGCCACATCCCTCGCAACCACCCCTGCCCGCTGTCTGGTGGCTGCCATATACCCTCTACAAGTGGCTGATCATCGCACCGATACTGATACTGTCGACCACAATTCTGGGGACCATCATTATCATCCTGTGCTTCCTCGGCCTTGCCAATTTTTCCTCCAGGGTCTTCGCCACCTTCTGGGCGCGACTCAATACCCTTGTCACCCTGATGTCAGTGACTGTTCAGGGCAAAGAGAATCTGCAACCGGGACAATCCTATGTACTGGCGGCGAATCATCTGAGTCTGGCCGACATCTATGTGCTGTACGGATTTACCGGGCTGGACCTGAAATGGGTCATGAAAAGGGAACTGCGCATCGTGCCTGTCCTGGGTTACGCCTGTTATATGATGGGGCACATCTACGTCGACCGGTCTGATACGAACAGGGCATTGACATCCATACAGTCAGCGCGAGCGCGTATTCGGGATGGCATGTGCATTGTTTTCTTTCCGGAGGGAACAAGATCAAGAACGCGGGAACTCAGGCAGTTTAAGAAAGGGGCCTTTCGAATGGCCCAGGACCTTGGGATACCGGTGGTGCCAATCAGCATTCACAACACCAACCGTGTCCTGCCCCCGGACACGCTCGACTGGCGACCCGGCTCGGTCAAACTGATTTTCCACGAACCTATCGACGTCGATGAACAGACGAACATCAATGACCTGGCTGCCGAGACAAGGGACATCATCGTCAGGGCACTGGACAAGGACCAACGGGAGAATTAGCTATGCGCAACAATCATGTACTTCGGGCCTGGCGCGATGACAGGCAGACCATCGGTGCCTGGATGTCTATCGATTCAGGCTATACCGCAGAGACACTCGCTCACGCCGGTTTCGACTGGTTGTGCCTCGATATGCAGCATGGTGTGATCGACTATGCAGACGCGAAAAAGATGCTCACAGCCATTTCCACCACCGACACGATTCCTCTTGTTCGGGTACCCTGGAACGAACCCTGCGAGATCATGAAGGTCCTGGACGCCGGTGCCTATGGTGTTGTCGTTCCCCTGGTAAACAATCGGGAAGAAGCTGAGCGCGCCGTGTCCGCATGCCGATACCCGCCACAGGGCATCCGGTCTTACGGCCCGAACCGTGCCACCCTTTACTCCGGGCCAGGCTATGCCCGCGACGCCAACCAGGAAATCGCCTGCATCGTGATGATTGAAACCGCAGAAGCCCTTGAGAACCTGGACGACATCATGTCCACACCCGGTGTTGATGCCGTGTACATCGGACCCAATGACCTGGCTTACGCCCTCGGCCTTAAACCTTCCGGTGACAATGATGATCCTCTGCATGTCGAGACAGTGACACGAATACTGGAAACGGCGAAGAAGCATGGCATCGCCGCCGGGATTCAAACAGGGTCCGTTGAATTCACCCGCCGCTATCTTGAACAGGGGTTTCATATGGTGACACTCGGCTCAGACCGCGGGTGGATGGAAAGACTCGCCCGTCAGGAACTCAAGCTGGCAAGAGAGGGTGGTACTGCGGAAGGTTCCGCAGAGAAAAATTTTTATTAGGGAAGCTCTGAATAATGTGGCGTGTGCGACGCAGGCTAAAGTCCCGTAGAGCATTATCGAAACCTGCCGAAAGCAACCTCGGCAGGTTTTTCATTTCAATGCAATCGGGGACCGCGAGTCAGTATGGCGGAAGCTGTTCGTATTCTTATCAGACCCGTTCATCCCCGTATCGCTGATGCCAGAATCAATCCAATTCGTGGCATAGTTTTCGCCGACCTACGTGCTGGCAGATTCCATACAACTGGTTACCAGCGGCGAAGCGGGCTTGATGGACTGCGTTCCAACTGGCAAGGGTGACTGGAGGACACCTGCCTCGGGTACTGGAACAGTATAATTGGCAATCCAGTTGCCGACGCTGTTTAACTGTCCTGACCGCGAGGAACTCCGTGCACCACATATCCTTGCTGTAGAAACCCAGATGGTGTAATCGATGAAACGCGGCTTGTTGTCGTCGTCGACTTCGATTTTTGTGCGTTCCATGCAACGATATATATAACCATCCGCGCCACACTTCGTGTCACCTTCGGTACAGCCTGCTATTGCAGGGGCAGTGGATGTGGCCAGCAGAACTGCTAAACAAAAAAGGAGTATCTGTCTCATGTTTGTTCCTTTACAAGGTAAATGAAATCAAATTCTACCCCCCCCCCCCCGAAGAATTGCAACCGTGTATCAGCTATTCGTCCAAATGAAAGTATCGGTTCGTCCAAATGAAAGTATCGGTTCGTCCAAATGAAAATAGCAAATGCCCCGTCTGCAAATCAGATCGTAACGCCGGGGTCCTTGACATCCCGGCTGAGGGCTCTTCACCAACCAGGCTGAGGGCTCTCCACCAACCAGGCTGATGGCTCTTCACCAACCGGGCTGAAGGCTCTCCACCAACCCGGCTGAAGGCTCCCCCACCTTTATCGAAGTAATCATATCAGGCCAATGTGACAGGATGACCACTCAAACCCTTTAAGGCATCAGTCCGGATTGCTAAACTTCGCCGAAATTCGTGTGGCATGAAACCAGTGTTCAGATATTCTGCTGACCGTTTACCGGTCGTCCTTATCCTTTCATTCACGTTGTTGGATTTCATTTTGTACTTCACGGTCAGTAACCTGTGGGTACTTCTGACGTACTTCGCGTTGGCCGTCGTTCCCAAAGGTTGCATCTGCGCCTGGAATCATCATCACCAGCACACCAGGACCTTTCGCTGGACGCCACTCAACCGATTACTGGAACTCAGCTACGCACTACACACAGGTGTTACAACGAACCAGTGGCTGCTGCATCATGTGTTCGGCCACCACCACAATTACCTGGACCAGACCAGGGACCCGAGCCGATGGCAGCATAAGGACGGTGCCAGGATGGGCGAACTGGAGTACACACTGGTCGTCGCGGCAACTGCCTACCCAAGAGCCTGGGGTGTCGGTCTCCGCTACCCGAAACATCTACGGACTCACCTTATTTACACGATGGTCGCTGCGGTTCTCGTAGCAGGACTGGTCTTCTATCAACCCATGCAGGGTATTATTCTGTTCATCATGCCCATGATCTCAGGGTTGCTGGTTACCGCCTGGGCGACATACGATCATCATGCGGGCCTGCCCACAGCCGATGATTTTTCTGCGTCATACAACACCATGAATCAGTTCTACAACATCATCACCGGTAATCTGGGCTATCACACAGCCCACCATTACAGGCAGGGCGCGCACTGGTCCGAACTGCCCGGACTGCACGAAGAGATCAAGCACAAGATTCCTGCTGAACTGTATCGAAGATCCTGGTGGGATCTGCTAACCGAACTGCCGGTTCTGAGAGTCCTGCCCCGCCTCGGTCGCACCTGAGCGCAGATCACACCCTATGAATAAGCTCAGATCAGACGCCAACCATTGTTTTGTCTGCGGGCCCTCGAACCCCATCGGATTGCAGCTTGACTTTCGAATTGAAGACGATGTCTGCCATGCGAGCTTCACGCCCGGGGAACATCACTGTGGCTATGACGGTGTTGTCCATGGCGGGATCATATTCAGCGCACTCGATGATGTGATGGCCAACTGGCTCTTTCTGAAGGGGCTGAAAGGCTTCACCGCCAGATGCGACATCCGCTATCGCGATGCCCTTCCTGTGGGCACGCCTGTCAGACTTGAAGGCCATTGCCTGAAACAGAGAGCCAGACTCACGCAGATGCAGGGTCTGATGATCCGTGAGGACAACCACCAGACAGTCGCCGAAACGGAAGCATCCTTCATGCTTGCCCGTCAGCGCGAAAGATAAATATCCGCCAGCAGCCCCACCGACACCGCGTACTTGTTAGCGCAGTTGTAGTTCAGAATCGCACGATAGTTGCCCCCGGCCAGGTAACCTTCCGAGGCGCCTTCCTCCGGCTCAACCAGCGCATAGGCAGTACCGGGTAACCGCTTCTCCGGTATAACACCCATCTCCCGCCAGGCTGACAGGGGCAACCCACGCGAGTGATGCCGTAGCGCACGACAACGGGTGTCGTAGGTTTCCGGCTTCAGCGCCGGAAAATCCGGCCGGGACGAGGGCAGCGCCGCCCTGCCGCCCCAGCCCGCGCCCATCCGCCAGCCCGCCTTACTGAGATAGTTGGCAATGGAGGCAAACACATCGGCTTCAGATGCCCAGATATTCTTCCTGCCGTCACCGTCAAAATCCTGCGCATAACTCAGGAAGCTACCGGGTAGAAACTGGCTTTGACCCATGGCGCCTGCCCAGCCACCTACAAACGCTTCCGGCGCCACATGCCCTTCGTCGAGTATCCTTAAAGCGTTAATCAGCTCTGAGGTAAAAAAGGTCGAACGCCTGGGGTCATGACCCAGGGTCGCGAGCGAACGAACAATGCCGTACCTGCCCTGATAACGACCGAAGCTGGTCTCCAGACCCCAGATGGCAACAATATACTCGGGTTCCACACCATAGTGCTCGCTGACCCGGGCCAGCAACTGTTCATGTTCTGCCAGAAGCCGCCTGCCTTCCTGTTGCCGGAATTCAGAAACCCTGGCATCGAGGTATTGCTTAAAGGTCTGCACGAACTCCGGCTGCTTTCTGTCAAACCCGATCACTCGTTCATCCCTGGTCAATCCGCGGAACGCCTGATCAACGGTGGATTCCGAAACACCCTTTTCGACGGCCCGTACTTTGACACCCTCCAGGTAGTCCGTGAACTCCGATGCGGCGCAGGAAATGGAAAGGAGCAGCAGGTTCAAACTGAAAAAATAACGACCCATGATAATATTCCCCTTCTCGTTCAACCCATTGTGACTCACCAGCAATGACAAGTGCCGCTCAACCGGCCAGCCTTTCGCGCCGCCTGGCCGCCATGCTCTACGATGGGCTTCTCATCATTGCACTCTGGTCCGTCAGCACCTTGCTGATCGTGCCGCTCCTGAATGATGGCAATGCAGTATCAGGCGTGAGGTTCCAGATGTTTCTCTATTTGGAAGCCGGCGCATTTTACACCTACTTCTGGCACTTCAAAGGGCAAACCCTCGGGATGCAGGTCTGGAAGATCCGCACCATTAATGATGCAGGTCAAATCCTGACACTCAGTGAATGCGCGGCCCGATATTTTTTTGCGACGTTTTCTCTGCTCATGATGGGACTTGGATTTCTCTGGATCATCTTCGACCCGGAAAAACTGGCCTGGCATGACCGGGCCTCGGGCACACGGGTAATCTACCTGGGCAAAAATGTCTATGGAACCTCTGAGTAAACCGGGATGTCAGTTCCGAAGCAACCGATTGAGGATGACGCTGACCCTGTCCAACTGATAAGCACCGGCGGCCACCAGTAAAAACAGCGCGTGTACCCACCAGAGGCCAATCTCCTGTGGCAGATCGCCCTTCTCAACAGCCGACCGTGCACCGGATAACATCAGAATGTACAGAAAACAGAGAACCATCGCGGGTACCAGGCGCGTAAACCGACCCTGCCTGGGGTTCACCCTGGCCAGGGGTATCGCCATCAGGGCAATGACCGGCACCAGAAGAATGACGGAAACACGCCAGTTCAGTTCGGCAACAGCCTCTGCAGTATCGGCGGTCAGCAACGCTCCCGTCGGGATCGCCGCGCGCCGGGTCTCGAGATCCCTTACCACAGTGGAATCAACCAACTGGCCGTATTCCTCGTAGCTGATAACCTGATAACCCCGATCTCCGGGTGTCCCCTGGTACCGCTTGCCATTTCGCAGCACCAGAAATCGCCTGCCGGTGCTGTCCACCCGGGTCGCACCCGACTCTGCGATCACGGTAACGGCATTGCGCCGTTCATTCCGGTAGTGGTTATCCTGGAACTCGTTGATAAACACACCGCTCAACTCACCGTCCTCAGTAATCCCTTCCGTATAGGTCACCCGTTTGCCGGAGCTCAGAGCCTGGAACCTCCCCGGTATCAGAGTGTCGAACTCGGTCAACTGCTGCTGACTACGCAGCAGCGCCTGTACCCGCTGCTCACCCAGGGGTTTCAGCCAGAGCGACAGCATTGCGGTCATCAGCATGACCAACAGCGCCATGGCAAGCGTCATACCCATCAGTCGCCGGGTACTCATGCCACAGGACTGCAATACGATCATCTCGTTGTCCACATGCAACCGGCCATAGACCAGCATGATGGCCAGAAAGAAGCTGACCGGCACGATCAGTTCGAGAAATCCGGGCAGGCGATAACCCATCAATGCGAACAGCACCTCCTGAGTCATGGTTCCGGCGGCTGCCCTGTCCAGATAGCCACTGAACCGCCAGCCCATCGAGATCACCAGCACGATACCGGCGACGGCAAACATGGTGGTGAATATTTCTCTCGAAAAATATCTGAGCAGTATCACAAATAATCGTCCGGAAACGGTATATTAGAGTGATTCACGCGATACATCCTCAGGAGTTCTTATGAAGTATGGCACACGTATGGGTAATGCGGCGAAAACCCGCACTCAGTGCATCGTTGTTGGTGTTTATGCTGACGCCCGGTTGACCGACAGCGCGAATATCCTCAACAAGGAGAGCGGCGGATACCTGAAGAAGGTTCTGCGCCGCGGCGATATCTCCGGTAAACCGAATCAGTTGATGCTGCTGCATGACGTGCCGAACATCAACGCAACCCGCGTTCTGATGGTCGGGCTGGGCGAGGCCGAGACCATAGACGGCGCCCGGTTTGCCGCTGTTGCAAGAACGGTCATCGGACGACTGAAGGCGATCTCCGTCAAGAACGCGCTAAGCTGTCTGCTGGAGGTGGAGGTTCCCGAAAAAGATATTACATGGAAGGCTCGCCGTATGATCGAGGTTTTTGATGCCGACACGTATAGCTTCACACAGATGAAGGGCAAGCCACCCGAAAATGGTGATGTACTTGAAGCCATTGATCTGTCCGTCGCTGACCGGGAAGACCAGGAAGCCGTGAATGCCGCCATCACCATCAGCGATGCGCTGACCGCAGGTATCCGCAAGGCCAGGGACCTCGGCAATTTGCCGGGGAACATCTGTACACCAACCTATCTGGCAGACCAGGCGAAGCTACTGGCAAAGGATTATCCCTCCATCACCACCAGGGTGCTGGATGAGAAGGAGATCGAGAAGCTGGGCATGGGTGCTTTCATGTCGGTGACACGAGGCAGTGACCAGCCCGGCAAACTGATCATCATTACCCATAAGGGCGCCAAACCGAAAGATGCGCCCCATGTTCTGGTCGGCAAGGGCATCACCTTCGATACCGGTGGCATTTCTTTGAAACCCGGCGCCGGGATGCACAACATGATCTGGGATATGTGCGGTGCTGCTACGGTATTCGGAACCCTGCTGGCGGTTGCCGAACAGGGACTGGATATGAATGTCATCGGTGTGCTGGCAGCGGCGGAAAACATGCCATCCGGAGATGCCTCGCGTCCGGGAGATATCGTTAAAACCATGTCCGGTCAGACCGTGGAGATTCTCAATACCGATGCGGAAGGTCGACTGGTACTCTGCGATGCCCTGACCTACATCGACCAGTACAATCCCGCCACCGTTGTGGACGTGGCCACCCTGACCGGTGCGTGCGTCATCGCCCTGGGCAGTCATGCCACTGCCATGTATGCCAATGATGAAGGGGTTGCGGCAGACCTGCAGCAGGCCGGTGAAGACAGCCTGGACCGGGTCTGGCGCATGCCGCTCTGGGAAGATTACCAAGCCCAGATCAACAGCGCCTTTGCCGATATGGCCAACATGGGCGGCCGGGAGGCCGGCAGTGTCACCGCTGCCTGTTTCCTCGCTCGTTTTACGAAGAAATACCGCTGGGCTCACCTGGACGTTGCCGGCACCGCGTTCCGGGGCAATGGTCCGACCAAGGGCGCAACCGGACGACCCGTCAGTCTGCTGTTCGAATATCTCAACAACCGGAACAAGGTCGAGAGCAACCGTTGACACGAATCGATTTCTACCAGATAAACGGTGACGAGGGCATCTTCACCTGTAGATTGATCGACATGGTCTATCGCCGCGGACACCGGATTTATGTCCACACCGCCGGTGAGCAACAGGCGAAAAAGCTGGATGACCAGCTCTGGGTGTTTCGACCAGATGCCTTCGTGCCCCATGTGTTACACGCATCAGAACACGCCGCGCCGATCAGAATCGGGTTCGATCACGAGCCTGAAGATCATCAGGATGTACTGGTCAACCTCTCCGGCGATATTCCACATTTCTTTTCCCGCTTCGACCGGGTTGCAGAGGTCGTTCCTGTCGACCGGAACAGCCGCGAGTCAGCCCGCAAGAACTACACTTATTACAAGGAATGTGGCTACGTCCTGAACTACCACGAAATCAATCAGGCTTGATGGGCGGCGACCTGAACCTGCGGAACATGAGCGGAACTGAGCTGCCGCAAGCAGGCTGGCGAGGATGGCCGCCCCGTGTATAATCGCGCTTTTCCTGAATTTGGTTAACACAGGCACTGCGCTGCCGGTCACATCATGAGTAAGTATTCGCCCCGGGAGATCGAACAATTCTGGTATCAGAAGTGGGAGGAGAACAACTACTTCGCACCCTCCGGTAGTGGCGAGCCATTCAGCATTGCCATCCCCCCACCCAACGTGACTGGCACCCTGCACATGGGTCATGCCTTTCAACACAGCCTTGTTGATTCCCTGGTCCGATACAAGAGAATGAGTGGCAAAAACACACTCTGGCAGATGGGCACAGACCACGCGGGCATTGCCACACAGATGCTGGTGACCGAGCAACTGGCCACACAGGGGATCAAACCCTCCGACCTGGGACGGGAAGCCTTCGTCGACAAGGTCTGGGAATGGAAGGAGCAATCCGGCGGGACCATCTCAAGACAGTTGCGCCGCCTGGGCGCCTCCCTGCACTGGGAAACTGAACGCTTCACCCTGGATGCGGGTCTTTCCCGAGCAGTCCGGGAGGTCTTTGTCCGACTTCATGAGGAAGGGCTGATTTATCGTGGCAAGCGACTGGTTAACTGGGACCCGGTTCTCAAGACCTCGCTGTCCGACCTGGAGGTCGAGTCCGAAGAGGAACAGGGCCATCTCTGGCACTTCAGGTATCCGCTCGCAGGTGACCCTGATCGCTTCATCAGCGTCGCCACGACACGGCCTGAGACCATGCTGGGAGACACGGCCGTTGCCGTGAACCCCGAAGACAAAAGATACAAAGACCTGATCGGCAAAGAGGTCATGCTGCCGCTCGCAGACCGACCCATTCCCGTTATCGCTGACCACTATGTCAACATGGAATTTGGTACGGGCTGCGTGAAGATCACCCCGGCGCACGACTTCAATGACTATGACGTCGGCAAACGCCACGAACTGCCTCTCATCAATATCCTCAACGAGGACGCAACGCTGAATGACGATGTACCCGGGAAGTATCGGGGTATGGACCGATTCGAGGCACGCAGGGCCGTCGTTGCCGACCTGGACGCTCTGGGACTGCTGGAACAGATTGACGATCATGTCATGGCGGTGCCGAGGGGCGAGCGCTCCGGCGTCGTGGTCGAACCCTATCTGTCCGACCAGTGGTTCGTGAAGGCCGCGCCGCTGGCGGAACCCGCCATCAAGGCCGTGGAAGACGGTGACATTGAGTTTGTTCCCAGGAACACCGAGAACATTTATTTCGCCTGGATGCGCAACATCCAGGATTGGTGCATCAGTCGACAGCTCTGGTGGGGTCACAGGATTCCCGCCTGGTACGATACAGACGGCAACTTCTATGTCGGCCGCTCAGAAGAGGAAGCACGGCAGAAACACGGGCTGTCGCCGGACCTGAAACTTGAACGTGACCCGGACGTGCTGGATACCTGGTTCTCGTCGGCACTCTGGACCTTCTCGACACTCGGCTGGCCGGAACAGACGAAAGAACTGGCGACCTTCCACTCCACCAACGTCATGGTCACCGCCCATGAAATCATCAGTCTCTGGGTTTCACGCATGATTATGATGACCCTGAAGTTCGTCGGCGAAGTGCCCTTCCGAAAAGTCTACATTCACGGCCTGGTCACCGATGCCAATGGGCAGAAGATGTCAAAGTCCAGGGGCAACGGTCTTGACCCGATGGACATCATTGATGGCATTTCCCTGGATGATCTGGTTGCAAAACGCACCAGCAACCTGATGCAGCCCCGAATGGCGAAGCGCATTGAGAAGGCCACACGCAAGGAGTACCCGGAAGGCATCATGGCTTACGGAACCGACCCCCTGCGCTTTACCCTGTACTCAATCGCATCGCAGACACGAACCCTGCGCTTTGATATGAAGCGCATCGAAGGCTATCGGAACTTCTGCAACAAGCTGTGGAACGCCGCCAGCTTCGTTTCGTCAAACATCGCAGGTCACGAGAGCGAACTTGCCGATACGGATATTGAGCTTTCCGATGTTGATCACTGGATCATCTCAGAACTTCAGCGCACTACGGCGGCCATCCATCTCGCCATGGATACCTACCGCTTCGATCTTGCTTCCAGGGCGCTCTATGAACTTGTCCGGGACGAGTTCTGTGACTGGTACCTTGAACTGAGCAAACCCATCCTGAACAGCGACCAGTCAACAGACGCCCGGAAGCGCGGCACCCGCCAGACGCTGGCACGCACTCTGGAATCCATCCTGCGCCTGGCGCATCCATTTCTACCGTTCATTACCGAGCAGCTTTGGCAGCAGATCCCCACCACGGTGCGCGATTCGGGCGATACGATTATGTTGCAGCCCTACCCTGCCGATGATGAATCCCTGATCAACCGGGATGCCGACTCAAACATCAACTGGTTGAAACAGGTGGTCACCGGCGTCCGTAACATCCGGGGCGAGATGGACATCTCTCCCGTGAAGGAAGTGCCGATCATGTTTTTCAACGGCAATGATCAGGACAGGGAACGCCTGGAAAGATACACCACGCTGCTCCGGTTCCTGATTCGTCCGGAATCGATGACCTGGTTATCATCCGAAGACGACAAACCTCTGGCCGCAACCGCCCTGGTCGGCGATATGGAACTGCTGGTTCCCATGGGAGGACTGATCGACAAGGACGCCGAGCTTGCCCGGCTCGACAAGGAAATTGATCGCAGGGAAAAAGATCGAGGACGCACGGAAGGCAAGATTAACAATCCTGACTTCGTCGACAGGGCGCCTGCGGATGTTGTGCAAAAAGAACGCGACAAACTGCAGGAACTTGAATCCGCGTTGCGGAAGTTAAACGAACAGCGAGCAAGCGTAGCCGCGATTTAATATCACTGTTGCGTCGCACGATTGCGTTCTAAGGAAGCTCTGATTGGACACTCATCCCGGAAGTATGTTTTTATGCCGCTGCATCTCGGATTCCGATGGTGTGGACAGGACAGGAACTACAGGGGGGCAAACTGGCCATGTCGGAAAGACATTCCGGAACCGTCAAATGGTTCAACGACGCCAAAGGCTATGGATTCATTGAGCGGGAAACAGGGGATGATGTATTCGTTCACTACAGATCAATCAGAGGCGAGGGTTTTCGCACGCTGAAACAGGGCACGCGGGTCGAGTTCGATATTTCCGAAACTGACAAAGGATTCCAGGCGGAAGACGTTGCAGAAATCTGACAACGATTGACAATCCGCACCTTTACAAAACTGTTAACGCCCTACTGCGAGCACAACCTTGCCGGTTGTCTTGTCGGAAGCGACGAGGTCGTGGGCTTCTGACACTTCCGTAATGGGGAACTCCGCCTCAATAATCGGCCTGATCTCACCGGACTCAATCTTCGGCCAGACCCGGTCTTCCAGTTGCGCCATAATCACGGCCTTTTCCTCCACCGGTCTTGCTCGCAGGGTGGATCCGATCACGCGTGCCCGCTTCCTCATCAACTGAGTCAGATCAATTTCCGCCCCGGCCCCGCTCATCAGGCCAATCAGCACCAGACGCCCGCCGATTCCCAGCAGTTTCAGGTTATCAGCAAGGTATCCGGCGCCCACCGGATCAAGAATCACATCAATACCTTCTCCTCCGGCGAACTCTTTCGCCTTCTCATAGAAGGGACCATCATGGCGAACTGCTCCGGCAGACGCGCCCATGGCAAGGCAGGTGTCCAGCTTGTCCTGCGAGCCCAGGGTGACAAAACAGGGCGAACCAAAGGCCCTGCAAAGCTGGATGGCGGTGGTGCCAACGCCACTGGCACCGGCATGTATGACTACTTTCTCACCCGGCTGTAATCCTGCCTCCATGAACAGGTTCAGCCAGGCCGTGGCAAACACCTCGGGAGTCGCGGCGGCGGCCCGATAGTCCAGACCCGCAGGGACCGGCAGAACACTGCCTTCATGGACGGCAGCCAGTTCAGCATAACCACCACCCGCAAGCAGCGCGCAAACCCGGTCACCGACCTGATACCTCCGACAACCGGGGCCAACCTCAACCACTTCACCCGCACACTCCAGACCCATGATCGGACTGGCGCCCGGTGGCGGTGGATACAGGCCGCGCCGTTGCATAAGGTCCGCCCTGTTGATAGCCGTTGCATGAATCCTGATCAGTACCTCGTTCTGACCTGGCGTGGGTGACTCAAGCTCTTCCCAGGACAGTGCATGTTCCTCTCCGACAATGACGGCTTTCACAGCGGGCTCCTTTATGTGCAATTCAATAGTGCGGTGGTTTCTCGTCCCGGGTGCCTTCGGGCATCGCGGCTTCGAGTTTCCTGATCTGTTCGGCCAGAAGCTGCAACTGCCGCTGAAATTCCAGTAGCTGACGCTGCTGGCTGGTCATCGCCTCATCCAGTTTCCGGGTGGTGTCTTCCTGGAACGCCAGTTGCTCTTCCAGATCAATGAACCTCTGCTCAAGTTCCGCCATCAATATCTCAGCCTTACCTTGACGCCATGTTCATGCAGCCAGGATTTAAGGCCGCTGACCGTGTAATCGCCATAGTGAACCATGGAGGCAATCAGGGCCGCATCAGCTTTGCCCTCCGTTAATACTTCCAGCAGATGCTCGGGCCTGCCCGCCCCGCCGGAGGCAATCACCGGTATTGAGACGGCCTCAGCGATCATGCGGGTCAGGTTAATCTCGTAACCCTCCCGGGTTCCGTCGGCGTCAATCGAGTTCACCACCAGTTCACCGGCACCCAGTTCCTCCCCCTTGAGCGCCCACGCCAGAGCATCAATGCCCATCGGCTTTCGACCACCATGAATGACCACCTCGTAACCACTGGGGAAGTCCCGTGAGGTTTCAACTTTCAGAATGTCCATGGAAAGCACCGTGTTTTGCGTACCAATCGCATGGGCACACTCAGCAATCAGTTCCGGTCGCTGCACTGCTGCGGAATTAACATTGACCTTCTCCGCACCCGCCCAGAGCAGTTTGCCGGCATCTTCAACCGTGCGAATCCCGCCACCAACGGAAAATGGAATATAAACCTGTTTTGCCACCTGCCGGACCACGTCCAGCATGATGTTTCGTGCACTGCTGGACGCAGTAATGTCATAGAACACCAGTTCGTCCAGGCCATCTTCATAATACTCCCGCGCCCTGGAAACCGGGTCACCAATGTCCCGGGTATCGACAAACCTGACACTCTTCGCAAGTTTTCCATCGCGCACATCCAGGCAGGCAATGATTCTCTTGCTCAGCATCAGACATTCCAGCACTTGAATGCGGCCAGCAGCTTCAAACCAGGCTCACCGCTTTTCTCAGGGTGGAACTGTGTTGCGATGAGGTTGTCCCTGCCGATGATCGAGCAGAAGGTCACGTCACCATAGTCAGTTGTCCCCAGCACGTCTTCCTTGTGCAGCGGTCGCGCAAAGTAGCTGTGCACGAAATAGAATTCGTCACCGCTGCGAATGTCTGCGAGCATCGGGTGACTGCGCTCCGGAGTGACCTCGTTCCAACCGATGTGCGGCACCTTGATGGATCTGTCTGTAAAATCGAATCGCTCGCAGGCGCCTTCGACAATCCCGAGGCAGGTTTTGTTGCCCTCCTCCGTGTGTTCCAGGGCGATCTGAAGCCCTATGCAGATGCCCAGGAGCGGCTTGCCGCTGGCATAATACTGAACAATGGCTTCGTCGAGTCCGCGAGCTTTCAGCGTATCGACGGCACTTTCCGCCGACCCCACACCCGGGAAAATCAGCTTGTCCGCCGCAAGCACGACTTCCGGACTGGCGGATATTTCCGCCTCCATACCCACACGCTGACACGCACGCTGCACACTGCGCACGTTCCCGGCGGCATAGTCGACAATGACCGGCATAGGACCTCCTGAAAAAGAGCGCGCATTATAGAGGGTTGCTGTTGACACTTCATTAGACCCGCCCTGAATCCGCTGCGAGCTTGTGCCCTGTATCACGATAATGATACAGTTTGTCTGCCATGAAAATACAGATTGACAACACCGCTGCCAACCCGGTCTTCCAGCAGATCGTGGATCAGGTGCACTTCATGATTACCGCCGGTGAGCTTGGCCACGGCGAGAAGTTACCCAGTATCCGTTCCGTGGCGACGGATCTGACGATCGCCCCCAACACAGTGGCCAAAGCCTATCGTCAACTCGAATTTCGCGGGCTCATCAAGGCGCAGGATCGTTCCGGTTTTGTCGTGATGGCCGACCATACTGACAGCCGATATGGGGCGCGTGGTGTCAGCGCCGACAAGACGGAAGTCCACGACGCAGTAGACCTGCTGGAACAGGGTCTGTTCCCCGGCGCCTTCTGCAAAATTACCGAAGACTACCTTTCCGGGGACCCGGCCAGGTGCAACGTGATTCACGCCGATGGCGCGGGTACCAAGTCCATCATTGCCTACCTCTGGTACAAGGAAACCGGTGACACCAGCGTCTTTCGCGGCATCGCACAGGACAGCATCGTAATGAATCTGGATGACCTGATTTGTGTGGGCGTCGATGGCCGTATCCTGATTTCCAACACCATTAACCGGAATGCGCTCAACTGTCCGGGCGAGGTCATCGCCGAGCTGATCGAAGGCACCGAAGCCTTCCTGCAATCCATGAGAGATCAGGGCGTCAACCTCTACTCCGGCGGTGGTGAAACCGCCGATGTTGGCGACCTGACGGGCACCCTGATGGTCGATTCGTGCGCTGTTGCCATCATGGACAAGCGCAGCGTGATTACCAATGAGATCAGTGGCGATCTCGCCATTGTCGGACTCTCATCCACAGGCCAGGCCAGCTATGAAAATAAAGCCAACAGCGGTATCGGCAGCAACGGCCTGACCAGCGCCAGGCACGACCTGCTTTCGCACCACTACGCGGAGCAATATCCGGAAGCCTTCGATGCCAACCTTGACCCGGAACTGGTGTACTGTGGACCCTATCGTCTGTCGGACCCGTTGCCGGACAGTGGGTTCACCGTCGGTGAGGCGATACTCTCTCCTACCCGGACCTATGCGCCTGTCATCTACCGGATGCGGGAAACGCTTGGCGAGCAGTTGCGCGGCATTGTTCACTGCTCCGGTGGCGCCCAGACCAAGTGCCTGCGCTTTGGTCAGAAGGTGCATTTCATCAAAGACAATCTGTTCAAAACGCCGCCGCTGTTTACCGCCATACGGGACGCTTCCGACACCACCTGGCAGGAGATGTACAGGGTGTTTAACATGGGACACCGCATGGAAGTCTACCTGCCTGCGGCACACGCCGATGAAGCTGTCGATATCGCTCATTCCTTCGGCATCCACGCCAGGATCATCGGTCGCACGGAACCCGCCGAGGCCAACCACCTCACCATTAAAGCCCCAAACGGCAGACAGTACCGTTACTGACCCGATCGGTGTCTCTGGCAGTCTATCTTGATTATGTCTGGCCCCGCACGCAGTTGCAGACGCATTGTCATTTTTTATTTACTATCCCTATAGTCATCCCCCCTCACACAAAGATAGGGAGATTGCCATGATTCAGGATGCCACTCTATCCGAGGAGCAACCCGCCAGGCACCGCGTAGTAGAAAGCACTGTATTGCCGCAGGGCAGTACGGCCAATCTATATATACGGTCGCAGTTAAACTCCCTTCTTGAGGAGGTACTTCGCAAGCGCCTTACGATAGTACATGCGCCTGCGGGTTACGGAAAATCAACTCTCATCCGAACCTGGTGTCAACTCCTTGAGGAAGGTCAGATTACAGTATTTCATCTTGATCTTGATGAGCACGATACCGATCCAACACAATTTCTCGAACGCTTCATCACACACTGTGTGCCAAACGCTGTCAAAGATCATACCGAAAACGGCCAGAATGTAGTGTTCTCAATGGAATCAATGGTCGCAGCAATACGCACATCTCTCTGCCAAAGCAAGATAGAAACGCTCGTCATGCTTGATGGACTGCATCGTGTCGCATCCAGCGAGATATTTAGCTGCCTTGACCTCCTGCTTGATGAACTCCCTGCCCATGTCCACTTTCTTGTTAGCGGTCGGGCATACCCCAGACTTCGTGATCTTGCTCAGCGTAAAGTAGCGGGTGAGGTCTTTGAAGTGACACAAACGGATCTCTGCTTTTCAGAAGAAGAAGTTCGTCTTTTCCTGGAACCATATCTCACCCAAACCGCAGATATATTTGTAAAAGAGTTGAGAGAAAAGACAGCGGGCTGGCCACTGGCACTTCGGGTGGTGCGTAGATGGCTTGAGGAAGGCATCTCCACATTACAAGTTCTCCAGATGCTTTCCGGAAGAACAGCAGAGCTTTCTGACTATTTCTCTGAACAGGTTTTCGACATACTTTCAAAAGACGAACAGTCTTTTCTTCTTCGGGTCTCTATCTTGGATCAGATACACGGAGATCTCGCGGACTCTGTCTGTGATCGCACGGACAGCTGGCAGACCCTTGAGACACTGGAACGAAACGGTATCTTTGTTACCACCTACAATAGTGAACGAATCTGGTATCAGTTGCAGCGACTCTTTTTGGAATTTCTCAAAGAGCGTCAGAAACGTTTGATGCGAGCGTCGATGACGCAAACGCTGCATAAACGAGCAAGCGCCTGGTTGAAAGATTCGGGATACGTGCATGAAGGACTTCAGCATGCGATCGATTCGGCTGATGAACAGACAATCGCCCAGTGTGCCGAGGATCTTGGCGGATGGCGCTATGCACTTACGGGCCATATGAGTTTGCTTGAAGCAGCCCTTAGTGTGCTCAGTTTCGAAACAATCCAGTCCTATCCTCGTCTCCTATTCGGCCAGATGCTCGTGGTTGCGCGCTACGGTAATATCGAACAGACCGAAACCCTCTTTTCGACATATTGTTCACTCTATGAGGCGGGCGAGGCAGATGATGCCCTTCTGTACCCTGAACGACTCATCATACGAAACGTTCTCAATCGCTACGGAGACCGAGAAGTTACTGAAGATGAGATCACCACACTTGAATCTCTTGGAAGTGTGTTGCCAAACGATGATTACATCGCACACGCTGCCAGATGTAATTTGCTCTGTATCATGTACAGATGTCGTGGTCGGTTCGAGGCTTCCATGTCAGTGGGAGACCAAGCCATTCAATACTTTCGCATGGCAGGGTCACCCTGGGGAGAGGTGTTTCTCTACTTTCACGAAGGTATAGCCTGCACACTCCAGGCACGAATGCGTGATGCGATGGCATTCTATCGGACGGGTATTGAGCTTGCTACAGAGCATTTTGGCAGTGAAAATGACCTCATCGCGATTGGCAAGGCATTGTTAAGTGAAGTCTGTTATGAAATCGGTCATATCGTTGAAGCAGACCAACTCATAGAGGACTCCCTCGTACATATTGAACAGTCAGATGCCTGGCTTGAAGTTTATGTCAGTTCGTACCTAACAGCACTCAAGCTTGCGCGCCTCCGTAATGACTCACAGGCGGCCCTTTCACTTGCCCAACGTGCTTGTTCAACAGCAACATTTCGAGGACTCCCTCGGCTCCGCACTATCATCAGTTGTACCGTTGAGCGCAGGTTTCTCGAAGAGACCTTAGAACCACTGGAACCATCTGATTTGTCGAGCGATATTGTCCTTCGGTTCGCGCAGATAAGCAGGCTGGCACGAGATGCAATCACTGAGAAACGTTTTGGCGACGCGTTGCTCATCCTTTCTCCCGAACTTGATACCACCCGTTACCTTCGCATACACCGAGTGAGTATCTCCTACCTCTGCCTTACAGCAATTGCGCAGTGGAACATTGACAAGCATGATGATGCTGTAAACGCACTTGAGGAGGCGCTGGCGCTGGCGATATTTGAGGATATCAGACGACCGTTTGTTGATGAAGGTGCAGCGCTTCTTGAGGTGATGCGTAGTCTCCAAAACACATCGTATAAGAAAGCAAGTAACCGCATGAGGGATCGCTTTGTCGCACGACTTGCGGCAGAGATAGAGACTGCGGGTAGTTATCCTATCAAGGATGCTGAGGTACTCAGCAAAAGAGAACGCGAGGTGATGCTCTTTGCAGTACGCGGACATTCAAACAGGGAGATTGCCGACCTACTCGGTATCACAGTCAATACCATCAAATTCCATATGAAAAATGTCTTTGAAAAGCTTTCAGTCTCTAATCGAAAAGACGCAATGGCTGCCTGCTTTAGACTCAGTATATTTTGACCTACCTCATTCTCTCAGCCTGCCTACCCAAGAGGGGTATATGCCTCTTTCCTGAACGCGGACTATCGTCCTCTGTTCTCTTAAGCGTAAAGCAAACGTAATAGTTATGAGGATTGGAGTCGATGTCGGGGGTACGAATACCGACGCAGTAATCATGGATGGCGAAACTGTCCTTGCGACGAGCAAACATGCCACGAGCAAAAACGTCACTGACGGGATCGTGGGGGCCATCACTGCAGTACTCAAAGAGAGTGAAACTGAGGTTCAAGCGATTAAGGCGGTCATGATTGGGACCACTCAGTTTACCAACGCCTTTGTTGAGAGAAAACATCTCCTTCCTGTAGGTATTGTCCGGATCGCACTGCCGTCCTCCCGCGGTATTCCCCCGCTCACTGATTGGCCCGTCGATATGGCTGCATGCATCGGAGACGCCTGTTTTCTGGTCGAAGGTGGGTTCAAGTTTGATGGTTCGGTCGCCGATGCGCTTGACGAGAGAGCCGTGGCTGTTGCTGCCAAGAAAATTGCCGCACGCGGTATACGCACCGCAGCCATTACGGGACTCTTCTCGCCAGTTAATAGCGATATGGAGCTTCGCGCACGGGAGATTTTTAATGAAGAGACTCCCGATATCGCGGTGACACTCTCATCAGATATTGGCCGGATGGGTATCCTTGAGCGAGAAAACGCGGCAGTCATGAATGCGAGTCTTTCCGATCTCGCCAAAGCCACGGTGCTTGCTTTTGCGAGTGCTTTTGAACGCCTTGACATACGAGCTCCGTTTTACATAAGCCAAAACGATGGCACACTCATGAGTGCTGAGTTTGTACAGCGTTACCCGGTATCTACCTTCGCATCGGGTCCGACCAACAGTATGCGTGGCGCGGCCTATCTTTCGGGTCTCGAAGACGCACTGGTCGCGGACATAGGTGGGACCACCACTGATATCGGTGTTCTCTCTCATAGGTTTCCAAGAGAAAGTGCGCTTTCTGTTGACATCGGTGGTGTACGCACCAACTTTCGAATGCCCGATATACTCGCTATCGGACTCGGAGGCGGTTCTCTGGTACACAACGATGCTGCAAAGATCTCCATCGGACCAACATCACTCGGATACTCACTGACCAAAAAGGCGCTCTGCTTTGGCGGGATGATTATGTGTGCAACTGATCTTGCAGTTGCCGCAGGGTACGTGGATATTGATGTGCGCACCCGAGTGTTGAATGTTCCACCTGATGTGGTACGAAACGGCGTTACGAAAATACACGAGATGCTTACTGACGCAGTTGACAGGATGCGACCGAGCGCTGAGTTGAAACCACTAGTACTTGTTGGTGGTGGGTCAATACTGATCCGTGATGACATTGCCGGTGTATCGAAAACCCTTATTCCCGAACATGCTTCCGTTGCAAATGCGATCGGTGCCTCTATTGCTCAAATTAGCGGCGAGACTGACCGAGTCTTTGCCTACGAAACCACTGGGCGCGAAGCAGCACTGAGTGAAGCAAAGCAAGAAGCCTGTGACCGGGCTCTTGCGGCAGGTGCTGATCCCGAGACGGTATCCGTTATTGATGTCGAAGAAATCCCCCTCGCCTACATGCCAGGTGGTGCTGTGCGTATCCGGGTGAAGGTGGCGGGTGCGCTTAAAGAGGTACGGAGTAAACATCTATGAAGATAACGGAACCTGATCTTAGAGACATTGCCATGGGAGCCACCTTCTTAGGAACAGGTGGTGGTGGTGACCCGTATGTTGGTCGCCTCCTTGCACAAAATGCCATTGCCGATTACGGCGCACCTGAGGTTATTTCCGTCGACGAACTCTCTGACGATGCGATCGTCTTTACAATTGCAATGCTCGGCGCACCGACTGTCCTTAGTGAGAAAGCCGCCTGTGGTGATGATGTCGATCTTGCGATTACAAATCTGGAGAAACGGCTCGGTCGACGTGCTGATGCTCTTGTTGGTATAGAAATCGGAGGAATCAATTCCATGATCCCCATTGTGGCTGCGGCACGACTGGGGCTCCCATTGGTGGATGCAGACGGCATGGGTCGCGCCTTCCCAGAGATACAAATGGTGACCTTTAACGTCTATGGCGTGTCATGCACACCACTCACTGTCGTCGACGATCATCTGACCTCACTAATCGTTGACACCAGAGATGCAAAATCAGCCGAGGATCTAGTGCGGGTCGCTGCGGTTCAATTGGGATGCAGTGTGATGCTCTCAAGCTACCCGATGACCGGCGCAGAACTCAAACGATCTGCAGTGAGAGGAACACTTACGCTCGCAAATGGTATTGGTGCTGCCCTGCGTGAAGGACGCACACGCGGAGAACCCATTGACGCACTCATCTCATACCTGAAGACAACGCCATACTACAACAACTGCCGTGTTCTCTTTGATGGAAAGATCACTGATATAGAGCGAGAGACGAAAGAAGGATTTTCTATTGGTTCATGTAGATTGACATCGCTTTCTTGCAAGGATAATACCTTTGAAATCATCTTCCAAAACGAGCATCTGGTTGCACGAGAGAATGGTGTGACCAAAGCGATTGTACCTGACCTTATATGCGTGGTTGATCGGGAGACTGCTCAACCCATTCCTGTCGAAGCACTTCATTTTGGCCAACGCGTCAAAGTTATTGCAACGAGTGCAGCACCTATCCTGCGCACACAAAAATCACTTGAAGTTTTCGGACCACAAGCATTTGGCATCGACGAGCCCTTTGTTCCACTTGAAGAACTCCCCCCTTAACAGTAGAGGTTCACTCTTATGCATACGACCATTGAACTGATCACCCCAATTTTTACTAAAGGGGTACGCTCACTTGACGACATTACACCTCTGGAGAGTGAACATTTAACGATACGACAGAGCCTCATTTCATCGGGTCCATCGTCTATCGAATCCGAGTTTGATGAGGCACTCGCTGTTCCCGGCACACTTGCCCGAGCGATAGAAGCAGAACGTGATGGGGCTGATGCTCTTGTGATTGATTGTATGGGAGACCCTGGCATGCGTGCCTGCCGTGAGGTCGTTGGCATCCCTGTTCTCGGTGCCGGCCAGAGCGCGCTTCATATAGCAAATATGCTTGGCCACAGGTTTAGTTTTATGGCTCTTCCCCAAATGTAGTGGGTAAATATCAAGCCACTCCCTTCGGATAAAGGTCCAGTCCTCCAAGATGAAAATAGATGGCATTGCGAAATCGTTCTCTATTTCGATAGCCGCAGGCCCTTCTCTTGATCTGTTGTATCTTCCGGTTCATCGCTTCTGAGCGACCGTTGTCTGACTTCAAAATGATGGCATTAACGATTCCCCACAAATGCGCTCGAATCATCCTGGCGACCTTGCGAACCGGGCCCAGGCGTGAACGAAACGCCCAACTCAACCAACGCTTCCATGCCTTCATCGCCCAGCCGCGTGTGCTGTAATGCCATAGACTCATCGCCAATTCCTTGATCGCCCAGGCGCGTGCCGTCTTCAATCCGGATGCGCGTAATACGGCAAACTCTCTCCACTGTTCACGGCTCATATTCTGTGGATTACGCAACCAACTGTATTTGCTCCCCTTGAGCAATTCATCTCCATTAGCCAACAGCCTTCGATGCTCCTGCCGCCGCACCTTGTCTACCGCTCCTCCGAGGTATTTGGCGACATGAAACTTGTCGAAAGCGATGCACGACTCAGCCTGCGGTAAGGCATCATAGGCCGCCTTGATATAGGCAGGCCACATGTCCATGTTGATGCATTCTATCGCCGCTCGTTCCGCGTCAGTGAGCGTCTCCAGATAGCACGTTAAGCTCGCCGCCTTTCGGTCGTCAGCGACATGTAGCACACGGCCTTGCTCACTGTGATCAGTGACCACCGTGACGTATTCATGGCGCTTCTGAAACGATGTCTCATCCACACCCAGTCGGGTCGGGGCATGGTGTTCTCTGCGTGCCATGCCGCGTGTCACAGCCCGCTGCATAATCCCGTCTACCGCATTCCAACTCAGCCTCAGCCGGGTCGATACCGCACTCACTGAGGCCTCTTTCAGCCAGTCAATCACCAAGGCTTCAAACAAGGCTGTGAACCCACTGCCCGACTCCGACCAGGGAACCGCTACCGTGACCACCCCGTGCTCCGCGCAATTCACGCGCGGGACCTCCGCCACCAACAGCGTCTTCAACTGGCAGGTGTCGAGATGGCGCCAGCGCCTGGTTCGCTTGTCGTAGCCCGGACTTCTCTTTCCGCACTTCGGGCAAGTCAACGGGTCGGAACCATGGTTCACTGTGATCTCAACCTCATCGTTGGACAAAGAGACTTTGACGTCCGAGACCTGCCACGGCTTTTCTATTCCCAGAATCTGGGTGTATAACTGCGTGTCTTTCATGAGCGTGTACCTGTGTGTCTTTACATAGGCCATCAGGTTAAGCTACCCACTTGATCTGGGGAAGACCCAGTTTTATTACGGTCCTTGACCGCATACGGCCCATGATTGATCACCTCATTTCTGGATACGGCCTTGCTGAACACTACGCCTCCTTCAGGGCCATTGACATTCCAGTGCTTGAGCTAACCCATGACACTGAGGCACTCCATAGTGCACTGGCGTCATCTGCGCTCGAATCCGTCGAGCAAGATGGAGCAGATGTTATCGTCCTTGGCTGTACAGGGTTTTTGGGGTGTGCAGAGGCAATACATGATGCGCTTTCTGACGTTGGTTATAAGATACCCGTCGTTGATCCAATCCCCGCAACGGTGTACATGGCCGAGGCACTGGTGAAACTTGGACTTACACAGAGCGGGGTTACCTATCCCTATCCTGACAAAAAACCCATTCGTGGCTTTCAGATTCCCGGATTTGAAACGAGTCAATGACCACTACCCAGCATACTACAACCACACTACCCACTGCGGGTAGTGTGTAAATCAGGAACAGCCACTAGAGTGTGGACTCACAGAAACCCTCTTGGGGGGACAATAAGCAATAAGGCGTAGAGACTGGTTATGGAATCTTGCTCAAAGAAATACGAAGTGTTGATGAATCTCATTATCTGTTTGTTCGGGATCTTGATAGTGGAAAGTAGCTACGCACAAACTCAAGAGCGGGTAATCGAAGAAATTGTAGTTACCGCGCAAAAGCGTGAACAGAATCTCAATGACGTCAGTGTGGCGGTAACCGCTTTTTCAGGAGAAGACGTCCGAGCCTTGGGACTTGCACAACCCGTTGATCTTGCGGCACAAACGCCTAACCTTAACATCAATAATACCTTCCAAAACACCCTGCCAAACATCAGCATTCGTGGCATTGGACTCAATGATTACGCAGTCAACAACAATCCTGCGACCGGCGTTTATATCGACGAAGTCTACCTGGTTTCCCCTGCTATGTTGGGTTTTCAGCTATTTGACATGGAACGTGTCGAAGTCATCAAAGGACCTCAGGGAACACTTTTTGGAAAAAATACGACTGCTGGTGCGGTCAATTTTGTAAGCGCAAAACCCACAGAAGCACTTGAAGGCTACCTCTCACTGGACGCTGGTAACTACAATCTGTTTGGTGCTGAAGGTGCGTTCTCGGGAGAGATCGCCTCAGGGCTTATGGGTCGCTTTGCCTTCCAAACAACACAGCAACATGAAGGACACATCAAAAATCGAGCCACTGGACGTGATGTGGGGAGTATTGATCGCACAGCCTGGCGTGCGTCCCTTAACTGGACCCCAACAGAGAGCGCAGACATTTTCCTTTCTCTCCACAGCGGTACCGACACGTCGGATACCTGGCTGATTAAAGTAAATAATTCTTTTACCACCGAAGACGATCTCTTCTTTCCTGGAGACCCCAATGAATCTGCAGGTCGCTTTGATACCTTTCTTGACAACAAGGCAGAGGGAGCCGCCCTTACCGTCAACTGGGACCTCTCCGAGCAGCTTTTGCTAACTTCCGTCTCCGCCTATGAAACGTATGAGCGGCACTACGTTGAAGACCGTGATGGCACCGCACTCATACACCTTGATGGCGAATACCTAAACGACATTGCGCAATACTCACAGGAGTTACGTCTAACCTATCAGCGCAGTGCGCTCTCTCTCATCGCCGGAGTTTTCTACGGCACCGACGAAGTGGAGACCCGGGATCGATTTGATGCTCCCGACCTCCCATTCCCCTTCATGTCAGTGGGAAATGAATACCGGCAAGAAACCGATTCTGCGGCGCTCTTTGCGCACCTCGAGTGGCTCCTCAGTGACAACATCAATTTGACCGCAGGACTGCGATATACTGATGAAGAAAAAGAGTTTTCGGACGCATTTACCTTCCTGTATCTTGATGCAATCCCGTCTGCGGGTGGCACCCAAACAAATGTTTTTCCTCCCGTACACAATAACTACGATGTAACCGATGTCTCAGGGAAGATTAGCCTTGATTACCGCGGATTTGAAGATACCTTACTCTACTTCAGTGCAAGCAAGGGGTTTAAATCAGGCGCATTCCAAGGACAGTTGACGTTCACGCCGAGCGATCTCTCTGGCTTTGATGAAGAGAATGTCTTCGCCTATGAGCTTGGCGTAAAGCGGACACTCATAAACGGTTCGATGCAGATAAATGCAGCCGCCTTTTTCTACGATTACGAAGACATTCAAATCTACGGACCCATCTTCGACTCTCCGGTTGGCCCTCTTTTCGGTATTACCAATGCCGGTGATGCTGAACTTGTGGGTGGAGAAATTGAACTCCTGTGGCTCCCTGCCCCTGGACTCGAAGTACGCACAGGTCTCGGATTGATTGATTCTGAAATCACAGATTCGATACTCGCGACGGTCGCTAAAGGAAGTGAACTTCCCAACGCCCCTGAAACGAACTTTAATCTCATGGTCCGCTATGAGTTCCCGCTTACTACTACTTGGATGGTCGATGTTCTTTTTGACACATCGTATAAAGATGACGTGACCTATGACATTGTGCGTGCGCCTGAAGAGACCAAAGAAGATGCTTACTGGGTTTCAAATGCCCGCATCGGTCTACGCTCGAACAACGAACGTTGGGGACTCTACCTTTGGGGTAGAAATCTCTCGGACAAGGAATACCGCACACAGATACAGCGAACTACTATTGGATTTGTAGAAACCTATGGCATGCCAAGAACATATGGCATTACGCTTGACGTTGCCTTCTGATGGCCAGCGAGTTGGACATCTGAACACGGGACAAGGAAAGGGGAAGATGAACATACTGCGAATCATATGTGGTGATTGATCCACATAAAGCTGCATTTGCTTTTCTCCAATCAGCAATGAGAAATCAGCTTTGGAACACAAACACCAACCCCATACCTCCCGCTAATCCATCTCTCTAAGATAGATTCTCGGCTTTTCAGCCGTCAGCAACTGGTAGAAGTTAGCTACAATCGGCAGCGAATAGGTCGACTTTCGCGCAACGAAGCGTACGGGTCTATGCAGTCCTTTCCTGCCCAGGTTAATCATCAGTTCTTCCGGCACCTTTAACGTTCTGGCAACCCCGACGGAAACCATGCCGTGGCCAAATCCCGCAATCGCCATCTGGGCTACGCTGAAAAATGATTCCAGCGATACCTCGCGCCTGATGCGAAGTTTCTGCACTTCGTCCCGGAAAGACCGCCAGGCGGGCCAATTCCAATAAATTCATAGACCTATAGAGACTGCACCTGCCGATTTTATGGGTGGGTGTGAAGACTTATAGTCGGCGGGTTACTTATCAAGCATCGACCAAGTTGATTTCCAGGCGTTTGCCAAAGAGATCTGCAATAGCACCAAGGCTCTTCAAGGTCATGGAGGTGTTTTTCGAGTCCAGAATCCGATCTACTGCCCCACGGCTTGTCTCCAAATCACGGGCAAGCTGGGCTTTTGAGATATGCCGGGTTTCCATTATCTGTTGAACCTGCCATGCAATCACTCGCTTCGCTGCCTCGGCTTGTGCCTGATTAAGCACCCCTTCTTGCTTCAACAAATCATCCAGTTCTGACCCGAGAGCCTCATTTGAATTCCTTGCCCTGGCTTTCACCTTCGTTGTTGATCTTGCCGCTACTTTCTTCGCGGCTGGCTTTCTCTTTGCAATAGCCACATCAGTTTCCTCTATTCACCTCACGCCTTCGATCATCAGCCAGATCAAGGTCGGACTTTGGGGTCTTTTGCGTTTTCTTGATAAACCCATGCAGCAACACCATCCTGCTGTCATGCACGGTGAATAACACTCGGGCAATCCTATTGCCCGAAATACTTGAGCGCACCTCCCAAAGCCGGTCGTAGTTCTTCATCGAACGGACGAGAGGCATGCCAAGAGGCCAGCCGAACTCAACCGTCTTCAGGTCAACGCCTATGGTGTAGCGATCATCCTTGCCCAACTTCAACATCCACTCGCGGACCGGTTCTTTGCCGACGGCTGTCCTGTAGAAGACGACATTGATAATTTTTGGGTTCTGCTGCTTCATCGCGGCATCATAGACTAAGCGTACCATATTTGGTACATCCATTTCGAGCAAATTCAGCCATTTGTGGCCGGCATGCTGAAATCCTGGTGGCAGGCACAGCCTACGAACTGTACGAAGCCTGCGAGAGCATGAAGGATCTGGATGAACTCTATGCAGACATTTTTTATAGCTATAATTTGGCCTATAATAAAGCACATTATATCGCTATACGGAGTACATGACATGCCCAGGAAGATGAAACTGGTCTCAGTTACCGAACTTAAGAAGTCCACCGCAGCGGTTCTTCGAGAAGCAGGTGAAAGCGGTCAGACAATTGCATTCGTCAAGAACAACCAGATTGAGGGGTATTACACCCCCGCCGGACTCCTGGAGATAGAACGTGCAAGTGATGAGGAAGTCTCACTGGCGCTCACCCGGGTACTCAAAGTGCATGGTGACACGCTGACCCGATTGGCAAAAGAGTGAAATTGCCGGATGTTCAACAGGTTCTCGAACTGCACGAGCATGTCTTGATACGAGATGGTGGATTACCGGGTATTCGACCTGGAAGACCCGTGGACACAGTTCTGGCAAGCATAGAAAACAATCTTCGCTTTGAATTCGCTCCTGACGCCATCACCGCCGCAGCCCTGTTTGCGTACACATTCTCCGTAGGCCACATCTTCAACGACGCCAACAAACGTACAGCCTACGTAGAAGCACTGATCACTCTGGAGATCAATGGTTTCAATACCGATGAACTGCACCAGCGTGGATTGGAAGAACTAATCATCGCAGTTGCTCGGGGAGACCTGGACATTGAAGAGTTCGTGGACGCTTTCAGAGCGCTTGTATAACGTGCAGATGGCGAATTCCCAGTCATCGCAAAATACCCGATTGAGTTTTAGCAGGGTGTTTGCAGGGCAAGTCACATCATCATGCCTGGCCGACCTCAAACTCAGCCGTCAGCAACTGGTAGAAGTTAGCGACAATCGGCAGCGAATAGGTCGACTTTCGCGCAACGAAGCGCACGGGTCTATGCAGTCCTTTCCTGCCCAGGTTAATCATCAGTTCTTCCGGCACCTTTAAGGTTCTGGCAACCCCGACGGGAACCATGCCGTGGCCAAATCCCGCAATCGCCATCTGGGCTACGCTGAAGAATGATTCCAGCGATACCTCGCGCCTGATGCGAAGTTTCTGCACTTCGTCCCGGAAAGACCGCCAGGCGCCCGAATAGTTCTCAATGGTAATCACACCCAGCTCACCCTGCTTTGGAAACTTCAGGGGTTTCAATCCTGATGGAATGATCACCATGGGTTCCATGGTCAGGACCTCGGATTGCAGGTCCGTATCCAGGGTGTCCGAACCGGTACAGACGCCCACCATGAATTCCCCTGATCGTATACGATCCAGCACCACCGGTGTTCGATGGGTATGAAACACGAAGTTAACGTCCGGCATCTGTTCGCGAACCGTATGAAAGACTTCAGGGCCCCAGGAGGACAGGATTGCATCCGATACACCAATGACCAGTTCCCCTCTGGCGCTGACGACTTCATCGATAAACAGATCCCGCAGTTCTGACAGCACTGGCGATATCTTGTCGACCAGTCGCTGACCGTGTTGTGTCAGTTCCACACGCCGACCCTTCTTCTGGATCAGCTTGCGATCATAGTAGCGCTCCAGCGTCGAGATTCTTTTGCTCACCGCAGATTGAGTGATTCTGAGTTCAGTACTGGCTTCCATCATGGTGCCGGTTCGTGCAAGCGTCAGGAGGGTTTCCAGATTCTCAATCATTATCTATTCCTTAAATGCAAGCATTGTATTCCTGCCATTCTCTTTTTTCATCTATGGAAACTCTGAATAATGCCTTTTTCCGCGATAGCTGCGTTAGACCCGTCCTCGAAACATCGGAAAATTAAAGCGTTTTTACGATTTTCTGCGGGCGCGTCTGCCTTGCTCTCACGAAAAAAATTCTATTATTCAGAGCTTCCCTATCAATCCGGTTCAGACTGAACGCTATGGTTTACCTGCTACTCACCCTTGCGACACTCGTGACCAGTCTGATCTCCGGCGTACTCAGCATGGCCGGTGGCATGATTCTGATGGTGGTCTTCGGATTCTTTCTGTCCGTACCCGTCGCCATGGTGCTACACGGAATCGCGCAGACATTCTCCAATGGCTCCCGGGTGTGGCTTTATCGCCGACATATTCGATGGCGCCTGCTCGCTTTTTACACCGTCGGCGCCCTTGCCATGACCGGCCTGTTTGCGATGTTCACTTTCGTACCCGACATCGGCCTGGTTTTCATCCTGATCGGAACCTTCCCGTTTCTTGCGCTGGCAGTGCCGAAGTCCATCAATCTTGATATGGAGAAGGCCCCGGTGGCCGCGTTATCCGGCGTGCTGGTCACAGCCGCTCAGTTGCTCGCGGGCGCTTCGGGTCCGGTCCTGGATATTTTTTATGTGCAAAGCCGGTTGACCAGGAAGGAGATTCTCGGCACCAAGGCGGTCACTCAGACCCTGGGGCATGTCCTGAAGCTGGTTTACTATGGTGCCATCATGGCGGTGGCAGGCACGGAACTACCGATCTGGGTATTTCCTGCGGTCGTCACGGCAGCGGTTCTGGGCAACTACCTCGGCAGTCTGATCGTCGCACGAATGACCGACAATCAGTTCAAACAGACAGGTCGCTACGTAATCATGGTGATCGGTGTGATCTGTATCGGGAAGGGAATTTTCGAACTGACTGCCTGAGCGGAATCTCAACCCGCCCGCTTCACCGGCCGAATCACGAACAGCAGGTCCCCTTCATTGACCTGTTGGCCACCGGCGATGTTGATACGTGTAATCTCGTATCGGGTTTCAGACGGGTAGAGTTCACCGCCGTCTCCGGTAAAGGTATTCAGGGTGACCGGGGTGAACATCTTCATGGCTTCAAGCTGGCACAGCGTATCTTCTGTTGAGACAAGATCACCGACATTGACATATTCGGGCTCTGACGGAGACGGTGTGCGATAGAAGACTCCGGTTGACGGGGACAGGACCTTCAGTTCGTCGCTGCCATCAATCTTCAGCATATCAATGCTGAGACTCGAACCGATGGCGCCGGACGCTTCCTCAATGTCCCTGATCAGGGCTGGCGCATCAATGCGATTCAGGAATTCGGGCAGATAGCCGGTGTCATAATCACCTTTAAGGAAGGTTTCATCCTGCAGTATCTTCCTGATCAGCGGTATGTTCGTACAGATACCGTTAATCACAACAGAATCCAGATATTCCACCATCTTGTTGACAGCATCATTCCTGTCCCTGCCATGGCAGATGATCTGAATGATCAGGCTGTCATAAAAAGGTGAAACCACCTTGCCTTCACCGGCCATGGAGATCAGTTGAATGTGGTCCGCTTCCGGCAGCACGCATCGCGTGATTTCGCCCGGGGTCGGCACGAAGGAAACCCTGCCTTCGGAGTCCAGAACCGCTTTTTCAGCATTAACCCGGACTTCCAGGCCATAACCCTGTTCCGGGAATTTCATATCAGCAATGGATTCACCGGAGGCAATCTGGAACTGCTTTTCGACAATATTAACGCCGGTCACGACCTCGGTAACCGGGTGCTCCACCTGAAGCCGGGTGTTCATTTCCATGAAGTAGATCGCATCATTGGGAAGGTCGTAAATGAACTCGACAGTCCCGGCGCCCGTGTAATCAACGGTGTCGGCAATTTTCTCGGCATACCTGAGCACCGCATCCTTCCACTTCTTCGGCAGCATGGTGGACCCGGATTCCTCCATCAGCTTCTGGTTGTTCCGCTGCACACTGCAATCACGAATACCAATAACCCGCGTATTGCCATGTGTATCACGCAATAACTGCGCTTCAATGTGTCTCAGGCTGGTGACAAATTTCTCAATATAGACATCGCCGTTACCGAAAGCCGCCCTGGCTTCGGTCGTCACCTGATGGAACAGGCGATGCAACTGCTCGGGCTTCTCCACGATCTGGATACCCTTACCGCCACCACCGTGCACCGCCTTCAGCAGAACCGGGTATCCGATCTGCTCTGAAATTTCAGCCGCGCGTTCGCTGGTATCGACGATGCCATGGCTACCGGGCACCACCGGCACATCAATGCCCATCGTCGTGTTGATGGCGTTAGACTTGTTGCCCATGGTTTCCATCGACATGACCCCCGGGCCGATGAAGTTGATACCATGCTGGCGAACCACCTTGGCAAAGTTTGGATCTTCCGACAAAAATCCAATCCCCGGATGCAGCGAATCCACCTTCTCTGCTTCAGCAATGCTGATGACTGAGAGCGCATTCAGGTAGCTTTCATCGGATGTATTGCCACCGATACACACCAGAGAGTGTTTCGGATTGTCACGGACCATGTCCGCAGGCACGGAGTCCATATCCGGGTCTGACTGAATCAGCACCACCTGATGCCCCAGCGCCCTGGCCTGAGACACCAGCTTCACGGCGGTACAACCCCTCGCGTGAATCAGGGTTTTGTTCACCGGTCGAATGAGGTCTTTTTCCTCGGGGATGTTCAGTTCAACCACGGGTCCGGCTGCATCCAGGATGCCTGCCATCACCCGGTCAACAACCTGTTCCACGGTTTCCGTGGGCAGCGGGATGGTCGGGTCTATCTTGCGCAACCCTGTGTCATGGTCTTCCGAAAAGGGATGCTTGACCAGACCGGCCATGGCCCCGTCGGTCAGAGACAGGTAGTTGCTGAGCATGCACTGATAGGGCAGGTTGCGTTCCACCACCGCCTGACCGGCAAATGGCATGCGCGCACCGGTAAGGTAATAAGTCTGGGCAAGCGGGTGGGTAACGAAACTTGCCTGGGCGCCGCCGGTACAGTGGCCGAAGCCGAACATGATGATCGGCAGGTCATTGTCCCTGACAAAACGGGTGACGCGATCGTTCACCACCGCCATGGTAAACAGTGCCGCTGCCCCCTCTTTCGTCTGCATTCCCCCTGATGATATGAAGCAGATCACCGGCAGGCGCTGCTTCGCACATTCAACCAGCAGATGACAGAAACGGGCACAGTCAGAGTTATCAATGCTGCCCGCCTGAAAGGCGACATTGGACAGGACGAGCCCGGCCCGGTAGCAACCCTTGTCCGCTTTGAAATCTCCAATACCGGTAATCAGACCATGAGGACGAACACTGGCTTTCAGCGCCGATTCGATGGAGGGTCTGAACGTCGGGAATGAACAGGGGTTCGCGGACATCAGCGATTCACTGAGTTCCTCGAAGTTCTCCACGTACCTGGTCAGGATAGTTTCAAAAGTGGTTCGCCCGGAGCGGTTCTCCCGGTTCAGGAACTCGTTGAACAACAGGTCCCGGTAGGCAATCGTCAGCCGATTCCAGAAGTCCTTGCGACGACCGATTCGCACCGGCTCGATCTTGCCCTCAAAGCGTCGACCGGTTCTGCGCGACGCATAGTATTCGGGAAGAATCTTCTCAAAGAAGAAGCTGACGACAACAAACAGCGTATCGCTCTTGTCCTTGTGCACCACGCGTATCCACTCTTCCACCGACTTCAGAAAATTGGCGCAACCCGAGTGCGCGGCCAGTTCCTCCATCCACTCGGAGAAGGACTGTTGCACTTCTACCTCAGTCAGACCGTCAAAGGCATTCAGCTTCAGGACATCCCGGATCGATTTCTCCAGCAGCCCGGCAATAAAGTCGCGCGGCATCCGCTTCGATTCGTTGGCCTCCCGCGCCATGGACACCAGGTCCGCGATCATATTCTCGTAAACACGATCAAACAGGATCAGGTTTCTGCAGGTGCCCATGAAACTTTCCCGGATGTCACCATCGAGAATGACGTCCAGGATATCGACATCCTGGCCACTTTTCTCCGCGACCATCCCGGTCTTGCCTTCGATGTTTGGCCGGAGTGTGTCCTCCAGCAACCGACGGTTCAGCGGCACAGTGGAACCGGCCTTGTTCCGTATCAATGCAGTGGTTGCCTCGGAGAGGCTATGGCCTGCCAGCAGATCTGCCTCATAGAGCGACTCGCCTTCCAGTATCAGGTTCAGTTCGGACACCAGTTGAGCCACCAGGAACACGGTATTCTTTTCTTCAATGTAGGACAGATCAAACAGCTTCTTGCCCTCGAAACTGAAACGCTGCTTGAGGTCCTGACAGAACGGATCATCGGCGTCCGACAGTGCCTTGAGCAGACCTTTAACGTCCTTTACATCGCCCGTGCTGAAAAAATAACTGCTGGTCTCCGTGTCACCCAGATGGTCAATCAGCGCGCTCAGATTGTCTTCTGCGCTGGCCTTCCAGCGGTTGTACAGGTGCAGCCCCGAGACCAGACAGATTTCCTTCCTCGCAGATTCAAAGTTCGCCTGGGGTTCACCGAAGATAAACTGGGCAATGCGACCGCGTTCTTCACCGAGCGACTTTCGCTTGTCCTGAAAATTCTTCCAGCCACGGTTCAACGCATCCTCATACAGCACCTTGTCCGGGTCCTGCAACCAGCCCAGGAAGGCGGCGCGCCTTTCACGATGAATGCGCTGCGACAGTTCACCCTCGGGAATCTCGGCATCCGCCAGTCGCCCATACTGGGTGATGGTCGTGCTCTTGATACGACGGCGCAGACCCAGATATCGAAGGTAACGGAACGCCACACCGAATACATTGGGGTACTCCGTTGGCGAGGTGCGCAGCTTCAGGGTGGAACTGGCATGTACCGCAGCCAGCGTTTCCGACAGATTGAAGTAACGGCTCAGGTTGCGGCGATAATGATCGAGCACTTCAGGGTGTCCGGCGACAAATTCGCTGGTGCTCGCCTCGATGGAGGCAATGCCGGTGACGATCACATTGCGTAGCTTGTGAATCCTGCCTTCCTCACCCGGATCGTAATCCACGATGCCGTCAATATTGCCCTGCTTGTAGAGCTCATAGGACGAGACCCCCACAAACTTGGCACACTCCTGCCAGGACAGATTGTATCGCCGCACCAGATTGGCCAGGCTTTTGGGGTGGATGGTGTTGAAGACACCGGTACGCAAAGATAACAAGAGATTACTGGCGGCCAGCGGGATAGCGCCGCCGGAGTAACCCTGGCCGATGATAATACCGAGCGTGGGCACGTCCACGTTACACAGTTCGGCAATCAACCGGGAAATAGAGTGCGCCTGATTGCTGGCGTTGGCTTCCTCATAGGGGTCGGCGCCGGGTGTGTCCATGAAGGTGACGATCGGCATGGAACGGATCGCAAACCGGCTCGCGATCTTTGCCGCCTCATTGTGATGTTCAGGACCCCAGACGCCGGTGTTATGCGCCCGGTTCTGGGTAATAAACCCGATGCGTCTTGGCTGGCCGTCAAACTCGAATTCAAGCTCTGCACAGTACAGGGGGCCGTTTTCGACCTCATTGAAAACCGGCACATCCAGCGCGCGGATGATTTCCTTGCTGCCCGGACGAGTGGACTCCTCGGTGGGCGCCACCGTCGCGGCAATATAGGCATCCACCTCCATGTTCCGGAGGTTTTCCAGGGCAATCTCAATCTGTTGTTCGGTCAGCAGACCCTTTACGACGGACGCGGGTTCCCTGCGGGGAAACAGCGAGAAGTCCATCGCCAGGCTCTCAGCATTCAAATACAGTTGATCTACGGATACGGGTTGCTGCCCCATTGGGTACTTATTCCAACAGATTATGAAAGGAAATGCCGGTCAGACACCCGCGCTAGACTACTTCATACGGCGGTTTCTTGCAATGAAATTACTCGCGGGAACCGCGCTAACCGTATGATTTATGTCGTTTTTTTCATAGAAAATGGCCAGGGGTCAGGCTTCAGTGACCGGAATCCTGCCAATCTTGCCCTGCCAGATCTTCGGCCCCGTCTGATGCACGGACTCTCCCCGACTGTCCACCGCCACCGTAACGGGCATATTGTCAACTTCGAACTCATGAATGGCTTCCATGCCCAGGTCTTCAAAGGCGATGATCCGCGCACTGCGAATTGCCCTGGAGACCAGGAACGCCGCGCCACCGACCGCCATCAGGTAAACCGCGTCATGTTTGCAGATGGCATCAATCGCGACGGGGCCACGTTCAGCCTTGCCGATCATGCCCAGGATGCCGGTTTTCTCCAGCATCATTTCTGTAAAACCGTCCATGCGGGTTGCCGTGGTGGGCCCTGCGGGTCCGACGACTTCATCTCCCACCGGGTCAACGGGACCCACGTAGTAGATGAACCTGCCCTTCAGATCGACACCTTCCGGAAGTCCCTGATCGCGTATGCGTTTATGTGCCGCATCCCGACCAGTCAGCATCCTGCCTGAAAGAAGAATGGTTTCTCCCGGCTGCCAGTCTTTTACTTCTTCAGGGGTCACCGTATCCAGGTTCACCCGGCGCGAGTCAGGACCGGCTTCCCAGGTAATGTCGGGCCAGTCATCCAGGTTCGGTACCTCAAGGTCTGCCGGCCCTGAACCATCCAGCGTAAAGTGAACATGACGGGTCGCCGCACAGTTCGGAATCATCGCAACCGGCAGATTGGCCGCGTGTGTCGGGTAGTCACTGATCTTGACATCCAGCACCGTGGTCAGACCGCCGAGTCCCTGTGCGCCGATTCCCAGTGAGTTCACCTTGTCAAATATTTCCAGGCGCAGTTCTTCAACCCTGTTGGCGGGACCACGTTGTTGCAACTCGTGAATATCAATGGGATCCATCAGGGAGCGCTTGGCCATGAGCATCGCCTTCTCAGCGGTGCCACCAATGCCAAGACCGAGCATACCCGGGGGACACCAGCCCGCACCCATGGTCGGAACGGTTTTCAAAACCCAGTCAACAATAGAGTCCGCCGGATTCAACATGACGAAGCTGGACTTGGCTTCACTGCCGCCACCCTTGGCCGCCACATGAACCTCGACCCTGTCTCCCGGCACTATCTCGGTGTAAATCACGGCGGGCGTATTGTCTTTGGTATTGGTTCGTGCCCCGGCCGGGTCTGCCAGCACGGAGGCACGCAGCACATTATCCGGCAGGCCGTAGGCACGACGAACACCCTCGTTAATCATCTCATCCGGCGATACATCAGCCTCGAAGCGAACATCCATACCCACGGTAAGGAACACATTCACAATCCCGGTATCCTGGCAGATAGGGCGATGCCCTTCGGCGCACATGCGTGAGTTGATCAGTATCTGCGCCATCGCATCCCTGGCAGCCGGTGATTCTTCCTTCTCGTAGGCTTCGGCCATACTGCGGATGAAATCCGGCGGATGGTAGTAGGAGATGTATTGCAGTGAATCCTGAATACTCTGAATCAGATCGTCTCTGGTAATGACGGTCATGGGTTTCTCTGAGGCTTCCGGTCAATCAGTCAGCGTACATGTAACGAATCAGCGACTCCGCAACACAGACCGGCTTGTCGCTTCCTTCAACTTCCACGGTGACCTCGCGCTTCACCTGGATGGTATTGCCGCCCTTCAGTTCAGCTTCCACCAGCTTGTGACGCGCCCGGACCCTGGAGTTGACGGGTACCGGCGCCGGAAACCGGACCTTGTCGAGACCATAGTTCACGCCCATGAACACGCCGTCACCGACTTCAGGGCGCGGCGGCTCAACGGAAGCGCCGAGATGCACGATCAAAGACAGGGTCAGGAAACCATGTGCAATCGTCACCTTGTAGGGGGACAGCTCAGCGGACTTCTCCGGGTCAATGTGAATGAACTGGTGATCCAGCGTGGCATCGGCGAACAGGTTGATTCTGTCCTGATCAACCTCCAGCCATTCTCCAACACCTTCTTCGGTACCCAGCAGTGACTGATAAATTTCCAGCGCTGCGGCAGCTTTTTCTGACATGCTTTCCTCGTTATCTGTCTGCTCAAAAGGCGAAAAGGATACCACAGACATCGGCGGCGGTTTAGCATGTACGACTTATGAAACCACGCTATAAATCAGCAGCACTGGCGCTTGCCTTCGCGCTGTTTATCGGGCTCTGGGTCACCATGATCCCGACCAAGCGGCTGCCCCACTATTCTGGGCAGACCCACTCTGCAACACCGGCCAAACCGAACGCACCTTTTTTCTCCGAGCACTGGATCAGCAGGGGTGCAACCACCGAGGCTCACAGCGCCAATATCGTCGTGGTTCGGAATACGCCGTTGGCCGTCTGGTACGGCGGCACCGAGGAAGGTCATGAGGATGTCGCTCTCTTTATGTCGTCCTTTGTCGATCATGGGTGGTCAGCACCGAAAGTCGTCATGAATCGCGTCATGGCGGAAGCAGGACTGAACCGGTATATCCGCAAGCTCGGAAACCCGGCCATTCACGCCTGGCCGGATGGCAGCCTGGGCCTGTTCTTTGTCTCTGTTTCATTCGGAGGCTGGGCTGCCAGCAGTATCAACTACATGGAATCACCGGATCTGGGAGAGACCTGGAGCAGACCGGAACGGCTGGTCACATCACCCTTCCTGAACCTCAGTACACTCGTTCGGGCTGACGGTCTGGATCTGGTGGGTGGCGACCTTTCCCTGCCGGTCTACCACGAGATGGCGGGTAAATTCGCAGAAACCCTGCACCTGTCCCGCAGTCGGATCATTCTGGACAAGGTGCGAATCTCCCGTGGCAAGCATTCCCTGCAACCAGCCATTGCCAGCCTGGACCCAACGCAGGGTATCGCCATGCTGAGATACGCGGGCGGTGAGCCCTACCGCCTGTTGTCCACGCGAACCCTGGATGGCGGACTGTACTGGGCGCCCCCCCATGTCACGGATCTTGCGAATTCAAACGCAGCGGTGGCACTGCTGAACCTGGGCGATGGGACCCTGCTGATGGCGCTGAACGACCTTGAGCAGGGTCGGCATAAACTCAGTCTTGCCATTAATGAGGGCGCTGGCTGGAACATCATCCGGACACTTGAGGAAGAAAAGGAACCGCATCCCCGACCGGGTATGGAGTACCAGTTTTCCTACCCATCCTTCGCCATCGACGAAGACGGCCTCATTCATCTGGTCTATACCTGGAATGTTGAGCGGATTCGTCACCTGAGATTTAACAGGGCCTGGCTTACCATGCCCGCCTCGTCAACCTGACAATGGCGACAAGCCTGACACAACCACGTACAATAACTTTACTTCCAGTTAGCATTCAGGAGCTGATGTTTTGTCACGCCTGCCGGTAATTGTTGGCTTTGGCGGCGTCAATCCCGCCGGTCGCAGTTCCCTACATCACGGTTACCGGCGCATGGTGATCGACAAGCTCAGTAGCGAATCCCGGGACAGGACTTTCGCCGCCCTCGCCGCACTTATGAATCGTGATGATTCAACCTCTGCTGAAGGGCGGCAGTGGATGCTGGACCACACGCTGGTCCGCCGACTGGAAACCAATCTGTTCGACGCAACCTCAATACCCTTGCACAAACGCGCAACCATCAAGGGTGCCTCATCCGATTCCGTCACCTTCTCGCTGAGACGCAGCCACCTGCCCGATAATCCGCCGGATAACTGGCAGCTTCACGAAAATGAAGACGGCACTGTCGAGGTGACGGTGACCGGAGACCTGGAGGTTCTGTTTAACGACACCAGGTCATCGCGAGTGCTTGCTGCGGGTCAGCTCCCGACCGGCTTCGAACCGGAGAAGCTGTACCAGTCCCGCAATCACCCCCGCGGATTGCAACTCACAGTGTTTGGTGCGTCCGATGCGCTGAACTCCCTCGGCATCAACTGGGATGAAGTGAAAAAGCGCGTGCCTGCGGATCAGATTTCTGTTTATGCCAGCAGTGCCATGGGACAACTGGATACCAACGGCTCCGGCGGTCTGTTGCAGGCAGGTTTGATGGGCAAGCGCGTCACTTCAAAGAACCTGCCACTCGGACTTGCCGAGATGACGGCGGATTTTGTAAACGCCTACATTCTGGGTAACGTCGGTACGACCGGGGCTAACATCGGCGCCTGCGCCACCTTCCTGTACAACCTGCGCCAGGGCATGCAGGACATCCGTTCCGGCAAGTATCGTGCGGTTATTGTTGGCGGTAGCGAGGCGCCCCTCACGCCAGACGTGATTGAAGGCTATCGAACCATGGGGGCCCTCGCCGAAGACGAGGCGCTCAACAAAATTGATGGTATTGAGTCCGGTGAAGCGGATCATCGGCGCGCATGTCGACCGTTTGCCGAAAACTGCGGCTTCACCCTCTCGGAAGGGTCACAGTTCATCATCCTGTTCGACGATGAACTGGCACTGGAACTGGGCGCCAATGTTTACGGCGCGGTTGCCGACGTCTTCATCAATGCCGACGGCTTCAAAAAATCCATTCCCGGACCGGGGATTGGTAACTATGTCACCGTGGGTAAAGCCATGGGGGTCATCCGTTCCATCCTGGGTGAGGACGCATTACGCAACCGTTCCTACATGCAGGCCCACGGTACCAGCACACCGCAGAACCGGGTGACGGAGTCACATATCTTCAACGAACTGGCCGGGGTCTTCGGTATCCGCAAGTGGCCCGTGGGCGCTATCAAGGCCTATGTCGGACACTCGCTTGCGTGCGCCTCGGCAGATCAGCTAATGGCTTCCCTGGGCGTCTGGCAGCACGGCATTATCCCGGGCATTGTCACATCGGATTGCATTGCCGACGATGTACACCGGAATCATCTGGACTTCATCCTGAAGCACCGGGAGGTGAATACCACAGACATGGATGCCGTACTGATCAATTCCAAGGGTTTTGGCGGCAACAACGCGACCGCCGCCATCCTGGCACCGCACGTGGTTCAAAAGATGCTGAAGAAAAAGCGCGGCAAGAAGAAGATCACTTCACACGCGGCCCTGAATGAAACGGTTGTCGAACGATGCAACACTTACGATGACTCGATGATCGCGGGTGAAAATTCTACAATCTATAACTTTGGCGTCGGCGTGATTGAGGGAGAAGCCCTGTCGATCTCTTCCGGCGGCATTTCCATACCCGGGCTCGATAATGAAGTTTCTTTAGAGGTCGAAAACCCTTACTCCGATTTCACCTGAGACCCAGCCCTGGCCCTGATGGGGCACATCTGAAAAGAGTCAGTCGATCTCTCGCGTGGCACGAAACTCGATTTCGGGCCAGCGCTCTTCAGTTAACGACATATTCACCGAGGTCGGCGCCAGGTAGGTCAGGTGTCCGCCGCCATCCATCGCAAGATTCGTCTCGGCTTTTCGTTTGAAGTCCGCCAGCAACTTCTCATCTTCACAATACACCCAGCGTGCCACCGCAACACCCACAGACTCATACCCACACTCAACCTTGTATTCATCCTTGAGTCGAAAGGCAACCACGTCAAACTGTAGCACCCCGACCGCACCAACAATCAGGTCATTATTGGCAAGTGGCATAAACACCTGGCTCGCGCCCTCCTCCGACAACTGGGTCAAACCCTGATGTAACTGCTTGCTCTTCAACGGGTCCTTCAGTCGTACCCGACGATATAACTCAGGGGCGAAGTGAGGAACACCAATGAACTTGATGTCCCTACCGCTGGTGAATGTATCGCCGATCTGGATGGTGCCATGATTGTGCAGCCCAATGATGTCTCCGGGGTAGGCTTCTTCGGCGGCAGATCGCTCACCGGCAAGGAACGTGACCGCATCATTGACACGAATATCCTTGCCGATACGCACGTGCCGCATCTTCATGCCCTGGCTGTACTGACCGGAGCAGACCCGCATGAACGCAATCCGGTCCCGGTGCCTGGGATCCATGTTTGCCTGGATCTTGAACACGAACCCGGTGAACTCTTCGCTCCTGGAATCAATCTTGTCCGTGCTGGTCTCACGGGGTTGCGGCGGCGGCGCATATTCAACGAAGCCGTCCAGCATCTGGTTGACGCCAAAGTTGCGAAGCGCCGTGCCAAAATAAACCGGCGTCAGCTCTCCTGCAAAATAGGCATCAGGATCAAACTCATGGCTCGCCCCACGGACCAGTTCAATCTCGTCAACGAAGTCTTCATAGTCATCTCCCAGACAGGCTCGGCCCTCATCGGATTCGAGCCCGGCAATAACCGCTGCCTCCGGCCCGCCTTCGTACACATGAATCTCATCATCATAGAGGTGGTACACACCTTTGAGCCGGTTAGCCATGCCAATCGGCCAGGTGACGGGCGCACACCGGATATTTAACACGGACTCAACCTCGTCCAGGACCTCGATCGGATCACGAATCTCCCGGTCGAGCTTGTTAACAAAGGTCAGGATCGGTGTGTCACGCAACCGGCAGACTTCCATCAGCTTGATGGTCCTGTCCTCAACACCCTTCGCGCCGTCAATGACCATCAGAACCGAGTCCACCGCAGTCAACGTCCGGTAAGTGTCCTCGGAGAAATCCTCGTGACCCGGTGTATCCAGGAGATTGACGATCCGCTCTTTGTAAGGGAACTGCATGACCGAAGTGGTCACGGAAATACCCCGCTGCTTTTCCATCTCCATCCAGTCCGAGGCGGCATAGCGACCCGACTTCTTCGCCTTGACGGTACCCGCCATCTGGATGGCTTTGCCGAACAGGAGAAGTTTTTCAGTAATGGTGGTTTTACCCGCGTCCGGGTGCGAGATGATGGCAAACGTGCGTCTTTTACAAACCTCACTGGATAAATGACTGGATGACAAACCCGACCTCTCGACATGAGTATACAGCTATGCGCACCACTAAAAATCTACCAGACCTGTTGGGCTACGCGACAAAAACCGGCAATTCTACCGTTGATTGCCGTATTTGCATAAAGTGGCGGACTACGGAAACTCTGAATAACGTCTTTTCCCGCGATAGCTGCGTTGGACACGTCCTCGAAACATCGGAAAATTAAAGCGTTTTTACGATTTTCTGCGGGCGCGTCCGCCTTGCTCTCACGAAAAAATCCTGTTATTCAGAGCTTCCCTACAGTAGCTCTTTCACCAGGACAATGGCATCTTCGCGACCGGCACAGGACGGATAGTAGTTTTCACGTCGACCGATTTCGTTAAATCCAAGTTTTTCATACAACTGGTAAGCCACCATGTTGGAGGAGCGCACCTCAAGAAACATGCTGCCGGCATTGCGCGCTTGTGCCCGACGCAGCAGGTGCTCCACCATTGCACGTCCGAAACCACTGCCCTGGCACTCAGGGTGAACACACACATTGAGCAGATGTGACTCGCCCGCTGCGACAGAGATAATGCCGTGGCCAACAATCCTGCCACCGTAGATCATCAGCCAGCACTCATGTCCGCGGGTCAGGCAGTCCTGGAAAATTCCTTCACTCCAGGGATGCGTGTAGGCTCGACGTTCATTCCGCAGAACGTGAGGCAGATCCTCCATCTGCATACACCGGATATCCGGCATCAACCGGTATTCCGCCAGGACTGAAGGGACAGGAAAAGTTCGCGTTTTATGTCGGCTGAAGCCATCGTTTCAGCAAGTGCGGGCTGAAGCAGGAAACCCTGTGGACCCAGGACATACGGTGCCTGTCTTGCTTCCCTGAGCGGCGCAAAGTACTCGGCCACCTCATCACCAAGCACCAGAACCTGCGAGGGTAGCATTCGAAGTTTCCGGGTAACCACTTCACGGGCCGCATTGACCGACTGATCAATACCCGAGGTGCTGAGCATCGGCCAGACCAGTTCGTGGTACCGCAGGGCTTCAATGTCGCCGCCCATCACGCGCGCCAGATCATCGCAGAACCGCCTCGGCAGCTTCTCGGATTCCTTCAGGGACACACAGATTCCGAAGGTGCCATAGTGCAGCAATGCCAGACGGAACCGGGGTACGGCTTCAGCTTCCGCGCCCGCCGTCCTGTTCGGTGGGAGGGGTTCCGGTGCCGCACCTATCGCCCTGACGACATCAGACACCGGCGACGAACCCGCAACAGGCGGCTGTCGATCCACCGCCGGTCGAATCGACCAGACATCAATGCCCATGGCGTTCAGGTAGTCACGTGTGGCTGAAAGAGTTCTCACGGAGACAGTTTACCACTGTCGGGATGCACGGGTGACACCGCCAGCGCAAAACACAGCGAACCCGCCATGGCGCTGAGACCCATCACAGTAAACGCCAGGGTGTAGCTGCCCTGAATGTCATACAGGTATCCGGCGAAAATCGGGCCAATGGACATCCCCAGCATGACAATCAACGATGAGAATCCCATGATGGTGCCGAAGGACGAAACGCCAAAGTAATCGGCTCTGAGGGCAACCATCTGCGGACCCCGGACGCCCCAGGCGAGCCCATGTAATACCGCGAACATCACGACCATCCACCCACTGTCTGCGTGCGCAAGAAGCAGTAGCGCCACCATATGCGAGAGCATACAGATCACGCAGATCAATCGCTTGTTAAACCGGTCACCGAGAAAGCCGCCCCCTATCTGACCCGCCATTTGAAACACTGTCATCAGTGAGACCACCAGCCCGGCGTTTGCCAGGGAGTAGTTCAATCCGGTCGTCAGGTGCGGTACGAGATGCACCATGACGGAAGACACCGTCAGCAGGGCCGATGCGTGACCCACCGAGACCAGCCAGAAGGCGGCTGTCCCCATAGCCTGCCTGGCGGTGAAATCCGGGCCCGTAGCTGGCAAAGGCCTGCCGTCGGCACCATCCGGGACGCCGCCGCCATCCACCACATCGCCATAGTCCCCTGGCCTGTGCCTGACGAGCATGGTGAGGGGCAGGCCAACCACAATCACAATAACCCCGGAGTAAAATGCAGTCGCACGCCAGCCAAAGGCTTCCAGGCTCAAAATCACCAGTGGCACACAGAGTCCACCCAGCGAGAAGCCAATCTGCGACACGGCTACTGCCTTGGCACGATGCCGGTTAAACCAGTTCACAATCGCGACCATGACCGTCGCAAAGCCTCCAAGACTGGAGCCCAGGGCAATCAGCGCAAACGTCAGGTAGAAGGCTAACAGGGACTCAACCTGGCTGAATAACATGAATCCGACACCAAAGATGACGGTGCCGATTCCCAGGATGACACGAGGCCCATAGCGATCAGTCAGCCAGCCCTGTAAAGGTCCGAGGATGCCACTTTCAATGCGTGTCATGGCGAAGGCCCCTGCCACCAGCGCCGCGCTCCAGCCGAATTCTGCCCGAAGGAGAACCACGTAGGCACCGTAAGACTGCATCCAGAGTAGCCCTGCCAGCAGTTGCAGGCCGCCCGCCGCAGAAACAAGGTACCAGCCGTAAAACACGCGCCCGGCAGGACGAATGATCCCGTCAATACGAGGCAGAAGGCCCGGCATGTCAGGCCGTGCCTGCTTCAATTTTCTCCAACGGTAGCAAGGGGCAGGTCAGCGGGATGAAAAGCACACCCGGATTGCAATCGTGGGGTTCATATCCTGTCATCGCGCATTGCCCGGAAAGAATCCGGAAGCATATACCAGGCGACCCACTCAGGACAGGACGACCCCATATCCGGGGCCAATGACCCCGACCGCAACTACCCGGACACTGTCAGAAGATGCCCGCCGGAGGGCGCAGAGCGCACCGGGAAAATCATGATAGACTCAAACGTCGAGACCCCACAGGAATGCTACGAGCGGACTGGTCGCCCACGATTTGATACAACCACTGACACAACAAGATGCCGCCGCACGAGGTTACGATGCCCTATAAGCAAGCGGCGGGTTACCCGCACGTATTGCTCCACTTTCTGACCCTGAACCTGATCGGGCTGGCACTGGGCATCACCTTCTCCGGCATCATGATTGACTGGCTGCTCGCCCTGGGGGTTGAAGAGCCCTTCACCAAAACCCTGCTGGTGTTTACCGCGCTTTCGGCAACCGCCATTCCGCTGTTCTACCTGGGCGCACGCCGCTTCCATCACGACCGGGAGCGATTGTACAAGGCCATGGAAGACGGGCGTTTCTCTGTCTGAGACTCCGGGACGGGTAACGCAAATGGAAACATCACATGCCGGTTCATTCCAACCAGGGATGTATGGTCTGCAGGCGCTGCGGTTGATTGATCCATGACAGGCCGCACCGCCTCCAACGACCGGCTGGTGCCCTTTTCCAGCAAGTTTGCCTTTGGCATCGGGCAATATGCCGAGGGGCTGAAGAACACGGCTTTTTCGCTGTTCATTCTTTTCTACTACAACCAGGTACTTGGACTATCCGGGACCCTGGCCGGGATGGCGCTGTTCGTTGCTCTTCTGTTCGATGCGGTCACCGACCCGCTCGCGGGATCCCTCTCGGATAACTGGAAGTCAAAGCTTGGCCGACGGCATCCATTCATGTATGCGTCGGCTGTTCCTCTGGCGCTGGCCTTCGTCGGCCTGTTTTCTCCACCGGAAAATCTGGGCCAGTTGAGCCTGTTTATATGGCTGACCGTTTTCTCAATCCTGACGCGCGCTGCCATGACGCTTTACCATGTGCCGCACCTGGCCCTCGGCGCCGAACTCACCGAGAATTTCACCGAGCGGACCCGCATCGTCGCGTTCCGGCAGTTCTTCAGCACCTTCGGTAACGCCTCAGCCGTGGTGATCGGTCTTGGCTACTTCTTTGCTGACGATCATGGCGGTCGCTTGTCTGTCGACAACTACATGCCCTACGCCATCAGCCTTGCATTGCTCATGGTCGTTACCATCTGGTACTCCGCATTCGGCACGCAGAAGGAAATCCCCTACCTGTCAGAACCGGCAGGGAAACCCGTGCAGGGAATTTTCAGTCGCCTGATCAAAGAGGCGCGGGAGGCGTTTTCCAATCGCTCTTTTCGCTGGCTGTTCTTCGGGGTTCTGATCGTCTTTGTTATGTCCGGGGTTAACAACGCCCTCGATCTGTATATGTTCCAGTACTTCTGGGAACTCACCGGCACGCAGATGCTCTGGGTGCAGGTAAGCCTCATGGTTGGTTTGATGCTGGGCGTCTTCTTCACGGCCACCCTGCATCGACTCACCGATAAAAAGTTCGGCGTGATTCTCGGAACCGGCGCCTGGGCAGCCTTCCAGGTATTGCCCGTGGTGCTGCGACTGCTGGAACTTTTCCCTGCGAACGGAACGACAGCCTTGATCACGACGCTGGTCTGTATGAAATTCGCGCAGGGACTCCTGTTGCAGCAGGCTTTTATTTCCTTCGGTTCGATGATGGCGGACATCACCGATGAACATGAATATCAGACAGGGGTGCGCCAGGAGGGCATCTTTTTTGGCGCGATTGCCTTTTCAGCCAAGGCTACTTCCGGATTTGGCAACTTTATTGGCGGCCTGGGTCTGGACCTGATCGCCTGGCCGACAGGCCCGGAGATACGCACTGCGGCTGATATCCCACCCGATACGCTCATCAATCTGGGGCTGTTGTACGGCCCGATTGTTTCCGCGTTCGCGATCATATCCCTCTGGTGCTATTCACACTACAAACTGACCCGCGCACGACATACCGATATCCTGAAGATACTGCATGAAAGGAGGGCTAAAGCACCAGCCGCCCGGGATTGAAGCGTTTCACGCCGTCCTGATTCACATAACGAATGGTCACATAACGAAGGTTCACATCACGAACCGGACTCTTCTTCCATCTGGGATTGCAGGTAGTTTTGCAGGCCCATTTCCCTGACCAGGCCCTGCTGGGTTTCGATCCAGTCCACATGCTCTTCCTCGCTGTCGAGAATTTTCTCAAACAGTTCGCGCGTGACATAGTCTCGCTGTTCTTCACAACAGGCAATCGCCTGACGCAACAGCGGGATGGCGATCATCTCTGCTTCCAGGTCGCATTCAAACATCTCTTCCACGGTTTCGCCGATATGAAGTTTGCCGAGATCCTGCAGGTTGGGCAGACCTTCAAGGAACAGGATGCGTTCCATCAGCCATTCAGCATGCTCCATCTCTTCGATGGATTCATGTCGCTCCTTGTGCGCCAGTTTCTTCAGACCCCGGTCTTCCAGGATTTTGGCATGCAGGAAATACTGGTTAATTACCGTGAGTTCATTTTTCAAAACCTGGTTTAGATAGTCGATAATCCTGGAATCCTGGGGCTTCATGGGGCTCTCACAAACAACATTTGTGGCGTAATCATACCTGCAAAGGCAACAAAGTCAAAGAAAACTCTTATAAATCAATGACTTGATAATAGTTGTCATTTGCAGCAAACAGTGGAAATAAACTTGCTATTACGAATCGTTCTTATTTACAATTCGCACCATGATCATTTGTGTGTGCAGGAATGTTAACAGCCGCCAGTTCAAGGAGTGCCTGGCACAGGGTATGTCCCTGGATGACATATCCAAACATATGGGGCTCGGTACCGATTGCGGCAATTGTCTTGAATACGCCTGCCGTGTTGCCGAGAAAGAAACACCATTGATTGCCCGCGAAACCGCCGTCGCCTGATCCCTGTTACGGATCGCCCACACAATCCGGTCTTCCGACACATCTACTCAGGCAGGAGATTCCTCATGCGGGAGTCTGACAATGCTCATTGACCCTGACGAGCGTAGCTGGGTTCAGCCTAAAGATCTCAGTGTCTGCAGCACTTCCACGAGGGCCGGTTCATTGAGGTGACGTTCCGCGGAGGCCATGAAGTCCTGCGGGTCCACCAGACCCTGGCACTTGTAAACACTTGCCTGCATGGCAAGTTCCAGCCGGTCGATTTGTTTCACGAACCTGGCCTCTGGTGTCGATTGATGCTCATAATCGTGCCACTCTTCGATCAACTGTTTACCACCCGGCAGCTTGCCCAGAATCCTTTCAACTGCGCTGGCTTCCCTGGCTGATTTATCCGCAGAGTCAACCCGGTCCTCGGGTGTGATGTCTCCCACATAGACTTCGCCAATATCGTGAAGCAGCGCCATACGCAGCACCTTGTCACCGTCCAGTTCAGGAAACTCATGTAGCAACAGCAGGCATAGCATCGCGTTACCGAAGGTATGCTCTGCCACGGACTCGCATCTGGCCTGCGGCACGCCCCGTTCCAGCCAGCCCTTGCGGAACAACTGCTTCAGGTGAACGATCTCGAACCAGGCAGTGATCAGCGGGGATGCACCCTCCCCCAGGAGCGCTATCGGGATCGGTGCCTTTTCCGGGTTATCGCCCGGTGCGATTCGGGTCATGAGCCTGCACCATCATTGTGGGAACGTCCGATGGTATCACGGAGAAGCTGGTATCCTCGTTACAACCCGGACAGTCACCCTGCTGGCTTCTATAAGGTCGATATGATTTACTTTCGGCCTTCATCTTTTACCCTTTTTTATCACAGAAACGGAGCAAACTATGGGAATGCTGGATGGGAAAGTCGCCCTGGTAACCGGTGCCGGCGGAGGCCTGGGAGAAAACCATGCCCTGTTGCTGGCAGAGGAAGGCGCCTGCGTCGTCGTCAATGATCTGGGTGGCGCACGGGACGGCACCGGTGGCAGTTCAGCCATGGCGGACCAGGTGGTCGCCAGTATCAAGGCGATGGGTGGTTCCGCGGTCGCGGACTACGGTAATGTCGCCAGCGAAGAGGATGCCGCAGGAATGATCAAGACCGCTGTCGACAACTTCGGCAAGCTGGACTTCGTGATCGCCAACGCGGGCATCCTGCGGGACAAGTCCTTCAAGAACATGGACAACGAGATGTGGGAAGCCGTCCTCAACGTTCACCTGCGCGGCACCTATCTCACGGTCAAGCATGCCTACCATCAGATGCTGGACCAGGGCGAAGGCGGCAGCATCGTGGTGACATCATCCACTTCCGGTCTGCTCGGTAACTTCGGACAAACCAACTATGGCGCAGCCAAGGCGGGAATCGCCGGTTTCGCCCGCTGCCTGTTCCAGGAAGGGCTGAAGTACGGCATCCGTGTCAACATACTGGCGCCAACGGCCTTCTCCCGTATGACAGAAGACGTCCTGCCGGAAGATAAGAACCTGGAAGAACTGCTGTCCCCGGACAAGGTATCGCCACTGGTTGTCTGGCTGGGTTCCGATGACGCGAAAGAAGTCACCGGCAGACAGTTCCTGGTTTCCGGTAACACGGTTCAGTTGCTGTCCTGGCAGGCGCAGGACATTGCGACCAAAGACAATACGGATGAACCCTGGTCCGTTGCCGAAATCGGCGAGAAGGTTGCCGCGACTATCGACAAATGGCCAAAAGGTATCCAACCAACCAGACGCGCGTTCGACTGACGCCCGGAGCAAACTATGAAAGAGCAATACGGAGACGTGACAGTGACGCGGCTGGATGGCCACCTGGCGCAATGCGAAATCCGGCGCCCGCCAAATAACTTCTTTGATCATCAACTGATCATGGATCTGGCGGACTGCTTTGAAGACATCGACGCAGACGGGGATCTGCGCGCCATCGTGCTCTGCTCGGAAGGTAAACACTTTTGTGCGGGGGCGAACTTCGGCTCCAATGAGCGTGCCGCAGAACTGGAGAAACGTACCGCGAACGATCGCAACCCGCTTTACGATGAAGCGGTTCGCCTGTTCCGTTGCAGAAAGCCGGTTATCGCCGCCGTGCAGGGCGCGGCCGTCGGCGGTGGTTTCGGCCTTGCGCTGATGGCGGATTTTCGAGTTGTCTGTCCGGCAACCCGAATGACTGCAAACTTCGTTAAGCTCGGATTCACCCCCGGCTTCGGTCTGACCCACACGCTTGAACGAATCGTTGGTCCGCAGAAGGCCAACCTCCTGTTTCTGACGGGTCGGCGCATCCAGGGTGAAACTGCTTACGAGTGGGGGCTGGGTGATGTGTTCACCGACAACGACAATGTGCGGAAGGCGGCCATTGAACTCGCCACTGAAATCGCGGAAAACGCCCCGCTTGCCCTGCTTTCACTTCGTGAGCAGATGCGACCGGGCCTTGCCGATGCTGTCAACGATGTCACGACCATTGAGAGTCGTGAACAGAAGTGGCTACAGGCAACCAGCGATCATAAGGAAGGCGTTAAGGCTGTCTCTGAAAAACGTGTCGGAAACTTTACCGGTAGCTGATAGCAGTTGATAGCAGATAGTGTCGGGAAAAGCTCAATCATCCCGGCAACCCAGTGACTCATATTCAACCGGGTCGTGCAGGTCACCCCGGAAGGCGGTGCGGTAGGCCAGACACCTGGCTTCCCGGGAGGTAAAACTCTTGTCAGACAGGAACTTTGCTTTCACCTCTTCCCGTCGGACAACCCCCTGATCCATACGTATGCCGCCATCTATGCCGGTATCAAGGATCAGGTAATGCCCTGAGTCCTGCCGCCGCCAGGGTAGCCAGCCTGTTTCTTTCCCATCCAGCCCTTGTCCCGGGTCACCGTTATGCGCGAATGCCGCCCAGTAGGACATCATCGCGCCGGACAGCGACATCAGTTCTTCAAAGGACGATTCCGGGTAGAGCAGTTTCGATGGCTTCGGGAAGTAGCCGAAGATAAAAGGAATCTCAAAGATGTGGGCCGCGCCAAACAGCGCTTTAAGATCCACAAAGCCAAGATTGCGCCAGTCATCAGCATCGAACCGGTAAACGTAAACGTCCTGATGTTCGCTGACTGCCTCGGCAACCGCATCAACGCCCTCCGCCCGCCAGAATTCGGTCGCATACCCCATATCACGGTGGTACGCCGCCACATCCCTGATCCCTGTCGGGAAGTTACCCGTCATGCGAATGTAGTCGGGGTCGAATGCGGCGAACAGCCGCACCTCATCCCGGTTCGAACCAATCATCAACGGCACCCTGGAAAAATTGTCAGGGTTCGCAAAAATCTCCGCGGATGTCATGGCGGGTATCACATAGCCGTCACCGACAATTAACGGCATCTCGATCATACCGGCGAACCCGCCATCAAAGATGCCGTAAATCTCAGCCACAGACAGCGTCCGGAGCCAGGTCGCAAGTTCCGTCGCATCCATGGAGTCCTGAAGATCAAACGCCGCCTGCAGATTTTCAGCGCGACCACTAGCCACCAGCCACTGCGCCACCAGCTTCCTGGAACCCCACATGTCACGACCCTCCGGTGTTCGCATCAACCCCATGGCATCTTCCCGGGAATACACGGTGAGTCCCCCGCTTTGCACGATGGCACGATGAAAGAGTCCGGTGGCGAGCGGCGAAGCCATCAGACTGAGCACGTTGTAACCACCCGCAGATTCTCCGTAGATGGTGACATTGCCGGGGTCACCACCGAACGCCGAAATGTTACGACGGACCCAGCCCAGCGCCTCGATCATGTCCAGGGTTCCAAAATTTCCCGACGCATCTTCCGGGGTTGGCGCAGTGCCCTCTATGGCCGGGTGAAGAAACCACCCAAGGGGGCCCAGCCGATAGTTGATTGTCACCATGATGACGTCCTTCCCGGTCGCCATGGCAGATCCGTCGTAGGCCTTGATAATCTCGCTACCGCCACTGCCAATCGTATTCCCACCACCGTGAATCCAGACCATGACCGGCAGGCGATCAGCACCCGATGGCACGGTATCCGGGTCAAAGGGCGGCGCCCAGACATTCAGGGTCAGGCAGTTTTCCGCACCCACGTAACCGCGTCCCGCATCACTGTCCGCTATTGCGGGCATCTGGGGGCACTGCACCCCGTAATCCAGCGTCTCGCGAGGTTCGGACCAGGGCGCCCCGGGTCGAGGCGCACGCCAGCGGTCAGCATCCGCATAAGGAATACCCAGCCAGGCATGTGCATTATGGGCACTCCGGAACCCGATGACCTGTCCTGAGGAAATCGTCCTGACCGATGAGGGTTCAGCCAGCCTCGGCGGCTCCTCCTCCGGGCTCAGGTACAGATACACACCGGTGACAACCCCGCCTGCAATCAATAGGATAAGCAGGAGGAGAATTCCTGTGAATCTCAGCATAGCGGCTGACCCTGAAACTGACGATGCTGACATTTTATATCACCTCTGGGGCATTCTTCACGGTTTTGTAAACCCTGGCCTGACTGGCTGGCATCGGACTCAAACAACAGCAAGAGGGAGAACATGATAATCGTCGTCGCAGCACTCGAATTTGAAAACCAGGCAGACCGGGACCGGGCGGTTGACCTGACCAGGGACGTCCAACTGGCCACACGCGAGGAAGAAGCCGGCTGCCATGCTTACTGCTTTGCGCCAGACCCCTCCGTGCCCGCTCGCATCCAGGTCTATGAGCTTTGGGAGGACAGCGACACACTGGCCGCACACTTCAAACATCCCAACTACGACAAAATGGTTGAGATACTGCAGGGTGTCGGCATCAGGGAAAGTATCAATCAGGCGTACCTGGTCGAACGCGGGGAGCCTGTTTACGGACCCAACGGGGAGCGCAAAGAAGCCTTCTTTGCGGACTGATCATGTCTACCATCGACCTGCACGCACACATTGTTCTTGAGGAAGGATTCGGTAAAGCCGGCAGGTACGGCCCCGAACTCTCAAAGGATGAACAGGGCATCCCCTTTTTCAGAATTGGCGACTACCAGATGAAGCCGATGGAGTATCGAGGGACCGCGTTCATGGACATGAATCTGCGCCTCGAACGGATGGAGCAGATCGGCATCGACCGCCAGATGCTGTCCCCCAATCCGCTGACCATGTTTCACTTTATTCCGGACGATCCGGCCATCACCTTCTGCCGGATACACAATGATGCCATGGCAAAGGTGGTGAGTGACTATCCCGGTAAGTTGTACGGGTCAGCCTGCCTGCCGATGCAGAATATCAATGCCGCCACTGAAGAATTGCATCGCGCCGTGAAGGAACTCGGTCTGGTTGCCGCCTACACGGGTACCCATTACCCCTGTCCTCTGGACGATCCGGGGCTGGACGATTTCTACGCCAGCCTGGTCGAACTCGACGTGCCGCTGTTCCTGCATCCGGCATCATCCGGCGGAGACAGGGGTCCGGATGACGACCGGTTGAACCGCTTTAATCTGACTATTCTGCTGGGTTACCCCTACGAAGAAATGGTCGCCTGCGCCACCCTGCTGTTTGGCGGTGTGCTGGAACGACACCCGGATGTCGATATCTGCATCTCACATGGCGGCGGTGCCCTGCCTTACCTGTACGACCGCTTCGTCGGCATGACACAGTTTGGCGCCTGGGTTCCGGAATCCATTCGGGAACATGGCTTGCAGCCACTGTTACGCAGGCTCTGGTTCGATGCCCATGTGGATGGCGAGACAGCGCACAATCGCCTGGTGGAAGTCGCCGGTAAAGACCGGCTCGTCTACGGCACCAATTTCGGCGGCTGGGACACACCCTCTGCCGTCGATGACTTTGCTGCCAGTCTCACACCCAATGCAGAGAAACTGCTCCGCCTCAACTGACGGAAGGAAAACCAAATGCATCAGATCTTCAGAAACGCAACGCTGTTCAAAGCAACTGACGAGAAGGCGATCAGGGATGGCGCCATCTGGGTTGAAGACAACCGGATACGCTATGCCGGGCCTGTCGAGGGTATGCCGGAGACCCCGGCAGACACGATTCAACAGGACCTGGGTGGACGGTTTGTCATGCCGGGCATGACAGAGACGCATGCGCACCTTTCATTCGCCGATGCCAGCCCCTTCGCAATCGGCGAAACCCCGGTGGAAGACGCCACATTGACTGCCGTAAGAAACGCCCGCCTGATGCTGGCTTCCGGGTTTACGTCGGCGGTCAGTTTCGGTTCCACCTACAAGATTGATGTTACCCTCCGAAGCGCCATCAATGAGGGAAGAATCATCGGTCCGAGGTTACTGGCAGCCGGTCGTGACCTGGGCGCCACAGCCAGCAATGTGGATTCCGGCAGCGGGCTCAGCCAGATTGCCGACGGACCCTGGGCGCTGCGCAGGGCGGTTCGTGAGCAACGTAAACTCGGGGTTGATGTCGTCAAGATCTTCATCGATGGTGAAGCTATCAATGCACAGAACCCCCCGGGGGAATTATCGTTTACCGATGAGGAAGTGAACGCCATTGTCGACGAGGCGCACCGAAGAAAAATGCGCGTAGCCTGCCACGCCCGTTCTGCGGCAGCGGTCAAGCAGGCCGTGAGAGCGGGTGTGGATTTCGTCGGGCATGCCAATTACCTGGATGATGAGGCGATCGAACTGCTGGAAGAAAAGAAAGACCGTATATTCGTTGGACCCGCCATCGCCTGGGAAGTTAACTATCTGGAGAAGTGCGAGACGGTCGGCGTCTCCAGAGAGACGGTGATCGCTCAGGGTTACGAGGCTGAGATAGAGGCCACGGTAAAATCAGTTGAGAAGCTGAGACAGGCCGGCATTCGCCTGGTGGTCGGCGGTGACTATGGCATTTCCATTGCGCCACACGGCACCTACGCCAGGGATCTTGAGTACTTTGTTACCCTGTTCGGCATGAGCAATGCGGAATCTCTGACCTGTGCGACACAATTCGGTGGGCGGGCCTTTGCTCCGGATGGTTCCGTGGGCACCCTCGAACAAGGCACCCTGGCGGACCTGGTCATCGTCGATGGCAACCCCCTTGAAGACATCACCATCCTGCAGGACCATGACAAACTGACGGTCATGCACGACGGCGTCCTGCACCGGGGCCTGTCCAATCCCAATCCCTACCTGGCAACCGCCTTTGAATAACGGAGTCGAAAAATGCTGAAAGACATGCCGCAACACAGCCGCGACTGGGCGGACCTGAAGGAAGAACTGATCGCCCGTGGCGGTAATGACGCCAGGTGGCGGGAAGGCAAGACCGCAGTCTATGTCTTCAACGCCGGTGAGGATGTCGCGCAGGTTCAGAAAGAAGCCTACACGATGTACATGTCTGAAAATGGTCTTGGCCCACTCGCGTTTCCGAGCCTGAAACAGATGGAGGATGAAGTTGTCGGCATGGGGTTGAGCCTTCTGCACGCACCGGAGGGCGCTACCGGCAACATCACATCCGGGGGCACTGACTCGATCAATATGGCCGTCAAGGCCGCGCGGGACTTCGCATGCGCCAACCGATCAATAAAGGGTCAACCCAACATCGTGGCACCCTACTCAGCGCATCCTGCTTTTGACAAGGCGGCGAAGATGATGAGCCTCGAACTAAGGCGTGTGCCGGTGGCGGATACCCTGCTGGCTGATGTCTCCGGAATGGCAGCCGCCATTGATGACAACACCATCATGCTGGTGGGTTCGGCGCCCTGCTTCCCCTACGGCCTGATAGACCCCATCCACGACCTGGGTGAACTCGCAGAGAAGACAAGGGTCTGGTTGCATGTGGACGCCTGTGTCGGTGGCTACATTGCGCCGTTTGTGCGCATGAATGGCGCGGATATACCGCCATTCGATTTTGAAATACCCGGTGTCTGCTCGATGTCAGCCGACCTGCATAAATACGGCTTCTGTGCCAAGGGCGCATCAACCGTCTTGTTCCGCTCGGAGGCATTACGCCAGCACATGATCTTTGACTGTGACGACTGGCCCGGCGGGCGGATGATCACGCCAACCCTGGCCGGAACACGTCCCGGCGGAGCCATTTCCGCAGCCTGGGCGGTCATGAACTACCTTGGTATTGAGGGCTATTGTGCGAAGCACCGGCAGGTGACCGATGCCCGCGAGGTCATTGAAAACGGGGTCTCTCAGTTGGGATTCCGGATCCTCGGCGAACCGAAGCTGGGCATCACTGCCTTCAGCCATCCGGACCTGGATGTGTTCGCTATCTACAGGCAACTCTATAAACGGGGCTGGTTCACCAGCCTGACGACTGACCCGAAGGCGCTGCACCTGATGTTGTCACCCTTCCACCTGCAAGTCACAGACACCTACCTGTCTGATCTCAAAGATGCCATGGAAGCGGTGCGTTCAGGTGACAGGGACACCGTCACCGAAGCCCGCTACAGCTAATTTTATATATGCTTACCCGGCAGACTTTTCAACAAGAAGGAAAACGATATGTCGAACTATGCCTGGAGTTACGGCGAACTCCTGGAATCCGTTGAGCAAATCACGCCTGACGAACAACCCGCCCTGATACAGGGTGATCGCATTGTCTGCTGGGGGGACTTCAAGCGTCGCACCGGCAACCTGGCCGGAAATCTACTCGCCGGTGGCCTTGTCCCCGGAGACAAGATTGCCTTTTACATGCGCAACTGTCCTGAGTACTCAGAGGGTATCGCCGCGGCATTCAAAGCCGGGCTGGTTCACGTCAACGTCAACTACCGCTATATCGAGCACGAACTCATCTACCTGATTGATAATTCCGATGCGACGGCGGTTGTCTATCAGGCAGAATTCCAACACTACGTGGATGACATCCGTAAACAGCTACCGGACGTGAAACACTGGCTGGCAGTCGATAACGGAAAACCCTCCGGCTACGAGGACATGGCAGAGAGCGGCGATGGCTCATCGCCGGGACGGACACACAGCCCGGATGATCTCCTGTTCCTGTACACGGGCGGCACCACCGGGATGCCCAAAGGTGTCATGTGGCGCCATGATGATCTGTTCCAGGTGCTGGGTGCCGGCGGTAATCCGAGAATCGGCATACCGCCCTGCGAGAACCTCCGGGAATTCCTGGAACGGCTGGGGGCGAATCCGCGCACCGTGAACCTGCCACTGCCGCCGATCATGCACGGTACCGGATTGCTTTCAGCAATCGGTGCCATGGCGAATGGCGGTACCTGCGTTACTCTGCCCAGCCGAAGTTTTGAGCCTGAACTCGCGTTGCGGGCGATTCATGAACACAAGGTCACCTCGGTCACAATCGTGGGTGACGCCTTTGCACGCCCCATGGTTGAGGCACTCGATGAGAACCCGGACAGGTATGATATTTCCTCGGTCAACGTGATCTCCTCGTCCGGTGTCATGTGGACACGCGAGGTGAAAGCCGGCCTGCTCAGACACAATCAGAACCTGCTGCTTGCAGACGGCTTCTCGTCTTCGGAAGCTATTGGTCTTGGCACGTCGCTAATGACCAGGGACGCAGAGATAGAAGTCGCAAGCTTCACCCTCGGAACCCGATGCAAGGTCTTTACCGAAGACCTGAAGGAAGTAAAAGCCGGCTCCGGAGAATCCGGCATGGTCGCTGTGTGCGGCTTCCTGCCGGTGGGCTACTACAAAGACCGGGAAAAGACTGACAAGACGTTCAAAGTAATCGATGGTGTGCGCTATTCCATTCCGGGCGACTGGGTGCGCGTTGAAGACGATGGCAGCCTGACGCTGCTGGGTCGCGGCAGTAACTGCATCAATACCGCCGGTGAAAAGGTGTACCCGGAAGAAGTCGAAGAAGCGCTCAAATTCCATGAGGATGTGGCAGACGCACTGGTTGTCGGTGTAAAGGATGACAGGTGGGGACAATCCATTACCGCCGTTGTGCAACTGAACAACGGGGCTGACTTTGATGAACTGGCGCTGCGTGAATTTTCCAGGCAGCATCTTGCCGCCTACAAGATCCCCAAGCGTGTTCTGGTAAAGGACAACCTGAACCGGGCTCCGAACGGCAAGGCGGATTACAGGTCCATCAAGACGTTTGCCGAAGGAGCGCTGGGGATAACGTAACATCGTTGCCACCTTGTTCGGCAACCCGCCGGGCGAAGAAACTGCCTGCGAGATATTGTCTTCGCCGCCCTGTGGTTCTACCATCGCCACACAACCCGACAGTCGAGGATAGTGCAATGACCCGTAGCGGCAAGTGTCTGTGCGGCGCAGTTCAATTTGAAGCGAATGACGTGGAGCAACACGTTCACGCCTGTCACTGTTCCATGTGTCGGCGTTGGGGTGGCGGGCCTGCCCTCTCGGTTTCCGTTGGTTCTGTCACCTTCACGGGTGAGGAAAACATCACCAGGTACGAATCATCAGGCTGGGCGGAACGGGGTTTCTGCAGCAGGTGCGGCAGTAACCTGTTCTACTTCCTGAAACCGGACCGCTACATTCTGGGGACGGGCGCCTTTGATGAGCAGGTGTTCGATTTCGATGGTGAGATATTCTGCGCAGACAAGCCGGATTGGTATGACTTCGCCGGAGATCATCCCAGACATAAAGAAATGCCGGGGTAATCGCCACGGATTGAGCCTCTGCCAACGAGACCGGAGATGGCATCCACACCATCGGACTTAATGGCGGGGTAGTGGAACCTTAACGGGGACGCCGGTAGGGGAGGCTCAGTGCCTTACTTGCTGTTGCCAAGGCGAACATGCTTCGGGCCGGGCTTGTTCAGTTCCTGGCCACTCTGCCCCGAGGGTATTTCCTGAATCTTGCCTCCGCGTTTCAGAAACACCTTGGTATCTTCCTCAATCTGTTCACGCAGTCTCTGCTTCGACACATTATTCTGCTTCTTGTTCTTCGCCATATAGGACACTGCCTCCCGGCAGACATTAAATCGATTTTCCAAATGAATGTAGGCTGATGCTTGCGGAAAAGGATGTGCGAGGATCAACACTGACAGACAGTGTAAAGGAGCCGGGCAACAATAGCGAATCTATCCACCGAAACAGCCCAATCGACAAGAACCTCATTCCCTGTTGCCATTGGGCGGCGGCGTCATCTCCTACAGAAAGGGGTCACCTGCAAGATGAAGCATGTAGTGATTGGCCATAGCCGCCTTCCGATGCCTCGACTCGGCCTGGAAGTCAGGGTCTGAAAGCATCGCCATAAATGCTTTTCTGGTTGGGAAGTACATGATGGCCGCGAGGTCCCATTCAGGGTCAGAAGGCCCAATCATTATTTGATCAACCGCTGTACTGAACACGACCCTGCCACCAAGCGCGGCAAGAACCTTCCCCGCCGAAGCGCTGTACCGGTCATAGGCTTCCCTACCGGTCACGTTCGCCGCAGGGGTTTCGAATTCGGGGTCTCCCGGTTGATACTGCGCCCGTTCGTTGAACTGAAACAAATTCAGCGCTGCAACCGGCGCCTCTAATGGAAGCGACTGGAGTGTCGCAAACCTCTCAATATCTGATGCCGACGGACTGGCCAAAATCTACACCCTGGTTTATTTCCCGGAAAACCAGACTAGCACACATCTTTATTTCATTGTTGACCGAAAGTTATTGAACGAATAATGACCGACACAAACTGACTGAATCATCGAGGACAGGGTTGCCTGGGTTCCTTAATCTGCAAGATAAGTGATAGCTCAGGGAACACCTTCCTAACTTGCCAGAGCCTCCTTTACCTGACGGTGCAGTCTGGCGGCCTTTTCCCTGGCTGCTTGCAGATCGCTGTCGGTAACGCCCAGATCAATGCCCTCTTTCCTGGCCACCTTGACCAGCCGCACAAGGTGGTTGTAATCCGAGTCAATGATGGCGTTGAGAACCTTTTCCAATCCGGGCTCATCCATTTATCCCTCCCTCTTCCGGTTCAACGACAAAAGCATCCATCAGTTTCCGGCGCAGATGGTCCGACCGCTCCCCGGGGGCTGTCATATCCTTCTCGGAATACCAGGGGCTGCCTACCGCCAGCGCAAACCTGATCAGCAGTGCCAGGTTTTCGCTGGCGGTGGCACTCATCTCTTCCAGAACGGCTTCCAGCTTGGTGGCATCCATCTTGTGCTCACAGGTGACCCGGGGGGGTCAAGTCTTGTCCTTGTCGGGGTGATCTATATCCGGGTGATCACTGTTGGGGTGAACAATGTCGGTACGGGCAATAAAACCCTGGTTTGCCAAGGTCGTCCGGCCGAACAATGGCCTCTCTTCTGGCGGTATGTCGTCAAAGAGAGCCGCTATGAACATCAGGTGCAACTGATGACCTTCCTCCCAGACCTCTTCCGGGTTCAGGTTTACGTCAAGCCCATGGTCCCGGCCTATGATTGCCAGCACATAGTCATTGTAACGGCTGGCATCAATCAAGTTGCCGACCAGTTCCCCAAACTTCGGCCCGTAATCAACAGCCATGGACGGTGGCGCTCCTTGTTTCGTTACCGATCAACGACCCGGAGGGTCCGGTCACCAACTATTCGGAACTTCATAATTGAACCTCCCGAGCCAAGTATTTTAACGCTACAGCATCCAGACAAATTATGTCAAATTGTTGCCCTTGTCGTGTTAGTAGCAAATAGAATTGCCCGGGACAGTGCCGTCAACAAAGACCACCGTGAACTGTGCGGCTAAAAATCAACCGGTTTGCGGGACCTTTTGCGGTCGCCGTGCCTGCGCTTGGTATCAAGCCGACGCCGAACGGACGCTCTGGTTGGTCGCGTTTTCTTTCTGGGTTTACGCACGCGCTGGGCTTCCTGTAGCAACTGATCCAGGCGTTCCAGCGCTTCCTGCCGGTTCATTTCGCGGCTACGGAAGCCGGTTGATTTGATCACAATGAGGCCGTCACGGGTGATCCTTGAATCACTCAAAGCCCGCAGTCTTTGTTTCAGCGCGCCCGGAAGACCGGACGCACCAATATCGAACTTCAGATGCAGACCGGTCGCAACCTTATTGACATGTTGACCACCGGGACCGCTTGAACGAATCGCGATCCACTCCAGTTCATGTTCCGGGATGTGCCAGGCTCTGATCATCATGCCTGGAAAAGCGGCTTCATCCTTCGGTCCAGCCAGTCCAGGAGTATCCGGTTGGTTTCCTCCGGCTGCTCCTGCTGAATCCAGTGGCCACATTCCAGTTCGTGCAACTCCAGGTCATTCACATATCCGGTCATGTCCGTTTGCGGCACCATGTCATACCTGCCGTAGATCATCAGCGCGGGTTGCGTGACCTGCTGCTCAACGTCCGCCGTCGTTTCCCAGTTACGCGTAAAGTTCCTGTACCAGTTGCAGGGAGCATGAAAGCCACTCACCTTGAACGCATCAACAAACACGTCGAGCTCTTCCTCTGACATCATGAGGCGTCCGCGTGATACCTGCTGTTCCGCCAGGTGGATAATGGAAGTGCCACCACCTGCCACACTGGCGGGTTCCCCGGCTTCCAGCCATTGATCCGTGCGGTAGAGGTTCGACAGGAACTGCCTGGTGTTGGATTCAAACGCACTGGCGGCCACACCCGGCTGCCGATTGAAGTGCACGATGTAAAACTCCGGCCCAAGCATTTCTTCCCAGAAGGCGACCGGGTCAGCGGGTTCTCTCGGGCGGAATGGCACAGAGAGATTGGCGGCACCAACCACCCTTTCAGGATTCAAGAGACAGTGATGCCACACCAGGATAGCGCCCCAGTCATGACCGACGAAGATGGCTTTCTCAAGGCCCAGGGCATCCAGCAACGCATTGTAGTCACCCGTCAGACTGTGACAGTCATAGGCTTCAACCGCTTCAGGCCGGCTGGAATGACCATAGCCTCGCTGGTTCGGAACGATGACGTGATAGCCTGCGTCCGCCAGGGCCGGTATCTGGTGTCGCCAGCTAAAGGCATGCTCCGGCCAGCCATGGGCCAGCACGACCGGAATACCGCCCTCGCCTGCCTGAAATACCTCAAGTTCAGCTTCTCCCAGTGAAATCATTCCGGGTTCCGGAAAATTCATAATGGCACCTCCGTGGTCCCTTGACAGGTTTGATCGGGTGTCTGCCCATGACCCTTTCTGTGTTTAACTATGAACCTGTCCATTCACACTCACAGGAAGCATCACATGGCTGTTGGCATCGTCGCAACACTTAAAGTACAACCAGACAGGGCTGCGGAGTTTGAGGCAAACTTCAAGCAACTGATGACAATCGTTACCGAGAAGGAGCCCGGCAACAACTATTATGCCCTGCACCGATCTCGCGATGAAGAGGGAGTCTTTTCCAATATGAAATGAGTCTGAAGGAGGACTGTGTTTCTACCATGAAATGAGTCTGACATAGCCGTTGCTCCCCGTTCATGATGGCAGGATGAAAACCATCATGAATATTGAAGACCTGACCACGATCGACCAGGTGATCGCCTTCCTTGAAGGCACCCAGCGGGTGGCCTTTGAGGTTGCCGACGATAAGGATTCCCGCTACCGATGGGTACAGCGCACCCTGGTCAAATTCCACTATCTGTCACTGAGCAGGCCGGACAAGGGCGTGCTGATCCGCTACCTCATGAAGATCAGCGGTTATTCGCGTCAGCAGATCACCCGACTGATCAAGCAATACCGCGATACCGGGCGACTGGTGCGCCAACAACGCACCGTCAATGGCTTTTCACGGCGATTTACCGCAGCAGACATCCGCCTGCTCGCAGCCATGGACGAACGCCACAACACCCCCAACGGGTTGACCATGAAGAAACTCTGTGAGCGCGCCTATACGGTGTATGATCAAGCGAAGTACCAACGCCTGGCCTCGGTCTCCGTGGCGCACCTGTACAACCTGAGGAAGGCCACCGGCTATGTTCGCTACCGCCGCCATGTCGAGAAGACCCGCCCCAGAAGCTCCCGCATCGGCGAGCGACGCAAACCCAGGCCCAACGGCCAACCCGGCTATATCCGCATTGATACGGTCCACCAGGGCGACTGGGACGGGCAGAAGGGGGTCTATCACGTCAATGCAGTCGATGAGGTGACCCAGGTGGAAATGGTCGTCAGCGTGGAGAAAATCAGCGAGCGTTATCTCATTCCGGCACTGGAGCAACTGCTGGATGACTTCCCCTTCGTCATCCAGGGCTTTCATTCCGACAACGGCTCGGAGTACATCAACAAGAAGGTGGCAAAGCTGCTTGAGAAACTGCGGGCCGAATTCACCAAGTCACGCTCCCGACAGACCAATGACAACGCCCTGGCAGAGAGCAAGAACGGCCATGTGGTGCGCAAGATCTTCGGTCATGACCACATTCCACAGCGCTGGGTGCCGCAGATTAACGCGTTCAACCGGCAGCACCTCAACCCCTACATCAACTATCATCGTCCCTGCCTGTTCCCTGAAATGACCACTGATAGCAAAGGTAAACAGCGCAAGCGGTATCCATACGATGCGATCAAGACACCTTATGAAAAGCTCAAGTCATTGCCTGGGGCAGCGGCGTATTTGAAACCCGGCCTGAGCTTTGAAATACTGGATGCTATCGCGCACGAACAAAGCGATAACGAAGCTGCTGACAAGCTGCAAAAGGCTCGTCGGCAACTGTTCAAATCAATCCATGAACGGGAGAAGAAAAGGGCTTGAGATGAACTCAGTGCAGCCCTCCTTTAGACTCATTTACGGATTGGAAAATACTGAGGGCACCTATGTCGTCATGGAGCAGTACGCGGACCAGGCAGCGCTGGACGTGCACGGCAAATCGGATGAGTTCAAGGCGCAGAGTGCGAAACTCGGCGCCTTTCTGGCCGGGGCGCCGACGATTAATATCTACGACGCCGTGTAACCATAACTGTAACCATAACTGTAACCATGGCTACCGGGTTCGTCGATGGGTCAGGCTCATGTAGGCCCGGTTGATGAACCCGGTGTTGTCTCCCAGCTTTTCGTCATAGTCTGCGGTGGGCTTCGCCGCGTAGACGTCTTCCAGGGTCGCACCCTCATCAATCAAATCGAGCATACGATCTCGAATCGTTGACAGCATCCTGACGTAGTCACTGAGTGCCCGGTAGTCGGTAATGGGTCCATGACCCGGTATCACAACCGTATCCTGATTGATGCGTGCCAGGGTCTGCGAGCAGAACTCGATCACACCCTCCAGGGTTCCGCCGTTACCCGCATCAATGAACGGGTAACCCGCATTATTGTAGACGTCACCCATGTGCACGGCGTTCGACCCTCGAAAGTAGACCGCCGTATCGCCGGTGGTATGTGCGGGCCCGAAGTGCCACAGATCGACGGTCTGACCGTTTAAGTGGAACTGCATGTCATCGTCATAGGTAATGTCCGGCCAGGCGCTCTCCGGGTATGCCTTCTGGTCGTATGCCGTGACAACAAGGTTAATCACATGATCTTCCTTCATCATCTCGCGAGAGTTTTCATGGGCGACCAGCCAGGTGCCATCCGGTCCCAGAGCGAGATTGCCTTCGGCATGATCGAAGTGCCAGTGGGTCGTGACCGCAAAATCCACGCCTTCGCCACCCAGGTTGCCAATCGCCTTCAGAATCTTTGGCATCAGTTGCGGGAACTGATCATCGACAATAAACACACCATCCTCGCCCAGGTTGACGGCAATATTGCCGCCCGCACCGAACAGGACGTGAAGATTATCCGTCACCTTCCCGGTCTTGATTTCCGTTTTGCTGAAATCCCAGCCGAACGCCTTCATCAGTGTGTCCAGGTCCACGGGCTCTGGTACTTCCGGGCCGCTGTGTGCCTGAAGCTGTGAGCAGAACAGGAGACATAACATCGAGATCAGTTTTTTCATGGCTGTTTTCCTTATGGTTTTACAAGGTCATACAGGTAAGGCAGAGAGATGTCCATACGATAATCAATGGTGGAGTGATTGTCCGGGAATTCCTCGTAACGATGATCAACACCCAGCAATTCCAGTTTTCCGGTCAACTGGCGCGCACCGTAGACCAGGTTGTACTGATCTCTGGAACCACAATCAAGAAAAATGCCATTCAGTGACTTCAGATGATGCTGCGCCTCCGGTGTATCGACCATACGCACCGGGTCCCAGGCCAGCCAGTTGTCCCACCGTTCCCGGATGATCTCGCAGGTGTCCATAGTTACCGGCAGCCGTATGCCATAGGGCAGATCCGGGTCCGGGTCATAACTGGCCGCCATGGCCAGGATCATCAGCGTGTGAAGATCACCACCTGACACCTTTCGGCCATCATGTACCTTGTCAACAAAGGCCCGGATATTAAAATCATAGTTCGCCAGCGCACGCAGCAGCCCCGGGAAATCGGAGCGGTAGCAAAGCTCGAAATCCATATCCCCGGAATGACAGGCAATGGCACCCCAGGTGTCCGAACGCCGCATACCATGGACGATGGCACCATAACCCCCGGAAGACTTGCCGAAAATGGCGCGGTGCTCACGTCCTGATTTTATTCTGAACGCCCCTTCGAGGGCCGGTACCATTTCGTCACAAAGAAAATCTTCCCAGTTGCCCATTGCACTGGAGTTGATGTACTGATTGCCGCCGAGAGAGGTAAAGCAGTCCGGAAACGCCACCACGACAGGCCCCATCCTGCCCTGCTCAATCAACCGGTCGATCTGCTGCGGCACATTTTCCTGGAAAGCGCTCCACCCAAGATGCTTGAAGCCGCTACCGGTGAAACCCACGATATCGACAAAGAGCGGATAGTGTTCGTCGGACCCATCGTAACCCCCGGGCAGATAGACGGGGACGCTGCGTTCCGCAGGGTCACCCAGCACATTGTCTTTCAGTGCCTTTGATGACACCCGGATAGTTTCAATTCGTCCCTTTGGGCGGTTGAACGGATGCTTTGGCAATCCGGCTCTCCTTAATCAAATCGTTGGCGCAAAGTGTCGTGAACCTCTCCGATCTGCTCGATCATCGCCTCAAGCGTTCTCGCACCCGCCTGGAATATCGCGGTCATGTTGACGGTCATCCATTCAAAACCGAACCCGTGAATCCGATCGGCGGCAGCCAGCACCCGGTCCTTGTCGGCATAGAAACCGCGTCCGGCATCATCCCTCGGCGGCGTATCAAGCATCATCTGAAAGCCAAGTTCGCCAGGATTACGCCCGGCATCTTCTGCGTACTGAAGGATGCGAGCCTTCGCCTGCACAACCTGTTCATCCTTCATCTGCGCGGTGGCGAGCCAGCCATCCCCCAGTTCACCCACACGCCTCAGCGCCGCTTCCGCACCGCCGCCAATCCAGATCGGCAGGCCCGCCCCCTGGGGCGGCTTGGGTTCCATGGCGATGGCCTCAAACTGGTAGTATTTTGAATCCGCAGTCACGCTTTCCTCAGACCAGTATTGTCTGAGCAATTGAATCGCTTCATCCATCCGGCGACCCCGACTGCCAAAGGACTCACCCAGCGCCTCGTATTCTGATTCCTGCCAGCCGACCCCGACACCCAGGCGAACGCGGCCACCTGAGAGGGTGTCCAGGCTGCTGACCTGTTTGGCGGTAAGCGTTGGGTTTCTCTGAGGCAGAACCAGCACCTCGGTTCCAAGACCAATCCGACTGGTGGCAGAGGCAACGAAAGCGAGCGTGACGATGGCCTCCATGATCGGCATCTGAGGCGGATACATCGGGGCCGGTCGTGACTGCGTCGGGTGTCCCATCACAACATGATCAAACATGTCCAACTGGTCATAACCGATGTCTTCAACGGCCTGCGCCAGTTTGACGACACCCTCTGCTCCCCAGCGGTAACTCACCGATGGAAATTCTACCGCCAGCTTCATGATGCTCTCCCTCGGAATGACAGGGACCAAGCATAGCATTTAAGAAACAGGCCCGGGTCTGCTTGAAATATCAATGTTCTTCAGGCAACCAGGCGACGCACACCGATGAAGAGCTTGCGTATGCCGACGGCGACGCTTTCAATGGTCATGAGGCAGGCAACCTGGACCCGCTGTGCCACTGATACCGTATCCAGCCGGTCCATACGGTTCTGTAAACCACGCAGTGTCGGATGCTCATCCGCCAGCCGTTTGACACGGCTTGACCCGCGACTTAACAGGTATAGTGCGCCGACAAGAAACAGCGCCCCGGGCAGAACAGGAATTATCAGGCCCACCACACCCAGCGCCAGGAATATAATGCCAAGGGTCAGGTAAAGCAGTTTCATGGGTCCGCTCATTTTTATGACTCGTAAAGTTATTGAGCTTAAAGCAAGCAGAAAGCGTGCCAGCCTGACAAAGCCAGGCTAACCTGCTGTTTTCTTTATACTTTCAAGGAAATCAGGGGCGCGATGTGTGCCCTGATTTGGTAAAGATCGCTATTAGGTGGTCAAAATCACCCCGATCAGGCTACATCCAGTGACGCGAAATTTTTGCCCTCTGCAACCAGCTTCTTCAGCAGTTCTGCCGGTTTCCAGACTTCATCACCGGTTTCCTCGTAGAAGCGCTCAATATCCGCAAGCACACTGTCAAGGCCCTGAGCATCGGCAAACCACATGGGGCCACCGACATAAGCGGGGAAGCCATAGCCGTTTACATAGACGGTATCTATGTCACCCGCCCGAAGTGCATGGCCTTCTTCCAGAAGCGCGGCGCCGATGTTGACCAGCGGATACATACATCGTTTAAGGATCTCATCATCCGGGAAGTCTTTCCGGGGATAGCCCAACTCTTCAGCCACGCGCTTTATGACGGCCTCGGCTTCCGGGTCCGGCAAGGGTGTGCGGTCACCCTCCTCGTAACGATAGTAACCCCTGCCATTCTTCTGGCCATAGCGACCCAGTTCGCAAAGCTCATCAGGGATGCGCGCAGTGACTTCATTCGTGCCGCCCATCATTTTGCGGGCGCGCCAGCCAAGATCCAGACCCACCATGTCATTCATGGCGAAGGGCCCCATGGCCAGACCAAAGTCATAAACCACCTTGTCCACCTGCGCCGGCGTAGTGCCTTCCAGAATCATCATGGCCGCCTGGTGGGTGTATCCGCCAAGCATCCGGTTACCAATAAATCCGGGACAGTTGCCGGCCATCACGGAGACCTTGCCCAGGCGCTTGCCCAGGGCCATCGCTGTGCCCAGGGTGACGGGTGAAGACGCCCTGCCCTTCACAACCTCCAGCAGGCGCATCACGTTGGCCGGGCTGAAAAAGTGCATACCGCAAACAAAGTCAGGGCGTGATGTCGCCGCCGCAATGGCATCAACATCCAGCCCGGACGTGTTGGTTGCCAGCAGTGCCCCGTCTTTCATGACCTTATCGAGCCGCCCAAAGATTTCCTTCTTCAGGTCGAGGTTCTCGTAAACGGCCTCGACCACAACATCGCCATCTCCCAGGTCGTCAAAGTTCTCGGTGGGAATGATCAGGGACATGCGCTTGTCCATGTCTTCCTGGCTGAGGCGACCCCTGGAAACCGTGCGGGCATAGTTGCCTTCCATGACCTTGATACCACGCGCCAGATTCTCCGGGTCATTGTCGTGAACGCGTACCGGAATACCCGCATTCGCGAAACACATGGCGATACCCCCGCCCATGGTACCCGCACCTATCACCGACGCCCTGTTGATGTCGATCAACCCGACATCCTTGTCCAGACCCGGAATCTTGTTGGCCGCCCGCTCGGCGAAGAAAACGTGAATCAACGCCTCCCGCTGCGGATGCTTCATGCATTGGGCGAACCTCTCCGCTTCGACCTGCATGCCCGCATCAAAGCTCTCCGCATTGACGGCAGCCTCAACACACGCGAGGATTTGTGCGGGCGCGAACTGGCCCCGATGCGTCCTGTTCAGATTCGCGGCAAACTGCTCGAACAATGCGGCATTGCCCCGGTCACCGGCGATCTTGTCCTCAAGTTCACGAATCTTGCGGGTGGCGCTGCCCGCCTCAATGATTTCGCCGGCATAGGCAATCGCGTCCTCAACAATGTCGCCCGTGGCCACACGATCAACAATGCCCATGGTCAGGGCATCCGGGGCCATGATCGGGTCACCTGAAATAATCGCCTTCACCGCCGCTTGTGCGCCCACCAGACGTGGCAATCGTTGCGTTCCGCCCGCACCCGGCAGAAGCCCGAGCTTCACCTCAGGCAGGCCCACCGGCGCTGTCGGTGCCGCGATTCGATAGTCACAGCACAGGGCCACCTCCAGACCTCCCCCAAAGGCCGTACCGTTAATGGCGGCAATAATCGGCTTGGTGCTCTGCTCCATCTTGTCCAGCGCTTCATTCAGACCCACACCCTGTGTCGCAGCAGCCCCGAACTCGCTGATATCAGCACCGGCAATAAAGGCGCGGTTAAGTCCCGTCAGCACTATCGCCCTGATGGCGGCGTCTTCCAGCGCTTTGGTGACACCATCGAACAGTCCCTGACGAACGCCGGAGGAAAGCGGATTGACCGGCGGATTGTCGATACTCATCAACGCAATATCGCCGCGTGTCTCGTAGTGGACTGTGCCTTTCATGAAGTTCTCCCGATAAAAAACAAGTGCAAATGCGACGCGCAGTATAGCCCAGACTGATGCCCGCCATTAAAAATTGTTGTGCCGTTGGCTATTGCCGTGTTCGTCCCCGTAAACTTATGCTGTCATGGGTTATTTAACGATACGGATCAGGCGACAGACTATGAGTGACACCATCCAGGTTGGCGACGCGCAATACACCATCTTCCCCTTCGACGGATTAGATGAGGCGCGAGTCCGGCGACTACCTTTTGCGCTGAAGATACTGCTGGAAAATCTGCTGCGACATCGCGATCAGATTCACGTCCAGGAATCTGACATTGATGCCCTGGTCAACTGGGACAGCAAAGCCGACCCGGAGACTGAAATCGCTTTTGTGCCGTCACGGGTACTGTTGCAGGACTTTACCGGAGTTCCGGCCATCGTTGATCTCGCAGCCATGCGCGACGCAATGGCCGACCTGGGTGGCGAGGTGGCGAAGATCAATCCGCAGGTGCCGGTGGAACTGGTGATTGACCACAGCGTCATGGTGGATATTTACGGCACGGAAAACGCACTCGAACAGAACACCAGCATCGAGATTGAACGAAACATCGAGCGCTATCGTTTCCTGCGCTGGGGGCAGGAAGCATTCGACAATTTCAAGGTCGTGCCACCCGGCACGGGCATTGTGCATCAGGTGAATCTGGAGTTCCTGGCCCGCGCTGTGATGACCAACGATCAGGGCCACGCCTATCCGGATACCCTGGTGGGCACCGACTCTCATACCACCATGATTAACGGACTGGGCGTTCTGGGCTGGGGCGTGGGCGGTATCGAAGCGGAAGCCGCCATGCTGGGGCAGCCCATCAGCATGCTGATTCCCCAGGTGGTCGGATTCGAGCTGACCGGAGCGTTGGCTGAGGGCACCACGGCGACTGACCTGGTACTGGTGGTGACTCAGATGCTGCGCGAACACGGCGTCGTCGGGAAGTTTGTTGAGTTTTTTGGCGACGGCCTTGACTCTCTGACCCTGGCTGATCGCGCCACCATCGCCAACATGGCCCCCGAGTATGGGGCCACCTGCGGCATATTCCCGGTGGACCGGAAGACCCTGGACTATCTCCGACTGACCGGGCGAACGGATGAACAGATCGAATTGATTGAGACCTACATGAAGGCCATGGACCTGTGGCACGACCCGGGCAGGGGCAAGGCTGACTATTCTTCCGAACTGCACCTGAACCTCGCTGATGTAACGGCCTGCATTTCCGGTCCGAAAAGACCCCAGGACCGTATCGCGCTGGTCGATGCGAAATCCGGCTTTGAGGACACCCTGGCGGAGTTTCGCGACCTCCGTCTGGCGCAACCCAAACCTGAGCCTGCCGGACCCGGGATGGACAGCCTGGAAGACGGCGCCGTGGTGATCGCCGCCATCACCAGTTGCACGAACACTTCCAACCCTGCGGTGCTTGTCGCTGCGGGACTGGTGGCAAAGAACGCCAGGGAGCGTGGACTGAACACCAAACCCTGGGTAAAAACCAGTCTGGCGCCGGGTTCCAAGGCGGTTACCGACTACCTGGACAAAGCCGGACTGCTGGATGATCTGGAAGCGCTGGGTTTTTATCTGGTTGGCTATGGTTGTACCACCTGCATTGGCAACTCCGGGCCACTGGCACCCGAGATTGAGAACACCATCGAAGCCGAAGACCTGATGGTAACGTCGGTATTGTCAGGTAACAGGAACTTCGAGGGGCGAATACATCCGCTGGTTCGGGCGAACTATCTCGCATCCCCACCTCTGGTGGTCGCCTATGCTCTGGCGGGCAATATGGGCCTGGACCTGACCCGCGATGCCCTGGGCGTCGACCAGGATGGCAAAGACGTCTTTCTGAAAGACCTCTGGCCCACAACGGACAAGATTGACGCCATCATCGGGCAATTTGTCACACCCGGGCTGTTCCGTGAGAAGTACGCGGATGTCTACCATGGTAACCCCGTATGGAATGAACTGGATGTCATCCGGGCCCAGCGCTTCGACTGGCCGGAATCCACCTACGTGAAAAAACCCGGCTTCTTCGACGGATTGACCCCGGAGGTGACAGACCCGGAACCGGTCAGCAATGCGCGCTGCCTGATTCGTGTCGGAGACAGTATTACCACTGATCACATTTCACCGGCGGGCAGCATTGATGATGAAAGCCCTGCGGGAGAGTATTTGCAAGCACACCAGATTGCGCCCGGGGATTTCAATTCCTACGGTTCCCGCCGGGGCAATCATGAGGTCATGATGCGCGGCACCTTCGCCAATGTTCGCTTGAAGAACGAACTCGCACCGGGAACCGAGGGCAGTTGGACAACACACTTCCCGAGCGGCGAGCGGTTAAGTGTATTCGCCGCCGCCGAACGCTATCGCACCGAGGGCGTATCCCTGATCCTGCTGGCGGGCGCTGAATATGGGACGGGTTCATCACGGGACTGGGCCGCCAAGGGGCCGTCGCTGCTGGGTGTGACGGCGGTCATTGCCAGGGGGTTCGAGAGAATTCACCGATCCAACCTGATCGGCATGGGCATTCTGCCGTTACAGTTCAAACCCGGCGAAAGTGCCGATGAACTGGGTCTGGATGGCAGTGAGCGGTTCTCAATCGACCCTGTCGTGAGCGGGCAGAAAGAGGCCGGGGTCATGGCAACCCACGATAACGGCAGGGAAATCCGCTTTGCCACTGACATACGCATTGATACGCCCAATGAATTCCTCTACTACCGCAATGGTGGCATCCTGAAGTATGTGCTGCGCAATCTGTCGCAGCAGCAGCAATAACGCCAGGCGCAAACATGGATCACAAAATAATAGACAGCTTTCTTGAAGCACAGGATGTGCCCGGTGTCGTTGCCCTGATAACAACTCCGGATGAGGTCATCTACCGAGGCGCCGCCAGTGTGGATGCGGGCGCACCCTTCGCCATCATGTCCATGACCAAACCCGTCACCAGCGTCGCTATCATGATGCTTCAGGAGCAGGGGCGGTTGAATATCGACGAACCTGCCAGCCGGTACCTTGAAAAACTCCGGGGCCATAAGGTGCTTGTTGATCCTGACCTGACAGCCAAAACCTGGCGGGAAGTGGCACAGGAACAAGAATTCACCCTGCGACAGTTGCTTAATCACACCGCAGGATTCGGGTACAAGTTCTGCAATGACATTCTGTACGGGCTTGATCCGGAGAGCGAGCTGTCTTTTCCCCTGTTGCATCAGCCCGGCACCCGGTGGGTCTACGGGGTATCCACGCTGGTGCTGGGCAACATTATCGAGCAGGTCACGGGGCAATCGCTGGGAGAAGCCCTGGATGCGCTCATCTTCCAGCCGCTTGGGATGACGGAGACATCCTATGCCCTGCGCGACAATCAGGTCCATCCTCATGGCTGGGAAAATGGCCAATGGCAGGCCGGTTCACTTTATCCCGAAATGCCCTATGGCGATGGCGGACTGATCTCCACCGCCGAGGACTATGGAAAGTTTCTGCGCTGCCTGCTAAACGGCGGCAATCCGATCCTGCGCGAAGACTCTCTCGCAGAGATGACACGCAACCAGATCGGTGATCTTTTTGTTCAGACACAGGCGGCGGCGAACCCCCGGTTTGCCCACCCCTTCCCCACAGGCAGCGGTGTCGACAAGTGGGGGCTCGGCTTCCAGATTCACACGGCACCGGAACCCGGCATGAGATCGGCGGGCAGCTACAGTTGGTGCGGTCTGCTCAACACCTATTTCTGGGTTGATCCGACGGCACAAATCGCCGGGGTCGTGATGATGCAGCTCCTGCCATTGTATGAGCCCCGCTGCCTGGACACCCTGAATGGTTTCGAGAGGCTGCTGTACCGGCAGTTATGACAACTTGCTACCATTTTGGGAACAAGAGGTTTCAGTTTCGATATGACAACTTGCTACCATTTTGGGAACATTAGCGCAGATGTTCCACCCAGAAGCGGGTGCCACCAGCGACACCAACGGGCATCAGTATGAGGTTCACCACGGGAACCGTGAGCAGCAGGTAGGCTGGCAACCCAAACATGACCGCCTCCATGCGACAGGAGCCCAGTCGTTTTTTAAGCTCACCGAACGACACATCGTTATTATCCGCACCATAGTCTGTGTACTGGATCGCCATCATCCAGGCGCCAAAGTAAATCCAGAGCAGCGGCGAGATCGTATTGACCACCGGAATCAACGTCAAAACCAGCAGGAGCAGCAGTCGCGGGGTCACATAAAGCAGCTTCATGACTTCCCGCACGACAGTTCGCGGCAACACCAGCCAGGCAGACACATGGGACACAGGCGGAGCGCCGGTCAGTCGCTCCTCCACCTTCATGGAAAGAATGGCGTTAAACGGCGCCGCGATAAGGTTGGCAATAAAGGTAAACAGGTAAAGCACCAGCACCAGAACGACCAGAAGCGCGATGATCCAGATCACCCAATAGATAGCCGACATCCAGTCCGGGAACCAGCCCATGATGGCATCGACCCAGCCACCGAACTGCCGGTAACCGAGCACCGCGAGCAGAATCAGCACTGCCGTATTGATCAGTATTGGAACCACAAAATAGCGGCGCAGACCGGGCTGACGGATCAGGGAGAAACCGGCGAGAAAGCAATCCAGTCCTGTCATTTTATCGTAACGCAACAGTCGCGGGTTGGCAGATGGCCGGAAGCTGTTAGCGAATACCCTGCCAGGCCACCAGCTTCGCCTGATCGCCATTTTCCACAACCGTGGAGGCGTCATCAAAATGCCTGACCGAACGGCGGTTCAGGTCGTACATCGGCCATTCCGGCACCCTGCCCTGAATAAATGCCGTCCATACCCGGTGCATCTCATCAGCGACATCCTGTGGCAGTTCACCCTCGCCGATGAACAGATCAACACCGGGGGCGCCCAGCGTATTAAACACAAACGGTATCTCAAGGGCGTGAGTGGCTTTAAGAAAAGGCTGTCGCGATTCCCAGTCAAACTGGTACATCCAGGTTTCAGCACCATGGCGCAGTCTCGCTTCAATAAAGCGGATGGTCGGAATCTTGAAGGTAAAGTCCGTGCCGAGTTCGACTGAAATCTCCGTGTCACTGGCATCCGGCAGCATCGCACGATAGGCGGCCAGCAATCCTTCACTGCCGTAGAACGCCGCCTGCGACCGAAGCTTGTCCTCCGTCACGCCCGGCTGCGTGAATAGCGTGTTCTCGTCCTTGTTCACTCCGGCCAACATCACAATATCCCTGCCGACACCCTTGCCTGCCGCGTCAACCGGCGCCATGGGCAACACATCATTGCCGGTCACCGGGTAAAAAGCCTGCACGCCATCGCCGATGCCCAGACGGTTGTAGCGGACGTCTGCCCGTTCCATCGCTTCCAGTATCTCCGGCGCTGACGCCGACATCACCGCTTCCTCCGTGTCGGCATCCAGTTCCTCCAGCAGCAGGTCTGCCACCCTGGCGCCCACCTCGGGCGTAAGGACATGATGCCCGCTTCCGGATTGCGGGATTGCTCGCTGAAACAGGCCCCGGGCCTGCTCACAGGCAACCAGGGTACATACCGAGAACCCGCCCGCCGATTCACCGGCAATGGTGACCCGGTCCGGATTACCACCAAACCGGGCAATGTTTTCCCTGACCCAGCGAAGTGCCTGAATCTGGTCCAGCGTGCCATTGACACCCGAGGTCGCAAACCCCTCACCCAATCGTGAAAGATCGGTAAATCCCAGAGCGCCAAGCCGATAGTTAATGGAGACCACCACCATGTCGCCGTTCAAGGCGAAACTGGTGCCGTTGTACCAGGGTACCGCTCCCTGCCCATGCCGATAGGCACCGCCATGAATCCATACCAGCACCGGTCGTCCGCCCTCGTCGACCGCCGGTGTGCAAACATTGAGAAACAGGCAGTCTTCATCCCACCTGACCGGTACCTGATTGGTCATTCCACCGGTGGGAAGCTGAGGTGCTGCCGGCCCAAATCTCGTGCAGTCACGAATCTCATCCCAGGGCTCAGGTGCAACCGGGGCTTTGAATCGACGGGGCCCAGCCGGTGGCGCGGCATAGGGAATCCCGTTGAACATAAGCACGCCATTTTTTTCGCGGCCCAGCACCAGACCGTGCTGAGTCTCGACAACCGGGGAACTGACTTCTGCTGTAGACATGATTTCTCTTTATGAAAGGTAGAACATCAGATTGTAGGGGCTCCGGGGACAGATAAACATACCCGAGCCTGCCCGCACTTGATTTGCTCTATTCAGGGTCCCCTTTCCAGATGCTCAGTGATTGACCATCGAGGTTGTCAGGAAGCCGCAGGCCCAGGCGCGCACCCAGGGTCGGTGCAATATCAATGCTGTGACGTTCCTCATCGGAGGAACCCGTGGCAACACCCTGGCCGAAGAAAATCAGCGGCACATGACGATCATACAGGTAGACACTGCCGTGGCTGGTACCCTCGGGCCTGAACGCAAGGCAGGTTTGTGCAAGCTGGATGATGATATGACCTGACTTGCCATCAACGTAGGAATTACGGAACAGACGCGCCGTCGGGTCATCACTGTGCATCAGTTCATCTTTCGTCCAGGCATTAACAACGTGATCCTGCTTCTCCAGCCAGGTTTCCAGTGAGGCAACCACCTCGTCAACCGTGACACCCAGTTCATCGGCATAGGCTTTGTTCACAGTAGCACCCGCCGCAGAGAAACCGACCAGATCAGATGGATTGCCGAGTGACCGGGTGAAATTCAAGTCGAGATGCCGCAGCATCCGGAAGCCAAAGGACTCCAGGTCCAGCCGACCGCCTTCAATCGGACACTGCATATCGCCGGTTTCGACCAGCCACTCCGGCAGAGGCAGCACCCCATGATCGGCAGTCAGTGCCAGGACATAATCACCGCCAAGTTGCTCATCCAGGGTCTTCATCAGGTCACCAAGGGCGGCATCCAGCTTGTTCAGGGCATCTTCCGACTCGGCACTGTAAGGTCCGTACAGGTGTCCCACGACATCGGTCGCGGAAAAGGAGACCCCCAGATAGTCGGTCACACCGCGCTGACCAAGCTGCTCTTCTTCCAGTACGATTTTCGCGAGTTCTGCGGTTGCGATGTCAAGCCAGGGTGAGAAGTAGTACCGGTCGGCACGGACACCAGGCTCACCCTGATTCACCGGATGCCCGGAAACCCGAAGATTGATCACCGCCTCACCGACATAATCATCCGGGCGGTAACTGCCCGCAGGGTGCTCCCAGATTTCCGGGGCCTTTCCGCCATAACCATCGACAAAGTATTGTTCACCATTGAACTCATTCACATAGTCTGGCAGATCGCCGTAATAACCGGACGAGGTGAACTTACCGGCCCCGGTGTTGAACCAGAAAACGCCATCACCGGATTTGCCCCCCAGTGAGATAGCCGCACGGTCCTTGCCCGATATGGCGAAAACCCGGGATTCGGTGGACGACTGCTTCAACCAGTCGCCAAGCGTCGTTGCCGTAATCGCGTTCGGCGAGCGAATATCTGATGTACCGTGGACTTTGAACGCCGCATCAGAATCGTCCACACAGTAGCGTTCAGCCATCGTCTGATGATCTATATAGCTGTTACCGGGAATGCCCGCCCTGGCCGGATTCACGCCGGTCGACATCACAATGTGGCCGGGGCAGGTACTCGTCAAACCATGGTCCAGGGTCGCCCGGGTATAGACGTAACCTTCACGCATGAGCCGACCAAGACCACCCGGCAGTTCCCTGTTGAGCCGGTCAGGGCGCAACTGATCAACACCGACGATAACAACCAGCCTGGGATGCTCAGCCTCGAACAACGGACCGGACAGCGGAAGCAGAGCTACCAGAAGCAGAGCTACCAGAAACAGAACTACGTATCGCATCACAGATCCTGATAGGCGGGTGCCGGTACGAAACCGCCCAGCTCCCGGTGCACCATACCGGCGAATTCAACCGTCATCAGGTCACGCATCTCACCACCGACAATCTGAACGCCGATTGGCAGCCCCTGGTCATCAGGCCCGGTGGGGACAACGGTGGAGGGCAGGAAGGAGACACCGGTCAATCCGGCCCAGAATACCTGCCGCATATAGGGATACTGCTCGTTGTTTACCGTGATGACCCTTTCCGACAACTGCGGATTGTGGTCATGGGGAAAGGCGGAAGTCACACACATGGGCGTCAGCAACAGGTCAAAGTCCTTGAAGAACTCGTGCCAGGCCCAGCGAAGATGCGTCCGACGCTCGTTTGCCGCATGCCATTCACGATAATAAAGCGTACTCCCCCGGGTCACACGGGCAACATCACTCATGTCGTCGTCACTCAACTCGCCGCGCCTGGATAACATCTGCCGGAACACTTCCTGGGGCTGACGGGCGCTCATCGCAGAATGCAGCAACTTCTCGTAGGTGTAATGAGTGTCCATGGAACTGAAATCCGGCCTCGCCTCAAAATCCACCTCAGCCCCACCGTCTTTCGCAAGCCGGGCAACACGCATCACCCGGTCCTGTACGGACTGGTCAACGGGTGACATCTCATCATCCAGCCACACGGCAATCCGGTACTCGGAGAACTTCTTCCCGGGCGGTTTTGGCAGTTCAAGGGTCCAGCCCGGTGACTGCAAATCGTCGGCGCCGCCAACAACATCCATCACCAGTGCCAGATCCTCCGCACTGCGCGCCAATGGACCAATCACCGATATGTCGCTGGGTGTCAGAACGCCCGGCAACGCATGTCCGCGCAGGGGCAGCACATTCCAGGTTGGCTTGAGACCGAATACACCACAGTAGTGGGCCGGGTTCCTGATGGAACCGCCAATATCACTGCCCATCTCCAGCCCGGAGAAACCGGCAGCCATGGCCGCAGCAGCCCCCCCGCTGGACCCCCCCGGTGTTCTCGTCAGGTCGTGCGGATTGTTACAGACACCATAGACATCGTTGTAACTTTGAAAGTCCGCCAGGTGAATGGGTACATTGGTCTTGCCGAAGATCACCGCACCGGCATTCTGGAGTCGCTGGCAGGCGACCGCATCCTCTTCCGCAATGTTGTCTCTGTTGTCAGGATTGCCCCAGGTCGTGGGCAGCCCGGCTATGTTGTAGGACTCCTTGACCGTCATGGACACGCCGTGCAGCGGACCCCAGTCCTCCCCTTTGGCCAGAGCCGCGTCTGCTTCCGCCGCCCTGGCCCTGGCTTTCTCCTGCTGCATACAAACAACGGCATTAACCTCCGGGTTGTATCGCTCAACCCGTTGCAGGTAATGCTCCAGCAACTCTACCGCACTGATTTCCCGGCTTTTGATCTTCGCTGCCAGGGTGGTGGCATCGGAAAAGGCCAATTCGTCCATCACTGTCTCCTTTGACGGTTACACCGCTTCTGCTCAAACTTTCTTGAGGTATATCATTCTCTGAAACCCTTATCAATTTCCTGTCCGGGTTCAGTCAAATCAGAATTCAGGGAAGAGCCCCGGCATCCAGCGTTCCGCGAATTTTGCCGGTAGCGCCGGAAAAAGCGGCGCGCGGGTGCTTTCCGATGTCAGCGCGCCCGCCTTGAGCAGCGCCGCAGTGACCCGGCGGGCGGTGCGCTCGCTCACACCCAAAACTGTATTGACTTCCCCGCGTTGCAACACGCCCTGAGAGAGAACAGCACCCAGAACCACATCGGATTTAAGCGGCAGATCGCCCGCCCGAATCTCTTCCCCGGCCCAGATCATGATTCGGTCACGCAACCGGTCCGCCTGCATCAAGCCAGACATGAACCCTACCTGATCGATACAGGTTTCCAGGAAGAACTTCGTGAAAGACGCAAGGGCGGCTTCGCTGAGTGTGCCGCGCCCGTCAAAGTCGCCCCGGCGCTGGCCGTCACAGGCTGCCAGATGCCCTTTATAGGTTGCCTCCTGGCGGGCCAGACCGCGCGCCACTGACCAGAGGCTGCCGGTATCCAGCGCGCTGTGCAGCATCGCGTAAGACATCAGACGCGCCACCCGGCCATTGCCATCCAGAAACGGATGCACCCAGAGCAAGCGGTGATGTGCGTATGCCGAAGCCAGGATGGATTCGATACGCCCGGCACCGCGCCGGGCCGCGTGCAACCGTTCGAGAAACCGCGGCACCGCCCCCGGGCTTGGCGGAATATGCCGCCCCACCTGCACATAACGTGTGCGCAGTTCTCCCGGGACCACTTTCTCGCGCTCGCCGCTATCCGGATTCTCCACCCATAACAGATCTTCCGGCAGTAACTCGCAGAACCGTCTGTGCAACGCGATAATCGAGGCCGGTGACGTGGCGGGCTCTTCCATACCGCCGTCATCAATCCATTTCTGGACAGTAATATGAGCCCTGGCCTCCAACTGCAAATCGCGCTTCTTTGGATCGGCGCTGTAATCATCGGCAAGGGCGCGCTCAATATCGATCGGGTGCGTGTTATGGCCTTCAATCAGATTCGAGTAGTAGCAGTTCATCGAGCGCACCAAATCGGCCAGTGCTGCGGCAATGGACTCAGGCAGGCTTACCCGAAAGCCCGCCGACTTCTCGGCCAGTTCCAGTGCCAGATCATTCAACTCACCCCGCAGGAACGAGCTTCCCGACACCATCAGAGGTTCAAAAAGCCCGATACTCTCACCATCGTCTTTCGCCATGGTTTTGTCCTGTATTTTGGCCGGTTCTCTGGACGAGCCATAATCATAAAAAAGATAGTTATAACATAGCTTTAGGGGTAAATGAAGCACACGTCTGCCATGGATATGGCCGCTTTACTGGCCGGTTCCATGGCCGGAAGAGGCGGCCATGACAGCTACGGTGCGCAGCTAATGACCGCAGCCTGGCAAGAGTTGCAACGCCAAAGGTGCTGGTAATGGCCGAGGATGCCAACCCATCCACCCTGGCCCGCGACCAGCAGCTATCCCAGAAAATCCTCGCCGACGTTGCCAATGGACTAAGCGCCCGGGGCTTCCTGGTCTACGACGAGGAAGTCATTACCTACGACAATTATGCTCAGGGCCGCTCCCGGCGCAGCAATGAAGAACTCATCGACATCGCTGCCAGTGTTACCCGACCCCGGATCGACATGGTGGTTTTCGTGGTGGTGGAAGAAAAGCTGCGCAGTGGCAAGTATCTCGACAAGGCGGGTGCATGGAGAAAGAACCCGACTGCGCCGCCAACGCTCTCAATAAATCCCCGATGGCCTGGGGGCGGGAATTAGCAGCCTTACTGCTGGAATAACGGTTCCGGAGAGGAAAGACCCCGCTTTCGCCATACAAACCAGTGTCGGTGACGAAGTTGGCTATGCCGGTTATCCTGCCGATTCAGGAACTCAGCAGAATTCCAATAACAAAACGCCCAGTAGGTCGTTTCCGAAAAAAATGCCTACGCCTTTTGGCGAAGGCTTAAATCCAGCGGCGTTGATGCTCGGGCGAGCCCGAGTTCGTGACCCGGACGCGACGGCTCCATAAAAGTAATCGCGTCGTAAAAATCGTCCAGCGCGACAAAAATGCCGTTGTTCTCCGCCCATTCGCGCATCCGTCGGTTACAAGCATGACGCCACGACAAAATTTCCACTTTCCATTCGCGTTTATGCATTCGCTCCAACGTACTGTGAAAGCCGATGCCTTCATAATATCCCGCGCCATCACCAGTCAGCAGTACCACCACGCCGGGGTTGCCGTTGTAATCAAGCGCATCCTCCAGCATTCGCAGTTGCAACATTCTATCGGGGACATCCTGTTCTCCCCGCTCAGTTTGTCCGCGGTCATAAAGTTTGACTTCCAGACCCTGATTTTCCATCCGGTTCCATAACTGCCGCATTTCCGGCGGCACGGAACCCGCGACCACCGCTTTTTCCATCGGTCGGTCGGCATGCGCCAGCCGCAACATATTGTCAAAGTTAATGCGTACCCGCGCGCGTGCGCCGACATCTTCGTTCTGTTCTTCGGCGAAACGCTGTGCTTCGTGGAAAATATTGGAATTATCCCAATAGATAAAAACTCTTTCTGTGCTCATCTCTGTATTTCCGTTCAAATGGGTAATACTAACCCGCCGAAATGACACCTGCCTCTTGCTCCTGTCACCTCAGTGTCGGCGGCCACGCTATTCCTGTTTCGGCTTGAATTTACGATAACTTCTGCATTTCGGCGATTTGCGCAGCGTTCATCAAAAATTATGCGATGTTTTTCTCTTGCCTGGCTTGTCCAACGCCTGGTGCCACCGCCAGACTAAACCGACAGCACATTACAGCAGTTTTTACATACTGTCACTTTTCATACTACCAGCCCAAAGCCCTTTGGGCGAACTATCATTAGCAAAAAAAAACACATATAACATAGTGTTAGGTGAAAATTAAACACGATGTCTACCATGAAAATAGCCGCTTTACTGGCCTGTTCTATGGCCGGAAGAGGAAGCGGCGGCCATGGCGCAGGCACACCGGGCTATTTCCAGTTCAGTTTTATCAGAGCCCGGATATTGTTTCCATAATCGTTGCGGTTTCCGTCAGTGCGACGATGATTTTCTGGTAGTGGATGATGTCCTGATGGTCAAGGGTGCGGCCTTTGCGGTCCTTGAGCCATTTTTGGGCGGGCTGGTAGCCACCAATGTGGAAGTTCCAGGCGACTTCGGGGACATCGGTGAAATGTTGGGTGGGGTTGATATGGACCTTACCGAGGCGTTTTGCCGGGTCAGTGATCTCAAAGTGCAGTTTGGTGACCGTGTTGTCGCCGGTTTCCGGGTAGGTGGTAATCAGGGTATCCAGTGTCGGGCTTTCCATCAAATGCAGGGCGCGCAATTCGGTGCCGAGTTGGGCGAGGGCGCGGAATTGTTTTTGGTCGGTTGGATATGGGACGCGGGGAAAGTCTGTTTTCAGGAACTCGCGGTATTTTTCGCGGTAGGCCGGGTTGTGGAGAATGGCGTAGATGTAGTCCAGCAGGTCGATGGGGGCGAAAGTATTGTCGTCGTCGGTTTTTTCCGGGGTGAAGCGCAGGCTGAGTTTTTTGGCGATTGTTTTTATGATGCCGGGGTTCAGGTTGGGTTTGCGGGTTGGTTGTTTTTCTGGGCTTTGTTGTTTGTCCAGGGTTAGTTGTTTTTCTGGGCTTTGCTGTTTGTCTGGGTTTTGTTGTGTTGTCGCCGGATAAATATAAAGAGGGGCCAAGTAACTTATTCCTGCCCCTGCACTTTTATTTCCAGCAGAGCATTGATCCGTGATGTGTTTAGATATAAATATACTAAAATCGTAGTTGGAAGCCATTGGTCTTATCCAATTCAATCCCACATTGTCACCCTCAATAAAATGCCGCATGACCTTGCCACGAGGCATACAGTGAAACCCTTTTGAGTTGCCAGTGTAATAGGTATAGCGAATATCAAAGGGGCGATAACTTATCGGCACCGGTTTGTCGTTGTTGTTAGCAAATATATTTTGCTCCATGTCTTTCCTCGCAAAATTCACTTTCCAATCCCTGGCATCCAGGCCAAGCGAATATTTTTCGCGAGCGGTTTCATCGTCCATGGCGCGAAATCCGGCAATGGCGCTTTTCAACTCCTGCGGTGTATGGTGAATGGTGAAACCGTCACGCGCCGTAACGATGCCGACCGAGTTTATCGGAAACAATTCATTAGCCGAAAGCCCTTTGTCATACTCGCCCTGTAACTCGTAATTTTTCGGCACAAAAAAATAATGCGGCACCTGCGGTTTCAACTCTGCGAAATCAACCTGCTTGAAATCATGGCCCCACAAAAACTCGTATTTGCTCTGCCGTTCGCCGTATAAATCGTGGTGAAAAACACGCGCCAGTTCACCGTTTTTCTTTTCGCCGGTTTTTACAAACAGGTTAATAGATACGCCCTGCTGAATATCAAACACATTCTTATCGGCTGAACCATCCGGTGCGGTTTCTTTTTTCTTGCTGTTGCCGTGCAAATCAATGATGTAAATCGCATCGAAACTTTGCAGCAGACTCCAGCGCATTCCGCGAAAAGTCGGGTTGTCCAGAAAACTGTGATTGTTGACGTAAGCCAGCACGCCTTCGCCGGTGCGGTCGATGTAGTGCTGGCCGTAGCGGATAAACTTTACATAATCATCGTTGAGCCATTTCGAGTTTTTTTCCTGCAACTTCCCGCCGCCCGGTTCCTGTTTGTAGTCCTGTAACAAATCAGCAATCCATTGGCCTTTGTTTGCCGATTCGCCGCTATACGGCGGATTCCCAATCACCACCATCACCGGCGTGTCACGCTTGATGAAATTGGCTTCGTTGGCTTCGGCTGAAAGCCACTGCGCGAACAAGGTGCCGGTGTCGGGGTGGTGTTCTTCCAGCGAGTTGGTAAGAAAAACGCGCAGGCGTTGGTTGCCCGCATCGCAACCACTTTCGCGCAACACCATTTCCAGTTTGGTATGGGCCATCGCGTAGGATGCCAGTAGCACTTCAAAACCGTTGAGGCGAGGGATTAAATCCTGCTTCACATAGTCGGGCCAGATGCCTTTCTGAGCGGCGAACTGCTTGCTGTAAATCTCCTGCACGATGGCGGCGAGGAAAGTGCCGGTGCCAACAGCGGGGTCGAGGATTTGTACCCTGTGCACTTCCTTGCTGTATGTCTGAGCCTTGCCTCGCTTGCGTTTGTCCGTGGACGGCTGGCCTTCTATTTCAATGACGGTTTTGCTGGTGTCGGCGAGGCCGTCTTTCAGGTTGAATTCGGTTCGCAGGATTTCATCCACCGCCCGCACGATGAAATTCACCACCGGTTCGGGGGTGTAATAAACGCCTCTGCTCTTGCGAAGTTTGGGGTCGTATTCGCCGAGGAAGGTTTCGTAAAAATGGATGAACGGGTCGTTTTGCTGGGTGGCTTTGCCGTAGCCTTTCATCAATTCACCCACATCGGCGGCGCGAAACACATCGGCGAGGTCGTCCATAATCCAGCGAATGCGCGGATCCAGGTCATAGCCGGCGATGTGCTGGAAAAACTTGCGCAAAAACGGATTGGTGGAAGGTATCAGGTCGGCTGCCTCGCGGCGCGTAAAAGTGGTAGGCGTCGGGTCGTGCAGCCGCGCGGCGAACATTCCGTAGGCGACGGTTTGCGCATAAATATCGGCGAAACCGGGGCCGTCGAGATCGTGTATCAGGTGTTCCCTGAACGCGCTCAGTTGTCCCTGAAGCACGTTTTCCATTTCATTCGATTTATCACCGTAGATTTGGGCATCATCGTCTTGAGCCAGCGCTTCGTTAACGGTCGCCGCCAGCATCCGCGCCTTGTGCGCCATGCGTCTGGCAAGGTCGTTAGCGGCGGTGATGGTCTGGCCCTCATAGGCACCGAAAGTTTTTATCAGGTCGGTAAACCGGGCAAAATTTTCCGGTAGCGGTTTGATTTTTGCGCCGCGCAACTCGGCGATGGCAATAGCCGCCGCAGGCTTCATATCGCCGTCCCGGTAAAAACGAAACTCCAGGTAGTTGGTGAATATCAAATTATCCAGCGATTCAACATAGCGTTTTAACTGCGCGTGGTGCGCTTTGTCGTCCAGCGACTTGTCCAGGTCTTTGGCTTCGATGTAGCCGAGCGGAATATCGTTGTGCGTCAGCACATAGTCCGGCGCGCCGCACTCAATTCGGCGCGGCTCGTTGGTGGTGTGAACGGCGGGCAGGAGTTCCTGCATCAGTTTTTGCAGGTCGGCGCGAAAACTGTGCTCAGTGGCATTGCCACCACTATGGGTTGAGGTGATTTCCTTGATATAAGCGCGGATAGAGGGGGGCGGCGGCATTGGCGGAATGTAGCATAAAAAGGGGTTGGCTGTTCACGCCGCGCCTGCCATTTTTTGTTCGGACTACTTCAGCCACCAGGTAACCGGGGTCGAGAGAAATTTTTCAACCGATATGCCGCCCTCGCCGACTATCAGACATTTGGTGGGATGGAACGCCTCGGCAAAAGCATCCAGGCCGGGAAACATAGCGGGTATTTTGCCGCTTTTGACTTCGATGGCGACCAGTTTTTTGCCTTTGCGCAAGACAAAATCGACTTCGCAGTTGTTGTGCCGCCAATAAAACAATTCGCACTCACCGCTCACGGCGGCATTAAGCAAGTGCGCCCCCACCGCAGATTCCGTCAGGCGTCCCAGCAGCGGTTTATCCGCAAATGTTTCTTTACTGGTCAGGCCGGATTGGGCCGTTATCAGCGCGGTGTTAAAGACCTGAATTTTGGGTATGGAGCGCCTGCTCGCCACCGCACTGCCGGTGTATTTTTGCAGTCCGGCCAATGTGCCGGCACCCGCAAGCAGGTCGAGATAGTGGGCAAGCGTGGTGATGTTGCCCTTGTCCTGGAGTTGCCCCGCCATTTTTCTATAAGAAAGAATCTGCCCCGAATAAGCGCAGCCCAACTCGAACAGTTGCCTCAGCAGCGCCGGTTTGTCGACGCGGGAGAGCAACAACACATCGCGGGAAACGGTGGTTTCTATCAGTGAATCCTTGATATAACGCGACCAGCGCGCCGGGTCTTTTATCAAGGGCGCGGCGCCCGGGTAGGCACCGTAAAAGAGGTATTGTTCAAGATTCCATCCAAAAGCCCGTCGCATTTCCGGGAAACTCCAGTGCGGCAGGTGCAGGGTTTCAAAGCGCCCCGCAAGGCTTTCCGTCAGCCCCCGTCCTATCAGCAACGGCGCTGAACCGAGCAACACCACCTTCACCGGTCTTTGCTCGCGGGTGTCTTCATCCCACAGGCTCTTTACCGCCGCTGACCAGTGCGGAATCTTCTGCACCTCGTCCAATATCAACAAGGCGCCTTTCCTTTTGGAAGTGCCCGCCAGGTGCCGCGCCTCTTCCCATTGAGACGCAATCCACCCATTGCCGGCGCGCAATGTCGGCTCATCCGCGCTGGCAAAATGACAGGGCAATTTACTCCGCTCCGCCACCTGCAAAGCAAGCGTCGTCTTGCCCACCTGCCGCGCGCCCGATATGGACTGAATAAGCCGACGAGGCTCCTTGAGCCGCCGTACCAATTCACTGGCCTGGGGTCTGATGAATTGTGTGGTCATGATACGGGCAACCTATCACTCTGAACAAAAATGTTCAACGCATTGAACATTTTTGTTCAGAGTATGTAACAAAACCAGAACGGCTGATGATGCGCGGGCACCCCATCCACTTGCCAGCGTTCCGCCCGCGACATAGCCCAGCCAACTGGACGGCGACCCCCGATCTGTCTCATTATGTCCGTTTTGTTTCAGGAGGCAGTAGATGGGTGCGCTGGACGGTCAGAAGGTGGTGATTATCGGGGGAACCTCGGGAATCGGACTGGCAACGGCGGTTGCCGCTGCAAAAGAGGGTGCCGGCGTCTGGGCCGTCAGCCGATCAGACGATAAGGTCAGGCAGTGCCAGGCAGATTATCCGGACATTCAATTTGGTCGACTGGACGTTCACGATGTGCCCGCGATGAAAACGCTGTTTGAGGGTATCGGAGACATTGATCACATCATCGCCAGTGCGACAGGCGCCACCCGGACCAACGCGCCATTCATGGAGCAGACAGATGAGCAGTTTCGCGCTGCCTTCGAGAAGTTCTGGGGCTACACCAACGTGGCACGGCAGGGCATACCCCACCTGCAACAAACCGGGTCACTGACATTCGTCAGCGGATTCCCCGCACGTAAATGCAATACCGGCATGTCCTCAATCTCCTGCACGGGATGCGCCATTGAAGGTTTGACTCGTGCTCTGGCGCTCGAAGTCGCCCCCATTCGCGTCAATGTGGTGGCACCCGGCATTATTGATACCGCCGTCTTCGCCGCGCTGGGCGATAACCGACAGCAGGTCCTGAATCAGATTGGTCAGAACATTCCCCTCGGGCGGGTCGGACTTGCAGAGGAGGTCGCCGGTTCCATCCTTCACACCATGCAGAACACCTATATGACAGGCGCCACGTTGGATGTCGGCGGGGGTAACCTTTTGCCTTAGGGAAGCTCTGAATAACAGGATTTTTTTCGTGAGAGCCGTTTTCGTGAAAGAAAGGCGGACGCGCCCGCAGAAAGTCGTAAAAACGCTTTAATTTTCCGATGTTTCGAGGACGGAATTATGGAAGACAAAATACAAATTTCTGTTTCTAAATTCAGACTCGCGGTAGTACGAGCCATGCAGGTCTCTGCGCTGGCGTTTTTTACAATATGCGTTATGGCGGTAATGGAGGGAAATAGTGAGATTCTTCGCTCTCCCTATTCGTATCTGGAACCATTTCTATTGACCTATGTCATCGTGTATCTGATGGTCCTTTGTTGGGATTTGACCTTAGGTTCACAAGAAATCGTTATTACTGATACCTCAATGGAAGGCCGTTTTACTCAGATATTCGGGAGTTCGTTTCCATCTATAGGGAAAAGACACGCGGTCGTTAAAGGTAATCATTTTCTCGTTGGTAATGGATTCAAGAACTGGTGGGACAAACTCACCGGGCGGGTTACGGTTGTAGATCGAGATGGCAACGGGTTCTTTTTTGATATGCACAATTACAGCAAGGACAACCAACAGATTCTCCGTAACAAGCTAAAGCAACTTTATGATCTTGAGCTTTAATAGGTAACCTTTTGCCTTAGCTGCCCTGGTTTTTCCGGGCGTCAGTCAAACTGGCCTGATTTGACCTGCTCCGAATACGCATCAATACCGGTCAGTTGCCGCATCTCCACCGTCATCTGCTCAGTGTGGTCATCCAGCGGCAGGCCGGTCGCGTTGGCCACTCTGGTGATTCCGTTGAAAGCGCTGGCCACCGCAATGGCATCAACCAGCTTCAGCGGGCCAAGTTTTTCCCCGGCCAACTGACGAACTTTAGCCAGTTGCGTTTCATCGCCGTGATAAACAGCCTCCGCCACCTGCAGAAGAATATCTTCGTCCGGCACACCAACATCGCCCTCACCCAGGATACCTTCCAGATTGTAACTGTCCCTGGTTCGCTCGCCGCTTACACGAAGCAGCATGGTATGTGAGGTCGTTCAGTAGAAGCACTGGTTCAGCGACGACATCCGGGATGCCAGCAACTCTATCTGGTCACGCGCCAGGCTGGTGTCATAGTCCGTGAGAGAATACTGGGAACGCATGACGCTGAAGAAGTGAGCGACTGCGCCGGGAACCAGACCCATGGCTCGTGCGATATTGGGCACGGAGGGCAGGCCGAGACCGGTTTCAGCCGACTCAACCGCCATCAGCGGGACCCAGGCGCCCGCCTCTTCTACCGCGGGATTAGCTTCTCCGGAAGGTTCGCCCGGCAGGGGGTCGGGTACCGGGGCCGCGCTGACGCCCAGGGCGGCACTGAAACTGTCGATAATAATCGCCGTCGCGGTGAGCCCGACAATTTCTATGTACTCTTCCCTGTTGAGTCCTGAAGCGATCACACCGTCAAACCATTTTTGCGTGATGCGCCCTGAATCAGTTCGAATCCGGTGTATCACCTCAACCATATTGTCAGGCAGATGGGTGACCGCATCATGCTTACCATCAACGGCATAGGGTGAAAGTGCTTCACTTCGCCGGGCGCACAGAGTGCAGTGGGGACCCTGGCGCACTTCCCGGAGAAGGGCGCATCGAGTGTCTGAATTCAGCCAGGTGCCCGGCTGCCCGTAAGCTGCAACGGCTGCCTCGTGACGTTGCGCCACCAGTTCGCGCACCGGCAGGGATTGATCAGCGTAAGGTATCATCCGAGCTTCTCTTCAGAGATTAAAAGACCACCTTAGCCACATCCCGGCACATAAATTGATCGCTACCGTTGCTCCCTTCCGGGCCTGGCGGGGTTCACAATTATTTATTGCGGGAGGACCAAGGTGGAAAGTGCATTATACGTGTGCATCAGGAAAATTCCTAATAGTTGGCCAGCACGTCACCTGCCTGTGAAGCCAGCCAGTTCTCACATTCACCAGCGAGTGACAAAATCCCCGAGGTCCATGCCCGGTAACGATTTCTGTTTACCATCAACCTGCCCCACGTAGAGAAACCCGACAATCTTCTCGTTGGCGGCAAGGCCCAGACCTTCCATAACCACTTTGTGATAAGTCATCTCGCCGGTTCGCCACATTGCGCCATAACCCAGGGCATGCGCCGCAATCAGCATATTTTGAGCAACCGCGCCCGCTGAAAGAATCTGCTCTACCTCCGGTACCCCGGGATGCTCGGTAACCCTTGCCGCCACCACAAAAATGAGCGGCGCCCGCAAGGGCTTTCTCCTCAGCTTCGCCAGCGCCTCTGTAGACTCGTCAGGATTCGTTGTGAGCCTTGCCTGTGCGAACAGATCACCCAGCCTTTCCCTGGCCGGGCCCTCAATGACGAGAATACGCCAGGGCCGCAGTTGTGCATGGTCGGGTGCCCGCAACCCCGCTTTCAGAATTTCCGCCGTCGCCTGTTCCGACACCGAACCTTTTAGTCTGGGTGCAGAATTTCGCGTCTGTATGGCTTCCAGTGCTTCCAAGCTGGTCCTGCTGTCCGGTGAATGGTAAGCAAGATACTGCATTCAGCCGGGTAGTAACACCTGCCCGGAGAAGTCTTCCAATCCACTGTCTTCTGAAAAATCAGACCCTGTCAAACGTGGCGCTTACTAATGCCATTTTGTTGCACTGCATCATGATGAGGTTGTTTTCCCCTTGAATTTCATTGACTTGAAACCCTAATTCGCAAAAGATGGCCTCGACTATAGAAAGGTAGTTTTTCATAACAGACTTTCCAGAATAACAAAGGGGGACCCATGCGATTCAAACTTATTCCGATAGCATCGCTTGCACTGAGTGGTTGTATGTTTTCTTTCTCTTCGTATGCCGAGGACAGCATCGGTATTGAAGAGATTGTCGTAACCGCACGTAAACAGGAGGAATCTGCACAGGACATTCCTATTGCAATGACCGCACTCACCGAAGAACTGGAAAGTTCTACAGTGCGTAATCTCACGGACCTGACAGGTTTCATACCGAATGCCACCATTGCCGAAGATGGCGGTCGAGGGGGTGGGGGTGCCGTGATCAATATTCGCGGTATCAGCCCAACGCGAACGGACGACAACTCGTTCGACGCTCCAGTCTCCGTCATGATCGATGGCATCTATCTTGGCACTCTGGCTGGTCAGGTCATTGAGAACTTCGACCTGGAGCGTATAGAGATTCTGCGCGGACCCCAGGGTACACTCTTCGGGAAAAACACCGTAGGTGGTCTGATCCACGCTATTCGAAGTCGGCCCACAGGCGAGTTTGGTGCGAAATTCAAGGTGACGGCTGGTGAAGATGGTCAGCAGGAACTCCGCGCCGTGGTGAACACGTCTCTTATTGAAGATCAACTCGCGGCCAAGTTCTTCGCCACCTCTATAAAAGATGATGGGTTCATGAAAAACATCACGATCGGCGGAAACACCGGTGAAACGGATTACCAGAACTATGGTGCGACCTTTCTGTGGACACCGAATGATCGCTTCGAATCGACGTTCACCATCGAAAAATACGATGACACAAGCCAGCTCTCAGCATACAACACCAACTACAATGCTGCGCGCGGTGTGTTGCCCCCACCAACGGACCCAAACGATACAGATTTCAGTGGTGGACTTCTCACATGCACGTTCTTTCCGACTACGGGCTGTCGTAACAGCATAGAGACACCATCTGTATCAGAGAACGATACGGAGAATGAGGCGGAACTGGAGACAGATGCCATTACTCTGAACATGTCATACGATCTGAACGACAACCTGACGCTGGTTTATACTGGTGGCTATCGAGAAATAGATGAGTATCGAATCTATGACTTCGATGGTTCAGCCGCACCGTTCATTACAATTGAGCGCTGGAACGAGTATGACCAGACCAGTCATGAGTTCCGTCTTGATGGCAGTTACGACAAGGTGTCATTCACTGCGGGACTCTACTGGTTCCAGAATGAGTTCACTCAGGATTGGTCCACGGGTGGTCAGTTCTGGGGAATCCTGTTCGGTGCCAGATTAGCGCCGCCAGGGGCCTGGCAAACGTGCCAGGCATTCGACGGTACTTTCACAGTTGCATGTGACCGCACTCTGCAGAGCTATCCGACCGATACCGCTAGCCTGGCACAGATCCTGTACGAGACTCAGGAAACCACCTCATACGCTGCTTTCGCGCACGTTGACTGGGAGTTTGCGGAAAACTGGACTCTGACAGCCGGTTTGCGCTACACCTATGAGGAGAAAGATTTTGTGGCAGGTCAGGCTTACCTCACAGCTATCGAGCTACAAAGAAACCGCTCTTTCTTCGCATATGCTGATCTCGACAATGACTGGACCGAGACATCACCCAAGTTGGGTTTGACTTATCGACTGAACGATGACGCAATCATCTATGCGTCTTACTCAGAAGGCTTCAAGTCAGGCGGGTTCTTCGGTGTGAACCAGAACGTCCGCGATTTTGTTCGAGACCAGTATGATCCGGAAACCTCTGAGTCCTACGAAGTCGGATATAAGGCCACCCTGTTGGAAAATCGTTTGAGATTGAACATAACGGCGTTCCGAAACGATTTTACCGACAAGCAGGAAGCATCGGTTCAGGTTGACCCGGACACCAGCACCGTGGCAACGGTTTTCTCCAACGCGGCAGATGCCCGCTACGAAGGTATCGAACTGGAAACCGAGTATGTGTTCAACCAGTACCTGAGGGGTTTCCTGGCCTACGGTTACCTGAATGCTGAATACAACGAATTCGAAACAGACATCAATACCGCAGATGGCATTGAGAGGATTGAAGATGCCAGCCACCTGACACCTCGAAACGCACCTGAGTACACGCTGGGTGTTGGTGCAACACTGAGCATCCCGGTGGGTAAAGGCTCGATTGACATCTATGCGAAGTATACGGAAATCGACGAGTTCGAATCTAACCTGTTGAACACACAGCTTGGCAGGGTTGATAAACGAGAAGACGTTACTGCGTCTATCGGTTACTACACAGATAACTGGTCGGTCGCCGCATTCGGTCTCAACCTGACCGATGAACAGGTGGAAGTGTTCATTCCGGTCGAGCCGCTGTTCGCAGTCGGCAGTGTCAACCAGGGGCGTCGCTATGGTATAGAACTGCAATACCAGTTCTAAGGAGGTTCCCTAACTCACACCGAGATAAAAAGCCCGGCATCCACCGGGCTTTTTTACACCCGTTCAGGCGGGTTCCGTGTCAAACCATTCCCGCAATACAAATTTCTGCACCTTGGTGGCGGACATCGGCCAGTCGTCCACGAACCGGACATATCTCGGAATTTTGAAGCTCGCCATTTTACCCTTGCAGAACTCAATCAGATCGTCAGCATCCAGACTGGCATCTTCCTGAAGTTCGATATAGGCGCAAGCCACTTCAAACAGACGATCATCAGGAACACCGATCACCTGGGCGAGCTTGACTGCCGGATGGGTCGCGAGCACTGATTCAATCTCGATGGCAGCGACATTCTCACCGCCCACTTTCAACATATCCTTGATGCGGCCATGGAACTCAATAAAACCTTCTTCATCCAGGGCACACAGGTCACCGGTTCGAAACCAGCCGTCGACAAACGACTCGGCATTTTTGTCAGGTGCCCTGTAGTAGCCATCAAACACCGCATAACCCTTCAGCTGAATTTCGCCCTTCTCACCCGGCGGCGCTGCTTCCAGGGTTTCCGGATCAACCACCCGGACATGCAGACCCGGCATTGGACGCCCGCAGGTATGCAGCCGTTTCGCCAGGGATTCGTCGGGATGATTAAACGCAATCACGCCCCCCGCCTCAGTCAGCCCGTAAGCCCCGGTCTGTACGGCCTGGGGAAAGGCTTTCTGGAACTGCGCCAGCAGGTCGGGCGGGGCCACATTGTTGATGCGCCGCAAGCGCGACAAATCGCGCCGGGCAAAGTCCGGGTGATTGATCAGGTCCAGGGTCACCGTGGGAAAAGACGGGAACGCAATGGTCACGCCCTCCTCCTCCATCATACGCAGGGATTCGCCCGGCTCTACATGGGTCATCGACAACATGGCTGCCCCGGCATCCATGCAGGCCATCAGCGGTAGAATCGAGGCCATATGAAACATCGGGAGTGGCGCCCAGAAGCGATCCCTGCTGTCAAGAAAGTAACGAGACCGGTTCATGTTCATGCCATTTCGAACCAGCACTTCATGATTGAGCGGACATCCCTTGGGGTTCGCGGTCGTGCCTGACGTATACATCATGATGGCCGGTTGCCGAACACTGACCCCAAGGCGCAGTTCGTCTATCTCGTCCCGGCTGACCGATTCACCCGCCTTGAGAAAATCATCATCAGACAGATAACCGTCCCCCGCCTCGCCTGCCATCACAAGATATTTCAGCCGGGGATTGCGTTTTTCCTCAAGCGCGGCATTGATCAACTGCTCGAAATTCGCATATTCCGAAACGACGTCATGGGTCACCGCCAGGTCCAGGTCCGCGTTGTCCATCACATACGCCAACTCAGGTGCCTTGTAGCGCGCATTTATCGGCACCGCCATGCCACCGATTAGCTGCGTCGCCAGCAGATACTCAATGTACTCGATGCAGTTGGCCATCAGGATACCGACATGACTGCCGGGGCCAAGACCCAGCGCCCTCATGGATGCAGCGCGCCGATACGCGGCCTCGCGCATCTCACTGTAGGTGACTCGTCTATCCGGGAAGATCAGCAGATCGCTGTTGTCAGCCCTGTTCGAGGCGCGAATCAACAGGTCACCCAGGGTCGTGAACTCGATAGTCTCTTGCATTCAGCCAAGATACTCGATCCCGCGCTTTTGATACACTCTCTGAACATCGCCGTAGCAGACATCCATGATTCACGATCACAGGCCATACTGGCTGAAAAGATGGTTCGGCAGGTTCGAACGCTGGTACTCGGATTACGTCATTGCCGCCGGGTTCGAGGCCCTGGGCAATGGCCACACCCTCATGAAACCGTGGAACATTCGTGTTCATGGTCGTCACATTCGGGCCGGCAGCTTTCTGCACATCATTTCCGACAGCCATCGGAAGGTTTCCTTTTCAAGCTGGGCCTTTGGCGATCATCAGGGGCATATCTCACTGGGCGATCACGTGCTGGTCTGCCCGGGTTGCCGGTTTGATTCAGCCAGCAGCATCACCATCGGGGATAACTGCATGTTTGCAGCCGGGGCCTACATCACCGATGCCGACTGGCATGATGTCTATGATCGTACCCGGACGGTGGGTATTACGCGGCCCGTGGTTCTGGAAGACAATGTCTGGATTGGTGATGGCGCGACCGTATGCAAGGGTGTCACCATTGGCAGGAACAGCGTGATTGGCGCCGACAGCCTGGTCGCGTCCGACATACCGGAAAACGTCATTGCGGCGGGTAATCCGGCGACGGTGATCAAACCCCTGGACCCGGAACGTGAACTGGTGACGCGGGAGGCTATCTTCAAAGATCCCGCCGCCCTTGAAAAACGTAACGATGACATTGATCGTTATGTGCTCTATCACAATTCACTGCCGGGCTGGCTTCGTGCCAGCCTGTTTCCCCGGCGCGGCGATTAGGAGCAGTCAATGAAACTCACCGTTGATGAGGACCTTGAAAGTTTCCGACAGGAAGTCAGAGCGTTTCTTGAGGGCGCATTAACGCCCGAACTGCGGGAAGCGGGACGCAAACGCACCAGTGTCTGGCAGGAAGTCAATTCCGCCATTGCCTGGCAGAAGACCCTGCATCGTCAGGGCTGGGGTGCACCGGACTGGCCCCAGGAATATGGGGGTACCGGATGGTCGCTGGCGCAACGCTATATCTTCGCCGAAGAATGCGCCGCCATGGATACGCCAGGACTGATACCCATGGGCATCAAGATGTGCGCCCCCATGTTGATCGGTTACGGCACCGAGGAACAGAAAGCCCGTTACCTGCCGCGCATACTCGACGGCACCGATATGTGGTGTCAGGGTTACTCAGAACCGGGGGCTGGCTCCGATCTGGCGTCACTGAAGACCATGGCTGTCAGCGATGGTGACGACTACATCGTGAACGGCACCAAAATCTGGACCAGCTATGCCCAGCACGCCAATATGATGTTTGCTCTGGTGCGCACCTCGACCGGGGGCATCCCCCAAAAAGGTATCTCTTTCCTGTTGCTCGACATGGCAACACCCGGGATTACTATCGAACCGATCATCAATCTGGAAGGCACTCACGAGCTTAACCAGGTGTTCTTTGATGATGTGCGTGTGCCGAAAGCCAACCGTGTCGGCCCGGAGAACGAGGGCTGGACGGTCGCCAAATACCTGCTCCAGTTTGAACGCACCGGCATGTCGTCCATTGAATTGAGGCGCCAGTTGCAGCGCATTGGCGAGATTGCCCGGCAAACGGGCATGAACGGTCGCGCTCTCGCTGACGACCCGGACTTTCAGAAAGAATCAAGTGAGTTGCAGATCGACGCCATGGCGATGGAAGTGTCAGAGAAGCGGGTTCTCGCTGATCTAAGCGCGGGCAAGGCTCCGGGTCCTGTCTCTTCGCTGCTGAACCTCAAGGGGTCAGAAACCCTGCAACGGGCGGAGCACTTCGCGGTGCAGGTTCTGGGTTATTACGGCCTGCCCTACGAACTGGCCCGTCTTGAGATCGGTTACCATGGTCCGCCACTTGGACCTGAAGATGCCATGCCGATTCTCGGCACCTATCTGAACAATCGGATGCGCACCATCGCCGGTGGTTCATCACAGATTCAGCGAAATATCGTCGCGAAATCTATTCTGGGGATCTTCTGAATAATGTAACCTGTAAACAGGACTTGTGGAGGAGACCACCTATGAGCGCTATCGAACAGGACCTCGGTGTCAATGATGTGCCCCTGGACAAGATTGATGTCAGCCAACCGGAACTTTTCCGGAATGACACCTGGCGACCCTGGTTTGCGCGTCTGCGTAGAGAGGCGCCGGTACACTACCTGGCGGAGAGCAGTGTCGGACCCTTCTGGTCAGTCACGAATCACAGGCTCATCAAGGAGGTCGATACCAACCATCGGGTGTTTTCCTCCGAAAAGGGCGGTATCGCCATCGTTGACCCCTACGTAACCAACGAAAATCAGATTCAGGGGCAGAGCTTCATCACCATGGATGAGCCGCAGCACATGAAGCAACGAAAGGCCGTCGCACCAACCGTCGCGCCCACCAATCTCACCGAACTGGAACCCCTGATTCGTGAACGAGCCATCGACATCCTGGAGAATCTGCCGGTTGGCGAGACCTTCAACTGGGTGCAGGAAGTCTCCATAGAACTGACGGCGAGAATGCTCGCCACCCTGTTTGGCTTCCCCTACGAGGACCGCCGCAAGCTGGTCTACTGGTCAGATCTGGCGACTGCCGTTCCCGAGGTGACCGGTGATGACAGCATCGACATGAAAAAGCGTTATGATGAATTGATGGGCGCGGCGGCGGCCTTCTATCAGTTGTGGCAGGAACGCGAGAAGGAGCCGCCAAAGTTCGACCTGATCTCCATGCTGATCCACAACAAGGAAACCGCCAGGCTGAACGAAGACCCGTCACAGTTCCTGGGTAACATCCTGCTACTGATCGTCGGTGGTAACGACACCACCCGTAACAGTATCAGCGGCGGTGTCATGGCCCTGAACCAGTTTCCCGACCAGTATCAGAAGCTTCGTGACAACCCCGGTCTGATTCCCAACATGGTCTCGGAAATTGTGCGCTGGCAGACGCCGGTGATTCACATGCGCCGCACGGCCCTGCAAGACTTCGAACTGGGAGGTCAGAAGATCAAAGAGGGTGACAAGGTCGTTATGTGGTATTTGTCCGGCAATCGTGATGAATCCGTGTTTGAAGATCCGGACAAGCTGATCATTGATCGACCGAATGCAAGAGCACACCTCTCCTTCGGCTTCGGGGTTCATCGATGTATGGGGAATCGCCTGGCAGAAATGCAGCTAAGGGTGCTGTGGGAAGAGATCATGAAACGATTTCACAGCATCGAACTGGTTGGGGATGTGCAGCGATTGCCGAACAACTTTATCAGGGGAATCAAGGACGTACCGGTCAGGATACAACCTCTTTGAATCCGCTTACTGTCGCCAGAGCCTGACCTCCGGCGGCAAAGGCTCCTGGTGTGTTCGGTGCGCGTTGATATCAATGCCGCCTCTTCGCGTAAAGCAGGCTGATACCGTGAGTCCTTCCGGGGCACACCGATTCATGACGTCCATGAATATCCGTTCCGTCACCTGCTCTGCGAACTCCGCATGTTCACGGCAGGAAATCAGATAACGCAACAGACCTTCGTGATTGATGCTGTTTCCTTGATACTGAATCAGGATGGAGGCAAAATCCGGTTGTCCGGTCATCGGGCAAAGTGACCTGAACAGGTGTGTATAGACAGATTCACGCACAACCGCAGAACCCTCCGGTTGCAGAAACTCAGGGTTACGGTGGTATTCCTCCATGTCTATGTCCAGCAGGTCCAGGCTCGTGCCAGTGAACTGGCCCATCCCTTCATGCCGGACCTGCTCCGGTGTCAGCAGCGCCACACCGACGGCTGCCTGCGTCGCAAGCGCAAGATCGGATTCCAGGGTCGAGATGACCTCGTTGCGATGACCGAAGGGCGTATTGCTGTAGGAACCCAGGTATAGTTTCAGAGACTTCGACTCAATCAGGTGTGCAGACTCCCCCGGCACCTGAAACCGGGCAACGGCCACCTCGGGTTTGCCCTTGCTGTTCAGCCAACTGAATTCCCAGGCATTCCAGATGTCCAGTCCCTTGAACGGCAGCGCTCCTTCCGCAATACCCAGCGTCTGTCGCTGCCTTTGTCGCGGAATAGATTCCAGGAGTGACGGCGTGTAGGTCGTCACATACTCTTGTTGGTCATTCGCCATGTTCAGCCTTTTGCCGCATTCAAGTGCTCCAGTATGCACTGGCCGGAGCCACCCGGCGCGCTCAGTTCACTGTACGGGACCGGCCCTGTCAATATTTCGTGGCAGCCGACCCTGATACGGGGACAATCGGTTGCTTTTTTCTGCTAAGGAAACTCTGGATAATGTCTTTTTCCGCGATAGCTGCGTTGGACCCGTCCTCGAAACATCGGAAAATTAAAGCGTTTTTACGATTTTCTGCGGGCGCGTCCGCCTTGCTCTCACGAAAAAATCCTGTTATCCAGAGCTTCCCTAAAGTCTCGACCTTTTCTCGGAGCCATAACGCTTGCATTCGATATTGATCCCAGTCCTGTTCGTCCTTCTTTTGTCCGGCCTGTTGCCCGGCCAATATGTCGGCGCAACGGACCTGGATGAAGTCATTGTCACCGCCAGCAAGTCCGAACAGACACTGAGAGAAACGGTGAGCAGCGTCGGTGTGATCGACGATAAAACGCTTCGGTTGATCAGCCACACTCACATCAACGAAGCGATGCAGCGTGTACCCGGCGTCTGGATCAGTCGCGGCAACGGTCAGGAACATCTGACGGCGATCCGCTCCCCCGTACTGACTGGCGCAGGTAGCTGTGGTGCCTTTGTCATGGCGCAGGATGGCATCTCTCTTCGTTCTCCCGGCTTCTGCAACGTCAATGAACTGTTCGAGGCCATCACGGAAACTGCCGGGCGCATTGAGGTCATTCGAGGTCCGGGCTCATCCATCTATGGGTCCAACGCTCTGCATGGCGTGGTCAATGTCATGACACCTGACTTTGAAGGCGGGCTCAGGCACATTGATCTTGAAGCGGGCCCTTATGACTACTATCGAACCAGGCTGTCTTTTTCCGGCGACACCCTGCGGGTGGATTTCTCCGGCACCACCGATGGCGGCTACAAGGATGACTCCGGCTATGACCAGCAGAAGCTGGTTTTGAAACACAGGTACTCATCGACATCAAGACAGATAACATCGACCTTCAGCTATACCAACCTCAATCAGGAAACAGCCGGGTTTATTGTTGGCGATGAGGTTTACAAAAACAGCGGCAGTCGAAGAGACAATCCCAACCCGGAAGCCTACCGGGATGCAAGATCAATCCGGCTGGTCAGCGAGATCAACCGGGAACTTGAGCAGGGTGAACTTGAGATCAAACCGTTCCTTCGCAGGGTCGACATGGCGTTCCTGCAACACTTTCTCCCCGGTCAGTCCGTGGAAGAAAACGGTCATGACAGTATCGGCCTCAATATCATCCGGCACAGTGATTCCTGGTGGCAACTCGGACTGGAAACGGAGTACACCGACGGTTTTCTCAAGGAGACCCAGGAAGCTGCGACCCAGGGCAGTCCTTTCCTCGTCGCAACGATTCCCGTCGGAAAACATTACGACTATGAAGTTCAGGCGCTAATGGCGGGCGCCTTCCTTGCCGTTGAATCAGCCCTGACAGATCGCCTGTCCATCCTGGGCAGTCTGCGTTATCAATACACCCGCTACGACTACAATAATCGGATGCCCGACGGTCGGACGCGGGATGACGGCACATCCTGTGGCTTTGGTGGCTGCCGTTTCAGCAGACCCGCTGATCGTGAGGACAGCTTCAGCAACTGGTCGCCGCGCCTGGGATTCAGATATGACCTGAGCCCGCAACATCAACTCTATGGCTCCGTCTCACAGGGATTCCGCGCGCCCCAGACCACGGAACTGTACCGTCTGCAAAACGGTCAGTCCGTTGCCGATATTGACCCGGTGGAACTGGATGCCCTGGAACTCGGATTCCGGGGTAGCTCGGAACGCCTGACCTATGCAATCAGCTTCTTTGCCATGAACAAGGAAAACTTCATATTTCGCGATACCCGCCGTCAGAACGTCGACAATGGGGAAACCAGCCACCTGGGTATCGAACTGGACCTGACGCTCTCCCTGACGAATTCGCTCAGCGCCCGCGCCGCATTCACCTACGCACGTCACAGGTACGAAAACGACCCCGCACTGTCTGCAACGCCACTGTCCGGTAACACCGTGGACACTGCGCCCGAGACACTGGGCTCGGCCAGCCTGACCTGGCAGCCGACGACCCGGCACCGGCTGGAACTGGAATGGGTACATATCGGTGACTACTACGAAGATCCCCGGAACCTTCACCGGTACGAAGGACATGATTTGCTGCATTTACGCGGCCACTGGCAGTTGTCTGAAACAACGAGACTCTTCTACAGAGTCATGAACCTGACCGACAAAGCGTATGCCGAGCGCGCGGACTATGCCTTTGGCAACGACCGCTACTTTGTCGGCACGCCTCGTTCCGTATACGCCGGTATCACACTTCGTTTCTGAGTCTGCCCCGAACCTGGGTATGTGTCTTCCCCGGGCCTGTAAAAGTCGCTACAGTCTGCGAAGCCGCACAGGTACACAGGCACACAGGAGAGAACCGATGAAATCAAAAGCCGCAGTCGCCTGGGAAGCAGGCAAACCCCTTGAAATTGAAGAAGTCGAAGTGGCGGCGCCCGGGAAGGGCGAGGTGCTTGTGCGCATGGTCGCCACTGGCGTCTGCCACACCGACGCCTTTACGCTCTCCGGAGCGGACCCTGAGGGCATCTTCCCGGCCATCCTGGGTCATGAAGGCGGCGGCATTGTCGAGGAAGTGGGATCTGGCGTGACCTCTGTGGCGCCCGGTGATCATGTCATTCCGCTTTATACCGCCGAGTGCCGCGAGTGCAAATTCTGCCTGTCGGGCAAAACCAACCTTTGCTCATCCGTTAGAGAAACCCAGGGGCGAGGTCTTATGCCGGACGGCACCACACGATTCAACTGCGCCGGAAAAGACGTGTATCACTACATGGGCACTTCTACCTTTTCTGAATACTCGGTGGTCGCGGAGGTCTCGCTGGCAAAGATCAACCCGGAGGCACCCCTGGACAAGGTCTGTCTTCTGGGCTGCGGTGTGACCACGGGTATCGGGGCCGTCCTGAACACCGCCAGGGTTGAACCCGGAGCAACCATCGCCGTGTTCGGCCTGGGCGGCATCGGCCTCAGTGTTGTACAGGGCGCGGTTCTGGCAAAAGCCGGGCGCATCATCGCCATCGACACCAATCCCGACAAGTTCGAGATGGCAAAACTGCTTGGCGCCACCGACTTCGTTAACCCGAAGGAACACGATGCTGCGATACAGGAAATCATTATTGAACTGACCGATGGCGGCGTGGACTACTCATTTGAGTGTGTCGGCAATGTTGACCTGATGCGGGCCGCCCTGGAGTGCTGCCACAAGGGCTGGGGCGAATCGATCATTATCGGGGTTGCGGGCGCCGGTCAGGAAATCAGCACCCGGCCCTTCCAGCTTGTGACCGGTCGGGTCTGGCGGGGCACTGCGTTCGGTGGTGTCAAAGGGAGAACCCAGCTTCCCGGCATGGTGGATCAGTATATGTCGGGTGACATCAAACTGGACGAGTACGTTACCTGCACCCTGGGTCTGGAGGACATCAACAAAGCCTTTGACTATATGCACGAAGGGAAATCCATCCGCTCCGTGATTCTCTACTGAAAAAGCCTGCCGGAACCCGCATCCGCCACGGCAGTCGATGAAGGTTTTCAAACTTGACGAAACCCGTGTAGCCCCCTAGAATGCGCGCCTTCCATTGCAGTGTCCCCTTCGTCTAGAGGCCTAGGACACCGGGTTTTCATCCCGGCAACAGGGGTTCGACTCCCCTAGGGGACGCCACTATGGCCAGGCCACGACAGCGGTGCCCGGAGAGTTTGGGATGGGTTACACCTCCAATTCTCCGGGTATGTCCCGAGTGAACAACCTATTGAGAGACCACATCTAACTCACACCATCCATGGCTGCTGCAAAGTCTCTGAAGTCCTTCAGGTGTATAGTCGCTATTGCGAATACGATTTCCAGGTTCAAGTCTTCATAGGCATGAACCGCGACATTTCGGAACCCAACGGCTTTTCTCATGGACGAAGAAAGCTCATCGGAGATCAGCCCCATGTCGGCCAGAGAAGAAAAAACTTCCCCCATCGTTGTCGGCGGGCGGGTTTCTGATTCGGAAATAACGTGACTGCCGATATCCACACAAATCTGGATTGCTCGAGTCAGATTCAGAACGACGACGTCCTGTACATCAAGATTGCTTTTCAGGCTTTCGGCTGAATCAGGGATCGTGTTTTCGACGCGCATAATACATCGTCGTAGCGATTCGATTTTCTCGTCAATGACTACCCGATCCATCGTGTTCTTCGTTCGGCAAGGATGCGCTCATGCAGCGGTAGAAAGTCCGCAGCGTCTATTAAATGCCGCGAGAGTACCCTGGCAAATTCTTCATCGCTCCCAATCAGGCGCTCTCCCCCCAGGATTTGCCCCAATAATGGCTCGCCCACGACTGATAGATCAATCAAGTCGACGGGTCGACCGAATTTCTCAGCAAGATCACTCGTCATGAGGCGGATTTTCTCTGCGGACAAAGAGCGACTTTCAAGAACCGCGAGATCAAGATCACTATCCACTCTACCCTCATCGTCTGCCAGCGACCCAAACAATATCGCAAGTTTTAGTCCGGGGTACTTTGCAAGATAGGTACGCAGTTGAGGACCTAATTGATGATCTGTTTGGTGAGAAGGACGTTCCATAATAGCTATTGTAGCTTAGATTTCCTCGTTGCTTAACTTCCTAAGACCCAAAAGTAAAGTACCTGTTGATCATCCAATCCGAGAATTGACGTGCCCGTCTCCGGCCAGGCTGATCCCAGGGCAGAAAGCGCAAACCGGACAAGTTATTTGCTACAAAACCGGACAATTCTATTTGCTACTAACACTAGAGTTTCCCGCTGTCCAGAGAACCTGATACAATCATCTTTCCCAAGCGGGTATAGCTCAGTTGGTAGAGCGCGACCTTGCCAAGGTCGAGGCCACCGGTTCGAACCCGGTTACCCGCTCCAGTTTCCTTTCCCCGTTAATGATGAAGAGCCAAGAGTGACCAAAAAAAGCCCGGTTACGGGCTAATCCCGTAGTGTTGTAACCTCTGCACAACCTGCGGCTCTCCCGGCGCAATCTGTGCAAGCGCCCGAAGCGGTGTCCGAATGCCGGACAGCAGTCCCGTTTTCTCCCGGTAAAGGACTTCCAGCATCAAGAGGTCAAACTGGTTCGGCCAGTTCCCTGATGCCCGGCGCAAAACATCCACGGCCTCTGAGGTTCCGGATACGGAGTCCAGTGCCACGGCATAGACGTAGGCGAACCTCGGCGACGCATCGAACTGTAGAGTAGCCTGCTCCAGATAGTGTAAAGACTCCCGAGTCTTTCCCTGTCGCACCAGGTAAAGACCGTAGCTGTGGTTGGCTGCCCCGCTGTCAGGAGCGACTTCAACCGCCTTTGTGAGGCGCTTACCGGCCAACTCCGGAAAACCGTCAGCACGATCCAGGTCCGCAAGATTGAGCAGGGCGGGCACATAGTGAGGTTCCATGCGGATGGCATCTTCAAGTGCTGACCTGGCTGCCTCAGGATTGCCAACGCCAAGTTCAAGTCGTGCCAGTTCCATCAAGGTGGATGGCAGATCCAGGCTCGGTAAAAGACTGTTGCGGTAAGCCGTCAACGGCGGCAACAGCCTGTTGAAGTCTTCCGCACTGACCATAGCCGCAAGGTCCACCAGACTTCTGCCGGCTTCACGCCGTACAAGGCGGCTCGGATCATTGGCAAGTCGGGTCAGCGGGACCTGGCGCACCGTCCCAGGCGCTTCACCCAGCTTGCGGGCTGCGGCCTGGCGAAGCAGAACCTGATCGGATTCGAGGTTTTCCAGCGCCACTCGAAGGGTGTCCTCCGTCATTGGCAGCATGGTAAGCAGGGTTGCTCGTTTTATCACCGGATGGGTTTCATTCGAGATGTAGCCGATTGCCCGGGGAACCGCCAGAGGGTCCAGGGATAGCAGTCTCGTGTGAGCCAGTGCGTACCGGTCCCGTGATGATGTGTGGCCAAGAACGCGAGCCGCCCACTCTGGTGACTGGTCATCATGACAACCGCTACAGGCATTGGGTACCCCGTGGCTGACCGTCAGTGCGGGGTCAGGTATCCCGAAGCGGTGGTCACGGCGGTCATCGAGCCGCATGTAGGTCGTTGTCGGCATATGGCAATCAACGCAATAAGAACCAGCCGTACCGGTTTCGTGCAGGGTATGGGTTGGGACGTCATAGCTCGCAGGATTGTGACACTGAGCACAGAGCCGATTGTCATCAAACCTGACCCGGCCGCTGTGTGCCTCATGGCAGTTCATGCAGGTCACGCCCGCCACATGCATCTTGCTTTGCAGGAAGGAGCCCAGGACGAAAACCTCATCCCGGATCTGACCGTCCGCATGATAAAGCCCATTTCCCAGCAGGGCCAGGTCATACTGGTCAAAGTAATCTGATCCCGGGGAGATCTCGCCGATAACACTTCGTCGTGAATGACATCCCCCGCACATGTCCAGGTGTGCGTCACTGGCCCTGCCCTCACCCACGGCAATGGGTGCCTCGGTAAACTTCCAGTTGACGGTCGCAGGTGCGCTGAACAGCGGTTTGAACTCACCGGCATTGGCGGCGGCAAGGTGTTCTCCGGCCGGGCCGTGACAGGCTTCACAACCCACGTTGGCCTCCGAGAACGAAGTCGAGTATTGCCATGCCTTTCGGTCAAACTTCTTTTTTACGTGCGTGCTGTGACATTCGGCGCAGCGGCCATTCCAGTTCTGCAGGTGCCTGCTCCAACTGAAGGGAGAATCCTCGGTCATTGCCTCACGCAGGTGAAACCAGTTCTGTCCGCCCTGTTCCTCCGGACGACTGTCCCAGGCAAGATTCAGCGCCTGTAGACGGCCACCCTCCTGCTCCACAAGATATTGCTGCAAAGGACTGAAACCAAAGGTGTATCGAACAGGCATGCCATTAACCAGATAGTCCCTGCCCCGGCGTTCCGGTATCCAGGAAGCGCCATGAAAGACCCGTTTTTCACCGTCAAATCGGGCCAGGACTGATGTGTCATCAGCAGGCCGCATGGCCTGAAAGTGATGCGAGGATTCCCAGGCTGTGTAAGCCGCCTCGTGACACCCGCGGCAGCTATCCGACCCGACGTACTCGGAAGCCCCCACCGGCAGGTAAAGCACCAGAAAAGAAGCGGCGATCAGGCGGCACAGGTACATAGGGAGAATGAACACTGAAAGGCAGGACGGTAGTTTACCAACTGTAGCGGTTGACCACATGACACCCATCGATTCCTGACCGGCATCAGGGTGCGGAGAGTGCGCGAACCCAGTCTTTGCCATACAGTTTCGCCGCGAGGATACCTGTCAGGAACCCCGCCACATGGGACTCCCAGGACACAAACGGGGCCGAGGGTAAAAGCCCGAAAAACATCCCGCCGTAGTAGAAAATCGTGAGGGAAGCCACCGCAAGGTCCACCAGACTGCGCTCGTAAATGGCGACGGCAAGAATAAACCCGAAATAACCAAACACCAGGCCACTTGCCCCAATGTGCCAGGCTGGCCGCCCGGTTAGCCAGACGCACAGCCCGGCCAGTATCCAGACGGTAAAAGTGATTTTGAAGAACAGGGCGGGACCACGCCGCGCGACAAAGAATCCCATGAAAAACAGTGGCGTCGTGTTCAGAATCAGGTGAGTAAAGTCACCGTGCAACAGAACCCAGAAGAAGATTCCTGGCAGCGCATCCACCGCACGGGGGTAGATGCCGAACTGGTTAAAACCGTAGCCCTGGATGTGATTGAACAATGCAACACACCAGAGGATTGCGACCAGGCAGGCAATGAGCCGGAATGCGCCCAGCCAGTTGTCCAGATGCGATTTCAACTGTCGGCGGCGGCGATGCACTCTTGGACCAGTTCAAGCTCGTAGGGCGCATTCTGACTCACCATAACAAACAGGGCGTGGCCGCTGACGTCCGCATCCGGTGACGGATTCGTGGTCATCTCATCTTCTCCGGACAGGTATCCGAGCGGCGTGCCCAGCCCCTTCTCCAGAAGCAGGCTCGCCAGTTCCCCCCACTTCCGGTTGCTGAAGTTCACGTCATAACGACGCGGGTGGTTGCCGGCATAGACAAACAGATCCTCCAGGATTGACTCGGTTCCCGGCGCCGACATCGTTCGGACCATGAGTTCCGGATATGCCCTGATCGGGCGGATGACCGCACTGGCGCCCAAACGCTTGAAGCGCTCACGGTTGGGTTCAAGTACGCACTCAACAATGATCTTACCCGACAGGGTGTATTCAGACATTTGATCCAGCATGTCCAGATTGACGCTGTCCGAACGGGGATCGTTCGTATCAACGGCAAGAAGCACCACGAACTTTGCATCTTCAATGTTCGCTTCTGACAGGTTGACCCTGCCCTCCGGTTTGCCCGATCTCAGCACAACCTCCATGCCGGCAATGTCAGTTGGCAGACCTTCCGGGAAGTGTGGCGAAAATACCTGGATTGGCAACTCCGCCAACTGTGGCGTATCGCGAATCTGCTCGACGAGCAAACGCAGATAGTGATCGCCATGCACATCAGGTGTGTTAAGAATCAGGATGTGATTTTTCATTTTCCAACTCCAGATACCGCGTCGCATGCGGTCTCTTCGATCAAAGCGGTAGTCAATCCACTCACCCACAATCCGGGCAAGCAGGAAGATACCAACAATGTAAACGAGAAAGATGGTCGCCAGTCGACCTTCCGTGGTCGATGCCACCAGATCGCCGTAGCCAACAGTCGTGACCGTGGTGAATGTCAGCCAGATGGCATCCGGCAGGGGCAACTGCTCGAACCACATCATGGCCAGGACGTTCAGGGAAAGCAAAAGAAACAACCCCAGGAAAAGATCAGCGATGTGGCGGCGACGTTCTGAATTTGTCTGTAGCGCCATCCGGCGACGCTGACGACGCCTGAAAATCTTCCCGGATATGATCCTCAACATGTCATGGCCCTGACACAGCCGTTCAGCAGGGTCTTCCAGCCGGCATCAGACTCATCAATCCCGGACGGGTCCACATTCCTCCATACTCCTGAACGGACGGCCAGGCCGGGCCCAGGGTCAGGCAATTCGATACAGAACATGATCCTCATACCCGGTGTGTATCCTCTTCATACCAGCCAGTTCACCATCCAGCAGTGGGTTGCCGGTGTCAACGCGCAGCGGTCGCTGCTCCAGGGCAGCCAGCTTGGATTTGGTGGCGACGATCTGGATATTCCCAATCCCCACCCGGCGAATCACGGAAGCGCTGAGTTGCTGGTTGCCCCGCCCAAACACATGCCCCTGGCCGCTGATGGCGGTGACAACCATCCTGGCGTTCGGGTATTCATCCAGAAGAGACAGTATCTGTTGTTCCGTCGCATCACCTGCCAGCAGTTCACCACGATAAACAACATCAATTCCGAGCAGTGTCGCCCGCAGGCCCATGGCTTCCATAATCGTTGCCACCGTGGATCCTGATCCCATGATATACAGTGCGTCGTCGTCCATCTTGTCTATAAGGTCAGCGGCGATTTCCCGGACCACCAGTTCGTCCGATTCTCGCCCCCCCACCTTGGTCTGTTGCACATAACGCAGATCATCCGGCACCGGCAGTTCACCATAATACCGGGTCTTCACGACGCCCTCCCGGTAAGAGGCTTCATCAATATCCCGAACTTCAGCATCGACCAGGGACAGCGCCTCACCCTGAGTCAGTTTGATCAGCATCTCAGCGGCGGCCCCCGGCGTCGTGGCAAACACCCCGGAGTGCATCTTCACGCCGCAGGGAATACCCAGCACTGCCGGCACGGAGTGAAAGGCATCAGCAACATCCCGCGCGGTGCCATCGCCACCGGCAAACAGCAGGAGATCAATGCCACAATGACAAAGCTCATCAACCACAGACCAGGTGTCCTCCGGCCTTGTCCATTCTCCGGTTACAGGACCGGCGATTTCATAAGCGATTGACAGTGGGTCCAGATAATCACCGCCCATGATCCCGGCGGGCGCAAACCAGGCGATCCTGTCCGCCACCGCTTGCGCCAGCGCGGCAAGGCACAGGCGAACACGCGCCGCAACCTGGCTCCGGCCACCGCGGCGCAGGGCTTCATCGTAAAGACCATCGCTTCCCTTGAGGCCAACAGGCCCACCGATACCGGCCATGGGGTTCACAACCAGCCCGATAGCAAGCGTGCGTTCAGTCATCGGCGGCCTCAAGCATGCGCTTTCTGACCCGCTGACCGAAGTTCATCTCATCACAGAAGTTCGTCATCTCTACGGCCGATGCGGGTTGACGGGTAAGATGTTTCAGTTCGACTGCCACGTCAATGTCCGTCTTGATCCGGGTGATCTCCCGGAACATGCGAATCTGCCGCTCATGATCTTCGAGCGTCTGCCTGGCTTTTTTCGCCCCGCGCATCCCGATGGATTCAAGCTCGCCCAGTCGTTCATACAGGGCATCAATGTCGCCAAAATGATTAAGAATCCTGGCTGCCGACCTGGCACCGATACCCGGTGCCCCTGGAATGTTATCGACGGAATCACCGGCGAGCGCCAGATAGTCGGCAATCTGTTGTGCCTCCACGCCAAACTTCTCCCGAACCTCGGAGGGTCCCTGGTAATTATCGGCAGAGAAATCCCACAGCAGATCGTCCGCCCGCAGCAACTGACCCAGATCCTTATCGCGGGTCACGATAATGACTGGCCGGTCTTCGGCAAGGCGGGCCTGAAGCGTGCCAATAATGTCATCGGCCTCATAGTCATGGAGTGACAGGTGATGAAAACCCAACAGTCGCGTCGCCTCCTGGCACTTCTGCAACTGGTACTCAAGGTTGGCATCCGGCGGGTCCCGGTTCGCCTTGTAGTCCGGGTAAATACGGTTTCGGTAACAGGTATTCAGGCTCTCATCAAAGGCGAAGGACACGTAGGACGGATTGCGGTCCAGCAGATCCAGCATGAAGCCGGTGTAACCATAGACGGCGTTAACAGGCCGGCCCTCCCCGGTCACAAAGGTATCGGGTATCGAATACCAGGCTCGAAAGATGTAGATGGAGGCATCCACCAGATAGAGCGGCTCAGTCACGGCGCAGTATCTTCACCACGGCGCTGAAGGTCATCACTATCTGCTCCTGGCTGATCAGCCTGCCGGAAACAAACACCATCGACCCGGTGCGCCGCGTGATCTCTGGCCGACAGGTAATGAGTTTCCCCTCTGAGGCCGCCGCCATAAAATCCGCATGAAAACTGACGGTTATGCAGCTTACCTCCCGGTAATGGTCCGTTGCAGCAAGACACAGCGAAAAGTCAGCGAAGGTCATCAGCACACCGCCATGAACCAGCCCGTTGACATTGCAGTTACTCGCATGGGGCAGAAAGGCGCAGTCATAACAGTCATCCGCCTGCCGGTAGTAGAAAGGCCCGATGTGATCTTCTGCCGCATCGAAACCCGGGTCGGTACTGAAGCCTTCGGGGATGGCCATCAGCCGGGTAGCTCCCGGTAAGTGCCGCACCTGAGTGCTTCATGACGTCCGGTCATGGCAAGAAGCCCGTTGACAAAATACACAGCGCGCGGTGGCAGTTTGCGTAGCAGGCCGGGAACCTGAACCCGAACCATTCGCCGGAAGCGCGGAAGATCAAGCGTCGCCTCACTAAAACTATCGCAGCTCACGCGGAAAGACGTTCCTGCTGCCTCACTCATAATCCACTCCAGTGCCTGGGGTCTCGCTTCCACACGCTCGAATGAGCGTTGTTCAGATTCATTGCGATTCGCCCTGTACCAGTAACCATAATCCGACTGCGCCCGCCTGTCTGCACCCGCAATACACCAGTGTGCTACCTCATGGAGTGCGCTGGAAATATAATCTTCACGAAAAAAGATAACACTTTCACAGTCACCCGGCTGGTAAAGCGGCTCAGCCGCGCCGCCCTGCAAGCGAGTTGCGTGCCGTCGCCCGACCGTGTCATCAAATACCTGAATCAATTGACCGGGATGCACTCAGTCGGGCCCCTTTAAGAATCCTCAAAACAGACGATCTGCTGCAACTGATGCACATAGCTTTCGCTGAGAAACCGGCGACCGGCCAGCAGATGATTCAGATAGCAGCGCTCAGGTGCCAGCCCCTCCCGGATGAAATCATCAGTCGCGATATACACCCAGGCATCAACCATGTCGTTCTCTGCCTGGATGGGCAGGGGTTTTCGGTCATATTGGTTTTTGTCGTTGGCGGGGCCCCGATAACCCTCGTTGGGATCCATCTGTTTAATCTGATCCGGAGATTGCAGCCGATAAAGCACCCCCTCGGTCAGCGCGCCTTTTTCATGGACGATGTTGGCGGCAACATTGTATTTGCGGGATCGCTTGTTGAACTTCATTCGATAATCAGCCAGGTGACCGACCTGCGCCGACCGGGTAATCTCCTCGCCCATGCGCTCCGTCATGCGTTCGGGGTTCATGTTGCTACCGTAGGCAAAATAGTAGTACACATCAACGGGCATGGGCGGCCGGACTACCCTTTGCGAATCCAGTAAATATAGTATTCCCCGTCGGTTTCCTGGTGCACCAGTTCGTGGTTCAGGAACTTGCAGAAGTTGGAGAAATCCCATGACGTGGATGGGTCGGTGGCGGTGACCTTGATGATCTGACCGGATTCAATATCCATCATTTTGTTACGCACCACCATCAGGGGCTCAGGACACCTGAGTCCGGTCGCGTCGATATCAATGTCTGCTTCAGGAATGATTCGCCGATTATAGATTGAACCCGGTCGGGCGGCAATTGTTAATAGCCCGTAGGCAGGTACTTCAGGCGGGAATGACGTCAGGCTGCGACGGGCGCAAGCAGGAATACGGCAAAGACGACCAGCGCGAGGATGCTGGTCACGTCTAGCTTTATTTTCTGAATCCTGATTTTCTGAATCGTCATGATCGGATACTACCCAGCCGAAAGTACGGGGAGAAGGAATAGATTCGACTAGCCTAATAACAAATCGGAATATGTCCTGCCGTCGGCAAAGGACGCTTTACGGCGGGTAATAAACAATGGCCAGGGTCGCAGGCGCAACCATTAACCAGAGTATCAGGCCATGCAGAACGGCTGCGCCCTTGAACCGGGTCAGGGTTGCCCGGCTGATATCTGAACCGATGCAGTACAGGGCAACAACAAGCAGGGCTTTGCTGATGAAGCTGACGCCATCAATAAACCAGGCCGGAAACTCAATCAGGCTGCCGGTTATTGCACTCAGAACAAAAAAGACAACGAACAAGGGTACGCGTACTTTGGTTTCTTTCTGGTTACGGATAACGCTGGCAACGATCAGTAGCGGAATGAGCCACAGGGTTCTGCCGAGTTTCAGTGTTGTGGCCACTGCGCCGCTTTCTTCCCCGTAGATCAATGCTGTCGCAACCACCGAGGAGGTGTCGTGAATGGAAAGCGCACACCAGACCCCGAACTGTTCCTGCGTCAGTTGCAGGAACTGACCAATCTGGGGATAGGTGAACAATGCAACTGCATTAAGCATGAATACCAGTGTCAGAGCGACAGCAGTCTGCTCGGGTGTCGCCCTGATGATGGGAGAGAGGCTCGCTATGGTCGTGCCGCCGCAGATGGCTGTGCCGCTGCTGATCAGTTGACTCGAAACGACCTCATTCCGAAGCAGTCTGCCCAGCGCAAGTCCAACCAGAATCGTTGTCAGCACATAGACAGTCACCAGCAGGCTATAGTCGACACTGATCTGTACCAGTCTGGCTGCATTCAGTTTCAGCCCGAGCAGGACAATGGTGGTTTGCAGCGCATATTTACCGAGCTTGTCGGAAGCGGGGATGATTTTGCCGTTAAACCCCAGTGATAACGCTGACCCTGTGAGAAGACCGATAGCAGGATTGCCGATGAAAATAAGCAGAGGCAGGGGTAAAAGAAGGAAACCCAGTTGTGTCGGCAGTTTGAATGTTCTCTGGGTCATCGGGTCCGGCACAGGTCTCGGCAACAAAAAAGCCAGGACAGGTCGAAACCTGTCCTGGCTTCAGACCGATTGCAAATCTAGTCTCCGTTGCGCCAGGTTACCGTCAGGCCATAGGTTCTTGGCGCTGCAGGTGTTGCCTGCCCGCTGCCCTGAAGTGGCCAGTTGTGGAGGAAATACTCCTCATCGGCAGCATTCCGGACCCAGAGGGTTGTCTCAAGATTTCCATTCGGCCAGTAGTAGCTGGCCCTGAGATCGACGACGTCGTACTCAGGTACTGCTGAAAACTCAAGAACATCAGGATCCTGGTATACCTTGTCCTTGTGCCTGAAATCAGCCTGCAGACCAAGGCTACCGCCATTGTCAAACGCCATATCGTATCGGAACAGAATGTTGTAAGCGTTTTTGGGCGCGTTACGCAGTTCATTGCCGGTCCTGTCGACACTGGTACCTGCGCCACCATCGGGTGGGCGGAAACCTGAGGGGACAAAGAAATTGGCGAACTCGGTATCAAGGTAGGTATAAGAACCCTGAATGGTAAAGTTCTCCGTCGGCACAATTGTAAATTCAAGTTCAATACCCTGAATTTCAGCATCCGCCGCGTTTTGTGTGATCAACTGACCTGTCTGCCCTGGCGGCGCATCTGTTTCGACCAGGAGCTGCAATATCTGCAGGTCCGTATAGTCGGTGTAAAATACGGCTGCGTTCAATCGTACGCGATTGTCCCACCATTCAGTCTTGGCGCCGAGTTCGTACAGTATTGCTTCCTCAGGGTCAAACGGCGTGATAGCGATCAACTCGCTCGCGGCGGCACCCTGGTAGCCACCGGACTTGAAGCCCTCGGCGATGGTGGCGTAAAGGAATACATCATCCGTCGCCTGCCATTCGATACCCACCTTGCCCGTGAATGCCTCCCAGTCCTTGCCGGTCTTGAAATTGAAGATTCGACCTGGCGTTGTTGCCGTCGGAGTTCCGATACGGGCAATGTTCTTCTCTTCCCAGGTTTGACGACCACCGATAGTAACCGCCAGGTCGTCTGTCACGTTCCATGAGACCTGACCGAATATCGAATAGCTGTCTGTCTCATTGTCCTGCCAGTCTCCGCCATCAATGACGGGTACTGTATTGCCGTTGGAGAAATCCAGCCCGATAGGTGAGGTCTCGTTACGAGTCGTCTCTTCACGGAGGTAGTACAGACCAGTGACAAAATGAAGATTGTCCGTTGAGCCCGACAGTCTGAATTCCTGGGTAAACGTGTCAGAGTCGTCTGTGTAGTCGTTGGATCCGTTCAGCAACAGAGGCACAGCCGGGTTGAATGACAATTTCAGCGCGTTCAGGTTTGGAGTACCAAGAAACCACTGTTGTAGCGCTTCAACTTTTCGAAATGATGACAATGAAGTGAATGTCATCGAATCATTTACATCATAGTCAACCCGTGCGGTCACACCCCAGATGTCATTCGTAGACTGACCGGGGTCTTCCAGCAGGTTTTCATGAATATCGCTGCCGTAGTTCGGAAGAGCTGCGGCGTCGGCGGTATAGGGTATGCCACCCGGCCCGATTGACAGATAGCTGGGGCCTGCACGATCCATGGTGGAATAGCTGGCAGTCAGGTTAATCTCAAGCATGTCCGAGGGCAGGAATCTCAAGGCCGACCGGAAGCTGTCAGTGTTGATGTCATGCTGATCGAAATCGCCAAGCAGGTTTGAACTGATATCCGGGAAAAACTGTGGATACCTGTCGATCTGTGTGTCGACATACCCGTCACGGCGACGGCTTGAGAATGAAACCTTGCCATAGACGTTTTCGGCAATCTCACCACTGGCGAGACCACGAAGCGTTATCGCCTTAAGGTTGCCCAGGGTGCCTTCCAGTTTGATGTCTGTTTCTTCGCTGGGCTTCTTCGTGATCAGGCTGACCGCACCACCAATAACATTTTTGCCGAACAGGGTTCCCTGTGGTCCCCGAAGGACTTCAGCCCGCTCCAGATCAAACAGATCAAGGTCAGACCCGGCGGATCGCCCGATATAGACTTCGTCGACAAAGATAATGACCGACTGGTCACCGCCTGCCCCGTCCTCGTTCGAACCAATGCCGCGGATATAGAACTGCGGCTGGCCGGGGTTAAACACACCCATGGTAAATCCGGGTGTACGCTCGGTGATGCCTTTGATATCGACGATACCCTGTGCATCAAGATCTTCGCCCGTAAACGCTGTCACCGCGACCGGTACACTTTGAAGGCTTTCTGCGCGGCGTTCCGCTGTCACGATAATCTCTTCGATGCCGCGACCTTCGGCTGCGAAACTGTTGCCAGCCAGGAGGCACAGGGTACCCAGGGCAGTAGCAGAAATAGCATGGAATCTTCTTAACATTGACCTTTTCTCCCGAAGATAATGTTGTGTCAGGGAAGTTCTGAATAGGGCTGGAATTTTCCGGAACTGACGCAATCTGCACGTCGCTCCTTATTATTGTCGCGAACACGATAGTGGAAGCACTGGTTATTAGTTAGGTCCAGAACTGGCAACTCGATAAGACCAGACGAGACCTGTAGTACCAGACCAGTAGCGTTACGATTCGATCAATTCGGCAAGCTTCGCGAGTCCGGTGGTAATACTGGCGCTGCTGATGGCGGAAAAACCCAGCCTGAAACAATTTCTGCGAGGCTCCGGGCCGCCGAAATGAACTGAGCCGGGTTCGATGAGAATCCCTTCATTTTGTGCAGAGATAGCCAGTGATTCTGCATCCAGATCCTCGGCGCCGGTAATCCAGAAAGAAGTACCGCCAAAAGACTGTCGCCGATGAATGCCGGGAAAGTACACGTCCAGCGATTCCGCCATAACGGACCATCTATCGCGGTATGTTTTTGACAGGCGATTGAGGTGTGAATCGTAGTGACCGAGTTCGATAAAATGAGCCACGGTGGCTTCGATTAATGGAGGGGGGTGTCGAATGGTCAGGCGACGAAGGGCTCTTGCTTCGTTGACCAGCGTCTGGTCAGCAACGAGGAAACCGATCCTGAGTCCCGGCGCGAGTGATTTTGACAGGCTTCCGCAATAGATAACGCAGTTGTTCTGGTCCTCACTTTTCAGTGATGGTATGGGCTCGTCGCCAAATGCCGCCTCGGACTCGTAGTCATCTTCAATGATGATAATGTTGTGCTCCCTGGCCTTGTGCAGCAATGCGGTTCTGCGCTCAGCGGAAAGCGTGGCCGTCGTCGGAGACTGGAAACTGGGTGTCACATACAGATAGTCACATTCGTTCAGTTTGTCATCGACTATCAGCCCCTCATCATCGACTTCGAGCAGTCTGATGTTATCCGTCTCAAGTTCGAACAGATTTCTCGCGTCGGGATAGCCCGGGTTCTCCATGCCGACAATGTTTTCCGGTTTGATGAGAAGTTTTGCAACAAGTGCCAGCGCGTTTTGCGCGCCCAGGGTGACGAGGATGTTTTCGGGATGGCACCAGATGCCTCGCTGAGGCAGAACACGGAGCCTCAGTTGCTCCGGCAGCGAGGCGTCATCCTGATCAAGCAGGTCATATCCCCCGCGGGTTATGTTTCGAGCACCCTGTGCATGTCGCCAGCATTCACGCCATTCCGCCAGAGGCATCAGGTCCGCATCGATCTGACCGTAGATAAAAGGGTAGCGGTACTTGTACCAGTCACCCGGTTTGTAAATATTTCGCTGGGTGGTTACCTGATACCTGAGCCGGTTTCCCCAGTCGGCGCGCTGCCTGCCGGCATCCGGGGTTGTGACCGGGTGCATCTGAAGCGGTTTCATCAATTCCGGGTTGACGAAGTAGCCCTGACGTTCGCGACTGACCAGGTAGCCTTCGTCGACGAGACGCTGAAAGGCCAGCGTTACGGTGCTTCGGGACACATCAAGCATCAATGCCAGATCCCGGCTGGAAGGCAGCGGGGCATCCTGGCTGATGCGCCGTTCCAGAATCAGGTGGGTAAGAGACTTGCGCAACTGCTGCTGGAGACCCTCATCACCCTGCTTTGACAATTTGATCAGTTGTCGCCACATGTTCTGGTGTGGTCTTTTAACCATGCTTGGCTCTACCGTCCGATTGCAGGTCTACTATCCTTGCGCGAAATCGCTATTATCCGTGTCAAAAAGGCACATTGAAAGGAGTACTCATGGACCGGGAAAACAAGCTACAGGCAGCGCCTGTTGACGTGGAGTTCATCAGAAGCGAACTTGAGAGCCACTGGATTCCGTTTACCGACAATAAGTCGTTCAAGGATGATCCGCGTCTGGTTGTGAAAGGTGAAGGCGTCTATTTGTGGAATCAACGGGGCGAGCGACTGCTGGACGGCTCTTCAGGGCTCTTTACTACCGCAGCAGGTCATTGTCGGCCGGAAATCACCAAAGCAGTAGCGGACCAACTGGCGGAGCTTGATTACATACCGTCTTTTCTGAGAAGCCACCCCCGTGCATTTGAGCTGTCCAACAAACTCTGCCCGATGCTGCCAGAATCAATGAATCATGTGTTCTTCTGCAATTCCGGCTCCGAGGCAGTCGACAGTGCCATCAAGATCATCCTCCAGTACCACGCCTGCAGAGGCGAGGGTCAGCGTAATATTTTCGTCTCGCGTCATCGTGCCTATCACGGCGTGAATATTGGCGGCACATCGCTGTCGGGGCTGGTAAAGAACAGGACTGGTTTCAACGGCATGATGCCGGGTGTTGTGCACATGCGTTCAACCTGGGATGAGGAGCAGTGTTTCTCCCGAGGGCAGCCACTGCATCGAGGCGTGGAACTGGCCGATGACCTGCTTCGTGTTGTCCAGACACATGGTGCGAAGAGCATTGCGGCTGTTTTTGTCGAACCCATTGCCGGGTCTACCGGCGTGCTGGTGCCGCCGGTTGGTTATCTTGAACGGATCCGTGAGATTTGTGATGAACACAACATCATTATGGTGATAGATGAAGTCCTGACGGGGTTTGGCCGAACAGGCGCCGCATTTGCGAGTGATGCTTTCGGCGTCGTACCGGATGTCATGACGATGGCAAAAGCGCTGACCAATGGTGCGCAACCCATGGGCGCCGTCGCGGTCAAAGACGAAATTTATGAAACGGTGGTCAATGCCAGCCCACGTGATGTGGTGGAACTGGCCCACGGCTATACCTATTCCGCACACCCCGCAGCCTGCGCCGCAGCGATTGCCACGCTGGAAATCTACGAGCGTGAGAATCTGTTTGAGCGCGCAAAGAAAATCTCCGAATACTTCCTTGATTCTGTATTTGCCCTGCAGAACCTTGCGGCCGTCACTGATATCAGGGGTTACGGTATGCTGGCAGGATTCGATGTCGCGCCGGAAGGTACCGTCGGTATCCGCGGCAATCGGTTGCAGAAGCGACTCTTTGATGCTGGTCTGCACATCAAGACAACGGGAGACGCGGGTATCATTGCACCACCGCTGACGATAGAAAAAGAACAGATTGATGAAATGTGTGAAATATTGAAACAGGAACTGAACCGACTCTGAAGTTGGCGGGAAGAAAGACTTTATGAGTGACGATTCAGACAAAACGAGAGTATTTCGTGGGTTAAAGGGTGTCTATTTTGATCGATCCCCCGCCACCTTTATTGATGGCCGCGCGGGCGAACTGCGCTACTACGGCTATTCGATCCACGATCTTGCAGAGCATTCCAACTTTGAAGAAACCGCTTATCTGCTGTTGCATGGAGAGCTGCCATCGGCCAGCCAGTTGGCGGCTTTTGACCGGCAGTTCAAAGATGAGCGCCGATTGCCTGATCAGGTGCCGGATATCATTCGAATGGTCAGGGACGCACACCCCATGGATGTGCTGAGAACTGCGGTATCCGCACTCGCGGCGTTTGATTCTGAAACGGCAGACTGTTCACCCCAGGCGGTCCTGAGAAAGGGCGTGCGATTGTCGTCCCAGATCCCGATGATCATTGCGGCACACCATCGTATTCGCCAGGGTAAGGAAGTTGTCCAGCCAGACAATAATCTGGGTCATGCGGCAAATTTTCTTTACATGATCAGTGGCGAGAAGCCGAGCGATGAAGCGGCGGGTCTGATGGACCTCGATTTTATCCTGCATGCGGAACATGGCTCCAACGCGTCTTCGTTCACGGCACGGGTCGTGACGGGTACCGATGCCAATTTGCACGCAGCGATTACCGCAGCGATTGGTGCCCTGTCCGGCCCCGCTCATGGCGGGGCTGCGGAAAACGTCATGCATATGGCAGAGGAAATTGGTGATCCTGCCAATGCCAGGGCCTACGTAAAGGCCAGGCGGAAGAACCGGGAACCCATCATGGGTTTTGGTCACAGGGTTTATCGTGCCGAAGACCCGCGTGCCCGACACCTGCGAGATGGTGTTGAGAAGTTGTCGATTGAGAAAGGTCAGCCACACTGGAATGAAATTCTTGTTGCCCTTGTCGATGCCATGCGGCCGTATGCCCGACTGGGAGTCAACGTCAACGTGGACTTCTATTCGGGTGTTATCTACCACCTGCACGGTATTCCGGAAGATATCTTCGTACCGATTTTTGCCGTTGGCCGTGTGCCGGGCTGGACACTGCAGGTGCTACAGCAACTGGAAAGCAATATCCTGATCAGACCCCTGCTGCAATACAATGGTCCCGATCTCAGACCCTACGTTGCGCTGGAAGATCGTTAGCGATCACTATGTTTGTCCGGACCTTCATTGAGAAAGCTCGTCGCTCATCGGGCCATGTGGTATTGCCCGAAGGAAATGACATCAGGATCCTTCAGGCGGCCAGGCGCATTGTCGACGAAGACATTGCGGGGGTAACACTGATCGGTGACCCTGTCGAACTGCAATCGCTGGCGGCTAAAAATGAATTGTCACTGGCGGGTTGTGCGATCCTCAATCCCCGGGAAGGAGAGATTGCAGCCGGGTACGCGCAAACTTACGCATCGATGCGTGGCGTCAAGCCGGGCATGGCTGAGCGCGCCATGCGCAAACCGCTCTATTTTGCGGCGATGATGGTGCGGGCCGGTGATGCCGATGTCATGGTGGCGGGCATCGCCAATCCGACACGAAGAGTCATCGAAGCCGCCCGGCTCTGCATTGGTCTGATGGATGATATTGATACGCCATCCAGCTTCTTCGTCATGGTACCGAAGGACAGATCGCCCCTGATCTTTGCCGACTGCGCCGTAAATGTAGACCCCACACCTGAACAACTCGCTGATATTGCCATCGTCTCAGCCCGAAGCGCTGAGCACCTTCTGGATGTTCAGGCAAAGGTTGCCATGCTGTCGTTTTCAACACATGGCAGTGCCAGTCATCCGCGAGCAGAGAAAGTTATCAAAGCACACCGTCTTGTCAGGTCCCGCGCACCGTCTTTGCTGGTTGACGGCGAGTTGCAGGCAGACAGCGCAATCGTTCCTGAAGTGGCTCGATTGAAAACAGGCGGTGACAGTCCGGTTGCCGGTGAGGCCAATGTACTGGTCTTTCCTGACCTGGATGCCGGTAATATTGCCTGCAAGCTGGTACAGCATCTTGCGGGTGCGGATGCTTTCGGTCCGGTTCTGCAGGGCTTTGCAAAGCCCGTGGCGGATCTGTCACGGGGGGCTTCTGTTGACGATGTCGTCGCAACAACAGCCATTATGCTGGCGCTTCAGTAAAAGCCTTGGGGAAACCCTGAATAATGTCTTCGCCCCTGGTCTTTTTTACGGCAGCCTGTCAGCAAGGTCGATGCCCGCCACCGCGACAGGTGCTTTCATGGCATCCCGTCTGAACGGTTCACCCAGTTCCTGATTCAGCATCACTTCGATGAACGTGGTAACGCCATCTTCCTGTGCTTTGCAGGATGTTGTGATCGCTTCAATGAGTTCTTCCTGAGTCCTGACGACGACCCCTTCAAGCCCGCAGGCTTTCGCAATGCCCGCATAACTGACATTGCGGTTCAGTTCTGTGCCGACAAAATTGTCGTCGTACCACAGGATTGTATTGCGTTTCTCGGCACCCCACTGGTAATTGCGAAAGATCACCATGGTGATGGCTGGCCAGTCATCACGACCACAGGCCGTCATCTCATTCATGCAGATACCGAAGGCACCATCACCGGAGAAACCAACCACCGGTACATCCGGGCAGCCGATTTTTGCACCAAGAATTGACGGCAGGCCGTAACCACAGGGGCCAAACAGACCCGGCGCCAGATATTTTCTGCCTTCTTCGAAAGTGGGATAGGCATTGCCGATGGCACAATTGTTACCGATGTCGCTGGAAATAATGGCATTCTCCGGCAGTGAAGATTGTAGCGCGCGCCATGCCTGTCTGGGTGACATAAGCTCCGGGTCGCGCTGACGAGCCTCTTCATTCCATGTGGTGCCGGGGTCATCATCTTCATGATCCATGCCGGCCAGTATCTGCCGCCAGTTTGACCTGGCTTCATGTATCGCGCGCTTCCGCGTTTCCCTGTCTGTGTCGCCCGCCGTCGGTGACAATTGTTCCAGCAGTTGGCTCGCCACGAGTCCGGCATCGCCGCAGATGCCAACAGTGACTTTCTTGGTAAGACCGATGCGATCAGGGTTGATGTCAACCTGAATGATGCCGGCATCTTTCGGCCAGTAGTCGATACCGTATCCGGGGAGCGTCGAGAAAGGGTTAAGACGGGTTCCCAGCGCCAGAACAACATCTGCTTTCGCAATCAATTCCATGGCGGCCCTGGAGCCGTTGTAGCCCAGCGGACCACAGGCCAGCGGATGACTTCCGGGAAAGCTGTCGTTGTGCTGGTATCCGTTGCAGACCGGCGCATCCAGTTTTTCCGCAAGAGCCTGACATTCAGAAATTGCCTCGCCGATAACCACACCGGCACCGGAAAGAATCACGGGGAAAGATGCCTCGGACAAAAGTCTGGCTGCTTCCGCAATGGCACCGCTTCCCCCTGCGGGTCTTTCAAAATTCACAATCTGGGGCAGTTCGATATCAATCACCTGGGTCCAGTAATCACGGGGTACATTGATCTGGGCGGGCGCTGAAAGCCGGATCGCTTTTGAAATCACACGGTTCAGCACTTCGGCTATTCGCGATGCGTCTCTGACTTCTTCCTGGTAACAGACCATATCCTTGAACAAGGCCATCTGCTCGACTTCCTGAAAACCGCCCTGGGCCATAGTTTTATTGGCTGCCTGCGGGGTCACCAGGAGCATTGGGGTGTGATTCCAGTAGGCGGTTTTTATCGGCGTAACAAAGTTGGTGATGCCGGGGCCGTTCTGTGCAATAGCCATCGCGATCTTGCCGGTCGCACGGGTGTAACCATCGCAGATGATGCCGCCGTTACCTTCGTGGGCGACGTCCCAGAATTTGATGCCCGCTTTGGGGAAAAGGTCAGATATCGGCATAAACGCCGAACCAATAATGCCAAAAGCATGTTCGATGCCATGCATTTGGAGGACTTTGACAAAAGCTTCTTCGGTCGTCATCTGGGCCATGGTGGGAATCCTTGACTGCTGTATTTGTAAAAACGCAACTCTAGCAGAATGTCACTGGCAGATGCTGATTGGTCTGATCACTTATCCGGCTCCGGACCCATTGGGGGCGGATAAGGATCATCTGCCAGTGGTAACCGGGTGCCCTTCGTCAGAACGGAATACGGATTGACCCCGTGCAAAGGTTTCTATAACCGGAATATCCTTTATGGTATCCGGATCAACCGTTAGGGGATTTGCTCCGAGTATGACCAAATCAGCCTGTTTGCCCGGCGTGATTGATCCTTTTCTGTCCTCCTCGAAGTATTGCCAGGCCGCACCCAGGGTCACGGCATGCAGAGCCTGCATTGGTGTTGCGCGCTGGTCAGGACCCAGCACAAAACCGCTGCGCGTCTTCCGGTTCACAGTGATCCACATCAGCCGCATGACGTCAGGGGGTACGACCGGTGAATCATTGTGGACAGTAAACGGGATGCCCAGTTCTGCTGTTCTGGCAACAGGACTGATAAAGGCTGCGCGTGCTTCGCCGAATGACTTCCTGTGCCAGTCACCCCAGAAAAAAGGATGGGCTGCATAATAGGAGGGCATAACTCCAAGGGCCTTGATTCGGTGCAACTGATCTTCTCTGGTCAACTGGGCATGAATAATAACGGTCCGGTGATCGGGCATTTCGATACCTGCAACCGCCTTTGCAACCCCTTCGATCATGACATCAATGGCGCCATCACCATTGGCGTGTGCAAGCACCGGCATACCGCGCCTGATCAATCGGGCAAGACGTTTCTCGTATTCTTCCGCAGGGTAGACGAGATAGGCACGATAGTTTTTGTCAGCACCGGGCGGCCCTTCCGTATAAGGTTCGGACAGATAAGCTGTCCTGCCCTGGGGTGAGCCATCAAGCACAAACTTGATACCACCGACGCGAAAGGCGCCTTGGTAGGTTTCGTCAGGCCGGATGCCGTCCAGTTCTTCATCCTCAAGACGGTTCGCAACAGGATAGGCGACGATATCGACAGGAAAAGGCTGCCTTGCCGCAGCTTTCCGAAAAAGGGCGACCGACGCCAGACTGGACCCGCCATCCTGAACTGTCGTCAGACCATAGCTCGCGTGCAGGTCCGCTGACTGTCGAATCAGGGTTTCCATGGTCTCCGGGTCACCCGCGATACCACGACCGGTGAATATATAGCCGGCAGTCTCTTCCATAACGCCGTCAGGTTCATTGGTGCCGGGGCGCCGTCTGATCACGCCGCCGGGCGGGTTTGGGGTGTTTTTATTGACACCTTTGGCGACCAGGGCGGCAGAGTTCACAGCAGCAAGATGCCCGGAGACATGCATCAGCGAAATGGGATGCTGCTTTGAAGCCCGGTCAAGGTCGTCACGATTCGGATGCCTGCCCTCCGCGATGAGCGAGTCGTCATAACCATAGCCGTACACCCAGTCACCGGGTGCAATGCGCCTTTCCCTGATGTGTGCCTTCAGTTGATCGACCACATCCGCCATATTGTTGACAGTACCGACGGGGGGCGAAGAAAGATTGACCATGTTGATCAGTTGCCCGACAAACGGCATGTGACCGTGAGCGTCGATGAAGCCGGGTACGAGCGCCCGCTCACCCAGCTCGATCACACGTGTAGACTCTCCCCTGAATTTGAGAATTTCATCCCGACTGCCCACAGCGACAATTTCATCGCCCTCGACAGCAACTGCATTCGGTGCGGGTAGTGCCGTATCAACAGTGACGATGTTGTCACCAGCAAAGATGATATCGGCATCACCCGGGGCTGTATGGCTGATAGCCGGAAGCAGTAAGGCGACAAACAGGCTTGCGCGGGTCATAAGGTACTCCGGGGGACGATTGGTTACCTCCAGAGCCTACTGGAATCTGCGCCTGAATCGCAAAGTGAAGTTCACCGTGAGCTAATAAAAATGGTCCACCCCCTGATTCCTTATTGAAGATCAAGGAACGCCACCTGTTTGATGGGTAACAACCGACGGCGCTTCTCAGGGATTTTTTCGTAATGCGCGACCCAGAGATCAAAGAAGCGTTTGGCGTCAACCAATACAAGATAACGTTGGCCGCGTCGCGCTTCTTTCTCGGCTTCTTTCGTGAACCCGCCGATAGAGACATAAAGACCTGTTTCCCGTTCTTTCAGGGTATCCCTGAAAGAACGAATTACATCAACGGAAAGCTTGTCTTGTCTCCGCTTCACCTGAACCTTAATGTGCTCTCTGGAGACGCCAAGTGAATCAGTGGTGGCGTGAATGTCAATGCCATCGTCCGGCCCGGGAGGGGCAATCCATTGTTCGTGATACCCCATCCCTTCAAGAAGGCCGGCCACTACCTCCTGAAAGTCGTATGGATTCATTTTCCCCAGGTAGCTTTCGATTTCCGTCCAGGCATTTTCTTCGGATTCCTCCAGTGTTACGGACGGTGTTTCCGTGCTGTCCTGCTCGGATTCACGGTCGGCATCGTTTTCCTTCGGTGGCTGGCCTTTTTCCCATTGTTTATATCCTGCCATTGCTTCGCGGTGGAATCGTTCCGGGTCTACGATGGTCTTATAGGCTTCTCTCCCGGTGTCTGTGAGGGACCATTGGCCGCGATCCTTAATTAGCCAGCCAGTCTTTGAGTAGCTGATTGTTGCGAACCGGACCATCTTTTCATAGCGGCGGGTGCCAGGACTATTTGGGTAATCCTTCTTTTCGAAAGGTGTTGGAGGCACTTCCTCCGCCAAACGGGCGAGAATCTCTTTTGCAGGAAGACCATTTTGCTCAGACAAACCTGCTTGCTCATCTTGCAGCAAAATCTTGAAGATACCCCGAACCAGTTCACCATTGCGATTAGATGTGACTTCAGCCATCTGATTTTAATCCTCTCTCTTTGAGCCGCGCAGGCTGTTGACCATCTGAGCCCTATGATTCCCTTTGACAACAGCTATGTGAAACTGCCGCAAAGATTTTACTCCCGGCCCTTTCCGCTCTCTCCCGTCGAATCCCACAAGACAGACCCCGCCCGCCGAGATGATTTCACCCACAGAAAACGGTGAGGCTCAAGGCAGCCGCCCCTCAATATAATCGTCAATCAACTCATGATAGCGGCGGATGTGTGTTTCCTGCTTTGACAGGTAGACACCTTTGAAACCCCGTTATCGGAACCCGGCGGCGCATGAATCTACCGGACGAGGAGATTGACAATAAGCAAGATTATTCCGATTTGCATAGCCAGGATTGTCGCAACCATGACATCAAGTCTTGTCAGGCGTCTTTCCAGTGTCTCCAAAGCTTCAACTGCTGATTTGGCAGCGATCTCTGCCGCTCCCTGCGGAAATCAAAGCATCATACATTGCTGTGAAACTGCTCATTTTTCCCTTTCCTCATGGCTGGATTGTATGCTATGGATTCTTTCGCCTGACTGCAACTGAAACATCACCCACAGGAAACAGTGAGGCTCAAGGCAGCCGCCCCTCAATATAATCGTCAATCAATTCATGATAGCGGCGGATGCGCGTTTCCTGCTTTGACAGGTAGACACCTTTGAAACCCCGAGATCGGAATCCGCGCTGCTGGGTCACAAACACCGCCACATCTTCTTCAATCGCGGGGCCAATGGAATCTTCCGGGTAGTTCAGAAAATTGACCGGCGCTTCTTCCTGTGAGGTCGGGTCAGCGTTTTGGTTCGCGCGATTGAGAGCCTGCGCCGGTTCATTCAACGATGCCGGGCTTGCATACCACCAGTTGTCGAACAGGCACTGCTCGGGGTCGGTGGGGTGCGGACGCGCTCTCAGGAAGTGAAATCCATCGGACCAGACAGACACTGCGAAGTTAGGGAAGAGCGTGTAATGGAAGGCATCGGTAAACTGCTCATCCGGAATACGGTCGTAGTGGGTATAGCCACGCTCCGGACCCAGCTTTCTCTTGGCCTGTTGCAGGGCTTCCCGGGTATCCTCCGGGCGTCCCTTGAAATCTTCCGGGTCCAGTTCCCAGTAACGAAGCTGCGTGACAAGCGGCTCCAGGATATTGCCGTCCTCATCGGTCTGACCGACGCCAAAACCACCCTTCATCACCATCCGGTTGTGTCCCTCATCGGAGAGATCAAAACGTGTTTCCCTGAAATAGGTATCGATGGCACCGCGGATCTTCTTTCGATCCGTATCCGGCGTGGCGCGCATATGCACGGTGGGCACATGGTAGGACTCATTGAAGTTATCCAGCACGACCTTCCAGTTGCAGGGCAACCAGATGGTGTTTGCCATAGTGCGCTTCCAGGTGTGGATATCCCGCTTTTCCCAATCTTCCCGGATCGGACCCAGGAATTCATTCAGGGGCTTGCAATCAGGGTCCATGTTGACCCAGATGAAACCGGCAAAGGTTTCGCAGCGCAGTTCCTGCAAACGTACATTCTTACAGGGATCGCCCTCGGGGAAGTCTTCCTTGTCCGGGGCAAAATTCAATGTGCCGTCCGGCATGTAGGCCCAACTGTGATACTTGCACACAAAACGGCGCATCACATGACCCCTGGATTCATCCACAAGCGGATTTCCCCGGTGCTGACAGACATTGTAGAAAGCCTTGACGGAACCGTCTTTCTGGCGAACCATCAGAATCTCTTCGATGCCGACCGGCTCCATCTGCCAGTCACCGGGTTCAGGCAGTTCCGCCTCACGGCCAAGCAGAAGCCAGACCCTGGTCCACATGCCCTCCCATTCCTGTTCAAAGAATGCTTTCGACGTATAGCGACGGCCCGGGATCGTGTGACCACGTGTCTCCTGTTCCGGCCAGCTTTCAATCCTGGTTGCTTCGGACATAGTGCGCTCCGCGCTTGACTTGTACGCGACTAAAGTATCACATGGCGCAGACTTTGGAACCCACTATCAAAAAGATGAGATTCAGCTTCTGGCCAACGCCGACACACAGCTTTGAAGAAACCCGCCAGCTTGCCGGGCATGTAGAGAGCACCGGCTGGGACGGGCTCTGGCTTGCAGATCATTTCATGCCCAACGCAGAGGATACCGACCCGCCCTGGCCCGAAGCCTGGACGACCCTGGCCGGCATTGCCGCAACGATACCCAGAATCCGCCTGGGCACACTGGTGACCGGTAATACCTACCGACATCCTGCGGTGCTGGCCAAAATGGCCGCCACCGTTGATCACATCAGCGGTGGTCGGCTGATCCTTGGCCTGGGATCAGGCTGGCAGGAAAATGAACATGAGAAGTATGGTATCGAATTCGGGACCATCGGTGAGCGCCTGGAAAAACTGGAAGAAGCCTGCCAGATCATCAAGGGGCTGTTCAGCAACAGGTCAACGACCTTCCATGGCAGGCACTACCAACTCAATGATGCGCCACTTGAACCGAAACCCATGCAATCTACCCTGCCCCTGTTTATCGGAGGCGGCGGAGAGAAGGTGACATTGCGCATCACCGCGCAATACGCCGATGAATGGAACGTCTGGGGTAACGTCGCCGAACTAACCCACAAAATGGCGATCCTGGATCAGCACTGCGCCAGACTTGGCCGAAATCCCGCTGACATCCAGCGGTCTGCGGTGGCCCTGGTCTTCATGACTGATGACGCGGGGTTTGCAGGAAAGATGAACGCCTCAACGGATCGCCCGCCGAAGATCGCGGGTACTGTGAATGAGCTACAGGACATCATGGCCGGATACAGAGACGCGGGCGTCGATGAGTTTATCCTCCCGGGCTTCAACCTTGGGCCCGGGGTCACCCGGCAGAAGCTGGATACCCTGGATCAGTTCATGGAGGAAGTGGCCCCGGCTGGACGTTAGCGTCAGGCCCGGACATTCATGCCCGCTACTTCCTGCCGAACAGTTCGCCGAAGAAGTTACCCTCGTTCCAGGTGGGTCTTGCCGGGTGATTGCAGATTTCCCGCCCAATGTTGATATTGATTTCCGTGAATACCCGCGCCGCCTCGTAATCAATGGGCAGGCTTACCTGATCCGACGGCTTGTGGTAGTCATGGCGTAGATGATTCTGCCAGATCTCGCCGCCATCCAATCGCGGGTCCCTGGAACCGAAGCCTGCCGCCAGGTACACCGCCGGTACGCCCTGCTGTACCAGCCGGTAGTGATCGCTTCGCGTGAATATCCCCTGCTCCGGTACCGGGTCCGGCGAAAGTTTGACACCGGCCTGCCTCGCAGCTTTCTCAACTGACCGCCACAGGGAGCTGTGCTGGGCACCGAATGCCACCACATCCGAGAATGGATACAGCAGGATCGGCATATCCAGGTTGATATTGGCAATGATGTTGGCAATGGGAACTGTCGGATTGGCGGCAAAGTAGCCGGCACCCAGCAAACCCTTCTCTTCTGCCGTCACCGCGACAAACATGATGGAACGCTTCAGCCGGTGGCGCTCAGCCATCAGGATGCGAGCCGCCTCCAGCAAGGTCGCGATACCAACAGCATTATCCAGCGCACCATTGTAGATCTCGTCATCTCCCTCTGCTTCGGTCTCGATCACGCCAAGATGGTCCAGGTGACCGAAGTAGGTCAGGTACTCGTGTTTCAGGTCGGGGTCACTGCCTTCAATAACCCCCATGACATTGGGTGAACTGATAATTTGATGGGTGGAACCTCGCGCCAGGCTGGCGCGGGTTGCCAGCGGAAAGGTCGCCACTGCGCTGCCCTGACTGTCGGCATGAAAGATGTCTGCCAGCGAAACCGGCGCGTTTTCAAACAGATACCCTGCGGCTTCCATACGAACATAGGACCTGCCCCGCATCTGCTCATGGTAGAAATCAGGATTGCCATCAGGGCCGACCCAGTCCATGCGGGCAAGGTCCAGGTACCGGTAGTGATCTTCCCAGGGAGTTTTCTCCCGCTCCCGTGGCGTTTCAATGGCAATCATGCCTATCGCACCCGCCCGCACCGCGTGGCGAATCTTTTCACGGGTGCTGCCAAGGTGCGCCCCTTCTTCGGTTGGCCAGGGAACAGGCCGGCCATCAAGAATCACCACGATCTTGCCCCTGACATCAATGTCGGCGTAGTCGTCATGCCCGAAGTTTTCGGCGCGAATACCATAACCGGCAAAGACCAGTTCACCGGACACCGCCACCTGCCGCCGCCTGGCATCGGGACGCATCAGGAACTGTTCGGGATAATTCAACGCCATCGGACCGGCGCTGGTTTCGATGTCGGTTTTCAGACTGCCCTTCACAGGTCGGTACTCCACCAGCGGTACCTCCTGAAAATAGCGGCCATTTTCACCACCGGGTTTCATCTCCAGCTTGATGAACTCACTTCGCACATAGTCCGCCGCCACCTGATAGTCGTTAGTACCGGCATTCCTGCCACGTAACGAGTCTGCCGCAAGAAACTCAACGTGGCCGCGCAGCGCACTCTCACTCACGACCGGCTCTGCCCCGGCAAAGCCGGCCACAAGCAGGCTGATCATCAGTACCTGTAAACGCATTTGATCCCTCCGGTGCACCAACCGTCAGACATTACATCACTTCTCCCTTTGTGTATAAACTGGGGCATGACAGAGAATCAACCTGCCACCGGTCTCGTTCTTACCGAGCCGCGTCATTTTGAACAACGCCATTTCGCGCTACCGGAAATCGGAACCTCGGATGGCCTGCTTCGCGTGGAAGCCTGCGGGTTGTGTGGTACCGATCACGAACAGTACACCGGGCTGCTACCGAGCCACCACGCATTTATCCCCGGCCATGAAGTCGTCGGTGTGATAGAGGAAATCGGCGCAGAGGCATCACGGCGCTGGGGTGTTACCAGCGGTCAGCGCGTCGCCGTGGAGGTCTTCAAATCCTGCCGACATTGCCAGCCCTGTCAAACCGGCTTATATCGTTGGTGTGAGCACAACGGCATATCCACCATGGTGGGTTTTACCTCCGTTGACCTGCCACCCGGTCTCGGAGGGGGTTACGCATCGCATCTTTACCTGGGCGAGGATGCCATGCTGATTCCGGTTCCTGACAATATGGACCCTGTGGTTGCCACCCTCTTCAATCCGCTGGGCGCCGGGATTCGCTGGGGGGTTGAATTACCCGAAACCGGGCCGGGCCATGTGGTTGTTATCCTGGGTCCCGGCATTCGCGGCCTCTGTACGGCGGCGGCGGTCAAGGAAGCCGGTGCAGCGTTTGTGATGATGACAGGGTTTGGTCCACGGGATGCGAGAAGACTGGAACTGGCGCCGGAATTTGGCGTGGACCTTGCCGTCGATGTGGCCCGGAGCGACCCGAACCAGGCCCTGCGTCAGGCGATAGGACAAAAGGCGGATATTGTCGTCGATGTGACGGCCAAAGCACCCGCAGCCCTGGGTCTGGCCGTGTCACTGGCACGACCGGGCGGCACCATCGTGCTGACCGGTATCCGGGGGACGGAAGATACGCCGGGCTTTAATCCTGATCAGGTCGTGTATAAAGAACTCAAAATACTCGGGGCACTGGGCGTGGATGTGTCCGCCTATCGGGCAGCGCTGGACCTGCTGGAGACGGGCAAATACCCCTTTGCCGATTTACCACGGGAGGTCGCGGGCTTCTCCCGGATAGAATCACTGATTCAGGTGATGGCCGGAGAGAGTGATGGCATACCGCCATTACATGGCGTCTTCGCACCTGATTAAAATCGGACAACAGGAAGCATAGAAGGAAGACACAGTGACGAAACCCGACTTCGAAGTTTTTAACCGGGACTGGGCTGACAAAATCATCGGCAGGGTCAACAGGAAGGGAATCGATGGATACCTGCAATTAAAGATCACCGAAGTGGAGGCCGGGCGACTGGTGTGCGAGATGCCGGTGACCGACGAAGTGATCACCATGATCGGCAACATGCATGGTGGCTGTCTGTCAGCCCTTTGTGACCATGTGCTCGGCACCGTGATGTACCCGGTTATGCCGGCGGGTTACTGGGCCGCCACCACCGAATTCAAGATCAACCTGCTGGCGCCGGTCAAAGGTGGTTGCTGCATTGCCACAGCAGAAATCGTTTCCATGTCAAAGCGGCTGGCCGTTGTCACTATCTCGGTCGAAAATGAAGGCAGGCTTGCCGCAATCGCGCAGGGTACCTGCACGATTGTCGCACCCAGGTCCTGACTCATCCCGGTCTGAGGTGTCGTGGCACGGGCAGTTCATTAGGGAAGCCCGGGTCGCCGAGCCTTGACCCTATAGTTGCTAGAGGCCGTAAGTTGTCAACATGATCACACGTCGCCGGTTTGTTTCAGGATTGGTCGCGGCCAGTCTCAGCCCGCCACTCGCGGGGAAGGTCGCCCGGGAGCGCTCAAAGTACACCGCCCTGACCATCGGCAATCAGGCCGTCAATTTCACGGGAAAGCAACGCACGGCGACCACCGTCAATGGCAGTCTGCCGGCCCCGGTACTGCACTGGAAAGAAGGTGACCTGGTAACGATTGACGTTGCCAACAAGCTGATGGAGACCAGCTCTATCCACTGGCACGGCATCATCCTGCCGTCCGCTATGGATGGTGTTCCCGGATTGAGCTTTGATGGCATTCCACCGGGAGGAACCTGGCACTATCAATTCAGGCTGCAACAGAACGGTACTTACTGGTACCACAGCCATTCCGGATTTCAGGAACAGACGGGGGTCTATGGCGCCATCGTGATCGACCCTGCGGGTGAAGAAGTTCACCCGGTCGACAGGGACTACGTGCTGCTGCTGAGTGACTGGTCCGACGAAACACCGTCTCGAATCTTCCGGAACCTGCGCAAGAACAGTCATTTCTACAACCGTAACCGCCGCTCCCTGGGCGACCTGATGGGCGATCTGGAACGCCGGGGCATCAGGGGAACCCTGTCTGACCGGTCCATGTGGAACACCATGCGGATGCAGGACACTGACATCTCGGACGTTACCGGCTTCACCTACACCTACCTGATGAACGGCCAGACCCCGGCCACCGGCTGGGAAGCCCTCTACCGCCCGCAAGAACGCATCCGGCTGCGAATTATCAATGCGTCCGCCATGACCTTCTTCGATGTCCGTATCCCTGGCTTAAAGATGAAAGTTATCGCCGCCGACGGGCAGAACATTCACCCGGTAACCGTTGACGATTTTCGTATCGGCGTCGCCGAAACCCTGGATGTCATCGTGGAACCAACGGGCGATATTCCCTATGCGATCTTTGCCCAGGCCATTGATCGAAGCGGATACGCTATCGGCCACCTGACCCCGGCACAAGGTTTGAAGGCTGAACTACCCCGCCTTGACCCGGTTCCCCGGCTCAGCCATACCGACATGGGAATGGCCCATCATCACAATCACGGGGGGGAACCCTCACCTGTCAGGCACGCCAGGACCGAGTTCGGTCCCCATGTCGATATGCGGGCCAGTTCCCCTCAGTACCGGTTGGAGGACCCTGGTGTGGGTCTGCGCCATCTGGCCGACGAAGGCAGAAAAGTCCTGACCTACGCGGATATGACACGGCTGGCTCCGATAGCAGGCCGTGACCCGGATCGTGAAATCGAGCTTCATCTGACCGGCAACATGGAGCGCTATCTCTGGTCAATCAACGGCGTTCCTTATGCCGATGCGGACGAACTGCGGTGGAAATTCGGTGAACGTATCCGGGTGACCTTCGTCAATGACACGATGATGAATCACCCCATGCACCTGCATGGTATGTGGAGTGAACTTGAGACGGGCAGCGCCTACCTGCCGTTGAAACATACGGTGGTGGTGCAACCGGGGGCAAGGATTTCATATCAGGTTCAGGTGGATGCCCGGGGCAGATGGGCCTACCACTGCCACATGATGTATCACATGATGGATATGTTCAGGGAAGTCAGGGTGACATGAGGTATCTGTTGCTGCTGCTCGCCGGTTTACTGACGGCCATCCCCGTCCACGCCAGCCCTGCCATGAAAGCAGAACAGACATTAAACGCGCTATCAATCGACCGGCTTGAATGGCAGGGCGCCTCAACCTTCAATCTCGAAATCGAGGGCTGGTATGGCACCCCTTTGAACAGACTCATGTACGGTATTGAGACTGAACAAACCGGGAACAACCCCCCGGAGAGCGACTTTGATGTTGGCTGGCAAAGCGCCATCTCGCCCTTCTGGGATGCCGGGGCCTTCATGCGGCGACATGACGGCGATGACCTGGAAAGAACCTGGTTCGGTGTCGGTCTCTCGGGAATGCTCCCCTACTTCATCCATTTTGATGGCCTTCTGATGACCGGGGAAGGCGACCTGCTTTTCGACGCAGAGTTGAAGCATGAACTACCGCTGACCACACACTGGACGCTTGAATCCCGTATCGAGATTGAAGCCATCAGCGGCGACAAAAGCGGTTTCAACGAACTTTCCATCGGGCTTCGTTTCGGCCACGAATCGCCAAATCGTCTGACCCGATACATCGGGGTCGAATGGCATAAGTCGCCATTGCAAAACACGCGCAGAACCGCGCTGGTGGCGGGCATTAGTTATTGGTACTAGAATGATTGAGGTGGCCCCGAACGATCAAGAAATCAGATCGAATCAAGTCAAATTATCAACTTTACATTCCGCATATACAGCCACACACTGCACCTGTCATCCCCAATGAGCATAAGACTATGACGATACTCAACTCCCGCCTGAAGACCTGCCTGGCCGGTCTGATTGCCGTATTTCTTTCAGCGCCGGTAACTGCCGGGGATCAGCCAAGATCCAACCAGTTCTGGTGGCCTGACCAACTCGACCTCAGCCCGCTTCGTGACCATGATGCGCGGTCCAACCCCCTGGGTGAGGACTTCAACTACGCGCAAGCCTTCGCCGGTCTGGACCTGGATGCGGTCAAGGCCGATGTCGATGCCGTGCTGACTGATTCCCGGGACTGGTGGCCTGCTGATTTCGGCAACTATGGTCCTTTATTTATTCGCATGGCCTGGCACAGCGCCGGTACCTACCGCACCCTGGACGGTCGCGGTGGCGGTGATGGTGGCCAGCAGCGCTTCGATCCGCTCAATAGCTGGCCCGACAACGGCAATCTGGACAAGGCTCGCAGACTGCTGTGGCCGGTCAAGCAGAAGTATGGCGCAGCCCTGTCCTGGGGCGACCTCATGATTCTCGCCGGCAACGTCGCGCTGGAAAACATGGGTTTTGAAACCTACGGTTTCGCCGGTGGCCGGGCAGACGACTGGGAACCGGACCTGATTTACTGGGGCCCCGAAGTCAAGATGCTGGCCAGTGATCGCCGCAACGAGGCGGGCGAACTCAAGCGGCCATTGGGCGCAACGCACATGGGTCTGATTTACGTCAACCCCGAAGGCCCGATGGGCAAACCTGACCCGATGGGGTCCGCCCGCAATATCCGACTCGCGTTCGGGCGCATGGCCATGAACGACGAGGAAACCGTGGCGCTGGTGGCCGGTGGTCACACCTTCGGCAAGATGCACGGTGCCCATAAGGAACAAGCGTGTGTGGGAAAGGAACCCGGTGCAGCCGGCATTGAAGAGCAGGGACTTGGCTGGAACAACAAATGCGGCAAGGGGCACTCGGAAGACACTGTCACCAGCGGGCTGGAAGGCGCCTGGACCCAGGCACCGACTCAATGGACGACGCTGTATCTGCAAAATCTCCTTAACATGGAGTGGCAGGAAACACGCAGCCCTGCCGGTAAAATCATCTGGGTTCCCACTGACAAATCCCTGCATCAGTCCGTGCCGGATGCGCACATCAAGGGCAAATTCAACCCGCCCGTGATGACGACGGCGGACCTTGCGCTCAAGTTCGATCCGGCCTACCGCAAGATCACCGAGCGTTTCCTCGCAAACCCGGATGAATACCAGCGGGCGTTTGCCAGGGCCTGGTTCAAGCTGACGCACCGCGACATGGGTCCACGTGCCCTCTACGCGGGCGACCAGGCACCTGCCGAAGCGTTTATCTGGCAGGATCCGGTACCGGCGGTGGACCACAGGCTGGTTGACGCACGCAGCATCAGGAAGCTCAAGAAAGAAATCCTGGAATCCGGACTCAGTGTTTCCGATCTGGTACGCACAGCCTGGGCCTCTGCCTCCAGTTTCCGCGCCGGCGACAAACGTGGCGGCGCCAACGGTGCCCGCATTGCCCTTGCACCACAAAAGGACTGGCAGGCCAATGATCCTCACAAACTCGGACAGGTACTGGCGACCCTTCGTGACATCCGCGAATCATTCAACCGCAACGCCCGTCGCGGCATGAAAATCTCACTGGCCGATACCATTGTCCTGGGCGGCGCTGCCGCCATTGAAAAGGCGGCCGCCGATGCGGGTGTTGAAGTGGAAGTACCGTTCGTTCCAGGGCGCACCGATGCAACCCGGGAGCAGACGGATGTTGCGTCCATTGCTCTGCTTGAGCCAACAGCCGACGCCTTCCGCAATTATTTCAATGCACAAACCAGCTACCGGTCTCCGGCGGAAATGCTGGTGGACAAGGCAGACCAGTTGAACCTCACCGTACCGGAAATGACGGTGCTGGTGGGCGGCATGCGCGCACTGGACGCAAACACCGATGGCTCGAAACACGGTGTATTCACCGATGCGCCGGGCACGCTGAACACCGACTTCTTCGTGAACCTGCTCGACATGTCCACGCAATGGCTCAAGTCGGATACGGAAGGCGTCTATGAAGGCGTGGACCGCGCCAGCGGCAGGGTGAAGTTTACTGCGACACCCGTGGACCTGATCTTCGGTTCCAATTCGGAACTGCGAACCGTGGCTGAGGTTTATGCTTACGACGGCTCAAAGGAGCGTTTTGTGAACGACTTTGTCGAAGCCTGGACCAGGGTCATGCAACTGGACCGATTCGACCTCTGAGTTCTCTGTTTTTGATGCCATTCTCACTTCTGAGGATGGCATCAGCCCCCTTCCCGGTGCTCCTCATTCGTATGCAGGAGCCGCATCAGCAGATAGCTGACCACCACACCCATCGCCGCAAAGAACGATAAAAACATGAAGAAATGCTGATGACCGAGGGCACCCGGATTGCGATCAATGAGGATGCCTGCGACCAGGGCGACAAAGATATCCGGTGTATACCCCAGAATAGACACAAACCCCACAGCCGTACCGGTCATTACTGCCGGCACCTTCGCTTCTTCAAAAAGCGCGAAGTAGATTCCCCGAAGTCCGAAGATGGCAATACAGGCCAGCAACACATTGCTCAACAGTATCCAGGCGGCGCCGGCAATCGGCTCGGTCAGGGCAAAGAACAGATCGGACGCCAGCAACAGCGCAAAGCAGATGAGCAAAACCCGGCTCGCATTAAAACGGTCTGCCAGTAAGCCCGCGCCAAGCGCAGCAACCGGGCGCAACCAGGAACCCAGGGTCACAATGGCCGCGGCATCCACCTCGTCGATGCCGTAAGCCTGCACCGCAAACAGTGAATAATTGTCAAACCCCTTATAGGCAATGTAGGCACAGAACACGATCAGCGCCTGCAGCCACACGGCCCTGATCTTGAATACCTCCATAATGTGCCGCAGCACCGTGTCGTCATTACGGATGGCCTGACCATTCATCTCGGCTGGATGAATAGGTGGCAGACCAAACCAGACAAGCACGCCGGTTAGTGCAGTGACCAGGGTATAACCGTAGATGACCAGCCCAAGCGCCTTCTCCTTATCTTCAAGGTTGGCGCTGGCATAACCCTCGGGAAACATCAGGCCAAACAGCATGACGCCAACGGATGCCATGGCGGCCGCCAGCAGTCCTCTGCCGCCGTCGAGCAGCCCGTAGGCCCTGCCCTGTTCATCGTTGCCACCCCAGTCGCGGGTAGCGCGAATCAGCGCCGCCCAAAACAGTAAAATGGTAGTCACGCCAAAAAATGCCCAGACCAGCAAAGACCCGATATAGCCAGGGAAAGTGGCCATATAAATGCCGCCCAGTGCTGTCGACCACAGGGAAAAGGCGAGCAGCTTACGTGCGGGAAATCGGTCTGCCAGAGGACCGCCCGGGATATAGGCGAGCATGGCGACAACCCCGTAAAGTCCCTGGGCCGCGCCAAGTTCGGTCGCCGTAATGTTGAAGACTTCAAGAACCGTCGGCCGGAAGAATCGGGCAACGTGGAATGGAAGGGCATAAACCGCTTCACCAGCGAAAATCAGAGCCAGCATGAAAATGAAACGGCCCTGCCTGAGTATTCGTTCCTGTTCGCCGGGCATGATGAGAAGAGAGCCTAACACATCCGGTAGTTGATACCCTCAACCGCTTTGTGTCCTGTTCAAACACACGGTACCCTTTGTGCGGTGACTCAAAGTAAAGGAAGGCAGATGAACATCCCCGGATCCGTATCAATCGTGACTGGCTCATCCTCAGGAGTGGGTGCCGCGACCGCACGCACCCTGGCTGAAAAAGGCGGCAATGTCGTCATCAATTACTCCCGCAGTGCGGATGCGGCAAATCAGGTGGCAACCGAGTGCGAACAGCTTGGCGCTGAAGTGCTTGTCTGTCAGGCAGATGTGAGCCGTGATGAAGACTGCCAAAAGATCGTCAGGGAGACCCTGAAGAAGTGGGGGCGCCTTGATGCGCTTGTCAACAACGCCGGTACGACAAAGTTTGTACAGCATGGCGACCTGGACGGGCTGGATGCCGCAGACTTTCAGAAGATTTACGGCGTGAACGTGGTGGGACCCTTCCAGATGGTGCGCGCGGCACGGCAGGCGCTAAGGACATCCGGAGATGCTGCCATCGTCAACGTCGCCTCTATCGCGGGCGTTAAGGGCATCGGCAGTTGCATTGCCTATGCCGCATCCAAGGGTGCGCTCATCACAATGACCCAATCCCTGGCGCGGGTTCTGGGGCCGGAAATTCGAGTCAACACGGTATGCCCCGGATTTATCGCCGGAGACTGGCTGGCAGAGGGGATGGGCCAGGAAACCTATGAGGCTTCCAAAGCATTCCTGGAGCAGAACACGCCCCTCAGAACAATCTGCACGCCCGAGACGGTGGCTGAATCCATCCTGCACTTTATTGACGGCCACTCTGTCGTCACCGGGCAGCATCTGGTGCTGGATGGTGGCCACCTGCTTCTCTAATTCAAGGTCGTCCGGCAAGCCCGATAGCGGATTCTCATGAACGCCGCTCCACTCAACAGCCTGGTCAATCACCTGTTTCCCGGCACGGGCATCCGGACCATAGAGCGGCTGACCGGAGGCGTCTCCGCCGAGGTCTATCGGCTCGGCCTGACACTCACCGACGGCGGCACTCAAAGTCTCGTCTTGCGCTTACACGGGGCTTCACATTCGGGCCACTCCGCCGACCTGGAATACAAACTGCTGCAATCACTGCATCGAAGCGGCCTCCCGGTGCCGGAACCGCTGCTCGTGGATGTCAGCGGCAGCCGGTTGCAGGATCCATTTCTGATCATGGAGTTTATCGAAGGGGAAACTGCGATCCCCTCCGGACAGGAAGATCACTACATTGATGTCATGGCAGAGGTACTGGCAGGGATTCACGACTCACCCACTGCCGACCTGCCGACACTGCCGCTTCGAATCGACCCGCTGCCCGAAGTATTTGACTATTTACCAGAGGACCGCGAATGGGAAGAACTGCGGGTTTATCTCAGATCGCTGGACAATACAGCGTACATGGAATCACCCGGACTGCTGCACGGAGACTTCTGGCCGGAGAACCTGCTCTGGCAGGATGGGAGCATTGCAGCGGTCCTCGATTGGGAAGATGCTGCACTGGGTGATCCCCTGTCGGATGTCGCCTGCTGCCGCGTGGAGCTGCGGTACAGGTTCGGTAAGAAGGGCATGCAACGATTTACGACCGCCTACGGCCAGTACCACAACATAGACCTGGAACGTCTGGCGCTCTGGCAGGTGTATGTGGCGGCAGCCGCTCAGAGGTTTATGGGGGGCTGGGGGCTGGATGCGTCACTTGAAGCACACATGCGTGCCGAGGCATTGAACAGCATCCGGGATGCAGGTGCGGTCCTCATGGGTGCCTCCCGGCAGAGCCGAGGGGTCTCTCCTTTGTACCAGACGCTTTAGACTAGCAATAGCTCAGCACATTAAACTAATATCTGTTTACAAGTTAAACTAATTCATGTACAACACAATAAACTAATCCCACCATACAGACCCGACTCCGTATCGCATGAAAAGGAGCAAGCCATGGCCACTCCATCTGAAAAACTTGCAGAATCCCTGGAAGCCCTGAAGGAACTGCAAGACTGTGGGGTTGTTGCCGTCAGGTCGCGCGATCTCAGCCGCACTCACCGGGAAAGGCTTCTTAAAAGCGGCTTCATCCAGAAAGTCATAAGAGGCTGGTATATCCCATCGCGCCCTGACGACGACACCGGAGAGAGCACCTCCTGGTATGCTTCCTTCTGGCTTTTTTGCGCCTCCTATCTGGACAGCCGCTTTGGCGAGAACTGGTATTTATCCCCGGAACAATCTATTTCGATCCACACGGGCAATATGACGGTCCCCGGACAGCTCCTGGTCAGGACAAACAAAGGGACGAATAACGTCACGATGCTCCCGCATAAAACATCACTGCTCGATATCAAGGCGGACATCCCGGATAAGCAGGATATGGCTGTTAAGGACGGACTGCGTCTTTTATCGTTACCGGCGGCGCTGATTAGCTGCGCGCCAACCAGTTACAGGCAGAATCCGACCGATATCCGAGCGGCTCTTGCGATGCCGGGTGATGCTACAGACCTGCTTGAGAGATTGCTGAACAACGGACAAAGCACTATCGCAGGACGCCTGTCCGGTGCTTTCCGTAACATAGGGCGAGCTGATATCGCTGATAACATTACCGGCACGATGGAAGCTGCCGGTTACATTGTGCGGGAAAGCGATCCCTTCGAGACAGCAAGCCAGATGGTATTCACCAGGCGGGAAAGCTCTCCCTATGTGAGCCGCATCAAAATACTCTGGGCACAAATGCGAGAAGAAGTCGTGAAAACCTTCCCGGCTGCTCCCGGTCTCACCACAAACAAGACGGGTTACCTCAGGCAAATAGATGATCTGTATACCTCGGATGCTTATCACTCGTTGTCTATTGAAGGATACCGTGTCAACAATCAGCTCATAGAGCGGGTAAAGTCGGGCAATTGGAATCCGGACAAGGATGATGGTGACAGGGAAAATCGCGATGCGATGGCGGCACGCGGATACTGGCAGGCATTCCAGGCGGTAAAACAAAGTATTAAAAGGATTCTGGATGGGGAGAACCCCGGCACAGTCGCCCGGCAGGAACATGGAAACTGGTATCGGGAACTCTGGGCGCCCGGCGTTACGGCAGGTATTTTACGTCCTGGCGATTTGGCCGGATATCGAAATGGTCCTATCTATATCCGTCGTTCAATGCACGCCCCACCTAACATGGAAGCCGTCCGTGACCTGATGCCCGCATTATTCGAGCTACTTGAAGAAGAAGAGGAAGCCGCCGCCCGTGTGGTGCTCGCACATTTCTTTTTCGTCTATATCCATCCCTATATGGATGGGAATGGCAGAATCGGGCGGTTTCTTATGAACACCATGATGGCGGCCAGCGGTTATCCCTGGACCATTATCCCCGTGGAGAAGCGGGATGAATACATGGCCGCGCTTGAATCCGCGAGCGTCGACCAGGATATCCGGCCATTCGCCAGCTATCTGGCGAAGCTGACGCGGGATTCCCGGGCAGATCGGCCTTGAATTGATCAAATAATCACCGATCCGGAGAAAGGCTAAAGATTTGTAACCTGAAGGCGATAAAATCCTGATTCAGCAACTCGGGATAGCACGATTTATGACGGAGGAATTCAATGGTTAACCGCAATAATCCGATAGAAACAACGCCGCTGGAAAATGCGCGCCGCGCCATCCGGGACAGTAAATTCACCGATGAACAATCCATAGTGGACCGCTTGATGGCGCTTCGCCCCTACGATACGACAGCAGGCGCAGATATCAGCGGAAACGGTGAGTCATTGGTGAGTGAGGCGCGTGTCGAACAGGATCAGTCGTCGATACTCGATCAATTCCTTGCAGAATACGGCTTGTCAAACGAGGAAGGCGTTGCGTTGATGTGCCTCGCCGAAAGCCTGTTAAGAGTCCCTGACAGCCCAACGGCAAAAGAGTTGATCGCAGACAAAATCAGTGTCGGCGACTGGGCATCTCACGCCAACTCAGCAGACTCGCTATTAGTCAACGCATCGACACTGGCACTAATGCTTACCGGAACAGTCGTTACGGTGGACCGGGCATTTACGGCAAATCCCGGCAAATGGCTATCACAGCTTGCCAATCGACTATCCGAACCCGTGGTTGAAGCCGCGATGCGCGGCGCCATGCAGGTGTTGGGGCGCGAATTCGTGTTGGGCAAAACTATTGATAAGGCGTTGAACCGCGCCGATTCCGATTCAGGTTACTCTTTCGACATGCTTGGCGAGGCCGCACGTACCGCAGCAGCGGCAGAAGAGTATCGGGACGCCTACTCCCTGGCCATACACCAGGTTGGCGCATACCCGGATGGCAAATCCCGGAAGTCATCAATTTCAATCAAGCTCTCGGCCCTGCACCCTCGTTACGAATTTTCACAAAGAGACCGGGTTTTGAGTGAACTGGTTCCATCCGTCAAGTCACTATGCAAACAGGCGTTGCAATCAGGCATTGATTTAACGATTGATGCCGAGGAATGTGATCGGCTGGAACTGTCACTCGACGTTTTCGAGACCCTTGCCCGCGACCCGGATCTTACCGGCTGGAACGGGCTGGGGTTGGTCGTGCAGGCATACAGCAAACGCGCACTGCCCCTTCTGGAATGGCTTGCGATGATGGCCGGGGAAACTGGCCGACGCATTCCCGTTAGATTGGTCAAGGGCGCGTACTGGGACGCCGAAATCAAAAATGCACAGGTCATGGGCTACCCCGGGCTCCCGGTGTTCACGCGAAAGCCGGCAACCGATTGCTCATATTTGGTGTGCGCGAAATTCCTGCTTGAGCGCCAGGAGTGTTTTTACCCTCAGTTTGCCACCCACAACGCCCACACGATTGCGGCTGTCATGCAAATGGCCAGCCCCGTTCAGAATATTGAGTTTCAACGATTACATGGTATGGGCGCAGCCCTCTACCAGGCCGCAAACAGGATCTATGATGAGTTTCCCCCTGTTCGCATTTATGCCCCTGTTGGGGGCTACGATGACCTACTCGCCTATCTCGTTAGGCGACTACTTGAAAATGGCGCGAACAGCTCATTCGTCAATCGCTTTCTTGACAAGACCCTGCCACCAGCCGAGCTTGTCCGGGACCCGTTTGCACAGTTCGATAAAAACAAACCTGCTGCACATCCCGATATCCACCCTGCCTCAGATATTTTCGGGTCGGAACGCCGGAATTCTCCCGGCATTGATCTAACGGACATCGCCAATACCTCTCGAATCGAGGAAAAATGCAGACCCTCAGCCACCGGGAAATATCACGCCACACCGATTGTGTCCGGAAAGGCCGGCGATGGCGGTGGCCACAGCATTCGAAATCCCGCAAACACCAATGACCTGGTGGGTCAATGTACCGCAGGCAATTCACACGATGTCGATCGGGCTGTGACGCTGGCCGCCGGAGCGCAACCGGAATGGGAGGCGCAGGGGGCCTCGGCTCGCGCCGCCATTCTTGAAGACGTGGCGGATTCACTTGAAGCACAGTTCGACGAATTCATGTCTGTGCTCTGCCGCGAGGCCGGCAAGACAATTCCCGATGCTGTGGCCGAGATTCGTGAAGCGATTGATTTCTGCCGCTACTATGCGGTGCAGGCACGACGACTGTACGGAGACACAGAGCAACTGCCCGGCCCAACCGGCGAGTCCAACGAGTTGACCCTGCATGGGCGGGGCGTGTTTGTCTGTATCAGCCCCTGGAATTTCCCGCTGGCAATTTTTCTTGGGCAGGTTACGGCGGCGCTGGCAGCCGGCAACACAGTCGTTGCAAAACCCGCCGAAGAAACACCAATCGTGGCAATGCTGGCCGTCAAAACCCTGCACACTGCGGGCGTACCTGTTAATGCCTGTCACCTTCTGGTTGGTGATGGTGCCGTTGGTGCGATGCTCGTCGAACACAATAATGTTGCCGGCGTTACCTTTACCGGCAGCACTGAAACGGCACGAAAGATCAATCTGGCGTTAGCACAGCGGAATGGCCCCATTATCCCCCTGATAGCCGAAACAGGAGGGCAAAATGTCATGATTGCCGATTCGACTGCACTGCCGGAGCAACTGACAGACGACGTAATACAGTCCGCATTTCACAGCGCCGGTCAACGATGCTCGGCGCTACGTGTGCTGTATCTACAAGAGGAGATCGCAGATACGGCCATCGGTATGATTAAAGGTGCCATGATGGAGCTTCGCACGGGCGACCCGGCGCGGCTACAGACTGATGTCGGCCCCGTGATCTCGTCCGATGCGGCGGCACGGCTTGAGGAACATGTAAATACCATGCTGGATAGTGGAAATGCCGTTTTTCGCGTACCACTACCCCCGGAATGTCACACGGGACACTTCGTCGCTCCCACAATTATCGAGATTGCCGAACCGGACGAGTTGACCGAGGAACATTTTGGCCCCGTTCTTCACATAGTTCGATACCGATCGAAACAACTGCATGAGATTCTCGAATCCGTTGCTCGTTCCGGATTCGGATTGACTTTGGGTATTCACAGTCGTATTGAATCTAGATTCCGGTGGATCGCCCAAAAAGCGCCGGTTGGCAATGTGTACGTGAATCGCAACATGGTTGGCGCCGTGGTGGGTTCGCAGCCGTTCGGCGGACAAGGGCTGTCCGGGACCGGGCCGAAGGCTGGCGGACCTCATTACCTGCTCAGATTCGGAACCGAAAAAGTCATTTCTACCAACATTGTGGCTACCGGCGGCAATGCTGAACTTCTTCAGTTGGCTGACCGTTAATTTCGATCAGTATCAACGGGCACTATACGTACCCAACCGGGGGCGCCTATTTTTTAATAAGGCAACTGTCAAGCGTGCCACCCTTGCCAAGGTAGTCGCGGAATACCACCGGGGTTCGACCACGACCTGTCCAGCGATGTGTTTTTCCATCCACAGTCAACTGATACTTGGGCGCCACCTTGCCTCGCTTCTTCGACCGGGTTTTGCTACCTGCCGCTTTCTTCTTGCCACGACGCTTCCTGTCTATGATGTCCTCAGCGGACAGACCCATCTGCGACATCATGTTTTTAAGTTTTTTAACTGCGGTCGCTCTACGCTTTGCGACCTTTTCTTCATCCCGTGTCCGAGCCGTTTTGTTGGCGGCTGTTAAATTGGCGATGGCCTTATCAACTACCGCACTATCGAGTGCTTTGGCGACCCGGTTAGCGGTAGCTTTTGACTTGGCAATCTGAGCGATTACTGCGGATTCTTTCATGGTATCGTTCCTTTCTCACAATTTTGCAGTGCAGTAGGATAGTTTAAATGTAGAGATTTTCAAAGTGTTTTGTTTGAAATCACAAGAATTCAGGTGATATTTAGACAAAATCAGGGGTTATGCGCTATTTTTTCACACAGCTTTTGTTCACACAGTCACGATTTCAGCAACACACATCGTATACTTCAAATTACCTCAGACATCAGATTCGGTTATAACCCCGCCATCTACACAATAAAATTTACAGCCCGAATGCTGCCTGTATTTCTCGCACGACCGTTCTTGAAATATGCTACCGCACCCTGCTGCGAGTCTTCCATAAATTCTCGTCCGGCAGATTTAGAGACGTGTCTAGCCTGAATAGCTGACACCCATTCCCGCGCGGACATCATTATTGATCCCATAGGGTGGAATCGGATAACGCAATCCGTTCTTTGACAGTGCATGCAGCCCGGCAATGGTCCGGGGCAGAAATTCCGGGGGTATGGCCATCAGGAGTTCATCATCCTGCACGCCGCCATAGCGCCTTTCGGCAAAGCAGGGAATGGACAAACTCGGCTCTTTCGTCTGCAACGCCCGACCCCAGGAATCTGCACAGGCAGACTCACCGACACAACTGAACTCCAGCTTCCTGTAGCCCGTCCACTGCAAACCGTTGATAAACAGGATCATCTGGGCTGGCGTCGCATAGATCAGGCAGATATCCGGCGGGTCCAGCCTGCCGGATGTGAGCGGACTCACCGCCATGGCTTCATACCGGCCATATTCCAGCACATCCATCGCCGCCTGGTGGCGGGCGGCTTCTTCCTGGTCTGCATACCAGACCCCCGCCATACGATCTCCGGACAGCCACTCGTCACTACGGGGATGCAGACCAATGACCGTACCGCACTGTGCGCCTACCAGGTCATCCATGGTAATACCCACTGTCCAGCCATTGCGGGCAGCCTGACCGACGATCTGGTCGGTGGTGTGGACATCCTTCGGACGGCGAATCCGCGGCACCTGCTCCATCTCTTCCCTTGTCTCGAACATCTTCATGCCGATGGGTGTGGTACGAAGCCGCAGCAGGTTGTTCAGTTCAGCGACACAGGCAGCACCGTCGAACTGCTGATCAGAGGTAATCACATCGGTCATGGGTAAATCCTTTCACTGTTTACCTGCGACATTATCAAAAAAACCGGGATCATGGGTCCCGGTAAAATGCCGGACAAACCGAAGCGGGGGGTGATTAAGAAGTCGCTATGCAACCTCAAGATATGGCTGCATGGTGCTGAACGCTTTCGCCTCGATCTGGCGAATACGTTCCAGGGACACGCCGTACTTTTCAGCCAGCACTTTCAGACTTGCTTTGTCTTCTATCAGCCAGCGGGATTGGACGATATCCCTGGACCGGGCATCGAGAGAAGCCAGAGCCAGGGTCAGGCCCTCATCATGCCGTTCTGCCATCTCCTGTTCGGCAACGACCACCGAGGGGTCTTCAGTGTCACCGTGACTCAGGTATGCGGAAGGGCTGAGGGAATGCTCATCGTCGTTGATGGTGACCGGTTCAAAGCTCTGATCAACATTTGCCAGCCGAGACTCCATTTCAAGCACTTCTTCGGGCTTAACGCCAAGATCACTGGCAACCCGGTTCACTTCATCAGCACTGAACCAGCCGAGGCGCTCCTTCGCCTTGCGAAGGTTGAAAAAGAGTTTCCGTTGGGCTTTGGTCGTGGCGATCTTCGCGATCTTCCAGTTCTTCAGGATGTATTCGTGAATTTCCGCCTTGATCCAGTGCACGGCAAAAGACACCAGTCGAACACCACGCGACAGATCGAATCTCTTCACTGACTTCATCAGGCCGACATTGCCCTGCTGAATCAAATCCTCCAGAGGCAGGCCATAGCCCTGGTAGCCCCTGGCAATGTAAGCCACGTATCGGAGGTGTGACAGCACCAGTTGGCGGGCTGCCTCCCGATCTTCCTCCTGTTGAAAACGTTCGAACAGCGCAGTTTCTTCCTCTGCACTGAGTATGGGAACCTGCTGAATAGAATCCAGATAACCCTGCAGGGTACCCGTGCTCAGCACAGGAAATGCGTTGCTTTGAGCCAGTGCTGTCATCCTCGGTATTTCTCCCGTTTTCTTATAAGTTACAGTAACTTAGAGACTATACGCCCCGAATAGTTCCTTAAATGAGGGCATTTCCGCCGAATTCAATAGCTGTTATGCCCATCACGGCATGGCTAAAATACCGCCATGCCGGAACTGCCGGACCTCTCCAATTACATCGAGTCTCTGAAACCCAGGATTCAGGATGAAACGCTGAACGGCATTCGTATTGCCAACCCTTTCATCCTGCGCTCGGTGGAACCCACTGTGGAGGACATCAGCGGCAAACGGGTCACTGGTCTCTCAAGACTGGGGAAACGCATCATCATCGAACTGGAGTCCGAGCACTACATTGTGATTCACCTGATGATTGCCGGGCGATTTCGCTGGTACAGGGCAAGCGCAAAACTCCCGGGCAGGCTGGGACTCATGGCGTTCGATTTCGAAACCGGGACACTGGTGCTCACGGAGGCCAGCCAGAAACACCGCGCCTCAGTCCACCTGGTCGCCGGGGCGGACAATCTGGGTGGTTTCGACCCGGGCGGCGCCGATGTGTTCAGTATTGATCCTGACACCTTCATTGCGTGTCTGACCCGGGAAAACCATACCATCAAGCGCTCCATGACGGATCAGAAGTTTCTCTCTGGCATCGGCAATGCCTACTCGGACGAGATTCTGCACCACGCCCGGGTCAGCCCGATGCGCCAGACGCGTTATTTTACCGACCGGGAATGGCAGCGACTGTATGACTCCACAAAGATCGTCCTGGAGAGGTGGGTAAACAAACTGCGGGAAGAAACCGGCGATAAGTTCCCGGAGAAGGTCACCGCCTTCCACCCGGATATGGCGGTTCACGGCAGGTACAGGCAACCCTGCCCGGATTGCGGCAAACCGATACAGCGCATTCGCTACGCCGGTAGTGAATGCAACTACTGCGCGGCCTGCCAGAACCAGGGCAACCTGCTGGCTGATCGAAGCCTGTCGCGTCTGCTGAAAAAAGACTGGCCAAAGACCCTGGAAGAGCTGGAGGAAATTGCGGGCGCCGGAACGATGCGGGTTCACCGATGACCGGCATCGAACTACCTCCTGTCTCAGAAATCGACTGGGCCACCTGGGAACCTGAACAGGTCGCGACCCTGATGTTCGTTATTCGAGCCGACGAGGTTCTGCTCATCCGCAAAAAACGCGGACTCGGAGCCGGGAAGATCAATGGTCCGGGCGGCAGGATCGAAGGTGACGAAACCCCGCAGGCGTGCGCTATCCGGGAAACCAACGAGGAGTTGCTGATCAATCCCGTCAACGTCAGACCCGCCGGGGAACTGTTCTTTCATGCCGAGGACATGCCGCGCATCCACGTCCATGTATTCGTGGCCACAGACTTCGAGGGCACACCCGGCGAAACGGACGAAGCCATTCCCATCTGGTTCAGGCTGGGCGAACTGCCCTTTGATGAAATGTGGGACGATGATCGCATCTGGCTGGGCAGGGTCCTTGGGGGTGATTCGGTGAAGGGATATTTCACCTTCATCGAAGAAACCCTGATCGACCACAAGGTTAGCTTTTCATGACAGGCGCGCCGCATGGCAACATTGAATCTACCGTGGCTTTCATGTTTCATTGATGCTTCTGAAAGCCATATCAACGCAAGCCAGGAGTTTTTATCATGCCACTCGAAGTTCACCAGATTCCCTGCCTTTCCGATAACTACGGTTACCTGATACACGACCCGGACGCCGGTGTCACAGCCACCATCGACACGCCGGAAGTCGCTGCGATCAATGCGGCACTTGAAGAAAAAGGCTGGAGCCTGACGCACATCCTCAACACCCACCACCATTTTGACCATGCGGGTGGCAATCTGGAGCTGAAGGAGCAATGGGGCTGCACGATTGTCGGCTCAAGGGATGATGCGGAACGAATCCCCGGCATCAACATCAAGGTGGGAGATGGCGATACCTACCGGTTCGGCAACTACGAGGCCCGGGTATTTGATGTCTCCGGACACACCATCGGGCATATCGCATTTTACTTCGCTGAAGCGCGAAAACTGTTCTGCGGGGACGCATTGTTTGCGCTCGGCTGTGGACGCCTGTTTGAAGGCAGTCCGAACCAGATGTGGACCAGCCTGCAAAAGCTGGCGGCGCTGCCTGACGGCACCGGCGTTTACTGCGCCCACGAATACACCCAGGCAAATGCCGCGTTCGCTTTATCCGTGGAACCGCAGAACGAAGCGCTTCAACAACGCGCAAAAGAAATCGACACACTGCGGGCCGATGACAAACCGACCGTACCGTCAACCATCGGTCTGGAAAAACAAACCAACCCGTTCCTGCGCCCGATGAGCGTTGACCTTCAGGCCAATCTCAACATGGAAGGCGCGGAACTGGTAGACGTATTCGCAGAGACGCGCCGCAGGAAGGACCATTTCTGATCAGGTCGTCCGGACCCGTATACGGTGCCATCGTCAGTCATCACGCAAAAATTTCATTAAAGAAGTTCTGAATGGACTGTGTCGCACGCTTGTCGGCGACGGGATTGTAGACGGTACCGAAGCCCGGATCGTTCGCCTCGGGGTTGGTGAAGGCATGCATGGTGCCGCCGTAGGCATGCACCTGCCAGTCTGCACCCGCTTCTGACATTTCGTTTTCAAAGGCCAGCACCTGTTCCGGCGGGACCATCGGGTCGTCCTGCCCATGCAGGCAAAGAATCCTGGCCGTCACCTTCTCGTTGGCAAGGTCGCCGGGGGAGAAGATGCCATGAATACTGATCACGCCGTCAACTTCCGCACCGGCGCGGGCAAGCTCCAGCACGCACATGCCACCAAAGCAGTAGCCCATGGCGCCCACCTTTGAACCATTGACCGCATCGAGACCTCTGGCCGCTTCCAGCGCCGCCAGCATCCGGGCACGTAGCGCTGCGCGGTCACCGGCAAGGGGACTCATCAGGGCGGTATTGCCTTCCACATCGCCGTCGGCGCCAAACACGCCCTTGCCGTACATATCCAGTGCGAAGCCCACATAACCCAGTTTCGCCATCTCTTCGGCCTTTCCGGTTGCAAACTCCCGGCGACCCGTCCAGTCGTGCGCCACCAGGACCACCGGACGTGGACCGGAACCGCTGTCATCCCAGGCAACGTAACCTTCGAGCGTGGTTTCACCGTCCTGATAGTCAATGGTTTCTGTGTGCATGCTTACCTCCTTTAATTCATCAAATTCCAGCCAGTGCTTTCATCGCAAGACCAGCGACAAAAAACATCCGGCCCGTCAGGTTCCTATAAAAACCTGTTTCCTTGAACTTGTCCATGCCCGGGCACGGTGTCACCCCGCCCCTGTCGACCCTGATTCACGGATGATTTGACCTCCGGTGAACCGCCTCATAAGATGGGCAGGCCTTTGACAAGGTGCCCTGATGCTGTGAACCCACAGCCAGGGTGAAACGGGAAGCCAGTGCGAGCATGAATGCTCAATTCTGGCGCTGCCCCCGCAACGGTAAACGAGAAATACTGTTTCACTGAAGCTCCTCCCGGAACTTCAAGCCACTGTATCAACAGATATGGGAAGGCGAAGCAGACCTGATGCTCGTGAGCCCGGAGACCGGCCTTGTCCTTGCAAACCACACACTACTATTCACTCGGGTGTGAGTGAGGAGGACAACATGCATACCCTTAAACAATGCGCGCAGGTCGCGCTTTTCTTCCTGTTTGCCGCCAGTACGCTGAGCCATGCAGACGAAACAATCATCGAATCAATGACCGTCTCAGCGACGCCGATTGCCATCGACGATGCCGGGAGTTCCATCAGCATCATTACCCGAGACGACATTCTGAAACGCAATGCACCTGTGATTCAGGCACTGCTACGCGAAATTCCCGGTTTCGCCGTCAGCCAGCAGGGTTCCCTGGGCGCGGTGAGTCAACTTCGCGTACGCGGCGCAGAAGCCAATCAGGTGCTGGTATTGATTAACGGGATTGAGGTCAACGATCCCGCCCAGGGCAGTGGGTTTGATTTCAGCCAACTGACCACCAACGATATTGAACGCATAGAAATCGTGCGCGGTCCACAAAGTGCCCTCTGGGGCAGTGATGCCATGGCCGGGGTTATTCACATCATTACCTCTCCCGGCGGCGACCGCTCTTCCTTTGACGTCAGCCTGGAGGGCGGTTCATTCGCAACGCAGCGGGCCACCCTGAACGCCAAGCACATCTCAGACTCGCACAAACTGAAATTCAGCGCAGACCGCCTGGACTCCGGTGGCACCAACATCTCAAGAACCGGAAGTGAGGACGATGGCCTGGACAACCTGACCCTCGGACTCACCGGACAGTATCAGGCAGGCGACCGATTCTCACTGGACTACACGGCCAGGTATACTGATCGGACCAGCGAATTCGATGCCACGGACTTTGTCTCGACCGGCCTGCCCACCGACGCAGATCATGAAACCGAATCAAAGTACCGGTACGCCGGCCTCATACTGAGTCACACCATCAACAACGCGCTGGACCACTCGCTGGGTTTCAGCCGTACCGATTCAGACAACGAGACTTTCGACGACAGCCCGGTTAACAGCATCACCGGCGCAACGAAGGACAGCATCCGTTATCAATTCAATTTGATTGGCGCCGACAATCGCCTGAGCCTGCTGGTCGAGCACGAGGAAGAAAACTATAAACAGCGCGGGGCGGTTTCGGATTTTGGCGATCCCAACAAAGACCTGAATACGGAAACCAACAGCCTTGCCGTTGAATACCGCTATGACAACGAACGCTTCAATCTGTCCGCCAGTGCCAGACATGACAACAACAGCGAATTCGATGACGCGACGTCCTGGCGACTGACCGGCAACACCCGGCTATCCTCACTGAATCTGTTTGCCTCCGTTGGCAAAAGCATCAAAAACCCGTCGTTCACAGAGCGATTCGGATTTTTTGACAACTTCATTGGCAATCCGGATCTCAGGTCGGAGGCGTCCTTCCACTGGGAGGTCGGGGTTCGCTCGTCACTCATGAACAATCAGGTAGACCTGACGCTGACCTGCTTCAATGCCAACCTAGAAGATGAGATCAACGGTTTTGTCTTTGATCCTGTGACCTTCGGGTTCACGTCAGCCAATATCGACGGGGAATCAGAACGAAACGGCATTGAACTGGAAGTTGGCTATGCTCCCGGTGAACATCTCGACCTGGGGTTTACCTACACCTACCTGGATGCAACCCAGGAAGACGCAACCGGCAGTGACCTGAGGGAAGTCAGGCGTCCTGAACACATCGCTTCACTCAGCATGAATTACACCCGGGGAAAAGCCGGTATCAATTTCGTGGCCAGCTATACCGGCGATCAACACGATGACTATTTCCCGCCCTTCCCGCCGTTCCGGGAAAGGGTTGAACTCCATGCCTACACGCTCGCCAGCCTGAGCGGCTACTACGAGGTGAATGACAGTGTGACCCTGACCGCGCGACTCGAAAACGTGACCGATGAAGAATACGAGCAGGTTTACGGCTATGAATCGCCGGGTTTTGGCGGCTATCTGGGTGTGAGGATCTCGCTATGAGTCATCTGACGGCGGCCAGATGATGGTTACCACATAAAGCACCGCACCCGCGGCAACAATACCAAGCCCGGCGATGCCCTCTTCGGGTCGGTTGACCAGAATGTATATCAGCGTCCAGGCCATCAGGCCAAGAAAAATCATGGGCGTTAGTGGATAGCCCAGTGTTCGGTAACCAAGTGTGTCCGGTTGGCGTGCGCGCAGAACAAACACGCCAGCCACCGCAAAGAAGGTGTTCAATCCCATCACGAAGCCGGAAAAAACCAACACCGATTCAAAGGTTGACGTCAGGATGAAGAATAACGTGATGGCCGACTGAACCAGAATAGCCACCGTTGGAATACCGTTCCTGTTCCTGATGGACAGCCGGTGGAACAACCGAAAGTCTTCTCCGATCACCTGCAAGACGCGAGGACCGGCAATAATCATGGCGCTGACAGTGGAGATAAGGAGCGTTGCCAGAACCAGCCCCATAATCATGCCACCGGCTTCACCAAAAGCATGTTGAGCCACAATCACACCGATCTCAATCCTGCCTTCCATCTCACTGGCGGGCGCGGCATACAGAAAGATGTAGTTCAACATCAGGTACAGCGCCAGGACAATCAGGGTTCCGGCAATCAACACCAGCGGGATACTTCTCTCCGGCTCATCAAGTTCATTGGTAATGTAGGTGGCCGCATTCCAGCCGGTAAAGGCGTAGTTCACGTAGATCAGTGAAACGGCAAAGGCGCTGCTGGTCAGCAAAACGCCATCACCCGCCGCCGGCAGCAAACGGACCGATTGCGGCGACTCCACCGCCAGCCCCACCAGAAGGACAAACAAAAGCACCAGCAGAACCTTGATGATGGTAAAGATCGTCTGCACGCCGCCGCTGGCGGCATGGGAAAAAGTGTGTACCACCGTCAGCACAATGACCAGGATCGATGCCATAAGGGTTGCCGATACATTACCCAGGCTGGCTTCGAGATAGGCGCCGAAGGTCATCGCTGCCAGAGCCGTTGGCGCTGCAAAGCCCACGGTCGCTGATATCCAGCCGGAGATGAAGCCGGCCGCCGGGTGATAAATCTCTTTCAGGAAATTGTATTCACCGCCACTCCTGGGAAGCTGCGAACCGAGTTCCGCGTAGGTGAGCGCACCACACAGCGCGGTTACACCACCCACCAGCCAGAGCATCATCAGTACAAAGGTGGACTGGATGTCGACCAGTTGAAAGCCGAGACTGGTAAAGACACCCGTGCCAATCATGTTGGCAACAACGATGGCAATCGCAGTGTTAACGCTGAATTTTTTCGACGACATAGGCAGGCGACTCTACACGGGTTCCACCTGACTTGCAGGGATCGCCCGGGCTTCATATAGTGCCGACCTGTTGTTAAAGGATGCAGCCGTGATGGCCGGACCCGGACTTGTCAGTTATCCGTACGGGATGACAAGCGCATGGCTGACCGAAGCGCTCAGGGCCAACGGCCTGGACGTTACCGTCACCGGGTTCATGGCGGAGCCCATCGGCACGGGACAACTCGGAGAGAACATTCGATTTACGCTACAGGGTTTCGGTGACCTGCCGGCAACGGTCGTCGGCAAGTTCCCTTCTCCCGACCCGGTCAGTCGCGAAACCGGCGTCAACCTCATGAACTACAAAAGGGAAGTCCACTTTTACAAGAACTTCCGGCAACGGGTGAACATTCAAACGCCTCGCGTGTTCTACACAGAGATCGACGATGCGACCCATGATTTCGTTATCCTGATGGAAGACCTGGCACCGGGGGTACAGGGTGACCAGTTGGCCGGTTGCGGGCCGAAGGAGGCCGAACTCGCCATGGTGCAACTCGCACATCTGCATGGGCCTCTCTGGGGCGATGACTCCATCGTTGATGGCGAGATTGTCACCGACCGCACCGAGACGCAGGGAGGTATGGCAGACTTCTACAACGCACTGGTGCCCGACTTCCTGAAACGATACGAGGACCGGCTGGATCATCACGAAAAGGAAATGGTGCGTCTGGTGGGCGAAAACATGATCGGGTATGGCAGCCACTATGATGGTGAGCGAACCATGATCCACTTCGATTATCGTCTGGATAACATGATGTTCGGCGGACCCTACCCGCTTGCGGTGGTCGACTGGCAGTCTTACGGCTACGACTGTGGTCTGAACGATGCCAGCTACTTCATGGGCACTTCGCTTCGGGAAGACGAGCGCGCCGCGCATGATGAAGTTTTGCTGAGGCGTTACCTGGATACCCTGTCAGAGTATGACGTCGATCTGTCCTGGGAAGACTGTTGGCGTTTTTATCGTTTCTACGCTCCGGCGGGCCTGATCATGGCAGTTATCGCCTCCATGATTGTCGGGGAAACAGAACGCGGTAACGACATGTTTATGGTCATGGCAAAACGCAGTGCGCGCATGTCCAGGGAACTGGACGCCATCGGGGCCATACGGGGAAACTGACCGACTAATAGATGGCCGCCAGGTAGCCGAAGTAACCGGCAAGGAACAGACCACCCCAGATCTTGCCGATTGAGCCTTTGGCCAGCACAAAAATCCACAGTACGACGGACGCGGCAAGCATCACCCAGATATCAAAGCGAAGGAACTGCGGATCAACCGGTATGTCCGTCAGTAGCGCGGTGATGCCAAGAATAGCCAGGATATTGAACAGGTTACTGCCTACGACATTGCCGATGGCGACATCCGAACTCTTGTGAAGCGCCGCAATCACGGTGGTACTCAATTCCGGCAAAGAGGTGCCCAGTGCAATGAGTGAAAGACCGATCACGGCTTCAGAGACCCCCCAGGAGGTTGCCAGCCCCACGCCACCTTCAACAACAAGATTCGCCCCAAGCGGCAGGGAGATGACACCAAGCACAATAAACAGCGTGATGGCGCTGGGGTAGGTCGGCAGGCCGAGTCTGCGGTCCATCTGTTCTTCCGCATCCTCCAGCGGAATAATGGCGGCACCCCGGGTTGCCATGATAAGAAACGACATCAGGATAAAAACAAGCAACACACCCTCCCAAAAGCTGATCGGTTCAAACACGCACATCACAATGAACATGAGGGAGACGGCGATCATCAGGCTGGTCTGTCGAGACAGGCCCTTCTGGGCACAACTGATGGGGTAAATCAGGACCGGCACACCGACGACAAGCAGCACATTGGCAATGTTGCTGCCAACCACGTTGCCGACGGCAATACCGGGATGCCCGGACAATGCGGAGAAGATCGACACCATGAGCTCAGGTGCCGAGGTGCCCATGGCGACCACTGTCACGCCCACAATGACCGGTGAAATGTTACTCTCCCTGGAAAGGCCAAGCGCACCACGAACCAGCAGTTCGCCGCCCATAAGCAGATAGACAAAGCCCCCGAAGAGCTTCAGGAAATCAATAGGCTCAGGCACCTTTTTTCTGCTGATTCTCTAAATGGTCCAGGAACCCGTTCATGGATTCAGCCAGGTACGCGATCTCATCCTCACCTTTCACTTCCGCACGCAACCCCGGTTCTCCGTGCTGTATACGTTCAACAACAACGGCCAGATTCTGTATCGGGCTGGCGAGGTAATAGCCGAGTAGTGCGCCGCCGACAATAGCAAAGGCTGACAGCGCAAGGGCAATATCAAATAACTCTTTCCGTAGCACGTCTATGGATTTTTCTTCCTCTTCAGCATCAACCTTGACCACCAGATCCCAGCCCAGCTCTTTGATGTGTCGCCTGGCCAGCCAGACCCACTCACCACGATAATCCTTAACAGCTTCGGCGGGGACACTGCCATTCGGCGTGGATACCACCTGCATATCAGCAGTTGCGGTTGCCGCCATCTGTTCGCCGGAAAAACCTTCCACCTCATGACGGAGCGGATTCAGGGTAACCAGTTTTTCACCGACCTTCTTGACAACAAACGCCTCGCCCGTTTCACCCAGCCCCGTGTAATTGCTGGTGACGTCAGTAATGTCCCTGGCATCAATGATCATTTCAATGCCGCCGATCAGCTCGCCGTCCAGACTCACGCCAGTGCTAAGCACAACCCTCGGGCCATCTTCCCGGGGGAAGGTGCCTATATAGGTAACATCATCACCGACAGGCATCCTGGGATGGGTGATCTGGCTTTGCCCGGAGGAGGCGACCTCTTCATCGTCGATACCAAAAATGATGACCTTCTCGAACTCGGTGACCGCTGCTGTGATGCCATCGATGGTGCTCTGAATGTCACTCAGCGCCTCGGGGCTGCCGGTTTCAAAATACTGCTGCATCGAATAGCGCAACTGGGTTCGGTCCCGAATGAAGCGGAGACTTTCCACCCAGCTATCATGGACCTTGATCAGATCGCGCTTCTTGCTCTCGGCCAGGGCGTCCAGTTGACGAAGTGACTTTTCCTGAAGCAGGCTCGAAGACGTGCTATACGCAAAAGTTCCGAGGAACATCATGCTGAGCAGGGAAACAGAGACCAGGGCCAGTGACAGGCGCGTTCGGATATCCACTAATTCAATAAATCGTATCTGCGATACCGGCAGTCTACCCCGGCCATCTGCTAAAAAACAGCGAGAACGGGGACACTAAGGAACCTGCACAACCTTGATGAGATCCGTGTGAACGGACTTCTTACCCAGTGTTCGCAGCAGCCGAATGGCGATCATCGAGGCAATCGCGCAACCTGCCAGCCAGATCAGGGAGTCCAAAGGATGCGCTATAAACGTGCCCGTCTGGTAGAGACAACTGGCCGTCACATAGGCGAGCCCCGTGGTCCAGGCAAAGGTGAGCAGCATCCACTTCACACCGGACTCCTTGGCAATAGCGCCCAGAACCGCAGCGCAGGGTGCATACAGCAGCACAAACACAAGGTAGCAGAAGGCGGCAAACTGAGTGCCGAATAATTCAGCCATGTTGGATAACGTCTGCGTCGTAACACCCTGGCTCTCGGCCGCCGCTTCCGGCGAAGACCGGGTTTCAATGGTGATGCCCAGCGGATCACTCAGGCTGGATACCAGATCAGCACTGTTGTCTCGAATCGAGGCAAACGCGCCCATAGTGGCGCCACCAAGATCCGGCAGGCCCGGCGCAGCGACCTCTTCCCCGGCACCCGTGTACAGTGCATCCAGGGTACCAACCACCGCTTCCTTGGCAAACAGGCCGGTAAACAGACCCACGGTTGCGGGCCAGTTATCCTCACGCAGTCCGATGGGGGCGAACACTGGCGTCAAAGACTTTCCAATCGCCGCCAGTATCGACCTGTCGTTATCCTCGTTTCCGAAAGAACCATCGGTACCGAAGGAGTTCAGGAAACTGAGTCCGACCACGACCAGAACAATGGTGCGACCCGCACGAACCACAAAACCTCGAAGCCTGAACCAGGTGATCAACAGAATGTTGCGCAACACCGGAAGATGGTAGGCCGGCATTTCCTGGAAAGAGGGTGTGACTTCTTCATCAAAAATCTGACGACGAAACAGCCAGCCCGTCAGCACCGCCATGGCAATACCAAGCAGATAAAGTCCGAACACAACATTCTGTCCATTGACCGGAAACAGGGCGGCAGCGAACAGTGCATAGACCGTCAGTCGAGCGCCACAGGACATGAAAGGCGCCATTGCAATCGTGAGCAGCCGATCACTTTCCCGGCCCAGGGACCTTGCTGCCATCACGGCAGGCACGTTACAGCCGAATCCCACAATCAGGGGGACAAAAGCCGTACCCGGCAAACCGATCCGTGCCATCAGGCGGTCCACCACAAAGGCCGCCCGCGACATGTAACCGGATGCCTCCAGGACAGACAGACAGAGAAACAAGGCGCCAATCACCGGCACAAACGTGGCCACCAGACGGATGCCACCGCCAAGTCCGTCAGCCAACAGCACGACGAACCAGGCCGGCGCTCCGACACTTTCCAGCAGGTAACGGGGCAGATCAACGACAAAAGCGCCAAACAGGATGTCAAAAAAGTCGATGAACAGGGCACCGGCATTCACGGCAATGGTAAACATCAGATACATCATGGCCAGAAAGACCGGTACACCCAGCCATCGATTCAGAACCCAGCGATCAATCCGCTCGGTCATCGTGCTCTCAACCTGAACCATCTGCATAACACCGTCGGCAATCTCTTCCGCCCGGTGATACCGTTGGACAATCTTTTCCCCGACAAAACCCGTGTCTTCAAGCTGCCCGGATTGTGACCCCGCCTCAACGCTGAACAACTGTTCCAGCAGAGCATCGACACCTTCCCTTCGCGAGGCAATGATCGGTGCGACCGGGACACCCAGTTCACGAGCCATGGCTTCCGGATCAATCCGCACGCCCTGATGTTCGGCAACATCCAGCATATTGGCCGCAACGATCATGGGATGACCCAGCTCCTGAAGCTGCTGGGTCAGGATCAGATTTCTTTTGAGATTACCCGCATCGATAATGTTGATAACCAGATCAAACTCGCCCTGCCGCAGGAACTCACCTGCGATCTTCTCGTCAAGACCGAGGTATTCCTGCTCAAGGGAATAGATGCCGGGCAGATCGATGATCTCGCACTCACGGTCGCCGTGATGGAATTGACCTGTCTTGCGCTCCACCGTGACGCCCGGCCAGTTACCAACCTTCTGATGAGACCCGGTTATTGCATTGAAGAGGGTGGTCTTTCCGCAATTCGGATTACCAATCAGAGCGATGCGAAATCGGGTCAACTCGCTGCCTCAACCCTGACCAGTCCGGCTTCACTTTTGCGAATGCTGATCAACGTCTGACCGACCCTGACCTGAACAGGATCACCAAAGGGAGCCACATGCAGCACATCAACCAGGGCACCGGGGAAAAGCCCCAGGGCATAGAGTCGTGACTGGAAATCACGATTGTCTTCAGCGGCGCCGACAACACGGCAGCGACCGGCAGGCACCATATCAGCAAGGGTCATAGAGGGGACCGGGCCAAACAAAGATGAGAATTATTATCATTTAGCGCCCGATTGTAAAGCGGGCTGATATAACCCTTTGGTTTGTCAGTCTTTTTGTCTGGCTAGACAGTAATTTTCACACCTTCTTATAGAAACAGGCTCCAATCTGGTAACAAGGTAAGCAACATCAGCCACATACTGACCATCATACCGGCAGTGTTGTTGAATTCACCCGGCATTTTATCCCGTTTCGCCACGCGCAGAATGCGCCGGTTATAGCAACGAACTCACCTCTTCTTTCCAGGTGTCCTGAAACAACATCCTGAATTGAGCGGGAGGTTCTCGCACTTCGAGTTTTCCTCTGTCGAGGGCGCTCTGGTAGGTTGTCTCAAGCGTTTCAAGCAGTTTTTTCTTGTATTCCGTATCCTCATTTCCCTTCAAGTGAACGCCTTTGGTTTCCAGAATCAAAAGTTTGTTGTCGTCTTGCCGACACACCACAAAGTCGGGATAGACCCGTTGCCGCCGCCAGCCTTGCAGGGAATAGGCCCGCCTTGCGGCGATTCGATGCCACCAGTATATTGCATTGCCTTTTTCCAGATAGAGTGCGAAGTCCTTTTCCAGGTTATTAAAATCGCCTTCATAAACAGGATCAAAAAGGCTGTGTTGTATCTGTTGGCCATGTACTCCTTGAAGTGATTTCGCATCACTGGAAACCAGAACCTCAAACGACTTCTCCAGTTCGTAGCCCAATCGCTCATCGGTTTCAAGGTGAAACCTGATTTCATTTCTTCCCACTTTTGTGCGGAAAACCGCCTCGGCTTTGGCGTCTATCTCAGCTTGAACGCGGTGTCTCAAAACTTCCGAAAGATAAATTCGATTGTTCAGCAGTTTGGAATCATCGTGTTTTTTACGCTTGTGCGCTTGCAAAAACTTGCTTGCCATGCGCGCCGCCTGCCAGGGATTGGGAACGATGTCGGTAAGCCGGCGGACAAAATAGTCGAGGGTCAGACTTTCTCCGGTGTCAAGGCTGTCTTCCGTAACTTGCCCCTGTCCGTGAATATCGACCGCTGTTTTGATTTCCCGGATGATGTCTTGGTCGTCCAGGTCCACCGCCTTGCCCCCGCCAATATCATCCCAGTTCACCGCGCGCAAAATGTCGCGGTCATAATCAAGCGGACGCCACCCCTTCCCTTGCTTGTGCAAAACTTGCGGGAGAAATATCTTTAATTGTTTGTATCCGCTCCTGCGTTTGACCGTTATCGGTTTCGGCGCTTCCCCATCACCATGTCCGCGAACGGCGTCGCCAAGCCCCGTCAACCCCTCATTTTCCAGTCCGGCTTTGACGCTTTCCACGGCCTTGCCCACATCCTTGTTGTAACAGTAGATATAGCATTGATTCAGTGGGTCGCTGTCCTCAATTCTGCGTGCGTGCGGCTGTCGCATCACCCGCCCGACCATCTGCGTCATCGCGGTGGTCGCCGTGGTGTTATCCAGCAACGCCAAGATATAGGCAAACGAACAATCCCAGCCCTCTTTCAGCGCGTCTTTGGTGATGATCCAGCGAACCGGGCTTTGTTCATCCAATAAATCTTCGCCCGCCAGTTCCTTTTGTTCCGACGACTGAATCCTGATGTAATGTTCCGGCACGGCCAGGTTTTGTATCAGATACTCCTTCACATCTTGCGAATGAATGAAACCCTGCTGCCGTTGGTCCTTGCCGGTTCGCTGCACCCGAACCAACGCGATGGGGCGAACATAGCGGTTTTCTTTTGCTTGAAGTGTGCGCGCCGCCACCGCCAGTTCATCCAGTTTCCCCTGTGTTTTGGCAAGCGTGTGTTGCCAGTCCGAATTACTGAAACTGTGAATCTCAATCGGGAGTTTTATCATCTCCTCAGCTTGCAGGTCGGCGCCCGATACGTTAACAAGGATGTTGCTGATTCCAGTTTTCGGCGTGGCGGAAAGTTCCAACACAAGGCGGGGGTTGAGCCGGTTGACGGCGCTGACAAATTCCTTGTTCTTTGCGTCGTCTTTCCCGTATGCCTTGTGCGCTTCATCCAAAATCACCGTGGGGCGAATCAGTTTAAGCACATTGATAAGGCTTTGCTTCACCCAGTCGCCGGTCGCGCCGTTTTCCATATCGTGATGACGCTTCGAGAATGCAGCATTGGCGCTGGCATCATCTTGTTCGGGGAAAAAGGACGTATAACCGCTACTGTCCCGGAATATCTTGAGGAACTCCCTGTTTTTTCGCCGGTTCGCAGCCGGCAACATCAGCATCATCACGCACAAATAGTTTTCAACATCCTGTTGCGTAAAGCGCTCACCCTTCTCAAGCAATTTCACTTTGCCGCCGGAAATCCGCTCAAGCATCTGCCGATAAGGATGTTCCCGCGCGCGAAACGCCGCAATGGTCTGCTCATAAATCGCCCTGGTCGGCACAATCCAAAGCACAAACCCTGCACTCCGCTTAACCCGCTCAAGCGCGGCAACCCCCAACAACGTCTTGCCGCCGCCGGTCGGCACTTTCAAGCAAACATGCGGAATTGGCTCGCCGGATGTTGCAGTGCGGGAGATGTGGTCGGGGATTTTAGTAGCGCCGTCTTGTGGAATGCCGGGCAACACGCCTTGTTTTTTCAGGTTGTTCCATGCGGATTGAGGATAGTTCTTTAGTTCGTCCGGCGTATCAATCCCCTGCTCTTCAAGGGCTTCGCTCGCTTTCGCGGTTGTTAGCCGCGCTTCTTTGAGCGCATCAAGCCAGCGATCTAACTGTTCGAGGGCGGTTTGTTGGTAGTCTTTGAGTTGCATCTTATGACTGATCAGAATGCGGGGTTTGTTGTTGCTTTTTTTGATTCGTGGTTTCTTGGAGATTTTGCAACCTTTTGCTTCTCTCGTACCGAGCGATATACCATTCTTTAAATAGCATTTCTATAAGTGTGATGAGTGAGGTTGCTTCATCCGGTTCAATATCGACTATAGTGTTAACGTCCTTCTCCATATGTGCGCCGATGTTTCCCATCATTCTAACATTATCAATTGCTTCAATGGATTCCATCGTGACGCCTTGGGGCGATTTGTTTTCTTCGTGCTCGGCTTTTAATTTTTCTATTTCAGAATGTAGAGTTTGTTCGGATATTTTACAAAAATCTCTTATCATTCCTTGCAAACAACGCCGCGCAAGCGTAGCGGCTGCCTTTGGGCTAATGTGTGCAATTTTGCAAGCTTCTTCATAGTCATTTTTGATGGGCTCCGGGATATAGTCTGGTTGCGGTTTGGCTATGGAGTCGGGTAAAAGTTCCCATTTTTTAATTGGATCACTTGGTAATATTAATACACCACCATCTAAGAGGTCTGTCTTATGCGCCAAACCTACTGTCAAAGTTAGTTTTTTGCACACTGGATTCAAGCAAGCAATACTGACTGCATACAACTCTATATCGCCATGTTCGCTAATTTTGACAAAACCGCCGCCTTGGTTCACTGTCATACCAACTTTGAAATTTGTGCCGGTAATAACCTGAAAATGACCACAATAAGGACACTGCCAGCTTTCGATATCTGTCATTAGTTTTTATCCTCCTAAATTGAGAGAAAATTAATGTAGGGAATTTGACAAAACAAAATCTTCATATCCGTCAACTCCCTCTGCCCCATAAACTTATGCGTGGCAAACACCACCACCGTTTTCTTTTTTGCTTTGACTTGTGCGGCGATGCGTTCGGCGCGGTCGCTGTTTAGGGCGGATTCGGTGTTGCGTAGGAAGGCGAGTTTGGGTTCGTAGATTAGGTAGAACAGGCGGTCTTTGGTTTCGTAGAAGAAGCCGTCTTTGCCTCTGGTTTTGCGGATTTTGTCGGGGGATTGGCCCGTGGCGGTGTAGGCGACATAGCGTGCCAGCGTTTCGTAGTTCGGCAATTTTTTGCCGGTGAGCATTTTTTCAACGCTGATTTCATCGCCCAGCGTGCAGTAGGTGAAACTGCCGCCAAGCCCTTTTTTCAGATTTTCGTCTTTTGATTTGGGTATGCCTTTGATTACGCGGCGGACGCGTTCGGCGGTGATTTTGTTGGCAATATCGCCTTCACATTCTGCAAGGATAAATTTGCGGTTGCCATTGTCTTCTTTGTTTAGTTCAAGAACCGCTTGTGCTGTTGTACCGGAACCAGCGAAGGAATCCAAAACCACATCATTGGAATTTGTGCCAATACGTATACACTTTTTAATTAGTTCATGGGATTTCGGGAAGTCAAACGGAGAATTGCCAAAAATTTCGCCGACATTCTCTTTTCCAGTTTCATTGTTTATTTCTTTTTCCAACCAAATAGATTTAGGTTTTGATGTCGCACCGCCCAAAGGAATATAGTCCTTGCGATACACTCGCCACTGACCCGTATTAACTAATTTTGCCTGTAAAGCGTCGGTGTTTAGTTCTACTTTCTTTTTCCCCCACGTCCAACAACCATCCTCGCCTTTAGAGTTTCTCGGATAAATCGATTGTGTATGGTGTTTGCTTTTCTTGACAGACACATCATAATTTTTTGGATCAGCCCAAATTGGATAAAATAAATTTGGACGGTTCTCTTTATTAAAAACGGGATTTCTATTTCTCAACTCCAACAGACGATATTTACCTTTTGCGTCCTTGTGTTTGTATTCCAATAATGCTTTTTCTTTCTTTGGCAACTCGTTAGTGTCACATATCACATAATCTTTGGCGTATACCAAGATATATTCGTGCGTTTTTGCAAAATGCCTATCAAGAGTCCTGCCACGCGGATTTAGTTGTGCGGCGACACAAGTTACAAAATTCCCCTCCCCAAAAATCTCATCCATTACCATCCGCAACCGATGCTGTTCATTGTCATCAATAGAAACAAAAATCACCCCATCCTCAGCCAGCAATTCGCGCAACAGGTGCAACCTTGGCCACATCATACAAAGCCATTTGTCGTGGCGTTCCAGATCCTCACCGTCAACCGGGCTCTTATCCTTCAGCCACTCCTTCATCATTGGGCTGTTCACATTGTCGTTGTAAACCCAATTCTCGTTGCCGGTGTTATACGGCGGGTCGATATAAATGCAGTTCACGCGCCCGGCATAGCGTGGCATCAGCGCTTTGAGCGCGTGCAGGTTGTCGCCGTGGATAATCAGATTATCGTCAAAATCGGGGGGGGGGGGGGGGGGGGGGGGGGGTGATTACCTTTGGGCGCAAACGATTTTTTTGCGTCGATTTCAAGCGTCCGTGAGGGGACGGTCAAGTGATGTGCATAAACGAGTTGCTTGCCTTTGAATTCAAGGGTCGGCATTGGTTGTCTCGGAAATAAAATACCGGGCGTAGGATAGCCGATTACGCTTTAATACCCAACACGCCTCATCGTACCCCGTCATTCCACAACCCCGTGCGATGTGTCCACGTGTACGCTGTCGGCATCGGGCAATCATCCAAGACCAGGGGAATAACCAACATCAACTGACTGGATCATCACGAATATGGCCATCAGCAAAGACTACTGTGAGATATGCCAGCTAAAGCTCCGCGCACAGATGACCACCATCCACCACAACCGTGGAACCGGTCATGTATTTGGAGGCATCGGATGCCAGCAGCAACAAGGGGCCATCCAGATCATCAAACTCTCCATAGCGGCGCATGGGGATGCCTTTAACAAAGCTCTCGGAGCGTTCACTTTCCAGTAGCACCCGGCTCACATCCGTCAGAACATATCCCGGTGCCAGTGCGTTGACCCGTACACCATAGCGGGCACCTTCCAGTGCCATGATCTCCGTCGCCTTGACCAGGGCTGCCTTCGAAACGGCGTAAGGAAACTGACCCTTGATGGTCCGGAAGGCCGTGATGGAAGCAATGTTAACGATGTTGCCACCCCTCCCGTTGCGGCCAGCCGCTTCAGTGAACAGTTTGGACAGGCGCCACACTGACTTCAGATTAGTATCCAGGACATGGTCCCAGTCGTCTTCATCGATCATGGCATAGGTCTTGGCCCCCGCCTCGACGCCCGCGTTATTGATCAGCACATCCACGGGACCAAAAGCAGCTTCCGCCTCCCGTAGAAAGGAGGCGCAGGAATCCGGGTCGCGGACATCCAGTGCCACACCCTTCGCTTTTCCGCCGCTGTCATTGATCTCTTGCACACGATCTTCGACCTTACCGATGCGCCTGGCACCAAGCAGGACGCTGGCCCCGGCGCCCGACAGTACCCCGGCAAAGTGATGCCCAATACCGGAGGAGGCGCCGGTTATGGCAATGTTTTTACCTTCAAGAGAAAAGAGATCCACGAGTCACCTGCTAACCACTCAATCAGAGCGCTATGGGAGCAAATGCGCACCGGCATTTCAAGGCGGGCCGGGAAGCGGTTAAACTGCCATGGATAAACAGGAGTAATCCAACTGAACAATCCGGGGAATCAGCCAGGAACCACTGTGGGCGGTGGCATGAAAAAGGTCATGTACACCCTGGAGAAGGTTCGCGAGATGGGGGTGTCACGGGCGACCAGGGCGCTGGTCTCGAAAAACACCTGCAAAGCCTGTGGGCTGGGCATGGGTGGTCAGTTGGGTGGTATGACCAACGAAGCGGGAGAATTCCCCGCCGTCTGTAACAAGAGTGTTCAGGCGCAGACCACGGACACGCAACCCGGAATTCCTGCCGGGATCTTCCAGCACACTCTGGATGAATTGAAGGAACTCAGCGAACGGGAGATGGCCTCCCTTGGCCGACTGAACACACCTCTTTACAAGTCGAAAGACAGTAATCGCTACCAGCCGTTGAGCTGGGATCAGGCACTGAACAAAGTCATAGAGCGCTTCAAGGCAACGGACCCGGAGCGCACCTTCTTTTACAGTTCCGGTCGATCATCGAACGAAGCCGGTTTCCTTCTGCAACTGTTTGCACGGCTTTATGGCACCAACAACGTCAACAACTGTTCCTACTACTGTCACCAGGCCACCAGTGTTGCGCTGGCGGGCACTATCGGCACGGGCACTGCTACCGTGGAGCTACGGGATTTGCCGGAATGTGACCTGTTTTTTCTGATCGGAGCAAACCCCGCATCCAACCACCCTCGCCTGCTGCATTCACTGAAAACAATTCGGGACAGGGGCGGAAAAATCGTCGTCATCAACCCGGCCAAAGAACCGGGACTGGTCAAATTCGCCATCCCCAGAAGCCCCGGTTCGCTGATTGCCGGGGGTACGGAAATCGCAAGCGAGTTTCTGCAACCGCATATCGGCACCGACTATCTCCTGTTACAGGGGATCGCCAAAGCGGTACTGGCATCGAACGGTGAGGATAAATCGTTTATCGCCGCACACATCCTGGGTTTTGAAAACTACCGTGATGAACTGAACGCCATGACGTGGAACAGGATAGAAAGCTGCGGGGTCAGCAGGGCTGAGATTGAAAAGGTTGCCGGCCTGTACATCGAATCAAAGCGCGCCATCTTTGCCTGGGGCATGGGCGTTACCCACCATGTCCACGGGGTCGAAAACATCGAGCAGATCGCAAATCTTGCCCTCTTGCGCGGGATGGTTGGCAAACCTGCGGCGGGCCTGCTGCCACTGCGAGGCCACAGTAACGTACAGGGTATCGGCACCATCGGCGTGAAACCCGTACTGGCTGAGGAGGTTGTGACCAGGACTTCGGAGACCTTCGGGGTAACCCTGCCGAAAACACCGGGGCTCGACACCATGGCATCCATGCAGGCCGCCCATGCCGGTGATATTGATCTCGCGCTGATCATGGGGGGCAACCTGTACGCCAGCAACCCGGACGCCACCTGGGCTGCGGCGGCACTCAACAGGATTACCACCAGGGTGTTTCTGACGACCACGCTGAACCGCGGCCATGTCTACGGCTGCGACGACGGCGAATGCCTGATTCTCCCCGTGACCGCCCGCGATGAGGAATGGCAGCCAACCACTCAGGAATCCATGTTCAACTTCGTTCGCCTGTCAGATGGTGGCATCGACCGGCTGGATAACGTCAAACCCGAATCATGGATTATCTGCCAGGTGGCCAGGGCTGTGCTGGAGCAGTGCCCGGTTGTTTTTGAGACTGTTGAATCTCATCGAAATGTTCGTAAGGCGATTGCGAAAATTCTTCCGGAACTGGCAGACCTGGCAGATATTGAAGTTGCCAGGAAGGAATTTCACATCCGGCAGCGTATCCTGCACCAGCCCGAATTCAATACGGCATCCGGAAAGGCCAGCTTTGCACCCGTATGCATGCGCGAGCGAACCGCCAGTGAATTTATGCTGAGCAGTGTGCGCAGCGAAGGGCAGTTCAATTCCATCGTTTACGAGGATGAGGATGTCTACCGGGGCACCCGCAGTCGCTGGGTCGTTATGATGTCACCGCAGGATATGAACCGCCTGGACCTGAACCCGGGTGATCGCGTTACGCTGAGATCAATGATCGGCGAGATGCCCCTGCTTGAAGTCGTCCCCTTCGACATCCGGGAAGGGAACCTCATGTGCTACTACCCCGAAGCCAATATCCTTACCGGCACTGAGGTCGACCCGCGCAGCAGAACGCCGTCGTTCAAGGCCACGGCTGTTGAGCTTGTTGTTTCAGAATCGTGATTGTCCAGCGCCTCGCGCGCGCTTTTCATCAAAGGGCCTCCGCATCCAGACCCGGATGCTGCTATTCCAACTCTGACGGAAGTCTATCTTTAAACGCGAGAAATTCAGACAGGTGCCTCGTGTAAGAGCATAGACAGTCTTGTAGCGATTGCTCCGTCATACTCTCCCCGAGAACTGTTCTGAGCACCCCATCAGGCCTGGGGTTACCCAGAAGCTTCTGTTTGAGGGTTGGGTATCCAATCTCATTCCAGGCAAGGAGCAACGCAGTCTCAAAGTTGACGACGGATTCAGTCACTACGTCGAGAATTTCAGAAAGACTGTCCCCATGTTCTTGTAGCGCCTCCAAAGCACGCTTGTCACCAGTCAGCAGGATCGCATTTTCATATTCGCACATAGAAGCAAAGAGCAGTGCCTCCCCGGAATCAATGCCCGGAATGTTGGAGAGTGCTTCGAGGCGATCAAGATCGTCGACAGGTGGTAATTCAGTTGCCTGTTCTATAAAGCTTGTCAACCGATGGTAGGACTCCTCATTACCACACCGGTTTATACCGCGCTCTTGAGATCTTGGGAGTAGTTGGAACCTGGCATTGGGCGTAATGAAATAGTGTTCGGGGCTCTCCCCAAGAACATTGGGAAGTTCATCTATCAGATCACACTGCGCCAGCTTGAGTGCGATATCATTGTCAACGAGGGCAAACAAGGCTCTATTCTTCGCCGCAATACCTCTTCAATGCTGTGAGGTCATCTTCACTGATCTTATCTGAATCCATAGATTCAAATAAGGCTTTACGGATAAGCTCTTGATCAGTTGGAGCATCACCCCTGAGTTCATTTAGCGCACTGGTTGCCACACCCCAGTGCTTTTGAGTGTAGCTATAGTTCAAAGCGACATGGGCAGGGTGAACTCTCTTTTCCTTGCCAAATCGTTGTGCGGCAGTCGCCAATTCTGATCCGGTGAGATTTCTGCCTGCCGGCACTATTCGACAATCCGGGTCTCCGGTCAGAAGCTCAAGAGCAAACCTGTTCGCGGCTTTTTCGTCTTCATCATCAGAGTCCTGGTCAATTTTCTGATCTACCAGCATAGAATCATCGGTTACATGGCCCAGTGTGATGTGACCGATTTCGTGCGCCAGGTCGAACAGGAGAAAGCCCCACTTTCTTGCCTGCGTTAAAACGATTACCGGCCTGCCTGCTATCGAAAAAGCCAGGCCTTCCATCTTCTTTACGCCCCGGGGAAAGTGCTCCAGATACAAAACCAGTATGCCCTTGTCTTTGCAGTAGCCAAGCAGATCATCCAAACCCACCCAGGGTTGATCCTCAAGTAAGCTCTGCCTTAACTCAGCCGCATCCATGAGACCACTGTCAGTGCTCTCGCTGCTCAGACCGCCAAGCGCCAGCTTGCCGACCGCATAGGAAATAGCGCAAGCGATACTCAAATCTTCCTTCCTGGAACCATTTCTTCGCTTAAATTTCTTATTCTCCGGAGTCGAAAGCTCAATCTCCGCATCAGGAGTCCATAGTGTCTTCGCACTCACACCTAGCAAACGGCTAAGGATGATGGCCGTTTGTTGCAGACCTGACGGTGAAGACGCTAAATCGTCGTTCCACCAATCTGGCAGTAAAGATTCAACGAACCCCTTCCTGTATCCACTCGATCCGAGTTTGCGATAGATATCACGCATGTTTGTAGCTGCAACAGTCATGGGACACCTCCTGATATTGATACGGAATTTGATGAATGAGAAGGGAAGTACCCAGCACCCAACGTCTCCGAATAAACGCACAATATTATGTCAACTATGCAGGCAAAAAGCGATTCAAACTTCAAGTTGAAAAGTGGCAATGGATGAAATTGACGGCGGGATTATACCAACAAGCCAGCGAAGGGGATGACCCCGCAACTCATCCCGATTATCACTTTCTCCAAACCCAACCAATCACCCGGTTAACCACCGGAAATCGCCTTCCTGAAACCGGAGTATCCGGGTTGATCAATGGCAATCTGGTTAACCACCGTCTGCCGCAGATGATTCTGCAAGGCCTGATTGTCCAGTGATATCTGCCGGTCACGCAGTTGATTGACCAGGCGCCAGCGCAGCGCCATCAGGTCCTCGTCGCTCTGGTAGAGCATCCGCAGCCGGTCAAGTTCCCTGGCCTGATGCTCCGGTCCAAGGGACAGTTCACGTAACACTATGTCAAGGGAATTGGCGGCGACCCGCGACAGGAAGTTTGCGCGACCCTCAGTGGCGGCCATCACGTCATTGCGAAGAAAATCCCGGACGCTGGTCAGCAGTTCGTCGGTCCGGGGAATATCCAGAGAGGAGAAAGCGCTGGCCGGTTGCACCAGGTCCACCGGACCCGGAATCAGCAGGTTCACGCAGTCCACCTGGCATTCCGAACTGCGTCGGCCAATGGTCGGTCGCTCCACCGTCTTGTCAGGACCGGAACGGTAATGCTCGGCCATACCCAGGCAGGCGACCGACCACCAGAAGGAACCAAAAACCTCCCAGAATTTCACATGGTCGGGGTCGACACGCCTGCCGCTGACCTCTTCATAGCCCCGGAACAGATCCTCGTACTCTCCGAAACCGCCGACCGGCGCATCGGCGCCGAACCGCCAGGAATTGGTACAGATCCAGCCGAGATCCCGCATGGGGTCACCGATGTGCGCGAGTTCCCAGTCGAGTACGGCCACAATACCTTGCGGGGACAATATGAAGTTGCCGTTGCGGAAGTCATTGTGAACCAGCGCGGTTGTGTGATTCTCCGGCAGATGTTCCATCACCCAGCGGGCCGTGTAGTCAATCATGGGATGTGGCGTTTCAAGCAGGCGGTACTTCTCCCAGGTCTGCTCCACAAACTCGGACGGTGGAATCTCCCAGAGCTTTTCACGAAGACCCGTCCGGTCCAGATCAATGGAATGAATCTGCGCCAGAACGCGCCCGCATTCATAAGCGAGTGCTGGCCGGACGTTCTCAAACTCTGGGCTACGCACAATACGAGCGCCCAGGGCCTCACCTTCCAGCCATTCCATGATGAAGCCATCGCCCAGGTCATCCTCCCGGGTGAGCACGTGAAGAACCTCAGGTTCCGGCACGCCGACCTCGTGCGCGCTTTTCATCAGCAGCGCTTCCACATCCAGCCCCGGGTGCTCGGGTGTGACCTCGACATACTCGCCGCCCGCCGCACGACGCATCGCAAGCCTGCGTTCACCGGATGCGGTTTTTATCACCAGCCGATAGGTTTCCTGGCTTGCGCCACCACTCAACCGGTCAGCAGAAACAAGACCTTCACAATCCGGAAGGTGCGCACGGATGACCGCATCCAGCTTTGCCTCGAATTTATCTTCCTGTGACACTCTTTACGCCCTTGGGCGCCTGCTGCTTCATGTAACCGAACATGTAACCAGCCACTCGGCGCATTTGAATTTCTTCCGCCCCTTCGGTGATTCGATACCGGCGGTGGTGACGATAGATATGTTCAAACGGCTTGTGTCGCGAATAGCCAAGGCCACCGTGCACCTGCATCGCCCGGTCCGCCGCCTCACAACAGAAACGGTTGGACCAGTAGTTACACATGCTGACCTTGTCGGACGCCGCAAAAGCGCCGCGCTTGTCCATCTGCCAGGCCGTCTTGTGAATCAGCGCTCGCAGCATCTCCGCCTGGGTCTGTAGTTCCACCAGCGGGAACTGGATACCCTGGTTGGTGGACAGCGCCTTGCCGAAGGGTTTGCGTTCCCCCGCATACCGGACGGATTCATTGATACAGAACTGTCCCGCACCCAGGCTGGAAGCCGCCTGCCTGATGCGGTTCTCATTGAAGAAGTGCTGCACGATCTGCAACCCATGACCTTCCTCACCAAAGATCGCTGAGTCGTCCACGTAAACATCCTTGAACGATACCGTGCCGTGATCGGTCGGCATGTTGAAGGTCCAGAGGAATTCCTCGATCTTCACCCCGTCACCATCCAGCGGCGTGAGAAAAGCGGTAATGCCATCGCCGTCACCCGGCTTACCCGAGGTTCGAGCCATCACCATGTCGTACTGCGCCTTGTGAATACCGGTGTTCCAGGTCTTGGTGCCATTGATACGCCAGCCATCGCCGTCACGAACTGCGTTGGTTTCCATGTGGGTTGCGTCACTGCCGTGATCAGGTTCGGTAATACCGAAAGCAAAACCGCGCCTGCCCTCAAGCATGAGTGGCAGCCACTCTTCTTTTTGAGTATCGGTGCCATACTCCGCCATCAGCAGGACGCCAACATTGTTACCCACGATGGAGTGCTCGTTCTGCAGGTCATTGTGCAGACCGAGACCTTTGGTTGCGAGATGCTCCCGAATCACCGCCATGGCAAGGTTGCCGCCGTCTTTGCCACCCAGCGCTTCAGGCATGGCGAAACGATAGTGGCCCGCCCTGTCCGCACGCTGGCGGGCCTCGAACAGCAGCGCCTCCCACTCATCGTTGGGCAGGCCGCCCCGCTCCCAGTCCGTTCTTGCATCTTCACGGCGATGGTCAAAGAATCGGATATTGTCGTTTTCGTTTTCCAGCGGCCTGATTTCTTTCTCGATAAAATCGTCCAGTTCTTTCAGGTAATCCGCCAGATCCCTGGGAATGTCAAAGTCCATGGTGTGCTCCTGTTTTACGCTTCTCGAAACTGTATCAAACCCGCACGTTCAGGTGGCGGCGCCGTGATTCAGATATTGTGAGAATGGGTCCGTATCAGCGTCACGATGCCAGGTGTATTCAGCGCCAATGGCAATACCGTCGGCCATCTCCCGGCCAAACAGCCGTGCGATGATCGCCAGTGCCATGTCAATCCCGGCAGAGACGCCGCTGGACGTGACAAATTCGCCCGCATCTACCCAGCGCGCCCGCTCCTGCCAGTCCACCTTGTCAGATTGTGCCGTTGCCAGGTTGAAGAACATCTTGTTGCATGTCGCCTTCCTGCCATCCAGCAGACCCGCCTTCGCCAGCAGTGCCGAGCCGGTACAGACGGATGAGGTGATCTGTGCCTGGCCTGATCGCTCCCGCAGGAAGGTCAGCATGTTCTCGTTATCAAGTTCCGGGATGGTGCCGACACCGCCCGGCAGCAGGATCAAATCAAGGTGGGGCGCATCGGCAAAGCCATAATCCGCAATAAAGTCTGGCATGGCATTGCCGCTCATGGAACCGGCTTTCACCGGGCCCGCCGTCTCCGCGATCATCACAACCTGCAATAATTCCGGCGGCAGTGCGGTGAACATCTCAAGGGGGCCAAACATATCCAGAATTTCAAAGCCCTCGTAGAGAATGGCACCGAGGGTAAGCGGTTTATCAGGCATTGGTCATATCCGGTCAAAATCAAGCCGTCAAAATAGCATCAATCCCGAACTGAATCAGCTATACCGGCGGCGTCCCCTCACGGCCCTTTAGAATCCACTCGATCAGCGGCAGGTGCTCACGGCCATTGAAGACTTCACCATCCAGGACGAACGCCGGTGCGTTCAGTACACTTTTTTCCAGGATCTCATCGCGAGTGGCTTCCAGCACGGCCTGTTCCCGCTCACAGAATTCCGCAAACCCCCGGCTGCTGATGCCAGTGCTGTCGATCAGGTCAGCCACGGCTTCAATGCCTTCAACATCACCGGACTCCCGGTAGGTTCTCTCGAACGCAGACTCGATGTAACGGGCCTGATCCTCCGCTGATGCCAGGGAGACTATCCAGTTCAATCCAAGAGAGAGCGCCGTCGGGTCAATGGTCCGCCCGCCCGCTTCAGGATCAATGCCAAGCGTCTCGCACATGCGCTCAAGTTCCCGCGCCTTTGCCCTGGAACGGGCCTTCGCCCGACGCGCCTTGTATTCCGCCAGGGGGTCCTCCTCACCGGGTTTCAGGTTGCTGCCGGCCACATTGCCCAGGTTTCCGAGCATGGGTTGCCAGCGGACCACAACACCCGTCTCCGCCACAATCCGCCCGAGTGGTGCAAGGGCAAGCCAGGACGGCAGGCCGTTGAAGTTGATATAGACCTCCATCACCCCGGCACCCTGGAGTCATAGGCGATGTCCGGCAAAGGCCCCTTCCTGCCCAGAAGATGCCAGCGTACCCGCGGCAGATGCTCGCGGCCAAAGTAAGCCTCGCCATCAATCACGTAGGTCGGGACACCAAAGTAACCAAGATTCAGGATTTCATCCTGAAGGGCGTCGTGAACTTCACGGCCCTCTCCGCCCAGGTAATCCATGAAGCCGTCCGTTTCCGCGCCCGCTTCCCGCAACTGGGCAACCACAACCCCCGGGTCTTCAACATCCAGTGCCTGCTTCCAGAACTTCTCAAAGGTGGAGTCGATATAACGCTTCAGCACGTCATGGCCCTGCTGTTTGGCCCAGAGCATGCCGATACCTGCCATAGAGGTATCCCAGATTTTTTTGGTGCCGTAGAGCGTAAGACCCCTTAGCTCCGCATAGCGCCGCGTGTCCCTGTAGGCATACTTGACCACGAGCCACTGCCTGGACGACCGGTTGCTTTCCGTCACCCTGCCTTTGTCTTTCTTCGCGGTTCCGAGAAAACTGGCGATGTTCAGCGTCAGGGGATACCAGTCTATCTCTATGCCGAAATCCTGTTCCAGCAGGTAGGTCGGATCCCTGGCGATGTAGGCGTAAGGACTCTTGTAGTCGATGTAGACCTTCAGTTCGCTCATATCTGCGAGTACCCCGACCCACTGCGGTTAATTCCGATACCCGTGCCCTCTTCAATCAACCCATATTCCTTCAGTATCTCCTGGCTGTAGGTCACGCGACCATTGATTTTGTCTGCCGGCTCTGTCGCCAGCAGCAGCGCTGCGAGCGCCATGTACTCAACAGGTTCACCCCGTGGATCTTCAAGGTCATCAACAAGCTTGTGGTAAACCGTCCCGGGTGTCGGCACGACCTGGGATGGGGAGTAGCAGGTGACAGCGATGTTGTGATCCCTGACCTCCTGGGCCATACCCTGGGTCATTCGCTCCAGCGCCGCCTTGGAAGCGCCATACATGGTGCCACCGTGACCCGCCATCTCGTAAGGCCCACTGCCCGGCCCGATCGCTGCGCCGGACGAGATGTTGACAATGGCTCCGCCATGCCGTGCCATCATGCCCGGCAAAACAAATCTGGAAAGCATGAAGGGTGCGTGCACATTGACCGCGAATGCCCGATGCCAACGCTTCACGTCATAGTCAACGATTGGCACGTAATAGTTGAGCGCCGCATTATTCACCAGAATATCAACCCGGCCATAGTCCTCGACAGCAGTATCGACGAGACGCCGGCAGTCTTCTTCAAGGGCAACATTGGCCGCCACAGCCAGAGCCTCACCTCCTGCCTCCCTGATGCGATGCACCGTATTACTGAGTGAGCCTTCAAGCAGATGATCACCGTCATTGATCGTGCGCGCCGCACAAACGACCCGGGTGCCCTCTCCGGCAAAAAGTTCAGCAATGGCCTGACCGATGCCACGACTTGCGCCGGTGACAATGGCGACCTGATTATCCAGCTTGCCCATAAACCCTCCTGAAATGGTTAACTTAATCACATGCTGCCGGTCGGTCAACGTGTCAGTCCAGGGCTGTCAATCGAAGGCAAGTCGATTATGCTGGGACCATGGATCCACTCAGCCAGGGATCGCTGGGGGCGACGCTTGCCCAGAGCGGCAGCAGTCAGGAGAAGGTCAGGTCAGCAACCCTGCTGGGCTGCTTCGGTGGTCTGGCGCCCGATCTCGATATCCTGATTTTTTCGTCCACCGACCCGCTGCTGTTCCTTGAGTTTCATCGGCAGTTTACCCATGCCCTTATCTTTATCCCGGTTGGCGCATTGCTGGTGGCTGCGGTTATGCACCGCTGGCTGGGCAGGGGACTCAGCTTCCGCGAAAGCTACCTGTTCTGCCTGCTGGGCTATGCCACCCACGGGCTACTGGATGCCTGCACAACCTACGGCACTCAGTTGCTGTGGCCTTTCTCGGATATGCGGATTGCCTGGAACACCGTTTCGATTGTCGACCCGATCTTTACCCTGCCCATTCTCTTTCTGATTGTGTCGGGAGTCATCAAACGCAATCCATGGCCCGGACGCGCTGCCCTTGCCTGGGCGCTGGTGTACCTCAGTATCGGTATTTATCAACGAGAGCGTGTGGAGGCTGCCGGATATGAACTGGCACACAGCCGCGGCCATGAACCCATTCGTCTTGAAGCCAAGCCGGGGTTTGCACAACTACTGCTCTGGAAAATCGTGTACGAAACAGAGTCTCACTTCCATGTAGACGCGGTTCGGGTCGCCGCGCAGACCCGATTTTATCCCGGGGACCGGGCCGAGATACTGAACCTCGCCAGACATTTCCCCTGGCTGAACAGCGAATCGCAACAGGCCCGTGATGTTGAACGCTTCCGATGGTTTTCAAACGACTACCTGGCCATAGACCCGGAGGTGTCGGGTCGCATTATTGATGTGCGCTATTCAATCGTGCCGAACGAGATAGACACCCTCTGGGCCATTGACCTGGACCCGGACAAGGGTCCGGAAGAACATATCACCTGGATATCACTGGAACGCGGTAACACTGATCAGGCTGATCGCTGGTGGCAGATGCTGACCGAGTAGGCGGGTGTCACCTCCGGTCAGGGCTTCGATGATGCCGTTGTTGCCGGCACCAGTGGAACGACGGCGAACACCACAAAGAAAATGTCAATAAAGAAACGGGAATGGGTTTACCAGTTTTTACCCCACAACAACACCATATAAACAATCGTTGTAACCGCAGAAATGGTAACTATCCATTTTGGATTTGGCGACTCATAAGTGCGGTGAAAAACCTCTTTCCACAGTTTACTATATCCTGAACCAAAATAACCTGGAACAACATCATGAAGAGATCTATCGCGGTCATTTTCCAAATCAAGAATTCTAAAGAATAAAAACACGACTATCGTAGAAGTGAATAATGTGAACAAATAAACGGAAAATGCTCCAAATCCTGTAATTCTTTCTGTAATCACTTTTGTAATCCCTTCTGTAGTCACTTCTCCTGTAATCACTTCGGGGAACCCCAGATTCATTAAAACAACGAGGACAAAACCGATAGCCCCTATCGCTATAAGTTCAGTATAGCTATATCCCTGCTGTCTGGAGTTAATATATTTTGTGAAATCGGTTCGAAACTTCTTAAATTTTACTATGCGTTCGTCAATCTTTTCTGGAGGATTTGCTTTTTCTTCCTCCCATTCTTGCACCCGTCTTTTAAGTTTAGCCTTTTCCATCTCCCATCCCTGAGGTTTATCCTCTTCCATCTTCAGCATTTTAAGTTTAGCTATTTCCATCTCGTGTGCTGGACGATGAGCCTTCCCCATCTCCCATTCCTCTAGCGCATCTATGTACTCCATTGAGGCCCGATAGTCGTCAATCAACTTTCCTTCAAACTTGCCCTTGTCGATTCTTTCCATAACTTCTGCCATGACATTTCCTGCGAGCAAGTTTTTCGCGCATTCATCGGTAATAAGACGACGAAAAGGTTCCTTTTTTAGTTCGACGGCTTTTTCGAAGTTTTCTTTGGATGGGTCTATGGAGGGGTCTTTGCGTTGGAGTTCTTTGACGAGGTCTTCGACGCCTTCTTCGGCGAGTGCTTTGACGAGTTCTTCGATGATTTCTTCCTCCATAATATCTGACGGTGGGGATTGTTCCTTTTTTTCTATTACAATGTTTTCAATTGTTTCCCTCATATTTTTACCTAACTGATTCTTATCTATATCCTTCCATCGACCAATTACCTTCTCTACCTCACTCCGGTATATTGTATTCCAATATAGTGCTTCCCCCATTAAATCCACCGTAAATTCTTCCTCTTCAGCGGTTCGGCGAACCAGGCGGTCTATGCGAAAAGCCACCAACAAGACATACATCACCGCAAGCGCGGTGATCGTTTGGAAATAAATTTCCAAGTGCAATGCCAAACCGCTACACAGCACTCCGATTGCGCCAAAAAACCATAACGAAACAATCAATGCCTGGTCAACACAACGAGTTTGTGTCTCGAATAGGTCTGGTTTGTCTGGGTTTCTCGAAACCATTCTCCATTTTCCATCAACCTTCTCCATCTTTAGTCCATCGGAGCATGGGTCTGCTTTTCTTTTGTTTTGGTCGTCTTCCTGGTAGTTATAAAAAACAAGGGAAGCGGTTACGGGCACAGAAAGCCCGATGACCATTTGTGAATACAAGTCAGAAGCATCGCCGAATATGAGCAACAGACCGCCTGAAATTATCGGCGATAAAGCAATGCTGTATCGAATTAATTTTTTAGTTTCTTTGGTCATTGATATCATCCTCCTTTGGGCGTGAATCAGTAGCAAATCCCGGACGTGAAGGCACCGGGTCGTTACCACGAGCACGATGGGATTACACCCACATCGCCGACGCCTGTCAATACCCTGTACATACCCCGCCCACCCATTCGCTTTCCATCAGCAACAATACAAGCCACGACAGCGATGGCGATACAATTCGCCTCTGCTGACCGTGCAGGCGGGTGTCACCTCCGGTCAGGGCATCAATGATGCCGTTGTTGCTGGCACCAGTGGAACAACGGCGAACACCACAAAGAAAAAGTCAATAAAGAAACGGGAATGGGCTTACCAGTTTATCCCACAACAACAACACATAAACAATCGTTGTAAATACAGAAACGATAATTATCCCTGTTTTGCCTGGCGACATATAAATGCGGTGTTTAGGTTCTTTCCACAGTTCATTATCTGGACCAACATCATGAAGAGATCTATGGCGGTCCTTTTCCAAATCAATGATATTACAGAATAAAAACACGACTATCGTAGAAGTGAATAATGCGAACAAATGAATGGAAAATGCTCCAACTCCTGTAATCCTTTCTGTAATCACTTTTGTAATCCCTTCTGTAGTCACTTCTCCTGTAATCACTTCGGGAAACCCCAGGTGCATTAAAGCAACGAGGGCAACACCGATACCCCCTGTCATTATAAGTTCACTAGGGTTATTTCCATGCTGTCTGGAGTTAATAAATTTTGTGAAATCGCTTTTAATCTCGTTTAATTTTACTATGCCTTCGTCAGTCCTTTTTTGATGATTAGCCTTTTCTTTCTCCAATTCTTGAATTTTAGCATTTTCTTCCTCCCATTCTTGCTCCCGTCTTTTAAATTCAGCCTTTTTTATCTTCCATTCTTGCTCCTGTCTTTTAAATTTAGCATTTTCTTGCTCCCATTCTTGAAGTTTATCCTCATCCATATTCAGCATGTCAAGTTTAGCCTTTTCTATTTCTATCTCCTGTTCTTGCTCCCATCTTCTAAATTTAGCCCTTTCTTGCTCCCATTCTTTCTCCCGTTCTTGATGGTTAGTTTGAAGTTTAAGCTTTTCCATCTCCTGTGCTGGACGACTAACCTTTTCTATCTCCCATTCCTCTATCGAATCTATGTACTGCATTGAGACCCGATAGGAGTTACTCAAATTTTCATCAAACTTGTCCTTGTTGATTTTTTCCATAACTTCTGTTATGACTTTTCCTGCGAACAAGTCTTTCGCGCATTCATCGGTAATAAGGCGACGAAAGCCTTTCTTCTTTATTGCGACGGCTGCTTCGACATTTTCTTTGGGGGGGTCTAGGGAGGGGTCTTTGAGTTGGAGTTTTTCGACGAGTTCTTTGGTGACTATTTCGGCGAGTTCTTTGACGATTTCTTCGGCGAGACCCTCATCACCCTCCTTCTCTAAAATCTCTGACACTTTGTCTTCGTATTTTTCTTTTTTTTCTATTAAAAGTTCTTCAATTTTTCCCCTCATATTTTCAGGTAAATCCTTCCATCGACCAACTACAGCCTCTACATCACGCTTGTATATTGTACGCCAATATAGTGCTTTCCCCATTAAATCCAGTGTAAGTTCTTCCTCTTCATCGGTTCGGCGAACCAGACGGTTTATGCGAAAAGCCACCAACAAGACATACATCACCGCAAGTGCGGCGGTCGTTTGAAAATAAATTTCCAGGTGTAATGCCCAACCGGTAAACAGCCCGCTAAACAGCACTCCGATTGCGCCAAAAACCCATAACGAAACAATCAATGCCAGGTCAACAAAACGAGGTTCTGTCTTGTATAGGGGGTCTGGGTTTGGGTTGTCTACCTCTTTGTTATAAACAACAAGGGGAACGGTTACGAGCACAGAAAGCCCGAAGATCATTTTTGAATAGAAGTCAGAAGCATCGCCGAATACGAGCAACAGACCGCCTGAAAATATCGGCAAAAAAGCAATGCTGTATTGAATTAATTTTAGAATTAATTTTTTAGTTTCTTTGGTCATTGATATCATCCTCCGCTGGACGTGAATCAGTAGCAAATCCCGGACGTAAAGACACCGGGTCGTTGCCACGAGTACGATGGGATTACATCCACATCGCCGACGCCAGTCAATACCCTGTACATACCCCGGTCAAGACAGCTTCATAACCTTTCGCGCATTATCCGAGAGGAATTTCTTCCAGACAGATTCCTTGAGCGGTAGCGCCTGCATGTCGGTCATAATTCGGTCCAGTGACAGGCCCATGGGGAAATAACCACCATAAATAATCCTGTCCGCACCACGGGAGTTACCGTAATCAATGATCGCCTTTGGGTAGTACTTAGGCGCGAACGCTGTGGTGGAGTAATAAAGGTTCGGCCACTTCAGCATCAATTTCACCGCCAGGTCCTCCCAGGGCTCGCAACCGTGCCTGGTCACAAACACCAGCTCGGGAAAGTCGTACATCACCCGGTCAATCAGTTCGACCTTCTGTGGCCACATGGGAAATCGCGGACCCGGAACGCCGGCGCAGGAAAAAATCGGGACATCCAGTTCCACGCACTTGGCGTAGATGGGATACATCTGCGCATCGCTGATACCGACCTGTGGGTTGTAGCCGGCATTGAAGGCCCCGAAAGAACGAACCCCGAATTCCTCGTACTGCCGAACCATGTTGCGGATTCCCTCCATACCCTTGTTGGGGTCAACACTGCCCTGCGGGATGAACCGGTCCGGATGCGCCTTCAACGCCTTGCGGGAGACTTCACCGTCAACGCCAATCACACCCATTTCGATCCCATGCCTGTCCATCTCGTTCAGTGTCAGGGAGATCGGATCTTCATTGCTGCCGTACAGTTCCTTCGGAACCTGCTTGAACATGTACTCCACCGGGAAGTCGAAACTGACGGATGGGTCCTTCAACTGTTCCCGGATGAAGTCGTACATTGCAAAGTCTTCGGCGGGAAAGCCGATCATCGTATCAACGATACCTATGTCTGTGGGTATGGGCATCTCAGGGCTCCTGATTGTAAAGTGCGTTTTGAAACAGATAGCACATGGAATCGCGTGGAATATCCCGCTTCGGCAGCGGCTTGCTAACCTGCCCGGGCGTCGGGCCGAACTGTTGTGCGAGGGGCAAAAGCTTTTCCACATCAAAACTATAGACTTCGGCGGCATTCAGCCCGAGCAGCTTGCGCCTGTGATCTTCCGGCACATCGTCAAACGTGAGCCGCAGGGATTCCAGATTGTAAGGGAAGGTGCCTTCATAGTGGGGGTAGTCGTTGCCCCACATGACCTTCTCAACGCCTATTTCCTCAATACCGGCGAGGTCCGCCTTGCCGGGGAAGCTGGCGCCGTACCAGACATTCTGCTTTGCATAAAAGCTCGGTGGCTCCGTCAGCACCCACTGCTGGTCACCGTAGTTCATCTCTCCGATCGCGCCCGCCTTCATACCCATGTGAATCCGGTCCATTTGCGCCAGTTGCGGAATTGCCCAGGCACAGCCTGACTCCGTCAACACATACTTCAGTTTCGGAAACTTCTCAAACACACCACTCATGATGAGATGCCGGAAGCCCGTCTGGCAGTACCAGGCGACCTCGGTGATCCAGAGCGCTTCACCCGCCATCGAGGTGCCATAGTCAGGGGAACCCTGCCCTGAGTGCTGGTTCATCACCAGGTCATGATCCTGTATCGCGGCAAAGATGCGATCCCAGGCCGGGTCGAACAGGGGTTTCAACCAGGTGCAGTCGGGAGGAATCAGGGGCAGAAGCACGCCGCCCCGCAACCCGGCCTCCGCGATGAACTCTATATCCTTGATCGCCTCATCAAAATCGTTGGGCAGAATCAGCCCGATGCCGGCCCGCCGGTCCGGGTCTTCCGCACAGAAATCTTTCAACCAGCGGTTGTGAGCGCGAATCCCGGCAAGCGTTAATTCGTAGTCTTCGGGTTTCGGAGGCCGCGCGGTGACAATGCTCGTTTTGTAGAAGGGCGGAACCGTATTGGGAAAAACGACCTCACCGACCACACCCTGGCTGTTCTGATCACTGGTTCGAATGTCCAGGTCCCAGTTACGCATCTTCTTGTCGCCATAGTGAGCCTGTGACGGATTCCTGTAGCCGCCGCGCCATTCATCAAACCGCGTCCGGTATTGCGGGTCCAGATATTCGCGATACTGCTCGTGACTGCCCCCGGCATGGGTGTCCGCCGTGATCAAAAGATAAGGTTCATTACTCATATTGCCCGCCTGCTGCCTGGTTCCATGTCTGACTCGCATTCCTCCACCAGGTAGGAACGCATGAATCGCATGTCAAAAACTTTCTCCTCATCTTCCCGGATTTCCGCCGCTACCTCCGGCTGGCTCAGCGCCCGGCCACAGGCTTCAAGGGTTTCCCGGTCCGGGTACCAGATTTCAAGGAATACGTCATACTCCGGGTCGCGCATTTCACCATCACGGTCGCGAGTTGGATTTGTAAATCGGCGAAGGTATCGAGTGGCATACCCCGCGAGGTATTTTTCACCCAGCAGTTTGTGAGTGCTTTCGTAGTATTCTCGAAACTCCGGGATGGTCATTCCCGGGCGCCTCTTCATGGGCATGACGAGTTTGATCATTGGTGTCTGCCTCCGTTGCTCCGGGTTCAAGGGTACCACTTGATCCTCAGCCAGGACTATACTGCACTGCACACAACAAACCACAGGAAGCAATGATGGCTCACACGGGACAGTGCCTTTGCGGCGACATTAAATACGAATTTACCAACCCACCCGCCATGTCTGGCATCTGCCACTGCAAGAATTGCCAGCGACAGGCGGGTTCTGCTTTTTCAACACTGGCCGGTGTGCCGAAAGCCGAGTTCAACATGACCGGCGAGCCGGCGCTGTACAGGGACCCCGACACGGACAGCGGCAACACCGTGGAGCGATATTTCTGTGGCACCTGCGGTTCACCGATTTACTCCGTGATTCCCGATCAGCCAGATACGCTCTTTCTGAAGACGGGAACCCTGGACGACACATCCGGGTTCACACCCATGTTTCACGTCTGGTGCAGCACCAAACAGAACTGGGTGGAACTGGCGGAAGGTGTTCCGCAAATGGAAAAACAGAGCTGATATCAGGGGGCATCGTGTCCGCAGACGGTTTATCCACTTCCGGGATTCGGGACATCCTGAATGACTGTTCGACGATTGCCATGGTGGGCCTTTCAGGTAACTGGTATCGACCCAGCTACTTCGCCGCGAAGTACCTGCTGGACCACGGCTATAACGTCATACCCGTGAACCCGAACTATGAGGAAATCCTGGGACAGAAATGTGTGCCTGACCTTGAGGCCATTGATGAATCTGTCGATGTGGTCGATCTGTTTCAGAAACCTGAGATCATACCCCGATACGTTGAAGCCACAGCGGTACTCGGTGCGCGGGTGCTCTGGATGCAACTCGGCATCATCAACGAAGATGCGGCCACCGTCGCGCGGGAGAGGAATCTGACCGTCGTGATGGATCGCTGCATGAAGATTGAACACGCGAGGTTGTTCGGTGGCCTGACCTGGTCCGGTGTGAATACCGGCATCATCAGCTCGAAACGACCGCGACGGGTGGTGTAACCATGACCGATCACAAGTACGACTTTGAAACACTCTGCCTGCACGCCGGACAGATTCCGGACGCGGCGACCGGTTCTCGCGCTGCGCCGCTCTACCAGACCGCAGCCTATGTGTTCGACGATACGGATCACGCGGCGAGCCTGTTCAACGCGCAAACCTTCGGCAACATCTACTCTCGCCTGTCGAACCCCACCACCGCCATGTTTGAAGAACGTATGGCGGCACTGGAAGGTGGCCGCGCCGCACTCGCGGTTTCTTCCGGCCTTGCGGCCCAGATGACCGCCCTGCTGACACTGCTCTCAACCGGGGATGAAATCGTTTCCGCCAGCACTTTGTACGGCGGCACCTATTCGCAGTTCGAGGTGAACTTTCGCCGCATGGGAATCAACACGACCTTCGTTGACCCAGATGACCCGGAGAACTTTCGCAAGGCGATCAATGACAAGACCCGGATGGTTTACCTGGAGACCATTGGCAATCCGCTGGGCAACCTGGTGGATATCCGGGCAGTCGCCGACATCGCCCATGAGCACGACCTTCCGCTGATGGTGGACAACACCTTCGCGTCACCCTACCTGTGTCGGCCATTTGAGCACGGCGCAGACATCGTGGTGCACTCCGCGACCAAATTTATCTGCGGGCATGGCACCTCCATCGGCGGCGTCATTGTCGAGTCAGGCAGGTTCCCCTGGGACAACGGCAAGTTTCCCGAAATGGTCGAACCTTCAAAGGGCTACCATGGTATTCGTTTCTACGAGACCTTTGGTGACTTCGGCTATGTCACCAAATGCCGCCTGGAAACCCTGCGAACGCTGGGACCGAGCCTCTCACCGTTTAACGCCTGGATGTTCCTTCAGGGTCTGGAAACCCTGCACCTGCGCATGGAGCGTCATGTTGAAAACGCCCGGCGGGTGGCTGAACATCTGGACGCACACAGGGCGGTAAGCTGGGTGAAGTATGCGGGTTTGCCCAACGACCCCTACGCCTCGCTGGCGGCGCGCTACCTGCCTGAAGGCGCCGGCTCCATTCTTACCTTTGGCATCAGGGGTGGGCAGGCAGCGGGTGTCCGGTTTATTGAAAATGCGGAGTTCATGAGCCATCTTGCCAATGTGGGAGATGCCAAAACGCTCATCATTCATCCCGCTTCCACAACACACCGTCAATTGTCCGAGCAAGAGCAGATCGCCGCCGGCGTCCTGCCCGACATGATTCGCATCTCCGTCGGGCTTGAGTCGATTGATGATATTCTCTGGGACATTGATCAGGCCCTTGCGGCATCGCAGGACTGAACTCCGGAGGAAAGCATGACCAACCATCCTTTTCGAATGCTGGATCACGAACGCGACATCAAATCCGTACAGCGCATCTGGATTGAATGCGGCTGGATTGATGATGAGGACGAAGAAAAGAAAATCGTGTCCGACTTCTTCAGGCACGGTGAAACGGAAGTCGCGACCATCAATGACGAAGCTGAGTGCTCCGTTCACTGGACGGAAGGCAACCTGAAGTATCAGGACGAGACGCTGGACCTGGGTGCCGTGACCGCCGTGACCACTTCCCATGTGGCACGAAAACTTGGCTATGCCAGGGCATTGACCGCTCGTTCACTGGCCAGGCAGTTGGCTGCGGGCAAGATCGTCAGTGCCCTCGGTATGTTTGATCAGGGCTTTTATGACAAGGTTGGATACGGCTCGGGACCCTATGAGAATCTGGTGCAGTTCGATCCGGCATCACTTAAGGTCGATTACCCCTTCAGGCCCCCCAGTCGGCTCACGCCTGACGACTACAAACAGGTGCACAAAGCCCTGTGTAATCGTCAGAAGTATCACGGCGCGGTGGATCTGCACCCGGCTGAATCCGTCAGCTTTGAACTCAGGTGGACCGAGAAACCTTTTGGCCTGGGCTACTTCGATGGCCCGGGAGGCAGTCTGAGCCACTTTATCTGGGGTGAGCGCAAAGATGAGCATGGTCCCTACGAAATTTCTGCCCGGGCTTACCAGACCACAGATCAGTTGATGGAGTTGCTGTCGTTAATCAAGTCGCTTGCCGATCAGGTCAGCAGCTTCAGCGCACTCGAATTCGGAGAGTTTCAGTTGCAGGACCTGATTGCCCAGCCATTCAGAAACCGACGGGGAACCAGGGGCGGCAAACATGCCCAACGCCTGGAAGCCTCCGCTTACTGGCAGCTTCGCATCCTGGACCTGCAGGCCTGTCTTGCGAAAACACACCTGCCAGGCCCCGGCATTCGCTTTAATCTGGAACTGTACGACCCCGTGGCCGAAGCGCTTGCCGGAGATATGGCATGGCAGGGTGCGGGCGGCGATTACATCATTGATTTCGGGGAAGAAAGTGGCGCAAAACCCGGCCATGAATCCGGGCTACCAATCCTGAAAGCCTCGATTAACGCCTTCAGCCGCCTCTGGTTCGGGGTGCGTCCCGCGTCCAACCTGGCGATCACAGATGACCTTCAGGCAGACGAGAAGCTGATTCGCAGATTAGATCAGGTGATACGACTACCAAAGCCTCACTTTGGCTGGGACTTTTAGCGTTTGGGATTTTCGCACTTCGCGCTATAGTGCAGGTGCAACAAAACCCGGAAATCGCCATGAATTCTACTGCCACCGCCTCGGACCTCTCCAGACTGGACAAGGCTATGGCCGAGTCCACCTCCTATAAGGAGTGGCTCAAACACGCCAGGGAACACGACGACGCATCCGGTGCGGAAGACTGGAAGCGGGTAGAAAAATCAAACCATTACGACTACACGAACATCCACTCTCGACTGAGTACACTGCGGGAACTGCGGGAGCGCGAGGATTACAGTGGCCTGCTGTTTGCCCTGAACGAGGGCATCCACGGCAATCAGGGCGGTATGGGGAAGGCCAGACTCTTTGAGCGATCAAAAGTTGGCACCAAGCATCTGATCGAGGCGTATGTCGATGAACTGGTCAGCACCCTCAACCTGATCAACGACCTGCCCGAAGATGTGATTTCCAGGGCCGAAAAATCCGATTTCTTCCATCGCGCGAGCCTTTGTTTTGGCCGGTCCGCGCTGATGCTGAGTGGTGCGGGTTCTCTTGGTCACTTCCACGGAGGCGTTGTCAAAACCCTGCTGAAGCATAACCTGCTGCCGGACGTGATTTCCGGTTCCAGTGCCGGCTCTGTGCTTGCAGCCATTCTGGGTACCCACGCCGACAAGGAATTGAAGCTGATGTTTCGCAAGGAAAACATCATGTCAGGCTCGCTGATTTCCTCCGGCGATGAACTGGTCCAGATCGACTCCGCCCATATGCGGATCATGCTCGAAACCACCATTCCGGATATGACCTTCCAGGAAGCTTACGAAAAAACCGGGCGCAAGATCAGTGTCACGATTGCACCCGCCGAGGAGCATCAGACATCACGACTGATGAATGCCGTGACGTCACCCAATGTGTTTATCCGGTCGGCTGTGCAGGCATCCTGCGCCGTTCCGGGCGTCTTTCCACCGGTCATGTTGATGGCGAAAAACGTCTATGGGGAGACTCAGCCCTACCTGCCCAACCGTCGCTGGGTGGATGGCGCCATGACCGATGATTTGCCGGCGAAGCGTCTCGCCAGGCTGTATGCGGTTAACCACTACATCGTCAGCCAGGCGAATCCGGTCGTGCTGGCGATGAGTGCCGTTGAAAGCAATCCGCTTATGCCGGCACCCCTGAAGAACATCATGCGCTATTCTACCCACGAGTGGCTAAAGGTCAGCGAGCAACTGTCGCGCAGATACCTGCGCGCTGTCCCGGACGTAGGCCGGGCCATGAGCATGTTCTATTCAGTCGTCGCTCAGGACTACAAGGGCGATATTAACATCGCACCCAGCTTCAACTACTTCGACCCGCGCAAGCTGCTGGCCCAACTGAGCCAGGAAGAGATCGACATGCTGACACTGGAAGGCGAACGCGCCACCTGGGCAAAACTGGAGCAGATTCGCATCAGCTCAAAAATTGGCAAGACGCTGGACGACATCCTGGACACTCACACACTGCACGAAGTCCGAACCACCTACAAAAAGCGACCCTCTGCAACCGACCGGAAAACGGCGTCCAGGTAAGACCGGCTGGCCTGGGGACGAACCATGGGCCGGGCGTTCTGTGCAAACGGCGTTAGCCCTGTCTGTCCGCATATCGCTGAGTTGGCCGTGACCCCTTCTCATCGTACAGGTCAAATTCTTCAATCAGGTCTTCGACCCATTGAATCGTACCGGTACGCGACATGAGATCGTCCTGCAACAGCAATGATACCGCCGCTCGACCAACGAGCAGCGGCGTCTGCGACTGAGACAGGTCCATGCCACGCTCCTGCGCCGCATCCTGAATGAACTCAGTGGACACAGAGCCAGGGTAAAGAACCACAGCGGGAATGCCTCTGGGCTGGAGTTCAATCGCCATATCTGCGGTCAGGCGGTCCAGCCCGGCCTTACCGGCCCCATAGCTACAGGAAAAGTGATAACCCTGACCGCCCGGTGATGACACGTTCAACATGCGGGCACGGTCGCTCTTGAACATCCATTGTGCGGCATGCCAACTGGCGACATAGTGTGCGCGGAGCCCGATACCCACCTGGTCATCCCAGACCTGTATCGGGTGATCCCAGTAACCGCCACCCCAGGCGGGCGGATCGGGAATCTTGTAGACATTGTTCACCAGGATGTCGATGTGTCCGGCTTCTTCACCAATCTGCCCGAACAAAGCCGCGATCTCATCATCCCTGCCGTGATCGCATTGGATGGCGCGCCCTTCCCCGCCCGCTTCCGTGACCTGTCGGGCTGTGGTATCAATCGTGCGATCACCGTCGCCAATGGAACGTCCCGTGGTGTAGACCGTGCAGCCTTTTTCTCCAAGAGCCAGGGCAATGCCCTTGCCAATGCCACGACTCGAACCTGTTACTACTGCGATCTGACCTTTCAAGCTTTCCACGATTTACTCACGATTATCCATCAAACACCGCAAAGCATACGCAACCAGACAGACTTGTGCATCCCGGTCGCAGACTGAAAACCCGGAACCGGAAGGCAGCTTCCACCGCTAACCGCGCCGATAGAGCAGAAGATCAAGCAGGGACGCCAGCGAGAACAGAATCAGCGCCAGCAGGAATCGTGGATCAGAGAAGTACAGGACGTTTTCCATCGGGTAGGCGATGGTCTTGTCCAGCGCTGCCATCTTGAAGTCGTGTCTGCCCCGGAATACCGGGTTTGACACAATTTCCAACATATCTCTTCGGCTGCGATAGCGCATCAACGCGCCCTGATCCCAGACTTCCGCGTTTTCAATACCCACCATATCCATCGCACGATACACGGACCCGCCCATGTAAACCGGGTGGCAGGCCCGTCGAAACAGCGCAGGCCACATATACTCCATGTAAAGGCTCATCAGATCCTCAGCGTCGGCATCAGGTTCCGCGCCCTCCACCCCGGGTGGGGTTTCATTCAGGTCGATGTTGTTCAGCATGATGAACTGACGACCCGTGTCGCCTTCCATAAACCCGCGAAGCCGTTCCAGTTGCCGGTCTTCGTAACCGGCAGCCGAAAGATCGTCCAGAAGCGTTTCAATTTCCTGCCCGGTCAAGGGTCCTTCGGTATTGGTGTACCAGTAGGCAAAGATCAGGTAAAGGAAGGCGGCAACCAGCCAGAGAACTGTTCTTTTTGTCATGACCGGAGTGTAACTGCTCAATCCGCAAAGGTGAAACTGTTGAACTGGTTCATAAATGTTTAGTCCTTCCAGGATTCCTTAAAACAGCTCCCAGACAATCGAATGTGAATTACAGTGTTGTTGCTAACTTAGGGAAGCTCTGAAAAACTCGTAAATTTGCGCGATTCTTTCATGTTGCCTGCGTTTCTGGTTCTCAGGGACCTACTGCCTCGTGTTTTTATCGGTTGTTCCGTCTGGAATCCGCTTTTCTGCAAATTCCAGACGGACCTGTCCCGTTAAGTCACCATATGCGGCTCTGCCCGAAGCAGGTTCGTAAAGCCCGCCAGCAGGTAAAGCCGATCAGTGTTCTTCGCCAAACCACGATAGCGAACTTTGTTGTAGCCGAACTGACACTTAATCCGATGGAAGCAGTGTTCCACCCTGGCCCTTACACTGGCCTTCGACTTCTCCGCCCGTGACACAGGGGACGAGGCCACAAGCTGTGCCCGCTTACCAGGACGCATCGCTATCAACCAATCAACATCCCGGTCCTTGTGTTCTGGCCGCTTTTCAATACCTTGGTATCCTGCGTCACCCCAGACCCGTTCTTCTTTTCCGTGTAGCAACTGATCGGCCTGAGTTATATCGTGCACATTGGCTGGTGTGGTTATCAGACTATGAATCAGCCCCAATGATTCATCGACGGCGACATGCAGTTTCATGCCAAAGTGCCATTGCTTGCCCTTCTTTACCTGATGCATGTCGGGGTCACGCTCACCTTTCTCATTCTTCGTGGATGAGGGCGCTGCAATAATCGTCGCATCTACGATGCTGCCTTCCTGGAGCTTTAACCCGTGTGACTCCAGGTGGGATTGGATGGCACCGAACAGGCGTTGGCCAAACTTGTGCTTCTCAAGAAAGTGGCGGAAATTCAATATGGTTGTCTCATCGGGCAAATTGTCCGACATACGGAGTCCGGCAAAACGACGCATCGATTCAATCTCGTACAGAGCATCTTCCATCGCTGGATCACTCAGGTTGTAGAGCAACTGCATGACATGAATTCGGAGCATAACTCGTAGCGGGTACGGCTTGCGCCCGATCTTGCCTTTCGAATACTTCCTGACCAATTGGCGTTCCAGTTTCTTCCATGGAATGAGCTGGTCCATTCGTTCCAGAAACTTTTCTCGTCGCGTTTTTCGCTTCTTGTCCGCATATTCTGCTTCGGCAAAGGTCAGTTGGTTCATTTCTTGATCCCGTAGATGGAAAACCCTATTGTGCCAGTAATGAGCTGTTTTTCAGAGCTTCCTTAGGTATGCTATTACCTCGTTCTTGATTTGTTCTGCATTCTCGGTTCTGGGTTGGCAGTTAAGAGCCCACTGTCGACCGGAATGCAGCGTATCCCATCTGGACCTAATCTGCCTGTATCGTCCTTTTCCAGGATTATGATTTCCAAAACCATCGATAAATGTATTCCACAATGGTGAGAATCGAGAAATTAGTAAAGATTCGCCCAGAGGAATCCAGATATCTTCTACGACCAGATAACGATACGAGAAATCTTCCGGTCTCAAGTTGCCTGCAAGTTTTATGCTTTTCGCGTGTTCCATAACCCGTTTGTAAAGAATGCTACCGGTATTCGCATCAAGACCAACGTTCCCTTTTCTAGCACCAGATGGAACCGCTTTACCGATGTAGATAGGGACCTCCTGTTCCTCTGATACACGTATCGGTTCATATGCCGGGAAATCACCATCGTAGTAAATTGCATATATCCCTGCGCCTGTAAAGCCTTCTAACGAATTTAGCGGTTCCCGAGGTGTTTTTAGTAATGCATCAGCAACACTCTCACCGAGATTTTCCTTCCGGAGGGGATTGTAAGGAGTTACTTCTCTTAACACGCGATCCCCAATTAATGGCTCATCTGGCGTAATTCTTTCGCTTCGAGCAATTTAGTGGCGATGCTTGTCCCAATTGCTTGAGCCAGCTTAACTGGTACGGCATTCCCTAACTGTCTCATTGTTTCTGTCCATGAACCATGAAATCTGTATCCATCCGGAAAGGTTTGCAACCTGGCTGATTCACGCACCGTAAAGTAGCGTACCGAGCCATCAGGATTGACAAGCATATTCTCCCCGCCAGGTACGCCATGATCCCCTGCTTTAAGCGTCTTGGCTGGCAGATCCAGCGAACTTCCGGTGTGACCAGGATACACACGCGCACCAGGTTGGTAGGTATGATCAAAAAATTCTCGTCTTCTTCTGGTGTCGCGGGGATGAGGCAATCCATTAAGAGCATCTCGTACAGTTTTCCATGGTTTTAGGTCCCAAAAGCTACGATCACATACTGAATGCAGTATTCGTGCGGTTAATGTGCATTCAGGAATGAGCTTCTTCGGAACTTTGTGTCTTTCCCAGTATTCACCACTTCCCCACTGATCGAATACTAGAACGTCCTTTGAATGGGTCGGAACTGGAAACGACCATTCAATCATCTGATCATTGCGAAAACCAACAACAAAGACTCTTTCACGCCTTTGAGGTACCCCGTAGTCTGCTGCATTAAGTACTCGAGCAACTACATTATAAGAAAGGCCGGAATAGCCCCCGCGCGTTTCTATCTCTTCCAATCGCTCCAAATGACGAATCCATGTTTCCCCCTCTCTTTTTGCTTCTTGAGGATATGCGAGTTGCAACTGAATGTACTGGAAATAATTAGCAAAAGATGTTCGGGTAATACCTTTAACGTTTTCAAAGACGAACGCTCTGGGTTTCAGACTACGAACAGCTTCAATTGCAACAGGGAACATGTCACGACGGTCCAAATTGCCTCTGTGTTTTCCTCCTAGAGAGAAGGGTTGGCAAGGTGGTCCTCCGGAAATCAGGTCAAGCTCTTCTTCAATTTCTTTGAAAGAAAAATTCTGGATATTGCCTTCAAATACTTCCCACTGTTGAACCAATGGATAGCCATTCTTTTTATTGCTCCGGATTGTATCGCAACACCATCTATCCCACTCCACGACCCTCTCCGGGTGAAACCCTGCAAGGCCAAGACCTAATCCCAAACCTCCGCCACCTGCAAAGAGTTCCAGCGACTTCATTCGATACCTACTCCTTGAGATAAAATGATGGTGAATAAATATACAGTACTGGAGTCAGTTTTTGAAGTCTATGTACTGTTACACTCCCTCTATGCTGTCACTGTCGTTTGGGCTGCTACTTACGGGTCTTGTATTACTCCTTGCCGGAGGTGCGGCACTGGTACGTGGCGCTTCCGGTATCGCCAAGTCTTATGGCGTATCTCCCCTGGTCGTCGGCCTCACCGTTGTCGCCTTCGGCACCAGTTCGCCGGAACTGGTGGTCAATATTATTGGCGCGCTGTCAGGTGAGACCGACATCGCCTTCGGTACCATCGCCGGGTCCAATCTTGCAAACCTGGGGCTTGTCCTCGGTACCGCAGCGCTGATCGCCCCGATCGCCATTAAAGGTCAGATCATTCGCCGTGAACTTCCGCTGCTGCTGCTGGCAACGACCATACTGCTGGTCATGACCCTGGATTCTGACCCGGCGGGATTCAAGCCGACACTCAATCGCTCCGATAGTCTCATTCTCCTGCTGACCCTCGGCATTTTCGTTTACATCATGGTGACGGATTTCATACGACAAAGAGCCGACCCTCTGCTGGCGACCATTGGCACCCTGTCGCCGGAACTCGAAACCGCGTCTGGCACAGACTGGGGTTTTGTCGCAGGCGGGGTCATCGGGCTCACTATTGGCGGCGAGATAACCATCAACTATGGTGTTCAGCTTGCCGAGACCCTGGGTATCACGACAACCGTGGTGGGAATCGCAGTGATTGCCATCGGCACCAGTCTGCCGGAACTGGTCACCTCAATTGTTGCAGCCATGCGGCGTGAGGCGGACCTCTGTGTCGGGAACGTGATTGGCTCTAATCTGTTCAACATCCTGCTGGTACTCCCGGTCAGCGCCCTGATTCATCCTCTGTCGATACCCTCGATGGGAACCACGGACATTGTCGTCGCCTTCGTGTTTGCCGCAGCCCTGATCCCGGTGTTTATCCTCCGGCACAAGGTGATGAGCCGTATCTCAGGCGGGCTCTTCGTTGCCGGTTATCTTGCCTACCTGATTTTCAGGGTCAGATGCTCAGGGCCAGTTGACCAAACTATCAATTTCTGTTAATAAACAGGGAAAAGGTGACTCAAATGAACCACAAAACACGAGACGAAAACATCTCTGATGGATATTTGGAAACGCTGGAAGGGGTCAAAAAGCAGTATCAACAATATGTCGAGATCAGCGGACTCTACGAGTTATCGACATTAAAAGAAGAAGAACCACAGTATCAACCCCCCAGTCACGAACATCCTCTTACAACCAACACATTTCGTGTGAAGTAAAATGTCTTCATGGAGTGAATTATTAGCCGAGTATCAAGAGAATGTTGTAGATGATCCTGACTGGCTTGACAGGAATTTGCAGAATCGTCTGGCTAAAATAACAACGCTTCGTGAACCTGATTCTGTCATTCTTTATGCGTCTTCCTTCCTCCAAAAGCCCGGGGTTGACTCATCTATCGCTCGTGAAGACGTCAATGGTTTTATGAATGCGCTTTATGGCGCTTCGGCCAACAAAGGGCTTACCCTGATTCTGCACACCCCCGGTGGCGACCCTAATGCCGTCGAGAGCATTGTTGAATATTTACATTCCAAATTTTCTTACATTGAAGTCATAGTGCCGTACCTCGCAATGTCTGGCGGTGCGATGATAGGTCTTGCCAGCGATCTATTAGTGCTTGGCAAGCAGAGTCAGCTTGGGCCGATTGATCCTCAATTCCTTATAGGAAATAAAATGCATTCTGCCAGGGCGATACAAGAAGGATTTGGGCAAGCAAAAGCAGATATTGAAAGCGATATCAAACTGGCACACCTTTGGGCACCAATTCTGCAAAATATGGGGCCTTCTCTTATTGTGGAAGCTGATAAAGCGCTTTCGTACAGCAAAGAACTGGTGATGAATTGGTTGAGCAAAAGAATGTTCTCAACCAGTGATGGTGAAGAAAAAAGAAAAATAATTAGCAACATTGGTGCATATTTTAATGCCGAAAACACAGAGCAACACGGGTCCATCCATGTTCATGGTCAGAGGATCGGTATACAGCAACTCCAGGAGCTTGAGGTAAAAGTAGAGCCACTGGAAGACAAACAGGATTTGCAAACGGCAGTTTTGACTGCCTATCATCTGATGACATTGATTTTTGAAACATCGCCTTCAATAAAGTTTATTGCCAGTAACAAAGGTCAAATGTGGTCAAAGCACCAACAACCGATTACGTAGGTTGTTGAGACCACATCCCCGCCTTCCTAAATCACCCCCTTAGAGAAACTCTGAATAATGTCTTTTCCCTCGATAGCTACGTTGGACCCGTCCTCGAAACATCGGAAAATTAAAGCGTTTTTACGATTTTCTGCGGGCGCGTCCGTCTTGCTCTCACGAAAAAAATCCTGTTATTCAGGGCTTCCTTAGTGGCAAACTCTCATAACCTTGGAATCAATCAGGTCTTTGTAGCGCTATGAGCGAAGCAACAGAAATGGACGTAAGCAATATCCCGCTGGAGCAACTGGACGTCAGTGACCCCGGCATCTACCAGAACGACTGCTGGCAGCCTTACTTCAAGCGGTTGCGAGAAGAGGCACCGGTTCACTATATTGAGGGCAGTGCAACGGCGGGTTCATTCTGGTCGGTCAGTTCCCACGAGTTTATCAAGCAGGTTGATACCAACCACAAGGTGTTCTCATCGGAGATCGCGGGCATCTCCATTGCTGACCCTCTTGAGAGCGAAGAAGAAAGAGAGCAGCAGGTCCAGATCGAGAACTTCATCGCCATGGACCCGCCCGGGCACGATATTCAGCGCGCCACCGTGTCGCCGTCAGTCGCGCCAAGCAACCTGACCAACTTCGAGCCGCTGATCAGGGAAAGTGTGATCGACATCCTGGAACATCTGCCGGTGGGCGAACCGTTCAACTGGGTGCAGGAGGTTTCCGTCGAGCTGACCGCTCGAATGCTGGCGACCCTGTTCGACTTTCCTTATGAAGATCGCGGGAAGCTGATTTACTGGTCAGACATCACAACGGCGGTGCCACAGTTGACCGGTAATGACGAAACAGACATGGAGCAGCGAAAGAACGACCTGATGGAATGCGCGACAACCTTCATCAATCTCTGGCAGGAACGAGCCGCAGCCGAGCCCAAATTCGACCTGATCTCCATGCTGGCGCACGGTAAAGACACCAAAGACATGATCGAGAATCCGATGCTGTTCCTGGGTAATGTTCTGCTGTTGATTATCGGTGGCAACGACACTACCCGAAACAGTATTTCCGGTGGCGTGATTGCACTGAACCAGTTCCCCGATGAATACCGCAAGCTGCATGAGAACCCGGGCGTGATTCCGAACATGGTGGCAGAGATGGTGCGCTGGCAAACGCCGGTTATTCATATGCGCCGAACCGCAAGCCAGGATTTCCTGCTCGGCGGACAGCAGATCAGGGAAGGTGACAAGGTGGTCATGTGGTACCTGTCAGGTAACCGTGACGAGAGCGTCTTCCCCGACGCCGACAAGCTGATCGTTGACCGCAAAAACGCGCGCGCCCACGTGGCGTTCGGCTTTGGCATTCACCGTTGCATGGGCAACCGGCTTGCCGAAATGCAGCTACGGGTCCTCTGGGAAGAGATCATGAAACGCTTCGATAAGGTGGAACTGGCGGGCGATGTCGTTCGACTGCCCAATAACTTCATCCGGGGTATTGCCGAGGTACCGGTGGTGCTGCACCCACGGACCAGTAATCTGCCCTGACAGACCGGGACAGGCCGGCCTCATTGGGGCGACCATTGCTGACCATCCAGGCGCCAGCAGCTTGCCAGTGGCAGGTCATCAGCAGAAAACCCGACGCGAAAATCGTACCGGCATTGCTCCAGGGTCCAGCCATTGTCCGCATCAAAGTAGCGGAGGTCTTCGTCGATGACCTCAATCTCCAGGTCAACACTTTCGCCCGCCTCCGGCGTCACCCGGCCAAAACCCTTGAGTTCCCTGACCGCTCGCAGCACATGCGAGTTCTGGTAGCTCACATACAACTGCGGCACAACGACCCCCGCTCGTTCACCGGTATTGGTGACGGTGACATTAAACAGAAAGCGGTCGTCCCGCCGTTCTGCCCGGAGACCATCCAGGGAGTAGTGGCTGTAGCTGAGTCCAAAGCCGAAGGGAAACCGGGCTTTTTCCCCGGTTTGATCCAGATAGCGATAGCCATGGAACAGATCGTGGGTGACATCCAGGGCTGTGATGTCCCAACCCATCAACTGACGCACTGACCGGGGGAAACTGACCGGCAGCCTGCCAGAGGCATCCACATCGCCAAACAGAACGCGAGCCAGGGCATGACCGCCCTCCCGGCCGGGATACCAGATCATCATCAGGCCATCGACCGCATCAACCCAGGGCACTTCAATGGCGGAACCCCCTTCAAGCAGCACCAGAGTTTGCGCCGCATGGGCCGAGACCTTCCGGATCAGCGCTTCCTGATCTTCGGGTAGTCGCAGGTCCGCACGGTCTCCGCCCCGTGCCAGATCGGAGCCGCCGGCTTCCTGCTGTTGCGTCGGGATGAATTCACCCTCTTCCCGGTAGGTCAGCCCCGCCACCACCAGCGCAACATCAAACTCACCCAGGGAAGAAATATCCGCATCACTGGCAAAATACTCAAGGTGAATGTCGTGGCCACAGGCCAGCAGCCCGTCCAGCGGTGTCGCCACTGTGGTCGAGGTCACCATGCTGCTGCCACGATCACCAAGATTCGCAATCTTTGCGAGATCACCGACAAGGGCAATTTTCTGATTGCGGCGCAGCGGCAGTACATTTTCATTTTTCAACAAGACAAAGGATTTCTCGGCCACCTCGCGGGCCAGTTCAACATGTGCCTCGCACTCAACCACGCCCCGGTCCACTTCCGGCCGCCCGGCCAGGTTAAAAGCGACCTTCTGGTAGAGCGCCCTGCGGGCATTGCGGGTGATGACCTCTTCGGAGAGTTCCCCGCTTTCCAATGCCCGGTCGAGCTTCTCATCGGCAAACCGATAGGGCGCCGGCATCTCGATATCCATACCCGCCTGAATTGCGGGCGCAGTCGATCGGGTACCCAGGAACCAGTCTGATTCCACAAAGCCGGTAAATCCCCAATCGTCCCTCAGTATATCCGTCAGCAGTACCGGATGTTCGCCGCAGTAAACGCCATTGATCTTGTTGTAGGCACTCATCACCGAGGCAGCCGCCCCTTCAACAACACAGCGTTTGAAATGCGGCAGATAGAGCTCATGCAAAGTACGCGCATCAACATTCGCACTCATCTCAAAACGGGTCATTTCCAGATTATTCAGCGCAAAGTGTTTCGGACTGGTCAGAACATGATTCTGGGCACCCGAGACAAACGCAACCGCCATCGCGCCCATGTGACAAGGGTCTTCCGAATAGGTTTCCTGGGCACGCCCCCACCCGGGATGACGCAGCAGGTTGATGGTTGGCGCAAGCAGCAGGTTACCGCCCTTTGCGGCCACTTCAAGGCCGATGGCAAGCCCGACGCGCCTTTCCAGTTCGGGATCAAAGGTAGCGCCGCGCGCAATCGCAACCGGAAACGCCGTCGCTGTTCCCGCCCTCGCGCCTCTTGGGCCGTCCACCATTCTGTAGGGGGGAATGCCAAGGGATTCGTCGCCGCCGGCGTGATAAAGGCCATCGACGGGCGTCGCCTGCAAGCCTCGAATCTCATTGATTTTCTGCTCAAGGGTCATGTCGGCGAGCAGCCGGTCGACCTCAACACTGACCGCTTCGTGATCTACGTTCAGACCCAGGTTGCCCTGATGTATGGCGTCGCGATCAAACGCCCTGACCCTGCGGTTGGGTTTGGTGGACTCGCGCATCACGCATTCCTGATGGTAAGACCACCATCCACCGGCAGGGCAACGCCCGTGATGTATTGCGCCGCCGGAAGCACCAGGCTCAGTGTACCCTGCGCCACCTCCTCCGGTTCCGCGTAGCGACGCAGGGCCGTGCGCCGCCTGGCGAATATCGCCTTGTCTTCATCATCAATGCCAGCCGTCATGCCGGTATTGATCGGTCCGGGGCAGATACAGTTGACCGTAATCTGCTCCGGACCCAATTCGACAGCGAGTGAGCGGGTCAGCCCGATCACCCCCGTCTTGGCCGCAGTGTAGGGGCTGCCATAGCGGGTCGCGCCCAGTCCCTCTGTCGAGGCGATATTGACGATTCTGCCGTGGGCCGACTGTCGCAGATAGGGCAGTGCCGCCCGGATCGTATGTGTATGGGCCGTCAGCAGGACGGCCAGGCTGCGGTTCCAGGCAAGGGGGTAGTCATCGGAATCTATCGGCGCAAACATGGATATACCGGCATTGTTGATCAGGATATCAATACCGCCAAAGTGCTCCCCGGCCTCCGCGATCACTTTCGCAATGGCGGCTTCATCGGACAGATCAAGCACCCAGCCCCGGGCGTCGTAACCCTCATCAGTCATCTCCCTGACGACGGCCTGCAAGGGTTGTTCGTTGATATCAATCAGCGCAACACGGGCTCCCTGGTCACCAAACAGGTGCGCTGTCGCCCTGCCCATACCGGATGCGCCCCCGGTGACTATGGCAACCTCCCCCTTGATGGAACGACTCAATGTCGACAAAGCCATGCGAACTCCCTCAATTTGTTTTCACCAGAGTGTGCCGAAGTGTAAAGCGGCAGGCAAATGGCACCGGTTGCGCCTTCTGTTAAGATGCCGGTTTCGTGGAACAGGCAGTCAATCGGTGAGCGAGGAGAAACTCGGGCGAATCGAAATCGCGAAACAGGCACTGAACTTCAGCGCGGCGCATTTCACCATCTTCAGTCAGACGGAACGAGAAGACCTGCACGGGCACAACTGGCAGGTCGAGTGTGAACTGACCTCCCCCATCGACGACAATGGCCTGATATTCGACTATTCGCTGATCAAGCGTGTCGTTAAAGAAATCTGTGATGAACTGGACGAGAAAACCCTTCTGCCCGAGCAATCTCCCTGGCTTTCCATTGAACACGACGGAGAATACATCGTGGGTCTCTACGGCCAGGAAAGGATTCCCTTTCTGCCGAGAGACGTGATCACACTGCCGATTGCCAATGCCAGCGTCGAAGAACTCAGCCACTATCTCCTGCAACGGGTCCTGGGTCACCCTGAAATCGCAGAACAGGACATCCGCGAGATGACCATCAGGGTATCCAGCAGCCCGGGTCAGAACGGCTCCGCCACCATCAATTTCGAGGAAAAACCATGAGCCAGGTAGTCATTACAGGTGCCAGCAAGGGTATCGGGAGAGCGGCGGCGGCCGCTTTCGCTGAAGCGGGACACGATGTCTATAACATCTCGCGCACCCGTTCAGATGTTGAAGGGGTTACCAATGTTTCAATCGACCTGGCGGCGTCAGACGCTGAAGAACGGGTCAGGGCATTCGCCCGGGAGCTGGACCGGGGCGAGATACACCTGATTCACAACGCCGCTCGCCTGACCAGCGAGACCGTCAGCAATATGGAAATACGGAGCTTTCGCGCAATCATTGATATCAATGTGATAGCTCCGCAGATCCTGAACGGGGTGCTGCTGGAGAAGATGCAACCCGGCGCCTCGATCATCTATATTGGTTCAACCCTGTCCGAGAAGGCGGTTGCCAATTCCTACGGTTACGTGGTCACCAAACACGCGATGATCGGCATGATGCGCGCCACCTGCCAGGATCTGGCGGGCACGGGAATCCACACGGCCTGCATCTGCCCCGGATTCACCAACACTGAGATGCTTCGCGCTCATGTGGGAGAGTCCCGGGAAATTCTGGACAGCATCGCCGAAGGTTGCGCTTACGGACGCCTCATTGAACCGGAGGAAATTGCCCGTACCATCGTGTTTGCCGCAGGAAACGCCGTCCTGAACGGCGCTGTGATTCACGCCAACCTGGGACAGATCGAGACCTGAGCATGTCCGATGCCAAACCACAGATCAGTGAGGAACTGAGAGAAAGGCGAGAAAGGGTTTTTCTGGTACTGGCGGGATTCTTTCTCTGCGCCATGACCATGCTGAACATCATCGGCCTTACACGGTTCATTCAACTGGGTCCGATGGCACTGGCGGTGGGTGTGCTGCCCTACCCTTTGACCTTCCTGTGCACCGACCTGATCAGTGAACTTTACGGTCGCGCCCGTGCCAATTTCATGGTGACGATTGGCCTGATGCTGAACTTTTTCATCATCGGCACTATGTGGCTGGGCCATTCCCTGCCATCTGTTAGTCCCGAAAACCAGCCGCCATGGCAACTGATCCAGTTGGCGGAAGATGTCGCCCTGCCCAATGGCACTTCTGTCTCCCAGCAGGTAGAACTCTTTACCCTGCTCTACGCCACGACTTCCGGTGCGGTAATGGCGAGCATGGTGGCGTACATCGCTGCTCAATACTGCGATGTCTACATGTTCCACTTCTGGAAAAGACTGACCGGCGGCAGGCATCTGTGGCTGCGCAATAACGGCAGTACGATCATCAGCCAGGGGGTCGATTCATTCATGGTGATCTCGGTGACCTTCGGCGCGCAGTTCCTGGCAGGTGCGATGAGTGCCGGGGCCCTGCTGGTGCTGATGGGCAGCAACTACCTGTTCAAGCTGTGCGTCGCCCTGGCCGACACCCTGCCGTTCTACCTGGGTGTGCGCTATCTGGCAAGGTACCTGGAAATGTCTGAACAAGAACTCCGCGCACATGCCGACTGAAACCAACGACAGTATCCGCCAGGGTTCCGGGTATCAGAACGAATGTTATGGACAATCCTGACATGAAAGACGAACTCGGGCTTTCCTATACCTTCACCAACCCGGAGGCCCCCGCCGCCTTCTGCGACACACTGGAATCGTATCTTGCCTCCTCCAGTGAGGTGATGCCGCAACTGGAATCCGTTCTTGAACTGGACCCCGCCATGCCGATGGCCATCATGTTTCGGGCATACCTGTTGAAACTTGCCGCAGACCCGCGGTTTCGCGCGCCAATCCGGAAGTGTTTTGATGCCGTCTCCCGCCGCTCCGACCTGAACGAACGGGAACGAATACATCTGCGGGCACTCGACTTCTGGCGTCAGGATCGTCTGGAAGAAGCCGTGCTGGCCTTTGATGCCATCGTGGAACAGTTTCCTAAGGATATGCTGGCACTGCGCCTTGCCCACTACCTGCATTTTTACGGCACCGGTGGTGGTGACATGGTGAAATCTCTGGGCCGGGCCATCGGCCACTGGCAGCCGGATGATCGTTACTATGGATTTCTCAAAGGTATGGAGAGTTTCGCCCTGGAAGAAAACGGTGACTACCCGGCTGCCGAATCAGCCGGGCGTGAAGCGCTGGAGATGAACCCCGCTGACATCTGGGCGACCCACGCGGTCACGCACGTTCTGCACATGCAGTCACGATTCGACGAGGGCGTCCCCTTTATTGAGTCCTTCTCTGATCAGTGGCACAGCGCCAACAACTTCGTTAATCACATGCACTGGCACAAGGCGCTGCAATACATCGGGCTTGGCGAACCTGAAGCGGCGCTCTCCATCTATGACGCCCTGCTGGTGGAACCCCTGGCCGACGACTTTTACCTGGATGTGTGCAATGCGGCCTCGCTACTCTGGCGACTGGAAATGCACGGGCTACCCATCGGTGACCGCTGGCAACGGCTGCTGGAACTGTCGCGCAATCGGGTGGATGATGACGAACTCGTTTTTACGACTTTGCACTACCTGATGGCACCGGCACTGCTGGGTGACCGGGACACAGTTCGCAGGGGGATTTCACACTTTGAATCCTGGTCACAAAGTGATACCTCCCAGGGCAGGGTCGCGGGTAATGTCGGCCTGGTCATGGCCAGGGCCATTGAGGAGATGGCGATGGGGAATGGCGACGCCGGGGCGGCCAGAATGGCTGAAGTCAAAGACAAGATCTACCAGATCGGCGGCTCCCACACCCAGCGAGACCTGTTTAATCAACTCATTTCACACTACGACTCATCACAGAAACATTAGGAAAATATCATGGATTACGAAGCAATCATCTACGAGGTTGAAGACAACATCCTCACCATCACACTGAACCGACCGGAAAAGCTGAACGCCTACAACAACCAGATGGCATCCGAACTTCAAGACGCCCTGGATCGCGCCGATGCTGACGACAATGTAAAGGCGATCATATTTACAGGGCAGGGCCGGGCATTCTGCGCAGGTGCCGATCTCTCCGGGGGCCGCAACACCTTCGACTATGACGACGACGGCAGAAACGATGGCCGGACAATTCCACGAGATGGCGGCGGCCTTCTGACACTCCGTCTGTTCGACAGCCTGAAGCCGGTCATCTCGGCCTGCAACGGCCCGGCGGTCGGGGTCGGCGCGACCATGCAGTGCGCCATGGATATCCGGCTGGCATCCGAGAAGGCACGCTATGGTTTCGTGTTCGCAAAACGGGGAATCGTACCGGAGGCCTGTTCAAGCTGGTTCCTGCCAAGATGTGTCGGCATCAATACGGCGCTGGAGTGGTCCTATTCGGGCCGGATTTTCGACGCACAAGAAGCCCTTGAGCGACGCTTCGTGCGCAGCATCCACAAGGAGGAAGACCTGCTCCCTGTTGCACGAGACCTGGCGCATGAATTCGCGGAGCAGACCTCTTCCATCTCTGTCACGATGATCCGGCACATGATGTGGAAGATGATGTGCGCCGACCACCCGATGGAAGCGCACAAGCTGGACAGTCGTGGTGTCTATTACACCGGAAAATCAGCGGACGCTCATGAGGGCGTACAGTCCTTCCTGGAAAAACGACCCGCAGAGTTCCCGGGCAGGGTCAGCACGGATATGCCGGAATTCTTCCCCTGGTGGCAAGAGCCGGGGTTTGAATAGTCCCGATGCATTATCTCCATCTGATACTGGTTAAAGCCTGGGCAGAAATTAAGTCAGAGGCCAGTCGTGCCTATATAGGCTTCGCCTGGTGGTTCATTGAACCAGTTCTCCATATGGGCGTTTTCTATCTGCTGTTTGGCATGGGTCTGAAATTCGGCGGAGATAACTTCGTGTACTTTCTGCTTTGTGGCCTGCTGCCGTGGAAATGGTTTTCAAGCACGCTCAACAACGGCAGCCAGGCACTGCTGGCGAACGCCGGTCTGATCAATCAGGTCTACCTTCCAAAGTATGTTCTTCCCATGGTCACGGTGACGGTGAACACGGCCAAATTCCTGTTTGTACTGCCGCTGTTGCTCCTGTTACTGGCCGGCAGCGGATTTGCCATGGGCACTTCCTGGCTCGCCCTGCCGGTGCTGATCATCTGTCAGTTTCTGCTGGTCGCTTCGTTTACCGCCTTCCTGTCAGGCATTGTTCCGTTTGTTCCTGACCTGCGCTATGTCATTGACAATGGCCTTCTTCTGCTCATGTTTTTATCCGGTGTGTTTTTTGACATTAGCGTGTTCGAAGGCCGACTTGGAACGATTCTGGCGCTGAACCCCGTCGCGGTTTTGCTCGACTGCTATCGCATCATTCTGATCGACGGTGAATGGCCGGTCGCTGCCCGTTTCGGATACCTGCTGGTCTGGGCGGCGGTGGTGGGACTCCCGGCCTGGTTTCTGTTGAACCGAATCGACCGGCATGTGATCAAGGTGGTGTAATCACCCCAAGCATCTGCCGCACTTCCCCGAACCGGGTATTTAATGTCGGTGTAGCTTATGTCAGGTTCATTCGCATCCCGCAAAGCATGACCTGATTATCACCGGAAATCACACCGCGCTTCTCTGCATCGGCGAGGATGGCATCCCTGTCCGACGTGACGAGATCAATGCCTCCCAACCCTTCGGGTCTGCCGTCAGCGCAGGCAACGAACCGGACATCGGCATTCTCAAGCGGCATGTGAAATTCACCGTCGGAGGCATCAGGCTCAATCTCTGCAATCTCGCACCAGCACCGGGCCACCGTTTCCGGGTCGTCACATTGAACTTCAGCCGCGGCAATCCCGGTTACCCGGTGCAGCTTTTTCGCCCGTTGCCAGTCCGGACCGGCGGGGTGCCAGGGTCCGTCACGATCAAGCGCGCCATCACCCAGTTGCTGGTCAATTTCAAAGAAAGTCCCGCCGGTATCTCTCGGGTGCAACTGCATATTGATGAACTGACTGCCGGTGTGGTCATGCACGATGCGGATACCCAGCTCGTCGACGCGCTGACGGCGCGGCGGATGGTCATCACATTGGGTGATGACCATATAACCACCGTCACCCCCTCTCCGCGCCAGGTATCTGCCACCTGCGGTGTTTTCCCGGATCGGCGCCACTACCTCCAGCAACTGGTCCCCAATCGGAAACAGGGCATTTTCCAGACCGAAGAAGTCGATACCCGGGTCCCGATAACAGACCTGCACACCCAGTACCTCCATGAGGTCACTCTCCACGGGCGCCAGTTTTTCAGCAACACCGGCTATCTGCCTGAGTCTCAACCACATATCCATCCCTCCTTTATTTGCCGTCACCATAGTTGATGAACAATATCTGCACAAGTGATGACCGGTGACAGCCGGGCTTATCTCGGTTATGTTCGACGGTCTGTAAAAACAATAGCCGGAGAGAAACGGGCGATGCCAGAACTGACACGGAGACGAAAAGCCATCCTGCCCCTGGCAGACGTCAGGGTGGTGGGCGACCTGCTGGCCAACCCGCGGGTGCATCTTGGCGCCAGCGACGGTGGCGCGCATATCCTGTCGTTTTCTACCTATGGCGATACCGGTTATCTGTTCAGCCAGTTTGTGCGCAACTGCAAGGCGCTTAGCCTGGAGCAGGCCGTCAAAAAGATCACCCTGGATACCGCCGGCATCTGGGGCATGAAAGACCGTGGTGTCATTCGGGAAGGTTACGCCGCAGACATCACCATCTTCGACGCGGAGCAGATCGACCGGGGGGATGAATACTATACGAACGATGTGCCCGGAGACGGTCATCGCTATGTTCGCGACGCAGTTGGTATCGATACCGTGATCATCGGCGGCGCGGTGGCCTACCAGAACGGCGAATACACTGATTCGACCAGAGGCAGTATTGTTTCCGGAGCCTGAGATGCGCGGCTATGGCAAAAGTGATAAGGTGCGCGACGCACTCCAGGAATCTTACAACCGCTATAATGATCGCCTGAAACTATGCTGGCTACTGTGATCAGGCGTTTTAGTTTTTAACGTTGACCAGTACATAATGGAGGAATTGTGTCAAAACAATTATTATTAAATATAAAAGAAATGGTTCTTCATAAGTGGTTTGTTCGACCCTTATGTGTAATGCTTGGGATAGTTATTACTGTTGCTTTAGAAGACTCTATTCAAAAAATCATGGGTAAACTAAAGCCCCCCCCCGAAAGTTATTATTGTAGGGCCAGGAAATTTATCTGGTAGCCAGGCATATTTGGATTTTCTTAAAGGAATCGAAAAAGCAAGACTGGAATACAAAGATGACATCAGAGCTTTGGGGATTGATATTGAATACCAATCAGATTCTAATAAGCCCGAAATTTCAAAACAACTGGCTGAGAAAATTGTTAAAGACGATGGTGTGTTAAGCGTTATTTATGCCGCTAACAGTACTATAGCAAGCGAAGCAATACCAGTATACCGAGAAGCTAACTTCCCTGTATTTTTAGCATATTCCACTATGACATCCTTATTAGGCGATGAAGGCATGGGGGGTAAGTATAGTAATATATTCAGGCTTCCTGCCAATGATTCATTACAGGTCGATGCAATTTATAAAATTATTCGACATAATATTATTACCAATAATACTAATGAGGATGGCACAAAGTCCGTTGCAATTATTAAAGAGAATCAAGTAACAAATAGTCAGTATAGTAACTACATTTCAAAAGAATTGCGCTCAAGGCTGGAACTATGTAAAAAAGATAGAAACTATCATTGTCCAGAAGTCATATTTGATGACTCGATACGTAATGGAGCTTTCTTTACACAAGAAATGCGCGACTTGAAAATTGATTTTATTGTATATATTGGTTCTCAAAAAGACGCCCAAATATTGAAACGGCAGGCAAAAAGATTCGGAATTGATGACTTATTAGTTATTTTAACAGACTCAGGTATTTCCTCTATTCCTTATGAAGGTTTCTCATTTATAGAAGGTGCCTATGGCGTTTTTCCTCACAACTCAATAGAAAGTCGCACAGAACTAACCAAGCCTAATCCTAGTTACTGGGAATTTGGCCATGATGCCATATCATTAATGCTTTCTATAGCAGGAAGGGATGGGGAATCTACTTTGAAAGGCTCTGAATTTTTGAAAGTCCTCCAGTCCTCCAATTTTAATCACAAAGGAGTGGCCAGCTCATATTCTTTTGACCATATTGGTGAAAATATATGTGGGGGGTTTGGCCTTTGGTATGTAGAAGATAGTCGAAAAGGCTGGACTCCTATAGAATTGGAAGAAAGTCAAAAAGATACTTGCTCACGCTGAAAATGCGTGGCGCAATTCAATCATGGTGCGCCGAATCATGTCACTGATCTGCGCACTAACCAACTGCTGGATGGCATCGGCCACTGGACCCAGCAGGAGGCCCCGGATGAGGTCAATCGCCTGATGCTCTCTTTTCTGGATTCCGTAAAATAACGCCATGACTGACAAGAACGAAAACATCGCCGTTATCGGTGCCGGTATCTGCGGTCTCTGCACCGCGCTCGCGCTTTCCGGCAAGGGCTACAGGGTCACCGTTTATGAACGGGATATTCCGCCCCCTGAAGGTGACGTCGACCGGGCCTTCTTCGAATGGCAACGGCGCGGTGCCGCACAGTTCAGGCATCCTCACGCTTTCCTGGCCGTCATGTGCAACCTGATGCAGCAGTATTATCCGGACCTGGTGGAACAATTCTGGGAAGCCGGTGCACGCAAGGTCACTTTCCACGACATGCTGCCCGATCAGATGAGAGCCGGCTACCAGCCGAAACCCGGTGATGAAGAGATGTGGCTGCTCATGTGTCGGCGCGCCACCATGGAGACAGTGTTGCGACGCTATGTGGAAAGCCGCCCCGGTGTCACCGTCAATAATCAAAACAACATCGTAGGCATGGAAGCGAACCTGATTGGCGGCGAGATTGCCGTCAAGGGTGTCCGGATTCAGATTGATCGTGGTGAAACGCAAACTATCTTCCACGATGTCGTTGTCGATGCGAGTGGCGCGAACTCAAGGTTTCCCGGCTGGCTGTCAGACCTGGGGGCCACGATTGAGGTCGAAGACGATGACGCGGAAATCGTGTACTACACCCGCCACTTCAAACTGAAGCCGGGGGAAAAAGAACCGCCCAGAACCGGCAAGGATCGTTCCGCCGGAGACCTGGGATATATCAAGTTCGGAGTTTTCCCCGGCGACAACGGGCACTTTGCCGTGATCCTCTGTCTGCCGAATCATGAGACGGAACTGCGTGAAGCCGTAAAAGACCCGGACAGGTTCAACCAGATCTGCTGCACGATTCCCGGACTCTACCACTGGGTGAATCCGGAGAAATCCGCACCGACCACCGATTCCTTCGGCTTCGGCAACATTCATGCGGTCTGGAAGCACTTCGTCAAAGATGGCAGACCGGTCGCACGCGGCTATTTTGCTGTCGGAGATGCCGCTATTCGAACCAATCCGCTCTATGGCCGTGGTTGTTCTACCGGCATTATTCACGCCCACCTGCTGGCTGACCTGCTGGATGAGATTGACGATCCCGTGGAACGCGCACTTGAATTTGACCTGCGTACCGAGGATCGATTGCGGCCGATCTTTGCCATGAGCCTGCGCGAAGACAAACAGGGCATTGATCGCGCCAAAACCATCTTTGAAGGCAGATCGCTGGATGACAAAAAGAAGGGATTCAAACCATGGTTACGCGCCTCATTGGGTGATGCCATTGCAGGCGCGTCCCGCGAACACCTGCACGTGCTGCGCGGCGCCATGCGTTCGTTCAACCTGATGGAGAAACCCGGCGATTTTCTCAAGAATCCACGCATCCGCTGGACGGTCCTGCGCTACATGTTACGTGGGCGGGAAAGAAACAATCGAGCGCGATTTCAGCGCGGCCCGAAGCGAGATGAAATGCTCAGGGTCATCACCGGCAAAGACGCTGAGGCAGCCTGAAAGAAGGAAAGAAGAAGGCCGGGCGATCACCCCATCAGGTATAAGAACTCTTCCATAACAATTTTGCCGTTGGCAAGGGTGTAAATCCCGACCTCCTCCATCTGCATGCGCTCACCCCCCGTGGGTGTGATATCCATGTTGTGCCTGATAACAAACTGATCTTCCCGGTGACCGCAGTAGGGTCCTGTCGCGGTGGTACTGTGAATGTCGTTGTTATCATTCCACCAGTTGTGCTTTCCGCGAACGGCCTCCAGGCCCTCCATTCGTTGCGGCATCTCTTCGCCGGACTGACCCTCGATACTCACGATGTCGGCATCGTAGAACTCAGAGACAAAGGCGTCTTCCGCTTCGCGCCCGGCTGCGACGGCGGCCACGAGCTTCTGTCCGATTTCCATAACATTCATTGTTTTCACTCCTGATCCAGGGAAGCGCCAGTGTAGCAAGCGGTTGCTGCCAGGGCCAAATCTCAAACTACAGCGGCCTCAGCTCCATCTCCAATTGCCGGAACAATGGTTCAGGTGAGATTTCCGCCATCTCCGGAACCGGAACGTTTGCCAGTTCTTTCGGTTCCAGTTTATAAAGACCACCGCCGTACACCCGCCCCTCTCCCAACAGACGTTCCGCACTTATACAATTCAATACCTCCCACATGGGTCTGATAAGGTCAGGGTCGGTCTTGAGGATACGTTCCGTGAGTGGCGTTGGATACATGGCGAGATACACGTTGGCGACCGTCGCTCGCGATTCATTAAGAATAAAACGAAACGGGCGACCGTTCCTGGCATCTCCCCTTCCGAGGTAGGTGCAAACGATGGGGGCAGGCAGACGCTTCTCCTGTGCATACCACCTTGGCCGATGGCGACACAAATATCCTTCATGGAATCGTTGTGCTCGCCCTTCTTCAAGATAGCTCCACAAGGTCGGATACTTTTCCTCGATTTCACGTTCCGGCATATCAGGGTCGAGCAAAAACAATCGCCGCCCTAGAATAGGGTATCCATCGTCGTCCGCACGGATTTCGTCGACCTTCAAATAACGAGGGCTCGGCAGAATCGGCCTTAAACATTCCATTGGCAATTCACGTTCCGCAACTTCATCTTCATTGAGAATAAAGTATTTATTATTTCCAGTCGCCAAACCCCGCTTAACCGTAAAGAAGTCCGATATCGTTGGCACATTAGCCACGACACGAACATCCTCCGCCGGGAAACGAGTCCATTTCTTTTCCAGCGCCAATGCAGCGACAGATATCTCTCGCTCCAGAGTCGGTTGTTTTAGTGTTCCGCCATAAGTGAATCGGACAACATGGGCACCTGGCAGCGGCGAGTTACGAAACCAGACAACAGCAGAAGATACCAATGCATCCGCGAATTGAACATCATTCGGGTCAAAGCGATGGATATGCAACAGGGTTACTTTCTCTAACAGGTATTTCTTCAACGCCCGGCCATAATTGACATCCATAAATTCACTTGGAATCAACCATCCACAAACCGCGTCATCGGCCAACCATTGGTGCGCCAGGCTCATAAAATGACAGTAGAGACCCGCAAGACCGGAAAAACGAGACCCTATGGATTCCATCGAAAGACTTTGCAACCGAACTTTCTGGTCAGCAGTCATGTGATGGTGCCGAACGTATGGGGGGTTGCAAATTAGAAGATTGAAAAGCGGTTTTGGCTCTTGCTCTGTAAAATCGGCTATGTCAATTTTGAGCCTGGTATTGTTCCACAGTTTCAAAGCAGGCTTACCATAATGCGGATCGACTTCAAATCCTCTCGCCTCTTTAATCCGGCTGTGAGGAAACTCACCTAGCAAAGCCGAATAGAACGACCCCGTTCCAATAGCAGGGTCAAGAAAACGAACTCCACCGCCAACCGGTAGCAGAGCCTTTGCGTACCTCAGAATGTCAGACGCCAAAGGCGTGGGAGTGGCAAATTGTCCAAGCCGATTCCTGTCCTGCGCTGTTTTCGCTTCATCCAATTGAGACTGCAATTCGAGCCGTGAATGTTCCAATTCACCAACATTGATAGCTGTTCTCATATCCCAAACCCCGCAAGATCATCAATTCGATGCTCCCAAACCCAATCGATCCCTTCTGCCGCTTCGTACCCTAAATATCCACTATTAAAATACCCGCACAGGAAAAGATTAAATCGGACGTAGTCACCATAGTTGCCTCGAAGCTGTGCCATCTTCAAGGCTTCTTCTTTCCGCCGCTTGTTTGTGTTCGTGGAGTCACCGGCGGATTTGGCCTCAACGAAAATCGGTAGTTTATCCAGCGACTCGTTCAATGGCTTGATGGCCACATCCACTGGGATGTTGACAGCTTTATGTCCGTCGTCGAGCTTCACAGGAACATTTAGACGGAAGCTGAATGTGCCTTGCGGCATCGCGTCGAATTTTGTTCCCACCCCGCTTGGTAATTCGCGATATCCTTTCGCTTCCAGCCATGTCTTGATTCGCGACAACTGCCGTTGCTCTTGCGCGTTTCGTATTATCGGATTGGAAACTGCGCCGCATAGCCGATCAGCAACGATTGTTGCGGCGCGATGCAATTCTGCCCTGGTTGCTGGTTTATCACGCCCTAACCAGACAAAAATTTCAGGATCAGCCATCTTCTCAATGATGGTTCCGATTCTCTCAAGGTCTTGTTCCAGCTTGCGAACTGACATTCGAGGTGGAATCGCCTTTTTCTTTTCCATTGTCTTAACGAGATTTGACGATACACCAGCAAGCCCGATCAATCGATCTACCGCGATAGGCGGACAGGTCGCCATTCTGAGCGTAGATAGAATTTCTGGATGATCACTCAGAGTAGCGTGCGAGATATCCGTCATATTGACAGTCGACACAAGGGCTTGTTCTACGTCCTTTGTCGTCTTTATTCTCGCCTCTCGAAAAGCCCTCGGTGCGAACTCCATAAACCAGTCGTTGTACATATCAACGGACTGTGCGATGTCCACATTCCAATTCTGTGGCTTATCGAGATTTACGGGCATTGTGTTCGGTCTTCTCTCGCTCTTTTCCGTATTGCGACCACATCTCCTGAGACAGGTGCTTTAGGCTCAATCCTCGTCGGGTGGTCTTCATTTTTCTTCGGCGGTTAGTGTAAGTGGGTTTTGTGGTTCTTGCATTATTGTGATGATGTCGACCTGTCGACTTGGCGTCAAGTAGATTTGAATAGCCTGTCATGCCCGACATTCCATTGCTAGACAAAAGTCACGCCCTCATGCTCCGTCCCGCTTTTCGACATTCTATCTTGCAAACTTGTCGATAGCGGCACGGGCCATGCTCTATGCGGTGGGATTTACCGAAGAGGATTTTGGCAAGTCACAGGTTGGCATCGCGTCCACCTGGTCCAACCTGACACCCTGCAACATGCACATCAACCAACTGGCCGATGCGGCGGGTCTGGGCGCTGATGAAACCGGCGGCAAGGCCGTGACCTTCAACACAATTACGGTATCAGATGGCATCAGCATGGGCTCACCCGGAATGCGTTATTCTCTGGTTTACGGTTGATGGAAAGGGAAGCATTGCAAGAACTTGATAAGGGTGCCGGATGATGGGGGCGTTAATCCTTACCCGCAATGATGGTGGCAATGCTGACCACAAAACCGACGGCGCAGTAGAGCATGAGCAGCGGGACAATGCCTGCAAAAATCAACAGGACTGCGAACAGGTAGGTGTCGACCAGCCACTTCATGAACCAGAGGAGCCCTATCGCAAGCATAGGCCCGAGGAGGGTGCCCCCGATGGTTATAGCGTCAAAGTGGGGGTTCTGTTTGGGGCGGTGCGGGTCCATAAGCAACTCATCATCTTTGCTGTGCCGGGGAGTTTAGTATGCCCGGCGATTTGAAAGCAACATTACGCCTGACGGCTGACAGCAGGTGTTGCTGGCGGAGGGTGAGGATTAACGGTCGAACAGGCTGAAAATATCCCTTCATCGACAAAAAGTGTGGCGTTTTCTGGCAAATGAAATCCAGACGAGTAGGCAATAAAAAAGACGGCCCCTAACGCCGACGCTCTTACAGAGCGCTTACGATATCAATCGGTTTCCCGGTGACGTCGCAGCTAACCAGGATTTACCCGCCTTTAGCCAGCAGTATGTTATCTGGGTCAGAACATTCAAGTGATTTTTACTTGTTGACGTGCCGACAGGCCGAGGAAGGGTCGGGCGGGGATGTCGCCCCAGGGGATGGGGAAGGTGCCGGACTTTTTCTTGAAGCTGCCGGTGCCGAGTGCGCCACGGCTGGCACCGAACTGGTGGGTGCCTGCGTAGATGCGGGTGCTGCCGATCTCGATGTAATCTTTACGCGCCCGGTAGTTGATGCTGCTGCCGGACAGGTGGCCGCGCTCGGTAAGCACCTTGTCTTTATTCCTGTGCTTGCGTCCTTTAGTGACTTCGCTCAGCGGTTCCCAGGCTTTGCCGTCCGGGCCTTCCTCGTCACGGAACCGCTCGCGGGTGCTGTTGAGCAGCTTCTCCCCAATGCTGTTCATGAGCGGGCTAAGGTCACGGGTGGACTTCAACAGGCGGTTGAATGCCTGGCGCACCTCGGTGGTATCCAGTTCGACTTCGAGTTTCATAGTGCTATACTCCTTCCAGTGATCGCCGGGTAGGCGGGGTATCTACGCTCTCCCCGTAGATGGTTTTCCAGCGTTTCGGCGCTGGGCGGCGGACTGAATCGAGGGTGGCGTCTCGTCCCGGCGGTCACGGCTTTAACTTCCCTTCCAGCAGCTCATACCTTTCGCCGCTCAGGTCTCCGAGTTTCATGGTGGTGTTCCCTCGCCAAGATGGTATATTGCCGTTGTGGGGCTTGAGTCAGATCGAAAGATCGCTGTAGCCCTGGTCTTGAGCCATGAGGGAGATTACGGCCCCTCCAAGCCCCACACTTTTCACCTGTTTCCCCGCTTTCTCAATTTTCATGGTGCTATACTCCTATGCAGTGATCGCCGGGTAGGCTGGGTATCTACGCTCTCCCAGTAGATGGAGGGCCAACATGGCTTACGGGCTATGCCGGTCGTCGGACTGAATCGAGGGTTGCGTCTCGTCCCGGTGGTCATTCTTCCAGTCCCCTTCCAGCAGGACGTATCTCTTTTTAAGCAGGCGGTTGAATGCCTGGCGCACCTGGGTGGTATCCAGTTCGACTTCAAGCTTCATGGTGGTGTTTCCTCGCCAAGATGGTATATTGCGGCTGTGGGGCTTGAGCCAGATCGAAAGATCGCCGCCAAGCTGGTCTTGAGCCACGAGGGGTATTGCGGCCCTCCAAGCCTCGCAGCATCACTGCCCCCTCTCTGCGGCTGATCTTAGTTTCTTTAGTTCTCCTTCGCTGGCGCGACGATAGGATACCAGGAACAGTTCGCCCTCCCTGCTTCTCTTAATCACCGCGAGCCAGGGCTTACCGTCATCATCAAGCCAGAGTGCTCTATGGGTGTCACCCTGCTTGAGCCACTCGCCTTTATCAGCAATACGCTGTACCCGTTGCCAGTCCTCGCCGGAGAAACCCTCGAACCGTTTACGGTGACTGACGACAGATTCACTGGACAAGCGCACCAGTCGCGCCTGTTCGGGCAGGCCAAGGTCCTTGATTCGCTGTTGATTGATAGCGGCGACCATCCAGTGCTGCGCATCGTCGGCTTTGGTGTTTTTGATGAAGCGCCGGAAGGGTTCGCTGCCAAGTTGCTGGCTGATGGATGAGCGCACAATCCGGTCGGCTCCGGCGGGCAGGATGCCCTGTTCACCCTTGCGTAGCAGGTTTTCCATGGTGCCGATGCTGTGTTGCTGCGCCTGCCCGAGTACCGACTTGCCCGGCGCATAGGCAAAGCCCGGATCAATGCCGTCCGGTACGTTGACGGTGCGCGGGTTCGGGCCACGGGTGCCGACGGTGACCTCGCGCTGGGTCGTCGTCGGGGCTTTATCCGGACCGGGTTGGATTACGCCGGTTGCCGCGCGGCGGTTGCCGGAGTCGGGCTGAAATGGCGTCAGGTGTTTGACGGGCTGACGGTGATGGAGGCGGAAGTGTTGCGGATTAGTGCGGAGAATCGAGAGTGATTAGGGCGTTAATCCTTACCCGCAATGATGGTGGCAATGCTGACCACAAAACCGACGGCGCAGTAGAGCATGAGCAGCGGGACAATGCCTGCAAAAATCAACAGGACTGCGAACAGGTAGGTGTCGACCAGCCACTTCATGAACCAGAGGAGGCCTATCGCAAGCACAACCCCGAGGAGGATGCACCCGATGGCCATAGCGTCAAAGTCGGTCTTCTGTTTGGGGCTGTGCGGGTCCATAAGCAACTCATCATCTGTGCGCTGCCGGGGAGTTTAGTATGCCCGGCGATTTGAAAGCAACATTACGCCTGACGGCAGGTGTTGCGGGCAGAGGGTGAGGATTAGCGGTGGAACAGGCTGAAAATATCCCGCAGCACTTTACTCAAAATCAGTATCGCAACGGACAGTGGGATGAAGACGACAATGACGCCGAATGCCACCGTGTTGAGCACCGCCGGATGGTGTTCCCCCGCCCAGAATATAAGCAGAGGTATGCAACCGAAAACAGGCACCGGCCACAGCACTGTCCAAAGCAGCCAAAGCCAATCAAGGGCTTCCGTGAATTTGTTCTCCCCGTACATAAGGCGAGTCTAATATGCCCGGCGATCTGAAAGCAACATTACGCCTGACAGCAGGTGTTGCGGGTGAGTGCGGAGGATGCAGGGTGAATCGGGTGTTACTTCTTGCCGGCGATGATGCAGAGAATGCTTACCACCATGCCAACGCCGGTGATGAATATAAGCAGCGGGAAAACGCCTGCCGCGAGCAGCAGAATTGCAAAGAAGTATTCGTCTATCAGCCAATCGACGAACATGAAAACTCCGATGAGAAGCAGGACGCCAGGAACACAGTCGAGGACTGCTTCGATTTTTCTCTTGTCTTTTCGGGCCATAGTCTCATTCCTGCCTGCGGTTGCGGGGTAGTATAACATGGCTGAATTAACGGTCGCGCTACGGCTGGATGCCAGGGGCAACGCCAGTGTCGTCCTGAAGAATGTGGACAAGGCGCTTGGGCTGCCGCCACCGCCGGAAGCGGAACCTTTGATCCTAATGCCGGAGAACCTGGATGCGGTGCTCGCCTATTACGCCTGCCAGACGCAATGGCAGCGCAACGATTACACCGGTCGGCTACGCGGGTTGGATTACGCCGGTTGCCGCGCCGCCGTCGCCGGCGCCAGGCTGAAATGGCGCGAGGTATTTGACGGGCTGCGCGTGATAGAGATGGAAGTGTTAAGGGTGAGTGCGGAGGATGCAGGGTGAATCGGGTGTTACTTCTTGCCGGCGATGATGCAGAGAATGCTTACCACCATGCCAACGCCGGTGATGAATATAAGCAGCGGAAAAACGCCTGCCGCGAGCAGCAGCAGCTCGAAGAAGTATTCGTCGATCAGCCAATCGGTGAACATGAAAACTCCGATGAAAAGCAGAGGGATAAGGGCAAGGCCGATGGCTTCGGCGCGTTTTCTTTTCTCTTTTTGGGTCATGGTCTTTCGGGTCATGCCTCATTCCTTCCGACGGTTGCGGGGGCAGTATAGCATGGCTGAATTAACGGTTGCGCTACGGCTGGATGCCAAGGGCAACGGACGCCCGGTTTTTTGAGCGAGATATGGCTTCCTTTCTGGCGTTTCCGCTCAAATCCATGCGACTCAAAAAACCGCACCAGTTGTTTCCAACTGACAACCGGCAATTTCACGGTATCAGGAGCCGTAAGCCATCATTGGAATTTCAGCGGGGATGTTGATTTTTTTGGCGGTCACAAACTGAGGGGGTAATTTGGCGTAACCGGCGGTTTGTTGAGCAATCCGTTGGGGGGGCGTTGAACGAACGTCGGCATCAATACTAAAACCGCAATCTTCCAGAACTTTTTCCAGCGTATGCTCTTCAATGCAGGTTTCAATAAACAACTCAACCGCTTCCACGATGTTTTCCCCGGCCTCTTTCTCCGTTTTACCCTGGCTATACAACGCCAATGCGGGGCAATACGAAACGTATAAGCCCGTCTCTTTCTCTTTGTCAATCAATGCAGAGAGGGAAACCTTGATGGAGATCGTGTCTTCTGCCGTGTCTACATTGATGTAGTCAGACATTGTTGTGAGCCTTCCGGGTGGTGGGTTTGTATTGTTTTATACGCTGCCCGTGCATGTCAAGCGCGTAGCCGGTAGATAGCACGGAGGTTGACACTGGCAAAGCAGGTGTCGGCATCGAAGTCAAACAGGTTGATGGTCGCGTCCACAAACTCATGCCCCTTGCGATTGAAGAGATCGGTAATCTCCATCTCGCCCAAAACCCGCGCACCGACCGGAATCGCCGCAAAGTTCTGGGACCGGGTTTCCATGTGAACCCAGGGATTCATGTGGGCGTTGGACGCGAGCACCCAGTTGGAAACACCAAGAACAAATGAGGGGTTGGCATAGCCTTCCTCGGCGAACGGCACCGCCATCAGCGACCGGTCCCGCAGGTAGGTACCCATATCATGCTCGACATTCCACCGATAAACGAAAGCCTGGCAGCCATGATCCATTAAACGCTTCAGGTTCTCAGGCGTTGCTTCAAGTTCCGGCTCGTCTTCCCCGGCAACGGGATCGTCTCTTCGAGCCGGTGCCGAGGGCAGATCGTAAACGATACGGACTTCGGCGGTAGCGGACGGTTTGACTTCCGGACGAATCAGGCTGGCGCTGTAGCCCGCCTCCTTCTGTTCATCAATCTGCACGTGGAACTCTTCGCTATCATAGAGCGGTGAATTCACACGGACATGTGCAAACCCCTTCTCGACGTAATCCATGCCAAAGGCTTGTACCGCAGGATGAATCAGGTAGGCGCTGACGGTGACGCCAGGCACCAGCCCTCCCTTGAAACCGTATTCTTTGGCAAACTTGTCACCATGGATTTTATTCTGCGAGTGAGGTACCTGATTGTAAGCCACACCCTGCCAGTCACTGATCATCATTCATGCTCCGTCCCACTTTTCGACATTCTATCTTGCAAACTTGTCGATAGCATCACAGCAGTCATTCGTGTAATTTGCTGCGTCAATCACCTGAAGGCAGAAGTATCATGGCCAAAGACAACAGCAAGCGTCCCTATTCCTCCCTGGTTGTTGACGGAAACGAGAAAGCTGCGGCACGGGCCATGCTCTATGCGGTGGGATTTACCGAGGAGGATTTTGGCAAGTCACAGGTTGGCATCGCGTCCACCTGGTCCAACCTGACACCCTGCAACATGCACATCAACCAACTGGCCGATGCGGCGGGTCTGGGCGCTGATGAAACCGGCGGCAAGGCCGTGACCTTCAACACAATTACGGTATCAGACGGCATCAGCATGGGCTCACCCGGAATGCGTTATTCCCTGGTTTCCCGCGAGGTGATTGCCGATTCCATTGAAACCGTTGTCTGCGCGGAAGGGTTCGATGGTTTTGTCGCCATCGGCGGATGCGACAAGAACATGCCCGGCTGCGCCATGGCCATGGCGCGTATAGACCGCCCCAGCGTGTTCGTCTATGGCGGAACCATCCAGCCCGGTAAGGAAAGACGCGACGTGATTTCCGTGTTTGAAGCTGTCGGTCAGCATGCCGCCGGAAAAATCTCCGACATCGAATTGAAGACAGTCGAATCCACGGCCATTCCCGGCCCGGGTTCCTGCGGAGGTATGTACACGGCTAATACCATGGCCTCTGCCATCGAGGCACTTGGCCTTTCCCTGCCGAACTCCTCGGCGCAGGAGGCTATCTCCGATAACAAGCGCAAGGACAGCTATGCGGCAGGGGCTGCGGTCGTCAAGCTGATTGAGCAGGGCATCAAACCTTCTGACATTCTCTGCATCGAGTCATTTGAAAATGCCATCACCACGGTCATCGCACTTGAGGGTTCAACCAATGCGGTTCTGCATCTGCTTGCCATCGCGCACGCCGCCGGGATTCCTCTGACCATTGATGACTTCACCCGAATCGGCGCACGCGTACCGGTACTCGCTGACATGCGTCCGGCCGGTCAGCATTCCATGAGTGAGCTGATCGCCATCGGTGGTATTCAGCCATTGATGAAATTGCTGCTCGCCGAGGGTTTGTTGCACGGAGATTGCCTGACCGTCACCGGCAACACGCTGGCAGAGAATCTTGAGACCGTTCAACCCTATCCTGCCGGGCAGAAAGTTATTCGACCGCTGGACAACCCGGTCAAGAAAGATTCCCATCTGGTGGTGCTGCGGGGCAATATCGCACCGGAAGGATCGGTCGCAAAGATCACGGGGCATGAGGGCCTGCAATTCACAGGCAGGGCGCGTTGTTTCCATGGTGAAGAGGCTGCTCTAAAGTCAATTCTGGACGGCACGGTGACCGAAGGAGATGTGGTTGTCGTTCGCTACGAGGGGCCACGAGGCGGCCCCGGCATGAGAGAGATGCTCTCTCCCACCAGCGCTATTAACGGTCGCGGGCTTTCAGACAGTGTTGCCCTGATTACTGATGGGCGTTTCTCCGGTGGCTCGCACGGTTTTGTGATTGGCCACATTACACCGGAAGCCTTCGACGGTGGACCCATCGCACTCATTGAAGACGGTGATACCATTGCCATTGATGCTGAAACCAGAACGATCGACGTACAGGTTGACGCTGCTGAACTGGAACAGAGAAAAGCAGCCTGGAAACAACCTGAACCCTATGCCACCCGTGGAATGCTGGCGAAGTACGCGAAGCTGGTCAGTTCAGCTTCAGAAGGGGCCGTCACCGATAAGTAACGGGCTGTCACCGATAAGTAAAGGGCACGGGCTTCCCCAGGCCGGACTCAGGGCTGTATGAGATCGCACTTTGACGTCCTTGTCGTTGGTGGCGGACACGCCGCCCTCACCGCAGCCATCACGGCAGCGGAAAAAGGAAAATCCGTTTGTCTGCTGGAAGCGGCGCCGAAGGAGATGCGCGGTGGCAACAGTCGGCATACCCGTAATCTGCGCCCCATGCACGAGACGCCATTGCCGCCCATGGATGGCGCCTACGGATTCCGCGAATACCTGGACGATCTGCTACAGGTCACCCGGGGAAACACTGACCGGTCTCTGGCTGAACTCACGATCCGGGAATCCCGAAACAGCATCGACTGGCTGAAGAATCGCGGTGTCAACTTCCAGTCGCCACTGTCCGGCACCCTGCACCTGGGGCGCACCAATGCTTTTTTTATGGGTGGCGGCAAGGCGCTGATCAATGCCCTGTATCGATGCGCTGAAGCGGCCGATGTCACTGTCGTTTACGATGCGGCGGACATCAGCCTGACGATCGTTGACGGTGAGTTTCAATCTCTGGGCTCTCAATCTCCCCACAATGGCAATACGAGGCTGACAGCAGACGCACTGATCGCCGCCGCCGGTGGCTTTGAGGCCAATCTGGAATGGCTGAAGGAAATCTGGGGAGAGACGGCGGATAACTTCCTGATCCGGGGCACACCCTATAACCGGGGTGACATCCTGAAACAACTGCTTGCCGCCGGTGCGGCAACGGTTGGCCGGGAAGACCAGTGCCATGCCATCGCCGTTGATGGCCGCGCGCCAAAGTTTGATGGCGGCATTGCTACGCGGGTCGATGCCGTGCCCCTCGGCATTGTCGTTAACAGGGAAGGTAAACGATTCTACGACGAGGGCGAGGATTTCTGGCCAAAACGGTATGCCATCTGGGGTCGCCTTATTGCAGCGCAACCGGAGCAGACGGCGTTTGCCATCGTCGATGCCAGGGCGGCGGGCCTGTTTATGCCAACCGTCTTTGAACCCGCGGTGGCTGATACGGTGCCGGGGCTTGCCGATGCAACCGGCCTGCCACGAGATAAACTTGCCGCGACCATTTCGGAATTCAATCAGTCCGTGATCGAAGGAACCTTCAATCCTGCCCGGCTGGATAGCTGTGCAACCAGTGGACTGGCCATCAACAAAAGCCACTGGGCCAGACGCATCGACACTCCGCCCTACAAAGCCTACCCGCTAAAACCGGGAATCACCTTCACTTATCTGGGTGTGCGGGTCAATGCGAAAGCCAGGGTCATGCTGCAGGATGGCAGGCCCAGCCCAAACATCCTTGCTGCCGGCGAGATCATGGCCGGAAACCTTCTCGGTGAGGGCTACCTGGCGGGCATCGGCATGACCATCGGGCATGTCTTCGGTCGCATTGCCGGGGAAAACGCATGAACGAGGCCATCCGCATGCTGAACATCTGCAATGCCTGCCGATACTGCGAAGGCCATTGTGCAGTCTTTCCCGCACTGGAACGTCGCCTGGAATTAAACCGGCGGGACCTGGAGGCACTGGCCCATCTCTGTCATCAGTGCGGCGCCTGTTTCCACAATTGCCAATACGCGCCGCCCCATGAGTTTGCCGTCAACCTGCCGAAAACGCTGGCATCAGAACAACAGGCCAGTTTCGCTCGACATAACCGGGCTGCCGGGCTTCTTGTCCGTTATCCCGTGACCACGGCAACGGTCTCTGTGCTGGCCGCAACCCTGCTTTTTGTTTTCGCCGTCCACGAACAAAGCGGGCTGTTTCAACGCACGGAAAACTTCTATGACCTGTTGTCACACAGCGTCATGGCAATCACCTTTTCCGTGATCGGATTGATGATCCCCGGTAGCTGGCTTGTGGTAACCATTCGCTACTGGAAGACGTTACGGTTGCCCGCGCCCTGGAACATCCACCCGCAGGCATGGTGGCAGGCCACCACCCATGCGGTGAAACTGAAAAACCTGGATGGCGGGCACGGTTCGGGATGCCATGTGGAAAACGATGAGCCGGGCCTGGCGAAACGTAGCTATCATCACTGGGTCGTGGCCGGCTTCCTGCTCTGCTTCGCGGCCACGGCAAGCGGTACCCTGCTTCACTACGTCTACAGTCTGCCGGCGCCCTACGACTGGCTGTCCCTGCCAAAATTCTTTGGTGTGACCGGCGGTATCGCTTTGAGCTACGGTTGTATTGGCCTGCTTCGAATCAGTTACCAGACAGACCCGGCCACACAGCACCAGCCGGGTTTCAGTCGTGTCCTGACCTGGTTGCTGCTTCTGGTTGCGCTTTCCGGGCTGGCCCTGCCCCTGCTGAAAGGCACCGCATGGCTGGGCATCAGTCTTGCGGTGCATCTGGGGCTGGTGTCCGGCTTATTCCTGAACCTCGCCATTGGGAAATTCCTGCATAGCCTGTTTCGCTACCTGGCACTGATCGCAGATGCACAGGAGAAAGCAGGAACCCGGTAAAAAACCATGGCACTCATGCCTCCAGGCCACCCGTATCCGGCGCCGGTCGAGCCCGCTGGTTATACAACAGGGCTCTGAGTTTTTTGATCTCCGCTTCGGACAGCCGGGAGTAGTCATTCTGCATGTCGGCACCCGCCGCCATGCCCCGCTGAACTGCGGGTCTGTCACCCAGTTCCTCGAACCAGCGCTTGAAGTATTTGAATTCGTTGATGTCCTGACCCTGGCCTTCCCAGTTCACCGTCCACGGATAGCAGATCATGTCGGCGATGGTGTACTCATCACCACACAGGTATCGCCGGTTGTAGAGCTGATTGTTCAGCACGCCATAAAACCGGTTTACCTCATCGGTGAACCGGGCCACCGCATAGGACTGGTCACCTTCGGTATCCTTGAGCCGTCTGAAATGGCCACACTCGCCCGTCTTCGGACCCTGGTTTGCCATCTGCCACATCACCCACTGAATAACGTCATACTTCCCGCGCGGACCGGCGGGCATGAACCTGCCGGTCTTCTCCGCGATATACAGCATGACGGCGCCGGACTCGAAGATGGACAGCGGGCCCGCGTCATCCTCCGGGTCATGATCCACCAGCGCGGGCATCCGGTTGTTCGGGTTTATCGCCAGGAAATCTTCCGTGAATTGATCGCCCCTGCCGATATTGCATTCAATCAGGTTGTATTCGAGGCCACATTCCTCCAGTTGAATCGTGACTTTCTTGCCATTCGGGGTTGGCCAATAGTGCAGGTCCAGCATGTGCATCCTCCATTGAGAAAGGGTCCATTGTGCCACTCCTGGCGAAAGGGTGGGAGTGGCTGGTCAGACTATGGGTTTTAGCGGGAGAATTGACATCTTCGGAAATAGCATCAAACTGAACCTTGAAGAGGAAAGTAGCCATGAAACGACTACACATCAGCATCAATGTCAGCGACCTGGAAAAATCCATCCGGTTCTACTCTGACCTGTTTGACGAAAAACCCTGCGTTGTGAAAGCCGATTACGCAAAGTGGCTACTCGACGACCCGCGGATGAATTTCGTACTGGAGCATTCCACGACATCCACCGGCATGACCCACGCCGGAATCCAGACGGAGAGTGAGGAGGAACTGCATGAGGTGTTCGAGCGCATGAAGACGGCAGAGCTCCCCTACCTTGAGGAAGGTACCACCACCTGCTGCTACGCCAGATCCGAGAAAAGCTGGACCCATGATCCCGACGGTCTACCCTGGGAAGCCTTCTTTACCCACCACCAGACCGAGGAACGAGGCACCTCGAAGGTGGACGTGAGTGCCGGCAACTGTTGCTGACTATGGGTGGAATTGACCAGTCTGGCATTGCCAAGCGTCAAAAAATCATCTGAACAGGGAGTGATTTTCCATGATTGATCTGATTCTTCATGTGTTGTGTCTCGCCGCTGCCATCCTGGGTATCGCGAGACTCCTGCCCGGTATGCACGTTGATTCCTATGGCACCAGCCTGATCGTGGCGGTCGTTTATGGGCTGATCAATGTCACGCTGGGCCTCGTCCTGAAACTTCTGGGCTTACCCTTCATTATCGTCACGCTCGGCATATTCCTGATCGTGATCAACGCCTTTCTGCTCTGGATCACCGATAAATTGATCGAAGATTTCGAGATCGAGGATATCGGCACCACCTTTATCGCGGCATTGCTCATCACGCTGGCAGATTCCATACTGGACTGGATCTTCTAACGGTGAACGGCCATGACCAACGCAATCACAATTTGGGGAGTCGGTACCACGCGAACCCTGCGTGTTCACTGGATGCTGCATGAACTGGGTCTTGAGTACGACACCAGACGCATCGAATCACGCACCGGTGAAACCGTCAGTGACGACTACACGGAGCTAAACCCGAAGCAGAAAATCCCGACCCTGGTCCACGGCGACCTGGTACTCAGTGAGAGCTTTGCCATCCTCCGTTATCTGCGAAACCTCGGTAATCTCCCCTACGACGACTACCAGCAGTCCGTTGCCGGTCAGGCAGCCTATGATGAATGGGCTTCGTTTATGCTGATGGAACTGGATGCCACCTCGCTCTACGTGATCCGACGTCACAAGGATCTTCCGAATATCTACGGGGAAGCCCCGGCGGCCGTCGATTCCTGTCGAAAGTATTTCGAGAAGATGCTGAACTCGGTCCTCCCGCGCATTCCGGCTGACGGGCCTCTCTGGGGTTCCACCTTTTCGGAACTGGATATACTGATGACCGTCGCCCTCGACTGGGCCGGTGTGGTCGGCGCATCCGTGCCGCCAACTGCGGGCGCGTATCAGGCAACCATGCAGGGCCGACCCGCCTACCAGTCCGCCTTCTCACACAATTTCAAAGACCTGCAGATCCAGATGCGCCCGTAACGTCCGGCCAGTACCCGAAACCTTTACAAGGTTTCGGGTAAGGTGCGCCAGGTGTGCCGCCAGACCAGCCATGCACCGGCCGCATTGCGGCGCAGCACGTCAAAGTACCGGATGTGACTGCGCGTTGCGGTAATGGCGCCCGGCTCGGATATCTCAGCCCCCGCCTTCATTGAGAGGTGAATCACATATTCGTACTCGGCAACGGCAAGGTCGCCAACCACCTCCACCTGCGGGGGCCGGATCACTTCAATCCGGTAGCTGGCTGCTGCAAACACAGGTTCCAGGAAGGCGCCGTATCCGTCTTTACCGGCAATCGCATCCGCGTCGGGCGGCATCAGCCGCACGTCTTCTGCCAGCACCGCCACATAACCGGGAATATCGGCGTTCTCCACCGCCCTGCGCCAGTCTGCATAGACCTTGTTGATGGCCATGACGTTATCCCCGGCAGAGACGCCCGCGCCGGGCAGCAGGGTCAACAACATCATCAGGACTCTCATCTATTCGTCTGCTTCAGGCTGGTGGAACACCGGCGTTCTTTTTTCCATGAACGCCGCAATCGCCTCCCGGGACTCGGCAGAACCCGCACTGTCAACCAGGTGCCCGGCTTCCAGCGCAAGACTCTCGCGCAACCCCTGGTTAACGCCCCGATTGAGATTTTTCTTCATGCGCCCCAGCGTAGTCGTCGGGCCCCCGGCCATGGCACGGGCATAGTTCATGGCGTCGTCGCGGAAACTTTCCTGCGGGAACACCTTGTTAAACACCCCGAGACGAAGTCCTTCCTCCGCGCCAATACGGTCAGCGGTATAGAACAGCTCCTTCGCCCTGGCAAGACCGATCAACCGGGGCAGAAACCAGCTTGCACCATAGTCCCCGGAAAGGCCGACGTTCCTGAAGGCCGTGGTGATGAAGGCATTGTCGGAAGCCAGCCTCAGGTCACAGGCAAGCGCAATACTGAGCCCCGCACCGGCAGCCGCACCCGGTAGCGCCGCGATGGTGATCTTGTCCAGTTCGTGCAAACGCAGCGTCAGCGTCTCCTCCTTATGGATGAGTTCTGAAATTCGCTCATTTCTGGTCTTCGGCTTTGACGAACCGCCACCCATACCACTGACATCTCCTCCGGAACAGAAGGCATCACCGGCGCCGGTAATCATCACGCAACCCACACGGTCATCAGCCTCAACCGTCAGCAACGTCCGGCGCAGGGCCGGGGTCAGAATGTCACCCAGTGCGTTTTTCCTGTGCGGCTTATTGAGCGTAATCAACGCGACACGGTCTTCAATACCGCACAGAAGCTCATCGGTTCCTGTATCGATTTCAATCATTTACCCCTCCAGGCATGCGGTTCACCGCCTGCGGCTATCCGCTGATCGCGGGAATCGGTTAGCATCACACACCATGCCAGCCCTCGTAAACGGGTTTTGCGGGGGCTGCAAACCAACCAGGGTCAGGAAAAACTATGAACATCAAAACATTACTGCTCATGCTGCTTATGGTGATGAGCCTGTCAACTGCCGTGTTTGATGCTTACGTGACGGAACTGGAAGAAGCGCTGAACCGGCGCCCCTAGCCGGTAAGTTTCATACCTTCCTGCAGAGAGCGGGTCTGATCTGGTAAGAACCAAAAACACCACCTTGAGTTCCTGAAAAGTACCCGCTCGAATATCAGGGGCTCTATGGACTCATGCATGACGCGCCTCACGCCACCTTGTTATGGTGGTCACCAGTTTATCTATAACATCTCGAAACGCTGTTTGATCTTTTGCCTCAGTGGAATGCACAACGCCCAGCATAGCCAGGGTGTCAATTTCATGGGCAAGATTGGTAGCGATTGATACATCTTCAGTGGGGTCAAAACCATATCCGTCCAGGAATTGTTGAGAGTAATGCCCGTACATCCGCAAACGTGCGATCTCCAGGGACGGCGGACCCATTAAGGCATTAGACCAATCCAGTATTGCGGAAACCCCTTCCCGAGTAACAAGAATGTTCGATGGTCGTAAATCCATATGCAGGAGAGCAGGGCGGGACCTATCCTCTAACGAATCGTAGAACTCACTTTTTTTCACATCCGGTATAACACCAGTGTTCACTTTTGCTCGCAGGTGCGCCAAACGAGCCATGGTTCTTTCGCACAGGGTCGCCTGTAGCGATGAATGCTCCATCCCTACCAGTCCTTTTACTTCCGTCCTGCCTTCGTGCAAAAGTCTAATCAGCCGTCCCATCTCGTAGTCAGGCAGACGTTCCGGATGCTCACCCTGCAGAAAAGATTGAACCGAAATCGTACGACCCGGATGCTCGGTCACTTCGTATACCTGTGGGACCGGCAACTTAAGACGATACGCCTCTTGCATTGCACGCTGTTCAGACTTTGCAATTTCTTCGGTGCCAACGGTATAGGCGTTTGGGTGTGAAGTAGCAGTGCCCATGTATACCTTGAGAGCAACCCGTCCCCAACGCGGATGTAATCCAGACCAGACAGCAGCTTCCAGGCCCCGCCCAACGAATATCAGTTCCTCCAGGTTTTGTGCCTCAGCAAACGTTTCAATCGCACGTAGCATCTCGCTTTTCACTAACCCAGCGCCCTGCCCTGTTAAATCGTCATACTTACGAGGCTGCCCACTAAGTGAGGCATCGGACAGGCCAGCAAGCCTGTCCTGTCGCGTGCAAAACGGCGGCGCTTTGTAATTTCTTCACCAGCTATCAGTTACCAGATACGGACCCGGTTTTCAGGCGATAAATAGAGTTCGTCTTCCTCTGTCACACCAAAGGCCAGGTACCAGGCGTCCACATTGCGGACAACGCCATTGACCCGGAACCTCGGCGGCGAGTGCGGGTCGGACGTAAGCTGCCTGAGCAGCGACTCCTGCCTGCGTTCGCTGCGCCACGCCTGGGCATAACCCATGAAGAAACGCTGATCGCCGGTCATACCATCAATCACCGGCGCTGCCTCGCCGTTCAGGGAAAGTTTGTAGGCGTGCCAGGCCACCTCGACACCACCCAGGTCACCGATGTTCTCACCCATGGTGAAACTGCCGTCCACAAAGTGGCCTTCGACCGCTTCATAGGAGTCGTACTGCTCGCCCAGCTTCTCCGTGCGCACAGTGAAATTTGCACGGTCTTCATCCGTCCACCAGTTTCGCTTCACGCCCCGGGCATCATACTTGGAGCCCTGGTCATCAAAACCATGGCCCATCTCGTGGCCAATCACAGCACCAATCGCGCCATAGTTCACAGCGGGGTCAGCATTCGGGTCAAAGAAGGGGGCTTCAAGAATGGCTGCCGGGAAAACGATCTGGTTGAAGTTGGGCACATAGTAGGCATTGACCGTCTGCGGCATCATGAACCACTCTTCCTTATCGGTACCCGCCTTCAGCTTGTTCACATCCCGGAGTTCGAAAAACTCCCGGATACGGCGCGCATTACCAAACAGATCATCCGCCGCGATTGATATGTCACCCAGGTCAAGCCACTTGTTGGGATAACCGATTTTCGGATAGAAGGCCGCCAGCTTGGCGAGCGCTTCTTCCCGGGTGTCTTCACCCATCCATTCCAGCGCCTCGATACGCTCTTTGTATGCCGCTCGAACATTTTCAACCAGTTCAATCATTTGCACTTTGGAGGACTCGGGGAAGTAACGATTGACGTAGATCTGACCCAGGGCTTCACCAAGACCACTTTGCCCACCTACCCTGGCAACGCCCCGCTTCCAGCGGTCGAGCTGCTTTTCCTGACCACGCAGCACGGTGCCGAAAAAAGCAAAGTTCGCATCATCAATCCCGGTTGACAGAATCGCCGCATTACCGGAAACAAGATGGTAGCTCAGATAGTCCTTCCAGGTTTCCAGTGGCTGCCCGTTCACCAGCCCGATCAGAGGGTCGATGGTATCCGGGTGGTTAACGATGATGTCTTCCAGAAAGTCCATACGGTGACTTTCGAAGAAGGCGGCCCAGTTGAACGCTGAATGCTTCTCTTTCAGTTCGGCAACTGTCCTGGGGTTGTAGATCTTGTCACGATCACGGCGGTCGGCACGAACCCACTGCAATTCGGCGATAGCTGTCTCCAGCGCAAGGATGTTCGCAGCCCGCTCATCGGCATCCTCAAAGCCGGCAATTCCCAGCATCTTTGCAATATGTTTCACGTATTCAGCGCGCGTCTCAACAAATCGCTCCGAGTCTTTGAGGTAGTAATCCCGGTCGGGCAGACCCAGCCCGGAAAGCCCCACGTTGATCTTGTACTCATCCGGGTTCTTCGGGTTGATGCCGAGGCCCGCAGAAAACGGGCTGGCACCTGAGACAAAGTACTGACGGCCAAACTCTGCCGCCAGCTCATCCGTATTCCTGATCGACCCGATACGGTCCAGATCAGGCTGTAGCGGTGCGATGCCCAGTTCGTCAGCCTTCGCGGTATTCATCCAGCTTGAGTAGTAGTCGCCAACCTTCTGCTCGGGGCTGCCGGGCTGGCTGTCAGCGGCGCCCAGTTCCTCGATAATGCCGCGAACACGCTCCTCGGCCCGTTCATGCACTTCGAGCCAGACGCCGTGGCTGGTTCGCTCCGGCGGGATTTCATTTTCCGCGGCCCATTTGCCGTTGGCAAAACGCCAGAAGTCATCACCGGGATTGACTTCCAGACCCCGGGCATCCAGGGCCACCCCCCAGGGTTGATAGTGTGGTTTGTCAGCAGGTGCGCGGACCTCGCTATCGCAGCCAGATACAAACAGACATGCCAATAGCAGGTATACATTTCGTAACGTCATGAGGACTCCGGAAAAAGAGCTTCCCCGGATTATACAGCAACAGCAGATGTGTCGGACGTTCAGGAGGCTGTCAGGAAAGGGCCATCAACACAGAGGCGACGGCCATCTGGCGCATGACAGGCTCCACAGATCCCCACGCCGCATCTGGTCAGATAGTCGATGGCATTATGGATTCGGGAATCGGGGGCGAACTGGCGCTGAACCCGGGTTGCGGCATGCACCATCGGCGCAGGGCCGCAATTATAGAACACCAGAGAACGAACTACCGCCTCACCCTGCTGTTTCAACCAGGATTCAAGCAGTTCTGTTACCTTTCCGTGGTAACCCTCGGTCCCGTCATCGGTCGCGATATGGGTACGGGCAATCCGGGCGCACTCATCCTTGAAATACAGCCGCTCCGAACTGCGGGCACCCAGGAACACCTCGGCGTGGCCAAAATCCCTGGCCACCTGATAGACAGCCGCAAGACCGGTACCACCGGCAACGGCAACAATCTTTGAGTTTTCCGGCGGTGATACCTTCACGCCATAGGGTCCCCTGACATAGACGGTCGCACCCGGTTCAAGTTTGATCAACTCACCGGTGAACACACCCACATTGATCACGACAATAGAAAAAGGGTCATCCGTCAGAACCGAAAAGGGCTTTTCGCCCAGTCCGGGAATCCAGGTATGGATAAACTCTCCGGCTTCAACCGGCACCCTGCCATCAAAGGTCAGGATGGAAATGTCCTCACACACCCTCTGGTTGCTGACCAGATGGAAGGGAGTGAAACTCATATCAACCGGCACCGCCGTGAAATCCTCTGAACGGCCATCTTCCAACTGTTGTTGCAGTCCGGTGAAACACTCGGCCACCTGCTCTGAGTTCATACCGGTCAGCGCCGAACCAACCCCGTAGACTGAAGCACCCTCATGGGCAATGGCACGCACGTCTGCAACCGTTGTGACACCGCCGCAACCAATTATGGGAACATCAACCGCTTCCCGAATCTGCCTGATGCAGTTCAGCGCAATGGGCAGCACACCTCGCCCTGACATACCCCCCAGTTTGTTGGTCAGCACCGACTCTCCGTGGGACGTGTAACAGGCCGGACCGACGGTGTTAATCGCGCAGAGCGCATCGGCACCACCGGCGACGGCGGCTTCCGCAATTTCCCCGATGTTCGGAACATTCGGTGTGAGCTTTGGGATCACCGGGATGTTAACAGCGGACTTGACCTCAGCGGTGATCTCCCTCACCAGGTCGGCATCCTGCCCCATATCCATGCCATAGCCCCTGGCATGAGGGCAGGAAAGATTGAGCTCAAGTCCATGGGACACAGGTTCGAGCAGCCTGGCGACCGCAACAATTTCCTCAACGCTACCGCCGAAAATCGATGTCAGGAGAAACCGATTGTCAGGTATCTTCAGTGCAGCCAGTTGTTCAGCGGCCGCTTCGGCGCCCGGATTCGTAAGGCCAACCGCATTCATAAAACAACCGGGGGCGTACTGCGTCATAATCGGTTCCCGGTTGCCGGGCCGTGGCACCGGGCCAATGCTTTTTGTGGTCATCACACCGAGCTGGGGCACCCGGTCGAAAAGATACTGGATGATGGGGGCGGCGGTCGCGACAATACCAGAGGGTATGGTAAATGGTCCGGAGATGGATTTGCCGAGAAAACGGTAACTATGACTCAATGTGTACTCCGTGATTCACCCGGCGCGTATACTAACAGCAAGCCCCGACTCACCCAATCTGCAACCGGGCAGATTCCCTGAGGAAACCCTGTGACCAATGACACCTGAATCCCACCCTACCCGTGCGACTGCCCGCCTGGCCGTGGACATCGGCGGAACCTTCACTGACATTGTCCTCGAACTGCCGGGCGGCCAACGGGAGACGCACAAGCTGCTGACCACCTGCGATCACCCGGGTAACGCCGTACTGTCGGGTATTGATCATGTCCTGGGGCAGACTGATCTGGCACCCGCGGATATCGGATTGATCATGCACGGCACCACCCTTGCGACCAACGCACTGATTGAGCGGCGCGGCGCGAACACAGCACTGCTCACCACCTCCGGGCACAGGGACGCCCTGGAGATGGCTCATGAGGACCGCTTCGAGCAGTACGACATCAACATTGACCGACCCGACCCGCTGGTTCCGCGACATCTTCGCCTGCCGGTCACAGAGCGCATGAACAAAGACGGCGAGATACTCCTTCCCCTGGATAAACAGAGTGTTCTGAACACCCTGCCTGTCCTGGATCAATACCAGATAGAAAGTGTCGCGGTGGGCTTCCTGCACGGATTCGTGAATCCGAGCCATGAGCTGCAAACCGCCGAAATCATTTCACGGGAGCGGCCCGGGCTGTCACTTTCACTTGCCTCGGAGGTGGCGCCGGAAATCCGCGAGTTCGAGCGTTTGAGCACAACCTGCGCCAACGCATACGTCAGGCCACTGATGGCCCGCTATCTGGAACGCCTCGCTACCGAGTTGCAGTCCCGGGGGTTTACCTGCCCCTTCTTTCTAATGACGTCGGGTGGTGGCCTGACCACGCTGGAGACGGCAACCCGATTCCCCATTCGGCTGGTGGAATCCGGCCCGGCCGGTGGTGCCATTCTCGCCCGGCAACTGGCACGGCAACTTGGCCTGAAGCGCATGCTGTCATTTGACATGGGCGGCACCACGGCGAAACTCTGCCTGATTGATGACGGTGAGGCGCTTACCTCCCGGAGTTTTGAGGTAGACAGGGTATACCGGTTCAAAAAAGGCAGCGGTCTCCCGGTACGAATTCCCGTGATTGAAATGGTGGAAATTGGCGCGGGCGGCGGCTCCATCGCGCATATCGACAAGCTGCAACGTATTCAGGTTGGCCCGGAGAGCGCGGGTTCAGAACCCGGACCGGCGGCGTACAACCGGGGCGGTGACAGGCCCACGGTGACAGATGCCGATATCTGTCTTGGCAAGCTGGTCCCTGACCGGTTTGCATTTGAACTGAACCTGCCCGCTGCAAACAGGGCAATAAAGTCACACTTCCGCGATATGGAAACACAGCTTGCGGCCTTCAGCATCAGTGAGGTCGTTGATGAAAACATGGTCGCCGCCGCCCGGGCACACGCGGCAGAGTCCGGTATGGACCCTGGTTCCCGCGACATTGTTGCCTTCGGCGGCGCAGCGCCGCTTCATGCCGCCCGCCTCGGTCAGAAGCTGGGTGCACAGCGCATTATCATTCCTCGGGATGCCGGTGTCGGTTCAGCGATTGGCTTTTTGCTGGCACCCGTTTCCTATGAGGTCGTAAGGAGCCGCCGGCAACTGATTTCCGCGCTGGACCACGAACTGGTCAACGGACTCTATAAGGAGATGTATGACGAAGCCCTGTCCGTGGTCAGGCAGGCGGCAGGTGACGGCCACATGGTTGAGACGCGACATGTCTACATGCGCTACGTCGGACAGGGGCATGAACTTTCCGTCAGGGTTCCCAATCAGTTGTTCACACAAGGCAGCGAACAGATGCTGCGTGACCGATTCGAGGCCGCCTATCGCGCTCTGTACGGTCACGTTATCGAGGGTATTGACGTGGAAGCCCTGAGCTGGACGCTGACACTGTCCGAGGCCGTCACCTATGCCCTGCCGGAAGTATTGCAACCCGAAACAGAAGGTCCGCAGCCTGCTCATCAGTTATGCTTCGATGCGGGCGAAACCAGGGCCATCGAAACACCCGTGTATCTTCGAGACGAACTGACCGATTCCGCAAGAATCGCGGGCCCCGCCCTGATCACTGAAGATCAGACCACAACCGTCGTACCGGCGGGCTTCACGGCGAGCATCAACCATCTCGGCGCTATCGTTCTGGAAAGCCATCGTTCCGGAAAGCAGGCATGAACGATTCACTGAACAGACTGCGCCTGCAACTACTCTGGGACCGGTTGCTCGCCGTAGTCGAGGAACAGGCTCAGGCTCTGGTGCGTACCGCATTTTCCACCACCGTGCGCGAGGCTGGCGATCTCTCGGCTGGCGTCTTCAATACCAACGGGCAAATGCTGGCGCAGGCGGTCACAGGGACACCCGGCCACGTCAATGCCATGGCCGCCAGCGTCAGCTTTTTTCTAAACAAGTTTCCCCTGTCATCATTGAATCCCGGAGACGTTCTGGTCACCAATGACCCCTGGGAGGGCACGGGACACCTGAACGACTTCACTGTGGTCACCCCGGTTTTCCGAAATGGCACGGCCATTGCGCTGTTCGCATCCACATCGCATATCGCTGATGTGGGCGGTTTGGGGTTCGGGCCTGACGGCCGGCAGGTATTCGAGGAAGGCATCAACCTGCCCATCGGCTACCTGTTCAAAGCCGGTGAGCCAAACCGGGTCATGCTTGAGATTCTGAAAGCCAACGTCCGCGACCCGCGGGCAGCCACAGGTGACCTCTATTCACTCGCGGCCTGCAACCGGGCGGGCAGCGACAGCCTGCTTGCCGCGATGGATGAGTTCGGCCTGTCAACCCTGGATGAAGCGGGCGACATGATTATCGAGAACTCCAGAACGGCCATGCTCGAAGAGATACGGAAACTCCCTTCAGGCTGCTGGCAGAACACCATGCGCGTGGATGGCTACGATACCCCGGTGGATCTGACTTGCAGTGTCACAATCAGTGATGACGGTATTGATGTGGACTGGACTGGCACATCGCCGGTCAGTGGTCATGGCATCAATGTGCCGCTGACCTATGCTCAGGCGTACACCTCCTTCGGCGTGCGTTGTGTGGTGGGCAATGACGTCCCGAACAATGCGGGATCACTCGGCGTTGTCCGCGTAACCGCACCCGAGGGTTGTATTCTGAACGCGCCAAGACCCGCTGCGGTATCGGCCAGGCACGCCATCGGCCAGATGTTGCCGGATGTGGTGGCTGGCGCCCTGGATGTTCCCCTTAAAGGTGCCGTTATCACCGAAGGGGCAGCCTGCCTGTTCGGCCCCGTGTTCATGGGTGGCCGAGGGCTGGTCCCGGAAAGCGGCAGCGACCCCTGGGTGATGAATGCCTTCTACACGGGAGGTACCGGCGCACGACCTGTTAAAGACGGACTGTCCTGCACAGCCTTCCCTTCCGGTGTGAAGAGCACGCCAGTGGAAATCACGGAGAACGCCGCACCCGTCATTATATGGCGTAAGGAATTCCGACCGGACTCAGCGGGTCAGGGAGAGTATCGCGGCGGTTTCGGACAGATCATGGAATTCGCACATGCCGGGGGCGAGGCTTTTGTCGTATCCAAAATGTTTGACCGGATTCACCATCCTCCACGCGGTCGCCATGGCGGGGAAAACGGCGCACCGGCCAGGGTCTATATCAAGGACGGGGAAACGCTGGCAGGGATGGGCAGAGCGCTGATCCCTTCCGGCCAGCGTATGGTGCTGGAGACCGCCGGTGGCGGCGGTCGCGGGCATCCGGATCGCCGTGAGCCGAGTGCTGTCGAACAAGACCGGTTGAAGGGGCTGGTCACAACCACTGTGCGGTGATCTGACAATAGCGTTATTTCTTAACCCAGTTTTCCCATTTTAACCCGGGAATTCGTTTGAACTCACCTGCATTATTGGTCACCAGGATTCTCCCTTCATATAAAGCATGGGCGGCGATCAGTAAATCCAGGGCCCCGATGACCTGTCCTTTTTGTTCTAAAGTTACCCGGATATCGCCATAAACTTTTGCGGCTTCCCCCGGAAAGGAAAGCAACTCCAAAGGCATGAGGAATTCATCCAGTCGTTTTTGGCTTTTAGCAGAATTTCTGCCTTTAGACACCCCGTATTGAAGCTCGGACAGGGTGATGGAAGAAATCCCGATTGTTCCGGGAGGGTGTCGTTTAAAGGTTTGAATCACTTCGACAGGGCGATGATTCATAACATAAATACAAATGTTAGTATCAATCAAATAATTCATCCAGGCCTTCTCTTTTCTGCTGGCCCGGTTGATTTCGTTCCGGAAGAAAAGGTTCTTCATGTTTCATCAGGTTTTTTTCCCAGGTATCCCAAACCGACTGGTCTTTGGGAATCAGTAAAATCCCTGACCTGGTTTTTTTGATAAAAACCTCTTCTCCTTCAAATCGAAATTCCCTGGGAAGCCGGACCGCCTGGCTACGACCGTTCATAAAAAGTTTTGCTACCCGCATTCGCTCCTCCTTTCTGCCTGAAGGTTTATACCATGTGGTATATACCTTACCATTAAGAACCTTTCAAGAGAATTTCGTAAGGAAAAGTAGAACAAGGGCGGCTGTTCTTCCAACTACCTCGCTGCCGGGTAACCGGGAGCAGTCAAACGCGATTGAGCTAATTGTCGATCAGTCAGTCGATCAGCCTTAATTCCACAACCACTGCGCGGTGGTCTGACAATGGATCCGGCAGTACCTCGTGGCTGACAATTTCAATGCCGTCTGACACCAGCACCCAGTCCAGTCGAAGCTTGAACTGTGGATAGGTAACAGCCTGCTCACCCGGCTGCCAGGTGGTAAGGTCCAGCGCCTCTTCCAGCAGTGGGATCAGCCTGCTGCCAGGCTCATAATCCGCGTTGAGATCACCCATGATGATCCTGGGATTGTTGCGATGCTCCAGCGTTTCAATCAGCCGGTTGGCATTCTTGATACGCTGGCGACGTGTCAGAAAGTCGAAGTGTACAGACACCACATCCACATCGACATGCTCGGCACCCGGCCAGTGTGTGGTAGAGACCACAAACCCCTTTCGCGGGCGTGCAAACGGCCTGCTGAAACGAATACTCTGCGGGTTCCTGAGCGATTGTCTCGCAACCAGGGCGGTGCCATATTCCAGGTCGAGTCCCCGCATATGCGCACCGGAGAAATGGTGAGGGTATTCGGCGAAATCCGCCACATACTCGGTGTGATTGAAATGGCCGTTCCAGAAACTGTTGGTATCAATCTCCTGGAAGGCGACGACATGGGGCTGCTCACGTTTCAGCACATTGGCGATTCTCCAGAGATGCTGCCTCGCCTGCCCGGTGCTCTGGAGTAACTGGTTTCTGCCGTCTGCCCGGGCATGGGCAACATTCAGGGTCATCACCTTCATGGTGTGCGGTTCGCTGGCGTTACTGAATCCGGCAACCAGTGTCATCAGCAGCAGCGCCCTTTTCATGAACCGACCGACTGTCGCCTGGGGGTCAGCAGGCTACCGGATGACGACCGGCAGGTGTGAATACCCTTTCACGAAGTTTGAGTTGACCATCATCGGGTCGCCGACCAGATCGATGTTATCAAAGCGGTGCATGATCTCCTCCCAGAGGACGCGCAGTTGCATCTCCGCAAGACGGTTACCCATACAACGATGGATGCCAAAGCCAAAGGAAAGATGGTGCCTCGCGCCCTTGCGATCAATCAGGAAGCTGTCCGCGTCGTGAATAGCACCGCTGTCACGGTTACCCGAGACATACCACATCAGGACCTTGTCGCCCGCCTTGATGTCTTTGCCACCGATCTTCGCATCTTGTGCTGCGGTACGACGCATGTACGCCAGCGGTGTCTGGTAGCGGATGATCTCCGGCACCATGTTCGGGATCAGTCCGGGATTATCCCGCAGCTTCTGATACTCATCCGGGTTCTCGTTAAGGAAACGAACGCCGCCCGAGATCGAGTTACGGGTCGTGTCATTGCCACCCACAATCAGCAGTATCAGGTTGCCCAGATATTCCACGGGATCCATGTTTCTGGTGGACTCACCGTGTGCGAGCATGGACACAAGGTCATGCCTGGGCGGTTCATTCACCCGCTCATTCCACAGACCGGTGAAGTATTCCAGGCACTCGATCAGTTCAGCCCGCCTCTGCTCCTCGGTTTCAATAATGCCGGAATCTTCATCGGCGGTAGCCACATCGGACCAGCGAGTCAGCTTACGGCGATCCTCGAAGGGAAAATCAAACAGGGTCGCAAGCATCTGCGTCGTCAGTTCAATGGAAACCAGGTCCACCCAGTTGAACTCCTCCCCGCACGGCAGGGAATCCAGAATGTTGCAGACTCGCTCACGAATGGTGCCTTCCAGGGTTGCCAGGTTCGACGGCGCGACTACCCCACTGACCTCTTTTCTCTGACGATCATGCTTGGGCGGGTCCATGGCAATAAACATCGGCAGGGGGAACTCCTCATCCAGGTCCGTCGCCACGATGGAGCCGTCTGACGAGAAAGCCTGGTGGTTCGTATCGACCGCCATGATGTCGTCATAGCGGGTTACGCTCCAGAAGGAACCGACTTCCTCGTGGTCACGCTGCAGGTGTACCGGGTCTTCCGCCCGAAGCCGCTCAAAAATCCGCAGGTGGTAATCATTGTGGAACAGTTTGGGATTCATCAAATCCAGTTCATCCAATGGGATCGAATCCGGATCCCGGGTCATCCAGTCATCTGTTTTTATCGCTTCACTCACTTGGTTTCCCTCGCTGGTTGTCCTGCCTCTGGTTTATCGGTTACAACTTTATCGGATACGGGGCCAAAACGTCTTGATTTTGCTTAGTTGATGGTTTCAGCCTTTAATCTGTGTGCCTCGCTGATCACGTACTGCTGTACGGCTCGCGCATCTTCTTTCGACAGTGAACTGGCATAGCTGACCATGCCCCGCTCCTGCAGTATGCCACCCAGCACAATGTCCTCGAACACAATATGTCTGCCCGGCACCATAAAGCGCAGATCCGGTATCACGCCGCCCGAACGCACGCCCGGTCCGTGACAGACGCCACAGTACTTGTGGTACATGAACTTGCCATGGGCCAGCTCATCGTCGCCGGCTTCAAGCGGTGGTGGTTCAGGCAGCACCCTGGCCACGTCAACCACCGGTGGCAGCTCTTCTGTGCCGCCCAGCTTGTAGGTCAGAATTCTGCCTCTGGGTTTCAGCTTATAGCCCTCCGCCGCCGCCGCAGTCAGAGCAAAAGCGCCGCCCCACCCGGCTACGATGGTTACATACTGTTCGCCATCAATCTCATAAGAAACAGGCGCCGCAATAGCCCCGGTCTGAGTCGGCATGGACCAGAGTTCTTCACCCGTGTCGGCGCGATAGGCGGCAAGGAAACCGCTGGAATTGCCCTGGAAGATCAGGTTGCCATGGGTAGACAGCATGCCGCCATTCCAGGTGCCCGCATGCTGAATGCGCCAGACTTCTTTCTGCAAAACCGGATCCCAGGCGGCAATATGCCCACGGAGAAGACCGTCAACCTTTGCATCAACACCCCGGTCTCCGGTCGGCATGCCCAGACGCCAGTCGTTACCCAGATTCCAGCGGCCTTCCTCGTAGTTGAATTCAGGCTCGTTACCATAGCCGAAGGGCATATCCAGGGCGGGAATGTAGACGTAACCCGTATCCGGGCTGTAAGACATGGGATGCCAGTTGTGACCGCCCAAAGGCCCGGGTTTATGATAAGCCGCTTCAATCTCTTCCGCCGTCATCGCATCCAGCGCGGCAACCTGCTCCTCAAGTGGCAGGTCCACCAGCGGGTTCGCAACCTGGTAGCGGGCATTATCCGTTTCAACGGGTCTGCCGGTCTCCGGGTCAACATGGGTCGCCCAGGTCATCGGAATGTATTGTTCGGCTGATATAAACTCTCCCGTCACACGATCCAGCACATAGAAGAAACCATTCTTTGGCGCCTGCATGATGACCTTGCGCATCTGCCCGTCAATTTCAATGTCAGCGAGAATCATGTGCTGCGTTGCCGTGTAATCCCAGGTATCACCGGGCGTGGTCTGGTAGTGCCAGACGTACTCACCCGTGTCAGGATTCAGCGCAACGATGGAAGCCAGGAACAGATTGTCACCACCACCGGGACTGCGAATGTTCTGGTTCCAGGGCGAACCGTTACCCACCCCGATGTAGAGATAATTCAGCTCGGGGTCATAGGCCATGGAATCCCAGACGGTGCCACCACCCCCCATGGTCCACCAGCGACCGGTCCAGGTTCTGGCTGCTTCCGCCATGGTCTCCGATTCAGGCAGGGATGGATCACCGGGGACGGTATAAAACCGCCAGACCTGCTCGCCGGTTTCCGTATCATAGGCAGTGACGTAACCACGAACACCGTATTCAGCACCGCCGTTACCGATAATCACCCTGTCATTAACGATGCGAGGCGCACCCGTGATGGTATAGGGTTTGGTGCGATCAATGGTATTAACATCCCACACTTCTGCGCCGCTCGCCGCATCAAGGGCCACCAGTCGGCCATCAATGGTGCCCACGTAAACCTTACCCTTCCAGACCGCAACACCCCGGTTGACCACGTCACAACACGCATTGGCACCCCAGGCCCGGGGAACTTCCGGATCATACTTCCAGAGCAATTCACCGGTTCGGGCATCATTGGCAAACACAAGACTCCATGAGCCGGACGTGTACATGATGCCATCCACCACGATGGGGGTGGCCTCAAGCCCACGGTCTGTGCCGGTATCGAAATACCAGGCGAGCCCCAGTTCGCCCACATTGTCTGCATTGATCTGATCGAGCGGGCTGAAGCGCTGTTCGTCATAGGTGCGACCGTGTGACAGCCAGTTTTGCGGCTCCGTATCCGCCGCGATGATTCTCTTTCCATCAAGAGAAGCGGTCACCTTGCGGATATAGGCCAGACGATCATCTTCCGAGGTCATCGCATCACGGACGGGTGTTGGCGAAACGGGCGCTTCCTGCTGACTGAGCAGCCAGACACCGAGGACGATGACACCGCCCACAGCGAGTGCAAAGAGTATTCTCATGAGTATATTTCCGGATGACTATTGTCGTTATTGGTGAAGTGAGATGCTACGCGAGAGACAGCCTGGTCGCAAACCTACGAAACCGGGGCGATTGAGCAGGTTCCTGTCGCCTCATCGTAGGTAATCATGGCTTCCCCGCGCTCAAGCTGGCGCCTGATCTGACGGCACTTGTCTGACAGGGAAACTTCCAGGTTGCCATACTCGGTACCTTCCCGGGTGACAAACTCCTCAATCACCCCGTTCAGGGCATCTTCAGAAAGCTCCCGCCATGGTATATTCAGCCGTCCCACGTTTAGCAGACACTACATCTATCAGTTTCAGGAATCGTATATAATGCTCTGGTTTTTGGGAAGAACCGGCAGTAACGATGAGCGAACATCACGCCAATCTTCTCATCATTGAGGATGAGCCCATCACCCATAGCCAGCTTGCCTCTCACTTCGAGAAAGAGCGCTATACGGTGTTAACCAGCAAAAATGCCGATGGCATCGTTGACCGGGTTGGTGATGACAATATCGACATCTGTCTGATTGATGCCAATCTGCCCGGCCAGAATGGCCACACACTGACCCGGGAACTGCGCGCAACATCAGACGTTGGCATTATTCTGGTGACCGCCAGGGACGATCCCGCGGACCGGGTCGTCGGGCTGGAAAGCGGCGCCGACGACTATGTTATTAAACCCTTTGATCCCCGGGAACTCCGTTGCCGTGTCAAGAATCTGCTGTGGCGGGTCCAGGCCCGGGAGACACAGAAAGAAAGGTGTTTCAAGCGCAGGTTTGAGGGCTGGACGCTTGATCTGAACAGGCGCGAACTGACAACACCGGGCGGCGAACAACAATCATTGTCAGCAGGAGAGTTTCACCTGTTACTGGCACTGATCGAGGGTGCCGGCGAAGTGATGACCAGAGATCAACTCATGAACCGGGTTCGAAACCGGGAATGGTATCCGGATGATCGCTACATAGACGTCCTCGTTGGTCAGGTCAGGCGCAAACTCCGCCAGTATGACCACGAAACGACATTCATCAGTACGATTCACGGAACCGGTTACCTGTTCGCGCCATCGGTGACCTGAGCCGTCCACCCTGCTTATGGGTCACGGCAGTCTGGAGGTATTGCTCACCCTTGTGGCAAGCGTTAACTGCAAAAAATCATTGCGCCCTACCAAGTGATAGAATAGTATCACTTCCATGAAAACTGAACTTGTAACCACACTAAAAAGACAAGCCACAAAAATCCTGGCAGACCTTCACGCCACAAAAGAGCCTGTGCTGATTACGGAGCATGGTAAGCCTTCCGCATACTTAATTGATGTTGAAGACTATGAGCTAATGCAAGACAGGATCCGTATCCTGGAAGGCATTGCCCGGGGAGAGCGTGCCGTCTTTGAAGAGCGTGTCTATTCTGAACTGGAAGCAGAAGAGAAAATGAGTCAATGGCTCAAATAAAATGGACTGAGCCAGCCCTTGAATATTTATATGAAATAGCAGAATACATTGCACTGGATAAGCCCGGTGCTGCAAAAAAGCTGGTTCAGGATGTATTTCAATCTGTAAAACGCCTGAAAGACTTTCCTGAATCCGGCAAGACACTGGTTGAACTGGAAGTTGAATTACAAGGTTTTCACTATCGAGAAATTGTCGTCGGTCCCTGCCGGGTATTTTATCGTATTGAAAGTGACCTGGTGTTCATTTTATATGTCATGCGTAGTGAAAGGGCATTGCGTAATTTCATTTTGGAAGATCGGAGCAACAAAAGTAGTTAGCGGGTTAGACCAGTTCGCCTCATAAAGAAGATGATTTCGAACATGCCGACTAATCAAGATCATACCCATGCAGATCGAACTCCTTTCGGAATTTGTTTCTGATCAGATCCTTTTGCCCGGAAGACAGGACTTCATGGTAGGGTCTGTAATCGGTTCGGTACTGGCTCTTGGCCCTGATGTTCAGTTCCCCTTCAAAGGGGACTCCAATTCGGTCCCTGACGTCCAAGGCCCAGATGTGATTATAATACTTCTCTCGCTCCAGCAACCTGCGCAAACTCCGCCAGTATGACCACGAAACGACATTCATCAGTACGATTCACGGAACCGGTTACCTGTTCGCGCCGCCCGTGACCTGAGCCGTCCGCCCTGCTTATGGGTTACGGCAGTCTGGAGGTATTGGAGCCCGTTGGTCTGGAGATTCCGAAATCTCTACCAACGACGAACATCTTCTGTCCGTCCAGGAGTCGAGCTACAAACTTAAGGCGTTCATCCATTGGTTTACATTCTCCTGCCGTTTTCTTCACTATCGTTAACGGAGAAGCATAAAGGTCGAAAGGGGAATTGAGACGATCCGCGGGTCATCGACTACGCCCTGATTGTCCTGGGTAATCAGAATTCCAAACGAAGCGTTATTTACCGATTTTTCTATGAAAGACCGCACTCCGAGCGTGTCACGCAAGGCATCAATACGCCGTTGATATTTTATCTCCACGGGCACACGTTGCGCGCCTATGGTTAACACAAAATCAACCTCCCGGTCCGTTCCCCTTTCCGGGAAGTGGGCGATATCCAGCCCATGAATCGTCGACGCGACCGATCCAAAAATACTCTCCGCCAGGTGACCGGCCAAAGAAGTCAACTCGGGCTTTTGGCTAAGATCGTTCGGATCAAGCGGAATATACTCTTGAAGCCAACTTGCTCGCAGTCCGTGATCTACGAGGCATAGTTTCGGGCTGCCTCGCTTTTTCTTGAGACGAATTTCCAATGGTGGAATTAGCCGTAGAAGAAGCGTATCTCCGAGAAACTTTAGATAATGAGTTACCCTCTGGGTGCCAATATCCGCACTCAAAGCCTGCTTTGCCTCGTCCGCAAGGATGGAGACTGTTGGACATTGCCCGGCATAGCGACAACATAAGCGAAAAAGCTCTTCCAATAACCGGGCGTCACGCTTGCGGCCATGATCGCCTACCCGTAAGTCATGTTGAATTACCCGCTTGATGACGGTTTCGTTTAACTGATCCGCAATTAACGACCACTCGACATCTTTGCGCTTGTGGGCAATTGGATACCCCCCTCGCTCAGAAAAGTAACGAAAAGCCTCGTGCCGGAAATCCGAATGTTCGGTCCCGTATTCCCTCAGTTCAGTCCAGAAATCTTTCTGTATCAGCGGCCCCAGTCCGTTATCATTAAAAAAAGGCTCAGGCGATGGGAGTTCGCGCAACACACCTATTTCTGTGATCGAAAGCACTCCAGCTTCTACCGTATTGATTCGACCGGCAAGACTATCCCGTCCCATCTCGATACGTAGAGCCGATGACCCGGTAACGACTACTTTGACGGAAGCATTGTCGACGAGAGACTTTAGTTGCGCCTCCCAACCCGTAAGGTTCTGCACTTCGTCAAAAAAAAGATAGGCTCTTCCCGATTCGGATGCCAGTCGATTAAAACGCGCCTTCGTAATATGATGCTCGAACCATTCGGAGATCGCGAGGATAGGCTCGGAGACTTTTCTTAAGGACTTCAGCTCGTCGAATTGCACCCGCAGAATGCTGGTGGCCGGGACGCCTTCATTGAGCAAATCCTGGATCATCTGAAATTGGGCAGTAGTTTTCCCAATCTGCCGAGGCCCACGCACAGCCACAATGGGTGCAATCTCCGCTTCAAGCCTGCGGCGAATCTGTGCCACCAAATGACGCCGGGTCTTCGGTTGCAATGGCATGGACTCACCTTCCCACCATGGATTCAACCTGCGCAAGTCCGAGACCAGTTGAGGAGGTAGCCCCCCATCAATGAAGAGCGATACGTTCTTACTCATAATCCCAATCCTTCCCTCTGTGTGAACACACCATCCACCCAGCGTTTCTCTTGCGTGCCTGTTGGGTAGAGGGCGCTCAATGCCTGGGCGAGTTTCCGAAGGCCGGGGTCCTGGCCGACACCGTCGTCCACGAGGAAACGCGAGGGCCCGCCACGTCCCGAAGCAAAGAATATCATTGCTCAGTGGACCCGGTCGAGAATCTGAATCGTCAGGCCCTAGTGCGTTTTGATGGTCGGCATGAAGATCACAAAGGGTTGAGTCAGCGAACAGAAAAAGACACCCTGCCCAGTTTTTCAATTTCAGCGCGGACATACATACCCGGTGCCAACGGATATGCCGCTGTAGCTGCACCTGCCAGCACCGTCCAGCCCGCTTCGAGCCGCATGCCGTTTTCGCCCATTAACCTGGCCGCCTCTATCAACGAGCGCAAGGGATTACCCAAAATAGCTGCCGTCGAGCCCACATCCACTGTGCGGCCATTCACTTCCAGCAGTATACCGAGGTTCGACAGGTCAACACCTGCTTTATGCCGGGGCCCGACAACCAACGAGGAGGAGGAGGAGTTGTCGGCCACTACATCTGCCAGAGAGAATTTGAAATCACGGTAGCGACTATCAATAATTTCAACGGCCGGGGCTACAGCTTCAATAGCGCTCAGAGCCTGAAGCATATTGACTGTGCCAGACAAAGGCCTTTTCAGAATGAACGCCAGTTCCGGTTCCACACGGGGGTGAACATAATTCTGAAAAATCATATTTCCCCCGTCCGGGATGTTCATCGCATCCGTTAAGTGTCCCCAAATCAGGTCATCAACACCCATCTGGACCATCTTGGCCCGGCTAGTAAAACCCATTTTGATGCCTATCAGGCGTTCTCCCCGGCTAAACCTTCTGGCTACGGATGTTTTCTGCACCCTGTAGGCATCAACCAGAGGAAGCTCCTCCGTTGCGGAAATCTGCGGAATGGAGCGTGCTCTATGTGCTGCCGTATCAACTATCTCAGCCAGCCTGTTTATATCGGTCATTTTGTTAGCTCACTCCTATCTGTCTCTCCCATCCAGGCCGGTTCAACCCAATCACCGCGCAGAGCTTTTTTCGTCAGGTCAGTGCCAACGTTTCCCGACCCAATAATAGCGACTGGAATTTTCTCATGCTGCGTTCTCCTGCGAGAACACGGCACGGACAGTTCCCAGGCCTGATATCCGCGCCTCGATAACATCACCGGGATTAACTTGCACCATAGGCCCCAGCGCCCCGGATAAAATAATTTCACCCACTTGCAACGGCTGACCAATACTCACCATGGTATCTGCCAGCCATACCATGGCATTTAGCGGATTACCCATACAGGCAGCCCCGGCACCTGTGGATATGGGCTCACCCTGGCGCAACATTGTCATACCGCAGAGACGTATATCCAGGTCCTCTATCTTTCTGGGCGTTGTTCCCAGAACAAATAGTCCACAGGAAGCATTGTCAGCAATGGTATCGACAATGGTGATATCCCAATCACGTACTCGACTACCGACAATTTCGATACCTGGTAGTGCATAGTCAATGGCAGAAACAATCTCCGCAATCGTGTGACGTTCATGTGTAAGGGGGCTGCCAAGTACAAATGCAATTTCGGCTTCTACTCTGGGCTGTTGAACATCGCTTAGCGAAATATCCTGACCATCAAGTCTTGCCATATCTGCAAATAGAACACCACAATCAGGTTGGTCCACGCCAAGCTGTTTTTGTACAGCCGCCGAAGTCAGGCCAATTTTTCGGCCAACAATGCGACGACCCTTTGCCACCCAATAGGACGTGTTAATCTGTTGTATAGCATAGGCCGTATCCAGCGATTGTTCGGCCAGGCTTTCTCTAATGGGGGCACAAAACTCTCCAAAGCTGTAAGCTTGCCTTAATTGTGCTGCAGCTTTTTCCCACATATTGTTTTGAGAATTGTCGTTCACCAAATCATATCCATCATTTAGTCCGGCCTGACTAATTAGTTTGTTTAATACCTACTGGATAAGTAAGGGTGAACGCTCGTACCACTTTTCTATCGATTCCAACTGGCTGGCAACTTGAAATAATGTTACTTCATCTCCATACCTGCCAACCAGTTGAACTCCTATTGGCAAACCATCTTCGGTCATGTGAAAAGGAACAGACATTGCCGGCAACCCGGATATGTTGAAAGGCGCAGTAAAAACGCAATCCGGCATCATGTTCTGGTTGTACCTATCTATGTCGGGCTCAGCCATATTCCAGTGCCCCAGAGGTCTTGGCGGGTTGTTCAACACAGGACACACAAACACATCAAATTGCTGAAGTTCGCCGGCAATTTCAACTGAAGAAAGCCTTACGGCATCCACGTCGGCAGAATACTGCACTGCATCCAGCCCTTGAGCTTGCTGCAACATGCTCCACAGGGTTGGTGATACTTCCTGCTCTGTAACAGCATGCCCAACAATTGGCTTCATACCAGCGAAAAGACCTGCTGTATCCACAGCGACCACATGGCAGTAGTGCTGCCACGCTTTGGGAAAATCGAACTTCAAATCATATTCTTCAACGTTATAACCGAATGATTGGAAAGCTCTGGCTGTTTTTCTAACAGCACTTTGAACTTCTTCATGCAAAGGCTTTCCATCGGGTGACGAAAGTGTGAAGCCAATACGCAGTTTATCTGGTGCCTTGTTCATTGCATCAAGAAAGGTAACCTCAGGTTTTGGTAACACGTAAGGTTCTCCCTGAATGCCGCCACAAGTGACATCCAAAAACGCGGCACTATCTCGAACAGTTCGGGATACACAATGAATCAGTGCGCCACCACAAAACAAATCGACTGCATTAAACGCAAGTGTTATTCGCCCCCGCGAAGGCTTTAGACCAACCAGCCCATTATTTGATGCTGGAACACGTATTGAGCCCGCTGCATCACTGGCATCGGCAATAGGTACCATTCGCGCTGCAACTGCCGCACCTGACCCGCCACTGGAGCCACCCGCTGTAACATCGTCACGCCATGGATTATGAGTCACACCATACATCTCGGATTCTGATGACAGGCTCCAGCCAACTTCTGGTACATGAGTATTTCCCAGTGGTACCAAACCTGAACTGCGTAAACGTGAGGTCAATACCATATCTTGCGGAGAAACCAGATCCTTAAAATAGAGGCAACTCCAGGTCATAGGGTTCCCTTCCCACGACGTCACCATATCTTTAATTAAAAATGGTACACCAGAAAATACGCCTTCCGGTGAACACTTCTCTGCCAGCTCCAGTGCCTTTTCAAAATCTTGAAACACCACTGCATTGAGTTGCTCGTTATACGACTCAATGCGATTTATCGCTTCATTAACCAGTTCAACAGCGCTGACCTCTCCAAGCTTGACCAGTTCAGACAAGCCCAGGGCGTCATATTTATCGTACTCAAACATCATTAGTGCCAGTTATCAAAATCTGTAAGAAGCATTAACACCTACAGTCCGTGGAGGTAATACGGTGTCAAAGCTAAATTGAGCCGGGTCATGAAACGGAGATTGCCAGGTTCGCAGCACGTTAAACTCATCTGTGACATTGTCTACGTAGAGCGAAATATCCCAGTATTCACTTGATAGCGTTGCGCTAATGTCCCAGGAATCAAAACTGTCAATGGGAATACGAGGGTCGAAGGTTCCAACACCGTTACCAACGATGTAGTCATCAACGTAGCTATAATCTAACGCCCACGTCAAGCTAAACTGTTGAGCTACAGCATGTATATATTCCAGGCCAAGATTAGCTGTAAATGGAGGTATATAGGGCACATCTTCACCGGCCCGATCAGTCCCATTCTGATCAATATAATCATCAAACTCAGCGTTGATATAGCCCAGATTTGCAAACAGTTTCAGGCCATCTGCAGCTAGCCAGGCCACTTCCAATTCAGCACCTGTGTTAGTAGACTCACCAACGTTATCGATTCCTTCTACAGGAATCCCTGCCGGCCCATCAACTTGTGAACTCAATTGCTGATCTCGAATATCAATCTGATAAATGGCAGCGTTAAGTGACAAGGTTCCATCAAGTAGCACTGACTTTATTCCAAGTTCAAAGTTAGTCGATTCTTCCTTATCAAATGGAATTCCTGTTCGATCTTGTGAAAACGGGTATTTTGGAAAACCACCTGCTCTAAACCCTCGGGAAATCGTACCGTATAGCAGTACATCTTCGCTCAACCTATAAGACAAGGAGGTCATTGGCGAAAAACCGCTGAAGGTTTCTTCCGTTGTATTGTCGTAGGGGCTGTTAACACCTACACCGGCTAGAATCACAAGGCCAAATTGATGTGCATCAACATCCTCAGTTGAATAACGAGCACCCAGGGTTAATTCCAGGGAACCACTAATCTGATAGTTAACCTGCCCAAAGACAGCCCAACCTTCACGCTCAAAATCGGCGTTTTCACTCACAGAATTATTGGGGTTCAACACCGGGCCGGGAGCACTGGTTGGATCGAGTAGACTGAAATTGCGGGCCTGATCATAGGTGGACTCGAAGTAGTAGAGGCCTCCTAACCAGTCCCAGCGACTGTCATCATAATTGGATGCAATTCTGAATTCCTGAGATGCAGACGTTTGTGCCAGGTCCTGGATCTGAAAATTGCCAGTACCAATCGCGCCACCGTCAAGATCAAAGAAGACTTCTGTCTCCACATCCGAATATCCGGTAATGGACGTAATTGCCACATCACCAACTCCCCACTCAAGTGTCAGACTACCACCAATGGTTTCGTCTACAATATCACGACTGTCATTATCAAACACCTCGTACCTGTTGAGCCCCGTGGGCACACCCGGACCTACCTGACCTCCTGACAGGTCGGAGCCAAATAGTGTAAGCGTCCCTGAGAACGTATCACTGAAATCTGCCAGCAACGAAGTACGCCAGGCAAATTTATCCTGATCTTCCTGATCTCTATCAAGTGTTACATTTCTTAAAAAGCCATTAGTTTGACTATAAAGGCCAGACACTGACCAATACAGTTTGTTTTCTACAAGAGGGATATTCATCGTAGCTTTAACACCAAAGGTATCATGCTCATCAACGTCTATAGCCACCTTTCCAGATAACTCATCGCCCGGCTCTTTTGTCACCAGACTGATGGCGCCGCCTTGAGCGTTTCGACCAAACAAAGCTCCTTGCGGGCCGCGCAATATCTCCACTCGCTCAAGATCCAGAAACCCTATGTCAAATGCCAGTTTGGGTTGATACACGCCGTCAACAAATACTGCAACAGCAGGTTCCAATGGTGTAGTAGCGCCCACACCACGTAATGTGATATAGGTTTCTGACTTCACTGGGCCAAAAGTCTGATTTTGAGTAACAAAAAGACTGGGTGTTTTTGTTAGAAGGCCGTCAACATTATCAATACGTTTCCGTTCAAGTGTATCTTCCGAAAACACAGACAGGGTGACGGGTACATCTTTGAAAGACTCATCCTTTTTTCGCGCCGTAACAACAATTTCTTCCAGGACTAAACCGGGACCTTCAGCTAAAGCATGTGTAGAGAGAACGCCTCCCATAAAAGACAAAATAGTAACTACCGGTATCACCTTTTTGCTAAAAATGTTCATAAAACCTCCCTAAGAAATTACCATGATGTTGTCCGCATCCAATATTTGGAAAAATGCTAATATCCAATACCTCTGTCGTTAAAGGCATCCCTTCCTTTCTATACCCTAAAACTCTATAACTGCTGCACCACTGCCATAGATTGGCTCGTAGGCGTGTACTTTGCCCCCTTGAAACTGCTCTCCCAACGCTCCCTTTAGAAAAGCCATATGCTTAAAACCCATTTCCACTTTGGCTTTTTCTGCATATTCCGGGCAAGTTTGTAAAAACACATCTGTCGCTCCTTGTCCAAGCAAATCAAGTATTTTTTTGTTCCACTGATCATCCTGCTCTGAAACAACTTTATCTTCACTGATGTTGATGGTGTGCCTGTAAAAAGCACCGGAAAGCCTGCCAATTACAACTACCGCAATCTTTTTGCCCAGCCGATCTGCGGCTTTTGCCGATATCTGGCCCAGGGTTTCTGTGGTAGCCCAATCATGGTAGAGATTGTTGGAGGTAATCATTAGAGGTAGCTTATTGCCCGGATTAAGGAAGTTGGAGGCAACGATGGTTCCCGTATCGATAGGAAACTGATCGTAGTTAACACCTTTGGATTTGATACCAGCATCGTTGGATTCTTGAATTGCAACCTCTGCCAGCTTGGTATCTATATGGATATCAAAGGGCAATTCACCGTATTCATGCCAGTTTTCATCAACGTGAACACCCTTCAAATGTGGTTTGGTCTGCCACAACTGATCAAGGACAGCAAACCAGGATGTGGAATAGACGACAATAGCGTCAGGTTTAGATGCGGCTAGCGATTCACCTGCAGTTTTCATAGCATCTGCTAACCGCCCCCATGGCGGATTATCAGCTTGCACATAAGGTAATGGCGAGCCAGGTATCATAAATGCGGAAACAACGGTCATCACAAACTCCAAAGAACTAAACAGTTAGCGGAATACTCAGGCTGCTTGTATATTTTTTATGTCAGTTGCCAATCCGGCTTTGATCAGGTTCCATTCCATCACCGGATTACCTGTGCCTATAACAGTCCCATAACCATGTAACTCGCCCGGAATTTTTGGATATCCCATTGCCGAAAACATCCAGGTGAAAGCACCTGACTTCACTTCTGCAAATGCCTCTTCAATAAATTGCGGCAAAATTTCGAAAAATTCGTCAACATGACCCTTGCGCAACAAACCAATCATCCGCATGTCCCACCTGTATCCTTCGTAGTTTTGTGGATGCTCCTGACTCATATCTTCAGGAATTTCGGGCTCTTCACTAAAGTGAAAATGACAGAAGGTGTTGGATGCCAAAAGAACCGCCCGGCGCCCGCTCTTCTCTATAGCCGCGCGCGTGGCCTTACCGAGGCGATCCATCTCCTCCAACCCTTCGTCAAGCTGCAGGTAATAGGGAGAGTTATTCGCCGAGATGCCAACAACGGGAATATCCCACTGCGGACGAATCATATGCAGCGTTGTGATCGTTCCGTAATCAACGCGGAATTTCGGGTTACGCATCATCTTTGAATTCAAGCCAATATCAGCGGCTTCCTGACAGCAGGCCTCAGCCAGCTCAACATCAACGTTTAGATCAAAGCCGTAACGAAACAAATTCGGAAAAATCGGGTCGACTGACTTGCCGCTAAGGTTTTCAACACCTAGAAAATGATGTCCTTGTTCAGTAATCCAGTGCGGTGAATGTACCAGCAGAACATCGGGTTTTAGTTCTTCAAGGGAGGCCCGCGCCCGCTCGTATGCCCAGCGTAGCTCTTCCCACCCGCCCTGGGATTCAGGTTCATTTTGTGGCGGGTTTTCGCTGTAAACCAGGTGGGGTGGATGAGGGGCTAGAAATCCTGCAATAATTTCACCTTTATTCATGCTGTTATCTCCTCTTTTTCAACAGGCTTGTATGCAATAGCTTTGATTTCTATCAATAAATGCGGATGGGGTAACTGATGAACCGCTACGGTTGTTCGCGTTGGGCCAGAAAAATCAAAGTACCCGGAATACACCTCATTAAAGCCACCAAAATCATTCATATTGACCAGAAAACAGCTCAGTTCTATCAGGTCGTCCAGGGATGCGTCCATTGAGGTTAGAATATCTTTAATGTTTTCAATGACTGCGGTAGTTTGAACCCGAATATCCGAATTGGTAACACCAAACTCGTCGGCTTCAACGCCTTCAAAACTGTTGTCTGGACGGCGCGAACTGGTACCAGAAACGTAGATAAAATCACCAGCGCGCTTAACATGCGGGAAACTGCCCCTGGGCACAGCCTTGCTCGTCAAGACCTTGGTTTCAACGGTACTCATGTCTGTTCTCTCTTATAAAAGCAGAACTCAATCTCAACACAAGCGCTCAACGGCAACGCACTGACACCCATCGCTGTTCTGGTAGGCAGTCTTATGTCTTCGCTGAATACCTCTTCCCAGGCTTTATTAATTTCAAAAAACTCATTGAATTGAGTGGTAAAAATTCGCGCACTGACCATATCCTTCAGCTCAAGACCAAAATCAGGTAACGACAGCATCAGGTTAGACAGGATTTTTTTGGTCTCCTGATAGGCTCCTCCGGATTCAAGCTGCCCGGTATCTTTATTCAGGGCAACCATCCCAGCCATCTGATAATGCGGCCCGGCTTTGACCACCGGGCTATACCGAAAATGCGGCGCTGGTAGCCGGTCTGACCGAAGTCCTTCAATCATGCCGATAACTCGATACAAACATTGGTTGGCTGTGAGTAAAAATCCAAAGAATGCAAGCCACCTTCCCGGCCAATTCCGGACATTTTTAATCCGCCAAAAGGCGTGCGAAGATCACGCAAATACCAGGTATTCACCCAGGCCATACCCACCTCCATCTGACCCGCCACTCGATGCGCCCGCGTAAGGTTTTCCGTCCAAATCGCCGCTGCTAATCCGTAACGACTATTGTTCGCCATAGCTACAGCTTCTTCTTCTGAATCAAAGGGCGCGATATGACAAACCGGACCGAAGACTTCTTCTTTTACGCAACGAGCTGTTTCTGGAAGGCCAATCCATATGGTTGGCTCGACAAAGGCTCCATCGCTTTTTTCATCATCAAAATCGGGTACTTTTCCACCTGTAACTACTGTGGCACCCTCTTGCCTGGCGAGATCAAAGTAAGAAAGCACTTTATCTCTGTGCCCATGAGACACCAGCGGGCCCATCTGAGTACTCTTATCACAGGGCAAGCCTATTTTTATGGACTCTGCCTTTTCCTTTAGAGCGCTAACAAATTTATCGAATATCGAGCGCTGCACATAAACACGTTCGGTGCACAGACAAACCTGGCCACAATTTGTAAATGTCGATTTAGCGGTCCCTGCAACAGCTTTTTCAAAATCAGCATCCTCGAAAATAATGGCCGAATTTTTTCCGCCCAACTCAAAGGAAAGCCCTTTTAGAGAAGGTGCCGAAGCCTTCATTATGGCTGCGCCTGTGCTCGACTCTCCGGTAAAAGTGATAGCGTCGATATCAGGGTGACCCGCAAGAAACTCACCCGCAGAATTCTGACCAAAACCGTTAACCAGGTTAACGACGCCTTTGGGGATGGCCTGCTGGTCCATAACTTCAGCCAGTAACGCCGCTGTAGAAGGGGTTTCTTCAGACGGCTTTGCAACAATGGTGTTGCCAGCCGCCAGAGCAGGAGCAAGCTTCCAGGTCATCAGTAAAAAAGGCAAGTTCCAGGGTAATATAACACCCACCACACCCAGCGGACGCCTTATCGCATAATTGAGCGCATGGCGACCATCACGCGAATGTGTTTCATAACTTTCCATTGCCACTGATCCGAGAAGATCAGCAAAAAACCGGAAATTTGTCACACCACGAGGGATATCAATTGACCTTGCTTGAGAAAGAGGCTTTCCTGTATCAGTAATTTCTGCATCGACAAAATCATCAAACCGCTGCTCAATACCATCCGCAATGCCATGCAAATACTCTGCTCGCTTACTTGACACCATGCTTCCCCAGGGACCTCCCAGGGCTTTACTTGCCGCATCAACAGCACTATCAACTGCCGCCCTGTCTGCCTCAACTACGCGATTAATAACCTCTCCAGTGACAGGGTTAATATTCACAAAGCTGGACTCACCATCAACAAAGGTTCCGTTGATGTAGTTCTTTACTAACATGCTCCTGCCCCAAATAACTGTTAACGCGCTTTCCTTATGCGCACTTTTACGGAAGCGCTTATATCAAGTCTGATCCAAATCTATGCCGATATAGAGCAACAGGCATGCCAGTTTTTATTTATGTTAATAATCAGTAGGTTACGAGAAAAAACAGAGGCTCTGAAAAATATTTCACCATATAGTCAACTCTCTAATACAAGCATTCATCATATGATCAGCTACTTGTTGATGATATGGTCACTTTTTGGGGTCAAAATACAAGAAACTTTCTATTTAGTATAAGAATGATGAAGAGAAATCCTTCTTCCCTACTTTGGGACTCTCTAGCCCGGATATTGCATCAAAACACCTGACGACCTCAACCTGAGGTCGTTGTTCGGTTTTTGCTTCAATGGTGAGTCTCTCTCTAACAGTTTTGATGGTCAGAATCGCTGCTGACGTTGTTCCCGATAGATAAGAGGGTCATTTTTCGATTTTCAGGGTCGGGTTATCCTGGCGGGGTCTTCCCCAGATCAAGTGGGTAGCTTAACCTGATGGCCTATGTAAAGACACACAGGTACACGCTCATGAAAGACACACAGTTATACACCCAGATTCTGGGAATAGAGAAGCCGTGGCAGGTCTCGGACGTCAAAGTCTCTTTGTCCAACGATGAGGTTGAGATCACAGTGAACCATGGTTCCGACCCGTTGACTTGCCCCAAGTGCGGAAAGAGAAGTCCGGGCTACGACAAACGAACCAGGCGCTGGCGCCATCTCGACACCTGCCAGTTGAAGACGCTGTTGGTGGCGGAGGTCCCCCGAGTGAATTGCGCGGAGCACGGGGTGGTCACGATAGCGGTTCCCTGGTCGGAGTCGGGCAGTGGGTTCACAGCCTTGTTTGAAGCCTTGGTGATTGACTGGCTGAAAGAGGCCTCAGTGAGTGCGGTATCGACCCGGATGGGACTGAGTTGGAATGCGGTAGACGGGATTATGCAGCGGGCTGTGACACGCGGCATGGCACGCAGAGAACACCATGCACCGACCCGCCTGGGTGTGGATGAGACATCGTTTCAGAAGCGCCATGAATACGTCACGGTGGTCACTGATCACAGTGAGCAAGGCCGTGTGCTACATGTCGCTGACGACCGAAAGGCGGCGAGCTTAACGTGCTACTTGGAGACGCTCACTGACGCGGAACGAGCGGCGATAGAATGCATCAACATGGACATGTGGCCTGCCTATATCAAGGCGGCCCATGATGCCTTACCGCAGGCTGAGTCGTGCATCGCTTTCGACAAGTTCCATGTCGCCAAATACCTCGGGGGAGCGGTAGACAAGGTGCGGCGGCAGGAGCATCGAAGGCTGTTGGCTAATGGAGATGAATTGCTCAAGGGGAGCAAATACAGTTGGTTGCGTAATCCACAGAATATGAGCCGCGAACAGTGGAGAGAGTTTGCCGTATTGCGCGCATCCGGATTGAAGACGGCACGCGCCTGGGCGATCAAGGAATTGGCGATGAGTCTATGGCATTACAGCACACGCGGCTGGGCGATGAAGGCATGGAAGCGTTGGTTGAGTTGGGCGTTTCGTTCACGCCTGGGGCCGGTTCGCAAGGTCGCCAGGATGATTCGAGCGCATTTGTGGGGAATCGTTAATGCCATCATTTTGAAGTCAGACAACGGTCGCTCAGAAGCGATGAACCGGAAGATACAACAGATCAAGAGAAGGGCCTGCGGCTATCGAAATAGAGAACGATTTCGCAATGCCATCTATTTTCATCTTGGAGGACTGGACCTTTATCCGAAGGGAGTGGCTTGATATTTACCCACTACATTTGGGGAAGAGCCTCCTGGCGATACCACCTGAACCCACACGATTGAGTTGGTGATTGTCTTAGCTGGTATCGAGCCTTGCTACCACCTGGCAGAACAGTTGCTGATGCGGGTAGGCGCTGGAGAGGAAGAACTTGATCCTTCGGGTGTTGCGGATGATGACCGCACCGATCTTCAGCAACGTCAGTCTGATCGTCCCTACCTGGGCTTTCGCATACCCGGTGCCGCGCAATCCGATGTCTCGCAGTCGCTGCATCAGGACATAGGCCAGGGACGATAACAGCAGTCGGAACTGGTTCGGCCACCACCGGTGGCAACTGGTACGGTCTGCAAACAGACCCAATTGCTGTTCCTTGATCCGGTTTTCCATATCACCCCGCGGGCAATACAGCTTGTCGTATAGATACTGTGGTGACTGGGTCAGATTCGTCACCAGATATCGAGGATTGCTGCCGCGACTGCTGTGTTCAGCCTTGGCAATGACCCTGCGAGGGTACGGCCAACTACCGGCGCCATAGCGGAACTCGCCAAACAAACGCTGCTTCTGGCCGGTTTGCTGATAGTCTCGTTCTGCCTTGCGGATTAACCGGCCAGCGAAGTGATTGAGCCTGTCGTTGCGGGCCATACCGATCACATAACCCACATCATGATGATCAAACCAGTTCAGCATGCGCCAACGACAAAAGCCGCTGTCACCGCGCACAATGAGCTTCACCTTCGGCCACACCTGCCTGAGCCGTTTGGTCAACAGCGCCAGAATCGCCCAGCTATGTTTGGCACCATCAATCCTTGAGGGACGCAGATAGCTGACCAGCAACTTCTCACCACAAAAGACATACAGTGGCAGAAAACAATAGTGATCGTAGTAGGCGTGGAAGCCTCGATGCTCCTGCATACCGTGCACAGGATCATCCGTGGCATCAACATCAAGAACGAGGCGCGTCGGGGGCTTCTCAAAAGAAGCGATAAACTGATCAACCATGACTTCATGAATCGTCCTGGCCGTTTCCCCTGTTGCGGCGTTCTCCCAGCGACACAAGGTCGAGGGACTCGCCAGTGGTCGGTCACGATCAATGGCAGACTGTAGCGCCAGGTCGTGCCGGAGTTGTTGATGATCGTTAAGGTCTTCATCACCGATGGCCAGTGCATAGACCCGCTGACGCAGGAGTGACAACTGCGTGTGTTCACAACGTCCCCGGACACGGTCATCGGCCAGACGTTTTGCGACCTGTTTTGTGAGTCCGGTAAGGCGGTCGATCTTGCGTAGCAGCAATAGTCCGCCATTACCGGTGATGTCACCACCGTTGAAATTAGCGGTGACTTTACGTCGTTTAACGGCTTCGAATGTGAGTTCAGTTGCGGTACAATTTGTCATGGCAAGTCCTTCCGGGAATTTTTTGTAAGCAACTGAATTTTACCGGAAATTAAAGGACTTGCCTTCTTTTTGATGCAATATTGAGGCTAGACATAATGATTTGACCTGCCCTACCTCAACGTTCGTGGATTACCCGGGTGTTGTGACAACAAACGTGGCAGAGCCATCTTGAGAAGAGCAGGCATGATCAAGTCTAATGCAAACACGGCAACGAGCAAGAACCATCCGCATCGACTGAGATTCACCCACAAGGCAGGGCACTGAACCCCATACAGCCTATATCGGCATGGATGTGCACAAAGATACCCTCACCTACGCGGTTACACTGCCCGGTCGGGTAGCCGGTCAATACCGAGGATTTTTGCCGCGACCTGCTTTGTCAGTCCGGCGAAACGGTCGACCTGATGTAAGAGCAATACCCCGCCATTACTGGCGATGTAACCACCGTTGAAATTAGCGGTGACTTTGCGGCGTTTACCGGCGTTTACCGGGTTCGAATGAGCGTTCAGTGGTGGTACAATTTATCATGGCAAGTCCTTCCGGGGACTTTGTGTAAGCAACTGAATTTTACTGGGATTAAAGGGCTTGCCTTCTTTTTTGATGCAATATCCAGGCTAGTTCTTAGTATTTAATAATATTCCTGATAGCAGGGCGAATTTATAAATGTCAAAAGATGTTTCGGTTACAAGACAAGGAGAAATAATGACCAGCCTGAATCTGGGCAAATATGCCCACCTGCCAGACCGGCTTAAAATTGATTTTAGCCCTGGGCATATCAGCCTGGAAAAGCATCGGATGGTACTGTTGCATACAAGCGCGATGGCTTCTCTACGTAAAGAGTTAATAGACACACTCGGAACACATCGAGCTCGAGGCGTATTAACGCGAATGGGTTACGAATCGGGCAAAAAGGATGCTGAACTGGCCAGGCGTCTGGTTCCGGACGCTTCCGATGAAGAATTGCTAAAAGTTGGCCCCAGCCTCCACTCCGTTGAAGGCATTGTTAAAGTCACACCGCTTAAACTGAATATAGATATCAGCCAGGGCATCTATATGGGAGATTTTCTCTGGGAAGATTCCTATGAAGCAGAGATACATCTGGATACCTATGGTATGGAAACGGAGCCCGTTTGCTGGACGCAGATTGGCTACGCAACTGGTTATACCAGCGCTATCATGGGCCGTTTTATTCTTTATCGAGAAGTTGAGTGCTGTGGTAAAGGCGACCAACATTGCCGAGACATCGGCAAACCCCTGGAAGAATGGGAAGATACCGAAGAAGACTTAAAGTACTTTGAACCTGATCGCGTTGCTGACCAAATAATCCATCTACAGACGGAAGTAGAACACTTGCGCCTGTCGTTGGAAGAAGACACCTCTCTTTTGAAAGGCATGGTAGGCGATTCAGAAGCTTTTCGAAAGAGCTGCAAGTTACTACATAAAGCAGCCGACAGCGATATTGCCGTACTGCTTTTGGGAGAAACTGGTGTTGGCAAAGAAGTTTTTGCACGACAACTACATGAAATAAGCCCCAGGGCAAATAAGAGCTTTGTATCTGTTAATTGCGCCGCCATCCCCGAAGATCTGATCGAATCAGAGCTATTTGGTGTAGAAAAAGGCGCCTACACCGGTGCCCAACAATCGCGTCCTGGTCGCTTCGAAAGGGCTCATGGTGGAACCCTTTTTCTCGACGAGGTGGGGGATCTCTCTGCTTCTGCACAAGCCAAACTATTGCGAGTATTACAAGAAGGGGAGTTTGAACGCTTAGGCGATGTACGTGTTAGAAAAGTAAATGTTCGTCTGGTAGCAGCAACTAACGTTAACTTACAAAAGGCGGTAGACGAAGGACGCTTCCGGGCAGATTTATTCTATCGATTAAACATTTACCCTATCGTTATTCCTGCTTTGCGACAAAGGCGTGACGATATACCTCTTCTTGTAAAACATTTTTTGGACAAATACTCAGCCCTTTACAGCAAAAGAATAAGCGGCATCTCAGATGCTGCGTTAAAAGCATTAAGTGACTACGACTGGCCCGGGAACATTCGGGAACTTGATCACATTATTGAGCGCGGCGTCATTATCACCAGCACTGGAGAATCTATTACTGCAGACAACCTGTTCCCTCGCCTTAAAATCGACACAGCTCCGTCCGCAGCCTCCGAAACTGGCGCAGACCTGTTTACATCTGAAAATGGCCTTTCTCTAAAATCCATTGCCGATAGAATGCTTAATCAACCCCAGTCTTTGGAAGATATAGAGCTTGTCCTCCTTGAAACTGCGGTCGAAAAGAGCAATGGAAACCTAAGTGCTGCTGCCAGGTTGCTGGGTATCACGCGCCCTCAATTAGCTTACCGCTTAAAAACAAAAGTTAGTTGAAGTCGGCCATGGTCATCGGGCTTTGGTTGAAGTGGCGCATTCCACACCTGTTACTCCTGCTGGTCTCGCTACCCGCCCACTCCGGCGTGGTGCTGCTCTATCATCATGTGGACACAGATACCCCGCCAATCACCAGCATCAGCCCCGGGCAATTCGAACGCCATCTTCAGATACTGGAGGAAGAAGGCTTCACCATCCTGCCGCTGAAGAAACTGGTCGAGACCTCGCTGGCTGTCGCCGATGACAGGAAACTTGCCGCGATCACCTTCGATGATGCCTACACCAGCATCTACGAACATGCGTTACCTCTGTTAAAAAAACGGGGCTGGCCCTTTACGGTTTTTGTCGCAACCGAGCCGGTACAGACGGGTAATCCCTTGTACATGACCTGGGAACAACTGAGGGAACTGGCACAAAACAACGCCGAGATCGCCAACCATACACACAGCCACGGGCACCTGATCCGACGCGAACCGGGTGAAAACGATCAGACCTGGCGGGTCCGGGTTGAGCGGGACATTGCCACGGCCACCGGGCTACTCCGGGAACAGGGGTTCGAATCCAATGCCTTTGCCTATCCGTATGGTGAATATGACGATGCCCTTTTGAAGCTGGTGACCAATCTGGGCAGGGTCGGCTATGGTCAGCAAAGCGGCGCCATCGGTCCCATGTCCAATCCCGCCCTTCTGCCCCGCTTCCCACTTTCCGGCATCCACGTCGGCGAGGCCGCTTTTCGCGACAAAATTCGCAGCCTGCCGATGCCGATCAAATTTCCGGAAGCAGACCTTCCCGTCCAGGGCACCTATCGACCGGCGCTGCATTTGGAGTTCGTCACCGGCGAACTTAACCTGTCGCGCATGACCTGCTACGGCCCGGGCGGGCTGATGCCGCTCGCCGAGACATCGGCAACACATCTCATCGCAACCCCACAGGAAGATATTCCGGTAGGACGATCACGCTACAACTGCACCCTACCCGGCAAGACGGGAAATCGGTTCCACTGGTTTTCCCAGCTATGGATCAGAAAGCGGGATGACGGCCACTGGTATCAAGAACCCTGACTCAGGCGAGTTCCCCCAACACCTTCGCCGGTGGCGTTTCGACTATGCGCCGGGTGGCCAGAATACCCACCGCACCAATCAGCACAATGCCCACCACCGGGCCAAGCACCCACAACTGCGGGTTAACCGCATACTCCAGTTCAAAGAGTTGGGTCTCCAGTATGAACACGGTAACCTCGGAGCCGATGGTCGCCAGCAGACCGGCAAACAGGCCCAGCGTACAAAACTCGATCAACAGGCTGCCCAGCACCAGCTTTCTGCCCGCACCCAGTGTCCGCAGGATGGCATGTTGTTTCATACGCTCATCCATGGACGCCTGGACACTGGCCAGCAGTACCAGAGCGCCGGAAGCCATGATAAGAACAAGCACCAGTTCAATCGCCAGGGTGACCTGACCGATAATGCGCTGCACCTGTTCAATCAGGGCGTCTATTTCGATCACGGTCATGGTCGGGAAATCACGCAGCAGTTTATTCAGGAAGCGTTTCCTGTCCTTCGGCAGATAAAAACTGGTCATGAACGTAGAGGGGAACTCCTCCAATGAGCCGGGCGCAAAGATCATGTAGAAGTTCGGCTGCATATTGTCCCAGGCGACCGAGCGGATGTTGGCAACCCGGGTGGCTATCTCAATGCCCTGGATGGAAAATACCAGCTCGTCACCGACCTTCAGCCGGTTCCGATAGGCCAGGTCCTTTTCCAGCGACACCAGTGGCGGCCCACTGTAATTTTCGGGCCACCATTCGCCGGCCACTACCTGATTATCATCCGGCAGCACCTTCGACCAGGTCAGATTACGCCCGGAACTGGACCCGGGTGCATCCTCGCCCCGCTCCCCGATTCGCCGATCACGCTCCGATGCCGATTCACCGTTCACTGTGATGATCCTGCCGCGAATCATCGGGTACAGGGGTTGCGACTCAACGCCATGGTCGTCAAACAGGGACCTGATCGGTGCAACATCTTCCGGGGCAACATTGATGGCAAAATGATTGGGGGCATCCTCGGGAATCTGGGCCTGCCACTCGGTAATCAGAGCCGTGCGTACCAGATAAAGGATCAGCAGCAGCATAATGGCAAGACCAAACACCAGTATCTGCAAGGTGTTTTCCCGCCCTCTTCTCTGCATACCCGCAAGCGCCAGGCGCCAGGCGCTTCCCGCCTGCATACCAACCGCGCGGCCACTGCGAAGCATCAGAAAGGCAACACCAGACAACAACACCAGTGACACGACGGCGCCGCTGAAAATCATCAGCGTGAGCAACAGATCCTGCGAATACCACCACATGAGCCCAAGGGTACCGGCCAGGGCAAACCCGTAGGTGAGGCTGCCGGAGATCCCCGGGTCACCAAGATCACGGCGGATCACACGCAGCGGTTCGATGGCGCGCAGTTTGAGCAAAGGCGGCAACGCGAAACTGAGCAGGCAGATAAACCCGGTGACCAGACCCAGCAGCACAGGTCTCATGGTGGGTGGCGGCAGTTCAATGGGAATATAGGGCGACAGGATCGCGGCAACGCCAGCCTGCATGCCAAGACCGATCAATGCGCCAGCCAGGGCAGAGACTATGCCCAGAATCACGAATATGGCGATAAACACGGCATCAATACGCCTCGGTGTCGCGCCGAGTGTCTTCATGATGGCAACGTGGTCATAGTGCCTCAGACTGTAGCGTTGCGCCGCCAGAGCAATCGCAACGCCTGCCAGAACAACGCCAAGCAGACTGCCCAGCAGGAGAAACTTCTCGCCCCGGTCCAGCGCTTCACCTATACCTTCCGCACCTTCCTTCACACCAAACATGCGGGCTTCAGGCCCCAGCTTCGGCGCCGCCCAGGTTGAGAAGACTTCCAGCGTTTCCCAGTCCCCGGCGAAGAGATAGCGGTAAGACAGTCGACTGCCGGGTTGCACGACCTCCGTGGCCGGAACATCGGCCAGGTTCATCAGGACTCTTGGACCGGCATTACTGATACCACCGCCACGATCAGGTTCCTTTATCAATACCCTCGTCGCCGGGAAACTCGCGACACCGACATCAATCAGTTCACCCGGCAGCACGTCCAGCGAAGGAAACAACCGGCTTTCAAGCCACAGTTCACCCGGTGGTGGTCCCGCTGCCACCGGGTATCCCCGCATGAAGGGTTCATCACCGGCAATCAGTCGTCCCCGCAGCGGATAGTCACCATCTACGGCCTTCACCGATGAAAACCGGGCGCGGTCTTCAGAGAACACCATGGACATGAATCCCAGGGTTTCTGACGTCTGCAGGCCAAGGGACTCCGCATATTCAATGATCTCCGGGTCAATGGGATCGCCGGAGCGGATAACGCGGTCCGCAGCAAGAAAGGTCGCTGACTCAGCCACCAGCGCCTGCTGCAACCGATCTACAAAAAGCGTCACCGTGGTCACCGTACCAACGGCGATGACCAGCGAGGCCAGCAGCAGCGTCAGCTCACCGGCGCGCCAGTCACGCCAAAGAAGCTTTAATGCCAGTCCGACGATATTCATCAGACAACAGTGCCGGAAACAACTTCGGGAGGCATTCCCGGGATCGTGATTTCCCCGGAAGCAAGATGAATGGCGCGGTCACAGCGCTCCGCCAGTCGCTGGTCATGGGTGACCAGAACCAGGGTGGTTCCAAATTCCCTGTTCAACTCAAAGGTCAGGTCAATCACATGCTGACCCGTTGCAGTATCGAGGTTTCCGGTGGGTTCATCGGCAAACAACAGGTCGACCGATGAGGCAAACGCGCGCGCAATGGCAACACGCTGCTGCTCACCGCCGGAGAGCTGCCTGGGATAGTGATTGATCCTGTGCCCAAGACCGACGCGTTCCAGGAGTTCCTGCGCCTTGTCCCCGGCGCCTGAATCGCCTCGAAGTTCCGAGGGCAGCATGACGTTCTCAATGGCAGAAAGGCTGGCCAGTAGCTGGAAGGACTGAAATACGAACCCGACAAGTTCAGAGCGAACCTTCGCCCGCTCCTCTTCATCCAGCGCCGTGATTTCATAGTCGCCCAGGAAAATCTGACCTGTTGTCGGCGTGTCCAGCCCCGCGAGGAGACTGAGCAGTGTGGTCTTGCCCGAGCCGGAAGCACCGACAATCGCGACGGACTCTGATTCCTTGATCTCCAGGTCAATCCCTTTCAAAATGGTCAGTTGCCCTTCCGAGGTGGTGACAGTTTTTCCCAGATCTTTCGCTTTAATCATGTTACGTCTGTTAACTCTTCTATCTGTTCTGCTGTGCCCGGGCCCGCTTTACTCGGAAGCTGCCACCAGTGAGAACACCCTTCTCGTCTATGGCGACAGCATCAGCGCCGCTTACGGCATGGACCCGGAACAGGGCTGGGTACACCTGCTCGCAGAACGTCTCGCGCAGGAACATCCCGAGTACAGGGTCGTGAACGCCAGTGTTTCCGGCGAAACCACCGGTGGCGGGCTAACAAGGTTACCCAAATCACTGTCCATTCACCAACCGGACATCCTGATCCTGGAACTTGGTGGCAACGATGGACTTCGCGGTTACCCGATCGACAGGATTCAGAGCAATCTGGACGCCATGATTCAGCAATCTCTGGATGGAGGGGTCAGGGTCCTGTTGATCGGCATGGTTCTGCCGCCCAACTATGGCCGAAGGTATATCACCGCCTTCGAGCGTATTTTCCCCGAACTCGCGGACAGGCACCGGATTCCGTTCGTGCCATTCCTGCTCGATGGGATAGCCACAACCCGCAACCTGGTACAGGGTGATGGCATTCACCCCACAGTGGAAGCCCAACCGATGATCCTTGAGGATGTTTATCCCGTTATCAAGGGACTGCTTCAGGGAAGCTCTGAATAGCAGGATTTTTTTGTGAGAGAAAGTTTCGTGAGAGCAAGGCGGGCGCGCCCGCCAGTCCGGCATCATCTACTCGTTGGCGCTGCCACCCAGACAGGGCGGCGAAAGAGGCGCTTCACCATGCTTGTCCCGCCACTCTGTTTCGGTGTAGGTATGTATGGCCAGTGCATGAATGTGGTTGGATAGTTCGTCTTCAAGAATCTGATTAACACGGCGATGGCGGGCGATCAGGCGCTCGCCTGCAAATACCTCGCTGACCAGGATAACTTTGAAGTGAGATTCGGAACCGGCCGGAACATTGTGATTGCCACTCTCATTGATGACTTCCAGGTGTCTCAGCTCAATGGCCCCGGCCAGTTTATTTTCAATACGTTCCTGAATACTCATAACCCGCCGTCCCGGTCACTTTCCGGGGAATTATCCACACAGGCCCGTCATCTGGCTACGACAAACTGCACAGGCCCATTCCACCACTCCGGCAAATCTAGTATTCTTAGCGACTTTCGGGCCCTCACCAGATTCCATGTTAACCGTCATTTCACCGGCCAAAGCTCTCGATTTTGAAACGCCGTCAACAACGGCAAAAAATTCAAAACCCGGTTTCACAACCAGAACCAACGAACTGATCAGTGTCATGCGAGGCAAGACACCGAAAGATCTGTCCCGGCTCATGGGTATCAGCCCCAGGCTCGCTGAAATGAATGTTGAACGGTTCCGGAACTTCAAGACCCGGGGCGGTGCAAACAACGCCTGCAAGCAGGCCATCCTGGCATTCAAAGGCGATGTCTATATCGGTCTTGATGTGGACACCTACAAGGAGCCTGACTTCACCTTCGCACAGAAGAACCTGCGTATTCTTTCCGGCCTGTACGGTGTTCTGAAACCCCTCGACATGATCCAGCCCTATCGGCTGGAAATGGGCACCCGGCTGAAGACTGCGCGGGGCAACAGCCTGTACGAATTCTGGGGAAAGGACATCGGCAGGTCACTCACCAAGGCACTGGATGAGCACCGCAACAAAACACTCATCAACCTTGCCTCAATCGAGTACTTCAAGGCCGTACAGACCGGGGACCTGCCCGGTCGGCTGATCACACCGGTGTTCAAGGACTACCACAAGGGCACCTACAAGATACTCAGTTTCTTTGCCAAAAAAGCACGAGGCTCCATGGCATCCTTTATCGTGAAGAACCGGATCAACAGGCCGGACGACATCAAGGACTTCGACGGGGACGGCTACCGCTTCAACGAAACCTTCTCCACTGAGGATCAGTGGATTTTCACACGAAAAGCCGACTGACGTCCGATCACCGAATGCCCCTGGGGATCATCGTTAACCCCTTCTCGGGTCGAGACGTCAGGCGCGTCGCCGCACGGGCAAGCACCAGCGATCACCATGAAAAGCAGCAGCAGGTCACCCGGCTGGTGTTGGGCGCACTCTCCATGGGAGTCGAGCAGATCTACCTCGCCCATGAACCGTTTCGAATCAATGAGAAAGCCGTGGAAAACCTGGCTGAACGCGACCGCATTGAGATACTGCGCTACAAGCTCACTCATACGGCAGCCGATACCACCACCATGGCCACCATGATGTGGGATGTCGGCTGTCGGGTTTTCGTCGTTCTCGGCGGCGACGGCACATCAAGAATTGTTGCCGGCACCTTGACAGAGGCAGCCATACTGCCCCTGTCCACCGGAACCAACAATGTCTTCCCCTATCGCCTTGAGGCTTCCGTTGCCGGGATGGCCGCCGGCCTTGTTGCCGCAGGGAAAGTCACGGTTGAATCGTGCATCCGCTGTAAGCGCATCCATATCGAAAAAGATGCCACTCATGACATCGCGCTCATTGATGCCGTTCTGCTACGCAATGACTACCTGGGCAACCTGTTGCCGTTTGCAGGCGACAACCTTGCCGATATTGTGTTGGCCCGGGCAGAGCCCGCCTCTATCGGCATCTCGCCCATCGGAGGGTTTATCAATCCGACAGGGTTCCACGATGACAGGGGTATCTATATCCGTTGCGCCAGGGGTGCCGCAAGAAGGCTGAACATCCCCATCTCTCCCGGTCTGCATCAGGTGGTCGGTATTGAGGAGGATCGGAAACTGAATCTCGGCGAATCGGTCTCGGTTACCGGGCCTGGCATTCTCGCCTTTGACGGTGACAGGACCATCAGATTGCCGGATACCGAATCCGCAAGCCTCCGCGTGGAACGAGACGGACCTCGCATCATTGAGGCGGAACAGGTGATGGCGAGGGCGGCAGATGACGGCCTGTTTGAGCGCACAGTATGGAACCCGGACACTCCTAATGATGTATGATTGCGCCCTGAAAAAACCCCGTACCGATGGCAGTCCAAACATTATGAAAATATATAGTATGCCGATAGTCCTCTTCATCGCATCTCTGGTTGCTTTCGTCGTCGCCTGGGAAACAAAAAATTTTGCTATTCTGGGGATAGCTTTGGCTCTTGCAGGTTCATCTTTTGCGGTATTAGTGCCAAAAACCCGAACATTGTTTGTGCCGGTCATCGCTATTATATTGGTAATGACTATTGCAGAAGCTGTTTTACTAATTTGGGATAGTCATAAGGTTAGCACTTTTCGTGACTCGGATTCTAATAAAGATTCTAAAAAGCTCCGTTACTACCCTGTCGAAGGGTTTGGCAGGCGATTATATCCAGGGGTTTACAGGGGGAACAAACTTTCCACCAGTGGCGAAGTAATTTATGAGGTAACCCACTCGATTGGCGACGATGGTTATCGACGAGACCTTTCGGATGGGCCTTACGATGCCTATATATTTGGCGGCTCTTTCGCATTTGGTTCCGGGTTAAATGATGATGAGACCCTCAGTGCATTCTTGTTTAATGAGCATGGGCTCAATGTAAAAAACATAAGTGGCTCTTCCCCAAATGTAGTGGGTAAATATCAAGCCACTCCCTTCGGATAAAGGTCCAGTCCTCCAAGATGAAAGTAGATGGCATTGCGGAATCGTTCTCGATTTCGATAGCCGCAGGCCCTTCTCTTGATCTGTTGTATCTTCCGGTTCATCGCTTCTGATCGACCGTTGTCTGACTTCAAAATGATGGCATTAACAATTCCCCACAAATGCGCTCGAATCGTCCTGGCGACCTTGCGAACCGGTTCCAGGCGTGAACGAAACGCCCAACTCAACCAACGCTTCCATGCCTTCATCGCCCAGCCGCGTGTGTTGTAATGCCATAGACTCATCGCCAATTCCTTGATCGCCCAGGCGCGTGCCGTCTTCAATCCAGATTCGCGCAATACGGCAAACTCTCGCCACTGTTCGCGGCTCATATTCTGTGGATTACGCAACCAACTGTATTTGCTCCCCTTGAGCAATTCATCTCCATTAGCCAACAGCCTTCGATGCTCCTGCCGCCGCACCTTGTCTACCGCTCCCCCGAGGTATTTGGCGACATGAAACTTGTCGAAAGCGATGCACGACTCAGCCTGCGGTAAGGCATCATAGGCCGCCTTGATATAGGCAGGCCACATGTCCATGTTGATGCATTCTATCGCCGCTCGTTCCGCGTCAGTGAGCGTCTCCAGATAGCACGTTAAGCTCGCCGCCTTTCGGTCGTCAGCGACATGTAGCACACGGCCTTGCTCACTGTGATCAGTGACCACCGTGACGTATTCATGGCGCTTCTGAAACGATGTCTCATCCACACCCAGTCGGGTCGGTGCATGGTGTTCTCTGCGTGCCATGCCGCGTGTCACAGCCCGCTGCATAATCCCGTCTACCGCATTCCAACTCAGCCTCAGCCGGGTCGATACCGCACTCACTGAGGCCTCTTTCAGCCAGTCAATCACCAAGGCTTCAAACAAGGCTGTGAACCCACTGCCCGACTCCGACCAGGGAACCGCTATCGTGACCACCCCGTGCTCCGCGCAATTCACGCGCGGGACCTCCGCCACCAACAGCGTCTTCAACTGGCAGGTGTCGAGATGGCGCCAGCGCCTGGTTCGTTTGTCGTAGCCCGGACTTCTCTTTCTGCACTTCGGGCAAGTCAACGGGTCGGAACCATGGTTCACTGTGATCTCAACCTCATCGTTGGACAAAGAGACTTTGACGTCCGAGACCTGCCACGGCTTCTCTATTCCCAGAATCTGGGCGTATAACTGTGTGTCTTTCATGAGCGTGTAACTCTGTGTCTTTACATAGGCCATCAGGTTAAGCTACCCACTTGATCTGGGGAAGACCCACATAAGTATGACTGGTTATGGCTTGCATCAAGCGCTTTACAATATCGAAGAAAATGGCATATCGTCAGTTGATGGTGTCAATATTTTACTAACGGCCCCGTTTCATGCATTAAGAAGTGCGTGTAAGTATTACTACTCACAAGGTTCACCGCGATACAGGGTTGAGAGGGGTGTAGCCGTGCTAAATGGCGTTTGTCCTGACCACTTCCTGCGCAGAACGCTGGGGTATTCGAAAATCTACTCATTGATAGATAGGGCAATACAAGGGTTTATAACTGACAGCGACATTGATCTGTACCTGGCGATTATTAACAGCATTTACCAGGAAACCCGCAGGAATAATTCTGAACTTATAATCGCCTATATAGACACAACCGAAATACAACTGAAACTTACGACATGGACAAACGAGGCGCTCATATCACGCATGAAGGAAATATCTGATTCCGTCATTGATGTAACCCTCGCTGATACCAGAGAACAGTTAGCGCGAGAATTTTATATTCATGAGTTGGATACTCATCCCAGTGCGGTTGCTAACAAAGCCAGGGCAGAATTAATTGCAGATTACTTTCGCCGGAAGGCTTCGTTGTCTGTGGGCCAATAGAACCCGGACACTCATAATGGTGTATGATTGCGCCTTGAAAAAAGCCCGTACCGATGGCAGCCCAAACATTATGAAAATATATAGTGAAATCAATGAGTTACCCCCCCCCGCCCTCGCCTGAAAAAACAACCCTGGTTGGGTCATGCCGCTGAATCTCACTATGCAGCGCATCAAATACCTTGCTCGCAAGGTCCGGTACGCCTGGACCCATGGGGATCTGTTGTCGAGGGTGCTCGACTACCTCAGCAGAAAATTCGTCAGTCGCGGGTGGGCCACCTTCAACTACCTGCGACTCCCGAAGTCCGACCGGCGCCTGCCGATCAAACAGGGATTCGCCGATCACCGCGGCGATGCCGACCACCATCGTGCCGATGACACGGACCTGCGCCGCATCATCGCGGCCTACAAAGCCGCAAAGTCGGCTCAGGCGCATGTTGCCGAGGAGTTTCAGGTCCGCGGTCAATGGTTCGAGTGGATCGACGTAAACCACGGGCTAATCCGGGCTCTCATCGACGAGGACCTCTCCAGCCTGCGTGCCATATACGACAACTTCCACCGCGAGCCGGTCACGTCGTCGAGAACCGGCGGGGTAAGCTATCTGAGCAACGTCATGTTCAAGACGTCGATCTTCGGGAGATTCTACGGGATAGCGACCTGGTGCGATTACCGCGACCGGTTTCTGAGACAGGGTCTACCCCTTGATCAGGTGCGTTATCCGAAGATCGGCAACCCGGTTGGCATCCCGCTCAACGGCGACATAGTGCCGGTCCAAACCTTCCGTAACGCCCACCACGGAGCGGAGATGGCGGAGTGGCTTCGTGACTGCCCGGAAGCAACTGTGGTCGAGATTGGCAGTGGTCTCGGCGGCCAGTGCTTCCAGACCCTGCACTATGCGAGCGGCAACATCGCCAGGTACATTTGTTTCGATATCCCCGAGGTGGCCGCCACTTGCGCCTACTTTCTGCTGTCGGCATTCCCGGACCGGCGGATCCGCCTGTACGGGGAGGGAGACGTCGCCACCGGCGCGGACGAGGCCTACGACATTGCCGTATTCCCTCACTTCACGGCCCCGATGCTGTCTGACGATTCCGTCGATCTGTTTCACAACGCGAGCAGCTTCTCTGAGATGGACGGCAGGTCGGCCAGGGCCTATATGGCAATCATGGAGCGGGCCTCCCGGCGCTACATCCATCACATCAACCACGACAAACGAATGATTTTCCGCTACCCCGACGGTACCGTCTCCGAGAACATGACCGGATCGCTGATGGTGCCCGATGCGACCCGCTTCAAGCGCGTGTTCAGGAAGCCACGCGTCCTGGAGCTTGCCAACAAACGCCTCTACCGCTCATACAACGAGTATCTCTTCGAGCGAGTTGACGACGCGCGACCGGGCCCGGTATTCTCTCCCCCCGCCGCAGATGGCGAGCTGTTTGAGTCTTTTCCGGCGGCACATTTGCCTGAAGAATAGCCCGTACCGATAACAGTCCAAGAATTATGAAAATACATAGTGAAAACAATGAGTTACCCCCCCCCCGGCCCCTGTGGACCATCGCCGGAGGTGAGGACGAATCGCCGGTCAGGCAGGCGTTGATCGGGCCACCCCGATCATGAGCGCACCGGCGATACCGGTACCTGCGGCCACCATTTTGATGCTGCGCGACGGCCCGACGGGCCTTGAAACCTTCATGGTGGTACGCCACCACCAGATTGACTTTGCATCGGGCGCCCTCGTGTTTCCGGGCGGCAAGGTCGATGATGGCGACTTCAAAGTTCGGGACTATTGTGATGGCGTGGGCGATGCCGACGACACCATGACCGCCATGATGGCCGGGGCTATTCGCGAGGCTTTCGAGGAATGCGGCATCCTGCTGGCCCGTGAAGCCGGTAGCGAAGCACTGGTATCCGGAGCAAAACTGGAAACCCTTGAACATTACCGGGATCCACTGAACAAGGGTGAGGTCGCGCTCATCGACTTCCTGGAGGAGGAGCGGTTACGCCTGGCCTGCGACAAGTTGCAGCACTTCGCACACTGGATCACGCCGAAAATGATGCCGAAGCGCTTTGATACCCACTTCTATCTCGCAGCGGCACCCGCCGACCATCTGGCTGTTCACGATGGCCATGAGTCCGTCGACTCCCTCTGGATTTCCCCGAGGGACGCCTTGAAAGGCAATGCGGATGGCACCTATACCATCATCTTCCCAACGCGCGTTAATGTTGAGATGCTCGGGGAAAGCGGCTCAGTGGCAGAGGCCATGCAGGCGGCTAACCACCGGGACATTGTTTCGGTGCTGCCGTGGACCGAGCAGCGGGATGATGGGAATTATGTCTGTATTCCGGAAGATGCGGGATATGCAACCCATGCGGAGCGCATATCATGAACCCCGCTGACGATTCTGAAGTCATACTGATTTATTGCCTGGGGTCACTCGGTGATATGTTGATTTCTATTCCGATCATCAGGGCTATCCGACGCCGACATCCCGGAGCGCGAATAGTCATGCTCACAAACAAGATTGTTTCAACCAGGACCCCCGACAACCAGGATATTTTTTCAGGCATGGGGCTGGTGGACAACTATGTCTACCATTCGATAGGCATGAGAAACCCGATAGAAGTGCTCAAGTTATTGATATCCGTGCGAAGGTTTCATGTAACCAAAGCATATTATCTGACAGGTTACGCGAGGAGGCTTTCGGTCCCCCGGCGTTTCCTGCTCCTCAAGCTGTGCGGTGTTAGAAGGATTATAGGACTTCCCTTTAGCTCCGAATTGGCGCAACCGTTGTTGAAAGGTGATGGTTTCGAACATGAGGCGAGTAGAATCGCAAGATGTACAGGCATGGAAGATGAAGTAAGTCTTGATGAGAATGAGTGCAGTCTTCAGATCACAACGAGCGAAAAGGAGCTTATTCCCGCACTGAATCCCGGACCTGCCATTTCAATGAGCCTGGGGGCCAAAGTGGATGTTAAAGACTGGGGAGATAACAATTGGAAACAACTACTTGAAGGCTTGAGCGAGTCGTACCCGGATATGGGGTTGGTTATTGTTGGCTCCGCTGATGAATATGCTCGCAGTGAGAGTGTCGCAGCTTCCTGGAGAGGGAGGGTCTACAACTTTTGCGGTAAGTTGTCCGTGAGGGAAAGCGCAGCAGTCATAGGCGAAACACGCTTGTTTGTCGGACACGATAGTGGCCCGATGCATCTGGCAGCGGCTGTATCGGTAAGATGCGTCGCAATATTTAGCGCAAGAAATCTTCCGGGCGAATGGTTCCCGATCGGAAACAGACATCATGTGTTCTATAACAAGGTTGATTGCTTTGGTTGCAAGAAGAGTGTATGCAGGGAGTATTCAAAGAAATGTATTCTTTCGATTGACCCCGGGGAGGTCGCGCACCGCATCCGGAACATGCTGGCAGGTGACTAGCCGCCGAAGTCATCCAGGAAGATGTTCTCTCGCTCCACACCCAGGTCTTCAAGCATACCGATCACCGCCTGGTTCATCATGGGCGGCCCACACAGGTAGTACTCGCAGTCTTCCGGAGCGGGATGATCCTTCAGGTACTCCTCGTACAGTACACTGTGAATAAAACCCGTCAGCCCGTCCCAGTTTTCCAGATTCTGATCAGACAGAGCAATGTGCCACTCGAAGTTGTCGTGTTCGTAAGCCAGCCTGTCGTATTCGTCGACGTAGAACAGTTCCCGCTGGTTACGACCGCCATACCAGAAGGTCATCCTGCGGTCCGTCTTGAGGCGTAGCAACTGGTCAAAAATGTGCGCTCGCATGGGCGCCATACCGGCGCCACCACCGACAAAGACCATCTCCGCATCGGTTTCCCTGGCAAAGAACTCACCATAAGGCCCGAAGATGGTGACCTTGTCACCCGGCTTCAGGGTGAACAGGTAGGATGACATTTTGCCGGGCGGATAGTCGGTACCCGGAGGCGGAGAAGCAACCCGGATGTTGAACTTCATAATGCCCTTTTCTTCCGGGTAGTTCGCCATGGAGTAGGCGCGGATGGTCGGTTCGTCCACCCTGGATTTGTGATCGAACACGCCGAACTTCTCCCAGTCGCCCCGGTATTCTTCCTCCACGTCGATGTCTTTGTAGTCAATCTCGTAGGGAGGAATTTCAAACTGCACGTAACCACCGGCCCGGAAATCCACCTCCTCGCCTTCCGGAAGTTCCAGGATGAGTTCTTTAATGAAGGTAGCAACATTGTGGTTGGAGATGACCTCGCACTGCCAGCGCTTTACGCCAAAGAATTCTGCCGGCACCTCGATTTTCATGTCCTGTTTGACGGCTGTCTGGCAGGACAGACGCCAGCCGTCTCTTGCCTCACCGCGCGTGAAATATCCCTCTTCGGTGGACAGCATGGAACCGCCACCTGTCAATACCCTGCATCGGCACTGTGCGCAGGTACCGCCACCACCGCAGGCAGACGACAGGAAAATTCCGGAATCTGCAAGCGTGTTGAGCAGCTTGCCGCCCGCTGAGCAGATAATGGTTTTCTCCGGGTCGCCGTTAATCTCGATGGACACTTCACCCGTGCTGACCAGGAGTCTGCGTGCGTAAAGAATGACAAACACAAGCATCATGATGACGCCCGTAAACATCGTCACACCCAGAACAACTTCCACAAGGTTCATACTTAACTCTGGTTTAACTCTGGTTTCTGATCGGTGGTTACAGCGAAATGCCGCCGAAGGACATAAAGCCAAGCGACATCAGACCGACGGTAATAAACGTAATACCCAGCCCGCGCAGACCTTCGGGTACGTCACTGTATTTCATCTTCTCGCGGATACCGGCCAACACGACAATGGCAAGCGCCCAGCCGACGCCGGAGCCGAATCCGTAAACAACACTTTCGCCAAAGTTGTAGTCCCGGTTCATCATGAAAAGTGATGCGCCAAGAATGGCGCAATTCACCGTGATAAGAGGCAGGAAAACACCAAGGGCGTTGTACAGTACGGGGACATACTTATCGAGGAACATTTCGAGGATCTGCACAATCGCCGCGATCACACCGATATACGACAAAAAGCTCAGGAAGCTCAGGTCCACATTCGGCAGGCCCGCCCAGGCCAGTGCGCCATCCGCCAGCAGGAACTGGTAGATAAGATTGTTCACCGGCACGGTGATCGTCAGAACCACAACCACTGCGATACCAAGGCCCATGGCGGTTTCGATCTTCCTGGAAATCGCGATAAACGTACACATACCCAGGAAGAACACCAGGGCCATATTCTCAATGAAGATAGCCCGTACCAGCAGGCTCAGGTAATACTCAATCATGCCGACCGCCTCCTCTTAAACCCTGGACAGGGCGGTCTGGCCGCCTGCTTCGTATTCAACTTCTTCCACCTGCTCCGGCTTCCATGAGCGCAGCACCCATATCAGCAGGCCAATGATGAAGAACGCGCTCGGCGGCAACAGCATCAACCCCATAGGAGAGTACCAGCCGCCATTGGTGACAAGCCGCAGTATTTCGATACCGAACAGGCTGCCGGAGCCGAACAGTTCCCGGATGGTGGCGACGGCCATCAGGCACACACTGTAGCCGAGCGCATTCCCCAGCCCGTCAATGAAGCTAAGCCCCGGTGGGTTCTGCATGGCGAAGGCTTCCGCACGCCCCATCACAATGCAGTTGGTAATGATCAAGCCCACAAATACGCTGAGCTGCTTGCTAATGTCATAAGCAACGGCGCCGAGGATCTGGTCCACCACAATCACGAGGGACGCGATGATAGTCATCTGAACGATGATTCGGATACTGCCGGGGATATGATGACGGATCAGGGAAATAAACACATTTGACAAGGTCAGCACAAACGTCAGCGCAAGACACATGACGAACGCGACGCTCATCTTGGTGGTCACCGCGAGTGCTGAACAGATACCCAGTATCTGCAATCCGATGGGATTGTCATTGAAGATGGGGTTCAGTAAGACTTCTTTGGCATAGGTATTCATTGCTTTCCCTCAATTCCCCAGGTCGTTCAGGATGGGCCCGAATCCCTGATCACCCATCCAGTAGCTGACCATATTCTCAACACCCTTGCTGGTCAGCGTGGCACCGGAAAGGCCATCAATCTGGTAGTTAAAGTTCGCGTTGTCCGGGTTGGCATTACCCTTGATCACTTTCAGGGCAATATCACCATCCCGATACAGCGACTTGCCGGGCCACAATCCCTTCCAGGCCGGATTATCAACTTCGCCGCCCAGGCCGGCCGTTTCACCATGCTCATAGAAGGTGATGCCCGATACGGTGTTCATGTCGCCCCTGACCGCAATAAACCCGTAAAGCGTTGACCACAGACCGTAGCCGTGCAAAGGCAGGACCACCTTGTCAATCCCCCCGGTATCATACCTCAGCAGGTAAATGGTACTGTAGCGGGCACGTCGGGAGATTGACGCCACATCTTCTGCGGTCTCCAGGGCACGGGACCTGGCCGGGTCCTTCGATGCCTTGCGCTGATCATAGCTCGCCGGGTCGATACCCAGGTTCAAGGCTTCCGGTTCGCTCAGCACACGCTTGTCTACCAGGTCAACCAGGCGGATTTCAAACTTCTCGAACTGCCCTGCAATGTTCACCTGCTGACCGGACTCCTTATCGTACAACCCGGCGGCCTCCAGAATATTGCGGTTTCGATCCAGATCCTTGTTGGCAAGCCGCTGCGGTTTCAGGAATACCGCCGCGCCGGAAACCATCACCGAGCACACCAGGCATACCAGCAGTGACACCACGATGATGTTTTTCATTGAGTCTTTGTTCTCAGGCTCCGACACGTGCCAGCCTCCTTTTCACATTGGCGCGAACCACCTGCCAGTCAATCAACGGTGCGATCAGGTTGGCGAACAGGATCGCCAGCATCATGCCCTCCGGGAACGCCGGGTTAACCACACGAATCAGTACGCACATCACTCCGATCAGCGCGCCAAACCACCACTTGCCGGTGTCGGTCATGGCGGCGGATACCGGGTCAGTTGCCATGTAAACCATACCAAAGGCGAAGCCACCCATGACCAGATGCCAGTGCCAGGGCATGGCGAACATGGGGTTGGTCTCTGAACCAAGGGTGTTAAACAATAATGAGGTCGCCACCATACCCAGCATGACGCCCGCCATGATGCGCCAGGAGGCCACCTTGGTAATCAGAAGAATGGCCCCGCCGATAAAAATCGCCAGGGTGGATGTCTCACCGATCGAACCCTGAAGGTTGCCGAGGAAGGCATCCGTCCAGGTAACACCGGAAGCGACGACACCCCGCACGCCTTCAAGGGCGGCAATACCCAGTGGGGTGGCGCCACTGAAACCGTCCACTGCGGTCCAGACTGAATCACCGGAGATTTCAGCCGGATAAGCAAAGAAAAGGAAGGCACGACCGGTCAGTGCCGGATTCAGGAAGTTCTTGCCGGTGCCACCGAAGATTTCCTTGCCAATGACGACCCCGAAACTGATACCCAGCGCCGCCTGCCACAGAGGAATCGTCGCCGGAACAGTCAGGGAAAACAGAATGCTGGTGACAAAGAACCCCTCGTTGACCTCATGCCCGCGCACAATCGCAAAGATAACTTCCAGTATTCCACCGATGACAAAAGCCGTCATGTAAATCGGTATGTAGTGAACCGCACCGTACACCAGGCAGTCCCAGACGCTGTTGGCGTCGTATCCGGCTATCAGTTCCAGCAGGAAACCGCGCCAGCCGGGCAGCCCCTCGATTCCCATGTTGTCCATAGCTATGTTGGCCTGTAGGCCACAGTAGTACATACCGGCCAACATCGGGAAGAAGGCACACCACCAGACGGTGGTCATGACCCGCTTCATATCGACGGCATCACGAACGTGCGAACCGGTCCTGGTCACCAGACCCGGGGAATACAGGATGGTATCCACCATCTCGTAGATGGCATAAAACTTCTCGTACCTGCCGCCCTTCTCAAAGTGCGGCTCAATTCGGTCCAGTACCTCACGCAATGACATGCATCAACTCTCTGCTTCAATCCGCGTCAGCATCTGGCGCAGATAAGGTCCATATTCGTATTTGCCCGGACACGCGAAGGTACAGAGCGCAAGATCCTCTTCGTCCAGTTCCAGTGCGCCCAGTTCGATGGAAGCATCGAAGTCGCTGACCACCAGTGCACGCAGTAGCTGCGTTGGCAGGATATCCAGCGGCATTACCTTCTCGTAGGTTCCCAGTGGAATAATCGACCGGGCGGAGCCTTCCGTCGATGTGGACATCCTGAACAAACCACCTTTCAGGGAACCCAGGTAAAGATTGGTCAGGGAAAACTTATTGCTGCCCGGTGCGACGAATTCCAGCAGTTCCCGCTCCGTGCCTTCGTGCAGTGCTGATACCTGATTGTGGAACCGCCCCAGCCAGGCCGTGCCGTCAGTTGCGCGGCGACCATCCAGCACGGACCCGCTGATGACGCGATTGTTGCCCGCCGTCAGTTGGCCTGCGGTCAGTTCCTCCGTGCTGGCACCCAGACGGGTGCGAACCAGGCGGGGGTTGTTCACTTCCGGTCCGGCCAGCGCAATCACCCGATCAAAACAGGGCCTGCCGGTCAGGAAAAGCCGCCCGACCGCAATAACATCCTGATAACCCGCGTACCAGACGCTCCGGTTAGTGTGTACGGGATGCAGAAAATGAATATGGGTGCCGACGTTACCCGCAGGATGCGGCCCGGCAAAGGATTCGGTAACCACCCGGGGATTGTCGGACTGCGGCAGTTCACTGCCGGCATCGGTGCAGACGTAAATCCTGCCCTCGGTCAGACGGGACAGAACGTCGATACCCGCCAGGAAGGCTTCTGACTGCTCCTTGATAAAGAGGGCCGGGTCCGGGCAGTGAGGCCGGGAGTCTGCGGCTGTGATAAAAAACGCAGAGGGCGCTTGCGCTTCCGGTGACGGAACCCTGCTGTAAGGGCGGGTTCGGATGGCGGTCCACTCGCCGCTGGCGACCAGGTTTGCAACCACCTTCTCCCGCGGCAGGTCTCTTAACTCGGAGGCCGGATAGTCGGCGAAGGATTCGCCCTCCCCGCCATCAAGTTCGATCACAAGCGACTCAAAAACGCGCTTTTCACCGCGGTTGATGGCGACGACGGTTCCCGAGCCCGGTGCCGTATATCGAATGCCGTCTGACTTCTTGTCGGTAAAAACAAGCTGGCCCGCCCTGACCCTGTCTCCTTCCTGAACTTCCATGGTAGGTTTCAGGCCGGGGTAATCATAGCCGACCAGGGCGACATGCCTGATCTCCGCTCCCTCTTCGATCTTCTGTTCGGGACCCCCGGTGATCGGCAAATCGAGTCCGCGTTTGATCTTAATCATGCCTTCCTGACAACGCCTTTCCAAATCTCAAGTGTAATGACAGTTTGTAAATGTGGGGTAAATCGAATGCCGGGCGAGAGGACTCGGAGGCCAACTCTCGACCATCGACGAGGGCCCGTACAGACCCCGGAAAAACGCGGCTAATTATAGATAGGTAGCCATGAATTTGCCATAGCAACAGGGTCTGGCAACGGCATCTGGTTGCGGATTTTCAGCGATTGACAGACTGATGCCGGTTGTCTTACGCAGTCTTGACCCTGGGCATCTCGGCACGGGTGGGTTCACCGGTCACAGGCTGGGGCGGGACAACCGGGTACTTGATACCCGCCATCTTCTGGCCGACCCGAATCACCTGGCAGGAGTAGCCGAATTCGTTGTCGTACCAGACGTAAAGGATCACCTGCGAGCCCTGAACAATGGTGGCGTGAGAATCAACAATGCCCGCATGGCGGTTGCCGATGAAGTCGGTCGAAACCACTTCACTGGACACCGTAAAGTCGATCTGGCGATTCATGGCGCTGTTCAGCGATACATCGCGCAGAAACCCATTCACTTCTTCAACGGAGGTATCACGCTCAAGTGTCAGGTTCAGGATCGCCATGGAAACATTCGGCACCGGTACCCGAATGGAATTACCGGTGAGCCTGCCATCAAGTTCCGGCAGCAGTTTACCGATGGACCTGGTCGCGTTGGTCTCGGTCAGCACCATGTTCAGTGGCGCACTTCGGCCGCGACGTTCCTTACTGTGCGTGTTGTCATGCAGATTCTGGTCATCCGTGTAGGCATGCACGGTTTCCATATGCCCGCGAACAATGCCGAAGTGATCACTCATGCTCTTCAACACCGGGACAATCGCATTGGTGGTACAGGAAGCGGCGGCGATAATCGTGTCATCGTCGTTCAGCAGGTCTGAATTTGCACCGGAAACAATGTTCTTCACATCACCCTTGCCGGAGGTCGTCAGCAGCACCTTGGCCGCGCCCCTGGAATTGAAGTGCTGCGACAGCCCTTCACGGTCCCGCCAGGCGCCGGTGGAATCAATAATCAGGGCGTCCCTGATGCCGTACCGGGTGTAGTCGATGGCGCCGGGGTCGCTGGCATAGATGAAATGGATCACATTACCGTTGCAGATCAGGCAGTGGTTCTTTTCATCGACACGGATCGTGCCCTGAAAAGGACCATGGACGGAGTCGCGACGCAGCAGGCTGGCGCGCTTGATAAGGTCATCAGCCGGGTCCTTCGGAGGACGCAGCACAACTGCCCGTTGCACCAGATTCTGGCCGCCACCCGCCTTCTCGACCAGCAGACGTGTCACCAGGCGACCGATTCGACCGAAACCGTAGACCACCACATCCTGCGGCGCATGCGTCACGGTGTCATGACGACCCAGTATCTCTGCACATTCACGCCTGACATACTGCTGGGCGCTCAGGCCCTCGTCATCTGCCATATAGTTGGAAGTCAGCTTGCCAATATCAATGTGAGCAGGCCCCAGATCCAGGTCACACAGCACCTGCAGAATCGGGTGGGACTCGAACTCCGACATTTCGTTGTTTTCGATCACACGAACAAAGCGATGGGCTTTCATCAGGCCGGTGACCGACAGGTTATACAGAGGCACACCATGGATGTAGATCACGACATTTCGGCGATACAGGGAGCCGATCATCGGAATCATTGCTTCAGCGAGCGCTTCCCGCTGTTTGAAATCCGTGAAGGCGCTGTCCAGTCCGGGTTTAGCCACAGGTTTTTCCTCCAGATGGGGCGAAAAATCGAGGTTTACAGGGCGCACCTGTATTGGCGCGAATTATCACTATCTGGCCTGCAATACGCAATCAGAAGTGTGTCAAAAATTCGACAACTTACCCCCGGCGAAACCGGAGATGAGGCCCACCTGTTCGCCTGACCAGGTGACATTGCCTGGAAATTCAAGTCGCTTTTCAAGTAACCTTGCACCTTCGTCAGGGCACACCCCCTTTCATCCCCGGGCTGCAACCACCGCATGTCAGACTTATCATTACCCCGTAAAGCGGGAGATCGCAGACGCTGGGCCAATCTGCCCGACGCGGCCGCCACCCATGCGATTGCACAGGCCGCTGCGGATTATCGGGGTGTGGTACTCGTCATCGCAACCGACACCCGGGATGCTGAGCGACTGCACCGGGAATTGCAGTTTTTCATGGGCAGCCAGCAGGAGATCCTGCATCTGCCCGACTGGGAAACACTCATCTACGACAGCTTCTCTCCGCATCAGGACATCATTTCGGAACGACTCACGGTTCTGAATCGCCTGGCGACCCTCGAACGGGGCATCGTTGTCATCCCGGCCACGACGCTGGTGCAACGCATCGCCCCCGCCAGTTTCATTCTCGGTAGCAGCCTGATGCTGAACACCGGCCAGAAGTTCGACATCGCAAAGATGCGCCGACAACTCCAGGGGGCCGCCTACCGGGCTGTCGAAACGGTTTATGACCATGGTGAATACGCCGTGCGCGGCGCCATCATGGATATTTATCCCATGGGTTCTGAATATCCGCTACGCATTGACCTGTTTGATGACGAGATCGATTCGCTCAGGACCTTCGATCCCGAAACCCAGCGTTCCATAGAACAGATCGATGAGATCTCCCTGCTTCCGGCGAGAGAATTCTCCCTGACCGGGAACGCCATCAGGGAATTTCAGAATCGCTGGTTCCTGAAATTCCCCGGCGACGCACGGGAGTGCTCCCTCTATCGGGATGTCTCTCAGGGAATCTCCCCCGCAGGTATAGAGTATTACCTGCCGCTGTTTTTCGAGACGCTCTCGACCCTGTTCGATTATCTGCCGGAAGAAACCCTGGTTTTCTGCGACAACATTGAAAGCAAACTGCGCGAACACTGGCAGGAAGCGGAAGACCGCTATGAGAACCTGCGGTACGACATCCGCAGGCCAATCCTGCCGCCCGGGGACATCATCCTCGCACCGGATGAACTGTTTACCCTGCTGAAAGACTATCCGCGCATCGACTTCCGCGAACAGCAGGACAACAGGGCTATCAATTTCGACTACCTGGATCTCCCTGACGTCACCATCAAGGAAAAGAGTCAAAATCCACTGGCCGACCTGCACCGGTTCAGCGAGCAATCGTCCAAACGACTGCTGATTGTCGCCGAATCCAACGGTCGCAGAGAAGTTGTCGACGAACTGCTTGCCAGACACGGGCTGAAGACCCGCGTGGCGGAGAGCTGGCAGGCTTTTGTTGACGGGGACATGCCGCTGGCCATCACCGTGGCGCCGCTCGAACGAAGCATGACAACGCCGACACTGGCCATAATCACGGAACAGCAGTTATTCGGAGAGCGGGTGCTGCAAAAGCGAAGGCGCGACCGGGAACGGGAAAACTTCGCTGAACTCGCCATCAAGAGCCTGACTGAACTCAGCCCCGGCGCACCGGTGGTGCATATTGATCATGGCGTGGGTCGATATCAGGGGTTACAGACCCTGACTATAGATGGGCAGGAAACCGAGTTCCTGACACTGGTCTACCGGGATGACGCGAAGCTTTACGTACCCGTATCTTCGCTGCATCTCATCTCCCGATACACGGGTGCGGAAGAAGGTCTGGCGCCACTGCACAGGCTGGGCGGCGAAACCTGGCAGAAGGCAAAGCGTAAAGCCGCTGAACAGGTTCATGATGTCGCAGCGGAACTGCTGAACATCTATGCGCGTCGTGAAGCAAAAAAAGGATACCGCTACCCGGAACCGGACAGCAGTTACGATCAATTTGTCCGCGCCTTTCCCTTCGAGGAAACAGCGGACCAGGAAGTTGCCATTCAGAGCGTTATTGCCGACATGGTGGCAGACAAACCCATGGACCGGCTGATCTGTGGAGACGTCGGGTTCGGGAAAACCGAGGTGGCCATGCGCGCCGCCTTCGTCGCGGTTCAGGCCGGCAAACAGGTGGCGATACTGGTACCCACCACCCTGCTCGCGCAGCAGCATACGGAAACCTTCAGGGACCGTTTCGCCGACTGGCCGGTCAATATTGAGTCCGTTTCACGATTCAAAACGAAAAAGGAACAGAAGGCCGTTACCGACAGGATGCTCGACGGACAAATGGACATCGTCATCGGCACCCACGCACTGATCCAGGATGGCCTGGGCTTCAAGAACCTCGGGCTGCTGATTATCGACGAGGAACATCGCTTTGGTGTTCGCCAGAAGGAGAAACTGAAATCCCTGCGCGCAGAGGTGGATATCCTCACCCTGACGGCAACACCGATCCCGCGAACGCTGAACATGGCCCTGTCCGGGATGCGCGATCTGTCCATCATCGCCACACCGCCGGCAAAACGCCTGTCAATCAAAACCTTCGTGCGGCAACACAATAACGGGCTCATCAAGGAAGCTGTTCAGCGGGAATTGATGCGCGGCGGGCAGGTGTACTATCTGCACAACGAGGTCCGCACTATCGAGAACACCGCAGACAAACTGCATCAGCTTGTGCCCCAGGCCACCATTGCCATCGGTCACGGACAGATGCGGGAACGCGAATTGGAACAGGTCATGTCAGACTTCTACCACAAGCGTGCCAACCTGCTGGTCTGCACCACCATCATTGAAACCGGCATCGACATTCCCAACGCGAATACCATCATCATGGATCGGGCTGACAAGTTTGGTCTGGCGCAGATTCACCAGTTGCGCGGACGTGTAGGCCGATCGCACCACCAGGCTTATGCCTACCTGTTGACACCACACCACCAGACCATGACCCCGGATGCCGTTAAACGCCTTGATGCCATCTCCGATGCCGAGGATCTGGGCGCCGGGTTTATCCTGGCCACACATGACCTGGAGATCCGCGGTGCCGGTGAACTCCTGGGCGACGAGCAGACCGGCAACCTGCATACCATCGGCTACTCCCTGTACATGGAAATGCTGGACCGCGCCGTGAAGGCCATTCAGGACGGCAAAACCCCAAATCTGGATCGACCGCTCAAGGAGGGCACCGAGGTCAACCTGCATCTGCCAGCCCTCATACCGGGCGACTACCTGCCGGACGTGCATATGCGCCTTGTGCTCTACAAACGCATTTCAAATGCCGAGTCAGAGGAACAACTTCGGGAACTGCAGGTGGAGATGATCGACCGCTTCGGCCTGCTGCCCGAACCCGTCAAGAACCTTTTCCGGATCACGACCCTCAAACTCCGCGCTGAAGACCTGGGCATCAAGAAACTGGATGCCGGTGACCGGAAAGGCCGGGTCGAATTTGACCAGGAAACAAGGATTGATCCCGGCACCATCGTCGAACTGGTACAGGCGGAACCCCACCGTTATCAACTGCCCACCGCCAACCAGTTGTCGTTCAATGATAAGATGGAAACCGTTGAAACCAGATTTTCAAAGGTCGAGCGACTGCTTGAAAGACTTGAGAAAAAGCGGGTTGCCATTGCCATCTAAACTGCTGATTCTGCCGGTTCTGCTGTTGTTACTGACTGCCCTGCCGATTAACGCCGCCCCACAACAGGACGAGGCGGGCTTCGATGGCTGGTATCAGATAGACGTGATCCTGTTCAAACCCAGGAGCGCAGACCTGGACGATGAAAGCTGGCCGGAGTACACACCCGAGTACCCGGCCAATGTGATTGCCGTGTATCCCGGCGAACTCTTCAAGCTGTCACAGCTTGAACGGGCGCTGGATGCCGGTAACGATCTGCCGGAACCGGCACAGATGTCAGGAGCCAATGGATTCGCCTTCGAAAACCTCAGCAGCAGAAAACGCAACCGGCGGATCGTAGAAGCCGCAACCGGCACCCGGGACAGCACCACGCACACGTCGGAAACCACCGGCACGACTATCGAAGCCGGGACTTCAACCGACGGAGAGGAACAACAGACAATCAGCGACAATGATCTGATCCGCGAACTGGTTCAGAACAGGCCGACCGCCACCCACGGACAGCTCGCCTTCGCCGACACAATGGCAACATCATCCCTTGGGGCCATCCGACGCAGCCTGAGGCGGTCTTCACTTTTTGATGTCATTGATCATCGTTCCTGGGTACAACCCGTCAACGCTGAACCCTCAGCCATACTGGTACAGGCGGGCAAACGGTATGACGACCGGTTTGAGGTCGAGGGAACCCTCTCTTTCAGTCGTTCCCGCTATCTGCATGTCGAAACGGACCTCTGGTACACCATCTTTGAACCCCGAGGTGGCGGTGACGACAACCCCCGACTCCGGGAATTTGAATCCGGCCTGACTGACGAGCAACTTGAAGCCTATCAGGGGCTGGTCGACGTGGAACGGGAACGTGGCAACTACTATGCCGCCCGATCCCACGTCATGATGCAGTCCCGTCGTTCGCGCAGTAACGAACTCCACTACATCGACCACCCACTCTTCGGGGTGATTGTTCGAATCAACCGATACACACCTCAGGGAAGCTCTGAATAATAGAATTTTTTCGTGAGAGCAAGGCGGACGCGCCCGCAGAAAATCGTAAAAACGCTTTAATTTTCCGATGTTTCGAGGACGGGTCCAACGCAGCTATCGCGGAAAAAGACATTATTCAGAGTTTCCTTAGGTTTCGCCGGGAAGCTGTCGGGGCAAGCCTCAGGGCTCTGATTCTGGTTCCGGTTCTGGCTCCGGTTCCGGTTCCGCCAGATGCAATGTCTGCGTCGGGAAGGCGAACTCGGCACCATGACCTTCAATGATCTTCACGATATCCAGGAGGATTGCTTCCTTGACCTTGTGATACTCAACCCAGTTCGTGGTTCTGGTAAACGTATACACAAAGAACTCCATGGATGACGCCGCAAAGGTATTGAAGTTCACGATCAGCGTGCGATTGGTATCAATCTCCGGGTGCTCAGACAGCATGACACGAACATCATCGACAATGGTCTTCACCTTACGCGCATCGTCGTAGCGCACACCTATCTTCTCGTAGATGCGGCGATTACGCATGCGGGAAGGGTTTTCCAGCGCAATGGTGGCAAAGGTGGAGTTGGGCACATACAGGGGTCTCTGATCAAAGGTGCGGATAATCGTAAGACGCCAGCCTATCTGCTCAACTGTCCCCTCAATGTCCCTGTCAGGACTGCGAATCCAGTCGCCAACCGAAAACGGGCGATCCAGGTAGATCATCAATCCGCCGAAAAAGTTGGCCAGAAGATCCCTGGCCGCGAAACCGACGGCAATACCGCCGATACCACCGAAGGCAAGAACGCCGGAAACGCTGACACCCAGGGTCTGCAGGATGGTCAGAATGCCGGTGATGAACACCGAAACCCGAAGCAGCTTGCCGACGGCATGGGCGGTCGTGACGTCCGCCCCCTCCTTGATGAAGGCTTGTTCGACCTCGGTGATAAATCTCCCCAGGAAGTAAACCAGCAGACCAACAACGGCGATGAACCGGGTCGGGCCGATCAACCGGTCCAGCGTCGAGTCCGTACCGCCGGCAATAATTTCAGCCGCCCAACTGATACCGAGCACCCAGATCAACCAGGCCGCCGGTTTTCGCGCGGAACGGACCAGGGCATCGTCCCACAGGTTCTGAGTCTTCTCCGCCTGCTTCTCAATCTGCACAAGGATTCGACGGGCAATGTAGTTGGCCAGCATCGTCACAAAGACGACCAGGAACACCCAGATGACATCAGGGCGGGCTAATAAACGCTGCAATTCGTCAAGTAATGCTTCCATAAGACCAGACCCTGTTCCCATTCCTGTTAAAAGTAACGGACAAATTCTAACTTGAGAAAGTCCTCATCCTGAAACAATCCCAGTTCGGACTCCGGGTCGTCAAACGCGTTCAGGATGGAGACAAAATCATTGTTCGTTTCATCACCGCCGTTAAACATCGATGCTTCAAGGATCATCTTCCAGTTCTCTCCCAGTCGGCCGGATGCCTCAAGCGTCATCAGATACTCACCAGAGTCGACATCGTACAGCCAGACCAGCAGCGCGGTGGTATCAGCCGGATTGTTCAAGGTGTAACGAAAACCCAGCGCCACATCATCTTCCCCGATGACCGGTGCCCGCTCACCGCGATCGTCAAACAGGTACTCGGCGACTATCCCCAGATCACCCCGGGACCCGAAGATACCGACAAAGGTCTTCTCAAAACCGAAGGTCGCCGCAGAAAAACGATCACCCTGCCCGCTACGGCTGATCGCCTCCAGCTTCCAGGCCCAGTCACCAATGAAGTACTGGGCATCCAGACCTGTCTGATCAATCACATCATAGACCGGAATCAGCACCCCGTCGGTCGGTATGCCGAACTCATCCGTATCAAGGTCCGGGAGCAATCGTGGCTCACGGGAGGTTCCGGAGAAATGCGACAGGCCGACCTCCAGTTCACCGAAGTAGTGGGTCCAGCGAACCGCGAAATCCGTGCGGTACTGTTCCGCCGGGGACTCGTAAACCGGATCATCGTCATCGACGAGCAAGGGCAGCCGGGGCCGACCATTCTCACCCGTGAAATTGCGTTCACGAAATCCCGTCAGCAGGTAGAAATCCAGCACACCCCAGTCGCGGGTCAGTGACAGGTTGACCATAGGCTGACCGAGTTTCTCTTCGCCATCCGGATTTTCCACGTTGTCGGTCTGATTGATGATGTCAACGAGATGCCGGGATTCAGTGACGCCCCAGAAGACCTTGCGGATACCGGTTCGCAGTTCCCAGTTGTCTGAGACATGCACCCAGGTCAGTTCACGAATGTCGAAGTGAGAACGCTCATCATCCTCACCGTCCCGGCGATAGAAGGGCACAAAGGCGAAAATGTCGTTACCGCCATTCCAGGTCCGGTAATACTCCGTCCGGATACTGACGGAAGGATGAAACCCCGGAAGATCATTCAGACCCGGTTCCCTGAACACCCGAAACTCAGAGGCGATGTCGGTACGCCACCGCCCCGGGTTGCTCTTTTTCCCGGGGACCCGGAAATCCATGGACTTTTTTTTCAGGCGCACCGGGTTGAAGTCACTCTCGTATCGGGATTCCATGGTCCCCGGTGCCGGAGATGTTGCCGGAAATGTTGCCGGAGAACCGGGAATCCGGAGCCCGCGCAGCGGCGGCGCAATGTCCTGGTCAACAGCCTGCCGCCCGTCATTCGGGGGCTCCGGCGAGTGTTCAATGTCGGCTCGCAACACCCAGCCACCTTCAATGCCCAGACTTTCAAGGCGCTTGATCACACTGGCTTCTTCTTCGGGCATCACCGGGCCAACGAGCACACGATGCCAGGTCGCACCGGCAATCTCCGATGCCCGTACCACCGGCGGATGACTCAGTGTGAGTCCATCTGCCAGGGACTGCGCCCTTCGCCGGTCGCGAAAACTGGCGGCGACCACGAAATTATCACCGGCTGACAGCATCTCATCCATCTCCGCCAGGCCCGAATCATCTGCCTGTCCTGCAAGAACAAACAGGCTGAGAAACAAGCCGGGGAGTATTCTTTGAATCACTGACTAACGGGTTCTCTTGAGCGCATTCTTGTTGAAGTCCCTGTCTGACAAGCCCGTCTGGAAGTTGTACTCCTGCCACAACAGCTCGGTGCTTTTATTATTGACGTGGTTGACCATCGCCATGGAGTCAGCGCGCCAGAACCGGTCGAGATACTGCTGATAGCCGCTAAAGGTCAGTGTCTTCAGGAGCTTGTCCTTGCGATCATAGTAGTCCACCTTCTGAATCCGATAGTGCCCCTTGTCGATCCAGGTGATCTGCCGGGTATAGCCGGAATACCTGTCAGTCGGGTATCGCTCGGTTACAAAGCAGTCGAGTCCGTTGGCCATCTCGTCACGGAGATACCTGTAAGTGTACTTCTCTACCTCCTGGGAACTCAGGTCTTCAAAGGCGAACTCGCTACCCACGAAAGGACCGGACCTGTTCTTTGATGCGATTCGTTTCACGCGCTTCAGTGCCGGCAGGTAAAGCCACTGGTCGTCATCCTCAGCCTTGTGGGAGAAGGTGAGCAATCCGGTGCCCTGCACATCCGGTGGCGTATCAAACACCATGATGCTCTTGTCACCATCCTCAATCACTTCAAGGGACCGGAGACGCATCTCACGGTGATTTTCATCCCCCCGGGCATTGCGCAGGATCATGCTCATGGTGACCCGCATATCGACCCAGCCCTGGTCACGCCGGTCTGCCTCCACGGCAATCGCCAGTCCTTTTTCTTCGGGTGTTTCCGCTGACAGACACAGGGGAACTCCCAGAATGGCGGCAAGCAGCAGTTGTTTCAGCATCATTCGGAGTTTCCTTTGGACCGACAACAGGACAAAACAGACCCGGAAGTATAACGCACCGGCAAAAATCACCCTATCCAGTGCCAGGTGTTGAAAAAAACATTGTTATTCAACTTTCCCTGTATATAATCCCAGTTACTGTATAAACAGACAGTAGCCGGGCGCAGATTCAGACAAAACAGCCGGGTACAGACTTACTCAGACAGGCGAATAAACTATGAACAAACTGACCCCCAGGCAAAACGAAATACTGGACTTCATCAGAAGCTACATTGATGAAACCGGCTACCCCCCCACTCGTGCGGATATTGCCCGGCAGCTTGGCTTCAAGAGCACCAATGCGGCGGAAGAGCATCTCAAGGCACTGGCTCGAAAGGGCGCCATTGAAATGATCCCCGGCACCTCCCGGGGCATCAAACTGCCGGAAGATGAAGGCTTACCCATTGTCGGGCGCGTCGCCGCCGGTAGTCCCATCCTCGCCGAGGAGCATATTGAAGACTACTGTGAACTGTCCTCGACCTTCTTCAGTCCCAATGCTGACTATCTTCTGCAGGTGCGCGGCGATTCCATGATCGAATGCGGCATCCTGGACGGAGATCTGCTGGCGGTGCACAGGACACAGAATGTCAACACCGATGATATTGTTGTTGCCCGCATTGAAGATGAAGTGACGGTTAAACGTCTGAAGAAATCCCGCAGCAGGTATCAGATCACTCTTTTGCCGGAGAACAGGGACTACTCACCCATCGAGGTGGACCTGCGTTACCAGGAATTTGAGATTGAGGGTCTGGGTGTTGGTGTCATCCGCCACTGAGGGCTCTTTATATAAGTGCGGCTGAAGGCTCTTTATACAACTGCGGCTGAGGGCTCTATACAAGTGCCGCTGAAGGCTCTATCCCGTAGCTGTCTTTTTCCTGCCGGATTTCTTCTCCGACTCAACCCATTCGCCGTTCACGTAATCCGCGCGCCATCCTGACGGCTTACCCTTGTTATTCTCGGTCATGACGTAATGCTCTCTGGTCTTTCGGCCAAACTTGACCAGTGAGCGTCTGCCTGCCGGGTCTTTGGCCGGTGCATGCATCAGGAACTGGTACTTGGGATCAATTTCGTTCTGGTGAGGCAGCAGCTCATCCAGATAAGGTGCGCGGGTTTCGCGATTTTTGGGGAACTGACTTGCCGCAAGAAAGATACCCGCCGCACCGTCACGCAGCACATAGGTGTCGTCCACCTTCTGGCATGGTAGCTCCGGCATGGGAACCGGGTCCATCCTGGGTGGCGCCGGTTCACCATTACGAAGCAGTTTACGGGTGTTCTTGCAGCCCTCGGCCATACAACCGAAATACTTGCCGAAGCGACCGGTTTTGAGCTGCATTTCCGCGCCACACTTATCGCACTCCAGCACCGGACCATCGTAACCTTTGATCTTGAACTCACCTTTCTCGATGGCAAAACCCGGGCAATCCGGATTGTTGCCACAGAGATGCAGCTTGCGCTCAGTGTCCACCAGATAGCTGTCCATGGCAGTGCCACACTCATCGCAGCGACGCTTGTTACGAAGGATGCGTGATTCTTCTTCCTCATCGCCATTGACACTGATCACTTCATCACCCGGAATCAGGTTCATGGTGTGCTTGCAGCGTTCCTTCGGCGGTAGCGCATAACCGGAACAACCGAGAAACACACCGGTGCTGGCCGTTCGGACCTTCATGTCCCGGCCACACTGCTCGCACCTGATGTCCGTTATGGAGGGAAGGTTGGCGCGCATGCCGCCCTCACTATCACCTTCGGCAATTTCTAGCTTGTTCTCAAAGTCCTCGTAGAATTCGTTGAGCAGGCTCTTCCACTCCACTTCACCTCCCGACACCTTGTCCAGGCTTTCCTCCAGTTGTGCCGTAAAGTTGTAATCCAGCAGGTCCCCGAAACTTTCATTCAGCCGCTCGGTGACCACATCACCGATCTTTTCCGCATAAAAACGCTTGTTATTCAGGGTCACATACCCCCGGTCCTGAATCGTCGTGATGATGGAGGCATAGGTCGAGGGTCGGCCAATACCACGCTTCTCAAGCTCACGCACCAGGCTTGCCTCACCATAGCGGGGTGGCGGCCTGGTGAAATGCTGAAAAGGATGCAGCGCTTCCAGTTGCAGAATCTGGTCGGCCTGGTAGTCCGGCAGGGGTTGTTCTTCTTCCTTGCGACCGGCGGGTGGCTGAACGCGGGTGTAACCATCGAACTTCAGGATACGACCACGAATCCGCAACTCAAGGTTACCCGCACTGACCAGAACCGTGGTGCTGATGTAATCCGCATTCGGCATCTGACAGGCCACAAACTGACGCCAGATCAGCTCGTAAAGTCGTTCCGCGTCGCGTTCCACCCCTTTCAGGTTGGCGGACTGCACGGTCACATCGGAAGGCCGAATCGCCTCGTGGGCCTCCTGAGCGCCTTCCCTGCCGGAATACAATCTGGGCTGATCCGGCAGATACTCACCACCAAAATCTTTACGGATCAGTTCCCGGCAGGTCGTGATCGCTTCCGCACTCAGATTGGTTGAATCGGTTCGCATGTAGGTGATGTAACCGGCTTCATAAAGGCGCTGGGCCAGTATCATGGTCTTTTTCACGCCAAAGCCGAAGCGTGTGCTGGCCGCCTGTTGCAGCGTGGACGTGATGAAAGGTGCGGTGGGTCTGGTCTGCGTCGGCTTGTCTTCACGACTGGTGACGGTAAATGTGGCGCTACGCAGGATCTCCAGCGCCGCGTCCGTCTGCTGCTTGTTCAGCGGACGGAAACCCTTGCCGTCCTGTCTGGTGACCTGAAACCTGACCGGATTTCGCTCACCGGTCGCGTCAGCCTCACCCTGCAACAGGTCCGCATAAACTTCCCAGTACTCTTCCGGGACAAAGGCTCGGATCTCGCGTCCCCGTTCAACAATCAGTTTCACCGCCACTGACTGCACACGACCGGCCGACAGACCTCTGGCAATTTTTGACCACAGAAGCGGTGACAGCCTGAACCCGACGACACGATCCAGAAACCGTCGCGCCTGCTGAGCGCTGACACGATCCATATTGATAACGCCGGGTTCTTCAAAGGCCGCCCGGATCGCCTTCCTGGTAATCTCGTTAAACACAACCCGGCGATAACGGGACTCATCACCGCCAATCGCTTCCCGCAGGTGCCAGGCAATGGCTTCACCCTCGCGATCAAGGTCAGTCGCGAGGTAGATTTCATCAGCGTCCCTGGCGAGCTTCTTCAACTCCGAGACCACTTTTTCCTTACCGGGGAGGATCTGGTAGTTGGCCTTCCAGTCGTTGTCAGGATCAATGCCCATGCGGGCAACCAACTGTTTGCGGGCCCGCTCCTTTTTATAGGCCGCTTTTTTCTCAGGCGACATTTTCCGGGACCTGGCAGCCTCGGCGGCGCGAGCTTTCGGGTCGCTCTTGCCGGTACCCGAGACTGGCAGATCGCGTATGTGTCCCACGCTGGACTTCACAATGTAGTCATCGCCGAGATAACGATTGATCGTTTTCGCTTTAGCGGGTGACTCGACAATAACGAGTGATTTTCCCATCCAAGTCTTCCGTAATTCGTTTGGCTGCGCCATTCACAGTGTTGAGGGGCGACATATATAAGGACAATGTTTTCCAAGGTCAAACTTTTTTTGCTTTACACGCAGGCCACGCCCGAGTGTCAATCCCGGGTTCAGGAAGGGTCAGGGAAGGTTCGGGAAAGGTTCAGGGAAGGTCAGGCAGGGCCAGAAAGCTCAAAAATTATCGTCTTCCTTATCAGGTGTATGCAGCGGCAGATCCGCGCATTGCTTGAGAAAATCCAGCACGGCCTGTTCAGATCCATTCTCACGCTCGTGCCAGTAAACCGTGATGTTGTATCCGGATTCCTCCACCTGCTCAACGTCTTCAGGTAACGACTCAATCGAACGGTTCAGCCAGTTTCCAAGCTCATCACTCGCCTGATTCGGCGGCTCTGTCGACCAGTGCCAGCTCTTATCCGGGTTCCGGTGTGCGCGCCAGGTGACCTCGGGCAGCAGCCGCCAGCCCCCGGAGCGTCTTCGCTGGTATCGCCACGCAATCACCTTCAGGACGGGTGGAATGGCTCTGCCCGCGGGTGTGATGTACTTGTCCTGCTGTGGATTCGGGTCATCAATGGATGTCAGGTCCACTGAGACGCCGGCCTGTCGTGCCAGGTTGCGCATCCGCATCTGTTCCTTCTGACGCGCAGAAGGCAGCACCGCAATGATCGGTACGATAATGAAAATCAATGCTACGACAATAATCAGGTAGGCCATACAATAGTTGTGGATATGAAATTTACTATGTAAATTTGGCGATAAATCCAGCCACAAGATAGCAACTATAGAAGGTGGACGCGATGGACAAATACAAGCACATACTGGTGGGCATCGATCTGACGGTTGAATCGCGAGATGTCTCAAAAAAGGCCAGCTCTCTGCGTGCCGCTTTCGATTGCCGTCTGAGCTGCGTTCATGTCATTGAACCGCTTTCCCTGGCTTATGGCGGTGATATCCCCATGGACCTCTCCACCATTCAGGAGCAGATCCAGGACACAGCCAAAACACACCTGGCCGAATTCGCGCAATCCCTGGGAATTTCCGACGAGGATCGTCACCTGATCTTCGGGCGGCCGGAAACAGAGATTCATAGCCTGGCCGAAGAGATTGACGCCGACCTGATCGTTGTCGGCAGCCATGGTCGGCACGGTCTTGCCCTTCTTTTGGGTTCAACGGCCAATGGCGTTCTTCACGGTGCGCCCTGTGACGTGCTCGCCGTCCGCGTCGGCATTAAGGAAAGCTAGATTTCCGGTAAAGATGGGTTGCTCTTGCACGCAAAGAGTGATCGAGTATGCGCGTGAAACAATTTTTTCTGTTCTGGGCACTGGCCCTGCTGTCGCTACCGAACCTGGCAGACTTTTCCCGTGGCTTTGCCTACGACCCGTCGTCCGTGACACCGGACCGGTACCAGCAGCGTCAGCTCTACCTCGACGCCCTGCATCTTATCCGCACCAGTCAGTTCACCCGCCTGCAAAAAGTAAAGCCGCTACTCCGCACTTATCCACTCTACCCCTACCTTGAATACACCGAAATGTCGTACCGCATTTCCCGCTACAGCGAGGATGAGGTGCTGGCATTCGTTGAACAGAACACGGACACACCGCTGGCACGGCCCCTGTTGCAGCACTGGCTGGGCAGTCTCGCCAGGCGCGGGGAGTGGCCGATGTTTATCGCCAACTACGATAAGGTAACGCCGACCAGGGAGCTGGCGTGTCAGTATGGCTATGGTCTGTACAAGGTGGGCAGGGTTGAAGCGGCGATGGCTCAGGCCGAAAAACTCTGGACTGTCGGCTTCTCGCAACCCGATGAATGCGATCCGCTCTTTCATATTTGGCGTGACAATGACGGGATAACGCGGGAACTCGCCTGGACACGATTCTCGCTCAGCCTGCAACAGAACGAGAAACAGCTCTCCAGGTATCTGCTGCGCTTTATCGCCAGGCCGGACAGGTCATACGCCTCCCGCTTTCGGTCAGTGCATCAAAAGCCTGAGACCCTCAGGCGCTACGGCCAGTTCAAGCAGGACAATGAGCGCAATCGAGAGATCGTACTGCACGGTGTCCGCAGGCTGGCCCGCAGGGACCCGGCTGATGCCCTCGCTACCCTGCGGACCTATGAACCCCTGCTCGATTTTGAGCCTGACGCACTGGAAGATGCTTATGCCTATATCGGTATCCGGCTGGCCGGCAGGACCGATGACCTGGCTACCATGGATTCCCTTCCGGTCAACCTGCACCGGCACCCGGACCTGATAGAAGCACGGCTGCGCCAGGGTCTGCGCCTGCGGGACTGGAGCAGCGTCATCGTCCTGATCAACCTTTTGCCCAGGGAGAAACAGGACTCCAACCGCTGGCAGTACTGGAAAGCCCGCGTCCTGGGTCAGTCCGCAGACGAGGCGGATCGCCGGATCGCCCACGACCTGCTGGCGGAACTCAGCGGGACACGATCTTTCTATGGTTTTGTTGCAGCGGACATCTTGCAGTCCCGCTACAACTACCGGGATGAACCGACACCGGTTACCTTCGAACAGATTCTGTCACTGGAAGCAACGCCCGGCATTCAGCGTGCCCTTGAGTTCTTCGCGCTGGGTGAACGCCCGCGGGCAAGGCGGGAGTGGTATTTCACCACCGCCGACTTCACCTTTGCGGAAGCCGCCGTTGCCGCAAAGGTGGCCCTGCGCTGGGGCTGGTACAAGGCCGCCATCCAGACCATGATTGACGCCGACGCCTGGAATCACCTGGCCTTCCGCTTTCCCCTGGCGTACCGGGATACCTTTATCAGACATGCGCGACGCGCCAATATCCCCGTGGCATGGAGTCTCGCCATTGCCCGGCAGGAGAGCGCCTTCATGCCGGATGCAAAATCCCGTGCCGGTGCCCTGGGCGTCATGCAGCTTATGCCCGGTACCGCAAAACTGGCGGCAAGGAAACTGGGGGTTACCTATGCCGGCAACACCAGTCTCACCGACCCTGATCTGAACATAAAGCTGGGCACCGGCTATCTCCGCGAGATGTTGCGCCGCTTTGATAACAATCGCATTCTCGCCTCGGCTGCGTATAATGCCGGCCCTGAGCGGGTAGATAAGTGGCTGGACCCGAGCCTGCCATTTGATGTGTGGATCGAGATCATCCCATTTAACGAAACGCGCAACTATGTTCAGAACGTCCTGATGTTCTCAAGCATCTACAGTCGTCGCATGAAGGAATACCAGCCCCTGATCTACCCGCACGAGCGCAGCCACTTCTCACCCCAGCAGGTGTCAGCCATTCGGGAAGTCGCCAGGCGACAACCCGGGAATAGCTGAATTCCCGTTGCACAAGACTAGCCGGACGCCGATGACCGAACTGATTGATATCGGTGCCAATCTGACCCACGACTCGTTTAATCAGGACTTTGATGAGGTGCTTGAGCGAGCCGCCACCGCCGGGGTTGGCCGGATGATCGTGACCGGCGCATCGAAAGAAGGCAGCAGACGGGCGCTGGAAATCGCGGCGAAGTACGACTTCCTGTTTGCGACGGCGGGGATACATCCCCATCATGCCGGGGAAACCGATACGTCAGCGATCAGTCTGCTCGGGGATCTTTCGGCTAACGAGAAGGTTAAGGCGATTGGCGAAACCGGCCTCGACTTCTTCCGCGATTTCTCGCCGCGACCTGATCAGATCCGCTCTTTCGAGCGGCACATGGAACTGGCGATTGAAACCGGGCTGCCCCTGTTCCTGCACGAGCGGGACGCACATCCCACCTTTGCCGAGGTACTACGGAGCTATCGGGATAACCTGAGCGGCGCCGTGGTGCACTGCTTCACCGGAGCAAAGGATGCCCTGTACGCCTATCTGGACCTGGACTGTCATATAGGCATTACCGGCTGGATCTGCGATGAACGACGGGGAGAACATCTGAAGGCGCTGGTCAGGGACATCCCTGATGACCGCCTGATGATTGAAACCGACGCGCCCTACCTGATGCCGCGAACCCTGCGACCCAAACCGAAAACCCGTCGCAACGAACCCATGCATCTGCCGGAAATATGCCGCACCGTCGCCGAATGTCGAGAAACCTCGTATGACGACCTCGCCCGCCTGACGACCACCAACGCCCACCGCTTCTTTGACCTGCCCGCATGAAGATCAGGTTCTACACAACGTCCGGCTGTCATCTCTGTGAAGAGGCGCAGAAGCTGCTTGTCACCCTGCAAAATGAAGGCATGGGGCTGGATATTGACAGTGTAGACATCGCCGACTCCGAGCTGTTGCTGGAGCGGTACGGCATCCGAATCCCTGTTGTCGATGTTATCGATACGGCGGCGGGCCGGGAAATAGACTGGCCCTTTTCACTTGAGGAACTGCGGGCTTTTCTGACCGGCGGCAGTTGAGGAAACCAACTGCGCCACCACTCCGGCAGCGAGGGTTCCAGGTGCCGCCTTCAAACCTCAGGATTCCAACGCATTCAGTATGGTGCAGTGAACGGCGGACGTATCGCCGCCTTCGCAGGCATCCGTAATCTGCTTCAGCGCGGCTTCCATCTTCCGTAGCTCAGCCATCTTCGTTTCGATGGCCGCCAGCTTCTGTTGTGCAAGCTGCTTCACCTCGCCGCAGGTTGCATGTTCACGGTCGACCTGTAGCGAGAGCAGTTCACCCACTTCCCTGAGAGAAAAATCCATCGCCCTGGCACGACGGATAAAGCGCACACGATGCACATCGTCAGGTGTGTAAAGGCGATAGCCACCGTCGCTGCGTTTCGGTTCGGGCAGGAGTCCTTCTGACTCGTAATAGCGAAGCGTTTCGACACTGATTTCCGTCCGGTTCGCCAGTTCTCCAATTTTCAGATAGCGCATAATCCCGTAGTTTACTCTAACGAAACCCTGAATAATGTTTGAAATTTCCACAGAATCTCCCGAGGTTAGCCTTTCCCGCGTCAGGAATCCCTTTTAGACTGCATTTTTTCGGGGATTATATACTTAACTTGACAATCTGACATAACTTAGCGCTTGCCAAGTTAAGGTATCTTTAGTACTTTGCCTCTTGCTACCAACTTGTATGCTGATTACGGTGACAAGGAGTACTACGGGATTGATGTCGATACAAGTAGAAAATCTGTACAGGTCGGCATTTTATACAAATTCTAAAACTGGAGAAAGGGGATATGTCTGAAGCGGATGCAAACATGAAACTAAATGGCAGTGTCAACTTGTTGGCTGACGCTATGCGCAAGGTGTTTCTGGAAGGCATGGAAAGTGTTCATGACGCCATCAAGGGTGACATAGACGCTGTGAATACCAACATGGGCGCCATGGAAGGCCGTCTCAATGACCATATCGACCAGACTAACAAGCGCATTGACACCACTAATTCAAACATGCAGGTGCAATTTTCCGAACAGGAAAAGAAAATCGCCGCTATGTTGAAGGACCGATAAGCTGCCGATACGCAAGCTGTCTTCCCACAAGCGCGGTGACCACCTCGGCCATTTGCGCTTGTGTATCTTTTTCCCGAATTCCCTGCCTGCCTGTAAATTCGTTGACGTACCGCTGTAAGTGTTTCGGGCTCATTTTGTGAAACGTCCCGGTGTGCGCTCGTTTGAGCATTGACCAAAACGATTCAATGCCGTTTGTGTGCGCCATGTCACGGACGTATTCACCGACGCTGTGCTTGACTGATTGATGATTATAGCCTTGCAATCCCTGGTACCCGCTATGCTCATCTGTGTAAACCGTCGCGCCTTTCTCGACCTGATCCTCAACAAACCCTTGTAAGGTTTGCCGGTCAGTGCTGGTGACTACCTGTGCAACAACCTGTTTAGTTGTTCGGTCTTTGACGCCAACTATGATTGCCTTACCGGATGCGCCCCTGCCGTTTAGCTTTTCTCGTTTTGTTCTTGGCATATTTTTTCGTTTGCCGCCGATATAGGTTTCGTCAACCTCAACCGGACCGGTCAGATCATCTAGCAGGCTGTTGATTTTGTGGCCCGGTAATACTGGGTTAGATATAATACTGAGAACTATACTTGATTAAGGATTTTGACTCAGTGCGTGGCGAAGATGTTTTCCAGGAATCCCTTTTCACAACAGTGCAGTTGGAATCGTTTGTCCCAGAGGATCATCCGCTGAGACCCATCAAGACACTCCTTGATGAGGCGATGAAGAACCTGAACTCGCTCTTCGGTAGTATCTATTGTGACACTGGTCGGGAATCGATCCCGCCAGAGCGACTCATCAGGGCGCAGTTACTTCAGGTACTTTACAGCATCCGTAGCGAGCGGCAATTGGTTGAACAGATCAACTATAACCTCCTGTACCGGTGGTTTGTCGGCTTAACGATTGATGACTCGATCTGGAATCACTCCGTTTTCAGCATCAACCGGGATCGTCTGCTGGAAAACGATGTCATCACCGAACTGTTTGAAGAGGTGGTTGGCCTTGCCAGAAAGCAAAAGCTGCTGTCCGACGAGCACTTCAGCGTAGACGGCACCTTGATCCAGGCCTGGGCTTCGCAGAAAAGCTACCGTCGCAAGGATGATGATAGCGAACCCTCAGCGGGTGGTGGACGCAACAGCGAAGCTAATTTCCACGGGGAAAAGCGTAGTAACCAGACCCACGAGTCAAAAACAGACGGTGATGCACGACTGGCCAAGAAAGGTCCTGGCAAAGAAGCCAGACTGTCTTATATGGGTCACACTGTGATGGAAAACCAGAACGGCCTGATTGTTAAGGCGGCGGCCAGCCATGCGACAGGCAAGGCCGAACGGGAAGTAGCGGCAGACTTATTGTCGAAACTCCCGGGAACGAAGAAGCGCACAGTGGGTGCGGACAAGAACTATGATACGGCGGGTTTCGTAGCGGCTTGCCGGGTTCTGAATGTGACGCCCCATGTTGCCAGGAATGATAACCGGGCAGGCGGTTCTGCCATCGACGGTCGTACCAGCCGACACGCAGGTTACAAGATTAGCCAACGGAACAGGAAGCGGGTGGAAGAGCCTTTTGGCTGGGGTAAGTCAGTTGGTTTGATCAGGCAGATGAAAGTGCGTGGTTTATCGAAGGTGAACAGCGTATTTATGCTAACGATGATTGGCTGGAATCTGACCCGGATGAGGGCGTTACAGGGATAATTCCGCCCGGCAGGGGCAATACCGTGACGGTGGTTGCCCATAAGGGCGGAAACCAGGCTCAAATTGTCATATAGAACCGAAAATTCAAGCTTTAAACGGTCAATCTGTTCGAAGCTGAGTGAAAATCAACAGCCTGCTAGGCCAGCGTCAACCCATGCTTCACGGAGTCGGTGTAACATAAACCAGGCGGTTTTTTGAGTTACGCCAATGTCCCTATGAAGTTTCATGCTGGATATGCCCTTCAAGCTGGTGACGTATAGGTAAATTGCAATCGCCCATTTCCGCAGCGGGACTCGTGAATGTTGAAGTGCGGTGCCGGTCCGCACGCTAAAGTAAGATCGACAATCAGAGCAGCGGTAGGGCATTGGCTTGCGGTTCGGGGTTTCTTTTGTGGCTGTACTACCGCAATGTCCACAACAACGAATTTCGGGCCACTGAATAGCTTCAAACCAGTGTATAGCTGTATACTCATCAGGGAACATATCCATTAGTTCCACTAAAGAGATACCAGTTCTGTGCGACTTACCGGGGGCTGGCATGCTTGGTTCCTTACTTAATCATTTATGGTAGGGAGTTTGACAGAAGCGGAGGGGGTTGTCAAGTTAAGTATATAATCCCCATTTTTTCCGGGTTCAGGGGATACTATGAAGACAGAGACGCTGGTAGGCGGACTTTGCTTTGGCGAAGGCCCGAGGTGGCGGGATAACAGGCTGTACTTCTCCGACATGCACGCCGGCAGGGTCCATGCCCTGGACCTGGAAGGCAACCTTGAAACCATTGTCAGCCTGGATGGTGATGAACCTTCCGGGCTCGGCTGGCTGCCTGATGGTCGTATGCTGATCGTCGCCATGCGCCAGCGCAGGCTGCTTACCTTCGATGGCAGCGAACTGTCCTGTTTCGCTGACCTCTCGGATTACGCGACCTATCACTGCAACGACATGGTGACCGACACCCTGGGCCGATCCTATGTCGGCAACTTCGGCTATGACCTGCACCATGGGGGCGAATTCAGGAAGGCCGCCATGATACTCGTTCACCCGGACGGGAGAACCGGGCTCGCCGCCGATGACCTCTCCTTCCCCAACGGCACCGTAATCACTCCCGATGGCAAAACCCTGATCGTTGGCGAATCCTTCGGCGCACGATTGACGGCGTTCGACATTGCCACAGACGGTTCCCTGTCGAACCGACGGGAATGGGCAAAGATGGAAGGCGCCGGTGCCTGACGGCATCTGTCTTGATGACGCAGATGGAATCTGGGTCGCATCACCCGTCAGTAACGAGGCGCTCAGGATCGTCGAGGGTGGCGAAGTCACAGACAGGGTGAAGGTTGAGAATCAAGCCTACGCCTGCATGCTGGGCGGTGAAGACGGCAAGACCCTGTTCATCATGACATCAAAGTCTTCCCATCCCGTCGAATGTCGTGAGCAGAAGTCTGCTGCGGTGGAAGTCATCCGGGTTGAACATGCCGGCGCCGGTCTGCCGTGAGTGAACTTCGAATCGCGGTGCTCAACGGTGGGGATTCAGCCGAGGCTGACGTCAGCCGCAGCAGTGCGCGTGGCGTGATCGCAGCCCTGCGGGAAAACTTTGGCCAGGTCACCGGCCTTGAACTGGACGCGGACATCGCAAGGTCACTGGCTGAGTGGAAACCGGATCTGGTGTTTCCGATTCTGCACGGGCCGCCGGGGGAAGACGGCACCCTTCAGGGGTTCCTGGAAATCCTGGGTTACCCCTATGTCGGCAGTGACGTTCACTCCAGCGCCTTCGCCATGGACAAGATCGTTGCCAAGGACATCTTCCGCACGGCGGGGCTTCCCGTGGCAGGGCAGTGTGTCGTGACCCGTGGCTCGGATATCGCCCGGGCGGCGGATGCTATCGTGCAGACACTGGGTGAATCCGTGGTTGTAAAACCAGCCTGCCAGGGTAGTGCGATCGGTGTCACGCTGGTGGAAAACGCCAACGGCCTGCATGAGGCGCTGACCTCGGCGTTTGAATACGATCCCCGACTTCTGGTGGAGGAACTTATTACCGGTCGAGAGATCACCGTGGGTGTGATTGATACCGACAAGGGCACGGAGCCCTTTCCGGTGATCGAAGTCACCACGCCGAAAGATAGCTGGTATGACTTTGATCACCGCTACACGGCTGGCTGGTCCGAGCACCTGATGCCCGCCGACCTGCCGGATGAGCGGGCCGGAGCACTGTCGGATTGCGCTGTCGCCGCCCACCTGTCACTGGGTTGCCGCGATCTGTCGCGTGCGGACTTTATCGTGACGGAGGATGAAATCTACCTGCTTGAAGTGAATACGCTACCGGGCATGACCCCGACCAGTCTGTACCCGGACGGCGCTCGGGGCTATGGCCTCGAATTCCCGGAACTGGTGAAGCATCTGGTTGAACGGGCGGCGGCGCGGGCAGCCCTTATCTGAGGCGGGAATCCGGAACACTGCCCGCGAACGCCCGTCAGGGTCCGGCGCTAAAGGTCATAACCGCGTTCATTGTGCTGATTGATATCCAGCCCTTCGGTCTCTTCCTCTTCATTCACCCGAAGCCCGATCACAACATCAATTACCTTCAGCAGCACGAAGGTAACGATCGCGGTGTAAACACCCGTGGCCAGCACACCGGTGATCTGAACAACCACCTGCTCACCCATGGGCAGGCCATCACCCTGGCCGCTGAACACACCGAGTGAACTGCTGGCAAACACACCCGCGAGAATCGTGCCCAGAGCGCCACCGGCACCGTGCACCGGGAATACGTCAAGAGAGTCATCAATTCCCAGTTTCTGTTTCAGGAACACGGTGGCGTTGAAGCAGATGAAACCTGCGCTGATACCGATCACCAGCGCACCTGCCGGACCCACAAAGCCGGAGGCAGGTGTAATGGTGCCAAGGCCGGCCACCATACCGGTCACCGCACCCAGGGCGCTGGGTTTCCCATAACGAACCCATTCAACACACATCCAGGTGAGGGCACCCGCAGCAGCGGATATATGGGTGGCCAGCATGGCCATACCCGCATCACCATTAGCCGCAAGCGCACTACCCGCATTGAAGCCAAACCAGCCGACCCAGAGCATCCCGGCCCCGGTAATCGTCATGGTCATGTTGTGCGGCGGCATCGGGGTGCTCGGGAACCCGCGACGGCTACCCATCACCAGAGCCGCCGTGAGCGCGGCCACACCTGCGGTTATGTGAACAACGGTGCCACCGGCAAAGTCCAGCAGCCCCATCCCGGAGAGCCAGCCACCGCCCCAGACCCAGTGAGTGATTGGCGCATAAACGACCAGCAGCCAGAGCCCTGAGAACAGCAACATGGCCGGGAAGCGCATACGCTCGGCGAAGCCACCAACGATCAGGGCCGGAGTAATAATGGCGAAAGTCAACTGGAACATCGCGAACACACTTTCCGGAATATCACCGCTGAGAGTGTCCTCCTGAATGCCTGCCATCAGCACGTTGGACAGTCCGCCAATGAAGGCATTGCCTTCAGAGAAAGCCAGCGAGTAACCCACAAGCAGCCACAGGATAGAAACCAGGCAGGTGATCGCAAAACACTGCATCAGAACGCTCAGTACATTCTTGACGCGCACCAGGCCGGCATAGAAGAGCGAAAGGCCCGGAATCGTCATAAAAAGAACAAGCGCCGTCGAGGTAAGAATCCAGGCAGTGTTCGCCGAATTCAGTTCATCTGCCATCGCCAGCGGCGCAAACAGCAACAGGGACAGTGCGGCAGTAGCTGTTTTCATCATCGGGATTCTCCTTGAGCCGGGCCCGGAGACTTCCGGACCGCATCATCCTGTTTTTTTCTGAGTGTACCCGATAAGGCACCAGAAACCCACGCCAAACCCCATTCCCACCACTTATGTCGGAGCAAAATTGCCGGAGGTGATATGATCCCGGATTGAACCTCGCGAAATTCCCACTGTCTATACATTTCGCGCCAACAGGCGACTGCAAGCCCTTAATTTCACTTGATTTTTGAGGGCCGCGACCCCAAATACCGTCAGTCAGTTATCAGGAGTTGTTTTCGGGCTATGTCACATCGCGCTCAGATCATTGAACTGGAACAGTGGCTCACCAGCCGCATCATCGGCCAGGAAAAACTGGTGAATCGCCTGCTGGTGTCGCTCCTTGCGGACGGCCACCTGCTGGTCGAGGGCGCCCCCGGACTCGCCAAGACCAAAGCCATCAAGACCCTTGCCAGCGGCATCGAGGGCGAGTTCCACCGTATCCAGTTCACCCCGGATCTGTTGCCATCCGACATCACCGGCACCGAAATCTATCGCGCCCAGGAAGGTACCTTCGAGTTCCAGAAGGGACCGATCTTTCATAACCTGATACTTGCCGATGAGATCAACCGGGCGCCGGCCAAAGTTCAGTCCGCGCTGCTTGAAGCCATGGCGGAACGGCAGGTGAGTTTCGGTCGCCAGACCTTTCCGCTACCTCCCCTGTTCCTGGTGATGGCAACGCAGAACCCGATTGAACAGGAAGGCACCTATCCACTGCCGGAAGCACAGTTGGACCGCTTCCTGATGCATGTGAATATCGGTTACCCGGATGCCGCTTCCGAACGCAGCATCCTGCAACTGGTCCGCAACGAAGCCATGTCAGCCGCCGACGATGCGCCTGGTGCGACCATGACCCATGAATCCATAGTCAATGCCAGGCGGGATCTGCTGGCCCTGCACATGTCACCGGTGGTCGAGGAGTACATCGTGCAACTGACCATGGCGACCAGAAACCCGGCTGCCTATGGCGAGGACCTGGCCAACTGGATTGACTATGGCGCCTCCCCGCGCGGCACGATCGCACTGGATATCTGCGCACGCGCCAACGCCTTCCTGCTGGGTAAAGATTTTGTCTCACCGGATGATGTGCAGGCTGTGCTGCATGACGTGTTCCGCCATCGCATTATCGTTAGCTTCGAGGCAGAAGCCATGGGTGTCGATGCCGATAAGATTCTCGACATTCTGGTCCAGAGAGTTGCTGCTGCCTGAGGATAGACCGTGGCGAGCCGCGTAAATACCGGAAGTGAACTGCGAGCGCTGCATGAATATCGCGGCGCCCACACTGACCTGCGCGACCTTATCCGCCTGCGCTATGCGGCGCGGGAAATCACCGACCTTGCCGACAACAAAACCTCCAACCCACTGGCGGGACTGCTGACCTCGAATTTTCGTGGTCGCGGTATCGACTTCGCGGAAGTGCGTATCTACCAGCCGGGCGATGATGTTCGCACCATCGACTGGCGCGTCACCGCTCGAACACAGGTTGCACACACCAAGCTGTTCCAGGAAGAAAAAGAGCGCCCGGTATTGATACTTGTGGACCAGTCCGCCTCCATGTACTTCGGCAGCCAGGTCACGTTCAAGTCGGTGCTGGCCGCGCGTACCGCCGCGCTGATTGCCTGGGCGGCGCTGGAGCATGGCGACCGGGTTGGCGGCATTGTCTTCTCAGAGCAGGGTCACCGGGAGGTCAGACCCCGCCGAAACAAACACGCACTGCTTCGGCTGTTGAACGAGGTCAATGACTTCAACCATGCACTGCGTCGCGATGCGGGCCTCCCGGAAGAAAACCCGGAGAATGACTTTACCGAGGCACTGGCCGAGGTGCGGCGGGTGACCAGGCAGGGCAGTGTCATTTTCATTATCAGCGACTTCAACCACTTTACGGATGAATCACGACGACATCTGCAACCCCTGGCGCAGTCCGGCGACCTTGTTGGCGTCCATATTTCAGACCCGCTGGAGCAGCATCTGCCGACGCCGGACGTTTACGCCATTACCAACGGCAGGGAACGCTCCCGAATCAACACCGGCAATCATAAACATCGCGAGGCGTACCAGCTTGGCTACCAGCAGCAGCTCGCGGCCATCCAGGAAGCGTTCATGCGGGTGAAATCACCACTGCTGATGCTGAATACGTCACAATCCATTGTCGACGGACTGAACCGTCAAAGCGCTGCGGTCAACTGAGATGGCAGACGCACCCGCGCAGATCCCCCATGCAGTGCCCGGCCTGATGCAACAGGCGGCTGACCCCCTGGCACAGCTACGTGACATTCATGCCCCCGGTATGATCGAGACCTGGCCACCGGCGCCTGGCTGGTGGGTTCTGGCCTTACTGGCGCTCGCCCTGGTTCTGTTCGCTGCCAGCCGGCTGCTCCGGCGATGGCTCGACAATCGCTACCGCCGCGAGGCCATGGCGGAACTGACGCAAATCAAGACCGACTGGCGACGACACGGCAACGATCAAACCTACCTTGAAGCCCTGCAGAAACTGATGAAACGTGTGGCGCTGACCAGGTTCCCAAGGGAGCAGGTCGCCGGACTTACCGGGGAAGCCTGGGTAAGGTTCCTGGATCAGTCCACCGGTAGCCACGACTTCAGTATGGCAGAGTCGGAAGCGCTGATTGACGGCGCCTACCGCGAAGATATTTCCATCGACATCAACAGTATCGAAGCAGCCGCCGGAAGCTGGATCGAAAAACACGATGCACGCTTCCTCAGGGAGGCCGCCCAATGATCGAATTCCTGTGGCCGATGGCGGCGCTGGCTCTGCCCCTGCCGATTCTGGTCTACCTGCTCGCGCCCGGGGCCAACCGTCAGGAACCGGCCCTGCGGGTCCCCTTCTTTGCCGCCGCATCGTCCTATGAAGGCACGACCGGCGGCGGTCGGGCACGAGCGCTGCTGAAACGACTGCTGTTGATCTTCATGTGGTCCGCCCTCGTTCTTGCCGCAACAAGGCCACAATGGATTGGTGAGCCTGTTTCACTGCCCATCTCCGGCCGGGATCTGCTGCTGGCGGTCGACATCTCCGGGTCCATGGGTACCGAGGACATGAAGCACCTGGGTGCGATGACAACCCGGCTTGCCGTCGTGAAGGATGTGGTGGGTGACTTTGTGGAACGCCGCAGGGGAGACCGGCTCGGCCTGATCCTGTTCGGCACACGCGCCTACCTGCAAACACCGCTCACCTTTGATCGGAACACGGTGAGAACACTGCTGACGGAAACCCCGCTGGGCATCGCCGGGGGTAAGACCGCGATTGGCGATGCCATTGGGCTTGCGGTCAAGCGCCTGCAGGAACGGCCTGCAGAAAACCGGGTGCTGGTATTGCTCACTGACGGCGTAAACAACGTAGGCGAAGTGGACCCGGTTCAGGCTGCGAAGCTGGCCGCCCGGGAAGGCATCCGCATTTACACAATCGGATTCGGCGCCGAGGAAATGGTCGTGCCGGGTTTCCTCTTTCAGCGCAAGGTCAACCCTTCCGCTGAACTTGATGTGGAAACGCTGACCCGGATTGCCGATCTCACCGGCGGCAGGTTCCAGAGGGCACGATCAACCGGGGAACTCAGCCAGATTTACAAGGCCCTGGATGAACTGGAACCCGTCGAACAGGACCAGGAAACCTATCGGCCCATTCGTTCGCTTTACTGGTATCCGCTCGCCGCCGCCCTCGTACTCAGTATGCTGTTCACGCTGCTCCATCCACAGATCACCAACTGGATGATGACCCTGTGGGCCAGGCGACCCTGGCGGCTCAGGCAAACCACTACCGATGAGGTGCGGGTCTCATGAACGGGCAGATACTGAGCGAGGTGGCCGCAAACTTTCACTTTCTTCGTCCGGAGTGGTTGTACGCACTGATTCCCGCGCTGCTATTATTCCTGGCGCTACGCTATCGTCAGCATCACCACAGCAACTGGGAGAAGGCCATTGACCCGCACCTGCTCCCCCACATCCTGGACAACCCGAATCAGAAGGTATCGCGCAGCCCCCTGACGCTACTCCTGCTCGCCTGGATCATTGCAATCCTGGCACTCGCGGGTCCGGTCTGGCAGAAAACGCCGCAACCCGTCCAGGAGCGCGAAGACGCTCTGGTCATCATCTTTGACCTGACCCGCAGCATGTTCGCCACCGATGTCAAGCCAGACCGGCTGGTTCGCGCAAAACGCAAACTGATCGACCTGCTGGAACTGCGAGAAGAAGGCGTTACCGCGCTTCTGGTGTTTGCCGGTGATGCGCATCTGGTCTCACCGCTCACGGATGACACCCGGACCATTGCCGCCATGATTCCCGCCCTGTCGCCCGACATTGTGCCCGCCCCCGGCTCATCGTTGACACCGGCACTGGAACGCGCCATCGAGCTGTTCCGCGATGGCGGCAAGGCCAGTGGTCGCATCCTGATTATGACCGATGACATCCGTGACGTGGTGGCGGCACAACAGGTAGCCAGACGGTATCGGAATGCCTACCCGGTTTCGGTGATGTCGGTCGGCACACAGCAGGGTTCACCCGTACCCCTGGTACCGCGCCGACCGGATCTTGGATTCCTGAAGGATGCGGGCGGCAATCTTGTCATCCCGAAACTGAACGCGCAGGGTCTGAAGGACTTTGCCGAACTGGCCGGTGGCCGCTACTCACCGATGACACTGACCGAAGAGGACCTGGACTATCTGCTGGCGGACCAGCCGCTGCCACAAGATGATGCCTTCCGGGAACTGGAACGGGAGTTTGATGTCTGGTTTGAAGAAGGACCCTGGCTGCTTGTGCTGTTGCTGCCTCTGGCGTCCCTGGCTTTCCGACGCGGCTGGCTCTGGTCCGTGGCGCTTCTGGTGATTGTGTTTCCGGTTCACAAAACCCAGGCTTCTCTCTGGGACGATCTGTGGCAGACCCGCGATCAACAGGCAATGCGGGCGCTGGATAACGGCGATACCCGGCGGGCCGCAGAGCTGTTTGAAAACCCGGACTGGAAGGCGACCGCCAATTATCGCGACGAGAACTTTGAAGAGGCCACCCGACAGTTCGGAGACATCAACTCCGGCGCCGGCAGGTACAACCTCGGCAACGCTTTCGCGAAGCAGGGGTTGTTCAATGAAGCCATTGAAGCCTACCAGCAGGCGCTGGCTCTGGACCCGAACAACGAGGATGCACAATTCAACAGGGACCTGATCGAAAAGCTGCTTCAGGACCAGCAGCAGCAACAACAGCAACAGAACCAGGACTCCGAGGACTCCGGGAATCAACAGGACCAGAACCAGCAGGATCAAGAGAATCAGGATCAGGAAGACCCGCAGCAACAAAATCAGGACAGTCAGGAACAACAACAGGAGCAACAGCAACAACAGGAACAACAGGAACAGAAAGAGCAGGAACAGCAGAAATCACAACAGCAGCAGGCATCTGAACAGGAATCCAGACTGGACGAGGAGGAGGAACAGGCACTGCAACAATGGCTCAGGCGCGTGCCTGACGACCCGGGTGGGCTGCTACGCAACAAGTTCCGGCGACAGTATGAGACTCGACTGAAGGAAGGTAAGGTATCCGGCAATGACACGAATTCTGATTGGTAGCGCCCTGGCCCTGATCAGCCTGATCGCAAGTGATGCAGTTCGGGCTGGTCTGACGGCGACCGTGGACCGCACCATTATCACCGACCTGGATACCCTGCAACTCACCGTGCGCGCCTCCGACCGGGCGAGTGACGCAGAGATTGACTTTTCCGCCCTGGAGCAGGATTTCGAGATCCTGAACGAAAGCCAGCGCCAGAACCAGTCGCTATCCATCATCAATGGCCAGTCCCGGCGCGTTATCTACAAGGACTATGTGTTCACGCTGCAACCCAGGCGACCGGGTAATCTCTTCGTCCCCGTGTTCAGGGCCGACAACGAGCGAACTCAACCGATCACCATTCGGGTACGGCAGCAGACGCCCTCACAGCGAGACCAGATGCGCCAGTTCGTATTCTTTGAAACCGGCGTTGATACCAACGAAACCTATGTACAGGGACAGATCATCTATTCCGTGAAGCTGTTCTATTCCGAAGCGATTGGCGGCGACTTTCCACAGGCACCCGGCCTACCGGACACCGTCGTTGAAACCATTGAAAACGAAAGTCGCTACGAGTCAGTCATCGACGGCAGGCGCTACTATGTGCTGGAGAAGCGCTATGCGCTCTTCCCGCAGCGTAGCGGTGAACTTGTGATTCCCCGGGAGAGGTTTGTCGGCACCCGGGGGCGGGGCGGTATCTTCTCGCAACGGCAGCGCGTGTCTGCGGTCTCGGAATCTCATACCATCAGGGTGAAAACCATTCCCGAAGCCTTCAGTGGTGAGACCTGGATTCCTGCCAGCGCGCTTGAAGTCACGGAATCCTGGACCAGGGAGACACCTGTGTTTCGTGTCGGTGAACCCGTCAACCGACAGATTGCCATCTCAGCCACCGGGCTTGCCAGCACACTGCTGCCCGAACCGGGTCAGATTCAGATTGAAGGCGCCAAGGTCTACGCCGACCCCCCGGCCAGGGAGAATCTCGTGACGCCAAAGGGTATCACCGCACGGCAGGTCACCGTGGTCGGTATCGTCCCGACCCGGGCCGGAACACTGACACTACCGGAGATCAGCATTCCCTGGTGGAACACACAGACGGACCGCGAGGAGGTCGCAATCATTCCGGCCATGACCTATGAGGTACTGGCGGCCACAGGTGATGCCGCCACCGCACCGACCGTGACGGTGCCCGTGACTGAACTCACCACCTCACCCACTGCCCTGGGGATGCACACCAACCCCTACTGGCAGTGGGCGGCGATCGCCTTTGGCCTGCTCTGGCTGCTAACGGCCTGGCAATGGCTCATGCTGAGGCGGCAGGTACGGGAACTCTCGTCCGCACAGGCGCTTCGCTTTGCGGCGGTCACCTTCAGTGACCCGGATGAAGCGCGCGAATTCGCCGGGTTCCGGAAAGCCTGTACGCGCAATCACGCCGCCGATGCGCATCGTCAGTTGTTCCTCTGGGCCAGGGCTCAATATCCCGGGATTCAGTCAAATGTTGACCTGGGCGGGAGACATCCTGCGCTGGCCGATGAAATCAGAACCCTGGAATCACACCTTTACGCCAGGGGCGATAGCGCCACCTGGCGCGGCGCAAACCTGCTCAGGCTGGTTTCTGAACTGAGGAACACCCGGGACGAGAAGCAAAAAAAACGGGCGCTGGAAGCTGAACTGAATCCAACCCCGCGCTTTATGTCGGGATAAAGGCTCAGAGACTCCTGGTCACAATCTCATACACATCCGGTGAAATAGCCTCCGCCTCCAGAATACGCCGCAACTCCCCCTTCATCAGCGTCTGGCGTTTCCGGTCAAATTTCGCCCAGCGGGTCAGCGGCGACAGAATACGCGCCGCCATCTGCGGGTTGATCGCATTGAGTTCAATAACACGGTCCGCCAGGAAGGCGTAACCCGCTCCGTCTGCTTCATGGAAATTCACGATGTTCGCCATGGCGAACTGAGCGACCAGGGCGCGCATCCGGTTCGGTATCCTGATGTCAAAATCCTCGTGCCCGGTCAGCAACTTCACGCGGTCCAGTGTATCCGGAAGGTGGCAGGCCGCCTGGACCGCGAACCACTGGTCAATGACCAGCGCCTCGTCCCGGAAGCGGTGGTAAAAATCAGCCAGCGCCTTCTGTTTCGCCGGTTGCGCCGCTACTGCGGACGCCCCCACCAATGCCCTGAGTGCGGCGCTGCGGTCCGTCATATTGGTCGCGGACCCGTACTGCTCCGCGCACAGGTCTACCGCTTCCGTATCTTCCGGCTGCATCATGTAGCTCAGCGCCACATTCTTCAGCGCACGCTCCGCAATCTGGCCCGCCTCTGCCGCATAGGTCGCCCTGCTCTGATTGAGCCTGTACACGGAAAGCAGCAGACCGCTCAGCTTCTTCGCAATCGCCGTGCGCACGGCTTCGCGAGCCTGATGGATCGCATCGACATTGGCGATTTCAAACATCTCGATGAGGTAGGTTTCAACGGGTAGCACCAGCATCTGGGCGATCATGGCCTTATCCGGCGCCGCGGCCCTGTCACCTTCGATAGCCTGGGAAAGATTGGTATCAAAGGCGGCGATCAGGCGTTCATCGACCCTGATCTCCTCTCCCGCTTCGATCTGCCCGACAAGCTCCCGGATAACATCCACAGCCAGGCGCTGACCTGCCTCCCAGCGATTAAAGCCATCTGAGTCGTGGCTCATCAGGAAGGTCAGATCATCACGGCTGTAGTGGTAGTTCAGTTTGACCGGCGCCGAGAAGCCGCGCAGCAGGGACGGTGTGGGTTTGCACTCGATACCACGGAACACAAATTGCTGCCTGGCCCGGGTCAGATTCAACACGACAGAAAAACCGTTAGCCTCATCCACGCTGGCCACGTCCAGGCCCACGACCGGGAAGCGAATATCATGACCTTGCTCATCCAGAAGCCCGACTTCAAGCGGCATGTGAAAAGCATCCTTGTGCTCCTGTCCGGGCGTTGACGGACAGGACTGGGCGACGTCAAGCGTGAAGGTCCCGGCACTCTCATCATAGTCACCCGAGACTTCCAGCACCGGCGTACCCGCCTGCCGATACCAGGCACGGAATTGGGTCAGGTCAACGTCGCTGGCATCTTCCATCGCTTTGATGAAATCTTCGGTGGTCACCGCCTGACCGTCATGACGCTCGAAGTAAAGATCAGTGCCCGCACGAAACCGCTCCGCACCAAGCAGGGTGCGGATCATGCCAACCACCTCCGCCCCCTTCTCATAAACGGTCGCGGTGTAGAAATTATTGATCTCGATAAAGGAATCCGGGCGAATCGGGTGCGCCATGGGCCCCGAATCTTCGGGAAATTGAGCGCTGCGCAGCATCGTCACATCATTCACCCGGCACACGGTGGGTGAACCCATGTCCGCGGAGAACTGCTGATCGCGCAGTACGGTGAAACCCTCTTTCAGGCTTAGCTGAAACCAGTCACGGCAGGTCACCCGGTTACCGGACCAGTTGTGAAAGTATTCGTGGCCGACCACGCTTTCCACACGCTGGCAGGCGGCGTCGGTTGTGGTTTCAGGGTGCGCCAGTACACAGGCCGTATTGAAGATATTGAGCCCCTTGTTTTCCATAGCGCCCATATTGAAACTTTCCACGGCAACGATCATGAAGATGTCCAGGTCATACTCCCGTCCGTAGACCTCCTCGTCCCACTTCATGGCATTCTTCAGGGACACCATGGCGTAGTCGACCTTATCGATGTTGTGCGCTTCCGTGAAAATACGCAGCGTCACCTTGCGGCCACTCATGGTCACGAACTCATCCTCAAGCTGTTGCAGATCACCGGCAACCAAAGCAAAAAGATAGGCGGGTTTCATGAAAGGATCCTGCCAGGTCACCCAATGGCGATCACCGTCTTCTCCCCGATCAATATCATTGCCATTCGAAAGCAGCACCGGGTAGCCTGTCTTGTCCGCCACAATCGTGGTGGTGTATCGGGACATCACGTCCGGCCTGTCCGGATACCAGGTGATATTGCGAAACCCTTCCGCCTCACACTGGGTACAATACATATCTCCGGACTTGTACAGTCCCTCCAGCGCGGTATTGTCCCGGGGCCTGATCCGCACCGTCGTCGTCAGTTCAAAGCTGTCCGGCACCTCATAGATCGAGAGCCGGTCCCGGTCGATCCGGTATTCATTGTCGGTCAGCCGTCGGCCATCCATGGCGACGGACTCTGTGTCGAGGCCCTGACTGCCATCCAGCACCAGATGTCGCTGGTCTTCCGCCGCTGCCTCCGGGTTCTTTACGACTTTGAGTGTCGCCGTAACCCCGGTGACATCATCATTCAGGTCAACGTGCAGACTGGTTTCTTCAATCAGGAAAGGCGGGACCCTGTAGTCCTTGAGGTAGATCGCCTTCGGTTGTCCTTCTTCGTTGCTCATGTCATTTTCTTCCCGGGTGGTGCGGGCGGTTGAGGCCGCCCCCGCCGAACCAGCAGCGCCGCCAGGGTTCCGGTAGCCAGCCCGCCAGCCAGCCCGCCCAGGTGCGCCCCATTGGCAAGGTTACCCAGCCCGAGCAGATCAATCGCACCGGTGAAACCAAGTGCCAGGTAAACCAGCATGAAGATATAGATGCCATTGACAACGCCCATACTCCGGGATGGCACCAGGCGCGACCAGGCCCATGAATGCCCCAGCAGCCCGAACACCACACCGGACATGCCGCCAAAAAAGCCGGGCGGCGACATGGCGTACTGTAGCAGATTGGCTGACAGGGAAGTCAGCATCACGATACCGAACATCGCGGCGGCGCCATGGGCGTATTCAACCCTGCGGCCAATCTCCCAGACCCAGAGCAGGTTGAACACGATATGCAGCAGGCTGAAGTGGATGAACATGGGCGTGAACAGCCGCCACACTTCTCCCTGATTCAGGGTATATTGCCCGTCCACCAGGCTGACAAACATCATCTGTGCAAACAGACCCTCCGTCCACATCTCATCGGGCATCATGCCCACGGGAAAAAGGAGGATGCAGAGCAGGATAAACGCCATGGTGACCGGATAGCCCCGGAAGGCATCAAACAGCGGCTGCGCCAGGCGCCGGCGTCGTCCTGTGTCTTCGGTATCCGCGCCCGGCAGACGCCCGACCTGAAATTCAGCATAGGCAACCCGCACATATCGCAGCGCCGTTTCGTCGGCTACCCAAACCACCTGGTTCAACCCCTGTTCGGTGATACTGTGGGGCAGGCCCTGTGCCTTCAGGAACCGGGAAAACCCGGCAAGATCGACTTCAGAGGAAACTTCGAGTGCGTTGATCAAGGAATCGCCAATCGGTGTAAAATTGGACTTTACCCGAGATTGAGTTCCCACGACTATGCCCGGGATGAGGATCGGATGCCAATGATTGAGAACGAAGACCAACAGGTACTCAGCCAACTGACGCGCTGGCTGGAAGAAGGCAGGAAAGCCTGGCTCGCCACCGTGGTCAAAACCTGGGGGTCCTCACCACGCCCCGTGGGTTCGCTACTGTGCTGTAATGAGGATGGGCAGACCGCAGGTTCACTGTCCGGTGGCTGTATTGAGGAAGACCTGCTGGAAAAACTCACGAAAGCCGAACTCGCGACCGGGAAGCCGGAAGTCATGCTGTACGGCAAAACCACCGAAGAGAGCGAACGATTCAGTCTGCCCTGCGGCGGTCAGTTGCACATTCTGGTGGAACCGCAGACGGACAACCGCCATCTTGCCGCTTTTCAGTCCATCACGGACCGCCTGGTGACCCGCCAGTGCATCGAAAGGACAGTCGATATCGCGACCGGCGAGATCAGCATCGAAGAACAAGACCACTTCAGGCATCTGCGGTTTACCGGTGACTTCGAGAATTCAGACACCCCGAATGAAAAGTTCCTGATTCATACTTACGGGCCGCGTCGCCAGCTCTTTCTCATTGGCGCCGGTCAGGTGTCACAGTACCTGGCCCAGATGGCTCAGATGCTGGATTACCATGTGGTCGTGTGCGACCCCCGCCAGGAAATGATTGACCAGTGGACCACTGAAGGCACCCAACTGGTTTGCGACATGCCCGATGATGCCGTCAGGAAATTCGCCGATGATCACTTCTCCGCCATCATCGCGCTGACCCATGACCCCAGAATTGATGACATGGGGCTTATGGAAGCGCTGAAAACCGAGGCGTTCTTTATCGGCGCCATGGGCTCCACCCGCACTTCGGCCAAACGGCGGGAGCGTCTGCTGCAACTGGAACTCAGCGAGGAGCAGATCAGTAAGCTGCATGCCCCGGTGGGTTTGCCCATCGGCAGCAAAACCCCCGCCGAGATCGCCATTGCCATCATGGCGCAGCTCACGGCGCTACGCAGTGACACGGAACAACCGATTCGGGCGGACTTTCGATGGACTGCCGACGCCCGATGAGATGATTGGAGCGATTATCCTTGCGGCGGGTTGCTCCCGTCGTTTTGGCGATGACAAACGCCGGGCAACCCTTGCCAATGGAAATCTTGTGATTCAGCAAACCCTGGAGAAGGCCGGTGAGGTCTTTGATGACGTCCGGTTGATCCTGAGAAGGGAAGATGACGAAATGCGTGCGCTGCTTGAACCACGCTTCCCGGATGTGACCTGTTTTCACGCACCGGATTCCGCGCTGGGTATGGGACACAGCCTGGCCAACGCGGCGACCCGGATCGATGACTGGGACGGGGCATTTGTGTTCCTGGCGGATATGCCATTTGTGAACACTGCAACACTGGCGCGGCTAAAGTCCGCCCTCACCCGCACAAATATCGTGGTTCCGACCTGTAACACCCGGCCAGGCCACCCGGTCGGGTTCCCGGCAGGGTTGTTTGACGAGTTGAAGCGCCTGGAAGGCGACCGGGGGGCCAGAGCCATCATCGACGCTCACAAAGACCGTGTCCTGTACCTTGCCGTGGAAGACCGGGGCGTTCTGCTTGATGTGGACCTGCCGACGGACCTATCCACGGAATAATGTCTGGCCGGTCACCCGGGGGGATCAGGCCCGTGAGGAACCGCGCGCCCACTCCAGCTTACTGCGACACGCACCGTAAAAGCTGTGTCCCGGAGGGTGCACAAGAACCAGCTTTTCCCGCATTTTACGGATGGTCAGGGAGTCACCGGGTGCGATCCTGAACTCAAGATGAGAGTCAAAACTCACCTTCGCACTGACGTCAGTGGATGCCCCCAGCACGATTCTTATCTCGTCACCACCCGGCACAACCAGCGGTCTGCTGGTGAGGGAGTGCGGGAACATCGGCACCAGAACAATGGCATCCAGACTGGGGTGCATGATGGGTCCCCCGGCAGATAGCGCATAGGCCGTAGAGCCGGTAGGCGACGAGACGATCAAGCCATCCGAGTTCTGGGTGTAAACGAACTGATCATTCACAAAGAGGTCCATCTCGATCATCTTCGGCATATCGGCGGAATGGACCAGCACTTCATTCAACGCGGAAGGAATTTCCTCCTCCCCTTCGACAATGCCCTCAAGCAGGAAATGCTCTTCGGTCGTGAAATCACCGGACAACACTTCATTGAGACGATCGCCAATCTCGTCCGGTGACACATCAGCGAGAAAACCCAGTTTACCCCTGTTGATGCCCAGGATTGGCACGCCAAAAGGCGCCATGGCACGCGCCGAACTCAGGATATTGCCATCGCCTCCGACCGCAATGACAAGATCACAGGACTCACCGACCCCGCGAAGGTCGGCGACCCGATGCTCACCCGGACCCAGGACGGATGCGGCGAACTCTTCCACAACAACCTGTCGCCCCCGCTCCAGAAGGAAGCCTTCAACAGTCATCAGCGAATCACGAATCTGCTCGTTTGCCACCCGGGCAACCAGCCCAACCGTATTGAAGGAATTCATTGCGCCCTTCCCAAAGATCACATCACCGCGAATTTAATCACATGACGGCAAACAGCCCTAATCGGCCGATTCGGGCGGCCAGCGAATAATTTCCCCTTGAAATTATCATGTATCAGTTCAAACTGCCCATTTTTGTGCCGGAGTCAGAACATGAGTTCCCGAACCGACAGTCGCCACTCGAAAGAGCCTGCCAAAGAACGCAGAATCGCAGACATCCGTTCAGCCGGGTCACTCTGGCGGGCCATCCGGCACGAGGTGAAGTTACGGGCGGATTTTGAGCCGATCATGTCCACTTTCTTTCACGCAACGGTACTGAACCATGACACTTTCGAGGGCGCGCTCAGTTTCCTTCTCGCAGGCAAGCTGGACAGCCCGGTCGTATCTTCCATGGCAATCAGAGAACTCATTGAAGAAGCCTACCGTGAAGAACCCTCAATCATTCGGGCGGCGGAAATCGACATCAAGGCAATACGTGCCAGAGATCCGGCCTGCAACAGCTTCTCAACGCCCCTGCTGTTCTACAAGGGTTTCCATGCGCTTCAATCCTATCGTGTCGCACACTGGTTGTGGCACCAGGAACGCCACAGCCTGGCATTTTATTTCCAGAATCAGATGAGCGCTATTTTCGGCGTCGACATCCACCCGGCGGCGCAAATAGGCTGCGGCATTATGCTGGATCATGCCACCGGGATAGTCATTGGCGAAACAGCCGTCGTCGAGGACGACGTCACCATGCTGCATGGCGTCACCCTGGGTGGTACCGGCAAAGATCAGGGAGACCGGCATCCCAGGGTGAGGCGGGGTGTGCTGATTGGCGCCGCCGCCTCAATTATCGGCCCCATCGAAATTGCCGAAGGTGCCAGGGTCGGGGCGGGTAGCGTGGTGATGAGCCCGGTCGCACCACACATGACGGTCGCGGGTGTTCCCGCCAAAGTGGTTCGTGACCCGGGCGGCGCCTCACCCGCAGAAGTTTGACACCCCCCCCCCCCCCGCAAAATACAGTGTAAAATGCGGCTTCCACCGGTCTGGCAGACGATATGGCATCAATGAACTCCTCAACCGAAAACGGCACCAATGCTAACGGCACCAATGCTGACCCGCTGATACAGAACCATCAGCGCAAACTGGTGCAGGAATACAAACCACCTGCCCACTGGTTACAGATGACCCTGGATTGGGTGCTGGTCTGTGGACTCCTTGATTTTCATATCTTTCTTAAAGGGCTACCATTCGACGGTGAGTATCGAGTGCTGGCTATCCTTACCGTATTACTGATGGTCCTTGTCTACCGTATATTCGGGGTGTACGAACCCGGTCCATCGGCCTATCGGAAAATCATGCTGCTCGGACGGTCATGGCTTATCGTCGTTACCCTGCTGATTGCTATCGCCTTCATCACCAAGACCTCGGAAGCGTTTTCACGCGAGGTTATCCTCCTCTGGATTCTGACCGGATTCACCGCCCAGTCAATCACCCTTCTCGTGGTGCATCGTCTACAGGGCCGGAATCGTTCCAAAAATTTAAGAACCATCATTGTCGGCGGTGGTGTGCTTGCACAGCACCTGGCGGAAGAAATCAACAGGAATCCGTGGGTTCAGGACGAGGTCATCGGCATGGTGTCCACCGGAACCGACAATCCATTACCCGTGAGTACATTGGGGGGCTTGTCGGATATTGAGGAAATCGTCACTGATAACAAGATTCGGCGTGTGTATCTGGCGCTGCCGATGCAGCAGATGGAATCGGTCAGGTCGCTTTACACGAAACTCGCACAGAGCCATGTCGATATTATCTGGGCCCCGGACATTTTCAGCATAGAGCTTCTAAACCACAGCATCAGGGAACTCGGCGGGATGCCACTCATTTCTCTTTCCGAGACACCGCAGGTCGGCAACAACGCATTCCTGAAAACCCTGCTGGACTACTCCGTGACATCCGTTGCACTTGTGACCCTGGCGCCTGTTTTACTGATCACTGCCGTATGCATAAAACTGACTTCACCCGGACCCGTATTTTTTAGACAGAAAAGACATGGTTGGTACGGTGAGGAAATTACCGTCTATAAGTTTCGAAGCATGAAAGTACATGAGGAAGTTACCGGTAAGATCACACAGGCGGCCATGGACGATGATCGCGTGACCAAAGTTGGCAGGTTCATTCGGCGCACAAGCATTGATGAACTACCCCAGTTAATCAACGTCCTGAATGGCAGCATGTCGATCGTCGGTCCCCGTCCTCACGCGATTGCCCACAATGTTCTCTATGGCGAGCAAATCAAAGACTATGGGCGCCGTCATCACGTTAAACCCGGTTTAACCGGCCTCGCGCAGGTTAACGGTTTCCGCGGAGAAACTCGTGAACTGGGGGATATGCAAAACCGGGTCGACTACGACCTTGTCTACATCAACAACTGGTCAATCTGGCTGGACATCAAGATTATCGTGAAGACCGTCTTCGTACTGTTCGACAAAAATGCATACTAGGGAAGCTCTGACAATCGCCGCATACTGTTCGGGAGCCGGACATAAACCTGCTACCCCCAGACTGTAATTACGAAGCGTTTATAATAAAATATCAGGGAGAGAGCGGGTAAGAATGTGCGGAATATTGGGCAAAATCAATTTCAACGGAAATGAAGTTGATAAAAATATACTTATCAGTTCCTCAGAACTAATCAGGTCAAGAGGTCCCGATGACTCTGGTGTATGGAGTGAAGCTGGTTGCGGCCTGGCTCATAGAAGACTGTCGGTAATTGATATTACTCCTGCAGGCCACCAGCCGATGACATCTGCAAATGAACGATATGTCTGTGTATATAATGGAGAAATTTATAATTTTCAAAAGTTAAAATCAAAGCTATCTTCTTTGGGAGTTATATTTCGAGGGAATTGTGATACCGAAGTTTTACTTGAAGGTTGGTCTAAGTGGGGTACAGGGATTTTTGATAATCTGGATGGGATGTTTTCATTTGCAATCTGGGATAGAAAGCTAAGAAAATTGACTGTTGCAAGAGACCGAATGGGTGAGAAACCCCTTTATTATCATCACAGTGGTAAGCAGTTTATCTTCTCTTCCAGACCGAGGCCAATATTCAAACTGGAGCCCTCGCTAACTTCTGAGTACGATGAGCAAGCATTACGTCTTTATCTGGGGGGGGGGTATATCCCCGCTCCATATTCCGCTCATAAAGCGTTAAGAAAATTACAGGCCGCTCACTATCTGGAAGTTACTGAATCAGATATTAGCATAAAAAGATATTGGGGTTTTTCAAATATAGAAACAGAATGGAAATGGCAAAAGCGTTCAGAAAATGATTTATTAGATGAACTGGACGATATTATTGAAAAGAGTGTTAAGCAACAAATGGTAAGTGATGTTCCTATTGGGGCATTTCTTTCAGGTGGTATAGATAGCTCTCTGGTGACTGCCATGATGTCAAAGCATAGCAGTTCACCTGTTAAAACTTTCACAATCGGGTTTGAAGAGAAGGCCTACGATGAAAGTTCAGATGCTCAAATGAACGCTGGTTATCTAAAAACTGATCACTATTGCGAGCATCTTATGTCAAGTGATCTATTAAAGTTATTGCCAGATTTTTTTGAACATTATGACGAGCCTTTTTATGATGTTGCTGCTTTTCCTGTTATGGCACTCTCAAAGCTTGCAAGAAAGCATGTTACAGTTAGTTTAACCGGTGATGGTGGAGATGAATTGTTTGGCGGTTATCGTTATTATAACTTTGCCAGGTACCTACATCCCCTGGACTCGCTCCCAAATTGGGTCAAAAGAGGTTCATCATCTTTGATTAAACTGATTCCGGGACATAGATCTCAATTACTAAGCGCTGTTCTTATGGAATCATCATCGGTCAGGAAATTTGCATTCTTAAGAGGTCTTACAAAAGATTTTCAGGAAATCATGCCATCAGAATTACTCGCGCGTACCGATGGCCTGGGGGATTTATTTGAAAAGTCATCTTTATTTTTTCCAAAAGATATTCATCCCAGTGAAGAAGGAATGAGGCTGGATTCATTATATACACTAAGTGATGATTATCTTCAAAAGACAGATGTTGCAAGTATGGCATTTTCCCTTGAATGCAGAGCACCTCTTTTAGGGCGTGAAGTTGTTGAATGGTCAATGAAGCTACCGGTAAATTGGAAGGTTAAAGGAATTACCAATAAGTATCTCTTAAGACGCCTGGCATATCGCTATGTCCCTGAAGATATACTTGACCGCCCAAAACGTGGTTTTGAAGTGCCAATTGATTCATGGCTAAGGGTATCGTTAAAAGAGTGGGCCTATGAAAAATTTAATAACTCTGAGTATTATGAAGGGCTTCCTTTAAAGCAGGATGCTGTGCTGGAGCTTTTTAAACTGCATGGCTCCGGAACCAGGAATGTAAGCCATCTTCTTTGGGCCATTTTAATGCTTTTAGAGTTTAACTCAAAATTGAAAGAAAATAGATAGGCTGATAGATGAGGGAAACTCTGAGGAAACTCTGAATAATATGATTCTACTGCCGGGAACTGCGATATTTAATCACGAACATGCCCAGCAGAAAGTAAAATACATAGGACGCGAAGGATGACACCCCGAACAGATAGTTTGAAATCATGCCGACCAGGTAGAGCACAATAATCAGCGAAACGCAGTGAACATAAAGGTCAGAAGCCCATGCCCCTGCTCCGGGTAGTTCCCTCCATAACCTGTATATTCGAGTAAATATCCCCATGTGCATGCCAAGCAATGCCATGGCAGAGGAAAAACTGTAAAAGACCACATTGCTGAGGTATATGTTGTGCGGTGCGTGGCCCATCCAGACTCCTTCATATATGAATGCCCCCCTTGTATCGAATGCCGAGAAAATCGAGAAAAAGATGTGGCTTACAAAATTCTCAATCAGAAATCCAGAATAGATTGTGTAAATAAAGAGTCTCTTTTCTATGGTGTCCATACTGTAGTCAAGCAACCTGCTGAAATCAATACCGGCATATTCACCAATACCAGCAGCAACCACTATGCCAACCAAAGAGATACCACAGATCGCAAGCCCTAAGAACCTTCGACTTTCTGCGACCATCAGACACAGACCAAAGATGGCCACACCCAGGAATGCCTGACGTGCGGCACTCACAAAAAGCAGGAACGAAGCCATGAAAAAAATACCGGCAAAAACGGGAAAAATCACCAGCTTTTGCCTGCGGGATAGTAACATGTATACGATATAGCTGAACAGCAGAAACGCCAATGCATTTCTAGCCAGGACAGTTCCCACGCCGCCAAAACTTCTACGACTAAGAACATCGCCGTGGGAAAACACGGCCCAACATTGAAAAAGCAAACAGACAAACAATACGACCAGCAATCCTGAGATGTAAAATGTCCTGGGTCTCGTTCTGTAAACCAGGAACGGAAGCACATAGAAGAAAAAGAAAATTCGAAATAGTGGCCCAAATAGTTCCTCCGTATATGCTTCCATACCAATGATTGCCAGTATCACGTAACCTGCAAAACAGTAGTCAATTGAGCACAGCCTGCCAAGGTGGAACCGTGCTAACGGCAACGCATACAAAACTGTCGTTCCCATCATCAGCCCCAGGGCGATCCGACCCCATAAGCTGCTGCCATCCGCCCTGGCCTCCCCGAGAATGAGCATGCCCGAGTGATATCCCGTAAGTAGCAGAATACATAGTCCGAGCGGTACCCCAAAATTCGGGATTGCAATTCTGCCAGTATCATTTCCGTTAGTAGCATTCATCCTCGGAACTCAGCCTCGTTGTTCCGTGTACCCGTCGGAAAGATCTTCCCCGCAAAGTTGAGACAGCCTGTCAAGCTCATCCTTAAAATTCACATCCTCTGTCATTTGATCAGTAGGGCACACAATAGCATACTTATAGCCGCTGATATGGTTCCCGTCCACATGAGACCTGCCTGTCATTAACCTCCGGTTAAGGTAAGAGGTGACGTCGCCAGGGGTTGGCAGGCATTGAAACCGTACAGAAACCTGCTATCCTCCATACTGCAATTATCAGGCACTGTTCTTCGAGAACCATCATCAGTCAAAGAAATATAGCAGAACGATATATGAAAAAGATACCCGTGACCTATTTTCACCGTTACCCTGTGGAAGACTATGTAAGTATCGAGCATATTTATAGTATTGTTCGGGCTGAACTGGCACATTCTATTGATGCCAAAGTACATGTATCGAAGTACCCGGGTAAAGGAATATTGAAGCGAATTCACAGCATCATTGAAGCTGGTTTCAAGCAGGCGGAAGTCAATCATATAACAGGAGAAATCCATTACCTGATATTCCCCATGAGGTCTTCAAAAACAATATTGAGTATACATCACTTTCTTATTCCCAACCGAAATCCAATCGCCCGCTTGATAGTATGGATTATCTTGTGGTACTTACCGCTAAAAAAAGCGAAGTATGTGACGGCGGTTAGTCCCTCGCTTAAAAAATCTATAGTTGAATTATATCACTGTGACCCTGAAAAAATTTGGGTGATTCCGAATCCTGTGAACCCTGTTTTCAGGCCTGTTGCAAAAAAATTCTCAAACCCACCGGAACTTTTACAACCTGGCACAAAGAAAATAAAGAACATAGAACGATTGCTAAAGGCATTAGAGGGGATAGATTGTAGTTTGCATATTATCGGAACGATTCAAAAAAACCAGATGGAACTACTGAGAAAATATAAAATAAAATACAGGAATTCACCAAAGCTGACTGCCGCCCAGATGCAACAGGCTTATACTGATGCGGATATAGTAACGTTTGTTTCCACATCTGAGGGGTTTGGAATACCCATTATAGAAGCAAATCGGGTAGGGCGTGCAGTTATTACGGGTAATGTAACGTCGATGCCAGAAGTAGCAGGTAATGCAGCTTTATTGGTAGATCCACTGGATGTCAACGCCATCAGAAATGGCATTTTGAAGTTGATCAATGACGAAGCTTTTCGTAATCAGTTGATTAACAATGGGTTCGAAAACGCCAAAAGATATAAACCGGATGTTATTGCCGGTCAATACCTTGATTTATACAAAACCATCTATGAAAATACCTCCGGTTAAACCAGCCAAATGATAGCCTCGATTAGCCGGTATGTTCGAACATAAAGCTCAGAAGCCCATGCCCCTGCTCCGGGTATTTCCCTCCATAACCTGTATATTCGAGTAAATATCGCCATGTGCATGCCAAGCAATGCCATGGCAGAGGAAAAACTGTAATAGACCACATTGCTGAGATATATGTTGTGCGGTGCGTGGCCCATCCAGACTCCTTCATATATGAATGCCCCCCTTGTATCGAATGCCGAGAAAATCGATATAAAGATGTGGCTTACAAAATTCTCAAACAGAAATCCAGATCAGTATCATTTCCGTTAGCAGCATTCATCCTCGGAACTCAGCCTCGTTGTTCCGTGTACCAGTCGGAAAGATCTTCCCCGCAAAGTTGAGACAGATTGTCAGGCTCATCCTTAAAATTCACATCCCCTATCATTTGATCCTTCTCCGAGACAAATCTTCAACCGGAGAGAATCTGTAAACAGACCTTAGGAAACTCTGAATAATGTCTTTTCCCGCGATAGCTGCGTTGGACCGGTCCTCGAAACATCGGAAAATTAAAGCATTTTTAAGATTTTCTGCGGGCGCGTCCGCCTTGCTCTCACGAAACTTTCTCTCACAAAAAAAGCCTGTTATTCAGAGCTTCCCTTACTGCCACAGATTGCAGAATACCCTCAATCATCATTGTGGTGAAATGCGCAAATGCCACCCCGATGATCAAAGGTCGGGATCAGTAGAACATACAATAGTATACTTATAGCCGCTGATATGATTCCCGTCCATAAGATCTCGGACGCATCACCGCCCTTGCTGTGTGTGTACCTGCCAGCCAGTTCTTTCAGATTCAAACCTGGCCGCCCCATGGCAGTGCGCTCATCTTGACGCTTCCCAGTAGCCAGGGTTCATTGATAGCCTTTTCTTTAGCGAGCGCATCAAGGCGGACTCGTGTCTACCCAACCAGTAACCAGACAATTTTACAAACGCCCTGAGGAAGGCCAGCGGCACTGTGAGCAGTGATCCCGACATGCGTTCCCGGAGTTCAGCCAACACCAGCCTGCCACCCTCACCGGTCGGCGTCCCAAAATTTTCGAGGAGCCAGGGTTCACGAGCATGAAACACGCCAATATCAAAACTTCTTTTGAATTCCTGTTTCAAACTATACTCATGTGAATGCAAGACCTCCGCTTCTGACTGATAATAAACATGCATCCCGCTTAGTACCTGCTTCCCCGCTGCCCATACATCCTCACCCAAAATTATGCGCTGCGGGAAGCCTCCGATTTCGTTTAACCGCTTGAGCTGGTACGCAGCGAATGAGTTCGAGTTGAATGCCATTCTAATGCCAAATTCCGGGATATTTTCAATGCATTGGACCTGTGACGTTGATGGATAATTATTTTCCCGCAACATCCGGGCCTGAATTGACGCACCTTTAGAGGGAAGCTGATGTCCGTAAACAATGCTTATCCTTTTATCCCGAGTGAACGGCTCCAACAACAATTCCAGAGAATTGTCCTGCGCCAGGATGGCATCCTGAGTGAGGAATACCGCATACTCCTTACCCTTCAAAAACGTCAGGGCATAGTTTCGCGTTCCGCCATGGTCAAACTCATGTCTGGGAATCCGGTAAATCTCAAGCTCCGGCGCATCATTGACTGGCCGGGGATATCCGTCATCCGAAGAGCTGTCGATAACAATCAGTTGACCTGGCCTGAGTGTCTGTTTGAGATAGGCTTCAAACCACCTGTCCCAGTACTTCCCCGGATTGAGGGTCGGCACTATCAATCCGAAGTTCAACGATTGCACTCTTCCACCTCTGCGTACACACTCAGCACGCCGTCTATCACCCGTGCCATTGAAAACTCTTCCAGCGCCCTGTTTCTGGCTGCCTGTGTGATTTTTAACACCTTTTCCGTCGGCATTTCAGAGACTTCGACTAGCTGTCTCGCCAGATCCCCGGAATCACCGGCACGATATAAGAAGCCATACCTGCCGTGGTCAAGAATTTCCACAGCGGCGCCGTTATCCGTAGCAACAACAACCGTCGACACCAGCATGGCTTCAAGTACGGTACGACCAAACGCTTCCGGCAGCGACGAGCACTGGACCAGAACATCCGCCCGGGCAATCTCCTCTTCAATGCAATCCGAAAAACCATTGAAACCAACCACGTCAGAAAGCTGATTTTGCCTGATGTAAAGCCGCAGGGCTTCAAGGTAATCTTCCGCCCCTGTTGCGACAGCCCCGACAAAACCTACCCTGGTTTTTGCAAGCAATGATTCGGGGAGGTGTGTCAACGCCATCAACAGGGAGAAATGACCTTTACAGGGATCGATCCTGGCGGGCAGGATAATGTCGAAATACCCGTTGGTCTTCTCCCGCACCTTCAGATCAACAGCCTCGATGCCGTTGTAAACTCTGGAACACTTCCTGCTTCCGGGATTAACCTTCATGTAATGGCGTTCCACAATATCGCTGATGGCAATTACCCGAACTGACAGAACATCAACCAACCTCCATGCCAGAGTAAACAATGCACCGTCATTGCACTCCCGGAGATGCCACACAACAGGCTTTGCACACAGCCATGCAGCGAGCCCGCACACAAGATTATTGCTCGTGTTGACGTGAACAAGGTCAGCGCCAGACTGTTTAATCACTTTTCTCGTGAACCATAGATAAGGCAGGAACGTCAGTACAAACATAAGAAATCGTAGCGACAGGAGATCGTTCGGTGGACCGCGCCAGGGGATGTGGAATACTGCTATACCCTTGCTACGATATTGATCGGCATACGGGTCTCCGTTCCTGAGCAATACGGCGCACTCTATATCTTTACCTTCGCCTACCATCCCTGTGACAATGTCAAACAGAGACCTGTCAGAGCCGCCAAGCAACTCGTGTGTGCATTGGCAATATAATACCTTCATCTACTGTCCCTGCACTGTCTTTGTACCGTCCCTGCCGCCTGACCCCGGCCCCGAGGTGTATTCGATTATCCCACTACTTTGTTGCCTGGTCTACTGTGTAGGTTCCGATACATGTGAGACATTTCAGGGAACACCTTCCTCACTTGCCAGAGCCTCCTCCTGGGTCAGACGGCTCTCCGTCCACCCTCCGTATGCTTCTTCAAAACGCATCAGTCTGATCTCCTGTAGCAGTTCTGTCTGGTTCATAAACCTCCCTCCTCAGGGTGCTCCTAACACACTCCTAACATCGTGTTTGGCAAAGTTTTTTTGTTGCGTTAACATTGTCCCGGACAGCGGATGTGTTGTTATCTTATTGCCATTGGAGATTTGAACCACAAAACCACTATGAAAGATATCATCACGCTCATTCGTCCTCATCAGTATGTCAAAAACTTGTTCATTTTTCTGCCGTTGTTTTTTGCCGGTTTAATTGCTGAGGTTGAACTGTTGTGCGAGGCATTGGCGGCGTTTGTGGCGTTTTCGTTATCAGCCAGTGCGATTTATATTGTCAATGATTATCGAGATATTGCAGAAGACCGGCTCCATCCAAAAAAAATGTTGCGCCCTTTGGCCTCGGGGACGGTGCGTAAAACCACCGCCATTGCAGTTATGCTGCTGCTGTTTGTACTGGGGTTGTCGCTGATGGCAGCATTGTCGCTCACCGCCCTTGGGGTGTTGCTGGGTTATATCGCTTTAAACATCGGTTACAGTTTTTTCCTTAAACACATCTCCATTGTGGATGTGATCATTATTGCCATCGGGTTTGTGTTGCGGTTGTTTGTCGGCTCGACGGTGACAGCCATTCCGCTGTCGATGTGGATCGTGAGCATGACTTTTCTGCTGGCGTTGTTTCTGGCCCTGGCCAAGCGCCGTGATGACCTTCTGATCTTTCTCAACACCGGGGAAAAAACGCGCAAGGTGATCGACGGTTATAACTTGTCATTTATTGACGGGGCCATGGCGATCATGGCAGCGGTGGTGATCATGGCCTATATTCTTTACACCACTTCGTCGAGTATTGTTCAGAGCCTCAATAGCGAGTATCTTTATCTCACCACGCTGTTTGTAGTGGTGGGGATCATGCGTTATTTTCAGGTCACCCTGGTTGAGCATGACAGTGCCTCGCCAACCAAGGTGGTACTCAAAGACCGCTTTTTGCAATTAACCATTATTGCCTGGGTAATGGCTTTTGTGTGGATTATTTATTTATAATGGCGGTTAAATATGCTGTTTTTTCCCTGCTCAATATTATTGCCAATGATTTTGCTGCGCGAAAAATCCGGCTTTATTGTCGGCATCAGCTCGGTGGCCGGTGATCGCGGGCGCGAGAGTAATTATCTCTATGGTTCGGCCAAAGCGGCACTGAGCTGTTATTTGTCGGGATTGCGCAACCGCCTTTATCGCGATCAGGTACATGTATTGACGGTCAAGCCGGGCTTTGTCGCCGCCAGGCAGATCATCAAAAGCATACCAGAATAGAAATTCAAGGATATGAGGATATGAACGCAGTGTCGATGGTTTGGCGTGACTCTGGTGGAGTAAAAATACTGTTGCTGATGCTGGCCACCGTGCTGGTGGATCTGCTGTTTTTTTCGCTGACCATTGAAGATGCGCAGATCACTTTCCGTTATGCCCTGCGGTTTGCCGAAGGTTATGATTTTGGGATGTGGAACCGCAGCGGGCCACCGGTAGAAGGGTTTACCACCTTGTTGTGGATGCTCTATCTGAGTGCCTTTGGCCCAACCCTGGATGTTATGGTTTATGCCGCAAAAATCACCGGAATACTCGCCCATATGCTGGTGGTGGCGCTGTTTTTTGTGTTGTATCAGGGGTTTGCCCGGACCAGCGAGGGCGATACCGCCCGGGGCCAAAAAGATGCAAAGCTGGCGGTCAATTTGTTTAAGGGTAATGAGCGCTTCGCCGCCCATGGTTTTTTGTTTACCAGCCTCGCGCTGGCGCTGTTTTTGCCGCTGGCCTGGTATGCCAGCAGCGGCATGGAAACCCTGCTGTTTATCGCCCTGATCGCCCTCGTAGTGTTTTTGCCCCTGCTCAGTGGCAACGGGTTGCTATTGGCAGTTTTGTCGGTACTCCTGATACTGACCCGACCCGACGGGGTACTGTTTGCCTTTGCCTCGGCGCTGTATTACTGGCTGGTCACCAGGGAGAAAAAATTTATTGCGGTAGCGGTGCTGGTGATCACCGCTTTTGTGTTGCTGACCCTGTTCCGGTTGTATTATTTTGGTCACCCGATGCCCAACACCTATTATGCCAAGTCGGCCAATGCCATTGGGCTGATGCATATCAAGTTTGGGGTGATCTATTTTTTTCAGTATTTTGTCAATTACTTTTATTTGTTTATTCCACTGGCGTTGCTGTTGTTGAAAAGGTTGAGGGAAGCGCTGCGGCCACAAGAGCAAGAACAAAAGCAGAAGGCGGGGAAAAACTTTCTGGAGAACAGCTTTGTGCTGTTGATATTTGCCGGAATTGTCCTCTATTACCTGATCATCGCCAAAGCCGGTGCCGATGAGAACTTTCCGTTTTGGCGTCACACCCTTAATGTGTTGCCGTTGATGTTGTTTTGCAGCTTTTTTGCCGTGGCGGCGGTGGCGCACAGATACCGCCTGCTGTTGTCGTGGGGGATGCTGCTATTGCTGCTGCTGATGCCGTTGCTGGGCAGTTATCCGCAGTCTCAGGCACAGCAGTTGCAGAGGGCTGTGGACGACGGGCTGGACGGCTATCCGAGGTTGCACCACGATTACAATAACAATGCATTATTGCTGTGGCTTAAGGAGATCAGTGACAACGACACCCGCATATCCACCGCGCTGGCCGGGGCTTTGCCCTTGACGGTGGATGCTTATCATATTGATGTACTCGGACTCAACGACCAGGTCATCGCCCACCACGGCAGTTTTGATACCGGCGGTCCACCGGATTCGAAAACCGATATGGATTATGTGTTGCAGCAACGCCCGGACATTATCGAAGGGTATATGAAGGCGCGCAAGATCCTGCAACAGCAGGATCTCGACGAAGTGCTCAGTGTCCGCAAGAAAATGAATTTTGAGACCCTGTTTCATCCGATTTTTCAGCGCGAGTATTTGATTATCAGCAATGCGCCTTACCATGCATTTGATCGTATCTTGTTTATTCATAAAGACTTTTATCATCAGTTGGAAAAGAGCCATCAACTGGATCAGGGCCCATTGGTCACAGTTATAGCCCCGGACGGGTTGATCGCTGCCGCCAGAGCGCTGGCGGGGAGGTCATGATAGCTGATGCCATTGCCCGGGACAGGGCCATCAACAAAGACTACCGTGAACTGTGCGACTAAAAATCAACCGGTTTGCGGGACCGTTTGCGGTCACCGTGCCGACGCTTGGTATCGAGCCGACGCCGAACGGACGCTCTGGTTGGTCGCGTTTTCTTTCTGGGTTTACGCACGCGCTGGGCTTCCTGTAGCAACTGATCCAGGCGTTCCAGCGCTTCCTGCCGGTTCATTTCGCGGCTACGGAAGCCGGTTGATGGAGTGGGGTGGACCATTCCATTAGTACACCAGATTGTTCCAAGCCTCTGATTTGGGTAAGCTTATCCAATGCCCACAATATTACGAGTTGGCCCCTATAGGTTCTTCTTCTACAGTAACGAAGAAGGAGAGCCGCCCCATATCCATATTCAACGGGACCGCATGCTGGCAAAATTCTGGCTTAATCCGCCAGCTCTTGCCAGCTCGACTCGATTTTCAGCCCAGGAGCTTCGAAAGCTCGAGGGTCTAAGGAAGCTCTGAATAATAGGATTTTTTCGTGAGAGCAAGGCGGACACGCCCGCAGAAAATCGTAAAAAAGGTTCAATTTTCCGATGTTTCGAGGACGGGTCCAACGCAGCTATCGCGGCAAAAGACATTATTCAGAGGTTCCCTGGTGAACGAAAATTGTAATACTTTTTTGGAGGCTTGGAATGGGTACTTTGGCAGTTGAGCTTCACCCCTTAGCTCACAATATCAGCTTTACTGAAGATACTTTGAGCGTCTTTCTCTTAGATGGGCGTACCATCTCAGTGCCCGTCGCCTGGTTTCCTACGTTGTCTAAAGCTACGCAATCTCAACGAGAAAACTGGGAACTCCTGGGTGATGGTGAGGGCATCCATTGGCCCGAAATTGATGAGGATTTGAGTGTCTCCGGTCTTTTGGTCGGCGCAAGGTAGCAGCAGTTAACAAGGCCAGTCAGAAGGACTGCCAAACCGCTGCCTGAAGATAAGGCTCAGTGGGGTGACCCACTGGGCCTCTTTCATCGCTGAAATGTCTCACATGTATCGGAACCTACACAGGGTACGTTAAGGGCGGTTTGTCAGGGCATGTGATACGAGACATCAAATCCTTGTCGATGACACCATGGGGTTTTCAAATAACAGCTTGTGTTTTCTGTATCCCCTTACTTTTTTCTAAAACCACGACATCCTGATAACTGAGGCCGCCACTTATCTGATTTGTTTTTGTCGGATGTTGCCACTGCTCCTGCCTCCAAAAGCCTTCAACCTCCTGAATGACTTCTAATGCTACCCCCCCCAGCATCTGCTCAAGTTTGCGCCTGGAAATGGCGATGGCGGCCATTGTCATATTGTCATCCATCAATCTGTAGCCTTCTTTCTTTATTGGGAATTGAGTCCTCGGGTTTGCTGACACCTCCTCATCTTCTTCCTTATACAGGAAAAAGGTCGCCAGGCATTTTCCGCCAGGTTTTAACACCCTGAAAATTTCCGTCAAATAGTGATCAATTTCTTCGGTTTGCATATGCGTGAAGACCGAAAACAAAAAAGCCAGATCAAATTGTTCATCTGCGTAGGGGAAGTGGAATTCGCTCGCATTCGCCGGGGAAGTATTGTAAAAATCGTTATTTAAGGGGGTATATGTGAAATTGAAATTTGGATGATCCCTCTTGATTTTTGCATTGCACCAGTTCACGCCCTTTTCCACGACGTCAAAACCTTCATACCTCCCATTTTCATTGAGAAACCCGGTAAACGGAACGGCTGTTCTGCCAGTACCACTGCCGATATCGAGTACCTGGTCATCCGGCTTTATCCCGACATATCGTTCTAACAAACTAAACTGCTGGCGGCCATCGTTGATGTAATCCCTGCGGCCACCTGTGTAAATGTCTCCTCCCGGTGGTTCATACGGATGCCTCTGGCCGGTGATTGTTTTGTAAAGATCATACGGAAGGTAGTAGAGCTTCCTTGCCCTGAATCTCATATCTAGCGGAAGCCGGTAAGATAGTTTTCTCACCCGGTTTCTCAAATTCGCCGAAAGCCAGTCATATATTTTTTCTATGCTCATTTCAGATAACTGTCATTTATTCAAGGGTACGTTAAGGGCGGCTTGTCAGGGCATGGCCGCTGGTTGTATTGGCAGAAGACTACTGGTTAACCGCTTCCGTTGCAATTTTCCGCTGTCCGGGTTCGCCCGAGGCAGGTGCATCGCCAGCCAGGGCATCGCCAGTATGCAGACGAAGGTCGCCGCATTGGCAAATATCTGTAGATTAAAGTCTGTGGATGAATGAATCGCAATGGAGATCAGCACCATGGTTACGGAAAAACCCATTGCCTTGAAGAAGGGGTGATTGCGCTTGAACTGAACGCGAATCACCCCAGAGGGTCTTCTTGTCCTTGAAACTGGGATTGTTTTTCTTTGGGACTGCCTTCAATTGTTTCCAGAATCAACTGGCAGACGTAAGTATCCGGATGCAACGTTATCATTGCCGGACCCAGGTTGATCATTTCAAGCGTGATTTGGCCGATGAATCCCGCATGGATTGTGGGGGCGGTGAAATGGATAATTAATCCCAGCCTCGCCGCGGAACTGCGACCCTCTATTCTGGCGGTCAGACCATTTTCCACCAAAGGAAGCGATATGCGTTCCACCGTGTTACCTAAAATCAATTTGTTTGGCTCCAGATTAAAACCTGTATCGGGGATTTTGTGTTTGTCATAGACCAAATCCAATGTGTCGCGCACATTGATACCCTCCCTTAAGTTAAAGGTGAGGTCTTTTGCTTTCTTTTTAGGGATGTATATGTCGCGACTGAGTCGTAAATCGACCGAAACCGTATCATAGGGAGTGCCTGCTTGCCCTGGCTCTGCAGGCCGGGGTTGTATATCGACAAGCCCTTTTTCAAGCGCTTCGATAATCGCAACGGACGATTAATAGCTCAGTTGGCTTATCGGAATTCGCATGTATTTCCCGTGTTGCGGGGTGGCGTTCGGCAACATGACGCTCACCGTGTCGCCCTTCTGCATGAAGGCGTGAACGCGCAGTTGTCCGGGAACGGAATCCTTGTCTTGCACGGGCTTATTCACCCTTACCAATTCGCGGTCAGCGAACAAATAGCCGAAGTCGTTGCCGTCCGCGTCTTTCACCAAGACATAGTACTCGGACGGAAACATGCCGCGCATGACTTCACAGTTGATCCACGTGGACATGATTTTACCCCTCTGATTGCGGTGAGATGACGCCGACAATATACCACATCTCCGCCCGGCAAAAGAACATCCGCTACCCGGATAACTACAACCGCGGCGCCGGTTTAAGGTCTATGCAAGTGATTTCGTTAAGTGAGCCGAGGCGCATGAGGGGGCCCCAGGTGCCGGGGGAGACGTAGAGTGTGTCAGTTTTGAGAGGTTGTTGTTGCAGATTCCGGAAGATCAGCACCGCTGCCATTACGTCAAGGCCAGGGTGAAGGTCTTGCGCCATGTCGATGGGACGCTCTCGGTTCACCATGGGCCGCGCCAGTTGGCACGTTATGACACACAAGGACAGGAAATCATTGATGACATGCCAGCAGCAGCTTAGTGTCCGCAGCTCGGTTGGCACCCTGGAGGCCCCGTCGGGCTACGCCTCTGTGACCTTCAGGACATTAAGGCAAACCGGACAAGTTATTTGCTACAAAACCGGACAAGTCTATTTGTTGCTAATACTTCCAGTCTTTTCCAATATGAAATAATGGAATGGTAGAAACACAGTCCTCCTTCAGACTCGTTTCATATTGGAAAAGACTTAAGCTATGCGGGCTTACATAGAGGTGTTATCATAGTAGCACTAATTGCAAACCCCGGTTTCTATGTCAACAACTTCGTTAAAACTGCCACAGCAATTGAAAGAGCGAGCTGTTGCTCTGGCAAAGAAGAAAGGTATGAGTACTCATGCCTTTCTGGTTAATGCGATTGAAACCTCCACCGAAGCTGAAGAATCACGATTGAGGATGCTCAACAGGGCTAAACGGGCGCTCGTGAAGTCGCGCAAAACCGGAAAGGGATACGCTGCAAATGAGGTGCATGAATATATCCGCGACCGTGTGAAAGGCAAGAAGCCAGAGAAGCCGCAGGAAGTGGCCATTTGGCAAGACTGATCTATGCAGATCAGGCGTTAGAAGACTTCGAGCGCTTGACTGACTTCCTGCTTGAAACCAATGAAATTGCTGCCCTCGAAACGACCCAACTGATTATCGATGCAGTGAACATATTAGTCGATCATCCGCTGGTAGGCAGGGTTGTAGATCCGGACGTCCGTGAACTGGTTATATCCAGAGGGAACAATGGCTATGTTGCGCTATATCACTTCGATTCTGTTTCAGATCTCATCGTGATACTGACAGTTCGTCATCAACGCGAGGCTGGGTATCCTCAATACAATGAAGAATAGCAGCCTCTTCCTGTCCGGGTTCGCCCGAACCAGAAACCCTGACCCCGTTAGAGAACCCCCGGTGACCGGCAGTTTCCCGAGGCAGGTGCATCGCCAGCCAGGGCATCGCCAGTATGCAGACGAAGGTCGCCGCATTGGCAAATATCTGTAGATTAAAGTCTGTGGATGAATGAATCGCAATGGAGATCAGCGCCATGGTTACGGAAAAACCCATTGCCTTGAAGAAGGGGTGATTGCGCTTGAACTGAACGCGAATCGACATTCCGAGTGACAACAGAAACAGCAACAGTAAGGGCAGGGTACCCAGCAGGCCAAGTTCCACCGGGAATTCCACAAGGTCTGAATGAGCGTGATTGTAGTACTTTGAAATCTCACCATTCCTGATCCATGGAAACACGGTATAGAAGGCGCCGAGCCCGTGACCGAGCCAGGGCGCCAGCGGGATAAGTCCCAGGCTCAGGATCACCGCATCTACTCGTTGTTCTTCATCCAGATCAGTCTGCTCAAACCGTTGTTGAAGCTCTTCGATGCCAAAAAATGTCCCAAGTAGCAGAATGTCGATGATAATAATACTGACGAACAGGGCGACCACCCCGGATTGGGATTTCCTGAACACAAAGAACCCCATCAGACCGGCGATTCCCATGCCGACAAAAAATGCGGTGTTTCCCATTCGTGATCGCGTAAGAATAAGGCCAATCACCATCAGGACCAGACAGATGCGGATTCTCGCCTTTTCGCCCAACAGTGTGTCCGTCCAGCCACGCAGAAACTGACGCCAGGTGCGGGATCGGGTCTGGCTCATGCCGGAAATCAGCAGCCCGAGCCCCAGCGCCAGGGTCATCTCCAGATACCCGGCCAGATGATTCCTGTTCACAAAGGTTCCGGTCGCAACGCCTATATAGGTTTCCTTCCGGTGATACCAGATGTAGTCCGTGCCGGTTACCGTCATGAGCGTCCCATAAACCGCCTGAAAGGTGCCGGATATCAGCAGCACGACAACAAGCAGCTTGAACCGCGGCTCCGTATTCACGAGCAGCAGTGTCAGGCAGAATACTTCGAACAGGCACAGTGTCTTGAGTAATTGCCCATAGGTTGCGTGCCTGTCCGCACCCGATTGCAAACCCGATACATAAACAAAAATCTGACTGAGCAGGAAAAACAGAAATATACCCACCGGCAGAACCGCCTTTCGCATCAACGGCGGAATGATGAAATGACCACTCGCCAGCATCAGCAGTGTGCCGACGGTACAGACTTGCAGTGCCAGTTGCCCGTAGAACCAGAACATGGGCTGATTGCTGCCAAACGCCAGGGGCAGCCAGACAAGCGTCGCCAGCAGACCATAGAACGGCAGGTTGTGCATTGAGGTTGAGTTTTTCATGTGTACAAAGGATTCACGAACTGGTTACAATGCAAATAACATCGGCAGATGTAAAGCCCTGCTGAACCCTGATATCCGGGCACATCGAACATCAATGCTATACGGGAAGACAACCTGAATTCCATGAGTGAAAAAGCTGACGAACTGGGCGAGATCATCAGTAAAAAACTGGCACAAAACCGGGATGTTTTGTCGCATGATTTTTTTCAAAAAAACCCTCTGACTAATACGAAATTCTTTATTCTGGATGATGTTCTTCCGGAGGGAATCGTTCATGAGATATATAGGAACTTCCCTGATATGGATAGTTTTTTTTACAAAAACACGTTTCGTGAAAAGAAACTTGTGTTTGCAAAAGTTGACCAGTTACCGAACCCTCTGCTTGCAGATATTATAGATTCGTTCCAGACTGACGGGGTTATTTCCGAGGTTGCCAGGATCACAGGGATTTCTGACGCTGAGGGTGATCCCAGTCTTTATGCGGGGGGGGTAAGCAGAATGGATCTATCCCACTTTCTGAACCCCCATATTGACAACTCGCACGATGGAGACAGGACAAGATACAGGAGACTGAACCTGTTGTTTTATGTTACACCGGGTCTGGCGGAGGGAGACGGAGGCAATCTGGAACTATGGAACGATGATTTAACCACCCCGCTAAAAATCCCGGCAAAGTTTAACAGGCTTGTTGTCATAGAAACCCACAAGACCAGTTGGCACTCTGTCGACACAGTGACATCGGACCTGTCAAGGTGTTGTGTTAGTAATTATTTCTTCTCAGAATCATCTCCTACCGGAAAGGACTATTATCACGTAACCAGCTTTCTGGGAAGACCAGAGCAACCTGTTAGACGAATTTACGGGAGGGTGGATAACTTCTTGAGGCAATCTGTTGCCACATTGCTGGGGGTCACCAGGGGAAAAAGACTTTCAAGGTAAAAGAACCCTTGCGAAACTGAAAGCAAAACTTTTCGGCCTCTTGCGGTTACAAAGCCACCCATGACGACAAGGGAAACTCTGAATAATGTCTTTTTCTGCGATAGCTGCGTTGAACTCGTCCTCGAAACATCGGAAAATTAAAGCGTTTTTACGATTTTCTGCGGGTGCGTTCGCCTTGCTCTCACAAAACTTTCTCTCACAAAAAAAGCCTGTTATTCAGAGCTTCCCGAGAATAGCAGCAGCTATCCTCATTTTTCCGTGTCTGTACACAGGTTACGAAGCAATTCGTCTGGGTGTCGCTGACCGCTATGCTTATCAATCAAAAGAGATTATTGAGCAATGGCAACGGGGGTCATCCTTCGACCGGGAATCCCTCGGCGAAGCTCTGGCGCTGGCTGACAGGGCGCTCGCATGGGCCCCGGATCACCCGGACTATCTGGACCGGAGGGCTCGTCTGCTGATGTATCAGGCCCGGATTGCAGATGATCCCGCAGGGCTTGAACAGGCAAGAGCGCATCTGCTTCATTCACGCAACATACGCCCGACCTGGCCCGGGAACTGGGCGCTTTACATCGAGTTGAAAGACCTGCTGCATGAAGTTGATAAGGATCTGTCAGACAGTCTGGTCCGCGCCGGGCAGGTCAGCGCCTGGGACCCGGCGCTGCTACAGGCTATGACAACAGTCGGGGTAAGCCATCTGGCGGGATTGAGCCCGGCTGCCCGGCAGGCCGTTCTGGAAGGCGTGATTCGAGGTTTGAAGAGCCCGGTTGGTCCCCTGCCGTCGCGCATGGTCGAGCTGTTGCAGTCAAGTGCGCAGGGCTGGACGATAGCGCTGACCCGGAAACTGTCGGCGTTCCTGGTGAATAACGACTGGCGGACCGCAGATGCGGCCGCCTATACGAAACTGGGACTCATCCTGTGGCCCCTGCTTCAGCCCACTGAGAAGCAGATCATTGCCGGCAAAATTGCAGATGCGGTTCGTGTCGGTGGGAACAGGGTGGTCCAGGTTATCAAGGCTGATGCATCCGCAGGCGCCGCCTTGCAGATATGTATACACCTGCCCGGAGGGCGCCAGTTGCACAGGATTTGCAAGGATCCCCTGGCACAAATAAAAAAGCCCGGCTAACGCCGGGCTTTTGGTTTATTGACTGGTCTATTGACCAATAACACTCAAATCTGTGCCACGCTCGCCAGTGTGTCGGCAATCACCCTGCGAATGGTGTCAGCGTCAGGCGGGTTATTCGGGTCGCTCAGACGTGTTTGCAGTTCCCCCAGGGTTGCCGTTACCCGTGCGGCTGTCTGCCGGGAATTTTGCAGGGCCAGGGTGATCTCGGCAACCGTTCTCGACACATCTGCCGCTGAAAATCCCGCCGCAACCAGGTCCGACTCAATACGGGCTATCGTCGTCTGCAAACCAATCACGTCTTCCGCAGTCACACCCGCGCCACCACCACCGGCCTTGCGGGCCGATACCTGAACCGGTGTCGCCGCCACTACCGTCAGACCCAGCACACGGGTGGCAGAATTGATCGCCGACCTCTGGTCCGGCGCCGCGGCCAGCGCTGCCGCCGCAATACCCGCTGAATTGCTGCCATCGGTCGCAACCAGAGCCGCGACAACAACCTGGCCCGCCGGTACACCGGCATCAATCGCCGCCCTGACAATCGCCGCATACTGTTCGGGTGCCGACAACATCGCCGTAGCAACTATCGCGTTCGCCCGGGACTTATCCGCTTTCAACATGGCGGATACAGCCTCGGCAACAGACATTCCGGAACGGGTCGCCTTGCTCATCACCTGGACAAGGGAAAGGTTTTCATTCCTCATGTCGCTCATCACGTCAGCCTGCACCTGCACCTGCAACATCGCCGGCACAAGCAGCAACAGGAGCAGTATTCTGGCGCATAGACGGTTTTTCATAAGATTTTTCATTGCAAGATTCTTCATCATTAGTTACCTCGGGCCTTGCCGACCACTGTGTTCACACCAGACCATCATACAGCCAGTGATAGCAAATCGGCAACTATTCAATGCCGATATCCAATGGCGGACCGGACGGGACTCGAACCCGCGACCTCCGGCGTGACAGGCCGGCATTCTAACCAGCTGAACTACCGGTCCGATGGAAACCCTAAATAAAAATGGTGGGTGTTGCAGGGGTCGAACCTGCGACCTACGGCTTGTAAGGCCGTCGCTCTCCCAACTGAGCTAAACACCCATCACCGCGCAGGGTGCTCTTCTATAGAGACATATCCAGGCTGACCGCTATGGCATTTCTGTCGAAATCAAAATGCTGCCTGTTCGAATCCCTTTCCGTATGCGTAAAACTCGCACCCAGCGTCAACCAGCGCCGAAGACTGTATGACAAACCCACACGGTAGCTCTCGCGATCATCCTGCCTGGATGAAGCCGAAAACTCATCGTCACCGATACCGACCGATGCCGTTGTGGTCAGAAGGTCCGTCCAGCCATGCAGCCAGGTTATGGAATAATTCCTTTGCTCTATGAAACTGCCGGTTCCATTTGACTCCCTCGGCGTATTCGAGGCACTCAGGTAAAATGAAGAATAGGTCCTTGGAGACCAGGTAATATCCACGTCCCATGAGGTGATGGTCTCCTCACCTCTGCCACCAAAATCAAACTCCTTCTCTACTTCACCTACCTTGATCGCACCTGATGTCTTCGCCGTCGCTTCCCATTGCACGCCCACTGCCCATCCCTGTTGCGTACTGTCCAGAGGACCACCAACAATCGGCGGGGTGTCATATTCAAAATCCTCATGACTGACCTCAACAAAAAACCTGGTTTTGCCACCACTCAGCCTGCCATACAGACGACCTGCCATGTAGGTTTCGTCACGGTCACGGAACTGCGTCTCTATTCGATTGTTCTGATACTCAATGTCATTAACGTAAGCGATCAGACTCGCGCCAAACATCGCGCTGTCACGACCAAAATCAACCTGAACATTGACGTTACCGAGTTCATACTCATCCGGTTCCGCCCGCGACAAACCAATGACCCCTTCCGAGGCGCCTTCACCACGGTTATCGTGAAAAAACCCGTAGGATGCACCCAGATCACCTCTGAATTTGTCCGTCGGCTCCCAATGCGAATCAAAACTGAAAGTATGGTCGTTGTAGTCGTCGTCCTGATTATCACGATACAGGCCCCAATCGCCGGTGTAGGTCAAAGCAACCGAGTTGGCATTCTTTTCCTGTAACCATTGAACCGATGGCCTCAGGTTCACAATCAGATCAGACTCCTCTGACGTTGCCTGACTGAATATATTGTCGTCATAGCGAGTCTGCACAAAAAGCAGCGGTATCAACTTGCCACCACCCACCTGCATTGATTGGGGAGCATCCGGAGCCCCTGCCGCATCCAGGGAAAACAGGGCAACAACAAGAACCATCGGGATAGACTTCAACATGTTCTTATTATATACCTTGGGTCTCAACCCCTGAAAACGGGAATTCTAGCCAAATCACTGCACCAATACCAGAGCAGTCCACTGAACCGACTGAGCCATTTGCCACGCCCGACAACAAACCCGTCAGCTTGAACTGGTATAGCCATGACCATAGCCGTAGCCGTAGCCGTAGCCATAACCGTAGTTACTGTACCCATACCGGGCGTATCCGTACCGGGCAGCTCCATATCTAATCGCTGATCGTACATCAAACTGATTCAGAACAACACCATCAACAGGTGAGCTGGCTCGCAACAGGCGCTGGAGACCATTACGCGCGATATCTGAAGTCGTGGCATCCGCTTTCACGACATAAAGCAGGGAGTCAGCCAGGGTCGACAATATTAACGAATCAGAAACAGCTTGAAGTGGCGCCGAATCCAGAATCACCTTGTCATACTGACTGCTCAAACTGGCCAGAAGTTCCTTAAACCGCCGTGACGACAACAAATCCAGAGGATTGGGAGGAACCGAACCTGATGGAATGAAATCAATTCCCTGATCTTCTAACGTGATGATACAGTCCTCGGCCTTCTCTGTTCCCGCTACGAGTTCAGACAGACCATTAACGGAACGGTTCAACCCAAAACCAACCGCCTGTGAAGGCCGTCTCATATCAGCGTCCACCAACAATACCCGATGCATCTGACCAAGCGCCAGCGCAAGATTGGCTGCTATCGTGGTTTTGCCTTCGCCAACCAGCGAAGAGGTTATGACAATAACTTTCTGTTTCTTCTCCAGACCCGACAGGATGACACTCGTCCTCAGGGAACGGACTGACTCAGAAAAACCGGAATTAGGTTTCGAGAGATACAGTTGGGGCCCGAAAGTCGGATCCTTCGTGCCCATCTGTTCAAACGGAATTACGCCAAGAGCGGGCTGCCCCAGCTTATCTTCCACTTGCGCCGCAACTCGAATCGTTCGGTCAAGTGTGTATCTCAGTATGGCTAACAATATGCCTATCAGGAAACCCACAACAAAAACTCCTGAGATTATCAGTGCTTTCTGGGGCTTCACAGGTGCGTAGGAGCGCTTCGCGTGATCAATGAACCTCGCACTGGGTATGGAAAAATCCGCCCGATTAGTTTCCTGAAATCGGCGAAAAAACGTGTCATGCAACTGCTTGTTCGTCGCAACTGTCCGCTCCAGTTGCGATAGCTCGTAGGACTTCCGATTGATTTGCTGAACTTCCTGTTTCGATTCTTCAAGCGAATCCTCCACCGCCTTCTGGTTCGCCAGTGCCTGTTGATAGGTGTCCTCAAATCCCTTTACAACTTTGAGTACGCGTGATTGAAAGGCTCCCCTGGTACTCGCCATCTGGGTTTCCGCAGCTACGTACCTTGGATGCAAAGGTCCATATCTTTTTGTGGCTTCTTCAAAATTGTTCCTGGCGGCAGCCTCTTCAACTTTAAGGTTCTGGGCCAGTTGATCCTGCAGGACTCCGGCTAAAGACTCCCAGGCAGGTTGATACGACCCGTCAACATCTCCGGCAGCCGTCAGTTGCTGTCTGGCGGCAGATGTGATCTTTCTGGCATCTACCAACCGGCGGGTTTGCTCATCCAGCTCCCTCGCCGTAAGTGTCTGAACACCACTGACATCGACCAGATTTTCCCGCTCCTGAAACTCCCTGAACTCATCTTCCGCCCTCGCCAGTTCATCCGTCAACCCGGACAGCCGCTCCGTTAGCCAACTGGCCGCATTCTGGCTAAGTTCCACTCTGGCTTCCAGGCCTGCATTTATGTAGGCATTGCCAATTGCATTGGCAACTTCAGCGGCAAACACCGGATCCTGGCTTTCAAAACCAATGTCAACCAGTTGCGTGGCCCTTCGAGGGTCTATGGACAGTCTCCCCTGGAACTGCCCGACGATACCCTGATGAAGCTGCTCTTCCGTTGGCTCCCTGGCAGGAGGAAGAAACCAGAGATATTGGCGAAGACCAGAATTCTTGTCCTTATCAATATCAACAGCGTACTCAGGGTGGTCTGTAACGTTAAGCTCCGCTATAACCCGTTCAGAAATTTCCCTGGAACTCAATATTTCAAACTGGGTCTTGTAATACTCATTCCGGGACGAGTCAATGCCATAGACCTGTTCAATTGAAACTACGTTTGCATCATCCGATTCGATGAGAAGCGTAGCGGTCGACTGATACACTGGCGACATGGAATACACCACTACTGCCGCCAGTGCGGAAAGTGCCACCGCGAAAACAAGACTTCTGTATTTTTGCGCATTCGCGATCGCAATGTATTCGTGTATATCAAACTCACTGGCGTCATCACCGCCAAGTGAGAGATAGGGGATTTCTTTTGCAGAATTCATCAGAAGAAACTCTGTTCAATGGTGATCATGTCGCCCGGTTGTATCTGTTCGTCCAAATCGATAGGTCGACCGCGGCCCTTCCTGCTTTCGTCGTCCCGCGAGACATAAATTTTCGATTCTGCGGCGCGCTCCGTAAAACCACCGGCCAACGCAATTGCCTTGCGAAGAGTCAGGCCGGGGCTGAACGGTATTCCACCGGGTTTCTCAACTTCCCCCTGAATAAAGAATTGCCTGTATTCCATGATGGATACGTTCACAATCGGATCAACCAGATAGTCGCCACGTAATCCTTCAGTGATTAACCTTTCCACTTCCGGGACCGTCAATCCCATCAGGGGCAGATTTCCCAGAAACGGGTACCTTACGACACCGGAATCTCCAAGCTTCGTCTCAAGCCCTAACTCCGGTTCTTCATACACTGACACTTTGATGACGTCCCCGGAACCGAGCAGGTAACCGGACGTTTCTTCCGCGTACAGGGTACAAGCCAGCAAACCGCTTACAATCGCAACAATAACCCTGTAGCTCATACAACCCATATCTCGCACATCAGCCTTTTGAGGAGGCGTATCCTACCACAACACCCGCGTGAATCACCACCGGGGGGGTCACCTGGAACTACCATTCTGACGGCATCTCCCTGCGCCAGTCTTCAAGTGCCCCCGGAAGATCATAGTGATATTGATACCCCGCATCGACCAGCACCTTCGGGACAATGTTGTTGGACCTGACCAGCTTTTTGATCCTCACCGGATGGATTGGATTCTTACGCAATCCGAGTGTTTGTGCGACCAGATGAATGACATGGGATGCAGACAGAACCAGGGTGTAGGGGACCGAGGGAATCCATCTGCTGACCCCGCCAACCCGACATACTTCTTCCACATATTCCTGAATGGAAGGCCCGGGGTTCATTGACATATTGAAGACAATGACCTGTTGCCCATTCTCCTGTTGATACTTCATCATCCAGAAGACGGCTCTGCACAATTCCTTGACGTAACTACCGGCCTTACGAGTCCCCCGATTACCCATGTAGACCAGGTAATTTCCGAGCACGGCCTTTATGAGCCTGCTGACATTCCCACCCTCTCCCGGCCCGAAGACCACCCCGGGCCGCATGATAAGCAATCGACGCGCCGGATCTTTCGCCTGCCAGGTCTGGTGGATTTTTTCCGCGGCCAGCTTGGAACCACCATAGGGAGTTGCCGGCGTCGGCACGCTGGATTCATCCCTGACGGCTTCATCGGGTCCATAGGGCGAAATGCTGCTGGTAAACACAACAGTTTGACAATGCTCCCGCTCCGCAAAATCACAGACCTGTTCCGCACCCAGCAGATTGGTTTCGTAATACTCGATTGGTTGATGGCCGGGTTCGCGATGAACCGCTGCGAGATTAACGACCAGATCAAGCTGTCCGTCGTAAGGGACGTCAAGCCGCGCACGAACATCGGCGTGAAAATACTTCCAGCGAGGTGATTCAAGGAGCCCGGACATGCGCTCGGAACACATAGAGGTGTCAAGCGGTTGCAGGTCTACGGCGACAACCCGGTCATAGAGCTGATGTTCCAGAATATAACAAGCCAGATGCCGACCAATAAATCCGGTCCCACCAAAAATAATCACCGTAGATAGTTCAGCTTGCAAAGGTCCGCAGGTACCAGATTAGGTCAGAAGGTAAACAACTGCCGGAATTTTACCAAATCCTCCACCATGGTGGTATCACCCGGCAGCATGTCTTGCAGCCTTGAATCACATGCCATCGTCAGGCTGTGCAGCGGGATATGCTGATCGACGAAGATGGTTTCGAGGTCCGGATAGAGTTCCTTCAACGACTCGACGAAATCGTATGAGGACATTTTTCTGTGTGACAGATTGTAGATGTCCGACTGCATTTCTCGCATGATCATGCGAGCCAGAACCTCAACCAGACGGAAAAGACTGATGTGCGTGAGGGTATGGTCGGGGTCGCCATGAATCGCGACACGGTTTGTGAAGTGTGCGTCAAAGATGAGCCGGTTGACGGGCGTCTCAACACGAAGATTCTTGGAGTAGCCATACACATTGGCGCAGCGAACAAGCTGTACCGGAATTTTTTCCATAAGCCGGATGACATGATTCTCTCCGCGCATTTTGGAAATTGAGTAGTAACTGGCAGGTTCCCTGGGGTGTTCGGTTGAGGTCACCTCACCCTGCCCGTAGACGGATTGGCTGCTCAGGCAAAGCAGCCGCTTTACGTTTGTTTCTTCCGCCGCATAAACGACCTCCGCCGTGCCCCAGTGGTTGGTCTGTTCAAAGTCATGAGGATTCTGATCTGCGTAGGGTGTCTCCACCCTGGCGGCCAGATGCACAACCACATCCGTGCCTTCCATCTGCCGTTTTAGCGCGCGGGTATCCAGAATATCGGCCTGGATAAAACGGACATTGTTGCCGGGGACTTTTCTCAAACCTGTAAACAGGTTGTAGTTGCCCTTGCACAGATTGTCATAGACCAGAATATCCCTGACACCGGGTTCGGCGGAAAGACGGTACACGAGTTCATTACCGATGTAGCCGGCGCCACCGGTAATCATGATCTTCATCTATTCGCCCCCGACTACCAGCGTCGTGTTGATGCCACACTCGGTTTTGTTCATGCCGAACCATCGGGCATTGCGCTCATTGCCTTCACCAAACGCCTGGGAGGTGCAGGGCTCACAGCCAATACTGAGGTATCCCTGTGCCTCAAGGGGGTGACCGGGCAGATCATGATATTGACGGTAGTAATACACCATTCTGGCATCCCATTGCAGCATGGGGTGGTATCGCATGCAGTTGAACTCCGCCGGTTCCTCCTCTGCCATGGCGGCGCGCACGGCGCCCTGGTCCGCACGAACACCGTTGATCCAGATGTCATGTGCCATCATGACGGGTTCCAGTGGCCGGACCTTGTTCAGGTAGCAGCAATGGTCGGGGTCAGAGGCATACAGAAATCTGCCGGCCCGGTCCATCTGTTTGATCTTTGGCGCTTCGGGCCTGAGTGAAATCACGTTCAACCCAAGTTGCTCCTGAAGCTGATCAGCAAATCGGACTGTTTCCGGAAAGAGAAATCCGGTGCTGGCGTAGTAGACCGGAATTTCACGGTCCACACGGCTGATGATGTGGAGGAGGGGCAGACTCTGAGACTGGAACGAGCAGGTCGCAAAGAGCTTTTTGCCCTCATCCAGATAGCGATGGAGTTTGTTCACGACGACGTCAGCCTTCGCCTCAAGGTCTTTCCTGTCCAGGATGCCGGTCATGGCAATCTCTCCGCTTCCTTACTTTGGTCAAAACGAGGGCCGGATTTTACAAGTGTTTGCGGCGCCTCATTAGACAAGTTCGTTCCCTGCTTAGGCGGCCAGGGAATAATGATTCAGGAAACCGGTCAGTCGAGAGACTCAAGATAGCGCAGTATCTGCCGCACACACTTTTCCACCGAATCCTCACCTGAATTCAGGTGAATTTCCGGATTACCGGGCACCTCATAGGGGCTGTCGACCCCCGTAAAGTTGGGCAGTTCACCACGACGCGCTTTCGCATACAGGCCCTTCACATCACGGTGTTCCGCTTCCTCGATGGGCGTGTCCACATAAATCTCTACAAACTGGTCCTCATTAAAAAGTCGCCGCGCCATATCGCGTTCGGCGCGGAAGGGTGAGATGAAAGCGGTCAGGACCACCAGCCCGGCATCCGCCATCAGCTTCGCAACCTCGGCCACCCGGCGGATGTTTTCAATCCGGTCGGTCTCGGAAAAACCGAGATCCTGATTCAGTCCGTGACGAACATTGTCGCCATCCAGAAGGTAGGTGCGCACGCCCCGCTTGTGCAGTTTCTGTTCCAGAGCATCGGCGATTGTCGACTTGCCGGAGCCAGACAGCCCGGTAAACCAGAGCACTTTCGCTTTGTGTCCATTCAACACTTCGCGAGCTTCACGGCCCACTTCCAGCTTCTGTTCATGGATGTTCGTTGCCCGGCGCAATGCGAAGTCGATCATACCGGCGGCGACCGTCGCATTGGTGTATCGATCAATCAGGACGAAAGACCCCAGGGACCGATTGTCGACGTAGGGTTCAAAGGGTATCGCCCTGTCCACTGTGAGTGTCGCCACACCGATATCGTTCAGGGCAAAGTCCGTGGAAGACAGGTGCTCCAGGGTGTTGACGTTGTACTTGTACTTGATGTCGCTGATGGTGGCATTGACGCGAGTTGTACCTGTCTTGAGCCAGCAGGACCGACCATAGTGCCCGGGCTCCTGGTCCATCCAGACAATGCTGACCCTGAACTGATCCGCCACTTCGCTCGGATTGCTTGAGGACACAATGACGTCCCCGCGAGAACAGTCAACCTCCCGGTCCAGCGTAACCGTTACCGCCTGGTCGGTCACGGCCTCCGGTAAACTGTCCTTGTAGAGCACAATGTCGCTGACACCAGCCGTTTCACCCGACGGCAGAATGCGCACCTCATCACCCGGTTTGACGCGACCGGAAACCACCGTCCCCGAGAAGCCCCGGAAAGTTCGGTCCGGGCGGTTCACCCATTGCACCGGCATACGAAAAGCGTCGTCCGGGGAAGGCTTGTGTATTGCCACTGTTTCCAGGAATCCTGTCAGTGTCGGTCCGGCGTACCAGGGCGTGCGGGCGGAGCGTTCAACCACATTGTCGCCCTGCAGTGCGGAAAGCGGAATCGCGGTGACCTGCTCAAAATTCAATTTCCCGGCAAAGTCATGATACTCGGCAACGATCTTGTCATAGACCGCCTGATCAAAGTCCACCAGGTCCATCTTGTTGACGGCAAGGGCCACCTGTTTGATGCCCAGAAGGGAGCAGATGAAGGAGTGACGCCGGGTCTGGGTCAGCACACCGTTGACGGCATCCACCAGAATCACCGCGATATCCGCCGTCGAGGCGCCCGTTGCCATATTGCGTGTGTACTGCTCATGACCGGGGGTATCGGCGACGATAAACTTGCGGTGTTCGGTGGTGAAGAACCGGTAGGCGACGTCAATGGTGATGCCCTGTTCGCGCTCGGCGGCAAGGCCGTCCACCAGAAGCGCAAAATCAATGTCGCCATCCCGGGTTCCCCGGATGCCGGATTCATTTTTCAACGCGGCAACCTGATCCTCAAAAATCAGTTGTGCTTCATAGAGCATGCGGCCTATCAGTGTGCTCTTGCCATCATCCACACTGCCGCAGGTAATAAAGCGGAGCAGGTCCAGCCTGGATTGCGATTCCAGGTACTCGTCGATTTTTGCGGTGGCGTTCATGTTTTGTTGCTCATCAATTTTCGCGGTGGACCAGATGTCGCAAGGTGCCTCTTGGCACCAGTTGCCAGGCGCGTTCATGGGCATAGTAGATGAAGAACTTTGCGACAAATTCAATACCGCCGATGGCAATGGCGGCCATGACATTACCGGTAATAAAGTAGGCGATGATACCGGTGGTGGTGGTTGCCACAATGCGCCATGAGAGGGCTTTCAGCAGGCTGCGTATGTGGGATTCGCGGTACCGGGGAGATTCGGTTTCCATTAGAAATACCCCTCCTGCTTTTTCTTCTCCATGGACCCGGAGGAATCTTTATCAATCGCCCTGCCCTGTCGTTCACTGGTGCGCGCCTCCAGCAGTTCCAGCAGGATCTTCGGCAGATCATCCGCATCAGACTCAATGGCCCCGGTAAGCGGATAACAGCCCAGCGTTCTGAAGCGAACCCGCCTGGTCTGAATCTTCTCGCCCGGGAAGCACTTCAATCGGTCGTCATCGACCATCATCAGCATGCCGTCCCGCTCGATGACAGGACGCTCTGCCGCGTAATACAGCGGCACAATGGGGATGTCTTCCCGGTAGATGTACTGCCAGATATCCAGTTCGGTCCAGTTGGAAAGCGGAAACACACGAATACTTTCGCCGGGATTCTTCCTGCCGTTGTACAGATTCCAGAGTTCAGGCCGCTGGTTCTTCGGGTCCCAGTGATGCGTGCTGGTCCTGAAGGAAAAGACCCGCTCTTTCGCCCGGCTTTTTTCTTCATCGCGGCGCGCACCACCAAAGGCCACGTCGAACCCGTACTTATCCAGGGCCATCTTGAGGCTCTGCGTTTTCATCACGTCTGTGTGCAGAGCACTGCCGTGATCAAACGGGTTGATGTTCTTTTCCACGCCCTCGGGATTGATGTGCACAATGAGATCCATGCCGGTTTCCTCAGCGATACGATCCCGGAACTCGTACATGGCCCGGAACTTCCAGCGCGTGTCCACATGCATCAACGGAAAGGGCGGTTTGCCCGGATAGAAAGCCTTCTCAGCCAGGCGCAGCATGACCGAGGAGTCCTTGCCGATTGAATACAGCATGACGGGATTTTCCGCCTCCGCCATGACTTCGCGGACGATGTGGATGCTTTCGGCCTCAAGCCGGTCCAGGTGGGTCATATCCCTGGTGTTCCCGGTCGTTGCTTGCCCGGATGGTCGTGATGCCATAACCACAGGCTGGTTGTGATAGGCGGTGAGCGCCAGTTCCGCAGTGCCGCCACCGGAAAACCGCAGGGTAAATGATTTATTCCGGTCAGCGAGTGTTCGTGCGATCGGCACAAGCTGACCATGGGGCCAGATGACCAGCGGCTTGCCGTAGTCCAGCGTGAGCGCCTTCAGAAATCCCTCCAGTTCCACCGCCGCTGGTTTCGAGTCGTAGCAACGCCACTTGCGCCCCAGACGACCGTCATTGGCCATCAACACGAAGCCACGGCCATGTTCGTGCACCTGCAGGATCAGGTTAGGGTGTCGCTGTATTCTGGCCTGTTGTTCGAGATCCTTACGGACGAGTTCGTTTAATGGTTCGCCCCGCTCATCCCGCAGACCCGCAGGTTTAATGGTGCCCGGCAACAACTCAAACTGGTTGATGGCCCGTTCCAGCGTGCGTAGCGACATATTTGAATCCTGACCCCGGACATGCTCCAGCAACCGATGGGCATCCCAAAGTGAGTTATCACTTCCATCCGGGTTGTTATAGGCAGTCTCTGGAAGGTGGTCCATAGGCGGGTCGGCAATGTGCCGCTACTTGACGCGATTTGACGCAATTTGCAGAATTATGCCCTATCGGCAGTAAATATCAATACCGAAAAGAAATATACATATTGCGTCATGCTTTCGTGATCGGACGATGGCTGCCACGGAAGCGTGATCGAGTGTCAACCAGCAGGCGCGCATGTTGATCAATGAGCGGGTATTCAAAGTCATCATGGTCGGTCACCAGTACCACGCAATCGAATGACTGGAGGGTTTCGGCGGTCAGTTCGACCGACTCGTGGGTGAAGTTGTACCTCGCCATTTTGGGCATCTTCGGAACGTGTGGGTCGGAGTAGGCAACCTCCCCTCCCCTCAGTTCCAGGCTCTCAATGATTGGCATGGCCGGCGACTCCCTGGTATCACTCACATTACGCTTGTAGGCGACACCCAGGATCAGAATCCTGCTTGCTGACAGGCTCAGGCCAGCCTCCCTTAATGCCTGCTCCGTTTTTTGCACCACCCGTTCCGGCATAGCGCTGTTTATCTCACCGGCCAGTTCGACCAATCGGGTATCAACGCCAAACTGCCGCGCACGCCAGGTAAGATAAAAAGGATCGATGGGAATACAATGCCCACCCAACCCCGGCCCGGGGTAGTAGGGCGTAAATCCAAACGGCTTCGTTGCCGCAGCCTCAATGACCTCGACAATATCAATGCCCATGGCCTCGGCAACCTGCTTCATTTCATTGGCCAGCCCGATATTAACCGCACGATGGACGTTTTCCAGCAGTTTGGTCATTTCGGCGACTTCCGTGGACGACACCGGGACGACGCTGTCTACCACCTCACCGTAAAGTACACGGCCAACTTCAAGACAGGACGACGTCAGTCCGGCACAGACCTTGGGGATAATGCTCATGTCAAAAGTTTCATTGCCCGGGTCTTCACGCTCCGGCGAGTACACCAGGAAAATGTCCTCACCGATAGTGAAACCACTCTGCTCTATGAGCGGCGCGACTACTTCCCTTGTGGTGCCGGGCCAGGTCGTACTTTCCAGAGACAGCACCTGCCCGGAATGAAGGTTCGGCAACACCCCCTCCATGGCGCTTGTAACAAACTGTAAATCGGGCTCCCTGTTGGCCGTCAAAGGTGTGGGCATACAAATGATCAACGCATCGACCTCCGCAGCCCGAGAGAAGTCTGTGGTCGCGCTGAATTGACCTTCGACCGCACTCAGCCTTTCATCAGGGATATGGTTGAAGTAGGACTTCGCGGCCGCAATAGACCTGACCTTTGCCGGGTCAACGTCAAACCCCAACACCTTGAAGCCAGCTTCCGCGTAGGTGAGCGCGAGTGGCAGGCCGACATAACCAAGGCCGACCACACCAATGATCGCCCTCCTGTCCCGGAGCTTCTCAATCAGTAGTTTGCGATGATTCACAGGCGCTCCAGCATCTTTCGGAGATTATCCCGCCAGGGCGCCGGCTCAATTCCCAGAAGTTCTGCCAGCTTGCCGGTATCCAGCACGCTGTAAGCGGGCCTTGCCGCCGGAGTCGGGTAGGCTTCCGTCGCAATGGGATTGACCGGAATCAGGGTATCAAGCAACCCCCGGGAAGCTCCTTCCTGTTGAATAGCAACCGCAAAGTCATGCCAGGTAATGTTGCCGGAATCCGTCCAGTGATAAATACCGGGCCGGAACAGGTCTTGGGTCACGATCTGCCAGATCACTTCCGCAAGCCCTCTGGCGTAGGTTGGCGCGCCTCGCTGATCATCGACGACACCTAGCTGATCGCGTTCCCGCATCAGCCGCAGCATGGTCTTCACAAAGTTGTTGCCATGCTCGCTGTAGACCCAGGCGGTTCGAATGATCATGGTATTTTCCGGTGCCCGCTGCAACGCGGCGGTCTCCCCCGCGAGCTTGCTGTCGCCGTATTTCCCCAGGGGTCCTGTGGTGTCACCCGGCTGGTAGGGTTCTGATTTGCTGCCGTCGAAGACAAAGTCTGTGGAGATATGAATAAGCCTGGCATCGTTTGCCGCCACATAACGGGCCATGTCGGCAACGGCTTCCCCGTTGATTCGATGTGCCAGTTCCGGTTCTTCTTCCGCCCTGTCTACCTGAGTGTAGGCGGCCGCGTTGACGATCATATCCGGGTGCCGTTCATCAAGCAGGGCGCTGACCCTTGCCGGTTCTGCGAGATCGCAGGTCGCCCGACCCGCAAAAGTACCATCAAAACCACCGGGCCGGGTATCCTCCAGCGACCGGGCAAGCTGCCCGCTCAAACCAAACACCAGAATTCGCATAATAGTCGCTGTTGCCACCGTCCACGCTATAGCCGCAGAGCCGCAGAGCCGCATAGCCATAGATTATAAGTCATGCTTGAACTCGAATGCCATCACACAGCAAGGACTGAGCATTGTTCCCGATACCGACACAGGTCATTCCATAGTCCGCACAACGCTCAGGATCATAGATGTTGCGACCATCAAAAATGGTCTTTGAGGTTAGCTGTTGGCTGAGTCGGCGAAGGTCCGGTTGTCTGAACTGGCGCCATTCTGTCACCACGATGAGCGCGTCCGCCCCTTCGGTAGCGTCATAGGGTCCCGGGGCATATTCGATCTCCAGCCCCGCCAATGCTTCTCTTGCCGGCTCCATCGCTTCCGGGTCAAAGGCCCGCACACGGGCGCCACGCTCACACAATGCTCGCGCGATGATGATGGCCGGAGCACCGCAGATGTCATCGGTTTCCGGCTTGAAAGCCAGTCCCCAGAGGGCGAAGGTCCTGCCGGAAAGGTCGTCGCCGAATTGGGCGACGATTTTCTCGACCAGCACCCAGGGTTGGCTCTCGTTACGGCGAGCCACAGCATCAAAGATGGTGTCTCGCAACCCCGCATTCTTCGCCATCTCGCTCATGGCGCGAACGTCCTTGGGGAAACAGGAACCACCGTAGCCACAGCCGGGATAGATAAATGACGAGCCAATGCGAGGGTCGGAGCCAATACCCCGGCGAACTTTTTCCACATCCACACCGAGGTGATCGCACATGAGCGCGACTTCGTTCATGAATGAAATCCTGGTGGCGAGCATGGCGTTAGCCGCGTACTTAATCATCTCCGCATCGCCATCCTCACCGGATGGTGTGCCCACCGCAATGAAGACCGCTTCAGAATCCTGCATCGCTACAGCCAGATCAGACGAAAAAGTCAGCCGCCCCGCTTCGCAGTTGGAAGCCACCAGTTTGTCAAGCCCGGGTTCGTGGAACGGGATAATGCCGTTGCGAAGGCTATCAAGTCTGGATTCATCGACATCGACACAGGTGACGTAATTACCCATGTCCGCAAAGCAGGTGCCCGCCACCAGACCAACATAACCGGTTCCCACGATGGCTAACTTCATGGGTTCATCCGCTCGAATACATAATTTGTCGCCGACACAAAGCCGTCGATGCTGCCGCAATCAAATCGCTTTCCATGAAACTTGTACCCAAGCACCATACGTTTGTCACATTGCCGGTTGATGGCGTCGGTGATCTGGATCTCATCATTCGCCCCGGGCTCCTGGGTGCGCAGGATATCGAAGATATCAGGTGTCAGGATATAACGTCCGATGATCGCCAGGTTCGTCGGCGCATCTTCGGAAGCCGGCTTTTCAACCATGCCGGAGATTTTGAACAGACCGTCCTGAATCTCCCTGCCTTCGATGATGCCATACCTGTCGGTCTGATCTTCGGGTACTTCTTCAACAGCCACAACCGAGCACTGATATTCGTTGAACAGATCGACCATCTGCTTTAACACACCTTTGCTGTTGGTACAAAAATCGTCCGCCAGAAGCACCGCAAACGGGTTGTCTCCCACCAGTTGTTCACCGGTGAGGACCGCATGCCCAAGACCCATCATCTCGCTTTGCCTGGTGTACAGGAAGGTACACCGATCAATGATGTTCCGAATGCCCTCCAACTGCGATTCTTTGGGGGTACCTGCAATCTGATGCTCCAGTTCATAGGAAATGTCGAAATGGTCTTCAATGGCACGCTTGCCGCGGCCTGAGATTATACCAATATCCGTCAGACCAGCCTCGATGGCTTCTTCGACGCCATACTGGATCAACGGTTTGTTAACGATCGGGAGCATTTCTTTCGGCATCGCCTTGGTGGCAGGCAGGAAACGCGAACCATAACCGGCAGCCGGAAACAGGCATTTAGTCAGCATGAAACGAGAGTGGTCAAATGTGTCGCACCTTATATCAGTATATCGGCGGATTATGTAGTCGTTCCCAGGAAAAAACGAGGGCCCTCCGTGAAGGCGCCTCCACGCTGGTCAGGGCGCGTGCATTCAACGACCATAATTGTCCTCAAACCGGACAATATCATCTTCACCCAGATAGCTGCCGGATTGCACCTCGATGACCTCCAGTTCGGCTTCCGCAAGGTTCTGAAGCCGGTGTCGCGTTTCTGCCGGGATGTAGCAGGATTGATTCCTGACCAGTTCAAAGGTCTCCTCGCCGATGGTGACCGTGGCAATACCGCGAACAACTACCCAGTGCTCGGCCCGATGATGGTGCAGTTGTAGCGAAAGACTCGCCCCCGGGTTGACGCTGATCCGCTTCACCTGGAAGGCGGGGCCGGCATCCACACCCTCGTAGTATCCCCAGGGTCGATAGACTTTCTGGTGAAAGGTGTGCTCTTCACGGCCACCCTCTTTCAGAAGGTTGACGACTGACTTTACGTCCTGTGCCCGACCCAGCGAGGCGACCATCACGGCGTCTGCCGTTTCCACCACCACCACATCGCTTAACCCCACCACCGAAACCAGGCGGCTCTCCGCCCGGATGTAGCTGTTTTCCACACCATTCACCACGACATCACCGACAAGCGTGTTGTCCTGCTCATCTTTTTCGGAGATCTTCCAGACCGAGTCCCAGGAACCAATGTCGCTCCACTGCGCATCCAGGGGTACCACCACAGCATTCCCGGTGTGTTCCATCACCGCATAGTCTATGGAGTCTGACGGGCTGGACCTGAACGCTGCCTCATCGACACGGGTAAAATCCAGATCAGAGGAGACCCTGTTCATGGCCCTGACCATGGCCCGGGCGATCTCCGGCTTTTGCCGTTCCAGTTCTGACAGATACAGACTGGCTTTGAAGACGAACATGCCGCTGTTCCAGTAGTAAAGTCCGGACTGGTAAAACTCAAGGGCAGTCTGTCGGTCCGGCTTTTCCACAAAGCCGTCAACCCGGAAGGCGTCTGCCATCGCCTCACCTTTGCGAATGTAGCCATATCCGGTTTCAGGGTGGTCAGGAACCACACCAAGGGTCACCAGTTCGTCCTGGCCCGCAAAGTGAATGGCCCGTGCCAGCACATCAAGAAAGACGCTTTCCCGCCCTATGACGTGGTCGGACGGCAGCACCACCAGAATGGCATCCTCCCCTTCTTTCAACACTTCATGCGCGGCCAGGGCAACCGCAGGCGCAGTATTGCGACCCTCGGGTTCCAGGATAACCCTCGCAGGATGAATCCTGATCTCGCGCAGTTGTTCAGCCACCAGAAAGCGGTGCTCTTCGTTACAGACCAGAATTGGCTCGGCAATATCCGGATGCCCGGCACAACGGGTGACCGTGTTCTGCAACAGCGAGAAGTCGTTGACCAGAGGCAGTAACTGCTTGGGATAAAGTCCACGGGACAATGGCCAGAGTCGCGTACCAGAGCCGCCGCAGAGAATGACCGGAACCACTTTCACGACGAATTTGACCACGAGGCTCTCATAACGAAGCCCGGGATTTTAACGTAAACTATCACCGTGTCCAGCGGCGTCAGACGGGAGAAGACAATCAGCCAGCGAGTTGTAGACGGGCTCTATGTGGCAATGTCAGTCTCACTGGCGCTCTGTTTCCTGCTGTACTTTCTGGCCGAGAACGGAAAGACCAATGCCTTCGGCACCTACCTGCTGGCGGTCACGGTGGTCCCTGCCCTGTTCATCAAGGAGATTCGGACAAGGGTACCCCGGAACCGCCTGCTGGCTCTGGCGCTGTTGTTCCTGTTTTACCTTGCTCTAGGCTCAGTCTGGGCGAGCGGCGAAGAGGCCAGGGGATTTGGCAAACACCTGGGCTATGCTGCGCTGATCGCGGCTTTCATGATCGCCGTGCCTCTGCTGATTGACCGGTATTCGAGCCACATTCATAAATTCGCTGTCATGATTGTCTGTGCCGCCATGGTTTCTGCGGCCTGTTCGATCTATCTGCATTTCCTGCCGCCGGACCAGCAATCACTTCCGGAGCCCAGGCTCTACGCAATCGGCAGGCTGTCCAATCCTGTGGTCAGCGCAACCAGTTATGGGTTCTCAGTTGTCCTCGGGATCTATCTCGGACTGTCGTTAACCCGGCCAGTCACACGCATTGCACTCGTCATTGCCATCGGGTTTTTGCTATGGGCTATCGCCCTTTCAGGCAGTCGGGCGGCCTGGCTTGCTATTGCCATCGCTGCGGCAGTCGGGGTTGCACTGACCCGCCCCAGGTATCGCTGGTGGCTGGCTGCCGGCACCATCCTGATGTTCGGTGTGCTGGCCGTAGCGCTGACCGGCCTGGATGAACTCACTCGACGTGCCTTTAGCTTCCGCCCCGAAATCTGGTCACACTTCGTTCACCTGACCCTGGAGACTGCGCCTTTCGCGGGTGTCGGCAGTGGCACTTCATCCGAGTGGGTAGCTGGCATCGAAACCTTCAGGCATCCGCACAGCATTTTCGTTTCGACCTTATACTTTGGCGGGGCGTTCGGACTGGCGATGCTGATCGGTGTTTATCTGCTGGCGGCAAGAAGCCTGTTCATGAACAGGGAACCCCTGAGGCTTCCGGCATCCATGACACTGACTTTCGGCCTGGTGGTCGGCCTGCTGGACGGCGATAACCTGCTCACCAAGATCGACTACCTGTGGTGGATATTCTGGCTACCGGTCGCGCTGTGTATCAGTCTCAATGCTGATGGTCGTCGATCCGCGTAATGTTTGATGTGACTGATGCGGATTCAGACTTCGCGAACCCCGGATCAACAGCCCAGTCAGCCAGTCGGTAACCTGCAACATATTTTTCCAGGAGGGCACGAACCACTGCATAGTCCGCCGTTCGGCAGGCGTCCTCAAGCCGGGTGCAAAAATCGACCAGTTGCTCCCAGGTAACCGATACCTCACGGGCCCGCATGATTTTACTGTGCCGGGTGCCCGTGATCTGTTCCCCGATCACCAGCTCCTCGACCAGCTTCTCGCCGGGGCGCAGACCGATATATTCAATGTCAATAACGTCCGCCCGCTCCGCCACCTCTTTGGTCGGCCCGGCAATCTTGCCATGCAGGTGTATCATTTTTTCCGCAAGCTCCCTGATCTGCACCGGCTCGCCCATATCAAGCACAAAAATCTCGCCGCCTTCCGCCATCTCACCGGCCTGGATCACCAGTTCAGAGGCTTCCCCGCAGGTCATGAAGTAGCGGGTTGTTTCCGGATGGGTCACGGTGACGGGTCCGCCTTCCCTGATCTGTTCCTCGAACAGCGGAACCACTGACCCCGATGATTTCAATACGTTGCCAAAGCGCACCATACTGAACGTTTTCCCGGTCTGCTCGGCGACGGCGTTCTCTGCAAAACCCTGGATAATCAGTTCCGCCAGGCGCTTGCTTGCCCCCATGACGTTCGTCGGGCGAACCGCCTTGTCACTGCTGATCATGACAAGTTCGTGAACACCTGATTCTGACACAGCTTTTGCAACCAGCCAGGTGCCGACGACATTGTTGCGCACACCTTCAATGATATTCTGTTCTACCAGGGGCACATGCTTGTAGGCTGCCGCGTGGTAGAGCTTGTCCACGGCAAACATCTCAAGTACCCGGCGCAAATGCCCCGGATTCAGTATCGACCCAAGCAGTACGACCAGATCTGTTTCTTCGGCAGTGATCGATTTAAGCTCCTGCTCCAGTTGAAACAAGCCGTATTCGGAGTTGTCATACAGAACGAGACGCGCCGGCGCCCTTTTCAGAATCTCGCGGCAAAGCTCAGAGCCAATCGTGCCCGCAGCGCCGGTTACCAGAATGTTCCTGCCATGAATCGCCCGCCGAATCAGCCCCTCGTCCGGCGGCACCCGTTCCCGTCCCAGGAGATCGGCAATTTCAATCTCCCTGATCTGTGGCTGATCAGTTTGTCCTGATACCAGTTCGTTGATGTCCGGGACCGTGTTGATGTGTACCGGCAGCTCCGACAACCGATTAAGCAAGGCCCGCCGCTGCTCACCATCACCATTGGCCTGGGCGAGCAGTATGCGCCTGATATTAAATTCCTTAACCAACCCTTCAAGGTTGGCAGAATCGAACACCCGGATACCATGAATGGTGTTTCTTCTCAGACCGGGGTTTTCATCAATGAAGGCGACTGGCATGTACTCGTTACCGTTGAGTAGCGCAATGGCCAGTTGCGCCCCGGGCTTGTCGACACCGTAGATCGCAACATTTTCCCGCACCAGATAGTCCTTGAAGATGCCGTAGAAGTACGCCCGAACAATAACGCGCCCACCACCGACCAGCAGGATGGCAACAAACCAGAAGATAATCGGCGCTGAACGTGGAAAAGAAACCGCTCCGGTAAAATAAGCGGAAAAGGACGCGCCGATTGCCGCAATAGTGACACCCTGAATCACCGGCAACATGGAACCGGGACCGATGTAACGAATAATTGCCCGGTAGAGATCAAGTTTGCCGAAGGCGACGACACCCAGCACCGAGACCAGTGGGAACTGCCACCAGAAGACTGTTATATCCCGGTACAGATCGCCATAACGCAACACCACAGCCACCCATAGCGCAATGGCCAGGGCAAGCGCATCCGCCAACATCAGCAAATATCGTCTGGCGTTGTCGGAGAGCGATGGCTGTGAACTGAATTCAGACATATCCTGCTCAGGAAGCTATGGCTTTGGGTGGCGGTTGCCCGGCCCCACAATAATACTGGAATACAAGCAAAGGCACAGATGCCAACACCAGCAACCCGGCGCCCATATCCGGATAAACATACGCAACGGCGGCAAGTGGCAGCAACCAGAATAAGTCAATGGCCCCGATCAGGGCAAGCGTATAGCCGGTCCCAACAGCGCGATTAAGGTGCTGATAGGCATGCAGGGCATGAGCCTCGTAGATTTTCTCACCTCTCGCAAGACGCATTGAGATTGTCAGACAGGCATCGGTGATAAACCAGCCAAGCAGAATCAACCAGCACCAGACGGGCACCAGAACCTCTGCCAGGGTAAACAGACCGAGCACCAGTCCCAGAAAGCCGCTGCCAACATCCCCCATGAAAACTTTTGCCCTGGGCCAGTTGATCACCAGAAAGCCCAGGATCACGGCGACGAGCAGTATGACAGGCACCGAATGCTGACCATCCCCAAGGACAGCGGCAATAGCGGTGGCACCGAGTAATATGAACACCGCCTGACCAGCGGCAATCCCATCGACCCCATCCATAAAGTTGTACAGGTTGATTAACCATGCCAGCGAGATTGCGCCTGCCATCAATCCGGCAGTCCCCGGCTTCAGGACAAACGAAACCAGATTCAGTTCAGGAAAACCAACCAGCCAGACACCCCAGATGCCCGCCACCAGATGAGCCAGTGCGCGAACCCGCCAGGGTAGATGACGATAGTCATCAACCAGACCCAGCAGGGCCACCAGACAAAGTGGCGCAAGGGCTGTCAGGAAAATGAGCTCACTGTGCCGCAACTCTCCCGTAAGGGAGGCAAGCAGCATTCCGATGCAGAATAGAACAACAAAAACCGCGCCCGCACCTGTGGGTGTGATTTCACGATGGGCACTCCGGTGATTGGGCGCGTCCACGATATGCAGGGCAAGAGCGACAATCCGATAGAGGTGGGTTAATGCGTAACTCAGCACTGCCAGCCCGAGACATAAGAGAATGAACCTGTCCACCTATCCCTCAATGCGCATGAAGTGGTCGGGACGACAGGATTTGAACCTGTGACCACCACACCCCCAGTGTGGTGCGCTACCAGACTGCGCTACGCCCCGATGCAAGCGGCAACATTCCAACTGCCGAATGTTGCCAGATTAGAAGGGACGCTATTGTACAAGATTGCGTCCGAATGAAAACCTGCGACAGACGATGACCTGAGGGCTTTGAGCACTGCTTCCGGTTCAGCGCTTTTTAATCCTCGCGCCGGATTGAAAAAGGATTAAGAAACTGACGCCCCCATAACAGCCTCCTGTCCACTTCGCTGAGTTCCGCTTCATCACAAACCTCCCCCCAGTGTTGCTCAATCGCGTTTGTCAGCCGGTCAAAGATCACGCGGGCTTCATCTGCTGACAATAGAAAATGGTGTGCAGCCTGGAGACAGGTTTTGAGCTGACTCAGGTTATTGCTACCGACAATTCGCATAGCCTGCGAGGCCTCGTTGCCGGTTCGGCCCTGGGGACAGATGTCGTAGGCGGGTGTGAGTGTCAGTTCCCTGCCATCCCAGAACGCAGCATGGTTGCGTGCATGATCGTCGGTGTTGCCGCACAGGATGTTGAAAACCAGGCGTGAAAACAGTTCTTCAAGCGTTTCCTTGGGCGCGCTAAAGCGCCGGCGAATGATATTCGCTAACGCCTCGTAGCTGGCGTAGCGCGCCATCATTTCGTCCAGACCCAGTATGGTCAGCGCCGAGACCATGGCCCTGCGCGACCAGTTGTCACCTTTTGGCAGGCGGTCGAAGCGCTCAATGAGTAATACATCCCTGTTTGCCGTGTTAGAGTTCGCGACGTTGAACAGCCTGACCGGCGCAACATCAAGGCCCGCCAACCCGGCCAGCCGCATCGCAATAAACTCCGCTTTAACCACGCTGTATAAATCGGAACCGGAAGAAAATTTAGCGACATATTTCCTACCCTGTTCCTGTATCAGAGCCTTGGGGCGCGCACCACCGATAGAACTACCATGAAACAGGGCCTGGTCCAGTTCAGGTGTGAGCGGCATGCCTTTTTCGACGCGCTCAGCGGATTCAACAAGCTCTTCCATGCTGACGTTATTGGCCGAACGTGGCACATACACGGTTGACGAGCGTTGAAAATCGAGTGCGCCAATACGATCAGAACCTGATTCCAGCAGATAGGTCAGTTCGTCCAGCGCGGCGGTGTCTGTGTCAGCGTTGAGACCAGACTTCTTATTGATAATCACACGGCGACCCCAGGCATCCGGGGCGGCATCTCTGATACTGCCCGGCAGGGTCAGGCCCTTTGGCAGTGGCAGTAAACCCGGTTGTAGCGGTAACTCAGGCTCATAAATGGACGGGCACGGCAGACCTTCGCTGGCCCTTTCAAGATAGCGTTTACCATAGTGGAATCGGATGTTACTCCCGTCAGATTCCAGGCGCCCGGCTGCGACAGGCTCGGTTTCATCGGCCAGCCATATCCAGACGAAGGCTTCTTTTTCATTGCTAGAAATCATCTGGAACCGGTTTGTTCCCTGCCCTTGCCCGCCGGGGTAGTAATGCCAGCTTGTCGTGTGTCTGTTCCCGTTGAAGCGTCAGGGGATGTTTTTCCGAGTCAAACAGGACCACCCCCACAAGCGCGGCAACCTCGAATACCAGACCAATGGCGCAGCTCATTTCGCCATTTTCTATTTTCTGCAAGGTTGTCCGGGATATACCCGCCCGCTCCGCCAGATTTGCCTCAGTCCACTGGCGCTGCCTGCGCCCCAGTTTGATTTGTTCACCCAGCAACGCGGCGGCTTCCCTGGCATAGGGTGAGTAAACACGCTGTTTTGTCATAGCGGCCATTTGTCCAAAAAGACCATAATAACAGTCATTAAGATATATTATGACTATAATAATAGTCAATTTCCAGAGGGTTGGCACAATGGGTCAGGAGGTCAGGCACTCCTGGGAACCTGTGGAATACCCGTACCTGAGAGCTTTTTATACTTGAAGTTATGGCTTGAGGGCTTCGAGCACTTCTTCCAGTTCGGCGATCATCTGATGGATGAGCTGCTTGTACTGGGTGTTGTCTTCCTTCTGGTCTTCACCGGACAGGCGCTGGCGCGCACCACCGATGGTAAATCCCTGATCATAAAGGAGAGAACGGATCTGCCGGATCATCAGCACGTCCTGGCGCTGATAATAACGACGATTGCCACGGCGCTTGACGGGCTTTAACTGCGGGAATTCCTGCTCCCAATAGCGGAGCACATGCGGCTTGACGGCGCAGAGACCGCTCACTTCGCCAATGGTAAAATAACGTTTGCCGGGTATGGCCGGAAGTTCAGCGTTATCGTCCGGGTCCAGCATGGGCTTCTACTCTTGCTTTAAGTTTCTGCCCCGGGCGAAAGGTCACCACACGACGAGCGGTTATCGGGATTTCTTCGCCTGTTTTCGGGTTCCGTCCCGGTCTCTGGTTTTTGTCCCGCAGGTCAAAGTTGCCAAAGCCGGAGAGCTTAACCTGCTCGTTACGCCCCAGTGATGAACGGACTTCCTCAAAGAAGAGTTCAACGACTTCTTTCGCTTCCCGTTTGTTTAACCCAAGTTCCTCAAACAGCTTTTCAGCCATTTCAGCTTTGGTTAAAGCTCCCATTACCTAGTTCCTCAAGCTGGCCCCGAACTCTGCTTCCAGAGAAGCAACAATTCGGGCCATTGAATGGTTGATCTCGTCATCGGTAAGAGTGCGGGAAGCATGTTGGAAGGTCAAGCCTAAAGCGATGCTTTTTCCAGCAGGATCAATACCTTTGCCTTGATACACGTCAAACAACTTTAGGTTTTGTAAGGTGTCATCAGCGGCAGCCTGTATACACTGGCGTAGCGCCGAAGCGGTCACTATCTGGTCTACAATGATCGCAATGTCGCGCCTGACCCGGGGAAAACGGGACATTGCCTCACTTTTCGCAACTTTTTTATGAGAAATTGGGTCAATTTCAATTTCAAACAGGTACACCGGATAGCGGATGCCGTAATCCCGCTGGATTCCCGGGTCTAACAGCCCCGAAAAGCCAATGACTTCGTTGTTTTTCCGGATAGCTGCGCTCTGGCCCGGATGTAGTGCCGGGTGCGAGGCGGTTATCAGGTCAAAAGTGTCGGACTGTCCCGTCATAGCCAGCAGGCTTTCCAGATCGCCTTTAATGTCATAAAAATCAACAGGTTCTGAGTCATTCGACCAGTTTTCGCTCTGTCTTGGCCCACAAGCGATCCCTGCCAGCTTCCGCACCTGGCGGATATCGTCAAAACCCAGGTGCTTCCGGTTTGAACGCTGGAAGAAACAGAGACCCGTCTCAAACAGGCGTACCCGGTTCTGCTGCCTATTAAGGTTATATATCAATGACTTGAGAAGGCCCGCCCAGATGGTTGTGCGCATCACAGACATTTCGGCGGACAGCGGATTGGTCAGGCCAATCGGTTCATTTTCCGGGTCAAGGACACTTTGCATGGCCGCATCGACAAAACTGTAGGTTACCGCTTCAAAGTAGCCACGGGATACCAGTTGATCTTTGATGCGATTTAGCGAGATTTCCGATTCGGATCTGGGAACCATCGGCAGGCGGGCGGCAGGCGTGCGTGTCGGGAGCCGGTTGTAACCATAAATCCGGCTGATCTCTTCCACCAGGTCCGCCTCTATGGCGATGTCAAACCGATGTGAGGGAGCGCTTACCAACCATTTGTGTTCTCCTTCTTCATCCAGGGTCGTGGCCGGGAAAGCAAGCCTGGCGAGGATCTCATCGACTTCCGCATCCTCAATCTGAACGCCAAGCACCCGGGCGATACGTGATGCCCGCAGTTCCACCACCCGGGCAACCGGCAACCTGGCTTCGTCCACGGTTTCTGTCACCGGACCCGGCTCGCCTGCGGCGATTTCGGTCAGGAGTTCAGTGGCCCGCTCAATCGCGTGTACCTGCACCCGCCAGTCAACACCACGTTCAAAACGATGTGCGGCATCCGTACTCATGCCGTAAGACCTGGCACGACCGGCGATGGCAGTCGGATCAAAGAAGGCGCCTTCCAGAAATATGTGTCGGGTGTTTTCGGTAACCGATGTACTGAGCCCACCCATGACACCGGCCAGGCCAATCGGACCTGAGTCATCAGTGATGAGCAGGGTCTTATCCAGGGTTTCAATCTGATTGCCATCCAGCAGGGTTAGCTTCTCACCTGCTTCTGACTGCCGCACCAGGATCTTGCCGTGCAGCTTCTCCAGGTCATAGGCATGCAGCGGTTGACCCAGTTCCAGCATCACGTAGTTGGTGACATCAACCACCGGATCAATGGAACGCAGACCGGCACGACGCAGCTTTTCCTTCATCCAGAGTGGTGTCCGGGCCTGCTGGTTGATGTTGCGAATTACCCGCCCGACAAATCGCGGGCAGGCGGCATCTGCCGCAAGTTCTACCGGAAAGGTTTCCTCAATGGCGGGTTCAATGCGGGGCCGAGCCGGCTCATTGACATCCAGGCGGTTTATCAGCCCGGTTTCCCGCGCGAGACCAATCATGGACAGGCAGTCACTGCGGTTCGGCGTCAGATCAACTTCGATGATTGAATCGTCAAGTCCAAGACAGGAACGCAGATCTTCGCCAACAGGCGCATCGGGGGGCAGTTCCATCAGCCCTTCGTGATTGTCACCAAGCCCCAGTTCACGTTCCGAACAGAGCATCCCGTGGCTTTCCACACCACGCAGCCTGGCTTTTTTGATTTTCAGATCGGGAAATACCGCGCCCACAAGAGCAAAGGGCACCCTGATACCTGCGCGCGCGTTGGGCGCACCGCAAACCACCTGATGCTCCTCCGGCCCCGAACTGACACGGCAGACGACGAGCCTGTCCGCGTCCGGATGGGCGTTAACCTCAAGAATCTCTCCGACAACTACCTTGTCGAACTCTGCCGCCACCGGCTCGAAGCTATCCACCTCAAGCCCGGCCATAGTGAGTTGATCAACCAGTTCCCGGGTCGACAAATCAGGGTTTACGAATTCTCGTAGCCAGGCTTCACTGAATTTCATTGTGTCTTACCTGAATTGTTGCAGGAATCTGAGATCGTTATCGAGGTAGTGCCGCAGGTCATCCACGTTGTAGCGCAGCATGGCGAGCCGGTCCGGTCCCATGCCGAATGCAAATCCCGTGTACCTCTCGGAATCTATCCCCGAGTATTCAAGCACCCGCGGGTGTACCATGCCGGAGCCCATCACTTCCAGCCAGCCGGTATGACCGCACACCCGGCATCCTTCACCGTCACAGCGTACGCACTGCACATCCACTTCCGCAGACGGCTCGGTAAAGGGGAAATAGGATGGCCGGAACCTTACCCGCAGGTCTTCTTTTTCAAAAAACACCCGCAGGAACTCAATCACTGTCCCCTTGAGATCTGCAAAACTGATGTCCCTGTCCACCACCAGACCTTCCACCTGATGAAACATCGGCAGGTGTGACGGGTCCGGTGGATCGACCCGATAAACACGGCCAGGGCAGATGATGCGAATCGGCGGCGGCTGGCTTTCCATCACCCGCACCTGCACCGGCGAGGTGTGCGTGCGCAGCAGCAATTCCGGATTGAGGTAGAAGGTGTCGTGCATCGCCCGCGCCGGGTGATGGGTGGGCAGATTCAGGGCTTCGAAGTTGTGATAGTCGTCTTCAATTTCAGGACCTTCGATTATGGTGTAACCGACGCTGATGAAGAAGTCCTCCATGCGTCGCAGCACCTGGGTAACCGGATGCATGGCTCCTGTGTCACCGTTGCGCCCCGGCAGGGTGACATCAATTGTTTCAGAGGCCAACTGTTCGCTGATCGCCGCACTATCCAGGGACGCCTTCCGCTCGGATATTGCCGCCAGCAGGGAATCTTTAGCCTTGTTGATTTCCGCACCGGCGGCGGGACGCTCTTCAGTTGGCAGTTTACCAAGGCCCTTCAGCAGACCCGTCAGCTCACCTTTCCTGCCAAGATATCTGACGCGAACATCATCCAGGGCCGCTGCACTGTTTGCAGCGGCAACCGCTTCTAATGCTTTCTGGGCAATGTCCCGTAACTCAGACATAACTACCGTTCATGAATCCTTCCGTTTCGACTGCAGGCAGCCTCCGGCCGGGATGACGTCAAGCTGCCTGAGCTTCTTTGGCTTTCTCTGCGAGTGCCGCAAAGGCCTCTTTTTCGTGAACCGCGAGGTCAGCCAGAACGCGACGATCAATTTCAATGTTCAGCTTGTTCAGACCATCAATCAGGCGACTGTAGGAGAGACCATTTTCCCTTGCAGCGGCGTTGATTCGCTGAATCCAGAGCGAACGGAACATGCGCTTTCGAACCCTGCGGTCCCGGTAGGCATACTGACCCGCTTTGGTAACCGCCTGATTAGCGACACGGAACACGCGGGAACGCGCACCATAGTAACCTTTGGCGGCCTTCAGAACCTTCTTGTGTCGACGATGGGCGGTGACACCACGCTTTACTCTGGACATGGTCAGTCTCCCAACAGTCGTTTGATGAGTGGTACGTCAGCCGGCGCGATATCCTTCAGATGACGCAGATGACGTTTACGCTTGGTGCTTTTCTTCGTCAGGATATGGTTTCTGAACGACTGGCGGTGCTTATAGCCTTTCGCGGTTTTCTTGAACCGCTTGGCCGCACCACTCTGGGATTTCATTTTCGGCATTTCAATACTCCGCTATTTTGAATCTGCAAAAATCCTTCGGGACGCACACAAAAAGAAACCGTCCCGTTCCGGTTAAAGACGGGATTGTCTGCCCTTAACCGGATTTAGCCTTCGTTGGCGCTGGCTTCTTCACCTGCGCTGGCGGAACCTTTCCTTTTGCTGTTCGGGGCCAGCACCATGGTCAGTTGTCTGCCTTCCATCTTTGGAAACATCTCAACTGTGCCTATCTCCGCGAGATCATTTTCGACCCGCTTCAACAGTTCCATACCCAGTTCCTGGTGCGCCATTTCCCGACCCCTGAACCGGAGTGTCACCTTGGCCTTGTCCCCATCATTAAGGAAACGTGTCAGGTTGCGTAGTTTGACCTGATAATCTCCTTCTTCCGTTCCCGGACGGAACTTCATTTCTTTTACCTGCATGCGGCGCTGCTTCTTCTTCGCCGCTGTCTTGCCCTTCTTTGCCTCAAATATGTGCTTGCCATAATCCAGAATCTTGCAGACCGCCGGGTCAGCCTTGGGGGCAATTTCCACCAGGTCCAGCCTGGCATCCTGGGCGGCCTGCAACGCCCGGGCAATGGGCACAATGCCAACCTGTTCTCCGTCTGCACCAATCAGTCGTACCTGCGGTACGTCAATTTCCTCGTTTATTCGCAACTTATTCGAACTTTCTTTAATGGATCAGTCTCCATCAGACCATGTGAAGGCGCGGATTATAACAAAATCAACCCGTTCGTCCCTTTTTTTCTACATTTTTTGCCAACAGGTCAGAAAACGCTTCGATGGGCATGGAACCCAGGTCATCGCCGTTGCGGGCGCGTACTGCGACCTCGCCGTTTTCAACCTCCCGGTCGCCCACCACAAGCAGGTAGGGAACCTTCTGAATGGTGTGCTCGCGGATCTTGAAGCCCACCTTCTCGTTGCGTAGGTCCGAGTCAACTCGAAAACCCTTTTGTTTCAATGAGTTAACCACCTGATCACAATATTCTGCCTGGCGGTCAGTGATGTTAATGACCACCGCCTGAACAGGCGCGAGCCACGGCGGAAACTCCCCGGCATAGTGTTCAATCAGCACCCCGATAAAGCGCTCAAAGGAACCCAGGATCGCCCGGTGAAGCATCACCGGCACCCGTCGGCTACCATCCTCAGCAACAAACTGAGCGTCAAGACGCGCCGGCGTCGAAAAATCCACCTGCATCGTGCCGCACTGCCAGACCCTCTCCAGGCAGTCTTTCAGGGAAAACTCGATCTTTGGCCCGTAGAAAGCGCCCTCGCCCGGCTGATACTCCCAGTCGAAGCCCCGGACATCCAATGCCCGGGCAAGTGCCGCTTCCGATTTGTCCCAGATTTCATCACTGCCCACCCGTTGTTCCGGTCGCGTTGAGAGTTTGATAATCATCCCATCGAAGCCGAAGTCATCGTAGACACCTTCCAGCATTCGGATAAAGCGTGCGACCTCTTCCTGGATCTGATCTTCCGCACAGAAAATGTGCGCATCGTCCTGCACGAATGCGCGCACCCGCATGGTGCCCTGCAGCGTGCCCGAGGCTTCATGGCGGTGGCAGGACCCGAACTCAGCCAATCGAACCGGCAGGTCACGATAGCTTTTCAGACCCTGGTTATAGACCTGCACATGGCACGGGCAGTTCATGGGTTTGATGGCATAAAGCCGGTTGTCCGTCTGTACCGAAAACATGTCGTCGGCAAATTTGCCCGCGTGGCCGGACTTCTCCCACAGGGCCATGTCTACAACCTGGGGGGTTTTAATCTCCTGGTAGCCGCTGGCGTTCTGCACGTCACGCATGTACTGCTCGATGATCTGCCATATCTGCCAGCCCCTGGGATGCCAGAACACCATGCCCGGCGCTTCCTCCTGGGTATGGAACAGGTCGTGTTTCTTGCCCAGCTTGCGGTGATCCCGCTTTCCCGCCTCTTCCAGCAGGTGCAGGTATTGCCTGAGGGATTTTTTGTCCGCCCAGGCAGTACCGTAGATACGTTGCAGCATTTCGTTGTTGGAGTCACCGCGCCAATAGGCGCCCGCCACTCTGGTCAGCTTGAAGGCGCCCGTTTTGGCGGTGCCGGGAATGTGCGGGCCACGGCAGAGATCAATGAAGTCGCCCTGCCTGTAGAAAGAGAGTTCCTCGTCACCGGGAATGCTCTCAAGAATTTCGACCTTATACTTCTCCCCCATCTCCTCAAACAGTTTCACGGCGTCGTCCCGGGACATCACGGAACGTTCAACCCTGAGGTCCTGTTTCGCGATCTCGTTCATTTTCTTCTCAATCGCTTCCAGGTCTTCCGGGGTAAACGCTCGCTCATAGGCGAAGTCATAGTAAAAGCCGTTATCAATCACCGGGCCGATGGTTACCTGCGCGGACGGAAACAGTTGTTGCACCGCCTGGGCCATCAGGTGGGCGCAGGAATGTCGGATCACCTCAAGACCGGCTTCATCCTTCGCGGTGATGATCGCGAGGCTGGCGTCATCCGTAATCAGGTGCGATGTGTCAACCAGCAGGTCGTCGACACGCCCGGCGAGGGCGGCTTTCGCAAGACCGGGGCCGATGGATTCAGCGACCCGGGCAACAGTAACAGGGGATTCAAACGGCTTTTCAGTACCGTCAGGCAGGGTAATGACTGGCATATTGTCCTCGCTTTCAGTGGTGACCCCTACCAAGGGCCACATGGTATCAGCAGATTTTTCAGACAGGTCTGTGTTTTGTCTTTCAGAAGTCGATTCGTACATTGCGCCTTACGATTGGCACGTCAATACGATCCGATGGGGCAAAGTCTACCCCAACCGAAGGTAGAAGTCTCACATCTGTTGGCTCTTCATCATTAACGGGGGACACCGGGTTGTGTCCGGTATCAGATGTAAACCATGTCCCCGGTACGGACCCAACTGAAAATGGTAGGAATGGTCGGATTCGAACCGACGACCCTCGCCTTGTCGAGACGATGCTCTAACCAACTGAGCTACATTCCTACGCGAAGGGCGCGTAATTTAACAAAGGCATCCGGCAAAATCCAACAGGCACAACGAACCAATCCGCAACCGGGCTTCCCTAACCCCGCACAAACTGTTGCCTGAGTTCCTCAATCTGATCACGCAAACGCGCCGCCTCTTCAAACTCAAGGTTCCTGGCGGAATCGAACATCTGTTTCTCCAGCGTCAGAATCTGCTTTTCCAGATCATCCTGGTTCAGTACCGGACCGCCGCGATACCTGCCCTTACGGTCGGCGACCCGCTGCGCCTTCTTACCCCGGGCCGGTGTATTGCGCGCACCTTCCAGGATGTCGATGACCTCGCGTCTGACGGTAAACGGAATAATGTTGTTGTTCTTATTGTGGGCTACCTGCTTCCGGCGACGGCGCTCTGTTTCATCAATAGCCCGCCGCATGGAATCGGTGACCCGGTCCGCATAGAGTATCGCCTTGCCATGGACGTTCCTGGCCGCACGGCCAATGGTCTGAATCAGTGATCGATCAGAACGCAGGTAGCCTTCCTTGTCGGCATCAAGAATTGCCACCAGTGAGACCTCCGGCATATCAAGGCCCTCCCGCAACAGGTTGATACCCACCAGCACGTCGAACTCCCCCATACGCAGGTCGCGGATGATTTCCACCCGCTCCACCGTATCAATGTCCGAGTGCAGGTAGCGAACACGGACACCGTTTTCATCCAGGTACTCGGTCAGGTCCTCAGCCATTCGTTTGGTTAGCGTTGTAATCAGGACACGCTCATCTTTTGTCACACGTTTATGGATTTCCGAGAGCACATCATCGACCTGGGTCTGCGCGGGCCTGACCTCCAGTTCAGGATCGACCAGGCCCGTGGGACGCACCACCTGATCAACGACCTGACCTGACTTGTCGTTTTCATAGGGTCCCGGGGTTGCCGAGACAAAAATTGTCTGCGGTACCCGCTGCTCCCACTCATCGAATCTGAGAGGCCGGTTGTCGAGGGCCGAGGGCAGACGAAATCCGAACTCGACCAGGGTTTCCTTTCGGGACCGGTCACCCTTGTACATGGCGCCGATCTGCGGCACGCCAACATGCGACTCATCCATAATCAGAAGCGCCTGGTCCGGCAGATAGTCATAGAGAGTTGGCGGCGGTTCACCCGGCCCCCGACCCGACAGATACCGTGAATAGTTTTCGATACCATTGCAGTAACCCAGTTCCTTGATCATCTCCAGATCAAATCGTGTCCTCTGCTCCAGACGTTGCGCCTCAACCAGTTTGTTGGCTTCCTTCAGATAACCAAGCCGGTCATGCAACTCATCACGAATATGACCCAGCGCATTCTCGGTGGTCTCCCGCGGCGTCACATAGTGTGACTTGGGGAATACGGTGATCCTCGGCACCTTTCGGAGCACCTCACCGGTCAGTGGATCAAAGAAAGACAACTCCTCGATTTCATCGTCAAAGAGTTCAACCCGGATGGCGTCCTTGTCTGATTCCGCCGGAAAAATGTCGATCACGTCACCCCGAACCCGGTAGGTGGCGCGTCTGAGTTCCGTCTCATTGCGGGTATATTGAAGTTCCGCCAGACGACGCAGTATCCAGCGTTGATCCACCCGGTCACCACGGTCCAGATGCATCACCATCTTGAGATAGGCGTCCGGGTCTCCGAGGCCATAGATGGCTGAGACCGAAGCCACCACGATAGCGTCCGACCGCTCCAGCAGCGCTTTGGTCGCCGACAGGCGCATCTGTTCGATATGCTCATTGATCGCCGCATCCTTCTCAATGTAGGTGTCGGAAGACGGCACATAGGCTTCGGGCTGGTAGTAATCGTAGTAGGACACAAAGTATTCAACAGAATTCCCGGGGAAGAACTCCTTGAATTCCCCGTAGAGCTGAGCCGCCAGGGTCTTGTTGGGGGCCATAATCAAGGTCGGGCGTTGCAGGTGCTCAATGACGTTAGCGATGGTAAAGGTTTTACCCGAGCCGGTAACACCCAGCAGGGTCTGGTAGGCCAGGCCCGATTCAATCCCGTCAACCAGGCGATTGATGGCCCCCGGCTGGTCACCGGCGGGTTGAAAATCTGCACAAACGTTGAATACGCCGGACTTCATGTTGCTCCTCAAATCAGGGGCAATGATACCTCAATTTACAGACGGGACACGTCTGAACGGTGAGTCCTGCCGACGCCGGATGACAGCAGACTGATTGGCCTGACAGGTGCTGAGCCCGGACAGATATTGACGACACCCGGGACGGTCATTACAATTCGCTCCCTTCTGCCTTTCCCCGATAGCTCAGTTGGTAGAGCAAATGACTGTTAATCATTGGGTCCCTGGTTCGAGCCCAGGTCGGGGAGCCAGTTATAAAATCGCGGGGTGATTCCGATGGAAGGCGGCCTGCGGCACCTGCCATCAAAAAACCAGTCAGGAATCCGGTAAAAAACCGCCTCTCGGCGGTTTTTTACTTTTGGGCATCACTCGGTCGAAATGCGTGACATGTTCCGCTCGACTGTGATTCGGCCAATACCCTGTACCGCTGTCAGTTCCTCCGCCGAATAGAAGGGCCCGTTCTGTTCACGGTAATCAACGATTGCCTGGGCCCGTAACAGCCCGATACCAGCCAGGGTGTTGGCTATGGTCGCGGCATCTGCCTGATTCACATTGACGGTCATGACGTCAACATCCATATCCATATCAGAGGTTGAGTCGTCTGCCAGTGATACTGAACCGAAGGTCAGCAGGATCACGGCAAGGAAGGTTGAAAAAAGGTTTTGAGGCTTCATGGTGTTCTCCTTAGTTACGGTTGAACCGTCAACAAAGTAGCAGGGGCGGGCTTTCAGAAGAGCGGGTTGTTTCTGAGAGAAGGCTCGGAAACGTATGAAGTTGTTGTGGGAGATTACTCCCCCTCAAGTCCAAAGATCGGCTTGATGGTTGCCCAGTCTTTGCACTGGGGACAGTGCCAGCGCATGAGCTTTCCCTCGAATCCACACTCGTGACATCGATACGCGGGCTTGTCCGCCACCAGGGCTTCCGCGAAGCTGCGCAGAATCGCAAGGTTTTCTTTCGCCACCCCCTGGGTGTTGTCGATATGCAAATCAATCAACTGGGTCAGCCCGCGAATGGTCGGGTTTTTCTTGAGGTGACCGGCAATGAACCTGGCAACGGCTTCGTCGGACAACTCGTCACGGATGCTGTCTGCAAGCATCAGGACAATGGAAATCGAGGGCGTCAGTTCAAGGCAGGATGTCAGGTACTGGCGCAGTTCCTCCCGGGAGCGACCGTCCAGTCGGAACGCCTGCTCCAATACGTCCAGGGATTCCGGCACATAGACCGCGTCCTGATCACAAATGCGCGTGAGCGCTGTAATCGCGTTGTCATAGTGGCCTTCTTCAACATCAATGCGGCCACGCACCAGTGAGGTTCGCGGATTGTTCACGTCATGGCCGATGGCTTCCCGGATGGATTCCCGTGCGGCATCAAGTTCGCCTTTCTTCAGTTCCCCTTCCGCCAGTTCACAGTAGTAGTGCGAGATTGCCTTTTCAAAGTGATCGGTTTCACCGCCCACGGCAAGCAGCTTGGCCACCTCAATGGCCTGACCCCATTCCTTTTCCCGTTCGTAGATCTCCAGTGTGATCTTGAGGCTTTCTCTACGCACCCCGTCTGATCTGGAGGCAGTATCCCGGCTGAGGCGGACACAAAGTTCTTCGGCACGGTCCAGAAGCCCCGCCAGAAGATAATCTCTTGCCAGTTCCAGTTCGACGCCCTGCAGGTCAGGCCCTGAAAGTTTCGCTCGGGAAAGAATGTTCTCGTGAACTATCACGGCCTTTTCCAGCTCACCCCGGCGACGCAGCAGACCGCCCAGCGCCAGGTGGGTTTCCAGGGTATCCGCATTGACTTCAAGGTGTTCGATAAACGCGGAAACGGCCCGGTCCGGTTCTTCGTTCAGCAGATGATTCAGCCCTTCGTAATAGTTAGGCCCCACCACATCGGACACTCCGGTTCGATCACGTCGGCCAAGCCACCACCCAATCGCGATAGAAGCGACAATAATGGCGTAGAGCAACCAGTTATCCATCGTCTGACACCTGTGAGAATTCTGCGCGCGCCCTGTCCAGTTCCCGGGTTCGCCCCTCGGTGGTCTTGTTGGCACGACGCGCATCCATTCTGAGTCGCGTATTGGACACAAAGTTCAATGCGGTGCCAAAAAGAACGCCGATCACGAATGCGGTGAGTATCCACCAGGAAATGGGCCACACGGGTGACTCATAATCCAGGAATTTCAAGGCCACCTCGTCACTGTTGTCGACAGCAGCGAGCAGCGCAATGACCGCTGCGATCAGCGCAACCAGAATGAAGATGGTTCGTTTGATGACGCTCACGTTGCTACCTTACGAAGGTCCTCAGATCATCCTGCCGTCACTCACCAGACTCCGTGGTCTCTGCGTCCGGCGGGTAAGCCGCTGCCTGTTCTTCCAGAAGCGACTGGTTTACCCGCTCCCGCAGTTCCTTACCGGGTTTGAAGTGTGGTACATATTTGCCCGCCAATTCTACCTGTTCACCCGTCTTGGGATTGCGCCCCAGTCGCGGCGAACGATAGTGCAGGGAAAAGCTGCCAAATCCTCTGATCTCGATGCGCTCACCGTCGGCGAGTGCATCGGTCATATGATCAAGCATCATCTTCACCGCCAGTTCCACATCCCTGGAGGAAAGCTGGCTCTGTACTGCGGCGATTGTCTCTATCAGCTCTGATTTGGTCATGAGTACACTTCTGTGTTTCTCTCAGGGAGATTCTTCGCCATCCATCTGCTGCTTGATCAGGTCACCTATGGTGATGGGCTGAACTTCGGCTTCCTTCTCCCGGTGCTCACTCACGGCGGCCTTTTCCTCAGCCAGGTCCTTCGCCTTGATGGACACACCGAGAACACGGCTCTTGCGATCAACAGAAATGATCTTCACTTCGATCTCATCACCGACATTCAGCGCGTTGCGGGCATCTTCCACCCGATCAACACTGATCTCGGAAGCCTTGAGGACAGCATCTACTTCTTCGGCCATCTCAAGAATCGCCTGTTTCGGATCAACCTCCTTCACCGTACCCGTAACGATGGCGCCACGCTCGTTCACGGTAACAAAATTGTTGAACGGGTCTTCCTCAAGCTGCTTCAGACTGAGAGAGATACGCTCCCGCTCCGCATCAATAGACAGAATGACCGTCTCAATTTCATCACCCTTGGTGAATCGTCGAACGGCCTGCTCCCCCGGCTCATTCCAGGAGATGTCAGACAGGTGCACCAGACCGTCAATGTTGCCGTTGAGTCCGATGAAGATACCGAAATCAGTAATGGATTTGATGTAACCCTTGATCTTGTCGCCCTTGGCGTGAAGTGTGGCAAACTCTTCCCAGGGATTGCCCTGACACTGCTTGATACCGAGAGAAATTCGACGACGCTCTTCATCAATATCCAGCACCATCACTTCTACCTCATCGCCAACCTGCACCACCTTGCCCGGGTGGATATTGCGGTTGGTCCAGTCCATCTCGGAAACGTGCACCAGACCTTCAACACCTTCCTCGATCTCTGCGAAGCAGCCGTAGTCAGTGAGATTGGTCACACGGGCCAGGGTTCGTGAGCCTTCCGGGTAACGCTGGGTAATCGCAACCCAGGGATCTTCACCCAACTGCTTCAGACCCAGTGATACGCGATTGCGCTCACGGTCAAACTTGAGCACCTTGACCCCGATTTCATCGCCAACCTCGACAATCTCGCCGGGATGCTTGATACGCTTCCAGGCCATGTCGGTAATGTGCAGCAGGCCATCGACACCACCAAGATCCACAAAGGCGCCATAGTCAGTGAGGTTCTTGACAATACCCTTGACTTCCTGGCCTTCCTGCAGGGATTCCAGCAGGGCTTCACGCTCGGCGCTGTTTTCCTGCTCAAGAACGGATCGCCTGGAAACCACCACGTTGTTACGCTTCTGGTCCAGCTTGATAACCTTGAATTCCAGTTCCCGGCCTTCAAGCTGTTCGTTGTCTCGAAGCGGGCGGACATCGACCAGAGAGCCCGGCAGGAAGGCGCGGATGTCACGGATTTCAACCGTGAAGCCGCCCTTGACGTGTCCGCTGATCAGACCTTTGATAACTTCCTGATTCTCGTAAACATTTTCCAGTATCTGCCAGGATTCAGCACGCTTGGCCTTTTCCCGTGACAGACGTGTTTCGCCGAAACCATCATCCACAGCGTCCATGGCCACCTGGACGGGGTCGCCAACTGCGACCTCCAGTTCGCCATTTTCATTGAGGAATTGGTTACGGGGGATAACCCCTTCGGACTTGAGGCCAGCGTGAACCGTGACCCATTCGTGATCAATATCGACAACAACCCCGGTGATGATGGAACCGGAATTCATGTCGATCGTTTTCAAGCTTTCTTCAAAAAGCTCAGCAAAAACCTCACTCATTTGGATTATTCCCGGGCTTTCGCCCATTCGCGCCCTTATTCGGGGCTCCACGGATCAACCCCCGTGGGTCAGTTATCATTCAGGTTTGGCCGGAGATCTTCCTTGTCAGAAGTGTTGATACCGCCGGTTAACCCGGTTTTTTCAGTCACGAGAGCCTGAACCTGATGAAGGACTTCTTCAATGTCCATGTCCGTGCTGTCAATAACAAAAGCATCAGCGGCGGGCCGCAGCGGAGACACTTCACGAGTGCGATCACGCTCGTCCCGAGCCAGGATGCTCTGAAAAAGGCCGTGCAGACTAACATCAATATCCTTATGTTTCAACTGGTTATAGCGCCTTTCGGCCCTGGCTTCCGCACTCGCGGTAAGGAAGATTTTGATGTCCGCGTCGGGGAAAACGACCGTGCCCATGTCCCTGCCATCAGCCACCAGGCCCGGTGGCCGGTGAAATGATCGTTGCAGTTCAAAAAGCCCGTCACGAACGGCGGGCACAGCCGCCACCCTGGAAGCATCGACGCCCGCCCGGTCGCTGCGGATCTCATCGTCCACTCGCTCCCCACGCAGGGTGATGGCAAGCGGGTTTTCCGGGTCATGGGTGGCGCTGAAGCCGGCCTCCAGGTCCCGGGCAATCTCGCCCAGTCGTGCCGGTTCATGTTCAAGTTGGACACCCTCCTTCCGTGCGGCAAGACCGACCAGACGGTAAAGAGCGCCGCTGTCCAGCAGGTGATAGCCATACTGGTTCGAGAGGTAACTGGAAACCACCCCCTTGCCGGAGCCGCTGGGGCCGTCAACCGCAATAATCGGCACTGAATCAGGCATCACCACGGGACCGGTCAATGGCGGAAAAGTGGTCCCGGGCAGCCTTGGCCCGCGTGAAAATCTCCTCCATGGCACGCCCGTCCGACTCGGAGACCAGTTCCCGAAGCCTCCCCAGGTCGGTCATATACCGGTCCAGAATCTCCAGCAAAGGAGTCCGGTTCGCCTGGAAGATATCACTCCACATGGTCGGGTCCGAGGCGGCAATTCGGGAAAAGTCGCGGAAACCACCGGCGGCATACTGGAAAACCTCCAGGCTGTCACCGCCCGAGGACAGGGTATCTACCAGGGCATAGGCCAGCAGGTGAGGCAGATGGCTGGTCTGTGCGAGCACATCATCATGATGTTCCGCGCTCATCCTTATCGTGTCCGCTCCCAGGTGTTGCCAGAGCATCTCGACCTTCTCCAGGGCCGCACCCTCGCAATTATCAGCAGGTGTCAGAATTACCCGGTGACGCGAGAAGAGTGTGGGGTCGGCTGCGGTTACGCCATGCTTTTCTGAACCGGCAATCGGGTGTCCCGGAACGAGTTTCGGAGGAACAGCGCCGAATACCGATTCAGCATCGCCGAGCAACCGGGTTTTGACACTGCCGACGTCAGTGATGATCTGGTCACCGGGTTTAATCTCGCGAAGCACTTCTTTCATGGCATTCACGGGAACGCACAGGATCACCAGGTCCGCATTCGCGGCAGCCGATGCAATGTCCGGGGCAATCTCATCAATGATGCCCAGATCTTTGCCGGTGGCAAGACTGAGGTCATTGGCATCCCAGGCGACGACTGTTGCGGCCAGACCCTGCTGACGCATACCGGCGGCCAGGGAGCCGCCAATAAGCCCGAGCCCGATGATCGCGACGCGATTAAACCCGGGCGCCATCAGAGCTGACCCAGGACGCTGCGTAATGCGGCAATAAACCGCGCATTCTCTTCGGGCAGCCCCACCGTCACCCGCAGGTGATTGGGCAGACCATAGACACCGATCGGTCGCACGATCACCCCTTCATGCAGCAGGGCTTCATAAATCGGCATGGCATCGCGACCGAAATCAATCGTCAGGAAGTTGCCGACCGATGGGATATATTCCAGCCCCATCTGGCCACAGGCATCTTCAAGCTGCTTCATGCCCTGTGAATTAAGGCGCACGGAATCAGCCAGATAATCTTCATCATCCAGGGCAATCAGCGCTGCCGCCAGCGACATCAGATTAACATTGAAGGGTTGTCGCACCCGGTTCATCAGGCCGGCAATGTCGGGATGACTGACCGAATAGCCAATCCTGAGTCCGGCAAGCCCATAGGCTTTTGAGAAAGTACGGGTGACAATGAGATTGTCGTATCGGTCCACCAGGTCCAGACCATTGGGATAATCCGGTTCCCGCACATACTCCGCGTAGGCTTCATCAAGCACCACCAGCACCTCGGGCGGTACGGCGTCCAGGAAGGTCGTCAGGGAGTCGCGGTCAATCCAGGTCCCGGTGGGATTGTTTGGATTGGCTATAAACACCACCCGGGTTCTGCTACTGATGGCTGCGGCAGTCGCCCCAAGGTCCTGACCGAATGCCTTCGCGGCAACAACCGTCAGATCGGCGCCCAGCGATCTGGTCACCAGGGGGTACACAACAAAACAATGTTCAGAGACCATTGCTTCAAGCCCGGGGCCGAGGAAAACTCGTGCCACCAGTTCCAGGACATCATTGGAGCCGTTTCCCACCGTAATGCGCTCAGTGTCCATGCCGGTTTTTTCACTCAGCCTGTTCTTTAGCAGGTAGGCACTACCGTCCGGGTAACGCGCGAGTTCCGCCAGCTTCGCGGCAATACCCTTGGTCACCTTGTCCGACGGGCCCAGGGGATTTTCATTGGAAGCCAGCTTGACAGCGTTGCTGATCCCCAGTTCCCGTTCCAGTTCCTCAATGGGTTTACCCGGCTGGTAGGGTGCAAGCTCGGTGATACCCGGCTGCGCAAGTTTGAAGAAGTCAGTCATGGTGTTACCGGTAATTGATCGCCCGCGGATAACTGCCCAGCAGCCTGACTTCCAGCGCGTCCCGGTCAATCTGATCCAGCACCCGCCGGATCAGTTCGTCTTCGTGGTGACCTTCAAAGTCAATAAAGAATACGTAAGACCACATGCCGGTGCGGGACGGACGGGTTTCTATGGAAGTCAGGGACACGCCGTGCCGGTGAAACGGCTCCAGCAGCTTATATAAGGCGCCCGGCTGGTTGTGGGTGGAAACCACGATAGACGTCTTGTCATTGCCGGAAGGGCCAATCTTCTCCCGGCCAACGACAATGAATCGTGTGGTATTGTCAGATTCGTCTTCGATCTGTCTTGAGATAATCTCCAGGCCATAAATCCCGGCGGCAATCTCACCGGCAATGGCCGCCGCGTCTTTTTCTTCGGCGGCGCGACGTGCCGCTTCCGCATTACTGCTCTCCGTCAGTCGCGGCACCTTCGGATAGTGACCGTCCAGCCAGCGACGGCACTGACCCAGGGTCTGCTGATGGGAGTAAATCCGCTTGATGTCACCCGCCGCCTCCGAGGCGATCATCAGGTGGTGATGAACCCGCAACTCAACCTCACCGCATATCTGCAAACTGGAACTGAGAAAGTTATCGAGGGTGTGGTTGATCACGCCTTCCGTCGAATTCTCGACCGGGACGACGCCATAGTCGCAGGACTCGGAGGTTACCTCACGGAAGACGTCATCCACTGTGACCAGCGGAATACCGATCACGGAATCACCAAACTGCTTCAGGGTGGCCTGCTGGGTAAAGGTCCCCTCCGGTCCGAGATAGGCCACCTTCAAAGGTTCTTCCAGCGCGAGACAGGCGGACATGATCTGCCGGTACACCTGGGCGACTTTTTCACCGGAGAGGGGGCCGGGATTCAGTTCCGCCATGCGGCGCAGCACCTGGGCTTCGCGCTCAGGACGATAGAAAATCGGCGCTTCGCCGCCGGATTCACCGAGTTTCACCTCCGCGACTTCCAGCGCGCAACCGGCCCGTTCGTTCAGCTTCTCCAGAATCTCCCGGTCAAGCTGATCAATGCGAGCACGGAGATCCTCAAGACTGGTCTTCTTCGTCATCGAATTCAGTTCCTTCAGGTTCGTCCACGGCCGCCATACCCACCAGATGCTCTTCACCGGACAGATTGATCAGGCGAACACCCTGTGTGTTCCTGCCCTGGACAGACACCTCATCTGTCTTGGTTCTGACCAGTGTACCCCGGTCACTGATGAGAATAACCTCGTCACCCTGAAAAACCTGGACGGCGCCGACCATGTCGCCATTGCGTTCAGACAGTTTCATGCCAATGACACCCTGACCACCGCGACCGATCACCGAGTAATCTTCAATGTTGCTACGCTTGCCGTAGCCATTGCGACTGGCTATCAGCACCCTGCCATCGGATTCCGGAATGATCAGGGAAATCACCGTTTCGCCGGGCTTCAGCCTGATGCCGCGAACACCTCTGGCGGTACGACCCATCGCCCGGACGTCAGACTCCTTGAAGCGGACCACCTTGCCACCGGAGCCAAACAACATGACATCCCTGGTGCCATCGGTAACCGCCGCACCAACCAGCGTATTACCCTCATCCAGTGCTATGGCAATAATGCCACTGTTACGCTGCCGGGAAAAATCCATGAGCGGGGTTTTCTTCACGGTGCCGTTCAGTGTCGCCATGAAGATGAATTCGTTTTCGTTGTAGTCGTGCAGCGGCAGCATGGCGGTGATCTTCTCGTCATCCTCCAGCGGCAGGATATTAATCATTGGCCGACCTCTCGCCGTTCGACCGGCCTGTGGAATCCTGAACACCCGCAACCAGTAAACCTTGCCCCGGTTGGTAAAGCAGAGAATGGTATCGTGCGTGTTTGCCACCATCAGGTGTTCGATGAAGTCCTCATCTTTTACGCCACTCGCGGACTTGCCCCTGCCACCACGGCGCTGGGCCCGGTAGGTGTCAAGTGGCTGCGTCTTCGCATAGCCACCGTGAGACAGTGTCACCACCATGTCCTGCTCGGTGATGAGGTCTTCCATGGTAAGGTCTTCCTGCGTCTCAACGATGTTGGTGAGGCGCTGATCACCGAATTCATCCCTGATACCGACCAGTTCTTCGCGAATGATCTCCATCAGGCGTTCCGGGCTCCTCAGAATCTCCAGCAGCTCCGAAATGTTGTCGATAATCTCCCTGTACTCTTCAAGAAGTTTTTCCTGCTCCAGCCCGGTCAGCCGGTTCAGGCGCATATCGAGGATGGCCTGTGCCTGTTCCGGGGACAGAAAATAGTCGCCGTTGTCCTTCAGACCAAAGGCTTCATCCAGATCCTCCGGTTTGGCGGCATCAGGACCCGCCTTCTCCAGCATCCGCACCACCGTGTCGGACTTCCAGGGCTGCGCCATGAGTTTCTCACGCGCTTCCCCGGCATTCGCAGAGTTCTTGATCTGCTCAACAATAGCGTCAATATTGGAAAGCGCAACCGCAAGACCTTCCAGCACATGCCCCCGCGCCCTGGCACGTCGGAGCAGGAAAACGGTACGCCGCGTTACCACCTCACGCCGGTGCAGCACAAACTGCTCCAGGACCTGCTTCAGGTTCAGAACCTTCGGCTCACCCTCAACCAGCGCCACAATGTTGATGCCGAACACACTCTGAAGCTGGGTCTGGGCATACAGGTTATTCAGGATCACTTCGCCCACTTCGCCACGGCGCAACTCAATCACGATGCGCGTGTCCGTTGCAGATTCATCCCGGAGTTCCGAGATGCCTTCAATTTTCTTGTCTTTCACCAGTTCCGCGATCTTCTCAATCAGTCGCGCACGGTTCACCTGATACGGAATTTCCGTGATGATGATCGTGTCTTTACCGGACTTCTCGTCGCTTTCAATTTCGCAGCGGGAACGAAGCTGGATTCGCCCCCGGCCCGTCCTGTAAGCCTGGATGATGCCGCCGCGACCATTGATGATGCCTGCCGTCGGGAAGTCCGGACCCGGGATGTGTTCCATCAGTCCATCGACGGTAATCTCCGGATTCTGAATCAGTGCGAGGCAGCCGTTCACCACTTCGGTCAGGTTATGGGGCGGAATGTTGGTCGCCATGCCAACGGCGATACCACTGGAACCATTAACCAGCAGATTCGGCAGCTTCGCCGGCAACACCACTGGCATCTGTAGCGTACCGTCATAGTTCTCAACAAAATCAACGGTTTCCTTGTCCAGGTCCGACAGCAATTCATGCGCGATCTTCTCCATGCGCACTTCGGTATAACGCATGGCAGCCGCGCCATCGCCATCCAGGGAGCCGAAATTCCCCTGGCCATCAATCAGGGGATAACGCATGGCAAAATGCTGTGCCATCCGCACGATGGTGTCGTAGGCGGCATTATCACCGTGAGGGTGATACTTGCCGATAACATCTCCGACAATTCGCGCGGACTTCATGTAAGGGCGGTTGAAGGCATTGTTCAGATCGTTCATCGCAAACAGCACGCGACGATGCACCGGCTTCAGGCCATCTCTGACGTCCGGAAGCGCCCGACCGACGATCACGCTCATGGCATAGTCGAGGTATGACTGCCTGAGTTCGTCTTCAATGTTAATGGTGGTGATTTCTTGCTGATCTGAATCTGACATAACTGCTGCTCGAAGCCCTGCCCGCCGGAATCACACAAAGAGGCTGCCCCGCCGACGATTTACCCGAAGGCAAAATCGGTGGTCAGGTCTGGCTTATCCGGACGTTAAATGACTTCCTTTTCTCTGAAAATAAGACGGGGAATTGTGGCGAAAAACGACGTCTCTACCCCCTCCATGCGAACTGGGAATAATAGCATAGCCAAACCTCGAATCCCACTTATAACTTATTGAAATCTCTAAACTAATTAGCCGACAAAACCTCTCATCCCGAGGTCCGGCCAGGGTCTGGAAAACGTCTGCGACAAGACAGGTATAATGCGGCCTCCAGCGCGTGGGCCGACCCACCGCAAAACACAGGCAGAACAGTCGCCGGGACACCCCTTGACTCACCACGGTACACAAATCATATCCGCCTCCTGGATCGCTCCCGTTATTCCTGAAGGGACGGTACTGACCGGGCACAGCCTGGTAATTGAAGATGAGCGTATCCGGGCTCTGCTGCCTCGTGATGAGGCGCTCAGGCAATTCACCGATGGTGTGGAAGTCCGGTTGCACAGGCATCTGCTGACCCCTGGCTTTATCAACGCTCACGGACACGCTGCCATGACCCTGTTGCGCGGCATTGCAGACGACCGGGAAATGATGGACTGGCTGACCAACTGGATCTGGCCCATTGAGGGTCAACTGGTGGACGACCGGTTTGTCTATGACGGCACCCGGCTTGCCGCCATGGAGATGATCATGGGAGGCACGACCTGTGCGGCGGACAACTACTTCTTTCCGGAGGCCGCCGCCCGTGCATTCAGTGACATGCACTTTCGTGCACAGGTCGGTATGCCGGTTCTGCGGGTTAATAATGCCTGGGCGAAGAGCGAGGAAGATCATATCCATAAGGGTCTCGCTTTCCGGGACAGCATCCGGAACCAGCCGCTACTGACGACAGCGTTCGCACCTCATGCTCCTTACACTGTCACCGACAGCGGTTTCGAGCGGGTGCGGCTGTACGCGGAACAACTGGATACGCCTGTTCACCTGCATCTGCACGAAACAGCCACGGAGGTCGCCGACGGCATCAGTGCAACCGGCCTGCGGCCGATTGCGCGCATGCGGAAGCTCGGCATCGTGAGTCCATCCCTGCAGGCGGTTCACATGACCCGGTTACGCGATGATGAAATCGCGCTGCTGGCGGCCAATGGCGCCCAGGTCGCCCACTGCCCGGAATCAAACATGAAACTTGCCTCCGGCTTCTGCCCGGTACAGAAACTGGTTCAGGCCGGTGTCAATGTCGCCATTGGAACCGATGGTGCGGCCAGCAACAACGACCTGGATATGATCCAGGAAGCGCGCACTGCCAGCCTGTTGTCCAAGGTGGTATCGGAGGATGCGACCAGTCTTTCCGCCACCGAATGTCTTGAGATGATGACCATCAACGGAGCCAGGTTCCTGAGTCTCGCAGACGATATCGGAAGCCTTGAGCCGGGCAAGCAGGCGGACATCTGTGCCACCAACCTGTCCGGCCCGACCTTCCAGCCTCTGTTCAATCCCGTCTCGCAACTAATCTATGCCGCAACGGCACGGGATGTCGCCTCGGTCTGGATTGCCGGCAGGCGGGTGCTGGCAGAGGGCGAACTGTGTGATGCCGATGCGGCCGGTATTTTGCAGGCCACCGAAAACTGGCGCACACAAATTGAACGGATTATCGAGCAGACATCATGACTGAGAGAAACATTGACCAGGCCGAGATCGAGAAGTTTGAAGCCCTGGCGCGCAGGTGGTGGGACCGGAATGGCGAGTTCCGCCCTCTGCATGACATCAATCCACTGCGTGTCGGCTATATCACAGACCGGGTTGATCTGAACGGCAGGCGGGTCCTGGACGTGGGCTGTGGCGGCGGCATCCTGAGTGAGGCACTGAGCGCAGCCGGCGCCGACGTTCTGGGCATTGATCCCGCGGAGGCGCCCCTCAATGTCGCCAGGCTGCACCGGCACGAATCGAACCTCTCCCCCGGGTATGAACTGACAACGGTGGAAGAGCTTGCAGCGACTTCTCCCGAACCCTTTGATGTTATTACCTGTCTCGAAATGCTTGAGCATGTTCCGGACCCGGCCTCCGTCATCCGGGCCTGCCGGATGCTCCTGAAAGATGACGGCCACCTGTTTCTGGCCACCATCAACCGCAATCCCCGGGCCTATCTGTCCGCCATCGTCGGCGCAGAATACATCCTGAACCTGCTCCCCCGGGGCACCCATGATTACGACAAACTGATCAAACCGCGGAACTCGCCGCCTTCTGCCGCCAGGCAGATCTGGACATCAAGGACTTCACCGGTATGACCTACAACCCGATCACGAAACGCTACAAACCCGGGCGTGATGTGGGTGTGAACTACCTGGCTTACGCCCGCCCGGTATGAGTTATCAGCCGGACAAAAATCTGCTGAATGAGCGCATCATTCTGGTTACCGGCGCCGGAGATGGCATCGGTCGTACCGCAGCGCTCACTTTTGCCGCCCATGGCGCCACTGTCATCCTGTCAGGAAGAACCACGGAAAAACTTGAGCAGGTTTACGATGCCATCGTAGCCGCCGGGAACCGGGAACCGGGTATCGCGCCCATGGATCTCTCCCTGGCGGGTCAGGCCGAGATGACCGAACTCACCCGGGTGATCGCGGAGAATTACGGTCGGCTGGATGGCCTGCTGCACAACGCGGCCATTCTCGGCGAGCGGGTGCCCTTTGACCACTACGGCATTGAACAGTGGCAGCGCGTCATGCAGGTGAATTTTACGGCCGTATTCCTGCTCACCAGACTGCTGATGCCACTGCTGCGTGAGTCAGGAGATGCACGGGTTGTGTTTACCAGTTCCACTGTCGGCGAAACCCCGCGAGCCTACTGGGGCGCTTATGCCGTGTCCAAGTACGCCATGGAGGGTTTTGCAAAACTGATGGCGGATGAGCTGGAACAGACTTCGGCCATACGCGTCAATATCCTGAATCCGGGCGGCACACGAACAGCCATGCGAGCCGCCGCCTATCCTGCGGAAGATCCCCGCCGTCTGAAAACGCCGGAGGATATCATGCCCCTGTACCTGTATCTGATGGGTCCTGACAGCCGTGAGGAACATGGCAGAACCTTTACCTCGGAATGGTCAGCTCCCTGATTCCATGCCCGCCATGCGGTAGAGTTCTTTCACATCCCGGGTCTTCAGATCGACGAAGCGTCCGGCCCGGACGGCGGAAGGAATAAAGAAACTGCCGTAACGCACCCGCTTCAGACGACTAACGGTATAACCCTGGGACTCCCACAGGCGTCGCACCTCGCGGTTCCTGCCTGCCATCAGCACCACGTAGAACCACTGGTTGGCAGCGACCGGGCCGTCTTCTTCATGGGGAGGCTGCTGAATATCCGTAAAACGGCAGATGCCGTCTTCAAGCAGTACCCCCTCACGCATCCGCCCAAGCGCCCCTTCGGTCACATCCCCGAGCACACGCACCGCATACTCTCGCTCAATGTTGGCGGAGGGATGCATCAGCCGGTTGGCCAGTTCGCCATCGGTTGTAAACAACAGCAGCCCGCTGGTGTTGAAATCCAGTCGGCCAACGGATATCCAGCGTTGATTCCTGAGTCGCGGCAGCTTGTCAAATACCGTGGGACGACCTTCCGGGTCACTGCGACTACAAAGCTCACCTTCCGGTTTGTTATAGAGCAGGTAACGATGCGAGGTTTTCTTACTGCTGATGTTGCGGCCATCGACCTGGATTCGATCCTGCCCCGTGACCCGGTCACCCGGTATGGCGGTCTTGCCGTTGATACGAATGCGGCCATCGGCAATCCAGCGCTCTATCTCCCGACGCGAACCCAGGCCGCGGGCAGCCAGAACCTTCTGAAGCTTTTCCGAGGGGAGGACTTCAGCCACGTCACACTTCGTGTGGTTTCCGGGGGTCGGAAGGGTCTTCCTCCGGCTGGAGCAGGTTGGGGTCGGAAGGATCTTCCTCCGGCTGGAGCAGGTTTTTGATGTTCTGCCGGATGTTTTCTACCTGCTCGGAGACCGCATCCAGGTCGGCATCAGCCAGGCCGGAGACGGCTTCCTGCTCCACGGCATCCACCTCCAGCGTCTTCATCTCGATCAAATCTTCCTCAAGGTCGAGTTCCTCGTTCAATCGGGTGAGATCCTTGATTTCCGCCAGACTCGGCAACTCGTCCAGGCTGCGAAGGTTGAAGTAGTCCAGGAAGTTTTTGGTCGTGGCATACAGCGCAGGATGCCCCGGCACATCACGGTGTCCGACCACCCGGACCCACTCCCGTTCGAGTAGCGTTCGCATAATGTTGGTGCTGACCGCGACGCCGCGAATAGCTTCAATATCGCCCCGTGTGATCGGCTGCTTGTAGGCAACCAGCGCCAGGGTTTCCAGCAGGGCGCGGGAATATCGGGGCGGCTTCTCTTTCCAGAGCCTGGACACCCACTCCCCGTAATCACTGCGTACCTGAAAGCGATAACCGGAGGCCACCTGCTTCAGTTCATAGCCACGTCCTTCACAATCGTCCCCTATTTCCTTCAACGCCTGACGCAGGTCGGCACGTTCGGGCGCTTCACCCTCAAATAGTTGCATTAACTGATCCACGGACAGGGGCGTCTCGGCCGCCATAATGGCGCCTTCTATAATCTGCTTCAGTGGCAAGCCTTCCATCAAATCCTCAATCGTTCCTTACAGGCTCTTTCAAAGGACGGGTTCAACTTTTTCGACATCGGCACTCCTGGACTTCACGTGAATCGGCGCAAAGGGTTCGGATTGCACCACCTCCAGCAACAACTCCTTGATCAGTTCCATCACTGCGATAAACGTTACGATGACACCGGACCGCCCCTCCTCCACATGAAACAGGTCGATAAAGGGTACAAACTGATTCCGGGCCTTCGACACACTATCCAGAATGTATGACATACGCTCACGGGTAGACAAGGGTTCCAGCGCGATATGGTGGCTGCTGAAATTCTCCGCCCGCTTCATCACCCGGGACAGTTCCACCAGCAGATCCTGGAGCTGAATCTGCGGCAGCGGTTTCGATTTCTCCATGACCGGTGCTTCCGCCATGGCTACCCAGAAGTTGCGATTCAGCCGTTCCAGTTCATCGATGTCTATGGCCGCCTGCTTGAACCGTTCATAATCCTGTAGTTTGCGGATGAGTTCAGCACGGGGATCATCTTCCTCCTCCTCTTCCTCCGCCTGTCGGGGAAGCAGCATACGCGACTTGATCTCGGCAAGTACCGCCGCCATCACCAGATATTCCGCCGCCAGTTCAAACTGCATCTCCCGCATCAGATCAATGTACTCCATGTACTGCCGCGTAACCTCCGATACCTGGATGTCCAGGATATCCAGATTCTGACGGCGAATCAGATACAACAGCAGATCCAGCGGGCCTTCAAAGGCCTCCAGGATGACTTCCAGGGCGTCCGGCGGGATATACAAGTCCAGTGGCAACTGGCCCATCGGCGCACCCTGAACAACCGCGAATGGCAATTCGCCCTGTGTCACGCCGTCCTGTGATGGCTGGTTCTTTCTGGCTTCTGCGGCAGTTTCGTCCATCGAACAGTCCTCTAACGGTAGTCCAGGCCCATGGCAGAACGAACCTCTTCCATGGTTGCCCTCGCAATACTGCGCGCCCTTTCACAACCCTCTGCCACGATTGATTTCACCAGGTCGGGGTTTTCCTCGTACTGGCGCGCACGCTCCCGGAACGGTTGTTGTTCCGCCAGCACCTGATCGATCAGCGGCTTCTTGCAGTCGAGGCAGCCGATTCCCGCCGAGGTGCAGCCATCCCTGACCCAGGTTCTGGTCTCATCATCCGAGTAGATCTCGTGAAGCTGATAGACAGGGCACACGTCGGGGTTTCCCGGGTCCGTTCGTCGCACCCGCGCCGGGTCGGTAGTCATGGTCCTGATCTTCCTGACCACCGTGCCTTCCTCTTCGCGCAATGAGATGGTGTTGTGGTAGGACTTGGACATCTTCTGACCATCCAGCCCCGGCATCACCGATGCATCGGTCAATAACGCCTGCGGCTCCGGCAGGATGACCTTGCCGCCACCTTCCAGGTAGCCGAACAACCGGTCCCTGTCACCCAGCGAGACATTCTGCTGATCCTGGATCAGTGCCCGGGCCTTCTGCAGTGACTCCTGGTTGCCCTGCTCCAGATACTCACGGCGAAACTCACGATACATCTTCGCGTTCTTGCGACCCATCTTCTTGATCGCCTCTTCCGCATGCTGTTCAAATCCGGTATCCCGACCGAAAATGTGATTGAAGCGGCGGGCAATCTCCCGCGTAATTTCGACATGGGGTACCTGGTCTGCGCCCACCGGGACATTCCCAGCCTGGTAGATCAGGATGTCTGAACTCTGTAGCACCGGGTACCCCAGGAATCCATAGGTCGCCAGGTCACGATCATTGGACCTGGCCAGCATGTCCTTGTAGCTGGGAACACGTTCGACCCATGACAAGGGCGTAATCATCGACAGCATCAGGTGCAGTTCCGCGTGCTCCGGCACCCGGGATTGAATAAACAGGGAGGCCGAACCCGGATTGACGCCGGATGCCAGCCAGTCGATGACCATCTGCCAGACACTTTCCCCGATGACTTCCGGATCCTCGTAGTGCGTGGTCAGGGCATGCCAGTCGGCCACAAAGAAGAAGCATTCATACTCATGCTGCAATCGCACCCAGTTTTTCAGGACGCCGTGATAGTGACCCAGGTGCAGACGACCGGTGGGACGCATTCCCGAGAGAACACGCTTCTGCGCTTCAATCTGACTCACAGCAGTTCCTGCGCCTGAGGCATGTCAAGAGAGTTTTCGGGGGGCAAAGCCAGAACAACAAATAAATGGCAGCGATGAGATTTGTTCAACGTCTTCAAATGGCCGTTTTGAAAGAGATTATACTGATCAGGCTCGCGGCTGTCGTGTGTTTTCAGGTGAATAGACCAACGTCACCCATGCCCTGCCGGACCACCGTCGGGTAGTCTTCCTCCATATTGACTACGGTGGTGGATTCAAGCCCGCAAAAACCACCATCAATCACCAGATCTACCTGATGTTCCATGAGGTCACGGATTTCATTCGGGTCTGTCAGCGGGTACTCATCCCCCGGCAGGATCAGGGTCGTGCTCATGATCGGCTCACCCAGTTCCGCCAGCAGCGCGCGGCAGATCTCATTATCCGGAACACGCAACCCGATGGTCTTGCGCTTTTCATCCACCAGGCGACGGGGCACCTCGCGGGTTGCCGGGAGGATAAAGGTGTAGGGGCCGGGTGTTGCCGCCCTGATCTGCCGATAGGCTGTGTTGTTCACCCTGGCATAGACACCCAGTTCGGACAGGTCCCGACAGACCAGGGCAAAGTGGTGGTCCCGCTCAAGGCGACGAATCTTGCGGATACGTTCAATCGCCTTCTTGTCGCCGATATGACAACCCAGCGCATAGGCGGAATCCGTGGGGTAAACGATGACCCCATCCTCGTTCAGGATCTCAACGGCCTGATGGATCAGTCGGTGCTGCGGATTGACCGGGTGTATGCGAAAAAACTGACTCATAACCGGGACTCACGGGACGGTACGACCAAAGAAGCCGCTATTGTAATCAGGCCGGTGCCGGTACACCACAAATGCTTTATCATGATCATGCAGACTCAGGAACAAGCCAGCCATGCGTCAGTTTATTGAATTCATTCCGATTGCGGTGTTCGTGGCCGTTTATTTCACGACACGCGATATCTATCTCGCCACTGCCGTGCTGATGGCCGGGGTCTGTGTGCAGGTCGGCCTTGAGTATGGCATGAGCCGCCATGTACGCAATCAGACCCGGGTGGTGTTCTACATTGTCATGATCTTTGGCGGCATGACCCTGGTGTTTCAGGACGAGTTGTTCATCAAGTGGAAGCCGACGATCGTGAACTGGGTGTTCTGTGCCGCATTGCTACTCAACCAGTACCTGTCAAAAGACAATCTGTTGAAGAAGCTCCTCGGAGAACACCTCCGCCTGCCGGACCACGTCTGGCGTAATCTGACCTTCGGCTGGTCTTTTGGCTTTTTACTCGCCGGTGCACTGAACCTTGCTGTGGCTTATGGCTTCAGCACAGATTTCTGGGTCACCTATAAACTGGTTGGCGGCATTGCAATCACCCTGACCTACATCATCATCACCATGGTTTATCTGGTGACAGGTGGCTACATCGAACAGGAAGACACAGATGACGCCGCCGAAACACCAACAGACTGACAACCACAATATGCGAGCAGCCGTTTTTACCCTTTGCCTGGCCACAACTGTCCTGGCCACAACAGATACCGCGCTCGCTGATCGCGTCTACATTCGAGACACACTCCATGTCCCCCTTCGGGCTGGCCAGTCCACGGAACATCGTATCCTGCATCGGGGGTTGCCCAGCGGCACCGAGCTGGAACGCCTTGAAGTCAACGACGAGACCGGCTTCACCAGAGTGAGAACCCAAGGCGGCGTTGAAGGATGGATGCGATCCCAGTATCTGGTGGATAAGCCCATTGCGTCCATGCGGCTGGATGGCATGAAGGAACGGCTGACTGAACTGGAGGCTGAACACCAGCAGAGCCTGTTGCGCCTGCGGGACGCCCGGGAGGAAAACGAAACCCTGATCGCATCACAAAGCGACCTGATGGCAGAGAAGGATAAACTGGCCGCCGAACTCAGAAAGATTACCGACCTGTCCGCCAACGTAGTCGCAATCAATGCGGAAAACCGGCGGCTCAATGAGGACCGGGAAGCGCTGCTCGCCGAGGTCACCCGCCTCAACGAGCAGAACGCCGCCCTGTCGGATGACAGCGCACAGGACTGGCTTATGAGAGGCGCGGGCATCCTGCTGCTCGGGCTGGTGTTCGGTATCTGGATGGGCAGACGCATCTATCAGCGCCGCAGCAACAGCGGCTGGGCATGAGCACGAAACTTTCCGTTAACCTGAACAAGGTTGCGCTGATTCGTAATTCCCGGGACACCACCATCCCCGGTGTCGTCGACTCGGCGGTGACCGCCATTGAAGCAGGCGCCCAGGGCATCACAGTGCATCCCCGACCGGACATGCGTCACATCCGGCCCTCGGATGTTTACGATCTGGCAGAGCTGCTGGCCAAACCCGCGTATGAGGACATTGAATACAACATTGAGGGCAATCCTTTTGCGGAAGCCGAAGACAATGGCTTCCCCGGCTTTATGCAACTGGTTGCAGAGGTCAAACCCCACCAGTGTACGCTGGTGCCGGATGATCCCGGCCAGTTGACCTCCGATCACGGCTGGAACCTGACCGGGGAGGCCGATGACCTGAAACCCATCGTCGACAGGCTCAGGGCGGACAGTATCAGGGTAAGCTGCTTCATGGATACGGACCGGGAGCAGTTGACGCTGGCGGCCCGACTCGGCACGGACCGCATTGAGTTCTATACCGGACCCTACGCGGATCATTATGGTATCCCGGAAGGCGAGCGCATCCTGGCCGGGTTTGTGCTTGCCGGTGAACATGCCGTGAGTCTGGGGCTCGGAATTAATGCAGGCCACGATCTCAACCGGGACAATCTGGCGCGATTCTGCCGTGAGGTGCCTGATGTCCGGGAAGTCTCCATTGGCCATGCCATTATCTCCGACGCCCTGTGGCTGGGACTTGCCGAAACCGTGTCGCAGTATCGCAGAATCCTCGATAGCCTTTGAAAGCACTGACCCGCCCGTTAAGGTGCCGCTTCGGTGTATCATGTGACCCGCCCGCACGGCACTTGCCATGACACGGGCGACAACACGAGCAACGCGACTAAGAGTTATCATGAACTTCGAAATCAGAGTTATTGTAAAAAGAGTTATTCTTTCCATCATTATTGGTCTCATCGCCTATGAGACCGCCAAACTGTCACTGGACGGCGGCATCTCCGTTCCCGCCACCACGCCTGAAATCAGCCTGATGCTACTGTTCATGGCGACTTCATTCGCCTCTCTCATGGCGGGCGGCATCGGCGATTCCAGAACCGGCGACCGTGAAACGGGTACCGTCAAGTGGTTCAACCTGCGCAAGGGCTATGGCTTCATCACCCGGGATCAGGGTGATGATATCTTCGTGCACTTCCGCAACATCGAAGGCAATGGCAAACGTACCATCAATGAAGGCCAGCGCGTCAGCTTTATTGTCTCCTATGGCGACAAGGGTTTGCAGGCTGAAAAGGTCTCGCCCGGGTAGGCTGCCCCGCCATGTCGGAAATTATGCTGCTCGGGGTCGAGGAGCAGGTATTGTCGCTCGGGATTGACGACAATCCCGCCGACAGCTTCCCCTGCATGCCCTGCGAGGGTATTGATTCTGAACTTCGCACCCTGCTCTACGCACAACTGCTGGGCATCTTTTTTGATGAAGCCGGGTCTCTGGAACAGCTCGTTCTGGAATTCGGCCCTGAAGGTCCCTGGGTGTTCAAACTTGATGTCACCATCACCGAGCGGCTGGCCGACATCGGGGAAGATGATATCGGGAAGACCGCCAGCCTCTGGAGCGAATCCGGTGACATGGAAGCGCTGGATATGGAGCAGGGAGACCTGATCGACGTTCTCTCCCGGTTTCTTTATAACCTGATACATTTCTGTATGCTCATCCGTCAGGAGCAGGTTCTTTCTGTGTTCATCTATTCGGAATGAAAAAGAAGCGCATCGTCTACACCACGGATCAGGGGAATCTCTGTCCCGACTGTCGTCAGCCCGTGAGTGCCTGCCAATGTCAGGATACGGCACCTGTGGGTGACAGCATCATTCGACTGCATCGGCAGACCAGGGGACGCAGGGGTAAGGCCGTGACCCTGATCACAGGGCTACCGCTGACGGGAACGGACCTCAAAGCCGTCGCCAGGGAACTGAAGAACAGGTTTGGTGTTGGTGGCGCCATCGAGGGTCCCGATATCCTGATCCAGGGTGACCAACGTGAGGTCATCAAGCCTTTGCTGGAAGCGCAGGGTTATACCGTCAAACTTGCCGGGGGCTGAAATGCATCCTCTTATTGGTACCGGGGAACTCGCAGCACAACCGTATCGACTACTGGTTTTTGACTGTCGCGCACAGCCTGGTGACCCGGGCAAAGGTCAACGGGACTATCTCGCCGGCCATATTCCCGGAGCCGTACACGCCGACCTTGATCTCGACCTGAGCAGCCCGCCCGGTGAGCGGGGACGACATCCCCTGCCCGAACGGGAGCATCTGACCCGGCGGTTCCGCACCTGGGGGGTCAACAGGGACAGCGCCCTCTCGTCTGTTACGACCAGAATACGGGCGCATTGGCGGCCCGTTTCTGGTGGCTGGCGCGCTGGCTGGGTCACAGCAACGTGCGAGTGCTTGATGGCGGGCTGGATGCCTGGATCAACGCCGGTCAGGATACTGAAACGGCGCCGCAGGAGCGGACTTCGGGTGATTTCACGGCGGGTGAACCACTGACCAGGGTTTGTGAGGTTTCCGAGGTTCAGGGGCAGGGGCATACCCTGCTCGATGCGCGCGATGCGGCGAGATACCGGGGCGAGGTTGAACCCCTTGACAAGGTTGCCGGCCATATTCCGGGAGCGCTCTGTGTTCCTTTCCCGGAAAATCTGACGAACGATCAGTTCAGATCTTCCGGCGAACTGGCGGGCCGGTTCACGGACCTGGGACTGACACCGGAACACAGCCTGGTCTGCTATTGCGGCTCCGGCGTGACCGCCACCCACAATATCCTGGCCCTGCTGATCGCCGGTTACCCGGAGCCCGCCCTTTATCCGGGTTCCTGGAGTGAGTGGATAAGCGACCCGAACCGACCCATCGAAACCGGGAACTGATGCCCTCCTATTTCGTCGACCCGGCGCGCATCACCTGGGAAGATGGCAACCCCGTCTCAGATCTTTACCAGGACATCTACTGGCATCGCGGCTCGCCTCTCCGGGAGAAAACCAGGGTATTCGTCGAACCCCTGCTGTCACTGATCGGTAAACCGGGCACCAGAAGCCAGGTCACCGTCTGCGAACTGGGTTTCGGTTTTGGCCTGAATTGCCTGCTGACCGCCGATGCCTGGAAGGAAATGCCTTCGGATTGCCAGCTCAACTTTGTTGCCATCGAAAAACATCCGGTGGACCTTGATGTTCTGCGTCATTTTCTGGGCGGTCTGACGTTTCGACATTCCGACGCCCTGATCAATGCCTATCCGCCTCCCTTTCGCGGACAACACGTGATCTGGCTCGCACCCAACATCCGCCTGCTGTTGATATTCGATGAGGTGGCGCAGGCGCTCGGCAACCTGGATGCCAGGGTGGATTGCTGGTATCTGGACGGCTTTGCACCCGCACGCAATGAAAGCATGTGGCAAGAGCACCTGTACCGGAAGATGTACGCACGCTCACGACCCGGCGCGCGCCTGACCACCTACTCGGCTGCGGGTGCTGTCCGGCGCGGACTCGATGCGGCGGGGTTTACCACGGAGAAAAGTCCCGGATTCGGCCGGAAGAAGGAAATGCTTTCAGCGTCAGCGCCCGGCACCTGGCAGGTCGCAGAACATGGCCGTGAAAGCACCGCGATTATCGGCGCTGGTCTCGCCGGTCTTTTCTGCTACGAAGCACTGCGGAACAGACATCTGGACTGCACGCTGATCGACCGGGGTACTGCCGGACCTTCCTCGATTCCGCAACTGACGGTACTGCCGCAATTAGCCAGAGCCGCAGAGACCCGTTACCGCTTTTCTCTTGCCGCCAGTCAATTCATGCGGAATGCACCCGGCTACCATGAGACCGGGCTTCACTGGATTGGCAGAACCGACTCGGAAACCCGGAGACTACAGGATATAGCCGGGCTGTTCCCGGATCATCTTATTGAGGGGAGACCAGATGGCGCCTGGTACTGTCGCGCCGGATGGCTCTCCTGCGCCGAACTTGCCGACAGGTTACAGCCGGAAATCAAAGAGACCGGCGTCGCCCTGGTCAGTCCCGGGTGGCACGGCCTGAACGACCAGGGTAAGCAGGTATTCAAAGCCGATCACCTGATCCTGGCCACCGGGCACCATCGCTCATTGCTTCCCGATCAACTTATGATCAGAGCGATTCGCGGACAGGCGATTGAGGTTGGGACCAGCGGCATTGATCATGTGATCAACAGCCTGGTCACAATCTTCCCCACGACCAATGGCCGTTCCATCATCAGCGGCACCTACGAGCCTATCGACGATGATCGGGTCCGTGATGAAGACACCCGGGTTCTGATCGACACCGCAAAGAACTATGCGGCGCTGAATACAGACAGCGTGACCCCCTGGACGGGGATTCGTGCCGTCTCAAGGGACAGATTACCGGTGATTGGACCGGTGCCAGACTGGTCCGCCGTGCAAGAGGCCAACCGGGTCAGTGCCGTCAGGACATTTCAACCGGGATTGCACTACTGCACCGCCTTTGCCTCCCGGGGCGCGACCCATGCGAGACTCTGTGCAGAACACACGGTCAGCAAACTGCTGGGAGAACCTGCGGCGCTGGGGCTGGAGGAGCAGTCTCTGCTCTCTCCCGCCCGATTCACCATTCGCGACAGAAATGCGCCTGGTTAGTCTGATGGTCAATTCTCCCCGCAGGGCGCACAAAACCGACTTTTTCAGGCTCACCTGCCTTTGGAAAGGCGGCAATCCTTCAGGCTCGTGTTTCATTGGAAAAACTGGCATTGGCCAAACCGTACTATATAGAGTACTCTCCACAACACTATTGATAGTTTTATCAGGGGCCATGCCATGACCAGTATCACCGCAAACGATCTCAAGATCAGGGGCATATCCATTGTCGAGTCCGCGATCCGGCAAGACGGCGAAGCCGTGATCACTGTGCGCGGCGAACGCAGGTATGTTGTGCTCGACTTCAATACCTACAACAAACTGCGCGAATACGAACTGGATATCGCCCTTAGGGAAGCACGTAGCGATATAGCCAACGGCAACTACAACACCGACAGCGTCGATGAACACATGAAGCGGGTTCTGGGTTAATGCCCTACGCACTGATATACCCGAATAGCTATATCAGACATGCCAGAAAATTCCTGCGGAAGCACCCGGAAATACACAACCAGTACAGGAAAACACTCGAACTACTGGAGATGAACCCCTACCACCCTTCACTGAGGCTGCACAGCCTGGAAAACCGCTTGCAGGGCTTATCCTCTGTTTCCATCAATTTGAGCTATCGGATTGTGCTGGCCCTGGAGATTCAAAACAAAGAGATTACCCTGATCAATATCGGTAACCACGGCCAGGTTTATTAATCTTCCAGAATGCGGACATTGATCACGCCCTCGATGGCGCTGATTTCGTCTACGAGGTCATCTGACGGCTGGGTTTCAATATCAATCAGGTTGTAGGCGACGTCTTCGCGACTCTTGTTCAACATGTCCACCACGTTGATGTTGCGGTCTGCGAGGATCGACAGAACACTACCGAGAATTCGCGGCACATTCTTGTTGGCAAGGGCAATGCGATGACAACCCTGCGTGCGTTCCAGGCTGAGTGTCGGGAAATTCACCGAGTTCCTGATATTGCCGTTTTCCAGAAAGTCCCTGACTTGGTCCGCGACCATCATCGCGCAGTTCTCTTCGGCTTCTTCGGTGCTGGCACCCAGGTGCGGCGTTGAAATCACCCCCGGCCTGCCGATCAGATCCGGCGTCGGGAAGTCCGAGATGTACTGGGAAATCTTACCGGCATCCAGCGCCAGCCTGATCGCTTCCCCGTCGACAATCTCCTCGCGTGCGAAGTTGAGTAGCACGGCGCCGTCACGGCACTGCGCGAGCGTCTCGGCATTGATCATGCCGCGAGTCGAATCCAGCGCAGGCACATGCAGCGTCACAATATCCGAGCGGCCAAACAGTATGCCCAGATTTTCCATTCTCTCGACACGGCTGGAAAGCCGCCAGGCTGCTTCGACTGAAAGAGCGGGATCATAGCCGATCACTTCCATATCCATTTCGAGGGCCATGTCCGCGACCATGGAACCTATGGCGCCGAGTCCGAGCACACCGAGCGTCTTGCCCTTGAGTTCCCGCCCCTTGTACTGTTTCTTGCCGGCTTCAACCAGCTTATTCAGTTCCGCCTTGTCCCGGTGGTCACCCAGGGTATTCACATAGTCAATGCCGGGGATGATGCCTCGACAGGACAGCAGCATACCCACCATCACCAGTTCCTTCACCGCGTTGGCGTTGGCACCGGGGGTATTGAACACAACAATGCCTTTGTCGGTGTAGTCAGCAACCGGAATGTTGTTCACACCGGCACCGGCACGTCCCACCGCAAGCAGGGAGGGCGTGGCATCTTCCGGGGTCAACGGGTAGCTGCGCAGCAGGATGACATCAGGGTCCGCAATATCTCCAAGCTCGTAGTGATCACCGGGGAAGCGGCTCAGACCCTTCGTTGAGATGTTGTTGAGGCTACGAATCTTGTACATCGCCAGTCGGATGATCCGGTGAAAAAGGGGCGCATTTTACACGGACCACAACATTTAGGTTAGCGATATTCTCATACTCACCATTATTCAGAGCTTCCCTTACTGCAACCACTACAGCCGGTTAATATCAGACCAAGGAGAAATACGCCCGGAAGTCTAGCAGGCTGTTGATTTTCACCCAGCTTCGAACAGATTGACCGTTTAAAGCTTGAATTTTCGGTTCTATATGACAATTTGAGCCTGGTTTCCGCCCTTATGGGCAACCACCGTCACGGTATTGCCCCTGCCGGGCGGAATTATCCCTGTAACGCCCTCATCCGGGTCAGATTCCAGCCAATCATCGTTAGCATAAATACGCTGTTCACCTTCGATAAACCACGCACTTTCATCTGCCTGATCAAACCAACTGACTTACCCCAGCCAAAAGGCTCTTCCACCCGCTTCCTGTTCCGTTGGCTAATCTTGTAACCTGCGTGTCGGCTGGTACGACCGTCGATGGCAGAACCGCCTGCCCGGTTATCATTCCTGGCAACATGGGGCGTCACATTCAGAACCCGGCAAGCCGCTACGAAACCCGCCGTATCATAGTTCTTGTCCGCACCCACTGTGCGCTTCTTCGTTCCCGGGAGTTTCGACAATAAGTCTGCCGCTACTTCCCGTTCGGCCTTGCCTGTCGCATGGCTGGCCGCCGCCTTAACAATCAGGCCGTTCTGGTTTTCCATCACAGTGTGACCCATATAAGACAGTCTGGCTTCTTTGCCAGGACCTTTCTTGGCCAGTCGTGCATCACCGTCTGTTTTTGACTCGTGGGTCTGGTTACTACGCTTTTCCCCGTGGAAATTAGCTTCGCTGTTGCGTCCACCACCCGCTGAGGGTTCGCTATCATCATCCTTACGACGGTAGCTTTTCTGCGAAGCCCAGGCCTGGATCAAGGTGCCGTCTACGCTGAAGTGCTCGTCGGACAGCAGCTTTTGCTTTCTGGCAAGGCCAACCACCTCTTCAAACAGTTCGGTGATGACATCGTTTTCCAGCAGACGATCCCGGTTGATGCTGAAAACGGAGTGATTCCAGATCGAGTCATCAATCGTTAAACCGACAAACCACCGGTACAGGAGGTTATAGTTGATCTGTTCAACCAATTGCCGCTCGCTACGGATGCTGTAAAGTACCTGAAGTAACTGCGCTCTGATGAGTCGCTCTGGCGGGATCGATTCCCGACCAGTGTCACAATAAATACTACCGAAGAGCCAGTTCAGGTTCTTCATCGCCTCATCAAGGAGTGTCTTGATGGGTCTCAGCGGATGATCCTCTGGGACAAACGATTCCAACTGCACTGTTGTGAAAAGGGATTCCTGGAAAACATCTTCGCCACGCACTGAGTCAAAATCCTTAATCAGGTATAGTTCTCAGTATTATATCTAACCCAGTATTACCGGGCCACAAAATCAACAGCCTGCTAGATTTCATCTGCTTTACCTCTCAGCCAAATTGCCAGATAAATGAAAGCGCCACCAACGACAAGTGCTGACAGCATCTGCAGACTGAACCAGTATGAAGACGCATTGCCGGCAACAGGATGGTGATGATCAAGGAAACTGATCGGAATAATGTGATCCAGCATCCAGTCGCCTGCCAGCGACTGGTCCGTAAAGATCACCTCGATAATTTTTATGCCCAGAGGAATACCCACCGCCCAGGCCAGGGGCGCACTCTTCGCCCAGGCCGACACAAACAGCAGCCAGCCGAAGAAAGGCAGCGCCCAGAGCGCATGGAACAGAAGCAGGCCAAGGTATCCCGACCAGGTGGAGAATACGGCCGCCGGACGCCAGACAGTATCAACGACCGAAATGTCAGTACCGGAGGCACTCAGGCTGACAAAGGTCAGGGCGCACAACTGCAGGAGTATGACACCGGCCAGATAGACAAGCGGCACGACAATCAGGGCAGCCAGCAGTTTTGACAGTACCGTCATGGCATCCGAGACCGGCAGAGATTTCCAGAACAGAATGCTGCGGTCCCGGCGATCATGGTAGAGCGAACCCAGCAGGTAGAAAAAAATCACGAACCATAGACTGAACAGCAAGGGCAGACTCAGGGACTGCATGGCGGCGTTCATGTACATCTCACGCTTCTCCATGGAGCGCCCGTCCAGTTGCTGTAGAGCGTATTTGTAGAAATGACCGGTGACCAGGTTAAAAAACTGAACCTCCTCGTCCCTGTCAACATCAATGCGAACTGTTGCCGTATCGCTGGTTGAAACGACAGCAACCAGGAGCAGAATCGACAGGAAGAAGCCGGTAACGACCATCGGCAGCACCAGGAAAGTGCTTCGGTTTTCCCAGAACTCACGCCTGATCAGGACCATCAACTGATTCATCATGCATCCCTCACCCTTGCATCCTGGCCACAAACAGATCCGCCACGCTGGGTGTGTGCAACTCGCCCAGTCCGGTTAGTTCAGCTCGTGGAACCTTCTCAAAGATCATGGCTTTCTGTCCCAGCATGTCTCTGGTGTGAATCGGCATCAGCGCCCTGGCCGCTGCCAGTTGCTCGGGAGATACCAGCACCTCTGCGTAAATCTGGTCCAGTTCATCCATGGCGCAATCAAGCATAATGCGACCCTGGTTGATAAACAGCAGATGCGTCAGCAATGATTCGATTTCCTCAACCTGATGGGTGCTGATAACGATACTGGTACTGTGATCAAAATACTCGTTCAGCAGCTTCTCATAGAAGGATTTGCGGTAAAGAATATCAAGGCCGAGTGTCGGCTCATCCAGCACCAGCAGATCAACCTCAATCGCCATGATCAGGGCAAGATGCAACTGGGTCACCATACCCTTGCTCAACTGCCTGACCTTGTGTTGCGAGGAAATCTTTGTGTCGGCGAGCATGGCCTCTGCTTTCGCACGATTGAAATTCGAGTGAACGCCTTCGATATAATCCAATGCATCGGACACACGCAGCCAGCGTGGCAGGATACCGACATCCGCAATAAAGCAAACCCGCTCCATCACCTTATGGCGTCCCTTTCGCGGGTCTCGTCCCAGAACGGACATCTCACCATCAAAGTCTGTCAGTCCGAGAATCGCCTTCAGCGTGGTGGTCTTGCCGGCGCCATTGGGACCGATCAGGCCAACAATGGAGGCGGGTTCTATCGTGAAGCTGACATCGGACAAGGCCTGGAAGTCGCCAAACTTTTTGGAGATACCCCGAGCCTCAACCACATTGAACCCGTCGTTCATTGCTCCTCCTTCGATAATGTTTCTACGAGCAACTCCCTCGGGTAGCCAAGGCGCATCGCCCGCTCCAGGAAGGCAGGCAGTTCCTGTTTTAGGAACAGAGCGCGCTCGTCTTCCAGCAGCTTTTCCCGCGCACCTTCGTGGACATACATCCCCAGACCGCGGCGTTTCTCCACCAGCCCATCATCCACCAGCATCTGAAAACCCCTGCAACCGATGATACAAATCCGACGGCTATTTTCGGTAATCGAGTGGCGGTTTACGGTCCCCCAGGAGCGCCCGATACTCGAACTCAGGCCCGCGCCTTTGCTCGAATTCCCGCCAGCCCGCAGCCCTTAACTCCGGGTCCAGGAACAGGTCACGCGCCATCAGCGCCAGCGCCCTGGATGCCACGCGCATGCCCTTGGTACCAATGGATGTGCCACCGGCGGCAATGGCCTGCCAGGAGTGAGCCGACGTTCCCGGAACCCAGGTACTGGTTCTAAGACCAACCGTGGGCACCACCCAACTGACATCGCCGACATCGGTCGAACCCATACCCTGGCGTATTTCAAACGGCATGATCTTCGACTCCATCCCCGCAAATTTGCCGGAGGCACTGCCGACATTCAAAGTCTCACTGATTCGCTCCGCGAAAGCCCGCTCTTCCCTGTTGTAGACAACACCGCCCACCCTGGAAAGATTCGCGTGCATCCTCCGCGCCAGTACCTCATTCGGCAGTACCGGGTGATTACCATGCATCACCTCAATATCAACTGCCGTTCCCGTTCCGAGCGCGGCAGCCTGCGCTGCATTGATCACCCGGCCCCAGATTTCCTGCAGCCGCCCCGCGTCCGGATGACGGACGTAGTAGTAGACTTCCGCATAATCCGGCACCACATTGGGCGCTTCCCCGCCCCGGGTAATAACATAGTGAATGCGTGTTTCCTGCGGGACGTGTTCGCGCAGCAGATTCACCATGTAGTTCATGGCTTCAACACCATCGAGCGCTGAACGACCTCGCTCGGGCGCCGCAGACGCATGGGCGGAGATCCCCGTGTACTTGAATCGTGCTGACTTGTTAGCAAGACTGGTTGCCGCATTGGCAGAGTTGCGATCCGACGGGTGCCAGTGCAGCACTGTGTCAACATCATCGAACAACCCTGCCCTGACCATGTATACCTTGCCCGAGCCACCCTCTTCGGCGGGAGTCCCGTACAGGCGTATCCTTCCCTGAATCCGGTTTTCCTCCAGCCAGTGGCGCAAGGCAACCGCCGCCGCGGTTGATCCGGCACCAAACAGGTGATGACCACAGGCATGGCCGGCGTGTTTGTCTTCCAGTATCTGCCTGATGGGTGCCGCCGCCTGAGAGATACCCGGCAGCGCGTCGAACTCCGCAAGTATGGCGATCACCGGGCCGCCCTCGCCGTAGCTCGCCACAAACGCCGTAGGAATCTCCGCAATACCCGCCTGAATTTCAAACCCTTCCGATGCCAGCAGAGACTGGAGTTTCCTCGAACTCTCGACCTCCTGATACCCGAGTTCTGCCAGATCCCAGATATCCAGGGCCAACTGATCGAACCGGTCACCACGTTGATCAATGGAGCGAATCAAATCCTGCGCATCATCAGCGCCGGAAGCCAGACTGATCAGCAACAGGCAGGTCGTCAGTAGTCGTATCATGTAAACCTCCGGGGTACTCTGGAAACAACCAAGCAAGTATAACGGCTTTCAGAGATGTTGTTCGATCTGATCCATGATGAGCGAAACACTGTCCCGAACCTGGAAGGCTCCCAGCCTCTCAACCAACTGTTCGCGGTCCGCCCGTAAACCCCTCAGTGCTTCGAGAAAATTTTCATCTTCCAGCGACTCCTCGCGAATCGCCCGACTGAAGCCAAGTTGCTCGAAGATACCGGCGTTGTCGATCTGATCACCGCGACTCGCCGCCAGTGTCAGTGGCACCAGCAGGTGGGGCTTTCTCAGGACAAAGAACTCATACAGTGAATTGGCGCCGGCCCTGGAGACCACCAGTGAGGCGGCAGCGAGCACATCGCCAAATTCCTCCCGAATAAATTCCTTCTGCACGTATCCCTGCCGCATCAGGCCCTCCTCAATGTTACCCGCACCGGTGACATGCGCCACATCGAACACGTCCAGCAGGGAGGACAAGACCGAGCGTACCTGTTCGTTGATTACACGCGCCCCGAGACTGCCCCCGACTACCAGCAGGACCGGTTTGTCGCCATTGAAACCGAGATACTGACGGCCACGTTCCGCATCACCTGTCAGGAGCGCAGAGCGTACCGGGGTACCCGTAACGACCACCCTGCCAGGCGGAAGATACGACGCCGTCTCCTCAAAGGTGATACAGATCTTCCGGCAGAAAGGATAGACAAGCCGGTTGGCCAACCCGGGAGACACATCCGATTCGTGGCTGATCACCGGAATACGCAGCAACCAGGCCGCCACCACCACGGGCACCGAAACAAATCCGCCCTTTGAGAAGACAAGGTCAGGTCGTTCACGCAGGCAGATACCAAGGCTCTGCAGGAACCCCAGAAACACGAACAGGGGATCAATCAGGTTCTGCCAGGAGAAGTAACGCCGCAGCTTGCCGGAGGCGATGCCATGAAAAGGAACCTTGAGACCGGCAATCATGTCGCGCTCTATTCCCGTCGGTGAGCCAACATAAAAACAGTGCCAGCCGCGTTTGCGCGTTTCCTCAATCAGGGCGATATTCGGTGTGACATGCCCTGCGGTTCCACCTCCCGTAAACAGTATCCCGGGCATCAAAGTCCCAGCGCTGCCTTGACGAAGGGAATCGTAACCTTCTTCTGCTGCATCAGGGTTTCCCGGTCGAGTCGGTCAACCAGTCTCGCCAGGTGGTGCATATCTCTGCGGGCGCGTGACAGAATGAACCGGCAGACCTCCTCACTCATCTCGAAACCGCGACGCTGGGCTTTGCGACGAATGACTTCCAGCTTGTCCGCATCATCCAGGTCATCGGTTGCCACCAGGTAGGCGCCTTTCAATCGGGACGCAAGATCTGCCAGTGCCGGTTGGAGTTCCGCGACCGGAACCGTCGAGGAAAACACCAGTCGTCCACCGTGATCCCGCATACCATTGATCAGATGAAACAGCGCTTCCTGCCAGGGACGCCGCCCGATCACCCGGTCCACATCATCAAGACAAACGAGACTGCTGCCCTCAAGGCCATCCAGCACACAGGGCGCAAGGTCAGGCAGTGATGACAGGAAAATCACACTGTCTCCGGCCGCATGCGCCCTGTGACAAAGACCCTGCAGCAGGTGGGATTTACCCGACCCTGCGGCACCGTAAACCAGCACAAAACCCGGCAGGTCTCGCAGACGGGTTCCGGCTGCGCCAACAAAATCGTCAAGGCGCGTATGGTTTTCCAGACGAAGATTAAAGGCAAGTTGCTTACTCACCGGAAGATTCATCTCCGGTCCGACTGGCGTCATCACCCTGAACGTAATAGTCACTCTGCAGGTAACTGGCATGGAGGTGGCGAACAAACACCATCACCACAGCCGCTACCGGTAGCGCCAGCAGAATACCGACCAACCCGAAAAGCTGACCCCCCGCCAGAACGGCAAATATCACCGCAACCGGATGCAGACCGATCCTGTCTCCCACCAGCCACGGCGTCAGCACCCAGCCTTCAAGCGCCTGTCCGATACCAAAGACAACCGCCACATAAGCAAGATACATCGGGTCCTGGAACTGGAACATCGCCGCAACGGCTGCGGCAACAATGCCGACAAAGAATCCCAGGTAAGGAACAATCGAAGCGAGGCCGGACAACACACCGATCAGAATCGCCAGGTCCAGACCCAACAGGTACAGGCCGATGGCATAGATACAACCCAGCAGAACCATAATCAGCAACTGCCCGCGGAGGAAGGCACCAAGCACTTCATCACATTCCGTGCAAAGCCGCACAAAGGTGGGTTCAACATCCCGGGGTAACATCTCCCGGATCTGCAACATGATGGTGTCCCAGTCACGCATGATGTAGAAGGCGACCACCGGTGTCAGCGCCACGACACCCAGGGCACCAAGAAGGGCAAACCCGGACCGGGTCACCTGGGCCAGAATGGTACCGACAACACCACCGGCCTTTTGCCAGTTTTCGATGACTTGACTGGCGACGGCATCCGGCTTCACATCGAACGGATCAACGCCAAAGTGTGTGACCATCCAGGGACTTGCGGTCTGCTGCAACCAGGCGAACGCCGCCGGAATATCGCGAATCAGCGCAACCAGTTCCCCGGCAAGGAGAGGCAGCACCACAAGAATCACCGCGCCAATGATCAGCCCGAATACCAGAAACACAACCAGCACCCCGGCGCTGCGGGGCAGTCTTGATTGTTCGAGCCTGTCGACCAGGGGATCACCCAGATAGCCGAGAATGGCGCCGACAAGGAAAGGGGTGAGGATCGGCTGCAGAAAGTAGACCAACACAAGGCTGACCGGGATCAGAAGCAACGCGAATGTTTTCTGCAGGGTCGACATGATCAGATACTGTCCTTCCACCTCGGGTCATCCGCAAGCCGCGCCGTCCAGATCCAGAGATAGCTGATGCCATCCAGGGCAGTCATGACGGCCACAATCCAGAACCAGACAGTGAACAACAGGTCCGGCAGCAGGGCGGGATAACTCAAGTTTAGCAGAACGGCCACCAGCAGAAGGATTTGCACAGCCGTCGTGCACTTACCCAGCCAGGTGGGTTGAATCCTGGGGAAACCCGCCAGCGTGGTGTATGCAAACACGCCACCCAGAATCGTGATGTCCTTGACAATAATCAGCACCATCAGCATTAACGGGAAATGACCCAGCACGCCAAGCGTGAGTGTCGTAACGATCATCATGAGCTTGTCCGCCAGAGGATCAATCAATTTGCCGAAGGCAGATTCCCATCCGTAACGTCGCGCCAGGAAGCCATCAAAACCATCGGAAAGACCGGCAATCGTGAACAGAATGAGCGTCGTTATGTAGTGGCCTTCCAGAATCGAAAATGCGATCGGCAATACCAGCACCAGGCGAAGAACCGTGATGGCATTGGGTATGGCGCTGTAGATGGTTTTCGTCATCAGGGCCTCCAGCGATACATCAGCCGTCCATTCCCCTGATCATTGCCCAGTAGCAGGAGGCGCTCATCCAGCTCGATGATTTCAACCAACTGATCAACCTGACCCTCTGTCTCAAGTTCAAATCGCACAACATCCCCCTGCAGAGACACGATGCTGCTGTTCAATACCGGCGCCAGTTGTTCCAGGTAACCGCTGAGCTCCGCGTACCGCGCAACGTCAGAAATCCCTTCTACTGTGAGACTGACGCGCGCTCGTGAAGAACCCAGGGCAAACCGGGACGCCAGATCGTTGGCCAGTTGATCAACCATGTTCCGTGCCAGTTCATCTACGGACGGGGCAAGGCTCTCTCTGGACTGCCAGTCTTCTGTGACACGATATGACCAGCGTCCGCTCCACCTGCCGCCGACTTCCTGCCGGATGCGAGCCGTCAGAACCGCATCCGGACTGTAACGGGAAGAAGCCTTGTCAATGCGGTCCAGGAAGGCGCCCCAGACCTCAGCCACGCTGATACGCGAGGCATCTTCAATGTCCAGAATCGGGAAAAGCAACGGCACACCTCGCTCCGACGCCTGGCTGACCAGGGATTGCACTACACTGCCGGTATCTGCCTCACTCAGAATGCGTCGTTCCTGTTCCTCGCTGACCGCCACCCAGAGCAGCACCGCCGGTCGATTGCTGCCCCAGACCGGAAAGTTGGCATCCCGCAGAAGCCCGGCAATAGCACTTGGCTCAAAATGCAGGACCAGCTCCCGCGCGGGCACCTCCTCGTCGCCCGCCAGCAGCATCTTGTCTGTGGATTCATAGCTGTACTGATAATAGTAGTCCGCCGGATTGCTCAGGGAGTTTCTGATCATGCTGCTGTCTTCAACATCCGGTGACCCGGAAACCCGGACCAGCACCTGAAGCAGTCCGGCCCTTGCACCGCTGCGAAGCCGGGAGGCATCCTCATCCATCACGATCACTCTGGCGACATAAAGATCGGCAACGGATATGGCATGGGACTGCCAGGGCAGGACTGACAGCAGCAGGGCAAATACGCCCCGTACCGCAGGGGAACTAATCGTGTGATTTCGCATCAGGTTATTGTAACTTCATTAACACCTTCAAGCTGACTGAATTCCATTTGCTGAAACTGATGTGCAGACCCCTGATCCTGATCCTGTTGCTGGTGTCCCCCTGGCCTGCGACCGGGGAACCTTTTGAACCGCAACCCTTTCGCGCCGAGTATACAGGGGAGTTCCGGGGACTTCCCTTAAAGGCCAGGGCTGTTCGCGAACTGAGCCGGCGGGACGACGGCAGCTTCCTGTTCACATCATCCGCCAGCGCCACATTGATGAAGGTGGCAGAGACCACGCAATTTGAGGTCAGGGACGGCAGGGTCACCCCCCTTGAATATCACTATGAGCGCAGGGCGCTCGGCAGGGGAAAACAGACGTCGACCCGCTTCGACTGGCACGAGATGCGGGCGAGACACGACGACACCAGCTCGGCCATCAGCCCCGGCACACTGGACAGGCTGGGCTACCAGATCCAGTTACGCATGGATGTGGCGCAGTCCCTTCAGGACAATCACCGCCAACCTCTGGAGTACACGATTGCCGATGACGAAAAACGCAGGCGCTACCGATTCAGTTTCATCGGTGAGGAAACCCTGAGTACGCCCGCAGGAGACCTGCGCACTGTGGTTCTGCAACGGGCGCAGGAAGACAGAGAGCGACGAACCACCCTGTGGCTCGCCCTGGACCATGGGCTGTTGATGGTCAGGTTGAAACAGGAGGATCCCGACAGGGGGTTTGAACTGAACCTGCGGGCGTTCGAAACACTGCCGCACGTCGAGGTGACCGGGAACTGATGGTATGATCGCCAGTTGATTTTCAGGGCGCTGCTATGAGCATCAAATCTGACCACTGGATTCGCCGCATGGCGGAACACGAGCGCATGATCGAACCATTCGAAACGGAACAGGTTAGTCATACGGACGGCGGCAATCGCGTTATCTCCTATGGCACATCCAGCTATGGCTACGATGTGCGCTGTTCAGATGAGTTCAAAGTGTTCACTAACATCCACTCAGCGACCGTCGACCCAAAAGCCTTCGACGAAAAAAGTTTCGTCGATATCAAGGGGGAGATCTGCATTATTCCACCCAACTCCTTCGCGCTGGCACGGACGGTTGAGTACTTTCGAATCCCGCGCAGCGTCCTGACCATTTGCCTGGGAAAGTCCACCTATGCCCGTTGCGGCATCATCGTCAACGTGACACCGCTGGAACCCGAGTGGGAGGGTCACGTCACCCTGGAATTCTCCAACACCACCACCCTGCCCGCGAAGATCTATGCGAACGAAGGCGTGGCGCAGATGCTGTTTTTCGAATCAGACGAAATCTGCGGCACCAGCTATGCGGACAGACGTGGCAAATATCAGGGGCAGACGGGGGTTACCTTACCCAGGGCTTGACTTTTTACGGGTGTCACCGGCATCGGGCACTGTTAATCGTCGAATATATTGATTACCGGCGCGGCGTTGACCGAATCCCGCAGAAAATCATTCACCCGGGTGGCAATTTCCCTGAACACCTGGCTGGCTGGCGCGTCCGGAGACGCCACTACCACCGGCGTTCCCGCATCCGACTGTTCACGGATCTCCAGCGACAGGGGTAACTGACCCAGCAGGCGGGTTTCGTATTCCCGGGCAACCGCTTCACCACCGCCGGTACCGAAAACCGCTTCGGTATGTCCGCAGCTACTACAGACATGGGTGCTCATATTCTCAACAATACCGATCACCGGAACCTCAACCTTGCGGAACATTTCGATCCCCTTGCGCGCATCCAGCAACGCTATGTCCTGGGGTGTGGTCACGATCACCGCGCCTGAAACCGGCACCCGCTGCGCCAGCGTCAACTGAATGTCACCGGTGCCCGGCGGCATATCCACCACCAGCACATCCAGTTCACCCCAGTTGGTCTGAGTCAGCAACTGCTGCAGGGCACCGCTCGCCATCGGACCCCGCCAGATGGCAGGCGTGCGTTCGGAGGTGACAAACCCCATGGACATACAGGTAATACCCTGCGCTTCAACGGGCAGCAGCATCTCGTCAACGACGTCCGGTCGCGTACCTTCCGGCAGCCCCAGAAGCGCTCCCTGGCTCGGACCGTAGATGTCGGCATCCAGCAATCCGGTTTTCAGGCCGGACCGGGACATGGCCAGGGCGAGATTCACCGAAACCGTAGACTTCCCAACACCGCCCTTACCGGAGGCAACCGCAATCACATCGCGGATTCCGGTCAGATCAAACTTTTCCATCGCTGCGTTATTAATATTAATACCCCTCGTAACAGGCGGCGATAGAGTCCCACGAATCTACGATGTGATTCAAGCGGCAGTTGAGAATCCCGACGTGCAATAACCAGCCGCCATCTATAATATTCAGCACCCCGAATTCCGGAGCAAACATCCACCATGAAAAAGCGGCGCATTCTGGTCACCAGCGCTCTGCCAAATGCTAACGGTTCGATACACCTTGGACATCTGATGGAGCATATCCAAACGGATATCTGGGTTCGTTTCCAGCGCATGCGTGGTCACGAGTGTATCTATGTCTGCGCCGACGACACCCATGGTACCGCCACCATGTTGCGGGCCGAGCAACTGGGGACCACACCGGAGGCGCTGATCCGGGACATTCACAGGGAGCACCGGGCGGACTTCACGGATTTCATGATCAGCCATGACAACTACTATTCCACCCATTCACCGGAAAACCAGCAGTTGTCTTCATTGATCTACAACCGATTGAACGATGCGGGTCAGATCACCTCCCGGTCCGTGGATCAACTCTACGACCCGGAACGCGAGATGTTCCTGGCGGACCGCTTCATCACCGGCGCCTGCCCCAGATGCAAGACCGGGGATCAGTATGGTGATAACTGTGAGGCATGTGGCGCCACCTACGATGCAACCGACCTGATCAACCCTGTCTCCGGGGTCTCCGGGGCAACGCCGGTGTTAAAGGAATCAAAACACCTGTTCTTTGCGCTCTCCAACTTCGACGGGTTCCTCGGGCAATGGACGCGAAGCGGCACCCTGCAGGATCAGGTCGCCAACAAGCTGGCGGAATGGCTGGATGCCGGATTACAGGACTGGGACATCAGCCGTGATGCGCCCTACTTCGGTTTCGAGATTCCCGGTGAACCCGGCAAATACTTCTACGTCTGGCTGGATGCGCCCATTGGTTACATGGCCTCGTTCCGCAATTACTGTGATGACAACAACACCAGCTTTGACGACTACTGGAATAAAGACTCCGACTGTGAGTTACATCACTTTATTGGCAAGGACATCGTGAATTTCCACGCCCTGTTCTGGCCGGCGATGCTGGATACTGCCGGATTCCGAACACCCACCCGTGTCCAGGCCCATGGCTTTGTCACCGTTGACGGGCAGAAGATGTCCAAGAGCCGTGGCACCTTCATCAATGCACGCACCTATCTGGACCACCTTGACCCGGAATACCTGCGCTATTACCTTGCTGCGAAGATGAGCGGCAACGTCGATGATCTGGATATCAATCTTGATGACTTCGTGCAACGGGTCAACTCAGACGTCGTCGGCAAGGTCGTTAACATCGCTTCCCGATGTGCGGGATTCATTAACCGGCAGTTCGAAGGGAAGCTCTCAGCCACTGCGGACAACCCTCTGCTCAAAGAGTTCGCCGATACCGGCGAGGTCATCGCCGCCCACTTTGAGCGGGGCGATTATGGCAAAGCGCTGCGTGAGATCATGACGCTGGCCGACAAGGCCAACCGGTTTATTGACGAGCACAAACCCTGGGTCATGATCAAGGAGGAAGGCCAGCGGGACCGGGTCTGGCAGGTCTGCTCCGATGGGATCAATTTCTTTAAGGGACTCGTGACCTGCCTGAAACCGGTATTGCCAGGACTGGCGGAGAAATCCGAAGCGTTCCTGGGCCTGCCCCCGCTGACCTGGTCTGATATGGCACAGCCGCTGGTCAGTCACCGGATCAACGGGTTCAAGCCCCTGATGACACGCATCGAACCGGAAAAGGTAGAAGCCATCGTGAGCGCCTCGAAAGATGGAGACGGACAGGCCGGGGGCACCCGGCATGAAGGTTAGCTGACCCTGTCCTGTTAAACTGGGATTATGCCCGATGCCCTGCTGATTCTCCTGACGACCATCTTCGTCAACAACTTCGTAATGGTTCAGTTTCTGGGACTGTGCCCGTTCATGGGTGCAAGCCAGCGGATGGAAACCGCCATCGGGATGTCGGCGGCCACAACCTTTGTGCTGACGCTCGCCTGCGGCGTCAGCTATCTGGTCAACACCCACCTGCTGAACCCGTTCGGGCTTGAGTACCTGCGAATCATCGTTTTTATTGTGGTGATCGCCTCGCTGGTCCAGTTCTCTGAAGTGATGATGCGTGCCACCCAGCCGGTTCTGCATCAAGTCCTGGGTATTTTCGTGCCACTGATCACAACCAACTGTGCTGTGCTCGGTGTCGCCCTGCTGAATACGAGAGAAGCGCACGGTCTGGCGGAATCCATACTCTATGGATTCGGCGCCGCGACAGGCTTCTCCATCCTGCTGATTGTGTTTGCAGCCATTCGAGAGAAACAGGAAGCTGCGGACATTCCGATGCCGTTCAGGGGGTCGGCGATCAACATGATTACCGCCGGCATCCTGTCTCTCGCCTTCATGGGTTTTACGGGTATGTCCTGATGCTGGCCGATGTCGCACTACTCACCTGTCTTGGACTGCTCTGCGCCTGGATGCTCACCGCCTCCGGGCGGAGATTCGCGCCGGCCACCGACGAACTGGTCAGCCGGATTAACCACCTGTTGCCACAAACCCAGTGTGCACAATGTGGCTATCCCGGCTGCCGACCCTATGCGGAAGCGATAGCGACAGGTGATGCCATCAATAAATGCCCGCCCGGTGGAGAGGCCACCATCCTGGCCCTGGCAGAACTGCTGGGTCGGGATGCGCTGCCACTGGACCCGACCTTTGGTGTGGAAACCCCGCCAGCCGTTGCCATCATTCGGGAGGATGAGTGCATTGGCTGTACGCTCTGCATAAATGCCTGCCCGGTAGACGCCATCGTCGGTGCGCAGCAACAGATGCACACGGTCATTGCATCGGCCTGTACCGGCTGCGACCTGTGCCGGGAGCCCTGCCCGGTGGACTGTATAGACCTGGTGGCCGGGCAGGCGCCCGCCTCGCCCGGATTCTTCCACCATGGCGCCGCACCCTGTATCAACTGCGGTGACTGCGCCACTGTCTGCCCGAAAGACCTGCAACCGCAACTGCTCTTCCTGTATCGGGAAGATGTTGAACGCGCACAAAATCTACGGCTGGATGACTGCATCGAATGTCGAAGGTGCGATCAGGTCTGCCCCAGCGAGATTCCACTGACTGAATCCTTCAGGACAACCCGATCCATAGCCAGGGTCATCGCGCAGACAAGGCAGTCAGCCAGGGACACAGAAGAGAGATACATCGCCAGGGAATCCAGACAATCGGAACAGCAGACCCGGGTCGTGAAGCGGCCCACCGGTCAGGAACGAGAGGCTCTGCTGGCATCTTTGCGAGGTGACGCATGACGACCCGCCAGATCATGCTCTGCACACTTGCCGCCCTGCTGCCCGGCGCAGTTGTGCTCACCTGGCATTTCGGTATGGGCGTTCTGCTGAACATCGGCATTGCCCTCACGAGCGCCCTGATCATTGATGCCATCGTCTATCGGCTGCGCGGCAAACCCTGGCAACTGGACACGGCTACCCTGACAAGCACCGTGCTGCTTGCGCTTTGCCTGCCGCCACTGCTTCCTGTGTGGATGCTTGTGCTGGCATGCACTTTCGCCCTGGTGTTCGGCAAGCATCTGTACGGCGGCACTGGCAACAATGTGTTCAATCCGGCCATGGTCGGCTACGCCATGCTGATTGTATCCTTTCCGCTGGCCATGTCCTTCTGGCCCGCCGAGGCCGTGAACCAGCCAGCTTACGTGCTGGCAGCCAAGTCCGGGTGGTCAGCGGGATTTCCCGCCCACGACGGTGTCACTGCGGCAACACCCCTGGACGATTACAGGTTTCGCCAGGCCAGGACAAATCAGGAATACTTTACCGGGGATGCGCAGACCGGCTACGAGCGGTGGTTCACGATCAATCTTGCCTTTCTGCTGGGTGGCTTGCTCCTCGTTTATCTGAAGGTGGTTCCATGGCGACTGCCTGCCGCCTACCTGGGTACACTGATGCTGTTGTCTGCGGTCTTTTATGACGGCGGTTCATCTGCCAGTCTCGGTTCGCCCCTGTTCCACCTGTTTACCGGTGCAACCATGATGGCCGCGTTTTTCATTATCACCGACCCGGTCACCCGTCCCGCCTATGCCGGCGGCCTGGTGCCGTTTGCCGTGGGCATTGCGGTGGTGACCTTTATCATCCGAACCGTCGGCGGTTACCCTGAAGGGGTCGCCTTTGGCGTTCTGTTGATGAACGCGGTATCACCACTGATCGATACCTGTTTCCAGTCCCGGGAGGTCAGGCATGAAGTTGCTTAAACCGGCAATTCTGGCGCTCATCTGCGGGTTGCCGCTGGCCGTGCTCAATCATCGCACCCAGGGTGTGATCGAGGACAACCGCAGCTATCACGAGCAGCAGCAGCTTCGCCGCCTGGTGGCGGACGTTACCGGCACGCCCGAACTGGTTGAGACGGAAACGGGTTTCGCGGTATCCGAGGGCGGGAAACCGGTCGCCCGAATAGCCAGGGGAGAAACAAACCAGGGATACAATGGCCGGATCAGGCTGCTGGTCGCGCACCAACCGACGGGAGAAGTGATCAGCGTTCGCGTCACGCAACATGAAGAGACACCCGGTATCGGCGACAAAATAGACACGGACATCTCGGACTGGATCACCGGATTCCAGGGTCGAACCAGAGCCAATACCAACTGGCAGCTTGCACCCGGAGGCGACATCGACGGCATCACGGGCGCGACGATCACCTCACGTGCCGTCAGCAACGCGGTCAGGGAGGCGCTGCCGGAATGAGCGCAACGTCGGTATCAGGAACAACGATCACCCGTCAGGGACTCTGGTCCAACAACCCTGCTCTGGTGCAACTGCTCGGACTCTGCCCGCTGCTGGCTGTCTCCAACAGCTTTGCCACCAGCCTGGGGCTCGGAATCACCACCCTGATCGTGCTGACACTCTCCAATCTGGTAATCAGCCTGATCCGGCACTGGCTGGATGAGGAAACCCGTCTGCCGGTGCAGATTATGGTGATCGCAACCTTCGTGACAGCGGCTGATCTGACGCTGCAATATGCCTTCTTTGACCTGCACCAGCGCATTGGACTTTTTGTCGCATTGATCGTCACCAACTGCACCCTGCTGGGACGGGCAGAGGCGTTTGCATCCCGCCATCCAATGCTGGGTTCAGTCCTGGACGGTTTCATGATGGGCGCCGGTTTCCTGATGGTCCTGCTTCTGATGGGCGCCACCCGGGAACTGCTCGGCCAGGGCACGCTGTTTGCCAATCTGCATCTGCTGACCGGCCTGCCGGACCTGACCCTTCATGTGGCCGACACCGGCTTCCTGCTTATGGTATTGCCACCGGGCGCTTTTTTGACACTGGGCTGCCTGATCGCACTAAAGAATGTCATTGATGGAGCTGTTCGTTGAACGCAGAAAAACGCTATGAAATCCTGGCCCGCCTGCGGGCGGAAAACCCGAACCCCACCACTGAACTGAACTACAAGTCTGACTTCGAGTTGTTAATCTCGGTCATCCTGTCCGCCCAGGCAACCGACATCAGTGTCAACAAGGCGACAGAAAAACTGTATCCGGTGGCCAACACCCCGGAAACAATCGCCGCGCTGGGTCTGCGGAAACTGAAGCGTTACATCAAGACCATCGGACTTTACAACGCCAAAGCTGAAAACATCATCAAGACCTGCAGGCTTCTGATCAGGGACTACAACTCGCAGGTGCCCCGCACCCGGGAAGGGCTGGAAGCGCTGCCCGGCGTCGGCAGGAAAACCGCCAACGTCGTGCTGAACACGGCCTATGGTGAACCCACCATGGCGGTGGATACCCATATCTTCCGGTTCTCCAATCGAACCGGGTTTGCCCCCGGGAAAAATGTGCTTCAGGTTGAGAAGAAGCTGCTAAAGGTGATTCCCGATGAGTTTATTCGCGATGCCCATCACTGGCTGATCCTGCATGGCCGGTATATCTGCACCGCACGAAAGCCCCGTTGTGGCGCCTGCGTCATTGCTGACCAGTGCGAATACAAAGGGAAAACAGCGCTGGATTGACCCGGCGGTTCCACGCAACGGATGGCGCGATGGGTTTTACCGAGGGCTACAGATTGCGACCCAGCTTGCCGGCCAGCTTCAGGCGCAGGGCGTTCAGTTTGATAAAGCCGCCGGCATCCGACTGGTCATAGGCCCCGGCATCATCCTCGAAGGTGACGATATCCGCGTCATACAGGCTGTCACTGGCAGATTCCCGACCGGCCACCATAACATTGCCCTTGTACAACTTCAGGCGAACCCTGCCATTGACGTGTGTCTGCGAGCCGTCAATCAATGCCTGTAGCGCCCTGCGTTCCGGTGACCACCAGTAGCCGTTGTAGATCAACGAGGCATATCGTGGCATCAGCTCGTCCTTGAGGTGCGCCAGTTCACGATCCAGGGTGATGGATTCAATGGCGCGGTGTCCTTTCAAAAGGAGGGTGCCGCCCGGGGTTTCGTAACAGCCCCGCGCCTTCATACCGACATATCGATTCTCCACGATATCAACCCGACCAACACCGTTTTCACCACCGACCCTGTTAAGGTGCGCGAGCGCCTCCGCCGGCGTCATGGGTTGGCCGTCAACCGCCACCACATCGCCCCGCACGTATTCCAGATCCACATAGGTCGGAGAGTCGGGCGCATCTTCCGGCGATACCGTCCACAACCACATGGCCTCTTCCGGTTCCCGGGACGGGTCTTCCAGGATGCCCCCTTCATAGGAGATATGCAGCAGGTTGGCATCCATTGAATAAGGTGATTGTTCACCCTCATGCCTTTGATCCACCCTGATCTGGTGCGTCTCGCAGAAGTCCATCAGGGCTTCGCGGGAGTTCAGTTCCCAGTCGCGCCAGGGCGCAATCACCGTGACATCCGGTTTCAGACCGTAGATACCCAGTTCAAATCGCACCTGGTCATTGCCCTTACCCGTTGCCCCGTGGGCAATGGCCCGGGCACCTGTCTCATTGGCAATATCAACCAGGTGCCTGGCGATCAGCGGCCTGGCGATACTGGTGCCAAGCAGATATTCACCTTCATAGAGGGTGTTGCAACGGAACATCGGGAAAACGAAATCCCGAACGAACTCCTCCCGAACATCGTCGATGAAGATTTCCCTGACGCCCATACCCGCCGCCTTCTCGCGTGCCGGTTCCAGCTCCTCCCCCTGGCCCAAATCCGCCGTGTAGGTCACTACCTCGCAACCATAGGTTTCCTGCAGCCACTTGAGAATCACTGAAGTGTCCAGACCCCCCGAATAGGAAAGCACCACCTTGTCGAATTCCGCCATCGAACTCGCCCTGACATGCCGTTGCAAAAAAGAGGCGCCATATTACACGGTTTTCGGCATGGTACAATTCGCTCCATCACCCTGTCGGCCTGTTCATGCAGTCAATCACACTGAAACGTCCCGATGACTGGCACATCCATCTACGGGACGACCGCTACCTGGAAAGAACTGTAAAAGACGCTGCCCGATACTTCGGGCGGGTGCTGGTCATGCCAAATCTGGTACCCCCGGTAACCGATGTCGAACTGGCAGGGGATTACCGGGAGCGCATCCTGGCTCATGCCCCGGCGGGTTTCACGCCGGTGATGACACTTTACGTGACCGACACCACCACACAGGATAGCGTGGTCGCCGCCTCTCAATGCGGCTTCATTGCGGCTTTCAAACTCTACCCCGCCGGGGCGACCACAAATTCTTCACTCGGCGTCAATGCCATCAAGGCGCTCTACCCGGTCTTCGAGACGATGCAGGCACAGGATCTTGTCCTGTCGATACATGGCGAGGTGACCGATGCGGATGTCGACCTCTTCGACCGGGAGGCGGTGTTTATCGACACTGTGCTGACACCCATCGTGAAGGCGTTTCCTGAACTGCGAATTGTCCTGGAACACATCACGACCCGGGAAGCCGCACAGTTCGTGGCTGATGCCGGCGATAAGGTGGCGGCGACCATCACCGCACATCATCTGCTGTTCAACCGCAACGATATGCTGGCCGGTGGTATGAAGCCCGTCCACTACTGCCTGCCCATTCTCAAGCGGCGCCTTCACCAACGGGCGCTGATTGGCGCGGCAACCTCCGGTGACCACAGCTTCTTTCTGGGCACCGATTCAGCGCCCCACCCGCGACACGCCAAGGAAAATGCCTGCGGCTGCGCTGCCGGCTGCTACACCGCTCACGCCGCCATTGAACTCTACGCGGAGGTATTCGCGGCAGAAGAGTCGCTGGACAGGCTGGAAGGATTCGCCGGCGAATACGGCGCGGATTTCTATGGGTATGAACACAATGCCGATACCATTAAGCTGGAGTTGAACTGCTGGCAGGTTGATGGGTCGCTGACCTTCGGCGATGATCAGCTTGTTCCCACCCGTGGCGGCGAATCCATCGCGTGGCGGGTAACATCCGGGGGAAGATACCCCTTAAGCGACGGTGATCATTGACCGACACATCGGATCGACAAAAACTTCCCATAGCCCACCGGTTTCGAGGATTTCTGCCGGTGGTGATGGACCTGGAGACAGGGGGATTCAACGCCGGCACAGACGCCCTGCTGGAAAGCGCCATCGTCATCCTGGAAATGAATGACGAGGGCAACCTGATACCGGGGAAAAGGGTGTTCTTCAACATCGAACCCTTTGAAGGCGCCAACATAGAACCGTCAGCGCTGGAATTCACGGGCATTGATCCCCAGCATCCATTCCGTATGGCGGTCCCGGAAAAACAGGCACTGACCGAGACCTTCAAAGCAGTTCGCAGTGAGATTCGCCACACCGGCTGCAATCGCGCGATCATCGTTGCACACAACGCCAGCTTTGATCAGGGCTTTCTAAATGAAGCCATTGACCGATGCGGGATCAAGCGCAATCCGTTTCATCCGTTTTCCGCTTTTGACACCGCAACCCTGTGCGGCCTCGCCTTCGGTCAGACCGTGCTCGCACGCGCCTGCCAGGTGGCGGGCATTGAGTTCGACAGTGAGGAAGCTCACTCCGCCAGATACGATTGCGACAAGACAGCGGAGGTCTTCTGCCACATCGTCAATCGATGGCGACAACTGGGCGGGCTGGAAAACTGACGCACAAAAAGGGCCCGGGGGCTCCCTTTTGCGCTAGGCGTCCAGGGTATCCAGAGCCTTCTGGAACCGGTTCGCGTGAGAACGTTCGGCCTTGGCAAGTGTTTCCATCCAATCAGCAATTTCATCGAACCCTTCGTCGCGGGCCGTCTTCGCCATACCCGGGTACATGTCCGTGTACTCGTGGGTCTCACCGGCAATCGCCGCCTGCAGGTTATCTGACGTAGGACCGATCGGCAGTCCGGTAGCCGGGTCACCGGACTCTTCCAGATACTCCAGGTGACCGTGCGCGTGGCCGGTTTCACCTTCGGCGGTAGAACGAAACACAGTTGACACATCGTTGTAACCTTCAACGTCTGCCTTCGCAGCGAAATAAAGGTAGCGGCGGTTTGCCTGGGATTCACCGGCAAAGGCGTCCTTCAGGTTCTGTTCGGTTTGGGTGCCTTTCAAGCTCATGATCTTTCCTCGCGAGGATGATGGAAATAGGGGTGCCAGTATAAATGTCGACTTCGGTCCAGGGCAACCTGAGGAAACTCTGAATAATGTCTTTTCCCGCGTCCGCTTCCCTTCACGGAAACGGCCCTCACGAATTATTCAGAGCTTCCCTGACTGGCGGTTGCCTCCACCGCCTGCTTGATCATGGGTTGCAGTTCACCGCTCTGATACATCTCGACGATGATGTCGCAACCACCAACCAGTTCACCTTCGATAAACAACTGCGGGAATGTTGGCCAATCAGAGATCTCCGGCAGGTTCGCCCGGACCTCCGGGTTGGCAAGAATGTCGATGTACGAGAAACGTTCCCCGCACGCCATCAGTACCTGCGTTGCCTGGGCGGAAAAGCCGCATTGGGGCTGGTCCGGCGACCCTTTCATGTAAATCAGAACCGGGTTACCGGCAATCTGTTCGCGAATGGTTTCATGGATTTCCATGGATGCTTCCGTAACGTTGAAATCAGGCCTGCATTGTACCCTGTTTGAGGAGTGTTTATCATCGCCCCCCTTCCCAGCGTATTGAGCACCGGAGTGCATTATGACTGATGCGATCATGCCTACCTACGGCAGAATGGACATCTCATTCGTCAAGGGTCAGGGCGCCTGGCTGACAGACGCCAACGGCAAACGCTATCTTGATGCGCTTTCCGGGATTGCCGTGGTTGGCCTGGGTCATGCCAATGAGGCTGTGGCCAGGGCGATCAGCGAACAGGCGGCCACCCTGCTGCATACGTCTAATCTCTATCGCATTCCGAATCAGGAAGCGCTGGCCGACAAACTACGGCAGATCTCCGGCATGGACAATATGTTCTTCGCCAATTCAGGCGCCGAGGCCAACGAGTGTGCGATCAAGATCGCACGCCTGTATGGTCACAACAAGAACATTCAGAACCCGGGTATCATCGTTGCGGATGCGTCGTTTCACGGGCGTACGCTGGCAACTTTGACAGCGACCGGTAACCGCAAGGTGCAGGCGGGCTTTGAACCTCTGGTCAAGGGTTTCATCCGTGTTCCGTTCAATGACCTGGACGCCGTTCAGCAGGTCGCGGAACGCCGGAAGGAAGTCGTTGCCGTCATGGTCGAGCCCATCCAGGGCGAAGGCGGCATCCAGGTTCCCGATGATAACTACCTGAAAGGACTGCGTGAACTTTGCGATGCAAACAACTGGCTTCTGATACTCGATGAGATTCAGACGGGGAACGCCCGGACTGGCAGCTATTTCGCCTACCAGCAATACGGTGTCATGCCGGACGTGGTGACAACCGCGAAGGGACTGGGCAACGGCATGCCGATTGGTATCTGTCTTGCCAGGGGTGACGCAGCGGGCGTGTTGCAGCCGGGTAACCATGGCTCAACCTTTGGTGGCAACCCACTGGCGTGCTCGGTCGGTCTGACCGTGATCAGGGAAATCGAGGACAGGAACCTGGCGGCACGTTCCGCTGAACTGGGTGAACGCATGCGGAACCGTTTCCGGGAGCGGCTGGGTCATCTCAACAATGTGAAGGACATCCGCGGCAAAGGACTGATGATCGGCATTGAACTGGACTCGCCCTGCGCGGACCTGACAGGCAGGGGCCTGGACAAGGGCATCCTGATCAATGTCACGGTAGACAAGGTGATTCGATTGCTACCGCCACTGACCATCACCGATGAAGAAGCCGATCAGATCTGCGATATGGTCAGCGAACTGGTTGAATCCGTGTAGCCTGGCCTCTACCTCGAACTCTGCTGGCTGATGCGAAAATTCGCTCTTGCGAATTTTCGCCGCGTGGGAGGGAAATCAAGGGGAGGAGGACGGTCAGTGCGATGGAATTCCTCCACAGAGTGCATTGCCAATACTGTGAAAGCTCGATTAAGAAGTGGAAACATTGTGTCGAAAGGTTATACTCAAAGTGCGGATATATTGAGTATAACAAGCAATGTCCAGATACAAAGAACTTGATAGCACGGCGGCAACACTCTATTCAGAGCTGTTAGATCGCTCCCTCAGCGGTGAAATTGCCAAGGGTACAGGCTTCAGTTTCAACGCAAAGATGGTCAAGGGCAAGAAGTACTGGTATCTCCAGCACACCTTGGGGGACTCTCGAAAGCAGTATTACCTTGGCCAGGACACCAGTGAGCTTCGCAGTCGTATTGAAACTCAAAAAAACAGATGGAAGGAAGACGCACTCGATCAAAGCTCCTTAGAAAAGCTAGTGGCAATGGCCATAAACGGAGGGTGCTTGTCTCTTTCGCATCGCGCCTACAAAGTGCTTTCTGCGATAGAGCAGTCTGGCCTGTTTAGAGCAGGCGGCGTACTCATTGGCTCCTATGCATTTCAGGCGATGGGCAATATGCTGGGCGTAGCCTGGGCGGAAAAGTTGACCCTAACAATGGATGTCGATCTCGCTGCCAGTAACGAGTGCTTGGTTGCAGTCCCGGAAGGAATACCATCGCTATCGAAGACCATTTTGAGCGCTGATACCGGGATGCTGGAGGTACCATTGCTCAATCGCAAGCACCCCTCAACGAGTTACAGAATCCGAGGGCAAGAATTCAGAGTTGATCTGGTAACGCCCGAACACGGACCGCCGACAAAAGAGCCTGTACATGTCAGGGGCATAGATTCGTACGCCAAGCCGTTACGGTTTCTCGACTACATACTCGAAGACACCCAGAAAGCGGTTTTGCTCCACAAAGAAGGCGTGGTGGTAAATATCCCCACTCCCGGGAGATTCGCTATACATAAACTAGTGCTAAGCCAAAGACGGTCAGCACAAGATGCCGCGAAGGGTAAGAAAGACACAGCTCAGGCCACACAACTGATTGATTATCTGCTGCAATTTAGGCCTGGTGATTTATGGAGTGCAATTGACGCCGCCTATGCATATCCATCGGCAAAGTTTTTGCAGCAATTTGAATCGGGCTTGCGAGCCGTGTCGGCAGACATTAAGGCACCAATTTTAGAATATTTAGCTGAGTTGAATAACACGCCCACTCCTGGCGGAGGTTCTCCAGCACCCTCCATAGTGGCACATCGGTAACAGTTTATTCTGGGTACATAGGTTACACAATTGAGCATTTGGAGGAAATCTTCAGATGCCGTGGAAAGAGTGTAACCCGATGGATGAACGACTCAGATTTGTAGCCCGGTTGCTGGACGGCGAGAAAATGGCGGTGATGTGCGGACTACAAAGGTCAGTTCTTGTTGGGGAACAAGAGGTACTGCTATCCACTCACGATCACGGATTACCGGTTGCGGTATCTGTTGGCCTGTGAAGGTCTTGAGTCGGTCAAGGAGGCCACCAGGCCGGCAAGTTACAATTTCCTGCAGCAGCAGGAGCGCTTTGATGACTTCATGGAGGTATACAATAACGCGCGTCCCCACCAGAGCCTGGAGGGCCTGTATCCCGGTGAACTGTATACACCTTCAGCCCGTGAATACCACCATCCGGATGTGCCGGAGTACCCGTTTCACGATCGCACGATCCAGGTTACCCAATGTGGTCGTATCTGCATTGGGCGGCGCAAGGTGAACTTCAGTACCGTGTTTGCCGGCCAGTATGTAGGCATTAGGGAAGTCGCTGATGAGGTCTGGCTTGTCAGCTTTATGGATTATGATTCAGGCTTCTTTGGCCAGACCGAGAACAGGGTGGCGCCGGTAGGCGACAATCCCTTCGCGCCAAAAGTGTTACCTATGTGACCGGAATAGACCCGATAATCAATCGTGTACGTATGAATGCCCATCCCCCGTTAATGGGGTAGAGCCCAATTTCAGGCCCGGAATCAGGCAGTTTTTACCGTGTTTTGACGCGCCGGACGGCGTCCTGCCAGCCGTGATAAAGCTGATGGGCGGTTTCCGGCGGCATCTGCGGTTCAAAACGCCGTTCCAGGCGCCACTGGGCGGCCAGTTCCCCGGTGCTGCTGAACAATCCGGCTTTCAATCCCGCCAGGCAGGCCACACCCAGGGCAGTCGTTTCGATGACAGCAGGACGGTCCACGGGTAACTGCAGGATATCTGCAAGATGCTGGGTCACCCAGTTGTTTGCGACCATGCCACCATCAACCCGAAGTATGGTCGGCACCGCACCGTCATGCCGCATGGCGGACAACAGATCCTGAGTCTGAAAGCAGACACTCTGCAGGGTCGCGGTCACAATATCCCCGATTCCCGAGTCACGGGTCAGCCCCAGAATGGCGCCGCGGGCATTGGGGTCCCAATAGGGTGCGCCCAGCCCGGTGAAGGCGGGCACCAGATAAACACCATGGTTCGTCGGGTGTCCGGATGCGATGGCTTCTGATTCAGCGGCACTTGAGATCAGTTTCAGACCATCACGCAACCACTGCACGGCGGCGCCGGCGACAAATATGCTGCCCTCAAGCCCGTAGGTCACCTCCCCATTCAGGCGGTAAGCGACCGTCGTCAGTAACTTGTTCCCGGAAGTGATCGCCTCGCTGCCCGTGTTCATAATGACAAAACAGCCGGTGCCATAGGTACTCTTGATCATCCCGGTTCTGAAACAGCCCTGACCGATCAACGCCGCCTGCTGGTCACCCGCAACACCCAGTATCGGTATGGGTTCCCCGAACAGGCCCGCGTCCGTCCTGCCAAAATCCGCACTGCTATCTTCCACCTCCGGGAGCATCTCTGCCGGTATATCAAGGCGAGCCAGAAGCTCTTGATCCCACTGCTGACTGTGAATATTGAACAAGAGGGTGCGCGAGGCATTGGTAGCATCTGTCTTGTGAGACTGCCCGCCCGTCAGCCGCCAGAGCAGAAAGGTATCCACCGTACCAAACAGCAGGTCACCCGCTTTCGCCCTGTCTCTTGCGCCTTCCACATGATCCAGAATCCACTTCACCTTCGTGCCCGAGAAATAAGGATCAAGCAACAGGCCGGTTTTCTCTGTGATCCGGGGTTCCAGACCCTCTGCTTTCAAGGTTTCGCAGAATTCGGCGGTACGCCGGTCCTGCCAGACAATCGCCCGGTAGACGGGCACACCTGTGTGCCTGTCCCAGATGATCGTCGTCTCCCGCTGATTCGTGATCCCGATGCCGGCAATGTCGGCAGGTGCAACCTTCTGTTCCCGCAGGACACTGCGGCAGACCTCAAGGGTCGAGTTCCAGATGTCTTCCGGATCATGCTCGACCCAGCCATCTTCAGGAAAGTGCTGACAAAACTCCTGTTGCGCCACCCCCAACTGCTCCCCGGCAGCGGAGAAAAGAATGGCTCGTGAACTGGTTGTTCCCTGATCAATGGCGAGTAAGCAGGTCATAGTCCTTCTCGATTATTATGCGAATTGTATAAAGCTCACTGACAAACTATACTCCCTTTCAAATAAATCAGGCAACATCACGGCATGGCGAATTAACAACATAATATCGCTTTCGGGTTGTTCGCGGATGGCCCCTACCTCTGATCTCCATAACTGATTATGAAAACACCAGACAGAGAATCAAAACACCTTTGGATAATTGGCTTACGCAGATCAGGGACTACTGCCGTATGGAGCATGTTTAGAGATTTAGAAAACTTTACCTGTTTTGATGAACCTTTCAATCCGAAACTGGAAACAGGCCTTCCAGAACAAGATTGGAAAAAAACCCGGGATGAGTTTATTGATCTTTGGCACAAGGATCATGATAATTTTGTGGATAAGTTTCAAAAAATCGAATTTGATGATGAACTCAACCAGGAATTAACCGGGCCTCAAATATCCTACCTGGAGTATTTACGTAAAGAAAGAACAGTAATCGATTTCACAAGGGTAAATTTCAAGCTGGAAGACATGATACAAAACTTTGGAAATACCAGCTTTCTATTATTATTCAGATCGCCAATTGCATTTGTATCATCACATATAATTAGCTCAGAAATCTCCTGGTGGAAGAGGAATGTTATCAAACCGTTCTTTTTCACAAACTTTTTATCTTTTAATAGATGGGGAATACAAGACAGCTTAAAGAATAAAAACTTTTTTAATCTTCTGGATTATTGTGATATCAAACCTAAAAAGAAATTTGACCGTTTGAGTAGCGTGGAAAAGCTGCTTTGTTACTGGCTTTGTACAAGAAGATATGGAGAGATCACATCTGGAAAATTCAAAAATGAGCCGGTGTATATATCAAGCTATGAAGATATTATGAAGAATGAATGTGGTGAATTTAATAAAGCTCTGTCATCAGCAGGAATCAACCCCAATGAACTGACAAGAGCCCATTTGATTCCTGTTAACCCGGGATACAGGAACAAGGGTGGTATATGGAGAAAACTGGCACATAACGCCGGTTTTTCAAATGACGAATTTGATAGTTACGTAAAATAGCGCCTGACAGGTTACACGACCCCTGGAAAAATCATCTCTCCGGGATTGGGGCCGTAACTTGTGGCACAGGGTCGATACGGGCACAATAGCCTCCTTTTTCAAACCTTTCGCGAAGGAGGAAACATGCGAGACGTAGTTGTTGTAGATAGTGTAAGAACCGGGCTGGCAAAGTCCTTTCGGGGTACTTTCAACCTGACCCGGCCCGATGATCTGGTCGCGCATTGTATTGATGCCCTGCTCGACCGAAACCCCGCCGTAGACCCGGCAGAGGTCGAGGACGTGATTGTTGGCGCGGCCAGCCAGATTGGCGAACAGGGTGGTAACCTGGCCCGCCTGGCGGTCATCCTGTCCAGATTGCCGGTAACCTCAGCCGGTTCAACCATCAGCCGGGCCTGTTCTTCGGGCCTGAACTCCATTGCCTTCGCCGCCAACCAGATTGCCAGCGGCTGCTCAGACATCATGATCGCCGGTGGTGTTGAATCCATTTCAGCCGGGCAGCGTCAACAGCCCGGCAAGTCAGACACGCATCCGACCATTCTTGAGGCGGCGCCGGACATCTTCATGGCTATGGGCAATACCGCAGAAGTCGTGGCGCGTCGCTACAATGTGACCCGCGAATACCAGGACGAGTTCTCGCTGGAAAGTCAGAAGCGTACCGCCGCCGCGCAACAGGCTGATCTGTACGCCGATGAAATCGTTCCCATGAAGACGAAGTGGAAGAAGGTTGTCGACAAGGAAACCGGCGAAACGGAGATCGTCGATGGCGAGTGTGTCGGCGATGAGTGTAATCGTCCGGAGACAACCCTCGAAGGTCTGGCAAAGCTGCCGCCCGCATTTGAGGAAAACGGCACGGTTACCGCCGGTAACGCCTCTCAGCTTTCCGATGGCGCTTCCATGACACTGGTGATGAGCGCAGAGCGCGCCGCACAACTGGGTCTGGAACCGATGGCCTACTTCCGTGGCTGGACGGTTGCCGGTTGTGAACCCGACGAGATGGGTATCGGTCCGGTGTTCGCGGTACCCAGGTTGCTTGAGCGCACTGGCCTGACCATGAATGACATTGATCTGGTGGAACTGAACGAGGCATTCGCTTCACAGTGTCTCTACTGCCGTGACACCCTGGAAATTGATCCGGAAATCTACAATGTCAACGGCGGCTCCATCGCGATCGGTCACCCCTTCGGCATGACCGGTTCACGACTGACCGGCCATATGGTTCGTGAGTTGAAGCGCCGCGAGAAGAAGTACGGCATAGTTTCAATGTGCATCGGTGGTGGTATGGGTGCCGCCGGGCTGTTTGAATCCTGCTGACACGGGACTCAGGGCTGTTCGGGTTTTTCTGACCAGCCCGGCCAGCCCGACCCGTTATTTCCAGGCGTCGAGCTGCCTGCTCAGCGTCTCCATAAAGGTGAGCGGCTGATCCAGAAAAAGGTGATGCTGCGCGTCCGCGAGTTCCGTGACTTCCAGATGTGGCAGCAGCTCTTTCATATAGGCGGCGCTGTTCGCACTGAAGAATTCACTGTCCGCGCCATAGATCAGGGCACATGGGATGCTGATGGATTTGAAATCAGGCTCCGGGTCGTCGTAGGGCTTCATTCGGGAACGCTGTTCCTCGTCGAACTTCCAGCCGAAGCCTTCGTCAATATACTCAACAGAGTTCCGCGCAATGTAATCCACAATATACTGATGCTCACATTGTTGCGGCGGTTGCAGCCGGAAGCGGGAGCGGGCGACCTCTGAGGTCGGGTACAGCTTGGCCCGCGCAAGGCGCTCCGGTTCCGGCGGTTTCACATCATCCGGGTGCCTGACACCGGAATCCAGAAGGATCAGCCCCTTGAAGCGGTCAGGATTGTCGGCCACGGCCCGGATGGACATAACACCACCAAAACTGTGGGACACCAGGATGGTTTCCGGCCCGAGATTACAGTGATCGGCAACCGCGAGAATCTCCCGTGCATACAGGTCCGCCGAGTAATTATCACGATGGTCACTGTCACCCATCCCGGAGAGGTCTAACGCTACCGTGTGGTAGTCATCCCCGTAGCCGGGAGCAATAAAATCCCACCAGTGTGCGTGGGCATTGTGACCGTGAACGAACAGCAGACCGGGCGAACCCGGCTCACTCCAGCAGAGATAGTTGATGTCAGCGCCTTCGACATCCACGAATCCGGATTCCGGTTTGGTATCAATGGCCTCCCAGAACCAGTCTGGCGTCGTATAGGTGGCGTCCGTCATGCAACGCCGGCGTACAGTTTGAGGTGATGGTCCACGTTGCCGAACAGGGTTTCAATGGCCGTGATGCGCTTGAAGTAGTGGCCCACGTTCAACTCGTCAGTCATACCCATGCCGCCGTGCAACTGAATCGCGTTCTGACCCACGAAACGTCCACCCTTGCCGACCTGAACTTTGAGCGCCGAGATGGCTTTCCCCGCCGCCGCCTCGTCGTCTTCACTCATACGCAGTGCGGCCATGTAGAGCAGGGATTTGGCCTGTTCATGTTCCATGAACATATCAACCATGCGGTGTTGCAGAACCTGGAACTTGCCAATCGGCTGACCGAACTGCTCCCGCGTCTTACAGTACTCGACCGTTGTCTTGTACAGCACTTCCATCGCGCCAACGGCTTCCGCGCCAACGGCAAGGATGCCATTGTTGATGCCGACTTCCAGCAGGGGCAGACCCCCGCCCACTTCACCCAGCACATCTTCCGCACTGACATTCACCTTCTCGAAGGTGATTTCCGATGCCTGCAGGCCGTCAATGGTCGGGTAGTTCCTTCTTGAAATCCCCGGGGCGGACGCATCCAGCAGGAACAGCGTAATACCCGACTCATCCTGCTGCCCCCCCGAGGTCCGCGCAGGAACGATGAGCACATCGGCTGAGGGTCCACCGAGTACAACGCCCTTGAAACCATTGATGATGTAGCCATCGCCCTTTGACTTCGCGCTTGTCGTGATATCCGCAAGGTTAAACCTGGCCTGCGGCTCCACATAAGCCAGCGAAGCCAGTTTCGTGCCCGCCATAATCTCAGCCAGTACACCTTCCCTGTGTGCCGAAGTACCACCGGCTTCAATAACGGACCCGGCCATGATCACCGTTGACACATAAGGCTCAACGACCAGACCCTTGCCAAACTCTTCCATCAGGATCATGGTTTCAACGGCTGTGCCGCCAAAGCCGCCGGATTCCTCGGTAAAGGGCAGGGCCAGCCAGCCCAGTTCGGCGAAACCGGCCCAGTTGTCACGACTGAAGCCATCTTCTGTTTTCAGAAGCTTCTGCCTCGCCTCAAACGTGTAACGGTCCCGGATAAAGCGCTGAACGCTATCCTGCAGAAGACTCTGCTCATCTGAAAAAGAGAAATCCATAATCTACCCTTGAAAAAGCCCCGGTGGATGTCATATCCGACTTCCCCGGATCATAGGGTGTGTACCCGGCATTTTCAAGAAAGCCGCCCGGCTACAAGGCATTATTCAGAGTTTCCCTATAAGGATTCCCGGAATGACAGGCTGATCTTCGCACCGCCAAGATCAGACATGTCGATGTCTATCTCACCCTGATAGCGATGGACGATCTCGGAGACGACAGCAAGCCCGATACCCTGGCCGCTTTCGCGGACGTCCAGGCGTGTGCCGCGCTCCAGCACCCGCTTGCGGTCACCAACACTGATACCCGGACCATTGTCTTCAACGTCAATTCGAAGGCAGTGATCTTCCCGTTCCGCCATCAGTCGGACCTTGCCCTCACCATATTTGCAGGCGTTATCCAGAAGATTGCCCAACACTTCCATCAGGTCGCGTTCATCACCGGGGAAGGCCGCCCGGCCAACAACTACGGTTATGTCGATGTTCTTCCCGGCATAAACGCGGGCAAGCGCCTCTTGCAGCTTTGTTGAGACCGGCCCGATGGCAACCCTCTGCTTGGCCAGGTGGCTTGACCGGAACACCGCCCGCTCAAGTTGATAGGAAACAATCTCGTTCATGCGGTCCACCTGTTCATCAATCTCCGAAGAAGATGACCGGAACTTCTGCGCTTCCGCCTTCAGGATGGCAAGCGGTGTCTTGAGGCTGTGCGCCAGGTCGGACAGGGTGGTTCGATAGCGCTCACGCTGCTCGCGCTCTGCGGTAAGAAGCAGGTTCAGACTGCGGGTGACGCCACTGATTTCTTCCGGATAGCGGCCTTCGAGGTAAGATTGCCGGCCTCTCTCAATCGCGTTCAGATCACGCTCCAGACCGGTCAAAGGGAGCAGCCCCCAGTACATGATCGCCGCCTGCACCCCCGCCAGAACCAGCACACCCGCAGTCAGCCAGCCCCACAGGGCATTTCGGAAGCTGGCCACCTCATTTTGGTAAGGTTTGAGGTCCTGCAACACCACATAAACAAATTGTAACTCGCCCATTTCAGTCTGCCAGATTACCCGGTAAGTCATGTAGAACAGGGACCCATGGTATCCCACAGACTGAAACTGGCCGAAGGTCATCACTCCCAGTTGCCGGGGTTCCAGCAAGGTTGCTATTTCCTCTTCTCTGAAAGTCATGTCGATGGCGGACAGGCTGCGCCAGATTTCAGTGCCCATTTCATCAAACAGGACACCGAACAGGCCACCGCCCAGCGAATTAAAACGCGGTTCCTGAAGTTCTTCCGGCAGGGACAGGGAAAATTGAGCGCCGCTGTGATCTTCCATGGTGACGGATATCAGTCCGTGAATATGAACCTGGAGTCGCTCTGAGATACTTTGCAGCGCACTCTGGCGGTGGGCGTTATCCAACACCAGGCCCATCATTCCCAGAAAGACCGTCAGTACCAGCGTGGCGGACACCAGCATCCGCACACGGAGAGAACCTCCCGGGGCGACGCTCTCAGCCGACGTCATTCAACGAGTCCGAAACGATACCCCTGGCCCCTGACGGTTTCGATAGGTTTCAACTGATTTTCAGGGTCCAGTTTGCGCCGCAGGCGACCAACGAAAACTTCAATCACGTTGCTGTCACGGTCAAAGTCCTGATGGTACAGGTGCCCGGTCAGTTCACTCTTGGAAATCACGTGACCCGAGTGCGACATCAGGTACTCAAGCAGGTTGAATTCAAAAGCCGTGAGGTCAATGACGTTGTTGTGAACACGAACACTCTTGGCCCGGGTGTCCAGACTGACAGGGCCAATGGTCATATCCCGGGTAATCGCCCCGGAGGCGCGCCGGATGAGGGCCTCCATTCGCGCCAGCAACTCCCGCACATGGAAAGGTTTGACCAGATAGTCATCCGCGCCTGCCAGCAAGCCGTCAACCTTGTCCTGCCAGTCACCACGCGCCGTCAGAATCAGCACCGGGTAATCCTTACCCTGATTCCGAAGTCTGTTGATCAACTCCATGCCATTTATCTTCGGTAAACCGAGATCAATGATAGCCAGATCGTAAAACTCCTTTTCACCGTAGCCCAGAGCCTGAGCGCCATCGAATGCCGCATCTACGGAATACCCATGGCGATTCAGAATCTCGACCAACTGTTCCCGCAGGGTAGCCTCATCTTCCGCCAGAAGTATTCTTCGTGACATATCTCACCTTACTCAAACACTTCACCGGAGTTACCATCTACGAAAATGGATCGCACAACCCCCTGGGGAGACAGGGTCCGGACCTTGTAGACCGGCGGACCCTGCTCATCAAGCAGGGACACGCCGAGGACGCGGGAACCTGAGTGGTGTTCTTTCACAAGGCTGGCAGCCCGCTGATTGGATATTATATCGGGCCGGGGTACCGGCAACCGGTTCTGCCGGGTCAGAGAATTCTGCAGAGAGTTCTGCAAAGACTTCTGCACACCCTCGTTTATGCCCTCGTGATGATCCGCCGGAGCGTCGGGCACACAGGCAAACACAAGGAGCAGGAACAGAAAATATTTCATCATGTGCAGTCTACCCCCTTTCCCCTCTTATTATTATGTCATTATGACAAGATGTCACCATAACAAATTATGTTGAAATCACTGAATATTGCCTGAATTCTCCCTTGTCCGGACACTGGCAAGCCGGTGGTCACGGTCCAGTGTCACAACAATATCTGCCCGGGCTGGCATGTCCCGTAACATCCAGGTGGTGATTCGCTGGTAGCAGGCAATAAATTCTTCAAGCTCACCCCTGGTCATGATCCAGTCCCCCCGCCGCTCCAACATCAGGTCCTGTTCCTGTTGCCAGCGCCAGTCAAGGACCGAGGCCATTGAGGGGGCGGCAAAGAAAAGCGTGGCATCACAACGGAACAGGTCCTGATATTCCCGGAGTTTCCGATTTACCCATCGGCGCCAGGCGCCCTCCGGATCACGTCTCATTTCAAGGTCGTTGATCGGCGCGTCAAGTCGCCGGTCAGATTCCGGTCGCGCACCCCAGCACCAGCCTTCGCAAACAAGGATTCTGGCGGGTCCGGCCACGCTACTGTCAGCCAGACGATCATCGGTTGCCTTGTCAAACACCGGAGACGCCACCGATTTGCCCTGTTTCAGAGCGGCAATCACCGCCCGCAGACAATCCACATCATGAGTGCCGGGCACGCCGCGTGTCGCCAGCAGAGGATGGACGTTTTCAGCCAGCAGGAGCCTTTGCGTGCGCGTCAGGTAGAAGTCATCCAGCGACAGGAGCGCCACAGTTTCAGAGTGTCCCCGGCGCAGGGATTCGACTAACAATTTTGCAAAGGTGCTCTTTCCGGTTCCCTGGGCCCCGGCTACCGAAAAAGAAACCCTGCCCGGAAGCGCGGCAAGCTGCCGGGCCACTTTCGTGGCAAGCTCCTGATAACTTTCCACCCGGTGAAGGTCAGTGAATCTCACGTGCAAACGGCGGCAGTGAATCCAGAATAACCCGGCCATAAGACCGGGTGACGATTCGGCGGTCAAGGATGGTTACCCTGCCGGAATCAGTTTCGGTCCGCAGCAGACGCCCTGCCGCCTGAACAACCCGCAAAGCCGCACCGGGCAGCATCACTTCGTAGAAAGCGTTCCCTCCCCCCGCTTCGATCCATTCAGACCGGGTCGCATCCACAGGATCATCCGGAACTGAGAAAGGTATCTTGGCAATGATCACATGTCGGCAGTAGTCACCCGGCAGGTCCACCCCCTCGGCGAAACTGGCGAGTCCGAAGATGCAACTCGAATCCCCATCATCAATCCGTTGTCTGTGTTGCGTCAGGATTTCCATTTTCGTCAGATCGCCCTGGAGCAACACCTGCTCCCGAAACGCCGCATCCATGTCGTCACAGACCCGGAGCATCTGCCGCCAGGACGTAAAAAGCACCAGCGTGCCACGCGCCTCTCTGCCCAGAACGGGTATCAGTTCAGCCAGTTCTTCCGTATGGGCATCCGCATTGCCCGGATCTGAAACCATGGCGGGTATATGCAACACCGCCTGTTCCCGGAAACGGAACGGGCTGGGCAGACTGGCAAACTGCTGGCTTGCTTCAATACCTGACCTTGTCCGGAAACCGGTGAAGTCCCGCGCAACAGAAATCGTGGCGGAGGTGAGAACCGCACCGGCACAACGGGACCAGAGGCGCTCGTGCAACTCATCGGACACGGAAACCGGATGACAGGCGAGTTGCATCTCCATCCCTTCCGCCTGCGACATGGCACTGAAACGAACCCAGCGGGCATAGGGAGGCACCAGTTCCTCACTGGCATAGTTCTGCCACAATGCCCGGGCGGTCCCCAGTTGATCAGACATGGCGCCAACCACGGAAAGCCAGTGTTCCAATGGTTCGCGCACGGCTGCGGGGGTTTCCTCAATCGTGGCTTCGATGATCGGCAGCAGTTGTTCCACCAGATCGCTCAGTCGTTCAAAACTCGTGGCCAGTGCCGCCGCCCTGTGTGCGATGTCCGAATCCACCTGACCGTTTGGATACCGGTAGAGCCAGCCATCATCGACCGGTTCCGCATCGGGTTGCCGCGCCTGAAGGGATGCTGCGGCATCATCGAGTCGTTCGCATGCCTGATCAACCAGGCCATCCAGATTGGTCAACCTGTTGGTAAACCCCGGCACATCTGCGGCCGCAAGATTCAGGGAGGTTGCCATCTGCGGCAGCCAGTCGCGTGTGCCATAGAGCGAAAGCAGATGAGAGAAATGATTCCCGGCCTTGTCGGGCAAATGATGCGCCTCATCAAAGATATAAATGGTTTCTTCCGGGCCCGGCAGCACAGCGCCACCGCCCATCATCAGATCGGACAACACCAAATCCTGATTGGTTACGACCACATCCACCCGATGGACATTTTCCCGTGCGCGATAGAAGTAACAGTTTTCGTAGTGCGAACACCGGCGCTGCGTACACTGTGTATGATCGGTGCTGACCCGATTCCAGGTGCTCGCCTCCAGTTCCTCCGGCCAACTGTCCCGTTCACCATCCCACTCTGCTTTCCCCAGCGAATTCATCATGGCATCAAAGATCAAGTTATCATCCCGGGTCTCTCCGGGCTGCTGTCCGTCGAAGAAAGACAGGGTGTGATTCATGCTGTTGCCTTCCTGCAACGCCAGGTCCAGCCTGGACAGGCAGACGTAACGGCGGCGGCCCTTGGCCAGTGCATAAGAAAATTCGAGACCGGAATGCCGACGGATATCGGGAAGATCCTGATAGACGATCTGCTCCTGCAACGCCACGGTTGCGGTCGCAATCACCACCTTCCTGTTCAGATGCCGGGCGATGGGGATGGCCGCCACCGCATAGGCCACGGTCTTGCCGGTGCCGGTGCCCGCCTCTACCACACAGATGTTCTGATCGGACTCCTGATCACCCAGTGTTCGTGCAATCTCGGCAATCATGACTTTCTGACAGTGCCGGGCACGATAGCCTTTCTCGTCCAGCAACTGCGAATAGGCAGTCTGGATCTCCTCTTTCAGCGTATCACTCAGCATCGACTAAAACTGACATGGGTTGAACAATATGGGTTGAACAATATGAGACAGATCATAGCACCAATCACCGGATGCCCGCCCTCACTACCGACCCTCGCCCCGGGCCAGGGTAGAGCACCCGGCTGGCACCGACCTGCCCCCCTTGGCATACTGCATCGACTCCAGCCGGGCAGGATTCCGACATGATTGGTGCAGATGCAGTTGTGCGTGCGCTCAACAAGATGGGCGTGACCCATGTGTTCGGCATAATCAGTATCCACAACATGCCGATCTTCGATGCCATCACTCGCGATGGCAGCATCCGGATCATCGACTGCCGACATGAAATGGCGGCGACCCATGCCGCCGATGGCTATGCTCGCGCAACAGGAAAGATCGGCGTCGCCATTGCCAGCACCGGTCCCGGCACCACCAATACGGTCACCGGACTGTACGAGGCCAGCTATGCCTCTTCTCCGGTACTTTTAATCACCGGCCAGGCGGAAACCGGTTTCTATGGCAAGGCACAGGGTTATGTACACGAAGCGGAAGCACAGCTCCCCATGCTGCAAACAGTCACCCGTCGCGCAGAAAGTATTCGCCTGGCGGCACAGATCGAAGCCACTATCCTCTCTGTTGCCAGTGATATAACGTCCGGCAGGCCGTCTTCCGGCGCCGTCGAGATACCGATTGACCTGCAATACGCCAGGGTCGAACCCGCCGCCGCCGAACTGCGTCCGGTTCAGCCTGAACTCACCGGCGACCTGGATGCGGCTGCCAGACTGATCTCGGAAAGTCGCAGGCGCATCATCATCGCGGGCGGCGGCGCAACCTGCGGTGGTGCTGCGGAAAGGATAGCCCGGCTCGCCGAGAAGTTACGGGCACCGGTGTTCATGACACCCAACGGCCGCGGTGCGCTACCGGAGACCCACGAACTCGTGATTGGCAATCTTTACGCAAGTCGTCAGTTGCACAGTGACATGACGGATGCTGACCTGACCATTGCCATTGGCACACGCTTTCAGGCTGGCGTTGGCGGCGCCAACGCTGCGCTGACACCTCCCGGCAAACTGCTGCACATCGACATTGATGCCGCCGTGATCGGCCGGGTTCACAAAACCGACGTCGCCATCGTGGCAGATGCCAACGATGCTCTCATGGGCATTGATGCCGCCATCAATCCCGAACCCGCAGATGAAGCGTTCGTTGCCAGGGTGCTGGCCAGCAGTCGCCGGTTGCGTGAGACCCTGGTGAAACGGCTCGGTCCCGACTACGCGGGCATCATGACGACCATCCGGGAAGTTGCACCGGACGATGCCCTGATCGTTCGTGATACCACGGTGCCCGCCTACAACTTTGTTAATCAACTCCTGCCCATTCTTGCGCCGCGTACCTTTATCGGCCCCGCCTCGGCGGCCATCGGCCCCGGCCTTCCTCTGGCGGTCGGTGCGGCTGCCGGATCGGGCAGGAAAACCATCGTGATTCACGGTGATGGCGGTTTTATGCTGCATGCCACCGAACTCGCAACCGCAGCCCAGTACCGGTTGCCCATGGTGATCTGTGTGTTCGACGACGGCGGCTACGGCGTTCTCCGAGGCTTGCAGTCACGGCAGTTTGATGGCCGCTATAGTGATACCGACCTTGGCGTAACCGATTTCGCCATGATGGCGGAAAGTATGGGTGTTGCCGGTGTAACCGTGACGTCGCTGTCAGACTTTCAGCGGGCATTCCGTAACGCGGTCAATGCTGACGAGCCTGTTCTGCTGCACATCGACATGCGTAAACTGGAACCCATGCAGGGCAGCCTTCCGCCACGCGATTAGGAGAATAACCGGCGGAAAAAACCGCGATTGAACTTCGCTTCACACCGGTCAAGCTGTGCACGATAGGTTCCGGAGCGCTTTGACACCCTGGTAGCGACATCCTTTAACCACTGCTTGTTCTTGAAAGACCGCCGGGCAAAACCACCCTGACCCTCATGGTAGGCCAGATACAGATGATAGGCATCGGTTTTGGCAATCCTGTTCCGGCGCTGGCTCTGGTCGTTGTACCAGCCGATAAAATCAATCGCATCATCAAAGTCATTCCTGTCGGCCCCACCCCGCCCCGTGGCTTTCTGGTAATCGCGCCAGGTCGCATTCGTCGCCTGCGCGTAACCATAAGCACTGGCCGGTCGCGGACCCGGGATTACCCAGAGGATCTTCCTGCGCGGCGGTTTTGCACGCGACTTGAACGAGGATTCCTGATACATCATCGCCATCATTACGGTAATGTCAGTTCCCCAGCGTCGGGAAGACTTGCGAGCATCCTTGTACCAGCCGCGCTTTTCATCAAAGACCTCGCAGATATTTTCCGCGTTTGTTGGCGGTCTGCTGGCGCAGCCAGCCAGCAGAAAGAGCAGACAGACGAGCCCCACTATCCGCGCGTCAGGCACCATGTTTCTCCAGCAGGTCGATCAATTCATTTTCGTCCAGGGTCGGCACGCCCAGGGACTGGGCTTTGGTGAGCTTGGTACCCGCCGCGTCTCCCGCAACGACATAACTGGTTTTCGCGGAGACGGAACCGGAAACTTTCGCACCGAGCGATTGCAGCCGCGCCTTCGCCTCATTGCGGGTCAGGGATGAAAGCGTTCCGGTCAGCACGTAGGTCTTTCCGGCAAGCGCCCCGGAATCCGCAGCCGGCGCCTCCTGTTCCCAGTGGACACCCTGTTCCAGCAACTGATCTATGACCCGGTTATTCACATCCTGTTGAAAAAAGTGAGCAATCTTTTCAGCAACGATGGGGCCAATGTCCGGAACCTCCCGTAGTGTTGCTTCATCGGCGGAACGCAGCGCATCCAGCCCTTTGAAGAACTGAGCCAGATTTCGCGCCGTGGACTCGCCAACTTCCTGGATGCCCAGGGAGTAAATGAACCGGGGCAGGGTCGTGGTTTTACTTTTCTCCAGCGCACTCAACAGATTGCCGGCGGACTTCGGCGCCATACGCTCAAGGCCCACCAGCCCGGCTTCTGACAGACGGAACAGATCAGCGGGATTTTCGATCAGCCCGGCTGCCACCAGCCGGTCCACCAGCTTGTCCCCCAGTCCTTCAATATCCAGGGCCGGGCGCGATGCAAAGTGCCGGATACTTTCCTTGCGCTGGGCGGAACATTGCAGGCCGCCGGTGCAGCGTGCAATGACCTCACCTTCCGGTTTCAAGACCTCGGAGCCGCACACCGGGCAGCTTGCGGGAAGCGCTATTGCCCGTGTTTTTTTGGGGCGCTGGTCCCGCACAACCCTGACCACCTTGGGAATCACATCACCCGCGCGCTGGATGACCAGGGTATCGCCAACCACAAGCCCCAACCGTTCAATCTCATCCATGTTATGCAGCGTGGCATTACTAATCGTGACCCCGCCAACCGGGACGGGTTTCAGCCTGGCGACGGGGGTGATCGCGCCCGTTCGACCAACCTGGAATTCAACATCCTCCAGAACAGTCACGCCCTCTTCAGCCGGAAACTTGTGCGCTATGGCCCATCGCGGGGTACGGGTCAGCATGCCCAACTGCGACTGTTCATCCATGCTATCGACCTTGAACACGACGCCATCAATCTCATAATCAAGGTCCGGTCGCTGAATCAGCATCCGGTTGTAGTAATCAAGGCAGGCAGCCACCCCCCTGACGGTTTCTATCAGCGGATTCACGCGGATACCCCAAGTCTTCAGCCTGTCAAGAATAGCAGAATGAGAGCCTGGCAACTCGCCGCCTGCGACGATACCGACACTGTAGGCAAACATGGTCAGCGGCCGCTGCGCGGTCAACCGGGAATCCAGTTGACGGAGCGTGCCCGCAGCGGCATTCCGGGGGTTGGCAAAGATCTTGTGCCCGTTTTTTTCAGCCTCGGCATTCATCTCCCCGAAGCCCGACCTGGGAAAGTACACCTCACCCCGGATTTCCACGCGGGCGGGAAAGCCATCCCCCCGCAACCTGAGCGGGATTGCCCGGATGGTTCGGACATTCCGGGTAATCTCTTCTCCGGTAGCGCCATCACCGCGGGTCGCGCCCTGAATGAGCTGGCCTTCCTGATACATCAGCGACACGGCAACCCCGTCGATTTTCGGCTCGCAGGTATAACAGATCTCGCTGCTGCCAAGCAGCGTGCGGACCCGGCGATCAAAATCAAGCAGGTCCTGTTCGCCAAACGCATTGTCGAGCGACAGCATCGGCATCTCGTGCTGAACCTGACTGAACGCCTCAAGGGGCGCAGAACCGACACGCTGCGTCGGGGAATCACCGGTCACCAGTTCCGGGTGATCGGCTTCCAGGGCCGTCAACGCCCGGAACAGTCGATCAAACCCAACGTCCGTTATCTCCGGCGTATCCAGTGTGTGATAGAGGTGGTTGTGCCGGTTGATTTCATCGCGGAGTCGCGCAATCTCATCAACGATTTTTTTTGATGCGGACATGCGGACGGGTCAGTTCAGGCGGGATATTTGAACTGAAATTCCTGAACGGACTGACGATAGTGCTCAATCGTCTGCGGTGTCATCACGCTGCGGGTTTCATCCCGGACTTCGCCGCCCAGTTCCAGCGCTATCGCATCTGCCACCGATAGCATTTCATCCAGCACCTTCAAAGGTTCAGACAACTCGTGTACCCGCATAAACAGGGTGACCCCGGGGGTTGTAAACTGATCAATGGTCGCCATCTTGAAGGTGCCTGGCTCCACCGCGTTGGCCAGGCTGAATTGCTGATCTCCGGCCTGATTCAGCCTGTGGAAGATATCCATGTCACCAAAGGTCATGCCCGCATCCAGCAGCAGTTCCAGCAGGGGTTGGCCCGCAAACTGATGATCCAGGGAAAGTACGTGTATAACCACAAACTTCTCAGCTTCGGGCGCCCGTTCCCGCACAGGTTCAGAAACTTCGTCAGCGACCGGCTCAGGTTCAACCTCACTGACTGATGGCGCCCTTTCTTCCGGTTCCGTCAAAACGGATTCCGTCAACACGGGCACCTCGTCGAGTTCATCGACAGGTGTCACCCGGGCGCCGCCATTGGGCAGCTCGGCTTTCAGCAGATTCAGATCATCCAGATCCCGTTCTTCCCCCGGCCCGCTGAGAAAATTCTTGTCCAGCTTCATCCTGAGCCCGTTCTGCCCCGCACGCATGCGGAGGTATCCATGCAGGAGCACACCGACGACAAAGGCCGGCCCCAGTATCAGCAGCCATTGCCGCAAATCAAAATCCACAGCTTCCCTCCCGGCTATCGACCCCAGATTCAGCCACTAGACTGCCGCCATCGCTACGGCTTCATCCACATCTACCGCCACCAGTCTGGAGACACCAGGCTCATGCATGGTCACACCCATCAACTGGTCGCCCATCTCCATCGAAATTTTGTTGTGCGTAATGAAAATGAACTGAACGGTGCGCGACATTTCCTTGACCAGTTCAGTGTATCGCGCGACGTTGGCGTCATCCAGCGGTGCATCCACCTCATCCAGCAGGCAGAAAGGCGCCGGATTCAGGTTGAAGATAGCAAATACCAGCGCAATCGCGGTCAGTGCCTTCTCGCCGCCGGACAGCAGGTGAATGCTGGAATTTCGTTTCCCCGGCGGGCGCGCCATGATGCCGACACCCGTATCCAGCAGGTCATCGCCGGTCATTTCGAGATAAGCATGGCCGCCACCAAACAGCTTCGGGAAAAGCTGTTGCAGTTTGCCGTTGACCCCATCGAAGGTCTCCTTGAACCGGGAACGTGTCTCAATATCAATCTTGCGAATCGCATTCTGAAGTGTCGCCAGCGCCTTCTCCAGATCCTCATTCTGGGCATCCAGATACTGTTTGCGCTCGGACTGAACCTTGAATTCATCAATCGCCGCAAGGTTGATCGCACCCAGCCGCTGGATACGGTTACCCATCCGGGTCAGGTTCTGTTCCCACTCTTCCTCACTCGCGCCCTCGGGCAGACGCGCCAGTACCTCATCAAGTACCTGGCTGTCCTCCTGCAACTGTTCGTCAATCGTCGAACGCCTGACTTCCAGCGACTGACGGTCGAGGCGAACCTTCTCCAGGCTGCCGCGCAGGGTCTCGATCTGTTCTTCAGTACCTGACCGTGATTGCTCCATCTGCCGGATTTCATGCTCGGTCGCCTCGGACTTCCGCCGAACATCAGCCAGTTCATGCTCCACTTCAAGACGCTTCTCAAGCTGTTGTTCCAGTTCCGTTTTGAGTTGCCCCTGTGGTTCCTGACTGGCGCGGATACCTTCTTCCAGGCTACTGCGACGGTCCGACAGTATCTGTTCCTGCTCTCGCAGCCGCTCCATGGCCTGCCGGGTGGAAGCGATCTGTGAGTTCAGCGATTGCACCCTGAGCGCCAGTTGATGAGCCGCTGCGCTGTCACTACGGGCCTTATCGCGGGCCTCGTTTGACTGGATGGTGATCGACTCACGTCGCCTGACCAGTTCGTTCCGCCTGATAGTGTCATTTTCCATGGCATCCAGCGCGGTCTGCATCTGGTTCCTGGCTTCGCGCAGTAATTGTTGATCCTGTTCAAACTGTGCCAGGGTTTCCTCAATTTCCCGGTTCGCCCGGGCAAGATCATTGCGAATCTGTTCCGCCCGCACCTGCTTCGCACCAAGTTGGGCACGGGTCTCACCGAAGGCATGCTGTTGTTCCGACAATCGCTTCTGCTGCTGGTCCCGCTCTGATTCAGCCTGCTGAAGCGCGGCCATTCCGGAATCCAGTTCCGCCGTCAGACTTTGAACCCCGGACTCCGCCTCACGCATCTGAGTGCCCAGCGCCTCCAGTTCCCGCTGACGTTTCAGCACCCCGGCGCGGGTATCCTGGCCCTCCGCAGCCTTGTCACGGGCAACCCGCAGCCAGCCCGGACCCATCCAGATGCCATCCGGGGTGACGACTGACTGGCCCGGCTCAAGCTGGCCGCGAACTGTCATGGCTGATACTAGGTCCGGTGCCGTCAGAATGCCACCCAGCAGGGAGAGCACGGCATCGTCACCAGAGACCCTGGCCGCCAGGGTATCGCCGGACACTGTGCCGGGCACTGTGGACATGCCGGCGCCGGAAGTTCCCGATATCACAAAATTCAGGTGTCCCTCGTCAAAATCACCCAGCAGAGATGGCAGCGGATCAAGGCCATCGACGCACACCGCCTGAAGGTAATCGCCGAGCACGGTTTCCACGGCAAGATCCCAGCCGTCCCGTACCCTGATCTTCTCCGCCAGCCTGGGTTGTGTACCCAGACCATGACGTTCCAGCCAACTGACTTCCACATCGTCCTGTTGACCCAGTGCCGCCTGCTGCAGGGCTTCGAGTGAGGCATGACGGCCGGACAGGGATTGCAGGGTGCTCTTGCCTTCATCCAGAGACAGGGTCAGCGCCTGGTTGGTTTCCCGCTGACGTTCAATCGTCCCGGTCACAGCGTCCAGCTCGGTCGAGATTCGCGCCAGTTGTTCTTCCCGGGTCGCGAGTAGCTGCTCAAGCGGACCCACCTCGCTTTCTATCGTTTCGTCGGAAAGCCGTTCCACATCGGCACGCAGAACGGCAACCCGCGTATTGCCACGATCAATGGCCTGTTCAAGACCTTCAATTCGTGATTGCTGTACCTCACCGCGTCGGCGCGTTTCGGCGGCCAGTTCGTTAAAGCTGTCCCACTCCTGCTGCCAGCTCTGCATGTTCTGTTCGGCGGAAAGCAGACGTTCCGCCGATGCCTGCTCCAGTGACCGCGCTTCATGTTCCTGTGGTGTGGCGCCGTCCAGTTCTTCGTGGAATTCAGCGAGCTGTCGTTCGTCGGCTTCCAGGTCTGAGCGCAGCTTCTGATAGTTCTCGATGACCTGTTCCAGATCCACACTAAGCTGTTTTGTGCGTTCATTCTGAAACTGGATGCCGTCTTCAATACGAGCAATCTCGGTCCCGTGGTCGTAGTAACGCTTCTGAACCCCATTGAGTTGATCGGAAAGTTCAACCAGAGCGGCACGCTTTGTTTCAATCTGCGCGTCAATGCGCCTCTGATCGGCAACCCTGGCATCCTGCTCGACGGTGAGCCGGTTGACCTCATCGTCCCTGGCCTTGATGTCCGCCGCAAGGGACTTCCAGCGCAGACCATGAAGACCGGCCCTGAGTTCCCGCTCTTCCTGCTTCAGCCCGGTATAACGTTCCGCCGCCCGGGCCTGGCGTTCCAAATGGGAGAGCTGTCGTTCAAGTTCCTCACGCAGGTCTTTCAATCGGTCCAGATTGTCTTTGGTATGGCTGATACGTCGTTCAGTCTCCTTCCGCCGTTCCTTGTACCTGGAAATACCCGCCGCTTCTTCGAGATAATTGCGAAGCTCTTCCGGCCTGGCCTCGATCAGGTCACTGATCATGCCCTGCTCGATGATGGAATAGCTGCGCGGACCCAGCCCGGTGCCCAGAAACAGGTCGGTGATATCCTTGCGGCGACATTTCTGGTTATTCAGAAAGTAATTGGACTGGCCGTCCCGGGAAACCTGCCGTTTCACGGAGATCTCGCTGTAAGCCGCATACTCTCCGGTCAGTCGGCCTTCGGTGTTATCAAACAGCAACTCAATGCTGGCATGTCCGACCGGCTTGCGGGTATTGGAGCCGTTGAAGATGACATCCGCCATGGATTCGCCCCGCAGCGTCTTGGCGGATGACTCCCCCATAACCCAGCGGACGGCATCAATGATGTTGGACTTACCGCATCCGTTGGGGCCGATGACGGCACAAAGATTCGAGGGGAAAGGAACTGTTGTAGGATCTACAAATGACTTGAATCCGGCGAGCTTGATAGCCTGCAATCGCATATGATGACTCTACTCCGCAGCGCTCCACAACATCGGTGCGCGCAACCCGCGCCCACCAGGGAAAAGGTTTATTTTAGTCAAAAATCGCGCCCGACTGTAGTGATTCCTGCAAATTTGGTGAAATAAAGGACGTGGGGTCAGGTTTAGAATCCATGGAATTTGTGCTGCTTTTAATCTTCCTGCCTGTGGTCATTCTGGTTTGCATTGGCCGGTTCGCCCCGCGCCCGACACTGAACCCGGCAGCGCCGCCCACCCGGGTACCGGCCCATCTGCGTCCCGGGGACCTGCCCGAATGGCTGCACCGGCATGAGCAGGCACAGGGCGCGGTCATCACCGGTGCCGAGGCGATGATTCAGTGGGCAGAGGGCCCGGAAGTGGCCGACCTTTGCATTCTTTATGTACACGGGTTCTCCGCCACACGACAGGAAATCGCGCCGGTCCCGGAGCGGATAGCGGCTCACCTCGGCGCCAATATCATGCACACGCGCCTTGCCGGACACGGGCTTTCCGAAAACGCCATGAACGCCGCCGCCGAACACTGGTTGCAATCCATGGTGGACGCCTGGGAAATCGCCTCACGCATCGGCAGGCGGGTGGTCATCATCGCGGTATCCACCGGCGCACCACTCAGCATCTGGCTGAATGAGCAGGTGGCAGAACCGGACAGGGTCCACAGCTTCATCTTTCTCTCTCCGAATTTCGGCATCCGCAATCCATTCAGCTTTCTGTTGACCTGGCCATGGGCCGAATCCTGGGTACCGCGGGTGCTCGGCAGGGAACACACCTGGGAACCCGAGGATGATCTGGCGGCCAGGTACTGGACCCACCGTTACCCAACCCGGGCGATTATCGAGATGCAGAAGGTGGTCGACTGGGCCGCGAAGCTCAGACCGGCATCAGGGAAGGTCCCAATGGCGACGCTTTACATGGAGGATGACCCCACCATTGATCACGCGGCGGCGATTGCCTTTCACGAGCGTTGGCCCGCGTCCCGCAAACGGCTGCATCGGGTGACACTGGATGAGGGCAACCCACAGCATGTCTTTGCCGGGGACATCACGGCACCGCAGCGAACCGACTGGTGCATCCGGGTTTGCACAGCCTTTATTGAATCCCTCCCGGTGAATGCAAACACGGCATAGGCTAGACTGGCTCTTTTCATTCGGATTCTTTTTGTGCAGAGCAGGAGCCCACCATGATTCCAACCTATCCCTTCGGCAAGACCGGCCACGACAGCAGCCGCATCATCTTTGGGGCCGCCGCGCTGGGAGGCATGAGACAGGACAAGGCAGACAGTACGATAGAAAGGGTTCGCAATGCCGGTGTGAATCACTTTGATACCGCCGCCAGCTATGGCGACTCGGAGTTGCGCCTGGCTGATTTTCTGCAGGATCACCGCGAGGACATTTTCCTGGCCACCAAGACCGGCGACCGTGACGGGCCAGGCGCCAGGGCGAGTATCGAGCGTTCCCTTGAACGAATGCGAATCGGGAAGATCGACCTGATTCAGTTCCACAACCTCGCCAGGGATGATGAGTGGGACACAGTGATGGCCGGGGGTGGCGCCCTTGAGGCCGCCATGCGGGCCCGTGACGAAGGTCTGGTGCGTTTCATCGGGGTCACGGGTCATGGCACGCGCATTGCCGAGATGCACCTGAAAAGCCTGAACCGGTTCGATTTCGCCTCGGTTCTGTTGCCCTACAACTACATGCAGATGCGGGAACAACGCTACCGGTCGGAGTTCGAAGACCTGTACTCGTTATGCAAACAGAAAGGTGTCGCCATGCAGACCATCAAGTCCATCGCCAAACGCCGCTGGCGCGAGGACGATGACTCGCCAAAATTTAGCTGGTACGAGCCACACAGGGACGATGACGTGATCGAGCGGGCGGTTCACTATGTGCTGAGTCGCGAAGGCTTGTTCCTGAACACTACCAGTGATGCCACCCTGCTGGGCAGGATCTTCGCCGCCGTGGAATCATTCAATAGCGGGGTTGCCAACGATCTGGAGGCAGAGGTTGCCGATGATAACGCCGATGACGCCGAACCATTGTTCATACGGGGGGAGACGGACGATGTCCGTATTTAACGGAAGCTGTTCAGTATGCGGATGGCGGCACAGGCAGCGCCATAGCCGTTATCAATGTTGGTGACGGTGACACCGGGCGCACAACTGACCAGCAGTGATCGGAGCGCCGTCTCACCGCCCTTCGCCATGCCGTAACCAACCGAGGTGGGTACGGCGATCATGGCCGCCGGCAACAGTCCGCCGAGTACCGTTGGCAGGGCGGCATCCATACCTGCGACGCAAATGATAATCCGGCAGGCGCGAAGCTCATCCAGCCGTTCCGTCACGCGCCAGAGACCGGCGACCCCCACATCATGGACTTCAAGGGCGTCGTGGCCATAGAACGCCAGCGTTCGAACCGCTTCCGCAGCCACCGGCAGATCGGTACTGCCTCCGGTCACCACGGCGACAGGGACACTGGCCGCCGCCTCCCGGGGCAGGTGAAACGCGGTTCCCGAGATTTCATCATAGTCCAGTGCGTGTGGAAACTTCCGCTCCAGGTCACCGAACTGGCTGCCCGTCAGCCGCGTAAACAGCATGGATCGCTCCGCATCAATCACCGTCCTGCAGATGGTTTCCAACTGCGCCGCAGTCTTGCCCTGACAGAAGACGGCCTCTGCCAGACCGGTACGGTTTTCCCGGTCAAAATCGAGATTCACATCACCGGCATCGCTCATGCACTGACTTCCAGGGTTTCAATCAGGAAGGCGCTGCCCCGCCGATAAGGCTCAAACACGACCGAGGTCACCTGGTCCGCGTAACCGGCGGCAATAAACAGGCTTCTCACCTGATCCGCGTAACCCGAGATTGCCAGCGCTTCATAATCTGGTGAATCGCCCGTTTGAATCTGGATCGCAACCTCCCGCTCGCGAATGCGGCAGCGGACGCCGGTAAGGTCAATTTCCCGGGAGAGTGACGTCCAGAGTGTTTGTTCCACCTGATTGACGACCGGCAACATAGCCGCATCAATGGCGATTCCCGTGGTCACGCGGCTGGACAGGCAGGGCGCCGCCGGCAGGTCCTTCAGGTCATCCAGACCCAGGTCACCCGCAACCTGACGGAGTGTCTGCTTGTCGACCCCGACCTCGACGTAGGGATGGCAGACCCGGTGCTCTTCAGCGGCAACCAGACCTGGCCGGTAATCACCCAGATCATCGAGATTGGTACCCGACGCCAGGGTCAGTTCCGTTCTCCCGGCCACCGTGTCATAGAGGTTGGTTTTACAGAAATAACAACGGTTCGCAGGATTAGCCAGGTACTGAGGGTCATGCAGTTCCCCGGCATCAATAATGTTCAGCGACCAGCCTTCCCGCACCGCATGGGATTTCACCCTCGCGGTCGCCTGTACGGGCACTGCCGGAGAAATGGCGTGGAATATCTGCGTTTCCGGCCGCGCCCGGTGGGCAATCACGGCCAGCGTCATACTGTCCACACCACCGCTGACGGCGACTGCCATGGGCGGCCGTTCACGGAAGTACTGCTGTAATCGCTGAAGTGCTGTCATACCTGAGACTGCTGAACCTGTCTGATCGCGAGTGCTTCCGCTTCACGCCGGATATCATGCTGCTCCCGGAGTGACAACCCGTTCGCGGCCAGATCATCCATGGCAACCTTCGCAGTATACCCGGAAGGCCGCTGCGCCACCTTGACCCGGTAGGACTTCTGCCCCACACAGACCACCACCTCATGACGAGGCAGCACCGCCCGTTGCACCCATTCACGCCGCACGCCCAGGGTTGTGGTGAACTCAAAACAGGCGGCGGTAATCCGGTCCGCCTGTTCTGCGGCAACCAGCAACACGATAGCCGTCGCCTGTCGGCCCTTTTTCCCGGACATCACCTGCCCGGAGACGTCCAGGGTTCCTTCCAGCCCTCTCAGCCGGGTGACGGCATCGGTAATCTCCTCCTGGGTCTGGTCGTCCAGCTCGAAGGAAAGTCGCATCACGGTATCTTCGAGCCAGGGCGCATCCTGTGTGGTCTGTTCAAACACCAGCACCCGAGCCGTGTTTGAAATGCCCGGAAACCGCCTTGTACCGAATCCGTAGCCGGTTCCCCGCAGCACCAGGCCCGAAGGTCTCCGCCGCGACGGGTCCAGCCAGCGGAGGATGACCGCGCCGGTCGGTGTGACCCGCTCGCCCTCAATACCATCGTCAACCAGTTCAAATCCTTCCAGCAGACGCGCTGTTGCCGGTGCCGGTACCGGCAGTCGACCATGGGCGGTTTCTACAAATCCGGACCCGGCCGGGACTGGCGAAACGCTCCAGCTCGCTTCCATAGAAGCAGCCAGATGTGATGCCAGAACAATATCAGCAACAGAATCCCAGGCCCCCACCTCGTGGAAAACCACAGCTTCCACCTCCTTGCCGTGAATCGCCGCCTCAACCACCGCCAGTTCGTGAAACATCGTCAGGGCGCCGCGCCTGGCCGGTTCCGGCAGATCGGAGTTGGTGAGCCTGTCACGAATCTCCGGGTAATGCCGGTGATGATGCCCCTGTTCTTTTCCCGCCCGCACCGTGAACCGCGTGCCGGTCAGAAGGCCATCGTTGAACGGTTCCGTATGCAAAGAGACAAGGTCGGGGAATCCCGCCTGCTCAAGTACCCGCCCGAGTCCGTCCGTGAATTCAGGGAAGGCATCCAGCATGGCGGAAATAAACATATCCCCGGACAGACCGCCGACCAGGTCCAGGTGAATGTGTCTGGTCATAGGCCCCGTCGGGTCAACTCAACATCTGGTGTGTCGGGCCGCAGAGGTCGGCAACAGGAATCCCGTAGGTGCAGGCATCCTGACACGGACTGCCATCGCAGGAGAGGCAGGGGCTCGCATTCTTCTCCAGCCGGGCATACTCCCGGCGCGCGATCGGGAAGTCGCCATAGTCGGTGGCATACATACGCATACGCAGAACGTCGGCAATGGGCACAGCGTATGGACAGCTTCCCTCGCAGTCATTACAGACATGACGGCAGTAGCTGGCATCGGTCATCTTTGCGTATCGCTGCAACAGTTCCATATCATAGTCAGTCACCTGACCCGCGCCCGATGCACCCAGAAACTCATCAATCTGGTCACGATTGCGCATGGTGATAATGAGATGGTCCACTTCCGGGACGTTCAGCACCCAGCGCAGGGCTGCCTGTGAATAGGTGTACCCCTGACGTTCATAAGGTCGCATGTCATTCAACCTGGCGCCACGCAGCACCTTCATCGCTATGATCCCGATGTCTTTTTCCTTCGCCTGTTTCATCTGCGCCGGAAGCCCCTGTTGATTGGCGACCATGTCAAAGGAGCGGGTGAATCTTTCGTAAAAAGCCGGGTCCTCACCGAAGTTGGTCGCCAGCAGCAGCACATCAAACATATCCTGACGAACCGCATAATCCACGCAATCAGTCAGATAACCACCGTGACCGGACATACCGAAGAAGCGAACCTTGCCCTGCGCTTTCGCCCTCTCGGCAAAGGTATGCCATTCAGGATTCTTTAACCGCTGCACGTCGTTGACCGCATGGTTGAAGAATACATCCACATAATCCATCTTGAGACGACTGAGACATTCATCCAGGCGGCGCATCATGACATCAGCGCTGTCACGAGCGCCGGCGGCAATCTTGGTGGCAACATACGCCTGGTCCCTGCGGCCTTCCAGCGCATTACCCAGAACGGTTTCAGAGGTGCCGTCACCATAGCTTTCCGCGGTATCAAAGTAATTGATGCCCTGATCCAGCGCGTGATGAACGACATGCTCTTCCCCATGGCGCAGCGGAAATGAACCGAAGGAGATGTCGGAAACCTTCATTTCCGTGCGTCCCAGGCGTACATACTGTCTGACACCCGGGTCAGACGAACTCCGTTCACCGGGCAGGCTGGCTGACGCGGTGGTACCGACCGACAAACCGGAAGCCAGGCCGGTCACCGCACCCAGTTGCAAAAACGAACGACGATTAACTTTTTTCATGAGGATTCCCCGTATCAGGCATTGGCCCCTGAGTTCACGACCCGTAAACACTACTCTTACCGGCAAACACTGGCAAGCAGGTACACGACAGGTACAATGCGGGGCTGAACGGGAATTGGACAAAGCGATATGAAAATCGGCCTGATCGCCGACACCCATATGCCGGGGACCCTGGAAGTGCTCTGGCCGCATGCGTCGTCGGCCTTTCAGGGCGTGGACGTGATCCTCCATGCCGGCGACCTGCACACCCTGGACATTGTTGATCATCTGTCTGCGATTGCCCCGACTTATGTATCCCGGGGCAATGGTGATGTCGGCATCGAGGACGAAAGGTTGCGGGACACCTGGCTGATTGACGCAAGGGACATCAGCATCGGGCTGATTCATCACTGCCCGTCACCGGCCCGCAAATCACCGGAACACCTGGAAAAGTATCTGGACCGGCACTTCACTGACCGGAGACCGGATGTTCTGGTCTACGGCCACACCCACCTTGAAGACGTGCGCACGGTCGGCAATACCCTGTTCATCAATCCCGGGTCGCCGACACTGCCCCGGAACCAGTCGCTTCGGCCCGGCACACTGGGCGTTATGAACATAACGGCGGATAACATCCTCACACGCCTGCTGCAACTGACGGAAACGGGGATCAGTGAACACGCAGAATTCGCCATGCACATTCACCCCAGGTAACTGATAAGGAAACTCTGAATAATTGATTAACTTGCACAACCTATGGGCCTGTGGCAGTTTGCCTCCTGCATAGAGGAACCCTTTTGATACTTGATCTACACACACACTCCATCAAATCTGACGATGGTCGGGCCAGGGTGGAAAACTACTGCCAGTGGATACGCTCCAGGAAAATTCCCATCGACGGCTTTGTTCTGACCGAACATCGTCAGCACGATTTCGAGTCAGACTATTCAGCCCTGGCCGACCGGCATGGACTGGTGATCCTGAAAGGCAGTGAGGTTGAAACAGAATATGGCCACGTCCTGGTATTCGGTGTGACCGAAGAACTGACACGGGCCTTTGACTTCGCCCGCATTGATCTGCCGCTGGAAATGGTGATCGAAACCTGTGATGCCCATGGCGCAGTACCCGTGCCCTGTCACCCGGGCAGACCCAGGGTTGGCATGTTCGCCCATACCGGGGAACTGGGTATTCCGAAAGGGGTAAAAATCGTTGAAATCTACAATGGCGGCAGCCGCGACAATGAGGACCAGATTGCCATTGATAACGCCGATGAGCTGGGATACCTGGGGATTGGTGGCAGCGACTCGCATATCGTCAGCCACATTGGCCGCTGCGCCACTGAATTCAATGGCAGCATCCGGATCATGGACGACCTGGTCGGCGCCTTGCAGGCGGGTGAATTCAAGGCCGTCACGTATAAACAATAGACCTTTAACGTCTGGAGAGCACATGGACGCCGATATCGAAGAGGTTCGCGCGAAATTTCTGAACCTCGACTTTGATGAAAAACAGTTTTACATCGACCCTGCCGTAACCATCGGGTACGCCCGTTTCTGCGGCGAGACGGCAGAACGATTCCTGGATGAGCAGCACGAGGATTTCCAGGCACCGCCAACCTTCGTCGCCAGCCTCAGTGGTGCGCGAATGCTGCCAAAAAACTTTCCGCGCTTCGGCATCGGCATGGATGCCGGTAAAGGGGTCGAGTGCCTGAAGCCGGTAAAACCGGGCACCACCATCACCGGCAAGACACACCTGCACGACATCTATACCAAAACCGGCAGATCGGGCCGCATGATTTTCGTTGTCACCCGAATCAGCTTTTACGACGAAGCGGGCGGGCATCTGGCAAATTCAGACAGCCGCATGGTGATGAGGGAGAAAGGCTGATGGCGATCAACACAATCAGTGAAGTGGAATTCGGAGAAGATCTCCCCGCCTTTACGCCCGATACCTCCCTGGACACAAGCAGGCGTTTTACCCGACTCATTGGCTGGGACGCGCCACGCTTCAGCGACCATGAGGCGGCCCGCAAGGAAGGTCTCGCAGGCGCCATGGTGCCCGGCGTTCTGAGCCAGGGCTACCTGGTCGCAATGATTCACAACTGGGCGCCGGACGCGGAAATCCTGACCGTGGACACAGTGTTCCGCGCACCTGTCATTGCCGATGAAGCTCACACCATCACCGGCGTTGTTACCAACATCAATGAACAGGCCGGCACTGTGGAAATTGATCTGACCGTTGCCAACGAGAAAGGTGAAACGCGAGTGTTCGGGACAGCAAACGTCCGCCTGCCCGACTAAACCGGCCGAAAGAGCGGGATACACAGTTCCTCGTATTCCTCCCACACCAGTTCTACCTGCTGACCAATGGCTACGTCAGTCAGTGGATCATCAACACCCACAACATTGCTCAGGATTCGCGGCCCCTCCTGCAGGTCAATCCAGGCAACCGCGTAAGGAACCAGGTTTCTGAAGAACGGATGATAGCTCTGTCGAACCACACTGTAGCTGTAGACGGTTGCCCGGCCTGAGGCTGACTTCCACTCCAGCTTTCCCGAGGTACACCCGGTACAATGACCTCGCGGGTAAAACACCAGAGTGTTGCAGGATGCACACTGCTGGTAACGGAATTCCCTCTTCTTTGTGGCGGCCCAGAACGCCCCGGTATCCGGCTCACTGATCTTCGGCAGGGGGCGGGTCGGCGTCTTCCCGGCTTTGTCTTCAGCCATATCAATCCCCTCCCAGAACAACGGTTCCGGCGGTATGCCGACTGCCCAGCATACCACCGTTGCCATGCGCCACGGCCAGCTTCGCACGTTCCACCTGGGACGTGGATTCACCTCGAAGCTGTCTGGTGGCTTCAATCAACAGGAAAATACCTCGCATCCCCGGATGATTGGACGACAGCCCACCACCATCCGTGTTCAATGCCGGACCATCATCAGGACGATCAAATCGCAACCTGCCGCCGGTTACCCAGTCACCGCCTTCGCCTTTCCTGCAGAAACCAAGATCTTCAAGGATGGTCAGCACGGTGATGCTGAAGGAGTCATAAATCATGGCAATGTCCATCTCCCCGGGGGACAGACCCGCCTCGCCAAACGCTATGGGCGCCGATTGGGCGGCGGCACTGACCGTGAGGTCCGCGCCACTTTCCGGGTATTTGGTAGCTTCTCCCGTGCCCAGAATCCAGACCGGTTTTTTCGCGCAGTTGCGCGCCACTTCCGGTGACGCAATCACCACAGCGCCACCGCCATCAGAAATCATACAGCACTCCAGCAGATGTAACGGGTCGGCAATCATTCGCGAGTTCACCACGTCTTCAATCGTCGTTTCCCTGATGTCCAGAAACTCCAGATCCTCCATGGCTTTTACCGCCTCGGGGTTGCGCATGGCATGCATTCGGGTGGCTACCGATATTTCCGCCAGTTGTTCGCCGGTGGTGCCGTACTGGTACCTGTGGCGATGCGCCACCATGGCATAGTTGGAAACCAGCGTCTGACCGGCAAAACGGTCCATGTTGTCCGCCGGATGCATGGACACACCACCCCGCGCACCAACACCAATGGCAAGGGCATTACTGTGCGCGGTGGAACCATAAGTGAGCAGCGCGACCTTCGCCTTCCCGGCAGCGATGTCCCGCTTCGCCTGGGCCGCATGATATTCGTAGGAACTGCCACCCACGCCGGTGGTATTGATGACTGTCGGTTTCAGCCCGAAATACTCCGCAATGTTGAGTCCCGCCATACCGCCGCCCTCTCCGGCATCGTATATGGCATCGACATCGGACCAGTTCAGGCCCGCGTCCTCAAGCGCTTTTGCGGCGGATGCCGCTTTGATTTGCAGAGGACTGACTTCCCCTTCGACATCCCGGTCAGGATATTCGTGAATACCAACAATGGCGGCATCTCGCTTCTGACTCATCGCTGGTAACCTTGTTGGCAGCCTTTATTCTGCGGCAGCATCTGAACGCGCCAGGCTGGTTTCAAGTGCTTCATTATCACGCTCGTGACCTTCAAAATTGACAAACGGCAATAACAACAAAAAGAACAGGTGGAGTCCAGCCATAAACAGAAACATGCCCGGGTAATCGAGAAACGTATCCAGAGGCACAACCGCACCACTGCCCATGGCATAGGTCAGGTTGGCGGATGCCATGTAGACCGCGAACTGCGTCGCAGAAACCCGCTTCAGGCAAAGACGCATGAACAGCGCGGTAATGGTTACCGTGGCCAGTTGGCCACTGATGTACGTCAGCAGCAGCATACCCTTGACCCACCCGGACTGCTGCCAGTAGTCGGCAGCAAGCGCGAAAGACGCAAACAGCAGCAGTCGGAAAGCGACGCTGGCAGCCAGCACACGAAAGGCTCCAATCCGGTCGATCAGGGGACCAAAAACAACGGCCACTACCGCAGCGATGATGACTGACATTGCATAAAAGTTGGACCAGTCCGTCTGTATCCATTCCAGTTCCTGCACCGTCAACACCGGACCCATGCTGACCAGCATGCCCGAGGCAACCTGTTGAAGGCCCTCAAGAAGCATCAGAAGCAGACTCATGGGCAGGATCAACGCACGATAAAGCGACACCAGAATGTCTCTCCAGGACGTGTTCACCCCATCCAGTGCCTCCTGCGATGCCATCCCTTTCGTCCATGGGAGTATTCGCTCACCCTCCCGTTCTCTCAGAAAGAGCGGTACCAGCATAATCAGGAACACAGAGACCGCCATGACCAGTGAAGCGGCGGTCAGCCCGAAACTCATCAGGGCCGCACTACCGACAGCACCGGCCATGCCGGTTCCCGCCATCTGACCGCCGAACATATAGGCATTGGCCTGAGCACGCTCGTCCTCCTCAAGGACATCAATGGCCATGCCATCAACAGCGACATCCTGCAGAGCACCGAAACCATTCGCCACGAATCCGAGGAACGCGAGCAGCCTGTAGCTTTCATCCGGGTCCGGGGACAGGACGGCCACCACCAGGAACGTCAGGATAATGCCCAGTTGGGCAAACAGCACCCAGGGCCGTCGTCTTCCCATGGGAGGGAAGGCAAATCGATCCATGATCGGACCGGCAAACAACTTGAAACTCCAGGGCAAAAACACAATGGCAACAAAGCCACCCACCTCGGCGAGGCTCAGTCCTTCAGCGGCAAACCAGGCGGGAATGGCTACCTGGAACAGGCCAATGGGCAACCCCTGGCAGACATACAACAGGCAAAGCGCTCCGAAACGCAACCACTTCGATTGTTTTAACGCGGGTACTGCTGAAGTCATCGGTGACTTATATCACAAGATCACCTGATAGCGTTTGCCCGAAGGCTGTGGCAGATTACGCCCTTTGATTTACGGGGTACCCCCTTGAGTTCCACAACAGTGATCTGTCTCACCGGAGGCATCGCATCCGGAAAATCCACAGCCGTCAAACACCTTTCCGGAAAAGGCGCCCTGGTCATTGATGCCGACAAGCTGGGGCATCGGGCCTACGCGCCGGGGACAAAGGCATTCGAGGATGTCATCAGCAGCTTTGGAGAAGAGCTGCGGAGTGAAACCGGAGAGATTGACCGAAAGATTCTCGGCAACAGGGTGTTCGGCAAGCCGGAAGAACTGAAGAAGCTGACTGATATCGTCTGGCCGGAAATCCGCCGCCTGGCGGAAGCCGATATCGCCCGCATTCAAGACGTGAAACCTGATCAAATCATCGTGCTGGAAGCTGCGGTGTTATTCGAAGCGGGATGGGAAGACATCGGAGATCAGGTCTGGGTTATCTCCGTTGACCGGGAAACCGCGATTGCCCGAACCATGACAAGAGACGGCGTTGATCGCGAGGCTGTGGAACGGCGCGTAGATTCTCAACTCAGCAACGAGGAACGCGAAGCAAGAGCCGATCATGTCATCCGCAACAATGATTCCGAAGCCGACTTTCTGAGGTTACTGGACAGCGCCTGGGATTCAGGTACGGGGTGACAGGAACCAGAGCGCCACGCCCCCCACCACAAACGTCAGCAGGTACACGCCGCAGACCAGCAACAGGTCCAGCGATGGCAGCAAAGGCGCCATAAACATCAGAACATGCAGACTGAGAAAGACAATCGCCACGTTGAAGTAGGCGAGTTCCCGAGAGACTGATGTGGACAGGTCCGGGTCCAGAATTCTCAGCAGCAACAGACCGCTACCCGTAGACCCGGTACAGCAACCGAAAAGCGTAATCGCCCGCTCCACCGGAAGGCTGTTCAGCAGTCGTCCAAAGGCAAAGCACATCACAGCGGTCGTCAACGCTGCAAACAGGCAGACAAGAACAATGGGCAGAACATAGGCCGTCAGCAAAGCAAGCTGAATGCTCATAACCGTCGCCACCATCATAATATCCACAGACGACCCGGTAATGCGCTTCTGGGTTTCGTTATCAATCATATGCCCCCAGCCCATCCTGTCCATCATGGAACGAATCAGCAGACAGACAATCAACCCATGAACGAAGAACAGATTGTGTGAGAACAGAACAACCATCGGCAAACCGAAAAAGGTGACATCCTGCAACAGCGTCTGCAACAGCATCAGCCAGGCATTCGTCAGGATGTAGGCAACCCCGAGGATACCAAGGTGATATACCAGCGAGTCCACATTGCCGGAGTGTGTGACCTGCCGCCCGGAATCCGGACGCGCATGACGGCCATGTATCCCGGAGAGAAAGGCCTGATTCAATCTTGCCGAGGTGTCCCGGTTCAATCCCCGATGAATGGCATATCGCGCTGCCGGTACACCGACCAGAAAAGAGGCGATGAATCCTGCGGACGCATAGATCAGACCAAAGCTGATGGCGTTATCGACCGCAAATTCATACTGCCAGATTGATCCCATGGCCATGGCCTGCCCCGGTCCCTGGGTAAAACCGTGGGTCACCAGCAACCCGAGATAGTGAGAAAGTTCGCCTCCCGTGGCCATGTTGAACGTCGCGATTACCGTCAGCCCCACCAGTGCCTGCAAAACCAGACTCATCGTCCATCCGACGGACAACCACAGCCCGCCGGGTTGAATCGAATGATCGCCGGCGGCATCCGATTTACCTGTCAGCACCAGTGACATGAAACTTAACGTGAAAAAATGAAAGGCAAATGCGACAAAGTCTTCACTCGAATAGCCAAGGGACAGATCAAAACTGATCAGCACAAAGCCAATCAGACCACCGATCAGGCTTGCCGGAAGCAGGGTCGCCTGCAACCAGGGCAAACCGGCACGCAACACGGTGCCCAGCAAAATCATAGCCACCATAAAGGCAAAAGCGATAACACCATCGAAAGTTTCAGCCATAAGGTTCTGCCACGGACAAAATGCTCAGTGTAACGTTTGTCCAGGTATTCAGGCTTGTGTCCAGGTTCCGATACATAACCAAAATCTTGCCGGAAATCGCAGGTGCCCAGCGGTTCGCCCGATAGCAGTCGGGGGTTATTTCATCAAATACTTCTTTGAGTAATCGCTAATCACCATGGCTAACAACGCGCTGGACATGATCTTCTGTATTTCGCTGATTTGTTCAGGAGTTAACCAGTGCCAATGCACGGGCAACAGTACATGCAATGCCCAAATCACAATACCAGAAATCAGCAACAGCCCCGTGATTACGACACCCCCAACAACAAGCCAATGAAGGATATTTCTTAGGTTCTCAGCCCTTAGATAATCCCGTATTTTGAATTCCTTTTCGTAACTATCGCCGACCTCAAAAACCTTTTCTTCCTTGTTCGCAACAGAATCTTCGGTCGCGGGAGGCAGAATGGGCTTGACTTCTTTTGGGGGCGATGAATCTGCCCCGTCGTCAGCGGTCATGGCTGCTCGGCCAACTCACGAAAATGCTCTGCAATCAGATCATTTGGGATAACTTCCCAGCCTGACCTCCCGGCACGCCGTATTTCAGACCAGGGGGTCCCGGGGGCGTGTGTCAATTTTGACAGCTCTATACCGGTGTATTTCCCGTAGATGTTAAACACCTGGTCGATGATGCTTTTCTCTTCATCCTCGATTTTGTCAACCGCCTGCGAATCGGCAAGTGGCCTTTCAACCGGACTCGAGCGAAAATGTTTAACCTCGTCGTACAGCGCCCGGATGACCGGGCCATAGCGCCACGCCTCCACATCCTCATTGATGAGACGCCGACCATACAAGCCAAGCATCCAGCCGTGGCACAGGTATACCAATTTGATGAGTTGCATCGGTGTTAGAGAGACGTCGGCTTCATCGGCTTTTTGGCGCAGATATTCTGCAATGACTAGAGATGAATGCATGGTTTTCTCCTCGGTTGGGCGAACTCAGGCGGGGTGTTGATGGTTGTGATTTTCCCGAAAAGGGCCGCGATGACTGCCGTCATGCGTGCGCCATCCTTTGCGTTCTGAGTGGTGTGCACAGTGGTCTCGGTCATGGCCCCTTACTCGCCTGATGTTGGTAATCAACGAGCATTAATCACAGTATAACAAGTTGTCAGGTCAAGTATAGACCGTGTCCAGATTCCATACAGTACAGCTTGACATTTATTCTTGTCGTTGCTCCAATCTTCCCCGGACGCATGCTTCGGTGTGCTCCGATTCCGGGGCTCGATACGTTAAGTGTCGAGCCTTCGTGTTTTCAGGGGAAAGGCATGCGGGATGAAGGCACTCTCAAACGATCTGATGAGCGAGGAAAACTATGAAAATTCGTTCAGTTAAGGCAAACAATCACAAGAAAGTGATTGAAGTTCGAACATACAAAGGTGTGTATGAATATCAATATGCAGGCCTGGGTTTATGTCCTTCCAAAGCAAACCCACTAACCAGTATTTATGTAGACGATGAACTCGGCAAAGAGGCGTTTACCTACTCCCTCGCGTCCGGTGATGAGGACACAATTCATATAGATCGAGTCCTGGAACAGAATCGCGATCCTGCTTTCATGCGGGACCTTCTTCTATACAAGTTAACGATCGAGGCGTCTCGCTGCTTGAACCCCCACAGAATCTAAAGTTGATAAACTGATTCAATACATATAAGACTCATTGGGCAGCCATCCATCAACGGGAATCAAACATGAGCAGCTACAGCCTGGAAGTCATTCGGAACAATCTGGAAGCCGTCAGCATCCTTGACCTGCCGGAGCCGGAGGAGGTTCCGCTGGCACAGGGGGAAGCCCTCATCCGGGTTGACCGGTTTGGCCTGACTGCGAACAACATCACCTACGGGGTCGCCGGTGACGTCATCGGTTACTGGCAGTTTTTTCCGGCAGACGGCGACCACGGCAGGATTCCGGTCTGGGGAATCGGGACAGTGATTCGCGCAGGGGAAACCGGTCTCGAAGAAGGCGCCGAATACTACGGCTACTATCCCATGTCGAGCTATCTCGTGGTCAGGCCGGAACACGTGACCGCCCGGGGGTTTACTGATGGCATTGAGCACAGGGCGGCGCTACCGCCCACCTACAACCAGTACTCCCTGATGAATAAGGCCAACGGCTTTGACCGGCAATATGATGCTCATCGTATGGTGTACTACCCACTGTTTATTACCGGGTTCGTCCTTGACGACTGGCTGGCGGACAACGAATTTTTTGGCGCCGACAGGATTATCCTGTCCAGCGCATCCAGCAAAACGTCGTTCAGCCTGGCCTTTCTTCTGAACGGCAACAGGAATACTCATGTCATCGGCCTGACCTCTGCCGGCAACAAGGCTTTTGTTGAGCGCATGGCCATCTATGACGAGGTTGTGACCTACGATGACATTGAGCAGATGGAAAAGGCGAAAGTGGTGTTCGTGGATATGGCGGGCAATCGGGAAGTCCTGGAACGTCTGCATCACCACTTCGGAGATGAAGTGGTCTATAGCAGCGGTGTCGGCATCACCCACTGGGAAAGTCGCAGTGGCCGGGAACCTTCCGTCCTGCCGGGCGCCAAACCCCGTATGTTCTTTGCGCCCGACCAAATTCAGAAACGAATGCAGGATTGGGGTCCCGAAAAGCTGCAACAGGAAATGCAGAAGGCCTGGTCTGCCCTGCTCGGGTCGGTTGATCAGTGGGTCACCATCAACGAAGCCGCCGGCAAAGACAAGATGGTAGAGACTTACAAAACCGTTCTGCATGGCGCAAAGCCGGATCAGTCATATATCTGTGTGGTCTGATTTGGCCGGTCTGCACACCGAATAGCCCCAAAGCGCCGGAACAGGCGGCTTATCCGTTCGTCATCTAAGGAACCTCTGAATAATGTCTTTTTCCGCGATAGCTGCGTTGGACCCGTCCTCGAAACATCGGAAAATTAAAGCGTTTTTACGATTTTCTGCGGGCGCGTCCGCCTTGCTCTCACGAAAAAATCCTATTATTCAGAGCTTCCCTAACGAAAAGAAACTGTTTACAAAGGGCAATTTTCGCCTTAAATTCGCCGAAATTCCGCTTGGGAATTACTTCGAACCAACTTACTTCGAACCTTTGTAGCAGGAATGGAATCATGGTCAAGCCAGATGATGATTTTGATGACGACTTCGAAGACGACGACATCGAACCCGAAGTCTCTACAAACACGATAGCAGCGTTAATGCCCGGGCCAAACCAGACGCAAAATGACACCCGACGAAAGATCGAGGACATTCTGGAAGCAAGACGGCTGAAAAAAGAATTCGGCGAACCGGAACTCTGACTTTGTGTTACGGCTGAAGCACGACGACCGGGATGCGCCGGTCACCTGCTCTGGCCTGGTAGTCATCGTAAGGAGGATAGATTTCCGCCAACTGGCGCCAGAGGTCTGCGCGCTCTTCGCCCTCCGCATCTCTCGCTGACACCGCAACATCCAGAGTGCCAACCTTGATCTCACAATCCGGCTCCGCCAGAAGGTTGAGATACCAGGCGGGATGAGCCGGTGCGCCCCCCTTGGAAGCGATGACCACGTAAGCGTCCCCCACCTTCTTGTAAATCAATGGCAGGGGTTTCAGTTCTCCGCTTTTTCGCCCCCTGGTAATCAGCAACAGGGTCGGCAGGACACCGGGGCCACCCAGCGCGGATGAGTCCCACATATGGGCGGCCTCCGGGTCGCTCATGTAGAGTTCAATGTGCTCACGAATCCAGTCGGGTAATTCGGCAGGCAGATCAGTCATTTCAGAACCTCGGTCTTGTCGTTTGATGGTAGAACCCTATCGTAACAAGATACGCCCGTCTTATGACAGTCATGAGTCCAGCCAGGCACGGTAACGGACAAGATCTTCAGGGGTATCAACATCCCACACAAGGGGCAGTAACGCATAGTTAACCCGGGACCTGTTCAATCTGGAACAGGTTGCGTTCAGAACCTCCGCTTCCCCCCAGGGAATATCGGTGAAGGCGTCCGGCACCCTGCCGCGCACACCGATCAGACCATAGCCACCATCCAGGGTCGGACCTAACACCAGGTCATGGGCCGCAAGGGCGGTGAATGCCCGCTCAACGTAAGCGGAATCAATCGGTGGCAGGTCAGCGCCAAGCAGCACAACCCTTGAGGCTCGATGCAGTCCGTCATTGAGTGCATGGGCCATCCTCTGACCCAGATCATCACCCTGCTGGAGGAATTTTTCCTGTGGAATAGCAGCGAAGTACGGGTGGTCAGGATCAGAAGCGCACCACACCTCCAGATTGTTTCCCCAGGTGCTCAACTCGCGGATGATTCTGTTGGTCAGTTCAATATGCAGTTCGGTGGCGCCCCGCTTCCCGAGTTCAGGAATCAGGCGGGTCTTGACCGCACCGGGAACAGGCGCTTTGGTGAATATCTGAATCAGCAGGTCTGATGGTGGATTGGTCATATCTGTTAGAATTCCCGTTACGCCCTGGTAGCTCAGCCGGATAGAGCATCCGCCTCCTAAGCGGAGGGTCGCAGGTTCGATTCCTGCTCAGGGCGCCATATACACTCTTGTGGCTCTACCTATTTAACGGGGGATAGCCAGTATTCACTAAACCCGGTTAATGATGAAGGGCCATGATGAAGAGCCCGGATTGGGAGTAGTTATTCGTGACGCTGAGAATACCAACGGCCAAAAGAACCCGACCCCCGCGAATTAAACGACGATGGGCAACAGGAACCTGGCAGATGACCCGTGGTGCCTGATCTCTCCGTTTCGATCGTCACTTACGATCTGAACCTTCCACTGCTAACCCGCTGCATTGCTTCACTCAGGGTCGCGGTGGAACGGGCGGTCGATCTGGGTCGGCTGAACGCCTGGCAACTTACCATCATTGACAACGGAAACAATCGCCGGCAACTCGAAGCGATCACCGCCGGTGAGTTCACGCTAATCTCAAACACCGGCAACCCCGGCTACGGCGCCGCACACAACCGGGCTATTCTATACGCGAAGAGCAGATTTCACCTGATTCTTAACCCGGATGTGGAACTCGACCCTGGCAGTGTATCCCTCGCCATCGGGCAACTGGGTTCGGACCCGGATATTGCCATGATCGGCCCGGCTGGCGTGAATGCCACGGGTGAGCCGGCGTATCTCGCCAAACGCTGTCCGTCTCTGGGTGTGTTGCTGCTACGCGGATTCGCGCCCGAGTGGATAGCGCGACGATTCGACAGTGCGCTCGCCGCTTATGAATACCGGGATCTGAGTGAGCAGACGCCATCCGAGGTGACGCTCCTGAGCGGCTGCTGCCTGTTCACGAACACCCGTTCCCTGCAACGGGTCAGAGGCTTTGATGAAAGTTACTTCCTGTACTTTGAAGATTTCGATCTGTCTATGCGACTGGCGAAAGTCGGGCGGCTGGTCCATTTGCCCACTTCAAGAATAGTTCACCACGGGGGGAACACGGCGGCCAAAGGCTGGCGACACCTTCTTTGGTTCACTCAGTCGGCTGTTCGCTTCTTCAACACCTGGGGGTGGAGATTGTTTTAGGGTGGGCGTCCTCTCGGTCCAGCCAGCCAGGGCCGTATTTCTTGTCCGCCTTCTCGGTGTTATAGCCACGGCTACGAACATATTCGGCGCCAAATTCTCTCTTGAATATCAGTAAGCTCTCAGCCTCGAACTTTACCAGTCGGCGAAGCCGATCCGTTTCCTCTTTATCCTTTCGCCTCATTGCGCGTGCAAATTCAAGAGCGGTATTCACTTCTTCCTGAATTTCCTCCGGGGTTCGCATAACACACTCCTCTGATTGTTTCGGTAGAGGTTATCTTATCACCTACCCGCCCGTTGGCCAGATTTTCGCCACCTTCAGTTCTCTCGGTCCAGCCAGCCAGGGCCATATTTCTTGTCGGCCTTTTCGGTGTTATAGCCACGGCTACGAACATGTTCGGCGCCAAATTTTTGCTTCATTAGCATCAGGCTCTCAGCTTCAAACTTTACCAGTCGGCGAAGTCGTTCCGTTTCCTCTTTATCTTTTCGCCTCATTGCGCGTGCAAATTCAAGAGCGGTATCCACTTCTGCCTGAATTTCGTCATTGGTTTCCATAACACACTCCTCTGGTTGTTTCGGTAGAGGTTATCTTATCACTCGCCCGCCCGTTGACCAGATTTTCGACACCTTCAATCTTCCCGGTCCAGCCAGCCGGGCCCATATTTCTTGTCCGCCTTCTCGGTGTTGTAGCCACGGCTACGAACAAACTCAGCGCCATACTCATTCTTGAACAGCATTAAGCTCTCAGCCTCGAACTTTACCAGTCGGCGAAGCCGTTCCATTTCCTCTTTATCCTTTCGTCTCATTGCGCGGACAAATTCAAGAGCGGTATCCATTTCTTCCTGAAGTTCGTCATTGGTTCCCATAACACACTCCTCTGGTTGTTTCAGCGCCCCAGGTCTGGCCCCTTCCCTCGATTGCGCTCGGCCTTGATGTCCAGAGCCTGTTCCTGGAGCTGCTCATACAGACGCTCAGCAGACTTGATGTTGTCTATGCGGCTAGACAGCACATCGCGTTCGCTATCGCTCAGGCGACCCTTGTCCAGATTCCGCAGTCGCACCTGATGGGACTTGAAGAACTGCCTGGCCTCATCGCGGGGCAGGCCGCGAATCTGGTTCTTACCCAGGGTGTAGACAGCGGCCAGTTCCTTATAGGTGTTTGGATTCCTGACCTTCTCAAGCAGGTTCAGCGCAGCATCTAATTCCCTGATAGCCGTGTTGAGGGACGAGATCATTGCGGGTGAACTGGCGACGAAGGTAAGCTCGTTCTCCAGGAAAATTCTTTCAATGTCCAGAATCTTCCAGGCATCCCCGAAGCGGGCTGTTGCCAGCAATATCGTTTTCTCATCGGCTCTCATTTCCCCGACAACATTGCCGACGTTCTCGTTGAGAGCCCTTGTCGTCAATGCCTCTACCTGGACTATGTCGAGTGCTGCCTTGCGATGGTCGTCCCAATCATCCGCCACCTTCAGTCCTCTCGATCCAGCCAGCCAGGTCCGTATTTCTTGTCGGCCTTTTCGGTGTTGTAGCCACGGCTACGAACATATTCAGCGCCATATTCTCTCTTGAATATCAGTAAGCTCTCAGCCTCGAACTTTACCAGTCGGCGAAGCCGATCCGTTTCCTCTTTATCTTTTCGCCTCATTGCGCGTGCAAATTCAAGAGCGGTATTCACTTCTTCCTGAATTTCCTCCGGGGTTCGCATAACACACTCCTCTGATTGTTTCGGTAGAGGTTATCTTATCACCTACCCGCCCGTTGGCCAGATTTTCGCCACCTTCAATCCTCTCGGTCCAGCCAGCCAGGGCCATATTTCTTGTCGGCCTTCTCGGTGTTATAGCCACGGCTACGAACAAACTCAGCGCCATACTCATTCTTGAACAGCATTAAGCTTTCAGCCTCGTACTTTACCAGTCGGCGAAGCCGATCCGTTTCCTCTTTATCCTTTCGCATGAGTGCGCGTGCAAATTCAAGAGCGGTATCCATTTCTTCCTGAAGTTCGTCATTGGTTTCCATAACCCACTCCTCTGGTTGTTTCAGCGCCCGAGGTCTGGCCCCTTCCCTCGATTGCGCTCGGCCTTGATGTCCAGGGCCTGTTCCTGGAGCTGCTCATACAGGCGCTCAGCAGACTTGATGTTGTCTATGCGAGTAGACAGCACATCGCGTTCGCTATCACTCAGGCGACCCTTGTCCAGATTCCGCAGTCGCACCTGATGGGATTTGAAGAACTGCCTGGCCTCATCACGCGGCAGGCCGCGAATCTGGTTCTTACCCAGGGTGTACCCTGCGGCTAACTCCTGGTAGGTATTTGGACTCTTAACCTTCTCAAGCATGTTCAGGGCAGCATCTAATTCCTTGATGGCTGTGTTGAGAGACGAGGTCATTGCCGGTGAACTGGCGACGAAGGTGAGTTCGTTCTGCAGTAAAACTTTTTCGATGTCCAGAATCTTCCTGGCATCCCCGAAGCGGGCAGTTTGCAACAATATCGTTTTTTCGCTGCTTCTGGTTTCCTCGATAATATCGCCGACCTTCCTGTTGCGGTCGCTTGTCATCAAGGCCTCTGTTTGGATTACATCGAACGCTGAAGTGAGATGATCATCCCAATCGTCCACCCCGTTCAATCCTCTTGATCCAGCCAGCCAGGGCCATATTTCTTGTCGGCCTTTTCGGTGTTGTAGCCACGGCTACGAACATATTCAGCGCCAAATTTTTGCTTCATTAGCACCAAGCTCTCAGCCTCGAACTTTACAAGTGGCCGAAGCCGACTCGCTTCCTCTTTATCCTTTCGCATCAGCGCACGTACGTATTCAATGGCGTTTTCCATTTCTTGCTCAAATTCCCCTTGAGCTTCCATAACCCACTCCTCTCATTGTTTCGGTAGAGGTTATCTTATCACCTACCCGCCCGTTTGCCAGATTTTCGCCTGGTGACGTATTTAGGGCGGGCAAAAAAGGCGGAGACTGTTTTAGGGTAGAGGGGAAAAAAGCGGACTTCTTTGGCCGTCAGTGGTCTGTAACGGGACAATTTCGTCAAACAGGGTGTAGAGGTGATTTTTGGCGATGTGCAGCTTTGAGCGAGCCACCAGTGAATAGTAGTGAAGCTGTTGTGCCAGGGGCGCTTTACGGCGCAGTAAATCGGCAGCATAGGGGCGATCATCGCCTGCCAGCGCATCATGGACGTACTCAACAATCTGGGCGTTGAGTTTGCCCTGAACCTCCGCGACAGAAGCTCCCTGAACTGCCAGAGACAAGTCAATACACACGGCGACCCACAGATCATCATGCTTTGTGGCATAACAGCGTACAACTAAATCCTGCGGTTTCATGCGGCCCTCCCCAAGCAGTCGCGAATTCCGATATTACCATAAAAAAAAGCCCGGTCTGTTTCCAGACCGGGCCGTTTTTCATCAGGTTCGGAACTAAAAGTCCCTTCCCCTTCGCCAATCAGCAGGGCTGATTAGTTTGCTGCAGTTGCGCCTGTTGCACTCAAGTTACTTGAAGACGTAGCGCCATTCTCAGTCTGCTTGATGTTGGTGCTCAAGATACTGGTTGAGTTAACAAACCCTTCAATACGCTTGGCGCCAGGGCAGGCCTCAATGATGTCCGCTCCCGGAATTGTGAGGGTACCATTGTTTGGCAATCTAAGGCCAAGTGGGGCACAGGGAACCGGACTTCCTTCAGGATTGTAGGCCGTAATCGAAACATCGCCACTTGGACTGGCATCCGTAAGGCTACCACTTCGGTCAGTGATGTTCACCATGTTCAGAGGACCCAGCGTGTTCGATACAAAGGATGAACCATTACGAATGAAGCTGAACGCAGGTGCGGTCAGAATGGACGAGGCGCTATAGACTCTGTTACTGCCGCTCCCCTGGGGCGTTCCTGCCACTGTCAGAATGTAGCTACCAGCCGACTTGGCACCACCAGCCGGAACTGTCACCATACCCGCATCATTACGCGTATCCATCTCTGCGGTATTGAAGGTTATCTGTATCATGGAAGACAACGAGGCATCTGCCGCAATTGGATCCTCGCTGGCCGCATAAGCCATGCCAGCGGCACGGTCAATCGTAAAGCTGCCTGCCACTGTGCCGCCGGCGGCTGCAGGGGGTACGGCACCTGCGGCATTGGTTGAGGTCAAATTGGTACCGGTGATTGCCGAAACAACACCTGCACTCATGTCGCCTGCCAGGGTAAACAGTATCCTCCTCGCACCAACTTCTACGGGCGCAGCGTCACTTATATTCAGCGACACCACAGCCATCCCGGACACAGACATCCCGGCCACAGTGGTAGTGGCAGCAGTCAGTTCGACATAGCCTGTAGTAACGTCGAAGACACCTCCCGCTGCCGGCACCAATGATACGTCCTGATACAGGGATTCAAGTTGCAGCAGTCTGTAAGGGAGCGGAGTGCTGTAAATTGACCGGGTTCTATTGAGTACCTCCGTTAGCAGGTTTGCAGTCAGCGTGACTCTACCCCCGTCCGGAACCCTGCTCGCATCAATGGTATCGGTCATATTTAGCAACCTGATCGAAGTTCCTGCGGGAATGTCGCCGCTTACAAGAAACTCGGAAACATTTTCACTCCCCTCAGGTGGCGCAAAGTACGAGAGAGGCAGAGCAGCACAACTACCGCTCTCAACAACATCGTTGTTACAAATACGAGCTCCGCCTTCGAGCCATCTGGCGCCACCGCTCAAAGTCAGCTCCAGAACAGTGCCAGTTCGGACTATTTCTTCATCTCCCAGAGTAAAGAGCCAATTAGTACTGGTAACATCATTGACGTCGACCGAAGCATTAGATGCCTCATTGACGAGCGTACCGGCGTAGGCCCCTGCATCCAGCATAGGCACTGTCGCTGCCTGAGCAGACCCGGCTACAAAGATCGCAGTAGCTACAGCAGCAGCAGCCACACATATTTTCTTTAGAAATTTCATAATTTGAAACACCTTTTTTTGAAAAAGTTGAACGAATATAGTCTCAAAAGACTTACTCGCGCCATCTGCTCAGACGGCTAGGACGGATATTAGTAGGGCTTTGAGCCCCTGTCAACAGGGTTTTTACTACATTTTTCAAAGATTTCGATGGGTTTTTTCGGGCTTTTTTTTTGCAAATTGACTATCCTCATGATAAGCGGCTATCGGTATCACAGTTCAATCGGCAGGTCCGGCCTGACAGGAATCCGCCGATTCACCAGTTCATTTTTGACCTGAACGCATCAGTCAACGACTCAAGTTCCGCTGACGATTCAATAATGTGGGGCGTAATCAGCACAACCATTTCCGTTGAGTTGTCTACGACCTGCCGCCTCTTGAATAAGGTACCCAGGACGGGGATATCACCAAAGAAGGGGACCTTGTTGTCAGTGAGTGTATCGGTCGAGGAAATAAGCCCGCCTATCATGATGGTACTTCCTGACTGGGCAATCAGCGTCGTTTCCACCGTTCGCGTATTAATCGGCGGTGTATCGCCCGTGGTAGCGCCGGGGGCGCTGACCTCCTGTTTGACCCGCAAACGAACCTGGTCGCCCGACATGACGGTGGGCGTAAAGTTAAGAATAACCCCTGTGTCCAGATAGTTGAATGAACGGATGATGCCGTCCACCGAGGCACTGGTGTTTTCGGAGGAAATGACGGCAATCTTTGTGCCCACCTGAATTCGCGCTTCCTCGTTATCCACGGCAAGCAGTCTTGGACTGGACAAAATCTTCGCATTGCCCTGGGTCGCCAGGGCGTTTATTCGTGCACGGATATTCGTGCCATCATAGATGGTGTAATTGAAGCCCGCAGCCCTGACACCCAGACCACGGAGGGTGCCCCCTATGCTGTCCACTGTGCCGCCCGAGTCCAGGTTACGGTACTGCCATTCGACACCCAGTTGGGTATCATTCTCAAGGGACAGGTCAGCCACCGTCACCTCCAGCAATACCTGTTTCGCCGGTATATCCAACTGCTGTAGCAGGTGAAACGCGGACTGGTAAGACTGTGCACTGCCAACAAACACCAGTGAGTTATGAGCCTCATCGACCACCATGCGCAAACCCGCGCCACCTGCCCCGGTCAGGGTCGCGCCGGTAATACCCGCCCGTTCATCTGATGTGTCTGATGTGGCCGAATCGCTGCCGGAGGCGCTCCTGCCGGAAGCGCTCCTGTTGTGGCCGCCCAGGACCTGGGAGACAACCCCGCCCAGTTCTTCCGCCGCACTGTGTTTTACCGGATACACGAAGCTGCGTAATGAGTCACCTGCGGCATCCGGCTGATCAAGTGTCTCCATCCAGTCCTGAATCCAGGCCAATACGCTGCCATCGGGCGCCGCGACCAGGATGGAGTTCAGTTGTTTTACCTCTGAAAGGTAGACACCCGGCGCTTCCGCCGTCTCTGCCACCTCTATGCCCTGCAACCGGAGCGCTTCACTGAGCTGGTCAATCAGTTCCTTTGCCTGCCAGTAAACAGGCCGGAACATCTGAATGTCACGGCCCTCCATAGCCGGCCTGTCCAGTATCTCGACCACAGAAACAAACCGCTCAATCCTGGAGGCATCGCCAACGATGGCCAGGGCATTCAATCGCGGCAGGATATCAACGGAAGACGCGCCGCCGGAGTTCATAAAGTGACGGAGGAATTTCAAGGCTTCAGCCGGCCCGGAGTACTTCAGCGGCACGACTACCATAACCCTGCCCTGTGCAAGCGCCAGCTTTTCCCTTGTGCCAATAAAGGTGGGTGGCAGTTCCGAAAGCCTGCTGGCCGGCAGGACTTCCAGGGTGCCATTTGCCGTTGAGAGTCCAACATCAAACCCTGCCAGAATCTGCTCGACCGAGGCAAGCAGTTCAACCGAGGGCATCGCCCTGGTAGTCCGCAGGGTGACCGGTTCCTGACGGGCCTGAATGGCCGGGTCGACAATAAAGGAAAGCCCGAGCACATCACCCAGCGCCACCTGTATAAATTCATTCAGGGGCATGGCATCTACGTTCAGCCTGGTTTCCTTTGCTGCCAGGCCCAGGTCACCCCAGGTTTCAGACGGGTCGCTGACCCGGTCGCTGACCCGGAGCACGGGGAGGGGGACTGATCTTTGTTCCGCATCCCGGATGCCGGCATCATCAGGCTGGTCTGCCGCCCGGATACTGTTCTCCTGCGGGGGAAGATGGTCCAGCAGCGCAACATCGTCACTGACACAGCCGCCGAGCGCCGTTATGCCCAGGCACGTTATCGCCAGACACAAGACCAGCCGTCTGTGCTTATTTGCCAAACAGGTAATAACGCTCGCTGTGTTCCGAGTCCGAAACCAGTATTCCATAGTCATATATCGCTTTCAGTGTTGCACCATCAGGTAACAGGTCCCCCGCCTCATAGCGCTCTGCCCCATCGGGAGATTCTATCACCACAAAGGGGTCATCCCGGGTGAAGGATACCCCAACCAGCCTGATTGCCCCACCACCTTCTTTATTATCATTATCCGGATTCGGTCCATCAGCCGACAATGGACCCCGGCCTTCCCGGGCTTCCGGCAAGTCAAGGGGCTGGCGCGACTCATCAAACAGGTTATGCGCGAGGATACTTTCAAGATCTCCGGCCCCGTTCTCACGGGCGGCGAACGAGTGAACGCGCGGGGTCGCGTATTCCGATTCGGTTACATTAAACGGTATCAGCAACCGGACCGCCATAACCATCACCACCAGGGCAAAGGGCGTTGCCGCCATCAGATAAAACCTGTTCAACTGTCTGTGGCCTCCATGGGTCCGGGTCGGTAGGCGGCAATCCGCACACGGGAGAATGCGGACCTGTTGCGGTCAATCTGGATCGACCAGCGTTCAATCACGAACAACTTGTCAGCGTCGGCAATATCGTCAATCAACTGCATGATGCCGACAATGCCGCCGCGCAGGCCAAACTCTATTACCAGCCGGGCGCCAATGGGCGCCGCCAGTTCCGCCGGTATCAATTTCTGTGACTCTACGGTGACACCCCTGGTCTGCGCCAGGTCTCTCAGCAGATTCTGCATGTTGGCCTGGGCCTGGGTATCCGAGGAATAATCGAACAACAATGCCCGCGACTGAGCCGCCGCCGCCACGGCGTCATTCCGGGCCTGAATCCATTCATCGGCGTTTTGTTCAAGCGCCATCAGGCGTGCCGCCCTGCCGGCATTTCTTTCGACCTGGCTATTCAGATCATCTCTCCACATCTGCAAGGGTTCCACTATCCAGAACCAGAATGCCAGAATGCCCATTAACAGTAGACTCCAGCGAATCAGCGGGGAATTCGACTCCTCCCATAACGCACCGGGGTTGAGGCTCTTCAGATTGAATTTCTCCGGCAAAATCATTCCGGCGCCCCCAGGGTCAGTCTGATCTTGAAGGTTTCGTATCCGGTGGCACGCTCCTTTCTGATGTCACTGAGAAACATCGCCTGCCGCACTTCCGGCAATTGCTCAAGCGTCGCCGCCAGGGTGGAACCCTGATGCGATTTGCCACTGATCTCCAGCCAGGCGTCCCCATCCTGACGATACTCCGCATACTCCAGCCAGGCATTTTCGGGGAGGGTTTCGCTCAATGACGCCAGCACAGACCTGAAGGCACTTTGCCCGACACGGAGGTTATGGATGGATTCCAGTGATGCGTTGATTTCCCCAACTTCGGCCCTGGCATCCAATACCTCCATGGAAACCGACCTGGTTTGCTCCAGATAACCCCGTATATCCGAGCCATGTTTCACAAGGACCAGCATTGACCCAAGCAACCAGAATAAATAAAGCCCCAGGACCCCGGCCACTGGCGCATACCAGACAGACGCATCTGACCAGTTGACGGTTCCCGGCTGTCGTCCCGCGCTCAAAGCAGCCGGCAGGGGCAGCTTCGGATGAACTTCCCGGGCCACCGACAGATCTTCCCAGGGGAGATCATGCTCTTTGATTTCGCCCTCCGTCAGCAGCGTTATATCGCCGGGCCTGCGGTCAAGGCTTGTCCAGAATCGGGTGGCGTCAGACCCCGTGGTGACTTCGGCCCTCACCAGGGAACCAAAGTTGTGCGTAACGCCAAGGTAAACGGGTGTGTCCTCCTGTTTACTGATCAGCACAAATTCATCATGATCCCGGGCCACCACTGAGATTTGCCATGCCATCTCCGGAACAACATATCCGGGCGGCGTCGCTAACGACTCAGCCATGGCTGTCAGTTCATCACGGGGCCATACCCAGATTGCAACCTGCCAGCGGCTGCCTGATTTTTTTTCCCGGAAGTAGTAATCAAAGTCCTGTTCCAGCGGAACCCAGCGGAAAAAATCCAGTTCAACCGCTTCACGAAGTTCATGCCGTGCAACCGAATCTGCGGGGAAAGTTCGCAACTGGAAGTACGAAATGGCATCAGGGACCAGAAGAATCCGGCGCTCAAAGTAAGACAGGGCACCCTGCCGGTCAGACACGCTATGCCATTTACTGGCCTGATATCGAAACAACGCCTTCCCGGAACCGTCAACCCTGACGATGACAGTCGGAAACCAGCGATCACGAAGGTCCGCAAATTTTGCCGCCATCCGGGAGATCAATAAGTTATTCATATTCGCGATAAGGCACCTGCCACTCAATCAGATGATAAAGACGGCGCGTAGCATAAGGTTTTAATTCTATTTCCACCCGGGCCGTAACACCACGATCACTTTGAAAATCCATTCGATATTTCTGACCCTTGTAAAATGGCGGATGGTGGTTAAAGGACCAATGATTCTGATCAATCAGGAATAGGACTTTGGACCATTGCCCATCAGACCTGGCTGCAATCAACTCCCGGGTAATCGGTTCAGGGAGCCCCAGAACCGGCCCAATGAGCATATCCGGCGCAGTCCCAACGTCGAAATTGTCCTCGCCACCGGCAAGAATCAGGTCAGCCAGGCCGGGTTTGCCATCACTGCCATTCATCAACCGGACAGAGACCGAAGGGAGTTCGAGAAGTTCATCAACCCCCCTGATTGGCGCATTCCTCGGACGTTGTCGCAAGCCCTCGTTGGCGTAATCCGCCCGTTCCCTGCCTCTGAAGCGTCTGCGATCATCCTCGTCAACCCAGTCTGCCAGTTCGGCGCTGATCTGCCGCGCTCGCTGGCTATTTGTCAATTCGCCCAGCACACCTTCAAGCCGATTAACGCCGAGCAGGGCCATACTGTAAAGGCCGGACCAGCTTTGTATCCGCACCCTCTGGCCGTTGATTTCGGCTGGCCTGCCATTTAACGGTAACTCAACCTTCCCGTTTCCAACTGATTGATAGCCGTACTCGCCGGTCAATAACACAAAGACGATGCTCTCTGTGGCATTGCTGATTTCGAGTTCATACTCCCATACCGATATCCGCTCACGAAGAAAATCCATATCCATTGAGACCAGGCGACTCAACCCCATCGACAGCACCGTCAACAGCGCCAGCACGATCAGCACCAGGGGCAGCGCGAATCCACCGTGGCTTTGATTAGTCATAACGATCAGTCATAACCTTTGATTTTTCCCCTGAGCGACCAGGCATCCGCCTGACCGGGCACCTGAAAAGACCAGATATGCCGGGCACCCTCTTCGTCCCGAAAGCTGAGTTCAACAGCCAGCGGCGCGCGCCACAGGATAGCGGTGTCATACCAGGACAACCACTCGGGTTCATCCCTGTACCTCAGGCGGTCCTCATCGCTCAGTTCCGCACTGTACAGGTCGGGGGGTAATGGAAAGGCGGGGGCCAGATACCTGAAACCTGCGTTCCGCATTTCTTCAATAAACAACAGGCTCCTGCCGGAATCCCAATAGATCCCCCGCCCCTGATCAGAATGGCGGCGTCCTTCCTGATAGCGAAACTTCGCCTGATCGTTATCATCCCTTTCAATAAGAACCCTGACGGGCTTCACCCTCCCGGAGAAATCCAGCAAGGGCGACCGGGTCATAAACTCAATACCCTCCTGATTCGCAATAAAGTAGGGATAGGTGCGCCACCCCCTGCCTCTGTAGTCCGCAAATCTCGCACCAAAAAACAGTGTTCTCAGCAACTGGTGCCGATGTTCCAGCGAGAGCCAGGTTTCGCTGCGGTCCTGGCCCCGTTGCCAGAGGGAGAGCCCCTGCGAATAACCCAGCATCAACAGGGACAACAACATCGAGAAGATGCTGATCGCGACCAGCATCTCTACCAGTGAGAATCCCGACGGTCTGTTCACGGCTCTTTCCAGCCCACACGTTTGATCTCCAGCGTTTTCGTGGTTCCGCCAGGACCGGCAATCTCCACACTCACCAGGAACAGCGCGATCAATCGCGGCGGCGACTCACTGCTGAAATAATCAACCAGGCGCCGAAATTCTGTCTCAGGTTCGCTTTGCCACTGATAACGCCAGGCACCGACCTCACCCTGACCCGCTGTTTCCTTCGCGGGGTTGATCAGCGATAAACGGGTCACTATTTCTTTTTCAACGACGATCTGCCCGGCGCGATTTTCAATCCTGGACAACCGATCCAGACTGCCGGTAAACAGATTGATCAGGATTCCGATCGACGCGATGGCGATGGCGGAAGCAACCAGTACCTCAATCAGCGTGAAGCCGTGGCTGTCTGTGGGGCGATGAATCATTGTAGTGATACGGTAACCCTGCCATCCAGGGCATCCAGCCTGAGCAACCAGCTACGACCAGTCGGAGAATCAAGGTGGATGTCGCCCCCGTTGGTGACACCTGTGGGGAGTAATAAAATCTCGGAATTGGCGCTGATGGTCCAACCTCCGCCGGGTAGCGGTAAATCTGCCTGACTTTCGCCGACAGCAAGCCCGTCTTCCGCGATTGTCATGCCGCGACCCGAGTTCATCAATAGCAGCCTGAGTGACGTCAGTTCCTCACCGTATTCGATCACCGTGAACCGTTCGCTCGCCTTCTGGTAACTCCGCCAGATTTCAGGCCCGACCAGACCACCAATGGCGGCGGTGATGGTGAGGACAACCAGCAGTTCAACCAGGGTGAAGCCCTTTCTTATGGATAGAAAGCTCATGGATAGAAAGCTCATGAACAAAAAACCCGGGCACTAACAGCCAGGGAGTGGTTTGTCTGCAATATCCTGCCAGTCAGTTTTTCCATCATAAGTCATACCCGGATCAAAGTGACTCGTATAAAAATACAGGGCTACAGACTGTCTTGTTATTCCATTCGGAGCGTTCCACTCATTAGGGTGACCATGAAAACTGTTTTTGTCAGTCTGAAAGACCACACAGCGGTTAAACAATGGCTCTATTGATCTAACACATTTTCCATTACCTGAACCTCCATCCCACAATTCCAACTCGCCACCATAACCATCTCTCCAGGCATCAGTGAGATAAATCAACACATTCAACCTTCTGAAAAGTCCCAACTTGTCATACTTGTTGAAATCTGTGTGTATATCCAATAGCCCTCCGGAAATAATTTGATGCACTGCACCGCCAGTAAAATATGGATCCGGAATTAATTTTTTTATGTCGGTCAATTCTTCCAAAAACCGCAAAAATCTCCAGCTATTGAACTCCTGTAATGCCAGCTCAAGTGATGGCTCAAGAAGATCAAACTTACTTGAATCACCCACACCCAATTTCCCATATTGGTGAGAGGATCTTACCTTCCAGTCAAGCCAGGCTGAATGTTCCGGGCCCGGAAAATTTTTCTGTAGAAACCGGGCATGGGGCTCTGGCAAAAAATCATCAATAACAATGTGCGGGAATGGCAAACCGACAGCATAATCCTGACGATACCTTGCCGCCAATAGCATTAGCTTATCTTCTGCCAACAAAAATGGGAATTCAGATGTTTCCCTCGGCCTTTCATCAAATTTCATATTACCTTGAAACCCAAAAATTGTCCTGAACAAGGTCCGACAAGCTACTAGAAAACCCCGACATCTGCGTCTTCCTCTTCACCTCCCGCAGTGCCATCACGGCCCAGGCTGTAAAGCGCGAAATCTGCGTCCTGTCCGGGCATTTTGTATTGATAGGCGAAACCCCAGGGGTCAAGCGGTATATCCTTCGAGAGATAGGGTCCATCCCAATTCCTGACCCCCTCGGGTTCCGTCCGCAGGGCTGACAGCCCCTGCTCGGTTGATGGATACCTGCCCACATCGAGCCGATAGGTATCCAGCATCGAGGTCAGCAACTCTATCTGGGTTTGGGTCGCGGTTACCTTTGAGGAGTCTACTTTCTGAAACAGGCGGGGGCCAACCAGCGCGGCGAGCATCGCCATGAGAACCAGAACGACCAGCATCTCCATCAGGGAGAAGCCAGACATGCCTTTCATGCCTTTTGTATCTTTCATACCTTTCATACCTTGCAACATCTTGTTTCCCTACAGGGGTATATCGTTAACCGAGATAATCGCCGAGAGCAAGCTGACAATAATGCCACCAACGACGATACCCATGAAGGCAATCACCGCCGGTTCAAGAACAGCCATCAGACTACGGATGCTCTCTCGCATTCGTCTTGTATAAAGGCGGGAAATTTCCCGCATCGAGTCGGGCAGGTTCGCTGACTTTTCGCCAACAGTGATCATTTGTGTTACCAGACCCGGAAATACGCCTATCTCCGAAAGCGCCGCACCCATGGACTCTCCCTGACGAATGCGATCAGTCGCGACACCCAGCCTGTGTTGCAACTCTTCCCGACTTAACGCCTCGGCTGAAAGCTGCACCGCGTCAAGGACATTGACCCGGCCTGCCAGCAGATGGGTCATGCTGTTGCTGAACTGTACGATCTCCCACGCCTCAACAATGGATGAGATTCCGGGCACCCGCCTTAACAGGCGCCAACTGACAGCCTGAATCCGCCCCTGGTGCCACAGATAGCCAGCCAGTGCCAACAGCGCCACCAGGGCCGCGCCCCATAGCCAGATGTAATCCAGTAACAGTCCGGATAACGCAAGGAGCAACTGCATTGAGCCGCCCACTTCCCGGGGACTGCCCGCCACTATCTCACCGAAGTTGGGCACCACCGAAACCAGCATGAACACCACCACGGCAAAGCTGATGACAAGAAGAAAGACAGGATAGGCCAGGGCCGCGCGGACTTCACTTTTGAGCGTCGATTCTTCATCAACCCGATTGGCAACCAGTGAAATCGCTTCAGCGAGTTCACCATTCGCCTCACCCAGTTTAACCAGAGGCACGGCGTAACCGGGGAAGGCGTCCGGCACCGCAGCGAAGGCGTCCGATAAGGTCGAACCGCCGCGAACCATGCCATGAACCTGCTGCCATGCCTGAATCAGAGGTTTGCTGTCAGTTGTCGAAACAACCGCACCGACCGCTTCGTCAAGCGCCATACCCCCTCGCCGAAGGCTCGCCAGTTCCCGAAGGGAAATGAGAAGCTCATCTTCATCGACCCTGAGTGGAATATAACCAGGGCCGGATTTTACGCTATAGGGATGAATACCCCGGCCACGTAGCTGACGAATCGCGTCATCCCGACTGGCCGCCATAAGCCATCCCTGTTGTTGCGCGCCATGGTCACCACTGCCCGAATAATGAAAGTGCTTCATCCGGCCACCCTGACCACTTCCGGGATGGTGGTCTCGCCTGAGGCGGCGCGTAACATGCCATCTTCCTTCATGGTTCTGAAACCCGACTCCGCCAGCAGGGCGGGAAGCTGCCCTGGGTCGGTCGAAATCAGATGCCGCATCTTTTCGTTGACGGCGAACATTTCAAAGATGGATCTGCGTCCGGAAAATCCTGACTGCATACAGGCGGGGCAACCCGAAGTGTCAACATAGCCCGGACCCGATATCAGGGAAGACCACTTCGAATCAAGCTCGCCAATACCCGGGGCGGTGAGCCGGGCCCGACCCAGGTCGCTCGGTTGCCCGCATTCCGGGCAGGCTTTGCGAACCAGCCGCTGGGCCATCACGCCGATGACCGAACTGGCGAGTAAAAAACCTTCAACACCCATGTCCATCAGTCGTACAAACGCACTGGCGGCATCATTGGTGTGCAGGGTGGTCAACACCAGATGACCGGTCAGGGCCGCCTGCACGGCAATTTCAGCCGTTTCTCTATCACGGATCTCTCCGATCAGGATGATGTCCGGGTCCTGACGCAGAACGGAGCGAAGTATGTTCGCAAAGCTCAGGCCAATCTCGGACTGAACCTGAATCTGCGTGATGCCCGGGGTCTGGTATTCAACCGGATCTTCGACGGTAACAATCTTTCGATCATCACCAATCAGGTGATTCAGAAATGCATACAGTGATGTCGTCTTGCCACTACCCGTGGGACCCGTGACAATAATGATGCCGTTCGAGGTCGCCAGCAGTTGATGGGTCATCTTCAGATGATCTTCAAACATATCAAGATCTTCAATCCGGGAGATGCCCCCGGTCGAATCCAGCAGACGCAGAACCATACTCTCGCCCGCCACGCCCGGTGTGGTTGCCACCCGGATATCCAGATCCCGCCCCGAAACCCGTGTGCGAATTCTGCCATCCTGGGGTAGCCGCTTCTCGGAAATGTCCAGATCGGCCATCAGTTTCAATCTGGAGATAATCGCGGCCTGCATGTCAGTACCCGGCCTGTCAATCTCGTGCATGACACCATCAACCCTGATCCGCACCCGAAATACGCCACGGTAGGACTCAAAGTGAATGTCCGACGCCTTGGCATCCGCAGCACGCTGTATCGTATCGTTGACGAAATGAATGATCGGCGCACCTGTTGCCAGGTCACGCAACGACTGGACATCGCCAACCTGATCGAAGGACTCACCGGAATCCCGGAAGAGGCCGTGTAGCTGTCTCAGTTCGTGGCTGACAATCAGCACAGGCTCAACCTTCTTGCCGGCTCTTCTTGCCAGCACAGTGACCACAAACGTATCTCCCGGGTCCGAGACCGCCACCCAGATGACGTCATCGGTTTCTTCCAGCGGAAAAGCCTTCTGCTCCCGCCACCAGTTTTTTTCAAGACCAAACGAATTGGCCACATCTGTGATGCCTTTCAGTTCGCGCTCGGCAAGCCACTGATGGTAGGTTTTGACACCCAGCAGTTCAGAATGAGCGTTCAGAATATCCTCTTCGGAACAGGCGCCCTGGGCCAGCAGGACATCCGGGAGTTTCCCGCCATAGCTTTCCATGGCACTTTCAGCACGCTGAATATCAGCGGTCTGAAGTGTGCCGTTTTCGATCAGGATGTCAGTCAGTGACCTCATCATCAGTTATACATCAAAGCCTTCAATGCCCCATTTTATCGCGAATCACAGAAATAAGATAAACGGCTTTCTTACCATTCTTACCATTAAATTTCGACGCTAGATTCGGTAGCCAAGTTCCCGGACAAACGCCAGATCGGTCCGGTGGTACACGGACAGGTCGGCTGCCCGGTATCTCCCCGAACTGGCGGGCACCCTGACGTTTTTGCCGAGGCACCTGATTTCTTCCGGACTCAGGGAAATTTCGAGAAAGGCGGCAATCTCACGCAGCCCCCGCTCAGGATTAACACAGAAGCTGTCGAAATCGAGCAGTAGCAGCCGGTCCCCCGCGTCTTTCTCTCTGAGAGCCAGGAAGCGTTCATGTACGGCGCACCAGTAACTCAGTGAGTCAGCGGGGTCTGTGACGGCGACTTCGCGGCCAAGAACATGGGGACCCCACAGCCGCAACTGATTCTGGTTGGCACTGAGCGACATATCAAGGCCATGACGCATCACATGGATGTATCTGAGGCCGGGCATGGTTCGCATCAATTCCGGCAGCAGGATATGGGTATTCGGCTCCTTCCATCCCCAGGCGCCTGATACCCTGGCACCCGGCACAAGCGCCCTGCGGATGCTTTCCCGACGTTCCCGGCGCCAGTTCAGGGGATACTCTTTCGTAACCCCGGAGACACAGTCCGCCAGGAGGCGCTCTTCTTCGACCGTCAGCCTGCCTCCCGCCAACATGACCTTCTCGAAAAGACCTGACAAAACCGCAATATCCATCCTGTGGGCTTCTACCGGCCAAAGCCCGGACCGCTTGAACAGAAGCGCAAACCATTCGTTATCCAGCGACTCATTAAGGTCACCGCCCAGATAGTAACCAAGCTCAAGAAATATACCCGCAATAACGCGGGTACCACTGCCACCTATGCCGCCGATAGCGACGGGGGAACGGGAGATTGCTGCATCCACACTGTTTACTTTGTTTACTTTTCGGAGGAATCCAACCCGTCAGCCTAGCATGGGCTCCGTGAACCATCCATAAATCGGTGCTATCCTCCCGCGTCTGCCTATTATTCAGAGCTTCCAGAGTTGAAGTCGTGAGTTCTCAGAAAAAAAGGAAGGGAATCATCCTGGCCGGGGGGTCTGGCTCGCGCCTGCATCCACTGACCATGTCCATCAGCAAGCAGCTACTGCCGGTGTTCGACAAGCCGATGATCTACTATCCGCTGACCACCCTGATGCTGTCCGGCATCCGGGACATTCTGATTATCTCCACACCCAGAGATCTGCCCGCGTTCAGAGACCTTCTGGGTGACGGAACACAATGGGGGTTGAATCTGCATTACTCGGAACAGCCTTCACCCGACGGGCTGGCGCAGGCGTTTATCATCGGTGAGTCATTTATCGGCAACGATAATGTGACCCTGATTCTGGGTGACAATATATTTTACGCGCCGGGCATGCGCGACAAGCTGGGGGCGGTTGCCGGGCAACCATCGGGCGCCACCGTGTTTGGATACTATGTCAGCAATCCCGGGGACTATGGCGTGGTGACCTTCGATGACGAGGGGAAGGCCGTTTCGATTGAAGAAAAACCCGGGTCGCCCAAATCCCATTTTGCGGTCACGGGTCTCTACTATTACGACAATGACGTGGTGAAGATCGCCAAAGAGATGAAACCATCCGCCCGGGGAGAACTGGAAATTACCGATGTTAATGTCCGGTACCTGCAACGCGGCGACCTTAACGTGGAAATTTTTTCAAGAGGAACTGCCTGGCTCGACACCGGCCAGCATACGCATCTGCTCGACGCTGCCAACTTTGTCCGCATCGTCGAGGAAAGACAGGGTTTGAAAATCGCCTGCCCGGAAGAAATTGCCTACCGGATGGGATTCATAGACGCGGCCCGGCTACAGCAACTGGGCCAGTCTCTGATCAAAAGCGGCTACGGGCAGTACCTTCTGGGAATTCTGGAGACGAAGCTGCCATGAACACCCTGGAAACGGAAATCCCCGACGTCACGGTTTTTCAGCCTCAGGTGTTTGAAGATGCGCGTGGTTTCCTGTTCGAATCCTTTCGCAGTGCCTGGCTGCCGGGGTTTCAGTTCGTTCAGGACAACCACAGTCAATCGACCAGAGGCACCCTCCGGGGATTGCACTACCAGTATGAACATGCACAGGGCAAGCTGGTTCGCGTGGTCCGCGGCGAGGTGTTCGACGTTGCGGTGGATATTCGCCAGTCTTCACCCACCTTCGGAAAGTGGGTGAGCCGGATTCTGAGCGAAACGAACAAGGAGATTTTCTGGGTGCCCCCCGGATTTGCCCATGGCTTTCTGGTGCTTTCCGAAACCGCCGACTTCGTCTATCGCTGCACGGACTATTACGCCGCAGGCGACCAGTATGCCGTTCGCTGGGATGATCCTGATCTTGCGATTGACTGGCCCTTTGAGGTCATGCCCGCGCAGCTCTCGGAAAAAGACCGGCAGGCGCCGCTGCTCGCAGACGCCAGACTCTTCCCATGAAATTTCTGGTTACCGGTGGCGCCGGATTCATTGGCTCGGCCCTGGTCAGATTCCTGATCCGGGAAACCGGGCACGAAGTCCTGAACCTTGACAAGCTGACCTATGCGGGCCACCTGGAGTCCGTGGCATCTGTGGCGGACAGTGATCGATACTCGTTTGTGCAGGCGGACATCTGTGATGCGGAAAAAGTGCGGCAGATCGTCAACAGCTTCAGGCCAGACAGGATCATACATCTTGCTGCGGAATCCCACGTGGACCGTTCGGTCGATGGTCCGGCGGAATTTATTCAGACGAACATTATCGGCACGTTTAACCTGCTCAACTCGGCGCGCCATTACTTTGAGCAATCCGGCAGCGAACACTTCCTGTTCCATCATGTCTCCACGGACGAGGTTTTCGGCTCTCTCGGTGATGACGGTTACTTCACCGAGGAAACACCCTACGACCCGAGATCGCCCTACTCCGCCAGCAAGGCGTCCTCAGATCATCTGGTGCGAGCCTGGGGCGAGACCTGGGGTCTGCCCATTGTCGTGACCAACTGCTCCAACAACTATGGCCACTACCAGTTCCCCGAGAAGCTGATTCCTCTGATGATCATGAATGCCTACCACCGGAAGCCGTTGCCAGTCTACGGCAATGGTTCCAACGTTCGGGACTGGCTGCACGTCGATGATCATGCAAGAGCGCTGTATCTGGTCGCCACTAAAGGCAGGCGGGGAGAGACCTACAACATCGGCGGCAAGAACGAAAAGACCAACCTTGATGTGGTGCACACCATCTGTGATCTCATGGAAACTTTTAATCCTCCGGGCAGGGATTTCAGTTACCGGGACCTCATCACGCATGTCACCGACCGACCCGGCCACGATTTTCGGTATGCCATTGATACCGGCAAGATCGAGCGCGAACTTGGCTGGCAACCCGGGGAAACCTTCGAGTCCGGTATTGAAAAGACCGTCGAATGGTATCTGGGCAACCGGCCATGGTGTGAAGCGGTGGCCGGTGGCTATTCACAGGAACGTCTCGGTCTCAAGACGATCAGGTAATATCCGCTGCCAGCGCCGCGCGAACTCCTTCGGCAACCAGCACGTCTTCGGCATCATAGTGGTCGTGGTCGAGACCGAAAGTAACCGATGCACCCGCCTTCAGGGCATCCAGTTGGGCCTGCTCAAACTGGAATCTGAGAAAGTGAACGGCGGATGTCTTGTCATCGTTAGCGCGGCTCAGGTCCTCATCAGCGATGGCAAACACCGGTTGCGTGTCGCCCACCCGAACCCGGACCCGGTTTTCAATATCCAGCAGTTCAGCTAACCGGACCCGGCGTTCCTCGACATCCGTATACTGAATCAGCATGCTGCACTTCCAGTTATCACCGTCCGGGATCAATGGATTGTAGGCATCCAGTTCTTCCTGGATAGCGGCTGCCTCGAACACCTTTTCGATGCGCAGCATCTCCTGAATCTGATATTTGACCGTCAGCGCATTCTCAAACATCAGCAGGACGTGCCTGCCGATCAGAACACGTCGATTCTCTTTGTGTGCCAGGACCTGTACACGAAAATCAGACCGGTTTTCGGCATACTCTTCGAGACTCCATAAATCTTTTCTTTCCAGCATCGTCTTTTCCAGTTCCCGTCTTCCGTGTCTATCTATATGCCATAGGCTTTGCGGAGCAGCGTCATGGGATGCTCCGCCTGATCAACCTTCTCAGACAGGTGCGCGATGTGCATGGCCGCCATCGGGCAGTCCGATGCAAGGTGCGCCGGTTCTGCGCTGTCCACCTGCCGGACCACCGGGCGCGCAATCCTGAGCGACTTTTCCCGCGTTTCTTTCTTGACGGCGTAGGTGCCGTCATGCCCCGAACACCTCTCAATAGCGTTCACCTCGGTATCCGGGACCAGGTTCAGAATGTCACGGGTTTTGAGGCCGATATTCTGCACCCGCAGATGACACGCCACCTGATAGCTGATGTCTCCCAACGGGTTCCTGAAGTCGGTATTGAACTCACCTTCCCGATGACGCAGGAACAGATACTCAAAGGGATCATAAAATGCCTTTTGAACTTTCAATACGTCTTCGTCATCCGGGTACATCAGTGGCAGTTCCTGCTTGTACATCAGAACGCAGGAAGGAACCGGGGCAATCAGGTCGAACCCCTGATCAACCAGTTCCGCCAGCATCGGTATGTTCTTCTCTTTCAGGCCGTTGACCGCATCCAGGTCACCCAGTTCCAGCTTCGGCATACCACAACAGGCTTCCCTGGGAACCAGTTCTATGTGAATTCCGTTGTGGCGGAACACCACTGCAAAATCTTCCCCCAGGTGTGGTGTGTTGTAATTGCCGTAGCAGGTCGCATAGAAGGCGACCCTGCCGGTGGTCTCGCCAACCTGTTTTGCCGACGACTGCTCACCGGGAAACCGCTTGCGCAGTGTCTTTGAATGGTAGGCCGGTACCGGCGCTTCCCGGTGAACACCGAGCATGCTTTCCAGCGCACGCCGGAACATTCCGTTATTGTTGAACGCATTCACCGTCACATCCACGACAGGCAGGGTGGCGAGCCTGCCAACCGTATCCGTGGCGGTCAGCATATTGTCCCGAAAGGATGCGCCCTTATTGCGGTATCGCTGTGCCTTTGCCCGCAGCATCAGGTGCGGAAAGTCTACATTCCACTCATGCGGAGGCACATAGGGACACTTGGTCATGTAGCAGAGGTCGCACAGGTAGCACTGATCCACGACCTTGTAGTAATCGTTCCGGTCAACACCATCGACCTCCATGGTGTCACTGTCATCAACCAGATCAAACAGGGTTGGGAAGGCATCACACAGGCTGACGCACCGTCTGCAACCATGACAGATGTCATAGACCCGCTCCAGTTCTCCGGACAGATCAGCCTGGTCCCAGAACTTGTCGGATTGCCACTCTATCGGGTGTCGGATGGGTGCCTCAAGACTACCCTCACGCCGTTCACTCATCTCGGATTCCCCTTACCATCGGCTAATTACCACCAGTACCTTTGGACGCCTGAAACAGATCATCGACAGTTTGCCAGACGACACCGGCAGAACCCCTGCCGATTATCTGATCATTGACCTGCCCGACGGGCCATACTTCCTGCCCGGTGCTGGTGACCCACACCTCATCTGCGCCAAGCAGTTCCGCCTCGGTGATGGCGCGCTCCGCCAGGGGCAAATCCGCTTCCCCGGCAAGGGCTATAACGTGGTCACGGGTTATACCCTGCAGCAGGAAATTGCTCGCCGGTGGTGTCACGATGACACCCTCCGACACGATAAACACGTTCGCAGCGGTGGCTTCCGTCACTTCACCATCCCGAATCAGAATGGCGTCATCGTAGCCCGCAGCCATCGCCTCATCACGCAGCAGCCCATTGGCGATAAGACTGGTCACCTTGATGTCGCCGCGGCCCCATCGGAAGTCTTCCCTGGTCACCACCTTTATCGGGTCAATTCCGGTCCGCTCAAGAATGGGCGCAGGCATCACCGTGATCAGCACCGTCGGGCTTGCCGGACCGGGGTAGACGTGGTTCCTGGGCAGGGCAAAGCCCCGCGTGACCTGAAGATAAAGATAAGCCGGATTCTCATCACCGCGAGTCACCGCTTCTTCGATCAGCAGTTGCCATTCTTCACGGGTGTGCGGTGACGACAGTCGAATCGCATCCAGGCTACGCTGCAACCGGTCCAGATGCTGATTCAGCGTAAACACCTGGCCGTCATAGACGGCCATCACTTCATAGACACTGTCCCCGAACATGAAACCCCGATCAAACACCGAGACCCTGGCAGCCTCGGGCTGCATCCACCGCCCATTCAGATAAGCAATCGCCAACTACCACCTTCCACTTCAAAATCCGCGTCAAAGCCCTTCGGTCTAGCGACCCCTGAATACCGGTTGTCGCTTCTCAACAAATGCTTTCGCGGCTTCCCGGTGGTCCTCTGTCTGTCCACAATGCACGTGATGAGTCGCTTCCAGGTCCAGGCAGTCATCAACCTCCCCGGACATGGCCCGATTCAGGTTCTCCTTCATGTAGCGATACGCTATGGTCGGGCCGTCAGCAAGCCTGCGGGCAATCTCCATGGTCCTCTCCCGGAGTTCCTCCGGCTCGCAGACCCAGTTGGTCAACCCGAGTCCCAACGCCTCTTCGGCGCTCACGCGGTCCGAAAGGTAGTAGAGTTCTCGCGCCTTCGCGGAACCAACGAGCTGCGTCAGGAAATAGGTACCGCCATAGTCACCGGAAAACCCGACCTTCGCAAAGGCGGTTGTCATGATGGCGGTGCTGGCCATGATTCGCATATCACAGGCCAGCGCGAGCGACAGTCCGGCGCCGGCGGCGGCACCCGGTAAAGCTGCCAGTGTGGGCTTCGGCATCTTGAAAAGTTTGCCGGAGGTTGCTCGCTGAGTCAGTCTCTGCCGGTGAATGGCGCTGTCAATCGTGTTCTCGCCGACCGTGCCGTCACCTCTTTTTGCCATCCCCTTGACATCACCACCGGCGCAGAAGCCTTTACCCGCACCCGTCAGGACAATCACTTTGACCTCCGGGTTGAGTTCAAACCCCGCGAGCATATTCTGCAGGGCGATATTCATTTCTCCCGTCATGGCGTTGCGTGCTTTCGGTCGATTCAGCGTCAGTACCGCAACCCCTTCATCAAGCGCAGCCAGCAGGTCCTCTGTTCCCGTTTCAAGTTCCATCGTTGAGCATCTCCAGAAAGTGATTGATACTATGGAGGTTCTGAATAACAGGCTTTCTTTCTGAGAGCAAGTTTTGAGAGCAAGGCGGGCACGCCCGCAGACAATCGTAAAAGCGAAAGTAAGACGTATGAAGAAATTATTGATCGCCAATCGAGGTGAAATCGCCATCCGTATCGGACAGACGGCGAAGGACATGGGTTACCTGACGGCCACCATTTATCCGGAAGATGATGCTGAGTCCCTGCATGTCCGCAAGGCGGATGAATCGGTACGGATACCCGGTGCCGGTGCCCGGGCATACCTGGACATTGAGCAGGTTCTGAACGCCGCCCGGTCCGTTGGGGCCACTGCCGTTCATCCCGGTTACGGGTTTCTGAGTGAGAATCCGGAGTTCGCCGCCGCCGTCGAAGGGGCGGGTCTGGTGTTCGTTGGGCCGACCCCGGACCAACTGAACACTTTTGGCAACAAGGCGGGGGCACGCGCGCTGGCAGCCCGGCTTGAGGTGCCCCTGGTGCCGGGAACCAGCGAGGACACCGGCCTTGAGCAGGTGCTTGCGTTCCGGGACCGGCATCCCGACGAAGGGATAGTGATCAAAGCGATATCCGGTGGCGGCGGTCGCGGTATGCGAATCATCGAGAAGCACGACGACATTGCGAAGCAGTATGAGCGATGTCGTTCCGAGGCCAATCTCGCGTTCGGAGACGAGCGGGTGTATGTGGAATTGCTGATCCCGAGGGCGAGGCACATCGAAGTGCAGATACTGGGTGACGGCCAGGGTCAGGTCGTCCACCTGTGGGAGCGTGACTGTAGCGCCCAGAGACAAAACCAGAAAATCATTGAAATTGCGCCCAGCCCTTCTCTGCCCGAAGAAACAAGGCAGGCGCTGCTGAACGCATCGGTACGCATGGCAACTCATGCCGACTACCGGGGCGTCGGCACCTTCGAGTTTCTGGTCAACGCGGATGATTCGGCCGAGTTCTATTTTATTGAGGCGAACGCACGACTACAGGTCGAGCACACGGTCACCGAAGCTGTCACCGGTGTTGACCTGGTCGAACAACAGATCAGGGTCGCGGAAGGCGCATCCCTTGACGATCTGGGTCTCTCTGAATCTCCGGTGTGCGAAGGTTTTGCGATTCAATGCCGGATCAACATGGAAACCCCCGGCAGGAAAGGTCTGTTCAAGCCCACCGGCGGCACCATCACCGCGTTCGAGGTGCCAACCGGTCCCGGTATTCGCGTCGATACCTTCGCATACGGCGGTTACAAAACCTCAACCCGCTACGATTCCCTGCTGGCGAAACTGATCGTGCACAGCCGTCAGGCGTCGTTTGCCGCCTGCGTGAGTAAAGTCGCCGACGCCCTGCGGGACTTTCATCTTGTCGGCTTTGCCGTCAACACGCCGTTTTTGTCGTCACTGATCGATTCTGAAGCCTTTGCCAAGGCTGAAATCACAACCCGTTACATTGATCAGAATCTCAGTGTTCCGGTTCAGGAGGCGCCTTCAGCGGAACAGACAAAATCCGGGCTCGCAGGCACCCGGCTCAATACCAGCGACCCCCTGGCGGTTCTGGCGCTGGGAAAGTCCGAGCTGTCCGTTGAACAGGAATCAGTCACCACCCTTTCCGCAGATATCGAAGGGCCGGCGGGTAGCACACCGGTCCCCGCCCCACTTCAGGGCACCATTATTGAACTGTCAGCCGGGGAAGGAGACCTTGTCCACCAGGGCCAGGAACTCATCGTCATGGACGCCATGAAGATGGAGCATGTGATACAGGCCCCTGTTTCCGGCGAGGTGCTCATGGTGACGGCGGAACCCGGCGACGCCATCCTTGAAGATCACCCGATACTGTTCATCGCCGAAAAAGAGGTCAGTGCCGGTGAAGCGCGGCAAACCATTGAGCAGGACCCGGATCATATTCGCCCGGACCTTCAGGAAATGCGGACCAGACACGGCTACAAGCTCGATCAGAATCGGGATGCGGCGGTCGCAAAGAGACGCAAAACGGGCCACCGGACAGTGCGGGAGAACATTGAGGATATCTGCGACCCGGGCACCTTCGTGGAGTATGGTTCACTGGCCATTGCAGCACAGCGGCGGCGGCGCACGGTCCAGGACCTGATGGAGAACACACCCGGCGACGGCATGGTCACCGGTATCGGCAGTGTCAACCGGGACCTTTTCCCCGGTCAGGATGCACAGTGCATTGTCATGTCATACGACTACATGGTGCTCGCCGGAACCCAGGGTCTGCAAAATCATCGCAAGAAAGATCGCATGTTCGAGCTGGCCGGGCAGCTTCAGCTTCCGATCATACTGATTGCCGAGGGCGGTGGCGGTCGTCCCGGAGATACTGACGGTGCCGGAATCGCGGGCCTGGACTGCCTGGCATTCCAGCTTTATGGCGCACTCAGCGGTCTGGTGCCGCGCATCGGTATCACCACTGGCCGATGCTTCGCCGGCAATGCCGTTCTGCTGGGTTCCAGTGATATCGTCATCGCGACGGAAGACGCCAACATCGGGATTGGCGGACCGGCCATGATCGAGGGCGGTGGTCTGGGTGTCTTCAAACCTGAGGAGGTGGGGCCAATGACCGTCCAGGTGCCCAATGGCGTCGTGGACCTTGCCGTCAGGGACGAGACCGAAGCAGTCGAGGCCGCGAAAAAGCTACTCTCGTACTTCCAGGGTCCCATCGAAAACTGGACCTGCCAGGATCAGCGCAAATTGCGTTTCGCTGTCCCGGAGAACCGCCTTCGTGTCTACGATATGCGCGAGATCATTGAGACTATCGCGGATGATGACTCAGTGACAGAACTCCGGCGCGAGTTCGGCATTGGCATCATGACCTGCTTTGCACGTATCGAGGGCAGACCGATTGGCATCTTCGCCAACAATCCGGTTCACCTGTCCGGCGCCATCGACTCGGATGCGGCGGACAAGGCCGCAAGATTCATCCAGCTTTGCGATGCATTTGATATTCCCATTGTGTCGCTGGTCGATTGCCCTGGCATTATGGTCGGACCGGAAATAGAGAAGACGGCGCTGGTGCGCCATGCGGCCCGGCTGTTTGTGATCAGCACCAGCATCAGCGTGCCGTTGATGTCAATCGTCATTCGCAAGGGCTATGGACTGGGCGCACAGGCCATGACCGGAGGCGGTTTCAAGGCATCCACCTTTACCGTCACCTGGCCAACCGGTGAGTTTGGTGGCATGGGGTTGGAGGGCGCCGTGAAGCTGGGCTACCGCAAGGAACTGGAGGCCATCGACGACCCGCAGGAACGACTCGAAGAATACGAAAAACGTGTCCGGCAGATGTACGAGCGAGGCAAGGCCGTGAACTTTGCAACCGCCTTCGAGATTGATGAGGTTATTGACCCCATGGCAACACGGCAATGGCTCATGGCGGGGCTCAGGTCAGCACCCACACCACCGCCAAGATCCGGAAAGAAAAAGCCGTTTGTAGATACCTGGTAGGCGGTTGCCCTGACTTCAGGACGCAAATTGAATCAGGATACCTGCGGCAACCGCAGAGCCAATGACACCTGCGACGTTGGGTCCCATGGCATGCATCAGCAGGAAGTTGTCGGGATTGGCTTCGAGGCCCACCTTGTTGGCGACCCGCGCAGCCATGGGTACCGCAGAAACACCCGCCGCGCCAATAAGCGGGTTGATCTTGAGTGGCGAGAAAAGGTTCAGCAGCCTGGCCATCAGCACCCCGGTTGCCGTTCCAATCGCGAAAGCAACCATTCCCAGCAGGAGGATGCCAAGGGTCTCCGCAACCAGGAACTGATCCGCCTTCAGTTTTGAACCCACTGCCAGACCCAGAAAAATGGTCGTCATGTTAATCAGGGCATTCTGCGTGGTCAGGTGGAGGCGTTGCACCACCCCACATTCCCGCATCAGATTGCCGAAACAGAACATTCCCAGCAGTGGCGCGGCACCGGGCACCAGCAACGCCACCAGAACCAGCAACATCAGCGGAAAGAATATCTTTTCCCGTTGCGAGACTTCCCGAAGCTGCTTCATCTCAATCTGCCGTTCTGACTCGGTAGTCAGCAGCCTCATGATCGGTGGTTGAATAATCGGCACCAGCGCCATGTAGGAGTAGGCAGATACGGCAATGGCTCCGAGCAGGTGGGGCGCCAGTTGACCGGCCACGTAGATCGCTGTTGGCCCGTCGGCGCCCCCGATAATGCCAATCGCCGCGGCCTCAGCCAGACTGAAATCAAAGACGCCAAAGGAAGACAGGGCGAGCGCCCCCAACAGCGTAGCGAAGATACCGAACTGTGCCGCCGCACCCAGGAACAGGGTCCTGGGATTGGCCAGGAGTGGACCAAAGTCTGTCATTGCCCCGACACCCATGAAGATCACGAGCGGGAACACGCCTGTTTCGATGCCCATCAGGTAGAACTGGTGCAGCACACCCTCACCGACGGCGATATCCACACCGGGGATGTTTGCCAGAATGCCACCAAAGCCGATTGGCACAAGCAGCAGGGGTTCGAACCGGCGGGCAATGGCGAGATACAGCAGGCCGAGACCGACCAGAATCATGACGAACTGGTCCAGGGACAACTGGTAGGCACCCGTGTTCCGCCAGAGTTCGAGTAGCTGCCCCATAGTCCCGGAATCTAGCCGAGAAGGATCAAAGACTGACCCGCATCGACTGCATCACCCTCCCGGACCAGTATTTGATTGATCTTGCCACCCTGCGCCGCCCGGATTTCCGTTTCCATCTTCATGGCTTCAAGCACCAGGACCACATCGCCGCCGGCGACCACATCGCCGGGGCCAACGCTGATTTTGAAGACGTTGCCGGCCAGCGGCGCCTTGACCGCTTCACCACCGGCGGCGGCAACGGGAGTGGTTGCCGGTAGCGCCGCCCCGGGTTTGGGGGAGGTGGCCGATTCGATTTCACCACCTTCGGACACCTTCACCACGAACTGTTCCCCGGAAACCTCAACCGTGTACACGGCGGGACCCGCGGTTGAAGCCGGGGGTGGCGTCTGCCCGTCCGGTTCCGGTTCAAATGCATCCGGGTTGTTGCGGTTGGCAAAAAAATTCAGGCCGGCCTGTGGGAAGAGCGCATAGGTCAAAACGTCATCATCGAGGTTGGCACCGAACACCAGCCCCGCTTCCTGCTGCTTTGACTGAAGTTCAGCTTTCAGCTTCCCGAACTCCGGTTCCAGATTATCCGCCGGACGACAGGTGACCGGCGCGGCGCCCTTCAGGATTCGCGCCCGGAGTTCAGCATTCACGGGTGCGGGCGTTGCCCCATACTCACCCTTCAGCACACCTTCCGCTTCCCTGGCAATACTCTTATACCGTTCGCCAAGCAGCACATTCATAACCGCCTGGGTACCCACTATCTGAGAGGTGGGGGTGACCAGCGGGATATAGCCGAGGTCCCTGCGTACCTTTGGAATTTCTTCGAGCACCTCATCAAGCCGGTCTGTCGCCCGCTGTTCACGGAGCTGGTTTTCCAGGTTGGTCAGCATACCGCCCGGCACCTGGGCCACCAGAATTCTTGAATCCGTTCCCCGCAGCGAACCCTCAAACTTCGCATACTTCTTGCGAACCTCACGAAAGTAGGCGGCGATCACTTCGAGCCTGCCCATGTCCAGCCCGGTGTCCCGATCAGTCTCTTCAAGTATTGCGACAATGGACTCGGTCGGGGAATGCCCGTAGGTCATGCTCATGGAGGAAATCGCCGTATCCACATTGTCGATACCGGCTTCAATGGATTTCAGGTAGGTTGCCGTTGACAGCCCCGTGGTGGCGTGGCACTGCATGTGAATCGGAACCGAAACCGTCTTCTTGAGGCGGCTGATCAGGTCAAAGGCAACATAGGGAGACAGGAGTCCGGCCATATCCTTGATCGCGATGGAATCAACGCCCATGGCTTCCAGGCGTTTGCCCAGGTTGACCCAGGTATCAATGTCATGGACCGGGCTGAGGGTATAGGAAAGGGTTCCCTGTGCATGCCTGCCCTGTTTGCGCACCGCTTCGATGGCGCGCTCCAGGTTTCGTGGATCGTTCATGGCATCGAAGATACGAAAGACATCAACGCCGTTGGCAACAGCACGCTCGACAAACTTATCGACGATGTCATCCGCATAATGACGATAGCCAAGGATATTCTGACCACGGAACAGCATTTGCTGCGGCGTCTTTGGCATTGCCTTTTTCAGTTCTCGAATGCGTTCCCAGGGGTCTTCTCCGAGATAGCGAATACAGGCATCAAAGGTTGCGCCGCCCCAGCTTTCCAGCGACCAGAAACCGACTTCATCCAGCTTTTCGGCAATGGGCAGCATGTCATCAATCCGCATACGGGTGGCGAACAGTGACTGATGCGCATCACGCAGCACCACGTCGGTGATTCCAAGGGGCTGTTTTTGATTCATATCAGCTATGTATCACAGGCTGTCAGGTACCGCCAGTGTTGACTTGATCGCGGAACCTTGCTGCTCATCTGGTCTATTCGTCGATGTGATTCTATAATCGCCCGCCGGGTGACCATCACTATCGGCATCCGGGAAAATCGACACAGGAAGGAGGACAGGTGAAAACCAAAACGCTCATACTATCACTACTGGCAATGCTCACACTCGTATCCGGTTGCGGGTCTGATACCGGCGTGGAGCTGGAGAGCCTGGAATTTGTCGAAAACGACCAGCAGTACCCGAAAATGATGATACATCTGACCAACAGCATTGAGGGGAATGCCGTACAACACGCCAGCGTAACCGTGGAAAAGATCTGGACGTTAAAGCGAAACGCCTGCTTTATAACACAGGTGGCAAACTGGCACTCAAACGCAGTGTTACCGCTTGAACAGACCCCGTACAATCAGAAGGTGTATCTGCCCTACCCTCTGTCTGTGTCCGAATCCACCGGCATCCCCCTCTCGTTTGGCAATGATGGCGAACCCGGACACTATTATGTCTATCTCGTGGATGTTACGCTCAATCTTCAACCTTCCGGCGATGACGTTAGCCTTGGCAGGGTCATGTACATCACCGACCCGCCGTTCGAAATCCTCGGTGGCCCCTCTCCGTGCGTTGATGGCAGAAAGACCTACGTGGCGTGGAAAAAGACGATCGCTGAAATGGAATCACACCTTGAGGGTAGCCACATCGAACCGAAATTTTCCATCATGCTGGAACAGGCGGGCACCAGTATTGTTCCAACCGTCATCGACGAACTGTACAAGGACCCGGACGACGAAGAAAACGTGCGCTACAACATCGACCATCTTTCGATGCTCACAGAAGTAGACGATGCTGCCCTGACGGCTCTGGAAGCAGCCGCGCAGACTGAGCATCCGCTGATACAACAGATAGCGAAGGAAACATTAACGGGGGAAACCGGCGGGCCACCGGGTTGAGTTCTGGCGGAGAGGGAGGGATTCGAACCCTCGATGAGCTTTTAACCCATACTCCCTTAGCAGGGGAGCGCCTTCAGCCACTCGGCCACCTCTCCGGTGAGCACCGGGTTTGAATGGCGCGCTGGGAGGGAGTCGAACCCCCGACCTTCTGGTTCGTAGCCAGATGCTCTATCCAGCTGAGCTACCAGCGCGCAGTGAGCGGCGGATTATAGTGGCTTGGGTTCCATATCTCCAGCCGTGATGCACCGGGTAAAATCCGCACCATGAATCTGAAATTTCCCGGGAATTTCGTTATTCTTCCGGAGCACAGAATGACATCAACGACACAGGAACCAGACCGCACCTTGTTCAAGCAGGTCTTGTTCAAGCAAACCTGATTCAAACAGACTATGCCACCTCTCGTTTCCGAAGGATTGAATCTCGCCCTCTATGGCATGGGTACCGTGTTCGCCTTTCTGACGATGCTGGTGTTCGCCACCATGTTCATGTCCTGGCTGGTACTTAAAACCTCTCCCCCGCCCGAACCCGATCAACCCGGCGCCGCCAATGCCGGAAAGCTGACGGCAATCTCTGCCGCTATTCACGCTTACCGAAACAGGCGGGGCTGAATTTTGGAAGTTCTTCAACTGCTGTTGAGCGGGATCTCCCAGGGATGTGTTTATGGGCTGATCGCCCTGGGATTTGTGCTCATCTACAAGGCCACAGAGATGGTGAACTTCGCCCAGGGCGACCTGATGATGCTGGGCGCCTTCTTCGCCTACACCTACCTGAATCTGCTGGAGTTGCACTTTCTGATCGCCCTGCCCGCTACAATTCTGACGATGGCATTGCTGGGAGGGCTGACCGAGCGCATCATGATTCGGCCCATGATTGGCGAGCCTCACTTCTCGGTGCTGATGCTGACGATCGGGTTGGGGTTTATCCTGCGGGCGGCCGCCGGCGCTATCTGGGGTAGCGAGCCAAGATCCCTGGACCTGCCCTACGCCGGAGGCGTTATTGAGATTAACGGACTGATCATCGGTTATGAGAATCTGGTCATTGTGCTCGGTACGGCAATACTCTGTTCCCTGTTGTTTCTGTTCTTCCGGTTCACTCGCCTGGGCATCGCCATGCAGGCCGCCTCGCAGAATCAACTGGCCGCGTTTTATGTGGGTATACCGGTCAAGCGAATCTATTCACTGATATGGGCCATCTCTGCGGGGATATCCGCCGTGGCGGGCATTCTTGTCGCTCCGGTATCGCTGATCGACCCGCTGATTGGATTCATCGGCATCAAGGCGTTCGCCGCCGCTATCGTCGGTGGCTTCGGCAGCCTGCCGGGCGCCATCGCAGGCGGTTTGCTGATTGGCATCGTTGAACAGTTTGCAGGTTTGTATCTGCCGACCGGCTTTTCCGATGTGAGCGCCTACGTCATCCTGCTGATCATGTTGCTCATACGCCCGGAAGGCATCTTCGCCACCATGCAGCAGAAGAAGGTGTAGCCGGGTGCGCTTCATACGGAAAACCCACTACCACCAGGACATGCAGCTCTTCAAGCATCAGGGGCAGGTGTTCTGGTACGGCCTGCTGGCGGCTTCACTACTGATGGCACCCTTGCTGCTGTCCGACTTTTATCTGGGCGAACTGTCTCTGGTGTTCATCTATGCCATCGCCGGAATCGGGCTGATGCTGCTCACAGGCCATACCGGTCTTGTCAGCCTGGGCCATGCGGCCTTCCTCGCCATTGGCGCCTACGGCCACGCCTTCCTGCTGGCCCGGGGTTGGCCCTTTCCGGTTTCCGTAGCCACGGCAACACTGTTTACGACAATGATTGGAGGACTGGTCGGCATCCCGGCGCTACGGATGACCGGTATCTATCTTGCCGTGGCCACACTTGCTTTCGCCATTATCGTCGAGCAGGTTCTGGTGCACTGGGAATCAGTCACCGGTGGCTTCAGAGGAATGGCGGTTGAGCCGCCCGCCATTGGCCCGCTGGCACTGGACAACAGCGTCAACTTTTACCTGCTTTGTCTGATCGTCCTGGTGCCATGCCTGCTACTGGCGCTGAATCTTCTTCGGTCGCCCACGGGCAGGGCCATGACAGCGATTCGTGATTCCGAGATTTCAGCACAGAGTATGGGCATCCACCTCGCCTATACGAAAACCCTGGCGTTTGCGATCTCGGCGGGATTTACCGGACTGGCGGGCAGTCTGCTGGCACACAGGATTGGCTACCTGGCGCCGGACAGCTTTACCCTGCTCACCTCGATTCAGCTACTGCTGATGGTCGTCGTCGGGGGGCTCGGCTCCCTGCACGGCGTCATCTATGGCGCCATCTTCATCGGTCTGCTACCCCAGGGTATTGCGATTCTGCGCGATACCCTGCCAGGCGGACTGGCCCAGATACCCGGACTGGAGCCGGCGATCTTCGGGCTGATTCTGGTGCTGGTTCTGATCTATGAACCACACGGCATCTATGGGCGCTGGCTCAAGATTCGCAACTACTTCGAGGAGTTTCCGCTGTATAGAAAAGCGACCCACCAGCGACAACGCAGCTACCTGCGTACCGAGCGCCTGCGGTGAGTCTGCTGCTTGCCAAAGGACTGACACTCGCCTTCGGCGGTGTCCATGCGGTAGAAGATGTCACCTTCGAGGTTGAGCCGGGCGAGGTGTTCAGTATTATCGGCCCGAATGGTGCGGGCAAGACGACCCTGTTCAACCTGATAAGCCGAATCTACGACGCCAACAGTGGCAGCATTACCTTCGAGGGCCGGGACATCAGCCGGGTGCCAACACACCGCATCGCCGAGCTTGGGATCGCGAGAACCTTTCAGAACACGGAACTCTTTGAACAGGAAACGGTGCTTCGCAATCTACTGATAGGCAGGCACGTCCACCGCCGAACCAACCTGCTTCAGGAACTCCTGTTTCTTCCCGCCGTCCGGAAACAGGAGCTGGCCTTCCGCAGGGAGGTAGAGGACATCATCGACCTGCTTGATCTGCAACACTACCGCCGGCAGGTCATCGCCAACCTGCCTTACGGCATCCGGAAAATGGTGGAAGTGGCACGGGCGCTTTGCATCAGGCCAAAGCTGCTGCTGCTGGACGAACCCTCTTCCGGGCTGAATCCTGAAGAAACCGAAGACCTGTCTTTCCAGATTGAGGACATCAACGAGGAACTCGGCACAACCATCATCATGGTCGAGCATGATATGAACCTGGTGACCCGGGCCTCGAACCGGGTGATGGCACTGGCCGACGGGCGAAGGCTCGCCATCGGCACCCCCGGGGAAATCCAGCAGCACCCTGAAGTGCTCAGGGCATACCTCGGAGAGTAGACATGGCTGTGCTGGAACTCACCAATATCGAGACCTGCTACGGCCCTGTTATGGCCATCCGGGGTGTCAGCCTGGCGGCAAAGGACGGGGAGATCAGCGTGCTGCTGGGTGCCAACGGCGCCGGAAAGACGACGGTGCTGAAGACCATCAGCGGTGCCATGGTACCGCAGAAAGGCAAAATTACGTTTTGCGGCAGGGAAATCCAGGGCACCGACCCGGATGCCGCAGCCCGCATGGGTATTGCCCATGTCCCTGAGGGCAGGGAAATATTTCCATTCCTCACCGTTGAAGAAAACCTCCAGATGGGCGCCTTCAGCCGTCGTGATTCCGAGGTCAAAACCGACATGGACAGGGTGTACGACTACTTCCCGGTACTGGCGGAGAAGTCCAGGCAGCAATCGGCCTACCTGTCCGGCGGCCAGCAGCAGATGCTTGCCATTGCCCGCGCCCTGATGCTCCGCCCCGCCATGATGCTGCTGGACGAGCCCTCTCTTGGACTTTCCCCCCGGCTGGTTTCTGAAATCGCCGCGATTATCCTGCGCGTCAACCGCGAGCAGAAGATGACCATCCTGCTGGTGGAACAGAATGCCAGGATGGCACTGGATATCGGGCACTATGGCTACGTGATGGAGGTCGGGCGCATCGTCATGGAAGACACCTGCGAGCGACTCAGGGAATCTGCTGACATCCGGGAGTTCTATCTTGGGGTCAAAGACGAAGGGGTCCGCGGCAGACGTCGCTGGAAGCAGAGGAAGACCTGGCGATGATTGCGGAACACCGGGTAGACACCCGGCAGGAGCCACCGTTTGTTGCCATCGACGGGCACACCGACCTCCCGAGCCTGTTCCGGCACAGGGTAACGACGCTGGCGGACCGGGTTGTGATCAGGGAAAAAGACTTCGGTATCTGGAACGAATACACCTGGAATGACTATGGCCGGTATGCAAAACGGCTTGGCCTCGGACTGATCTCACTGGGCATGAACCGGGGTGATGTCTGCTCGGTGGCCGCTGAAGTCTGCAAGGAATGGCTGTTCACCGACCTGGGTATCGTCTGCGCCGGTGGCATTACCAACGGTATCTATCCCACCGATGCCGTCAATCAGGTGGAGTATCTGGTCCGGGACAGCGGAACCCGTTTCTACTTCGCAGAAGACGAGGAGCAACTGGACAAGATCCTTGAGGTACGGGACCGGGCACCGGCCCTGGAGAAAATCATCATCTTAGACATGGAGGGGTTGCGGCACTTCAAAGATGACATGTGCATCAGCTTTGAGGAACTCCTGCAACTCGGTCGTGATTATGAAACCGAAAACCCGGATGCCTGGCAGTCAGTGTCAGGCGGCGCCAGTGCCGAGGACCTGCTGACACTGACCTACACTTCCGGCACCACAGGTGCGCCCAAGGGCGCGATGATCAGTCACAGAAACATGCTGTATATGATGATCACGCTACAGAGAATTTACGGCATAAAACCCACGGATGAGCAGATCGGGTTTCTGCCGCTGGCCCACGTCGCCGGACGTATGTTCTACACCTTTGCCACCCTTGAGGCGGCTTCGGTCATCAATCTGGTGGAAGACGTCGAAACCGTGGTGCAGGACCAGCAGGAAATAGCGCCGACGATACACTTCGCCGTGCCCAGGGTCTGGGAGAAGCAATACTCCACCGTCTCCATCAAGTTAAAGGAGGGCACGGCCCTCGGGCGCCGGGCTTACCGGGTCGCCATTCGCCTTGGCGAGGCGGTCGCAACCCGGCGCAAGGCCAACGAGCCGGTGCCCCTGCATCTGCGGGTGGCCTTCTTTTTTGCCGAGCAGCTTGTGTTGAAGAATGTGCGCCGACTGCTCGGCATCAATGAAGCCAGGTGGTTGTCCACCGCAGCCGCCCCCATCGCCCCCGAACTGATTGACTGGTACTGGTCGCTGGGCAAACCCATGTACGAGGTGTACGGCCAGACTGAATGCACCGGATTGATCACCGCGAACCTGCCCGGTGACATGAAGATTGGCAGCGTCGGGCGAGCGGCGCCGGATGCTGAAGTGCGGTTGTCGGACCAGGGTGAAATCCTGCTTAAGAGCCCCGGTATTATCCGTGGTTACTGGAACAAACCGGAAAAGACAGCCGAAACCTTCCGGGCTGGCTGGCTTTATACCGGAGATGTCGGACGCATTGATGAGCGGGGCTTCGTCTACGTCGTTGATCGTCTCAAGGACATCATCATCACAGCCGGTGGCAAGAACATTACGCCGAGTGAAATTGAGAACCAGTTAAAGTTTTCGCCCTTTATTGCCGATGCGGTCGTGGTGGGAGACAAACGTCCCTACCTCACCTGTCTGGTCATGATCGATCAGGAAAATGTGACCAAATTCGCGCAGGATAAGGATGTGCCATTCACGAACTACACCAGCTTGTGTCACACTGATGCCGTCAAGGATTTGATTCGGGCGGAAATCGAAACAGTGAATCAGAAGTTCGCCCGGGCCGAAACAATCAAGGAATTCCGACTGATTGATCAACTGCTGGACCCGGAAGATGAAGAACTGACACCGACCATGAAGTTGAAGCGAAAAGTCGTCAACGAAAAATACGCGGGAATGATCAATGAAATGTACTAACGCCATACTCATTATGTTGTCCGCCCTGCTGCTGATTGCCTGCGGCGACACGGGAAACCCTGCCGTGTCCGCACAGGAGGGAGTCACCGATACGGGAATCATTCTGGGTTCACACTCTGACCTCTCAGGGCCCGTGGCAATCTGGGGGGTCGGCTCCATCAACGGCGCCCGTATGCGATTTGAAGAGGCCAATGAGGCGGGCGGCGTGCACGGACGACAGATTCGCTTCATCGTCGAAGACACAGGCTATCAGATACCCCGCGCCATCCAGGCTGCCAACAAGCTGATCAACCGGGACAGGGTGTTCGCCATGGTGCTGAACCTTGGAACACCCACCAACAACGCCGTACTGACACAACAACTCAAAGCGGGTATCCCGAACATGTTCCCGCTGACCGGCGCACGCAGCATGGTTGAACCCTACCACGACCTGAAGTTCGCACAACGCGGTATTTATTACGATGAGATACGGGCCGGTGTGAAGTACTTCCTGGAAGAAGGTGGCAGGAAGGAACCCTGTGTGATCTATCAGGATACGGACTATGGCCAGGAAATCCTCGAAGGCGCTGAAGACCAGCTTCGGGAAATGAACCGGGAACTGGTGGGTGTGTCCGCCCACAAACCAACCGAATCAGAATTCACGGCGTCCATCATTCGCCTGCGTAACGCCGGTTGTGATGTGGTGTTCATGGGAACCATTCATCGTGACACCATCCTGATCCTTGAAACTGCGCGCAAGATGAACTTCGATGTCACCTTTGTCGGCAATAATGCCGCCTACGGTCAGGTCATCGCTGAACAGGAGAGTGGCTCAGGTGAGGGTTATCACGCCTTCGTCCACATGGCCAAACTCTACCGGGACGACAATCTGGATGAGCGGGTGCTTGGCTGGTGGAATCGCTACGAGGCCCGCTTCGGTCAGGAACCGGGCATCCCGGCCATGGAGGGTTATCGGGCGGGGGACCTCGTGGTAACCGCCCTTGAGTCGGCGGGTCCTGACCTCACCCGGGAGAAGTTCCTCAACGCGGTTGAGTCCATCACCGACTACCGGGATATTTTCGGCTACCGGATTCAGTTCGGGCCTGACAATCATAAGGGTGTCAGTGAATCCGTGCTGTCTGTGGTGGAAAATGGCCGCTGGAAAACACTGGCGACGGCCATCTCCTACTAGCCGCGAAAGCAACACTGAATGAATTCCCGTAAAGACGGGCGGTCGCGCTGTCCTGAAATAAAAATTACACTATTGCAATCTTTTCTGCTCTGCATGTAATATTACGGCTTCAAGCATGGGTCAGCACACGACTGTCATGATGAAACCCGCAAACCTGATACTCGACCTGCTGCGAACCTATGGCAGAAAAGGTGCCTGTGTCCGTGGCCTGATGGACACGGCGCGTATGTTCAAGATCACGGACAACGCCATGCGGGTCACCCTGTCACGGCTGGTGGGCCGGGGTCTGATTGAGAAGGTAAGCCGGGGACACTACCGACTGGCCGAGGGTTCCGACCCGATCAATGACTTCGTTGAAGAATGGCGGCTGGGTGAGCGGCGACGCCGGAACTGGCAGGAACATCGCTTCCTGATTGCACATTCGGGAACCCTGAGAGAGAAAGACACCTGGGTTCTGCATGCCACCGGATTCCGCGAGTTTCGCGCCGGGCTCTGGCTAAGGCCGGATAACCTGATTCGGCAGGGAGACACCCTGCAAGCCTGGCTGCGCAATCTGGGATTGTCTGATGGGTGCCTGATGGCAGAGAAGGCTGAACTGGGTTCCGGCGACGAGCAACGCCTGATTGCCGGCTACGACATCGAAGCCCTGAACCGGCAATATCTGGCCCTGACCCGGTCGCTGGAAACAAGCGCTGACCGATTAAGCAGCCTGCCGGGCGCCGCCGCCATGAAAGAAAGTTTTACCCTGGGCGGGAGGGCCTTGCAGGTGCTGGCCAAAGACCCCTGCCTGCCGGCAGAGATACAGAATCCTGCCGGACGCCGACGGCTCTGGCAGATCATGCTCGACTATGATGAGTTGGGCCGCAGGGTGTGGGCCGACACACCTGACACCCTGCCCGCAGACATGACGGGTTACGCATAGCATCACTGAACAGGAGTCGCTGAAATGACGACAAACATCAGAGAGTTGTTGACGAAACAGGAGTTCGCCGGCGTTACAGAAAAGAGCAATCTGAAAGCGGCTGCTATCGTTGCTTTTGACTGGGGTGCGATCATCGCGCTGTTTACGGTCGCCGCCATCTTCCCCAACCCTCTGGTGCTGCTGGCTACCGTTCTCCTGCTGGGCGGCCGTCAGATGGCATTCGGGGTGCTTGTTCACGAGACCGGTCACCAGTCATTCTTCACTTCATCGTCCGTCAATGACTTCGTGGGTACATGGCTGTCCGGTTACTGGGTGTTTTCCGATAAGGATGCCTACATGAAGGGGCACCTGATACATCACCGGGAATGCGGTACGGCAGATGATCCGGACCTGAAGAACTATGAGACCTATCCCGTCTCCATGACCAGCTTCAAGAGGAAGGTCACCCGTGACCTGACGGGTCAACTGGGCTGGCGGCGTATTAAATCAATCGGACGCGCCCTGGGCCAACTGAAACAACTGAAACCGGCAACGCGGCAGGTGCTGGTTCGAAGCGTCGGCTGTAACCTGGCCATGCTGATCCTGTTTGCGCTGATCGGCCATGCCTGGCTTTACGCACTGTGGATGATCGCGTTTATGACCAGCCACATGCTGATTACACGAATCCGGCAGGTGGCTGAACATGCCGCCGTTCCCAACCTGTTCGACCCGGACACCCGCCTGAACACCCGAACCATCTACATCAACTGGTTTGAAAGTCTGCTGATTGCGCCGCACGACCTGAATTACCACCTTGAGCATCATCTGCTGGCATCCGTGCCAATCTACAGGCTGCGCCGCCTGCACAATATCCTGCTGGCAAAGGGCTACTATGACGGGGTGGAATTCCCTCGCGGTTATCTGAACCTGCTCAGACGGGTCACCCGCTCCACAAAAGAAGCGGCGACTGTCTGACGATCCGGCTGATAATCCGGGAATGGGAGATCAGCTTTCTCCGGCTTCCGAATTGCCTTCACCCTCTGACTGGATGCGTTGATATATCTCCTCTCGGTGTACGGCGATGTCTTTCGGCGCATCGACACCAATTCGAACCTGATTTCCTTTTACGCCCACCACAGTTACCGATATATCATTGCCTATCATTAACGTCTCACCGATTCGCCGGGTTAATATAAGCATTGAACAACTCCTTTAGGTACCGCTCCTTTTCATGACCGGAAATGGTCGAACCCCGGTTCCTGATACTGAGCCGGTTCGACTCGTGTTCGGTTCACTCTGCATCTTCGGCTAAATTAAATGCCGAATGCAGCGCCCGTGCCGCCAACTCCAGATATTTCTCTGCGATTACGACAGAAATTTTAATCTCAGACGTTGATATCATCTGGATATTGATCGATTCGTTTGCAAGTACCTCGAACATTTTACTCGCGACACCCGCATGTGATCTCATTCCGACACCAACCATGGAGAGCTTTGCGATTTTATTGTCACCCGTCACTTCCCTGGCATCAATGGTCTTCGCGACATTTTGCAGAATCTCCATCGCCTGATCATAATCGTCCCGACGAACGGTGAACGTGAAGTCGGTGCTCATGTCCGCCGCGACATTCTGAACTATCATGTCTACTTCGATATTGGCATCGCTGACAGGACCGAGAATTGCCGATGCCACACCAGGCACATCTTTGACGCCAAGAATCGTTAACTTGGCTTCATCTCTTGTGAAAGCAATGCCTGAGATGATGGGTTGTTCCATAGTCCGTCGTCCTCTCTTGTAATCAGGGTCCCCGGCGTTTCTTCATAGCTGGAACGCACCCTGATGGGTACCTGATACTTACTCGCTAATTCCACGGCTCTTGTATGCAGAACCCCGGAACCCAGGCTCGCCAGTTCCAGCATTTCTTCAAAGGTGATTTCCTTAAGGCACCTGGCGCCCTCGACAACCCTGGGGTCGGTGGTAAAAACACCCTCAACATCCGTGTAGATCTGGCACTCATCAGCGTCAAGCACGGCGGCTAACGCCACTGCCGTGGTATCGGAACCACCGCGTCCCAGCGTGGTGATATTGCCCTTGTCATCGGTTCCCTGAAACCCGGCAACTACCGGAATGACGCCATCACTCAGCTTCGATTTGAGAAACGAGGCGTCAATATCAAGAATCCTCGCCCGGGTATGCTCCGCATCAGTCAGGATATTCGCCTGATGACCCAGTATCGACTCCGCCTTGAAACCGTGCTTCATCAGCGTCATGGCCAACAGCGAGATGGTAACCTGCTCACCGGTGGACAGTAGCACATCCATTTCCCTGCGGGCATCCAGACCCTGATATTCCACTTCCCCGGCAAGCGATACCAGCCGGTCGGTTTCCTGCCCCATGGCGGAAACCACAACGACAACACTATGGCCTTCGTTCCGGGAACGAATAACCCGCCGGGCAACATTCTCGATATGCGCGATGGTTGCCACCGAAGTGCCACCGAATTTCTGAACAAAAAGCGACATGCCGCCCAGACAACCCATTGTAAAAGGGTGCCTATTTAACTGGACGAGTGATTAAGAGTAAAGGGTTTGTCCTGTGGCGGTGACGGTTACTCCGCCGCCATGAGTTCGCGCACAAATCCCTCGACACTCCCGAGGGCGGCGGGCAGGGAATCCGGCTGGCTGCCACCAGCCCGCGCCATGTCCGGACGACCACCGCCCCTGCCGCCTACCTGCGATGCGACATGGTTAACCAGTTCACCGGCATTGAACCTGTCGGTCAGATCACTGGTCACACCGGCAATCAGTCCCACCTTGCCCGCGTTTACCGTCCCGAGAATAACGATGCCCGAGCCGATCCTGCTCTTGAGTTGATCCAGCGCGCCCGGGAGCGACCCGGGGTCTGCGCCGTCAAGTTGGGTCACCAGAAGTTTGAAACCACCCAGATCCACCGCCGATTCAGCAACATCCCGGCTACCACCGGTAGCCAGCTTGCGGTTCAGGTCCGCCACCGTCTTTTCCAGCTTCCTGTTCCGGTCAATCAGTGAGCGCAGTTTGTCCGGCAAACCGGCGGCGTCCGCTTTGATGAGCCCGGCACTTTCACTGATCAGGTCTTCCTGTTGTTCCACGAGTGCCAGTGCACCGGAACCGCTAACGGCTTCAATCCGTCGCACCCCCGCCGCAATACCCTGTTCCGAGGTAATTCGGAACAGGCCAATGTCCCCTGTGCGGCCGACATGGGTACCGCCGCATAGTTCCACCGAAAAATCCTCTCCCATCGTGAGCACACGAACCTCTTCTGAGTACTTTTCACCAAACAGCGCCAGGGCGCCTTTTTGCTTTGCCGCCGCCAGCGGCATGATCTCGGTTCGCACTTCAGTATTGCGCCTGATCTGGTCATTCACGAGTCGCTCGATCTCGCGGACCTCCGCTTGTGTGACCGGCTCGAAATGAGAGAAATCAAATCGCAAACGTTCCGCATTCACCAGGGAACCCCGCTGATTGACCTGTTCACCCAGAACCCGGCGCAGTGCCGCATGCATCAAATGGGTCGCCGAGTGATTCAGTTTTGTTGCCTGGCGCAGAAGCCTGTCTACCTTCGAGTGCGCCCTGTCGCCAATCCTGACAGTGCCCTCCGCCATCCGGCATTGATGAACAAAGGCAGCCCCGCTTTTCTGTGTGTCCAGAACCTCAAGATGAAAACCATCGCCGGTCATTTCTCCAGTATCGCCGACCTGACCGCCGGATTCGGCATAAAAAGGTGTGCTGTCCAGCACGACAGCCACCTGCTCATTTTCATTGGCGCTGGCCGAGTCGACGGTAGCGCCATTTTGAATTAACGCGACAATGACGGACTCATCTTCCAGCGAGTCATAACCCACAAATCTGGTCGCAAAGTCGAGTTGCAGGTCCCCGGTGTCAGCAACATCAAACTGACTGGAAGCCCTGGCGCGTTGTCGCTGCGCTTCCATCTCACGATCAAAGCCGGCCATATCAACATCAAGATTGCGCTCACGGGCGATGTCGGCAATCAGGTCAGCCGGGAATCCATAGGTGTCATAAAGTTTGAATACCACCTGACCGGGAATCTCTGTCCCGTCCAGTTGCGCGATGGCCTCATCGAGAATTCGCATGCCCTGGTCCAGGGTCAGATCAAACTGTTGTTCTTCCTTCAGCAGAATCTTTTCGATCTGCTCCCGGGTTTGTGCAATCAGGGGATAGGCATCACCCATCTGGACAACCACTTCAGCGACCAGCCGATGAAAAAACGGGCCACTGCTGTGCAGCTTGTGACCGTGGCGCAGCGCACGTCGGATAATACGGCGCAGCACATAGCCTCTGCCTTCGTTACCCGGCACAACGCCATCGGCAATCAGGAAGGTCGCGGAGCGAATATGGTCGGCGATTACCTTCAACGAAGGGCTGGTGATATCTGTTACCCCAAGAAGGTCAGCGGCCTTCCTGATCAGCGCCCGGAACAGGTCAATATCATAATTGTCGTGGACATGCTGAACGACGGCCGCCAGACGCTCCAGACCCATGCCGGTATCCACACACTTCTTCGGCAATAGTGTCAGTGTACCGTCGGCAGACCGGTCATACTGGGTGAAAACAAGGTTCCAGATTTCAATAAACCGATCCAGATCAGCCTCCGGTGAACCGGGGGGACCGCCGGGAACTTCCGGGCCGTGATCGTAGAAGATCTCCGATGACGGACCACAGGGACCGGTATCACCCATGGTCCAGAAGTTGTCATCATCGCCGAGTCGCGTGATGCGTTCGGGATCAAACCCCACCCTGTCTGTCCAGATCTGCTCGGCTTCGTCGTCACTCTCATGAACCGTGACCCAGAGCCTGTCGGCGGGCAGCCCGACCACTTCTGTCAGAAATTCCCAGGCAAAAAGGATGGTGTCTTCCTTGAAGTAGTCACCAAAGCTGAAGTTGCCCAGCATCTCGAAAAAGGTGTGGTGTCTTGCGGTATAACCCACATTGTCCAGGTCATTGTGTTTGCCACCGGCGCGAACACATCGCTGAACACTGACCGCACGGGTGTAGCCGCGATCTTCACGAAACGCGAAAGCGTCCTTGAACTGCACCATGCCCGCGTTGGTAAACAGCAGGGTCGGATCATTGTCGGGCACCAGAGGCGACGAGGCGACGATGGTGTGATCCCTGCTCCTGAAGAATTCCAAAAAGGCGCTGCGTATCTCGCGGCTATCCATGACTAGCGGCCGGATGAATCAGTGACTGAAAAACGAGACGGCTAAGATACAGAAATTTCCCGGCAGGGGCTACCGGGCCGGGGGGCGATAGAGGCTTGAGATATGGTCATAGGAAAAGCCCCGCTGCTGAAGAAAGCGGCTGAGCCGGGACTTTTCTTTCCTGTCCTGCCGGCTCTCAAATCCGTCGCCGAATTTTTTTACCGCAACCTCATGGGCCAGGGAATACCAGTCCACCGAACACGCCTCAAAAGCCAGTGCAATGTCATCCTCGGAAACTCCCCGGCCTTTCAGTTCCATGCGAATCTTTATCAGCCCCTGCCCTCTACCGGTTCGGGCACGAATAAAGACTTCAGCAAGACGCGCATCACTTTGCACTCCTTCCTGCCGCAATTTCAGCAGTTCTTCTTCGATAAGGTCTTCTACGCTGCTTACATTGCTGATACTGCCACTTACATGGCCGATGGTCTGACCGGAAAACTTTCGACCCAGTTTCCGGGCCAGCTCAAGGCGGGAGTGTTCCCGCCGCGCCAGCATATCCATGGCGGCGCGGCGGATATCAACAGGGCTGATTTCGATCATGGCCCCGTGATAGGTGTCACATTGTCCACATCATCACCATCAGGCTCCGGCACTTCTTCATCCAGCAGTCTGGCACGAATCTGTGCTTCAATCTCCTCAGCCAGGTGTTGATTCTCAGCAAGGAAATCACAGGCATTCTTCTTACCCTGGCCGATACGGTCACCCTGGTAGCTGTACCAGGCACCGGCCTTGTCCACCAGGTTGAGTTGCACACCCAGGTCAACGACCTCACCCAGATGATGGATGCCCCGACCATACATGATCTGGAACTCAGTCTGCTTGAACGGCGGAGCCACCTTGTTCTTGATGACCTTGACCCGCGTCTCGTTACCGACGATCTCATCACCTTCCTTGATGGAGCCAATGCGTCGAATATCCAATCGCACAGACGAATAAAACTTCAATGCGTTACCACCCGTTGTGGTTTCCGGACTGCCAAACATGACACCAATCTTCATGCGGATCTGATTGATAAAGACCACCAGGGTATTGGAGTTCTTGATGTTGGCCGCCATCTTCCTCAGCGCCTGACTCATCAGCCTCGCCTGCAGACCGACATGGTGATCACCCATCTCACCCTCGATTTCCGCCTTGGGTGTGAGTGCCGCAACCGAGTCAACAATCACGACATCAACAGCGCCCGAGCGGACCACCATGTCGCAGATTTCCAGCGCCTGCTCCCCTGTGTCCGGCTGGGAAACCAGAAGATCATCAATATTGACACCCAGATGACTCGCGTATAGCGGGTCAAGCGCATGCTCTGCGTCGATAAACGCACAGGTGCCGCCGGCCTTCTGTGCTTCCGCGATTACCTGCAGGGTCAGGGTTGTCTTACCGGATGCCTCCGGGCCGTAGATTTCAACGATCCGCCCGCGCGGCAGACCACCGATACCCAGGGCAATGTCCAGACCCAGTGAACCGGTAGAAATGGCCGGTATCTTCTCCTGGGGCGAATCCCCCAGGCGCATCATGGCGCCCTTGCCAAACTGGCGTTCAATCTGGCCCAGGGCCGCTGATAGTGCTTTTTCCTTATTGGTATCCAAGTCTGACATGTCTGCTCCCGCTTAGGTGTCGTAAGTATTGTCTGGATCGTTTACTGTATGCTTATACAGTATTATGCACAAATCATCCGAAACGCCAAACAGTTTTTTCCATTAGTTTCGTTTCCTGGAATTTCACGTAGAATCGAAAACCCGGTACCCGGAGGTTCACCTTGTCGCCCCCCGCATCCAGCTCGGTATCTTCGAGCAACCACACGCCGATGATGCAACAGTATCTGGCCATCAAGGCCCAACACCCGGACGAGTTGTTGTTTTACCGCATGGGCGACTTCTATGAGCTGTTCTACGACGATGCCAAACGGGCGACCCGGCTTCTCGACATTACGCTGACCGCGCGCGGCGCATCTGCGGGCAATCCCATCCCCATGTGCGGCGTACCTTTCCATTCTGTCGAAGCCTACCTTGCCAAACTGGTGCGCCAGGGTGTTTCCGTTGCCATCTGCGAGCAGACGGGTGACCCGGCCACAAGCAAAGGTCCCGTGGAGCGTCAGGTTGTGCGCATTGTCACGCCCGGCACACTGACCGATGAAGCCCTGCTGGATGAATCCAGGGATAATCTGATCGCGGCTATTGCCGCAGGTACCGGTCATAACCATACCTCCGCCTTCGGTCTTGCCACCCTGGATGTGTCGAGCGGCCAGTTCGAGTTGGCCGAACTGACCGATGTTTCCAGCCTGGAAAGTGAACTGCATCGACTCTCACCGGTAGAGATTATTCTTTCTGAAGACCGGGACTACCCGGAAATGGCGCTTTCTCATGCCGGTGCGCGGCTGCGTCCGCCCTGGGAGTTTGACCTGCAAACTTCGAGAGATCTGCTGACCAGGCAGTTCGCCGTCAAGAATCTGGCCGGCTTCGACTGTGACGACCTCGACCTTGCCGTCAGTGCCGCCGGTTGTCTGCTGGCCTATGTCAAAGAAACGCAGCGCACCGAACTCCCTCACATCCGGGGTCTCAGGAAGATCACCGGTGACGATGCGGTACATATTGATGGCGCCTCAAGGCGCAATCTCGAACTCACCACAAACATCCGGGGCGGCGGGGAACATACGCTGTTCGCGGTGTTGAACCACACGGCGACCGCCATGGGCGGGCGCCTGCTGCAACGCTGGATCAATCGACCCGTTCGGTCCCGTCAGACCTTGAACCACCGGCTGGATGCCGTCGATCAGATTATCCGGGAACGCCGGGACGAGGACCTGCGCGAGACACTGAAACAGATTGGCGATACTGAACGGATACTGGCCAGGGTCGCCCTGCGCTCTGCAAGGCCGCGAGACCTGGCTCGTTTGCGCGACGCCCTGGCGGCGCTGCCGGGTCTTTCCGATGCCCTCGCAACCATCGATTCGGAACGCATTCAGGCACTGGCGGGTGATTGTCAGCCGATGCCGGAGCTTGCTGAATTCCTGGCAAAGGCAGTCATTGATAATCCACCGGTGGTTATCCGGGAAGGCGGTGTGATCGCCGGGGGCTTCGATCAGGAACTGGATGAACTCAGATCCATCAGTGAAAATGCCGCGGAATTCCTGGTGAAACTGGAACAGGAAGAACGCAAAGCCACCGGGCTGAACACACTCAAGGTAGGCTTCAACCGGGTCCACGGCTATTACATCGAGATCAGCAGGGCACAGGCGGAACGGGCGCCGGTACACTATGTTCGCCGACAGTCGTTGAAGAACGCGGAACGATACATCACGCCGGAACTGAAACAGTTCGAGGACAAGGCGCTCAGTAGCAAGAGCCTCGCACTGGCCAGAGAGAAGCAGTTGTACGAACAACTGCTGGATCATCTGGTGGGCAGGCTGCCCGAACTACAGCCCATGTCAACTGCGGTTTCCGAGGTGGACGTCCTGGCAAACCTGGCAGAACGCGCGGTCACCCTGCAACTGGTCAGACCGCTACTGACCGATGAGGCGGCTATTGACATCGAACAGGGGCGTCACCTGGTCGTGGAGCAAACACTGGCGGGCACCTTTATCGCCAACGACCTGCATCTGGATAAAGACCAGCGACTCCTGATCATTACCGGCCCCAACATGGGCGGCAAGTCCACGTACATGCGCCAGTGCGCCTTAATAACCCTGTTGGCTCATATCGGCAGTTTCGTTCCGGCGGTGAGCGCAAACATTGGCACCATCGATAGAATCTTCACAAGAATCGGATCTTCTGACGATCTTGCCAGTGGCAGGTCCACCTTCATGGTGGAGATGACGGAAACGGCGATGATCCTGAACAACGCCACGCGCAATTCCCTGGTGCTGCTGGATGAGATCGGCAGGGGCACATCGACCTTTGACGGCCTGTCTCTCGCCTGGGCTGTTGCCAACGCCATCGCGACCGACATCGGGGCGCTCACACTGTTCGCCACCCACTACTTTGAACTGACCATCCTGCCGGAAACACTACCCGGCACGCGCAATGTTCACCTGGCCGCAAGGGAGTATGGTGATGACATCATATTCATGTACTCCGTAAATCAGGGGCCCGCCAACCAGAGCTATGGCCTCCAGGTGGCGAAACTCGCCGGTGTCCCGGAGTCGGTGGTCAGAACCGCAAGAGACAAGCTGCGCCAACTGGAAAACCATGAAGTCCGTCCGGAGATCAAACCGGCACAGTCGGACCTTTTTGCAACCCCTGAACCTGACCCGGTTCATGATCTGCTGAAAAATCTGGATACCGATGCCCTCAGTGCCAGGGACGCACTGGGTCTTGTTTATGACCTGAAAAAAATGGTCAGTGACGATGATTGAGATGGATTGTCAGTCCGGTAAAAGGTGTTAGAATCCGGTCTTTCGAGTGTTAGCCCAAGGATTCAGCTATGACGTTCGTGGTAAGTGACGGGTGCATCAAGTGCAAACACACAGACTGTGTTGAGGTGTGCCCGGTCGATTGTTTCTATGAAGGCCCCAACTTCCTGGTGATCGACCCGGATGAATGCATCGACTGCGCGCTGTGCGAACCGGAATGTCCCGTTGATGCCATTTTCTCCGAAGACGAGCTTCCTGAAAATGAGCAGGAATTCCTTGAACTCAATGCTGACCTCAGTCAGCAGTGGCCAAACATTACCGAGAAGAAGGATCCTCTGCCGGACGCCGAAGACTGGGCTGAGGTAAAGAATAAGCGCGAACATCTGGAAATGGGCTGAGTCACGCGGGAGGCAGGTACCTCATCGGATTCACCGGTTTGCCATCCCTGCGGATCTCGAAGTGCAGCATCTCTTCATTGGATGCGGATCGCCCCACCCGGGCAATGGATTTCCCCGCCTTCACTCTCTGACCCTCCTTGACCAGCATGAGGCCATTGTTGCCGTAGGCGGAAAGGTAGCTGTCATTGTGCTTGATGATCACCAGCTTGCCATATCCGCGCAGATTGCCACCGGCATAAACGACGACGCCATCAGCCGCAGCAACCACCGTCTGCCCCTTCTTTCCGGCTATGTCGATCCCCTTGTTCACCGGATTTTTCAGAGAGAAGGGACTGATTATCTTTCCTTTGAGTGGCCAGCGCCAGGCCGATACTGGTTTGACGGGAGCCTTGACGGTCGGCGGTGCTCTTTTCGGTGGCGGGCTCTTCGCCACCGGGCCACTGTCGGACTCGGGCAGTTTTGCCGACCCCCGCAGGCGGATGACCTGATCAGCATAGATCGTATAGGGCGACCTGATGCCATTGATTTTCGCCAGGCTCTTGTAATCCAGACCGTAACGGAAGGCGATGGAGTAAAGGGTGTCGCCCTTGCGAACCTTATAGTTCCCGGGAATACCCCCCGTATAGACAGCGGGCAGGCCGGCACAACCCGCCAACAGCAGCAAACACAGCATCGCTGCAATCCCGTTTCTTCTGCCACTCGCGATCCCTTGAAGCATCAGTTTCCGTCAGTCCGGGTTGCCGTCAGTAACGCGAACCTGTCCAGCGCCAGAATGATGACCACCCCGAGCAGGCAGGCAATCAGGGCCATCAGAAGTTCAGGTTCCGCTCCGGTAAGCTGTTGATAGGTAGCGGGCAGTACCGATTCCTGCACGATTGGTATCTGTCCGCCATCCGGATGGATCTGGTAACTGCTGGTATGTTTCCAGGGCCAGATCCTGACCAGGGAGCCCACCATAAAGCCGACCAGTACCGCCACAGTCACATCATGGAATCGGGCCAGCAGCATCGACAACACCCTGGAAAAGGCAAGAATGCCGACCACACACCCGAGCGCAAGCCACGAGAGTGTCAGCAGGTCCAGGTTCCTGAGCGCCACGATTACCGGCTGGTAAAGCCCCAGAGTGAGCAGAACAAAGCTGCCTGAGAGGCCCGGCAGTATCCAGGCGCAGACGGCAATACACCCACCGGCGAACAGCGCCAGTGGTGTTACCCCGGTTTCAACGGGCACCAGCCGGGTCACGATCAGTCCGATCGCAATGCCGCAGCCCAGCGCGACGCCAACGGGCACTTCCCTGAACACCAGCCGCCGACCGACCGCAAACACCGACGCCAGTACCAGGCCGAAGAAGAATGACCAGATCCACACGGGATGGTGTTCCAGAAGGTAACTCACGCCCCTGGCGAATATCACAATGGAAACACCCATGGCGCCAAACAGCAGTAAGAGAAAGTTAATATCATAGCTTTGCCACCAGCCACGAATACCGAGTTTCGGCAGTTCCAGTAGTGCCAGGGGCGTCACACGACTGATGCCGGAGACCAATCGCTCATAGAGTCCGGAAACAAAGGCGATGGTGCCACCCGAGACACCGGGTACCACCTCGGCTGCGCCCATCATCAGGCCAACAATAATTATCCTGAACATGGGTCAGGATTTACCGCCCAGCAGAGGGACAAACCTGACGGGTTCAAGCACCGTCTGCCCGATGCCATCTTCACCCTTTCGAACCATCACCAGATTCTGCTGCCTGGGCTCACCCACAGGCACCAGCATCCTGCCGCCCACGGCAAGCTGTTCAATCAATTCATCGGGAACCATCTGTGGTGAAGCGGTCACCATAATGGCATCAAAAGGTCCTCTTTCCGGCCAGCCTATGCCGCCATCGGCGTGTTTGAAGGAGATGTTCCGGTAGCCCACCGCGTTCAACCGCTCCCTGGCGCGCACGGCGAGTCCGGCGACCCGTTCCACAGTAAACACCCTGTCTGCCAGGCTCGCGAGAATCGCGGTCTGATAGCCCGAACCGGTGCCGACTTCCAGCACATTTTCCAGTGGGCCATCCGCAAGCAGCGCTTCAGTCATTCGAGCCACCACGTAAGGCTGGGAAATAGTCTGGTTGAACCCGATCGGCAGAGCGGTATCTTCATAGGCCCGGTGTGCCAGCGCTTCATCCACAAATGCGTGCCGTGGCGTTTCACGGATCACATCGAGTATCCGCTCACTTTCGATGCCCTGCTCACGCAGTCTCTCTACCAGCCGGCTGCGTGTTCGCTGGGAGGTCATGCCGACACCCCTGATGTCCAGGTCCGATGTCACAGGGCTTGATCCGTCACGAGAAACAGTTCGCGCAAAACACTGGTGGCAAAGCTGCCGGGAGGAAGGCTGAAGTGAAGTGACGTCAACTTCGGCTGTATTGTCCAGGACATGGCTTGCGGAACCACCATCAGGGATCGACGGTCGACCCGCGTACCCATGCGGCGAATCCCTTGTGCCCAGGCCTGCTCAACTTCATCAAACAACTCCTCACCCGCCTGCGGGTCACGCGACTTACCGATCAGCGGGCCTTCTTCATCCGGTAGCGGCACAGACGCCCGTATATGATGCGACAGATAACCGTTGAACAACCAGGAGCGCGCCGCCGATATCAGCATACCTTTATTGCGGGGTGGCTTTTCACCGAGCCGGAGGAATCGATCAGCATTAAGGAGATTCTGACCCTCCCTGCCAAAACGCTGGCTGCCAAAATAGTTCGGAACACCTTCGGTTGAAACGGACCCCAGTCTGGAGGCCAGGTCGCGCTGTTCAGGTTCCGACAGCTCGCCGTGCCGGACCAGGATGGAAAACTCATTACACTTAATATCACCGCGACGCAGTTTCGTGGTGTGGCGCTGAATTGATCGAACCTGAACACCTTCAATACTGACATTCGACCAATCCGGCTCCGCAGCACCGGGCAGATAGAGGGAAAACCACTGGCGCGCTACCGCATGCCGGTCCTTGCGTCCGGCAAAGCCAACGTCAATGTCACCAATACCGGCAAATTCCGCCAACCTGTGGGCGATCCAACCGGAATTGGCCTGCCGTTTTTCTATCTCAACATAGACATGCTCGCCCGAACCGGCAACTTCAAACGGCAGATGTTCGATCACCCGGAAGTCTTCAGGTGTGGTACGGATACGTCCCCGTATCCGGGGCTCCGAATGAAGCCTGCGGAAGGCATCGTCTGAGTAGTGCGGACGCGCCATGGCGTGCATCTGGTAAGGGTGCCCTAATCTTCAACCAGCAGGAAGAAGGTCTCTCCCTTTTTGATCAGACCCAGTTCGCTGCGCGCAATATCTTCGACCGCATCCAGGCCCTGCTTGAGATCCAGAATCTCCGCCCTGAGCACGGCATTGCGTTGCCGCCTGCGTTCGTTTTCCGCCGTCCGCTGATGCACCTCCACACCCAGACTACTGACATGGGCGAAGCTGCTCTGACCCGTCCACAGACGGGCCTGCAGTCCGGCGATTGCCAGCAGCAGAACAGTAATCAATACTCGAAAAGACGTGATCATCGCTCGAACTCAGCCATACCCTTGTAAATCGCAGCGCTATGGTCTTCTATTCTCAGCAACCGATTGTACTTTGCAACCCTGTCTGAGCGACAAAGTGACCCGGTTTTGATCTGACCAGCCGCCGTAGCCACGGCCAGGTCAGCGATGGTGGTGTCTTCAGTCTCCCCGGATCGATGCGATATCACCCTTGTATAACCCGCCTCCCTGGCGAGATGCATGGCTTCCAGCGTTTCAGACAGGGTGCCAATCTGGTTGACCTTGATCAGAATCGAATTGGCGACACCCTGATCAATGCCTTTCCTGAGAATCGCGGGATTGGTCACAAAAAGATCGTCACCCACAAGCTGAATCCGGTCACCGAGTTTTTCGGTCAGGTAGCGCCAGCCATCCCAGTCGCTCTCATCAAGGCCATCTTCAATAGAGATAATCGGATACCTGTCGGCCAGTCCTGCGAGATAATCGGAAAACCCCTCGGCATCATATTCCCGGCCCTCACCGGCCAGAAGGTATTTGCCATCCCGGTAGAATTCAGACGCCGCACAATCCAGGGCCAGGGTCACATCCTCGCCCGCCCGGTAGCCCGCCTTGTCAATAGCGGTCATGATCGCTTCCAGGGCCGCCTCGTTACTGGGCAGGTTGGGTGCGAAACCACCCTCATCGCCAACAGCCGTGCTGAGCCCCTGTGACGACAGCACACCCTTCAGCGTGTGGAATATCTCTGCGCCACAACGCAATGCTTCCGCAAAGTTCGGAGAGCCCACAGGCTGCACCATGAACTCCTGGATATCGACATTGTTATCCGCATGTTCACCACCATTCAGAATATTCATCATCGGCACCGGCATGCTGTAACGACCGGGGCTGCCATCCAGCTCGGCAAGATATTCATAAAGCTGTAACCCCCTGCCCCGGGCGGCCGCCGCCGCCGTCGCCAGGGAGACGGCAAGCATGGCATTGGCCCCCAGCTCTCCCTTGTTCCCGGTAGCGTCCATGTCCAGCATCAGCCGGTCAACTTCTTTCTGGGCTTCGGCATCCCGGCCAATCAGCATCTCCCGGATGCGGGTGTTCACGTTTTCCACCGCCCGGAGCACCCCCCTGCCCAGGTAGCGATTGTCATCCCGGTCACGCAGTTCAAGGGCTTCCCGCGAACCGGTCGATGCACCGGAGGGCACACCCGCCCTTCCCACATGGCCGCCCGCGACCTCGACATCCGCTTCCACGGTGGGATTACCCCGGGAATCGAGAATTTCTCTTGCGGTAATGTCAATAATTTCCATAGCGATCCGCCTTCTGTCCGCCCGTTTAATGGACGCCGGTCAGGGTTGGTTTCACCGCCCGGTCAATTTGAATCAGGGTGGACAGCAGTGCCTTCATCCGGTCCAGTGGCCAACTGTTGGCGCCATCACTCAGGGCCTTCTCCGGGTCAGGATGCGTCTCCATGAAAATCCCATGCACACCCGCACCGATAGCCGCCCGCGCAAGTACCGGCACCATCTCTCTCTGGCCACCGGAGGACGAGCCCCGCCCGCCCGGTAGCTGCACGCTGTGGGTGGCGTCAAACACCACGGGGCATCCGGTTTCACGGAGCACCGCCAGCGCCCGCATATCGGACACCAGATTGTTATAGCCGAAGCTGGCACCACGCTCGCACACCATAATCTGCTCGTTGCCGGTAGACTTTGCCTTGTTCACAACGTGAGTCATGTCCCAGGGCGCCAGGAACTGGCCTTTCTTGATGTTAACCGGCAGACCCGCGCCGGCGACCCGCTGAATATAGTTTGTCTGTCTACAGAGAAAAGCGGGTGTCTGGAGTACGGAGACGACGGAAGCGACCTCGTCGATGGGCGTGTCTTCGTGCACATCGGTGAGCACCGGCACACCTACCCCGCCCCTGACCTCCTCAAGGATACGCAACCCTTCCTCAAGACCCGGCCCCCGAAAGCTTTCATGGGAAGAACGGTTGGCCTTATCGAAGGAAGACTTGTAAATGAACGGGATGCCAAGGGACTCACAGATGGCTTTCAGCTCTGCGGACGTTTCCAGCGCCAGCCGTTCAGACTCGATCACACAGGGCCCGGCAATCAGAAAAAAGGGCGATGTATCCGTTACTTCATGACCGCAAAGCTGCATGTTTAATTATCCGTCCAGTCGGGGGTGCGCCACATCAGCGTGACCGGTAGGCCAGAGCCGCCTCAACAAAGCTTGTGAACAGGGGGTGGCCATCACGAGGCGAGGAAGTAAATTCCGGGTGAAACTGGCTGGCTACGAACCACGGATGATCCCTGTATTCTATCACTTCCACCAGGACGTTATCTGCGCTTCGACCCGCAACTCGCAGACCGGCTTCTTCCAGTGCCGGCACGTACCGGTTGTTCACCTCGTAGCGATGCCGATGGCGTTCCCTGATCTCCCTGTCACCATAGATGCGATGGGTGAGCGAGTCACAGGACAACCTGCAAACCTGCTCACCCATGCGCATGGTGCCCCCGAGGTCAGAGTCCTCATCACGGAACTCGGTCTCACCATCGCCATTGACCCACTCCGTAATCAATCCAATCACGGGGTAGTTCGTATTCGGGTTGTTTTCCGTCGTATTCGCACCTTCCAGACCCGCCAGGTTTCGGGCAATGTCGACCACGGCGGCGTGCAGTCCGTAGCAGATGCCGAGATAGGGAATTCTGTTTTCACGGGCATAACCGGAAGCCGCGATCTTACCTTCGAAGCCACGCTCACCAAAGCCGCCCGGCACCAGAATCGCATCCGCACCCTGAAGCAGTTTCGTGCCCTGCCTCTCTATATCGCTCGAATCAATGAATTCAACATCCACCTTCGTGCGCGTGTGAATGCCCGCGTGAATCAGCGCCTCGTTCAGCGACTTGTAGGCATCCAGCAGGTCCATGTACTTGCCCACCATCTTCAGCCTGATGGTGTACTCAGGGTTGAGCTGATCTTCCACGACACGGTGCCAGTCTTTCAGGTCTGCGGGCGGCACATCCAGATGCAGCTTGTCCACGATGATGTCATCCAGCCCCTGATCACTCAGCATGGACGGAATCCGGTAAATCGTATCCGCATCAATCAGCGGAATAACCGCACGGGGTTCAACGTTGGTAAACAGGGCAATCTTGTCCCGGGCGCTCGGCGGAATCTGATGATCGGAGCGAACCACCAGAATGTCCGGTTGCAGACCCATGGATCGAAGCTCCTTCACCGAGTGCTGGGTCGGCTTGGTCTTGGTTTCACCGGCTGTTGCAATGTAGGGCACCAGGGTCAGGTGCATCAGCAGCGCCCGCCGACTGCCCATTTCAAACCGCAGTTGTCTGGCCGCTTCCAGGAAGGGCTGGGATTCAATGTCACCGACGGTACCGCCAATCTCGACAATGGCTATGTCAAAGCCCTGCGCGGCTTCCATGATCTTCAGCTTGATCTCGTCTGTGATGTGCGGGATCACCTGAATGGTGGCACCGGCGTACTCACCGCGCCGTTCCTTGGCAATCACATCGGAATATATTTTGCCCGTTGTGAAATTGTTGCTGCGTGTCAGATTGGTGCATGAACGAACGAAGCGTTCATAATGACCCAGGTCCAGGTCAGTTTCAGTGCCGTCCGCAGTGACATAGACCTCACCATGCTGCAGGGGACTCATGGTTCCGGGATCCACATTGATGTAGGGATCCAGCTTCAACATGGTGACATTCAGGCCCCTGGCTTCCAGGACAGCGCCAAGGGAGGCGGCGGTGATACCCTTGCCCAGCGAGGAAACGACACCACCTGTTACGAATATAAAGCGAGACATCTGACTCCCATCTTGAAAAAAAAGGGCCGTAAAGGACTACGACCAAGATGGCTTTGCAGAATAGCACGCAGGCAAATCTGGCTCAATTGAAATTCTATTGGTTGCTAACACTTTTATGGATGTTCCACCGTGCAGGGTCAGTCCACCGAGACATCAGCGTAGTCGGTTTGATGCACGGCACTCAATCAAGACAAAAACAACATTTTCAACATCGGCAAAACATTAACCACAATAACCAGTCCGACCATCCATTTTAGAATTAGTAAATCAGATTCGATTTTATTAAATCGGTCGTCATAGTCCGCAAGCGCTTTTGCGGCGGCAGCCGCTTTTTGCTCACTCGCGCCAGCGTCAAGGAAGGCATCGTACACTTCTTTAACAATCGCGCTCATAATATTTCTCCATAAAAGAGTTGATAGATATAGCAGATGCTTCGGTACCAATCAATACCGTGTACTAATGGAATGGTCCACCCCACTCCATCAATCGGCGTCAATGCGCCAGAATGGATACACCATTCAAACAGACAGAGTGAGGCGACCATGAAGAAGTGTACTGGTTCACCACATACGAGACTCATCAGGCAGCCACCCATTGTTGAAAGTACTCGTTTGGCGTCATTGAGTCCAACGCCTGATGCGGTCGATATTCGTTGTAGCATTTCAAGTACTCTGCCAAGCCCTCGTTCAGACCCGCCACTGTCGGTTCACCTGCGTAAAAGGGGTAGAACTCCTGCCTCACTGTGCGGTTGGCCCGCTCCACACAGCCGTTGTACTGAGGGCGTTTGGGCGGGAAATTAGCAGCGTTATTGCTGGAATGACGGTTCCGGGGAGGAAAGACCCCGCTTTCGCCGTAGCTACTAACGGGGTCTCAGCATCCATGCTAATACTATTTGGCCTGCCTTCCCTGCCAGACCGGGACATCCACCATGGACACCGACTATACACTGGCGAACTGCGTACAGGTCACCACCCTGATTGCCGGTAGACTGGCAAGCCGAAAACCGTTGTTCGTTTTGCGGTTAGCCGCCCCATTCCTATTGCGGTTAGCGGAGCGCACCCTGGCGGGTTTGTTGTTGAAGGACCCGCCGCGCAGAACGCGGATTTTCACTGATGAATGCCCAACTACCCATTCTCCCTCCAAGATTACGCCACACGGCGTTGAAAACTCAAGGGAGATAACACACTTTTGGCCAGGCCACGGCCCTCGCCATGACGCAAGTGTCCCAGCCAACTCGCCAGGCTTGCCTTAACCTCAGCAAGATTGATGTCTCCACGCGCATAGGAAACACACAGCGAAACCAGCCGACGCCGTGCCCTGTATCCGGTTTCGTTGCGTAACCAACGTCTTTGTGGGCTAAGCTGATAACCAAACAAATCCAGCTTCTGACGGCAGGGTGCCAGCATCGTGTGATCTTCTCGCAGTTCGAGTTCTAATTGTTTCAACTGAACTTCGATTCGCTCCAGCAAGGACCACAGGGCCGTTTTGTTGTCAGCGAGAATCACCAGATCATCCACATAGCGTAAGTAGGCTCCGCACTCCGGTTGCGAATAAAGCCAGTGATCAAATTCATCAAGATACACATTGGCAAATATCTGGCTGGTCAAATTGCCTATCGGTAGGCCCTTGCCCCTGACCGCGCCTGTGCGGCGGTTGCTACTATCGATAACTGCGCCGCACAAGGTCAGCGTCCGCCTATCCTTGATGCGCCGGGCCAATTGCTGCTTCAAAATACCGTGATCTATACTGGGAAAATAGCGCCGCACATCCAGCTTCAATACATAGGTGTAGCGCCTGCTCCACCGTTGGTAGGTATCTACCGCCTTATGCACACCCTTGTTTTTGCGACAGGCATAACTATGATCAATCATGCGTCGGTCCAGCCAGGGCTCCAACACATTCATCAGCGCGTGATGTACCACACGGTCACGAAACCGCGCCGCAGATATCACTCTCGGCTTTCGTTCATAGATCTCAAATTGACGATAAGGCCCGTGCCGATAGGACCCATTTCGCAGTTCATCATGCAAATTCCATAACTGCTGTTCCAGGTCTAGCGCAAATTCACAAACAGCTTGGTTTGCGGCTTTACCTTTCCGGGCCTTACGGTAGGCAAAATACAGGTTGTCGAAGCTGCTGATGGTTTCCCAGACACCGCCCAGGCGTTTCATGTACGCTCACTGGAAGCTGGCCGCTGACTCCGCTGCCAACCGCCAATCTGCTGCCCAACCTCCACCAGCAAGCGCGCGCCGTAGCGATATCCCTGATGGCTCACCGCCTTCAGTTCGTAGGCCAGACGCCAGAGATGGCGAGCCGAGGCAAGCTTTCTATTAGCCGCCTGCAATTGTGACCGGTTATTCCGCGAATAGGCGGCCTCTGTCAACAATTCCAGTACTTCCAGCAAGTTGTTTTCCAAGCGCTCGCCGATTGTGAATCGACGGCTACGAGGGAACTGGTCCAGCTTGGGAATCAGCCATTTCAGACAATTGTGGGTGTCCTGAACCACCTTGGGTAATGAACGTGACATATGTCCTCCAAAAATGACCAGGGGGCAAGCCCCCTGGACCCCCACTGGCCTTCGGCCAGTGTCAAAGGGAAAAACACAAAACTCCAAACGGTATGGCTCCAGCGGCTACGCCGCTAGAGCGTCCTGGCAAGCCGAAAACCGCCGCCCGTAATGCGGTTAGCCGCCCCATTCCTACTGCGGCCAGCGGAGCGCACCCCGGCGGGTCTGTAGTTGAAGGACCCGCCGCGCAGAACGCGGAGCCCGCAATCGCCACCGCTGTCCCAGGTCCAGGCGCTACCATCCACCGGCGCACCCTGATAATTGCTATGCCAACAGTCCTCAACCCATTCCCACACATTGCCGCTCATATCGTACAGACCGAACTGGTTCGGTTGGAATGATCCTACCGGTGCCGTGTATTCGTAACCATCACTCGGCCAACCATCATCCTCATCAGCGTTTGCGTGCCTGCCACTGGGACTCCAACCCCAGAAATATGGCATTTCACCACTGCCAGCTCGCGCCGCATACTCCCATTCCGCCTCGCTCGGCAACCGATAACGCTGGCCTGTCTCTTTACTCAGCCAAAGCACATAATCCTTAATATCTCTCCAACTCACATTAATCACCGGACGATTGCCCCGGCCCCAACCTTCATCATCCGGCTTTTCCTTACCGGTCGCCCGTGCATAACGATCATACTCGGCAAAGGTCACCTCATACCGACCCATCGCAAACGGCTTCGCTATGCGAACTTCATGGACCGGCCTTTCATCCGGCCGGCCACCCCCGTCCATATCACCCATCAGGAACTGACCTGCCGGTATCACAACCATCTCCGGGCAATTCGGGCAATCACGGAAGGTCTCTCCGGGCGCGGGCGCCGAGGCCAACTCCGGTGCACTGAAAGTTACGACAAGGGTAAGGCAACCCAAAAACAGGCCGCGAAATTTAATAGTGGGTAGCATAAGTTTCCCTATCTGGTTTGTTATGTGGGATTTCCTGGGGCTTGATTCTACGATTGACCCCGGGCCGCTGCACGGCACTCAATCAAGACAAAAACAACGTTTTCAACATCGGCAAAACATTAACCACAACAATCAACCCAAGCATCCATTTCATAACCAGCAAATTAGACTCGATTTTATTTAATCTGGCGTCAACCTTGTCAAGTCGCTGATCAATTTCACCAAACCTGGCATCATAACTGTGATCGTAACCGGCAATGGCTTTTGCCGCATCGGTTGCTTTCTCTTCACTCGCGCCAGCGTCAAGGAAGGCATCGTACACTTCTTTAACAATCGCGCTCATAATATTTCCCCATAAAAGAGTTGATAGATATAGCAGATGCTTCGGTACCAATCAATACTGTGCAGGTTCGATACAATTAAAATTCGATTTCCCGGGCCGGATCAGACGATTCTGTCAGCCAGATGCAGCGAGATTTCCACGCCCGGCTCACCCGCTTCGGCCCGCCAGCCGTCTGCCACCAGCATCGGAACACCCCAGCCCGGCAAACCCGCCATGGCAACCAGTTCATCACCAGCGTAGATCAACGGCACCCTCCCCCGGAGCCAGGGCGGCACCGCCTGTTCCTGGAAGAGGTTCTTGAGCGAGCGGTTGTGCCTGATCGTGAGTTTCTCACCCCCGGAGCGATATCGAATGTCGTACTTCTGCCCGGAGCGCAGCCCCCTGCCCTGGTTTTTCTCGTTAGAAATGTGTCCGCCGGGAACCGTCAGATGGTCACCAAACACGGCATTGTCCGGCAGTTCCCCGGGCAGGCGTCGACCCAGATAGAGCCGGCCATTGAAACTGTGCAGGGTAAACTCACCGAAGGTTTCATTTACCGGGTGAGCATTGCGTATCTTATCGGACAGTTCGACCAGAAACCCGCCGGTTGGCTGCCTCACATCCAGATCCAGCATCCAGGCGGTCAGCAGGTCGATCAGTTCCCCGGCTGGCAGGTGTTCAAGCCCCGCGAGATCAAGCGCGTCATTTTCCGGTCGATATGCCTCAAGCCGGGACAGCCACAGATCCTGCAACTGATGCCGGACATGCCGATCCCGGCTGACCCCGGCAAGAAGTGCCGCTCGCGCCCCCGGAAACCGGGCATCAATCAATGGCAGCAACTGGTGGCGGATGAAGTTCCGGTCCTGGGTCACACTCTGGTTGGTAGGATCTTCGACCCAGTTCAGTTCCTGCGATTTCGCGTAGCTGATGACATCGCCGCGCCGCGCGGACAGCAGCGGTCTGTATAAGCTGCCCCTGCCCAGCGGCCTGCTGACAGGCATAGCTTCCAGCCCGAACGCCCGACTTCCGCGAAACAGCCTGAAAAGGGCCGTCTCCACCTGGTCATCCGCATGGTGGGCCAGCAGCAGGACATCGCCTGCGGTGAGAAAGGTTTCAAAGGCGGCATATCTTGCAGCCCTGGCATTGGTTTCCATGCTGCCACTTTCCGACACTTCCACATCGATCACATGACAACCGATCTGATACCGGGCGGCGAGGGAATGACAGAAGCCTGCGGTTTCATCAGCCCGGTCATGCAGGTGGTGATTGATATGCAGGGCAACCAGGGGTTTGTCTGAAGCCCGGAGCGCCGCATCAAGCAGTACCACGGAATCGACGCCACCGCTCAGGCCGACGACAAGGCGGCTGACCTCCGCAGAGTGAAGGAAGCTGAAATCAGCGGGCAGTTCAGGCAACACTAGCCGTAGTGCAACTGCACTTTCTCTGGCCCATAGCGTTCGCGCAGACTCTGCAGAAGATCGTCATGGGGGATTACCCGCCATTCATCACCGAGGATGACATCGGCCTGGGAAACCTCGTTGATGATTTTTACAGCCACCGGACAGCCGCCGGTACCCCCGGGTTTGAACGGCTGCAACAGCTTCGCGAGTTCAGCGACAAAGTCTTCACGGAGATTGCCGCAGTTCAACTCAAGCTTCAGGTTTTTCGCCCGGGACACCCGCGCCTCTTCCAGGGTCAGCACTTCCGCGGCACGCAGACTCTTGCCACCGGTGAATTCATCATCCTCAACGGCGCCACGTACAAATATCACGCAGTCCTTCCTGATCTTTTCCCGGACCAAATCGAAGACATCCGAGAACATGCTGACCTCAAGACGCCCGGTCTTGTCGTCCAGGGTCACGAATGCGTTGGTGCCACCACGCTTGTTCTTGAATGTTCTTATGGCAAAAACCAGCCCGCCGACCATCACACCGTTCTGGCCGGTTCGAAGCCGGGAAATCCGGGAATCCACCACCTGATCCAACTCTTCCTTGTAGTCATCGATCAGGTGACCCGTCAGAAAGAGACCCAGCGAATCCTTTTCCCTGTTCAATCGATCCTTGAAGGAAAGACAGCGGAGGCCATCAAAATGGTTGTAGCGCCCGTCTTCGGTGTCCCGGACCAGCACATCACCGCCAAAGAGGTCAGTCAGGCCACTGTCTTCGTTACGGGCCTTTTGTTCCGCAAGGCCCACTGCGTCGTCCCGGTTGGCGGTCAGCAGCGCACGCCTGTAGCCGATGGCATCCGCTGTGCCTTCCGGGATCTTGTCCACCAGACGGTCCAGCGCGCCGCTGCCAATCAGCGCTTCAATGGAGCGCTTGTTCACCCTGGAATCCACCCGCTCACAAAAGCCATAGAGATCCCTGAAAACACCCTCTGTGTTACGGCAGGAAACCAGTGATTCAATGGCGCCCTTGCCAAGCCCCTTGATGGCGCCCAGGCCATAGACGATGCTCACGGGCGTATCCGCGATAAACCGAAACTCCCCCCGGTTGACGTCCGGCGGCCGGAGCGTCAGTTTCATTTCACGACACTCCTCGATGTTGGTCACCACCTTGTCCGTGTTCTGCATATCGGCAGACAGTACCGCCGCCATAAAGTCAGCCGGATAGTAGTGTTTCAGCCAGGCGGTCTGGTAGGCGATCAGGGCGTAGGCGACGGAGTGCGGTTTATTGAAGCCGTAACCGGCGAACTTCTCCATCAGGTTGAAGATGTGATCCGCCTGCCTCTCATTGACCCCGTTTCTGGTCGCCCCCTTCAGGAACACGGCCCTTTGCTTTGCCATTTCCTCGGGCTTTTTCTTACCCATGGCGCGTCGCAGCAGGTCGGCGTCTGCGAGCGTGTAGCCCGCCAGGACCTGGGCGATCTGCATCACCTGCTCCTGATACAACATCACCCCGTAAGTGTCTTCCAGCACATGCTTCAGGCTGGGATGCAGATAGTCGACTTCTTCCTGACCGCGCTTGCGCTTGATGAAATCGTCCGCCAACTGCATGGGGCCGGGGCGAAACAGCGCAACCAGCGCGACGATATCCGCGAAACGACTCGGTTTTACCTTTTTCATCAGGTCTTTCATGCCCCGGGATTCCAACTGGAACACCGCCGTGGTTCTGGCGGCCCGGAGATCCACATAGATCTTCGGGTCTTCCAGTGATATCTGATCAATATCAATCGGTTCCCGACCCTCAGCCGCGCAACGCCGGTTAATACTATTCACGGCATTGTCGATGATGGTCAGGGTGCGCAGACCCAGGAAGTCGAACTTCACAAGTCCGGCCTGCTCAACATCAATCATGTCGAACTGGGTCATCAGTCCACCGGCGGTTTCGTCGCAGTAGGTGGGCACAAAATCCGTCAACCGGGTCGGCGCAATCACCACACCTCCCGCATGTCGCCCGACGTTCCGGGCCAGACCCTCAAGTTTGAAGGCCATCTCCATGATCTCATCGGCCTCTTCGCTGGACGCAACCATCTCACGCAGCAGAGGCTCATCTTCCAGCGCTTTTGACAGGGTCATCCCCGGTTCAAAGGGAATCAGCTTGGAAAGTTTATCGGCGAGTCCGTAGGGTTTGCCCTGCACCCTTGCCACGTCACGCACCACCGCCTTCGCGGCCATGGTGCCGAAGGTGATGATCTGGGAAACGGCCTCGCGGCCATAGAGTTCCGCAACATGCTGGATCACTCTGTCCCTGCCGTCCATGCAGAAATCAATATCGAAGTCCGGCATGGAAACCCTTTCAGGGTTTAGAAAACGCTCGAACACCAGGTCATATTTCAACGGGTCTATGTCCGTGATCTTCAGCGCGTAGGCGACCAGCGAGCCCGCACCCGAACCCCGGCCAGGTCCGACCGGAATACCATTGTCCCTGGCCCACTGGATAAACTCCATGACGATCAGGAAGTAGCCGGGAAAGCCCATCTTGTTGATGACACCCAGTTCAAACGCCAGCCGGTCAGTATACTGTTTGCGTTTTTCGGCAGACTCTGAGTCTGATTGGTCCAGTATGTTTTCCAGGCGCTCATCCAGCCCCCTGGCACACTGCTCATTCAACAGAGATTCCGTGGTATAGCCCTCCGGCACCGGGTATTCCGGCAGGTGATAGGTCCCCAGTTCCACGGTGACATTGCACCGCCTGGCGATCTCCACGGAATTTTCGAGCGCCTCCGGGATGTCAGCGAAAAGTTCCATCATTGCTTCTGCGGATTTCAGGTACTGCTGGTCCGTGTAGCGCCGCTCGCGCCTGGGATCATCAAGAGTACGGCCATCATGGATGCAGACCCGCACCTCGTGTGCTTCGAACTCCTCCCGGGTAAGAAACCTGACGTCGTTGGTGGCAACCACCGGCGCATCCAGCCTGATCGCCAGGTTTACGGCGAGGGCGTTGTAATCTTCTTCGTTTTCCCGGCCCGTGCGCTGAAGCTCAAGGTAGAAGGCATCAGGGAATATCTGCTGCCATTGCCGCAGGCGTTGTTCCGCCTGTTCCTCGTTGCCGGCCAGCAGAGCCCGGCCAATATCGCCTTCACGCCCCCCGGAAAGTGCAATCAGGCCGTCTGACTGCGCGGAAATCCAGGGGCGTTTCAGGGTAGCCTGACCCATGGTCTGCCCTTCGGCGTAAGACCGGGAGATCAGTTCACACAGGTTGCGGTACCCCTTGTCCGTACGTGCGATCAGCACCAGCGGGGTAGCCGCTTCATTGGGGTTGTCACCGGCAATCCAGACGTCACTGGCAACAATCGGTTTCACGCCGGCACTCTCTGCGGCGTTATAAAACTTGACCAGGGCGAACAGGTTATTGCGGTCAGTGACGGCGATGGCTGGCGCCGATTGCTGAACACAGGCCGCGATCAGTGGTTTGATTCGTACCATCCCATCACTCAGTGAATACTCTGAATGTACGCGGAGATGGACGAAATCCTGTGTCATAAAACTGGGATAAACCGGGGAAACAGCACTCCCCGAATCTTATACGAAGGTTGAATCCTGCTAAAGATATTTCGTCAGTCTTTCAGACTAAATGTCATTCCGGCGCGCTCCGACAGCCTGTCGATCAGCGATTGTCCCATCGCCACCGCCGGGGTCAGTAACCCGGCGGGCGTGTCCAGGTCGTCTTTTGCCAGGCAGACGGCGCTTTCCGCCAGCATTTTCGACGTCGCCCCGTAACCCGGGTCACGATCACCGGTGACAACAGCGATCAGATTCTTCTCCGGGTCTTCCGGATGGGCCGCAAACAGCTCAATCTCGAAAAAACCTTTTTGGATGGTCTCCCTGGAAGGGCCTTCACCCGGCGAAGGTGCCAGTCTGCCCAGCAGGTTTCGGGTCGGCGTGAACTCCGTAGCCTTCATCATCAGGCCGGTGCCACCTGACACCATGGAGGCCCGGGCAAACCCGCGCGGTCCGTCACCCGTCAGCATGGCCTCATCGTATCGGAAGTGTTCTCCCCAGGGATAACCCAGCAGGGAATGACTCCGTCGAACCACCCGCGTGTTGATACCCGCCATGACAAAGGGCGCGGTCCATTGAAGGAAATCCTGATCATATTCCACCGAGGTCTGATCCGGTCCGTCATCACCACGCGGCATATTGGGCGGATTGAGCGCATAGGGGTCGGCAATAATATCCAGGATACCCGGATCATCACGCGCCTCGTCCATCATGTTCATCATGCTGTCGATGGTGCCGCCGCTGACACCACCATCGGACTTCACAACACGATACTTGACCCGTGGCGCCCAGGTGCCATGCAATGCCCGCATCTGCGACTGAACATAGAAAACCCCCAGATCCGAGGGAATACTGTCAAAGCCGCAGGTGAATACGATTCTGGCACCGCTCTGCTCCGCCCTGGTGTGGTGCTGCCCGATCATCCGATGCATCCACTGTACTTCACCGGTCAGGTCACAGTAGTGGGTACCCTGTTCGGCACAGGCTTCGACCAGCCTGGTACCATACTTCGCATAAGGCCCCACCGTGGTGCAGATTGAGCGGGTTGCAGTAACCAGTTCACGCAGGCTCTGCTCGTCATTGCTGTCCGCAATCATATCCGGCACCTTCCCGGCATCGCCCCCCAGAAGCTCCCGCTTCACCGCTGCGAGCTTGTCGGCATTTCGGGCACCGACGGCCCACCTGACGTCACCATCCACACCGTAGGTTTCGTACATGTATTCCATGACCAGGCGACCGGTAAATCCTGTCGCGCCCCAGATCACAACATCGTAGTTTCTCTCAGTCATTATTTGTCCACCTGAAGGATGCTCTGAAAGACTTAGCCCGCATGTCTCAATACCGAACCACTCCGGGCACCGGTCAGCTCATCGTTTTCCAGGATAATCTGACCGTTACACAGGGTCGCACGATAGCCTTTCGCACGCTGGATAAATCGTGGCGCATCACCCGGGAAGTCATGAACGATTTCCGGCATAAGCTCTGACAGGGCATCCAGCTTGATCACATTGATATCCGCCTTTTTGCCGACTTCGAGGGTGCCCCGGTCCTTCAGGCCAATGATGCGTGCGGGTGCCGCAGTAAGACGACGAACCGCCTCGGGCAGTGAGAACAGGCCCGTGTCCCGGTGCCAGTGCGCCATCACGAAGGTTGCCCATCCGGAATCCATGATCTGGCTGACATGCGCACCCGCATCACCAAGGCCCGGCAGACAGAATTCGCTGGATATTGCCCTGGCCAGAGCATCCATGTTCTGGTTAAAGAAGCGAAGGGTGAACAGCGCCCTGCCCTGCGTTTCAATGGAGATGCGAATGAAGGTTTCCGCAGGATGTTCCCCGCGCCTGTCGGCCACCGCCTGCAGACATTCTTCCGGCCCGCCGACATAGTTCGGCTTATCGCCATCACCCAGATAGTAGATCATGTCCGCAGAAATAAGCGGGCCCTTTTCTCTGGCTCCTGCCACCAGACGACCCGCGAACCCGGGTTCCCGGATGGCCGCCAGTCGCGCTTCAAAATCCATATCGAACAGTTCGCTCCATGCGCCACCGCGCCAGGGCAGATAAGCCTGGAGCCCGGTAACGAAGCCGGAGGACCGGGGAATGGCGATCGCGTTCACATCCAGACCCTGCTCGCGCATGTCCATAATGATTTTTTCAACCTTGTCGCCGTAGCTGGTGCTTCGACCGGCGCCATGACTGAACAGGACACGAGCCTTACCGGCTTCCTTGCGGATCAGTTCCATCTCGCCGTCGAAGTTTCCACCAAAGTTGGCGACGTTCTGCATCAGCGCGCCCTGCTCGCCGACGACCCGGGCAATGGTCTCCAGTTCATCGTGTTCTGCGTGGGTACCGGGCACATGCCGACCATCCGGGATGTAATGCCCGAGGAACCTTGACGTTGAAAAACCAACGGCGCCGTCAGCAACCGCCTTGCGGACAATTTCCGCCATCTCCCGCTTTTCTGCCTCGGTGGGTTGTCCATCGACACCGCGTTCACCCATGACGTAGTAACGCAATGCACAGTGGCCGATCATGCCCGCAACATTGATGGCGGGATCAAGATTCTCCAACTCATCCAGATACTCACCAAAATGCTCCCAGTTCCAGGACAGTCCGGTCATGATGGCATCGCGGGGAATGTCTTCTACCGTTTCCATCATACCGGCGAGAAATTCCCGGCCATCCGGCCTGCACGGTGCAAAGGTTACGCCGCAGTTTCCAAGCAGAGCGGTGGTCACCCCGTGCCAACTGACCGGTGTCAGCAGAGGGTCCCAGCCAATCTGGGCATCCAGATGGGTGTGCATATCCACGAATCCGGGTGTGACGATGTGTCCGTCCGCATCAATTTCCCTCGTCCCCTTATCAGCTACCTCACCAATGGTCGTGATCGCATCGCCGTCAATCGCGATGTCCGCCCGCACAGGTTCCGCACCGGTACCGTCAACCACCAGGCCATTTCGAATAACAAGATCGCGCATCGTCGACTCCCTCTCTGAGTGTTACCGGCTTTTTATCACAAACCCGAGGATCGCGCAGGAGCACCTCAATCCCCGGTTAACCCATCTTGGTTGTAGGTGTCACAGCTTATCGCGTGCTCAATAGCAAGGCGGCTGTCTCTTCACATGATTTTGGTTGTTCCTGGGAGTCCTGACAGAGTGCCTGGCTCCTGCACAGGCATCCGTTGCCGGTCTTTGGCACCGAGCGCCCAAGCGCTACCCGCCCAATGACAGGTGTTGGTGTTAGTTCGAAGCTGAGATCGACGCTATTCCAGTTGGAAGGCCGCGTACAGCAGCCAGTCCAGCCTGAAGTTGTTCTTGGCAAAGTCAAGACGATAGCGCCTGCCGGTTTTTACCAGACGAGCCACTGAGCGCATCAAATAGCGGATCAAAGGTCGCAAGCCATGTTTCCGGGCAGGCTCGGGTAGCCACTGATACTGCATCGCCATCAACAACAACTGTGCTATCTGACCGCAGGCATAAAATGCCTGATTGGCGGCAAACCGCCGACAGGGAGGATGATGTAAATCCATTTCAATCAGCGGACCCTTGAAGGCATTCTCCTGTCCCTGCTTGCCGCGATGACGTCGCACTAATTCATCCACCGGCAGGTCGTCACGGGACACAAGAATGACCGTATAAGCAGGCGTCAGACGCTGTTGTGGACCGTCATAGAGCTGGCGAACGACGACATAGTGTTGCGTCTTCCAGCCGCTGGGTCGGTGCAACACCAGCGTCGCAGACTCGCCTCGCCCTATATCAGACCAGGCGTTTTCAGGTAATCCTTCCAGTTGGCGCAGCACCGGGCGGCGGTTATTGTCATTGGTCACGCTGATCGAGTAATCCCAGCCCTTGTCAGTACAAAACCGGACCAGGTCGCCACGATAATAGGCGTTGTCTGCCCGTAGCCAGACCGGCGTACCCTCCGGTAGCAACGGCGTCACGTCGTCAGCCAACTGTGTCTGCCAACCCCTGGCGACATCAACGCCACCCGGGTGCAGTAAGCCACTGGCCCACAATCCTCCGAGGAACACATTATGCAGCCACAGTTGCGGCTCACCATTGTATCCCCTGTTGGCACCTTCAAAGAGATGACCATCCACCTCAATCGCAGTGCCATCGATAAACACTGGCACATAGCCCTGTGTGGTCACATGGTGATCAATGATGGCCGGTGCAACCTGCTGTGCCAATGCCTGGACCACGCCTCGCAGGGCGTCCACCTCATCCTGGCCAAAGCGGCTGAGATATTCGCCGAGACGCCGACCTGAAGGCGCTTCACTCAAACCCAGCAGTACCTGCCCGGCGGGGTTGGCACGCAGGGCATCCAAATCAGACAGGGCACCATGACCGGCTGCCAGAGAGGCAATGAGACTCCACAGCATCTCGGCGTCAGAGGCACCGCGTCGGCGTACTTTGAGGTGAACGGCTTGCGAGAGGGATCGTAGCAGTTCGGTTTGTTGAGCCATTTTGGCCAGTAGAGACCAGCCGCCAGTGCCCACCAGAGCGGCATCGGTAAAATCTATCTCGACGTTTGCAGGCTGAGGGATTATCTTTGTCATAGGCGCACTTGCTGGGTGAGAGTTTGGATACTCGGTATTTTGCCAAATCACGCAGCAAGTTGCGCCTTCTATCTCACTTACCTTCGCCGACATCACCCCTTAACCGGGAGTTAAGGTATATGTAGTGAACCAGTGCATTTTGTGACAACGCGTAGTAACATCCTGAAGGAGTGAGAACCTCCCGCCTTGGGTCGAAAACAGGTGGATCGAATTAGGTGCTCATGTCTTGGCTAACATAAAAATTCATGAGTATCTGAAGTTAGACGAGTATGAAAAACATAAGGTTCTTGTGCTTGCTAATAGTCTTTACGAGAACATCAAAAGCGAATTACCAAAGCGTCTGGGAATGCATAAACATAGGCTACGCATTTGTCTAAGAGAGCTGTACCTTCTAAGTGGAGGGTCGTAGGTTCGATTCCTGCTCAGGACACCATATTCCAAGCACATACCTCTTGCCTGATCTTCAAAATGCGCCCGGTGGAACCTTTTGCGCCATCGATGTAGTTTTCTTTTCAAGTATTAGTTTAGAATACATAACCTGAATGAAGACATTCTCTTTGAGTTCCGATGTTTTATTCGCCAAGCAATAAGAGACGGTATATATGAATTACTCAGTAATTATCCCTTGCTATAACGAAGCCAAGAACATCAATGAACTGTTTTCAAAGCTACTACCAGTTCTTACTGCGCTCAATAGTAATTACGAAATAATCTGTATCAACGATGGTAGCGACGACTCTACACTCGATGAATTAAGGCAGCAGCTTGAACTCTGTGACTCACTTACCATTCTAGATCTGTCTAGAAATTTCGGAAAAGAGATCGCCCTTACAGCGGGTTTAGATCACGCTCAGGGTGAATATGTGATTACGATGGACGCAGACCTGCAGCATCCTCCCGAGTTAATCCCTGAATTTATCAAAAAGATTTCTGAGGGTCACGATGTTGTTTATGGGCAACGAGTTTTGAGGAATAGTGTGGATAGCGTAGGGTATAACTTTTTTGTCTCTATTTTCTATAAACTGATTCACGAGTTCGCGGAAGTTCCATTGGTGAAAGATGCAGGGGACTTTAGGTTGATGAAAAGACAAGTAGTGGAAGCCTTAAAAAGCCTGCCAGAGAAGAAGAGGTTTATGAAAGGACTCTATGCTTGGGTAGGTTTTAATCAAGCCGCATTGACATTTGAGGCTCCTGTCCGAGCTCAAGGAGAGAGTGCTTGGTCCAACCTTAAACTAATACGATTCGCAATTGATGGCATCGTTTCTTTTACAAGCGCCCCACTACGAATCTGGTCTTGGTTAGGAATTGTGATCGCAAGTATCTCAGGACTTTATAGCTTTATCATTATTCTTCAAACTTTATTGTATGGCCGAGACATTCCGGGGTACGCCACTCTCACAGTTTCAATATTCTTTCTATCCGGGGTAATTCTCATTAGCATTGGTGTACTAGCAGGCTGTTGATTTTGTGGCCCGGTAATACTGGGTTAGATATAATACTGAGAACTATACCTGATTAAGGATTTTGACTCAGTGCGTGGCGAAGATGTTTTCCAGGAATCCCTTTTCACAACAGTGCAGTTGGAATCGTTTGTCCCAGAGGATCATCCGCTGAGACCCATCAAGACACTCCTTGATGAGGCGATGAAGAACCTGAACTGGCTCTTCGGTAGTATCTATTGTGACACTGGTCGGGAATCGATTCCGCCAGAGCGACTCATCAGGGCGCAGTTACTCCAGGTACTTTACAGCATCCGTAGCGAGCGGCAATTGGTTGAACAGATCAACTATAACCTCCTGTACCGGTGGTTTGTCGGCTTAACGATTGATGACTCGATCTGGAATCACTCCGTTTTCAGCATCAACCGGGATCGTCTGCTGGAAAACGATGTCATCACCGAACTGTTTGAAGAGGTGGTTGGCCTTGCCAGAAAGCAAAAGCTGCTGTCCGACGAGCACTTCAGCGTAGACGGCACCTTGATCCAGGCCTGGGCTTCGCAGAAAAGCTACCGTCGCAAGGATGATGATAGCGAACCCTCAGCGGGTGGTGGACGCAACAGCGAAGCTAATTTCCACGGGGAAAAGCGTAGTAACCAGACCCACGAGTCAAAAACAGACGGTGATGCACGACTGGCCAAGAAAGGTCCTGGCAAAGAAGCCAGACTGTCTTATATGGGTCACACTGTGATGGAAAACCAGAACGGCCTGATTGTTAAGGCGGCGGCCAGCCATGCGACAGGCAAGGCCGAACGGGAAGTAGCGGCAGACTTATTGTCGAAACTCCCGGGAACGAAGAAGCGCACAGTGGGTGCGGACAAGAACTATGATACGGCGGGTTTCGTAGCGGCTTGCCGGGTTCTGAATGTGACGCCCCATGTTGCCAGGAATGATAACCGGGCAGGCGGTTCTGCCATCGACGGTCGTACCAGCCGACACGCAGGTTACAAGATTAGCCAACGGAACAGGAAGCGGGTGGAAGAGCCTTTTGGCTGGGGTAAGTCAGTTGGTTTGATCAGGCAGATGAAAGTGCGTGGTTTATCGAAGGTGAACAGCGTATTTATGCTAACGATGATTGGCTGGAATCTGACCCGGATGAGGGCGTTACAGGGATAATTCCGCCCGGCAGGGGCAATACCGTGACGGTGGTTGCCCATAAGGGCGGAAACCAGGCTCAAATTGTCATATAGAACCGAAAATTCAAGCTTTAAACGGTCAATCTGTTCGAAGCTGGGTGAAAATCAACAGCCTGCTAGTGTCTGAAATGTCGCATACCGGTAAATACCATCGCCATACCCGCCTCGTTGGCGGCGTCAATCACTTCCCGGTCACGCATGGACCCACCGGGTTGAATGACGGCGGCGATACCCGCCTGCGCCGCCGCATCAATACCGTCACGAAAAGGAAAGAACGCATCGGATGCCATAACCGAGCCGACTACCTCCAGACCTTCCTCTGCGGCCTTCAGCCCGGCAATTCGTGCGCTGATCACCCGTGACATCTGTCCGGCGCCGATGCCTACGGTCATCAGGTCGCGGGCATAAACGATGGCATTGGACTTCACAAACCTGGCTACTTTCCAGGCGAACATCAGATCCTCATATTCAGCTTCCGAGGGCGCCCGATCAGTCACAACACGCAGGTTTTCCTCATCAAGCCATGACACGTCAGCGTCCTGAACGAGCAAGCCACCGGCAACACGTTTGTAGTCCATTGTTCCCGGCGCACCGCCATCAGCGGATACTTCGAGCACGCGAACATTTTTCCTGGCCTGAAGAGCCTGCAGAGCAGCCTCTGAATATGCCGGTGCCGCTATCACTTCGCTGAACTGTCGCCCCGTAATCTCCGTTGCTACCCTCTCGTCAACTTCCCGGTTGAACGCGATAATCCCGCCAAAGGCAGAGGTCGGGTCCGTTCCAAAGGCCCGGTCATAAGCGGTGAAAACATCCTTCGACTGCGCGACCCCGCAGGGATTGGCGTGCTTGACGATGACACAGGCCGGTTCCTCGAATGCCTGCACACACTGTAATGCGGCATCGGTGTCGGCAAGGTTGTTGTAGGAAAGCTCCCTGCCCTGATGCTGTCTTGCCGAAGCGATGGACCCCGCCGGTCGATCACGCTCCACATAAAAGGCGGCCGTCTGATGCGGGTTTTCCCCGTAACGCAATGACTGTTGCCGCTCGAACTGCAGGGTGAGAGAACCCGGATAATCTTCAGGTTCCCCCTGCTCCTGCGGTCCTGTCAGTGCCGACAGGTGGTTGGCAATCGCGGCATCGTAGCGGGCCACCATCTCAAACGCTTTAACCGCCAGTCGGAATCGGGTTTCTGCGGACAGGCGCCCCCCCGAGGCGGTCAGTTCCTGAATGAGCGGGTCATAGTCCCGGTGATCGACCACCACCGCCACGGACGCGAAATTCTTGGCGGCGGACCGCAGCATCGCCGGGCCACCGATATCAATGTTCCGAATGATCTCCGGCGTGTTCGACGGATTCCCGGCAACCGTTTCTTCAAACGGGTAGAGGTTGACCACAAGCAGGTCGATGGCTTCGATGCCATGATGTTCCATCACATCATCGTCCCGGCCTCTGCGGCCAAGGAGACCGCCGTGAACCTTAGGATGCAATGTCTTGACGCGACCATCCATCATCTCGGGAAAGCCCGTGTAATCGGACACTTCCTGAACTTCATATCCTGCGTCGCGGAGCAGCCGGCAGGTGCCACCTGTCGACATCATCCGGACATCCTGCCGTCGAAGAGCGGCGGCGAGTTTTTCCAGATCAGTTTTGTCGGAAACAGATAACAGAGCCGTTTTCAGGCGCACATCAGACATCTTTTCCCGGGAGGCGCAGACAAAGAACGCAATGATACCAAAGCCGACTAAATGCGTACCACCTCCATCTGGTATCCCAGCGCATTTTCCCCCGGATCAACGATCCCAAGAGACAGTCGGACTTCAGTGAGTGCGGGGATGTAGCGCAGGCCCCGCATTTCACCACCCAGGTATTCATCTGCCTGAAACACGCGACTGGCAACCAGATTACCGCGAGCATCCATGAAATCCAGTCTCAGCCCGGGAAACGCCTGTCGAAAAGAACCACGGTTCCTGAGCAGCACATCCACCGTCAGCGCCAGTGGCTCTTCCGGATGTGTACGGATAATCAGTTCACGGGTATGCAGCAGGTCCGGATTGTCATAGTCGGGAACCTGGCAGCCCGCGATGCGACAGACCGTCAGAATATGTTCCCGGTACCTCACGTCCTGGGAAAGTGTGGCCAGGTTCAGATAAACCCATTGAATACCAAGCGTCAGCAAAAGCAGCAGAATCCCGGGCAGCCTTTTAGGTGATAACACCGGAAAGAAGCGTCGTTGGTCCTGTAGCAGATGATCAGGATCAGCATTGAAATCAAAATTGAAATCGGGCGACTCCGCAGTCTCCGCAGGCGCTTCTGACGCCATCCCTGCCACCGAACTCCCGCTTTCTTCGAACGAGCCCTCTGTCGATGATTGCTCAAACATTTCAGACCCGGGTTCTGCCGTTTCCGGCGACGACAGAAAGTGGTCTTGCGCCTGAAAAACATACCGGCAGGCACCACACCTGACCGAGCCATCGGCAATACTCAGTTGCGCTTCCGTAACAAGAAAGCTGGTTCTACAGGCGGGGCAACGGGTGATCGCTTCCATCACGGCTTTCTCCAGACCAGTCTCACCCAGCCGTTAAGCAGGGTTCGAGACACAGGCTCCAACCTGTCTTTGTAGGCATTGCTCACCTTGTCTGCCTGGCTCTCCATGATTCCTGACAACACCAGCCGGCCCCCTGACGCCGTTGCCGCAACCAGAGGTCCGGACAGTTCAATCAGCGGCTGCGCAAGAATGTTCGCGAGAACCAGATCCGCTGACGGCAGTGCAACCCCCGGCAGGTGTGTCTCAACCGTGACGCCGTTTCGGGCGGCATTGCCCCGTGTCGCCGTCAATGCCTGTGTATCCCTGTCTACACAGCAGACGGTCCTCGCACCCAGTTTGCAGGCGGCAATACCAAGAATGCCGGAACCGCAACCATAGTCCACAACCGTGAGACCACTAACCGCAGAGGCATCCAGATACTCAAGGCACAATCGCGTGGTTTCATGTGTGCCCGTACCAAAGGCGAGTCCCGGGTCCAGGTCAATCACGACCTTTCCCTGCCGATCAATATCGAATCCGGTCGGGCAGACCCAGAGCCGATCACCAAAACACATCGGCTCGAACCGATTCAGCCACTCGCGCTCCCAGGCCCGGTCGGCCAGTTCCTCTATACGATTCAGAACAAAATTCTCACCACTCAGCGAATCCGTTAGCCGCTCAACAGACACATCCGACTGAAACAATCCGGTAACCAGCATCTGATCCCACAGGGGCTGCTCACCGGGGGGCGGTTCAAATATGGGCAGGTCCTGCGCGTCTTCCATGGTCACGGAAACGGCGCCCATCTCCCAGAACCAGTTTTCCAGTTCATTGAGTCGCTGCTTATCCGCCGCAGCGGTCACATTAACCCAGTTCCGGCTCATGGCCGACGCTCCGCCAGGAATCGGGTGGATACCGCCCCCGCCCTGAATTCTTCATCTTCCAGAATCACCCGATGCAGTCCCAGATTGGTGTTAACCGGCCCGATCTTTGTTTCGTGCAGAGCCAGGGCCATGCGTGCGATGGCGGCGGGTCGATCCTGACCGGTGCAGATCAATTTTGCCACCAGCGAATCATACTCGTGTGGAATTCGGTAGCCGGAATAGAGGTGGCTATCGACCCGGACACCGGGGCCACCCGGCCATTTCAGATCGGCAACCAGGCCGGGGGAAGGCTTGAACTGAGCGTCTTCGGCATTGATGCGACACTCGATGGCGTGTCCCCGGACCACAACCGCCGCCTGATCAAATGGCAGTTGTTTGTGAGCGGCAATGTGCAACTGCAGATTGACCAGATCCAGTCCCGTCACCGCTTCGGTTACCGGGTGTTCCACCTGGAGACGGGTATTCATCTCGATGAAGTAAAACGCATCCCCGTCAAAAAGAAACTCCAGCGTGCCCAGATTGCGGTAACCCGGTTCCGCCAGCGCCGCACAACAGACGGACGCAAGTTCATCCAGCCGTGCTTCCTCAATGCCCGGCGGTGGCGCCTCTTCAATCAGTTTCTGATTGCGACGCTGCACCGAACAATCCCGTGCTCCCAGGTAGACGACCTTGCCCGCCCCGTCTCCAGCGACCTGAATCTCAATATGCCGTGCATTCGGCAGATACTTCTCGACATACAACTCACCGTTACCAAAGAAGGTGTCAGCCTGGTTTTCTGTTTCGGTGAACGCCGACGAAAAATCGGATTTTGTCCGCACAAGCCTGATGCCCCGACCGCCACCTCCGTGACTTGCCTTGAGCAGCACAGGGTAGCCGATTTCCGCTGCGACCCGGCGCGCCTCATCAACATCGTTAACAGGTCCGGAACTGCCGGGTAACACGGGCACATTTCGAGACGCCAGAAGTCGCCTTGCCTGCGATTTGTTACCCATCATACGAATCTGCTCAGCCGTCGGGCCGACAAAGGTCAGCCCGGCAGCTTCCGCCCGGTCTGCAAAATCCGCATTCTCGGACAGAAAGCCGTAGCCCGGATGTATTGCGTCGCAATCTCTTGTGGTCGCCGCAGCAAGCAATTGATCCATTTCCATATAGGAACTATGGCCGATACACACTGTTTCGTCAGCCAGTTCCAGATGACGCAGCCCGTGGTCCACGCGGGTATAGGCGGCCATGGTGGTGATGGAAGCCTGCCCGCAGGCTCTGAGAATCCGCAGTGCCACCTCACCACGATTGGCAATCAGGAGCCGTCTCATAACCGAAACCGGTTTCAGCTACCAGGGGAAACTCTGAACAACATTCAAAGGTTCCCAAGCGTAAAGAGTGGCTGGTCAAACTCGACGGGCTCTTCGTTGTTGACCAGGATCGCCTCCAGCCTGCCAGATCGCTCCGCCTTGATGTGGTTCATCATCTTCATGGATTCGATGATGCAAAGCGTCTCGCCCTCCCTGACCTGATCGCCTGTCTCTACAAAAGGTGGTGATGAAGGTGACGGGGCCCGATAGAAGGTCCCGACCATGGGCGCACGCACAATGTGACCGGTCACCTGAACTTCCGAAGCTGCGGGCGTCGCTGCAGGTGCCTCCGGGATGGGCGCCGAAACCGGCGCGGTTACCGAAGGCGAAACGACACCGCCACGGGTAATTCGTACCGCGTCATCACCTTCCTTAATCTCGATTTCCGAGATGTCCGATGCCTCCATGATCTCAATCAGTTTTTTGACTTTCCTGATGTCCATCAGCCCGCCTCCCGGTCCAGGTACCGGACCGCATATTGCGCCGCATATTCGTAGCCGCTCGCACCCAGCCCTGTGATGCAGCCGACCGCGATATCCGACAGGAAAGAGTGTTTGCGAAACTCTTCCCGACTGAACACATTGGATACATGCACTTCAATAAACGGAATGGCGACACTGAGGAAGGCATCACGAAGCGCAATACTGGTATGTGTGAAGGCACCGGGATTGATAATGACGAACCCCGCCTGCCCTCTTGCCTCGTGCAGCCGCTCAATCAGTCCGTGCTCAGCATTACCCTGAAATGAACTGAAGGTATGACCCGCCGCCTCAATGATGGCACCAACCCGCTTATCAATATCCGCCAGGGTATCGGAACCATAGATTTCCGGTTCCCGCGTACCCAGCAGGTTCAGATTCGGGCCATTCAAAACGAGTACTTCAGACATATCCCCGGCTCCATGACGATTTTCTCCATTTTTTCGACATTCTCGGTGATTTTCAAGGAATTCAGCCACTTTTGTCGCATTTCCCGGAAGTTTCCCGGAAGAATAACCCAGCTATTCCACTTGAAGACCATGAATATCATGGTTTCCCGAAAATAGCCCCTGATTCGCCGAAGTTAGCACCCTTTTCTGCGGAGGATAGCAGTAGCCACGCTCTGCACAGCCCTGATAGTACACCCTTGTGCCGGCCACGAGTGGCAGAGACACCTCCACGAATCCCGTCAGCACCTCAACCTCTCCGAATATCTCATCCTGTCTGAGATGACCGCCGGGCAACTCAACGTGCACCTCTGACCCCGCCTGCTCAAAGCGGAATTTGTCACGATACAGGTAATAACCCGGCAATACCTGCCAGAAGAGGCGCAGCGATTCGCCCTCCTCGTAGCTGCCAAATCGAAACGCCTCGTCCACGGGCAATATCTGCCCGGCTTCCGAAAAATCACCCCTTGAAAGAGCCGGTGCAGCGAACCGGTCATCCGCCCGGGTGCCGGAAAGACAGGCGAGCAAAAGGCCCAGCATGAACCCGCCGGACAACAGGCGGCCTGTCAAGGTGGTTTGTTTCATCGACATCTCGTGATTCAATTAACTCGCTATTTCAACTGCAATGGTGCATACACTTACTGTGACCCGATCAGCCGTCTCAAGTTTTATCCTGCTGGCCATTATCTATGGTTGTAACGCGCAACTCATCACACCCGGCCCGGAGCATCCGCAGGAACCGGACATTGATCTTGTGCTGGCTGCGGCGGAATTAAACTACATCAACAATCAGTTGACCACGCCGCAAGACGACAATGCTCTGCAGAAGTATCGTGCGATTCTCGTGTACAACCCTGAAAACACCCGGGCAATTGAAGGCTTGAACAGGATTGCCGAAAAGTACCTCATCTGGGCACGCAATCATGTAGACCAGGGCAACCTCACCCAGGCCCTTGTTTACGTGACCCTCGCAGAATCAGTGGATGCCTCCCACCCGAATATCGGCCCTGTGGTCAAACTGATCAACGAAAGGGAGGACCAGAAGACGACTACCTACAGGCTGCGTCATCAGGATGTTATGAATCGCCGGACAGACCAAATCCGGTTCGACACTATTGCCAGGCAGATCGAACAATCCCGTGCGTTTGTGACCATCCGGGCCCCGAAAGATGCCAGCGGGCGCTGGATATACCAGGAGCTGAACGCCCGGGTGTCGTTTCGCGTCGAAGCCGTTTTCAAAGTGAGTTCGACTCCTTCCGTCGTGCTGAGGTGGTGAGTCGTCCTGTGGTATCTGCGGGTCACCGCACATCGGATACCGCCACCTCCCGATAACGGTTACCATTAACTCCTATTGCGAACGCCAAACCCGGGGGCAGTGTCTTGAGCGGAATCGAAGACCGAATTGATCAGATTAAAGAACAGGTGTCGGACAACCTGCAAACCGACGGCAGGTCGCGGACCCTGGTGCGCGGCACCTCTATGGTTGTGCTCATCCTGCTGCTGGGTATCGGCGCTCTCGGATTCTACTGGGATAGCGAACCGGACCTGTTCGATATTCACCGGGCAACCGGCGATGTCATCGCCGGGCAGGACAGCCGTAAGGTAGTCGGTACCACCACCGTTGCCACCATGATCACCATGGCAGATATCCTGCTCGACAAGCGGGGCGGATACCTGCACAACGACATTATGCCGCCGGGGGTCCTGATGGATAACCTGCCCAACTGGGAATTCGGCGTGCTGGTGCAGATGCGGGATATGGCAAGAACGCTGCGGAACAACCTGAGCCGCTCACAATCACAATCTACCGAGGATACGGACCTGGTGCGGGCGGAAGGTCAGTACTACTTCGATAACGACTCCTGGATACTGCCCGCCACGGAAAGCGAGTATGAAAAAGGCACCCGGGCACTGGAGCGCTATCTGGTTCGGCTGGGCGATGAAGATCAGCAGAACGCACAGTTCTATGCCAGGGCAGACAACCTGCGTACCTGGCTTTCCGAGGTGGAGACGCGGCTGGGCAGCCTGTCCCAGCGGCTTTCAGCCAGTGTCGGCAAACGACAGCTTGATACCTCTCTTGCCGGTGACGCCGCAGCCTCCCAGTCAACCTCATCGTCCCGTGAACTGGAGGTCAAAACGCCCTGGACCGAACTGGATGACGTTTTCTACGAAGCCAGGGGGACGACCTGGGCGCTGATCCATCTGCTGCGCGCCATTGAAGTTGATTTCCACGATGTCCTGCAGAAGAAGAACGCACTGGTCAGTCTCCAGCAGATCATCCGGGACCTTGAACCCACACAGGACACGGTCTGGAGTCCGGTCATTCTGAACGGCAGCGGATTGGGTATGCTGGCGAATCATTCGCTGGTTATGGGCTCGCACATTTCCCGCGCCAACGCGGCCATCATCGACCTCCGCCGCCTGCTGGAAGACGGCTAAAGAAATTCCGGTTCAAACTTCGCGCTCGTTTTTGTAACATTAGCGCGCCTTAACGCGGGGCGTTAAGCACTCAGGAATCGCAAACCCAATCGGAATCGCTTATGGAAACCTTGAACAACGTGCCGCCCTTAATGGGTGTGCTGGGCCTCGTCTGTGCTGTCATCATCTATTTTCTGATGGTTCGATACCCGGAAGGAGACGAAAAAATCAGAAAGATTGCTGCGGCTATTCACGAAGGCGCTATGGTCTTTCTTCATCGTGAGTATCTGATGCTGGCCCTGTTTGCCGGCGCTCTCTTCCTGATCATCTTTTTCACGCCCGGCCTCGGCTGGAAAACGGCGGTCGCCTTCGCCGTCGGTGCCATCTGCTCGGCTGCCGCCGGTTACATCGGCATGTTCGCAGCCACAAAGGCAAACGTGCGAACAACGACTGCGGCACAGAATGTGGGCGCGGGCGGCGCACTGAATGTGGCGTTTTACGGCGGTTCCATTATGGGACTCTGCGTCGCATCCCTGGGTCTGTTGGGGCTCGGCGCACTGTACTGGTACTTCGGCGGAGACCCTGAAACAGTCCACGCCATCCACGGATTCGGTATGGGCGGCTCCAGTGTGGCGCTCTTTTCCAGGGTCGGCGGCGGCATCTTCACCAAGAGTGCCGATGTTGGCGCTGACCTGGTGGGCAAGATTGAAGCCGGTATTCCCGAAGACGACCCCAGGAACCCCGGTGTGATTGCCGACAACGTCGGTGACAATGTCGGAGACATTGCCGGTATGGGTTCCGACATTTTCGAATCCTATTGCGGTTCCATGATCGCAACCATTGCGATCGCTTCCACCATGACCATGACAGCGGCGTTCGGCGTTATAGCCCTGGCACCGGAGGGTGGTCGCGAAGCCCTGCTCACCCTGCCGCTTCTGCTGGCCTCGCTTGGCCTGGTCTGTTCTGTTGTCGGCATCATTCTGGTGAACCTGCTATCGGGCCTCGGTCCTGAAAGAGCGCTGGAAATGGGTCACCAGATTTCCGCTGTCCTGTTGATCATTGCCGGATACTTTTTGGTTGATATGCTGGGTGTCGCCCGGGAAATCTGGTGGGCGATTGTGGCGGGCACCGCCGGCGGCATCCTGATTGGTGTGGTCACCTCCTATTACACGTCCAAACGCCCGGTCCTGAAGATCGCTGAATCTGGCAAGACGGGAACAGCCACTGTGATGATCACCGGCCTTGCGGTAGGTATGGAATCTGTCGTCATCCCGATTCTGGCGATCAGCGCCATCATCTTTGCATCAACCCAACTGGCGGGACTCTACGGTGTGGGTATCGCCGCCGTCGGTATGCTGGCAACCGTAGGCATGACCATGGCCCTTGATGCCTATGGTCCCGTCGCAGACAATGCCGGTGGTATCGCCGAGATGGGTGGACTGGGTGACGATGTACGGGAAATCACCGACGGTCTGGATGAAGTGGGCAATACCACGGCCGCCATCGGCAAGGGTTTTGCGATCGGTGCGGCGGCACTCGCCGCTCTGGCAATCATCGCCGCCTTCGTTGAAACCATGAGCGCCAACAATCCCGAATTTTCGCTGGAACTCTCAAACCCGAAGGTTCTGACCGGCATCTTTATCGGTGGTGTGCTCCCCTTCCTGATCGCATCGATCACCATGACTTCCGTTGGTGATGCCGCCATGGAGATGATCGAGGAAATCCGCCGCCAGTTCCGTGAAATTCCCGGGTTGATGGAAGGCAATGCTGAGCCTGATCACGCACGCTGCGTTGACATTGCAACCAGGGCGGCCCTGAAGAAGATGATTCTGCCCGGGGTGATTGCGGTGGCCATGCCACCCGTCGTCGGCTTCGGCCTTGGTGCGCAGAGCCTCGGCGGGATGCTCGCAGGCGCCCTGCTTGGCTGTGTGCTGCTGGCACTGATGATGGCCAATGCCGGTGGTGCCTGGGACAACGCGAAGAAGTACATCGAAAAGGGTAATCTTGGCGGCAAAGGTTCGGATGTTCACGCGGCGGCGGTTGTCGGTGACACGGTCGGAGACCCCTTCAAGGATACTTCAGGTCCTTCCATGAACATCCTCATCAATGTGATGGCGATTGTCAGCCTGGTTATTGCACCACTGCTGACCTGACAGGCTCCTGGGAAAGTGAAAAAAGGCGGTTGTTCTTCCTGCCGCCCGGACCGGCGGCGTTATGTCGAGAATCAACCAGACGGTGGAAAATCACGACGAGGGCGCGAGGGCGTCTTTCAGGAGACTGACCATCTCCGGTACTTGTCTATTAGCAAAGAATATGCCCTGTTGTCGGAACTCTTCAGGCGTCATGCTGGTGTCGCTCCCAATCTGCTCATGTGGTGTTACAGACCAGATATAGGAATGCAGGAACAGTTCAGGATTTTTCTTTCGAATCTTTTTCTGTGTTTTCTTGATGATGGTATGCAACCCGACTTTGGGTGCGATCCTGTTGTTAAAGTGGACAAGTCCTTTGGGATCTATAAAAAGAATGTCCTGCCTTTTCGAATCATTAACCCAGAGAATAAAATCGGGATAGAAATGATAATCATCAAAGAAGGAGATACCCTTACCTCTACCCAGATTACGCATCAGATATATCTCTTTGCCATGCAGAAATTCATGATTCTCCCTGGCATCAGCAACATCTTCCAAATACTTCACAAACTTGGCTTCTCCGTCGTTCAAAGCAACAGGTGCGGCTTGCACAAAAGATTTTGGGTCACTCGAAATATGCAGAAGGGGCTTGTATGCGTGAAATGCCGGAGCCAAAAGAGACATCTGCACCTGGTCCGACTGGAATGCTTCGTTGTATTCCCCCCTTTCTACCTGTTCCACCAACTGTTCAATATCCTCTATCAGGGCTATTTCCTTTGCATCCACGGACAACTGGTATTTCTCGACATAATTCGGGTTTTCGTCATCCAGCGTTGCGACCTCCAGATGCTCGTGTTCCCATTTGTTCCTTTCTTTTCGCCAGTAGCGGTTTGCATACTCACAAATCAAATCCGCCGCAAGGTCTTCCCATTCGCGCACTCTGCTGTATTGCAATAGTTCAAGTTTTTCAGACGGAATGTACAGCGTGTACCACTCTGTGCTTTCAAGCAATTCATTCACCGTTTCCTGAGAGATTGTCATGTTGTGCCAGGAAAGTCGGCGCTTGCATTCCAGCACCTTATAATAGACAGACCTCCTATCTATAAACTTCAGATGCCTTCTCTCCAGCTTGTGTGTTTCCCTTTCGGCTGTCTGCTCGCTTGTCTGGTTTTGGTTCGATTCAAGAATTTGCAAATGCTTGTAGCGTTCGAGTGTTATGACGTCACGATGTTCAAACTCCTCGGGCAAACCAAGACGCTTGTCCGAGTATTGAAACTCACCCGCCTCGTCCCGTTTCTTGATAATTTTCAGGTTCTTTACATCCCCCAATTGTTTCTTCGTCGGCAATGTAATCGTAACCCGGTCAACCCTGACGCCTTCTTTTTCAAGATACTCCCTGAACTTATCCATATAGTTGGCCTTGAGACCAAAGATATTCAGCGTTTCCAGCAGTTTGAGCAGGTCACTGTCTTGCGGACTGACACCTTCAAGCGCTGTATGCCGCTTGAGCGACATTCCGTATCCTTTCAGGCGCACGCCTCGGCCAAACATCTGGATTATCTGCGGCCCTTCCCCGGTGCCGACATGCATCAGCCCCATTGTGCTGACGCGCCATGAATTCCACCCTGCGGCAAACTTGCGCGCGCCGATGACGATGTTCACCGGGGAGTTGTGATTATCCACATCGGCAAAAAGAGGTCTGGTGAACGCGTTTTTGGAAAGTGAAAAGAGCGGACTTTCGGCTGCCTCAAGCGTGGCTTCAAGTTTTGCATAAAGCCCGGAGGCATTTCCGACATTGATGACCCCAAACGGACCTGCGTCTCCCGCGCCAAGTTGAAGCTCATCCTCACCGGTTAAATGGGATATATGCAGTTGTCCTTTGCCACGAAAGACGGTCAAACGCAGGTTGTCGTAAATTGCCTGCGGTTCGGCTTCCCTGATATAAGGGAAAGACTCCTTGAAAATGTCCGTTCCCTTTTCATCAACAAGCCCCGTGTTACCACTGATGAGCCGCTTAATCAGCTTTATTATCGATTTCCGGTCATGTTGCACCCAGGCCAGAAATTTAATGATCCTGACAACATCGGTTTCCGTTGCCCTCTCGCCAAGGGACTTACCGCCTGTGACGGTTTTCCCGAGAAAGACCCAGAGAGGAGGAGCGATATTGAAGTCCCGCCACTGTCCGCTCTTGTCTTCATAGATACGGCACTGCTGATAGAAACCTAACAGGCAGGCAAGCAGATAATAATTATTTGCTTCGCCATCGTCACTCTGTTGCAGGTTCGAGATTTTGTAGTCTTTGCCGTAACCATCTTCATAGAAGAATTTGTATGAGTAATCGAACAGAATCTGCTTGCCGTATTCATCACGTAGCTTCGTTATTTCGTCCCCGCTGCCGGAAACCGCCTGATTAAATGTCGCCGAGTATTCAAAAGTGAAGCCATTTCTGGCGAGTTGTTTGCGGCGCTTTCTCCACACCTTGCCACCCGTTCCCAGATGCCCTTCATCTACCATAACAAGATTGTTTTCTTCAAACGACTCCAGAGCAACCCTTTTGACACCTTTCTTTTCATCCAGTTTGTGCAGATCAATGATGTCCACCACCACACCGTCCGAGGAAAATATATCCGTGCTCTCATCGTCGGAAAAAAGGCGCGCCGGAATCCCGCTTGATTGCAGTTCGCGCAGATGCTGACGGGAAAGCCCTTCGTCCGGTGTGACCAGGATGATTTTATTGAGTTTGTGCAACCGTTTGTATTCTCTCAGGTAGTGCCGATATTGCAGGATGTTGGCGTGTAAAAACAGTGTTTTCCCCGAACCGGTCGCGCTTTGGAAGGCGAGGGTGTGAATGTCGTCGGCGGTGTAGTCGTCCATCTCGAATGGTCTGTATTTTTCGTTTTTCCATTCGTTCAATTTGTCAATCAGGATTTCCCGGTCTTGAAAATATAAATCAAGGTAGCGTTCGGTAAAAAGTAGCGCGAGATACTGAAATGATTTCCACGATCTGCCTGCGTCGTCAGCCATTCCAAGCGCCTGGCTGTGGGCGGTTATGTTTTCATCGTAACGAGCAAGGTCTTCTTTTGTTGCAGGCACATTGCTTTTAAGATGCAGCAGTATTCCCTGAACAAATGGACTGCCTTGCGTTTCGTCCAACTGGTCTGATAAATCATTAAGGCGGCTCAGCATATCGCGCAGGCTTTGATAGCCGAATTGGTCGCACATGAAGCTGTGCAGAACCATGCGGGACTCAAGGCTCGCGGGGATGCGGGTCCTTCTTTGTCGGCGGGGCATATTACCCTCTCTCCCCTTTCATACTTATCCTTCGTCTCCCCGAAAAGAAGATTCCCGGGGTTCGTTATCAGCGCTCATTTCTTCCAGTTGTCTATGTTTGCTGACAAGATAATCAACAAATGATACACACGCGCCATACATAAAAATTGCTTCATCAAATCCAACATTGGCAGCTTCGCTGTCAATCAACGGGTGGCGAATGCCTTCCTCATCGCTTGTGTAACCGTATAGTTTCTTAAAGCCTTCTGCCAATGCGGAATGTTTGAGCATCCCCCTATTTTCCAGAGAATTCAACGCGGCACCAAGGCCCTTTGAAGATTCAGGGTCAATTTTTCGAGCAGCCGCCTCAACAGCATGTATGCTTTCTCGAATGGAACCCGCAAAATTATTGTTATTCAGTGCTTGTGTAGCATCGCGGAAATGAGACTTCGCTCCTGTCAATTCAGACTGGTTGATGTTAGCCAAAGAACGCACAACGCTCTCTTTCATTTCCTTACTTGTAGTGGCAACAATACATACCGGTTCACTTGATTGATCTATGGCGTATGGAGCAAATTCAAAGCATCGCTTTATGTCCTCAGTCCAGTCTTCCGGCATGTTCGGAAAACGCAATATATATTCCAATACAGTAAGAACCTCATGGCTGTCTTTTTCGAGAACTACCGTCCTCACCCAGTTCCGCACACTAATTTCATCTGCATCAGAAATGCTATCATGGGGTATGTCCAGTATATTGAAGTGATAGTCAAGAAAACAATTTTCCCAAAAATCTGTTCTTTCCCGCCCTAACCAAACCTGAGGGTTATCATCCATTTCGTAACAACGAGCTATAGTTGTCTCAAAAAAGCGCCAGACTCGATTTCTAAATTTTGTTGTCAGTTCCCCTGCCTGCAATGGTTCCGGCAAAAGGGCTTTATCTTCTCGTTGTGAGAATGTCAGATTGCGCCATTCTTTACTTCCCTTATCCATCATCCCGTTCCTGCAAACATCAACTCCCGGAAAACAGGTTCCGTTGTCACTGCTTCCCATTGGTCGCGGGACTTTCTGAGGGCGTTCAAGGTGTGGTCGCCGTTGACATAAATCAGGTTCAAGTCATCGCCAAATTTCGCACGGTGTTTGGTGAACCACTTGTCCAGTCCGGATGCGTTCATTTTTTGCAGGTTACGCCAGAGGATGAGGCAGTTTTCGCCTTTGGGGCTGGTGCCTTGAATGGTTAGCACACCGCCTATTTGTCGGCGACCGATGAGGCGCAGACCGAGCAGGAAGTTAAAGGTTTCTGCGAGATCAACCGGCATATCACGGCGGACGCCATCGCGCACCACGGACAGGGTGTAATCGTGCGGATTTATAAAGTCTTTGCCGAGAAGTGATGCGTTTTCCTTCGTCTCATCGCCAAGCGCGTAACGGAGTTGATAGTCTTCGTTATCAAACATATCGTCGCGGGTGTTGAGCGTCAGGCTGTCGAGGGCGTCTTCGTAGGATTCAAGGCGGATGTAGCGGAGTAACTGGCTGACACCGTTTCGGTCTACCGGCTTGCCGTCTTTCCATTTTTCGGCATAGATCACCTTTTTCATGCGGGGTAGCAGCACATCTTCAAAATGGTGGCCGATTTCAACGAGTATGTATTTACGCGTACCTTTATCTTTCCGGTTAAGAGTGATTACCGCTTGGCCGGTAGTTCCTGAACCAGCGAAGAAATCCAAAATAGTGCTATCACTTTCATTGCCACCCGAAGAACGCAGAGAATCCTCGACTAATTGAGGTGCTTTGGCAAAATCAAACGCTTTGTCTCCAAAAAGTTTTTTGAGTTCTCCAATGCCGTGATTAGACGAAGCATATTCCTTATCATCCCACCAAGTAGATGGCGGTGCATATTCATCCATACGCACCTTAAAATCTATACTGATGTCGTCATTACTCCGGCGAACACGGTATTCACTCGGATCAGATAAAACGCGTTTCCACCCCCGTTGCCAGTTTTTTTCGACACCATCTTTTACTGGCCAAACTACCACTTCATCCTGCCCCGTTTTGTCATTAATTTTATATTCGCCTTTACTTTCGTCCCAGTCCATTTTGGGAATCCGTAGGTTATTGCTGGCATCAACAAAAATTGGGTAAAATAGTTTCGGTCGGTCTTCCCGTCGATCATTCGTGCCCGAACGGATAAAGTTTAACCACGCAAACGAACCCTTATCATCCTTATATGGATACCTTCTTGATTGTTTTTCTGTTTTGTCTAAGTAGCCTGGAGTCGATTCTTCCGACGTGCCAAAAAAATAGGCATATTCATGTGCAGGTGAAAATTGCCCTGAGGACTTTCTGCTGACAGGATTAGATCTTACAGATGCAATACCCAATTCACACTCAAATATATTCTGCAAAAGCGCACGAATACGCCATCCTTCTTCGTCATCAATGGCGCAACATAAAATACCGTCTGCCATCAAAACCTTTTTTGCCAGCAACAAACGATTTTCCATCAACGAAAGCCACGAGGAGTCTTTGTAACCATTTTTGTAAAGAATGGCAGACGCATCGGTGTTATACGGCGGATCAATATAAACACACTTCACCTGCCCCCGATATCGCTCCTGCAACAGATTCAACGCCTGAAAATTCTCCCCATGCACAAGCAAGCCGTTCATTTGTTCTTCAATCGGCCCCGCTTCTGACAAGGCCGCGAGCAGTTTGTCCGTAAACCCCCGGTCAAAGTGCCGCGTATCCAAAACCAGATAGGGATTTTCTTTGAGAAATTCAGGTTTTAGCGGTTTGCTGTACGCGGTTGAGCCGTCAACACGGTCGCCATTCCATTGATCAATGGCAAACAGTTTTACCCATTCATCCCGCTGGCTTTTATTTTTGGCAATGGCCGGGTAAAGCGACTCCGGTACTTTATCAAGCGTTACGCAGTACTGTGTTTCCAACACCAGTTTCTTTTTCAGCCAAAGTTGCTTCTGGAAGTTTTCCAGTTGCGCCAGAAAGTCTATGATTTTTTCACCGACACGCTTGATCGCCTTTACCTGTGCCAGTCCGCGTATAAAAACGGTCGGGTCATCGGCCAACTCAAGATTGTCGATGGAAATGACTTCGCTCTTGAGGTAGAAATCCAGCTCGCGGCGCAGAAAAACGCCCAGGTCCTTGTGGATGAAATAGTCAAAACTGTTCTTTGCCGTGTAAGCGGTCAGGTGTTTACCGAGCACGGTGCGGGCTTCGTCCGCTTCGGTTGGACAGGGAGCGAGAAGTAGATTCAACCAGTCGCCTTCGAGTTTCGCGCGAATCCTCTGTTCTGTTTCCTGGTTGATTGATGCCTGCCGCCGGATGCCGTTTTGCGGGTGTTTCTTCTTCTCGCCTTCGGTCAGGGGCCGATGGTCAAAACGGATAATCAGGTCGCTCTCTTTTTTGACTTTTCTTTCGGCGATAAAGTCTTTTGACAGAATAAAAAACCGCTGTTTGCCGTTTGTTTCCTTGATGTTGTCTTTTTCATTGTCAGCTTCCGCAATCTCAAACCGCACTCGGCGCTTTGGTTTGTCTGTGCCGACCGTGAAAATATAAGAGGAATAGTTTTCCGTTGTCTTGATGTAATACTGATCCGAGTTTGCCCAGTGGAGTTTGACCTCTTCACCGTTGTAGGGGATGGAATAGGATTCACGGCCCGCACTCTTGTAACGGCGCAACGACATAAAGTCGCCTTCGTCGTAGTAGCGAGAAAAGAAGTTGTAAAGGTGGTTGTAGGTGTCTGCTTCAACCTGCTGGTCACTTTTGGCGGCTGCCAGTTTGACACGGGCGTTCTTCACGGCATCAGTTTGCTCGGGGTCTATGCCGCCAAGCTTTCGGGCTTGGCCAATGGCGTCGTTAAGTTCCTTATTGGCGGCTTCGCTATCCGCTTCGGCGATTGTTCCCAGCGCTTCCGTAACCTGCGGCAGCAAACGGTTCTCCAGAAACTCACCAACCTCAATGCTCTTGTGCGCCATAATGCGATACAAGCCAAAATCCAGATCACCGCGGTCCAGTTGAAAAAGTTCGCGCAGTTTCTCTTTCAGTTTCGAGAAGTTTTCGTTGGTAATCGAGTTGGTGGTTTGCGGCGGTCTTGGGGTATCGCTCATTTCAGGATTCACGGCGGGGGTGAGCGAAATTATACTAAACAGGCTGGCGTTGCCCAAGGGCCACGAACCACCGACACGGATTTTCAGTCCGTTGCCCTACCAACTGAGCTATCCGCCCTTCCCCCGACCTTCTTTTACACTCCTTAGCTGTCTGTCAGCGGGGCTCAAAGGGAGGGAGTTTCTTAGGCACCAGTTTACACTTTAGCCGCACATACTGAGGCAGACCGTCCCGGTAGGGCGGATAATCCTCACCCTGAATCAACGGAGACAGGTACTCTCTGGCCTTTCCCGTGATACCAAAACCATCTCTGGTAATGAAAGACTTTGGCATCATCTTCTCCACGTTCGCGACCTTCGACAAGGGCGCCTCGCCTATCTCCCAGGCATAACCTTTGGTGTTCTTGCGCTTGATGACGGGCATCACGGCATTCTTGCCTGCCAGCGCAAACTGCACGGCGGCGGCACCGACTGCATAAGCCTGTTCAACGTCGGTTGCCGAAGCAATGTGGCGCGCCGCCCGTTGCAGGTAATCAGCAACTGACCAGTGACACTTGTAGCCATGTTCCGACCTGATCATATCCACGAGGGTTGGCGCCACACCACCAAGCTGGGTATGTCCAAAGGCATCCTTTGCGCCCGCATCCGCCAGGAAAGTCCCGTCGGCATACCTGGCCCCTTCGCTGGCCACAACGACACAGAAGCCGTACCTGTCAACCGATTCACGCACTTTCGCGAGGAATCTTTGCTGATCAAAGGCCACCTCGGGAAACAGGATCACATGAGGCGGTGCGCCTGCACTACGCTTCGCCAGACCGGCTGCCGCCGCAATCCAGCCGGCGTGACGCCCCATGACTTCAAGCACAAATACCTTCGTTGATGACTCTGCCATGGAAGCAACATCGAGTCCCGCTTCCAGGGTGGATACCGCGACATACTTGGCTACGGAACCGAAACCCGGACAGGTATCGGTCATCGGCAGATCGTTGTCCACAGTCTTGGGAATCCCGATACAGGTGATGGGGTAACCCATGTCCAGGCTGAACCGGGAAATCTTGTTGGCGGTATCCTGGCTGTCACCACCCCCGTTATAAAAAAAGTATCCGATATCATGGGCCTGGAATACCTCAATCAGCCGCCGATACTCCGCCTCATTTTCCCGCAAGGATTTGAGCTTGTATCGGCAGGACCCGAAAGCACCGCTGGGCGTGTGACGCAGAGCGGCGATTGAACTCGGGGATTCCAGTGACGTATCAATCAGCTCTTCATGCAGCGCGCCAATGATCCCGTTCTTACCCGCGAAGACCTTGCCGAGCTTTCGGGATTTGCGTGCTGTTTCTATGACGCCGCAGGCCGTTGCGTTGATAACAGCGGTAACGCCACCCGACTGGGCGTAAAATACATTCTTGGGCAAAATACAAGCCTTGGACAAGATGCAAACTCCCGTTTTGCAGGGTCGACTAAAGATCCTTCACAGTCTGTTCTATCAGCCAGTCCACAACAACCTGCAAAGCCTGTTCAGAACTGGCGCCCTGAGCAATGGCTTTCTGATACTGGCCGACCTGATTGTGCGCACTGGTACCCGCTTCCAGGATGCTGCCAAGTCCCATGACCTCATCCTGGCAACCGAGGTGATCGGCATCCTCCTCGACAAATTCCAGAATTTCAGCCAGCAGATCAGGGAAGGGCACCACTTCTCCGCGCGCCAGGTCAATCAGGCCCTCATCAAACGAGTAACGCATCGCACGCCAGCGATTCTCGTTGATCAACATACCGGCGTAAACCCGCCAGCGCTGATTTCTGATGCGCGCCCGGTAAAGCATCCGCATCAGGCAGACCGTAAGAGCGACCAGACTCAGGGCATGCTCCAGGTTGGTTACCACGTCCATGATCCGGGTTTCCACGGTCGGAAAAGAAGCGCTGGGACGCAGGTCCCACCAGATCATACTGGCGTCTTCGATCAGTCCGGCATTGGTCAGTACGCGGATGTGACGCTCATACTCGGCATAACTTGCGAACTGCTCCGGCAGCCCGGTTCTGGGAAGTGCATCGAACACCGTGAGCCGATACGACTTGAGACCCGTGTCCTCCCCTCCCCAGAAAGGCGATGAGCAGCTCATGGCCAACAGATGAGGCAGGAAGTAACTCATCTGGTTCATCAGATCAATGCGTAATTCCTCGTCTTCGACCCCGACATGGACATGCATACCGCAGATCAACAGCCTGCGTGCAGCCGCCTGCATTTCCGCCGTGAGTTCCAGGTAGCGCTGTTTCTCGGTTTGCTTCTGTTCCAGCCAGCGCGCAAAAGGGTGGGTCGATACCGCAATGGGCGCGCATCCGAACCTGCTGCTGACCTCGGCAATGGTTCCCCTGAGCCGCTTCAGGTTGTCCCGCACCTCGGCCAGTGAGTGGCACACGGGTGTTCCCACCTCAATCTGGGCCCGCATCAGTTCGGGACTCACATGCTCGGCCAGCAGCCGGGAGCATTCCTGCATCAGTTCCGCAGGGGGGTCACTGACCAGGTCGCGGGATGTCCGGTCCACAAGGAGATATTCTTCCTCGACCCCGAGGGTAAAGGCAGGTTCGCTAATGTTCATCCCTATATAATAACCGTTTATTGTTGTCGGTCGTGCACTTGGCTTCTACTCAGTCTTCGATACAGCATCTGGTTAACCTGGACGAGCAATTCCTGGGGGCTGACCTCGGCGAGTTCCTGGGCAATCTTGCGGGGCCTGCCTGGTTTGAAATTCCCGGTAAGGATATCAGTCGGCGGCGAGCCATCGTAACCCTGCTGCACGGCAATGAACCATCGGGTCTCAAGGCTGTTCATCACCTGTTACGAGAGCAGTCAGTTCCGGCGACAAACCTCGGGGTTCTGGTGGCTTCTGTGGATGCCGCGCTGCACTCACCACTTCTCTCCCACCGCTATATTCCCGGTGAGCGTGATCTGAATCGCTGTTTCGGACTCGACGAGGATTCCAACCAGGCGACACTGGCGCGAAACATTGTGAACCTGTTAAATGACTATGCCCCCGAAGCGATTGTCGATACACACAACACGTCGTCACACAGTGAGCCGTTCTGCATTTCCGTGCATGACGATGAAGATACCCGGCGCCTCGCCAGCCTGTTTTCGGATCACCTGATTGTCATTCGTCAGCAACTCGGCATCCTGCTGGAACACGTCCGGCAGGAGATTCCCTGTGTGACCGTCGAATTCGGGGCATTTATGGACCCGGATGCAGACTGGCTGGCGCACGAAACACTGCATCGATTCGTAATGATGCAGACCCTCTCTCATGCTGAGGCATTGCCTTTAACCCTGCTTGATTCACCCATCCGGCTGGAAACGGAACATCACCTGACGGTGACCTATTCCAGTTCCGTTGATGAAAGCGCCGATCTCACCATGATCAACAGTATTGATCAGTTCAACTTCAGAACCCTGCCACCCGGTCAGACCCTGGGCTGGTTCAGCGGGAGCGCGCACCGTGGCCTGGTTGCCCGCGACCCGAAGGGTGAGAATCAGTTCGCCCACTACTTCGATCAGACCGGGGGGCTGCTACAAACCCGACAACCGATGACGATTTTTATGGCGACAACCGACCCGCTCGTGGCCAACACCGACTGTCTGCTTTATTTCCATCCTGCCTAACGAATCCGGACCGCCAGAACATCACAGCTTGAGCCGTGTAAGACAGAGTTGGCGGTTGATCCGAGCAATAGCTGCAATCCGGCCTGCCCGTGAGTGCCCAGAACGATCAGGTCAAAACCTTGTTTTTCACAGAGTTCATGAATACATGTCGAGGGTCGCCCGTCCAGCAGGTGGCACTGCTCATCACTCAGCTTCAGCGAGCCAGCCAGTTCCGACATCTTCTCCCTGCTTTCCTTGCGGACACCGGCCTCCAGCGCATAAACCTGGTCTCCCCAGCCGGCGCCCTCCGCTGCATAGGCGATACCCAGAGACTCGTTGACATGCACAAGATGAAGTTCCGCCCTGTATAAATCTTTAAGATCACAGGCTGTCTCAACTACCGTTTGGTTGTCTTCATGAAAATCCACGGCGAGCAGAATTTTCTGATATCGCTTTGCCATAGCCACCTCCGGCTGTTTCAGTGTTAAATTTCAGGTCGCAGACCTCCTCTCTCACTCATTTCACTATAGGTTTCTGAACATCGCCAAACAATGATCCGGGTCAATGTTTCGAACCGGCGGCTATGACCACTTCTCAACGATGGGAATTCGGCGACCGATTCCGAAGGCGACCCTGGAAACCTTGGTGCCGGGACAGGTCTGGCGCCGCTTGTATTCCATTTTGCCGATCAGCGACACAATCCGGTGATAGTCCCGCTCAGCATCATCGCGCACCAGCCACTGCCGCAGCGCTTCCTCATCACCGGTAATCCCCCGGTAGTCGAGGCCAGTCACCCAGTCACGAAATCGCTCGAAGGTCGTTACATACTCTTCGACGTATGCCATGACAATCGGGTCCAGAATGGCATAGGGCAGCAGGCTGGCCTCATCCGTCTGTCCTTCCGTCAATTCCGCTGAGGGTGGCTTCTGCCAGATGTTGTCCGGAACCCTGGTATCTTCCTTCGCCAGCGCAACTACCTGAAACTTGTACAGATCCTTGATCGGCGCATAGGAAAAGTTCATATCGAAATGGGTGTAGTAACCGCAGCCGGACTCTGTTTTGTTCCCCGTAGACAAGGGCATCGCACCATAAGCATTGCTGAAATGCATGACATAAACGTCCCGGAGTCGCGCCTGGATGTTTTCATCCGCCACATAACCGTAGCTATCAGCGCTGATCCGGCCCTGTACCAGATTGTTGTCATCAACATGCGCCTGGTAAGCCGCGTTCAGGGCCATGACCAGGGCTTCGTGCTGAACCGGCATCTCATAATCCCAACAACCGAGCTGCTTATGCAGAATCCGCGCATCATCCCGCGAGTGTTCGCTGCTGAACACCGAGGGCATTCTGATGGCGTGGACATTCTCCGGACCCATGGCTTCACAGGCGAGCATGCAGACGACGGCACTGTCGACACCACCGGAAGATGCCAGAACAACCTGCTCAAACCCGGACTTTTGCACATAGTCACGCAGTCCCAGCACCAGGAGATCTTTTAGTGGAACACCGGCGCCCCGCAACGCCTGATCAACGGGCAGGCTCGAACCCGGCTGACCCAGATCGACGACGGGAAACGAATCTTCAAAAACAACACTGCTCAGGAACTGTATCTCCCGGTTCCGCGCGACGAAGCTCTGCCCATCGAATACCAGCTCGTCCTGCCCGCCCACCTGGTTAACGTAAACAATGGTCAGCCCGGACCCTGTGGCCGGTGCAATGTGGGCCAGCCTCTGCGCGCACTTACCATGAACAAAGGGGGAGCTGTTCAGTGCGACAAGGAGGTCGACGTCGGCACGCCGGTACTGCTCAAGAGGATTGTTTTCATAGCTGTAGTCATCAGCGCCCTTGTCATTCCAGAGATCCTCGCAGATCGCCACACCGATTCTATGACCGCACAGCTCAAAGATGCAGGTAGATGTTCCCGCTTCGAAATAGCGCAGTTCATCAAAGACATCGTAGAAGGGCAGCAACTGCTTCTGGTATGCACAGACCAGCGCGCCGTCGGCTATGACACCGGCAAGATTGGTAAACGGCTTACCTGGCCCCGGATTGCGGCCCAGGTATCCAAGTACGACATGCAGCCCCGGAAACTGCCTGGACTCATGCCGCACCTGTGCCAGCACTTCCAGGTTCCTGGCAATAAAGTCCGGGTTGTACAGCAGGTCCTGGCTCAGATAACCCGGTATGGTCAACTCAGGGAAAACAATCAGGTCCGCCCCCCTGACGGCAGCCTCGGCCATACCCAGACGTATCCGGGCAAGATTTTCCTCAAAATCCCCCGGCGTGGTGTTGATCTGGCCGAGACAGACTTTCATAACGATGACACCGGGCCGGGTCTGGAAAGGTACACCACATAGACCAGTGCCAGAATCATGAGACAGGCAACCGCCTGATGCAGGCTGCCCAGCGCCACCGGTACACGATAGATGAGTGTGATTACACCCAGAACAAACTGAACCAGCGTGACTGCAAGAAGAATCATCACCCCGCCTGACAAGCCCGAGTTCCGGGCGCGAATGGCATAAAGAAGGATACCCGCCAGGAGCACGGCGCCAAGCCAGCGATGCATGAACTGGATCATGACACCATTCTCAAAAAAGTTGAGCCAGAAAGGCTGCATCATCAACGCCGCATCGGCAATAAACTGACCGTTCATGAGCGGATAGGTGTTAAAACCATAGCCGGCATCAAGACCGGCAGTAAACGCACCCAGAAGCAACTGCAGGACAAGCAGAGCCAGCAGCCATATCCCGCCGCCCTGCAGCCCGCGAGACACAACAGGCCGCTGAACAGCCAGCATGTCGAGTATCAGCCAGAAGAGGAAACCGAGGATCAACATGGCCAGCAGCAGGTGTGCGGCCAGTCGATAGTGGCTGACGTAGGGTACATCGACCAGTCCACTTTTCACCATGTACCAGCCCATGAGCCCCTGAAGCCCGCCCAGGATAAACGCAACCCAGAGTCGCGGCTGCCAGCGGCGGTCGACACGGCCAAGTATTAGAAACAGGGCGAAAGGAACAAAATAAACCAGGCCAATCAGCCTGCCCAGGACACGATGTCCATATTCCCAGTAGAAGATCTGCCTGAACTCATCCAGGCTCATGCCGCGATTGATCTTCTGATACTCAGGGTACTGCCTGTAAGCCTCAAACGTCTCCCGCCATTCCTCCGTGGACAGCGGAGGTACAATGCCCATGATGGGTCGCCAGTCGACCATGGACAGGCCACTTTGCGTCAGCCGGGTAACGCCGCCGACAACAATCATCAGGTAGATGATCGCGCAGACCAGCGCCAGCCAGATAACAAGATGGGCGGGCGGTTGGGCTTCAGGTCTCATAGTGTTGTTTGCCGCTCGCTGCTGATTGGGATAAGGACTGCGGCAGTTTAGCGGCGAGCCTGACCGGATGCCACTTGCGGGCGGAAATGCAGTAAACTTGCCCTCCCTGCATTCAACAGACCGATGCCTGCGACCCATGAATACGCAAGCCTGTTTCACCGTCTCCTGTCAGAACTGTGGACTGAACGAACTCTGTATTCCCCATGCCCTGTCGGCAGCGGAAATCAATGAGGTTGATCGCATCGTAAAAAGGGGCAAACCCCTGCAACGTGGTGCCTATCTGTATCACACTGGAGACGACTTCACCTCACTGTTCGCTGTCCGGGCCGGTTCCATCAAGGTCTTCTCCATCGACGATGAGGGCGAGGAACAGGTGATTGCTTTCTGTCTCCCCGGAGAAATCCTGGCGATGGATGCGATTGATGCAGAGAAACACATCAATTCAGCCAGGGCGCTGGAAACCTCATCGGTCTGCGAGATCCCCTATCAGGACGTTGAGCAGCTTTCAGCCAGTATCCAGAACCTTCAGGTTTACATGTACAAGCTGTTGTCCCGTGAAATCCGCATCGATCAGGAGCTTCAGATGCTGCTCGCGAAGAAGACTTCAGATGAACGCATCGGCGCCTTCCTGATGAACCTGTCCATGCGCTGCGAACAGAGAAGGCTCTCGGCAACCCACTTCCGCCTGCCCATGGCACGGTCTGATATCGCCAATTACCTTGGCCTGGCCGTGGAAACCGTGTCGAGAGTATTGACACGACTTCAGACCCTGGGTGCCCTGAAGGTAGAGGGCAGAGAAATCGAAATCCTGGACCGGCACTCCCTCTGTGAGATCGCCCATCTGAATTCTGACTGACCCCTGATAACCAGCCCCGATGCCGAACAACCGAAAATTGACCACCATTGAGACCATCAATACCCTTGGGTCTTGCCGTCGGTTGTGGCAGTCTGGGCACCAGATTTCCGGAGTGAGCACATGACTGATTTACAAACCTTTCAAGAAGAAACACGAACCTGGCTGGAGGAAAACTGCCCCCAAGAGATGCGTAACCTCTCTTTCCACTGGGAGGACGGGCATCAGGTCTACTCCCGACCAGAAGCGAAAGTCTGGCTGGAGCGCATGGCCGAGCGCGGCTGGGTCGCACCCGCCTGGCCGAAAGAGTACGGTGGTGGCGGATTGAATGCCGAAGAAGCAACCATTCTTTCCCGGGAAATGAAGCGGCTCAACGCGACCGCACCCTCCTCCGGCATGGGCCTGACCATGATCGGCCCGACACTGCTGGAATTCGGAACCGAAGAGCAGAAACAGCGCCATCTTCCCAACATCTGCGACGGCTCCGTCTCCTGGTGCCAGGGATACAGTGAACCCGGCGCGGGTTCTGACCTGGCATCCCTGCAGACCAAAGCCGTTCTTGAAGGTGACCACTTTGTTATTAACGGTCAGAAGATCTGGACCTCCGGGGCACAATATGCCGACTGGATGTTCGCGCTGGTCAGAACGGACCCGGATGCGCCCAAGCATGAGGGCATCAGCTTCGTACTTCTGGACATGCATCAGGACGGCGTTACGGTGAAACCGATTTCACTGATTTCCGGTTCCTCCCCCTTCTGCGAAACCTTTCTTGACAACGCCATCGCCCGCCGGGACGACCTGGTAGGAGAACTGAATAAGGGCTGGACGGTCGGCAAGCGCCTTCTGCAATTCGAACGCTCGGGTATCGGCGGACTTGCCGGTGCAACAAAAAAGAAAGACAAGGCAAAAAAACGCAACGAGCTGGCGGAACTGGCGAAGCAGTACACGGGTGAAAGCGAAGGCAGGATTGCCGACTCCGGAACCCGGCAGAAAGTCCTGGATCATTCCATGCGCGAGCAGGCCTTCCAGTTGACGGCTCAGCGGGTAGCGCAGGAAAACCTGTCAGGGAAAACGCCCGGAGCGACGACCTCCATCTTCAAGCTGGTGGGGGCCAACCTGGCACGCAACGGCACGGAACTGAGATCCGAGCTACAGGGTTTCCAGGGTATCGGCTGGGAAGGTGATGCCTTCACCGCGCAGGAACTGGCGAGCACCCGCCTCTGGCTGAACTCGCGCGCCGTGACCATCTATGGTGGCACCAACGAAGTGCAGATGAACATCATCGCCAAACGCGTTCTCGAACTGCCCGACTAACCACTCGCTAATCCGCTATACTGCGTTTTTCGTTTCGAGCTTCCCTTGAACGACCTTTCTTCGGGCCTCGCGCCCATTGAAGACAAATCCATGTTCGCGTCTCTCAAGGTGGGGGACTATCGCTACCTGTGGGTCGGCATGCTGGCTTCGGCATTCGCCCTGAACATGCAGCTTGTTGCCCAGGGCTGGCTGGTCTATGAGATGACCTCCTCTGCGATCAATCTGACACTGGTTACGCTGGCATTCATGGTTCCCCAGGTGGTTTTCTCGCTGGTCGGTGGTGTCGTGGCCGACCGGGTGGCGAAAAAACCCGTGATCGGCTGGACACCGGTGATCAATGGGCTGGCCACGGCCACGATGGGCACCATCATCATGTTTGGCAATGTGACCTTCTGGGATTTCATCTGGGTCGGCGTGCTGAACGGAACCGTACTGTCACTGTCCATACCCGCCCGCACTGCCCTGATTCCCGAGATAGTGGCGAAAAACTGATGTTCAACGCCATGGCATTCAACATGGCATCCTGGAACCTGGCCCGCATCCTCGGGCCAGCGCTCGCCGGATTCATGATCGCCATATTCGCCGGTGGAGATACCGCGTCAACCTTCGGCGTGGGTCTTGTGTATTACGTCCTCTCACTACTTTACATGCTCTCTTCGGTAACCGTTTTGTTTATCCGGCACGAAGGTCTGCCGCAACCCGGCAAACGCCAGAGCGCCGTTGCCGATACCATGGAAGGTCTGAACTATGTGTTCAATTCGCCAGTGGTGGGCGGACTGATACTGCTGTCTATCCTGCCCTTCCTGTTTGGTCTCACTATCAACACCCTGCTGCCCGCCTTCTCGACGGATGTCCTCAACGGGGGGCCGGATGACCTTGGGCTGCTGATGACCGGGATGGGCGCAGGCGCAGTGATCGGTTCACTGGCCCTGGCCAAAATGAGCAGCTTTTCTCACAAGGGCTACTGGGTGATCGGCACGGGCGCCATCTGGGGACTGCTGGTCGCAGCCTTTGCATTGACAGAACAGTTCATCATGGCAACGCTGATCATTGGCATGGTTGGTTTCATCTCAGCCGTCAACATGTCGATGAATCGTTCCCTGATCCAACTGCAGGTTGAACAACCCATGCGGGGCAGGATAATGAGCATTGATATGATGTCTCACGGTCTTATGCCACTTGGCGTGCTGCCCATCGGCTACATCGCCGAGACAGTGAGTATTCAGGCCGGTCTTGTCACCAGCGGTCTGATTCTGTGTTTCAGCACACTCATCCTGGGTGTCTTTATGCCAAAGATTCGTTCGATCAAGCTCGGGTACAACTGACATGCTGCGGATCGCGAATTTTTTCTGGCAGCTATGTCTGCTGCGCTCTTCGCCGGCTCAGCTACCCCCCTCCTGGTTTGTGACCGCCTCAGTGTTCGCCATCTACCTGATTATCGCGCTCACTACTGTCGCCCTGACCCGTCCCGACCTGACGGGCACAGCCACCGTTGCGATAGTCGCCATCGGCATCGCCGTGCAGGCCATTGTCACCTGTGCTCTGCTACAGTTCAAAGGATATGCCAGCCGGTTTTCCGCTACCTGGTCCGCATTGCTGGGTGCCAATGCCGTCATGCTGATCATACTGCTGCCGTTCAATGTCATCCTGCTACAGTCAGACACAGACAACCCGACGACACTCACTATCTTTGCTGATTCCGCAATCTGGGTGTGCCTCGGCTGGTGGCTGGCCATAGCCGGCCATATCTATCACAAGGCCGTCGACATCAGTGTGTTGCAGGGATCCTGCATTGCCTTCCTGATTGAACTCGTGGGCCTGGTCACCGCCGTCAACCTGATAGCCAGCTAAGGAAACTCTGAATAATGTCTTTTCCCGCGTCAGAGCTTCCCTGACATGCGTGTTCATATCCTGGGCATCTGCGGGACCCTGATGGGCAGCATTGCATTACTCGCTCGTGAACTCGGACATTCGGTCACAGGCACGGATGAAAATATCTATCCCCCCATGAGTACGCAGCTTGAACGGGCCGGTATTGAGTTGACCCAGGGTTATACCGGCGATTGCGTTCCCCGGGATACCGGGCTTGTCATCGTCGGAAACGCCAACCTGCCACGGGGCAATCCCGCCCTGGAGAGCGTTCTGAATCGCGGCATACCCTACTCGTCAGGTGCCGAGTGGCTGGGGCGTTACCTGCTTCAGGACCGCTGGGTAATCGCGGTAGCCGGCACTCACGGAAAGACTACCACCGCCTCCATGATCGGCTGGATACTCCATCAGGCGGGTCTGGAACCGGGTTTTCTGATCGGCGGCATCCCCCGGAATTTCGCGCAATCTTCGAGGCTGGGAGAAACGCCATTTTTTGTCATCGAAGCAGATGAATATGACACCTCTTACTTTGACCGACGCTCCAAGTTCCTGCATTACCATCCGAGAACCCTGGTGATGAACAACCTGGAGTTCGACCATGCGGATATCTTCCCCGATCTTGATGCCATCAAAGCGCAGTTTCACCTGCTCCTGCGATCCATCCCCGGCGAAGGTCTCGTCATTCATCCGGTCGACGATGACAATCTGACAGATGTATTAAGCCGCGGTTGCTGGACCCCGACGCTTGCTGTCGGCGGCGATCAACTGCGGGCGAACATGAATGATAACCATGACTTCGATGTGCTGCTGGATGGCGTTAAGAAAGGCAGTGTGTCCTGGGAACTGACCGGACAACACAACATCCACAATGCACTTTCCGCCATCGCCGCCGCCCGACACGCCGGTGTCGCCATCGAAACTGCCTGTGAAGCGCTTTGCGGGTTCCAGGGGGTGAAACGTCGCATGGAGGTCATCTACGAAAGCCCGCAGTTGACAGTCTATGATGATTTCGCCCATCACCCGACCGAGATCAGGACAACCCTGAATGGTCTCAGGGGCAAGGCGGGCGGTGATCGTATCGTTGCCATTATTGAACCCGCGTCTCACACCATGAGGCTGGGCATACACAGGGACACCTTGCTCGACAGCATCACAGACGCTGATCTCACTTACTGGTATCAGGGGTCCGGCGTAAAATGGGACATGAATGGTGTTGCCGGTGATCGTTCCCGCCCGGAGCCGGACCTGGATAAACTACTGGAGTCGGCTCTCGTTGAGGCGGATCATGAAGGTGGTCACACGCACATGGTAATCATGAGTAATGGCTCTTTTATGGGCTTCCATGAAAAGCTGAAAGAACGGCTGAAAGCTAACGAGCAAGGTTGAACGGGCAGGTTTGAAGGAAACAGAATTGTTCGAACCCGTCAGGGATCATTTCGAAGCCATGGGTTTTACCGTCGCGGCGGAAGTCAATCATTGCGACGTTGTTGCCCTGCGTGACGATGAATTGATCATCGTGGAACTGAAACGTTCACTGAACATGACCCTGCTCACCCAGGCGGTCAATCGCCAGAGCCTGACGCGCCAGGTGTACATCGCCATCCCTGAACCGACCAGCCTGGGAAAACAATACAGGGCCCGAAAACAAGTCGTGAAACGCCTGGGACTGGGACTGATAACCGTCTACCGGAGTCCGCTTCGTTACGCCGCCAACGTCCGCCTGGAGCCTGCCTGGCAGGGCCGAATCAACATGCCTCGCAGGGCACGACTGCTGAAAGAATTGCAGGGTCGATCCCTGCAGCGAAATACCGGCGGCTCCACCCGCACGCCGGTGTACACCGCTTATCGGGAAACGGCAGTCACTTTGGCTAATCTGCTTCTCATCAACGGGCCGGGCAAGGTCAGCGAACTGCGAAAGCTGACCGGGGATAAAACCCAGTCGATCCTTGCACGAAACATTTATGGATGGTTCGTGCGCGAATCACGGGGTGTTTACAACCTCACCAGTGCCGGTCGGGAGGAAATCGCCAACTACCCGGAGTTAAACATTCTGGCGCGTCACCTCCTTGACCGCCACCTTGACCCCTAATCCGCGTTCTTAAATACTCGCAGGTCGCCCGCTGATAGCTGCTCCGATAGGGGTGCCATGACCGAATACAACGAGTACATATCCTGCGCACACATCGCCTGGGTCTTTCCGTTCTGCGAATCTCGCAAGATTCCGGTCCGCCTGATACTAAGCGGGACCGGCCTTGACGAGAGGGATATCACCGACCCTGAAGACTTCATCTTCTGGAGTGACTTTGCCAGGGTCGTATCCAACATGGGAAAGTTCGCGAATGAACACGAGCTGCGCACCGTGGGCCGGGGTTTCTGGAACACCGGCATTTTCAGGCTACAGGCCAGCATCGGCCGGGTTACTTTCGGACCCCGGGATCAGTTCCTTGCAACCTTCGGTTACCGGGGTCTCTGCTCCCAACAGTTTCCTTTCGTGACAGAAGTGGAATTCAAGGAGGTGGGCCGTCTGACCGTGCGGGCAACCATCAAGGAAGGCACACAGCCCTGCCATCCCTACCTGTCGATTCTCTCCGGAAAGATAGAAGGGCTGACCGGGGCTCTCGGGCTTCCCAGGGCATCCGTCACCATGAAATCCATATCGGAGGGAAGCGCTGTCTATGCTGTCGATTATCAGGAGACCGGCTGGCTAATCACGGCCCTCAAATGGTTCTGGCACGGGTGGCGAAGCTATTTTGTGATTGTACGCGAGTTTGCGGTCATGCAGGCGCGGGTCGAAGAACTGAAGCGGAAAAATGTCCACCTGAGGGCGACGGATAACCAGATCACTGACTCCGGGCTTCAGAACTCGACGATGGTCGCAGAGCACATCAGCGATGTGATCTGGGTGATGGACAGGCAGGGAAAGACCACCTATACCAGCCCGTCGTTTCATAAGTCTCTGGGTTACGAGCCCGGTTCCGTGGAAATGAGTTCTCTGCTATCGACATACGATTTCAATCGACTGCAGGTAACAATCGCCACCCTGAACAATCGTCAGGCTGATCGAGTGGCGCCCGTTTGCATCATCATGCCTCGACCCCGCAGGTCCGCGATTGAACTTCGCGTTCAACCGGTCATCAGTCGCGTGGGTTATCGCAGGGCTGTGATCTGTATCGGCACGGACATATCCGATCAAAGGCGACTCGAAGAAGAACTTACCCAGAGAGTCAGTAGCATTCAGACGCTCACGGACTCAGCCCCGGATGCTATCATCACATTTGATGAGGATTTTCGAATCACCTACGCCAACCCCGCATCCTCTGAAGTCTTCGGCCACAGCCTCCACAGGTTAATCGGCATGAGCATCAGGGATCTGATGCCCGAATCCCCGGGCACCCGCCAGCTTCGTGAAATCTATCAGCGCAGGGACCGGGGCATGGCCATCTCCGACGTGGACATCCAGGGTATCCGCGAGGACCGAAGTCTGATCCCGCTGCAAGTCTCTGTTTCGACTCACCGGATCAGAGAGCAAGGTTACACCACCTGTATCGTCAGGGACCTCAGCGCCGGACGACGCAGCGAGAAGCAGCGAGAGGCCCTGGAGATTCAACTGCGGGCCTCTCAGAAGATGGAATCCATCGGCCAGTTGTCCGGCGGTATCGCTCACGACTTTAACAACCTGCTGATTGCCATTCTGGGTTATGCGGATCTTGTGATGCAGGCCGACAACCCCGAGAAGCTGAACGGCTACCTTGCGGAGATCAAGAAGGCGGGAGAACGCGGCATGGAGATGACCCGGAAGCTACAAACTTTCAGTCGTCGTCAGACTATCGAGCCCAGACTGATTGAGGTGAACGAACTGATTCAGGGCGTACGGGAACTGATCACGCGCCTGTTGCCCGGCAATATTGAAATAGAATTCAACAGCAGGGTGACGGATACCTACCTGTACGCCGACCCCACCCAGCTTGAGCAGGTGCTGGTCAATCTCGCGATCAACGCGCGAGATGCCATGGCTTCAGGAGGACGAATAGCCGTGCAACTCAGCACCGAACCCGGCATCGAAAAAGGCCGGGAGCCCAATCTGCTGGTCATCGAGATCAGTGACACCGGCAGTGGCATGGATGACGAGGTCATGGCGCACATCTTTGAGCCCTTCTACACAACCAAACCCGAAGGCAGCGGCACCGGGCTGGGGCTTGCCATCGTATCCGGCATCATCAAACAGCACCGCGGATTCATCAAGGTCGATTCGACCCTGGGTGTTGGCACTCGTTTTCATATCTACCTGCCGACCGCCAGGGCAGATACCATCGCCGTGGGAAGAAAAAAGGCAGTTGCGTCCGGCGGCAGCGAAACCCTGCTGGTTGTTGAGGACAACAGGCAGGTACGGGAACTCGCCAGGCTGACCCTTTCGGGTGCGGGTTACAGGGTGCTGGAAGCGGCCAGCGGCGAGGAGGGAATCAGCGTTTACGACCAGCACGCCGCTGACATTGATCTCGTCATCATGGATGTCGTTATGCCCAGAATAGGTGGCCGTGATGCCGCTGATCGTATTCGAGAGAAACATCCTGAGGCGCACATTGTTTTCACCAGCGGTTACGCCGCCGACAGTCTCCAGACAAGGTTTGTTAAAGAGTTGAACCTGCCTTTTATTCCAAAACCCTACGGGACGGAAACGCTGCGTACACAGATTCGGGCGATACTGGATGGTTCCGCGTTAGCGTTGATCGGCTCATCCGCTCATTCTGACAGGCTCGCAGAACCGGGCGCTCGTCAGGGAAGCTCTGAATAATAGGATTTTTTCGTGAGAGCAAGGCGGACGCGCCCGCAGAAAATCGTAAAAACGCTTTAATTTTCCGATGTTTCGAGGACGGGTCCAACGCAGCTATCGCGGGAAAAGACCTTATTCAGAGTTTCCTTAGACCTGCCCCGCGATTTTGGCTAACATGTGCGACCTCTCGCGGGCCGCAAAACCAGCCATGAGCCTTAAGAAATACCTCAACACTGAATTCGAGCAAAGCCTCGCTGCGCTTGGTCATACGGATGCGCCTGCGGTGGTGAAGCAGGCTTCCAGGCCCGAGTTTGGTCACTACCAGGCCAACGGCATCATGGGCGCCGCCAGGAAAGCAAAAACCAATCCCCGGAAACTGGCCGAGGCGGTGGTGGAACAGACCCTGAAGGGCAACCTGGATAAGCGGGTGAAACTTGAGATAGCCGGTCCCGGGTTTATCAACATCAGTCTGACCCCCGGGTTTTTGACCACTGAACTGGAGCAGATGACCCGGGACGAACGACTCGGTGTTGCCTCGTTTGCGCCGGAGAAGATTCTGATTGACTACTCGTCTCCAAACCTCGCCAAGGAGATGCACATCGGCCATCTGCGTTCCACGGCCATCGGCGATGCGGCGGTGAGGGTTCTTGAGTTTCTCGGGCATAACGTCATTCGCGCCAACCATGTCGGCGACTGGGGTGTGCAGTTCGGCAACCTGCTCGCCTACATGGACAAGCTCGAATCCGAGGGTATCCCGCTGGCCACGGAACTCAGGGATCTGGAAATCTTCTACCGGAAAGCCTCAGCGCTGTTTAAGTCCGATGAGGCATTCGCAAGTCGAGCCAGAGAGTTCGTGGTCAGGCTTCAGTCCGGTGACGAAAAATGCCTGGGTCTCTGGTCACGGTTCATCGAAGAATCCATACGGCACTGCCAGGCTATCTACGACCTTCTCGACATATCGCTCAGCCCCGGCGACGTGATGGCCGAGAGCGTCTACAACGATCAGTTGCAAGACACCCTGGCCGAACTGGACCGACAAGGCCTGATTACCGTCTCGGAAGGGGCCCGATGTGTCTTCATGGACGAGTTTGTCGGAAAGGACGGAGCGCCGATGCCCGCCATTGTTCAGAAATCCGACGCTGGTTATCCGTACATGGCAACAGATCTGGCTGCGGCAAGATATCGCAGCCGTGAACTGGCAGTCGACCAGGCTCTTTACTTTGTCGACGGCAGACAGTCTCTGCACCTGAGTCAACTGTATGCCATTGCCAGGAAAGCCGGGTTCATCAACGATGACCAGAACTTTCGCCACATACCCTTCGGCACAATCCTGAACAAGGAAGGCCGTCCGTTCAAGACCCGCGATGGCGGAACGGTCAGGCTCGCTGACGTCGCGGAAGAAGCCGTCACCCGCGCACGCGCCCTGATCAGCGACAAGAACCCCGACCTGACGGCGGACAAAAAAGATGACATCGCCCGCGTTGTCGGCATCGGTGCCATCAAGTATGCGGAACTCAGCAAGAACCGAACGACCGACTACATCTTTGACTGGGAAACCATGTTGTCCTTTGAAGGAAATACGGCGCCTTACCTGCAGTACGCCTACACCCGAATCAAGAGCATCTTTCGTCGTGCTGACATCAATCCGGAAGAACTCAGCCAACCGTTTATCCTGGAGGACAACGCAGAGGTGGTGCTGGCGCTGAAACTGCTACAGTACCCGGAAACCATTGAATCGGTCATTGAGGACTACCAGGCGAACATACTCTGTAACTACCTGTTCGAGTTATCCCGGCTGTTCATGTCTTTCTATGAATCCTGTCCGGTGCTGAAGGCAGAAGATGACGTGCGCATTTCCCGGCTTCGCCTGTGTGCTCTGAGTGCACGCACCTTGCAACACGGTCTCGGCCTTCTGGGTATCGCCACCGTGGAACAGATGTGAAGCTGGCACTGATCGCGGCGCAAGCCGAGAACCGGGTGATCGGCAAGGGACCGGACATTCCCTGGAAGGTGAAGGGCGAACAGGCCCTGTTCAAAGACATCACCATGAACGGCACCCTGATTATGGGCCGCAAAACCTTCGAGACTATCGGCAGACCCCTGCCGGGGCGGGAAACCATCATAGTCACGCGGAACACCCGATACACGGCCACCGGATGTCACATCGCGGGCAGCCTGGAGGCAGCCATTGAATGCGCCCGGGAGCTGGCAAGGCCCACCTTCATTGCCGGAGGCGGTGAACTGTACGCCCAGGCGATGCCCGTCGCTGATGCCCTGCATCTCACGACGATACACACAACGGCTGACGGCGATGTTCTGTTCCCGGAGGTACCGGAAACCTTCAAGCTGATAACAGAAGCATTTCACCAGTCCAACATTGACTATACTTACCGCCACTACAGGCGGGTCTGAATCAGGAAAAGAGAGGCTACTATGAAATTCAGGAATCGAGTCACCGAGATGCTGGGAGTGGAACTGCCAATCATTCAGGCGCCTATGGGCTGGATTGCAAGATCGCCACTGGCATCTGCCGTCAGCAACGCCGGGGGCATGGGTATCATCGAAACATCTTCCGGTGAACTCGATACCATCAAGGATGAAATCAGGAAGATGAGGGATCTGACAGACAAGCCTTTCGGAGTGAACATCGCCCAGGCGTTTGTGAGAGATCCGAACATCGCCCGGTTTGTGATCGATCAGGGTATCAGGTTCGTGACCACCTCTGCGGGTAGCCCGACCCGCTACACGCCTGAACTGAAAGCAGCCGGGCTTACCGTTTTTCACGTTGTGCCAACCCTGGCCGCCGCGCTGAAAGCCGTTGATGCCGGAGTCGATGGTCTGGTCGTTGAAGGCGGGGAAGGTGGCGGCTTCAAGAATCCCAATGAGGTCGCCTCCATGGTATTGCTGCCACTGGTTCGCTCAAAGGTGGATGTACCCATCATCGCAGCCGGTGGTTTTGTCGATGGCAAAACAATGGCAGCGGCTTTCTCACTGGGCGCGGAAGGCATCCAGATGGGCACAAGGATGGTCTCTGCGGCAGAGTCGCCAGTTCATGAGAACTGGAAGTCCGCCATCGTCGATGCGAAGGAAACCGGGACCGTCTTTCTCAACAAATTTCACTCACCGGCATTGCGCGCACTGAGAACGGAACGCACCACGCGGCTTGAGCGAAACCCGGAAACCAATGCCATGACAGAGTTCGGAACTGCCCCGGATCTTTATTTTGGTGGTGACATGGAAGCTGCCATCCCGCTTTCCGGTCAGGTGGCGGGCCGCATCGACTCGGTGAAACCGGTGGCGGAAATTCTCCGGGAAACGCGGGACGAGTTTTTTGAAACCATTGGTTCCCTCTCCGCCACTTACCGGACCGGTTAAGACCTCTGACCGTGCCGGAATACCCTGGGACCCATGAATATTCGAAAAACAACTGTTCAGATGGCAATCGGGGGCCTGCTGCTTCTACCGATGATCGGCCTTTCCGATTTTGAATCGGCATCAGAAGCCTACAAGAATCAGAACTACCACCGGGCATTTGCAGCGTTTTCCTCACTTGCCGTTGCCGGTGATGCCCGGTCACAGACGGTACTGGCGATCATGTACAAGTATGGCGAGAGCGTACCGGTGAATCCCGAGATGGCTTATCACTGGTACCGGAAGGCGGCTGAACAGGGATACCCGCCCGCACAGTACAATGTGGGCGCCATGCTGGCGGATGGTAACGGTGTGGAACCCGACCCGATTGAGGCGGAAGGGTGGCTGCAGAAGTCGGCAGATGCGGGTTTTGCCCGGGCATTGGACAAGCTCGCCGAAATCAGGGGAGACATTCAGATGGCCTCACTGGGCAGTGACCCCGTCCCCTGGTCTAAAAACTGGGACCTGCGCCTGCCGGATGAGATCAGGTTCAGGGAAACCTCCCTTGCGGACCAGACCCTCAAGGTCTATCGCATCCAGCTAGGTGCCCTGAGCAGCGTGGCCTCGGCTCAGCAGCTCTGGAAGCAGGTGCTCCGTGGTAACGAACACCTGCTTGGCGACTATCAACCTATCTACCGCCCGGGTAGCTTGCACGGCAAAGCCATCTGGCGGGTGCAGATAGGCCCATTTTCGGACGAGGCCAGCGCAGGCCGGGTATGCCGCGCGTATCTGAATCAGCCTGACCGCCGGACCGGCTGCGTCGTTATACTCACCAACTGACACCTTTGTTATCCTGAAGGTCATGGAACCTGTTCAAAGATTGCGTCAACTGTGAGTAGGCTGTCAGAAAAACTGCGTGCGCTTGGTATCAGCGAAGATATGGAAAGCTCATGCACACTTCCGAGGTATGACGAGGCAACCGAACTGGTGGACGCCGGGGAGGATATGTTCGGGCGCCCTCAGAAGATGACTGCGGAAACCCGCGATGCCTGGCAACACATGCGGGCGGCAGCCGGGGAAACGGGCATTGATCTGAAGCTGGTTTCAGCACATCGCTCCGTGGACGATCAATGCAAACTGATTCGCCGGAAGCTCGACGATGGTCGAACACTCGACGACATACTCCGCGTCAATGCCATACCGGGCCACAGTGAGCATCACACCGGCAGGGCGCTGGACCTCCATGCAGGTGACGCAGAACCGCTACGGGAATGTTTCGCGGAACACCCGGCGTTTGACTGGCTGAACCAACGTGCCAGGGAATTCGGATTCTATCTGAGTTATCCCCGGGGCAATGAAAAAGGCATTGACTACGAACCCTGGCACTGGTGCTATCACCCGGACAAAGTCTAAGAAAACTTCTTCATTTTCTCGGCCACAAGCTTCTTCTGCTCTTCCGTCAGGGCCGCCGGGGTTGTTTTTTTCTCTCGGGCAAAAACATATTTTTCCCGAATCACCTGCTTCGGTCTGAACCCCTTCCCTTTCAGATATCCCCAGGCGTCATCAATCATCGCCGGGTTGCCACACAGGAGCACATGATCCCGTGCCGGATCGACATTGAGCGTTTGCAGTTGTCCCGTGACATAGCCTTCGAACTCATCCCCGGCTGCGGGAGCTTCCCGGGAAATGCAAAAGCGCAGATCAAAGAAGTCGTTTTCACGGGCGTATTCACGCAACAGGTCACCATAGATAAATTCGCTTCTGTCTCTCACGCCAAGCAGCAGAACGACGTCCCTGTAATCGAGTTCTTCAAGCTGCTTCAGGATCGGCATATACGGAGCCAGCCCGACGCTGGTCGCGACCAGAACCAATCGTTCAGGCACAGAGTCAGGCAGAACCAGCCGCCCAAAAGGTCCGGTCACCCTGGCTGTAAGTTCCTGCGCACCGTTGAACAACAGGCGAGTTGCCCGACCACCCTTCACCCTGGAGATCAGCAGGTCCAGATTTGCACCATACAGATCCTCAAAATTGCAAAGACTGTAGCTACGCTCGAACTCTCCTTCATCATCCCTGAAGATGAAGCGATAGAACTGGCCGGGCTGATACCTCAGTTTCTCGCCATCCTCGCGGACAAGACGAAAATCCCGGGTGGACCGGCTCAGTTCACGAACACGGGTAAGGCGAACTTCAAACATGGCATCTCAATCTGTCTGGTTCCTGTCCACAGCTCTCATGAAGTCAATATCACGAGTCTCACCATCCGGGATCGGTATCTCCACGACTCGTTCGTCAACATCGTCATACTCCAACCGGAGAGCGCGACACATGGTGGCATGCATTTCATAGGTGCAGGCAATGTAGGTGAGTTCAAGAATTTCTTCATCGGACAGATGTTTTTTAAGAAGATCGAAAGTCCCGTCCGGTACCCGGCCACCGGAGAGCACCAGATCGTCAGTGTAAGCCAGTACCGCCCGTTCAATTTCACTAAAACAGTCACTGCTGGCCCAGCCCGGAATAGCGCTGATCTGCTCTTCCGTAAACCCGGCCCCGCGTAACGCTTTGCAGTGCTGGGAAAAGACGAACTGACTTCCCCGGGCAAATCCCGCCCGCGACTGACCCAGTTCACGCAGTTTCGGGCTGAGCTTTCGATCCCTGGACCGGTAAAACTGGAATCCGGCCACCGCATGATGGAAACATTCCGGCACCAGGGCGAAGACGGTCCACCAGTTGCCCGGTGTGCCGGTCGCCGTACCCGGTTCCATGACCGGATCCCGGTCCCCAAACAGCGCTTCATAAACCGGCAATATCGATTCATCAGCGTCGGCGCGGCTGACCTGTCTTAATCTGGGCATGGAGATTCCTCAAACTGGTTCACGATGAATAATGGTAGCACCATTCCGTCTTTATGCCGGGCGGCTAAAGAGTTGCAGACAGGGTGTAAGCAATACCGCCTCTTCTGACCCGCAATCCATACAGGTTTGAAAGGACCTGAAATGGGTACTATAGTACCCATATTGGGTCCTTTCCAGGCCAATCCCAACTGTCCAATTTTCGAAGAATTGCGCGGCCTGGTCATAAAGTCTTTTGGTGTTGCGGACGTGTTGAGGGAGGCTTTGTTAGAGAAATCCGCCAGTATTGATCAAGCCTTTGTTTACGGTTCGATAGCAAAGGGCAACGAAGACGCAGATAGTGATGTTGACGTGATGATACTCACGGATGAATTAACCTATTCGGAAGTAATGTCTATTCTCGAACCATGTGAACGTCGGCTCCAACGTGTTATCAACCCTGCAATCTATACCCGGCAGGAATTCAACAAGAAGAAAGGCACCAAGAGCTTCTTAAAGCGTGTTATGGAGCAACCGAAGCTTTGGTTGATAGAGTAAATTACAGACAAAGAAGAAATCTCGCCGAGTACGAAGGACACCTCGACATTGAGACCAAACTTCTTCAGGAATTGATCATCATAGCTAAAGATCTTCTTGAAGAAGTCCGTGACCTTGGGCCAGTCCAGGCTAAGTAGAAAGAACTGGACGCTCCGTAATTCCCGGAGAGAATGCTCTGAGAAACTGCACTCGCCTATATCGTTCCTATGGTTAGCGATGCCGCAATCACCACCAAAGGGCTACCGGCTAGACGGCCCTCGTGGCGGTCGCCGGTGATATTCTCATGGCCCTGAGAATGGGCACCAGCGCAGATAACCACCCTGCCAGGATCATGAACACAACACCGTAGGCGACATACGTCCAGGAAAACAGGCCATACCCCAGGGCATTAATAATGACGTAGTTCAGTCCCATCATAAGCAGGATTCCGGGAATCAAACCGATGATGGTTACCAACGCACTCTCGGTCAGAAGATACCTGAGGATGTAACTTCGAGTAGCGCCCAGCGCTCTTCTGATGCCAATCTGCCTGGTACGACGGAGGACGGTATAGGACGTCTGCCCATAGTTACCCAGTGCCGCCACGACAAGCAAGACCAGGCCCACCACACCTATGATGGAGTTGATGATAATGAATCGACCAAGGTTACCGACCCTCAGTTCATCCACGGTCTCAATAAAAATCTCACGCTCTTCGGACTCCTCATAGAGACGCTCGCTGAGTTCCTGAATAACAGTGCTCTTTCGTTGTTCAAAATCACTTCCGGACAATCCATCACGATCAAGCCTGACAAGGTACCCTTCATTGAAGTTGGACCTGCCAGCGATGAAACTTGAGTATTCATCATAGGGCGCCCACCAGACGCCAGCCATGGTCTTCACGATACCCACCACTTCAGTTGTCAGGCCATCCCGTGTTGTTACTCGCTGCCCCAACGCATCGCCATCGGGAAACAGCGCATCTGCAAGCATCTGGGTCAGAATGATGGGGCCTCCCCCGGTCGAAATCCGATCGACCCAGCGTACGTCCTCAGGTGTGAAGGCCCTGCCGGCAACCAGTTCAACACCCAGAAGGTCCAGTGTATTTACATCCGCACTGTACCGTGTGTGACGCACTGCCTCCGCCGGTTGTTGCCCTTCTCTGCGCAGAAACTCCCGGTTTTCTTCAACATAGATATTGTTCTGAAGTGGTATTCCCTCGTGAGCCATGGACACACCGGCAACATCCAGACTGCTGCGCATGATGGCAAGATCCCTTTCAATCTGGTTGCGATACAGGGCGCGGTCCCTCGCACTCCCCTCACCCCGGTCGTAAGAACGCAAAGTAACACCCAGCAGTGAATCCTCATCCTGGAAACCATGATCCTTGAGAACCTGTTTGCGGTAGTCCTCAACCATCGCATAGACATTGACCAGCACGGCGAAGGTGAACGCGACCTGCAGAACCAGCAGCAGGTTGCCCGCCCTGGACTGTCGTAGTGTGCTGAGGATATCTCCCAGATACATGTGGTCCCCCTAGTTAACCTTCAGATAATCAGTCGGCGGTACCCGACAGGCACGCCACGCCGGTATCACTGCCGCAATCAGTGATGCGGCAATCGCCAGCGTAAAGGTTATCGCAAACAGCGTCGTATCAAACTGGGCGTACGGACTCTCACCAAGCCCCTGCACTTCCTTGTACTCCGGCGACAGATTGTTGACGTAAACCCACACCATCGCCCTCAGCGCCAGCCTGGCAATATAGAGGCTCAAGAGTCCTCCCAGGAGGCCCAGTACCCCCACTTCAAGCAGGTAGCGAAGGAAGATGTCCGTCCGGGTTGCACCCAGTGCGCGGATGGTACAGGCCTCCGGCATAACGGACATGAACTTCGCCAGCAGGAGGCTGATGAGGTTGAACAGGCACACTACCAGAAAGAAAGCCGCAACGATGATGAATGCCCGGTAGAGGGACTTCGAGCCCCGGCTGACCGGAGAGACTTCCAGCCACTCGGTACCTGAGTACAAACGATTGTTGATCGGTCGCTGAAACCTGCCCAAAGCTTTCTGTTCAAGTACATAGCTGTCGAGATAATCTCTGAACGCCTCGACCTTCTCCGGCGTGGGCAGCTCCACCCACACCTCGGCGAATATGGTCTCGCTATTGATATAAACCTGGTCGAAATTCTCTGGCGTTTCGGTATCGACGGTTGCTGCCCTTCCGGGTTTTAGATGACTGCGCCTGAAATCGCTGAGCGGCACAAATATCCCTTCCACGCGAGCATTCGTAGAAATCGAGTAGAGACGTGGCGCGAAGTTCCACGAATCCAGAATACCGACAACCTGATAAATCTCATTGGCAATCTTGAATTCACGCCCGACGGTATTACCCCCACCAAATAGTCTCTGGTTGGCAATCGGACCCAATACCGCCACATTCGCCCCGGCCTGCCCGGTTTCTTCATCCCAGGCGTTGCCATAGCGCATCGGAACCCGGAACATCCGAAAAAAATCCGGCGTGGTGACCCGTATCTCCGAGAAGAAAGGCTTGATGCGAGCATCACCGTCCGCGCTACGCACAGGAATGATAACGTTGTATCCGACAGCGGTTCCCGTCGGAATGTCAGACGCCATCATTGCGCGAGCATCCCGTCCCGTCATGATTTCCGGCGGCATTTCAGGCACGTTCTGCCAGAAAGGAACGTCCAGGAACCAATTGTCGATCAGGATTGTGTAGATCTTGTCACTTTGACCCGGCAGCGGGTTCTGGGAGATGTTTTTGTACAGCACGACCATCGGCATAGTCACACCGACACCCAGAGCGATTGCCATCATTACCAGTATGGAAACGCCCGGTGTTTTTCGAATACTTCGGAGTGCTGTTTCGAGTGCAAGCATGAACATGACTTACTCCTGCTCGACAATCCGGCCATCGCGGACTTCAATCCGGCGTTTGGCAATCTGCGCACTTTCCGGTGAATGAGTCACCATGACAATCGTGGTTCCGGCTTTATTGATCGCAACCAGCATCTCCATAATCCGGGACGCCATCTGCGAGTCAAGATTTCCAGTCGGTTCGTCCGCAAGAATGATGTTGGGAGAACCTGCCATTGCCCGGGCGATGGCCACCCGCTGCTGCTGACCGCCCGACAGCTTTGAGGGCAGGTGGCGGGCACGACTGGTGAGTCCGACCTGTTCAAGCACCGCCTCAACGCGCTGCTTTCGCGCCACGCTGCTCATGCCTCGCAGTCTTAGCGGCAATTCCACATTCTTCTCTGCGGTCAGGTCCGGAATCAGGTTAAACCCCTGAAAGATAAAGCCGATTCTCTGATTGCGAATCACTGATCTTTCGCGGTCAGACAGTTCGCTGACATCCTCACCCGCGAGGTAATACCTGCCACTATCAATGGGATCAAGCAAACCGGCGATATTCAAAAAGGTTGTTTTTCCGGCACCACTGGGGCCTTCGACCGCGACGAACTCGCCTTCTTCTATCGACAGACTGAAATCGCGAAGCGCATACGTCATGAGTTCGCCCATCTGAAAGCGACGCTCAATGCCTTCCATTTTGAACATCTTGTCCCCCTGCTACCTCAGTTTGTTATCAAAACGGTTTCAGCACCCATCAATTCCGCCGTATTGGAAATGATAAGTGTTTCACCCGGCTCTACGCCGGAGATAATCTCAACGTCATTCAGACCGGTTGACCCGACCCTGACAGGTCGAAACCTCGCCAGGTCCCCATCCAGAATATAGACGCCCCGTCCCCCATGTGCCTCGACAAAGGGCCCACGTTTGACCTTGAGCACATTGTCTCTGGATTCAAGAATAATCCGATTGTTCAATCGCAGATTCTGACGAAGTCCCGGAGGTGTTTCACCCTCGAATACAATTCGAGCAGAAACACTACCCTGCTTCACCTCAGGTGATATTGCTGAAAGTTTTCCCCGGTATTCATGGTTCCGATAGGTAATAAAAGCGCTCAGTCCGGGTTCCAGACTTTCCGCATAGGTTTCCGGGGTCAGTACTTCCACTTCATAGGAAGACAGATCCACGACATTCATGATCGGTTGGTTCCGTACAACTGTATCCCGCTCATTCACCTGGACATCGCCAACCACGCCATCAACAGGCGAGCGGATACTCAACTCATCAACCTGTCTTTGCAGATCATTCACCAGCAACGTCTGCTGTTCAATTGACAATGACTTGGTGCGTAGCTCGTACTCATGATTTTCCCGGGTCAGCCGGTTCTGCTGTACGGTATTCTCCACCTGCACTTCCAGTGCATGAACATCATCTTTCAGCTTCTCATAGTCATTGATGCTGATGCTCCCTTTGCTCACAATCTTGCTCATGCGTTCCAGTTCACGTCGGCCCGCTTCAAGATTGATTTTCAACAGCGTGAGCGCTTGTGTCGCCTCCAGCTTCCTTTGCTTCAACTGATTGCGCAGCGTATCCAGTTCAACCCGCTGAAGTTCAAGCACAGACTGCTGACGCCTTAAATGGCTCGTTAGCTCCGGGTTCGCGATGACAGCGAGCAACTCCCTTTCCCTCACCTCGTCGCCCTCACCCACATTCAGTGAAACAACGCCGAGGTCCTGTGCATAGAGCGTGGGATTAAATGTGGCGACGACATTTCCTTCGACCGAGATGCTACGTTCGAATCGGCCTCGCTCAACAATTGCAGTCCGAACCCTGGATGATTCAAAAAAATCATCTGCAATCAGGAAATCGTAGATGTATGAAGCAGCAAACACTGAAAGAGCAATCCCGATCGTTACAATCGCGGAAATCAGGATTGTTCGCTTACGGTTCGGCGCGGTGCCAACAAACACATCCTGACCTGCCGTACCATCGATTTTGATGTCGCCAGTCGAAGGCACGATGTGTCCATCCCCAGTGTCAAAAGAAAGGTGTCAAAATACGGAACCTATCCCCTCTGCCAAGGAAAAGACAATGAAACCAGACAGTCAGGGGAGGCTTTGGGCATACTAGCACAGAATCCCGGAAGGTGTGTGCTGTAGCCTTTTCCAACGGCAGGTGAGCCTAAAGGATTGCCGCCTTCCCCCGGCATTACCGGCCCGAGGACGTGAAGCTGCTGGCTGAAATCGATACCCTGCATGGCAGGTTGTCAGGGCAGAGCCTTGACGAACTACGTACAGGGGTTCGCAAAGATACCGAAGAAGACAAGTTATATCCTTTAGACTTTGCCCTATGGAAGAAAGATGATCATCACGAAATGTCCTGGGAATCACCGTGGGGACAAGGCAGACCGGGTTGGCACATTGAATGCTCAACAATGGCAAACACAATACTGGGCCCGCAGATCGACATACACTGCGGTGGACTCGATCTCATCTTTCCTCATCACGAAAATGAAATCGCACAGTGTGAGGCACATAACGATGTACCCTTTGCCAACTACTGGGTGCACAGTGGTCTTTTAACAATCGACGGTGAAAAGATGTCAAAATCAGCCGGAAGGTCCGTGACGCTCAGAGCGGCATTGGATAAGTACGGGGCCGAACTGATCAAGTATATCGTCCTTAAACACCAGTATCGGTCAGATATCAATTTGTCAGACAAGCTGTTTGAAGAGAGCCTGAATCAGTGCAGGCGCCTGATAGAATGTCTCTCAGACATAAAAACTGTTGTTGGTGACGGCCCGGAGGAGGGTCCGGAGAAAGAAGCGATAGCATCCTTTCACGACGCGATGTCGAATGACTTTAATACACCCGTAGCAGTAGCCCAATTACAGAACCTGGTCTCGATTGCCGACGATTGTGAAGATCAAGACAGAAAAGAATCAATTCTTCAGTCCACTTTGAACCTGGCTCAATCTATAGGTCTCATGACTTCATATCAGCCCAAATCGCAAATAGATAAGTGGATTCTCTATCACTCGTCCAATTTTACCAATGACATTCTGGATAAAGAGAATCTGCTTAATCAGATCGAAGAAAGGGCACAAAAGAAACTTGGTGGTGATTATGTTGCCGCAGATCGCATTCGTGACATCTTGTTTGAAAAAGGAATAAAACTACTGGATGACCTGTCGGGTAAAACAGATTGGCAGTTTCGTGTGCATTCGAGTTAAATCAGGACGACTTTCTGACCGGCAGTGTGATCATGACAACCTGTCTAACCCGGCAACCCATCTGCCAATTCCGGCTATCCAAAAACTGTGAAACCTCGTGAGCGTACAGGCGTCATCTGCCAGCAGGAAGGCCGAATCCTCAGCATAGAGCTTGAAGATCCATTGACCAGGGAACGCTACTGGTCATTTCCGGGTGGCGCCCTGGAAGAAGGCGAAACCATTGCCGAATGTGCAAAGCGGGAGACGCTGGAAGAAACCGGATACCCGGTAAAACTGACCTCAGAGCCCTACACGAACCACTACCGGTTTCGATGGAACGGCACCGTTTACGACTGCACAACGCACTGGTTCACGGCCGATCTTGACGATGACCGGCCTCAGGCCGTGGACGACGCGGCCTATCTTCTACAAGCCAGGTGGCTGAACTGGCCCCGCGCCAGGGAGTTGTTTCTTTACAACCAGGGCCTTGTTGATGCCCTGGATCGTTTTTTGCCCGTCAGACCTCACCACCTGTCTGACCAACGGCCCCGGGGGGCATGAATCCCTTTCGACTAAGCCCTCATGCAACATCAGAGACTGCTTCACGTATAATGACGCCTCGTGATTCTCAGGCCGAAAGCTCCATGGAAATCAAAGCGCGCATGCGGGACATCATCGCCAGGGAGGCCGCTGCTATCGCAGCCATCCGGGTAACCGACGCTTTTGAACAGGCGATCAACATCCTTTTGGACTGCCGGGGCAAGGTGATTACCACGGGCATCGGCAAGGCTGGCTATATTGCCCACAAGTTCGCTGCCACTCTCTCGTCCACGGGTACCCCTGCGTTTTTTGTTCACCCGGCGGAAGCAGGCCACGGAGACCTGGGAATGCTCTCCGGCGGCGATGCGGTTGTCGCTTTTTCCACCAGCGGCAAGTCCAACGAGGTCCTGGACATGCTGGAAATCGTGCACAATCTGGGTGTGGATCATGTCATCGGAATCACCTCACACATCGACGCGCCACTTCGCGACCTCAGCGAGGTCGTGCTTGATATGGGGCCTGATATCGAGGAGCCCTGCCCACTCAACATTACACCCAGCGCAACGATTGCTGTCATGCTGGCGATCAGTGATGCCATTGCATTGACATTGATGGAACTCAAGGGATTTACGCGCGAGGACTATCACGCACGTCACCACAGGGGTTACCTTGGCGCCATCACCAGGCCGCGCACAAAATATGACAGTGAGCCGAAGTAAGTGCGCGTTATAGACCCTGCTGATATCGCAGAGAACTATCTTCAGGACCTGAAGACCTCGGTAAAAAAGCTCAACCGGGAGTTGCGCGTCATCGGGCTTATCGCGTCAGAAGATAAACCCTCTATCGCCTACGCCAAAGCAACCAAGCGGGTGTTCAACGATGCGGGTTTCCTCTATGAGCTTCGACAGGTGCCGCGCCTCCAACTCGAACGGGAAATCATGAGAGCCAACAAGGACAGGCGGGTCCACGGAATCTTCGTCTACTTTCCGGTGTTCGCCAACCAGGAGGACGACTACCTGAGAAACCTGGTGCACTATACCAGGGACATCGAAGCGGGCAGCCTCTACTGGACCCGAAAGCTGTCCGCCAATGATCGGCTGGCCACCGGGAACGACTCGGGCAAGAAGGCGCTGATCCCCTGCACGCCACTGGCTATTGTGAAGATACTTGATGACATCGGCGAATACGGGTCCGGAAGTCTTCCCATATCCGGCAGAAAGGTCACGATCTTCAATCGCAGCGAAGTGATCGGGCGACCCCTGGCGGTGATGATGTCGAATGACGGCGCCCGGGTCTATTCTTTCGACGAGCAGGGACCACTGTTATTCAGGGACGGCCAGCCGGAAGAAATCGACATATCCCGCAATGAGGCCATCCGAAGCTCTGCCATAGTCATTACCGGTGTCCCCAACGACTCGTTCCGGGTTACCGTTGAAGAAGTGTCTCCGGATTCTGTGTGCGTCAACTTCTCGTCAGAGAAGAACTTCGACGCCGGTGTCCCTGATAAGGTTCGGACCTTCGTACCCCGTGTCGGGCCCATGACCGTGGCCATGTGCATGAGAAACACCATCCGACTGTTCAAGAACTTCCACCAATGATCCACCAATGACCCCCATAAAGGATCTGACAATCCGGGACTATCTGGATCAGGTATCAGCCAGGAACCCGACCCCCGGCGGTGGCGCTGTCGCTGCCATCATTGCGGCAGAAGGCTGTGCCCTCATGAACATGGTCGCAAACTTCAGCGAAGGCGAAGAGTTCAAGAAGATTGTCTCTGCGACTGACAAGACCCTTGACGCGCTGACAAAAGCAGGCGAAGCCGACCAGGATGCCTTCGGGGCGGTCATGCGGGCATACCGGGGGCAGGGAGACCGCCAGGCGGCATTGTCACAGGCGGCGCTGGTACCCGCCGGTATCATCGGTCTGTGCAGTTCCAGGCTTGATCATCTGGAGGCACTCGCCGCAAGGGGTAACGCCAGGCTGATTTCCGATGTCGCCATAGCCGCACTCCTGTTTGATGCGGCCATCAAATCAAGCGAACTGAATATCCTGATCAATCTGCGCGAACTGGACCATCCGCCACAGGAGGCCACCTCTGTACTGCGTGATCTGCCAACCATAAGCGCACGCCTGCAAGACATCGTCAACACTGTGCGAATGGGCCTGTCGTGATCCGGACGCTGGCACCTGCCGTTCTGCTGTGTCTGACGCTGACCGCCTGCCACTCAATCTCTGACCGCAGGCAGACAGGAATCGAGGCGGGGAAATCCGGAGAAGTCACGGGAGATACGAGGGCGCACTTCGAGAACGCAATCGCCCGCCGGATTCTCGGTGATATTCTTGAGGAACTGCCCGCCCTGACACCCGGCCAGCGAACACAGTTTCTGCTGTCCAAAAAGCAAATGTTTGAAGCAAGCGTGAACCCGGCACTCACCGGCGACAGGATTCGATTCGAAAAACAGCTATTGGATCATCTCTATCAACAGTCTGATCTGGCACGGCATGACGCAGGCTACCTGCCGACACTGCAGGCAAAGACTTCCCTTGACTGGTCATTGTCGGACTACGAACAACTTGTCCGGCAGGAACTGAATCGGATCGACCAGAGCATCGCCCTGCTGTCGCAGGATTCGCACGACAACTTTGATCTTGCACGTCACATGGAACAACAGCGCAATCAGGCACGTTACTTTCCCGACAGTGTTGAGGGCCGACAACAGTATCTGGACAGCCTTGCGGATGCGATGCTGACTGCACAACTCGACTGGCACGACACCTTCGAGCAGTACAAAGAATCTGAACTGGCGATCTACGGCGAAGAGGATATGGATCAGATGTTCCGTTATTCTTCCGACGGATTGACCATCAACCTCGGTGAGATTCGGAGCCTGCCGGAATTCGAACTTAAACCGCTGGCTGCGTTTTACGGGTTTCCCGGCATGGGCAGCTTCACGCCCCCCGACCCGGATTCGCTGCGACAGTTCGTCAGGTTGCCCGCCTACACCCTGGGATGGGGCGCCTACATTGTTGACGCCATTGGAACCCGCGATACTGATCGCAACATTGAGTACCTGTACTTTTCCCGCATGCTGGCAGCATTGGCGCTGGCTGACCTTCGGTTGAATACGGGAAACTGGACGCGGGCGCTGGCACTGGAGGCGCTGTATCAAACACTGCCCTACTCAAAAGAGCGACTGACCATGATGCTGAACGAGGTGCGGGCAGACCCGGGACAGCATGCCGCCGCCCTGGCGGGCAAGGTCATGTTTGTCCGGTTTCACGAACGGTGCCTGGCTGAAGGTCGCGGCGATGCCTGTCAGGCGGTGTACAATCAGCGCATCGTTGACTGGGGGCCACTTCCCTTTGATATGCTGCGGCAAAGACTCTACGACTGATCCCGCCGGTCCAGTGAGTCCCTGATCTCCTGGTAAACCGATTCATTCAGCTTGAACTGACTGAAGATGAGCGCGCCGATGGTGTAGCAGACCAGAGGGAAAATCGCGTAAAGGATCAGCAACGCCTGCCTGGTCACTTCTGTCTGCTCCTGATTCGGTGTAAATCCCGAGGCGCTCAGCACGAATCCCGTCAGCATAATGGTAATCCCGGTCGCACTCTTCAAGACAAAATTCCAGGTGGCAAAGTAGATCCCTTCTTTCCGTTTGCCCGTCATATACTCGTCATAGTCTATAACGTCAGATTGAATGGACGGCGCAACCACAGCTCCACTGCCCGCGCCAAGCCCGCACACCACCGCAAGCACAGAAATCAGGGTATCTGACCCGGCTTCCAGGAAAAACATACCGCCAAAGCCAAAACCGGTCATCAGCATTGAGAATATCCACATGGCCTTCTTGCCAATTCGACGGGACAGCGGCACCCATAGCGGGACCGAAAGGACAGAGGGAATCAGATAAAGGAGAATATAGATAACCGTCTTCTCCGGCCTTTCGACGACGTACTCCGCTACGTATGGCGTAAGAATACCGATGGTGGCACCGCCCAGGCTTTCAATGAAGAACACAATCAGAAGCAACAGCGCGTATCGATTCTTAACCACATCAGAAAACGCCGTAAGCGGTCTTGGTTCACCCCTGCCCTGATACTCCGGTCGTTCATTAACATTCACGAACATCCAGATGATCAATACTGCGGTGACGCAACCCGCGATAAGGGTAATATACAAAGCAACCTGGCGCGGTTGCCCGGCCTCGATCAGTTGATGCATCGCGACCAGAGCCAGCAATGATCCGGAATTCCAGATCATGTGTCTTAAACCAAAGATTCGTGTTCTTTCGTGATAGTTGATCGACAGTTCAGCACCAAGCGAAGTGTGCGGTACATTAAATGCCGTCATTGAGGTGTAAAACAGGATCACCGCTGTCGCCATCCAGAAAATCAGCGCTGTTTCCGAAAGCGAAGTGGATGGATTCCACATCATGTAGAAGGTGCCGAAGATAAACGGCACGGATGCGATCATCCAGGGTCGCCGTCGACCGGCCTTGAGATTGGTGCGGTCACTGAGGTAACCGGCAAGAGGATCTGTTAACGCATCCCAGATTCGGGAAACGCCAAAGGTCAGACCCATAATCGCCGGCGAAATCAGCAGGACATCCGTGGAGAACTTCATCAGGTACAGGGTCACCATGAAGAACATGAACCCGACACCGACTGTCGGGATGCTGTAGTTAACGATGGTACTGAGGGGGAGCGCTTCCTCGCCGGAAGTATTCGATCCGGATTTGCTGGTATCAGGCACCACTTGTGGCACCCGGATTAGCTGTTTTCTGCGAGCGCGGACACCTGCCAGCGACGACGTTTCGGCTGACCGCCGGGATACTCCGTAGACAAAGCCTCGGTTATATAGAGTTCAAACAGAATGGACCTGACCGAGGGTCTGAAATTGCACACAGATTCTGCCAGGGCGCGAACATCCGAATCCTCACGCATCACGGCGATGCCGGTGATCTGGAATTCACCGCTGCTGCCGGAGCTGTCGCTCATGGCGCAGTGCAGACAGAAGTCCGTGTTCTCCGTCAGGTCCCGGGTTCTCGGAGAACTGGGCTCCAGGAAGATGAACATGCGGCCGTCACCGACAACGGGCGTCACCGGATGAGCCCGCGGCCTGCCATCCCGGCGGATGGTTGCCAGGTAAGCGACCTTCCCGTCCAGACGTTCCTGACCAAACGCTGCCAGCTTCACGTCTTCCCGCTCAAGCTGGCCCCAGTGAATTGCTTCCACAATGACTTGCCTCAAAATACCGTCAACCCCTCAGGGAAGCTCTGAATAACAGGATTTTTCCGTGAGAGCAAGGCGGACGCGCCCGCAGAAAAGGGTTTCCCTGGCATGGTTGGACGGGAAAAACGACCTGTTCACTGTTACTTCGCTTCCTTCAATTTCCAGAACACCGGGTCATTTCTGACCTTTTCGTTGTCTTCGGCAAGGTCGGCAGGGGTGTCCCCGGACTGGTTCCGCGCTTCGGGGTCCACACCGGCGTCAAGGAGTCCCTTGACGGTCTCCGTTTCGCCAGAACCCGGCGCCCAGTACAAGGGTATCCATCCAGGCTCGTCAATATCCGCGCCTGCCTCAAGGAGCGCCTTGACGGTCTCCGTTTTACCAGTCATCGCCGCCAGGTGCAGGGGTGTCCTTCCGAACCTGCCCTCCGCTTCCAGGTCCGCACCGGCGTCAAGGAGTCCCTTGACGGTCTCCGTTTTGCCAGTCAGCGCCGCCAGGTGCAGGGGTGTCCATCCCAGTTCGTCAATATCCGCGCCTGCATCAAAGAGCACCTTAACGGTCTCCGCGTTGCCCAACTGCGCCGCCAGGTGCAGGGGTGTCCTTCCGACCTTGTTCCGTGCTTCCAGGTCCGCGCCGGCATCAAGGAGCGCCTTGACGGTCTCCGCACTGCCAGAACCCGCCGCCATGTTTAGGGGCATGTTTTCGTACTTGTCCTGCGCTTCCGGGTCCGCACCTGCCTCAAGGAGCACCCTGACGGTCTCCGCACTGCCAAACGCCGCCGCCAGGTGCAGGGGTGTCCTTCCGAGCCTGTCCAGCGCTTTCAGGTCCGCACCGGCATCAAGCAAAACCTTGACGGTCTCCGCACTGCCAGAACCCGCAGCCCAGTGCAGGGGTGTTTCTCCGACCTCGCCCCGCGCTTCCAGGCTCATGCCTGCGCTCAGGCACCGGGTCACGTCCGACGGGCCTGCCTGTTCCCAGAACTCTTCTCCCCGCTCTCCCCGCCAGTTGGTGCAATCCGGGCCACCACAGCCGTGCAAAAACGCCAGAACAAACAGAACGGCAAAGCAACGAATTCGGTTGGAAGATGTCATGGGCTTACCTGAAAACTGGTTTTTTTGTAACCAGCGACTGTAGCAGATGTAACAGGAACCTGCGGGACATTTGTTTCAGCCAGGTGCTTCAGCCAGGTTTGTTCAACAGGGTTCCCCCGCCTGTTCGGGTTTCCCGGTCTGACCATAACCACCCGTGACGAACGAATGCGTGGATTTTAATGCCCCCCAATCCAGGGTCAGACGGTAACGACAGCCCTGCCGCAACGGTCGGGCCAGCTTCATCAGCATCATGTGCAGGTCACCGGGGCGAAGCGCCAGCGAGTCGCCGGGCGCCAGCATCACATCCGCATGGATCATGCGCATCATGCCGTCACGCTCGACAGTTCGATGTACCATCACATAACCCGCGCCACTGAATTCAACACCCGCCAGCGTGAGCTTCTCGCTGCTGTGGTTTTCCAGGACACCATAGACCGCCCCCGTGGTCGCGCCGGGTGCCGTCGCCCGCGCCCAGGCGTCAAACCGGACCCCGGGAACCTCACCATGACAAACCACGGGCAGGCAAAACAAAGCGGATAACAGGATAACGCGCATACCGGTCCCTTGCCGGGGGAAAGCCGAAAGTATACCCGGTCGGGTCGAATCACTCGGGCTATATGGGTATCCTGTCAGGATGAATATTTACACCCTGTTCAAAGACAGAACTGCGGAGGGCGGCGCCTTTCTGCTGTCACCGGAACGCGAAGAAATCTGTAGCTATGAACGGCTGCATGACTATGCGGGCAGGCTTGCCCGGGGGATGACTCAGTTGGGCATCCGACCGGGTGATCGCGTGGTCGGGCAGGTCGCGAAATCCCCGGAAGCCCTGTTCCTGTATTTCGCCTGTCTGCGCCTCGGTGCCCTGTATGTGCCACTGAATACAGCCTACCTGGATGACGAACTGGCATTTTTCGTGGACGATGCGGACCCGTCGCTGATTGTCTGTGAGCCTGAACGCCAACGCCTGTTTGAGAAGATCCCGGGGAATCGCCGGGTGCTGACCCTGGATGCGCAGGGTAACGGCAGCCTCTCCCCGTTGCTGTCAACGGACGGGCAACTCGACATCTGTGAACGAACCGATGATGACGTCGCGGTCATTCTCTATACGTCGGGGACCACCGGCAAACCCAAGGGCGCAATGATCAGTCATGGCAACCTTGCCGCCAACGGGCTGGCGCTGCACACGGCATGGCAATGGCAGGCCGGTGACATCATGCTGCATGCGCTACCCATCTTTCACATACACGGGTTGTTTGTTGCGACCCATCTCCCGGTCCTGAATCGCAGTCCGGTTATCCTGCTGCCGGGATTCGACCCGGACCAGGTCATCAATCTGCTGCCCCATGCAACGGTATACATGGGTGTACCCACCAACTACACGCGGCTTCTGGCAACGGGACGCCTCAATCGTGACGTTTGCAGCAACATGCGATTATTCATTTCCGGTTCAGCCCCCCTGCTGGAACAGACGTTCAACGAGTTCCGGGAGTCAACCGGCGTTGAAATCGTGGAACGCTATGGCATGACGGAAACCGGCATGAACACCAGCAATCCGCTGGACGGAACCCGAAAGCCAACGACAGTGGGGCCACCTCTGCCGGGGGTCACCGCGAGAATCGTTGATGAATCAGGTGCCCCCGTGGGTTCCGGGTCGCCGGGAAACCTCGAAGTCAGGGGAGACCATGTTTTCAAGGGATACTGGCAACTGCCGGACAAGACGCGACAGGAATTTACTGACGATGGCTTCTTCAAAACAGGTGATGTGGCAAACCAGGATGAAGACGGCTACCTCTCAATCGTCGGGCGCAACAAGGACATGATTATCTCGGGCGGGCTCAACGTCTATCCCAGGGAAATCGAGGCCGTCATCGACAAGCTCCCCGGTATAGTGGAGTCGGCAGTCATCGGATTGCCACATGATGATTTTGGTGAAGGTGTGTGCGCGGTCATCGTTCCCGAGCAGGGCGTTACCCTTGAGAAGCAGGCCATCGTCGGGGAGCTGAAATCGCGGCTGGCAAACTTCAAAATTCCCAAATGGGTTCACTTTGTTCCCAGCCTGCCCAGGAACACGATGGGGAAAATACAGAAGAATGTACTACGCGACAGGTTCGGTTAACATAAGCGTTTGGCACTCCTCGGCACTCCGGCCATGCTCAAAATCGGCGTTCTGGCGTCCCACACGGGAACCAACTTCCAGGCAATCGCCGATGCCTGTCTGACCGGTGAGCTGAAGGCTTCAACTGCGCTTCTGATCTGTAATAACTCCCGGGCCGGCGTCATGGACAAGGCTGCCCGCGCCGGTGTTCCTGCCGTTCACCTGTCATCCACCACAAATCCGGACCCGGCAGAGCTTGACCAGGCCATCTGTCAAACCCTTGAAGACCATGATGTTGAACTGGTGGTGACGGCGGGATACATGAAAAAGCTTGGGCCGGCGGTTCTGCACAGATTCCATAACCGCATCATCAACATTCATCCATCACTGTTACCAAAGCACGGCGGTGCCGGCTTCTACGGCACCAGGGTTCACGAGGCCGTGCTGCGGGCGGGAGAAGCCATGGCCGGTGCCACTGTGCATCTGGTTAATGAAGATTATGACCGTGGCGATATTCTGCTACAGGAGACTCTGCCGGTAAAATCATCGGATACCGCCGAGAGTCTGGCGGCCAGGCTCAGACCCATTGAGCATCAACTACTGATCGACGCCATAAAACTTTTTATCGACGGCAGAAGTGCAGACTATGAAAAATCCTGAAAAACCCAAAGCAAAGCCCGGGAGGATCAAGAAGAACCCTCGCGCGCCGGTCGCACTGATGACCTGTGAGTCCGGCAGACGCTTCGCCGAATCGGTGGCTGAACACATGAACATGGAACTGGTCCCCAGCGCAGAAACCTGGTTCGCCTGCGGCGAGGGCAAGTTTGAGATAGGCGCCAATGTCCGGGGCCATGATGTCTATATCTTTCAGTCAACGGCCGGCCCGCAGGACACGCACAGTATCTATGATCGGTTTATCATGCTGCTGCACGCCATTGAAGCGGCGGCCCTGTCAGATGCCCAATACGTGACAGCCGTCATCCCCTACTACCCGGGCGCCCGACAGGACAAACGCAAGGGACGGACCCGCGAGGGCATCACCGCCGGACTGTTTGCCCGGCTGATGCAGAGTGCCGGTGTCGACCGCGTCATGACCGTGGAGATTCATAACGACTCTATTGCCGGAATGTTCACGCCCTCCATGGCACATCTGGAAAACGTTTTCCTTACCCGGCAGCTCGTTGCCTGGCTCCGGGAACGGAAACTGACCGGAGAGGTCGTGGTCTCCCCCGACCTGGGTTACCTGGAACGTGCCCGGGCATATGCGGAGGAGCTGTCAGCGGACCTCGCGGCCCTGTCCAAAGAGCGGGATTATTCGCAGCCAAATCAGATATTCCGGTCTACGCTGATAGGCGAAGTAAAGGGAAGAGACGTACTGCTGGTGGATGACATAGTCGACACGGCGGGTTCCGTGGTATCAGCGATTGAAGAACTCAAACAGCAGGGCGCGGTGAACATTAACGTTGCCTGTGTGCATCCATTGATGAGCGGCCTGGGCTGGGAGCGAATGTCAGAAGTTGCCCAGCGGGCACAAGCAGAGAACTGGGAGTTCAACATGGTGGGGACCAGCGTCATAGACCACCGGAACACCCCATCCTGGTACCATGCATTTCCGATTGAAAGTCTGATCGCGGCAATTCTGGAGAAGATCAACCTGCGTGGCAGCGTCACCGGGGTACAAAACGCATTGAAGGGCTGACCCGGTTCCACTATTCTCTGTTCCATGAATTCACCAACAGAACATTTGAATATGGCGGTCATCCGCATAATCATCATTATTCGGCAGAGAATGGTGGGTTGACGCGTGAAGATCGCAAAAAGACCCGCCGGCGGCGGGTTTTTTTTGCCTGCCACAGGACAAGCAATGACTGACACAACTCATCCAGCCAGCGACAGTTTCAGTTTTGTGGACGCTGAGCATAAGGTGCTCGATTTCTGGCGGGCGGGCGACGTATTTCAACAATCACTGACCCGGACCGAGAATGGCTCCCCCTACATCTTTTACGATGGCCCGCCCTTCGCTACGGGTCTGCCGCACCACGGACACCTGGTTGGCTCAATCCTGAAAGATGCGGTGCCGCGCTACTGGACCATGAAGGGTCGTTATGTTCAGCGGCGCTTTGGCTGGGATTGCCACGGACTCCCCATTGAACACGAAATTGACAAGGCACTGGGCATGTCCTCCCGGGAGGCGGTCGAGAAGCTCGGCGTCAAGGGTTACAACGATGAGTGTCGCGGTATCGTGCAACGCTACACCGCCGAGTGGCAAAAGACCATCAACCGCATTGGGCGCTGGGTGGACTTTGAGAATGACTACAAGACCATGGAACCCTGGTACATGGAATCCGTCTGGTGGGTGGTCAGGCAACTCTGGGAAAAGGACCTGATCTATTGCGGCGAAAAGGTGGTGCCCTTTTCAACGGCACTGGGTACGGTCCTGTCCAACTTTGAGGCCGGTTCAAACTACCGGGACGTTCAGGACCCGGCGGTCACCGTCCTGTTCCGCCTGAAAGACGATGACCGATACATGGCAGCCTGGACCACCACGCCATGGACCCTGCCGTCCAACCTGGCGCTTTGTGTCGGCAGGGATATCGACTATGTTGAAGTCCGTGACAAAGAATCCGACAGGGTCATCATCCTGGCGGAAGCACGCCGGGAGGCTGTCACCAGGTCCCGGGATACTGAGGTGGTTGGCCGGTTGAAGGGTGCGGAGCTTGTGGGCAAACGCTACGAACCCATGTTCCCCTACTTTGCCGGGTATGAGGAAGACGGTGCGTTTGTCGTGCTTGAGGATGCCTATGTCACCACCGACAGTGGAACCGGTATCGTGCACCAGGCACCCGCATTCGGTGAAGATGACTTTCGTGTCCTGCGGGCGGCGGGTATCACGGCGGCGCCCTGCCCGGTTGATATGGCGGGACAGTTTACGGCCGAGGTCACTGATTTCGCGGGCAGGCATGTAAAGGAAGCGGACAGGGACATCATCCGACACCTGAAGGACACGGGACACCTCTACATCCAGGACGTGATCAACCACAGTTATCCCTTCTGCCCGCGCAGCGATACCCCGATCATTTATCGGACCATTGATAGCTGGTACGTCAGGGTCGAGCAGATGCGCGACGACCTGCTGGCATCCAATGCACAGATCAACTGGGTACCCGGCCACATCAAGAGTGGGCGGATGGGTAACTGGCTGGAAGGCGCCATTGACTGGGCGATTTCCAGGAATCGGTACTGGGGTACACCCCTGCCCATCTGGATCAACGATGAAACCGGCCGTCAGATGTGCATTGGCTCCCGTGAAGAACTGAAGGCGCTGACCGGTGTCGAGCTTGACGATCTGCACCGGGAGAAGGTCGACCCCCTCACATTCACCCTGGAAGGAGAACCCGGCACCTACCGACGTATTGAGGAAGTTCTGGACTGCTGGTTCGAATCCGGAGCCATGCCCTACGCGCAGTTGCACTATCCGTTCGAAAACCAGTCCCTGTTTGAACGCGGCTTCCCGGCAGAGTTCATCGCCGAGGGTCTGGATCAGACCCGGGGCTGGTTCTATACATTGATCGTTCTGGGCACAGCGCTTTTCGGCACCCAGCCGTTCAAAAACGTGATCGTTAACGGCATTGTCATGGCGGAAGACGGCAAGAAAATGTCGAAGAGCCTGCGCAACTACTCGCCGCCCGACGAACTGATGGAAACCTACGGTGCGGATGCCCTGCGCCTGTATCTGATTAACTCCGGACTGGTGAAGGCGGAAGAGCAGCGTTTTGCAGACAGCGGCGTCAGGGATATGGCTCGCCGGGCGCTGCTGCCCTGGCTGAACGCATTCAAATTTCTGCATACCTACACGCAGACCGACCGATGGCGCCCGGATGCGTCCCGCACGGAATCCACCAACATCATGGATCAGTGGATACTGTCACGACTGGAATCATTGAAAGCAAATATCGCAACCGAAATGGAGCACTACCGGTTATACCGGGTGGTGCCGGCCCTGTTCGACTTCATTGAGGACCTGACCAACTGGTATATCCGACTCAATCGACCAAGATTCTGGGCAGAGGGTGTGGAAGACGACAAGTTGTCCGCTTACCAGACGCTGTATACCACCCTGTTTGAACTCAGCCTTTCCATGGCGCCATTCGCTCCTTTCCTGTCAGAGACTATCTACCAGGCACTCAGGGAGTATGGCGCTGAAGATATGCCCGAATCAGTGCATCTGTGCCGGTATCCGGAAGCCAGTCAGGCTCGCATCAAGCCGCTCCTGGAACAAGCGGTTACCCGCATGCAGCACATTATTCTGCTTGGCCGACAGAAACGGAACCGGGAAAAAGTGAAGATCAGGATGCCGGTGGAGGGGCTGACCATCATCCACCGTGATGCGGGCCTCCTTGATGAAATCGCAAGGCTTGAGCATTACATTCAGGACGAACTGAACACCAGAGCAGTTGCCTACGCGACGGATGAAAGCCGGTACATACACCTGTACGCCAGGCCGAATTCACCGGTTCTCGGCAAGCGACTGGGCAAGCGGTTCAAGGAGTACAGGCGGCTGATCGAGGAACTCAGCAGCGAGCGCATCGACCGGCTTCAGGAAGAAGAAAGCATCACGCTCGGCGAAGAGCAGTTCAGCATTGATGACATCCTGATCTTCCGGGAAGCCATGGAAGGAACCAACGCTGTTTCCGACCGTTATATTTCCATTGATATGGACTGCACACTCAACGAGGAACTGATCCTCGAAGGACTGGCGCGCGAAGTGGTCAATCGTATCCAGAAGTCCAGAAAGGATGCCGGTTTCAATGTGAGTGATCGCATCAACCTGACCATCTGCGCGGACGGCCAGCTTCTGGATGCGGTGAAAACACATACGGATTACATTCAGCGGGAGACGCTCGCGATTTCAACGACGGTCAGCAACGACCCGCAGGAACTCGATTTCGAGATGGAAGGACACAGACTCAGCCTGTCGATTGAACGAGCCGGTGGTTAAGACCCGGTTCCCGGTCGTTGCACGGACAGGTTGGCGGTGTTTCCGGTGTGGCATAGTAAACGTCCTCAACCTTACCAGAGCCCATTATGGACGAGCTGTTACAACTACCTCTGCGCGAACTGAACAGGTTAATTACCGGCGGCAGGGTGTCCTCCAGATTATTGACCCGAACCTGTCTGGACCGGATTGAGCGGGTGAATCCCCGGATCAACGCTGTGGTCAGGCTTGAGGCGGATACCGCTATGAAGTACGCGGAACGCAATGATATCGCCCTGCAGGGCGGCGAAACCCCGGGCAAACTGTTCGGCATTCCAATGACCATCAAGGACAGTCTCAACACCTGGGACATGGTGACCACCTGGGGTACCAGCGGGCGCCGCGATTTTCGGCCTGGTAAGGACGCCACCTGTGTCGCACGATTGCGTAACGAAGGGGCGGTGCTCATGGGTAAAACCAATACGCCGGAATTCACCCTGGCCTTCAATACCAACAACGATCTGTTCGGACGTACCAGCAATCCTTTTGATCTATCCCGAACCCCGGGAGGTAGCAGCGGGGGCGCCGCCGCACTAATCGCCGCAAAAGGTACGCCCTTCGACGTCGGTACAGACACAGGTGGCAGTATCCGGTTACCCGGCCACTTCTGTGGAATTACTGGCATCAAGCCAACAACCGGCAGGGTTTCCTGTACCGGTAACGGGTTGCCCGGTACCGGACTGATTGCGCCACTCACTCAGCCGGGCCCCATGGCGCGCCACGTCGATGACCTTACCTATCTGCTGGAAATCATGATCGGACCGGACAATCTCGACCCGCATACGGTACCCGTTCCCTGGCGGGACCCCGAACAGGTTGAGGTGACGAAACTTCGTTTTGCCTACCACACGGATAATGGTCTGAAAACACCCGACCCTGATACTGTGGCCACGGTGCTGCGAGTAAAAGATTTGCTGAACGCGGACAAGCTGTCTGTCACCGAGGCAAGACCCACCGGTATTGAGATGGCCGCCATGATCTATGGTCACCTGATGCGTGCCGATAACGGTGACATGATTGAGGCACTGCTGGAAGAAAACAACACTGAGAAACCATCAGAAGCGGTAGCGGCCATCCTCAAAGCCACCGGCCAGCCGGTGTCGGCGCGGGAGTTTGCTCAAACCATCAGTCTCTGGCACAGCTACCAGAGCTCCATGCTGGGTTTCTTTAATGACTTTGACGTCCTGATCTGCCCGGTAAACGCACATACGGCGATTCCGCATGAGGAACAGGAAGACTATCTGGCCTATACCTACACCTTTGCCTACAACCTGACAGGCTGGCCGGGACTGGTGATACGAGCCGGAACGGACGATCAGGGTCTACCCGTCGGTATCCAGATTCTGGCCGCACCCTTTCGGGAAGATCATTGCCTCGCGGTTGGCCAATGGCTGGAAGCCCGACTGGGAGACTTCAACGAACCCGACCTCTAACGGCCCCGCAGGGTTGAACCTTTCGGGCTTCCGCTACGCCTGGAATAATAATAAAAAGAACGGTTTAGCGCATTTTGTTCACGTTACGTCGTTCAATACTGGCCCGCTCACCGCGACATCGGCTATGCTACGCAACCTTCTGCCGTAATCCGGGCCAAACTGACTTATGCAATCTTCTGAATCTAACACCATGTTCAACGTTTTTTTCAGGATAGTGGCGCTATCTACCACGCTATTTGTTTCTATCAATTCCCATGGCGCTACGCTGGAGGAGATCTATAACCTGGCGGTGGACAACGACCCGCAGCTCGGCGCAGCCCAGGCCGTGTTTCTATCCAGGAATGAGGTCGTCGACCGGAACCGGGCGCTCATTCTGCCCAGCGTGTTCGTCAGCGGTCGGACCTCCGACAACAGCAGAAGCTTTCCGTCCAATCCACCCCTGCCCACCTCCCGGTTTAATGATCATAGCTGGCAGGCCGTGTTGAATCAGCCGATATTCAGGCTGGATAGCTGGTACCGGTTCCAGCAGTCGAAGAACATCCAGGCGGAGGCTCTCGCTAACTTCGCTGCGGAACAGCAGGCTTTGCTGGTTCGAGTCGCCGAAAGCTACTTCGCGATACTTGAGGCCGAAGCTTCCCTGTCCGCCTTCAATGCGGAACGGGACGCCGTACAACGTCAGTTGGAACAGGTTCAGCAGAGATTTGATGTCGGACTCGTTGCCATCACCGATGTACTGGAGTCACAGGCGGCCTTCGACTCTTCCACCGTCACTGTCATCGAAGCTGAAGGGCGACAGTCAACCAGCTTTGAGCCACTGGTGCGACTAACCGGCGGCATCTTTGACGAGGTTAACGGTCTGGCCGAAAACTTCCCCATCAGGTACCCGGACCCCCGGAACGAAGACGCATGGGTCGAGATAGCCATAGAGAACAACTACTCGCTGGTAGCCGCCCGTGAGCGGCTGAAGTCTGCCGAGCGCGGTCTGAAGCTGGCAAAATCCGGCCACTATCCCACGGTCGATGCCCAGGTGTCTTATGCACACAATGTCTCCGGCGGCATCAGTTTCCTTGGCAACAAGATTGACCAGACGAGCGCGACGCTGAGTGTCAATGTCCCTGTTTATCAGGGTGGTGGTGTCAGATCCCGGGTCAAATCCGCCGGGTATGACCTTGAAGCCGCCCGGAAGAATCTGGACCTGATCCAGCGAGAAGTCGCGGAATCGACCCGGGTCCTCTACAGTGCTATCAATACCGATGTCGCGCGCGTCAGAGCACGCCTGCGAGGTATCGAATCCAGCCAGAGCGCTCTGGATGCCACCCAGACCGGCTATGAGGTCGGTACACGTAACATTGTGGATGTACTGAATGCGCAGCGAAACCTGTTCCTGTCACAATTCCAATACGCAAGCGCACGCTACCGGTACGTGCTGGATACCCTGCGACTCAAGCAGGTCGTTGGTATGCTGAACCCTCAGGATCTCTACGATCTAAACCAGTTTATTGACGCTGGTAACGTCGTATCCCGAATAACTCCCACGACACGATGATCGCGGTGAAGTATCTCGCCGGACTGATTGCGACCACGGTTGTCATTGTCGGGTTGTATTCGTTTGCGACCGCAGAAAATCCCGGAACATCCACTGTCGCAGATGCGAAACTGGAACAGGTGTTCTACACCGACGATGAGAAGAACAACATTGCAGTTTTTGAAAGCGCGAGCCCGAGTGTCGTCTTTGTTACCAACACACAACTGCGCCGCCGGAGATTTTCCCTCAATGTCATGGAAATTCCGCGTGGCAGTGGCACCGGATTTATCTGGGACGAAACCGGCCTGATCGTCACCAACTATCATGTGGTGTATGGCGCTAACCGCATTATGATCACCCTTCAGTCCAACAAGAGTTACGAGGCTGAGGTAGTCGGCGCCGCACCGGAAAAAGACATCGCCCTGCTGAAGATCAACGCACCGGAAGAAAAACTCAAACCCCTGCCGCTGGGTGATTCCGCTTCGCTCGCAGTGGGCAGAAAGGTACTGGCTATCGGTAATCCATTCGCGCTGGACACGACACTCACCGTTGGTGTGGTGAGCGCCCTGGGCCGCGAGATCAAATCCACGACCAATCGGACAATCAAGGACGTGATCCAGACAGATGCCGCTATCAATCCCGGCAACTCCGGAGGACCACTGCTGGATTCACACGGGCGGCTGGTGGGTGTCAACACGGCAATTTTCTCTCCGTCAGGGGCAAGCGCCGGAATCGGCTTCGCCATCCCGGTCAATACGGTCAGGAAGATTGTGCCGCAACTGATCGAACATGGTCACCTGATACGCCCGGTCCTTGGCATTGATACCCTGACGGACTACTGGACGCGGCGGTTGCGTGTTAAAGGTGTGGCGGTGCTGTCGGTCAAAAAGGGTATGCCCGCCGACATGGCCGGTATGATAGGCGTGCGGGAAGACACCCGCGGCAATATCCGCCTTGGTGATGTCATCATCGCAATCAACGGGCAGAGTGTCGCCAACGAGGATTCCCTGCTTACCCAGCTTGAACGGTACAAGCCTGATGATGTCATTGAGGTCACGACCCTCAGGGATGATGAAATCCACAACTACAACATAACCCTGGCCGCACCGGAAAAATAATAATGTTCCTGCACGAACTCAACGACGAACAGAAGCAAGCCTTCATCTGTCTGGCCCACAACGTCGTGGTTTCCGACGGGGACCTGACACCCGACGAGCAGACCATGATAGACCGGCTGAAACAGGAGATCGGTCTCGATCCATCCTTTGAACCTCACTATATTCCGCTGGATGGCATTAATGGTGTGTTTGATACACGAAAGTCCCGAATCGCCATACTGATTAACCTCATCAGGCTGGGCTATGCGGATGGGGCTTTCGAAGTGGAGGAGCAACTTCTCGTTAAGCAGATCTGCAAGCTGTTCGACATCGCAGACGATGAGTTCACCCGCATCGAAAACTGGGTGCTGCGCCTGGTCGCGCTGGAGCGAGAGGCCTGTGCGCTACTCTAGCCGCCGGTGCAAAGGGCAACCGGGTTCACTCACAGGTAAATCAGACTTTCCCCGCAGACACCGCGTACCTTCGTGGTTCATCGTTGGTCAATGCGCATCATTGATCTGCTGCACCAACTGTCTTATTCGATAGCACCCGGCCAATGCCTGTTGTGTGATCATCTGACCGGCAGACAACTGGACCTTTGCATCGCCTGCGAATCAGACCTGCCCGTCCTCCTCAATTGCTGCTACACCTGCTCCGAACCCTTACAGACTGGCACGCAGGATGCCCTTATCTGCTCAGACTGTCTGCGCGACCCGCCGGGCTTCAGTGCCGTGCTTTGTGCGTTTCTCTATGAGCACCCGATTGACCACCTGATTTACCGTTTCAAAGAAGGCGGTATGCCCGCTGCCGGGCATGTCCTGACACGCCTGGCGCTTCGTCGCCTGAAGGCTGAACTGCAATCACTCGCGAAATTCGACCCTCTCGTCATCCCGGTTCCACTTCACTCCGCAAAACAACGCCGAAGGGGTTTTAACCAGGCATCCCTGATCTCAGGCTGGCTGGCGGACTCTCTGTCACTGACGGTAGAACACCGACTGCTACGGCGTACCCGCAACACAGACAGTCAGCGCACCCTCAAGGCCGGAGGTCGGCGATCAAATCTTTCCGGTGCGTTCAGACTGACGGATTCCGGTGCGGTAAAAAATAAAACCGTGATTCTGGTTGATGACGTCGTAACCACCACCAGCACTGCGCGCGAGATCAGCCGTGTGATCATGCAGGGTGGCGCCGCCGATGTTGTCGTGTTGACCCTTGCCAGAACATCTGCGGCCAGAATGACGGTGTGATAAAGTCCGGGGTTTCCCTGCCACAGTGCTCCTTATGGACTGGCAATACGCGAACATACCTGACGACTTCACACCCGGGATCCTGACCGATCAGGAACCCGAAGTGAGCCATCACATCGTCGTTTCCGACGGCGAGATACTTTGCGTCGATGGACAGCATCCGTGGCGACCCCTGACTCGGGATGAGTGGCGATGGTGCGGTCTTGAACCCCTGTCTACACACTATCTCGGCGACCTGGCCGGCACCCCGATTTTCGCGGAGGAGGTTGACCCGGATGCGGATGAACCATCCGGCTACGAATTCGACTCACTCTGGTCGTTCCTGACGACGGTAGAGCAGCCCGTCTTCTATCTGATCGGTCGGGCCAGCCAACTGGTGCAATGGCATAACCACCATCACTATTGCGGCGCCTGCGGTTCTGTCACCGCCACCTCGCCCGTGGATCGTTCAAGAAAATGCGAGAGCTGCGACCTCGCCTTCTATCCGAAACTGTCTCCTTCCATTATCGTCCTGGTCACCCGTGGCGAGGAGGTTCTACTGGCCCGCAATGCACATGCAAGAGGCAACTTCTACAGTACACTCGCCGGGTTTGTCGAACCGGGTGAGTCGATTGAGGAAACCGTTCACCGGGAGGTGTTTGAAGAAGTGGGCATAGAGGTAAAGAATCTGAGGTACTACAGAAGTCAGTCCTGGCCATTCCCGAATTCGCTGATGCTTGGTTTTCACGCAGAGTACGACCGTGGTGAGATCATGATTCAGGAAGAGGAAATCGCTGATGCCCAGTGGTTTCACTACACCAATATGCCGAATAAACCGGCAATGATGTCCATCTCCGGCTGGCTGATTCACGACTTTGTAAAGCGCATGAGCTGAGTCGTGCGTTGCGGCCTGAAATTTATAACCCTGATCTGCGCCCTGATCATCTCACAGAGTCTTGCCGCTGCTCCCCTGCGGATTGCCGTGGCCGCAAACTTCAAATCCCCACTGACAGATCTGGTAAGCCGCTATCAGGATGTGTCAACAGAGGACACTACCATTGATATTATCCCGGGGGCGACCGGCACCCTGACCACGCAGATCATCCAGGGCGCACCTTTTGACATCCTGTTCGCGGCGAACAGGGCGGGTCCTGAAAAGCTGGAGCGTCTTGCGCTGACCCGGTACCGACAGACCTATGCCATGGGACAACTGGTGTTCTGGACTCGCAATAAGACCGTCGGCGAAGAAGCCCTGACAGACTTCTCGGGAACACTGGCCATCGCCAATCCAAGACATGCGCCCTATGGGCAGGCTGCAACGGAAGTCCTGGAATCACTGAGCATCCGGCCAACCCTGATCCTGGGGAACAATGTTGCGCAGACCTTTACCTTTGTGCAAACCGGCAATGCCGGTGCGGGCCTGGTGTCCCTGTCCCAGGTGCTTGACCTCAAGGTGTCACCTCAGCACTACCGGATCGTTCCCCACAGGTACCATGCGCCCATCGAACAGCAACTTGTCGTCATGAAAACAGCCCCCGGGACGGCCACGCGCTTCGTCGCCTGGCTTATGGAACCGGAGGCCCGCCTTCTGGTTGAAGCGGCGGGTTACACGCTGCCGGCGTGTGGTCATGACTGACCCCGACCTGATTTCACTATGGATCACCCTGAAGCTGGCGTTCATCACCACGGTCTTCCTGATCCTGCTGGGAACGCCGCTGGCCTGGTGGTTGTCCCGGTCGAAAGGCATTGCACGCAACCTGCTGGAACCCCTGGTCGCCCTGCCCATTGTGCTGCCACCGACCGTCGTTGGCTTCTACCTGCTCATCGTCTTCTCACCGGACAGCCTGCCGGGCGGGTTATGGCAGTCCGCAACGGGGTCGACACTGGCGTTCTCATTTTCGGGCCTGGTGGTCGGCTCTGTTATCTACTCGCTACCCTTCTATGTGCAGCCGCTCCAGGTCGCGTTTTCGTCTCTGCAGAAAGAACTGATGGAGGCTGCGGCAACCCTCGGGTCGGGCCCCTGGGACAGGTTCTTCAATCTGGCGGTGCCTCTCAGCCGCCGGGGCTTTGTCATCGCCATCTGTCTGGCCTTCGCACACACCATCGGCGAGTTCGGAATCGTGCTGATGATTGGCGGCAATATCCCGGACGAGACCCGCGTTCTGTCTATTGCCCTGTTCGACCACGTTGAGGCGCTGGACTATGATCGGGCTCACCTGCTGGCGGCTGGCCTCATGGTCTTCTCTTTTATCCTGCTACTGGCACTTTACAGTGTTGACCGCCGCTGGCAGAACCGGGCCCGGGTCGAATCATGACACTGCACCTGAACTGCCGGGTAGAACGGGGAGCCTTCCTGCTTGACCTGGACGCAAACTTTCCGGACAGGGAGGTGACCGTGCTGTTCGGTCCCTCGGGTTCCGGCAAGACGTCAATACTCAGACTGATCGCGGGCCTGGACCGTGAACCGGGTGTCCGGGTAGCGTTCAAGGAAGAGATCTGGCAGGACGAACAGACCTTTGCCCCCCCCCATCAAAGGCGAGTCGGTTATGTGTTTCAGCATTTGAATCTGTTCCCGAACATGAACGCACGGCAGAATCTGGATTTCGCCGAGCAACGCGCACACACGTCAGAGGGTCTGAGCCGGGCAGACATTATTGAAGTCCTTGATATCGGCGACCTTCTGGACAAGTTACCGGACCAGCTTTCCGGGGGAGAAAAGCAACGGGTCGCCATCGCCAGAACGCTGCTGTCCCATCCGGGGCTGATGTTGATGGACGAACCTCTCGGCTCAATCGACCAGGCGGCAAAAAACAGGATACTCCCCTACCTGCAACGTGTTCATCAGTTGCTGGACATCCCCGTGATATTTGTCAGCCACGCCATGGACGAAGTGTTGTACCTGGCCGATACGGTCATGGAAATCAGACAGGGGCAGATGATTCAACAGGACACGGTCATCGGGTTCTCAACCAGCGAAGGCGCGGCAGCCAGCAGTGATGCGGCGGCCATACTGCGCTGTCGGGTCCTGGAACTGGATTCGACGTACAGTCTGACCTCGCTGGAGGTTGATGGTCAGAGGTTGATGGTCAGCAAGGCAGGCTTCAGTGTCGGCGACCAGGTCAGGGTCAGGATTCCCGCTCGCGATGTGAGTATCACCCGTGAACCTGCGCGAGAGACAAGCATCCTCAACGTTCTTGAATGCACAGTACGGACAATCACCGACCCGGGGGAGGGTCCAGCGGCCATGGTCAGCATGACCTGTGGCAGACAGACACTGCTTGCCCGGATCACGCGGCGGTCCCTGCACGAGCTTTTACTGCGCGAGGGTGACAAGGTGTATGCACAGATTAAGGGCGTTGCCCTGATGATTGAATATGAACGCTGACAGGCATCCATTCGCGCGGCTGACACCCGATTTCATTATGGATGCAATCGAAAGCCAGGGCTTTCATTGTGACGCCCGCATCCTGGAATTGAACAGCTATGAAAACCGCGTTTATCAGGTTGGCATTGAGGATGCCGAGCCACTGATCGCCAAGTTTTATCGCCCGGACCGCTGGACACCCGAACAAATTCAGGAAGAGCACGACTTTACCCTGGAACTTGCTGACCATGACCTGTCGGTGGTGGCCCCGCTTATTCTGTCGGGCGCGACCCGCTTCCAGTACCGGGGATTCGAGATAGCAGTCTTCCCCCGGCGTGGCGGACGGGCGCCTGCCGTAGATGATCTGGGATGCCTTGAGGTGCTGGGCCGGTTTATTGCGAGGCTGCACAATGTGGGCGCAAGAGCACCGTTCGCGTATCGCCCGACCATCAGCATCGCTGAGTATGGCACCAGTGCCCTGGGCTATCTCCTGGAACACCGGTTTGTTCCTGATGAACTGATCGAAGCCTACCAGTCCGTCACCTCTGTTCTGATCGGGTTGATTGAAGACAAGATGCAACTCGCGCAGGCCCGGGAACTGCGCGTACACGCCGATTGTCACATGGGCAATGTCCTCTGGAGAGACGATCAGCCGCACTTTGTCGACTTCGACGACGCCAGAACGGGACCGGCTGTTCAGGACCTGTGGATGCTGCTCTCCGGCGACGAGGAGTCCAGGTCAGTACAGATGTCGCATATTTTGCGAGGTTACCGGGATTTCCGCGCCTTCGACCTCAGTGAACTCATGCTGATCGAGCCGCTCAGGACTTTACGTATGATGTATCACACTGCCTGGCTGGCCAGGCGCTGGGATGATCCCGCCTTCCCGCGAGCCTTCCCTTTTTTCAACACTCAAAAGTACTGGTCGGACCACATTCTGGAACTGCGTGAGCAATGGGCGGCCATTGAAGCGCCCTCAATCACCGTGTTCGATTGAACCGACTTCTTGCGAAGAACCCAGTATCCGTTGCCGGTTCAGCACGGGATTTGCATACATCTGCAACCAGAAGCTCCGATACTCAGGCGGACAGGTTTTCAATCTCCTGGTCAATGCCAGCTCTTCCTGTCTCGACACCATCTTGTCTGCCTTCCCCCTGCCGTTCAGTTTTGCCAGCGCCCAGTGGTTCACCGGAAACAGTTCCAGGTTGGTCATGATCTGACGGTCTATCTCCACCGCAACATCATCCGGCGTTTCATATTCGCCCGAAAGCCGGGTCCCCAGTCGCAAAATAACCCTGCCCTTTGGTCCACTCAGCCCGCGAACCAGAGACAGCAGATCCTCCCCCGGCGGCTTGTCATAACCGCCCTCCTTTGCGATCTTGCCGAGTTCAGTCGCCTTCAACACATCGCAGGAATCAAACTCATAGGAGATGGACAAGGGTACGATATGCAAATCCCGGATGGTTTCGGCAAGCGGCTTCCTGCGATCCGACAGCACGAACATCTTGATGATCGCCGGATCAGTCACATCCATACCATCTTTACTGCGGCCCTCACTCTGGGCAATCCAGACAGAGTTTCCCGTATCGATTGAGTGCCTGATGTACCGGGATGATTGCAGCAGTGCCGCATAGGTCTTACGAGGCCCCTCGACGGACCGCTTGATGAAGAACCCCTTGTTCAGCCTCATCAGGGATGTCGCAAAGTCTCTCTGCATCAGGTTATCACCGATGGCAATCCGCACCGTATCCAGCTTGTTCAGGTAAAGCGCGTAATCCAGGAGCATGGAATCACCGGCTATGTCACGATGATTGCTGACAAACAGACAGGCCTCCCCGGGTTTCAGGTTTTCAAAACCCTCGTAGGTAAATTCAGTCGTGCCCTCCCGGACCAGTTTCCGTGCGTACCCCGCCACGATATTCTGGAAACCGGCGATATCGTCGATGCCCCGGACGGCGCGGCGCAGGTACCCGGTGATACCTCGGCGAACCAGGCCCGGCAAAAAACGGTTGAGTCGCGGCGCAAACCAGCCGGAAAGGAATTCAGCCAGTTCCGGGTCAACTACCAGTTCTGCCAGGGCATCACTTACCTCGTCATCGTGGTAGGGCCTGATATCTTCAAAATCACTCATACTGTAGCAAGCCAGGGTGACAGGAACATTATCCAGTGTTTGCCTTGCGGGCGCATGAGGTAATTCGGCTGTTCATCGGTGGGGCAAACCAGCCAGTTATCGGTTTCGCTACCGGGACGCCTTACGGATGAAGAGAGCCTGAACTCAGGCTGTCGTAGATCAGACTGCCACCGGCAACAATCAACACAACATATACCAGAATCCTGACGACGCGATCCGGCACCCGCTGCATGAGCTGACTTGCCATCAGCGTCACCAGCACCACAACCGGCACCGCGATGGCGCTGGTAAGGACAATCTTCATCGTCATCTGACCGGTCACCGCGACCATGAGCGCCCGAACCGCCGTGGACACGGCAATAGTCGCAAGCAGAGAGAAGCGAATCGTGTTGATCGCAACCGGCTGTCGATAGGCGAAGTAGGCGAGCGGACCACCGGCGGCACCATAAAGACCACCCAGTACGCCACCCAGCGTACCGGAAAAAACACAGGCCGCCGTACCTGAACGACCCGGGAAGGGTTGAGGTGAGGTCATCATGCTGGTACCCACGATGATGACAACAATGCCCAGTGTCAGACGCAGCAACTCATAGTAATGCGCGGAGAGGTAACCCAGCAGGGCCAATCCCAATCCCATGGCAGGAAGAAGCCCCGCGAGCATCCAGCCGGCCAACTGCCAGTCGATGTGATGGTGGCCCTTGCGCAGGGCCACCAGGGTGTTCACAAGAGAGATAAAGCTGACAACGGCCGCAGCGAAGGCAATATCCGCAATGGCAAATAAAGCGACGCTGACCATGATAATGAGCGCCATGGCAAAACCCGTCAGCGTCTGCACCAGCGCACCGATGACCGCAACGGCTAGAAACCAGACTATGTTAATCTCGGCCACTGGCCATTCCCGCAAAACCCGGCAGTATAGGTGAAATCGTGAAGCTGGAACCAGAAAATAACATGCCGCACTACTACGCCGCCAAAGGCACGCTGGCGAGCCTTCATACGGCCTTCATCAACGACCGGAACATTCGCGTTGATGGCGGCACCGTGGACTACGTTTGATGCTCTGGATAAAAACCTTTCACATTCTGTTTGTGATCGCCTGGATGGCCGGTGTGTTCTATCTTCCCAGAATACTCGTACATTATGTTGAAGGACGTGATGCCGGCGAAGACATCAGGAGACTGGTCATCATGGCTGAAAGGCTGTTTCGTTTCTCCAATGTCATGGCGGTACTGGCAATCGGGACGGGTCTGATACTGTGGCTCGACTTCCACATCACCGGGGGCTGGATGCACGCGAAAATCGTTCTGGTGGGCGGCCTGATCGCATACCAGATTCAGACCTATCGTTACATCGCCCGGATGAAGCGTGACGAAGCGCTCAGGACGTCACTGTTTTTTAGAATCTACAACGAGGGCGCATTGATCCTGGTGCTGCCCATACTGATACTGGTTGTCCTGAAGCCTTTTTGAGCCATCGTTTCCAATCTATTCGCTATCTTCTGCAAGATCGGCGGGCAGTAAGCCGCCCTCTGTCCTCGCTTCGGGGTCCGCGCCTGCGTCAAGGAGGGCCCTGACGCTCTCCGCAATACCCCTGTGCGTCGCCCAGTGCAGGGGTGTCCAATCATTTTTGCCCCGCGCTTCGAGGTCCGCGCCCGCATTGGCGAGGGCCTTGATAGTCTCCGCATTACCGTCCATCACCGCCCAGTGCAGGGGTGTCTCTCCATCCCGGGTCCGCGCTTCCAGGTCCGCGCCCGCATTGGCGAGGGCCCTGACGGTCTCCGCATTGCTGAACGCCGCCGCCCAGTGCAGAGGTGTCGATCCGTTCTGCATCCGCGCTTCAAGGTCCGCGCCAGCGCCGAGGAGGACCCTGACGCTCTCCGCATTACCGTCCATCGCCGCCCAGTGCAGGGGCGTCTCTCCATCCCGGGTCTGTGCTTCGAGGTCCGCACCGGCGTCAAGGAGAACCCTGACGCTCTCCGCATTACCGTCCATCGCCGCCCAATGCAGGGGCGTCATTCCGTTCCTGTCCTGCGCTTCGAGGTTCGCGCCTGCATTAACAAGGACTTTGACGGTCTCCGTATTACCGAACGCCGCCCGGTGCAGGGGTGTCAATCCGCCCTCGTCCAGCCGCGCTTCGAGGTCCGCGCCGGCGTCGAGGAGGGCCTTGACGGTCTCCGCACTGCCGACCAACACCGCCAGATGCAGGGGTGTCCATCCGTTCCCGCCCTGCGCTTCGAGGTCCGCACCTGCCCTCAAACAAAAGATCACATCCGAAGGGCCTGCCTGTTTCCAGAAATCCGACTCCGACCAGTTTTTGCAACAGGGTTTGGCATCGGCGCCGAGGGGAAGCGCCAGAAAAAACAGAACGGCAAAGAAACGAACTGACTTGGAAAACATCATGGGTTTGGCTGGCAAAACGGGTTTCTCGCATCCATCCTGGCAATAAACAGCCTGACCTTGCCGGAAGCCTGGTACCGGAAGCGCCGGGCTGTCCGGGTTCATCCGAGAGATAAACATCGGGTAGCCCGTGGGTGGCTTAACTCGAATAACTTGTAGTTATCCATAAAAAGGAAGTTCGTCCTGATGTCCAAGATATTGACGTTGAAGACCGCCTTTCATGGCGGCCTGATCGCGTACCAGATTCAGACTTATCGTTACATTACTCGGATGAAGCGTGACGAAGCACTCAGAACGTCACTGTTTTTCAGAATCTACAACGAAGGCGCATTGATTCTGATCGTGCCCATACTGATACTGGTTGTTTTGAAGCCTTTTTGAGCAAGAAGGCCACTGAAGACAGAGAAGAAGCCGGGACCGAATCAGGCCAGCCGACGTAAAGCCTCAAGTATTGCGATACCAAGCACAATCAACCCGCCAAGCCGAACCGTCATATCGCTGGTCTGCCTGTTGAGTTTCTCTGTGAGCCTCTGATCCAGTGCGTCAACATCTTTACGCAAAAGTTCCATCTCATGTCGTAGTTTGGATATCTCCTGGTTCAGTTCCTGCCGAACCTGATTAAGATCAACCTTGACCCCGGCGAGGTCAGCCTTGACCTCAGCAAGATCAGCCTTGACCTCAGCAAGATCAGCCTTGACCCCGGCGAGATCAACCTTGACCTCGGCGAGGTCAGCCCTGGTGGCAACCTCACCACCAACAAGCTGCTGCTGTGTCCGTACAACCGTTTCGGCCAGCGATTCTGACATGCCGCCTTCGACCAGTTGTTTGACTGCGCTATGGGTATCAATCATGAAATCAGTGTAACGGATACTTGTGATGATTTCCCGTGTTTTGTTGGAAAGGCAAACTGATAAAAAAGTGCTGGTCCGGCCTATTCGCTATCTTCTGCAAGATCGATGGGTAACAGTCTACCTGTTCTGAAAACCCCGCGGATGTACTATCATCAACTCATGCGAGTAGCCCGCTTTGTCTCACAAGTGCTGAACCCGGACACAGTACGCCGACTGGAGATGATGCGATGAAGACAGTCATGCTGGTCAACCGGCGACCGCATCAAGGTCAGTTTTCGTATGAGAATGTTTTCACCACCATTGGTAAAGAGCTTCGCGCAACGGGTTGGGACATCATTCAGTACGTCTCTCCACTGCGTGCGAAAGGCATCTTTCCCCGATTGTACAACACCCTCCATATGATCTTGCACCGGGGAGACGGAGACGTCTGCCACATCGTGGGGGAGGTGACCGCCTATCTCGCTTTGTCCCTGCGTCGCAGGAGTCTGGTTATCACGATTCACGACTTGAACAACTACGAGTCCAAATCCGGCGTGATTCGGTTTCTCGTTGGGTTGATTTGTTTCCGGATCCCGCTACAGCGAGCGAGGTTCGTGACCGCTATCTCAGAGTTCACCCGGAAATCTATCCTGAAGGAATTCAACATCTCTGCGGAGCGGGTCCTTGTGATCCCCAACCCACTCACTGCCGGGTTTGAGTTTGAAAGCAAGAAGCCGATCGACCCAAAAGGTGTGATCGATATTCTGCAAATGGGCACCAAAAAAAACAAGAACCTTGGCCGGGTGGTTGAGGCGATGGAAGCCTTGTCTTCGCGCTATCGTATCCGCCTGACGGTAGTCGGAGTGTTGCCCGCCACGAATTTTCCGGACGACGCTAAAGGATTTGAGGTCATCCATCATGTTAACCTTGAGTTTGAAAAGATAGTGGCGCTGTACCAACAGACCCACCTGGTACTTTTCGCCTCAACTTACGAAGGGTTTGGCCTGCCGATTATAGAGGCTCAATCCGTCGGTCGACCAGTGGTGACCAGCAATCTCGAACCAATGACGGATGTTGCGGGTGGCGCGGCGCAACTTGTTGACCCTCTGTCCGTGGACGATATAACAAGGGGGGTCGAGCGTTTGATTACAGATTCCAGGCTGGCCGACGAGCTTGTGGAGCGTGGCCTTGAAAACGTGCGCCGGTTTTCGGTTGAGAGAATTGCCGGGCAGTATGCCAATCTCTACGCGCAGATGTCCCAGGGAACCTCTGAATAACGCGGTTTTGGGTGCGCTAAAACGCCTATAATCCGGTGCCATGCAGACACTGGCCGCCTTTATCGAGAAAACGCTCGCACTGACGGCGGGCGGAGAACTTACCGCACCTTTCGACCCGGATTGGCGTTCACCCTGTGAACTACACCAGGATACGGAACTGACCTACTGGCGTCCTGTCGAGCAGAAGACACCCGTCAGTTTCGCCGGTCTGGAAAACGCCCTGGAATGCGAGATTCACCCTCATATCAAGTCCTACTACGGCAGCTACTGGTCGGGTACGCTGGAAGCTGACAGCAGGGAAGGACGGGTCAGCCTGATCCAGCTTTGGAATCCCGAGGATTTCGAGCGGCTCATCGCAAACCTGATCGGTCACGCCATCGCCAAACAGCGCCTCGGACAATCCTTCAGCGTTTTCTTTGCCAATACGGACCCTGACTCAGAACTGTTTCTCTCCATCGACAATGCCAGCGGTGCCGTCATGCTGGAGGAACCCGGCAGGCCGGTGATTCGTGAAGTGGAGTCGGACATCTGCGGGTTTCTTGGCAGACTCACCCCAAACATCCGGCAACCTGAATTATACTAGCGCCATGAAACAGTTAACCCTCAGCCCCATTACCCGGGTTCGTGGAGAAGTTGTACTTCCCGGGTCCAAGAGCCTGTCCAACCGGGCGCTTCTCCTGTCAGCGCTGGCATCCGGTGACACACAGCTAACGAACCTGCTAAGGAGCGATGACACACAGCGGATGGTTGACGCGCTGCGGCAACTTGGCGTGGTCATATCGCTGTCAGATGACTGGCAGAATTGCCTGGTGCGGGGCAACGGAGGCCTGTTCCAGCCGGGCGCCGGCCGGGAACTCTTTCTCGGCAATGCCGGAACGGCCATCAGGCCGCTGACAGCCGTATTGAGTCTCGTAGATGAAGAGTTCGTTATCGACGGCGATGACTATATGCGCGAGCGCCCGATTGCTCACCTGGTCGATGCCCTGCGTGATCTGGGGGCGGAAGCTGAGTATCCCGGCCGCGACGGGTACCCGCCAATACGCCTGCGGGGAGGGTTGATTCGGGGCGGTAGCATCAGCATACCGGGAGACATCTCAAGCCAGTATCTGACAGCCCTCCTGATGGCACTGCCACTGGCGGTGGAAGACTCTTTTATTTCGGTCATTGGCGATCAGGTTTCCAAACCCTACCTGGACATTACCCTGGGTATGCTGGAAATCTTTGGCGGCAGGGCAGGTCATAAGCACTACCGGGAATTCCGAATCGAAGGTGGCCAGCAATACACCTCTCCGGGAAAGTACATGATTGAAGGAGACGCCTCTTCGGCCTCCTACTTCCTGGGCGCTGCGGCGATTGCCGGAGGACCCGTCAGGGTACACGGCCTGGGTAATCATTCCGTGCAGGGCGATTATCAGTTCCTCGACACCATTGAGCAGATGGGCGCTCATGTAAGACGCGAAGAGAACTGGACCGACGTCGAAGGTGGCCGGCTCAAGGGCATAGAGGTTGACCTCAATCATATCCCGGACGCTGCCATGACCGTCGCTGTCATGGCTCTGTTCGCTGAAGGCAGAACGACCATCAGGAACGTCTACAACTGGCGGGTCAAGGAAACGGACCGTATGCATGCCATGTCAGAGGGGTTACGCAGGCTGGGCGCCCGGACGCAGACCACTGACGATACGATCATCATTGACCCACCAGCCACCATACAACCTGCCGAGATCGACACCTATGGCGATCATCGTGTGGCCATGTCTTTTTCACTGGCCGCATTCGGTAACGCGCAGATTACGATCAATGATCCTGAATGCACGCGAAAGACCTTCCCTGACTACTTTGATGTCTTCCGGTCCATAGCGAGTTCCTAGTGTACTTCCCGTTCGTCCTGCTCACACTGCTGTGCACATCTGCTGCGCTGGCCACTGAGTGGGAGGTGCGACAGAACAAGGACGGCATCCTGATCGAATCTCGCAAGGCCGAGGGCAGCAGGTATGAGGAGTTCCGGGCCAATACACGGGCAACAGCAAACATCGCCGGCGTCATTGCCCTGTTACGTGACACAGATGCGTACCCACGCTGGGTGTTTCGCTGTCAAGAAAGTCGAACCATCGAAGAAATCAGTTCGACCGAGAGAACCTTTTATCAGGTGACCGATCTGCCCTTTCCGGCGCGATCAAGAGACGTCATCTTCCATGCAAAGGTTTCCTACCATCCTGATGACACTGTGCAGATAAGGATAACCGCGCGACCCGAGGTGCTTGCAGAAACCGGGCATGTTCGTATCCGCGAAGCACACGGATCCTATCTGCTGGAGCCGGTTGGAGAAACGCAGACCAACGTGACCTGGCGGCTGCATGTGGACCCTGCCGGCGCCCTGCCCTCATGGCTGGTCAACGGGATGCTGACTGACCTGCCCTATAAATCACTGAAGGCACTTCGTGAACTGGTCACCGCACCGCCATATTCCAGTTCCATCATGGTCTACAACGACGATGGCCTCCCTGTCGATATCATGCAGGAGACGGGGTCAGCGTCAGTTCCCGGGACTCCAGACCCAGCAGATACTCCTTGGCAGCCAGACCTCCCCCGAAGCCGGTGAGGGAACCGTTGGTCCCAATCACGCGGTGACAGGGAATCACAATCGGCAAGGGGTTGCGTCCGTTGGCTGCGCCGACAGCCCGTACCGCCCTGGGTCTGCCTATGGCACGGGCAATGTCCCGATAGGAGCGGGTTTCACCGAAGGGTATCTCCTGAAGCGCGTCAAGCACCTGTCGCTGAAACGGCGTTCCCGACGGGTCAAGCTTCAGATCAAAGACCTGGCGCTGACCGTCAAAGTATTCACAAAGCTGATCCTTCGCCTGTGAGAACCCACGATCTGTCTCCTGCCAGTCGTCTTCCGGGAACACCGCCCCTTTGCCTTCAGGAAAGCCAATCACCCGAAGGACATCCTTACGTCCTGCCAGCAGCAACCGGCCGATGGGCGAATCAATATATCTGAACTGCATGTTCACTCTCCCTTCCCTTATTGACCGGATTGATTCCGGTGGGTTAAACGTCGTGCTCAGCCGCGTACTTCCACAGATGCATACCTGCATATCCTCGCCACGGGCACCAGGACACCGCCCGTTCCATCAGCGCCTTTTCACGATCAATTCCAAACAACGACTTCACCGCCTTACGGATAACCAGGTCTCCATGCAGAAACGCATTCGGGTCCGCCAGGGCGCGCATCGCAATGTAATTCGCCGTCCAGGGTCCAATACCAGGTATCGCGAGAAGCACCTCATGAAAACTTTCTGTGTCGAGGTCAAAACGCAGCCTGCCGTCAGCAACGCAGACGGCCATCTCCCGGATCGCCATGGCTCTTTTACCCGGCATGGGCAGACTGCCGGGATCCAGCTCGGCCAGCCTTGCCGCATCGGGGAAAAGTCGGCCCGCCTCGCTGTCGTATCCATATCGTTCCACGATACAACCCATGACCGTTGTGGCGCCTTTTACCGAAACCTGCTGCCCGACGATCGCTCGAACACTGACCTCGAACGGATCAAACGCTCCGGGTAGCCTTAATCCGGGCGCTCTGGTGATGAGTGGCCTCAGCCGCCGATCCTTCCCGAGTACCCTGTTGATCTCCTCTGGAACCGCATCAAGGTCAAACATGGACCGGATGCGCGAAACAATCTGCATGAGGGACCGGGGGCTGCCACCGGATACCTCGCACAAAAGAAACCCCTGGCCGGAATCCGAAACCCGGACTGAGCCCGGCGTGTCGTCCAGCACGAAATTGCGCTGATAAGCATCCGTGACCTCTTCAACACCCGGAATCCCACGCACGCGAAAGAAATCCAGGAGCCTGTGAAAATCAAACGGTGGGCGATAGGGCATCTTCAGTGTGACCTTCTCCGCACTCACGGTCTGTTCCCTGCGCAGGCTCCCCGGTGATCGGCCATAGGTCTGCCGGAAATGATCATTGAACCGGCGGATAGAACCATAGCCGCTGATCAGCGCAATCTCGGTCATTGGCAAGCGGGTTTCATCAATCAGCTTCTTGGCAAACTGTAGTCGGCGGGTCTGGGCAACCGTTTTCGGTGAAGCGCCAAGGTGTTTGCTGAATAATCGCGTCAGGTGCCGGGGCGTAACACCCAGACGATCACACAGTATCGCAACACTGCCTTCATCCAGGGCGCCTTCGTTAATCAGCCGGAGCGCCCGACTGACCGTTGTCGACGTGCCACGCCAGGCTGGCGTTCCCGGCGAGGTTTCCGGCCGACAGCGCAGGCAGGGCCGATATCCGGCTTCACTGGCCGCCGCCGCGGTTTCAAAAAAGGTAACATTCCCGGCCTGCGGCAGCTTTACCGGGCAGACGGGGCGACAGTAGATGCCGGTTGAACGCACGGCAATAAAGAACCGTCCGTCAAAGCGAGGATCCCTTGCCCTGCGCGCCTGTTCCAGAATGCCATCGGCAGGTAACATGCCTGCCTCCTTTCGTGTTTAATCAACGCTGTCATCTTATGCCTCGGCTGTTGGCAGAACCAGCCAAAATCGGACCTCGTACTAATAAGGAAACTCTGAATAACCAATGATTCGCACCCTGGGACATATTGCCGACGTCACGCCTTCGATGCTGACCAGCCATGGCTGTGTGCACTTTACGTGGACTCACCGGGAAACCTATCGGGATGACGCCGCATCAAGAAAACTGCACATCCTGTTGTTTGTCGACGACCAGGGTGCCTGTGCTGCCATCAGCGAGGCTGCGCCCGATACCGATTGCAATCTCGTCAACCGCCATGAGTTCACGGCACACGTCGAACAGTCAGACCGTTCGCTGATCGACCTCACGGCACCGCTACCGCTTACCCCGGTTCACATACCGAAACCCTGGGGACAGGAGATCTGGTACTCCGGCATTGAAGCGCGGGGGGTATCTCTCGTTAAGGGCACACCTGTCGCGTGGTTGCTGGATATATTCGGCCACCTGCTTGGCTGCCCGGGTGCGCCCTTGTTGCTCAAGATTCTTGATCCGTTTCCCGAGGACAATCTGGGAGACCTGTACTTTGAGATGCACGAGAAGAAAATCGAAGTCTACGTTGTCACCGGCATTGATACCGATGCCTGGCCCGACGGCGTGGGTGCGATCCGCTATGGATTCAACCGGCAAAAGCTCAGGGATTTTGAATCGCGTGAAATGTTTCTTGCCGCCTATGTGGAGCAGGTCCGCGAGTATCAGACCTGCAGGAACAGCATTGATGAACTGCTCCGCAAGGTGAAGGTGTCCGCCGGTCACAAGCCCGACGACCCGCTGGACCCGGTCACTTACAACCGACTCCTGAGCCAGGTTCCCGCTGATCTGAGGCACAGGGAAACTGATCTGCGCGAGAAGATGTACGCATTTACGTCCGTGAAGCCGCTGCGTACCGGCGATGTGGTCACCGTCAGACCTCTGGTACCGCACTCGCTGCAACACGGCGTCCGCGTTGTCGAGTTCCAGACACCTCACTATGAACGCTACATACTGTCCTTCGGGCAACAGGTTCTGACCCAGGGTCACTGGGATACGCAAGAAGTCCTTGCCAGGGCCAGCACGGAGCCCGCCGACTTTGACCCGCCCGTATCCGTTGCCGACAATCAGGCTCTGGTGGCAGATTTTGAGGAATTCCGGGTTACCCGGATTCAACTGGCATCAGGAGAGTCCATCGACAGGCGGTACGATCACTACACCCTGCTGATGGGCATAGAAGGGACTGTTCAGATCACTGGCGGGAAACTCGAACCAGAGTCCGCATACTTCGTGCCGACGGCCATGCCGATGACTTTCACCAACGCCGGGAAGTCACCCGCAGTGTTTCTGATCGCCGAAGAAGTTTAACCGGGCAGCAGACCCTGAACGGCGTCGCGCTCCTCCCTGAGTTCGTTTTCCGTCTCGTTCATCTTGCCGCGACTGAAGTCGTTGATCTCCAGTCCCTGAACAATCGACCAGTCACCCTTCTCGCAGGTGCAGGGGAAGGAATAGATCAGACCTTCGGCAATGTTGTAACTGCCATCTGAGTAAACGGCCATGCTGACAGTGTCGCCATTCGTGCCCAGAGCCCAGCCGCGCATGTGCTCAATAGCCGCATTGGCCGCAGAGGCCGCACTGGAGAGACCCCGGGCCTTGATGATGGCCGCACCGCGCTGCTGGACCCTGGGAATAAAGTCATTGTCAACCCAGTCCCGGTCGACCAGGCTGTCTGCGGCAACACCGGCAACCGTGGCATGGCTGATGTCCGGATACTGGGTTGCGGAGTGGTTACCCCAGATGGCCAGACCTTTTACATCGGTGACATGTTTTCCGGTTTTCTGCGCGAGCTGGGTTACCGCACGGTTATGGTCGAGCCGGGTCATGGCCGTGAACTGCCGCGGATCAAGGTCCGGTGCATTGCGCTGCGCGATCAGGCAATTGGTGTTCGCCGGATTGCCAACAACCAGGACGCTCACGTCCCTGCCGGCATGGTCATTCAGTGATTTACCCTGAACCGAGAAGATCTGCGCGTTCGCCTCAAGCAGGTCCTTTCGTTCCATACCGGGACCACGGGGACGGGAACCAACCAGCAGCGCATAGTCCACGTCCTTGAAAGCAACGTCCGGGTCATCAGTCGCGATAATCTCCCGTACCAGTTCGAAGGCGCAGTCATCCAGTTCCATGACCACGCCGGAAAGCGCTTCCATTGCCGGAGGAATCTCCAGCAACTGCAGGATCACCGGCTGGTCGGTGCCCAGCATCTGACCGGAGGCAATTCGAAAAAGCAGGGAATAACTGATCTGTCCTGCCGCGCCTGTTACCGCTACCCTGACTGGTTGTTTCATGGTGTTCCTCTCTTTCGAATTGATGGTTGCCGCCCGGCGGGTTGAACGGGCGCAGATTATACCGTTGTTTTTGGCACGACGCCGGATTGGCCGTGTTCTCGGGCAGTGTTCCGGATTAGATGGGGAAAATCCAATCTCCATCAAAGTTCCAGATTTGAAAAACTTATATAAATCAATCAGTTAAAAACAAAACAAATGGCGCGCACCGTGCCTAAACCCTTGACTTTCAAGTGGCTAATGCTATTGTTTCCGCCCCATTCAAAGCCAACCACAACCCGGGTTTCCGGGATGCCCCGGTGCAGGGAAGAGGCAGATACAGGGGAGCAAAGTACCGGGTTGGCGAAAGCAACACTGACCATTAGTCGGCAGGCTGCAGTTCAGGTCAAACAACAGGGTCCAGTGCCATGAAGCACAAGAGAATCGACGGTAGAACCGGGTTTCCGGAAAGACACGGCCTGTATGATCCGATACAGGAAAAAGATTCCTGTGGCGTAGGCTTTGTTGCCAACATCAAGGGTGTACCGAGTCACGGGATCATGACCGACGCCTATCACATCAACTCACAGATGGATCATCGGGGTGGCTGTGGTTTCGAGGCAAACACCGGAGACGGTGCCGGTATCCTCACCGCCATGCCCCACCGGTTTTTAAGCCGGGTCCTGAGCGAACAGGGCATAACACTGCCGGAACCGCAAAGATATTCTGTGGGCAACATTTTCCTGCCGCATGATACGGAAAAGAGAAAGGCCGCCAGGGATATTCTGGCTCGCATCATTGAAGAAGAAGGCCAGAGTCTGCTCGGTTTTCGGGAAATCCCGGTCCGACCTGACGAGGCTGACGTGGGTCCGGCGGCACGTGCCACCATGCCTTTCATGGAGCAGGTTGTTATCGCCGCGAGCGATATCAAAGACCATGCCTTCGACCGCGCGCTTTACCTGATCCGCAAGCGGTTCACCAGGCAGGCCATCCGCGAGTCCGGCCCCGGCGAAGCAGGCCGGATTTATATCTGTAGCCTGAACTCACGCATCATCGTGTACAAGGGCATGTTGACACCCGCACAGCTCTTTCCGTTTTACCCGGACCTGGAAGACACTGACTATGAGTCACACCTGGCGATGGTCCACAGCCGATTTTCAACCAACACCTTCCCGAGTTGGGACCGCGCACAACCGAACCGCTTCATGAGCCACAATGGCGAAATCAACACCCTGCGTGGTAACCACAACTGGATGACAGCGCGTGAAGGTGTGGCGGCATCCGACCTCTTTGGCCATCGCATCAGGGATCTGTTTCCCATTGTGGAACCGGACTGCTCCGACTCAGGCACTTTCGACAATACCCTGGAGTTTCTGCTGCTGTCCGGCAGAAGCCTGCAGGAAGCTGTGATGATGATGATTCCGGAAGCCTGGCAGGCGGACGTGAACATGCCGCAGGACAAGCGGGACTTCTATGAATATCATTCCGCCCTCATGGAACCCTGGGACGGCCCTGCCTCCATCGCGTTTACCGACGGTCACTATATTGGCGCCGTACTGGACAGAAACGGGCTGCGACCTTCCCGCTACTACCTGACGCATGATGACAAGGTCATCATGGCCTCTGAAGTCGGGGTGCTTCCCGTAGACCCGGCCAACGTAAAGGAAAAAGGTCGACTGCGGCCAGGCAAAATGTTCCTGGTGGATTTCTTCGCCGGTCGCATGATTCCGGACGAGGAGTTGAAAAATGACTTTGCGAACCGCCGTCCCTACGGTGAATGGCTCGCCAATCAGAAGCTGGAACTCAGCGACCTGCCGAAAACCGGCAACGAACTGCACTATGAACCTGAATCCCTGGTACAACGCATGCAGGCATTCGGCTATACCGTGGAAACCATGCAGTTCATGCTGTTGCCACTGGTGACCGAGGCACGGGACCCACTGGGTTCCATGGGTAATGACTCCGCCCTTGCCTGCCTGTCTGACAAGTCACGACTGATCTACGACTACTTCAAACAGCTATTCGCCCAGGTCACCAACCCGCCCATCGATTCCATCCGGGAAGAGGTGGTGATGTCACTGGAATGTTTCATTGGTCCCGAAGGCAATCTCCTGGATACCACGGAAGCGCATGCTCATCGCCTGGGCATCCCGCATCCCATACTGTCTAATGACGAGCTGGCCAGTATCAAAAACATGGATACCCGAGGCTGGAAGACCCGGACCATCGACATCACCTTCGAGAAATCAGAAGGCGAGGCGGGCATGCTGGCCGCACTGGACCGCATCTGCCAGGAAGCCACTCAGGCCATTGAGGACAACCACTGCATCATTGTGCTTTCCGATAGGAACATCAGCGCCTCCCGCATTGCGCTCAGCTCGCTGATTGCCTGTGGCGCCGTCCACCATCATCTGGTGGCAACGCACGCCCGGACTCGAATCGGCATCCTGCTTGAAACCGGAGAAGCGCGAGAGGTCCATCATCACTGTCTCCTGGTCGGTTACGGCGCAGATGCCATCAATCCCTATGTTGCCTTTGAAGCCCTCTGGCAGGCACAGCAGGATGGACTGCTGGACCGTCACGAGTACGGCGATATTTACAAGATCGTCGCCGCCTACAAGAAGGGCGTTGCCAAGGGCATGCTCAAGGTCATGGCAAAAATGGGAATCTCTACCCTGCAATCCTATAAAGGCGCACAGATTTTCGAAGCCGTCGGGCTCGCTGACGAGATCATCGACCGCTGCTTTGTGGGTACGGCAAGCAGGGTGCAGGGTGTCAGCTTTGATGTTCTGTTTGAAGAAATGAAGGTCCGTCACGAGATCGGGTTCCCGCGCCGGAATGAAAACCTGATTCCGGTACTGCCAAACCCGGGTGACTTCCACTGGCGGCGCGGCGGTGATACCCATATGTGGGATCCGGAAACCATCGCCAATCTCCAGGTGGCAGCCAGAACCAACAGCGAAGACGCCTACTGGCAGTTCGCCAGTCACGCCAACGACGAGGCAACCCGCAGGGCGACCTTCCGCGGTCTGATGGAATTCAGGTTCGCTGAGCAAACACCCATCGACATCAGCGAAGTGGAGTCCGTCAGCGAAATCGTCAAACGCTTCTGCACCGGCGCCATGAGTTTTGGCTCCATCTCCCAGGAAAGCCACGAGGCACTGGCCATCGCCATGAACCGTCTGGGTGGCAAGTCCAATACCGGTGAAGGCGGCGAGGATCCCGCCCGATTCGAACCGATGAGTAATGGCGACTCCAGGCGGTCAGCAATCAAACAGGTGGCCTCCGGTCGTTTCGGTGTGACCATCTGGTACCTGGCGAACTCCGATGAGTTGCAGATCAAGATCGTACAGGGCGCCAAGCCGGGCGAAGGTGGTGAACTGCCTGGCCGCAAGGTGGACAAGAGCATTGCAAGAATTCGACACTCTACGCCGGGCGTCGGACTGATCAGCCCACCGCCCCACCACGACATTTACTCTATCGAGGACATCGCGCAGCTTATCCACGACCTGAAAAACGCGAACCCTTCCGCGAGAATCAGCGTCAAACTGGGTTCGGAGATTGGTGTCGGCACCATTGCAGCCGGCGTAACCAAGGCGAAAACTGACCATCTTGTAATTGCCGGACATGACGGCGGTACCGGTGCCTCCCCGCTCACCTCCATCAAGCACGCCGGCCTGCCCTGGGAGCTTGGTATCGCAGAAACACACCAGACACTGGTGATGAACAACCTGAGGTCCCGGGTCGTCCTGCAGACAGACGGCCAGATCAAGACGGGCCGCGATGTTGCCATGGCTCTTCTGCTGGGCGCAGAGGAAATCGGTTTTGCGACCGCGCCGCTGGTTACGCTTGGCTGCATTATGATGCGCAAGTGCCACCTTAATACCTGTCCGGTCGGCATTGCGACGCAGGACCCGGAACTGCGCGAGAAGTTTAACGGCAGCCCGGACCATGTGGTGAACTACTTCTTTATGGTCGCCGGGGAACTCCGTCAGATTATGGCAAAACTTGGCATTCTCACCGTGAACGAGATGATCGGCCGCGTTGATCTGCTGGAGACCAGCAAGGCCATTGAACACTGGAAGGCAGACGGCCTGGACTTCACCAGCATCCTGACACCGGCGAAGATTGTGTACGAAGGCACAGAGGTCTACCGAACCATTGATCAGGACCATGCACTGGACAAGGCGCTGGACAATACCCTGATTGATCTGGCGAAACCGGCCCTGGAACGCGGCGCGAAAGTTGAGATCGAACATGAGGTCCGCAACATAAACCGTGTTGTCGGCACCATGCTTTCCCATGAAGTTGCCAGGGCAACGCACGGTAAAGGACTCCCCGAAGACACCATCAGGATCAAGCTGAACGGGTCCGCCGGTCAGAGCCTGGGCGCTTTCCTGGCCACCGGGATCACTATTGAGGTGGAAGGAGATGCCAACGACTATGTGGGTAAGGGCCTCTCCGGTGGCAAGGTGATCGTCTACCCGCCCAGGGTCAGCACTTTCACGCCCGAAGACAATATATTGATCGGCAACGTCGTGCTTTATGGCGCCACCTCGGGTGAAGCCTACTTCCGCGGAATCGCCGCAGAAAGATTCTGTGTCCGGAACAGTGGCGCCCATGCGGTTATTGAAGGCATCGGCGATCACGGCTGTGAATACATGACCGGTGGTCGCGTGGTTGTCCTCGGCGCAACCGGCAGAAACTTCGGCGCCGGTATGAGCGGCGGTGTTGCCTACGTCTGGGACAGAAACGGCGATTTCACCAGCATGTGCAACACCGGCACCTTTGAACTGGAGAAGATGCAGTCTGAGGCTGATATCAGTGAACTGCGTCATCTGATAGAGAATCACCTGAAATACACAGGCTCAACGGTCGCCGAACAGGTCTTGAACAACTGGTCCGATGAACTGCCACGATTCTTGAAGGTCATGCCGACGGACTACAAGCGTGTCCTTGAAGAAACGGCAGCGGAAGAACCCCTGGCCGCCGTCGGTTCATAAGAATTTCTGAAAGAGTATAGCCATGGGTAAGCCAACAGGGTTCAAGGAATTCGATCGCGAAACTGAACCGTATCGTGATCCCGTTGTTCGCCTGGTCGATTTCGACGAGTTGTACACAGTGCACAATGAAGAGCACCTGTCCAGACAGGGTGCCAGGTGCATGGACTGCGGCGTTCCCTTCTGCCAGTCGGGCAACGGCTGCCCGATTCACAACCTGATTCCCGAGTGGAACGATCTGATTTACAAGGGTCGCTGGCGCGACGCACTGGACCGCCTGCACAAAACCAACAACTTCCCTGAGTTTACCGGGCGGGTCTGCCCCGCACCTTGCGAAGGCGCCTGTGTCCTGGGCATCACCAGCCCGCCAGTTACCATCAAGAACATTGAATGCGCGATTATCGACCGTGGTTTTGAACAGGGCTGGGTTCTTCCCAATCCACCGTCAGAACGAACCGGAAAGAAGGTCGCCGTTATCGGTTCCGGCCCCTGCGGTCTTGCGGCCGCCGACCAACTGAACAAGGCCGGCCACGCCGTCACGGTTTACGAGCGAGCTGACCGTATCGGTGGCCTGCTGATGTATGGCATCCCCAACATGAAACTGGACAAGGACATTGTCGAGCGCCGCATCCAACTGCTCAGAGATGAGGGTGTGGTGTTCGTTGTCAACGCAGACGTGGGTCGCAACATCGACGTGAAGGAACTCATCAACAGCAACGATGCCATTTTGCTTGCGACCGGGGCAACCGTGGCCCGCGAACTGCCTATCCCGAATCGGGATGCCAAAGGTGTCCACCTGGCTATGGAATTCCTGACCGCCAACACCAGAAGCCTGCTGGACTCGAACCTTGAGGACGGCAACTACATTTCAGCCAGGGACAAAGCCGTTATCGTTATCGGTGGCGGTGACACAGGTACTGACTGTATCGGAACCTCCCTGCGCCACGGTTGCAGGTCGCTGGTCAACTTTGAGCTGCTACCCAAACCGCCGCCTGAGCGTGCACCGGATAATCCCTGGCCGCTGTGGCCGCGCATCTATCGCGTGGACTATGGTCACGCGGAAGCGGCTGAGCGTTTCGGCGATGATCCCCGGGTTTACTCCATCATGAGCAGGGAGTTCCTGAAGGACGAAGAGGGCAATCTGACCGGTATTGTCACGGTGAACGTCGATGAGCAGATCCGGGAAATTCCCGGCTCGGAGAAAACCTGGAAAGCTGACCTGATTCTGCTGTCTATGGGATTCCTGCAACCGGAGCACTACATCAATGAAGCGCTTGGCATGGAAGTCGATGACCGTGGAAATTTCAAGGCCAACAACGAAGACTTCAGAACGAGTGTCCCCAAAGTGTACGCTGCGGCAGACTGTCGACGCGGTCAGGACCTGGTGGTTCGTGCCATCAACGAGGGTCGTGAAGCTGCAAGGGAAATTGACAGAGACCTGATGGGCTCAACACAATTACCTTAAAGAAACTCTGAAGCAGTTTCCTCTATCGTCTTTCTTACCAGGTCGGCGGGCACATTATCGACCAGTTCGGTCCTGCCGATCCCCCCCGCCAGCAGTACAAAACGCATACCTGCGTCGGTCACTTTTTTATCCCTTGCCATCAGCGCCAGCATCTCATCGGCTGCAAGGTTCTGTGGCCGGGTCGTCGGCAGACCAGCCTTTTCTATCAGACCGCGTATTCGCTGAACATCCTGCTCAGAACATCGACCCAGCCGCAGCGACAGGTCCGCCGCCATCACCATACCCGCCCCGACAGACTCACCGTGCAACCATTCACCGTAACCCATCCCTGTCTCTATGGCGTGACCGAAGGTATGGCCGAAGTTAAGCAGCGCCCTTTCTCCTGATTCTTTTTCATCCCCGGCAACGACCGCTGCCTTGATTTCACAGCTACGGCGAATCGCTGTCACGAGACTTGCGGAATCCAGCGCCAGCAGACGGTCCATATCCGCTTCAATCCGGTCAAAGTAGGTGACATCGGCAAGCACGCCATGCTTTATCACCTCAGCCAGCCCCGCAGACAGTTCACGGGCGGGCAGGGTGTTTAGCGTGTCCGTATCAATGATGACCGCATTCGGCTGATGAAAGGCGCCGATCATGTTCTTACCCAGTTCATGATTGACCGCAGTTTTGCCGCCCACGGATGAATCCACCTGGGACAGGAGCGTCGTGGGTACCTGGATAAAGGGAACCCCACGCTGATAACTGGCGGCCACAAATCCCGCCGTGTCACCAACCACGCCACCGCCGAGAGCAATGATCGTGGTGGTGCGGTTATGGCCTTCTTCCAGAAGGCGCCCGATGATGTTCTCCAGCGTCGCCAGGGTCTTGTACTGCTCCCCATCGGGCATAAGGTGCACGGCAACCCTGAGACCATCCAGTTGCGCTGTCACCTGATCCAGATAGTGCGCCGCTACCGTCTCATTGGAAATGATGAATGCCTGCCCACCCGCGATGTGTTTCCGAATCAGTCCGGATTCAGCAAGTAATCCGGGGCCGATATGGATCTCACAGGAATTTGCCCCCAGGTCCAGGAATAGGGTCTCATGATGACTCAACGATGCCTTCCTTCTGTAATTTCTCCAACACCTGATTCGCCGCGTTGCGGCTGCTGCCATCACCGACGACAACATGAATATCCGACACTTCCCGGTACATTGATTCCCGTTCCCGCTTGATCCTGCTCAGGGCCTCTTGCGGGTCTTTGTTCCGCAGGAGTGGACGTTTCTTGTCTTTCGCCATTCGCTTTACCAGCACTTCAATATCAGAGTCCAGGTAGATGGCGATCCCGCGTTCTCTGAGAAAGGTTCGATTCTTTTTACGTAGCACCGCACCGCCCCCGGTGGCAACCAGCAGCCCATCTCGCCCGGTCAGATCGTCAAGCACCTGGGCCTCACGCACCCTGAAGCCGACTTCACCTTCAACATCAAAGATCCACGGAATGTCCGCACCTGACCGGCGCTCAATTTCCTCGTCGCAGTCGATGAATTCCAAATTCAGTTCGCGAGCCAGTATCTTACCTATGGTTGACTTGCCAACACCCATGGGTCCGACCAGGAACAGGCGCCTGGGATAAGAATGAACAACACGCATGACAGGGTTGGAGGATAACCGAAGTTGCGCTTCGAAGGGGATTTATCGCGAGGTCAGGGAATCTCAAATCAGTCGTGGCGTGATGAAAATCAGGAGCTCCTGCTTGTCATCGGACCGGGTCGTCCGCTTGAACAGGTTACCCACCCAGGGCAGGTCACCAAGAACAGGGGTCTTCGATACACCTTCAGATACCACGGTCTGAAACACACCACCCAGGACGATGGTTTCGCCGTTGTTGACAAGCACCTGCGTCTGAATACTGTTCGTTCTGATGCTCGGCACACCGTTAAAAACCGCACCGATGGAGTCCTGATTAACGTCCAGATCCATGATGATGCGATCATCCGGTGTGATACGCGGGGTAACATTCAGACCCAGCACCGCATCCACAAACTGTGTGGCGGTCGCACCACTTGATGACGCCTCCTGATAGGGAATCTGGTCACCGGACGCAATCGACGCTTCCTGCTTGTCGGCCGTGATGACCCTGGGTCGGGCAATGACCTCACCGCGACCTTCAGTTTCAAGCGCCGAAAGCTCCATATCCAGCAGGTAATCCTTGCCAATAACACCGAATGCGAAACTTGACGCTTTGCCCGGCGCCGGCAGATCCACGATCAGATCCTGCCTGGTGTTAAAGGTCAGGTCATTTTTACCAATGGCGTCCCTGATCTCACCCAGCGTTGTCAGTGACCCACCGAAGTAAGTAGAGATGTCGCCATCATCATGCACACCATAGCCCTGGGCACCCCAGCGAACACCCAGGGTTTCACCAAAGCTGGAAGTTGCCGTAACAATCCGCGCCTCAATCAACACCTGTCGAACCGGGACATCAAGACGGTCAAGCACATCACGGAACTCGGCAATACGCTCCTTCGTTTCCGTGATAATGATGGAGTTGGTTCGCTCGTCCACGATGACCGAACCACGAGATGAAATCACACCCTCGCCGCCCTTTTCACGACCCGCGCTCCGGAACAGGTTAAATATCTCGGCCGCACTGGCGTATTTCACTTCAATAAACTCTGTCCGCAGCGGTGTCAGTTCAGACATCTGCTGTCGTGACTCCAGTTCCAGTTGCTCCCGGGCCTGCAGTTCCGCAGCGGGGGCAATGACCAATACGTTGCCGACCAGCCGCTTGTCCAGGCCCCTGGTTTTCATGATGATCTCAAGGGCCTGGTCCCAGGGCACGTTTTTCAGCCGCAGGGTGATTCGACCGGCAACCCTGTCACTCGCAACAAGGTTAAGATTAGTGAAGTCTGCAATCAGTTGCAGTACTGAACGAATTTCAATGTCCTGGAAGTTCAGGGAGAGCTTCTCACCTTTGAAGCGCAACGCCTGATCTGCCGCCCCCGGGTCGGCTACGGTCATCGCTTTGACTTCAAGCGTGAAGATGTTGTCAGCCTGGTACGCCAGGTAATCAAAGTCACCCGACGGTTCAATAATCATTACCGTGTCGCCATCTTCAGGCAGTGCGTCCACCATCATGACCGGCGTCGCAAAGTCAGTGACATCGAGTTTTCGTTGCAGTCGTTCGGGAATGATGGTGTTGGCAAACTCAACGCGGATATTGCCCGCCTCTCTGGTCACGTCTACACCGATACCAACATCAGAGAGTTGGACAATGACCCGCCCTTCGCCATTTTCACCGCGACGGAAGTCCACTTCCTCAATCATCGGGAAATCATCATCGTAGCCGTCATAGCTGCGGGCAGACTCAACCGGAGAGGGATCAGACTCCGGTCCCTTGTCATCCTCACCCACCAGCACGTATAGAGAGTTGCCGATGATCTGCGAGCTGTGGGCAACCAGTTCATCCATTGAAGCAATCATGCGCGTGCGGCCACCGACCTCGATCACGGTGACACTGTGCACGTTCCCGGAGCCCACCGGATGATGTTTTGTCGGCAGACCACTTTCGACGCCGGGCAGGTCCAGGGCAATTCGGGCGGGCTGCTCAATAGTGTAACCGGTCGGCCCCGGTGGCACGCCATCAAAGGTCATCCTGATCCCGGTTTTATCTCCGGGCAGTGACGAAAACTCAATGGCTTCCATAGTGACCCCGAATGCGTAGCCACTGAATAGCAATGACGCCACAGTGAGCACGACTCTCTTTGGTATTGTTGCCACCATGACTGCTGCCACCCTGGTTGTTTCCACCCTGTTTACACCGGACATATCAATGTACCTGCCAAAGTCGGCTACTGAAGGCCCCTCAGTTCAACTGTTCTGGGTCTTCTCACCCATCCCCCTGCGCCATCGCTGACGATCTCTGTGATGTCAATGCGCGTATCTTCAATACGTTCGATTTGCCCCCACTGATCACCCATATAGTCGCCCACCCGTACCCTGTGAACACCATCCCGGGAATCCTGAATCAGCGCGAAGGTGGCGCTGTCGTTCTCAAGTGTGCCCACCATTGCCAGAGCAGTGAGCGGGAAACGTTCCAGGTAGTGCCTCACATGGTTGTCGGGCGGTTTCACACCCGCCCTTCTTTTCTGCTGTTCCGTTTTCGGAGGAATAATAATCGGCGGCTCAAACGGGCTTCGCTGGTTTGCGGCACCATAGGTAAACGCCCGGTAAGCCTCAAACTCCGGCAGGGGCGCAACAGCACCGCGGGGCCTGCCCTCGACCCCGGTCATGAAATCCCTGAGGTCAGCAAACCGATCACCACCGGAACAACCGGCCAGCACGGCAAACAGGGTCATCGCTGCCAGGTGTCTCATTGCCTGAGTCAGACTATTCATCTTCCCATCGCCCGTTAGTCTCTCTCGCCATTGTATCGATAGGTCTTCGCAAGGATGGTCATCGTCAGGTGACTGCCCGGAGTCCCAACACCTGCGGACCTGCCTCCCGGCTTTATGGAAAAGTCGTGCAGGGTCACAATGCGGGAAAGACCCGCCACATCACTGACAAAAGAACCCAGCCCGTGGTACCCCCCGGATACGACAATCGCGATCGGCTTCTCGATATAGAAGTCGTGCCCGGATTCCGGCCGCAGATCAATGCTGGAAAAGGTCAGTCCGTTCTTCAAGCCAACCAGGGTGATGTCCTCAATCAGACCGGGAATTTCAGTGTCCGACGGCAACTGCCGCAGAATCGCCTCAAAGGAGGCTTCCATGTCCTTTTGCTGCTGACGGTAGACTTCAAGGTGAGCCGCTTCGAAAAACTTCTTCTCGTAGTCTTCCTGCAGCCTGCCCTCGTGCGCCCGAACTCCGGACAGTTCCTGTTGAAGGTTGGTGACGTGCAGCGCATACCCCAGCGCCAATACACCCGCAAAACAGATCATCCAGATGGCGGCTCTGACCGCCACCGGCCAGGAACCGACACTGTTGAGGTCGTTAAGCTGACTGGTGTCAAAGTTCCGCAGGCTGTCAACAACGTCTTGCACTGCCATATCAGATGGCCTCCTCGCCTTCCTGCTTCGGCGTGACCTGGACGGCCGTCAGGCTGAACTGACTCGCCTGGGGGCCATGCTGAAGACTTGCCTTGATCGCCGTGACGTTCGGGCTGTCGAACCAGGCGGATTCGGAAAAATTTCTAAGCTGACTGGAAATCCGGTTGTTGGACTCGGCAACACCCGTAATGGCCAGTGTCGTGCCGCTCATTGTCAAGTCGGTAAAAAACACCCTGGGCGCCAGTTGACGCGCCAGTTCATCAAATACACGCACGATGATCGGTCGGTTACCCTGCAGTTCCCGGATAACCCGCATCCTTGACAGCAGTTCGTTCCTCTTCTGTCGCAACAGCTTGAATTCCACGATGCGTTCATCCAGCACCCTGATTTCCCGATCGAGAAAGTCGTTGCGCGCCTGCTGGTAGTCAACGGCGCTGTTGTAGAACCGATCAACACCAACAATAATCGCACCGGCAAGCGCAAGCACGGCAACCGTGATGTTGAGAAATTCCCGCTTCTTCCGTTCTCGTAACTCCTGCCGCCAGGGCAAGAGGTTAATTTTAATATCGGGCGCCATCTATCCTCTCCGCATCACCGGCATCAGTCGAAACATCGTAATGCCAGTCCACAGACAATCATCATTGCCGGTGCGTCCCTGTGCAGTTGGGTTGCATTAACCTTCGAGGACAACGACATCCTGACGAAGGGGTTTGCGACGCTGCAAGGCGTGCCCAGCCTGGCGGCTACCAGTTCGGCCAGCCCATCAATGGATGAGGTACCGCCGGCAAGCAGGATGTGATCCACATCATTGTGGGCGCCGGAGGAATAAAAAAACTGGAGTGATCGGGTCACCTGCTGTACGACGGCTTCCCTGAACGGCTGCAGGACCCCGGTCTCATAATCATCCGGCAGACCGCCCTGCTTTCTGGCAAGACCGGCCTCTTCAACAGAAAGTGAATAACGACGCTGAATCTCTTCCGTCAGTTGTTTACCACCGAACAACTGTTCCCGTGTATAGGGAGCGCCACCGCCCGTCAGCACTGACAGGGTAGTCATGGTGGCGCCAATATCGACAATCGCGATCACCCGGTCCTGTTCCTGATCAGAGTCTTCGGTGGACTGACTGCGAACCAGTTCAAATGCTCGCTGAATACAATGCGCCTCTATATCAACAACCCCGGCTTTCAGTCCGCCAAGCTCAAGGGCAGCCTCGCGCATTTCAACATTTTCCCGGCGACTGGCCGCAATAAGCACTTCGACCTGTCCCTCACTTCGGGGGGAAGGTCCCCGGACCTCAAAGTCCAGTGCAACTTCTTCCAGGGGATAGGGAATGTACTGATCAGCTTCGAACTGAAGCTGCTGCTCCATCTCATCTTCGCTCAGCGTAGCGGTCATTTCGATGGTTCTGGTGATCACCGCAGACCCGGCAACGGCAACAGCAGCCGTTTTAACCCTGGCCGCACAACGCTCAACCAGACGTCGGATCACCTCACCCACACCTTCCACGTCGCTGATGTTTTTCTCAACGACAGCATTCTCGGGCAGTGGCTCTATGCCGTAACTTTCGACCTTGTACCCGCCACCTGATCTGGACAGTTCCAGCAGCTTTACCGACGTGGAGCTGATATCCAGCCCCAACATGCTGCCGGGTCCTTTGTTTAGAAATCCAAGCACTCTGTTTCCCTGATTTTTTATGAATTACGAGCACATACAGTCACTTCATGCGGGACGACAGCCAACACCCCGACCCTGTGCCGGGAATGTGCCGGAAATCGAACCGGGCACTATAATGTTTGTCTCATATTCGGTATGGACCTGACATTCCCTTTATAATGGCGCTCCTGTGCGACTTACCCCATCTGAAGACCGGATGATTACTGTAATCAGGTACCTCTGCTGGACCTCCCTGGCGCTCGGAAGCGCCCTTCTGATGGCGCTGGCGGCGGCATTCCTGTACCTGAACCCCCAGATCCCCGACACCGGGAGCTTCTCCAACGTCACCCTGAAAGCACCGCTTCGGATCTATTCTGACGATGGTCTGCTCATCCAGGAGTTTGGCGAGCGTCTCACTCCCATCACCTACGAAGAGATACCCCCGCTGTTTGAACGGGCGCTGCTCGACACAGAGGACAAGCGCTTCTACCAGCACAGCGGCATCGACGTAGTTACACTGGTCAATGCAACCTGGCAACTGGTACGCAATCGGGGCGCCATCAAAACCGGTGCGTCCACCATCACAATGCAACTGGTCAAAAACATCTCGGGTGACACGCAGATCCGGTTCCTGCGCAAGTTCAAGGAAATGCTGCTTGCGGTGAAGATTGAGCGCGAACTCACGAAGCAGGAGATCCTGACGCTGTACCTCAATATGATCCCTTTCGGGAAGCATTCGTTCGGCATTCAGGCTGCGGCCAACACCTACTACGGGAAAAATGTGGATGGACTGAGCCTCGCCCAGATGGCCATGTTGGCGGGTGTACCCCAGGCACCGGAAGCCGGAAACCCCATCAACGGCCCGAAGCGCGCAATGGCCCGCAGAAACCTGGTTCTGCAACGCATGCTGGAACAGGAATCAATCACCCAGGCTCAGTATGAAGAGGCCCTGGCGGCCCCGATCACGGCAGAGGTACACCGACGCCCCGTGGAACTGCCCGCACTCTATGCGGCTGAAATGGTCCGTAAGCGCCTGTTGAATGAGTACGGAAGAAATGCCTACAACCAGGGCATGATCGCCCACACGACACTGAACAGCCAGATGCAGACTACCGCCGAAAAGGCGGTCACACGGAAGCTGCTGGAATATGATCGTCGACATGGCTACCGCGGACCTGAGTACCGCAGGATACAGGGAACCGATGAGTACCTGGCCGCACCGGAATATGGCTACCCGACCAACTGGATCGAAACCCTCCGGGGTATGCGAAGTCTCGGCGGACAGCATCCGGCCATCGTACTGGGCGTTGAAGACCGCAGTCTCAGAATCCTGACACAGGAGCTTGAGGAATTGAGCATCGAGTGGGACGGGCTGCAATGGGCCCGGTCTTATGTCACCGTGAACCGTCGAGGACCACGACCGAAGACAGCGGCGGAGATCGCCGGTCCCGGCGATGTCATACGCTACCAGACAGATGAAGAGGGCAGGACCACACTGGGCCAGCTCGCGGCAATCCAGGGCGCACTGGTCGCTCTCGATCCCTATGACGGCGCCATTCGAGCCATGGTCGGTGGCTTTGACTTTAACGCCAGGCAGTTCAATCACGCGACCCAGGCAAGACGTCAGCCAGGTTCAAACTTCAAACCTTTTTTCTATGCGGGCGCACTTGAGAACGGACTCACAGCGGCATCCCTGTTCAACGACGCGCCGCTGGTGCTACCCGGCGGTGAGCTGGAAGAAACCTATCGCCCGAAAAACTCCAGCGACAGGTTTCACGGCAACATTCGACTTCGCGAAGCCCTGTATCGCTCGATCAACCTTGTTTCAGTTCGGGTGATTCTCGACTATGGCCCGGACAATGCCGTGAACTATGTTTCCCGATTCGGCTTCAAAACCGATGACTTCCCCCGGGATCTGCAACTCGCCTTCGGCGGCGGCACCATTGCACTGACGCCGCTGGAAGTGGTGACCGGTTACGCGGCCTTCGCTAACGGGGGCTTTAAGGTGGAGCCATACCTCCTGCGCGCGCTTGACTCCATCAACAGTGACATCATCTATCAGGCAGACCCCGGGGTCGCCTGTCATGAAAACTGCCTCGGACTTAACCGGGCGGAGCGCATAATTGAACCACGTGTTGCACACATCATGAATTCCATACTCTCCGACGCGATACGAAGAGGCACGGGAACCAAGGCCAGGCGCACGCTGAAACGTGAAGACCTGCGCGGCAAAACCGGCACCACCAACGATGCTGACATCTGGTTCTCCGGTTATACGCCGGACCTGGTGGCAACTACCTGGGCCGGGTTCAGCGACAACAGCCCCGTCGGTAACCGGGAGTGGGGGTCCACCACCCCGATTGAAATCTGGATTGACTTTATGGCGAAAGCGCTACCAGACGAGCGCTCATCGAAACAACTACCGCGCCCTGACGGTATCGTGTCCGTAAAGATTGATCCGAAAACAGGATTGCGCACCGACCCGACTGACCCGGATGGCATCTTTGAGATATTCAGGGAGGAACGGGTTCCCGGGGAGACGGCGACGAACGGGAAGACCGACGATGCTGATGATATGACGCAACAGGTTTTTTAAGGAAGCTCTGAAAAACTCGTAAATTTGCGCGATTCTTTCATGCTACCTCCGTTTCTGGTTCTCAGGTACTGAACCCGGACATATTGTTTACTTTCGTATGCGGCTAAATTAGCATGGAGCAAACTTCAAACAGCCGCCGTGAAACATTATGGGTCTGCTGGGAAAACTTTGTGAAAATTGAATCTTTACGACTAAAAAACTTTAAAGCATTTCGGGATACGGAAATGACCGCTTTGCCGGAGCTTTGCGTCATAGTCGGTACTAACGGTAGTGGTAAAAGCACTATCTTCAGCGTATTCGGTTTTCTGCGCGATGCGATGAACGCAAATGTCAACACCGCACTGGCGCGTCTTGGCGGTAGTCGCGGTTTTCAGGAAGTGCGAAGTCGCAACGCCAACGGCCCGATTGAGATTGAGTTGAAATTCAGGGAAGAAAATACAAGCCCTTTGACAACCTACCTTCTTGAGATTGACGAAAGTGACGGGAAGGCGTTTGTGCAACGGGAAATTCTGAGATACAGACGAGGAAGCCATGGACAGCCGTGGAAGTTTCTGGATTTTGGCAACGGAAAAGGAGTTGCCGTTACCAATGAGCTTGAAGAAGTTGAACACGACAAAGACCTGAAACGGGAAGAGCAAACTCTAAAATCAAATGATATTCTGGCAATTAAAGGGTTGGCTCAATTTGAGCGATTTCCTGCGGCAGTAGTGCTGGGAAACCTGATTGAGCGTTGGCATATTTCGGATTTTCATATCAGCAGGGCACGACCGGAGCAGGAAGCTGGCTATGCCGAGCATCTCTCTCGTGAGGGAGAAAATCTCTCTCTGGTTGTGGAATATCTGCACAATCGTCACCCTGATATATTCAACCGCATTCTTGATTTGCTAAAGATGCGCGTTCCCGGCATCTCCAATGTTGAATCAAAAACCACCGAAGAAGGGCGGGTGCTGTTAAAGTTTCAGGACGGCGCTTTTGAAGACCCTTTTCTTGCGCGCCACGTGTCTGACGGCACAATCAAAATGCTTGCCTACCTGGCCCTGCTTTACGACCCCTATCCACATGATTTGCTTTGCGTTGAAGAACCGGAAAATCAACTTTACCCCAAACTGCTTGAGGAGTTGGCAGAGGAATTCAGGGATTACGCCAGACGTGGCGGACAGGTGTTTGTCTCCACACACTCGCCAGACTTTTTGAACGCCACCGAACTTGAGGAAGTTTTCTGGCTAAAAAAACAAAACGGCTACACGATAATTAAACGGGCATCCGATGACGAGCAGATAAAGGCGTATATGAAAGACGGGGACAAGATGGGTTATCTTTGGAAACAGGGGTTTTTCGGAGATACGGACCCGCATTGCGCCACATATGAGGTTGGATGGGAGCAATCGCTCCCATAGTTTCAATATTTTGCTGGATGGAGTGAAAGGGTTGGTTGGGGTTTGATTACCACGAAGCAAAATGCCCTTGCAACAGGTTTTTTAAGAACCTCGCGACACCGGCTAGAAAACTACAAGCCAAAAGAAAAGGGAATTATATATGAAACTTAACAGGCTTACCGTAGGCCAGAATATATCTTCATCCTCATCAGGGAACATATCCAGCACCTCGATCAAGGTAACGCCGTCCCTGTAGTGCTTGCCCGGCACCTTTGCCATCATTTATACCGTCAGCGTGATTATCTCAGAATAGGCTAAGGAATGGGCTTTGTCTAGCTTCGTTCTTAACTCCCGGTTAAGGGGTGATGTCCGCGAAGGTAAGTGAGGTAGAAGGCGCAACTTGCTGCGTGATTTGGCAAAATACCGAGTATCCAAACTCTCACCCAGCAAGTGCGCCTATGACAAAGATAATCCCTCAGCCTGCAAACGTCGAGATAGATTTTACCGATGCCGCCCTGGTGGGCACTGGCGGCTGGTCTCTACTGGCCAAAATGGCTCAACAAACCGAACTGCTACGATCCCTCTCGCAAGCCGTTCACCTCAAAGTACGCCGACGCGGTGCCTCTGACGCCGAGATGCTGTGGAGTCTCATTGCCTCTCTGGCAGCCGGTCATGGTGCCCTGTCTGATTTGGATGCCCTGCGTGTCAACCCCGCCGGGCAGGTACTGCTGGGTTTGAGTGAAGCGCCTTCAGGTCGGCGTCTCGGCGAATATCTCAGCCGCTTTGGCCGGGATGAGGTGACCGCTCTGCGAGGCGTGGTCCAGGCATTGGCACAGCAGGTTGCACCGGCCATCATTGATCACCATGTGACCACACAGGGCTATGTGCCAGTGTTTATCGATGGCACTGCGATTGAGGTGGATGGTCATCTCTTTGAAGGTGCCGGTAAGGGATACAATGGTGAGCCACAACTGTGGCTGCATAATGTGTTCCTCGGAGGATTGTGGGCCAGTGGCTTACTGCACCCGGGTGGCGTTGATGTCGCCAAGGGTTGGCAGACACAGTTGGCTGACGACGTGACGCCGTTGCTACCGGAGGGTACGCCGGTCTGGCTACGGGCAGACAACGCCTATTATCGTGGCGACCTGGTCCGGTTTTGTACTGACAAGGGCTGGGATTACTCGATCAGCGTGACCAATGACAATAACCGCCGCCCGGTGCTGCGCCAACTGGAAGGATTACCTGAAAGCGCCTGGTCTGATATAGGGCGAGGCGAGTCTGCGACGCTGGTGTTGCACCAACCCAGCGGCTGGAAGACGCAACACTATGTCGTCGTTCGCCAGCTCTATGACGGCCCACAACAGCGTCTGACGCCTGCTTATACGGTCATTCTTGTGTCTCGTGACGACTTGCCGGTGGATGAATTAGTGCGACGTCATCGCGGCAAGCAGGGACAGGAGAATGCCTTCAAGGGTCCGCTGATTGAAATGGATTTACACCATCCTCCCTGTCGGCGGTTTGCCGCCAATCAGGCATTTTATGCCTGCGGTCAGATAGCACAGTTGTTGTTGATGGCGATGCAGTATCAGTGGCTACCCGAGCCTGCCCGGAAACATGGCTTGCGACCTTTGATCCGCTATTTGATGCGCTCAGTGGCTCGTCTGGTAAAAACCGGCAGGCGCTATCGCCTTGACTTTGCCAAGAACAACTTCAGGCTGGACTGGCTGCTGTACGCGGCCTTCCAACTGGAATAGCGTCGATCTCAGCTTCGAACTAACACCAACACCTGTCATTGGGCGGGTAGCGCTTGGGCGCTCGGTGCCAAAGACCGGCAACGGATGCCTGTGCAGGAGCCAGGCGCTCTGTCAGGACTCCCGGGAACAACCAAAATCACGTGAAGAGACAGCCGCCTTGCTATTGAGCACGCGATAAGCTGCGATACCTGCAACCAAGATGGGTTAACCGGGGATTGAGAAGCTTCGTATATAAGCCCAAAAAAAGCGCCGAATGCGCCTTCTTCTGTTAAGGGTCAAGAACCCCGCTTGAACCGTTTGTTAAAGCGATCAATACGACCGGCAGAGTCGATAACCTTCTGTTTGCCGGTGTAAAACGGGTGGCACTTCGAGCAGACTTCCAGGTGAATGTCCTCACATACCGTCGATCTGGTCTTGATAACATTGCCACAGCTACACGTTGCCGTGATTTCCTTGTACTGCGGGTGGATTTCGGCCTGCATCCTCGACTGCCCTGCTGAAACTAAAGGTGGCGAATCATACCAGAAACGCCTCCCAAAACAAGTAGCAGTCGATGGCGGTGGGCAGGGCGGTGGTGTCGGTGTACGATAGCCGCGTTGGACCCATCCGCCCTGCTCTCACGGAAAATCCCGGTATTCATAATTTCCCTGACTGATAAAAGGATGGCCCTGTTTCTGCCTATCATCAATCACTGATACCTTGTCAAAGGGTATTGAGTCGGCGATTTTCTTCAGCCCCTGCTTGTCTTTTTCGGTAAAAAACCACTGTTTACTGGCGTTATGTTTTTCTGTTTGATGCCGCAACGGGTCGCGGGTCGGCATACCGCATTCCCGCATCAGTGTGGCGAAGCCGTTCTTATCCGTCAGGTCTTTCAGGTCCATGGGATAAAAGTGAATATTTTCATGGCGGGATAACAACCGGCGGTAATACTCCGCCCTCGCCGCCATTTCCCGGCAATACCACAGGCAGACTCCTCCGCCTCCACTGTCATCCAGATACGGCTGTGAATTAACAATGTTTCTGGGGTAAAGCGGGTCGAGATAGAATGGCCAGGACCATCCTCGATGGTAATCACCGAACCGGTTATACAGACTCCAGGCCACTTCCAGTTCGTCACGATACAGATACACCACATGAATCTGCAATGGCGTGTCTCCGGCTGGCTTTTCTTGTGCCAGCTTTTCTTTTGCAAGGTAAGGCAGGTTTTCGATAAGCCCCGCTTTACCCGGAAGATGAGAGGTTTCAGCATAGCTGGCGCCCCGTCCCACCCGCAGCGCATTCAGTTTCTGCCGCCAGAACGAACGTATGTGCTCGGTATTGCCCAGGCTGTTAAACGCCATAAAGTGACTGGCGTCCGGTGAGTCCAGCCCCATACGTTCATGCCCGGTGCGCTCATGGTGCACCTCGGCATCTATCAGGTTGTCCGATAACAGGTCGCTCAGATAAAGGGTGCCGCTGCGACCGGTGCTGAAGCAAAACAGGATATGTTCACGTTGTTTGAATTCGGACCGAGAGGTATCAACGCTGCCCTTATCTATCAGGGTCAGGGGCAACAAGCCCTGGCCGACATAGCCGATCGGCAATTTGTTGGCGTATTCGGGAAAGGGCCTGGCTTCAAAGCAGCCAAAATAATCATCGTGAATCAAAACCCAGGGCTTGATCAGCGGCCATATTTCCCGTCTCAGAAAGGCCTGGTCACAGTTGCGGGTTTTATCACTCGCGCTGATATAGGGTTCCGCCAGCGTGGCTATATCCGGCAAAATCCCCGCTACCCCACCCCACATGCCGGCGAGTATCAGATCGGTATGGGTATAAAAATCACGCATCAGATGAAAGGCTTTACCACTATCGAGCCATTCGTTGACCGCCATTCTTTCCCGCAGGGAAAACACGCTATCGACATCCCGCACCAAAAACCGGTCGACAGCGGCATCATTCGCCACCTGAAAACGCCAGAACAGACCCTCATGCAAACGGCGGGGTTCTGAGGCCATAACGATGTCGGCACCGTAAGCCAGCAACTGGCCCACCACCCATTCCGGCACACTGGAATCACAATAAAACCGGCAACGCCATTCCGGGAACAGCAGCGGCGCAACACGGGCGTTTTCTATCGCCCCCAGACAATATCTCTGGGCATCGCCCCAAAGGCTGAAAGCGATAACATTCTGGTTCGGCTTGTCCTTGTCAAAAGCCTTTAACCGGGGCAACCGTAGCGGCTTTTTGGGCGCAACCTGCCGGTCTTTGTATTCCAGCGAGCGGCGGCCAAACCCTATCGCCTCGTCATGCCGCTCAATCTTGTAGCAGGCGTGAGCCAGTGCGTCATACAGGTTTTCAACGACATCGGCCGCTGTATCAGGTCGAATCTGCTCAAGGCTTTTTTCCAGATAGACGACCGCTTCCCCCTGTCGTTGCAAACGGTTCAGGCAAACGCCGACATTGACCAGGGCCTGCAAATCTTCAGGCACTTTGGCAAGCACCACCTTCATTATCTGCAGGGCCGCCTCAAAGTCGCCAAGGCTGAAGAGATAGAGGCTGAGGAGTTTGTAGTCCTGTATCGTTGCGTCAGCCGGTGTCCGGTTGACCAGCTCTATCATCCGCTCAATCGCCTGCGGGATTTCACCCCGTTGAAAAAAGGCGTTAGCCTGTTGGCGAAGCTGTTCTATGCTCATCAATATTTTTTAGTCCGGATACTTCACGGTAAACGGTTTATGATTCTACAGATGAATACTTGCGGTGAGTATATGTCCGGGTTCAATACCTGTGAGACTCATCAGGCTACCCGATTTTTATCTCTCGAAAAGTCTCACACCTGTTTGAACCCGGGCAGACCCGGAACATGACCTCCGAACCCACCTACGTTGCGGTGGCCGTGGCTACACCGCTTCGCCGCATCTTTCACTATCGGCTGCCCGTCGGCATGTCTGCGCGACCTGGCTCAAGGGTCCGGATGCCGTTCGGCAGTCGGCGGATGGTTGGCATCATCACTGAAATGGATGCCAGACCCGATGTGGAAGCCTCCAGGGTCAAGGACATCATTGCTGTTCTGCCCGATGCCGGAGATGTACCGACGCCGATACTCAAACTCTGCACCTGGGCGGCCGACTACTATCAGCATCCCATCGGTGAAGTCATGGCCGCCGCTCTGCCAGGGTTGCTACGCAAGGGCGAAAGTCCACTGGACCCGGTCGAGTATCTCACCCTGACGGATGAAGGCCGTGAGACAGACCCAGCGGCACTGAAAAGGGCACCGGCACAACGACGGCTGATGCAGCTTCTGCACGAGGCACCGCACTCCAGGGATTCACTCAACCGTCGCGAAACCCGGGGGCAGACCATTCGCACACTGATCAGCAAAAACTGGGCCTGCTGGAAGGCGGAAGAAGAACCCGGGATGACCCCTTTCACCCTGGAGGGTATCCACTACGACGGCATCACACTGACCACCGAACAGGCGGCCATTCTGAATCAGATTGATTTACAGCAGAACCAGCAACCTGTTCTGCTACATGGCGTCACGGGCAGCGGCAAGACCGAGGTCTACCTCAGGCTGATTGAGTCCGCACTCAAACTGGGCAAACAGGCCCTGGTCCTGGTACCTGAGATCGGGCTCACGCCACAGACCGTCAGCCGTTTTCAAAACCGCTTTGACACAAAGATCAGTGTGATGCACTCAGGTCTTACCGACCGGGAACGCGCCCTGGGCTGGTGGCAGGCAAAAACGGGGGCAGCGGGCATCATACTCGGTACAAGATCGGCCATTTTTACCCCGCTCATGCATCCGGGCATCATCATTGTCGACGAAGAACATGACGCTTCCTATAAGCAGCAGGATGGCTTTCGCTATTCCGCCCGCGACCTGGCCGTGTTGAGAGGGCACTTTGAACAGATGACCGTCGTACTGGGTTCGGCGACGCCATCGCTTGAAAGCCTGCACAATACCGAAACGGACAGGTACCGACTCCTGAAACTCACAGAACGTCCCCCCGGTGTCGCTACGGAAACCTATGAGTTGATCGATACGCGACATCTGGAGGTGAGAGACGGATTTACACGTGGCTTGAAGGCCCGGATTGAGACCCGGCTTGCCCGCGGTGAACAGGTACTCGTGTTCATTAACAGACGGGGTTTCGCACCCGTCATGATATGCAACGACTGTCGCTGGATTGCTCATTGTCGACGCTGTGACGCAAAACTGACGTATCACCTGAACACGAACACCCTGGTCTGTCATCATTGCGGCAGTCAGAGTCACAACATCATCAGTTGCCAGTCCTGCGGCGGTCAGCACGTCAGTGCCATCGGCGTTGGCACGCAGCGGGTGGAGCAGACACTGAGCCATCTGTTCCCGGACTTCCCGGTCTATCGCGTGGACCGGGACTCGACCCGCAGAAGGGGTTCACTGGAGGATCTCCTTGAAAACATCGGCAAGGGAGAACCCGCAATTCTCGTCGGTACCCAGTTACTGGCCAAAGGACACCATTTTCCCAGGGTCACCCTGGTCGCGATTCTGGATGCGGATTCGGGATTTTACTCGGCTGACTTTCGAGCGGTAGAGAAACTCGGGCAAATGCTGCTCCAGGTCGGTGGGCGTGCCGGGCGCGCCGATAAACCGGGTACGGTATTGGTTCAGACGGCCTTCGCCACTCATCCGCTGCTACGGCAACTGCTCGGGCAGGGATACCGGGAATTTGCAACGAGCCTGCTGGAGGAAAGACAAAGGACTGCCCTTCCGCCATTCACCTTTCAGGCTATCGTTCGCGCAGAGGCGAATCAGGCGTCCAGCGCGAGGGATTTCCTTGCTCTGCTGGAGAAAAAGACGATACTGCCTGACTCGGCTGAATTGTGGGGGCCAATCCCGGCGATTATGGAAAAACGCGCTGGCCGGTATCGTCAGATGCTGATCGTTGCGGCGCCCCGTCGGGCGCTTGTGCATCAGGTACTGAGCGAACTGATCTCCATCGCCGAGTCATTGCCGGCAGCCAGGAAGGTGCGATGGTCCGTGGACGTGGATCCCGTTGATATCTTTTGACCTATAGCCCATGGCCGTCATCTGCTAGAATCCTCCGCTTCAGGATTCCCCTTTGTATGACTCAGGACTTCGCAAAAAAACCACGCGGTAAACCAGCGCCTCCACCACAGGCAGGGTGGCGCTGGTTCCTGGGTGGGTTCATTTCCGGCGCCTTTCTGGCCTTCCTCGCCAGCCTGTGGTTCCTGGCGCCTTCCGGTCCGGACCAGAGGACCGCCGACATACCCAGGCCAGAGGCAGACAGTGAGCAGGCAGGTGAGGAAATGCAATGGGATTTCTACGAGATATTTTCCAAAACGGAAGTGCCGGTCGTCGAGGAGTACACAAACTCCGGTGAAAAAGTCGTTGTCGAGAATTACCGCTGGATACTGCAGGCCGGTTCGTTCAAGGATTCCGATGTGGCCGATGAGCGTCGTGCCAACCTGATCCTGCTCGGCCTGGACGTTCGCACTCAATCAGTGGATGTGTCCGGGGACACCCGGTATCGAGTCATCGTCGGACCGTTCAATTCAACCCTGGAGCGCAACCGGGCCCAGGACAAACTCGCGCAGGCACAGATCAAGTCCATTCCGATGAAGATCCCCAAAACCTGACTTGATTTCGGTATCCTGAACCCCCATCTTTCGCTTCTGGCCCACTGAAACAGGCAATCCCATTGGAGCAGTTTGAAGGCACCACCATCTTGTCGGTACGCAAGGGCAACTCTGTAGTCGCAGGGGGCGATGGACAGGTCACTATGGGTGACACCGTGATGAAGGCCAACGCACGCAAGGTTCGCCGATTGTACAAGGATTCGGTCATTGCCGGTTTTGCCGGCGGTACCGCTGACGGTTTTACACTGGTTGAAAGATTCGAGGCTCAGTTGGAGAAACATCAGGGCAATCTGGTATTGGCGGCGGTAGAACTGGCCAAGGACTGGCGCATGGACCGCGCACTGCGCCGCCTTGAAGCACTGTTGGTTGTCGCGGACAAAGACAGCTCCCTGGTCATCACTGGCAACGGAGATGTGGTTGAACCGAATGACGGGATTATGGCTATCGGGTCCGGCGGGCAATACGCCAAGTCTGCGGCACTCGCCCTGCTCACGAACACTGAACTGTCAGCAAGGGAAATTGTGGAGAAAAGCCTGGCCATCGCAGGGACTATCTGTATCTACACGAACCAGGAAAGAACCATCGAAGAAATCACCTTTTAACGGATTCGCATGTCAAACATGACTCCACGAGAGATCGTTCACGATCTCGACAAGCACATCATTGGCCAGGAAGCCGCGAAACGCGCAGTCGCCATCGCACTGAGAAACCGCTGGCGCAGAATGCAACTGGACGAAGATCTCCGCGCAGAAATATCTCCCAAGAACATACTGATGATCGGGCCAACGGGTGTTGGTAAAACGGAGATTGCCCGGCGGCTCGCCAGGCTGGCCGGTGCGCCTTTCATCAAGGTTGAGGCGACAAAGTTCACCGAGGTGGGCTATGTCGGCCGGGACGTCGAATCCATCATTCGCGACCTCTCCGAAGCTGCCGTCAAGATGCTACGCGACCGACAGATGCAACAGGCGGAACCCAGAGCCTTCGAGGCCGCAGAAGAACGCATTCTTGATGCACTGCTGCCCCCTGCCCGCGACGCTGAAGACGGTGAATCGAGCACCCGACAGCTATTTCGAAAAAAACTCCGCGAAGGAGAACTGGACGACAAGGAAATCGAGATCGAAGTTGAGGCAACCACCGTCGGCGTAGAAATCATGGCGCCACCGGGCATGGAGGAAATGACCAGCCAGTTGCAAAACATGTTTTCTTCCATGACTCAGGATCGAAAAAAATCGAAAAAACTGAATGTGAAGGAAGCGCTGCGCCGACTGACTGACGAGGAAGCCTCAAAGCTGATCAACGAAGATGAGCTACGCAGCGAGGCGGTGCAGACCGTCGAGCAGACCGGCATCGTGTTCATTGACGAGATGGACAAGATCGCCAGGCGGGCGGAACACGGGGGCGCTGACGTTTCCCGCGAAGGCGTGCAGCGGGACCTGCTGCCTCTTATTGAAGGAAGCAACGTATCAACCAGATACGGCATGATCCGCACGGACCACATTCTGTTTATCGCATCCGGTGCGTTTCACCTGTCCAAGCCTTCCGACCTCATTCCGGAACTGCAGGGCCGCCTGCCCATTCGAGTGGAACTGAGCGCGCTGAACATTGAGGACTTTGAACGCATTCTGACCGAACCGGATGCCTCGCTGGTCGAACAGTATCAGGCATTGATGCAGACTGAAGGGCTCGTTCTGAGATTCGAGGAGCATGCGTTGCGCCGTATCGCGGAAATCGCGTGGCAGGTGAACGAGCAGACCGAGAACATTGGTGCACGACGACTACACACCGTAATGGAAAGACTGCTTGAAGACTTGTCTTTCAACGCAACCGATGCCGCCACGAAGACTGATGGCGAGATGGTGATTGATGTGGACTATGTCAACCGGCACCTGGAAAATCTGGCGCGTGACAGCGACCTTTCCCGATTTATACTGTGACCGGTTTGTGACCCGCCCCAGAGAAATCAACGTACATAAAAAGTCTGCCGTCCTGGAGCTGGTTTACGAGGACGGTCGGGTGCATTCACTGTCCGCCGAGTACCTTCGCGTTTTCTCCCCGTCCGCAGAGGTCCAGGGGCACGGCCCCGGCCAGTCCGTACTACAGCACGGCAAGCGGGATGTACGGTTCATGGACTTTGAACCCCAGGGCCACTACGCCATCAAGATCACTTTCTCCGACGGTCATGATTCTGGCATCTATAGCTGGGAATATCTGGACAGGCTCGGTTCCGGGTACGAAAAAAACTGGAACAACTACCTGGAAGAACTGAAAACAGCCGGAAAAACCCGGGAACCCCTGTTTATCGCCCTGGGAAAATCCTGAGGTAAAATAGTTACAATAGCCCCCCCTGAAACCAGACGTCCGCCATGAGCGATTCAGACGAAACCACCCATTTCGGATTCAAAAGCATTCCAGGGTCTGAAAAATCGGCCCGGGTCGCCGATGTCTTCCATTCGGTTGCGGAACGCTACGATGTGATGAACGATCTGATGTCCCTGGGTACCCATCGGATCATGAAACAGATGGCCGCCAACGCCACACATGCCAGACCCGGACACCTGATTCTGGACCTCGCAGGCGGTACCGGCGACATGGCGATTATCCTTTCGGACCATGTGGGCCGGAAAGGCCAGGTCTGCATTTGCGATATCAACGACAGCATGCTTGTTGAGGGACGAAACAAGCTGCTGAATCGCGGCATTGTCGGCAATGTGACCTACGCACAGGCAGACGGTGAGCATCCGCCCTTTGAAGATGCAACCTTCGACGCGGTGACTATCGCCTTTGGTCTGCGCAACTTTACGGATAAGGACGCAGCGCTTCGTGCCATGTATTGCGTCCTGAAGCCGGGCGGCAGACTGGTCATCCTCGAATTTTCCAGGCCCGGGAACGGGTTTCTGAAAAACGCCTACAGGGAATTCAGCAGCCTCTGGCCCCGGGTCGGCAAGGTCATCACCGGTGATTCTGAAAGCTATCAGTACCTGATTGAGTCTGTTGAAATGCACCCGGACCAGGAAACCCTGGCGGCTATGATGGAGACAGCGGGATTCTCACGTGTTCGCATTCAGAATCTGATCGGCGGTGTCACAGCGATTCACACAGGCGTGAAACCTCGACCGAACCGCAACAGCTCATGAGCATAATTCGCGCAATTATCATCCTGGCAACACTGACAAGGTTCCGAATGGACAGGAATCTGCCCGCCCACACACGATCCTGGTGGGTCAGCATTCTTCTGTTTCCCCTGCGCCTGATCAGACCGGACGGAACCGCGTCAGAGTCCACCCGGCTGGCGCTGGAAGCGCTCGGCCCGATCTTCATCAAATTCGGTCAGCTACTTTCCACGCGCAGGGATCTGTTCCCGGAAGAGATGTCCGATGAATTGCAGAAGCTCCAGGATCAGGTACCGCCATTTGACCCCCGCCAGGCCAGACAGATTATCGAAGAGGACACGGGCGCACCTGTCGATCAGGTATTCGAGTCTTTCAGTGCCGAACCGATGGCGTCAGCTTCAGTAGCCCAGGTCCATGCGGCGGTTCTCACGACCGAACAGGGACCGCAAGAGGTTGTCATCAAGGTAATACGCCCCGGAATCGACGCCGTGATCAGGCGGGATATCCGCCTCATGTACCTCGGCGCCAGAATGCTGGAGCGTTTCTGGCCGGATGCGAAGCGACTTCATCCCGTTGCCATCGTCAGAGACTATGAGCAAACCATTCTGGATGAACTGGATCTCGCCCGCGAGGCGGCCAACACCCGGAAGTTGCGTGACAACTGGTACGGCAGCGGCAAGCTTTATGTTCCTGTTGTCTTTGAGGCTCTCTCATCCAGCCGCGTCATGGTCATGGAACGGATCTATGGCGTGACTGCAACGGACCTGGCATCGCTTGAGGCCGGGCATACTGACCTGAAGAAGCTGGCCCACCTGGGCGTCGAGATTTTCTTCACCCAGGTTTTCGAGGACAACTTCTTTCATGCGGATATGCACCCCGGCAATGTCTTTGTGGACATCACCGACCCGGCAGACCCAACATACATTGCTCTCGATTGCGCCATCGTTGGCTCCCTGACCGAGAACGATCAGAGCTATCTGGCAAAGAACCTGCTCGCCTTTTTCCGTCGTGACTATGACGAGGTTGCACGCCTGCACGTCCAGAGCGGCTGGGTACCCTCGACCACCGATGTTGAAGAGTTCTCCCGCGTCATCCGGCAGGTCGTTGATCCCTACTTCCAAAAGCCGATTAAGGAAATCTCGTTTGGCACCGTTCTGCTCGAACTGTTCCAAACGGCCCGGAAGTTCAACATGGAAGTCCAGCCGCAGCTTGTACTGCTACAGAAAACCCTGATCAACATCGAGGGAATGGGACGTCAGATCTACCCTGATCTCGATCTCTGGGAAACCGCCGCGCCCTTCATGGAACGCTGGATGAATGAGCGTATTGGTGTTGCCGGACTGATTCGGCGCATTTCAGAAAACGCGCCACGCTGGCTGGACCGGCTGCCGGAAATTCCCGACCTTGCCTTTAACACCATGGTTGAGATCAGGCAGTTAACGGAGCAGAACCGTTGTCAGGCGGAAACCCTGAGTGAGGTAAACCGGGCACTGGAGAAACAGGCCCACCGGTCCCGCTACCGGAGACTCGGCGGTATTGCGCTCATCGGCGCGCTCCTGTCCATGCTGCTTCCGGCAGCGGGATACCCTGCGGGTATTGATCCTGTGGTTTCAGGGTCAGTTCTTGGCACCCTGGGTATCTACTGGCTGTACATTCATTCCTGACGTGATATTCTCGCGCCCCTTTTGTTCCCATACTGCCTGCCGGGCCTTCCCCATACTTCTTGCCAGACTATTTGCCACACTATGAACACCGCAAACGACGAGTGGATTAACGACCTTGCCTTTAATGACGACGGCCTGATTCCTGTCATCGCGCAAGACCATAAGACAAAACGTGTTCTGATGGCTGCCTGGATGAACCGGGATGCACTGATAGAAACCGTTCGTTCCGAGCGCGCCACCTACTGGTCGCGTTCGCGGCGGGCATTCTGGCGCAAAGGTGAGTCCTCCGGACACGAACAGATCGTTCAGGGTGTTCAGCTTGACTGTGACGGCGATGTGCTAACATTACTGGTGGAACAGATTGGCGGCATCGCCTGCCACACCGGGAGAAATTCCTGCTTTTTCAGAGAGTTGACCCCTGATGGCTGGCGGGAGACGGAACCGGTACTTAAAGACCCCAGCGAGATTTATCCCGATGGATAACATCATGGAAAAGCTGACCAGCCTTCTGGCGGAACGGAAAAATGCCGACCCCGCGACCTCCTATGTCGCCGACCTGCATGACAAGGGTCTGAACAGGATTCTCGAAAAAGTCGGGGAAGAGGCAACCGAGGTCATACTCGCCGCGAAGGATGCCGAGGGGACGGACAACCGGGACGAGATTATCAGGGAAACGGCTGACCTCTGGTTTCATACCATGGTGATGCTGGGTCATCTGGATACCTCTCCGGTTGAAGTCCTGAAGGAGCTGGAAAGAAGATTCGGGGTCTCGGGACTCGAACAGAAAGCATCGCGGTCAAATTGATCGCAAATTTGAAGGGAGGATCATCATGTCCTTTGGCGTAACAGAACTCATCATTATCCTGGTTATCGTGCTGTTGCTTTTTGGCACGACCCGGCTGAAGTCACTGGGCAGTGACCTGGGCTCGGCTATCAAGGGCTTCCGCTCGGCAATCAGCGACGACAAGTCGCAGAAGTCAGAGCCGGAGTCAGAAGAATCTGAACCAGAGAAGACAGCCGGGAAGACCGGCACGGAACCCCCCCGGTAGTTATCCGGTCGTCCGACATGTTCGACATTGGTTTTCCGGAACTGGTGGTGATCAGCATCATAGCCCTGCTGGTCATCGGGCCAAAAAAGCTGCCGGAGACCATTCGGACCATCTCCCTGTGGGTGGGTCGACTGCAACGCAGTTTTACCAACATTCGCCGGGAGCTTGAGAACGAGATAGGCGCGGACGAAATCCGTGCACAGCTCCATAACGAAAGCATCATGAAAGACCTGGAAGAGACGAAGAACACCATCCAGAGTGTGCGGCAGGAGGTAAGAAACACCGTGAACACCGTCGGGACGGAAGCCAGGGAACTCGCCTCCGGCGCCTCCGAATCCAAAACGGACCCAAAGGACTCAGAGTCCGGCACATCATGACGGAATCCGATTCGCCCGAAGATCAGGGGCAGCCACTGGTCGAGCATCTCATCGAACTGAGAACGCGCATTCTGCATGCCATCCTTTCGGTGCTCATTATTTTCCTGCCGCTGTTTGCCTTCTCAAACGAAATCTACGCCTATGTCTCTGAGCCGCTGAGGCAGTTTCTTCCCGAAGGAACCACCATGATCGCCACCGAGGTGGCCTCGCCCTTTCTGACACCCTTCAAACTGACCCTGGTACTCGCAATCTTTATTGCCATGCCCTATATCCTGCACCAACTGTGGAGCTTCATTGCGCCCGGTCTGTATACCAGCGAGAAGAAGGTGGCGGCACCGCTGCTGGTCAGCAGCATCATGTTGTTCTATACGGGCATCGCATTCGCCTTCTACGTCGTATTTCCACTGGTGTTCGGGTTCTTCACGTCGGTCGCACCCGACGGGGTCACGATCATGACGGACATCAATCGGTATCTGGAATTCGTTCTGAAACTGTTCTTTGCTTTCGGCCTGGCCTTTGAGATACCCATAGCCACCGTGCTTCTGATCTGGACCGGCACCACCACGGTTGAATCCATCGGCGGCAAGCGCCCCTATGTAATCGTTAGCTGCTTTGTTGTCGGTATGCTCCTGACACCGCCGGATATCATCTCCCAGATTCTGCTGGCACTACCCATGTGGCTGCTGTTTGAAGCCGGCATCCTGTTCGCACGGGTGTTCAACCTGGGCGGGAACGCAAACAGCGATCCCGATGAAGAGGATGGCGTCAACTCTGAAGCAGGAAGGTAACCGGACCGTCGTTAGTCAGTGACACTTTCATGTCAGCGCCAAATTTTCCAGTCGCCACGGTAACCCGGAATCGGGCTGAAGAGACGAATTCATCGAACAGAAGTTCCGCCTCTGCCGGGGCCGCCGCCGATGAGAAAGATGGGCGACGCCCTTTACGTGTGTCCGTTGCCAGGGTGAATTGTGAAACGATCAGAAGCTCACCACCGACATCCAGCAGTGACAGATTCATCTGCCCCCTGTCATCACCGAATACCCGATAGTTCAGAATTTTGCCGAGCAGCCTTTCCCCATCGGCGGTGGTATCGCCCTTCTGAATCCCGAGAAACAACAGCAGTCCATGTCCGATTGAACCTGTCGGCACGCCGTCCGCAACTACGTCCGCCGCACTGACACGCTGAATCAGACCAAGCATATTGAGCTTCCCTAAACGTTGAATTCTGACTCAAAGCGCAATGACATATCCCGCGTCGCCCGAATCAGGGCGTCAATCATTGCGGGCTCCGTCGCTGAATGACCCGCCTCTCTGACAATGAAGAGCTGCGATGTCGGCCAGACCTTGCGCAGATCATACGCATTGTCGAGCGGGGACACGCAGTCGAAGCGACCGTGAACAATGATGCCCGGTATATCTCTTAGAACCCCCGCATTGTCCAGCAATTGATTCGGCTCAAGGAAACACTGATTCTTGAAATAATGTGTCGCGATGAGGCAACGTGCATGCGCCCTGCCGCCGTCAGCGAAATGCCTGATCAGCCGCGGACTCGGATGCAGAGTGGACGCGTGAGCCTCCCAGGTCGACCAGGCTTTGGCCGCCGCCATTCTTGCCAGTTCGTTGTCCTGCCGCATCAATCGGTTGTAGGCGTCACAACAGCTCAGTTCACTGCCATCACCCAGGCTTTTGATCGGCACCATGAAATCCTCCCAGTGTTCAGGGAAGAAACGGCTGGCGCCGTCTTCGTAGAACCAGTCAATATCCTGCTGACGTCCCGGGAAAAATCCCCGCAGGATCAGACCCATAACCCGGTCGGGATGCGCCTGTGCATAGGCAAGACTCAGGGTTGCACCCCAGCCACCACCGAAGACAAGCCACTGCCGGATACCGAGGAATTCCCGGATCTTCTCCATATCCCCGATCAGGTTAGCCGTGGTGTTGCCGGAAAGCTCCGTGTGAGGAGTAGATCGACCCGCACCCCTCTGATCAAACAGAATAATTCGATATTTGGCCGGGTTGAAAAAGCACCGGGAGTTAAACTCACAACCCGAGCCGGGCCCGCCGTGAACGAACAGCACCGGAATGCCTTCAAGCGTTCCGCTCTCATCAACATAGAGCTGGTGAACGTCATCGACCTTAACGCCATGACGGGCATAGGGTTTGATCTCAGGGTACAGCGGTAACATTTGTCTTGATTCCCTCAGGCAACCCTGGCTCTGGCTGCTCGTTTTCTTTCGCTTTCTGTCAGCAATTTCTTGCGAATTCGAATGTGGCCGGGGGTCACCTCCACCAGTTCGTCATCTTCGATAAACTCGATGGCGGCTTCCAGCGAGTGGCGTATGGGTGGTGTCAGCATGATGTTCTCGTCGCTACCGGCGGCGCGAATGTTCGTCAACTGTTTTTCCTTGAGCGGATTCACTGGCAGGTCATTCCCACGGGAGTGCAATCCGACGACCATACCTTCATATATTTCTTCATTCGGCCCGATGAACAACCGCCCCCTGGCCTGCAGATTATTCAGCGCAAAGCCAACGCTCTTACCGCTTGCCATGGAAACAAGAACGCCATTGTTACGACTGGCCAGCTCTTCACTCACCACTTCACCATAGTGCGAGAATACACTATTCATGATCCCGGTACCGGAAGTCATGGTCAGGAACCCGGATCGAAATCCAATCAGAGCGCGCGTCGGGACAACAAACTCAAGCCTGGTCCTGCCGGAACCATTCGGCATCATGTTGGTCATGTTCGCTTTGCGACGACCCAGTTCTTCCATGATGCCGCCCTGATGCTCATCGTCAATATCCAGCATCAGGTTCTCGAACGGTTCTTCAAGTCGCCCTCCCACTTCGTGGAATATCACTTCCGGGCGACCCACCGCCAACTCGTATCCTTCACGACGCATCGTTTCAATCAGCACAGACAGATGGAGTTCACCGCGTCCCGAGACTTTGAATCTGTCGGCGTGGTCCGTTTCTTCAACACCAAGCGCCACGTTGTACAGGAGTTCCCGGTCGAGTCGTTCCTTGATGTGGCGGCTGGTGACAAACCTGCCGTCCCTGCCGGCAAAGGGCGAGGTATTCACCTGGATTGTCATGGAAATGGTCGGCTCATCAACCTGCAAAGGTGGCAGAGCCTCCGGATGTCCCGCAGCACAGACTGTGTCAGAGATCTGAATGTTTTCCAGTCCGCTGATACAGACGATGTCTCCGGCAGACGCACGGGCAACCGGCGTGCGTTCCAGACCGTTGTAACCCATCACCTGGAGGATCTTGCCACGACGCTCCTCGCCCTTCCTCGACACAACGACAACCTGATCGCCGATGGCGACTTCACCCCGGGTGATTCGACCCAGACCGATAACGCCAACATAACTGCTGTAATCCAGCGCACTGATCTGCATCCGGAGCGGGCCGTCTTCGGTGGCGTCCGGTGGCGGAACCCGCTTGATGATGATCTCAAGCAGACAGGAGAGATCATCTTCCGGCTCATCGGGCGACAGGCCCGCCCGACCTTCGATCGCAGACCCGTAGATGACCGGAAAATCCAGTTGCTCGTCGTTGGCTCCGAGCTGATAAAACAGCTCAAACACCTCATCCACGACCCGGTCAGGACGCGCCCCCTGCCGATCAATCTTGTTGATCATGACAATGGGATTGAGGCCGTTTTCAAACGCCTTGCCGGTTACAAAACGGGTTTGCGGCATCGGGCCTTCCACCGCATCCACCAACAGGAGCACTGAGTCGACCATTGACAGGATACGCTCGACCTCACCACCAAAATCAGCGTGTCCCGGTGTATCGACGATATTGATCCGATGGTCCCTCCAGGTCAGAGCCGTATTCTTCGCAAGGATGGTAATGCCACGCTCTTTCTCCAGGTCATTGGAGTCCATGAGTCGCTCACCCTCATCCTCACCTCGTTGCAGGGCGCCCGCCTGGGCGAGCAGCTTGTCAATCAAGGTGGTCTTGCCATGATCGACGTGAGCGATAATGGCGATATTGCGCAGGGCTTTGTGGTCCATGTTTGTGGTCCATTATGGGGGGGGGTGGGTACTTCTTAGGAAACTCTGATTTATGTGGCGGGACCGGAAAAATGGCGGGCATTATATATAATTCGCGCCATGGCGAAACAAAGAAACACAAAACAGCGCAAGGCCGTGTCACTGATCTCCGGTGGCCTGGATTCCATGCTGGCCACCAGGGTCATTATCGACCAGGGGATTCACGTCGAGGGCCTCAACTTTTTCACCGGCTTCTGCGTCGAAGGCCACACCCATGCCATTCGCGCCAAAGGCAGAAAGAAGGAGAAGCGTAACAACGCTCTCTGGGTGGCCGGGCAACTTGGCATCAAACTGCACATCATTGATGTCATTGAGGAATACAAGGACATCGTCCTCAACCCGAAACACGGCTACGGGCAGAACCTGAACCCCTGCCTTGATTGCAAGATCTTCATGGTCAACAAGGCTGCCGCCTGGGGCTGGATGGAAGAAAACGATTTCGATTTCATCATCACGGGGGAGGTGATCGGCCAGCGACCCAAGTCACAACGCAAGAAGACCATGCCGATCATCGCAAGGGAGTCCGGTGCCGATGACCGACTCCTGCGGCCTCTGTGTGCAAAAAACCTGCCGCCGACCCTGCCCGAACGGGAGGGCTGGATAGACCGTGAAAAACTCTTCGATTTCAGCGGTCGTAGCCGCAAGCCGCAGATTGCCCTCGCAAAATCGTTCGGCATTGAAGAGTTCTCACAACCGGCCGGGGGCTGCTGCTTCCTGACGGATAAGTCCTACTCAGACAAACTTGAGGATCTCTGGCGCGCCAGGGGTGATCGGGACTATGAACTGGACGACATCATGCTCCTGAAGGTCGGTCGGCATCTACGCCCGAAACCTCACTATAAACTCATCATCAGCCGTGAGGAGGGTGAAAACCACTACCTGAACGGCTACCAGCATGACTTTGTCACCATCAGAACCGTCTCCCATGGTGGCCCGGTCGCACTGGTGGACGGATCACCCACGAACCGGGACCTTGAACTTGCCGCCAGTATTGTCGCCCGCTACGGCCAGGGTCGCGACGCGGAGACCGTCGTTATGAGCATCAAACCGCCGAAGGGCGAACTCCGGGAGGTCTCCGTACAACCCATGCCCCCCGGTGACATACCAGAGAAGTGGCATGTCTGAGTACGAACTTGATGCCCGCCGGTTGCTGTGTCCGATGCCGGTGATTCGAACCCAGGACCGGATCGCTGGGCTCGAATCCGACGATATTCTCAAGGTTACCTGCAGTGATCCGGGCGTGCTGAATGACATTCCGGCCTGGTGTCGAATCCATGGTCACCGGGTGCTCGACGCGGTGACCAGAGACCGGGAAATAATCATCACGATACAGGTGCGGAAATAGCACCTGTTTGGTGCGCTCGAACAGAATGTGCACTGCCATGGTGCGCGCCAGCCCCGTGTTGCCTGCCTGTAGCCCTCTAAAAGTGCGGCGTTTCATAATTCCACAGGATGGCATATTCTTTGCTCCCCTTGAGGCACTATTAGAACAACCCAATCTGAAAACGAACCCGGCAAACAGGAGCAATAGCAATGTCAGAGAAAACTCTAGGCTTGATCAAAGAGCATGATGCAAGATGGGTGGACCTTCGCTTCACCGACCCTCGTGGCAAAGAGCAACACGTCACGAACAGCGCTTCAAAAATCGATGAAGAATTTTTTGAAAATGGTGCAATGTTCGACGGTTCTTCCATTGCCGGATGGCGAGCCATTAACCAGGCAGACATGATCCTGATGCCGGATGACGCAACCTCGGTTGTTGACCCCTTCACGGAAGAAACCACGATTAACCTGCGCTGTGACATTGTCGAGCCGAACACCCTCCAGGGTTACGAGCGCGACCCGCGGGCGCTTGCCAAACGTGCGGAAGCCTACCTTACCTCTACCGGCATCGGTGATACCGCCTACTTCGGTCCCGAACCTGAATTCTTTATCTTCGATGACGTAAAGTACAAGGCAGATATGAGCGGCGCCATGTACAACATCGAGTCGGAAGAAGCCGCCTGGATGAGCGCTGATCATTTTGAGGGCGGTAACATCGGCCACCGTCCGGGTATCAAGGGCGGATACTTTCCGGTACCTCCGGTCGACAGCTACCTGGACGTTCGAAACGCCATGTGTTCCGCCATGGAAGCCATGGGCCTTGTGATCGACCTGCATCACCATGAAGTCGGTACGGCAGGTCAGGGCGAAATCGGTGCCAGGTTCAACACACTGACCGCCAAGGCGGACGAAGTGCAGATCTACAAGTACTGCGTACACAACGTCGCCCACGCCTACGGCAAGACCGCAACCTTCATGCCCAAGCCACTGGTCGGTGATAATGGTAACGGCATGCACTGCCATCAGTCAGTCTGGAAGGACGGCACCAACCTGTTCGCCGGTGACGGATACGGCAACCTGTCACAGGAAGCGCTGTGGTACATCGGCGGGGTCATCAGGCACGCACGCGCGATTAACGCCTTCTCAAATGCCTCAACCAATTCCTACAAGCGTCTGGTTCCCGGATTCGAAGCGCCACTGATGCTGGTGTACTCGGCTATGAACCGCTCCGCATCCATTCGAATCCCCTATGTGCAGGGTGCCAGCCCGAACGGTATTCGTATCGAGGTTCGTTTTGGTGACCCCACGGCAAACCCGTATCTGATGTTCTCAGCCATGCTGATGGCTGGCCTGGACGGCATTAAAAACAAGATCGAGCCGGTTGGACCACTCGACAAGGACCTGTACGATCTGCCCGCTGAAGAGCTCAAGGGTCTACCAACCGTCTGCTCTTCACTTGAACAGGCACTGGACGAACTGGACAAAGACCGTGAATTCCTGAATCAGGGCGACGTCTTCACCAATGACATGATCGACGGCTATATTGAACTGAAGAATGAAGAAGTTGAAAAACTGAACATGACCACCCACCCGGTTGAGTTCGAAATGTACTACAGCGTATAGGCTGAACCTGAAGCCCCTCCCGCGAGGGGCTTTTTTTTCTCTGAACAGGCCCACCATGAGCAACATGCGCGCACTCCTCATCCTCTGTTTAGCAATCCCTTTTGCCGTAGCCGGGCAGATCTACAAACAGGTGGGAGAAGACGGTGTACCCGCCTTCTCGGACCGGGCCCTGCCCGGCGCCAGGCAGGTGGAGGTTAAAGACCCTGTCACCTTCAGCGATGACAGCTATCAGCGGCAATATGAGTTGCGAAAAAACCGGATGGACCAGGAGAGTGAAGCCGAACAGGTTCGCCAGGTCTCCTATGCGGTGGCCATCACGAACCCCGCTGATAACTCGGCAATCCGCGACAACGCGGGCAACCTGACCATTTCAGTGCGCGTTTCTCCTGACCTCCTTGAGGGGCATCAGGTGGAACTGATCATGGATGGACAGAAGGTCCGCAATCTTTCCGGTTCCGAATCCGCCCGGCTTTCAAATGTTGACCGGGGCAGCCACCAGTTCACTGCCCGGGTCGTGGACCGTGACGGCAAAACCCTGGCCCGGAGCCCTGCTGTCAGTGTCGCCATGCTTCGTTATGCGATAAAGCCCCGGGGACCCAGATAACATCAGGTTGTGCTCCTAACATACTCGCACCATATTGGTGCACATGCGCCCCGTTCCTGATACCATGTCCACCGCTCCTGCGATAAGCAGGGACGGAAAAACAGTGACTTAACCTCACCAAACGCCCTGGCCCGGTTCTGGTGCAATTCTTGCTACACATCCCCTGAATTGATTCTCGCCGGGCGGGAAGCTGGTGATGGGAACACACACCCTCAATAGTGAAGCAGATCTCCAGACCATGAATGACCGGGTCCTCGGCAACCTCAGCACCGCCATCCTGCTGGTCAACGAAGCTATGCAGATCGTGTACTCAAACCCGGCAGCCGAGAACCTGCTGAGGGAATCGTTCGGACAGATGCAGGGCAAGTGTTTGTCGAAGATTTTCGCCAACGGTGACGAACTGATCAGCATGGTAGAGGAAGCGTCACGCTCCAATCATCTGATAACGAGCCGCCAGACACGACTGATCTCCCCGGGCAAAAGCATGGTGACCGCGGATATCACCATGACGCCGATCATTGATGCCCATCAGATACTTATCGAACTGATACCCATGGATCGCTACCTGCGCATTGATCGTGATGTCGCGATCAAGGAACACCATGATGTGACCAGGCGCATGGTACGAGGACTCGCCCACGAGATTAAAAACCCGCTCGGCGGCATCAAGGGTTCGGCGCAACTTCTCGCGCGAGAACTGCCGGAAGAACGGCTTGCCGAATACACGAACATCATTATCCAGGAGACAGACCGGCTGACCTCTCTGGTTGATCGCATGCTCGGCCCCAATACGCCACCGCAGAAAAGCATGCTCACGATTCATGAGGTCCTGGAACGTGCGGCGAAGCTGATTGAACTTGAATCGACAGGGCTGACGGTCATCCGTGACTATGATCCGAGTATCCCCGTGCTCGGAATCGACCCGGAAATGATGATGCAGGCGCTCCTGAACCTTGTGCGAAACAGTATGCAGGCCCTGGAAAACACACCCTGTCCGACCATTACGCTAACCACGAGAATCGAGCGACAGTTCACCATCAGTGGTCAGCGACACAAGGTAGTCGTCAGGCTGGAGGTCAAGGACAACGGGCCGGGTATTCCGGACGAGATCAAGGATCACCTGTTTTATCCGATGATCTCAAAACGACCGAACGGTACGGGGCTTGGACTCACCCTGGCACAATCCATCATCAGCCAGCATAACGGCATGATCGAATTTGACAGCCAACCGGGCGAGACGCTGTTCACGGTGTTCCTGCCGCTGCTGCAGAAAAGCGAAAACGCGGGGAATCTCTGAATAATTTCAGGAGCTTTCAAAAGGAGCTTGCAAAAGATGAGCAATGAAAATCTTGTATGGGTAGTCGACGATGAACCCTCCATTCGCTGGGTGCTTGAAAAAGCACTGACCCGGAATGGCTGGCGTGTTGACGCTTTCGATTCAACGGAGGCCGTACTCGATCAGTTGTCCGTCGAGGAACCCGATGTCGTTGTTACCGACATCCACATGCCCGGAGCAGATGGCCTGGAGCTGCTGAGCGCCCTGAAAACCAGTCACCCGGACCTACCCGTGATTGTCATGACCGCGCACTCTGACCTGGATAGCGCCGTCAGTTCAATCCGGAGCGGCGCCTTTGAATATCTGCCAAAACCGTTTGAAGTCGATGAGGCGGTCGCTGTTGTTGATCGCGCCATAGAGCAGAGACAGACCACCGATGGCACGACGCCCGCAACGGCCCCCGGCAATGTGGAGATCATTGGCCGGGCACCTGCGATGCAGGAGGTCTTCCGGGCAATCGGCAGGTTATCCAAATCCAATGTCAGCGTGCTGATCAACGGCCAGTCCGGCACCGGTAAGGACCGGGTGGCGCTGGCTTTGCACAGGCACAGTGTCCGTGCCGACAAGCCCTTTATCCCTCTGAATATGGCGGCCATCCCCTACGATCTGGTGGAATCCGAGTTGTTCGGCCATGAGAAGGGCGCTTTCACCGGCGCATCGCAGGGTCGCCAGGGTCGGTTTGAGCAGGCGGAGGGCGGCACCCTTTTTCTGGATGAGATAGGTGACATGCCGCCGGAAACCCAAACCCGCCTGCTGCGTGTTCTGTCAGATGGCGAGTACTATCGCGTAGGCGGTCACGAGCCGCTGAAAGCCAATGTTCGTATTATCGCTGCGACACACCAGAATCTTGAGGATCTGGTCGCCCGGAATCGCTTCAGGGAGGACCTGTTTCACCGACTGAATGTCATTCGGATACACCTGCCGACGCTGGCGGAACGGCGCGAGGATATTCCCGTGCTGACCAATCACTTCCTGGCCCAGGCCGCTGACGAAACGGGTGAAGAACCGAAACGACTGCCACCGGAAACACTGGAGTATCTGTCCGGCCTGCCCTGGCCCGGAAATGTCAGGCAGCTTGAGAATGCCTGTCGCTGGATATCTGTCATGGCAACGTCCCAGGAAGTGAAAATCCGGGATCTGCCTCCGGAACTGCTGGAGGAAAAACCGGATCAGTCCATCCACGGCGTTGACTGGGAGCGGGCGTTACGCGCCTGGGCTTCCCGGAAGCTGGCTGCCATCAAACCGGGGGAACCCGGTATCCTTCAGGAAGCGCTCCCCGGATTCGAGCGCATCATGATTCAGGCGGCGCTGAAACAAACCAGCGGGCGAAAACGCGATGCTTCCGTATTGCTGGGCTGGGGAAGGAACACCCTCACGCGCAAAATGTCAGAACTGGGCATGGCCGAGGACAATCTGGTCGAATAAATACTCAACGCTACTGTATTTCAGCGTTTTGTGATTCCGCCTGCGCCCTGGCCTGCTGGTATATAGCCTCGAAGTTTAAGGGTGCCAGCATCAGCGGAGGGAAGCCTCCCTTAATCACGATGGCATCAACGGCTTCACGCGCGTACGGAAACAACACATTCGCGCAAAAACCACTCAGCGTCTGGTCCAGACGTTCCGCCCCCAGTCCCTTGATCTGGAAGGTACCGGCCTGCTGAACCTCAACCAGATAAACGGACTCGTCGTTCTCGTCCTTTGCGGTGATGGTCAAAGACAAAACCACCTCGTAGCTGTCCTCAGCAACCACTGAGTTTCTGGTGTTCATCTCAAGGTTCACCTGGGGCTTCCACTGCTTCATGAAAGCATCGGGTGACTTCGGCGATTCGAAGGAAACATCCTTCAGGTAAATTCGCTGCATGACAAACGTGGGCTGTTCGCCCTGCTCTTCCCCGGTTTGCTCGCTCAAGTATTTACTCCTGTTATTCAGAGTTTCCCAAGTTCATTCAGGGAACCTCAATTTGAAAAGATCATCATATCCGCCAACGTGCTGATCACCAATCCAGATCTGCGGTACTGTGTGTCGCCCGGACTTCTCCATCATCTCGGACCGCAATCCCGGGTTGCCGTCCACGCTGATTTCTTCGTAGGCCCAGCCGTTGCGCTGGAATAACTTTCGCGCCCTCATACAATAGGGACAGAACCGGGTCGTGTACATAGTGATCTGAGGCGTTTCTCGCAGGCCCGAAGTCCTGTCTCCGGAGTCTTTGAGCATCTTCACTTGACCACCGGCAGACTGTTTGCGGTCCACTCCGCCATGCCTCCCGAGAGGCGGCGCACGTCCTCAAATCCCCGGGCTTTCAGTTTGCGGCCGATTGATCCCGCATGTTGGCCGAGTTTACACACCAGAACCACCGGTTTGTCCTTATAGGTATCCAGTTCACCAACGCGAGAATCAAAGGCCGTGAAAGGAAAGCTAATCGCACCTGCGATATGACCCTGATCGTAGTCCTTGCTGTCACGCACATCCAGAATGACCGCATCTTCGTGATTAACCATCTTGACCAGATTTGGCGGTGTAACGCTCGCGCCACCCTGCTTGCCTTCATTGATGATGAACGCAACCAACAGAAAAACGAAGACACTCACCAGAATGAGGTGATTGCCGATAAACTCGAATATCTGTTCTACCAACTCGAAAAACCCGGCTTGAAATCAAGTCGCGCAGTATACACAAATCGCGAATATTTGCCCGCCCCTATTCAACCACTATGCCTCAACCGGTAGAATTCCAGGCTGTTTCACACGTATCGTCCAAGGAACCTCTGAATGACCAGTTCCTTACCTATGGCACTCATCGTCCTCGATGGATGGGGGCATCGAACTGACCCTGAAGACAATGCAATTGCCCAGGCAAAGACGCCCGTCTGGGATGACCTCTGGCAGAAACAGCCACGCTGCCTGATATCCGGCAGCGGTCTGGACGTCGGGCTGCCCGACGGTCAGATGGGCAACTCGGAAGTCGGGCACATGAGCCTTGGCGCCGGCCGGGTTATCCATCAGGATCTCACCAGGATTACCCGGTCAATCGAATCCGGAGAGTTTTTCGAGAACCCGACCCTGGGATCAGCAATGGATCAGGTGGCGGGTGCGGATAAAGCCCTGCACCTGTTCGGGCTATTGTCCCCTGGCGGGGTACATTGCCACGAGAAGCATATTAAAGCCGCAGTCGATATGGCGCGCCGGCGAGGCGTGGGCCGCGTTTACATGCACGCCTTTCTTGACGGTCGTGACGTGCCCCCAAAGTCAGCGGAGCCTTCACTCAGGAATATGGACAGCCACATCAGGGCCGGAGGTAATGGCGGGATCGCTTCGATGATCGGTCGCTATTTCGCCATGGATAGAGATAACCGCTGGGAGCGGGTCGAACCTGCCTACCGTCTGGTGGTTGACGGTATCGCTGAACATACCGCCAACGACCCTGTTGCAGCACTGACCGCTGCCTATGATCGCGGCGAGACCGATGAATTCGTCCGGGCGACCGCCATTCGAATCAAGGGCAACACCGTCAGAATTGAGGACGGTGACGCCGTCATATTTATGAACTTCCGGGCGGACCGCGCACGCGAGTTAACCCGGGCCTTTATTAAACCCGACTTCGACAGTTTCGAACGCGGTCGTCTACCCGAACTCTCCGCCTACGTGACCCTGACAGAATACGCAGCGAACAATAACGCACCCGTCGCCTTCAGTCCGCAGACCATTGACAACAGCCTGGGAGAGTATGTCGCCGGCCTGGGCATGCGCCAACTGCGCCTGGCGGAAACTGAAAAATACGCCCATGTCACCTTCTTTTTCTCCGGCGGACGGGAGGCTGAATTTCCGCTGGAAGAACGCAGGCTGATTCCCTCCCCTGAAGTTGCGACCTACGATCTCAAGCCCGAAATGAGTGCTTATGAAGTCACCGATACCCTGGTTGAAGCCATCAAATCCGGAGATTACGAACTGATCATCTGCAACTACGCAAACGGGGACATGGTCGGTCATACCGGCATTTTTGAAGCCTCCATAAAAGCCGTCGAAACCATAGATCATTGCCTTGGGCGGGTTCGGGACGCCCTCAACCAGACCGGGGGCCAGTGTCTGATTACCGCCGATCATGGCAATGTTGAACAACTGGTCGACCATGGCACAAATCAACCGCATACGGCGCACACCTCTGAACTGGTGCCACTGGTCTATATCGGCCCCAGAACTATTGCCCTGCAGGCTACCGGGGGTGTACTGAGCGACGTGGCGCCGACCCTGCTGGCGTTGATGGACCTGCAACCACCACCACAGATGACCGGTCATTCCCTGATTGAGACCCGGGCGAAATAGGATTTCCGATGCGAAGACTCCTGCCGCTGCTCCTGCTCAATCTCCTCCACCCGGCCTCACTCGCCGAGGACAACATCAACCCGGCTCAGGTTGAGGCCAGGCTCAGGGAACTGGAGGCTGAAATTTCAAAATACAAGGAACTACTGGAAGACACAGAGGGAGAGAAATCAGAAGTCGAAACGACCCTGGAGCAAAATGAAAAAAATATCAGCAACCTGATCAACACAATCGACGATATCGAAGGGGAACTAAGCGATAACCAGGTCAAGATCGCAACCCTGAAAAGTCGTCAGGCAGAACTTGTCAGCGCGAAACAGGAACAACAATTCCACATTGAACGTCAGGTCAGAGCAGCCTACGAGATGGGCAATCAGGAGTACCTCAAAGTGCTGTTGAACCAGGAGGACCCGGATGAAATGGCGCGGATGCTGACCTACTACGACTATTTTAACGAGGCCCGGGCTAACCAGATCAGGCAGTACAACAGCACACTGGTTCAACTGGAACGGGTATCACTCGCACTCGCTCACGAGTTGACCACACTCCGGGAGAATCGACTTGCGCTGGACCTGGAGCAGCAGAAGCTTGTGCAGGCCCGGAAGGAAAAGCAGGCCACCCTGAAAACACTGATCGCCCGGATCAAAACCACCGGAGGCGAAATCACCCGGCGGCAACAGGACAGGGGCAGGCTTGAACAACTGTTAAACAGGTTGCAGAACAGCCTGGCCAATATACCCACACCCGATGACGCCACACCCTTTTCCAACATGCGCGGCAAGCTGCTCATGCCGGTTAAGGGTCAGCTTGCCCACAGATTCGGCCATCGCCGCAACCAGGGCAGGATGAAGTGGCAGGGTGTGTTGATCGACGCACCGGAAGGAGAACCCGTCTACGCCGTCCACTATGGTCGGGTTGTGTTCTCGGACTGGCTGCGCGGGTTTGGGCTGTTGATGATTATCAGCCACGGAGATGGTTATATGAGCCTCTATGGGCACAATCAGGTGTTGTACCGTCAGACGGGTGAATGGGTGACCGCCGGTGATGTCATTGCAACAGTTGGCGACAGCGGTGGTCAAAACAGGACTGGCTTATACTTCGAGATCAGAATTGATGGTAAACCGAGTGATCCGCAACAATGGTGCGTCGCTCGACAACAGGGCGCGGCTTGAGACAGCCGCAGGAATTGCTATGAGATTGTTACACCTATTGATACCGGGTCTGGTATGGACCCTGACACTGCCGGCATTCGCTGAACCCGAGCCGGGAACCGGAACCACGCCGATCGTTGAAGAAACCCGGATTGAACAGGCGCCACCAGAGGCAGCGCCTGCTGAAACCGCAGACCTGAAGCCTCGCCTACCGCTCAACGAACTGCGTACATTCGCCGAAGCGTTTAATCGGATCAGCTCTGCCTATGTCGAGGAAATTGACGACCGGACCCTGCTCGAATACGCGATCATCGGCATGCTTTCCCAGCTTGATCCTCATTCCGCCTACCTCGACAAGGACTCTTTCGATGAACTACAGGAATCCACCACCGGCAACTACGGAGGACTGGGTCTTGAGATCGGTCTGGAGGACGGCTTCATCAAGGTCATCTCTCCCATGGATGACACCCCGGCCGCGAAGGCCGGAATCGAAAGCGGCGATCTGATCATTCAACTGGACGAGACACCCGTTAAAGGCATAAACCTGTCGGAAGCCATTGAGGTCATGCGCGGCGAACCCGGCAGTGAAATCAAACTGACCATCGTTAAAGACCGGGAGGCCGGACCCAAAGAACTGACGCTAACGCGGGAAATCATCAAGGTTGCCAGCGTACGACAGCGCTATCTGGAAGAAGGATTCGGCTATCTCAGGATTGCACAGTTTCAGGCGGGTACCGGTGCAGAGGTCGAGAAGGCCATCATCAAACTGAAAGATGAGGGCGACCTGGACGGGCTGGTTCTGGACCTGCGCAATAACCCCGGGGGCGTTCTGCAGGCGGCGGTAGACGTTTCTGATGCCTTTATAGCCGACGGCCTGATCGTCTACACACTGGGGCGACTGGACGACGCCGAAATCCGCTACTCAGCCAATACGCCGGATTCGATCAACGGCATCCCCATCATCGTGCTGGTCAACGAAGGAACCGCTTCGGCATCGGAGATTGTCGCCGGGGCACTCCAGGATCAGGGGCGCGCCATCATCATGGGCACCGACACCTTCGGGAAGGGTTCAGTGCAGACCATTTTGCCGCTGAGTGAAGAAAAAGCCATCAAACTCACGACTGCCCGCTACTACACTCCCAGCGGGAAATCGATCCAGGCGGAGGGGATCACGCCCGACATCTGGGTAGATCGCTCAACAGTAACGCCGGTCAACCGGCGTCCATGGCAACTCAGGGAGAAGAATCTGCCCAAGCACCTTGAGAATGAAAATGGCGACGGGCAGGTCTCGGATGTCGATCAGGAAGCAACGCAGCGCCGGAGCAGCATCGAACTTGCATCAAGAGACTATCAACTCAATGAAGCGCTGACCCTGCTGAAAGGTCTGCATATGCTGGGAAGAATAACGCCACCGCAGGGATAGGTATGGCTGCCAGCCCGCCGGGTGATACCCGCACCAGAGATCAGGCCGACTGATAACTTCTGCAAAGTGCAATAGCTTCAGCAAGGTCCAGGGTCCCCTCGTAGATGGCGCGCCCGGTGATGACACCGGTAATGCCCCCGGTGATCTTCTCTCCTGTCTCAGGCTCTTTAATCCCGAGCAGGGCCTCAACATCCCGGATGTCGGTGACACCGCCGGAAGCAATGACCGGAACACTGACAGAATTCGCCAGCTCCCTGGTCGCAGGCAGATTGATGCCACCCATCATGCCGTCCCTGCTGATATCGGTATAGACGATGGCTTCAATACCATCACTGTCAAACCGCATGGCCAGGCTCTTTACCGGGATATCGGTGACTTCCTTCCAGCCGTTGATGGCCACCATCCCGTTGCGCCCATCCAGACCAACCATGATATGCCCGGGGAATCGAAGGCACATTTCACCGACAAACTCCGGCGCCTGAACAGCCCTGGTACCCATGATGAGATATTGCACGCCCGCTTCAAGATAACCCTCGATGATCTCGGCACTGCGTATCCCGCCCCCCAATTGAATCGTCAGGTCAGGGTGATTCCCTGCAATAGTGCTGATGGCATCCGCATTGACCGGCCTGCCTTCAAAGGCGCCATCCAGATCAACCAGATGCAATCGCTCACACCCCTGTGACACCCAGTGTTCTGCCATGGCGACGGGATCGTCAGAATAGGTCGTCAACCGGTCAAGCTGCCCCTGCTTCAGATTAACGACCTTGCCATCCTTGAAGTCGATGGCAGGAATGATCTGCACTAAAGACTTCCCTTCGTTGAAGGCAGGGTACCCGACATTCCGGGGTCAGCTTCAACCGCCATCCGCAGCGCCCGCCCGAACGCCTTGAACACCGTCTCAATCTGGTGGTGCGCGTTGTCACCCTTCAGATTGTCAATATGCAGTGTTACCAGGGCGTGGTTGACGAAGCCCTGGAAAAACTCATGGAAAAGGTCCACATCAAACTCGCCAACCATCTGACGGGCAAAATCGACTTTGTACTCAAGTCCGGGTCTTCCGGAAAAGTCGATGACCACCCTGGACAGAGCCTCATCCAACGGCACATAGGCATGTCCGTAGCGCCGGATACCCTTCTTGTCACCAACGGCCTGATTGACCGCCTGCCCAAGGGTAATGCCGATGTCTTCAACCGTGTGATGGGCATCAATTTCAAGATCGCCGCTGGCCCTGATACCCAGGTCAAGCAGCCCGTGACGGGCTACCTGATCCAGCATATGCTCAAGAAACGGCAATCCCGTTTCCAGCGAACGCTCACCCGAACCATCCAGATTCACCGAAACGGTGATCTGCGTCTCAAGGGTGTTTCTTTCAATCTCTGCGGTTCTCATCGGACCATCCCTGTGGCAAGCGGCGAATTATACTAGAGGTTTCCTAAAGCGCACTGCCGTAAGGCAGATATCTGTTGTCCGTGTTGGACTTGATCCACCTACGCAGTTCCGGGGTGAATGCATCACGCGCCTTGAGGAACCTGACCAGGGGAATGACCGGCGACTTCCGGCCAGCTTCCCAACCGGAAACCCCGGCTTCAACCAGGGTAAAAAAGCGCACCAGTGAAACCAGATCATCGGTAGACAGGTCCTCCGCTGACTGCCAGGCCGACGCATCCTGATTCATAATCCACTCCCCGGAATCCAGCCCGGCGCTTTTCAGCAGTTCACCGGAAACCGGTTCCGCGCCCCTGGCCACCTCCAGAAATTTCTTCAGCAATCCCATGTCGATGGGCCCGCCCTTCTCCGGACCCGCAGGGTCCCACACTTCAATGCTCATTCCGGTATTATCTGACAGCAAGTCCACTGGAACCAGTCATCGGAGCCCCGCATGCCTCAATTTCCCATGACCGAAAGTCGCCGCCCCATCCTTGAGCGCATACCAGACGAAGACACAGGAAGAGGCCTGTAACCCACTGATATTCAAAGGCACTACAGCATCCTGTGACTGGCTTACGGGTTTTGACCCAACCGATAGTGCACTGCATCATATTGACATAAGGAATGCCACATCTATAATGCGCGCCCTGACCAGGGCAACGAACCAAACAAGAGGTATTCTCAATGCAAAAGCTGGCCGCAGCAGACGCGGGTTTTCTTTACGCCGAAACCGCAAGGTGTACGAGTAACATCGCCTCGGTCAACATGATGACCCTGCCGGAGGGCATTACTTCAACAGAATTCATCGAAGGGCTGAAGCAATACCTGGCAGACCGGGCACATCTCGTGCCCTACATGACACGCAAACTGGCGTTCGTGCCCGGAAACTGGGATCACCCTGTATGGGTAACCGACCGGGGTTTCAACATTAACGACCATGTGATCGAATGCCCGGTGGCCGCTCCGGGTGGCCGGGGCCAGTTGGAACAGGCCGTAGCGCGTCTACACGAAATCAAGATGCCACTGGAACGCCCACTCTGGGCCTGGTGGGTTCTGACTGGTCTCGAAGGTGACAGGGTCGCGATTTATAACCAGGCGCACCACAGCGCCCTGGATGGCGCATCGGGCAATGCTGCCTACGTTACTTTGATGGACGAAACGCCGGAACACCCGGAGGTTGCGCCAGCGGAAGCAGAGTCACCCTGCGAAGATGAATCCATGCTGCGACTGTTTGAAGATTCCTTCCGGAACTTTATGCGGTTCCAGTTGGAATCCGGCAAGAGAATGATCGGCGCCCTGGATACGTCACATCGCCTGATGCAGCGCAGCCTGGACCCGAACAAGGACTTTGGCGCCCTGGGCAAGGTGGCGCCGCCAACACCCTTCAACACGCACATCAGCGAACGTCGTATCTGGGCCACCGGGGAGCTTCCGCTCGCCGACATCAAGGCGATGGGCAAATCCGTTGGCGCTACCGTCAATGACATCGTGATGGCAATTTGTGCCGGTGGTCTACGCAGCTACCTGGAACAGCGCGGCGAACTGCCGGAAGACAACCTGATTGCCGGTTGCCCCGTATCCCTGCGCAAGCCGGGAGACGCCACGCCGGGCAATCAGGTGACCATGATGCAGGTCGAGCTGGGTACGCGGATTGCCGACCCCCTGGAGCGCATCTTTGCCATACGGGCGTCTGCGAAAACGGCCAAAGAGCTGGTTACCGAGTTATCCGGTGTTTTCGAGAACAATGCCGCGATACCGGGTATGCCAGCGTTAGTAAGCGCTAACATCAAGGCGGCTGAGTCTCTCGGGCTGGCCCAGTGGTTCCGCAGTCCGGTCAATGTCTGCATCTCCAATGTTCCCGGTCCCGGGAACACCCTGTACGCCAATGGCGCAGAGATGACGAGCCATTATCCGGTATCCATAGCGACCCACGGTGTCGGCCTGAACATCACCGTACAAAGCTATCGCGACCAGATGTATCTGGGAATCACCGCCTGCGGGAAGGCAGTGCCGGATGCCGACCTGCTCCGGGACGACCTGATGGAAGCCTTTCGTAGCCTGAGAGCCAGGCTGCTACCGATGAATGTCAGTGAGATGAAGCCGCGTAGTGGCGGCGCTGAAACCGGCAAAGCCACGGCAGACACGGAGACCCCACAGGAAATGGTGGCGTAGCTGATTGATTTCCAAGGCTATTTTCACAAAAAACACAAAACCCGCAAAAAAATTGAAAAAAATGCGGCATCAGGGGTTGCAATTGGTGCAGCGCACCATATAATGCTGCAACGCACAAACGCTGAAGCTGAGAACTGCTAGAGTTGCTATTGAAAGCGTAGCACCGGCGGCGTTTGAACCTGACTGAACCGGCCAGATGGCCATCATTCCAATTGAGGGAGTTCAACAATGAACGTAATTGAAAAGCAAACCGAGCTGGGCAAGTCGCTGTACGAAATCAACAACAGCACACTGAGCGAAATGGCCGAACTGGGCCGCAAGAACATCGAGCAGTACTTCGAGGTAAACCGCTCTTTCGGCGAGAAGCTGCCTGAAGTACGCGAAGTCAGCAGCTTCCTGAGCCTGCAACGTGAGTATGGCGAAACCCTGTGGAATAACGCTCGCGCGGCCATGGAGTCCCAGAACGCTATCCTGCAGAATGCCTTCACGGAAACCCGTGATGCCCTCCAGACTGCCTTCACCACGGAAAAAGCAGAACCCCGGAAGGCACCTGCGAAGAAGGCCGCCCAGCCTGACTCGTAAGCCCCCTTTCTTCACAGTCTTGTGAACCCAACCCGGAAGCAGTTCCTGCTTCCGGGTTTTTTTTGCCCGACCCCACGGCTCGTAAATATTTTTTGGTTGACCAAAATTTACTCATGAGTTATTTTTGGTCAACCAGCTTATGAGGGACATCTGTGGCCAGGCTCACACGGGACAGATACATCAAGGACAAGTGTCTCAGCGATTTGCGGGAAAAGCTGGTATTTATCGGCGGACCCCGACAGGTTGGTAAAACCACCCTCGCACTGGAAATTCTACAAAAGCAACCCGGTGCGCCCGCCTACCTGAACTGGGACATCCCGGACGACAGATCACGAATCCTCTCCGGCGAGATCCCCCCGGACAAGCTCATCGTGTTCGATGAAATACACAAGTACGCCAGGTGGCGAGATCTGCTGAAGGGTTTCTACGATGAGTATTCACCGGAACGCACGGCTCTCGTCACCGGCTCGGCAAGGCTGGACCACTACCGCAAAGGCGGGGACTCCCTGCAGGGCAGGTATCACTACTATCGCCTGCACCCCTATACGCTCAATGAACTCAGTCAGAATCCGAACGAGGCGGACCTCCGGGGGCTGCTGCAATTTGGCGGCTTCCCTGAACCACTGAGCAAACAAAACGCTCGCCACTCAAGGCGCTGGCAAAATGAACGGCGATCGCGTGTCATCAACGAAGACCTGGTCTCCCTTGAACGCGTCAATGAGATCAGCCTGCTGGAACTTCTCTACTCTGCTCTGTTGCATCGGGTTGGCTCACCCCTTTCACTCCAGTCACTCCGCGAAGAACTCCAGGTATCGCATGACTCAATTCGACGCTGGGTAACCATTTTCGACAATCTCTATCTGACCTTTCGGCTTTCACCTTATGGAACACCCGGAATCCGGGCGGTGAAAAAGGAACAGAAATTGTATTTCCGGGATTGGTCAGTGCTTGCAGATGACGGCAGTCGATTCGAGAACCTTGTTGCCTGCCATCTCCTGAAGTACTGCCACTACCGGGAAGACACCGAAGGATATCGAATGGAACTGCGCTATCTTCGAGACACAGACCGCAGAGAAGTGGATTTCATCGTACTTGAAGAGGGTTCTCCGGTTTTTGCCGTGGAATGCAAAACCGGGGAGAAGTCACCGTCACGGCATCTGAGTTACTTCAAAGACCGCATTGATATCCCCAGGGTGTATCAGGTGCACCTCGGGACAAAAGACTATGAGCCCGTGAGGAACATCCGTGTCATGCCCTTCATCAAATTTGTCACTGAAGCTGGCATACCCTGATTTCGATCAATCAACTCGAAACCCGGGCAGGTAACGTATCACAGGGGTTGTATATGGAACGCGCCTGCCTGACACAGGCAAATTTGTGACCTGAAAGCGGGCTTCTTTCCGGTCAGATGCGTGTGCACGAACCGGGCATTCATGCTAATGTCTGCCCAAATACCGGATATGCCCGCAAAATTCATAGCAAAACCGGGCTGTTTCCAGTATCTGACAACCACAAAAACGAGGAAATAGGTATGAAGAGGGGAACCAATCTCACTCGCACCGCGCTTCCCGCAATTATTCTTGGCTTATTTGCTGTTCCCTTTTCGATGACTGCCCACGGGGCAACTGTCATGGAGGAGGTCATTGTAACGGCACAAAGATCCGAGGAGAGTTTGCAGGAAGTCCCAATCGCCATTACGGCGTTAACCGGCGAAATGCTGGAGGACAAGGGCATTATCAATCCGTCCGACCTGCAGATGTCCGCACCGAACGTATCCTTTACCGCAACCAACTTCGGCAACTCCAGTTTCTCCATCCGGGGAATTGGCAGACTTGTGATCAGTTCGTCCGGTGAAGCGGGTGTGTCCACCCATCTCAACGAGATACCGGTGGCGACCAACCTGAATGCCATCGAATTTTTCGATGTCCAGCGGGTCGAGGTTCTGAGAGGACCGCAGGGAACCCTGTTCGGTCGAAACGCGACCGGCGGTTCCATCAACATGGTGACCGCCATGCCAACCTATGACAACCTCAATGGTTTCGTCGATGTGGAAGCGGGGGATTACAACCACTTCCGTGTTAAAGGCGCGATCAATGTTCCTTTCAGTGACACCATGGCCATTCGCCTGGCCGGTTTCGCACTGGAACGGGACGGTTACATCGAGAATCTGGCGGCCGACTCCAGGTCTACGGTTGACGGCAGTGCACTGCCCAACATTGACGATGACATTGACGGCCGGGACATCAAGGCCCTGCGTGCCACCTGGTCCTGGGATTTCAGTGAAAACGGCAACGTCTGGGTGCAGTACAACCAGTTCGATGAAGACGATGACCGGGCAAGAATCACCAACCAGGTCTGCAAGCGCACAGCACTGCCGACTCTCGGTTGCGAACCCAATGAGGTGGGCTTCGACTCACCACACCTGGGCGCCACAACCGGGGGCATGTTCTTCGCCCTGAACGGTCTGGGTACGATTCCACTGGGTGCCCCCGGTACCGGCCAGTATGTAACTTACGATCACCCGCAGCCGGCAAACCTGGGCATTCGTGAAATGTTCACCGACTTCGAACCTGTCTTCCAGTATGAGGAAGAACTCTGGTCATTCGGTGCCGACTATGAATTTGAGAGGTTCACTGTCAGTCTTCTGGGTGCCGCCCAGGAAACGGAATACCTGGCGCAGATGGACTACAACATGGACGTTAGCGTCAGGCTCCCGGCATCGCCTCCTACCCTCGGTCTGAATGGTCGCTGGCCAACGTCGGCACCCGCCGGTGGTGCCGGTGGTGATGTCACGGGTGCCAACGGCTGCCGATACAGTGACGGTACTGCGGGCATTTTCGGTGGTTGCGTCGTTCCGGGCGCTGACCAGAGACTATTCGCCCTGGACCAGGCTGACGCCGAGACCGAGTACTGGACCGTTGAGGCTCGCATCGCTTCACAGTTCGATGGTCCGTTCAACTTCCAGTTGGGTGTGAGTGCCTACGAAAGTGAGTCCTTCGGTGACTATTATGTCAACGCCAACAGCCTGGACTCCGTCGGGCTGGTGGGCGTTGGTGCGGTCGGCTTCCCCCCCCTGTACCCGACCATGTTCAATGTGCCGGGCAATCCCAATGATCCAGGCGGTAGCGAGGGGCAGGCTATCTTTGCCGAGGGCTACTTTGACCTGACTGACCGCCTGAAGCTGACCCTGGGAGCCCGCTACAACAAGGATGAAAAGGATGTCAACAACGCGAACGCATTCCTGCCTTCCGTAGATCAGTATTTCTTCCTGAATAATGTCTTTCTACCTCTCGCTGGCGGCATACCCGCTGCAACAGCGGTTGCGGTGGGGGCTCTTCACCCCGACTATCAGGCGTCGCTGAACTCCATGCCCGGTGGTACCCTTGGTGGTGTGGACCGGCGCTGGGGCCGTTTGGGTACCTGGATGATAGGCGCACCTGCGGATGCAGGACAACTGGCTATCATGCAAGCTAATGGTGTCTCCCAGGCTGATATAGATGCGGCCAGCGCCACACTGCCATTCAGCCCGGAACGGACTGCTATCAGTAATACTGTCGGCCCGATCACAGGTTTTAATGAGATACGTGCCATAAACGGCAACCCGACGGATAACGAGTGGACCGCAACCACAGGCAGGATTGGGCTTGACTACCAGATGACCGATGACGTCTTGCTGTACGCCTTTTTCTCTCGCGGTTACAAGCCGGGTGGTTTCAACCCGCCGATTGCGCCTGAGTTCCAGGACGATACCGCCTTCGCCTTTGACGAAGAGGAAGTGGATTCCATCGAAATCGGATTCAAGAGCACCCTGCTTGACGGTCAGTTGACCCTGAACGGTACCGCGTTTCTGTACGACTACACCGGCCTGCAGGTAACCCGTATCCGTAACAACAGTTCCATCAATGAAAACATTGATGCGGATATTATGGGCGCTGAACTTGAATGGGTCTGGCAGCCGGCCGAAATCGAAGGCCTTGCCATCGACGGCTCTTTTGCCTGGCTGGATACATCCCTGGATGGCGCTGAGTCGGTCGATGTAATCAACAAGACGGCTGGTAATCCGGACTGGATTGACCTGAAGGACATAGGTCCCGGCGGTTCAACGGCAACACAGTTTATTGCTCACCTGCCGTCCATTACGCCAGAGCTGATTAACGCGGCTTACACCAACACCAGCGCTACCGGCGCACCCGCACCTCGTGCGCTCAGTGATGTAAATGGCGCTGCGGTTCCCGGTACGGTTTATGCCAACGGTGTGCCTGCCTACTTCTCACGCGCCTGGTTAGCGAACGTCGAAAGACTACCGAACGGCTCAAACAATCCCAACTATGACCCCAATCGTGTCCAAGTCCCGGTATCATCCGGTCTTCCGCAGTCACTGGATGGCAACCAGCTACCCAACTCCCCGGAGTACACGGTGAATCTGGGCGTACAGTACACCTGGGGTCTGGATGCCATCGCCGGTGATCTTACCGTCCGCTGGGACTACTACTGGCAGGATGATTCCTACGGTCGTGAGTTCAACACAGTGGGCGACGAGATCGCAAGCTGGGATCAGCACAATCTGTCGGTCATCTACGAGAGCAGAAACGGCGACTGGCAGGCCCGGCTCTGGGCCCGCAACCTGCAGGATGAGGACAATGTCACCGGTCATTATCTGACTTCTGACACTTCAGGTTATTACCGAAACTGGTTCCTGACCGAGCCTCGTGTATACGGACTCTCCGTCCGATACCAGTTCGGCGCCGAATAAGTCCGGCGCTACAAACCAAAAAACCCGCCGGATGGCGGGTTTTTTGGTTGGGGGACGCTAACAGAAAGTCATCCTCTATCCTTCCAGGATTTTCTCCCTCTCTGTACTTGTTAAATCACGCAGGCTGTAGGTCAGGACCCGCTTGTTAACACCCTGATCTTTCAAAGTAGAGATGTAAGCTAACACACCCTTTTTGTCGTGTTTCATCAAATCCTTTAAACACCAGCCAACGCCATTCTGAACCATCATCTCTTCCGAGAACTTCAGCCGCTCGCACATCTCGATGGCCCAATCAGTGAACTGGCCTGATTTGGCTATGCGCCTGGTAAAAAGAACCACGCTCGTCCGGTTGAGCCACAGGTCATCTTCTGCATTCCACTTACGGACAAGCAACATAAGTTCTTCGGGATGTTTCACGAGTAATTCGCGCAGGAATGAGCCGGTGTAGGAATCAACTTTACTCCAGCCGTGCAGCTTGCGAACGAACTGATCAACCAGATCAAATTTTGCCGGGTCAAAATAATCAACCATCTGGTCAAGAATGAACAAAGCGACTGTTTTCATTTCGCCGTAGCCGGAATCTATCAATTTAGTCACGAGCGCCAGCTTTTCTTCTTCGTCCAGGCTCTTGATTTCCGACTTGTAGTTGTTGACAAGCTTTTTGACTTCCGGCGCACGAACACCGAATCCCAGGTACCTGGGATCGGGTTCATTGGCATCAGCCAGGTAGGGACTGTCCTTTCCGAGACCTTCCAGTTCCACATTTATTCTTGAATATATGTCGTCAACTGCGGTCATCGGGAATCAGGTTGTCATAGGCGATGAGATTTTGTGCCGCAAGGTCGAGTATGAATCCAGAACAGCCTAATTCTGCCGAGACCCATGAGTGCCACTGCGGGATGAACCCGGCTTGCCTTGCCCTTTAGGCCTCCCGGGACGAGGCCCTGTAGGTGGCTTGTTTATGCCGCCCTTCCTGAAACTGCCTTCCTTCAATGGTTGTCTGGTTCCATCCATAGGTCCGTCTTTACTGTTGTCCATAGTTTTCACCTGTTTCGTCGCTGCGAACTTCGATAGATATCATTGATTGATCCATTGACAAATACTGGACATCAACATAATACAAGTAGTCACCACTGTCATTACCATAAATATTCACGCCCATCATGCAACCCGGCATCTTTTAAGACGCCAGCAAGAGCAGCACCACACCAGTCACCAGAACAAGCATCCCCACCAGTTCCATGCGACCGGGGTTCTCCCTGAAGTAGAGGATTGAGATTGCCAGGGTCAGCAAAAACTCAATCTGGCCAAGCGTCTTCACATAGGCGGCACGTTCAAGCGTGAATGCGGTGAACCACCCTGCTGACCCGATGACCGAGGTGACACCCACAAAAACACTGGTGCGCCAACGGCGGAACACTGTCAGAATTTCTGACGCATTGCGGCGGGCGAGCATGGCAAGACAAATCAGCGTCTGCACCATGATCATATAAGCCAGCGTCAGTGCGGCCGTATACATGGCATCGTCCAGGCCAAAGGAAAGACTGGCCTGTCGGATCAACAACGAGGTCAGTGAAAAGGCAACGCCGGCCCCAAGACCATAGACAGCCGACAGGTTCCACAGGTCGCTGACCTTCCCGGTCCTGGCAATTGTGATCATCACCAGGCCGGCAACACAGATCACAATCGCTGCCCAGCCAGACAGGGAAACAGCTTCACCAAACAGTGCAAACCCCAGCATCGCCGTGATCAGTACCTCGGTGCGAATGTAACAACTACCGACCGCAAAGTTTCTGAGGGCAAACAACCGGATAAGCAATATGGTTGCAACAATCTGCAACAACCCTGCCGCCAGACCATAAACCAGGAAGACAGGGTTCATTTCCGGAAGATCATGGCCAGGTTGCATCATCAACCATCCCAGATACAGGCCGATGAATGGAAGTCCGAACAGGTAACGCACCAGGGTCGCACCCAGCGGGGAAACATCGGTCGTCAGGTACTTCTGGCCAGCCGTTCTCACGGACTGCATGGTGGCCGCCAGCAGCGACCAGAAAACCCAGCTTTCAAGCATGTCGATTCAGGTACAAAAAAGGCTGCGGGGTGCAGCCTTTAGCGTAATCAGTGAGTGACTATGATGTTACAGGTCTTCAAGAATCTGCTCAGCGGAACTGACTTCAAGGGCGCCGCCCTGTTCCAGATTGAGGACAGTGATGTTGCCATCCTCGGCAACCAGCGAGTATCGAACGGAGCGTGTACCAAGCCCGAAACCGGAACCATCCAGCTCAACGCCCATGGCCCTGGTGAAGTCGCCGTTACCATCGGCCACCATCATGATTTCCCCGGCATTCTGCCCCTTCCCCCAGGCATCCATCACAAAAGCGTCGTTCACCGAAACGCAAACAATCGAATCAACCCCTTTTTCCCTGATCTTGTCGGCGTTGGCCACGAAACCGGGCAGATGCGCCGCACTACAGGTGGGCGTAAACGCGCCGGGGACGGCAAACAGAACAACCTTCTTCCCGGAAAAGACATCAGAGGTCGTAATATCCTGAGGGCCCTTGTCTCCCATGATCTTCATGGTTGCTTCCGGGATGGCATCTCCAACTTTTACTGTCATGTCTCGCTCCTGATGGGTGAGTGTGTGATTAAAATGAAGTGCCAAGTCTCACCTGAAGCGCTTCACGGTGCAAGGGCATGGCAAAATTTTTTGGGATTATACGATATGGGCTGGCCGCAGCACTAATCGGCATGGCGCAAGACCTTCTCCCTCGCCTTCGCGTAGTGGCACCGGCGCTGATTCTCCGGAATCTGCAACAACAGCCAGAGAGTAGTGGATTGACACAGAAAGTCTAACGATCCCTTTTTAGTACGCTTCCCGGTGTCCTGCCCCATAAATTCCTACTCGTGAGCCCACCTGAACCTTATTTTCAGGTCATTACAAAAATCTCTCCTTAGCAAACCCTTATGCTGAAGCTGGCCCACTATAATACCCGGCGATATTCCCATCTCTTTTGAAAAGGCAAGAATTGATCGCTTTGTAAAATCTTTCTTATCAATAAAAAGCTCAAAAGCTTTTAATGGTATTAGCTCATTCTCCGAAAACCTGTTTGCTTCGCTTTCTTTTCCTTCATCCAATCCATTTATCCCTTCAAGAAACAGTTCCTTTTTCCCGTGTAGCAAAATATGCCCGGCTTCGTGGAAAAATGTAAACCACAAGTGATCATCTGTTCGATAACGAAGGCTTAGCTGTACAATAGCTTTATCTTTACTTATCCATCTGGTTGCACCACTTACTCCGGTTTTCGGTAGGCCCGGTACAAATACAACCGCCACACCGCACGCTGCACACATCTCCTGCATTACAGGAACAAATTCCTGTGGATCAGAAGTAGTCAATCCTCTAATACTATCTAATGCGTCCCTGAATCCGGCTTTGTTATAAGGCGCACAATCAATTTCTGATGCTTCCCTCTCACCCTGCCGGAGCCAGGCAGATACAGCTTCCGGGAAAACTTTATTGTTTTGGTTCTGACGATAGGCAACATGCAGGTTAGGCCACATATCATCCCATTGTTCGACCCTGGCAATGCCAAAAAAGCGCAGTACCTCAATGAGTTGTAGCTTTTTGTCTCGGTTTTTTTCAATCCAGCCCAGTTTGGCCATAGCACTAACGGGAATGCGCTTTAACCAATCAAGATCCCTGTCCAGTTGTTCCTCTTCCGCAAGCCGGGCGAGAATCGCTTGATAATGTGATTCAAGATTTAACCAGTATTCAGCAGGCATCCCCAAGGCTCGCTCGAATTTAATGGCAGTGTCTGGCGTCACCACTGACCTGGCCTTCAAGATTGAAATAATATGCTTGGGCGTAATCCCGGTTCGTTTTGCAAGTTCCTGCTGAGCCATACCTCTGAGCTCCAACTCCACGGCCAGTATTTCACCCGGAGAGACCGCATAATCAGGTTGGTATTCATTTCGTACATCAACCATGGGTATCCTCCACTCCTGTAATTTCAATTGCTGTTACCTCGCTCCAGTCAAGGCCGCCTTCTTCCCTCATCGGAACCGGGTCGTTAACTGGCCGAAACAAAAGCCTGTAGGGATGGTCCAAATCTACTGACAAGACCCCCTTCTTGTTTCCTTTCAACTCATGGCATCTATGCGGAGGGCTATAAGGAGGCGCAAAAATCCCCAAATTCGGAGCCGCTCTCAGTTGGGTCAAAATGACCTTTAACAAGTCACAGCGACGCTGGCCATGAACCCTCACCATGACTTTTTCCTCACTCAACTGTTTATTCAGTTTCTTACTTGAAAAAACAACATCCATATATTTTATTAACCTTACAGGTTAATGATTTTATATTGCTATTCCCGCAATAGCAACATCATCAGCCTCCCTGTGTTAGAAGCACAATCGACAAACGCTTGTCACGAGTCTCCCACCGGCGGGCCCCGGTGGATGAGGTGATGCGGCTGGTGGACCCTTCCATGGCAAAGCCTGCTTCGGTAGCCGCAGAAACACAGATTTCATGACTTCCCTCTATTTCTCGTATTATCCGGGTCACAGGCAGAACAAGAAGGTACCGCATCAACAACAACGAACTTACCAGACACTGGCTGCTACTGCTCTCCGCCTCCCTGGGCGTTATCTGTAGTTCAATCGTGTTGCCCTTCTATTCCCTGGGCGTACTGGTTATTCCGATCACGCAGGAGTTTGGCTGGACGCGGGCGGAGTTTCAGCTCGCGCTCCTGTTCAGCACCGGAACGGGTGTTATCACAGCACCGCTGGTCGGCTGGCTGCTTGACCGGGTTGGCGCCCGGGCAATGGCAATCAGCGGGCTTATCGGGCTGGCGGTTGCCCTGGCTGCGGCATCATTAATGAACGGCGACTTGTGGATGCTTTACCTTTCGTACACCGCGATGGCGTTTCTCGGTGCCGGGACCATCCCGGTGACCTGGACCCGTGCGGTGACAAGCCTCTTTTTTGAACAGCGGGGACTGGCGCTGGGTATCATGTTGAGCGGCACCGGCATCTGCGCCATTGTCATCCCTCAGTACACGGTCTGGATGGTCGAGCAGTTCGGCTGGCGAACTGCCTACCTCGGCCTGGCGGCCCTGCCGCTGCTGTGTGCCGGACCACTGGTTTATCGGTTCTTCAGACCCGGAGAGGAAATCGCCTCTGACCCGGAAGTCACCAGCGCAAACGAAACGGGCTACAGGTTTACCGAAGCGCTATGCGGGTATCGATTCTGGGTGTTGCTGGTATCCATCTTTCTGGTCTATATCGCCATGTCAGGTATGGTGCCGAACCTGATCCCCGCGTTGACGGACCAGGGCATTACACCCCGGAAGGCGGCAACCGCCATCAGCGTCTTCGGCGTCGCCGTGATCGCCGGAAGGCTGATCGTCGGATTTCTGGTCGACAAGATCTGGGCACCCGGTGTCGCCGCTATTGCCATCGCGCTCCCGGTTCTGGGGAGCCTGATACTGGCCGGTGCCCCCGGATTCCTGGTGGCCTGCGTCGCCGCTGCCATGCTGGGATTCGCTGCCGGTGCTGAACTCGATCTGATGTCATTTCTCGCTGCGAAGTATTTTGGTCTGCGCCACTATCCGCAGATATACGCGGTGCTGTATTCAGCCCTGGCTCTGGCCAGCGGCATCGCACCCATGCTGTTCGCCCGGGTATTCGATGTCACCGGCAGCTACGAGATTGGCTTCCTGGCGGGTGCGGGACTTTTTGGCATCGGGGCGAGCCTGATACTCGCCCTGGGTCGTTACCCTGACTGCCTCCCGTCACGATCATCCTGAGCGTTACACCCATAGACGACGAACCAGACCCGGGCGTCTTCCCGTGTTGTTCTCTGATACCAGCCATTGCGCTAGACTCACAGGCATGAAGGCATCTCTGCACTGGTTCATCTACGAATGGCGCTTTTCACTGCCTGTGCTGGCCTTCGCGATTCCCGGTGGCTTGTCTGCACTGTACCTCAGCGCAGGCGCAATGAACCCGGACAATGCTCCCTGGTATTTCTCATCAACCCGTGAGTATCAGGGTATGCTGCTGCTGATCACGCTGATGCCAGCCTATATTATGACCGCCTCTGTCTATGGTCAGCGAAGGTCGCTCCAGATCGCGCGGATGATCGACAGGATGAACCATCTGAATCTGAGTCAACGGGTCACAGAGGTCTCGCTGGCAGGTCTCGCCGTCAGTGCCCTTCTCGGCTTCCTCTACGCGGTCATCTTCAACATTCCGGGTGCCGGCCTCACCTTTCCGGAAGCCAGCCCGACTGAACGGGCCATGATGTTCGGGCAGGTGCTGATCTGGGTCACCCTTGCCTGTATGCTCTACCTCAGAATCACTGTCTCCCGGGCTTTCCGTTCCGTCAGCGAGTCAGTGGAGATCAACATCTTCGAAACTTCCAACCTGCGCCCTTTCGCTCAAACGGGACTACTGGATGTGTTGTTCATCGTGCTGGGTCTGGTTCTTTCCACCGTGCAATCCCTGGACCTCAGTTTCAGGCCTGACAACTACAGCAAGGCAGTCATCATTCTGGTGCCAGCGATCATTTATCTCGCCCTCTATCCTGTCTGGGGCATTCATAAACGCATGGCCGGGATGCGCCAGCGGCAACTGGATGAACTGAACCGGTTGATTCGGGACGCATCGAAGTCGCTCGCCCCGGAGCAGGTAAATCAACTGGAAGTGCTGTTGCAACGCCGCGAACGGGTCACTGCCTCACCCGCCTGGCCAATTGACCTGGGGACTGTGCAGCGGTTTCTGTTCTATATCATCATCCCGCCACTCGCCTGGGTGGGCGCTGCGCTGGTGGAATTTGTCCTTGACGGCATCATCTCCGGTTAGGGAAGTTCCGAACAATGTCTTTCCCCGCGATTAGCAGGCCATCGCGGACGGCGTATCCGGGAAGTAGAAAAACTGTGATAGCCTAACTGTTCTTTTTTCGGACCAGAACAGCCATGGATTTATCTTTTGGCCCAGAATACGAGGGCTTCCGCACCGAGGTACGGCAGTTTATCGCCGAGCATGGTGACCAGTCTCCCTATGCCCGCGCGGGCAACACCGGCGCCATCGAATGGCAGAAGCTGCTGATTGAGCATGGTTTCACGGCCAGAACCATCCCGAAAAAATATGGCGGCTATGGTGCGGAGCCGGACATCATCAAGTCCCGCATCATTGCCGAGGAATTTTCAAAGAACCAGATCAACACCGGCCTGGGCGGTCAGGGTATCTCCATGCTGGTTCCCGTGCTGCTGGAAATGGGCACCGAGGAGCAGAAACAGACGTTCGTAAAACCGACGATTCACGGCGAGATGATCTGGTGCCAGGGCTACTCTGAGCCGGGGGCGGGCAGTGATTTGGCAAGCCTTTCAACCAGGGCTGAACTTGACGGCGATGAATGGGTTGTTAATGGTCAGAAGATCTGGACCAGCACCGCGCACCTTGCCGACTGGATCTTTTGCCTGGTGAGAACCGAGCCTGAAGCGCCGAAGCATCAGGGCATCTCCTTTCTGCTGTTCCGTATGGACACGCCCGGTATCGAAGTCCGGCCACTCGTGGATATGACCGGAGATGCCAACTTCAACGAGGTATTCTTCACAGACGTCCGCGTACCAAAGCATCAGATCGTTGGGCAGCGCGGCCAGGGCTGGCAGGTCGCTAACGCGATTCTCGGTTATGAACGGGGTTCTCTGGCACCACCTGATGCGGCTCAAACGCGCCTTAACGGGGTCGCCAGACTGATGAGCGAGGAAACCCCGGGCGGCGAAAAAGTCATCGACAATCCGGTGTTCCGAGACAGATTGATGAAACTACAGGGCCGGGTACTGGCCATGAAGTGCAATGACATGAGGCTTCTGTCCGCTCGCATCCATAAAAATCAGGATGCGAAACTGGCCGGGATGATTGTAAAACTCCTGGGTACGGAACTGCGTCATGAACTTGAGGCGCTGGCGATTGATGTCATGGGCGAAGTTGGCCTCGCCTTCGGTGACAATCCCTACCTGCGCGGCAACGGGAGCTGGCAGTATCAGTACATGTACTATCTCGGCCTCATTATTGGTGGCGGAACGTCGCAGATTCAGAAAAACATTATCAGTGAGCGGGGGCTGGGCATGCCCAGGGAACCCAGGGTCGAGAAAGCAGGGTAAGGGTATTCATGGAATTCGGGTTATCTTCAGAACAGTCCCTGTTGCAGGATTCAGTCACCCGGTATCTTTCAGAGCAATGGCCCCTGGATGAGATTCGCAAGGTCGCATCCGGCGAAGTCAGTGATGCCTGTGTCTGGCAGGGATTGACCGACCTTGGCATCCCCGGCCTGCTCATCTCGCAGGCCAATGGCGGACTCGGGCTCGGTAACCTGGACGCCGCCGTTGTCGCTGAGGCGCTCGGGTATCACGTCACCCCGTCTCCTTTTATCAGTTCAGCGGTTATCGCCCCGGTCGCCCTGCAGGCAGCCGGGCAATGTGAAGACCTGCTGGGCACAGTCGCCACCGGTGCGACCCGGATTGGTGTGGCACTCGCCGAGGGTATTGCCGCCAGGGTCGATGCCGGGCTCACCGCAGACGGATTAGCGCTCAACGGCAAGTCACTGTTCGTGTTGGACAGTGAAGCGGATCATTATCTGGTCGCAACCTCGGATCACAAACTGTTTCTGGTTTCGGCGGACGCAACAGGTCTGTCACGCTCGCCACTGACGACCATTGAAAAAACACGTTCAACCTGCGAGCTGACATACAGCAATGTCACGGCGCAACTCGTCAGTGAGGATGCTTCGGTGTTTAACGCCGCCTGGAATGCCGGGCTGGTTGCACTGGCGGCGGACACTCTGGGCGCCGCTCAATCTGCCCTGGACCAGGCCGTTGCCTACGCCATGCAACGGGAACAATTCAATCGGGTTATTGCATCCTTCCAGGCAGTGAAACACATGTGTGCCGAGATGACGGCAAGTCTCGAACCCTGCCGGGCGATGGTGTGGTACGCCGCCCATGCGCTGGATGAGATGACCGAAGAGGCCGGTATGATGGCCAGTCATACCAAGGCGCACCTGTCTGAAACAGGTCAGGCTGTAACCCGGACGGCAACAGAAGTCCATGGCGGCATGGGGTTTACCGATCTTGTGGGGCTGCACTACTGGTTCAAGCGCGTCGGATTCAATCGGCAGATACTGGGATCACCGGAACTGCTCAGGCAGCGTGCATTTCAGCTTCAGGATTTCTCTGTCAGCCAGGGAAGCTCTGAATAGCAGGGGTTTTTTCGTGAGAGCCGTTTTCGTGAGGGAAAGGCGGGCGCACCCGCAGAAAATCGTATTTGCGCCGCTTAAACTCCAAATCAGCGCGCAGGTATCCAGCAGTAAGGGTATCGGCATCAAACTTCCCCGGCGCTCGCGTCCCAATCCGCATCCGTCGGCGCGGTCAAATCGCAGTCGTCCGACACCGTAATCATGCCTTTCATGCAGCCGTAAAAAGGCGACGCATACTCAGCTTTCTCCACAGCGGAATCCTGCAAAAAATTTCGCTTCACCACGCGCGCATCTCGCACCAATTGGCGGCGAAAAACCAACCGCTTTCCCTGCATATCGACCTCCTCAGTGCGATAGCCTGCATCCAGCCATGCCCGGGTCATGACGTTATTGTTGGAATTATTACTCCACCACGGGCGATGCTTGTGCGCCGCTGGTGGCAACTTCGACTTGATAACACTCTCAATTTTCGCAAAGGACATCGGTATTCGCATGGCTGACTGCGCTTTCAGGAAGTCTTTCAGCGGTGTGTATTTTTCAGCCATTCTCATTATCTCAATATGTAATCGCGCGCGCTGTAACCGTTATTAATCAGCTAACAGTACCGGACTCTCTGAGCGCCGTCAGGCGCCCGGCATCGATACCGAATGATTCAAGTACCGCATCGGTATGCTCGCCGTGCGCCGGTGCCGGTGAGCCGGCCTCAAGAACATTTCCGCCAAACCTGGCCGGCGTTCTAAACACGCGCATCCTGCCCATCAGGGGGTGATCCTGCACCTCAATAGATCGGTTGGCGACCAGTTGCTCCTGGTCGAGCGCTTCATCCAGCGTGTAGCATCTGGCACAGGGAACCTCATTTTCCCGCAACCTCTTCAGTGCTTCATCTGTCGTTAATTGCAGGAACGCATCCGCCAGGGCCGCCCGGAATTCCTCCAGGTTCTGAATGAGTTTTTCCAGCGAGTTGAATCGTTCATCCGCTATCAATGACTCCAGCCCCACCGCTTTGAGTACACCGGCCCGATGCGCGTCGGTGGCTGCGGAAATCGTAAGCCCGCCATCGCTGGTCCGGGTGAGTTCATAGAGCATGTCGGAAAGCAGTGGCTGGACTTCTATATCATCGTCCAGCAGCGTGTGGTTCTGGTAAGCATCGGGAAACAGGAAGAACATGCCCGCATCCAGCATGGACAGATCAATGTGCTGACCTTCGCCGGTCTTCTCCCGGACATACAGCGCAGCGGTCAGTGCCTGGCAGGCGGTGTAGGCCGTGAGCTTGTCGCACATCAGGTTTTTGATGAACTGATGCTCATCGCGACCCTGGGCCGCTGTCATTCCCGAACAGGCCTGGATCACCGGATCATAGGCGGGGGCCGAGCTTAAGGGCCCGGATGTTCCAAAACCGGAGATGGCCATGTAGATCAGTTCTTTGTTATTCGCCCGCAGTTGCTCGCTGCCGAGGTTCAGCTTGTCCATCACACCCGGCCTGAAGTTATGCACAAGAACATCCACCTGCCCCGCGACCTCCCTGATGAGTTCCTGCCCCGAGGGTTCCTTGATATTAACCCTCACGGATTGCTTACCTCGATTACAGTTGGCAAACAGCGACGAGATTCCACCCTTGCCGGTACCGATATAGCGCATGGGGTCGCCCATATCGACGGGTTCAACCTTGATCACACGGGCTCCCTGCTCACCCAGCATCATCGCCGCCAGCGACGCTGTGATCATGGTCGAAAACTCCAGAACGGTAATTCCTTCAAGCGGTTTCATGTAACTGTCTCCTGAATGCCGGTTGTTACTTGCGGATTGACTGACAAACGATATCCTACATCCCCCGACAGAAGAATAGCGATACGCAACGTGACAGACTACACACCACTGCCCGAAGCCATGCGAACACCAAAACCCGCAACCGATGCCACGCAACGTGTTCAGAAGTCCTTCAGAGACAAGCTGAATTTTTCTGATCGCCAGAGTTTCGAGGATGCAAAGCGGGGGTTTATTGCCAGCCTGTCGCCCCTGACAATTCCGCATGACCTGGCCGACAGGCCGGCCTACGATCTTGAACCACCACTGGCATTCCTCGACAGCGACGCGCCCGAAACGGTCAATCCATCCCTGTGGCGCCAGGCTCAGTTGAATGCCCACCACCACGGACTCTTTGAGGTCACCGACGGAATCTATCAGGTTCGATCTTTCGATATTGCCAACATGACGCTGATTCGCGGCGATACCGGCTGGATCATCATTGACCCGCTGACCAGCGCAGAAACCTCCCGAGCGGCACTGGACCTGGCCAACCGGCACCTTGGCGAGAGGCCGGTGGTCGCCGTCATTCACACGCACAGCCATGCTGACCACTTCGCCGGCGTGCTGGGAGTTATCACCCATGAACAGGCCGCCAGTGGAGAGGTTCCCGTGCTTGCTCCCCGAGACTATGTTCAGGAGGCGCTGTCCGAGAACGTGCTGGCGGGGAATGTTATGGGCCGGCGGGCAACCTACATGTATGGCAATCTCCTGAAACCTTCACCGACAGGTTTTGTAACCACCGGCCTTGGTGCCGCACTGTCCATGGGATCAACCGGATTTGTTCTGCCCAACGATATTATCAGGGCGACCGGTGAAACCCGCACCCTGGACGGTATCGAAATCGAGTTCCAGATGACAATGGGGACCGAGGCACCGGCGGAGATGGTGTTTTACTTCCCGCAGTTCAAGGCACTCTGCATGTCCGAGATCACCTCCCATCACCTGCACAATGTTTACACACCGAGAGGCGCCCAGGTTCGAGATGCGCTGGCCTGGGCGGACCAGATCAATGAATCAATCGACCTGTTCGGGGAGCGCCTGGAAATTCAATTCGCATCGCACCACTGGCCCATCCGGGGTCGCGATGCCGCAGTCACCTACCTTGAGAAACAGCGGGACCTTTACAAGTTTATCCACGACCAGACCCTGAGGCTCGCCAACCTGGGCTACAACAGGGAAGAAATTGCAGAACAGTTACAGTTGCCCGATTCTCTGGGCCTGGAGTTCTACAATCGTGACTACTACGGCACCCTGTACACCAACGCCCAGGCTGTCTATGTAAAATACCTCGGCTTCTTTGACGGTAACCCTTCGACCCTGCATCCACTGCCGCCCGTTGAAGCGGCCAACCACTATGTTCGCTACATGGGCGGGCCGGAAGCGATCGTCGAACGGGCCCGGGAAGACTTCACCGCGGGCAACTACCGGTGGGTCGCAGAAGCGCTGAACCACGTCGTCATGCACGACCCGGAGCAGACCGAAGCACGCGCGCTTCTGGCGGACACACTGGAGCAACTCGGCTATCAGTCAGAATCGGCACCCTGGAGAAACTTCTATCTGTGCGGGGCGCTGGAGCTACGGGAAGGTTTGCCGAAAGGGTCCACCTATGCAACCAGCGCCGGTATGGTCGCCGCGATTCCACTGGAGAACCTCTTCCAGGTCATGTCGGTCAGGTTGAACGCAGAACGCGCTGACGGGGTAGTATTGAAACTGAATCTGGCTTTTACCGATGCCCTGCCAACGCTGCTGGTCATTGAAAATAGTGTTCTGCACGCTTTCCCTGACCGACAGACTGACGATGCGACCGCAACCATCAAGATCAGTGAACTCGACTTCAAACTTCTGATGTCCGGTCAGAAAGATGGCGCCGGTATGCTGGCTGAGGGTCAGCTTCAGATTGATGGCGATGCGGGCGCCCTGCTGCAACTGTCCGGGCTGTTCGATCAGTTTGAACGTCGATTTCCCATCGTTACACCGAGAAAACCATGGCGGTAAGACTCAATGCCCATCAGGGTTTCCGGGCGCCTGCTGAACGGCCCAGTGTCTATTGCAGGATCTCAGGGCTGATAACCGGGAGGGGTCAGACAGGTGGAGCGAGAATGACATCATGGGAGATACCGCCGCTCGTTTCTACGGCATCACTGGTTTATGCTGGCGAACCTGATGGCAACTAATCTCCTCACGTTACTCGACGACATCGCAACTGTTCTTGATGATGTAGGCGTTATGACCAGGATCGCCGCGGGCAAGACTGTCGGCCTCCTTGGAGATGATCTGGCGCTTAATGCGGAACAGGTGTCCGGGGTTCGCGCAGACCGTGAGCTACCCGTGGTCTGGGCGGTGTTCAAAGGCTCCGCGCGAAACAAGCTTATTCTGGTTCCTGTCGCACTCCTGCTGGCGGCGTTCGCGCCCTTCCTGATTCAACCACTGTTGATGCTGGGGGGATGCTATCTCTGCTACGAGGGTTTTGACAAACTGGCCGGGAAGTTTCTACATCCGGGAGAAAAGGAAGCCGCAAAAAAAGAGGTTATTGCAGTGTTGCGCGACCCCAACGGCGACCTGCTCGAATTCGAACGGCGTAAGATCCGCGGCGCTATCCGAACGGACTTTGTGCTGTCTGCCGAAATCATCGTGATCGCCATGGGAACGGTGCGGGAAGCTGCCTATGCCACTCAGGTAATGACGATTATCGTTATCGCAGTGTTGATGACCCTGGGTGTTTACGGTCTCGTTGCCGCGATTGTGAAGATAGATGATGCGGGTCTGCATCTGGTTCAAACCGCCGGGGACAGTCAGTACAGAAGGTGGACCGGCGAACGTGTGCTCGACTTCGCCCCCTACCTTATGAAAGGACTGACCATCATCGGCACGGCCGCCATGTTTCTGGTGGGCGGTGGCATCCTGGCACACGGGATTCCGCCGTTACATCAGGCGATTGAACTGCTGACCCACTCGCTTGAAGAGATTGCGACCCTGGGACCGCTACTCGCTGGTCTGACGTCTCTGATCGTGAATGGTCTGGCAGGCATTGTTGCCGGTGCTATCCTGGTGCCAGTCATTGGGCTGTTCAGGAAGCTCACACCGAACAGGAAATGAAGAAGGCTCCCGAAGGAGCCTTTCAGGTATCAGGTAAATGCAGAGTGAGTGCTTCCTTAGAACGTCTTGCCGATAGTAAAGATCAGTGCTTCGGATTCGGTCGCGTTACCATCGCTATCCTCCTGATCAGAGAGTTCATCACTGCTGAAGATGGCGGCAATACCGAAATCAATGTCAGCAATCGTTGTGCCATAGCCGATTTCAAAGTAGTCGCCGTCCAGTTCATCGCCAAAAGTACCGTAGGTACCGTAAAAACCATTGCCCGGATCAATGGTCACAGCGAGGAAGTCATAGTCAGCCCCGGCACCAAAACCGTCCCATTCGCCCACCGAATACTCGACACCCACCCAGGAGTAGCCCAGGTTCAGGTTGATTTCTTCGTAGGTATCGTCGAACTCACCCGTATAGTAATAACCGGTGAAACCCAGCGACGCAGAGAAACCGGCTTCGGTCTCAATGCCGTAGCCAAAGTAACCGTCGATTTCCAGACCATCACCGACATCGGCGGCCCAGGTTCCGATATAGAAACCACCATTTTCGTAGTCGACCCCGGCGCTTGCAGACGAGTCCTTCTGCAGGACTCCGCGATAATAATACTCGGATGCAAAACCGATGTTGTAGGAAACTTCCCCCTCAGCATATACATGGGTTGACATCAATGCGCTGGCTGATAACAGCGCCCCCACAGCGACCTGAGTCAGTCTGTTCATTTCTTTGGCTCCTGTTTGAACTGAATAAGGAAATACATTGCTTCCGGTTCAGACAAAGCAAACAGCGGGCCAACTTTTTTATCGTTAAAAGTCAGCAGGTTACAAAAGAGTTGAGGGAACAGCGGAGCTATCGGCTCTATATTGGTGCAGGTGATGGCACCAACCTGGTGCATTAGCCGGTCACGGATTTTGCGTTATGATGCGGTCTGATTTTCCAACAGAACTGAAGCATGGCAACCTTGATTCAACCCTTTGCCGAAGCCAAACCCGATGAAATGGCGATCACCGATGATTTCGGTGAGACGTCCTGGGGGGACTTCAACAGCCGGGTCAACCAACTGATCTACGGGCTACGTGCTGCGGGATTGCAGGCCGGTGACACCTTTTCCGTTGTTAGCGGCAACCGCAGGGAATATATCGAAGCATTCGCCGCCGCCGCACACGGCGGCTGGTTACTGGTACCCATCAACTGGCACCTGGTCGCCGAGGAGGTAGCCTATGTGCTGGCAGACTCAGGCTCAAAGGCACTCCTGGTCGATGCCCGTTTTATCGAGCTGGGCGAGGCGACGCTGGAACAACCCGAACGCCCGAACCTGAATACCGTGATCGTCATGGGCATCGAGGCGGACACCTTCGCTGAGGAAACCGAGGGTTTTCACACCTACGAGGAATTCCTGGAAGCCCAGCCCGATGATGAACCTGAAGACCAGAGACTGGGCGGCCCGATGTTCTACACATCAGGAACAACGGGGAAGCCCAAAGGTGTAAAAAGCGCACTGTCGCAAACCGGCGCTCCCGTTGAAACCCTGAAGATGGTCGGCGAAGGGCTTTCCGGTATGCTGGACATAGAGCCGGGAGGCCGCAGCCTGCTGGTCGGGCCCATTTACCATTCCGCACAGTGGGCGTTTTCTTTTTTGCCCCTGTTGAACGGTTCGAGCATCGTCATGCGTCATAAGTTCGACGCCGGGGAAACAGTCCGCATGATTGACGACTGCCAGATCACCAATACCCACCTTGTGCCCACCCAGTTCACGCGCATGTTACGCCTGCCGGACGAGGACAGGAGTGCCTTCCGGGGGAGCAGCCTGAAGATCGTGTGGCATGGTGCCGCGCCCTGCCCGCCTGAAATCAAGCGTCAGATGATTGACTGGTGGGGACCGGTCATCTGTGAGTACTACGGCTCCACCGAGGGTTCCATCGTGACAACCGCGACCAGCGAAGATTGGCTGTCAAAACCGGGAACGCTCGGCAAGCCGACAGCCATCACCGAGATTATGGTCATCAAGGAAGATGGCTCTCGTGCCAGGGCCGGTGAATCCGGACAACTCTATGTACGGAACCTCATGGGGTCCGACTTCGAGTATCACAATGACCCTGACAAGACAGATAAGGCGCACCTGGAACCCGGGGTCTACACCTTCGGTGATGTGGGCTATCTGGATGACGATGGCTACCTCTTTATGAGCGGGCGCAAGATCGACATGATTATTTCAGGCGGCGTGAACATTTACCCGGCAGAGATCGAGGCGGTCCTGCTCAATCACCCCGCCGTGCTGGATGCAGCCGTGTTCGGAATACCCGATGACGAATTCGGAGAGGAGGTCAAGGCCGCCGTGGAACTGGTCCGGGGTATCGCGCCGGGTCCGCAACTTGAAGAAGACCTGATCGCCCATTGCCGGGAACACCTGGCCGGGTTCAAGGTGCCAAAATCAGTGGATTTCGAAGCCAGCCTGCCTCGCCATCCAACCGGTAAACTGCTCAAGCGACTGCTTCGGGACAAATACTGGGAGGGCGCGGGACGCAGCATTTAAGGAACCTCTGAATAGTTCGTGAGCGCGGTACACGTCCCTTCCGTCTTTACTTGAACGCAAAACTTGCCGATATTAGTGCTTTCCCCGGAATTGGCCAGCATGACGACCATAGGATTGATAAGCCCGGGTGCCATGGGAGCGGCTGTCGGAGCCGCAGCACTCGGTAACTGCGACAGGGTTCTGTGGGCCGGGGAAGGACGCAGCAAGGCCACACACCAACGAGCCAAAGAAGCCGGATTGACGGATTGCGGCAACGTCGACCGGATGACACAAGAAGCTGAGATTATTCTCTCGGTCTGCCCGCCTCACGATGCCGGAACTGTGGCAGGGCAGGTGGCTGATCGTCGTTTCAAGGGGCTGTTCGTCGACTGCAATGCTGTCTCACCGGCCAAAACGCTGGACCTTGCCAGCCGGTTCAATCGATTTCTGGATGGCGGCATCGTTGGGGGACCACCCCGGCTCGCAGATGCCGGAACCTGTCTCTACCTTTCCGGCGATGAAGCCAACCTTGTGGCAGATCTGTTTACGGGGTCACCGCTGAACACACATGTGATCTCGGATGAACCCGGCGCCGCCTCGGCCATGAAGATGGTATTCGCAGCCTACACCAAGGGATCAACCGCCCTGCTGACAGCGATACTTGGCGTAGCCGAACACTATGACGTGCGGGACACACTTGAAGCCAGATGGGGTGATGCCTTCACGCAACAGACGCACCGGCGACTGCTCGGCAATTCAGCCAAGGCCTGGCGCTTTACCGGGGAAATGCGCGAGATTGCCAATACCTTCGCGGACGCCGGTCTACCCGATGGTTTTCACATGGCGGCAGCGGAGGTTTTCGAGAAACTGGCGAAGTTCAAGGACAGCAACGCAGAAAGCATCGACCTGTTGCTGTCCACCCTGAACAAACAAAATTAGACTCGCAATGCAATTTCCTTCGCCAGCATGACCCGGCCCCACCACCAGGCGGCAGCGCCAATCAGCAAATTGGCTATCAGCAGGGCGACAAAGATACCCGGGTACCCCCAATACCGGTCGAAAATAATCGCCATCGGAATGTAGACCACGATCGTTCGCGCAATGGAAAGGATGGTCGGTGGCATCGGCTTGCCCAGCGCGATAAACAATGATCCGGCTACCTGCGCAACCCCCACCGGACCGAAACTGACCGGCACAATCAGCAGGAACAGCCCCGCAGCGGCAATCAGTTCAGGTTCCTTACTGATCAGTGATACAAAAGCGTCACCGAAGGGTCCCAGTGTCGCCATACAGACAAGACCCCAGATGACGCAGAAACCATAGGCAAGCCTCAGACCTTCATGGATACGGTTGATCTCACGCGCACCCCAGTTCTGGCCAACAAAGGGCACAACGCTGGAAGACAGAGCACCGACGATCATCATGACCAGCATCTCGATACGCGAAGCAATCCCGAATGCCGCAACAATGACCTCTCCGTGTCTGGCAAGCAGAGCGATGGTGATGCCCATGCTGACCGGACCAATCAGATTAGACAGCATCGCCGGCAGCGCGATATGCAGAATCGCTCTGGCGGAATTCATGAAACCCTGTGCAACCCCGATTGTCAGCATCAGTTTTTCGCGCGCCACGAGTATTGCAAAAGCAAAGATTCGCACAATACCTATGAGCACAAAGCCATAGGCTGAACCCATCAGTCCCTGAGCCGGGACGCCAAACAGCCCGAAGATCAGAACCGGCGAAACGATGAGCTGCACGCCCGAGGTGATCGTCATGATGTAGCCCGGTGCCCTGGCAATACCCAGGGCACGCAATACAGTCGCGCTCACCATGGGTAGGGTGAATGAAAAAAGCCCGAACACAACCCAGACCTGGGCGTAGTCCACCACCAGGCTCAACACCTCTCCCTCGGCACCCAGGGCACCGTAGACATCTTCCAGGAAAAAGTAAGTGCCGCCACCTAACATCAGCGTCAGCAGCAGTGTCAGGAAAGCCGTATGTGTCGCTATGCGTTTAACCTGTTCACGGTCGCCGGAGCCTTCGGCTCTTGCGATCAGCGACGATGCGCCGATACCGAGCCCCATGGAGAGGCTGGTCAGCGCCATGATGACCGGGAACATGAAGCTGTATGCGGCAAGTTCCCCGGTTCCCAGAACCCCGATGTAAACCGTCTCGATCATCGACACGAGGATCATGGAGGACACGCCCAGGAAGTAGGGAATGGTCATGCGGGTCAACTGACCGCCAACTCGTCCCCGGGTAAGATCGTATATAGACATGGTTCATCTTCGGTTGCGCTGGCAGCCTTGCCAGGCACCCATCATCCTGATGTTGTTATGGGTCAGCGTCGGGCTACCGGGATGCCACGACGCGCAAGACTAGCCCTTGGCGATGTCGATCATCTCGGGAATTTCTGTGAACTTTACGCGCGGTCGACCCTGGGCCTCGCCTTTGGCCAGTTCCGCCTCATCAATCTTCGACCATTCCTCGTAACTCACCGCTTCCTGCTGTCGTCCTGTCATCAGGGTAGCCGCACCGTCAATGGACGCATCTTCCGGTTTGTTGTACTGCCCGGACGCAAGATCCTTCACCATGCAGGCGACAGATTCCTGCGCGCAGGTTTTGTTGGTACCAATCACACCACTGGGACCACGCTTGATCCAGCCTGCCGTGTACAAACCGGTCACCGGTGACCCGGAGTCATCCACTACGCGCCCTGCCTGGTTGAGAATTGTGCCCCAGCTCTCATGGTATGGGACATCCGGCAATGGCTGCCCCTTGTAGCCAACACTCCGGAACACGAGCCCGACCGGGATAAGCTCTTCCTGATCGGTCGCCCTGGGTCTGATAGAACCGTCATCACCCCGGACCAGTTCATTCCTGACCAGTCGAATCCCGGTTACCCTGCCATTTTCACCCACCAGTTCTGTGGGGGATACCAGGAAACGAATGGTCAGCAGGCGGGATTTCCCTTCTATGGGTCTGGCCGCATACTCCTGAATAAAGGTGACGTTCTTCCGGGCGTTCTTATCGTCTTCAATCTGCGCCATGCCGGTAGCGTCGACTTCCGCCTCATCTAAAGGCACTGTGACATCAGCATCGGCGAATTCGCCCATCTCCTTGATCTCCGGAGGGGTAAACGCAGCCTGCGCCGGACCCCGACGGCCCAGGATGAATACATTCTTAACCTCACTGTTCCTCAAAGCCTCCAGTGCATGATCCGCAATATCGGTAACTGCCAGCTCGTCATAGGTCTTGCACAGTATCCTTGCCACATCCATGGCGACATTACCGATACCGACAATCGCGACACTTTCCTGGCTCAGGTCAAAATTCCGGTCCTTGAAGTCAGGATGACCGTTGTACCAGGCGACGAACTCCGTTGCGGAGAAGCTACCGTTGAGATCTTCGCCCGGCACATTCAGGTTTCGGTCAAAAGGAGCCCCGGTAGTGAACATCACCTGATGGTAGTGCTTCTTCAGGTCTTCCAGGTGAATGTCCCGACCATACTCCACGTTACCGTAAAATCGGAAGTTCGGTAGCCGGGCGCTTTTGTCATAGGCGCGCTGAACGGATTTGTCTTTCTGGTGATCGGGAGCAACCCCGGCGCGTACAAGACCAAAAGGTGTCGGCAGTCGATCAAACATATCGAACTCCACCACCAGATCTTTCTGTTTCTGAAAATTACTGACTGTGTAGAAACCAGCGGGGCCGCTGCCAATGATCGCTACCCTGAGAGGATTACCCTCCGTTCCAACTGCGGACATACACCTGCTCACCTCGCTTTATCGCAGAAAAGATTAGCAGATTCGCGGGTGGAAATGCACCGGGTCTCAATCCCCGGTTAACCCATCTTGGTTGCAGGTATCGCAGCTTATCGCGTGCTCAATAGCAAGGCGGCTGTCTCTTCACGTGATTTTGGTTGTTCCCGGGAGTCCTGACAGAGCGCCTGGCTCCTGCACAGGCATCCGTTGCCGGTCTTTGGCACCGAGCGCCCAAGCGCTACCCGCCCAATGACAGGTGTTGGTGTTAGTTCGAAGCTGAGATCGACGCTATTCCAGTTGGAAGGCCGCGTACAGCAGCCAGTCCAGCCTGAAGTTGTTCTTGGCAAAGTCAAGGCGATAGCGCCTGCCGGTTTTTACCAGACGAGCCACTGAGCGCATCAAATAGCGGATCAAAGGTCGCAAGCCATGTTTCCGGGCAGGCTCGGGTAGCCACTGATACTGCATCGCCATCAACAACAACTGTGCTATCTGACCGCAGGCATAAAATGCCTGATTGGCGGCAAACCGCCGACAGGGAGGATGGTGTAAATCCATTTCAATCAGCGGACCCTTGAAGGCATTCTCCTGTCCCTGCTTGCCGCGATGACGTCGCACTAATTCATCCACCGGCAAGTCGTCACGAGACACAAGAATGACCGTATAAGCAGGCGTCAGACGCTGTTGTGGGCCGTCATAGAGCTGGCGAACGACGACATAGTGTTGCGTCTTCCAGCCGCTGGGTTGGTGCAACACCAGCGTCGCAGACTCGCCTCGCCCTATATCAGACCAGGCGCTTTCAGGTAATCCTTCCAGTTGGCGCAGCACCGGGCGGCGGTTATTGTCATTGGTCACGCTGATCGAGTAATCCCAGCCCTTGTCAGTACAAAACCGGACCAGGTCGCCACGATAATAGGCGTTGTCTGCCCGTAGCCAGACCGGCGTACCCTCCGGTAGCAACGGCGTCACGTCGTCAGCCAACTGTGTCTGCCAACCCTTGGCGACATCAACGCCACCCGGGTGCAGTAAGCCACTGGCCCACAATCCTCCGAGGAACACATTATGCAGCCACAGTTGTGGCTCACCATTGTATCCCTTACCGGCACCTTCAAAGAGATGACCATCCACCTCAATCGCAGTGCCATCGATAAACACTGGCACATAGCCCTGTGTGGTCACATGGTGATCAATGATGGCCGGTGCAACCTGCTGTGCCAATGCCTGGACCACGCCTCGCAGAGCGGTCACCTCATCCCGGCCAAAGCGGCTGAGATATTCGCCGAGACGCCGACCTGAAGGCGCTTCACTCAAACCCAGCAGTACCTGCCCGGCGGGGTTGACACGCAGGGCATCCAAATCAGACAGGGCACCATGACCGGCTGCCAGAGAGGCAATGAGACTCCACAGCATCTCGGCGTCAGAGGCACCGCGTCGGCGTACTTTGAGGTGAACGGCTTGCGAGAGGGATCGTAGCAGTTCGGTTTGTTGAGCCATTTTGGCCAGTAGAGACCAGCCGCCAGTGCCCACCAGGGCGGCATCGGTAAAATCTATCTCGACGTTTGCAGGCTGAGGGATTATCTTTGTCATAGGCGCACTTGCTGGGTGAGAGTTTGGATACTCGGTATTTTGCCAAATCACGCAGCAAGTTGCGCCTTCTACCTCACTTACCTTCGCGGACATCACCCCTTAACCGGGAGTTAAGAATGCACCGGGCTGCGCTTTTACAACCCACGGACATCCCGTGCATAATTCTCCACTATCATCCGGGTGGGCATAAGTCAGAATCTCGCCCGAACCAAGGAACAGGTTTTATCGTGATGCGGCTACTCGTTATCCTACTGATCATCGTCGCGCTTGCCGCAGGCGGCGTCTTTTTCCTGCTGGAAAATCCTGACCAATTCAAGAACCAGATTACCCGGATAACCGAATCCGGCACGGGTTACCGGATAAAAATCAACGGTGAGCTGTCCTGGCGATACTGGCCGCCGATTGCAATCAATGTGAACGACCTGTCGCTCGCCCGGGGGGATGAAGCGCCGTTCGCTGAGTTCGAAACCATGTCCATCGACGTGGCGCTGATGCCACTGTTGACCCGGCAGACAGTCATTGACGTCAGGGATGTCACATTGAAGGGCGGGCGAATCGCGCTTCTTGTCAACGAAGACGGGCGATCAAACTGGAAGATTGAAACCGCCGGGGCAGCAACTGCGCCGACAGCCGATACCGGCAGCACGACACTGGCTTCCACCATTCAGCGGCTGACGGTCCGGGATGTCCGGCTTGGCTACATCGACCGTACCACAAGCAGCGACTACGAGGTCATCCTGCAGAACATCACCACCGGCGAGCTTACCTCGGGCAAGCCGTTTGATCTGAATGCGGCCTTGTCGTTCACGGACAACATCGCCAACATCAGTGCCGATATCACAACGGCTGGCAGGCTCAATTTCCAGTCTGATACGGGACGAACCAGCATCATCACGCTGATCACCAGTATCGACGCCATGGTCGACGGGGAACGCTACCCCACATTCAACCTCACTACCGACGGTGACTGGCGTCCGGACGAGCGGGCACTGATTCTGAAGCGTAACGACATTCAGGTAAGCACCCTGCACATAGCCATGACGGGTTTGATCGCGCTTGCGGGTTCAACACCGAGATTCGATGGCGTCCTGAACCTTGAATCAGCAGATGCGGCAAGCCTCGGCAGGGACCTGAACCTTGAATTGCCCGTTGGCTTTATTCAGTTGGAGAGTGACTTTGGCGCAACACCTGAGACCCTCAGCTTCCGCACACTCTCCGGCAGATTTGACGACTCCGAACTGAAGGGTTCAGCCTCAATCAATCCGGGCCCACCGATGCGGGTGAAAGCGGACCTCAGGATCAACCGGCTTGACTCAAACCGATACCTGACGAGCACGGAAGCGTCGGCTGACGGGCTGAATCGGCCTGATGCAGCCACTGACAGCGAACTCATTCCCGTTGATCTGCTGCGGGCAACTCACACAACCGCGACCATTCGTGTCGCGTCTCTCAGGTACGATACCCATGACCTCGCCGACGCGAAGGTGACGGTCAACAACAACCACGGGAATCTCGATGTCATCGCCAACGCCTCGGCGTATGGTGGCAAAATTGTCTTCGGACTTAACAGTCAACTGCAAAACAGTCACCTGAAAAATCAGGTCAGGACAGACATCAAACTCAACCTGGATGGCGTCGATGTTGCACAACTACTTCAGATGCCAGGCATCACCGGCACTATTTCAGCCAACTCCGACCTGGCCTTCTCCGGCACCCTGTTGAGCGATGTCAACGAGAACCTGACGGGCAGGTCCGCCTTCAACGTCAAGGATGGGTCACTGGACGTGCGTCCGTTGAAATCCATTGCACAGAAGATTGATCTGCTTCGCGGTAAAACCTCCTCGATCAGTGAATGGCCGGATGTTATGCCGTTCAGACACATGGTCGGTCAGCATAACTTCTCCCGGGGCACAAAAGCCGGCCAGGTTCTGAATGCTGAAGTGGAGAACCTTGTCCTCACCGCGCTCGGGGGACTGGACCTGCAGGCTGAGACACTGAACTATGATGTGACTGCCATGTTCACCCAGGCTGAGAACGGGCAATTCAAAGTCAGCAAACAACTGTCAGGCATACGCTGGCCACTCTCCTGCTCGGGCAGCATCTATTCTGCTCCCGGTGAACTGTGTTTTGGCAAGGAGGGCGCAATCCGGGAACTGGTTGAGGATATTGCCGCACAGGATCTGAAACGCCGCGGCAAAGAGAAAATCGAAAAACTGATCGATAAAAAGGTGCCCGACGAATACAAAGACATTGCCAGGGACCTGTTGAAGAACCTGTTCAAGTAAACTCTCCCGCTATGGAGCTATTCGCAGAAAGGCTGCTCGCCTGGTTTGATGTGCACGGTCGCAAGACCCTGCCGTGGCAACGTGACAAGTCGCCCTATCGGATCTGGGTGTCGGAGATCATGTTGCAACAGACCCAGGTAACGACCGTCATTCCCTACTTCGAAAGGTTCATGAGAGCCTTCCCCTCAGTAGAGGCGTTGGCGTCAGCGACCCTGGATGAGGTCCTGCACCAATGGACGGGGCTTGGTTACTATGCACGGGCTCGCAATCTTCATGCGACTGCACAGCGGGTCATGGGGGACTACAACGGGGCACTTCCCCGAACGCAACGGGAACTGGAATCACTTCCCGGGATTGGCCGCTCAACCGCCGCCGCAATCATTGCTATCTGCCACGATCAGCGCGCCACCATACTGGATGGCAACGTCAAACGGGTGCTGGCAAGAATCTTCGCCATTGATGGCTGGCCCGGACAGACACGGACCCTGAATGAACTGTGGCAGCACGCCGAGAACCTGACACCTGAAGATCGCGCCGCCGACTACACCCAGGCCATCATGGACCTGGGAGCAACCCTGTGCACCAGAAACAATCCACAATGTGATGCCTGTCCCTTCTCGTCAGACTGCCGTGCCTGCCAGAAGGGTGCCATTGAGCAATATCCCGGCAGGAAGCCGAAAAAGGACAAGCCCGTGCGACAGACAACCATGCTCATCATTGAGCGTGACGGAGAAATCCTGCTTGAGAAGCGCGACGTCTCAGGGCTCTGGGGTGGGCTCTGGAGCTTCCCCGAAACGGGCAATATCGACGAGTACCTCCTGGGACGGAACCTGCAGGCAGACAAGGTTGAAGAGCTGGCGCCTTTCAGACACACGTTTACGCACTTTCATCTCGACATTCAGCCTTATCGAATCATCGTAAAGAACAGCAACCGCATCGAAGAAAATGGCAGGGCCCGCTGGTATAGCCTTGACAATCCACCCAGCCTTGGCCTCACCCGCCCGGTCACCCGATTGCTCACGGCACTGCAAAGTGACACGCTCTTTCAGTAAACTATGGCTTATGAGTAGAACTGTTTACTGCAAGCGATTGCAAAAAGAACTTCCCGGCCTTGAGGCACCACCCTTCCCCGGCCCTGCCGGTCAGGAGATATTCGAGAATATTTCCGAAGAAGCCTGGAATGAGTGGCAGAATCTGCAGACGATGCTTATCAACGAGAAGCATCTCAATATGATGGACAAGGACGCCAGAAAGTACCTGAATTCGCAGCGCGACCTCTACCTCAGTGGGGGTGAGGTAGATCGGGCGGAGGGGTATATTCCCGAGCAGGATGACAACACCTGACCGTCACTCCCGGTCAGGTCGCTGCGGAACCCAATGATGGTTCCATCTTCTACATCAGTTTCAGCGATAACGTCGGCGTTGGACAAAAGCCAGTAAAAACAACCAGTTCAGAGGATTCCACTTGACTCAGGCGGGCCGTTTCGTTTTAATCTGCGCCTTCTTCGCGAGACACAATCCGCAACCTGCCTCATATTAATCTTTGATCTGGCCAGATAGCTCAGTCGGTAGAGCAGGGGACTGAAAATCCCCGTGTCGGTGGTTCGATTCCACCTCTGGCCACCATTGTCCGTAGGGTCCGTACCGGGGACAGGCTCTACCCACTTAACGGGGGATGGACCGTATCCATTAAACCCCTAAACACGATTGATCATACCATCCCACCCACAGTGGGTTAGAACCCTCAATCGATAATTCTCAAAATTCCTAAATCCAAAAGCTCTTCTTGTCATCATTTCCATCTTGGTATGAAACCCTTCGGTAATGCCATTGCTCCTGGTGAAGCGCCACATGGCAATAATCGGTTCGAGCCATGAACTGAGCGTCATGGCCAGTGAGCGCAACGGACTGGCCTTGAGCTGATCGATCAACTCAAGAAACCCTGGCAATTGCTGGCTCGCTGCACTGGGATTCAGCGCCTTGAGCAGCAGGTAGCGGTTAAGTCTTTGTTTAGCCTCATACATGGCTCTGAGCACAGGATAGTCTTCCAGATATCGAGACAGGTTCTCCCGCTGCGACTCAGACAAGCGCCACTCATGTCGACGCATCAGGCTCAACAGGCTGCGGTTTCTTCGACCGTCTGGATCGTGTTGCTGCCAGGCCTTGAGAAAGTGGTGATTAACCAGGCGGATGACATGGAATCGGTCGGTGACGATCTTGGCATTGGGGAAGTAGCGACGTGCAATACTGCGGTAAGTCTCGGAAAGATCCATGACGATCACCTTGACCTTCTCCCGACCCGGTAAACGCCGTAAGTAGCCCCTCAAGCTTGATTCTGAGCGCCCCGGTACAACATCGAAGACCTTGTGGTTTCTCAGGTCAACCAGGGTCGTAGCATAGCCTCGGCGGCGAGTGAAAAAGTGCTCATCAATGCCCAGTACCTGCGGGCAGGGTCGGTTCGACATCTCAGATCGCTTTTGCTCCAGGAACCCCTGATACCAACGCTCGACGGTTGCCGGACTCGAATCGTGAGTCTGGCTCAATTTGCGCTGGCTGACACCGCCTTCGTGGGCTTCGAAAACCTCTAATCGAAACGCTTCTGTTGATCGGTAGCGAGGCCGTACACCCTGGAAGCGATGCCGAAAATAGCGGTGACATCGTGGACAATGATATTTGGGCACTTTCAAATGAAGCGTCAGAAGTTGATTCCCCTGACGGGTGTGCTTCAAAGTACGTTGATACGTCGCTTTGATCTTCACGCCATCATGCTCACAGTGGATGCAGCGTGGTCGTTTAGTTGGCCGAGCGTAAACCCTTATAGTGTCGTCTCGGTCTACTCGTTCGACCTCAAGCTCAGATAGGCCTAAGATAGTGCCTGCGTGGGACATCGGTGTTACCTCCATTAAATGATCTTCGTAAAATCAGTTTAATGAATGCCGGTGTCCCCCGTTAATGATGAAGAGCCCGGGGACATGGTTTACATCTGATACCGGACACATGGTTTACACTTCCGGTCCGAAATGGAGCGGCGGACCGAATTATGTCAATATGTAGCCAGCCAACCCTATCGATTGCCGAGGAAATGTTATGAAATTAAAAGTAGTCATACACGAAGCAGAAGAAGGCGGTTACTGGGCGGAAGTGCCGTCCATTCCGGGGTGTGCCACGCAGGGGGAATCTTTTGATAAGTTATTAGAAAACCTGTATGAGGCTGTTGAAGGTTGCTTGTCGGTGAATATTCAAGACATTGCCCTATCTGAAAGTGATAAGGTAATGGAGATAGCCATTTGAAACCGGTTAGCGGTAAACGGTTTTGCCGGGTTCTTGAAAGCAAGGGCTGGGAATTAAAAAGAGTGAACGGTAGCCACCACATTTATGCAAAAACGGGCATAGCCGCCCGTATTTCAGTACCTGTTCACGGAAACAAACCATTGAAGACCGGATTGCAGAAACATTTGGCAAAAATTGCAGGGATTAACCCATCGAATTTATAAGCATGACCCCCGCATTATCCGGCGGTTGCATCTAACGATCTTTCAGTATCTCCATCTATTATTTGTCCCGGCCACGCAATGAGCAAACTATATCCGTCCCGGACCTGCGCCGTGAACACCACATGAGCCAGGGCTTCCTTCTTATTGCTCGTGAGACACCGGCTGGACCGATTTCCGATTGCTGAACAGGACACGGCGGTCCCGTTGTGTGTCTAAATCACGTGATCAGAAAAACACGAACGACCTGACCACCACATTCTTTCTGCAGGGTGCGCCCTCCGGTGCTGTTGGATCAATGCAGGCCGAATGAAATGACCAGCGCGATACAGAGCCGTCAGTAATCGAGTCATAGCACTTCAGCATCGACACCTCGGTGGGTGTCTGTTGCGGAACCCAGTACCATTGATGCTCGGGGCGATAGGTGAATCGGGTGGTTTCACCAACGCGATCATCATAAACGCGGTAGTTGGTGATATACGGCTGGTCTGCAAATGATGGCCAGGCGCACAGCACAAACGGATTCTGCTGAACGGTTTCCATGGGTTTCGCGAGATTGATCGACATGAAGCGCCGCGACATCCTGGCTTCCGCTTGCGCTTCCGTATAGTGCTGCTCGCGCCCGAAATTCCTCAGATTTTTTGTCAGCAGTTCACGGCATCGAACACGACCGCTATTGTCGTTCAGATCGTTGTGCACAAGGTTGGCATACGCTGCATTGACTCCCGGATTCTTGTTCTCCTGATCTTCGGTGCGATCGCCCGTGTAGTCCTTGTCGAACACGTCATGATTATAGACAAGCGCATCGGTTGCACCCGGAAAGAATTCAAGCAGCAGCTTTTCCATTTCCGGATAGAAGACCCGCTCGACCTCCGCCGCGTCATAAAAGTTCTGACACCTGGATTCGCACTGAGCCAGGGAGACCCCCAGCCGGTCCATGCACTCCGACGAATAGGGCGAGAGCCCCGGATAGTACTGCCCAATGCGACGCGCGTCGCGCAGAATCTGGGGGAAATAGAGACAGCGTCGCACCTGATCCTTTTCTTCCTTGCGTAGCAGTGTGACCTCCTCCTCGCGGGAATGATCTCGCCACAACGCATTCGACGATACGATGGAATACGAAGGCTGCTCGTGAATCGAGTATCGCAGCGGCAGGGCAACGCCGCCTTCCGGTGCTTCGATGTTGTGTTCCTGAATATACGCAAGGCACTCTGAATATCGGCGAAAGCCGGTTCCCCACCTGGTTTTGATCGGGCCGGGTGGTGCGTTTTCGATCATGTCCATCACCGATTGCCCGTCACCCTGCGCGATTAGACTCAGCGCGGCTTCGATTGCCGCTGCCGTACCGGCATCGCCGTCACGATCAAAAGACATGTAAGACAGCCCGCCGTTCGCGGCAACCGGTGGTGGCTGGCCGCTGGTCAGTTCAAGTGGCGGGACGTAAGGCGATTCTTCTTCACTCGCTTCGACTCGGTCCATTCGAAAATCTCCTGCCGAATAACTATAGGTTGACTATCCAGAGTAACGGTTCCGGGTTGAATTTGCCAAGAGCGATGGTTCTGACTACTGCCTGTGAACAGGGTTCCAATGCGCCAGATCGGCGGCAACCCGGTTAATAACTTCCGCCCAATCACCGCGCCGTCGTTGCCGATAAATGTGCATACCGGGGTACCAGAAGGTCCGATCACTCTCTATTCCCCAGCGCCAGTCGGGTACATGCTGAAGTAACAGCCATACCTCCACACCCAGCGCACCGGCAAGATGGGCAATAGCAGTATCGGAAGTGATGATGAGGTCGCAGTTTAATACAACTGCCGCAGTATCTTCGAACGCCAGGGCTTGATCGACCGCAGTTTGTGCGGAACTGAAACGGTGCGGGAACGAACAGCTATCCAATTGCTCTGTGCCATCGCCCCTCTGCAAAGAGAGCAGGCTGATTCCCTCAATCCCGGCAAGGGGAGCAAGCGCTTCCAGAGGGAAGGATCTGCCATGCAGAGCACTTCCGAGCGCCTCGGCCAGTCTGTTCCCCTGCCAGTTGATTCCCACCAGCCTGTTAACGGCTTTGTGCTGATTGAGAATTCTCCCCCAGCGCCCGGTTCGTTCGGGCGAGACGGACAGGTAGGGAGGGACGACAAGGGGATTATCGGAAGAAACATTAAGAATCCCCGGCGCAGAAAGCATTGGCAGCCAGTAGCCGTGTCGCATTTCCGAGACGCTTTTGCGACTTCGAACCTCGACCTGCAATTCAGACTCAATGACCAGTGGCACCAGTTTTTCCGGGAGGCAAATACTCAGCCTTGAAGCAGACTTATGCTTGATGGATTCGCAGAATCGAAGAAATTGAATGGAGTCGCCCAGCCCTTGTTCACTAACCAGAACCAGCTCGTCCTCTGGTTGCAGGGTTTGACCTTGCCAGCGCGGAATTGAAGGCATCACATGGGGTTTTTTGGCGTTATTAATTTTTCCGCGCCACTCATATTCATGCCAACCTGCGGCGAATTGACCGCTGAGAAGTAAAACCGCTGACAGGTTGTTATGCGCTCCGGCAAAATCAGGTTCTACTGTCAGCGCCGCACGGTAATAGCGCTCGGCCGTTTCGAGATCGCCGCAACACTTGTGGACAAACCCCAGATCATTCAGTAGCGCGGCGTCTTCCGGCGCCAGCTTTGTTGCCATCATGTAGCTATCGATTGAGGCGTTGAGAGCACCCGATAAGAGTTCACAAAGCGCTTTGTTTCTGTAGAGTTCACTATCGCCTTCCGACAGTGACAGTATTTTTTCAAAGCACTCAATGGCGGACGGGTATTGTTGCCTGGCGGCGTGAGATGCACCGAGTATGTTCCATATCAGGGTATCGGTGGGATATTTCGTCAGGAGGGACCCGGCGAACTCTATAGCTTCCGGAAACCTTTCAGCAAGGTAGAGTTGCTTGAGCGCAGTTCTATCTGCGTTGTGTTTGTCAGCCTGTTGTGCCAAAACCTTTACTCTATCCTGTCCCGGCGCAGATTATTCCCTGGCCTTCGCGCGCAGTTGCTCCAGATAAGAGCCTTCATAGCAGAAGACGCCGCTGTGGCCAACTCCCGCGCCAACCCATCCCCAGATGCTCATCCCTTCGAGCGACAGTGCCCGATCGCAAAATGAGTAGTCCTCTGAAAGCATCGCACCGGATTTTGCCGGGGTTCGGCTGAAAAAATCATAGTAAGGGCCAGTGCCGCCTGTCATTTTCTGGGCGGGAGCGGGTATCGCGTTGACGATCTGATGACTCACCATCTTGTCGAACACTTTACGGGATATTAAAACAAAACCGAAACCAACGCCTCGCAGTTTACAAAAGCCCTGATTGACCTCAAGCTGGCCGGCGTCATGGCGGACGATAAAGTTCAGGGAAGCAGAGAGAGCCGCCGCCTGATCCCCTGACTGTGCCATCTCCAGATATTTGTTGAAATCCAGGGACTTCTGCGGGTACACAGTGCCGACGAAATCCTCTCCCCTGGTAATGACTGCCTTAATGACATTTGCCTGCACGTCCATATCACTGTCGATGAAGAGAATATGCGAAGGTTCCCGCTCTCGCAGGAATTGGTTGGCCAGGTAGTTTCGTGCGTCAACAATTTCCGCGCCATCGTAGCTGTTGTGGCTCCACGGGATAGTCTCGGAATTCAGGTACTCGATGAGTCGAACCAGGGTATTGACATAACCAAGATGTACAGTACCGCCCGTCGTCGGGGTTGCAATAAAAATGTTCATAACTGGCTATTTCCTTTAGCTTCAAATGCAATCAGCTTCGCAGAATCTTCCCATATTCCTGTTCGCCAATGCGACAAGTATACGTACACCCTGAAATTTGGAGCTGCCAGCGTCGGCACAGGCCGGAGAGCAGTTACCGCAGTGGCGCTGTTCATCGGTTGTAGTCGCTATAGGATTTTTCCTCCATCAGTTCGGCATTCAGCAGCAGGTTGATCTCTTTTTTCAGCGCTGCGCGTTTGTCGTTGCTGAAGTAAACCGAACGCGCCAGTTCGATAAACCTGGCGCCAAAATTCTGCCTGCGTTCGCAGTTGCGAATGTCGTCTTCTATCACCCACAAGGTTTCATTGATCGTCTTCAGGGCGGTGGTCAACCCGGTGAGTTGCGTTGATACCGGCAGGTGCTGATCACGGGTGGCACTGAGTAATGCAAGCTCCCTGCGCACATTGTTGAGGGCTTGCGGATTATCCAGCCGCTCGCTCTTGATTTCCAGGATGGTGATCCTGTCGATCAATTCTCCGGGAGCAATCGGTACTTCGAGATGAGTCATGGTCAAATCAACTTCGGCAGGGGTTTTATCCGGGTACGAACCAACAGACCGAACAGTAGCACCAGCAACGGGAAACCACCAAACAGAATAAAGGGCGCCGCCTCGCGCCAACTGTCGAATAGAATGCCCTGCTCTCCATGATGGTTGACTTCCCGCTTACTGGGGCCAAATCACATCAGCACCCTGCTGTGACTTCGGGATATTGAGGAACCCGGAGCAGGTAGGGCTGCATCCGGGGAACAAAAGTTGAGAGCAGGATACCGGTGAGGCAGGCCAAGTAGAAAGTGACCATGTTAAAGTCGCCGGTACCCGGGGCCAGGTTGATGCCGAGAAAGCGTTTGCCACTGGCGGTATCAGTTGTGTTCATAGAGCGGCTATTCCGTTGGGCCCGCCCTCGAGTTAAATAGAAAGTAACTCGCACACCCTTGCAGCTTGAACTCGTTCTTCGCAGTGCTTTGGCTCAAACAACTATTCCAGATGAGGTTTTGATAAAAGACTCAGCTTTTTCGCAGCACCCATCAGCCCAAGATCTTCTTTAACGACGACCCGAACGGGTATGTTCTCAAGGTACGCCCGAAAACGACCCTTGGCGTCAAACCGCTCCCGCAGCGCACTGCCCGCTGCAACATCAATCAGTTTCGGCAGGATGCCCCCCGCTATATAAACACCCCCCCTGGCGCCAAGGGTCAGGGCAAGGTTGCCTGCAAACGAGCCCAGCACCGCGCAGAACATGGCAACCGAGTCCGAGGCCAGCGGGTCTTCACCGGCTATGGCGGCATCGGTAATCTGTAGCGGCGTATCGAAATCAGCGCGCCGCCCATCAACCTCTGCAAGGGACCGGTAGATGTTAACGATACCGCTTCCGGAGAGCAGTCTCTCCACAGAGACGCGAGCAAACTGTTTGGCCAGTATCTGCAACACCGCCTGTTCCCGATCATCAACCGGGGCGAAGTCAACATGACCGCCCTCACCTTCAATGACAATATAACCGGCTCCTGACGGCACCAGAGAGCAAACGCCAAGCCCGGTACCCGGACCGAGGACGACAACAGGACGGCCAGGCACCGGCACCCCCTGGCCAATCTCACGCCAATCACGAGGATTCAGGTCGGTGACCGCGTAACCGACGGCGGCAAAGTCATTAATCAGCGTCACCGGCACATCACCCAGCATCTGCGATGTCAGTTGCCGCTCGATTGTCCAGGGGCTGTTAGTCAGGCGAATGGCATCGCTTTCCACCGCACAGGCAACAGCAAGGCAGGCAGATTCAGGAAAAGGTGACCAGTCTCCGGTCGACGAGATGTCATTCAGAAAATGCGTCAGCACATCCGGGAAAGCCTCGTGTTGCGCCACTGAATAGCGTTTGACGACAGGCAACCGGCTGCCGGAATAATCATTGAGGCCAAGGCGGGCATTGGTGCCGCCGATATCTGCAACCAGGTTCCAGCGTTTTGTTGACGGGTTGCTCATGATGCGCCGAGGTCCGCAGCTTCTCTGGCCAATACTGTAATTCGTTCGAAATCACCCGTTCGAAGCGCAGCGGCGGGCACGAACCAGGAGCCACCCACGCAATGCACGTTGGGGAGTGCGAGGTATTCCCGTGCCAGTTCGAGGTCAATCCCGCCGGTTGGGAAAAAAGAAACTTCAGGAAGCGGCGCGCCAAGCGCCTTGATCAAGGGTATACCACCCAACTGCTGTGCCGGAAAAAGTTTCTGTAACCGGTAGCCGCTCTCAAACAGGCGCAGCACCTCGGTCGCCGTTGCAGCGCCGGGCACGAACGGTATGGCGGTCGCCTCGGCTGCCGCCAGCAAGGCGTCGGTCGCACCGGGACTTACCGCAAACCGGGCACCCGCACTAACTATCTCCGTGAACTGGCCTGCGGTTCGCACACTGCCGGCGCCGACGATGATGTCAGGTAGCCTCGCCGCCACTATCTCGATGGCAGCCAGCGCCGCCTCTGTCCGCAGCGTGATTTCCATGGCGCCGATACCGGCATTAACCAGCGCCTGCGCCAGTGGCTCTGCCTGTTCGACCTGCTCGATCACCACAACCGGAACGATTCGGGTGTTCGCCAGCAAACTCGTTGGGTCGGTCATCCCAGCACACTCGCACCGGCTTCTGCGGAGTTGACCCTGGATCGGAACCCGCTAAACAGTTCCCGCCCCATGCCGACATGGCTGGTCGACAGCTCAGGTTGACGGGCCGGACGGGAGGCAAGGTCGGCGTCCACATGCAGTATGCCCTGCTCCGCGTCAATGGTGATCATATCGCCGTCCTCAATGCGGGCAATACTGCCACCGGCCTCTGCCTCGGGTGTCGTGTGGATGGCCGCCAGAACCTTCCCGGAGGCACCCGACATTCTGCCATCGGTGAGCAGCGCCACCTGCAGGCCCTTGTTCTGCATAACACCCAGATAGGGTGTCAGCTTGTGTAGCTCCGGCATACCGACCGCAGCCGGACCCTGGAAGGGCAGTACCGCGACCATGTCCTCATTCAGTTCACCGGCATCGGCGGCGTTCACAAACGCCTCCTGGCTGGTGAACAGGCGGGCCCCGGCCGAGATGCGGCGGTGTTGTGGCTCAACCGCCGCCACCTTGACCACTGCCCTGCCCAGGTTCCCCTGCACCAGTCTGATGCCGCCCTCCGGGGCAAACGGACGCTCAACACCTCGCAGCACGGACAGGTCTCCCGAAGGCACTTTTCCCGCCGACCAGTGAACCCTGTCGCCGTCCAGGGCGGGCCGGTATGCGAACTGTCTCAAGCCATGGCCCAGCACGGTTGCCACCTCATCATGCAACAAACCAGCATCCAGCAACTCGCCAATGATAAACGCCATACCACCGGCTTCATGAAAGTGATTAACGTCCGCCTGACCACTGGGGTACACCTGCGCCAGTAGCGGCACCGCAGCGGAAAGCTCTGCCATGTCCGTCCAGTCAATGCGGATGCCCGCCGCCGCCGCAATGGCGACCAGGTGAATCGTGTGATTGGTAGAGCCGCCCGTCGCAAGTAATCCAACGATGCCATTGACAATCGCTTCAGCGCTAACGATACGACCGAGGGGAATATAGTGTTCCCCGTCACAGGTATTACCCAGCACGGTTGCCACCGCCGCTCTGGTCATGGGTTCCCGCAACGGATCAGTCGGGTTGACAAAGGAACTGCCGGGCAGTTGCAGCCCCATGATTTCCATCAGCATCTGGTTACTGTTGGCGGTCCCGTAAAATGTACAGGTACCGGGGCTGTGGTAGGAGGCAGATTCCGCGGCAATCAGTTGCGCCTTGTCGACCTCACCGCCGGCATAGGCCTCGCGTACCCGTGCCTTTTCTTTGTTGGGCAATCCCGAGGGCATGGGCCCGGCGGGTACAAACGCGACCGGCAGGTGTCCGAAACTGAGGGCACCCATTAACAACCCGGGCACAATCTTGTCACAGATACCCAGACAAAGTGCCGCATCAAACATGTTGTGCGACAGGGCCAGCGCCGTTGACAGGGCGATGACGTCCCGGCTGAACAGTGACAGGTCCATACCATCCTGACCCTGGGTGATACCGTCGCACATGGCCGGTACACCACCGGCGACCTGGGCAACCGCACCCAGTTGCCGTGCCGTGTCGCGAATCAGTGCGGGGTAATTTTCATAGGGTTGATGGGCACTCAGCATGTCGTTGTAGGCGGTGACGATGCCAATGTTGGGCACCAACTCATCCGTGAGCCTGTCTTTGGATGCCCGGTCACAGGCCGCCATGCCGTGTGCCAGGTTACTGCAGGACAGGACCCCGCGCGCAGGACCTGCCTGTGCCGCGCGTTCAATCCTGTCAAGATACTCTTTGCGTGTCCCGGCGCTACGCGACCGAATCCGCCCGGTGACAGCCTCAACAACAGTGTGCATGAACCCTCCTCTTACTCACGGCGCCCAGTGTATTGTTACCGGCACCTGTGTTTGTTGTAACAGTGCCGCAACTGGCAGCTTACCCGGTGCCATCATCAACTGCCGCTTCGCTTCCCCGAATGCAAGCAACAGGATAACCCGGCTCTGCAATAGAAAGGAGAGACTGACAGTGCGGCGCCGGTATTCACTTGAAGCGGTCGTAATATCGACCACTTCTGTCATGTTGTCCGGGTCAAGCAATGTTGCCAGCGCCGGGTTGTCGGGAAAAATCGAGGCAAAGTGTCCGTCTTCTCCCATCCCCACCAGCGCCACATCCAGGGGCCGCTCCAGCGCCGCCAGCGCGCCCGCGTCTGTCGGCACGAAGGCTGCATTCGCCGCCCTGTGAAGCAACAGCCGTTGGCGCAGCATGCCTTCATTGCTGGCTGCGTGATTTACCGGCACACAACGTTCGTCAGTCAGAGCCACCCGAACGCGGGACCAGGCCAAATCTTCCTGTGACAACAACTCGAAACACCTGGCGGGAGATGAGCCACCGCTGACCACAAGCGACGCCAGACCCGGTGCTGCCAGCCGTGACCTGAGCGCCGAAGCAATGAGTCGCGCCGATGCGCGCGAGGCTTCTTCGCGGCTTGAAAAAAGATTCATAGCCAGGCGCGGCCCGCCCGGTCCAGCAGCAGGTCGGCGGATGCCGGCCCCCAGGTTCCCGCCACATAGCTGTCCAGTTTCTGCCGATGGGTCTGCCAGCCTTCAATGATGCGGTCAATCCAGTGCCAGGCCGCTTCTATTTCGTCGCGGCGCATGAACAATGCCTGGTTGCCGCGGAGTACTTCGATGACCAGCCGTTCATAGGCGTCCGCATAACCGGCGCCAAAAGTTTCCGCAAAACTGAGATCAAGCGAGACGGGTCTCAGCTTGAAGCCACCCGGGGCGGGCTCCTTTGCCATGATGGTCAGCTTCACCCCTTCGTCCGGCTGGAGCTGAATGGATAATTGATTCGGCTGCATGGCATATTCCGTCTCGCCGAAAATCGAATGCGGCACCGGCTTGAACTGGATGAGGATTTCCGAATGCTTGGTTGGCATCCGTTTCCCTGTTCGAACATAAAAGGGCACGCCCGACCAGCGCCAGTTGTCAACGTCGAGCTTGAGCGCAACAAAGGTTTCGGTGTTGCTGTCACTGCCAAGTTCCCCGGCGTAGCCCGGAACGACTTCACCCTTGACCGCGCCACTTTCGTATTGAGCCCGGATCGTATTCGACCGAACCGCCTCCCCGGTGATCGGCTTCAAGGCTTGCAGAACCTTGATTTTCTCGTCGCGAACGGCGTCGTCATCGAGATTGCCCGGGGGCTCCATAGCCACCAGGCAGACCAGTTGCAGCAGGTGATTCTGCACCATATCGCGGAGTGCGCCGATGTCATTGTAAAACTCGATCCGGTTGCCGACGCCCAGTTCTTCCGCCACCGTGATTTGCACATTGTCGATGACCTCCCTGCGCCAGATCGGCTCCAGGATGGCGTTGCCGAAACGCAGCGCCAGCAGGTTCTGCACGGTTTCCTTGCCCAGGTAATGATCGATACGGAAAATCTGACGCTCATCGAAGCAGGCCCCCACCTGATTGTTAATATCCAGGGCTGAGTCATAGTCATGACCCACCGGCTTTTCCAGCACGATGCGTGCCCTGGCTGAGACCAGGCCCGTCTCCCTGAAACCCTGCGCCACCGGTCCGAACAGTGAGGGCGGGGTGGCGAGGTAGATCGTGCGGATCACAGCCTCCCTGCCCGCCAGGGTGTCGACCAGTGAACCCCAGGTCGAGACATCCGTTGCATCGATGTTGTGATACTCAATCCGCTCCATGAACGTCGCCCGGAGCTGCGCCTCATTCGATTCAATGTGGTCGCTCAGCGCCTGTTCCGCCAGCGCACAATAGGCCGCGTGATCCATGGCACTGCGGCCCAAGGCGATGATGCGGCTGTCCGCCGGGAACTGCCCGTCACAGTGTCGATGCCACAGCGCCGGTAACAGTTTGCGCAGGGCAAGGTCGCCACCACCACCGAAAATGATGAAGTCGAAGGAATCAACAGGGTTTAGTTGTGGCATGGGGCAACCATTGGCAGCCGGTTAACCCGGCCGCATAATTGTAGTTAAACTACAACTTAACACAATCATCTGGCATTTTCCCCTCAATATGTGTAGTTTAACTACATCATTGGTACGCTCATCAGGGAGGCTATCTGGACCATCCCATCATTACGCGCATCCGGATACAACGCCCCGGACTCTCACCGGCTGAAGCCAGGGTCGCTGACTGGATCACAAGCCATCGTCAGGACGCCGCAGGATTACCACTGGCCGAAGTCGCAACGGCTGCAGACGTGAGCGAGCCAACCGTCATCCGTTTCTGTCGAACCCTTGGACTCAATGGCTTTCGGGAACTGCGCAGCCACCTGCTGGCCGCCGCCCATAACCCGGAAAGCTACCTGCACCAGAATGTCAGCCGGGATGACTCAACACGAACAGCCCTGGCAAAAGTGCTGGAGAGCAGCATCCGTACCTTGATCGATCTGGCACGGACAACGGATGACATGCCATTCGAGGAGGCCGTCCATCTGCTGGCGGAAGCCCGGCAAATCATATTCGTCGGCCTGGGTGCATCCGGTTGTGTCGCCCGCGATGCGTGCCACAAATTTTTCAGACTGGGTATCCCCTGCAGCACCGCACTCGATGTGCCCACGGTCCTGCAAAGCGCCGCCATCGCCGAGCCCGGTGACGTCTATATCGTGATCTCCCAGACCGGTCGCTGGCCGGAACTGATCGAAGCCATGCAGACCGCCGGCAAGAATCAGGCATCCGTGTTCGCTATTACGGGCAGACACACACCGCTTGGCCGGGCGGCCTACCGGGTGTTCGATTGCCATGCCGCCGAGGATACCAGCGCCTTTACACCCATGAGTTCCCGCCTGGCCCACCTGGCCCTGCTTGACGCGCTCCAGGTAGCACTTGCACTCCATCTTGGCGAGTCTGCCGAAACCCGGTTGAGACTGGCAAAACAGGTATTGACCGAGGTCACGATACGGGAAGAATAAGGCAGCCTTCCCTAATTGCCCGCGCCAGCCCTCGCTATCGCCAGGGTCGCTGACCGGTGCTCATACACACATACTTCGCTAGAATCTCATCCAGCTTCTCTGAGTACTTTTCGACCACCCCCTTCCACTTGCGTAACATCGCAAGGCGAACGCCCGGCCTTCTACCGTGAGCAATTTGATTTCGCCTTTCAACAAGACTATCGATTGACTTCTTAAACGTTGTGTTTGAAAACTTTTGCCATCGAATGTTCTCAAGAACCCAAGGAATGCCCAGGTTGAAGTACAGCATCTGAGTCTTGCGAATATCCGCGTTGTGTAGTCGTTTTCTGGTGTCTACAAAAAAGTTTTTTAGTTCCTCGGCTGATCGATCAGCCATCACCAACCGTGCGGATTCTTCAAACAAATCCTCGACATAGGCTTCCATGGCGGCAGCGAGAAGTACCACTCCAGCTCTTGTTAATGCTGCACCTTGTTTTCGTGCTGGTTTTCCTCGGCCTCCCCCCGTAATCTCTGTATGCGCATTGATGACCTCTTCGACATCATCCAATCGGTTGTTGAGTTCGTTTCTTGCTTTGGATGGCATATTGTTTTACTCGGATTTAGTGAATAGGTTGGTTATAAGTGGGTTCCTCATATTACCTGCTGACCCCTACGTGATTTGTGCGGCGATGGAACTGAATGAAGATCCGGATAACGATCATAAAGTCTTCGTGTGCTCCTGAATTGTTCGCTCGACTCGGTGTATGGGAAGCAGACATGCACGCGAATACGGCAGAGCAGAATCGACGGGCTAGTTAGTGAGCCAAACTTCCGCTTCTGGCCGAACTGAAATGATGAGAGTTACAGACCCGACCAGTATTATTTCTGCATTTCGATACAGCGAATTTCCCAGTGAAGTGTTTTGGTGGTCAATCCTAAGCCATGGACTTCGGTAGTCCACTCTTTTTCAATCACGTAATTCATCCTACTGCAGCTTCTTTCTCGTGCTGCATAGTCCAAACCAGCTTCTGCGCTCTTTTTTGATCCATTTAAACCACCATAAAATATGGACAAAATATACTCGTCCTCTCCTGTTATTGTCTGAGCCACGTGCTGAGACTTGATCTGTGCTACGGTGCAGCCCACCAAGACAGCTGAGACCGCCAAAATTCCAATTATGATTTTCATAAACCAAGAGTATCAATTAGCTGCGACAAATCCTACTCATTTTTGGCAAGGTTCCATGATAACAAATTTACCACTTCCTCTTGATGTCATTTTGAATTGTGGAGGGTGATTATCTTTCCATGGTATATTTTTCGTTTCATACAGCCAATCGCGTATCTCTTTATTGATCAACTCCGGGCACTTATTCCAAAATGACTTTTTCTTAACATTCACTTGTACTTTAGTGCCTGTTGGAAGAGTGACTATTACAGTCTCCCAGCTTTTGTCAAAATATTTGTTTCTATCGCTCGGTCTTACACGGAATCCGTACGACGTTCCTGTGCTTGCATGTTTGCCACTTTTCCAGGCAGTGACAGTCATCGTGCTCATAAGCATCCCCCAAGAAGGGCAAATTCAAGTCTGTGAGTGGTAAGAATAAAAGAGTTTCGGGTTGCATGCCAGGTAACTCCATACGGGAAGAATAAGGCAGCCTTCCCTAATTGCCCGCGCCAGCCCTCGCCTGAAGTGCAATCATGCGATTCACTATCTCATCCACATAGCACGAAGGCATGTCGTGCCCCGCACGCTCCAGCGTCAACAATTCTGCGCCCGGTATCGCCTTTGCCAACGCCTCACCGTGCGGATAAGGCAAAATCGGGTCTTCCGTACCGTGAATCACCAGGGTAGGCACCCTGACAGAAGCAAGCAGCGGCCTGCGGTCCGGAGGACTGGAAGCCGCGATTGCAAGCGCGTGATTGTTCATCGCCTCAAAATTGAGCGCCCGGTCGACCTCGGGTTCTGCAATGAGCCGCTGCCTGCCCGGGTCAAGTGGCTCCGCGCTCCCGGCCAGCATTTCAAACAAATCAATGCGCTTTTGTATCTTGTCTTCACGTGTTTCGGCGGGTCGCAAATTGATGGCCATCATTGATTCCATCCATGCCGGATCCGGGCCCACCAGATCGTCCGCAGCCAACTCCGGCGTGTCACCACCACCTCCGGACATAGGCGATGACATAATCAGTGTTGCGCTCTTCAACCGATCAGGATGATGAATACACAATCCCTGTGCAATCATCCCTCCCATCGATCTTAACTCCCGGTTAAGGGGTGATGTCCGCGAAGGTAAGTGAGGTAGAAGGCGCAACTTGCTGCGTGATTTGGCAAAATACCGAGTATCCAAACTCTCACCCAGCAAGTGCGCCTATGACAAAGATAATCCCTCAGCCTGCAAACGTCGAGATAGATTTTACCGATGCCGCCCTGGTGGGCACTGGCGGCTGGTCTCTACTGGCCAAAATGGCTCAACAAACCGAACTGCTACGATCCCTCTCGCAAGCCGTTCACCTCAAAGTACGCCGACGCGGTGCCTCTGACGCCGAGATGCTGTGGAGTCTCATTGCCTCTCTGGCAGCCGGTCATGGTGCCCTGTCTGATTTGGATGCCCTGCGTGTCAACCCCGCCGGGCAGGTACTGCTGGGTTTGAGTGAAGCGCCTTCAGGTCGGCGTCTCGGCGAATATCTCAGCCGCTTTGGCCGGGATGAGGTGACCGCTCTGCGAGGCGTGGTCCAGGCATTGGCACAGCAGGTTGCACCGGCCATCATTGATCACCATGTGACCACACAGGGCTATGTGCCAGTGTTTATCGATGGCACTGCGATTGAGGTGGATGGTCATCTCTTTGAAGGTGCCGGTAAGGGATACAATGGTGAGCCACAACTGTGGCTGCATAATGTGTTCCTCGGAGGATTGTGGGCCAGTGGCTTACTGCACCCGGGTGGCGTTGATGTCGCCAAGGGTTGGCAGACACAGTTGGCTGACGACGTGACGCCGTTGCTACCGGAGGGTACGCCGGTCTGGCTACGGGCAGACAACGCCTATTATCGTGGCGACCTGGTCCGGTTTTGTACTGACAAGGGCTGGGATTACTCGATCAGCGTGACCAATGACAATAACCGCCGCCCGGTGCTGCGCCAACTGGAAGGATTACCTGAAAGCGCCTGGTCTGATATAGGGCGAGGCGAGTCTGCGACGCTGGTGTTGCACCAACCCAGCGGCTGGAAGACGCAACACTATGTCGTCGTTCGCCAGCTCTATGACGGCCCACAACAGCGTCTGACGCCTGCTTATACGGTCATTCTTGTGTCTCGTGACGACTTGCCGGTGGATGAATTAGTGCGACGTCATCGCGGCAAGCAGGGACAGGAGAATGCCTTCAAGGGTCCGCTGATTGAAATGGATTTACACCATCCTCCCTGTCGGCGGTTTGCCGCCAATCAGGCATTTTATGCCTGCGGTCAGATAGCACAGTTGTTGTTGATGGCGATGCAGTATCAGTGGCTACCCGAGCCTGCCCGGAAACATGGCTTGCGACCTTTGATCCGCTATTTGATGCGCTCAGTGGCTCGTCTGGTAAAAACCGGCAGGCGCTATCGCCTTGACTTTGCCAAGAACAACTTCAGGCTGGACTGGCTGCTGTACGCGGCCTTCCAACTGGAATAGCGTCGATCTCAGCTTCGAACTAACACCAACACCTGTCATTGGGCGGGTAGCGCTTGGGCGCTCGGTGCCAAAGACCGGCAACGGATGCCTGTGCAGGAGCCAGGCGCTCTGTCAGGACTCCCGGGAACAACCAAAATCACGTGAAGAGACAGCCGCCTTGCTATTGAGCACGCGATAAGCTGCGATACCTGCAACCAAGATGGGTTAACCGGGGATTGAGATCCCATCGACGCACCGGCAACGTGGGCACGATCAAGCTGGTAGGCATCAAGCACACCCACCGCATCCTTAACCAGGTCATCCAGCGTGTACGGGGAACTCGCAAAATCGAAACAAGTCGATCGCCCGGTATCACGATTGTCGTAACGGATGACATAGCTCCCCCGATTAACAAACGGCTGAATGAATTCGTCAGTCCAGTACAGCATCTGGGCCGACGCTCCCATAATCAGCAATAACGGCTCGCCCCCGGCGTCACCGAACGCTTCAGTACAAATATCAATCCCGTTTGCCTTAATCATTCTTTCAGTCACGGCTCTTCTCCCTGCGTTAAAAATCATGCCGAATTTCGAGGCCCCAGCGCGCTGGCTCGCCCCAGTAGTCTGCGGTCATACCAAGCGACGGATCAGTCCCGCCTATCTCCACATCTCCGGACTGATTCAGCATCGTATCAATGTAATCTTCGTCAAAAATGTTGGTGCCCCAGATGGAAACACTTGTGTGATCGTTGGCCAGATTCCAGGTGACCCTCAAGTCCGAAATCCAGTAGTCATCCACCCGAGAGGAAGGAGTGTTCCGAAGTGTGTAGAAGCGCTCATCGGTATAGCTGAAACCTAACGATGATGTTATGTCGCCGCCACCGCCAAGTGGCAACACATACAGAAGCGAAACGTCCGCGCTGATTTCGGTTCCATCATCAGTACCAAATCCTGTGTCACTCAGGTCGCGGACAGCGATAAATGGTTCAAGTGTGACCGGGTCGGTCAGATTGTCTTCGACCGTGAATTCCTCATACTCACCGTCAACAAGCCCGAGCGTCACAGCAAGGCTGAGGTTATCGCCCAGCCGTGCCAGCAATTCGCCCTCAAGGCCGCGGATTATGGCCTCCTGGGCGTTGATCAGGTCAGCCGTCGGTTGCCCGTTCACGATACGCCCGACTGTCAATTGCTGATTTTCGTAGGTGTTATGGAATGCAGTCAGGTTCAACCGGACACGGCCATCCGCCAGTGTGGACTTCAGACCAAATTCAAAGTTGTCGGAAACCTCCGGCAGGTAGGGTCGCATTCGCACATCCTGATTGAAGCCACCACTGGAATACCCCACGCTATAGCTGCCATACACCATAACGCCATCGGTCACGTCATAGCTCAGAATCACCCTGGGCGTCGTTTCAGAGTAATCCACGTCCTGCGTGCATCGGTCACTCGCGGGAAGCAAAACACCCGGAGCCACTTCGACTGTCGGTATACCGGGACAAAAATAGGTCGGGTCGAAGGCGCCGCCGAACAAGGTCTGTATCCGCGTAAATTCCCGATCATCGCGGGTATAGCGAACCCCTGCCGTCAGGTCGAGCCGGTCCGTGATCTGCCAGGATACCTCAGCAAAAACCGCCTGGTTCTCATTAACAACGTCATATCCCTGTGAGCGACTTCCAAACATCTGGGTAGCAAGGGCGGCGTTGCCGAACGTCTGCGGAGACCCATCCGGATTAATCATGCCTGTGGGCACATAAAAGAGCGGTGATACTGATGGTGACGGTGGCATGACCCCGCGGAACAGAGGAACATCCACGGTTTCAGAGTTTTTCTCTTCGAACACATAGGCGCCAACAACCCAATCAAGGCGATCCGTTGCGCCGGATATGCGGATTTCCTGCGAAAAGATTTCATTTTCGCCGACGTTGTTCAGGATCTCCAGGAAATTGGCATCGGGGCCATTGCCCATTACCCATCCCCAGCTTCCATTGAAGTTATCAATCTCTCTGTAGGATGTAATCGAGTCGATGGTTGCCCAATCCATGTTCCAGGAAAGTGTCAGGGTATACGCATTGACCTCACTGTCCGCCGATTCGTCGTTGGTGGTATCAATCGAAACGTCCCGGTCTGTGCTGTTGCAGTTCGTCTGCCACGAACTATAGATGCCAAATATGTTACCAATCGCAGCCAGCCCCAGCGCGGCAGATGGGTCGTCGGGACCGGTAAATCGACATGAACCCAGGGGGGCACGCTCCCTGGCTTCGAATCGATCCCACGAAAGCTGCGCACTGAAATTGTCAACCTCCCACAAAGCGGAGGCGCGCAGGTTGGTTGAGTTTTCATTACCGCGGTCTTTTCCAGTCAAGGAGTTAGTGATGAACCCATCCGTCTGCTTGTCGTGAGCCGACAACCTGAAAGCAAGGGAGTCAGATGCTGCAAAATTCGCAACCAAACCCAGGGTGTGGTGACCATCCGTGCCAACGCCCGCTTTCATCCTGAACTCATTCTCAAGCGAAGGTTTGTTGTTGATGATCTGAATCAGACCTGCCGTTGTGTTGCGACCAAACAAGGTACCCTGGGGACCGCGTAGAATTTCCACCCGTTCAACGTCCCACAAATCAAACAGCCCACCTTGAGGACGACTGATGTATACACCATCCACATAGATTCCGATTTTCGGGTCCTGCGTTGACGACCAGTTGACCTGACCAATACCACGCATAAACACTTCGGATGCGGTGCCATTCACCGCACTGTACTGAATGCTGGTATTCGGCGACAGGGTTTCAAGATCACGCACGTCAACGACGTTTCTCGCCTCCATCGTCTCCCCGGAAACCGCCGTGATTGGAATGGGCACACTCTGTGCGGTCTCCTCACGTTTACGAGCAGTGACGACAACTTCTTCAAGCAGTTGCGGTTTCTCCGCCGCCACAATTGCGGCAGGTGGTAGGCACAAACCGAAAACAACGGGTAGATATACAATCTTTTTCATGGGTGTTCCTCTTTTTTATTTCTTCGTATTTATAAATCCTGAGCGCGGGCTTCAAGCGCAAACGTTCTTTCTGTTTTTTAACATCACGGCGCACGCGAAACCGATCAGCACTCGTCAATCTGAACTTCGAGTTCCCGGCAGGAAGGATTCACCATGGGCCGGATGTCTCCGGGTGCCGTGTCTCAACTACCTTCGACGTCTATTTCGACAGGCGGTTCATGCCTTCTTCGATACCGGCAATCGTCAGCGGGAACATCTGGTCTTCCACCAGCTTGTGGATCAGTGACACGGAGGTGGAATACTCCCAGGTGTCCCGGGGCGTTGGGTTGATCCAGATGAGCTTGTCGAATGTATCCAGGAAGCGCTGCATCCAGATGGCACCCGCTTCCTCGTTCCAGTGTTCCACAGACCCACCGGCATGGGTAATCTCGTAAGGGGCCATGGTGGCATCGCCAACGAAGATCACCTTGTAGTCATGCGTGTACTTGTGCAGAAGGTCAAACGTATCAATGCGTTCATTCATGCGACGGTTGTGCTCTTTCCAGACGCCGTCGTAGATGAAGTTATGAAAGTAATAGACTTCCAGATGCTTGAATTCTGACCGTGCCGCAGAGAAGAGTTCCTCACACACCTTGACGTGTGCATCCATGGAACCACCATTATCCAGAAGCAACAGCACTTTGACCGTATTCCTGCGCTCCGGACGCATGATGATATCCAGCAGACCACCATTCCTGGCCGTCTTCGAGACAGTGGTATCAATGTCGAATTCGTCTTCCGCTCCCTGGCGCGCCAGCTTACGCAGCCGCCGCAGGGAGATCTTCATGCCCCGGGTACCCAGTTCGACGTTATCGTCATAGGTCTTGTAGTCACGCTTGTCCCACTGGCGCTTGCCGCGTCGTTTCTTGCCCTTGCGCTGGTCACCATCCTTGCCGCGGCCATTCTCACCCCTGCCCTCCCTGTCCTTCTCTTTGCCTTCACCGCGGGCGGCCTCTTCGACCTCCCGTTTGAACGCCTCAATCAGCTTCTCCAGCCCACCCAGGGATTTGATCTTCTCCAACTCCTCGGGTGTCAGGCTCTTTTCAAACTCGCGACGCAGATACTCATCGGGAATCAGGGAAGCCAGCAGGCTGGACAGATCGTCCAGTCCCTTGAAGTAGCTGGAAAACGCCCGGTCAAACTTGTCGTAGTGACGTTCATCCTTCACCAGTGCCATGCGGGACAGATAGTAGAACTCGTCAATGTCGGCATAGACCAGTCGCGCTTTCAGGACCTCCAGAAGGTGTAGCAATTCCGTGATTGAAACCGGAATCCTGGCCTTCTTGAGCGTGAAAAAGAAATTAATCAGCATGAGTTGCTTTTCCTGCTCGCGGTATTGGCCTGACAGTGATTACTGACTGCCACCACCCTGCCTGCGGTTCATGAATGCCAGCCTCTCCAACAACTGTACGTCCTGCTCGTTCTTTACCAGTGCGCCATACAGGGGTGGAATCGCCTTGGATGTGTCTCGATTGGTCAGGATCTCTTCAGGGATGTCATCCGCCATCAGAAGTTTCAGCCAGTCGATCAGTTCGGACGTGGATGGCTTCTTCTTCAAACCAGGTACCTTGCGAACGTCAAAGAAGATTTCCATGGCTTCCTTGACCAGATCCTGCTTGATATTCGGATGGTGCACCTCGACGATCTCGGTCATGGTTTCCCGGTCCGGGAATTGAATGTAGTGGAAGAAGCAGCGACGCAGGAAGGCGTCCGGCAGTTCCTTTTCATTGTTGGAGGTAATGACCACAACCGGACGGTGCCTGGCACTGACTGTTTCGCCGGTTTCGTAAACGTGGAATTCCATGCGATCCAGTTCCAGCAGCAGGTCGTTAGGGAACTCAATATCCGCCTTGTCGATCTCGTCGATCAGCAGAACCACCCGCTCGTCGGACTCGAAGGCTTCCCACAGCTTGCCCTTATCAATGTAGTTCTTGATGTCGTGTACCCGATCATCGCCCAGTTGAGAATCCCGCAGACGCGACACAGCATCATATTCGTACAGGCCTTGCTGCGCCTTGGTGGTTGATTTGATGTGCCAGGAAATCAGTTCCATACCGAGTGAACCGGCGATCTCTTCCGCCAGCATGGTTTTACCGGTGCCAGGCTCCCCCTTGATCAACAGCGGCCGTTCCAGTTCAACAGCGGCATTCACTGCCATCTGCAGTTCATCCGTGGCGATATAGGTAGAGGTACTAGAGAATTTCATTCAATCGATTTCCCAACGTAAACGTAAAAGTCCGGCAATATAACGTCTGGTTACCAATTATGCCAGTTGGCTGTATCAGCCCTGTGGGCCGGTGTCAGCCATTATCGCGCACCATACGCCGGGCCAGTATTCGCCTGACCATCAGGGCCGAGAGCATCAGGCCGGTCGTCACCAGCAGTGCCAGAGATGCCGTGAGACCATTGTCGGAGCCGCCCGGCAGGAAGTCCATGAAAACCACCACAGCCGCCGGTGCCAGGTGCTCATGGGTGCCATCGGAAAACCAGGGTGTGTACATCATGACGAGCGCAATGCCACGCATCAGGTCTCGCCATCCGTCATGTTTCAGATTGGTGGTCAGCTTCCACCAGAAAGCGCAAAAACCAACACCCGCCACGATATAAACGAACCAGGCAATAACGTATTGGTACTGACCAACAAACGCGTCCATCTAGTGTTCTATCCAGTGAATAATCTGCTCCTCGACGCTGTCAGGATGCACGTACTGTTCTGAAACACACTTGCCCTTCACGGAGATGCCAGCCTGATGCACCGTCTCCCGGGTACCTGAAACAAGTGGATGCCACCATTCCAGGTCCTTGCCTTCCGCCACCCGGCGATATCCGCAGGTGACCGGAAGCCACTTGTAGTCCAGGACACCGGCCGGGGTCAGTTTGACGCAATCCGGCACCAGTTCCGAGCGCCTTTCATACTCGGTACACTGGCATTGCTCCCCATCCAGAAACCGACAGACGACTGCGGTGTAAACCACCTTGTCGGAGTTGACATCTTCCAGCTTGTGCAGACAGCAACGCGCACAGCCATCACAGAGAGATTCCCATTCCCCGGATGTCATGTCGGACATGGACTTCGTGAGCCAGAATTTTTCCATCATCTTTGACCGGTGAACCCGTCATCCGCAAGCGGCAACTGCAAGTGATAACCCTGGTCTTGCAGATTCCGGATGACCTGCCCCGGGTCTTCTTTTGCCAGCCTTCGCTCCGGGGTCAGCGTAAAGGTGAGTGTTTTTTCCATCTCACCGAATTGCGCCAGTAGCGCTTCCGGCACTCTTTCGTGTCCTTCACCTGCCTTCACGTACAGGTAGTAATTTTCCTTACGCGCACTCTTGTAGACATCACAGAGAATTTTCACCTGTCTCCCTTCTCAATTCTTTTCCAGCGCCTCAATGAGTGCATCACCGATCACTCCTTCCCGCCAGCCAGCCAGTTCATCAGGCAGATGATACCGTCCCCGGGCATCCACAGACTGAATCAGTTTCTCCAGATGCCGCCGCTTGATCAGCAGCTCGGGCGCAACAGAAACCAATTTTGCCGTTTCTTCGACCACCTGTCTCAGGCGCTTCAGTTTTTTGTTGTTGACTGGCGCATCGGTTCGTTCAACGCTTTCCGGGCAGTCTCCCTCAGGTACCAGTTTCGCTTCCGACTGGATAAACATCATCTCATCGGCATAACGACGGAGTTGCCTGGGGGACATGCCGGCAGTCTTGAAACACTGACGGAAATTGCACAGGTCGCGGACAATGTTCATCAGCGCCTTCTGATCAACGACCCGGTTTCTCGGCACGTTTTCTCTGCGTGCCGTCACCTCTCGCCAGGCGCAGAGCGCCCTGAGCTGATTCAACTGCCGACGATCCAACTGCCACAGTCCCTTGAACTTCCGGTAGGCTTCTTCCGGTGGGGCTATGGTCGGAATGTCCCGGCCCAACTGCGCCGATTCGATTTCGACCCAGGCTGCCTTTTCGGTACCGGAAAGTTCCTGATGCTGCTTTTCGTAGACCTGAAGGAGATGAATCACATCCAGAGCGGCATACTCCAACTGCTCGGACGACAGTGGCCGCGCCAGCCAGTCAGAACGGGTCTGATCCTTCGGCAACGAAATACCCAGGTAATGCTCAACCAGTGACTGGTAACCGATAGAAAACCCGACACCCAGCACAGCACCCGCAATCTGGGTATCGTAAACCGGGGTCGGTACCACACCGAGTGCGTGCTGAAACACTTCCATATCTTCCGAGCCGGCATGTAGCACCTTGATCAGTTGCTCGTCCATGAGCAGCGCGGTGATTTCGCTGATATTACTCACTGACACCGGGTCAATCAGGAAACATTGCCTGCCCGTATAGATCTGTATCAGACCGACAATGGGATAGTAGGTGTTGAACCGTGCAAATTCTGTGTCGAGTGCAATCACCGGGACGTCTCGACAGGCAGCAACCACCTGTCCCAGGTCGGCGCTGTCCTCAATGTAGATGTATTCAACCGGCACGCTACAGACTCTTTCTACCCTCAATGGCATGGGTCAAGGTCACCCCGTCCACATACTCCAGTTCACCACCAAGCGGTATCCCCTGGGCAATTCTTGAAACATGAACATCCAGCGGTCGCAGCGCCTCGGCAATGTAATGCGCGGTCGCCTCCCCTTCGACCGTGGAGGAGACTGCCAGGATGACCTCCCGCACACTATCCCGGCAACGCGACACCAGTTGTTCAACGCCAATCTCTTCAGGGCCCCGACCATCAATGGGAGAAAGGGTTCCCATCAATACAAAGTAGTAACCTCGATAACCACCGGACTGCTCAATCGCCAGGAGGTCTGCCGGATTCTCCACCACGCACAGAGCCGCCGCGTCCCGACTGGCATCCCGGCATATCTCGCACATTTCGGCTTCGGTGAGATTGCGACAGGCACCGCAGTTCCCAATATCTGTCATGGCACGGGCCAGAATCTCAGCCAGTCGCCTGCCACCCTCGCGGTCCCGTTCAAGCAGATACAGCATCATTCGTTGTGCACTCTTCGGGCCAACACCGGGCAGACAACGAAAAGCATCAATGACCTGATCGATCAGGGTCTGGGTTTTCATGGCATGACTTTCACTGCATAAACGGGAACTTGAACCCGGGCGGCAATGGAATACCCGCTGTCAGCTCTGACATTTTTTCCTGCTGGTTTTTTTCGGCCCGTCTGACTGCATCGTTCATCGCAGCGGCAATCAGGTCTTCAAGCATTTCCCTGTTTTCCCCGACATCGCCGCCAAGCAGTGTGTCATCAATACGGACCTTTCTGACATCGTGACGACCTGTCATGGTGATTTTGACCATGCCGCCGCCTGCCTCTCCGGTCACTTCTGACTGTGCGATCTCTTCTCCCAGTCGCTGCATCTTTTCCTGCATCTCCTGCACCCGCTTCATGAGGTCGCCGGGGCTACCACCATCCAATGCCATAATGTCTCCTAACCGCCGAGCGGCCTGATGCTGCCGGGGTCCAGCCTGCCGTCAAAACCCTCAATCAATTGCTGAACATGATGATCACTTTCGATATCCGCCACCGCCTGAGCCTGACCCTCCTGCTGCTCACGATCCCTTTGTTGCGCCGGGGTCTCAAGCTGCGTGACCCCGACTTCAATCGACACCCGAATGTCCCGTCCATAGAGCCGGGTAAGCGCCCCCGCAATTCGGCCCTCATGGGCCTGGTTCCAGAGACTGGCATGATGTTCAGCGAGTTTCAGCCGTGCGTGATCGCCCTCCGCACTATCCAGCAGGCAATTCGCTGCCAGATTACGGGTCATGCCATCCAGTGACATGGCGGCCAGGATCTCCGGCCAGTGAGTGGATTCAAGCGCCGGTGTATCGGCAACAGCCGCGACCTCGGGTTCGGGTACCCCGGATGAGGTTTCCGGTAGAGGCCGGGCTTCGGGTTCCGGCTTTAACTCAGGCTCTGACTCCGCTTCCGGAGAGGCAGCATTACCTTTGATCACGGACATCAGATTCGCAATCGGGCTTTGGTCAGCCTCCTGAACGGGTTCAGGGGCGGCAGAAACCTCGGGTGCAGACGCGGGCACTCCTGATACTGACTGTCCCGGAACATCGCTGCCACCGGAACCACCTTTGGCAACGGAACCAGGGCCTCTCGTCTGAACTTCCTGCGGCGTGAATGACATCATCCGAAGTAGTACCATCTCAAACCCCATGCGCGGCGTCGGTGCCAGTGGCAGATCCCGCTGCCCGATCAGGCCGATCTGGTACAACAGTTGTATATGCTCAGCAGGAAGTTTTCGTGCGGTTTCCAGGATCAACTCACGGTCACCCTGTGAATTATCCACGGCCTCCGAGGCTGCATGAGCGATAGCCACCCGATGCAATATCGCCATAAGGTCATCCAGCAAAGCCGCATAGTCCGGTGCGTATTCCGAGACTTCGGCAATCTTGCCGAGCATGGCCGGACCATCTTCCCGGGTAATAGCATCCAGCAGACCATACACCTCCCGCTGATCAATGGCGCCCAGCATCGACCGTACCGACTCATCACGAACTTCCCCATTGCCGAAGGAAATCGCCTGGTCCGTCAGGCTGAGGGCATCACGCATGCTGCCGTCTGCCGCATGTCCAAGCTGCCACAGTGCGGACTCGTCCGACGCAATGGATTCACGGTCCAATACCACACCCAGGTAATGCACGATCTGCTCGGGCGTCAGGTTCTTCAGGTTAAATTGCAGGCATCGAGACAACACGGTGATCGGCAGCTTCTTCGGGTCCGTGGTCGCAAACAGGAATTTCACATGCCCGGGTGGTTCCTCCAAGGTTTTCAACATAGCATTGAAACTGTGGCGGGACAGCATGTGGACCTCGTCAATCAGGTAGATCTTGAATCGCGACACGGTGGGCATGTACTGCACATTGTCGAGCAGTTCACGCATGTCATCGACACCCGTTTTGGAAGCTGCATCCACTTCAATCAGGTCCACGCTACGCCCCTCCGCGATTTCCATACAGGAGTGACACTCTCCGCAAGGTCCGGAGGTGACCCCGGTTTCGCAATTCAGGCAACGGGCAAGAATCCTGGCGATGGTTGTTTTCCCGACACCACGGGTGCCGGTAAACAGATAGGCATGGTGCAGGCGGTTGTTGTCCAGCGCATTGATCAATGCCTGGAGCACATGTCCCTGACCTTCTAAATCCTGGAATGAGGTGGGCCGGTATTTCCGGGCGAGAACCTGGTAACTCATAGAGGGATTGTACAACAATGCAGACATGAATCAGACTGATACCATACAACCGGAACAACAACTACCCATGTACCAACCACTGTGCATCGGCCATCGCGGCGCCCGGGGATACAAACCCGAAAACACACTCGCTTCTTTTGCCCATGCGCTGGCGCTGGGCTGCCCCTGGGTGGAGCTGGATGTTTACGCGGTTGACGGCGAACTGCTGGTGATCCATGACAAATCCGTAGACCGGACGACAAACGGTTCAGGGCTGGTCAGGGATATGAGCTTGGAAGAACTGCGCCGCCTTGATGCCGGTGACGGCCAGAAGATTCCAACGCTGGATGAGGTGGTCGCCCTGATTGATCAACGTTGCGGCATTAATGTTGAACTCAAGGGCCCGGATACCGTGGAACTCGTGAACCGCGCCCTGGACCGCTATGTGACAGCCGGCTGGGAGCCCGGGGCCTTTCTGGTTTCGTCCTTCAACCATGAAGCGTTGAGCAGGACCGGGGCCGCCTATCGCCGAGGTGCCCTCTTCCCGAACCTTCCGGACGACTGGCTGGCGAGGGCACTTGCGCTTGGTGCCTGGTCAGTCAATTTTGAAAAGAAAGACGTCACAGCCGGGCTTGTCACCACTGCCCATGAGGCTGACCTGAAAGTACTCGTCTACACGGTTAATGAACCGGCGGACATCCGACGAATCATCAACACCGGGGCAGATGGGATATTCAGCGATTTCCCGGATCGGGTGCTGGCAGAGACTGCCGGTTAGTTGCAGCAGGACACCCGGTTCCCGTTTCAGAGGCCCATAATGCAACCTGTCAGGTCGGGTTTGCCTATCTCAGGAACTCAAGAAGACCAATGATGAAGCCACCGCCAACAACCATCAGCACACCAAGGCGGGTAAGCAGGTAGCTTCCGAGCGCCTCCATATCCTTACGCAGCAGCCCCAGATCATTTCGAACGTCCTGTATTTCACTCCGAAGCGAAGCCTCAAGCTTCTCCATATCACCCCGAAGCGAAGCCTCAAGCTTCTCCATATCACCCCGAAGCGTGGCCTCAAGCTTCTCCATATCACCCCGAAGCGAGGCCTCAAGCTTCTCCAGATCATTTCGGACGTCCTGTATTTCACCCCGAAGCGAGGCCTCGAGCTTCTCCAGATCGTTTCGCAACGAGGTCTCTGTCTTCTCCAGATCATATTTACTGGCCGCCTGGTTCTCCAACAAGTCGCGCTGGATGGCCACGACCGCCTCAGCCTGGACTTCTGGCATACCGGCATCGGTCAGATCTTTTACCGCTGCATGGGTATCAATCATGCGATTAGTGTTGTCGCTCATCTGTTATTCCTTTGGGCTCATTATAGCTCGATTTGCCAGCTTTCGGTAAAAAGCTTTCAATCAGCCCTGTCAAAAAACCCGATCTGAAGTACAACAACGTAAATATCTGAGGAGGTCCGAATGATGATATCAAGGGTCCGCCGTACAACACACCGGGTCGACTCCGGATGCGTCTCTCACCTCAATAGTGATGTTAACTCTCGTCTGAAATCTTCTTCAGCTCGCGCTGTAACTCGAAACGTGACGAGGTCACATGGGTTTCCATAAGACGGAGGCGCTGCTCAATGTCCGAGAACTTTCTCTTCGCCGTTTTCATCGCCTGCACATTGCTCATCCTCTGGTCCTGCCCTTTGCCCCTTGTCATAGACATATCATCCTTCTCACCGCTTCCACCGACAGGGCCACCGGCATCATCACGCATCTGGTCATCAATGTCGGCTGTGTCGTCAAACCTGTCGGTTACCCGCCGGTAGTAGGGTCTGTCGTCCATCAGGAAATAGGTGATGAAATAGGCAGGCACGACAACTGACGAAATCAGGAACAGGCCCAGAACCGTATACAGTCTTATTTCCCAGGCCGGTCGGCCAAAATAGTCGGCAACGCCGGCGCAAACACCCAGGAATTTCTTGCGCTGTCGGTCGCGGTATAGATGTGCACTGCGCCGTTTGCGCGCCCTGGCCCAGGGAGATCCATACCGGCCATAGCCGTAGCGTCTGTGTTTCCAACGGGGTCGTATTCGTTTCCTTTCGGGAAATCTGCGGGAGGGCCCATACCCCGGAAACTCATCATCCAGGGACGATTCAAATCCACTGGCGGTCTGCTCCGCGCAGTCCGCCTGCTTGCGAGCCTTTTCTGCTTCCCACTGAGCCTGCTTCGCCTCGCTTTCAGCCCGTTCAGCGGCACGCTCAGCATGGCGCTCTGTGCGCCTTGCGCGCGCTTTAGCCCTCTCGGCAAGCTTCCTGGCCCGCCTGGCTGCTCGTTCCGCGTCTCTTCTGTCTCTACTCACTGTACTTTCCTTGAGGTCCAGCTTAAGGTCCAGCCTGAGGTCCAGCCTGAGGTCCAGCTAGGCTTCAGACTGATTTTCTCTCCAGTCCGGACTTTCGGCATCAAGAATAGATTCCAGGGTTTCAATCCTGGCTGCCATCTTGTTTGCCACTTCAATCATCTCTTCAAGTTCGGCTCGCTCGACGGCGGAAAGGCCATTCACGACGTTGGATTTCGACTTGTAGTGGAAGATGATCCAGATAGGTGCGACCACGACCATGAATAGAACTACAGGTACGAAAAAAGCCTCTACAATACCGCTCATCATTTACCCCAATCAGATTACTCAGAGTTTCGCCCGGACTCTGACTGCTTAGCCTCCGGCCCTGACATTTTAGCCTTTAACCGGGCCAATTCCTCATCCACCTTCTCGTCATTTTCAAGTTCAGTAATCTCGTCTGCCAGCGTGCGCTGACCCAGATCATAGGCTTCGATCTCACCTTCCAGGTCATCAATGCGGCGCTCGTAGCGGTCAAACCGGCTCATTGCTTCATTAACGTTGACATCGTGAATCTGACGCCTTACGCCCATTCGACTCTGCGCTGTGCGCCCTCGAACAATCAGTGCCTTCTGACGGGTCTTGGCATCCGTCAGTTTTTGCTGAAGCTGCGCAATGTCTCCGGACAGCTTCTCCAGATTCTGGTCGATAACCTCGAAATCGGCTTCGATGACCATGGCGGCTTCTTCCGCGCCCTGCTTTTCCCTAAGCGCAGCCCGTGCCAGGTCTTCGCGCTCTTTACTGAGTGCAATCTCAGCCTTGCTCTCCCAGTCCCGGGCTTCCTGTTGCAGACGAACGATACGCCGATTCAGTTCCTTCTTGTCCGCAATCAGCTTGGCTGACTGGGTACGGACCTCAACCAGGGTCTCTTCCATTTCCTGAATGATCAGGCGAACCATCTTTTCAGGGTCCTCCGCCTTATCCAATATGGCATTGATATTCGAGTTAATGATGTCTGTAAATCTCGAAAAAATACCCATTTGTTACACCTCGCTTGTGACAACCATAAATTCTGTGTTCACTCTGTCTGCATCACATTCCGTGCCAACTTTCGACCCTGACATAACCCATTGTTTTAATTAGGGATAATTCGATTGTGATCAATTTGACCAGTCTGAAGGGCTGGAATTTAGTGAATATCACCAACAATTAGCCAATAATCCCCTGCCATGAACGCCCGGCAGCACACAGACAGACTCATTGGCGAATCCCCGGCCTTCCTTGAGGTCCTGGACAGGGTCTCGCAAATCGCACCCCTCGACAAGCCAGTGCTGATCGTCGGCGAACGTGGTACCGGTAAGGAACTGATTGCGGCACGCCTGCATTATCTCTCCTCCCGCTGGGACCAGAGTACCTGAGGATGAGTTGCGCCGCCATCAGCGAAACCCTGCTGGAAACCGAACTGTTCGGACATGAAGCGGGTGCGTTTACCGGGGCTTCCAGGATGCATCGTGGTCGCTTCGAGCGTGCCGACAAGGGTTCACTGTTCCTGGATGAGCTGGCGACAACCTCCGCACTGGTCCAGGAAAAGCTGCTGCGGATTATCGAATACGGGGAGTATGAGCGGGTTGGCGGCAGCAAAACCCTGGCAACTGACGTGAGACTGATCGCCGCGACAAACGAGGATCTACCGGCCCTGGCGGAACACGGGAAGTTCAGGGCGGACCTGCTGGACCGACTGGCGTTTGATGTTATTACACTCCCGCCGCTACGGGCGCGACCGCAGGATATCTTGCTGCTGGCTGAACACTTCGCCATGAACATGGCGAGTGACCTTGGCATGGAGTTTTTCCCTGGCTTCTCGGAGCAGGCCATCAATACGCTGAGTGGCTATGACTGGCCCGGCAATATTCGCGAACTGAAAAACGTGGTGGAACGCAGCGTGTACCGCGCCGCTGATGACGACTCACCGGTCGACGTGATTACCCTTGACCCCTTCGATTCGGCGTTCAGACCATCGGTCAGCAATACCCGGCAACCCGGGAAGCCAGGCGCGGATGTTGCGCGAGCATCGGAGGCGTCATTGACGGACTTCCCGATTGACTTCAAACAGACCGTCCAGGATTTTGAAATCGAACTGATCCGTCAGGCACTGGGCGCCTCGCAGTTCAATCAGAAAAAGACCGCAGAGGCCCTGGGCGTGACCTATCATCAGCTTCGCGGCTACATGAAGAAGTACAACCTGTTTGAAAACGACTGACGCGAACATTGCGACCCTTCTTTGCCTGGCGCTGCTCCTGGCGGGCTCGCCACTGCATGCGGATGAACCCTACGAAGCGATTGGGCAACGACTCTCACTGATGCGCGATGTCGCAGCCTATAAATGGATCAACCGGCAGCCGATCGAGGTGCCCGAGCGTGAAGCGCTGGTCATCGACAATGCCATCATGTCAGGGCTGGAGTTCGGTATTACGGCTCAGTCCAGTGAGGTATTTTTCAGGGCCCAGATCGAGGCAGCCAGGGACATTCAGCGTTGCTGGTTCGATCGCTGGCAGGCCTCATCGCCGCCGGTAAACGCAAGAGACCTGATCGGCGATGTCAGGCCACGACTGCTGGAACTCGGGAGCACCATTGTTCGTCTGCTCGCGGTCAGCGAGCATGATGAAACCCGGTTCATGAACGAGGTCAGTATCGAGTGTCTGTCCCAGGTCTCCCGCGCGATGGTGTTCACGGCGTTACAACAGATTCAGGTCTACCCGGACAGAATCACCCAGATTCGTCAAAGCGGAATCCTTCGCGTCGGCACCACCGGCGACTATGCGCCCTTCTCCTTTGAGGACGCAGCCGGCAGCTATTCCGGCATTGATATCGACATGGCTGAAAAGCTCGCGAGTGCTCTTGCTGTGAAGCTGGTCCTGGTGAAGACAAGCTGGCCCTCGTTGATGGAGGATCTGAACACAGGTCGCTATGACATCGCCATGAGCGGTGTGTCACGTATTCCCCCACGGGAACAGCAGGCGTACTTCACCCGGGCCTATCACATCGGCGGGAAAACACCCATCGCACGATGTGACCAGGCGGCGGCTTTCTCACGCCTTGAAGCAATCAATCAGGCGGGTATCCGGATTATCGTCAATCCCGGGGGCACCAACGAGCGATTCGTGGACAACAACATCACCCTGGCGGAAAAACTGCTACATGATGATAATCGGACGATCTTTGCGAAGATCATCGGCAACGAAGCTGACGTTATGATCACCGACCTGATTGAGGCGCAACTACAGAGCTCACGACACCCGGAACTCTGCATGACGATGCCCGGACAAACCCTGACTTACCAGGAAAAAGCCTACATGATGACAAAGGATTCCAGGCTGCTGGCGGAGGTCAATCGCTGGCTTGAGGAAATGGCGACCTCCGGGCAACTGGCGAAGACTTTCGCCGACCATCTCCCCTGACCGCCTATATAGACAGAACGATTTTCCCGAAGTGCTTGTGGTCCGCCTGATGCTGAAATGCCTGGCTGATATCACTCAGCGGGAAGCTGTCACTGATCACGGGCTTGATACCGTTGACCTCAATCGCGCGAATCATGTCCTCCTGCTCTTCCCGCGAACCAACAGTGATACCGTCAATTGTCAGATTCCGGGAGAAGATTTGCGCCGTTGGCACCTCACCGGCAAACCCGGCGAGTACACCAATCAGTGATATGTGGCCGCCAATCCGACAGGCAGTGATCGATTGCGCCAGGGTGCCCGCCCCGCCGATTTCCACAACTTCATCGACACCACGCCCCCCGGTCAGCTCGCGCGCCTTAACACCCCAGTCAGGCGTTTCCTTGTAATTGATAAGTTCATCGGCACCCAGCTCTTTAAGCCGGGTCAGCTTTTCTTCTGAAGATGAGGTGGCGATCACGCGGGCTCCGGCGGCCCTGGCAAACTGCAACGCGAAAATAGACACACCGCCCGTTCCCTGGGTCAGCACCCAGTCTCCCGGCTTGATGCCCGCCATGGTGACCAGACCACGCCACGCCGTTAACGCAGCACAGGGTAGCGTCGCCGCCTCTTCCATGGAGTAGCCTTCAGGTGCACGGGTGAATGTGTCGGTCGGCATGGAAACCAGCTCTGCGGCATAACCATCGGCGTGATCTCCCGGAACACCCGTCAACTTGTCGAGATCGGGTTCACCTCGCTCCCATTTCGGAAAGAACAGCGACACCACCATGTCGCCTTCAGAAAAGCCGGTGACGCCTTCTCCCACCGAGACAACCTCACCCGCACCGTCAGACATGGGTATGCGCCCATCGGCAGAAGGTATCAGCCCTGAAACCACGGCAAAATCGTGAAAGTTCAACGAGCTGGCTCGAACCCGAACGAGCAGTTCTCCGGGACCAGCCACGGGATCATCCCTGTCTTCGATTACAATTTTATCCAGGCCTCCCGGACTTTTGACTGCGGCTACTTTCATACGGACTCCTTTGTTACTGCCTGTGTTTTATTACGCGGTGGGATCCTCGTCGACCAGTTTCGACTCCCATTTCATGTAAGGCACTGGCTCACCGTTAAGGAAGGCCCTCATCATCGCATTAACTTCCTCATGCGCGTCCTGTTGAACCCAGTGAGAGATTCCTGGCAGGTATCGTATTGTCAGGTCCCTGACCCATTTCTCCGTACCATAGGTCGTCTCCCTGGTCAGCGCCATATCATCTTCGCCCCAGCACATGAGGGTCGGGGTTTCTATCATGGGCAGCCCCCTATCCTGTTGCCGCTTCGACCCGCCACCCGGTCGGAACATGTCCCGGTAGTAGTTGATCATCGCAGTGAGCCCACCGGGGCGCTGCGCATTCTCCGAGTAGACCCCGATCACCTCATCCGGGTAGTTTTCAGGACGGGCAGCCGTTTCCCTGAACAGTTCTCCAAAGGCGCCGTCACGCCGACCGAACAACCACTCAGGCAGGCCGGGGATTTGAAAGAAAAAGATATACCAGCTTTTACGCAGTTGGGCGAGAGACAGGGCCTGACGCGCCGACCCGGGGTGTGGCACGTTACAGATGATCAGCTTGTTCAGTGGCCGTATCTTCCGCATGGCGAAGTACCAGGCGATAACCGCACCCCAGTCGTGGGCAATCAGCACGGTTTCATCACAGTCCGCCGCATCAATCAGAGCACCGGCATCTGCTAACAGGTTTTCAATGGCGTAGTCTTCACGCTCGCGGGGAATGGAGGAGTTACCATAACCCCGCATATTAGGCGCCCAGGCTTTGTAGCCGAGTTCCGCCAGCATGGGTAGCTGGTAACGCCAGGAAATGGCATGTTCAGGAAAACCATGGAGGCAGATTGCCAGTTTCCTGCTGTTCTGATCACCGCACATATCCACCTCAAAACGAAGTCCATTGGCGTTCACAAATTCAGTGGAAATATGGTCAAAGACATCAGATGTGGCCTTCATCGTGCAGTGTTCCGGCTATTGGATTCTGTGTATTATAAATTATGCAGCTACCCGACCGGCACAATGAATCCTGAAGCGATGCGGGCATCTGCCCGGATAGCCGACAATACGGTAAAACTGCCGGGGACCCACATCATCTTACGATCCCGTGTGAACTGAAGAAATGAGCAACCTGAAATTCGGGATTTTCCTGGCACCTTTCCATAACCTGAAGGAAAACCCAACCCAGGCGCTTGCCCGGGACCTGGCACTGGTGCAGCACCTGGATCAACTGGGTTACGACTATGCCTGGATAGGCGAACATCACTCCGGGGGCATGGAGATCATCGCCTCACCTGAAGTGTTTATTGCACATGCCGCCGCCACCACACGGCACATCAAGCTGGGTACCGGGGTTTCCTCCCTGACCTTCCATCACCCCTTTATCCTGGCTGACCGCATGATGCAGCTCGACCACATGACACAAGGTCGCGTAGCGTTCGGAATGGGCCCCGGTGCACTGCCTTCCGATGCGCAGATGCTGGGTATTGATACCCTGAAACAGCGGGACATGATGCTTGAGGCAATCGAGGTACTCGTACCACTGCTGAAAGGTGACACGGTGACGAGAACGACTGAATGGTTTCAGCTTCACAATGCCCGCCTGCAACTCGGCAGCTACAGCAAACCGCATATCGAAATGACAGTAGCTTCCCAGGTATCCCCGGCAGGTGCTCGCGCAGCAGGCACCCACGGACTGGGGCTCCTTTCCGTGGGTGCAACAACCTCTGGTGGATTTAATGCGCTGGCTGCCAACTGGGAGATTTACGAACGCAAAGCCAACGAGAATAACCAGACCATTGACCGGGGCCGCTGGTCACTGGTCGGCCCGATGCATATTGCGGAAACCCGCGAGCAGGCCATGAAGAACGTCCGCCACGGTCTGCACGAATGGGTGACCTACTTTAAGGATGTGGCCGCACTGCCCATAGCACCCGATGATGGCGACCCTGCACAGGCACTGGTAGAAGGCGGACTCGCTGTAATCGGCACACCGGATGATGCTATCGCGCAGATTCACCGTCTGGAAGAACAATCCGGTGGTTTCGGTGCCTTCCTGCATATGGCGCACAACTGGGCAGACTGGGCGGAAACCCGCAGAAGCTACGAGTTGTTTGCCAGGCACGTCGCTCCGGTATTTCAGGGGCGCAATGAACCCAGGCAGGCAAGCTATCAGTGGGCTGCCAGCCAGCACGAGACGTACATGAAGAAGGTGGAGCAGGCGATTGGCAATGAAATCGCCCGGGATGAAGCCGAGAAGGCGGCCAGGTAGATGCTCAAAGAAGAGCTTCCCCGCCAGTTCATCCCCATCGAAGGCGCTATCAACCTGCGCGACTTCGGGGGCTATCAAACACAGGACGGGCGCAAGGTAAAAAATGGTCTGCTATTTCGTTGTGGACTGATGTCGGAAATCGCCGAGCATGCCTGGAACGACTTCGCCGCACTGGATATCGGGGTGATCTGCGACCTGCGTAGCCGGGAAGAGGTTGAAAGCGCGCCCACACCGGCGGCGGCGCCCTTCGACTGCCGGGTACACATCCCCATCTGGCCGGGCAGTTCCACCCAGTTCCAGGAAACCATTCAGGAAACACAGAGGCAGCCATCCGCAGACGAATTTATAACGTTCATGCGCGACGTCACCCGTGAAATCGCAAGAGATCACGTCGGCGCCTATAAACAGCTTATGACCTGTCTACGTGATACTGATCGGGGATTCCTGCTGCACTGCTCAGCCGGTAAAGATCGCACCGGTTTTGGTGCCGCCATTATCCTGACCATGCTGGGCGTGGATCACGAAACAGTGCTGCATGACTATCTTGTCAGCAATGAAGCGACCGAACTCTCTGAACGTGCCAGACAGCGTATGCTGGAAAACATGCGCGAGCAGGGTCTGCCCGAGCAGGTCGATGAAAACGTCCTGCATGTATTGTCAGGCGTCAGGGCCGAGTATCTGCTCGCCGCCTTCGAAGAGATCGACAACCACTATGGTGGTATCCAGGGTTACCTGGAAGCAGCGGGCATCAGACCCGCAGAACAGAGCGAACTGGAAAAGCGTCTGCTGACCGCCTGAAAAAGCGCATGGGGACAACAACCCCGTGGAAAGTCAAAGAGTTTCAACGTAGCCTCATGATATGGCACACCCTTCAGACGTCAGACCGCTGAAGCAGTCAACATTGATGCTGTTCGCATTGCCGGAGTATGCCGTCTACCTGGCATCTATCCCGGTAATCCTCTACCTGCCTCTGGTTTACTCCAAGGATTACGGTCTGTCGCTGACCGAAGTCGGACTGATCCTGATGCTCGCCCGTGTCACCGATGTCATAACGGACCCACTGATCGGCACCCTGAGTGACAGGACACCCGGCCCATTCGGTCGACGCAAGCCCTGGATAGCAGTGGGCGCCGCACTCATGATGATCTCGGCTTTCCAGCTTTTTAATCCTGCTGTTCTGAACGAACTGCCCGTAACAAAGTGGTTTCTCCTGACCTGGTCGGTCCTGCTCTGGCTGGGCTGGACCATGGTGAACATCCCTTATTACGCCTGGGGTGCGGAGCTGTCGGATGACTATGATGAGCGGACCCGGATTACCGGCTGGCGCCAGGCCTTCGGTTTTCTGGGGAATGTCAGTGTACTGACCATTCCCGTCCTGGCGGGGAAGTTCACCGGCTATGGCAGCCTGCCAAAAGAGGGCCTGACCATCATCGGCTCCATGGCCCTGGTGGCGTTGCCGGTTCTCATCACCGTCACCCTGACCGCAGTGCCCGAACGTGAAGCTTATCCCCGGCCAAAGGCCCATGTGCTGAAACATGCCAAAGCCATGTTCAGCAACGGTTCTTTTATGCTGCTGTTTACCGGTTTTATGATGATGTCGCTGGGTACCGGGTGGGGTTCCGCCTGCTTTATGCTGTTCGCAACCTATGTGGTGGTGGCAGAGGGTTACACTCAGCAGATACTGCTTGGTTACTATGGCGCCAACATTCTTGCCCTGCCACTCTGGGTCATGTTGTCGGAGCGTATTGGCAAAAAACCCACCTGGATGCTCGGTGGCATCATGTTCGTGGCCATTACGCCGTCCTTTCTGCTTCTGGGTCCGGGAGATCTCCGGGGACTGTTTCTCTGCCTTGCAATTTACGGCATCGCCGGTGGTAACTTCGGCGCTCTTTCCATGTCCATGAAAGCCGACGTCATTGAGATCGCCGCAAGGCGTTCGACGGAAAACATCTCCGGCGCCTATATCGCCGTCTGGTCTCTGGGGCAGAAGATGGTGACGGCCCTGGCACTGGGTCTGTGCCTGCCCTTCCTCGAATGGCTGGGTTTCGACCCGGGCGGCAACAACGGTCCCGCAGAAATCCGGGCCCTGTCCTATGTTTATGTGTTTCCACCCTGGCTGTTCTACGCGACCGCCGTCCTTATCATCTGGCGCTATCCAATATCGCAATGGAGACTGGCCCGAATCCGTGGCGCTTTTGATCGCCGTGATTCCAGACGTGCGGCCAGCGCCCGGTTCCATTACGATACCTCATGAGGGAAACGAGGGTTCAACATGTCCAGGATCAATGTCCTGATCGTCAGCAAGGGTCACGCCTATAATCACGATGCATTTCTTGCCATGTTCGAGGACGACCAGGACATCACCACCACCCTGGTCGAACAGCCGGCAGCCCAGGTGATTCTTCGCCCGGAGAACATGGGTCCCTACGATGCGATCCTGTTTTATGACATGTCCGGCATCGCCAACATCGGCCTGTCGCACGATGGTGCCGGGGATACCGGTGAGCCGCCCCCGGACTTCAGGAACTCCATGGAGGCACTCCTGGAAAGTGGCAAGGGTATCGTCCTGCTGAATCATGGCACTGTCTCCTGGCCCAACTGGCCTCTCTGGCGGGAAATACACGGTTCCTCTTTCCTGTTGAGCGGCGGCGAGGTCTTTGGTGAACAGATGCCCGGCTCCGGATATCGCGGCGGCCATGGTCCATTCCCGAACCCGACGTTTACTTTGACCCCGGTTGACCCTGATCATCCGGTTGTCGCCGGTCTGGACAACGGCTTCACCGTCACCGACGAGATATACATCAAGTCACCGAACTTTGAGGCCGGCGTGCTGCCGCTGATGCGCAGCGACTATGATTATGTGGCGGAGAATTTCACACCACCGCCGCTGGCTCCGCAGGAAGAACAGGAAAACTGGAGTCATCCGCCCGGCAGCAACCTTGTGGTCTGGGCGAACGCAGCAGGAAACTCTCCCGTCGTCGCGTCAGACATAGGTGACAGCCCGGAAGCCTTCGGTAATCCGGGGTTCCGCCGCCTTCTGAAAAATGCCCTGCAATGGGTCGCCTCGGATGAGGCCAGAGCCTGGGCAGCCAACTGACTGCCGAGACAAAAACTATTCGGCACCTGACAGCTTCAACAGCATCTCGCCCAAGTTTTGGAGGGCATCCAGGATGCCCTTGTCAACAGGCAGTAGCGGCGGGAGTTAATTTGTTGCATATGGTACCGGACAAATATACGCTTAGCGCGTACAATTATCAGCCATGAAAGGGGTATTTAAAGAGATGCCGGCATTCGAAAGGAACAGGGAAACCTACTTCACGGACGATGAGTTTCAGGCTTTTCAGAAGCACCTCCTGGATAACCCGCAGGCAGGGGATGTAATTCAGCGTACCGGGGGGCTTCGCAAAGTACGCTGGAAAAACCCAAAGCGGGGGAAGGGGCAGCGGGGTGGTAGCCGCATAATTTACTACTGGTTCGAGGAGGAGTCTGAATTCTGGCTCCTGACCGTTTACGACCACGAGGTGGCGGATGACCTGACTACCCGGCAGAAGGCTACACTGAAAGAGCTATACGAGGCAGAAATTGAGGCGTACAGGCATGATAAAAGATAGCGGACGGAACGTCTTTGAAGAGCTGGTGGAGGGCGCTGGTGCCCTGAAGGCTGCTCGTCAGGGGAAGGCCACATTGCGCACCACGGAAGTCACCGTAAAACCAGACCCGGCTATCTCACCGCACGAGATCAGGGCGCTACGGGAGCGACTTGGGCTTTCACAGGGGCTATTTGCTACGAGGCTTCGTACCAAGGTGTCGACGGTGCAGAATTGGGAGCAGGGCAGGTACGCCCCGAAGCGGGAGTCGGTGTTGCTGTTGCGCCTGGTCGAACAGGATCCGGAGGTGCTGGATAAGCTGGAGGCCATCGAGTAGGCACAAAGTTGCGATCTATGTGTGATCTCTTAATTGATTGTTCGACTACCCGGAAGATATCCGCAAGGTCATCTACACGACGAGCGCCATCGAGTCGCTCAACAACGTCATTCGTAAAACCGTCACGAGGCGGAAGCTGTTTCCCACCGACGACTCCGCAGGAAGAACAGGAAAACTGGAGTCATCCGCCCGGCAGCAACCTTGTGGTCTGGGCGAACGCAGCAGGAAACTCTCCCGTCGTCGCGTCAGACATAGGTGACAGCCCGGAAGCCTTCGGTAATCCGGGGTTCCGGCGCCTTCTGAAAAATGCCCTGCAATGGGTCGCCTCGGATGAGGCCAGAGCCTGGGTAGCCAACTGACTGCCGAGACAAAAACTACAAAGGCCACCGGAATTGACCCCGGCCTGAAACTCAGTCGAATTGCATACCGAACTCAATACCCCACTGCAAAGGCGCGCCATACATGGTGAAGTTCCAGAGACCGGCAACCGAGTTTGCTGTCGTTCGGTACTCTTCATCCAGCAGATTCTTACCAAACAAGGTTGCATGGTATCTGCCATCCGGACTGTTGTAGGTAATCGACAGATCCACCAGGGTGCGCTCCTCCATCCGGGTGAATGTCGGATGCCTGGCTACCCGACCGGGAAATCCAGGATTCTCACCCTGTGCCGCGTTCGGATCAAACGGGCTGGTTTCAGCTTCATCCTGATAGTGCGCGGCAAGGAACCAGGTAAGGTCAGCGCCGCTTGCAAGAGGCTGAACATAAGTGGCTCGCAGACCGAGTTGAAGTTCAACCGCGAACGGGACATCGAGACCGCTCATATCAACGCCGGCAAAATCAAAGGTGTCGTATTCAGCATCCAGATAACCCAGAGACCCTTTGATAGTCAGGTTATCACTGGCCAGCCAGGTTGTTTCGATCTCCAGTCCCTGCGCGGTAGACTCACCGGCATTCAGCGTAATAGTCTCCTGGGTCTCCACCCCACTGACGGGATCGGTAAACCGGAACACCTGGTTTCGTTGCAGGTTCTCAAACTCGGTATAGAAGATCGAAGCGTTAAACCTGAGCTGTCCATCGAACAGATCGCTCTTGTAGCCGAATTCATAGTTTATGTTGGTTTCCGGATCATAGTTGATACAGGTGACCTCCTGCGAACAGGTCTCGCTGTAACCACCCGCAAGAAATCCCGTGGCGACACTGCCGTACAGTAGCGCATCATCCACCGTCTTATAGTCAAGAACGACCCGCCAGGTAGTCTCGGTCCACTGTTCATCATCGTCTGCGATAAAACGAAACTGGCCGGGTGGTACAACCTGCCTGCGCTGATCAATCTCAGCCCCGGTCAGACCAACCCGGGAAACACTGTTTGATCTGGTGTCAATACAGTTGCCATCGGCATCCATGGACATATCAATGGTCTCTGTAAACTCGTTACACGGAGCACCTGTTCCCGTCGGTTTCCAGAATTCCTTGTCATCCCTGGTGTAACGTGCGCCAAGGGTCAGGCTCCATTGATCGCTGAACTGGTAGCTACCATCCGCATAGAAAGCGATAGACTCACGATCCTGTCTGACCTGACCCGCACCGGGATCATTAGTCAGGCTTCTGAGGTCCGCACCGGCACCGGCAACTGCAGAAAGGCCAACCGTGGCGTAGGAACGAAAATCCAGGTCATCGGTGAGATAAATGCCGCCGGCAACAAAGTTGAATGGCCCGTCAAATTCTGAAATCAGGCGAATCTCCTGCTGGAACTGCTCACGCTCAAGATTTCGTGTCGCATCAAACAGGGAAATGAACGCCTCACCCGTGTAGGTGCTTGGCAGGGTTTCTTCCTGTTCACGATAGCCGGTAATCGACTTGATGGAGTAATTCTCCAGCCCCCAGGTCAGATTCAGATAGTAGCCATCCACATCCACCCGGTGGCCGTCGCGGATATTGATACCATTCCCCTGCTGGGTGACGCCGGTGCTGAACGGGTCACTGTGCCCCGCTTCCTGAATGCCCGGGAAGCCAATCAAAGGGAAAAGGAAGCCTTCACCTGCGGGGGTCTCGTTCACACCGGGCGGTGAATCGGAATCATCACGAACAACCTCCCAGAGGAAGTAAGCCTCAAAGTTATCGCCGGGCTGCCAGAGGAGCTTGGACTTTGCCGCGAAGGTATCCTTGCCGCCAAGCAGCTCACCGGCGCCGACAGTCGGCGCTTCCCGAAGCTGCTCCGGAAGATCCTCAAGTGCGACACCCAACACACCGTAGAGAGGCGCATCAGGGAAGGTCGCCGTATCCTTATCGTTGGTGTAGAAACCATCTTCCGTGGTCTGCGATCCCGCAAACCTGAAACCGAGCTCGCCCGGAATCAGTGGAATATCAACAGCCACCTGTAGCTTGTAGTTGTCATTGTCTTCGCTGACCCCCGGCCAGGTACTCGCAGAAACCTTGACCTCTCCACCGAACTCGTCAAGAGACGGGCGTTTTGAGGTAATGGCAATCACACCACCGGTTGAGTTCTTGCCGAACAGCGTGCCTTGTGGCCCCCTGTAAATTTCCACCTGCTCCAGATCAAACAGTTCGACAAACTGCGACTGAACATGGTTCAACGCAAATTCGTCGATCAGAATACCCACACTGGGGTCCTGGGTCGTCAAAATGGAAATCGTGCCTGTGCCACGGATACCACCCGCCAGGGCATTGAACCCCGTCTGCTGTGTCAGGGTGACGTTCGGTGACAGATTACCCAGCGCCCGAATGTCATTGCCACGAGTGTTGGCTATGTCATTGGCGGTTAATGTGGAAATCGAAATCGGTGTGTCCTGCTGTGCCACTGCACGCTTGGTACCGGTCACGATTATTTCTTCAAGCACACGATCCTCCGCCACCGCATGGCCGGTAGACACCAGGGCCGCTGTGCATGTCGTGATGGCCAGCTTTCTTAATGCGCTAATCTTCATCCTTTCCCCCTCTCACAGTTGTAGCCGACTAAACTTTAACCAAAGAGCTTTCTCTTGACCAGCAGACTGTCTCCTTAACCAGGCGACAGGTACCGGCCAACCCACATCACCCGCCTGGTGTCACTTCGCCTTTATACGGACCGGAAGCGTTTTCAGACCACTCACAAAGGTAGACTGGATGAGCCTGGGCTCACCATTCAATTCGATACTGGCAATGCGACTGAACAGTTCCTCGTAGAGGTATTTCATCTCCATTTTGGCGAGCAGGTTGCCCAGGCAGTGATGAGCACCATGGCCAAAAGCCAGGTGGCGATTCGGTCGTCGGTCGGCCCTGAACCTGAAGGGCTCGTCAAAGACTTCCTCATCCCGGTTTCCTGAAGGGTAAAGCATCATGATGGGGTCACCGGCCTTGATGTGCCTGCCCCTGAGTTCATAGTCCCCGGTGCCGTAGCGCATAAAATGCTTGACCGGGCTCACCCAGCGAATCGCCTCGTCCACTGTCAACGGCGTGATCGATGGGTCTGCAACCACCTTTGCCAGTTCATCCGGGTGTTGCATCAACGCCAGAACACCGCCAGCCGTGGACGAACTCGTGGTGTCATGCCCCGCTGTCGCCACGATGATGTAGTAGGACATGGCTTCAAGATCGCCGATCGTCTCGCCATTGATTCTGGCGTTGGCGATGACTGAGGCAACGTCATCGCCGGGGTTGGCCCGCCGATCAGCGGTCATTGCCGTGAAATACTGAATAAATTCGGTGATGGTCTGGATACGCTCCTCATCTGTTTCAACCTTGCGCCGCATGTCCGGATCATCCGCACCGAACAGTTCCCGGGTGAGTTTGAGCATCAACGCCTCGTCCTCTTCCGGCACACCGAGGATCATCATCACGACTCGCAGCGGGTACCAGACCGCCACGTCATTCACGAAGTCGATCTCTTCACCCAGTTCCAGCATCCGGTCCACCGCATTCTTTGCGATTTCCCTGACCTTCGGCTCTACCGATTTCAGGCTGGCAGGCATAAACCAGTCTCTGGTCAGATCCCTGAACTTCTTGTGATCGGGATCGTCCATGTGAATCAGGGTTCGCAGAAAGGCGCCGGATTCTTCTGCGGCCTTTTCGATCTCTCGACTCTGTAGCACCGAATTCCGGGTATTCAGAAACTTATCGTTCTGACGTTCGATCTCAATGATGTCCGCGTGCTTCGTCGCCACCCAGAAGGGTTTATGAGTCTCACTCTCAATCCAGGGTACCGGGTCGCTGGCACGTATGTGTGCCGCCAGCTTATGGAAGTAATCATCGTCCGCAAAGGTAGCGGGCCTTACGAGGTCGCTGTAGTTCATTCGGGGATTTTCGGAAGGGGTCAGCCACTTATACTACGCGAATTCCGGACCTGATGGCTCGAGCCTGGCCTGCCTGCTGTTCACCAGATCGGCCACGGCACTCTCATAATCTGCGACATTGACCTTCGCGAAATCGCACAGGCTTGAAAACTTCTGCGTCAACTTTACCTGCTGCGCTTCCAGATCTGTCTCCGGAATACCCGTGTCATGATACTCCTCGTGCGCCCGCTGAGCGTCATCCACCCACACCACCCGGGTCTGCATGGTAGTCAGGGATTTGTCGGTCTCAACGGATACTTTTTCAATCATCTGCTGCACGACTTCACTGCTGATGACATCATCCACAAAGGTTTCAGGGTTTGCGGTATCCATACCGTTCAAAGCCAGCGATGCGGTACCGCGAAGGCTGAACTTGCCTTCAAGACCGGTTTTCGGTTCCGGGATACCGCAGACATTCAGAATTGCAGGATGCACGGTCATCGTGAGGGAGGAAAGGTCATCGGGCCTCAGCTTCTGTTTCAGGCGCAACACGCTTTCGATACCGGCATGGGTCAGGTGACAGGCCGCGTGATATTTGAACAACGTCTCCATGATCAACCACTCATCCGCGGCTTCCCTAAGCCTGCCCTGCACCGCTTTGCCATTCGATGCCGCACCAACAAAGCCCTGGTTTCCCAGCACGGCATCGGGATTGGCCGTAAAGCCTTTAGCCGCCAGGCGGGCGGAGTTGACGCCACTTTCAGCGGCGCGCCCGGCATGATACGGCTTGGTCATGGTGCCGAAGTTGGCTTTGACACCACTGGCATGAGAAGCGGCCAGTCCCATGGCAATGCCGTAAGCCTCCTCATCGAGTTTTAACAGATGGGCGACACCCGCCGTCGCGCCAAAGGTTCCGTAGGTTGCCGTTGTGTGCCAGCCTCGGGTGTAGTGGTCATTACCCATGGCCAGATGGATTCGTCCCTGGATTTCAACACCGGCGACCAGGGCCGCTATCAGTTCTCTGCCGCTCGCGCCCGTCTCTTCGGCAACCGCCATGACCGCAGGCAGGACCGGTGTGGTCGAATGACAACCGACGCCGATGCCCGTGTCGTCATAGTCCAGCGCATGACCGCTGGCACCATTCAACAGGGCTGCTGTGGGCGCATCCACTTTTTTGCGGCAACCAATCAGGGAGCACGCACCCTGACGGTGCCCGAATTCCTCAAGGAGCAGCCCGGAAAGCGGCTCTGTACTTCCGGCGAGTGCACAACCCACCCAGTCGAGAATGCAGTGATTTGCCACCTTGACAACCTCGTCGGGCAGATCATCGCAGGTCAGGTTTTTATACTTCTTCCAGGCCTCCAGGTGGTTCATGGTTTGCGCTCCGGCGTTATGCGATCTGGTCGAGAACGGGTAGCAGGTATTCTTTGAACGCCTGCGGGTTCTCACTCATCGGGAAGTGACCGACCCCTTTCATGACGGCAAAGGTTGAGCCGGCAATCGCGTTGTGTGCTTCCCGACCCAGTTCAACGGTTCCGCTGGCGTCATATTCACCCGAGAGAATATGCACACCGACCCGGTTGGTATCAATTTCACCGGCCAGATCTCTGAGGTTAAAGTCTTCCAGATAATAGTAGAGATCACCGAGAAACACGGGTGGCCAGCCGCTGGCATATATAAAGCCGGTTTCCTTGCGATAACACTTCGGCGATGTAGGCGACATAATGGCGTCCATCAGTCGGGCCTTGTATTCATTGCTGACCTGGGGATGCCATAACTCGCCATGAAGGTCCATTGTGCCCGGTACTTCCAGTGCACCTTCGAGGGAGATCACCGCCCGGAAGTCGTCGGCATGTTTATGCGCCATATCCAGTGCCATCAGACCACCCACAGAGCAACCCATGAAGACAGGTTTATCCAGGCCGAGCACCCTGCCCAGCCGCACCGGTATGGATCTCAGGAACTCACCGCGCAAAAGGTACTGTTCATCCCACCAGGATTTTTCCACCGGTGGCACCGACTTGCCGTGGTAGGGCAGATCATAGGCAATCAGGCGGAATCGACTGGTGATCTCCGGCATTTCGAACAGGTGCCGCCACTGGGTACCGGAACAGCCCGCCGTGTGCTGCATGATCAAGGGAATGCCTTCACCCGCTTCCTCATAGTAGATCCGATGCCTGACTCCGCCCAGCGACAACATGACATAGCGTCCCACCGGCGCCCCGAACGTGCCCTCATCGGTAACGTCATGGAGCATTGCCCCACCTTCATCGGTCGACGGCCTGAGCAGTTCAACCGCTCTTGCCACAGCCGGATAATACTGTGCAAAGTTAACCGGGTCCGCTTCCCGGCGCAAACCCTGACCCTGCATCAGGTTTGCCATCAGGTCATTGTTGAATCTCTCCGGCACAGCGGCGAGCAACTTACTCCAGACAGCCTCGCTACCTGAAAATTCAATCAGGTTTCCGGTATCCGCTTCGGTTGCGACCGGCCTGCCATCCCGCACCGGCAGTTTCAATGGCTGGTCGTCCACCTTGATCTGCAAGCCGCCGTTCCAGTGTCTCGCTGCCAGCATGAATTCACCATCCTGCTGACATGACCGGACCCACTCTTCGGTTGTCGGTAAAGAAATTCCCATACTATCCTCCATTTTGTCTCGGCGGCTACCTGCCCATGAGCCGATCAGAAATAATCCGTTGCATGATCTCCGAAGTACCTTCAAAGATTCTGGTCAACCGCGCATCCCGCCAGTAGCGTTCCACCGGGTAGTGCGTGGTGTAACCGGCACCGCCCATAATCTGAAGGCATTCCGACGTCACGCGCTCTGACATCTCGGCTGCAAAGTACTTCACCATGGCCGCCTCCTTGTCAGCGCGGCGGCCATGGTCAATCTCGCTACAGACGTAGTACATCAATTGACGCGCAGCCTCGATCTCAGTGGCTGCCGTGGCGATCTTGAAACGAATGGCCTGGAACTTTCCGATCACACTGCCAAACTGTTCACGCTCGTTCGCGTAATCAATGGCCACATTCAGTGCACCCTGGGCGGCGCCAATGGATCTGGCGGCAGTGTGTGCACGCGCAACCTCCAGCCCTCGCTGAATGCCGACAAACCCGCCACCCATGGTCGCAGGTCCACTGCCATCCTCATCCGCCGTATCAATCGCGGGCACGCGCACATTGTCGAAGTGTAGCTCCCAGGTCTTCCAGCCGTGATAACCGATCTTCGGAATAGGGCTGCCCTGCACCCCTTCCGGCAGTTCCCCTCTTGGTTTTTCCACAGCGATACTCTTCATACCCGCCTGCCGCTGCTCACTGTCTGTTTCAACCCGGCACACCACACTGATGAAGTCCGCGCCGTCCGCGAAGGTACACCAGTACTTGTTGCCGTTAATGATCCAGTCATCACCATCCCGGGTCGCCCTGCAACTGACGGAAGCCATGTCCGAGCCGGCGTTGGGCTCGGACATGGCAAACGCACCCAGGTACCGACCCGCAGCCATCCGTGCAATCTTCTCATCGCGCTCCGGCCCGAAACCGGGAATGGAACGCCAGAAACCGTTACCTCGCGCAATGATGCTGGCGACACTCATCCAGCCACGCGCCAGTTCCTCGGCAATCAGGCAGTATTCAAAGCAGCCCAGGCCAAGACCACCCTTATCTTCCGGAATGGTGATGCCGAAGTAGCCCATCTCACCCATCCTGTTGATCAGCTCTCGCGGCATCATGCCTTTTTCGGGATCCAGTTCATTCGCAACGGGCAGCACTTCACGGGTCGTAAACTCCCGCGCCGCCTGCTGCATCATGCGGCGTTCTTCGGTCCAGTATCCTTCCGGCATCATCTTCTCCTGACTACATCCTGAACTACAGGCCGTACAGACCGGCGAGATCAAGCGTATTCGCATACAGGCGAACCGTCGCCGCGTCAGCGAACCTGCCATCAATCATGACGGCACCCTGCCCCTGAGCTTCGGACTCACGATAGGCTTCTGTCAGCTTGCGCGCTTCATCAATCCTGGCCTGGTCCGGCGTGAATACATCCCGGGCATGCTCAATCTGGGTTGGATGCAGCGCCCATTTGCCGACCATACCCAGTGCACGTGCCTGCAGGCAGGACTCACGGTAGGCGTCGGTGTTGCGGATGTTCGCAAAGGGTCCGTCAATGGCATCAATGCCACGAGCACGCGCTGCCATCGCAACCCGAAACTTCGCGTAATGGAACACGTCGCCGGGGTACTTATAGTCAGGGCCATAAATCGCATCAAAGTCGAGCCCCTGGCTGGCGGAGTAGTCGCCCATGCCGAAGATCATCGCCTCCAGCCGGGGCGTGGATGCGGCGATGGATTCCACATTCTGAAGACCGAGTGTTTCCTCTATCAGCAGTTCAAGACCGATCTTTTTGTTCAGTTCGAGCTTGAGTTCAAGCTGCGTCAACAGCTTGTCGACGAACTGCACGTCAGAGGCATCGTATGGCTTCGTCAACATGAAGCAGTCCACCTTGTCCCCGGCCTTCTCGACAATCGAGATGACATCATCGTGACACCACCGGGTTCCCGTATCGTTGATACGAACACAGCGAACCGTTTCGCCCCAATCCAGGTTGTGAAGCGCATCAACAATGTTATCGCGCGCCGCAACCTTCTGGTTGGGGGCGCATGCGTCTTCGAGGTCCAGGAACACATGATCGACACCACTGGCCGCTGCCTTTTCGATCATTCGGGTATTACTTGCCGGGACGGAAAGCTGACACCGACGACGGCGCCTGGGTTGTCCGTGTGTATTCAACATTGTCATTGGATGCCTCCTGTTATCGATCAAGCCAGTGGCTCTTTTTTTTGATGAGCGCGGTGCGTTCCACTTCCGCCACCAGCTCCCTGTTCTGATTCATGCCATAGTGTTTGAACACCACAATGCCAGCGTCCTCACGGTCACTTTCGCGTTTCTCCAACACCTTCGAGCAGGCATAAAGGGTGTCGCCATGAAACACCATGGCCTTAAGCCGGATATTGTTGAGGCCCAGTTCCGCCAGTGCATTTTCAACCGTATCCTGGGAAGCAAGGCCGAGCACCAGGGAAAAATTTACCCCGCCATAGCACAGGATTTTGCCCAGCGGCGTCTTCTGCATCTGGTCCAGGTTGAAGTGTCCCTGGGCGGTATTCATGACCATGTTGGTGATGTTGACGTTCTCCAGCTCCGTTATGGTCTTGCCACGGGCGTGACGGATGACCTGCCCGACTTCAAAATCCTCAAAGTAGTTGTCCGGGCTGGTGAGATTCGCAAGCCTACCCATCGGCCTTCTCCTTCCTGACCTTCTTGCCACCCATGCCGCCCTTCCAGATGGCGAGGTTGGAACGTCTGAACTCAATGACCCTGCGGCCATGCTGGTTGAAGCCCTGATTGGACCAGGTGATCACACCCCGGCCTTCCGTGGATTCCGACTCCCGCATGGCTTCCGTCTTTGATACGGCAGTCAGGGTGTCGCCGGGATACACCGGCTCCAGGTAATTAAGATCATAGACGCCGAGAAAGGGACCGCCCAGTCCCTCAGAACAGACTTCCACACTCAAACCCAGAATCACGTTGAATACCAACTGGGGATTTACCACGAGGTCCGGATGCCCCAACTCCTTCGCATACTCCCTGTTGAAGTAAAGGGGGTTATAGGCCAGGGTCAGGTGACAGAACTGAATCGCATCCGCTTCCGTAATGGTTCTACCCCAGTGGTGGTGGATCTCTTCACCGACCTCGAAATCGTGAAAACCACGACCACGTTTTCGCAACACCGCCCGCTCCAGTACCTCTTCAAATTCATTCCCGCTTTCGCTCATTCCAACGGCTCCCGCTTGATGTCGAGTTCATTGAATATCTCTTCCGTATGTTCACCCAGCATTGGCGCCCGTCGGTAGAAACCAGCCTCCGATGCGGTGAACTTGAGTGGCGTTCCGACAATGCCGACCTCCGGGTTGTCTCCCGGCAGCCGGAATCGGGTGATCATCTTTCGCGCCACTACATGTGGGTCCTGAAAGATGTCCTCCGCCGTATTGACTGGCCCACAGGGTACCTTGCCGCCGAGCATGGCAACCACATCCTTCCTGGACAGTGACGACGTCCAGGCAGCGATCTGGGCTTCGACAAACACCTGGTTCTTCTTTCGGACAAACGTATTCTTACAACGCTCATCGTCAATCAGTTCCTCACGCCCCATAACCTCGCAGAGCAGCTTCCAGTGCCCGGGCCCCGGACACGCCAGCGCCACACCACCGTCGTTAGTCGGATAGAGCCCAAAAGGCATCAGGTTCGGATGATGCTGACCCCGTGGACCGAGCGAGGTTTTGTTATAGCCATAGTTCACGATCACGGTTTCGCAGAAGGACAGCATGGCGTCATACATCGCCACATCAAAAAACTGCCCTTCGCCGGTGGCCCGGGCATGATGAACCGCAGCGACCACACCCAGCGCCATCAGGGTACCCGGATAGATATCGCCGACACTGACACCGGCCGGATAGCCCGCCGACCCGTCTTCCGGGCCCGTAATGTGTGCATGTCCGCTCATGGCCTGCGCCACTATGTCGTAGGCAGGCCAGTCCGCGTAAGGGCTCTCACCGGTACGAGGATCTCCGAAGCCCCGAATGCAGCCATAGACAACTTCCGGATTACGGGCTTTGATGGCGTCGTAGCCGATGCCCAGCCGATCCATCACACCGACACGCATGTTCTCGACGACCGCATCCGCCTTCTCACACAGGGACAGGAAGGTTTCCCTGTCTTCTTCCTTTTTGAAATCCAGCACAATGCCGCGCTTGTTACGGTTGATGGAGGCGAAGTAGCCGCCGAAGTCCACCCCCGCCTTCTCGTCAGCGGTCACATTGGCATAGTCCGGTGGCAGAGGCGGAGCCGGACGTGAACCGTCACCCTGGGGTGGTTCTACTTTGATGACGTTGGCGCCAAGGTCCGCGAGGACAGCAGTACCGAAAGGACCCGCCAGTGCCATGGTGCAGTCAAGCACTGTTATGTCCCGCAAAGGACCGGTTCGTTCACCCATGCTTATCCCTCGTTTCGTGTAACGGATGCGAGATGTTTTTATTTATTGGTTGTTAAGATAATATCTTTAGCAACAAATTGTAAACACCATCCGTATGGTAGAAGCAGCACCCACGAGACGCACCCAGGAAGAACGTAAAGCAGAATCTGAACGAAAAATCATCCGGGCGGCGATTCCTATCTTCGCACAGCAGGGTTATCTGAGAACCACTTTGAGCCAGGTTGGCGAGGCAGCCGGTTACACCGGCGGGCTGGTGAGTCACAGGTTCGGGTCCAAAGCCGGCCTGCTTCAGGCGGTCATCAGGAACATCGGCTACCGGTTTATGCAGGATCAGATCGGCGATTCTCTGAACACAAACAGTGCGCAAGAGGCCCTGACAAACTACATCGACATCTACATGTCCGAAGTCACCCTGCGCGAGGGCACGTTACGCGCGCTATACGTCATCATGGGCGAAGCCCTCGGTGGCGCTGAGGACATTCAGGCAGACGTTGCCGAATTCAACAAGAACGTGCGGGTCAGGGTGGCTGAAATTATCTCGCGCGGCATCCGGCAGGGAGAATTTCGCAAGGACGTCGATCCGGCGGCGGCGGCGGTGCTGATCATGGGTATGTTGCGTGGGGTTGTGATGCAGTACCTGTTTGACCACAGGGCGTTCAACACAAAAAGGGACCTGCCACTACTCAAGAGAGCCGCTATCGGCGGACTCAGGTAATGAAACTCAACGTCGAGACATACGGGAAGCCCACCGACCCGGGCCTCCTGCTCGTGCATGGGTTTCTGTCCAGCAATGCCCAGTGGTTGCCAAACATCGAGGCGCTTTCCCGGTACTTTCATCTGGTACTGGCAGAACTCTGGGGACACGGAAAATCACCCATGCCGGGCGAACCGCTGAGCGTTCAAGGCTACCTGGACGCTTTCGAAGCCATTCGCAATGAACTCGGGACCGAACGATGGGGTGTGATCGGACAGTCCTATGCTGCGGGTCTGACCATTCGCTATGCCATCGCCAAACCACAGGCGGTTTCCGGTCTGATGGTGACTAACTCCCGGTCAGCACTGGGCAACCTGAGGGCAAACGGTCCCAGGCGCTCGACACAACCGAACAACGAACCACGTGCTGATAATCGACACCTGCCAATTCATCCGGTCTACGCAAAACGGATTCCCGAACCGACACGCTCTGCCCTGATCAAAGCCGCCGACAACACCAGCGCCGACGCGATTCAGAAAGGCGGGCGGCTGGGTGCGAAACTGAACTCCATCGATTTACTGACCGACATCCCCTGCCCCTTTGTGATTGCCAATGGCATCCACGAGAAGTCCTTTCAGAAGGATATGGAAGCAGTGAAATCCATTCCGGGGCTTCGCATCGCCGACCTGGACGGCGGTCATGCCGTTAACATTGAGGCGGCGGCTCAGTTCAACGAGTTGACCCGGGCATTCTTTACCGAATGCTTTATCGGATGTAGCCAGCCCCACCACTGACCGGTCAAAGCGCCGGTTCAGTATTGCGGCATCTGCCCTATTTCTTCGCCTGCCGCATGACCCTGATCAGACCGGACATCTCTTCTGATGTACTCATATCCAGCAACCGGTCCTTTTTCTCCAACAGGTCCTCATAGGTAGCATCAGGGCCAAACTTAACAGGCTCGTTAGAGAAGATCGCACTGCTGTAGAAAGCACCATTACCCCCATGAATGATCCTGTTTGTCGGGGCATCGTCCGCACACATCAGGAGCACCGCCGGTGTCACCAGTTTCGGATGAGCTTCGGGAGAGGGGTCGTCCGGATTGACCTCCCGGCCCGGAATCGTACCGATCAGGCGCGTCTCTGCCGCAGGCGCCAGGGTATTCACACGAATGTTTTTGGACAGACCTTCAATGGAGAGCACGTTCATCATACCCACCATGCCCATCTTGGCGGCGCCATAGTTGGCTTGACCGAAGTTACCGTAGATACCGGACACAGAGCTGGTCAGCACGACACGTCCGTAATTCTTCTCGTACATGATCGGCCAGGCCGCCTTGGTGACATAGGCGCTACCGTTAAGGTGCACGTCCATGACGACATCCCAATCGTTCATGTCCATGTTCTTGAAGCTCTTGTCCCTGAGAATACCGGCATTGTTCACCAGAATATCGACGGTACCATAGGCGCTGACCGCATCATCGATAATGGACTGCGCGCCGGCCTTGTCCGAAACACTGGCCTTGTTGGCAATAGCCTCGCCCCCGGCGGCCCTGATTTCATCAACCACCAGGTCTGCGGCATCACCCGAACCCGTACCATCACCGGCACCACCCAGGTCATTAACCACAACCCTGGCACCCCGACTGGCAAACTCCAGCGCGTGCGCCTTACCCAGACCACCACCGGCACCGGTGATGACAACTACCCTGCCTTCAAAATCGCTCATTCGATTCTCCCTTTAATATCAGGAGCCTTCAGCTCCAATGGTTCCACTTAATGATTTCATATACGAGCCTTCGTGTGGTCGGCCCGAAACTGGCATCAGGATAACCGAAACGAACCCCTTATTGGATGGACCGACCACCATCAATATCCAGTGAGACCCCGGTCAGGAATCTGGCCTCGTCCGAAGCAAGAAAGGCGTAGGCATCAGCGACATCTTCCGGCGTTGCCCGACGCCCCATGGGGATACCGTCGATAACACGCTTCTCCACGTCTTCCGGGAGTTGTGCCACCCCCATGGACCGCATATCGAAGCTGGTTGGTGAAGACACAGGGCAGACACAGTTCACCCGAATCTTTGGTGCCATCTCCACAGCCATCCCCCGGGTCAGATTGATCACCGCTGCCTTGGAAGCATTGTACGGTGCAAGCCCCGGGCGAGGTCGTTTGCCACCAATGGACGCCGTGCTGATGATACTGCTGCCCTCGGGCATGTGACCCACCGCCGCTTTCACAGCAAGGAATATCGACCGGACGTTGACCGCCCACATGCGATCAAAATCTTCCAGGTCCATCTTCACCATATAACTCCCCCGGTGAGGAATACCGGCATTCAGGCAGAGCACATCAATCTTGCTGTTAGCATCGACCGCAGCCCGGATCATGGCATCGTTTTGCGCTTCATCGGCAACATCCACTTCGACGGCAATGGCATTTCCAAATTCCGCCGCCACCTTTTCAGCACCGGCAAGATCAATGTCCGCACACACAACAGCGGCACCTTCCCCGGCAAATTTGCGTGCAATCGCGGTGCCGAAGCCCGAGGCAGCGCCCGTGACGATGACGGACTTTCCTTCGAAGCGCTTCATGGTCATATCCTGATCTTGTCAAGAACCTCGACTATAGGAAGCCCGGACATCCCGAGCAACCGGCGATTAAGGAGGTCGAATGACATCACTCTGGTGAATAGGTCGCCTTCGTAAATTCTCGCATTCGAGCGAACACATCGACGCCTATCTGCGCGTAGATGTCGAGCAAGTCGATTAACACCCAGTTTTCTTTGATCAGGCCATCCTCACAACGCCAGAAGTCGAGGCTTCGCATGGTGATTTCCTGATTGGCCGGAGCGATACCCAACCAACCGTCATTGCTAATCGTCATGTGCATCCCGGGCCAGGCGGTAAATCCAACATAGGCACCATCAGCAAACAGGTTTCCTTCGGTGCCGGACCCAACCCGGTCCGGCATACCGTTCAAAAAGGGTATCTGGTGCCAGTTTCGAAATCCCCGGATACCACGGGCTGTGCCAATGCCGGATGGACCATACCAGTTGCAATGCGGGTGCCAGTAGCGATCAAGCTGCATCGCGGCAACGCCTCCCTGCGCGTACCTGCCCAATGCTTCGACCATATCCAGAACGAGATGGTAACTGGACTCAGACTGGTCTTGCTGCCACGCAGAAGTGGCGATTCCATCCTGGGTTGCGGGTCCGGGCACATGCCACTCCTTTCCTAAACCGGGCACCAGCGGCCATACCCCTGACTGGATCATGAGTTCGGGGATATCCCAGACCGCCTGCATTTCGACGATCATATCGTCCTCAATACGGTAGAACTCATGAAATCGCAGCGAGACCTGGTGACCCGTGGGCGGAATATCCAGCCAGGGATGTTGGAGGACGCCCGTATAGTAACCGCAACAACCCATCCAATCAGTGCCATGACGAGTGGGCCCGGCGATGACAATGGTGTCGCGCCTTTCTAAATCAGGGATGGCGTGTTGAAGCGGCGTCAGGACATCGGCGAAGTAAGCCTCGCGACCGGGAAGGGTTTCAAACGGATGGCCCAACTGAATCAGGGCGCCATCCGAGAACACCTGATGGATGGCTGCCTCGACAGCCGCAAAGTCGCCCTTGTATAGCGCGGCACGATACGGGTCTAACAGTCGTCGGTGATAGGTATGCCTGTCACTCATCAGGTTCGCCCACGTATGCCGTCAAAAACATCGACACCCTGTTGATGCAGCCAGTAGGGCAGATCGATGATGACCCAGTTCTCGGCAAGCTTGTTGCCCTGACGCCGGTAAATATCTACAACCTGCATTTCGGCATGGATTTCGTTGTCGGGCATATTGAGAAACCCGGCGGCGGTGTTTTTCAAATTGGGCCACCCAAAAAAACCGGCGTAGTGGCCTTCAGCGATACGTGCCACATGACCGTTGAAAACCTTGTTTTTGAGTCCTTCCCGGAAAGGGTATTGGTGTTGTTCCTGGTAGCGAGGGATGGTGTAACTGGCGCCAATGCCCGCCGGACCATACCAGACCATATCGTCATGCCAGGTTTGAGCCAGCAAATCCGGAGAGCATCGATCATCACCGCTATGATTGAGGACGTCGAGATCAGCGACCATTCGAGCTACCAATTCGGCTGTCCTGGCCGATTCGGCAGGGTCTTGTTCACTCAACAAGACACCGTCGTGTGTTTGCGGGCCGGGGTAAACAAAGTGATACCCGGTTTCCCCGGGTAACGGGTCGAAACCTGCCTGACGCATCACGCCAATCAAGTCAATGAATATGCCTGACCGGGTAACTTTGTCCTCCATTACCTCGTGGAACTCAGCATACCGTATAAGGGTTAGCTTTCGTGTTGCCGGAATGTTCAGCCAGGATTGATCGAACAACCCCATGAAGTGGCCCATGCTAACGCACCAGTTAGTGCTACCCACCTGATTTCTGCCGGCGAAGAAAATATCTTCGCGACGCTGCAATGCGGTAAAAGCTGTTTTGAATGGCACCCAGAATTCGTCAATGTATTCGGCGGTCTTCGTAATTTCTCGCCAGGGGAAACTCAAACAGACGCGATGCTCACCAGAGCAGTGTTTTGAGAAGACCTGTTGCAGTTCGTTGAACGGTGCTTGATCAAGCTCTTCGGTAAATTTGCGCACACGCTGCTTCTCTGCTTGAAAAGACATCAGTCGCCGTCGAAATACTCAGGGGGTTTGGAACCGACATAGCGCAGCACATTTTCAATGTTGTAGCCGGCCTGCTCCAGCACACCCAGGATATCGATTAGAACGAGATTCTCTTTCAGTTTGCGTTTGCCGGTGTGTGGCTCTTCTTCCACACGCCAGAAGTCCATGTAACGCACGCGCACTTTTTCACCGGTAGCCGGTATGCCCAGCCAGTCCCGTACAAAGGTCGTGTCCTGGAACCCTGTACCCGCCACCCAATCGCCCTCCGCAACGCGCACAATATCCTCAGCGTATTTATCGGGGAATGCAGCGATAAAATCGCGTCGGTAGTTCTCTTCAAAATCCGTTATGCCATGTTTGATGCCTATACCCGTCGGCCCATTCCACACCATGTCCTCGTGCCAGTACTCGTTCATGATGCCGAGCCTGTTCCGGTTCAAACCCGCGTACATGTCATCGACGAGTTGTTTGTTCTCATCGGTTTCTTCAAGGCTCATATCCAGCCTGCCTCTTGCAAACATCGAAGAATTGCCCGGCGACTTTATAACCCGGCATAACGCGCCCTCTTATCGGTTGTGATAGCGTACCACTCTCAGGTCGGCTTGTGCTTTATGTCCTGCAAACCCTTCCAGAGCGCACAGGCGTGAACAATACTCCCCTATGGTTGCTGAGGCGGACGGCGCCACACGCTGATAGGTGCATGTCTTGATAAATTTACCGACCCAAAGCCCGCCCGTGTAGCGCGCGGCCCTTCTGGTGGGCAGTGTGTGATTCGTGCCGATGACCTTGTCACCATAAGAAACATTGGTTTCGGGACCAAGAAAGAGCGCGCCATAGTTGGTCATGTTGTCCAGGAAATACTGTGGGTTGCCCGTCATGACCTGAACATGCTCGCTCGCGATTTGATCGGCCTCTCTCAACATCTCTTCTTCTGTGTCGCAAAGAATAATCTGACCATAGTTTGCCCATGCCTCACCGGCGATGTCTGCGGTTTCGAGTGTAGTTAACTGCCGGTCAATTTCGTTGAGTGTTTCATCGACCAGTTGCTGACTGTTTGTCAACAGAATCGCCGGGGAAGTGGGGCCGTGTTCGGCCTGTCCCAGAAGATCCGTGGCCACCATTTCGCCATCGCAGGTATCGTCTGCGATAACCAGCGTTTCTGTCGGACCCGCCAGGAGGTCGATCCCAACGCGACCGAAAAGTTGCCGTTTGGCTTCTGCGACATAGGCATTCCCGGGGCCCACCAGCATGTCGACGGGCGGGATGGACCCGGTACCAATACCCATCGCGCCGATGGCCTGGACGCCACCCAGACAGTAGATCTCATCGGCACCCGCCAAATACATGGCAGCGACAATGGCGTCACTGGGCCGACCTTGATGCGGAGGCGCGCACGCCATCACGCGCCTTACCCCTGCCACCTTTGCCGTGAGCACACTCATGTGCGCCGATGCGACCATCGGGTATTTACCACCCGGAACATAGCAACCCACACTGTTGACCGGGATGTTTTTGTGTCCCAGAACGACCCCCGGGAAGGTCTCTTCCTCGACGTCCACCAGGCTGGCTTTTTGAATTTCGGCGAACTTGCGAATTTGCGTCTGAGCGAACCTGATATCGTCGATGGTTTCGGCAGATAGTCTGGCCACGCAGGCCTGGATTTCCGCATCGCTTAGTCGGAATGTTTCCGGTTGCCAATCGTCAAATTTCGCAGAGAGTTCGCGAACGGCCGAATCACCCCGGGTTTCGATGCTTGTCAGCAGGTCTTCAACTGTGGATTTGACCTGTTCCGCGAGCTCAGCCGCAGTATCTGCGCTGATGCCTTCTTTAATCTTTCTTATCATGTCGGGTCCTACGGAAAGTCGATGGATGCTGTGTCGCCGCCAAGAACAACATAGGCTTCAGCGGGCTGATCGCTTTTGTTTTCCAGATGGCGGGGTTGGTCAGGTTCCAGAGTAAACACATCCCCCGGTTCGAGCGTGATTTCCATATCGCGTACAGTGACACGGAGTTGACCACGGTAAACAAAGAGCACCTCTTCCGCAGGGCGTTGATAGTGTCTTGTGGATGTACCCGCCGGGATAGTCAAATGACGAACCTGAAAACCGTGTGGCCATAACAGGGGCGGCTTGACCGATGACACGTCTTCAAGCCCGATGATCGGGCTTTCAAGGATACGCTCATGCAACCGGGAAGGCGTGGCCCGTAGCGCACTGTGTCGGACGACGCACTTTTCCAGAGCTATCGAGTCAAGGTTCAGGAGAGCGTCCACATCCCCGGGCGTCGTGATGGGCATGGAATTGCTACCTGACGGTATGCTTTCACCTGCAGCCGTGTCGACCAGATTGCCATTCTCCAGCAGCACCAGGCCGTATTTTATTGCGTCCTCAAACACCCTGGGTGCCCATGTAACGCGCCCGGGGTCATCACCGCCAAGAACAGCAAACAGGAATCCTTCAGCCCTGCCGATATTTTCGAATCCCCTGAAGCATCTTGCCGGAATGGAGATGGTGTCACCAGGGTGCAGTTCTACCCGTCCTTCGTCAGCGTGTTCGCCGGTGGTGAACAGCCACTCGCCGCTCAATACTACAAAGACTTCCGCAGTATCGTGACTATGCTGAGAATTGATGCAATGTGGCGGCTGGCGGGCTCCGCCAATGTTGAAGCCGTGTGGACGGGAAATGTGGACATGCTGATCAGGGTTTTCAGAGACCCCGGGGCCAATGATGGTGAAATTTTCTTTTCCCTGACTGCCCGGCGTGCGGGTGTCGATGAATGCGGTTGTACATGGAATAAGATCACGATAACGCACTAAATGATCGTCCAGATACGATTTTGAGTGCAATGTTACGTGTGTATTACCCATGCCCATTCCCGAAAGTCATGCGAAAAAATGTACTTCGAATGCAAAACATGGTCAAGCCTGCTTCTAACAATTTTTGGCGGCATACGACAGTTACCCTGCTACTGATGAGACCTGGGCCGGGATGCGGGTATGCATTCGCAGTACACTCCGCTACCATCAGGGGGCAGTTGCAGTGAGCAAACCAATGCCAGCATCCAGGGGTCAGTATGGTCCGCAGTCGGACCTCCCAAGCTACATATACGGCATAACATTCGAAATATGGGAAGAGCGGGGGATAGAGCTCATTCGTCAATACTATGCGGCGGATATTCGAGTGTTTGCCCTTGGTGGCGTGAGCGATGGGGTCGAAGCGGTTGTGCAAAGCACGCGGGATACCTTGGCGGCCTTCCCTGACCGGCTTCTGATAGCGGAAAATGTTATCTGGTCGGATGACGGTGACGGTCAGTATTCATCCCACCGGATCATGAGTCCGATGACTAATTCCGGCGACTCTGCCTACGGACCAGCGACGAACAAACGCGTATTTGTAAGGACCGTTGCCGACTGCTTCGTCGAGGATGGGGTCATTACGCGGGAGTGGCTGATCCGGGATACATTGCCGATTGTGAATCAGCTTGGGTTCGACCCGGTTCCTGTGGCCAGAGAGGCGCAGGCGACGATGACGGAAGCGACCATGGGGTATTTCGCATCGGAGTCAGACCGAAGAAAATCACTCTCTGACCACTCTCTCAGCGGTTGGGCACTCGCAGCCCTGCGTGCCCGTTGGTCCGGGGGTGATGATCTGGCCGAATACTTTGCGCCGTTCGCAGTTTCATACCCCGGCCCACTCGATATTGTGTCGGGTAGAGAGGGCATTCGCGAACACGGACGCTCACTAGCCGGCGCCCTGGTGCCTGAATCAATCCGGGTGGACCATATCGCCTCGCAGCCCTGGGCGCATGATGGTGAAGAAGTCGCTGTGCGATGGACGATGACGATTAATCACAATGGTGACTATCTCGGCTTGCCGGCTTCGGGCAAACGGGCATTCATACTGGGCGCGACACACTGGCGCATCGTTGGCGGAAAAGTGCTCACCGAGTGGATGGTTTTTGATGGCATGGGCGTGTTGACTCAACTGGTCTGATTGCTGAACGCATCCACCAGTTGTGCCGCGCCCTGTAGTACGAACCCTTGATCAGAACCGAGCAGGAAAAAACTCGCGCCACATTTTCGCCAGCTTCCGATCTCCTCAACATTGGGCGTGAACAACCCCACCGCCCGGTTCAAACGGTCTACAGTTCTACAAATTTCCTGCACCGTCGAGATCACCGCCTGATCGTTCACGGTTTTGTTCATCGCGACAGCCAGATCGACACGTCCGACAAACAGGGCGTGGACACCGGGAACCTGTGCGATTTCAGCAACGTTAGGCAGGGCGGCGAGGTCCTCGATTTGCAACACAATGGTAGTCTGGTTCCGGCTGTCCCGAATGTGTGCTGCCATGGGCCTGGTTGTGAAATCGGCCGCGCGTGTTGACCCGGCGTAACCACGCCCGCCTTCACCAAAGTGTGCTGCCTTGACAATGTTTTGAGCCTGTTTTGCCGACGTCACATGCGGAACCAGTATCCCCGTCGCTCCGGCATCAAGGGCATTTCTTATCTCCGTGCCTGATTCATCCGGAACACGGACCAGACTTGGCATGTCGCCGGCACGCAGTTGCGCGATACACTGGTCGGATTCAAAACGCCCGAAAGGTGCATGTTCAGCATCCAGGCAGCAAACCTGAAGCCCGGTCAGTCCAAGTACTTCACAAATCACAGGAGAAGGCGTTTTGACGAACGTACCTATAACGGGCTCCCGGTGTGACAGGCGTTCGGCAAAGGACGATATCTTGTCTCCCATGGCTAAGCCCAGAGTTGACCTGAGGCGACCCTGGCCCCTTCGGCCATGCTCGCTAACTTTGCGTAAGTAATTTCCGGGTCGACGGCACCGAACCCTGCAAAGGTCGAAAATCCGCAGTCACTACCTGCCACGACTCGCTCGCGGCCGACGATGTTGGCAAACCGGCCAATACGTTCAGCGACCAGTTTGGGGTGTTCGACAAAGTTGGTGGTGCTGTCCAGAACTCCGGGAATCAAAACCAGATCGTCGGGCAGGGGAGTTTCGGCAAACACTGTCCATTCATGCGCGTGTCGGGGATTAGACGCTTCAAACAGCAATGCGCCAATGTTGGCTTTGAGTGCAATTGGCAGAACCATTTCCATGGGGGCATCGTGATGGTGCGGTCCTTCGTAGTTACCCCAACAAACATGCATGCGTACCTGACACCTGTCGATTCCCTTTAATGCGTGGTTGAGCGCCTCGACATGCAGGGTTGCGAGTTTCATATACTCCTCGTCCGGCTGATCTTTAAACATCATATGTCGGCCCAGACCCAGGTCGGGCGAATCGAGTTGCAGGATCAGCCCGGCATCTGTGATCGCTTTGTATTCTTCGGCCATCGCGTCGGCCAGGGCAAATAAGTAAGCTTCGTGTGAAGCGTAATGTCTGTCAGGCTGGAATAACGCAATCACACCCGGAGAGGCCGCATTCATGAACGCATCCGTTGGGTTGTATCTGGCGATTGCGTCGGTGAAATTTTTGATATCCGTGTTTACCGGTTCCATGCTTTTAACTTTGATATCAGCGACGCAGCAAGGGCGCGAGTAGGTGGGCGTCCCGCCGGATTGGGCCTGGCGCTCAAGAAAGCCGGGATATTCTTCCAGGTCCGAAGGCGGATGACGGTCGCTGTCACCTTCAAAACCGGTTATCCGGTCTTTGATGTAGGTCGCGTAGCTTATTTTGCTCATTTCACCATCGGAAATAATGTCAACGCCGGTATCTACCTGTCGCTTCACAACGGCATCGACGGCCTCGCGGATAACGTCCGATGCGTTGGGTTGTACATTACCGGCTTCGCGCGCGAAGACGACATCAGTCACGGCTTTCGAACGAGGCAATGAACCCACATGAGTCGTGAGAATGCGATCTGTGCTGGTTTTCATAACTACCTCTTTGGGGTATGTGGTCAGTGATCAGTTGAGGCGGGCGGAGTTGCCGGCAATTCTGTGGCCGGCAAAAACGCGTTCTTCCGGTGAAACAGAACTGTCTTCTATTCGCTCGATCAGCATCGATACGGTTGCTTTGGTCATGCGTTCAACGGGTTGTTGTACGGTAGTCAGTTGGTAGGCAGCGAAAGAAGAAGGCCCGATTCCGTCGAACCCGACAATGGAAATGTCGTCTGGTATAAGAAGGTCGTATCTCTCTCGGGCCTCATCAATGCATCCGATGGCCATCATATCGTTTGCGGCAATAATGGCATCCGGTTTTTGCGGCATCGCGAGCATCTGCCGGCAGCACTGGCGACCTGATTCATACGAGTAGTCACCGGTCATGACGAGTGGATTCTGAATACCAAGATCACTGAGCTGTGAAATCGCGCCGCGAGTACGTTCCAGGCTGACGGCTGAATCTTCGGGACCGGTGATGATCGCTATGTTTCGATGACCGGACTCAACCAGTTGCCTGACCAGCCACCGTTCGCCTTCTTCCTGATCACAACGAACAGCCGAAACAGTGCCATCCTTCGGGCTTCGGTTGAAAAAAACCGCCGGAATACGCGCCCCTTCGAGCATTTTTAACTGATCGTTGGTTAACATCGCCGCCGTAACGACCCCATCCACCTGATACTGCAGTAGCTGGTCCAGGACGGCTGCCGTTTCACTTTCCCGCTCGATAGTAAACAGCAGTACACGGATGCCGCGTTCAGAAAACGCTCTGGTCAATTCGACCAGAACTTCCGGGTAATTCAAGTTGGTCATTCTGGAAATGATGACGCCTACCATGTTAGAGCGCTGCGTTATGAGACCTCGTGCAATTGCATTTGGCCTGTAACCCACCTCCTCGGCAGCTTCCAAAACGCGCTTGCGCATGGCGGGCGATGCGGATGCACCGTCTTTATAGACGCGTGAAACAGCGGATTGCGACACTCCGGCCAGTTTCGCGACGTCATAAGACGTTGCGCGTCGATTGTGTCTGGTTTTGCTGGTATGCATTCGTTGATACTTGTTTTGCAACGGACTCAGTCAGGCTAAGCAATTGTGCATTCGGATTCAAGAAATCTCACGCTTCGGGGCAAAAACCAGGGCAGATGGTACCCAAACAGGGTAGACCAGCGGCCAAACCTGGCCGTTAAAAGGGCAGAACCGGCTGTTTTTCGTACTTCGATGTCAGTCAAACTTCCAGCCCTCTCCGGCTTTACACACCGGTGCGGAGAAAATAAATAGCTATATATCAATAACTTGTAATCCAATGCCCGGGTTTGATACCCAACCTGGCTCACCCGGAACACGTCAGGCCATTCAAAAGTTGACTAATCAATGCATTCGAAGTACAAATTGTTGTTGAGAGATGCACGTTAAGGCCAGCAATCGAACGAATGGTCTAACACAATGGCATAACCCGTAGAACATTCCATTGTTACGACGGCACTATCCTCAAATCAGCCCAAATCAGGAGAGCCTTGAATGACGACTTATAGAGACAGCAAAGCCCTGGGGTTATTGCTCTACATGTGCGCCTTTGCCGGAGTAACGAGTGTTGCGACTGCAAATGCCGCAGAACAGGTGATCGAAGAAGTGGTGGTCACTGCGGAACGCCGCGAGGAAAGCCTGCAGGATGTCAGTGTTTCCGTTAGCGCGTTCAGTGAGGAAGACCTCCAGTTGGGTGGCATAGATGATGTATCTCGCCTCGAATTGCTGGTCCCCGGACTCAACTATGCATTCGCCGGCAACGATGCGAAGTTCAACGTGCGTGGCGCGAATTCCACAAACACATTCGGTGACAATTCATCAATCGTCGGAGCATTCGTAGACGGTGTCTACCAGGCGCGAGCCTCCCAACAGACCCGAGCGTTCTTTGACGTATCCAATGTTGAATTCTTGCGCGGTCCTCAAGGTACTTTATATGGCCGCAATACCTTTGCAGGTGCGTTAAACGTTTATACCAATCGGCCAGATATGGAAGAGTTCGGGCTTGATATTGATATCAGCAAACAGCGCTTCAACAGGGTGCGCACGGAAGCGGTGGCCAATCTGCCGGTTTCGGACACCTTCGCTTTACGGATCGCAGGATTCTCTGACAAGAGCGATGGATTTATCTCAAACGAGGCAGGGCCCTCCATTGGGGCGCAGGACGATATTGGTTACCGCATTTCAGCACTCTGGACCCCGACGGAACAACTGGAAATTCTTGCGCGCTACACCGATATTCAAGAAACCGGCAATGAAGCCGGTCTCTTTGGATATACGTTCCTGTGCCGTAACGAGACCCCGGAAGGTCTGACCGACGCGTTTGGTTCAGTCCGTAATTGTGCCAACCCGGTGCGCGGCTCCGGTGGTCGAGGCCCCGCGTCGAATGGTCCCGGCGGTGATCCCTGGAAGATCAGCCAGGACTATGTGCGCCCGGTAGAGTTGGAAGATGATACGTTCAGCCTGGAGGTACTCTACGACTTTTCCGCCGTCTCGGTGAAGTCCATTACATCGTTTAACGACTACCAGAATGACATAAATTTTGACTTCGATTTTGGCCCCACACCCAATTCCAATGGCGGCTACCTGGAAGAGTCTGAGGGTTGGTCTCAGGAATTTCAGATTACATCCGCAAGTGATGGTGCATTCCAATGGACTGCCGGCGTGTACTACTCGGACCTTGAGGACTACAACAGCTTCTACATTTATCAGCAAACCGTTCGAGACGACTCAACTCGTCCTTCCGTGACCAATGCGTCAGGTACGTTTACGGTACTGCAAGGTACTGACATTGTGTCGGACGCGACGGTTCTTGGTGGCTTCTTCGCAAACTCGGTTGAGATCAATACTGAATACTGGGGCGCGTATGCTCAGGGTGAATTTTCGGTAACTGATACTGTCCGACTGATCGCCGGTGTTCGTTACAACGACGAAGAAAAATCAGCCAGTTGTGGCGGATCGAACTTCACAGGCGATACGAATGGAGATGGCACCGTTGACCGGGTCGTCAATGTTGTTCCCGGTGTGGCGGGTAGCTCACCACTGGTGCTTCCTGAAAATGCGAGTGACCTATTCACCTATAACTGTGGTGCAAGCGATGCAATCACCAGCGCCAATACAATTCAGGGTGGTAGTGGCACAACATCCTTCGACAACATCACCTGGAGGGCGGGTGTTGAATTCGATCTAAACGACGATGTCATGTTGTACGCAACAGGCGCGACAGGCTATCTCTCCGGGTCCGCCAGCACCACAACGACGACTGATGAGCAGGAATCGCAAGTGATAGAGCTGGGATTCCGATCAATTTTGCTCGACCAGACACTTCAGTTGAACGGTGCTGCGCACTTTACCGAGTACACGAACCTGTTGACTCAGCGCCAGCGTCCTGACCCAAACACCGGTATTGTCTTGACGTTCTCTGACAATGGCGGGGATATCGAAGCATGGGGTATTGAACTGGACGCCGTATGGTTGCCCACGGAAGAAGTCACCCTGTCTGGAAATTTTGCCTGGCTCGACTCGGAATTTGGCACCTACGGTCAAAGCAACCCGTACCAGCTCTACCGTGGTCAGGTGCAGCCCTTTGTCAACCAAAGCGGTGCGACAACACCCTGGTCACCAGAGATCACTGTTAGCGCGAGTGCGGCTTACAGATTTGATTTGGGCGACAACGGCAGCTTCACTCCGTATATCCAGTACTACTATTCTGACGGTTACAACACATCAAACCTGCTGGCGACCGATCCGTCGCATGATCAGGATTCGTATTCCAAGACCGATATACGATTCATCTGGGAATCTACGGATCTCAAGTATTCCGTCGAGGCTTTTATCGAGAATATTGAAGATTCGGATGTGCTTGCAAGAGGGAACAACAATTCAGATGATGTAGTCCAAACCTCTTATCTGTATCCTCGTAACTACGGATTGAAGCTGCGCGTTAAGCTATAGGCTGGTAGCGGGTTTGAGAACCAGACATCAAAGGGGCCCGGTGCCCCTTTTTTGTCGCCGCAGGAATAGTCAGGGGAGAGTGTGCCGGATTTTGGAGTACTGAACTGGTCGATACTGGGCCTCTACCTGCTGGCAAACCTCTACCTGGGTTTCGCGCTCAGCAAGCGTGTCGAAACCGCTGAAGATTTTTACGTCGGACGGCGCACCACACCCTGGTGGGCGATCGGTATTTCCGTTGTAGCGACCTATGTCAGTGCATTGTCCTTCCTGGGCGGGCCCGCATGGGCTTACACGGAAAGCCTGGCTGTGATCGCCATACATATGAACTATCCGCTTGTCATTTTTATTGTGATCACAGTTTTCCTTCCATTTTTCTACAACAGTGGTGTGGCCTCGATCTATGAGTATCAGGAACGGCGATTCGGGCCCACTGCACGCAGTGTCATGTCGGGCATATTTCTGGTTTCACAAGCGCTTACGTCCGCGGCAATTCTCTATGCGACCTCACTGGTCATTCAGTTTATTACCGGAATTGATGTGGTGACGGCAATCGTCATAGTCAGTGTCATTGCCTTTATCTATACGATGATGGGCGGAATCGCCGCCGTGATCTGGACTGATGTGATACAGGCGGTGGTGTTGCTCGTGGGCACAATGATTATATTTTTCGCGCTTGTGAGTGAATTGCCCGTGCCGGTAATGGATTTGTTAGCGGAACTCAAGACCACTGGCAAAACGACAACGCTGGATTGGAGTTTCGATTTCACAAAAGAAGCGACCGTATGGTCAGGCGTAATCGCCATGACCCTGTTTCATACCACCGTCTATGGTGCAAATCAGATGATGGTGCAACGGACCCTGGCGGCAAAGACCATCGGGGATGCCAAAAAATCTTTTTTGATGATGGGCTACGTGGCATTCTTCATCTATTTCCTGTTCATGTTCTCAGGTGTTCTTTTCTACGGATACTACGAAGGCAGGGAATTCGACAACGGGAATACGATTATTCTTCAATTCGCGGCCGATTACGGTATGCCCGGTTTGATGGGTGTGATTGCTGCGGCAGTCATCGCGGCTTCCATGTCGAGCCTGGATTCGTCACTCAACTCGATGGCCACAGTTTCCACAATTGACTTTTATCAGCGCTATTTCAAACCTGATCAGGACTCCAGACATTATTTGATGGTGTCACGTTGGTTCACGCTGATCTGGGCGGGAGCGATTGTGGTCCCCGCAATTCTTTACAGCAGGAGCGAGGGATCGATTCTACAAACCTTAAGTCAGATAGGCGCCTATTTTGTAGGCGCGAAATTGAGCATGTACGGCCTGGGCTTCTTCTCCAAACATGCGACCGAACGCGGCGTCCTTGTTGGGGTTTTTGCCGGATTCGTTGTGATCTGGGTGGTCGCAACGCAGACAGACATCTCCTGGCCGTGGTATTGCCTGATCGGCGGCCTGGTTAACCTGGCCGTATCTTTGGCAGCCAGCCTGGTCATTGATGGCAGGCAGGTAGAATACTCACCCTATACCATTGCCGGGCAACAGAAGATGTTTGCCCAGACTGGAAAGCCGGTGACAGAGGCCGGGTGGTATGTGCTCCCGGGACGGGTAGACCGGCAAGCCTGGGGACTGATCGTGTTTTTTGTCGCAACATGCCTGTTTTTGTATGCCTTTCAGGAAATGGTGTAAGGGTTTTAAGGAACCTCTGAATAATGTCTTTCCCCGCGATAGCTACGTTGGACCCCCGGTTCATGATTCATCGTAACTGCAAAAAGAGCCGGACACTGCTGTTAGCGAGTGTGGTTATAGTGTTGTCAGGTTTTGTGAGCGATGCAGGCGCCCACGACCGGGTGCGGGATGAGCAGCTCTCTCGCGACATCTCTGAGTTACGGCAGGCAGTACAGCTTTCGCCCACCAGTCGTGAGAATGTTGATCAGCGACTGGAAACATTTTGGCGATGGACCAACGACTACTCGCTACGGGGACTACCTATTGATCCGGATGTGCCAGCTACCGTGGCGCGCATTCGTGACCCCGGACCCAGAAGCCGGATTGCGTTGCAGGATCTTCAGGATATAGATCGCTGGGTTAGAGAGTTTAGCTATCGGGAGGCGAACCCGCGTGCGATTGGGACCCTGAGTTCACCACAACTTGAAGGTTTCGAGGTTGATGCATTCCATGCCCTGACCGTTAACTATACAGTCGGAGAGCGTGCGTTAGAGGTCGGGGATGGCTTCGTACTGGGCGAATTAACCTACGGGAAGGGCCCTTTGCTCCAGGCAAGAGACCCTCAAGCCGACAACTTTGTTTCGATCAGGACAAGCGAAGCACAAGTGGAGTTTGAGATTGAAGGGTATCCAATACGCGGTATGTTCTCAGGCACCATGGCGCGCTCAGTCATAATGACCGGGCCTGCGCAAAAAGTGTTTTTCCGTATTAAGCGCGGTCGCATTCCACCGGATTCTACGGTCAGTATCACGCTTGGTGACCAGTCATTTGGATCTCGCGGTGTGGGTTTGATCGCACCCAGTGTGGACGCGTTGCGTTTCCGGGTCTGGTTGCATCTGGAGAACGAAAATCTTCTGATGGCGATGCCGGAACTGGGGTTTCAGTCCGTTGGCGGAGCCGCCGCAGGGGTGCGCGGCTTTGGTCCTTCCATTGTCGGTGCGGGAGAACCGTTTGAGTTGACGGTTCGGTTTGAGGATAAGTTCCGAAACCTGGCGCGGGGCGATATGCCCTCCATTGTGGTAACCCATGAAGGTGTGGTGGTTGGTCGGGCGGCAGCAGGTGTCGCCGGTATCTTGAAGCTCCCGGATATTGTGTTTGACCGCCCCGGGGTTCATCGATTGTTCGTGACGGCGGAAGGATTCGACAGGGCGGGTGAAGTGAACCCGATACTCGTCAAACATACCCCTTCCCAACGATTATTCTGGGGGGAAACGCACGGCCATTCGGGCTTCTCTGAAGGGATGGGCTCGATTGATGGGGTTTACAAATTTGCACGAGATGAAGCGCGTTTGGACTTTATGGCGCTGACCGAACACGACTACTGGATGGATGATGCAGAGTGGGAACAATTGCGAGACGCCGCGAGGCGATACAATGAGCCTGGAAAATTCCTTGCTTTTTTGGCCTATGAATGGACTGTTCACGCCGGGAATGGCGGGCATCACAACATCATTTTTCGAACGCCGGATGGTCGGCGACGAGTGCCGCGTCAGGAAGTCCAGACCCTGGACGCACTCTATAAAACACTGCTTAGGCAATCAAATGCGGAAGACCTGCTTTTAATTCCTCATGCGCACAACCCGGGTGATTGGGAATTAAACCAGTCAGACACAGAGAAATTTGTGGAGATTGTTTCACTACACGGCACCTTCGAATGGTTCGGCCGGCGCTATCTGGATGCGGGTTTTATGATCGGATTTCTGGGTGGCTCTGATGACCATATGGGACACCCGGGGTTGCGCCCGTTGCGCCGGAATCCTACCAGTGACAATTTTGGTGGTTTGCTCGGTCTGTACGCGAACGCCAAAACCAACGACGCCATATTCAATGCGATGCGCGATATTCAGGGATATGCCACCAATGGCGTACGCTCTATTCTGGAACTCGAACTGAATGGTGAGCGAATGGGTTCCAGGATTCCAGGCGCCGCATCTGTTCGCCTGTCGGGAATGGTTCACGGCACAGCACCTGTTGAAGAGGTGGTGCTTTGGAAGAACGGAAAACCTGTGTACGTGAGAGACTATGCGATTGTCCCCAATGCTGAGGAGTCGAAATCTCGGAAGAGCTACGTTGAGGTGCGCTTCTGGTCTGACTCCTATCCGCGCAAAAAGGGCGGGCTCGCTCGTCAGTGGCGACGTTGGCGAGGGACGATACAGACCACCGGGGCAGGGATTCATGCTGCGTCCTCCCCCCAGAATGATAACCCCTACACAGAGTTCGTAAGAAAGCGTGATGATGAAGGTCGATTCGCAGATTTTTTTCTCAAAACCCGGGGTAGTTACAAATCAATCCTTTTAGAGCTGGGCGCAGAACAGCTCGAAGCAAGTCTCCGGATTACGGGCATAAAAGAATCGCCATTACCTCGGGAATCAATGCAATCTTTCAGCTTCGATGTAGATCTGGCGCAGATCAGAGCAAAACCATTACGATTGGAGGTTCCGGCGGAAGGTTATGATGATCACATGATTGTCCGCAGGGTTCGCAGGCCGACAATCCGGGACATCCGCATTGATATCCATCATCCGGAGCCCGCACGCCCGGGTGACTATTACTATCTGCGAGTCCGCCAGTCAGATGGTGGCCTGGTCTGGTCCAGTCCGTTCCGGGTGGACTAAGGAAACTCTGAATAATAATGGTATGGTCCACCCCTCTCCATCAATCGGCGTCAATGCGCCAGAATGGATACACCAATCAAACAGATAGAGAGAGGCGACCATGAAGAAGTGTACTGGAAAGCGAGAAATCAAGGTAGTGGGTATTGATCTGGGTAAGACCAGTTTCCATCTCCACGCGGTGGATGACAGAGGTCAAACCCAGATAACCAAAAAACAAACCCGCAACCAACTGAAGGCGACTATGAGCAAGCTATCGCCTTGTCTGGTTGGGATAGAAGCCTGCGCCGGCGCCCATGACTGGGCAAGGCGGTTGTCGGGTTACGGTCATGAGGTGAAGCTGATTGCCCCACAGTTTGTTAAACCCTATGTCAAGTCCAACAAGAATGATCGTATTGATGCAGAAGCCATCTGCGAAGCCGTTCAGCGCCCAGGCATGCGTTTTGTTGCGGCCAAGACCATGGAGCAGCAGGACGTTCAGTGCCTGCACCGTATTCGCAGTCAGGTGGTGGCTCAGCGCACCGCCCAGGTCAATCAGATCCGAGGTCTGTTGTTAGAGTACGGCATTACGATACCGCAAGGGAGAGCACACGTACGCAAGCATCTCCCGCTCATTTTGGAAGACGCGGAAAACGGCCTGACGATGCGCTTTCGGGGACTCTTATCGGCACTCTATGATGAACTGATCCGTCTGGATGAGCGTATTGGCGATTTCGACCGGCAAATTGAGCAACTGGCGCAGGCAGATGAGCGTGCCCGGCGTTTGCTCACCATTCCCGGCATCGGCCCTAAAGGTGCTACCGCTCTGGTGGCAGCCATAGGGGATATCCACGCCTTCAACAATGGCAGGGAGCTGGCGGCCTGGTTGGGACTGGTACCGCGCCAGAGTTCCACGGGAGGGAAGGCTCGCCTGCTGGGCATTAGCAAACGTGGCGATGTTTACTTACGTCAGTTGATGATTCATGGCGCTCGCTCGGTATTACGCTTTGTGGACAAAAAAGAGGACCCGCGCAGCCGCTGGGCCAAGGCGTTACTTCAGCGGCGTCACAAGAATGTGGCAGCAGTGGCGATGGCCAACAAGATGGTACGCATGGCCTACGCGCTGTTGAAGCATGAAGAGGACTACTGTGTCGATAGAATGACCGTGTCAGAACCAGAGATAGTTGCCTGATGGTTCGGCAGATGTCGGTACGACACAGACAAAGGCTAGTTTAAGGGAGGTAACCCACCAGCGAGTTGCGAAGAGAAAGATCAATGTGATGGCATGAAAGGAGAGACCTGCATTCCTGAAAACCTGGTTTAGACATAGGCTGAGCAGTGGGAAAGCCGATATAATGATGAGGACAGGGATGCGCGGATTCCATCAGGGCCCGAAGGCGAGAACCTTCACCGAGAGGCCGGATATATGACTGCAACTTATCCTTCATGTACACGATGATTGACTCTTGCAAAACGGGGTGGACCATATATGTCTTTTCCCGATCTTTTCAATTGGGATAGAATCGCTGCTTTCCAGATTAACGAGCCACCTGCCGAATCCGGCTGTCGAGGTAACACCATGAATGAAGAGCAACAGGACGTGAACCTGCCATCAGTAAACTTTATGGATGAAAAGCTGTTCAAGTCCCGATCCATATCTATCTTTGGGCAGATCAACGAACGCATTGCACGCACCGTCACCGAACAACTACTCGCGCTTTCCGCTGAAAGCGATGATCCGATTACCATCTACGTCAGCTCTCCCGGTGGGCATGTGGAAAGCGGCGATGTGATTTACGACATGATCAAATTCATCAAACCGGAAGTCCGCGTCGTCGGTGCCGGCTGGGTCGCAAGCATAGCGACCAACATCTACCTCGCTGCCAGGAAGGAAAATCGATACTCCCTGCCCAATACCCGATACCTGATGCACCAGCCAAGCGGCGGCTCGCGAGGTGATGCGACAGATATTGCGATTCAGGCCGAAGAAATCATAAAGACCAAGGCGCGCATCAATAAAATTATTTCCGAGGAAACCGGTCGTCCACTGGAACAGGTGGAGGTGGATACCGACCGGGACTACTGGATGTCGGTTGAGGAAGCCATCGAATACGGCATCGTTAGCAAGGTCATCAAGTCCGTCAACGAAATTCAGTAAGTGCCGGGTCGGCAACGTCTTTGCGTTTACTGCGGTTCAAGCCCCGGCAAGGATCCGGTCTATCTTGACGCAGCCGCTTCACTGGGCACCGCGATGGCAGAACACCAGTTTGACCTGGTCTACGGTGGCGCCGGCATCGGCCTGATGGGTGCCATCGCCGATGCGGCCCTGAAAAACGGAGCGGAAGTTTACGGCGTCATGCCACAGTCACTCGCCGACAAGGAAATTGCACACCAGGGACTGACTGAACTGCACATTACGTCTTCCATGCATGATCGCAAGGAACGCATGGCAGAGCTGAGTGACGGCTTTATCGCCATGCCCGGCGGACTGGGCACCCTGGAAGAACTGTTCGAGATCTGGACCTGGTCGCAACTGGGGTTCCACGACAAACCAATCGGGCTCCTGAACATCGCCGGCTTTTATGATGAACTCATCAGCTTTCTTGCCGGCACCGCCGGGAAGGGCTTTGTAAAACCAGCCCATGTCGATATGTTGCTGGTCGCAGGAAGCCCGCATGAGCTCCTGAAATGTATAGGAAAATATGAGCGGCCCAGGGTCGACAAGCTCCGTTGAACCAATGCCCGATTCGCCCCGCACAAGTCAATATCAGGGTCTGCGTCTTGAATTAGCGGCAGACCACCACAATACTGAGCAACATACATCCATGAGAGAGTAAAACTGACAATGACGAGACTGTTCCTGTTTCTTGCCACCAACATTGCTGTCATTGCGCTGGTCAGCATAACCTTCCAGATTCTGGGTATCGAAGGCTTGCTGGCGCAAAATGGTGTCGACCTGAACCTGTACGCCCTGCTGGTTATGTCCGCCGTGATCGGCTTCGGTGGCGCGTTTATTTCCCTGGCCATTTCCAAATGGTCAGCCAGGAAGGCCATGGGCGTTCACGTTATTCAGGACCCGACCCACCCACAGGAACAGTGGCTGGTTGATACGGTGGCCCGCCAGGCTGAACAGGCCGGTATTGGTATGCCGGAGGTCGGCATTTTTCAATCGGAGGTGGTCAATGCCTTTGCAACCGGCATGAATCGAAACAATGCCCTGGTCGCGGTATCAACGGGCCTTCTGCAAAAGATGACCACCGATGAAGCGGAGGCAGTACTGGGCCACGAGGTCGCGCACGTTGCCAACGGAGACATGGTGACCATGGGGCTGATCCAGGGCGTGGTGAATACCTTCGTGATCTTCCTGTCCCGGATTGTTGGCTTCTTCGTTGACCGGGTGATCCTGAAAAACCAGCGCGGGCTGGGGATCGGTTACTTCGTTACCTCCATTCTCGCGCAGATCGTGCTGTCTGTTTTCGCGACGATGATCGTCATGCGGTTCAGCCGATATCGGGAGTTCCGCGCGGACGAGGGAGGCGCCAATCTGGCAGGCAGGCACAAGATGATTGCCGCACTGCGCCGACTACAGGGTGATACGGCAGAGGACCTGCCGGGCGAGTTTGCGGCCTTTGGTATCAATGGCGCCAGGCCCACAGGCTTCAAAGCCCTGTTTCTTTCACACCCGCCCCTGGAAGACCGTATCAGGGCGCTGGAACGTGGTTAGTCTGGTAGCCCCAGTACCCGCTTGGCAATGATATTCGCCTGAACCTCATTGGTGCCGCCGTAAATGGTCACGGCCCGACTGGCAAGCCAGGAACGTGTGGCACCGATCTCATCGCTGGTAAAGGTCGATCCCTCCCAGCCAACACCCTGGCTGCCCATCAGGTCCACGATCAGATCCTGACGATCCTGCGCCAGCGTGGAACCATAAAGCTTGAACACAGAGGTTGCCTCTCCGGGAGTCTTGCCGTCACGCGCTTCTTCCCCGGCGCGTTTCTGCGTCAGGCGAAATGCCGCAGATCGCATTTTCCACCGGATTGCTTTATCGCGAAGCTCGGGCGCAATGTTCGGGTCCCTCACATAATCATTCAGTACATCCGGAACGTCGAGATCGATGGTGACGCCAACCGGTCTTGAGCGTTGTGCGCCTGTTCCCAGTCCTCCCTGACCGGAACGTTCGTGCTGCAACAGGCGTTTGCCGACCGTCCAGCCCTCATTCAGATTGCCGACAAGGTCTCGCCTTTCGGCGATGGCATCATCAAGAAAAGTTTCACAAAAGGGGGAACTGCCGGAGATAAGTTCGATGGGCTTGACTGAAACGCCGTCCTGGTCCATCGGTAGAAGCAGGAAACTGATGCCATTGTGCCTGGGGGCATCAAAGTCTGTTCGTACCAGGCAAAACATCCAGTCGGCGTACTGCGCGCCCGAGGTCCAGATTTTCTGTCCGTTGATCAGAAAGTAATCGCCCTTATCATCTGCGCGGCAACGCAGGCTGGCGAGATCAGAACCCGCACCCGGTTCACTATATCCCTGACACCAGGCGGCACCTCCCTCAGCGATCACCGTCAGGTGACGTTTCTTCTGATCTTCGGTGCCGAATTCCAGCAGCGTCGGCCCCAGCATCCGGGTGCCCATGTTCACCAGTGGTGCCCGCGCACCGATGGCCACCATTTCTTCATAAAGAATCCGGGTCTCCTCCGGTGAGAGCCCGCCGCCGCCATAATCCTTCGGCCAGTCAGGTACCGTCCAGCCACGTTCCGCCATGAGTTCCATCCATCGCTGCGTATCCGCAGAGAAGGTCAGCCTGGTGGAACCTGTGTGTATTTCACCAGGACCTCTGGCGCCCTCGGGGCAGTTTTCAGTCAGCCAGACTCTGGTCTCGTCTCGAAATTCCTGGAGTTCTACCATGGGGATTCCAATACCTCCTGATCTTCCGTGTATTCGCTCATAACACGACTCTATTATTTTCGTTGCCAGTTGTAAAAAGAGCCCGTACCCTGTGACTTGAAGGATCCGGGGAGCCGAACATGGGGTACCATCATCTCGCCCTTGCCGCGAAGGACATGAAGGCTATACATGCCTTTTATGAAGGTGTCATGGGGTTCAGGCTGGTCAAGGTCGAAGTCGCTCCGGCACCGGATGGCGGGTGGGCCAGGCACTTCTTCTATCGGATGGAAGATGATTCCAAATTTATCGCCTTCTGGGAAATTCATGACATGCCCGGAGTGGACGGCAGTTTCGACACTAACATCTCGAAGGCGGCGGGGTTGCCCGATTATATCAATCACATCTCTTTTGACGTGAAGGACGCCGACGAGCTTCAGATGAGAAAGCAGCAATGGCTGGATGGCGGTCATAACGTGATGGAGATCGACCACAACTGGTGCCACTCTATCTACACCAAAGACCCCAACGACAATCTGGTCGAGTTCTGCCTGACGACCGGAGAGTTCAGCGAGGCAGACCGGAAGTTCGCCATGCGGCAGCTTGAGGCAACGGAACCTGAATTCTCAAAACCCCCGGCAAATACGGAAGTTCACAAGGCTCAAGCCTGACTCAAACCGAGAAGCCCTCGTCTGTGAGCGGCATACTGCGTACCCGTTTGCCGGTTGCCGCAAAGATGGCATTGGCCACGGCGGGCGCCAGCGGTGGTAGCGCAGGTTCGCCCAGCCCCGTCGGGTCGTAATCACTTTCAATAAAGTGCACGTCCACCTCGGGTGCCTGACCAATCCGCAAGACCGGGTATTGATCCAGATTGGTCTGCTGAACCCGACCATGCTCCATGGTGATCTTCTGACCCGCCATGGCACTGAACCCGTCAATAATCGAACCCTGCACCTGGGATATTGCACCACTGCGGTTGATAATCGGACCGACATCGACAGCCGCTGTTACCTTGTGCAGTGTGACCTGATTGCCCTCAACACTGACATCGGCTACCTCTGCCACGTGAGCGGCATGGCAGAAGTAGAACGAGACGCCGAGACCACGACCTTCCGGCATCTCTTTACCCCAGCCACCCTTTTCTGCCGCAAGCCTGATGACGCCAATGGCACGTCCGGTGTTCATGGCACGCCAGTTGCCCTCATCCAGCCATCTGGGCTCACCCATCATTTCAATCAGCAGTTCCACATGATCACGACCCGCCTCTGTCGCCAGTTCATGAATAAAACCCTGGGAAACGAACGCATGGGTGTTGGAGTAAGGCGCACGCCAGGGTCCGACCGGGGTGTCCATGCGATAGTTGGTCAGCGAACCCCGGACATTCTCCATGGTGGCAAACGGGAAGGCGCCCTGATTGGGTCCGTTGAACCGTGACGCCTCACCACCGGGCGCGGGACCCACTGTGTGTTCTTCAATGGCAACGACCTGACCCCGGGGATTGATGGCCCCGCGCAGTCGATTGAAACCGCCCTCGCGCAGGAAGTCATAACGGATGTTGTCTTCCCGGGTCCAGGTCAGCTTTACCGGTTTGCCGGAGAGTCTGGAAAGCTCAATCGCTTCAATCACATACTCACTGCTGGTCCGGCGACCAAAACTGCCGCCCATACGTTTGATATGAATAGTGACCCGGTCTTTTTCCAGCCCGTAACGTTCCTTTGCCATCTTCTGGATACGTGGTCCATTCTGGGTGGGTACCCAGAGTTCAAGGTGATCCCCGGCGCCCCGGGTTCCAGGCCGATAGTGTGCCGTGCAGTTCATCGGCTCAAGGCACATGTGGGTTACATAGGGAAACTCGTAGAAGCCGGAGACCACCCGATTGTCAGCATCGTTGAATTGTGCATCCACGTCACCATGGTTGATTTTTACCTCACCTGTGTCGCCCACCTTGCGGGCAAATTCGGAGAAAGCAGTCCAACTGTCCCGGGATGCCTCTGACTCGTCCCATTCAATCTGCAGGGATTCCCGTGCCTTGAAAACGGACCAGGTATCCGTGCCGACAATACCCACACCGTCCATCAACTCCCGGACATTGCCATTGCCTTTCACGATCCAGGCATCGACGATACCCGGCAGTTTTTTGACCGCATCAACATTCGCCCTGACAATCCTGCCACCGACCGCCGGACACTTCACATAACTGCCGTACAGCATGTCCCTGACCTGGGTATCAATGCCAAAGTCCCCCACGCCGGTCACGATTTCGAGTGAATCCACCTGGCTGACGGATTTACCCAGAATCCGGTAGTCATCCCGGTCCTTGAACACCAGGCTTTCCTTGTCCGGTATGGATTGCTTCGCCGCCAGGGTTGCCAGTTCTGAAAAGGTTCGGGATTCGCCGCTCCTGGCATGTACAACGCGACTGTCTTCGGCGCGTAATTCCTCTTTCGGCACTTCCATGGCAATGGCCGCCGCCGCTATAAACATATCTCGCGCAGTCGCACCCATCTCCCGCATCAGGTTCCAGTTGAGGTAGAGTGTGTAGGAACCGCCTGTCCACTGACCGCCATAACGTTCGGTGTCCACCTCCGGCGTCTGGACCACCACAACATCATCCCAGTCGGCGCCCATTTCCTCTGCGACAATCATCGGCAGTGAGGTCTTGATGCCCTGACCCATTTCGGGGCTGCCGGAGTAGATGATGATCTTGCCGTCATCACGCACCTGGACGTAGGCATTCAGCTCCGCTGAGCCGACCAGGCTGGCTTCCTGAGCAGTACCGGAAAGCGGAAGACCCAATACGAAACCACCACCGGCGATTGACGTGGCTTTCAGAAATACCCGGCGCGTCAGTGTTGGATTCATGCCCGTGCCTCTTCTTTTTCGTTTTCTTTCCCGCTGGATTCCGCCTGCGGCGTCGCGGCATTGTGGAATTCTGCCGCCGTATGTATTGCTTTGCGTATGCGTATATAGGTGCCACAGCGGCAGTAGTTACCTGACATGGCATTGTCAATATCCGCATCGGTCGGGTTACGTCTGGTCTTCAGGAGCGCCGCCGCTGACATGATCTGTCCTGCCTGGCAATAACCACATTGCGCCACATCCTGGTCAATCCACACCTGCTGAAGTGCATGCAGCCGATCATCGGTTGCAAGCCCTTCAATGGTGGTCACCGTTGCACCAACGACGCTGCTGACCGGCACGAGACAGCTCCGCACGGGCGCACCGTCTATATGTACCGTGCAGGCGCCGCACTGTCCGATGCCACATCCGAACTTGGTACCCGTCAGTCCGAGTTTATCCCTGAGTGCCCAGAGAAGTGGCATGTCTGCCGCCGCCTCAATGGTCGTCCGCTTTCCGTTGATCTCAATTGTGTACCCTGGCATCACGTTTCCTGTCTTCCGGCTTTCGTAAGTCATTATCGCCCAGGGAGTGCATCATCAAACTCCACGTCAAGTGCCGAAAGGCTGGCGTCTTGTTTGAAGAATTTTGAGCGAACACATACTGGACAGGTCAAATCATATCAGATTTACTATCGCCCCGATGACAGGCGACCCAATAAGGCCAATACGATGAACGAACGCGTCCTGACCCCTATTTCCGATCTCGTTGAACAGTCTCCCGACGTCGACAACCGGGAGACCTTCAACAAGCTATGGGCAATCCTTGCCGAGATGAACGAGAAGATCCAGGCACGCTTCGACCTGACCCTGGATCCCTGTAGCGAAAAATTCGCGGACTACCGTAACATAAGCGTCGAGGGTGGCGGCTCCGAGGGCTCCCTCAAAACGTACACTGGCCCGGAAGTCGACTGGTATGTGCACTCCTACATCGGTTCGCCTGAGTCCACTTTCACCAACATGCACATTACGCTGAGCCTTGGACCCCAGTACGACGTACCTCACTTCGGTTTCGCACTGGGCACCGTGCCCGACCTGTTCATGTACATGGATTACCTTCCCCGCGTCGACCTGGTTGCCAACCCCGGGTACTCAGACCGTTACTACAGCGAGGCGAACGAGGAATTTCTCGGGCTGCAGGAGGACGAGCGCTTTAACCCTTTCATCAGCCGCAGCCTTTACACCCGGATCGCGCTTACGCCCACAGCCGTCTGCTACATCGCAGCGCGTGAGGATGAGATCATCAAGAAGGTACGCGGCATCGCCATGGAACGCCTGGAGTGCTGGCTGAAGTGGGTGAATGAGGCGGAGCCAACTGCCGTTGCCGACCGCCCTGCTCTCGCTGCACGGGACGAACACATCCGCCGCACCATCTGCGAACGGGACCCGGCGAACAACCTCGGGGAAAACCTGTTCGGAAAGGAAAACGCCGACCTGATGGTCGCCACCCTGTGGGGCGGCACCCGCACCCTGCCCCGGCCCGCCGGGGACTGATTCAGACCTCCGGCAAAGGAAGCCAGCAGATGATCACCAGGGCCGTTTACAGGGCCATCGCCATCCCGGACATGCAAGCCCCTTACGACCGGGCCTCCCTGAAAATTTACTACCCGGCTGAACTCACGGATACGCCCGAGGAACGCAACACTGGCGTCGTTACCCCCGTACCGGGTGATACGCCCTTCCCGGTGGTCATCATGTTGCCCGGCATCAACCTGGGTCCCGAGAGTTACCGCTGGCTGGCGGAAGCGCTGGCCGCGCAGCAGGTAGTAACCGTCACCTTCACACTGGTGGCAGAGGAAATGCCGGGCTATATCAGTCTGACCCCGGGCCTCTCGATCCCGGGTCTGGCGCCGGACAATATTGGCAAGGGTCCCACCGCCACGGCGATAGCACCCATCCTCACGGAACTGGCAGCCATGAATGAGAGCGGCGTGCTGGCCGGTCGGCTCGACCTGGGTCGCGTTACGCTCGGCGGTCATTCCGCCGGCGGCAGCGTCGCCCTGCTGAATAACCGGGCTGATTGGTTTCCGGGCATACGCGGCGCCTTCTCCTACGGTGCGCATACGGCCGCCGCCACGGCAATGGGTTACCCGGAAGACAGTTTCTTCCCCACTCCCGCCGGACTCCCCGTGCTGCTGATGGGCGGCACTCAAGACGGCTGCATTGCCAACAGCGGGGGTCGTTACGGTGACGGCGAGGCCTCTTCGACGGAGCGGGTCGAACGAACCTTTGACGAGGCGCTTGCCGGGAATACCGCCGACTGCGCGCTGGCGCTGATCAAGGGGGCCAATCACTTCTCCATGGCCTACCCCGCCGACGACACGACCGGCAGACCCTTCATCGACCTGCCGACAACCCGGCCCGACGAGGAGATCAGGGCACTGCTTCTGTCACTGATATCCGCGTTCATCGATGGCTATGCCCGGGACGAGGACGCCGCCAGGGAGAGGTTGCGACAGTTGCTTGAACAGGACGGGACACTGATTACCCGCGGAGCACTAAGGGCCAGCTCCGGGGAATAATTGACTTTTGGCAAAGAACGACAGGCGGTGAAACGCCACCATGCGGCACACAGTTGCGGCAAGAACGTATAAAAGGAACCCCCATGTCCGAGGACAAGAAACCCAGTAACTGGCAACAGGCCATCGAAGGTGAATGGCACGGCTGTCCCTCCCTGTTTGAACAGGACGGCACCCACGTCGGCACCAACAAGGTGAGTCGAGCCAGCGAATTCAAGGACGGGCGCACCACCTACTGGATGGAGACCCGTTTCGACGCCACCGGCCCACTGATGGACCGCTTCGAGATTGGCGCGCGTATGGAATTCGGTGTCATCGACTCCGACCAGGACCGCATCTACACCGGCCCGGACTTCGTCGGCTCCGGTCGTCCCTTTGGCCTCTTTGTGGATTCCAGCTACTACTCTCCCGGCTGGAACGCGAACCTGCATACGGTCAACCATGTGGTGCCGGAACTCGGGATGCAGGTCTACTCCTCCCAGTTGTTTGAGGGCGACAGCCTCGTGGGGGTTTTCAACGGCCTGTACATCGTGACCCAGGATCACGACAGCAACCCGGAAACCCGAAAGAAGGTTGCCGACTGGCTTGAGAAGGAAAAGATCGAAGGTAAAAAACCCTTCAATCTTCCCATGAAGCACGAGGGCGTGTTCCGCGGCGAGTTCGAAGTGTTTGATGCCGACCAGATTCTGGTCGGTACCAACAAGGTCACCGTGACCCATCGCCCGATCAACCTGCTGCACTCCGAGCAGACCATCGAGATCAAGGGCGTGATCAACCACAAGTGGACGGCGATGCGCACCCGCACCGGCAACACCCACCAGTATCACGGGCCCGACCTGTACGGCAACGGTCGCTCCTATGGCCGCTACCTCTACAGCGTGCGCCACACCTATGGCGCGGCCTACAAGATGTGGTCCCGCGAAACCGTCGTGGACGATGACCACACTATGGTCTGCGCGTGGCGCTTCATCAAATCCCAGAAGGAGCTGTACACCACCTTCGGCATCCTGCGCTTCGAGCCCGGCGAAAACATCCTGGCCGCAAGCTATGGAAACTCTGAATAATGTCTTTTCCCGCGATAGCTGCGTTGGACCCGTCCTCGAAACATCGGAAAATTAAAGCGTTTTTACGATTTTCTGCGGGCGCGTCCGCCTTGCTCTCACAAAAAAATCCTATTATTCAGAGCTTCCCTAAGTCGACTGACCCGGGCAGGCTGGCCAGCCCCGGCCCAAATCTTTACCATGCGGGTACCACTTGCGCAGGTATGGACCGTGGCACCAACCCCGGAAAGGGAACCGCTCCTGACAATTTACACCGGCCTCGACGCTGCGGCCCGCTCACGCCTGCAGAGTCTCTCCAGCCAGCGCCGACTGGAAACCGGCGAATACCTCTTTCTGCAGCACACGCCGGCCAGGAGCATCTACGTGCTGGAAGCGGGGATGCTGATGATGGAGCGCTCCTCCTCCACGGGACGGCGCCAGGTGGTGGCCTTCACCCACCCGGGCAACTTCATCGGGATCACCCACAACGAGTACTATGACTTCACCGTCTCGGCGCTCGCCAATTCCACGGTGATCGAACTGCCGATCAAGCCCTTCGGGGACCTGCAGGATGAACTGCCGCAACTGAAAGAAAACGTGCGTCGCATCGGCGGCAATATCCTGGCCTACACGCTGGATCAGGTCTTCGCCCTCGGTCAGAAGAAGGCCCACGAGCGGGTATGCTTCCTGCTCAGGCAGCTATCCGACCGACAGCCCATAGACCGAAGCCATTCCATCAACCTGATGATGACCCGGCAGGACATTGCCGACTACCTCGGCCTCACTATCGAGACAGTCAGCCGGGCTTTCTCCAGGTTAAAACGTGAAGGGGTGATTGAGATGATCTCGGCGCACACGGTCGAGATCCTCGATATGGACAAGGTGATGGAACTCGCCCTGGCCGACTGACCGGGGCCAACTCACGCTACTTTTTCGCGCCGAAGAACACCGCAGCAGCCTGCCGCATCACACCCAGTTCAGCACTCACAACCTCATCGCCGTTAACCCGGTCCCACCAGTCTGCGACGCACGGATAGTCCGCCAGCGGCCGGGCGGCACCAAACATGGGCGCCAGCAGCAAGAGGTAGGAAATGTGCGGCGCGAGCGCAAGGTCGCCCCGGTGCAGTTCGCGACCGACCGGGTTCACCTGCGAGGCCAGCAACCGCTCCAGTCGCGCAAGCTCGGTGTGCATATTCGCAACCAACACCTCCGCGTTATCGGTCTTGCCGACAGAGCCGAACATGGGAAACACGGCGGATGGACCGAGGCAGGTGTCGACACAGCGACCGAGAATCAGCATGTCCGAGCAGGCCAGGAAATCGTTCCGGCGAACACCCGAGTCGCTGAATTGCTCAAGGTACTCCATGATCACCCAGGAATCGGACAGATGAAACCCGTCGTCCAGTTCCAGCACCGGTATCTTGCCGTAAGGAAAACGCGCGTTGAATTCAGGCGTGCGCCATGGCACAGGCGGCGGCTCGATATCGACGGGCAATTTGTCACGACGGATCTGAACGCGGACTCGAGTGGCGTAGGGGGAATGATCAAGATTGTAGAGTTTCACGCGTTTCTCCGGCAACAGGGCAACGCTGACTATATATTAAAGACATCATATTATATCTTTTACACCCAACCGGCAGGAGAACCCTGGATGGAAACGAGCGACAAGACCGCCCGGGAAATATACAACAACGTCAAGAACAACCCGGCCCGGAAACGCTTCGGGTTCGGCACCAAAGCTGCCCTGGTCAACATCGACCTGCAGAAGGCCTACACCCGGACAGACCTGTTCGCCACAGCTTATGAAACCGACCCGAGGCAACTGGAATATGTCAACACCCTGGCCTCCCGTTTCCGCGCACTGGGCTGGCCCGTGGTGTGGACCCACGTCGCCTACATGGATTCGGGAGAGGACGCTGGCATCTGGGGCACCCGCACCGACACACCGGACTCCCTGCAAAACATCAAATTCGGTTCCGAACGCTCTGAGTTCGACGAGCGGCTGGAAATCAATGAAACCAGCGATGTCATCTACCTCAAAAAGATGCCCTCGGCCTTCTTTGAAACCCGACTGCAGTCCCTGCTGGTGTGGCACCGGGTAGACACCCTCATACTGACCGGTGGGTCCACCTCCGGCTGCATTCGTGCCACCGCTGTTGAGAGCCTGTCCCGGGGCTATCGCACCATTGTTCCCGAGCAGTGCGTGGCCGATAAACATGAAAGTTACCACTTCGCGAACCTCACTGACCTGTCGCTGAAGTACGCCGACGTGGTGGCGGTCGATGAGGTGATTGAGTGGCTGGATAGCCAGGCATGAAGGCTGCCCCCGGCTTTTACGACAACCGGCCCTGCGAGCATCGGCCAAAGATCAGGTGGCCGGGCGTGTGGCCGGCGCCTCCGGGTAAGATACTCAGACGCTGGCAGAAACAACAAGTCGGAGAAAACACATGAGCGCTATCGTCGAACTGTTCAGCGACACCCAACTGCGCACCATGCAGCAGGACACCCCGACACCCCTGTATTACAAGCTCTACCATCTGCTGAAAGGTGCCATTCTCGACGGCACCATCGAAAACGGCGCACAGATGCCAACAGAGCAACAACTGGCGGAGACCTTCTCCGTATCACGGATCACTGCCAAGCGCGCGATGGATGAACTGGCCGCCGAACAATTGGTCGAGCGTCGTCGCGGCAGGGGCACCCACGTCACCTATGAATACAAGCCCCGGCCCGTGCAGGCGCCGCTGATCGGCATGCTGCAGGAAATCGAAAGTATGGCACGGCACTCAGACGTCAAGGTGCTCACCTGCAGGCAAAATCTGCCGCCCGGACAGATTCGCGAGGCACTGGGTCTCGACGATTCAGAACAAGTGCTGTATCTGGAGCGGGTTCGATCTCGCGACGGTCAGGCTTTCGGCTACTACCAGAGCTGGACCGCAGGTCTTAAGAAAAATGTCGGGAAACGTGAGTTCCAGAAATCCCCGAGACTCGCCATCTTCCGCAAGCAGGGATTAAAAATTACCCACGTCACCCAGACCATCAGCGCCACAGCAGCCACCCCGGAACTCGCCGCTGCCCTCGACACCGACACGGGCGCGCCTTTGCTCAGTCTCGTGCGGCATTCTTTTGCAACGGTGAACGGCAAAGAGCGGCTCGTGGACTACCTGCAGGTTTACTACCACCCGGATCGTTTCCAGTACCAGATGGACCTCACCCTTGATGAATGACCCCCGGCACCAGGGCAGTCTGCGCCACCGGCTCGACCGGCCCGACCTTGTCAAAGCGCCCGGCGTCTACGACGGGCTCACCGCGCTTCTGGTCGAACAGGCGGGCTTCGAGGCGGCGTTCGTCTCAGGCGCCGGCATCGCCTTCGCCCGCTATGGCAGCCCGGATATGGGCCTGGTGACCGCCACCGAGGTAGCAGCCACTGTCGCCGCCATGCGCGAGAGGGTCCTGCTTCCCCTGCTGGTTGATATGGACACCGGTTTCGGTAATGCCCTCAACGTCCAGCGCACCGTACGGGAATTCGAGCGGGCCGGCGCCTCCGCCCTGCAGATGGAAGACCAGACCTTCCCGAAGCGCTGTGGACACATGGCGGGCAAAAGCGTCATCGGTTCGGATGAAATGGTCGGCAAGATCAAGGCGGCCGTTGATGCGCGCCTTGATGACGATACCTTCATCATCGCCCGCACCGACGCGCTGGCAATCCACGGCCTTGAGGAGGCCATGGCGCGCGGCGAACACTATCTTGAGGCGGGCGCTGATGCGCTGTTTATTGAAGCGCCCGGTACGCAGGAACAGGTCGATGCGATCGGCCAACAATTTGGCACACGCACCCCGCTGGTCTACAACTTTCTGGAAGGCGGCAACAGCCCCGTTGGCACAGCGGCCGAGGTTGAGGCGGCGGGCTTTCGCATTGCGCTGTTTCCTGTCGCCCTGCTGCACCGGGCAGTCCCCGTCTGGCAGCAGACCCTCGCCACAATCGCCAGCGAGGGAACGACGAGCAGCCTGCACAGCGAGATGCTCGACATCAACCGCATGAACGAGCTACTCGATGCGCCTGAACTGCTCGCCACGGGAGAGCGCTACTCGGGAGAGGACTGAACCCGATCTTTTGTTACCGACTCCAAAGGTGGCCGGGCCGGCGGCACCATCGGTACTGTGTCCAGAGCCCAGCGCAGCTCGGGGTTGGCACGCCGGGCCGGCGAGGGAATCGCCATAATCTTCTCGCCCCGGTACCGCTCCAGCGCGCGGGTGTCGATCTTCCAGCCCTTCTCCTCGGCGTGTGTTCGAAGCACCTTGCGCCAGGCGCTCATGAACCTGTCCTGCTCAACCGACACCTCGTCCTCGAATGTCTGGGGGAGGTAGTGGGGTGAAAGCGCCTCGACAATTCCGGCATCCTCGCGGAACACCTTTTGGGTGCGCTTCTCGGAGCCCTTGTCGAAGATGCCCCACTTGAAGAAGTTGCGCACCTGCACCACGAAGGAGCGGGTGGTGTGCTCATCCACCGGCGTGTTGGCATCGAAGAGGATCATCTCCATCCGGGAATTCAACTTGATATGCAGGCGTACACAGTGCCCCGGCAGATAGAAGGACGGATGGACGTGGGTTTCAGCCTTGTCTTTGCGGGCAAAGCGCATCAGCCCCGCGTTGCCCTGCAGGGGGGGCGGGTACAGCACGCAGGAGGATTCGCCTGAGTATTCCGTGCGCTCGATCTTCACGATGTGGTTCTTGTCGGCCATCTCGCGGTAACCGAACCCCGGATGCACGAACGAAGTGTGGGCGATGTCGATACCATTCTCGACCACACGGTTCACATCGGCATTCCAGGTGAATTCGGTATAGATTGGGCGCCAGTTGTCCCGGTCATCGTATTCCGGGAACGGGGGAATCGGATAGCGCTCGGATTCGGGCAGGTCGCCCATGAACACCCAGATCATGCCGTAGCGTTCCTGAGTGGGGTAGGCATCAATGCGGGCCCGTTCCGGCGCCCCGGCGCCCTCGCCCCGACTGGGGATGAATTGCACCCTGCCCTCGGCGTCGAACTCCCAGCCGTGGTAAGGGCAGGCCACACAGTCGCGCTCAGTGGTCCAGCCATTTGAGAGCGCACCGCCCCGATGAATACAGACATCGCTGAGGCAATGGACCCTGCCCTGCCTATCCCTGAAAAGGACGAAATTCTGGCCGAGGAGCTTCGCCCGAATGGGCTTGTCCTTCACCTTGTCGGCCCATTCGGCCACATACCAGAGATTGGTCAACATATTCGTTTCCTCACGATGAGTTAACAGTCTGTGCCTTCTTACCTACGGCTCATACGGTGACCGGATCAGTCACCCTGAATGAATGATGGCGAGCAAAAACTGTTCACACCGGGATGCACAAGGGCATTATTGCTTTAGACGGGGTCGCCGGCAAGCCAGTTTCTTCGCCGAAGATACCCCGGTTAAACCTGGAATCAAGGGTATCAAGCTCTTTGAGCGAGTTTTTGATATTTGTCATTATTTCTGTTTCACGCGACCGTAATATCCCCACTAATTATTCAACAAAAAACCACAAATTCTGGCTTAGGCCAGGGCGGGGAGATTTAAATGTCTACACCTTTTGCTCGACTGACCCGGTCGCCCCTGGCGGCCACAACTGCGGCTTTTATTGTCGCCTATTCCGGTTTCACCACTGCCCAGGAGCAGCTCCGCATCGAGGAGGTCGTGGTGGTCGCCCGAAAAGCGCAGGAAAACCTGCAGGACGTCCCTCTGACGATTTCTGTACTCAATGCCACGGAAATTGATCGCCTCGGGATCACTACGACCGAAGACGTTATCAAATACAACCCGGGGATGACCCTGACCCAGGGCATCGGTGGCCAGGACATCCGCCCGGATATCCGCGGCGTGACTTCCCTCTCTGGCCGTGCCAACGTGGCCATCCTGGTGGACGGTGTGGACCAGACCTCCGACTCCCTGACAGGTGCCGGAGCGGGCCAGCTTATCTCTCTGGGGCTGTACGATCTTGAACAGGTGGAAGTGGTGCGCGGCCCCCAGAGCGCCCTCTACGGTCGCAACGCTTTCGCCGGTGCCATCAACTATATTACCAGGCGTCCGTCCGACACCTTTGAGGCCCAGGCGGGAATTGATGCCGGCAGTGAAAACTTGATCAAGGCCAACCTGTCTGTGACCGGCCCGATTACTGATAATCTCGCCTATCGCATCAATGTGACCCACAAAGAAGCAGACGGCCAGTACGACCACCCGATCACGGGCAAAAACCTCGGCGATGAAGAGAGCGACGCCATATCCGCCTCCCTGGAGTGGGTCGCAACGGACCAACTCAGTTTCCTGGCCCGTATGGACTATGCGGAGCAGGAACTGGGCGAGAAGGCCGTGACGGTCAGCCCCTACAATGCCTGTACCCGCATCGTGAACGGCAACGAAATCCGCACCATAGGTGCCTGCGATCTGAATCCCTTCGTGCAATCGCCGACCTCCATTGGCGAGCTGCCCTCCGCCGACGAGCAGGATATCCGGTTCTCGGAGGCAGGCACCGACGGCGTAACCAACGACCTGTTCACTTTCAACCTTAAGACGACCTGGACGGCGAGAGCTTCAGCATCCTGTCGAACACGTCTTATACCAACCACGAGGGCAAGAACAATTACGACCTGGACCACCAGGAAACCGTGACCAGCCTGCCCGTGCCCCTGGTCACGCCCCCGGGTGCACCGCCCTTCATCAGGGCTCCGGTCCCCTCGTTGGCGGCCATCACCTTTCCCTGGGTGGATGAGAACAACCCCTTCGAATACGTGTATGACGCCGACAATGAGCGGGATGTATTCTTCCAGGACCTGCGCGTCAGCTTCCAGACCGGCGACAACCTGGACTGGCTGCTGGGTGCGGAGTACTACCACGAGGACTACACCCAGGACGACTACCAGCGCGCCAACGGAGCCATTGACCGCAACAACCTGACCACCACGGCGCTGGTCACCACCGCCCTGTGGCTGGACACCACCGCCCCCCCGGGTGGCCGCCCTCCCACCCAACAGGTCGACGAGATGCTGGAACTGACCGGCACCCTGCCGAAAGTCAACGAGCGTGAGACCGAGTCCTTCGGCCTGTACCTGGCGATGAACTGGCGGTTCATGACGGACTGGGAGCTGTCTCTTTCCGCTCGCTACCAGGAAGAGGATATCGACATCGAATACACCGTCATCGACTCGGACTACCCGACCCCGATGTTCGACAGCGACAAGCCCGGCGTGTTCTATCCGTCCATCCCCTACTCCGGTTTCTTCTGCCCGGGGCCGGTGTCACCGGCGCCACCACCGGCACCACCAGGACCCCCAGGACCACCGGGACCCCCAGGACCACCGGGACCACCGGGACCCCCAGGACCCCCGGGACCCCCGGGACCACCGATGCCGGACAATGACCGGCTGTGCTCTGTGTCGCCCTTCGGCACCCCGCTAAATACCCGTCCTGACCGGGTGGAAGGCTCCGAGTCCTTCAACAACTTCAACCTGCGGGCGTCACTCACCTGGCATTTCAACGACGACCACATGCTCTATGCCTCTGTGGCCGAGGGCTCCAAGCCCGGCGGCTTCAACTTCGAGTCCAACCTGGTGGAGGCAAATGTCGTCTACGACCAGGAAGAACTGACCACCTACGAACTGGGCTGGAAAGGCAAGTGGTGGGATGACCGCCTCCTGTTCAACGGCACCATCTACCAAAACGAGAACAGGGACAAGCAGGCCAGCGCCAACCAGCCCGCGATGGGCGGCAACCCTCCGGTGCCCTATGTGGAAAACATTGGCAGTACCGAGTCCTACGGCCTTGAGCTGACCAGTACCGTTTTGATCACCGAGAACCTGCGTCTTGACTGGAGCTACAGCTACATCAACGCGGAGTACGATGGCTTCGTCCGTACCCGCTCTGATGGCGCCTCCACCGTGGACCTGTCCGGCCAGGATCTGCCGAGGGCCCCGGAACACTCTGCCCGCGTGTCTCTGCAGTACAACCGTCCTGTCGGCGAGGCAACCCTGTACGCCCGTAGCGACGTGGTCCACCGCGACGAAATGCTGGCGGACGATCTCGGCTGGACCTACCTGCCCAGCCTTACCACCGTCGACATCCAACTCGGATGGGTCACCGAGAAGTGGGAGGTGATCGCCTACATCAACAACGTCACCGACGAGGACGCCCTTATCAGCGCCGTGGGCTTTGCGGACTTCCAACAGCAGTTCCAGAACCTTTACACCGGCACCCCCGCCATCAAACGCAATGGCGGTGTGAAGCTGCGTTACCACTTCTGATTTGCCCGGATTCACCACTGCTCCCGGGAGCCACTGACCCTGGCTCTCGGGCGTAACCCCCAAGAGAGGACCCGACAATGAAGATCTGGTGGATATTGCTGTGTCTCGGTCTCGCAGGAGGATCAACGACGGCCCTGGCAATCGAGGAACCCGCTTATGAACCGGCGGGCCGGGTGGACAAGCTGGAATTCAGGGATTACGCACCGAGCATCCAGGCCCGCATTCCTGCGGCCCCGGGCAACCGGTCCTCAGGTGGCTTCCGCAGGCTGGTTAATTACATTTTCGGCGATAATGCGGCCGGGCAGTCCATCGCAATGACCGCCCCTGTCGAGACCCGGATGACAGCGGACGGCTATATGGCGTTCACGATGCCCTCGGAATACGCCATGGAGGAATTGCCCGCACCGGACGACAAGGACGTCAGCCTGCATGAGGTGCCCGCACGGCGGATGGCAGTGATCAGCTTTTCCGGCTGGGCAACCGACGGCAAGGTTAAACGGATAACCCGGGAGCTGCTGGATACCCTGGAAGCCAACGAGATCAAGACTGTGGGCCCACCCTCCCTGAACCAGTACAACCCGCCCTGGACACCCCCCTGGTCCCGGCGCAACGAAGTCGTGATTCAGGTCGAGCACCTCCCGGCCCGGCCGCAATGAGCCAGGTTCCCAATGGTCAGGTTCTCAATGGTCAGGTCGGGCGCGCAGACCGGAATGCCGCACCCGCCCACTTTTTATCTTCGGCGCCCGGGGAAATTTGACAATAAGCAAAGAATCAACCCGGTCTGTGTTAAACACTAGACTCGAATTCAAAGAAACATTGAAGCATGCAAAAAACCAGTCATGCCAACAGTCCCGGCGGCCAGGAGTTGCCGGAACTGTTCAGCTACATCGACAACCGCAAGGTAGTACCGGCCCGGGACCGGGGTAGCGACCTGCGCGATCCGAACACGCGCAAGGCTATCCAGCCGCAGCGCTCCAGTTCCCCCGAACAGGTGGAAGCCGCCATTGCCGCCGCTGATCGCGCCTACCAGACGGGCGAGTGGGAAAACGTCGACGTCGAGGAAAGGGCAACCATGCTGGACCGCATCGCCGACAGTCTCGACCAGACGGACGTCATCGAGCGTGTCGCCGTCACCGATTCCCTGACCACAGGCGCGGTGATCCAGGTCACCCGGCGCATGGCCCGACTGGCACCATTATCCTATCGGGCCGCAGCGGATTTCCTGCGCTCAGGCGAACTCGATCAAACAATGCCCGGCAAACAGGGTGATGTCACCTGCCTGCGTCGGCCCTGGGGCCCGGCGCTGCTGATCTCGCCCTGGAATGGACCGACCGTGATCAGCGCCCACAAGATCGCCAGCGCCCTTGCCGCAGGCGCACCCTGCATTATGAAACCCTCGGAGTGGGCACCTCACTCCGCGCTGGTCATGGCCGAACACATCGCGAACTGTGACCTGCCGGACGGCAGTTTCCAGTTGATCTGCGGCAGCAGGGAGGTCGGCAGCCTCATGCTCGGCGACCCGAGAATCAAAGCCGTTTCCTTCACCGGTGGCACCGTCGGCGGACGGGCCATCGCCCACGCCTGCGCCGACAACTTCACGCCGACCCAACTCGAACTCGGGGGCAACAATCCTCTCGTCGTGTTTGCCGATGCGGACCTCGACCTCGCAGCAGAAGGCATCGTTTACGGTCTTTCGAATCTCAACGCCCAATGGTGCCGCGCATTGGGACGACTCGTCGTACACCGCAGTGTAAAAGAGGCGCTGCTTGAGCGGGTCGCCGAGCGACTGGAAAAGCTGAAACTGGGCCATTCGCTTGATGAAGGCTCCGAGATGGGCCCCCTGATTCATCAGGGGCAGTACGACAGCGTGCTTGCCGCCATCGAACAACTGGAAGCGGCCGGCGGGAATGCGCTGAGTTACACCAGCCTGCCCGACCTGCCGGGTTACTTCGTTGCTCCCACACTGGTCGATGGCTGCGACCCGGCCACTACCCGGGAAGAAATTTTCGGTCCGGTGGCGGCAATCCATAGTTTCGACACTGACGCCGAGGCGCTGGACCTCGCCAACGGCACCGACTATGGCCTTGCGGCCTATGTCTACAGCGCCAGCGATGAGCGGGCGCGAGCGTTCTCCCTGAAGCTGCGCGCGGGTGGCGTGAAGATCAACGGCTACAGCCTGCTCTCGCTGTCCCCCCAGGCACCCCGCAGCGCCTGGGGACTGTCAGGACTGGGCGAGGAAGGTACCCGCGAAACTGTTCAGTTTTTTACCGGTGCCCGGGTCATCGGCTATTCTCCGCAGGACAGGATTCTCACCTGATCCGATGCTGCACGGGTCACGTACCTGAACAACAATAACCGCCCGGGGGGTCCCCTCCGGATTACCGAATCAGCCGTACGTCCCAGTCCCTGGCATTGTCCTGCCGCCAGCGGTAACGGGCCAGCAGGCCGTCCCCGGCCAACCAGAAGCGCGCGCTGTCATCGTACTGGTCACCGAGGTAAAGGCAGCGTCTGCTCCCGTCCGCTTCGATCTCTTCAAGTTGTGCGCGGCGATTGCTGAAACGCGGTCTCAATAATTCGTCGGACCCAGGGTCAGCGCCCAGTTCCGGAAGAATGACCAGGCCCTCGCCGCCGAGCTCAAGCAACCGCCCGATGACAGGCCCTGCGAAAACGCGCTTCAGCGGGAACAGGATGGCGTCGGCATTCGGCAGGGGGTGGATCGAACACTCCTCACGGGCCTGGCCGTCACGCCTGGAAACGCGGAGTTCCCCTGCGTGCATCTCAAAAGACACGAGCAGATCCCGCAGACCCTCCTGCCACCAGCGCACGCTACAGGATTCAGTGTGCGCACCGGTCTGCAATGCTTCGACCCTGATGCAGACATCATCCGCCCTGCGGACCGAGACGACCCTGAAGCGGTCTTTACCGAGGGAGTGACGCTCCCAGCTCTCCTCGACCGGCGCCTCTTCGCCATTGCACAGGTAAAGGTAACGACCCCGGGCGATGATCGAGTCCATCAATGATTTCCCCTGCCGGGGCCATACCCCGATTTCCGATCAAAACTATAATGTTATGATTTTATATCATTCACGCTCCCCGGAGGGATTCAATGCGTCTTTTCATCATGGGCATGGGCCATGTCGGCAAGGCTCTGGCGAGCCGCCTGCGCTCGGCAGGTCACACCGTCGTCGGCAGCACCACCACAGAAGCCAGGGTCAGCGACCTGGAACAGCACGCTGACGAGGTCGTCGTACTCAAGGGCTCGGAGCGGGACAAAGTGATCAGTGCAGCCAGCGGTGCCGATGCCATTATTGTGACGGTCGCGCCAGACGTTAAAAAGACCCACACCATTGAAGAGCGGCACGAACACTACGCAGAGGTACTCGTGCGTAGCTGCGAGAGCGCCGCTGCCGCCTGCGATCATTTGGTGTTCCTTTCCTCCTTCTCGGTCTACGGCGACGGTGGCGCAGGCCCCGAACCCGTAACGGAGGAAACCCCGACCAGCAACCATGAAGAGCCCTCCTCCCGCTACTACCAGCAGGCAGAACAGGCCGTGCTCTCTGTTGATGGCGGCTGCGTTCTGCGTTTTCCGGACATGCATGGTGCCCCGGGCGATATGAGCTTTCCGGAGAGGGTCGCGATGTGTCACCAGTACTTCGGCGGCAGGGCGATCTTCAGCGCCGATGCGCCGCTCTACGCCATCCACTTCGAGGACGTAGTGAACGCCGTGGTACACACTATTGAGAATGATCTCACCGGCATCTACAACGTCTGCGACAATAACAACCTGCCCGGCACCAACAAACAGGTGTTCGACGCGATCTGTGCCATTGAAGGAATGGCGCCGCTGGAATTCCTCGACCAGATCAAGGCGCCACTGAAACGCATCTCCGCCGAAAAACTCTATGCAACGGGTTACCGGGTACAACATCCGGACCCCAACGCCCACCTGCTATGAACAGTTCGGGCAAGGTCACCCTTCATGCTGCCCGGCATCCTCAACGCGGCTGTGTTCTTCCGGTCGCTGGGGATGTGTTAGTACTCTTCGAGCAGCCGCCCCTTTCCGGTCACCTTGTCATCAATGCCGCAGGCGCGCAGCGCATGCCAGACGGTGGCCACGTTGATGGGTATCAGCGGCTTCTGCAACTGGTGCTCCAGCGTCGGGAAAAGATCGACGCATGAGAGATTGGTGCCGCACTGAACAATGGCATCGACATCGTCTCCGTCGACCTCACGAACGGCATCAAGCACATCCCGGATGGACGTCTCGGCAATCGCCGTCGCCGAGGGCCGGTCGAGGCCCTTCACCGCCTTGACGGTGTAGCCGATCTCCTCAAAATACTGCCGCACATTCGCATCGCCCACCGGTGGATAGGGCGTGATCACAGAAATCGTCCCGGCACCGAACGCCTTGAGGGCCTCCCGGGTGGCCATGGCGCCGGTGGTCAGGCCAAGATCGCCGATATGTTCGCAAATACCCTTTTCAAACTGAATACTGCCGTCGAGGCCACCCCAGAAGGTCTCCGCCGACATGCCCAGCATGATGTGGTTCACCCTGGCGGAAATCACGTTACGCAGGGACATGGGAATCTCACCCCGCATGGTTTCGAGAAAACGCTCGAACACGGTGTCGGTGTCGTCTCCGGTCGCCTCGGACTCATCGGCCCAGTTGCGCAGTTCAATCCAGAAGCGGGAAGGATGCCAGGTCACACCGTCCAGATTGAATTTCTGCAGGTCGTATTCAACCCCCGTGTTGGTGGAGGGGATAATGACGCCGATCTGTGCGCGGCGGGCGATCTGGTAGTTGTCCATCATTGTTTCCTCTTACAGTCGGTAGTTACTGCACGGGCTGTGGCGCAGTCTGACCCCGCAAAAGTGCCTCCAGGTAATCCGGCGCAACCAGGTGGCAGTAGTAGTTTCCCTTGAAGCGGTCGGGCATCGGAATCCACCAGGCGTAAGGGGCATACAGCGCCCTGCCCTGCAACGTCAGGCGGCCCTCCGGGTCCAGTTCTGCGGCATTAAATGGCCAGGGGTCCAGCCAATGCGGTCCAATATAGGTCCTGTGGTCTTCCTGGTAGATGATGCTCTTCGGGTCCACCTTCAGTCCGCCGGAGCCGATATCTGCCGCAACCCGTTCCACCATGCGGCGGTGAACGAAGGTGCAGTCAGTGTCGCCCGACGCAGGCGCCGGCCTGTCAACCCTGCCCCGCACCGCATTGATTCTCTCGGCCATGCGCATCTTGCAGGACAGTGTCCGGGCCATGCCGCTGTCGGCCTCAGGGTTGCTCAGGAAGGCGTGCACAGTGAAGGGGGTGTCCGTCGCCCCGGACTTAACGAAGCTATCCATGTCGTCGTGAATTTCAAGGGCCGCGATCAGGCTGGTACCCGTCATAATCTGCTGCGCCTCAATACAGAACCGCTCACGCCAGTTGTCCCGGGCAATCGCATCACCGCCTGCCAGCAGGCCCGGAAAAACGAGGAAGAACGGCAGGGCTTTCAATCAGTGCTCCTCAAACAGCAGGCCGAGGTGGTCGTACTGGTCGTTCACGCCACAGCTTCGCAGAGCATGCCATGCAGTGGCCACGTTGATCGACAGGACCGGCTTCGCCAACCACTTCTCAATCACGGGGAAGTAGCTCGCGGTAGAAAGGTTGGTCCCGACCTGGATGATCGCATCAATATCGTCGCCATCGACCCTGCGCACGACATCCATCACCTCATGCTCCGGCACCAGTGCAATCGCATCGTGGGCGTTATCGCAACACAGGCCGACCACATGCCCGACGTTGTAACCGGAATCCTCGAAGAACAGTCGCACGTTCTTATCGCCGATAGGCTGGTAGGGCGTGACCACGGCGATGTTCTGGTTCTCATTGCCTTTCACACCCAGGGCTTCCAGTGCCGCGATGACGGCATTGGCACCCGTGGTAAGCCCCGTGTCGTGCCCCACCATCTCATGAATGCGATCCACGAATCCGTCGTTGCCCTTGATACCACCCCAGAAGGTTTCCGCAGACATGCCCATCATCACGTGGTCCGGTTTGCAGGTCATCAGGCTTTCAATGGAGGCTCCGATGGTCTGCCGCAGCAGTTCAAGGAAACGCATGAAGTTCTCGTCATCGCTGAGATCGGCGTGTTCAATCATGAAGCGACTGAAGTGCCAGGTGACCCCGCGGGGAATCACGCGCTGGCAATCGTATTCCACTGAGGTATTGGTCGAGGGAATGATCACCCCGATCCTGGCGCGGTGACCGATGTAGTTGTCCAGGTGGCCGTCCGTGCGCTGATCCCTGTCCCGGGTGCGCGCCAGATCAATCGTACCGAATGGATGGTTCATTGTGCTCTCCTTAAATCACGGCTTCACTGTCGCGAACGCAATTGATCATGGCGCGTTCGAGCAGGAAAGCCCGGGCTTTCCCGGGGTCCGCTGCGGTTTCCATCAACATCTTCTGGCGCGCCCGCTGAGTATCAGTGTCGCGGGCCTCCATCAATTTCTTGTTGGCAATCGTGTGTTCCTGCACAAACTTCACGGCGAGGTCACGGCGCTGTCGATTGTAGTGCTCCAGCATTGGCAGGTGATACACGCCCTCCTTCATGATGCGCGTGAGCTTGGCACCCAGGTTGTTCGCATCGTGCAGGCCCCCATTCATTCCCATACCACCCAGCGGGTTGTTGATGTGGCAGGCGTCACCCGCAAGGATCACGCGATCAATGAAGTAGGTTTCGGCAACCCGCTGGTTGACGTTGTAAAGCATACGGTGGCCGATCTCGTAATCGCCTTCCTTGTCCCAGAGGTGGTGAAGACGCTCCTGGATAAATTCATCAGACAGTAGCCTGGCTTCATCCTCCGCTGTCTCCGGTGTTGTGGGGAACAGCACACGCCACAACTTTTCCGTGCGCAGGATCACGTACCACTCATCCGGGTCGGAGACGTAATTCACCCAGGAAAGATCGTCAAAGACATCCTCAAACCGGAAATCGGTGCTGACGACCAGAAACTTTTCATCATAAGTGAAGCCGAGATAATCAATGCCCGCGCTCTTGCGGATGCTGCTACGTGCTCCTTCTGCGCTTACAAGGAACGACCCCTTCAGTATCTCCGTGCCTTTCGGGGTCTTGAGTTCGACGGTCACATGATCGCCAGCCTGCGTGAAGCCCACCACCTCGCCGGAAAAACGCATGTCGACACAGGGCAGTTTCTCAAGCCGGGATACGACCAGCCGGGTGAACTCGTACTGCTCAAGCTGCAATCGGAACGGATAGCGCGTGTCGCCCGAGATCAGGCTCATATCAAAATTGGCAACCTCGTCGGTGAGCCGGTCGCGATACTGGTAGCGGTCCACGATAATCCCCTGGGCGAGCATATCGTCGATGATGCCGAAGCCAAGGTCGGCGATCATTTCAAGGCTGGGTGGATGGAAGGTCGATGCACGAAGGTCCACCGGCAGTGAGGGTTCTTTCTCCAGCAGTACCACCGGCACCGCACGACTCGCAAGGTACAGCGCGAGATGACAGCCGACTGGGCCGGCACCCGCAATCACAATGGGCAGCGTCTCAACCATCGGTGACAGTTCCGCCGTGTCGCGCCGCAAGATTGTCAAGCACATCGGCCACTGGCACCACATCGGCGTACTTGGCATGCAGGTCGAAGAGGTTGGCCTCGTGGGCCTCGGGATTACGATCGCCCACCGCCTCCCGTGGCACGACCACCCGATAATCATACTGAATACCGTCAACGGCGGTGGCGCGGACACAGCCACTGGTCGTCAGACCGGTCACCACAAGCGAATCCACCCCAAACCCACGGAGGTAATCATCCAGCATCGTTTTGTGGAAAGCGCTGGCCCACTGCTTTTCGATCAGGGCATCTTCCCGGCGCACTTCAAGTCGGTGATCGACCCGCACCCAGGGGGATTCGGGAGTCAACACATTCAATGCCGCGATGCGATCACGGAACACACGGGCCTGGCTTTCGTTGCGGTAGACCACGGTCGTATATATCACCGGGAGCCCCTCGTTATGGAAGGCGTCAACGAGCCGACCATTGGCGGCAACCACGTCGGGACATTCAGTCCCCAGCGGGCAGGCAGGGTCGGTAAAGCCCTTGATCATGTCGACCACGATCAGCGCCGGTTTCTCTCCAAGGCCGAGGTTGTTACGCTCCAGGTCTACCATCCGGACTCCCCCGGTGATGTTGAAAAAAGTCTGCCAGCAGCCTCGCTATCTGTTCGACGTGCCTTTCACAGACATAAGTGCCTTCGCCACCAGTCAGTTCAGCCCGCTCTCCCGCAGGCAGTAGTCCGAGCGTCGGCGTCACGCTGTGATACAGGCTGTCCTCGTCTCCCGCAAATACCAGGGTGGGGCAGTGTATGGCCGGCAGCAATTCTGCGAATGCCTGTTCGGCCACGGCCCGATAGGACGCCTGGTAGTGGTCGCCACACTCAAGCGCGGACAGGGTCTCGCGCAGGGTCAGCGCCAGCGGCGCCTCTTCATCCTTTGCCCGGATACGTCGCCACATCTGCTCGACATGGGTCCCTTTGCCATCCGCCTCAAAAGGCTCGGCCAACCCGGGGAGGCGCTGCTTTAACTTTTCGTCCAACAGGGGCGGACCCGACAGGGCCAACGCCAGGCTGCCGGGTCTGTCGTGCTCCAGTTGAACCGCAATCGCCGCCCCCGTGTGGTGCCCGAAGATAAATGGCGGCCGATTGCCAAGTAAGTCCAACCAGTCACCGATCACCGCCGCGTAGGCGGCGATGTTCGGGACATCCTGCCGCATCGCATCCGAACCGCCGAAACCGGGGGTATCCGGGGCGAGCAGATGAAAGTCCCCGGCCAATGCCGCCATCAGCGGCTCGTACATGGCCGAGTGACTCGGGCTCTGGTGCAACAACAGCAGGCTCGGGTTACCGGGCTCTCCGGCTTCCCGGTAGTGCAACTGCCCCCAGGGCAGGTCGCTGTAGGCCCTGCGCACGCCCATCAGTTTCTCCGGGGTCAGCGGGTGCCGAACGACTGCTGTTCGGTGCCTTCGAGTTCTATTTGCGCGGCCATCATCCGCCCACGCTCCGCCGGGAAAGCCTGCACCAGACCCATGCACAGGTCACGCAGCGAGCGCGCCGGGACACCCTGATTGCCGGTACCTGATGTGCCGGTGGCCTTGATACAACAGGTACCCAGGTTGAATGCCGCTTCGGCGACAACACCTTTACACAGTCGCCAGCGTTTCACCACCTCGTCTTTCGGCAGGATGGGCTCCTCGCTGCTCTCCAGTTCGATCTGCCGGCGCAGCCACACCATCGCAGTTTCAAGCTCCACGAGCATGTGGCCGATGAGTTCCTGCTGGTAGGGTGCGGTGGCTACGGATTTGTCGCTGTCGACGAACTTCTTGTTACGCAGGTGATTGATGGTGTAGTCGTATAGCGCATAAGCCGCGCCAAGGTAACACGCAATACTCGCCACCTGATTGCCGACGAAGCTGCCGCGGCTCATCTGCATGCAGCGTGTGAACGCGGCGGGAATGGCAAGAGCATCGCCCGTGGCGACAAACACATCTTCAAGAATAATCCCGTGGGTTGCCGTGCCGCGCATCCCGATAGCGTCCCACTGTTCGCGCTCGCTGACGCCCGCAGCCTGGCGGTCAACGAAGAAGGTGCAAAGCCCCGCCGCCGTATCGTGACCTTCAAGACTGGCGGTGACCAGGTAACGGTCCGCCACCCCGGTGGCGCAACCGAATGACTTCACACCGGTGAGGCGATAACCGCCTTCAACAGGTCGCGCCGTCGTGCCGATGGTGATCGCCGCCTTCTCGGACTTCACCGACTCGCTGGCAAAGTTCGCGAGCCACCTGCCGTCATGCCCCATGGTCGTGAGCACCTGCTCCGCAAAGGCTTTCACGACAGGCGCTTCGTCATCGTCGAACAAACCGGCTTCCAGCGCCTCCAGTGCCAACAGGCCACGGGAGGCCGAACTACAGTGGAAGAAAAACGCCAGTGCCGTTGACGGACAGGCAGTCGCCAGCGCAAAGGTCGCCGCACACAAATCGCGCAGACCACCACCCATCCCGCCGTAGCTTTCGGGCACAATCAATCCCAGCAGGCCCGCCTCGCTCAATGTCTTGACATGGGGGACATGAAACTCGCCCCTGGCATCCACCTCCACGGCCTGCGCGCGCAGTGCCGGAAGTACGCTTTCGACACCTTGAGCCCGTGCCTTTTCAGCCGGACTCATATTTTCGATCAGGGTCTCGCCCGTCAGTCTGTTCATCGCTTTATCCTCGCTTACTCGTCTTCGCCGATCAACAGACTACGGGTGATATCCACCGCGTCCTGGCCGATCAGACCGGTAATGCGGTGCCAGACCGGGTCGACCTCCGGGTCGAAGATGATCCTCTTGTTGCGCAGGCCCCGTTCCCGGAGCTGGCGGGTACTTATGTCACCCATGGCTTCATCGGATACGCCCCTGTCGAGGACGGAGAACCAGTGATCTTCATAGGCGGCCACCGATTCAGAAATCGCAGAGAACGCCGCTTCATTGGCACGGGACACCAGCATCCAGGGTGACATTATGGCGAGTTGCCGGGGAGACAGGTGTGCCGGGGTCAAACCCTCGATGGCATTGCCGGCCTCAAACAGCTCAGTCAGGGGATGGAAGACCTCGTCCATGTATGCCTTGTTGGCGCCGAGGTCGATGCGGGGGATAAGATCCAGATGGAAAGCAAAGTGTTCGCCCGCCTTGACCGAGTCCAGGGTGAAATGCGGCACCGCGCTGCTGCCGGGTGTAAAGGCAAACATCATGTGTGAATCGAGTTGCATCGGCTCCGCAACCATCGAGCAGGTCACAACCCGGAACAGGGGGTCGCCCGTGAACAGGCGCACATTACCGACCTCACCTTCCACCATCGGCAACTGGCTGGTCAGTGTCAGATAGGCGTCGCCGCCATCGCCCATGTGCTCCTTCAGGCCGTAGCGCTCGACCAGGCGTGCAAGGGTATTGGCGAATAGCTGTCCTGGCAGGGAATCCTCTGCGGGAATGGACATGGCGTTCTCCCGTTTTTGTGACAGGTCAATGGCTCCAGTGTGCAAGCCGGAGGCCACAGGGGTCTTGATAATTCTCAAATACCACCAGTGGCCCGGGTGATTGCGCCGCACAGGCGCCAGGGCCGGTCCGCCAGGAGGTCGGTATTCCGGGAAACCACCTTGTTGGCGGCATTCGCCGGATTCACGGTATGCATCAAAACGGGCGCACCCGGACTTGCGCGGTACCACTCGGGCTGGCTCAACAAGCCGTCGAAGGGCCGCTCCGCCCACTCGGTCATGACGGTAAAATCGGTCGGTAATGAGGTGATAAAGCCGCAACCGTGGCGCTCGTTGTCCGGCGTGACGACGAGGTTGATGCGATTCTCTGCGGAGCGTTCCAGCAGGCCCGTTGTGAGCTCCCAGTCCTCCAGAGGCGACAGCGGCACCATCGCAATCTGCACCCCCTGCATTGCCAACAGACGGAAAGTCTCGGGATAAATGCTGTCGTCGCCGGGGACGACGGCCACCCTGCCCCATTGGGTGTCGATGCTCACAAACGCATCGCCGGGCACGGAGAAGCGGTGGCGAACACTCGGGTGCACCTGGGGCTGCTCCAGCACAATGCCCTCAGAACCGATGAGCACACCGCAATAGGCAAAGCCTTCGCCGAAGGGACGAATCAGGGCGGTACTCACATAGGAATCTCCGCAGCGGGCCGCGATGGTATTCACCACCTTCCCGGCTTCCCGAGCAGACTCCTGCGGCGGGAGGTCAACATCAGCCAGCGGGGGCAGGCCGATCAGCGCTACACCGCTACGCAGAAGTTCATCCATCTGCAACAGGCCATCTTCGCTCGTCACCGTCGACCCCAGTGAAGCAACAGGCACCTCGCGGATGTCCGGCGCAGCGGGCAACGGCTGCCTGGCCGGGTCCTGGCCAATCGGGGCGTACAACTCGGGGCGACGACTGGCGAAAATATCCGTTCCATCCGGCCGGGTCTTGTTATCCGCTGCGGACACATGGATGTCGGCGTACACAAACTCCGGGTTGTCACGGGAAGCCATGGCAAGCACGGTGCCGTCCGGAGCAACGATCTGGCTCTCACCGGCGCCGTTGAGAAACTGCCCGGGGATGCCCGTACCAGCGCTGATCGCGGCAATCATGGCCTCGGGCACCAGGGGTCCGACCTTATTGGCCGCAATGACATAGACCTTGTTCTCGGCCGCGCGAGCCGGGATGTGAAGGGATGCCTCGTCGGTGGCGAACGAATTCAGGCTGTTGAGCATGAGTTGTGCACCGTTCAATGCAAGGCAGCGCGGCGGCTCATTGATGACCCCGTCCATGCAGGAATAGAGACCTATGCGTCCCAACGGCGTTTCAACCACCGGCCCCTGTTCCCGGGCCTTTTCCAGGAAATCGTTTTCATGGCCGATGTAAATCTGCTTGGTATTGTCGGCCTTCAACTCACCATCGGGGCCATAAAGCAGACTGGAACCGGTCGCGGTGCCATCCTCACGCTGCACCGTACAGTTGACCACCAGGTGGATACCCAGCTCACTGGTTTTGGCCGCAATCGCCGCCAGGAAGGGGCCGTCGAGACGCACAGACACATCGAAGCAGTGCTGCCTGTCATCGTACCAGGAGAGGTGGTTGCAGAACTCCGGCAGGATCACCAGGTCGGGCCTGCAGGTCGAAGCCTGTTCCAGCCAGTACAGACAGGTGGCCAGGTTGGCGTTGATGTCATCGCCCACATGGAATTGCGCGACAGCAACGCGAACAGTGCAATCGGTGGTCATGAAGAAGGAACTTCCGTCAAAACTTTATAACGCGCAACAGCTTAGACCCTACCTTGCCAAGGCGCATGATAAAAATCAAAAGTGGGCCTTGAGCCGCCGTTATAATGACCGCATTCCACAAAAAATGGATCGAGCCTCGCGGTGTCCAGCTACCTGCTCCTCAAATACGCCCATCTCATCGCGTTCGTGTACTGGCTCGGCGGTGACCTCGGCACCTTTATCGCCAGTCGCCAGGTGGTCAACGACAGGCTCTCCCGGGAAGCTCGTCAGACCGCCCTGAAGATTATGCTGGCCTGCGACCTGGGCCCGAAACTCGCGATGCCCCTGATTCTGCCGCTGGGCCTGCACCTGGCGAGCATGACCGGCGTCCTGCCCGTTACCGGAATGCTGGTGGTGATCGGCTGGCTGGTCGGCGCTTACTGGTCAACCGTGGTTTTGATCCTGTACCTGAACGAGGGCAAACCGTTCACAGCCAGGCTATCCAGATTTGACCTCTACTTCCGTATCGCGGTGGTGATTTCGCTGCTGGGCTGGGCGGGCCTGCTCATCACCAGCGAAAGTGGTGCCGGCTGGGCCCGGATCAAGGTCGTACTGTTCGCCCTGATGGTCTGCTGTGGCATCGCCATCCGCATCCATCTGAAGCCTTTTGTACCCGCCTTCATGCAGATGGTCAGCGGCACGGGGGGCACCGAAGCCGACGCCACGATGGCACGCAGCATTGCCCGATGTCGACCCTGGGTCTGGCTGATCTGGGCCGGGCTATTCACCAACGCCGCACTGGGCATTCAACTGATCGGTTAATCCGGTCTCAACGAGCGGTGTATAACCCGGACATAACATCCACGAGATATCAGCAGCGAGACACAACATGAACGATGCGGCACTTCCCCGGGGGCGATTCCCGGGCATCAACCTCAACCCAGGTACAGCCACGGGGAATATGCTCACCTTCTACCTGAGCTGTTACGCCGCGATCATGCTCGCGACCTTCATACCCCAGACCCAGCCTTTCCTGCTGGGGGAAGTACTGAAACTTGAAAATGAACGCCAAGGCGTTGTTTCGGGCAACCTCAACTTCTGGGGCGAGATTGTTATCATCATCACCGTCGGATTCTGGGGTTCCCTCTCGGACCGGGTGGGTCGCCGGCTCGTCATTGCCATCGGCTTCCTGCTCTGCGCCGCCGGCATTCTGCTTTATGGCATTGCCCGCGACGTTAACGGCCTCCTGCTGGCCCGAGTGATTTATGCGGCGGGTATCGCCTCGGTCAGCACCATGATGATCACGCTGATGGCGGACTATGTCTCCAACGACAGCCGGGGCAAGGCCACCGGCCTGCTGGGTGTGATGAACGGTCTCGGGGCTATGACCGCCGCGCTGTTCCTGCTCAAGCTGCCTTCTATCTTCAAGGGCAACGGCATGAATGCCGAGGAGGCAGCCTGGGCCACCTACCTGACGATGGCCTGCGTTACCGGCGTGATTGCACTGATCATGTTCCTCGGCCTGCGCAAGGGGCGCGCCCATGCCACCGAGGAGCGCGTTCCCCTGATGCGCCAGTTGAGCGAGGGCCTTGCCGAGGCGAAACGCCCGGTCATTGCCCTGGCCTATGCAGCGTCTTTCGTTGCCCGCGGCAACCTCGCCGTGGTCGGCACCTTCTTCACCCTGTGGGCCACCATCTACGGAACCACCGTGCTGGACATGAGCGCCGCTGATGCCCTGGCCAAAGGCGGCGGCGTGGTTGCCATCTCCTACGCAGCCTCACTGTTCAGCGCGCCGATCTTCGGCATCATGGCGGACCGCATCAACCGCATCAGCGCCCTTGCGGTCACACTGGCCATCAGCGCCATCGGTTACAGCAGCACCTACTTCATTGAGGATCCTTTCTCGGTGGCCTCTATCATCAGCCTGGTCCTGATTGGTATGGCCGAGGTTGGGTGCATCATCACCAGCGGCGTACTGATTGCCCAGGAAGCCCCGGACCGCCTGCGCGGCTCAGTGGTGGGGGTATTCACCCTGACCGGCGCCATCGGCATCCTGATCGCCTCTGTGGTCGGTGGCTATCTCTTCGACCACTGGCTGAAGACGGGGCCGTTCGTGTTCTTCGGGATTGTCTCGTTCTTCGTACTGCTTTGGGCACTGACACTGCGAAAGGCAGGCGCGGCCTGATGTGTCCCCGGGTTAATCGGGAACGGCCAGAAGGAAAAGGAAGAAACCGGTCACCGCAAGTCAGGCGCCTTCAATGTCGGCAAACAGGTCCCGTTTGTTGAAAGCGGCAGTCATGAAGCGCATGAAAGCCTTACCGCCGGTCAGCCATGCGACGGAGGCTCCGCTCCTGTTCGCCTTGAGAATGCCGTCGACCAGGAAGGGCGTCACCGTTTCTACCTTGTCGCCCAGAATATTGAAGATCTTCCTGCTCTTCTCCCACTCGGGGGAACTCGTATCATAGTCGCCGACAAGAAGGTCGGTCACAACGATGCCGGGACTCAGGGTACAGATCTGCACACCACTGTCGCCCACTTCCTTCTGCAACGCCTTGTTGAGGTAATTGACCGCACGCTTGGTCGCACCGTAAATACTCATGCCAGGCTGAACCTGGCCACCGGAACCGAAACCTTCCATATTCCAGATCTGACCGCTACCCCGGACGCTCATACCTTTCATCGCGACCCGGTTGCAGTGCATCAACCCGGCGAGGTTGATTTGAACCACACTATCGATGTCGGTCGGGTCACAATCCATCAAGGGCACGCGCGGGGAACTGACACCGGCGTTATTGACCCAGACATCGACTTTACCAAAGCGTTCGACCGACTGGTCCCACAAGGCCTGCACCTGAACGGGATCGGTAATTTCACACGCGAAGCCGGCGGCCCCGTCACCCGCGCCCAATTCGGCAAGTACCGAATCCACCACCCGCTGGCTACGACCGCTGATGACCACCCGGCAACCCCGGGCGAGAAAGTTCTCGGCGAGACCGCGACCGATTCCCCGGGTACTACCTGTTACAACCACAGTTTTCATGCTGGTTTCTTCCTTAACGACAAGTACTGCCCGAACGATCAGGCCGAATTGATATGATATTAATCCTATTGCACTGGACCAGATGAGTCAGCAGCCATGACCAAACCTTATCCAACTTTTCCCGCCGGCTCCGTCGGCCACAACCTGATGTTGCTGCGAGGCATCTGGCACGACCACATTGAGTTGCATAATCTGGACGGCTCACCACTGGATGATGACTCGGCTGCCGGTAGCGGCAGTCCCGGACCCGGGCCCTTCGACAATCTGGTTTACATCGATTTTGACGGTGAGCACTTTGCGCTGACCAATGTTCACCTGCGCGGCAGGGAAATGGCCGCCAAGACCTTTACGGGAAAACTGGAAGGCGACCTGCTGGTGTTCGACCCATTGGGTCCCGGCGCCTATGAAAACATCGGTATGTCGGGTGGCCCGGGCATTCTCACCTTCAACGCCCGTAAGCTGGGCGAAGCGACCAGTGTGTACATGGAGCCGGACTTCATCATGCTGACCGCTCCCGGCCAGCGGGTACGCCACACAGTCCTGTACCGCCACGGCAAGGCTGTGCGAACCCTGACCGCCAGGGGCACCCGCCTGCTGCCGACTTGCGAACGGCGCCACTCGCTGGACCCCCGGGGCGAGAAGGGACCCGTTCACGAAACACCGTTTGTCTCACCGGTCTGGAAGCACCTGGCAGACTGACATTCCTTTGATATCAATCAAGTGTAGCTACCGAGCCACACCTGCGACCTGCTGGATTTGACGGGGGCTCGGGAAATTAAGGTTTGTTATACTAAGGAAGCTCTGAAAAACTCGTAAATTTGCGCGATTCTTTCATGTTGCCTGCGTTTCTGGTTCTCAGGGACCTACTGCCCCGTGTTTTTATCGGTTGTTCCGTCTGGAATCCGCTTTTCTGCAAATTCCAGACGGACCTGTCCCGTTAAGTCACCATATGCGGCTCTGCCCGAAGCAGGTTCGTAAAGCCCGCCAGCAGGTAAAGCCGATCAGTGTTCTTCTCCAAACCACGATAGCGAACTTTGTTGTAGCCGAACTGACACTTAATCCGATGGAAGCAGTGTTCCACCCTGGCCCTTACACTGGCCTTCGACTTCTCCGCCCGTGACACAGGGGACGAGGCCACAAGCTGTGCCCGCTTACCAGGACGCATCGCTATCAACCAATCAACATCCCGGTCCTTGTGTTCTGGCCGCTTTTCAATACCTTGATATCCTGCGTCACCCCAGACCCGTTCTTCTTTTCCGTGTAGCAACTGATCGGCCTGAGTAATGTCGTGCACATTGGCTGGTGTGGTTATCAGACTATGAATCAGTCCCAATGACTCATCAACGGCAACATGCAGTTTCATGCCAAAGTGCCATTGCTTGCCCTTCTTTACCTGATGCATGTCGGGGTCACGCTCACCTTTCTCATTCTTCGTGGATGAGGGCGCTGCAATAATCGTCGCATCTACGATGCTGCCTTCCTGGAGCTTTAACCCGTGTGACTCCAGGTGGGATTGGATGGCACCGAACAGGCGTTGGCCAAACTTGTGCTTCTCAAGAAAGTGGCGGAAATTCAATATGGTTGTCTCATCGGGCAAATTGTCCGACATACGGAGTCCGGCAAAACGACGCATTGATTCAATCTCGTACAGAGCATCTTCCATCGCTGGATCACTCAGGTTGTAGAGCAACTGCATGACATGAATTCGGAGCATAACTCGTAGCGGGTACGGCTTGCGCCCGATCTTGCCTTTCGAATACTTCCTGACCAATTGGCGTTCCAGTTTCTTCCATGGAATGAGCTGGTCCATTCGTTCCAGAAACTTTTCTCGTCGCGTTTTTCGCTTCTTGTCCGCATATTCTGCTTCGGCAAAGGTCAGTTGGTTCATTTCTTGATCCCGTAGATGGAAAACCCTATTGTGCCAGTAATCGGCTGTTTTTCAGAGTTGCCCTAAGGAAACTCTGAATAGTCATAAAATCTTAACTCCCGGTTAAGGGGTGACGTCGGCGAAGGTAAGTGAGATAGAAGGCGCAACTTGCTGCGTGATTTGGCAAAATACCGAGTATCCAAACTCTCACCCAGCAAGTGCGCCTATGACAAAGATAATCCCTCAGCCCGCAAACGTCGAGATAGATTTTACCGATGCCGCCCTGGTGGGCACTGGCGGCTGGTCTCTACTGGCCAAAATGGCTCAACAAACCGAACTGCTACGATCCCTCTCGCAAGCCGTTCACCTCAAAGTACGCCGACGCGGTGCCTCTGACGCCGAGATGCTGTGGAGTCTCATTGCCTCTCTGGCAGCCGGTCATGGTGCCCTGTCTGATTTGGATGCCCTGCGTGCCAACCCCGCCGGGCAGGTACTGCTGGGTTTGAGTGAAGCGCCTTCAGGCCGGCGTCTCGGCGAATATCTCAGCCGCTTTGGCCAGGATGAGGTGGACGCCCTGCGAGGCGTGGTCCAGGCATTGGCACAGCAGGTTGCACCGGCCATCATTGATCACCATGTGACGACACAGGGCTATGTGCCAGTGTTTATCGATGGCACTGCGATTGAGGTGGATGGTCATCTCTTTGAAGGTGCCGGTAAGGGATACAATGGTGAGCCGCAACTGTGGCTGCATAATGTGTTCCTCGGAGGATTGTGGGCCAGTGGCTTACTGCACCCGGGTGGCGTTGATGTCGCCAGGGGCTGGCAGACACAGTTGGCTGACGAAGTGGCGCCGTTGCTACCGGAGGGTACGCCGGTCTGGCTACGGGCAGACAACGCCTATTATCGTGGCGACCTGGTCCGGTTTTGTACTGACAAGGGCTGGGATTACTCAATCAGCGTGACCAATGGCAATAACCGCCGCCCGGTGCTGCGCCAACTGGAAGGATTACCTGAAAGCGCCTGGTCTGATATAGGGCGAGGCGAGTCTGCGACGCTGGTGTTGCACCGACCCAGCGGCTGGAAGACGCAACACTATGTCGTCGTTCGCCAGCTCTATGACGGTCCACAACAGCGTCTGACGCCTGCTTATACGGTCATTCTTGTGTCCCGTGACGACTTGCCGGTGGATGAATTAGTGCGACGTCATCGCGGCAAGCAGGGACAGGAGAATGCCTTCAAGGGTCCGCTGATTGAAATGGATTTACACCATCCTCCCTGTCGGCGGTTTGCCGCCAATCAGGCATTTTATGCCTGCGGTCAGATAGCACAGTTGTTGTTGATGGCGATGCAGTATCAGTGGCTACCCGAGCCTGCCCGGAAACATGGCTTGCGACCTTTGATCCGCTATTTGATGCGCTCAGTGGCTCGTCTGGTAAAAACCGGCAGGCGCTATCGTCTTGACTTTGCCAAGAACAACTTCAGGCTGGACTGGCTGCTGTACGCGGCCTTCCAACTGGAATAGCGTCGATCTCAGCTTCGAACTAACACCAACACCTGTCACCGGGCGGATAGCGCCTGGGCGCTCGGTGCCAAAGACCGGCAACGGATGCCTGTGCAGGAGGCAGGTGCTCTGTCAGCACTCCCAGGAACAACCAAAATCATGTGAAGAGACAGCCGCCCTGCTATTGAGCACGCGATAAGCTGCGATACCTGCAACCAGGATGGGTTAACCGGGGATTGAGATCATAAAACTAACTCAATTTAATTTCGCTTGAATTTTCTAACGCATCTATAGGATACTGCGGTCGAGCATAAAAAACCGGCGGGTGGTGCGCTACAATCCAAGAGGGCTTTTGCCCCGCGCACCATTTCCGCCACCTTCTTCAAATAACCAAAGTATTGCATTTGTAATGGGAAAGTTTGCCATTCTGATTGACGCTGGATTCATCAAACGCAAACTTGGTTCCCAGACAGACCCTATGACAGCCCAACGGGTTGTCGAATTTACCGACAAGATCATCGAGCGCCCCGAACTGACGGAACACGCCCTGCATCGTATCTACTACTACGATGCAGAGCCTATGAAAGGCACTAAACCCAAACCCCTAACCGGCGACCCTGGCGAGAAGCAGGATTTTTCAGCAAATGATTTTTATCGTCGTAATATGAGTCTGCTTAATGATCTGAAGAAGAATCAACACTTTGCTGTTCGATTGGGAGAAGTGGTCTTCCGTGGCTGGCGGGTCAGGCCACAGAAGTTACAACCCGGCGGCGAACAAACCTCCCTGACCGTAGGGGCCAATGACCTGATCCCTAATATCCAACAGAAGGGCGTTGATATGCGCATAGGCCTGGATATATCAGCATTGACTCTGAAAGGGCATGTCGACGTGATTGCATTGGTAGCCGGTGACTCTGATTTCATCCCCGCATTAAAGTTTGCCCGTCGAGAGGGCAAACAAACCTTCCTGTATACACTTGGGCATGGTATCCGTCCTGAAATGTACGCTCACACTGACATCTGCATCGAAGAAAGCTACGCTAACCTGTAATCTGACTTCCCGGATTCAACAATCCAGGCAATCGAGAGCAGTTCGTGCTGCCTTCATTCGTAGACATAGGTACAACACCGAATAGGCGGACAAGAAATATGACCCAGTGGATAACCCCACTAATTGTCAGCCTGTCTGAGACCTGATGGATTTACTGTGGAACTGAATCAGCTTCTGAGCGAACTTCACCGGGGTTCAGTGGACTGGCCAGAACCAGCAATGCGGGCAGCCAGGGAAAAGCCCGTTCGAACGGGTCACCGGGCAAGTGTGCCGCCTGGGATAGAAAACTGCCGGTTGCAGGCACGGCACCATACCCGTAGAACAGAACGGTAACGCCAAAGCCGGTGACCATACTGATCAATGCTCCCCTGGCACTGACCTTTCGACCCGCCACACGCCAGACGACAATCGGTCCAAAGGCCGCCCCCAGAGCTGACCATGCGAAGAGAACCCGATTGAATATGGTATCCGGCATACTCAGGGTCAGCATAACGGCAACTATGGCGATACCCAGCATCACCAGTCGGGATACCAGGAGTTTCCGAGCCGGAAACCTGTCATTGATTCCCATGTCATGGGCAACTGCCCCCGCAGCGGCAAGCAGTATCGAATCCACTGTCGACATCACCGCAGACAGTGTCGCCGCCACGATGATCCCGGCAACTATGGTCGGCAGATAATCCACAGCCGCCTGATAGAACAGAACCTCACCATCAGGCATGTCCGGCACCAGCGATCTGCCCGCCAGACCGAGGGCGAGCATCCCCAGATAGACTGCCACCCCCCAGGTGATGGCGATGATAAAACCCTGAATCCGTTCCTTCTCACCCTTCACCGCCATTAGTCGACTCAGCAGTTGCGGCTGGCCGAAGGTGCCGAGAGAAGTGCCGACAGTGCCGACAACAAAGCCCAGAAACAGCAGGGGTGCATGTCCGCCGGTAACCTCCAGATAGGTTTCCGGCATCGTTGTTTGCAAAGTACGCCATACTTCAGTCGGCCCACCAGCGGCGATGAGAACCGCAATCGGCACTCCGATCGCGGCCAGCATCATGACAATCGCCTGCAGTGTGTCGGTCACCGAAACCGCCCAGAAGCCACCCAGCAGCGCATAGATCAGGACAATCACTGCGCCGATAAGGATGGCGTCAGACTCAGACAGAGCAAAGTGAGTGGCAAGCGCCTTTCCCGCCGCATCAAACTGAGCTGCGATGTAAAAGACAAAACAGGCGACAATCATAAGTCCGGCTACCACTGCCGCCAGTCGGCGTCCCGCTTCCGCACTGTCCTGTAACAGGAAGTCCGTCAGTGTGACCTGTCCGTAATCCCTGGACTCCCGCCGCAGGCGCTCACCAAAGTATAACCAGACGATGGCGTATCCGGCCCAGATACCAGGCACCATCCACAACGCACTGATACCAAGCGCATAAACGAACCCGGAGAACCCCAGCAATACCCAGGCGGAAGAGGTGCTCGCCGCATAGGACAGTCCGGCGACAAACGGACCCAGGCCCCGGCCGCCAAGGAAAAAATCCGTTTCCGATCTGTTTCTCGACGAAGCCCAGAAGCCGATGCCAATCAGGACGACCTTGTAGGCGACAAGCGTTATGAGAACGACGGTTGATGTCGACACTTCTAACTCGGATGACAAGTGCGGATCACTCGGTTATTCCTTTGGCTTCGGGCTGAAATCCCGGTAACGGCCAAGCAGAAACAACGGCAGGGCCCCGACCAGAAAGGCAATCGCCGAGATCTGAAGTATCGAATCGTAGCTGCCCGTTTCTGAAAACGATCTGCCAAAGATATAGGGCCCGAATCCCGCACCGAAGGCAAAAAAACCGTAGAGCGAACCATAGATTGCCGAGTAGTGCCGCATACCAAAGTATCGGGATACGAGATAGGCCATAAGGTCATATTCAACACCGGCTGCCAGACCGAGAACGAAGATCGCGATGGCCGCCATCATAAAGCTCAGTTCCGGCTGGGCCAGCATGAGTGACGCCGCCGCCGGAATACTCAGCAGAATCGCCGCAATAGCCGGAGCCCAGAAGTGGTCCAGCAGAAATCCTCCCAGGACTCGACCGACGACGACAGCGTAACCGATCACACTCGCCAGCAACACCGCCTCCTCCGTGGTAAATCCTTTGGCATCCATCATCCGTTCAAGGTTTGGAATCGGCCCACCGACAGCGAATGAAATCGGAATAAAAGCATAGGCCAGCAGCCAGAAACGCCAGTCTTTCAACGCTGCTCTGACTGTCATCCCGCCCAGGGTGGACGCCTCAGGAACCGACACGGCTTCTCGCAGTGCCGCAGACTTTTCCGCTACCGCAGGGTCGTCGGGCTCCCGGAAAAACAGATACGCCATTGGCAAGGCAATGACAAGCGGTAGCGCACCCACGCCGACATACGCCCAGCGCCAGCCGACCAACTCAATAAGATAGGCGGCGTAAATCTTCGCCATGGCACCAAAAATCCCGGTGCCGACCAATGTGAACCCCAGGGCCAGACCGCGCTTGTGAAAAAACCAGCCATTAACCGCCCGGGTCCATGTAATCGGCAGCGTACCGGCGCCAGTGACCGCCAGCAGACACCAGAGAATCAGGTACATCGCCGTTGATCCCGTGTTCAAAGAGAAGGACATCATCGTCAGCGAGAACAGTACGATGGATGTCAGTACGACCTTGCGGACCCCGACCCGGTCGGTGATGAAGCCGACTGCCGGGCTGACGAATAGAGCGCCAAACGTGAAGATCGGCAGCGCCAGCATGATCTGATCGACGCGCCAGCCAAATTCGGCGGACAGTGGCGCAACAAATACGCCAATCGTATAAAAGGGCAGAGGCGACATACCAAGCCCAATACCAATGGCCGATGCAAAAACAACCGGCCAGCCGAAACGAAATTCCGCATAACCTGATCTCATGCCGACTGCTCCAGGAACTGCTGGGTCTGAACGCCCTTCACCAGTATCTGTTCCGAGTCTTCGGTTCTGACCCCGGCAAAACCACCCTGAACACCACCCAGTGGATTAGTCATGCCATCTTTCAACGTATCTCCCCTTCATTCGACCCGGTTTCCCGCCTAAATGAATCAATGATATATTATTATGCCTTATTCGAGAAAGCTTGATACCAGGAGCGACCATGCATCTGCTCAGAAGTGGCACCGTCAGCGTCAGGGATCTGTCCGCATCACGTCGGCACTATGAACAATGGCTGGACTATTCAACCGTCGAACAGGGAACCATCGAGCAGGACCTGGCCGATAGCTGGGCATCCCCGGGCGTGGCCGGGTCACCCTATGCCATACTGCAAAGCCAGTCCGGTGCGGACATCTACCTGCGTCTGATTGAGGCACCTGTCGTTGACGAATTCAAACCGCTGGTGACCTACGGCTGGGCAGCCCTTGAATTCTGTGTTCAGGACGTTCTGGCGGTTGACAGGCGAATGCAGGATTCGCCCTTCGACATCATTGGTCCGCCTCGGAGAATCGAGGGTCTTGATGCCATCTTCCCCATGCAGGTCAAGGGTCCCGATGGCGAAGTGCTCTACTTTACCCAGATCAACTCAGATCTGCCTGAATTCACACTACCCCGTGCCGGTTGCTTTATCGACCACCTGTTCATCAATGTGCTGGCGGCCAGTGACATGTTCGCCACACAAAAGTGGATGGTCGATCACCTCGGCCTGTCCATCGGTCGGGAAAATATGGAGATCGTCTACACCATGCTGGCCGGTGCCTTCGGTACGCCCATGGACGAACTGCATTCCATCTCCACCATGATTCACGAAAAGGACGTGTTTTTTGAAGTCGATCAGATGCCTGAAGCCGCCACCGCCAGGCCGAGAATCGACGGCATGCTGCCACCGGGCATTGGCATGACAACGCTCAGAATCCCGGACCTGGACGCGATTACCGCTGAATTCATCACAGCCCCCGTCAACAGGTCAGGCCCTGTATATCAGGGCCAGCGGACGGTGGGTGTGCTCGACCCGGATGGCGCCCTGTTCGAACTGGTTGAGATCGCAAAGTGAATCAGCGACTCAACGTAAACACCTCATCTGCCAAAATGAATCCCCGAATACAAAAGCGGACACTTTAGCTTGGGACAAAGCGGACATTACTGCTTGGGCGCTACAATCGACATTTGATACATTGACTTATCATTATATCTAATTTCTAATGCGTCACTATGCCCGAGACCCTGTTCGATAAACTCTGGAAATCTCATACGGTTTGCCAGACGGATACCGGCGAAACCCTGCTCTACATTGATCGCATCACTCTACACGAGCGTACCGGCACCATTGCCCTCAATGCTCTTGCCGATCGTGCCATCGCACCGAGGCACCCGAATAACATCATCTGCGTGATGGATCATATTGTCGACACAAGGCCGGGCAGGACAGATGCGACCCCGGTTCCCGGTGGCGAGGCATTTATCACAAGCACGCGCAGCGCGGCTCATCAGTTTGGTATCAAGCTGTACGATCTCGACGACCCCGGCCAGGGGATCAGTCACCTGGTCAGCGCGGAACAGGCTTTTGCCCTGCCGGGACTGACGCTGGTCTGCCCGGATTCCCATACCTGTACGCTCGGCGCACTCGGCACGCTGGCCTTCGGCATCGGTACCAGCCAGGCGGAACACGCCATGGCAACCAGCACACTGCCACTCACCAAACCCGGCAACATGCGTGTCATATTCAATGGCTCACTCCGGCAGGATGTGACCGCCAAGGACCTGATCCTCTACCTCATTGCCAATCAGGGCGCGGGTATTGCCAATGGTCGTGCTGTCGAGTTCGCAGGAGAAGTCGTTTCCCGCCTTGGTATCGAAGAAAGAATGACGCTGTGCAATATGGCTGTGGAGTTCTCGGCATTCACTGCCATCATTGCACCAGACGACAAAACCATGGCCTATCTCGAAGGGAAATGTCTCGCACCGGAACCGCTGCCACGAGAAAAGTGGGCGGCATTCCATAGCGACAGGGATGCCGGGTTTGACCTGGACATCACCATTGATGTTTCCCGAATTTCACCCCAGGTCACCTGGGGAACTTCGCCCGAACATGCCACCGCCGCGTCCGGATGCGTACCGGAGCAAGACCTGGAGCATGTCTACCGCTATATCGGCCTCAGACCCGGCCAGACACTCGCCGATGTATCTATTGATGCGGCCTATATCGGGTCCTGCACCAACGCACGATTGACGGACCTTAGAGCAGCCGCTGCAATTCTCAAGGGCAGGCGGGTTGCACCCGGGGTCCGGGCGCTTTGTGTGCCGGGATCCCGGACGATCAAGGCACAGGCTGAAGCTGAAGGTCTCGATCAGGTGTTCATGGCTGCGGGATTCGAATGGCGCGAACCTGGCTGCGGCATGTGTTTCTATGCCGGTGGCGAACACCTTGGCGAGAATTCACGGGTTATCAGTACAACCAATCGCAACTTCGAGGGCCGCCAGGGTCCGGGAGTGAAATCACATCTGGCCAGCCCGCTGACTGTGGCGGCCTCCGCCATCACCGGCCGCATTACGTCGTTGAGCATGCTGGACTGATGCGGGCCTTCAGCAGACATATCGGCAGGGCGGCACCCCTGCTGCTGCACAACATCGACACCGATGCCATCATTCCGTCCCGGGAGATGAAACGAGTGTCGAAACAGGGGCTGGGCGAGAGTCTTTTTGCCAATTGGCGATATCTCGACAGTGCGACGAGAGAGCCGGACCCGAACTTCATTCTCAATCGACCCGGTTTCGAGGAGACATCCATACTGCTGTCACTGACCAACTTCGGCTGTGGCTCATCAAGGGAGTTTGCTGTCTGGGCGCTCAGCGACTATGGCATTCGTGCGATTCTCGCCTCCGGTTTCGGGGCCATTTTTCAGAAAAACTGCGTGAGCAACGGCATTCTCACCTGCTGTGTCGACGAGCCAACCGTGATGGCTATCGCAGCCTGGGTTGAAAAAGATCCGGCGTCCCATCACATTGAGGTAAATCTTGAGACCCGCAGTATCACCTGGGCCGATCATACTGCGCCTTTTCAGATTCACGATAGCGACAGGAGTAAACTTCTGGCAGGTCTGGACCCTATAACACAGACACAACTAAAGACTGATGAAATTGCGGAATTTGAGCGTCACCATTTCGCTGAAAACCCCTGGGTTGTCGGCAGGGGCATCTGACGCCTGTCATGCGTAGCTTCTAATTGTTAATCTTCGGTGTCGGTATCACCTGTCTCAAAAAGATCCTCATAGCGGGTTTCTATTTCCAGATCTCCCACATGTTTGACTCTGCTATCCACATTGGCATAGATCTTACCGCCACATTTATTTATCCAGCGCAGGCAGAAAGAGACATCTTCAGAATACCATTCGGTATCGGTGTGAACCCTTCTGAAAGGCGTCAGAAAGGTGTCAAAGTGACGCACAAATGTCGGGTACTTGCTGACATTCGTATCAACAATCTCCGGGCAGGCTTGTATCATCCTGGTCACGCAGTCCCGTGATATAAGCAGAATTCCGGCGCCACAAGCGACAACCTGCCGAAAACCCGGTTTATCCTCCGCGTCCTTCGCGGAGGGGTACATAAGAAAGTTTACAGATTTGGCAAGGGCTTTTTCATAGGGTTCATCAGCTTCTTCATGGAGTTTTTTCAGGTCTATCTCACGTTTGGGGGCAACCACTCCGACAACACTCTCATCCAACTCGATCATTCTGTTAATCAATGACGCATCAAACCCCATATCATTATCCAGGAACAGAATATGGCTACAGCTTTTCAGCTTGTAATAGAACGCGGTGATCAGGAAATTTCTGGAAAGTTCAATATTCGATGTATCCAGATGATTAAAAGAGTAACCAATTTTAGTATTCCGCCACGAGTTCAGAAGTTTCACCAGACTGGCAACAAATGTAGCGGAATAGGTGCTGCGATAGCAGGGAGAAGCAATATGTATCTTGACGGCCCCGTGAGCGGGACCCAGGTGGCCACTCACCTCTAAAGAATCTTTGCTAATCACAATATTATTTTCGACTTTGTTACTTTTTTGCATATCCATCCCCAACCAGTAGTTTACCTTCGGCTGATTATACATGAACACCTTCGGGTACCAACGGCGGCAGGCGCATGGTGAAAGTGACAGAAGGACCGGTCAGGGTCTACTGAATCAACTTTCGACGATGATTCCCTGATTCAGCAGCGATGCGATCTTCTCCTCCGTTCGTTTTGCACGAACGGCAGCCTCCCTCGAATGCTCACCCGCTTTCGGCAGATCGTGGCGAACATCAAACCTGCGCCCGTCCATTTCAAGCGGCAGCTTCGGCAGTCGTGCAGCCGCACCGGCATTTTCGCCATCTCGCACGTGAACCTCGGCAAGGCCATTCAATTTGAGATGCGGGTCATCGAAGAGATCATGGGGTTTGTTCACCTCAGCGAACGGCAGACCGGCTGCTTCCAGTTTCGTTGCGGCCGCCTGCTTGCTGAGCCCTGAAAACAATTCAGCCAGTGCCGGGATAGTGGTATCCCGGTTAGACACCCGCCCGGCGTTGGTTGCAAGGCGCTCATCCCCTGAGAGCCCGGCAACCTTGAATTCGTCGCAGAACTGCCGCCACTGTGTATCACTGACAACAGCAACAAAGATCTGAGTCCCGTCATTGCAGATAAACAAATCGTAAACACCCCAGGCGGACCTCCGAACCGACATGGGTGGCGGCTCTTCACCCAGCACCGCCTCCTGCGCCATGTGCTGTCCGACCAGAAAGGCGGTCGCTTCAAACAGGGAACTGGTCACCTGCTGACCCTGACCGGTGCGGTGCCGCTGATTGACTGCCGCCAGGATACCGATAACGCCAAACATACCACCCGTAATATCAACCACGGACGACCCCGCACGCATGGGTTTCTCCGGCAGACCGGTCATATAGGCCAGTCCGCCCATCATCTGGGTCACCTCATCAAGCGCGGTTCGATTTTCGTAGGGCCCGGATAAAAACCCCTTGAGACTGCAGTAGATCAGGCCAGGATTCCGCAACCTGAGGTGATCGTATCCGAGACCCAGTTTCCGCATCGCTCCGGGGCGGAAGTTTTCGATGACAACATCAGCATCCTCAATCAGATCATGGACCAGCGCCATTCCCTCATCGGATTTGAGATCGACACAGAGGCTCTTCTTATTCCGGTTATACATGGCAAAGTAACCACCACCGGAGCCTTTGAGCCGTCTGGTATTGTCTCCCGAAAGCGGCTCGACCTTCAGCACATCCGCCCCGAGGTCAGCAAGGATGACGCCCGTCGTCGGCCCCATCACCATATGCGTGAATTCAATCACCCGGATATCTTTCAGCGGCAACTCAGGCTGCAAAGGCTTCATCTCCAGATACTGCGAAGAATCTTCAAAAAAGGTATTATGATATATCTTTAATACAAGTTCGAGTTTTTCAGATGAGCGGCGTTGATATCGAAATCAGCGAGGTCGGAACCCGGGACGGGCTTCAGAGCATTGATTCGATCATGCCCACCAGGGCGAAGAAGGCGTGGATCACCGCCGAAGCTGCGGCCGGTGTACCGGAGATCGAGGTCGGGTCCTTCGTTCCGGCAAAGGTCCTTCCTCAACTGGCCGACACGAAAGAGCTGGTCACCCATGCCAGAGCCATTGAAGGGCTGAATGTTGCCGTGCTCGTCCCGAACCTGCATGGAGCGAGAGCTGCCATTCAAACGGGCGCCCACAAAATGGCCATCCCGTTTTCCTGTAGCGAATCCCACAGCATTGCCAACGTCAAGAAAACACACGACCAGATGTTTGAGGAAATTGGCAGAATCGTGGCGGCTCTGGCAGAAGTGCCCGAAGATGAGCGACCGGTCTTCGAAGTTGGCCTCTCCACTGCGTTCGGCTGCACCATTGAAGGCATCGTACCTGAAGACACGGTCGTTAGTATCGCAGAAGGTGTGATTGCTCTTGGTGCTGATGAGGTCTGCCTGTCTGACACGACCGGCTACGCCAATCCGACCCAGGTCAAAAATCTCACCGGAAGAATCCGGAGCAGTATCGGTCGCGAAAGAATGAGTGGCATCCATCTGCACAATACCCGGGGGCAGGGGCTTGCCAATGTCATGGCTGCTCTCGATGCGGGCATCACGACCATTGACAGCTCCCTCGGCGGGATTGGGGGTTGCCCTTTCGCGCCGGGCGCAAGTGGCAATATCGTCACTGAAGATCTTGTCTATCTGCTGGAATCCATGGGGCTGCATACGGGTATTGATATTGAAAAGCTGCTCTCTGTCAGGAAGTACGTGCAAAAGACACTGTCGGAAGAAAAGATGTACGGATTTGTCCCTGAAGCCGGATTACCATTAGGCTTCACTTACGCCGCCGAACGGGGATAAAGCCCCATGTCTTACGCCGCGCTTGCGTTGCAGATCACCTGCAGAGCGATCAATCAGGCCGGCTCAGTTCTTCCCCAGATAATCGTCCCGGCCCAGATTCATCCGATAGTGGAAACGGCCCGGGTGATACTGACAGTGTAGCAGGTCGACAAGGTCACTGTTCTCATCGAAGGATCTGCGCACAAGCGTCAGCACCGGGTCGCCGGGATTCAATTCCAGTTGCTCTGCCACGTTGACCGCAGTGGAAGCCGCACTGAGATACTGTTCGATGCGTGTAATCTTGAAACCGCTCTCTTCCATGATGGCAAACCGCTGTCGGCGTGCAATCTCCCTTGCCGTATAGCCTTTCACAACGCCCCGGGTCCAGCTCTCATAGTAGGCAAACGGGATTTTGTTTGCCCGTCTGACCCGTTCGACATAGTGGACTTCCTCGTCCGAAGGCAGATTCAGGTCCTCCGAGATACGCCTGGGCGGAGTGCGCATCTCAACCTTGAGCACCTTGACCTCCGTGGTTCTCGACATGCCCGCCAGACGCTCAAGCATTCCCACAAGCGGTGCATCGACTTCTGATTCCGACGCCTGAAAAACAACATAGCTGCCTCGACCCCGCTTCCGCTCGACCAGTTCGTCCCCCGCCAGGAGATCCATCACCCGCTTCGCGGTAATTCGAGACACACCGAAGGCACCTGCCAGTTGCTGCTCGGTCGGCAGTTTAACGCCGTATCCGATTGTGCCGTCCATGATTCTTCGTTTAATGAGCATGTACAACTGATAATAAAGCGGAATAGGCCCGTCACTCTGAAGGGAGTTCATTTCCGCTTCTGAGAACATTCCGACAATCGGGTCAACTTTCCTCGATCTGCTCATCTAACTACAACCGGACCATTGTGCGGTGAGATTGTAACCCCGCGGGACCACCACAGATAGTGCCCGAATTCGCTCATGGTTCTCTGATCTCGCGATAAATTCCGGCGTGCGCCTCTGACGATCTGAACAGCATCACAAGGGCACTTGTCATCCGCTCGGGTTCCATCGGCACACTGTCGGCGTTCAGGCTGTTTCTGCGAAGCCAGTGATTGTTGCTATTGATATATCAATATGCTTATATCCGATCAGCTATCGTAGGCACTATGAGGCAATTCGCGTGCCCCGTGCGGGGCACGACCTGATCGCCAGCACGATGCAGCAGCAGCAAGTCCTTGTTTCAATCCACGCGCCCCGCACGGGGCGCGACGGGCCGTATCAATCGTCACCTCCACCGTATCCCCGTTTCAATCCACGCGCCCCGCATGGGGCGCGACCAGCTATCCAATTTATATGACAATCATCTTTCCTGTTTCAATCCACGCGCCCCGCATGGGGCGCGACCAGCTATCCAATTTATATGACAATCATCTTTCCTGTTTCAATCCACGCGCCCCGCATGGGGCGCGACCTGGCTATTGGGCTTTATCAAGTAGTAATTAAAGGGTTTCAATCCACGCGCCCCGCATGGGGCGCGACTTCGGAATTGCTGCGGTAGTGGTAACAATCAAACGGTTTCAATCCACGCGCCCCGCATGGGGCGCGACCCGTGGCGGCGGATAGTCCATTGTCCGCATTCGGGTTTCAATCCACGCGCCCCGCATGGGGCGCGACCTGTGTCATTTTTTCACCTGTGATTTGTTGACGCGGTTTCAATCCACGCGCCCCGCATGGGGCGCGACCACAAGTCCCTGTCGGCGACTTCCATCTGGTGCTGTTTCAATCCACGCGCCCCGCATGGGGCGCGACCAAGTATGTCCGGCGGCCCGCCACTCGCGTAATCGGTTTCAATCCACGCGCCCCGCATGGGGCGCGACGCGCCAGCGTTAAACCGTCAGGCAGCGTAATGGTGTTTCAATCCACGCGCCCCGCATGGGGCGCGACGGCATGGTCAGCCCGTGGGGGTGATGCCAAGCACGGTTTCAATCCACGCGCCCCGCATGGGGCGCGACGGTCGCCCTGTGCGGGCGGAGTTCCTGTCAGGCAGTTTCAATCCACGCGCCCCGCATGGGGCGCGACCAGGAAGACGGCAGGGTACGGGCCAAGTTACTGAGTTTCAATCCACGCGCCCCGCATGGGGCGCGACTGCAGATAGACTATTGCAGAGAGCACGGCAAATAAGTTTCAATCCACGCGCCCCGCATGGGGCGCGACCATGGTGTGGACGCTACAAAACACCCCGGCCCTGGTTTCAATCCACGCGCCCCGCATGGGGCGCGACTTCGGCAGTCAGGTTTTCTTTCCTGGCCTTATGCTTGTTTCAATCCACGCGCCCCGCATGGGGCGCGACCATAACAGCAGCCGCGTTGTCTGCCAGCGCAGTCTGTTTCAATCCACGCGCCCCGCATGGGGCGCGACCGATTAACCTTGACAAGTTTCCGGCGAAATCCTCGTTTCAATCCACGCGCCCCGCATGGGGCGCGACGCGCCCGGTACTTCTGCGCCCGGGACTCATCCGTTGTTTCAATCCACGCGCCCCGCATGGGGCGCGACATGCAACGGCAACGTCGTCAACGTAGCAGTAGTAGTTTCAATCCACGCGCCCCGCATGGGGCGCGACAATAACCATCTATCATAATGCCGCCACTGAATACGTTTCAATCCACGCGCCCCGCATGGGGCGCGACCATTTCTGCGCGAGGAGGATGCCTCGGTGTTTGAGTTTCAATCCACGCGCCCCGCATGGGGCGCGACTGCACATAGCCTTGTATGCCTTGCCGTTTGATAAAGTTTCAATCCACGCGCCCCGCATGGGGCGCGACCACCCATGGGGCAGTCGGACCATTCAATCATTCAGTTTCAATCCACGCGCCCCGCATGGGGCGCGACCGATCCTGAATATCAGCAATATATCAAAAACCTTGTTTCAATCCACGCGCCCCGCATGGGGCGCGACCCAGTCCTTGTAGTCTTTCCCTGCCGTGATCAGCGTTTCAATCCACGCGCCCCGCATGGGGCGCGACCGGTGCCATCGTCATTGAGCCACCCTCTTTCTCTGTTTCAATCCACGCGCCCCGCATGGGGCGCGACATCTTTCCAGAGACGAACCCAGCCGTTTGCCCCGGTTTCAATCCACGCGCCCCGCATGGGGCGCGACTAGCCCTTTTTCTCTTGTTGGTATTCCGGTTTCATGTTTCAATCCACGCGCCCCGCATGGGGCGCGACATTACAACCCTTACCCGTTGGTGACATTGACCCTCGTTTCAATCCACGCGCCCCGCATGGGGCGCGACAACGGTTCGTCTCGTTGTATCGCTAAATACTCGTGTTTCAATCCACGCGCCCCGCATGGGGCGCGACCTCTTACCTTTGATCGTGCTGCCTACATCGATGTTGTTTCAATCCACGCGCCCCGCATGGGGCGCGACATAGTGCAAAGGCTGCCGATGTTGAAGGCCAGCGTGTTTCAATCCACGCGCCCCGCATGGGGCGCGACAAGCAGAGCGGCATGATCCATCAGTCAGTACCTTTGTTTCAATCCACGCGCCCCGCATGGGGCGCGACGAGGGAGGCTTGATAAGAGAGGCGATCATTGGAGGTTTCAATCCACGCGCCCCGCATGGGGCGCGACCGTTAGGACCGAAGGGATAGGAAGGCTGTAGAGGGTTTCAATCCACGCGCCCCGCATGGGGCGCGACATCAATTAAATCGTGCTGAAATTGCTTCTGGTAGTTTCAATCCACGCGCCCCGCATGGGGCGCGACACGATTCAACACACAACGGCAGTCAAACTGCTAGGTTTCAATCCACGCGCCCCGCATGGGGCGCGACTCTGCTGGCGTTAGTTCTTTTCTTAGGTCATAATTGTTTCAATCCACGCGCCCCGCATGGGGCGCGACGCTCCGCCTGCTAATCAAGCGGGCGCGATTACGTTGTTTCAATCCACGCGCCCCGCATGGGGCGCGACGCCACTATAGATAATCATGCCTTACCTAATTCAAGTTTCAATCCACGCGCCCCGCATGGGGCGCGACAGTTCAAGTCTAACTTCTTGTGTAGGCAATAAAAAGTCGCGGCTCTGCGCTAACTCAAGCCATAGTATATTTTCGGGGACAATCTATTTTTCTTTTTCTGAGAAAGTGTATAAGAATCAGCGCATTAAGAACTCGCTAACCCACCGGTAAATTACTGAGATCGACAGGTTCGCGCTAAAGAATCAAAGGATTTCGCAGTATATCCGGCGACTGTTTCGCCCCGTAGTGTTCGACCTTGTTTTTCCAATTTGAGCCAAGGCGGTAAAACCTCAGGCTGTCTTCCGCCTCGTTATAAATTTTCAGCAACTTCGTCTTCAGATCGACCCACTGATCCGGGCTGACTTCACATTCAAACACAGAATATTGTACTCGCATACCGTAATCCAGACAGGTTTTACTGATATGCCTCAACCGTTTTTTTCCAGCAGAAGTCGCCACGCTTACATCATAGGTAATAAGCACCATCATCTGATTTACCTTGTAAAGAACGGAGGGTAATTTTCCAAATCACCCCGCAGATGTTTAGCCAAGAGCATTGCCTGGGTGTGCGGCAACAATCCGATGGGCATTTTCTCCTTAAGGAAAGGGTGGGTGATCTGTTCCTGCTTTCTCTCCTGCCAAGCGGCAAGTAACTCCTTTCTCGCATCATCCTTCATGCGAATCGCTCCGCTGGCCTCTTTCACAAAGTCAGATTTTTTCATCTGCTTTCGGTTAACCAATGTCAATACAAAACGATCACACCACCAGGCGCGGAATTCCTCTAACATATCCAGCGCCAGACTTAATCTACCTGGTCGGTCTGTATGCAAAAATCCTATATAAGGGTCGAGCCCCACCCCTTGTAGAGCAGAAGCAATTTCATTGGTAAGAAGGCTATATGTAAATGACAGCATTGCATTAACCGCGTCCAGCGGCGGTCGTCGGGTTCTTCCTGAAAACTGAAAATCCTCGCGCTGGTCCAAAGAAATAAGCTCATTGAACACGGCAAAGTATCCTGCTGCCGCATCCCCTTCTATACCGCGGATGCTGCCGATGTCTGACGAGAACTCCAACCTGCGTAGACTACCGGCCAGTTGTCTGGAGCATTGATTTAATGACTCGTTTTGTCCATGGTTGCGAATCTGCTTCAATAGAATCTGGCGGCTGTTTGCCAGCTTTGCGCCTACAAATGTTCTTGCTAACAATATCGGTTCGCTATCGGCGAGACGATGCTGGGCACGCCGTAGCAAAACGTTGCCAGTTTGGGGGCCTAATACTCGTGCCTGAAATCTGCCATATCCTGTGAAGAAAGCGAGTTCAATTCCCTGTTCTCCGCAACTGCCCATAAGTGCCGGAGACACCATGACACGTCCAAAGCAAAAAATACCACCAAACGCATGGAAGGGCGCTTGAAATACCTTTTTACCCTCCTGCTCCACTACAATGGTTTCACGCTCCTTGTGGATATAGCTTCCATCAGTGGTAACGTAGAGATTATTCAGAAGCTTCTTCATAACTGTCGAACATTCTTTTAATGTAGTGTGTGGATGTGTCTTTCAATCTTGGTTGACAGCGGTCTATAAACGAGCAGGCTTTACATGCGGTCGTGTACCTGGCTTTTGGCAACAAGCCTGAATTCAGTAAATCACGGGTTTGTGATATTACCTCCTTTGTTGTGAGACGCAAGTTTTCGCTAAGCTCTACCCACTCCCGCTTGCGGACCTGCCAGTACCAAAGGGCGGCACGAGTAATCTGTGTGTCTCGCATTTCTTCCAGACACAATGCTTGAGCGCAAAGTTGAACTCGGTCGCAGTCAGATACTTTGACCTTACCGCGTTTGTATTCAACAGGCGTTAATGAAAAAGGATTAGTCTCGATTTCCAGTAAATCCAGCTTGCCAGTGATTCCCAGTCGCTCCGAACAAACCTGAACACCTCGTTCTGTACGTGTCAGGCCACGTGTTTCAAATTCATTGGAATGTACGCGGTCATGTAATTGATTTCCCTGGGCGGTAAGGTAATTATTCTCCCAAACGCATTCAATATGGATGTAAGCGCACTGGCGCGGACAAAACACGAAGTGCTGCAATGCGGAAATAGGGACAGGGTCAGACATATGCACACCAAACACGAACAACGCAAGGATTGAGAGTCGATATCAGTTTCGTCGATAGAATTCGAAAGGTATTACCACACACCTGGATTGGGGTATGTGGCATTTTGTATTCTTCGTCAGATATGACTAATCAAAGAAACACCAGCAGGCATATCCGAATCATCAACTTGAATCTGGTAGTCAGAAAATGCTCTGGGAGGAACATCGGCATTTTTCAACCCAACCTTGACACGATCAAATAATTTATTGGCGTGTTCATTGCCAAGCATGCTGTCATGCTTGAACACATAGAGCCCACGTGTGGTCATCTCGCCTCTGGCAGCGGATCGATCGTGTTCAAACATTTGCTCAAGCGCTGTGAAGAATAGTTTCAAATCCTCTTCTGAAAAGCCGGTTTGACGCGCCAGGTGGGCTGATATGAAACCGTGTGCTACGTACAACCCGTACGGGATGGTAAATTTCCGCCCCATGGTGCGGTTGTCCCCGCTTTGTTCTTCAGCCTCCTTTTTCGTAGCTACCGCCATCCGCGTAATGGAGTGTTCTTGAGAATATATCGGATCCCGGGAGCGACCGAAGGTCATTTGGACAGGTCCTCGCACCTGGCCACAATTGATTTCTATAGACATCACAGCGCCGAAAGTACGAACATCAAAGAAGTTTTTACAAATCCATTGACGGGCCTTTTCTACCGATTCTTTAGAACCCTTGCGCTTTTTAGATGTATCCTTTAATTCATCCCCGGCTCCAATTGCCTGATAGACCTTTTCATGTGTCTGGTTGAGAATTGCCTTCTCTTTGATATAGATATCGTAAGGAGGCTGGTTTTCCTTAACCAGGCTCACAAAGTTACGTACTTTCCGTTTCAGGCAAACGTCACTAACCAGCCCAAGGCCGGTTTCTGCATCAACCCTCGGAAGATTACCTGCATCCGGGTCTCCATTGGGATTGCCATCCACTACATCGAAAAGCAGCACAAAGTCATAACGGTTTTCTAAACTCATGATTAATCTCCTGATTCAGAAGTTTTACGAAGGGTGAAAAAATCTTGACGCTGGTGGTAGTAACCTACGGCAAAGTGCCCTTGATCTTCAAGATTGAGGTTTGCGGCAAAGCTGTCGGAAAGTTCTGATATAATTTCTCGAATCAGTTTATCAAAATACACCTTTTTCCCTGATGACAGCTTGGCCAAATGATGATGATTCAGCTTGAGCAGGGTGGGGAAAACAGTTACAGGACTGCTTGATGCAGCCCCATAATATCGGTCCCGAATGGTTGTGTTAAGTTCTCGATCTGCTGAATCTTCCTGAACCTTTTCAAAGACGGCAAACAGTCGCCCTGATCTATAGGCCGGATTTGGATTATCTCTATCTAATGCCATTTGGATCTCCTGTTGTTTTTGAAAGCGATTAAGGCACGCTTTAATAATAGCAGCTCTTGCATAGGTGACTTTCTGTTCAGACTTATTGCGCCGAATAGCGGCAGCAAAAAATGAATACGGGTAGGAGGTTCCGGATAAAATGCTCTTCATCAGTTCCCCGGCTAAGTTGGGTGGTACATTTTTCTTCTTATCCTGTTTCTTCTTACCCTTGACTGCAATGCTGGTCAGGAGTGAGGAAAGAGGCAGATATTCCTGCTGCTTACCTGGTGCGTGTACCATGCGTAAATCCTCGAAATGCTGCCTAATACGAACTGATATTTCACCGACTGTAGCAACCTGCCAAAATCGAATAGCTATGCGAGCGACATTAGGGGATAGGCCGAGCACGTAAAATTTCGTGTCCGCATCGGAACCTTGATAGCGACCGCGGTGAACAGAATCGTAAACTGCCTTGATTTCATTGTAACGTCTGTCCGGGTCGTCTGTCTTGGGAATATCTCCAAAAATGCAGCTCATATTTTGTTCGAGAGAAGTCTTTTTCTCGCTCCAGAATACAGTCGAAGCGTCACCTACCTGAATACGCTGTTCAGATCCTTTGCCAAGCAGATGTTTGAGAGCGGTAGTGTAGGCAAACATCGATTGATTCCCAACCGGAGATATTTCTCCATTTTTCCGTCCATATGACTCAAATGCAGGTTCATTAAACGACACCAAAGGACCCTCAGAAGTTATTCCAGCTATCCCTTTTATCGGATAATGGTTCTTTGACACTAATGTCCGTTCTCCAGAAACGAGGCATACGCCCTCAACATTTTCTGCGGATTTTTCGGATATTTCAAGGTAACTTTGAACTACAGATTTCACAGTCGGACGATATAAGATGGGCTCAATGTCAGTGTTCAACTGGAATGTGACAGTGTCCGATTTTTTTATTTCATTGACAATTCGTGAATTTCTGTCACCACTCTGCTCATAGAACTCATAGAATTTGAAAATAGCTTGTATTCCTTCATCATCCGAATGATTAAAAACAGTGTATAGCAACTCCTTAAAACAAGATAACCTGGTTTGCGCTTTTTCCTTTTCTTTGTCTGTAGCATCAGCGTCTGCCATACCAAGCAGAAAACCAGCGTTGTCCCATAGCAGATTTGGATCTTGCCCAGAGTTCGTGTGTTTGAGCGCTTGCTTTCCTATCACAGGTAGTGGCAATTCTTTGCGTTTCCTTTTACGTCCATCGATTTCAAAACAAGGAGTGATCTGGCGCAAAGTTCCCGCTTTGTCAATTTCTATAACATAATCAATGGGCAAATCCAACCAGCCAAGCGGTGGTAATCCAGCCTCGCTTGCGCTTTTCCGTTCATAGTACTGAATTAGTGCCTGAAGAATCATCCTCGCACCTCTTCGCTATCCGAAGCGGGTACCGTAATGCTGCCATCAACCGTTAAGATCGGATTGTAAAAAAGAGGCTTGGGATTTTCGGAATCAGAGTAATCCAGGTCATATAACATCCAACCCAGCGGCTGATCTTTCGCCTGCTGAATGGCCTCGGGTTCTCCGGACAGGGATTCCACTAAACGCCAGCTTGCCGGGAACTCACGATTACCCAGATATGGCTGGTGGAAACACTGACCTTTGCGGGCTCGGCGCTTAAACATCTCGGAAAATTTAGCGTAAGAATTTTCGCCGCTATCATTATCATCGCCTTCATCTTGAAGGACGAGTCTGGCATGCAAGCGATAGGCAACATCGCGTAGCAATAACCCGGCTCGTTGCGTACGATCTTCTTCAATAAGTATCTGTAGTGGCCGATCATTACCATTCATTACCTGTTCCACATTCTTGGTACTGATTACAGAAGAGACTTCATTGCGGCGAATGTTAGTCCATTGAATCGGTTTCAGTACTTCAATGCGGGTAACTTGCCATCTGATTGCCGGCTTCCAGAGGATTGCCTCAAAAATAGCACGTGAGGCAGACGGGGTAATAACGTCATAGGAAACGCGTTCGACCTTCATTTCCGGTCGGGTAAAACAGGCCAGGTCGCCTTTGACTTCCAGGCAAAATTCACTCATAAGACCCCCTTACTATGAGTTCTGTGCAGGTTCAATCTATCCACGATCAGAGTCCATGGCTTCTCTTGCAGTTTATAGAATGGGAGGCGGGTTCGGTTGAACCTGCAATCCGAGCGTTGCATCGTATTCCCCCATTGATGATTGTGCAAAGTAGCCGGTATTTATCTCTTCAACGGCCCCCTGCTCATGCATCTTTTGAAACTGATAATCATACAGGGTGACACTGTATCTTTGTAACTTTCGAAAAAGCTCTCGGGTCGGATGGTATTTCAATTTGTCAAGGAGCTTCTCTGCGTGATCATCATAACGAACATAGACTGTGTGGCTGTTGCGGTCGTCAATCAGATGGAAACGATGTGCTGCAGTTCTGAATTGCACTCGTTGCTCATCAGCCTCACTGACAAGTAGTCGATGCATGTCGTTAGCATCAGTAGTTTTCACTTGCTGAAACAGATGTGAAAAATAGCGTTCAATCACGTCCGGCTGGTCGAGTTTGTCTGCCTCGTTTTGAGTCATGGTAGAGATAGCGGAACCAATAGCTTTTCCGATAATTCCAGGTGGCGGTTTTGTAGGGGGAACGAATACTACCACGCGACCAGAGCCCAGTTTCCCCTCGCGGTTACAGCGCCCTGCCGTCTGGATAATTGAATCCAAACCGGCCAGGGCCCGGTAAACAACGGGAAAATCAAAATCCACGCCAGCCTCGACCAACTGTGTGCTGACTACTCTTGTCGGACAACCGTTCTTGAGGCGGGCCCGAATACCTTCGATAACCTTTGACCGATGTGCTGCACACATCAGCGCCGAAAGATGCAATGTTCCTTCCGGCATTAGTGCAAATAAGTCTTTGGCATCCTGCCGCTTATTCACCACCACGAGTACGCTCTCATGTTGGGCCAGTTCGGAAGCCAGGTGATCCCAACCTGGGATGGAGGTAGATAAATCCTCTGGCAACTCGTAGTGAACCCGTTTGAGCTTCTTGTAATAGGTCTTGGGGTTTTCAATGACTTCCGTACAGCTCAAACCTTTCAATAGCTTTTTCCCGAATGGGCTTGTTTGTTCTGATAGTCCTGTTGGGGTTGCCGTTGAAAGCACGAAGGTGACGCCATAATGTTCACTGAGCAATCCAATGACCTGGCGTATCGGATCAAGACAATGAACCGGTAGCAATTGGATTTCATCCAGAATGATGATGCTGTTGACCAGATTGTGCAGCTTGCGGCACCTGCTGGTGCGGGCGGCAAAAAGCGATTCAAACAATTGTACTGTGGTAGTGACGACAAGACGGGCATCCCAGTTTTCTGTCGCCAGCCGAGACCAGTGGTTTTCTTTGGACTCTTTATCCGGTTCAATATTGCTGTGGTGCTCAAGTATCAGATTGCTTGATGATGAAAACACATCTCGAAAAATGTTGGCCGTCTGCTCGATGATGCTGGTATAAGGAATAGCGTATATAATCCTGCGCTTCTCGTACCTGACTGCGTGTTCCAATGCGAAAGCCAGACTGGACAATGTTTTGCCGCCACCAGTGGGAATAGTCATGGAATAGATTCCGGGAGGCGATTTCGCGGCTTCGCGACATTGACCAAGCAGGTCAGCGCGAATCTCATTTACACTGCTTGTTCTTGCATCTTTCTGAAGTTTTTCCATATGCGTATTGAAATACCTGAGCATTTCATCAAGTCCATGCTCTTGTTTACGCTCTTTGGATTTTTCCGGGGAATAAAAGCTTTCTGTATCCAAAAAGTCTGCATCCACCAGGCAGGAAAAAAGCATCCGTACCCACAAGTGAAATCCTTCAACACCTCCCCGGCACATTGTATTAGGAGTGGAGACGTTGAGAATATCCTTTGGGATTTCTTCTTTCAGGGCTTCTGCTTCAAGTGCTTTATCTCGTTCCAGAACCTCAACCAATGGTGCGCCGGGAGCGTCCCCACCACCTTCATAGTCTGGAAGACCGGCATGATGACCGGCAATTACATAAGAAATGGGCAAGTGGCGCCCTCGGCCGAGTGGGCCGAGTTGGTTCTGAGCATAAATAGCACCACTTGACGCATGATTGGTTTGTGGATTGCTTTCTCTTTCAATATGCGCTTCTGAGTCCAGACCAGTCCCCCGACGAATATACGCCTGGAAAGCTGGTCTGTACTTGCCTATGTCGTGCCAGAGTCCGGCCGGATAGGCCCAATCTCCCGCATCAAATTCCTTCGCAAAGGTTTCCGCCAACCCGCCAACCTTGCGCAGGTGATCTTCAAGCTGATGGATTTCTCCATCCCTTGCGTGTGCTACATACTTCATTTTACCACCGGAGAAAATCGCACTTCAGGTGTTGGACTTACCACCAGAGGCAGCGCCCTACAGAATAATGAGCCCAACCGCTTGCATTTTTTTATTTATCGTCCGCAATAGATTGGATGGCCTCGCGTGTGCCAGTATACTCACTGATAACATTGCTCACAATCAAATGCACTGGCTCAATACCCATGCTTATATCCGACCAGCTATCGCAGGCACTATAAGGCAATCCGCGTGCCCCGTAATGCAAACTTCCGAACAACCAATGAAAGAAGACCTGAATCTTTACAACTATGACCCCTGGGAAAACCGGCCCCGTATTGAGTGGCCGGGTGGTGCGCGTCTGGCTTTCTGGGTAGCGCCAAATATCGAGTTCTATGAACTTGACCCGCCGCTGAACCCGACCCGGAAGGCCTGGCCCAGACCCACACCTGACATTCTCGGATACGCAACCAGGGACTACGGCAATCGGGTCGGGCATATGCGCATGATGGAAGTGCTCGACCGCTATGGCATTCGCGGCTCGATCAGCCTGTCCACCGCGCTTTGTGTTCATCATCCGGAGATCATCTCACTCTGTCAGGAACGTGACTGGGAGTTCTTCAGTCACGGGATTTACAACACCCGGTACACATACGGCATGGACGAGAATCAGGAGCGCGAGATGATCGAATCGGCGATTGAGGTTATTCGCGAACATACGGGGCAGGCATGTGCGGGCTATCTGGCTCCGGCATTGACCCATACCGAACACACGCTCGATCTGTTCAGTGAAGCGGGCGGCACCTACACCTGCGATCTCTTCCATGACGATCAGCCGACACCCGTCAGGGTTCGAAGCGGCAAACCTTTTGTTGCAGTGCCCTATTCCCTTGAGCTCAACGACACCATTGTCTACGTCGTTAACAAGATAGAACCAAGACGATACGGGCAGATGATCCGTCAGGCTTTCGATCGGCTTTATCAGGAGGGTGAAACCCACGGTACTGTCATGTGCGTCCCACTTCACGCCTATCAGGTCAGTCACCCTCACAGGCTCGCTGCTTTTGAGCAGGCACTGGACTACATCACCAGCCACGACGATGTCTGGGTGGCTACGGGCAGAGAAATCGCCGAGTACTATATCGAAAACTACTATGACGAGGCGGTAAACCGCCTGGAACTCTACTCATGAGCCTTGATCCCTCCTATCTCAAGTACGAGAAGAGACGCTATGGCATGGACCATGATCGTTATGACTGGTCAATGCTCGGCAACCGGGATCCGGTGACATGGCCGGGAGGCGCAAGGCTGGCAGTCTGGATCAATGTCGCCGTGCAGTTCTTCCCTCTGAATCAGAGCGGAAAACCCTTCGCACCGCCCGGCGGGATGAGCACTGCCTACCCGGATCTCAGGCATTTCACATTACGTGAATACGGCAATCGCATCGGTATCTATCGCTGCCTCGACGCGCTGGACCGGTATGGGTTCAGGCCGACTTTTTCCGTCAACAGCATCCTGACGGAAAGAAACCCGAAGCTGCTGGAGAGACTGTGCCGTGACGATAACGAATTGATCTGCACATCCTGGAGCATGGATACCCTTCACTATGGCGGTATGGAGAATGAAGAAGCACTGATCCGGCGGTCCCTTTCGGCGCTCCGGGACACAACGGGACGGGCGGTTACCGGCTGGTTCAGCCCGGCAAGATCACAGAGCCAGGAGACCCCCGACCTGCTCGCGGAGCAGGGCGTCACCTACATGTGCGACTGGATCAACGACGATATGCCCTACCGCTTCAACACCGGCAAAGGAAATATGACGGCCCTGCCTCTTTCATACGAGTTGGAGGATCAATTCATCATCCAGAGCAACCTGCACTCCGAGTGGGAATACGCCCGGCAGTTGACGGATGCCTGTGATTTTCTGCTGAAAGAAGCGGAGGAACAAAACTCGGGCAGAATGCTGGCCCTGTCCATACACCCCTGGCTGATGGGTCAACCTCACCGCATCGGGGCGCTGGAGTCCGTCCTGGCGCATATTTCAACCCGGGACGGAATAGTCAACCTGTCAGCCGGCGAAATCTGCGAACACGCGGGTCAACGCTGAGGCGCTTCTTCTTCACCTTCCGCCACCCGTTTTTTCGCTCCGCCCACGACAAAAGTATAGACGATGCGCACTCCTTTCCATTACACTTCGCGCGCCCATGCGGGAACGAAAAAATGAACGGAAAAACCCCATCGCCGCCGTAACCCACCCCACCGCCACCGCGCACCCGAAACGCATCAATCCCAACCTACCGGAGATCCCGAAATGTTTGTGAAAACCGACCGCAACCGCTCCGGCTCATCGGCGACGGTGCCGCGGCGATTCATCCCCGCCCGCGTCTTCATTACGGCGATGGCATTGGCGGTGCTGACCACTGCGGCCCCGGCGCAGGCGAGCGAGAACATCCAGGTTGTCGGCTCCTCAACCGTCTATCCTTTCGCCACGGTGGTCGCGGAAAAATTCGGCAAGTCAACCGAGTTCAGAACGCCGATTATCGAAGCGACCGGCTCCGGCGGTGGCATTAAATTGTTCTGCGCCGGCGTCGGCAAAGTCCATCCCGATTTCACCAACGCCTCGCGGCGAATGAAAAAATCCGAGTTTGCGAAATGCGTGGAAAACGGCGTCACCGACATAGTAGAAATCAAAATCGGCTATGACGGCATCGTGCTTGCCAACAGCCGCAGCGCGCCGCCAATCTCGCTGACGCGCAAGGAGATTTTTCTCGCGCTCGCCAAAACGGTGCCCGACCCGGACGGCGGGGAACGGGGGGGGTTGGTTGCCAACCCTTATGCGACCTGGGCGGTAGTCAACCCGCACTTGCCGGCGGTGAAAATCGAAGTGCTGGGTCCGCCGCCGACTTCGGGCACGCGCGATGCGTTCGTGGAGTTGGCGATGGAAGGCGGCTGCGAAAAAATCCCCCAAATTGCGGCGATTAAAGAAACCGACAAAGCCGCTTACAAGGCGGCGTGCCATCACATTCGCGAGGACGGCGCGTTTATTGAAGCCGGGGAGAACGACAACCTGATAGTGCAGAAACTTCGCAACAACCCAAATGCGTTCGGCATCTTCGGTTTCAGTTTCCTCGACCAAAACGGTGATGTGGTGCAGGGCGCAAAGGTGGATGAAGTCGCGCCGGAATTTGAAAACATTGCGGACGGCTCTTACCCAATTTCGCGCTCGCTTTATTTGTATGCCAAATCGGCGCACATCGGCTTAACACCCGGCATGGCGGAGTTCATGGCCGAGTTGACCGACGAAGACACCTGGGGCGACGAAGGCTACCTCACCGACCGCGGCTTGATTCCGATGCCCGAAGCGGAGCGCGCGCGCTTTCGTGACGCCACGGTCAATCGCACCAGCCTGAGCCAAAGCGCGTTGTCACCGTAGCCATCCCGCCATCGCCCCCGCCGCATGAACATCCTCGTCGCCCTGTGCCTGTTCTTCATCGGCCTGCCCGCCCTGTTGATTGCCGCCATGCATCTGCTACGCCGCCGCCGCGTAGCGCGCCACCGCGTGGAAGGCGCGTTCAAGGGGTTCTTAATCCTGTGCGCGTGCCTCGCCATTTTCACCACCGTCGGCATTGTGTTATCGGTGCTGTTTGAAGCCATACGCTTTTTCAACGTGGTGCCGCTGTGGGAGTTTTTATTCGGCCTCGACTGGTCGCCGCAGACCGCCATCCGCGAAGACCAGGTCGGCTCAAGCGGCGCATTCGGCGCCGTGCCGTTGTTCGCCGGCACCGCGCTAATCACCCTCATCGCCATGCTCATCGCGGTTCCGTTCGGGCTGCTGTCGGCGATCTACCTGTCGGAATACGCCAGCCGCCGCACGCGCGCCATCGGCAAGCCGGTGCTGGAAATGCTCGCCGGCATCCCCACGGTGGTGTATGGCTTCTTCGCCGCGCTCACCGTCGCCCCGCTAATCCGCGATGCCGCCGCCGTCATCGGGTTGGAAGCCGCCTCGGAAAGCGCGCTGGCGGCGGGCCTGGTGATGGGGATTATGATCCTGCCGTTCGTGTCATCGCTGTCCGACGACGTCATCAACGCGGTGCCGCAATCGCTGCGAGACGGCTCTCTGGGGCTCGGCGCGACGCGCTCGGAGACGATTCGGCGCGTGGTGTTGCCGGCCGCCTTGCCGGGCATCATCGGCAGCATTTTGCTCGCCACCTCGCGCGCCATCGGCGAGACCATGATTGTGGTAATGGCCGCCGGGCTCGCGGCCAATCTGACCGCCAACCCGCTGCAGTCGGTGACCACGGTGACGGTGCAAATCGTGACCCTGCTGGTCGGCGACCAGGCCTTCGACAGCCCGAAAACCCTGGCGGCGTTCGCGCTCGGGCTGGTGCTGTTCATCGTCACGCTCGTCCTCAACATCATCGCACTGCGCGTGGCGCGCAAATACCGGGAGCAGTACGAATGAACGCGGCTAATGGCACGGCGGCGGCCACGCTCGACGCGCGGCTGCGCCAACACATTCGCGCCCGCTACCGCCGCGAACGGCGCTTTCGCCGACTGGGGGCGGCGGCCATCTCCGTCGGCGTGCTGTTCCTGCTGTGGCTGTTCGGGGTCAGCGTGTGGCAGGCGACCGGCGCGTTTTCGCAGACCTATATCGCGCTCGACATTACGCTGGATGCGTCGCAGTTTCCATTGCCCGAGGACCGCGACCGCCGCGCGCTCGTCGGCGCGCCCTACGGCAAAATACTCAAAGCCGCCCTGCACGCGGATTTCCCCGAGGTCACTCGGCGCAAAGATAAAAAACGCCTCTATCAACTGCTCAGCGGCGGCGCCGAATACGACCTGCGGAACGCGGTGCTGGACGACCCCGGCCTGATTGGCAAGCCCATCCCACACCGCTTCTGGCTGCCGGCGGACGACGAGGTGGACCGGCTCATCAAGGGCGACATTGACCGCGCGCAGCCCGAATCCACCCGCCGGTTGTCCGACCAATCCATCGCCTGGATTGACCGGCTGGCGCGCGAAGGGCGAGTGGAGAAGCGCTTCAACCGGGCATTCTTCACCGTCGGCGATTCGCGCGACGCCGAGCAGGCGGGCATCCTCGGCGCGGCGATGGGCTCGGTGTTCACGCTCATGGTGACCATGCTGCTGGCGCTGCCGGTGGGCATCGCTGCGGCGGTCTATCTGCAGGAGTTCGCGCCCAGGAACAAACTGGTGGATTTGATTGAGGTCAATATCAACAACCTCGCCGCCGTGCCGTCCATCATCTTCGGGTTGCTCGGGCTGGCGGTGCTGATTAACTTCTTCGGGATGCCGCGCTCGGTGCCGCTGGTCGGCGGTATGGTGCTGGCGCTGATGACGCTGCCGACCATCATCATCTCCAGCCGCGCGGCGCTGGCGGCGGTGCCACCGCGCATCCGCCAGGCGGCGCTCGGCGTCGGAGCGTCCGGGGTGCAGGTGGTGGTGCACCACATCCTGCCACTGGCGTTGCCGGGGATGCTGACCGGCGCCATCATCGGGCTGGCGCGCGCCCTCGGGGAAACCGCGCCGCTACTGGCTATCGGCATGGTGGCGTTCATCGTCGATGTCCCCACGGGCCCGACCGACCCCGCGACCGCCTTGCCGGTGCAAATCTACTTGTGGGCGGACAGCCCGGAGCGCGCCTTCGAGGAGCGCACCTCGGCGGCGATTCTGGTGTTGCTGGCGGCGCTGGCGATCATCAACGGCGCAATTGCATTGCTCCGAAACAAGGTGGAAAAACGATGGTGAGGCGGACGCGCAGTGATGTTGAATAATCGCAAGGGCAGGGCGGGCGGCGCCGCCACCACCGACGACGACGCCACCGCCACCGCACGCGAGGTCGGCGACACCGTCGGCAACGCCTTCGTTGAGGACGCGGTTATGGCGTGCCGCAACGTCGACGTGTCCTATAGCGGCAAGCAGGCGATTTTCGATGTGTCGCTGGACTTCGCGAAAAACGAGGTGCTGGCGATGATCGGCCCCTCCGGCTGCGGAAAATCCACGTTGCTGCGCTGCCTCAACCGCATGAACGACACCATCGACGGCTGCCGCGTGAGCGGCGAAATCAAGCTGCACGGCAACGACATTCACGCCAGAGAGATGGACGTGGTCTATCTGCGCGCGCGCGTCGGCATGGTGTTCCAGACGCCCAACCCGTTCCCCAAATCGGTGTATGAAAACGTCGCCTACGGACCCAAACTCCACGGCCTCAACCGCGACCGCGCCGAACTGGATGAGATTGTCGCTTCCAGCCTGCGGCGCGCGGGCTTGTGGGGGGAGGTCGCCGACCGGCTCAATTATCCCGGCACCAGCTTGTCCGGCGGGCAGCAACAGCGGCTGTGCATCGCGCGCGCCATCGCCATTCAGCCCGAGGTGATTTTGATGGACGAGCCGTGTTCGGCGCTCGACCCCATCGCCACCGCACGCATCGAGGAATTGATTGACGAGTTGAAGCAACAATACACCATCGGCATCGTGACCCACTCCATGCAGCAAGCGGCGCGGGTTTCGCAGCGCACGGCGTATTTTCACCTCGGTCATCTGGTCGAAATCGGGCGCACCGACGACCTGTTCACCAACCCGTCCCACGAATTGACGCAAGGGTATATCACCGGCAGATTTGGCTAAAAAAACAGCGAGTTATGCCGTTTATATTTATAGAGGTGCTTCACGTTCCAGCCCATGCGCCGGTCCCGGTAATGGACCACCAGCCGACTAACAGAAGATTGAGTAACACTTGTATGCTCTATAAGTATATGTTTATATCTAATGATGACTCCAGAGATATTTGTCCTCGGTGATTTCCACCTGAAGCCTGCGGTTTATCAGGCTCCCGGCGTTGGAGCGCTTCAGAGAATCCATGCTCGGGCGATAAACCCGGAGGGTCGGAAATGAGCGGTGACTATCAGGCAATTGATGCGGTGGTGAACATCTGGACGGCAGAGGCGCTTGCACACCGCCCGGACTGGACAGACGACTTTTTCATCGGCAAGGTCAAAGGCAAACATGACAGTGGCGGTATCAGCCTTGAGCAGATGCTGGAGGATATGGACGCGGCCGGAATTCAGTACGCATTTCTGATTGCCGCCAAGACCGGCAGGGTCGGCCTGCCCGGCAGCTACCACATGCCACCGGAAGTCGTCGCAAACGCCATCGCACAATACCCGGACCGGTTTTTCGGCCTTATCGGCATAGACCCATACACAGGAATGGACGGTGTCAGGGCGCTGGAAGACGCGGTCAAAAACATGGGCTTCGTCGGCGCACACCTGTACCCGCACTGGTTTGAACTGCCGCCCAACAACGCCAGATACTATCCGTTCTACACACGGTGCATCGATCTTGATATTCCCATCCAGATGCAGGTTGGGCAGTCCCTGATTTATTCCAAAGATCAGCGATGCAGGTCCGTTGGCCGCCCTATCTATCTTGATGACATTGCGTGCGACCTGCCGGAACTTAAACTCATTGGCTCCCATGTCGGCATCCCATGGCACGACGAAATGATTGCCATGGCCTGGAAACACGATAATGTCCATATCTGCACAGATGCTCACAGCCCGCGCTACTGGCCCGAAAGCGTCGTCAGATACATCAACTCTTACGGACAGAACAAGGTCATCTTTGGCAGCGACTTTCCCGTTCTTCGCTTTCAACGCACCGTAAAGGAAATTGATGATCTCGGTCTGAAACCAGAGGTCAGACGCAAGTTCATGCGCGACAACGTCATCAGGCTTTATGGGCTTGAAGACAGAATACAACAGTAACCCAGGAATTCCGGGAGACAGCCGATGACTTTTATGAAAACCCTTATCGACCATGAGATCTCTGATGAGGCAAAAAAATGGATCGAAGAAGAGACCGCTGAGCAGGAAGTTCGTTTTGAGAAGATTGCCAGGGAGATGGAAGATCTCACGCCAACCCGCGAAAAGTGGTACCAGGAGTTTTTCGACCGCATCAGGACAATCGGCTACAACGTCGATGGCGACGACAAGATGCCGATACCCGAATCAGACCTGCCGGTCAAACCCGCAGGCAGAACCAGCCGGGTTGTCTGGAAATATGGTGTGGACACCGAGTAAGCGATAACACCGGCAACCAGAGAATCCAGCGGAGACAACCATGACGCGGCCACATATCGAACCCTTTTGCGACAGGGATACCAGTTTCAAGAACATGACCCTGCCCGGCTTTTCACGGGGTATGGGCTACAAGATGCTCAGTTTTGACCCGGACAAGGGTACCTGCTCCATGACGGTACAGCTTGATGGCGGCTATCAGCAGCCACCGGGGTTTTCATGGTCCGAACGGGAAATGATGGTCATCGAGGGTGAACTGCAGGTCGGTGACCGAACCTGCAGGAAAGGCCACTATTTCTTCATCCCCGCAGGTTACGCCATGCCGGAGATCCGCAGTGAACAGGGCTGCCTCACACTCATGATGTACAACACCGCAGAGCCCAGCCATGAGGAATCAACAACCCATCATCCGCGGGCCCTGATCGACCTCTATCATGACGTCGATTCCTACCTGGACATCCCCTGGGCCATGGGCAATATCGTCAAGCCCTCTGTGGCATCAGGCTGTCTGATCAAGCTGCTGAACTTTAACCCCGTATCCCAGGCGTTGACATTTCTCTACTGCATGACGCCCGGCTTCTATCAGGACAACATCTCCTATCACGACTGTGCAGAGGAGTCTTACCACCTCTGGGGCACCTCGTGGATGATGCAGTTCGGCAATGTTCCCACCGGCGGCTACTTCTGGCGTCCCGCCTATATCAATCACGGCGCCTTCGCTTCGGAATACGGCTGCATTGCACTTGGAAGAACAGATTCCAAACTGTACAACCACTTCCACTACAATCCCTGGTCAACCCCGGTGGAGAATGCCAATCGGTCAGCCGCACGGATCTATCAGCGAGATCCCCTGCTCTACAAGTGGGCGCTCAGCCATGACCACAATCACCCGCACGGCCCTGAGGACTTTGAACAGACCATGCAACGCCGCGGCGATGAAGAAGGTCACGACAATGAACACAAATCCGACGGCCACCGGCACGACCACTGGCATGGCCACCACCATCACGATCATGACAGCCCGCACAAACATTGATGGTTGAATCCGGAGGAGACAACCGCTCGTGAACAGTACCCTGGCAGGAGTTCGCATTCTGGATCTGACACATATGCTGTCAGGCCCTTACTGCGGCATGATCCTGGCGGATCTCGGCGCTGAAACCATCAAGGTGGAACCCATTCATGGGGAAGGCACCCGCAAACTTCTGGCAACCGACCCCAACAATTCTCTTGAGGGGATGGGCGCTTACTACATCACGCTGAACCGAAACAAGAAAAGCGTAGCCATTGACCTGAAATCCGAACAGGGTCTTCAGCTTTTCTATCGTCTGGTGGAGCGGTCGGATATCGTCATCAACAACTTCGGTGCCGGTGTGCCGGAACGGTTGAAGATTGATTTCGACACATTAGGCAAGATCAATCCGCGGATCATTACCTGTGCGGTGTCAGGGTTCGGCTCCGACGGGCCCAGCTATAGGCGGCCCGCTTTCGATATGGTGGCCCAGGCGATCGGTGGCGGCATGTCGATTACCGGCGCCGACCCGGATCATCCCATGCGTGCGGGTATTCCCATCGGCGATCTTGCCGGTGGCATGTTCGGTGTCATGGGCATTCTCGCTGCGCTCTACGAACGCCAGCAAAGTGGACTCGGCCAGCATGTGGACATTTCCATGCTGGATTGCCAGGTATCGCTGCTGAACTACATGGCGACGATGTATTTCCTGTCAGGAGAGAACCCCTTCCCCATTGGCAACTCACACTTTGTCCATGTTCCCTACAACACCTTCCGTTGCTCTGATGGATTTATTGTTATTGCCGTCATCACTGACAACTTCTGGCAGAACCTGAAGGAAGTGGTCAACTGCCCGGAATTCGACGATGAGAAGTATGACGGCCAACCCGGGCGCTGGGCGGACAGGGACATGATCAACAACCGACTCAGGGAAATCCTTTCAACCAATACCTGTGCCCACTGGCTCCGGCAGCTTGAGGAAAAGCGCATTCCCTGCGCGCCGGTCAACCACTTCAGCCAGGCACTGTCCGATGAACAGGTCCTGCACCGGGGTATGGTCGTGGACCTGGAACACCCGAACGGGAAAAGCACCAAAGGCCCCGGCAACCCCATCAAGCTGTCTCGTGCGGAAGAACAGACGTATTCTGCCGCCCCACTGGTCGGCCAGCATACGGACGAAATCCTGTCTGACCTGCTGGACATGGCACCGGACAAGATTGCAACGCTGAGGTCAGACGGAGTCATCGGCTGATGGGCGAAAAGGTCAGCATTACGGATGTCGGACCCCGCGACGGTCTGCAGAATCAGCCCGGGATCCTCAATGTCGAAGAGCGTCTCAAACTGATTCGCGCCGTCGCCGCGGCGGGCGTCACCGCCATAGAAGTCGGCAGTTTTGTTTCACCGAAGGCAGTGCCTGCAATGGCCGGCACCGATCAGGTGGTCGCCGGAGCAAAGTCCGACGGCTCATACAAACCCTCTGCACTCATACCGAACCTGAAGGGCTATGAGCTGGCTCGTGAAGCCGGGGTGGGTACTGTGGCGATGGTCGTTTATGCAAGCGAAACCATGGCCCGGGAGAATGCGAAGATGTCCGGGCAGCAGGCTATGGATATCACAAGGTCCATCGTGAGTCTCGCCATTGAGGACAAGATCGAGGTGACCGCAACAATTGCAGTTGCATTTGCCTGCCCTTTTGAGGGCGCTACCGCACCGGACAGTGTGGCGCGCCTGACTGCGGAACTGCTTGAGATGGGCGTCAACAATGTTGTTCTGGCCGATACCATCGGCGCTGCTGACCCCCAACACGCCCGGATGCTGACCTCAAGACTGGTTGACAGCCATGGCGCGGCCTCCATCGGCTGCCACTTCCACGACACCCGGGCAATGGGGCTTGCCAATGTTTACGCCGCCATTGAATCCGGGATCAGGAAGTTCGATGCCTGTATCGCCGGCCTTGGTGGCTGTCCTTTCGCACCGGGGGCGACAGGCAACGTGGCAACGGAAGATGTCGTCATGATGCTGGAGCAGATGGGATTCGATACGGGTATTGATCTCAGGAAACTCATGGCGGCGTCAGATCTTGCCGCAGAACTGACGGGCAACGCGCCGGGAGGTCGGGCGTCAGCCTGGCTGAAGCCAAGACTGGACCGGTTCTGAACCGGGCAGTCGGAAACCATCATCCGGGAGAATAAAATGAGCTACCGCTTGGGTGTTGACGTCGGGGGAACATTTACCGATCTCCTGCTGATCAACGAAGCAACAGGTGAAACTCACACCGCCAAGGTTCCGTCCACACCGGAAGATTCATCTCTCGGCGTGCTCAACGGAATCGCCCGGGTCTGCGATGAAACGAAAATCGACCCGACACATATAACACGGGTGATGCACGGCACCACTGTCGCAACAAATGCGGTACTCACCGGCAAAGGCGCAAAGGTCGGACTCGTGACAACCAGCGGCTACGAGGACACTCTGCAGGTTGCCCGATCTTTCTGTCCCGGTGGTCTCGGCGGCTGGGTCAGCTTTGTCAAGAAACCACTGCTGGCGCCCCTCGAACTCACCATTGGCGCCGTTGAGCGAATGGATGCGGAAGGCAGGGTCGTTACGGCACTCGATGAAGATCAGTTGAGAGAGGATCTTCAGACACTGCATGCCAGTGGCGAGGTCGAGGCGCTGACCATCTGTTTCATCAACGCCTACATCAACGGTGAACACGAGCGGCGGGCCCGGGATATCGCCCGGGAAGTGTTTGGTGAGACACCCATATCAATCTCCAGTGAGGTTGTGCCGGAGATGCAGGAATACGAACGAACCGAGACCACGGTGGTCAACTCCTATGTCAGACCTGAGGTCGCCAGGTACGTCAGCAACCTGCAGGCGTCTCTCAACGACAAAATGGGTGACGACACGCATCTCGCGATCCTTCGGTCCGACGGTGGCCTGGCATCGGCCCGGGCTTCCGGTGAATCGCCGGTGAACATGCTCATGTCAGGACCCGCCGGTGGCGTTACCGGTGCCATCTACTTTTGTGGCAAGGCGGGTTTTCACAATATTCTCACCTTCGATATGGGCGGCACTTCAACGGATGTCGCCCTGATACAAAATTCAAAGGCGCGGGTTCGCCGTGAAACCTTCGTCGGCGATGTCCGCGTACGTGCGCCATCAGTCGATGTTCGAACGGTTGGTGCCGGAGGCGGTTCCATTGCCTTTGTTCCCGAACTGACCAAAGCGCTGCGCGTCGGCCCCGAATCCGCCGGGGCCGTGCCTGGTCCGGCCTGTTATATGAAGGGCGGCGAACAACCCACCGTTTGCGACGCCAATGTGGTTCTGGGTTACCTGCCGTCGGACGTCCAGCTTGGTGGCAAGATGGAAATCAATCGCGATGCCTCCGTTCATGCCGTGCAACAGATCGCCGATGCCATCGGTATTGATCTGATGGAAGCCGCCGAGGGCATCATCAAGATCGTCAATGAGTCCATGTTTGGCGCCTTGCGACTGGTATCGGTGGAACAGGGGTATGACCCGCGTGATTTCTCCCTTGTCGGATTCGGCGGGGCCGGTCCCCTGCACGCGAACGCATTGGGCATTCTTACCGCAGCCTGGCCGGTGATCGTGCCGCCGGGGCCGGGGGTCCTCTGTGCATACGGCGATGCAACCACCCAGGTACAAAATGAAGCGGCACGCACCTACCTGACCATGGCAGGTGACCTGACAGACGAGCAACTGATGTCAGACCTCCTTGAACTGCAACATCGGGCCGGCCTCGCCCTGATTGCCGACGGCATAACGACCGGGGACCAGGAAGTGATATTCCAGGCAGACCTGCGCTACGCCGGGCAGGCATTCCAGATCACCGTCGACTTCACTGAAGGTGAACTGCGGGAAAAAGGTATCTCACTGCTTACCAGGCAGTTCGACGATACCCACGAGCAACTGTTTACCTTCAAACTCACCGACGGCCATGAAATCCTGATGATACGCGCCGTTGCCAGAGCCAGGGCCAGGTCCATCCCGGAACTCAGGACCGGCCAGGCCGGGACCAGGCTCGATGACTGTCGGGTCCACGACAGCCGGTTCTACTACGAAGGCGAATGGCACGAAGTTTCGATTTACGATCGAGATAAACTGCATGAAGGTCTCGTAATTCCGGGACCCGCCATCGTCAGCGAGATGGACTCTACCACCGTGGTTCTACCCGGTTATGAAGCCGGCGTCGATGCAATCGGCAACCTGCTGATCAACCCGGTCGCATAAGGAGGGCGAAGATGCCAGCGAAAATCATTCAGACCAACCACGCACCCCTCAACAGGGTCGACGTCGACGGGGTCACGGTCGACATTATCGAGAACGCCCTGAGAAATGCCCGCGAGGAAATGGACGCCGTCCTGTTTCGAACCGCCATGTCGCCAGGTATTCGCGAACAGGGCGACTGTTTTCCCATGATCGCCAACGTCGACGGGAAGATGGTGGTTGGCCAGTTCGGCTCTTTTATCGGTCCGCTCCTCAATGCCTACGAGGAAGAGATTGAAGAAGGCGATGTCATTCTTACCAACGACCCCTATATGTGTAATGCCGCTGTCTCCCATCTGCCGGACTGGGTGGTTCTGGTGCCGGTCTTCAAGGAAGGAAGGCATATCGCCTGGTCCGCCATGTTCGGTCACATGTCTGACAATGGCGGTATGGTGCCCGGGTCAATCCCCATAGAGGCGACCACCATCTATCAGGAAGGCATCCGCATCCCTCCTGTCAAACTCTATACGCGGGGCGAGCTGAATTCGGATCTGCTGGAGCTGATTCTGCACAACGTCAGAACACCGCAATGGAACCGCTTCGACCTGAACGCACTGGTGGCTGCCTGCAACACCGCAGCCCGCCGCTGTGTCGAGCTGGCCAATCGCTTCGGTGATGACGTGCTGTTCACGACCATGGATATCATGTTGCAGCGAAACTACGATGCCATGAAACACATCATTGAGATGCTGATTCCCGAAGAACCTCGTGAATTTGAGGACTATATCTGTGATGACGGCATGGGCATGGGGCCGTACAAGATCAAGTGCCGGATGTGGCGGGAAGGATCCGTGGCCATTTTCGATTTCGATGGCACCGACCCGCAGGCACAAAGCTCGGTCAACTTCTACCTGAACGAAGACATGTTCAAGATGTTCTTCGGTTCTTTTACCATCAATGTCGTCGACCCCCAGATTGTCTTCAACGACGGCTTCTACGATCTTGTTGAAGTTCGGATTCCCCAGGGCACCCTGCTGAAACCGAATTTCCCCGCAGCGCTTTCAGGCAGGACTCACGCCCTGGGCAGGATATTCGACATCCTTGGCGCCCTGCTCGGCATGGGCGCACCGGAACAGATGCTGAACGCGGCGGGATTTTCCGACTCACCCCACCTGTTCTACTCCGGCTACGATGATAAGGGAGAGTGGTTTCAGCTATTCCAGATCGGATTCGGCGGTATTCCGGGCAGACCCGTCGGCGATGGGCCGGACGGGCATTCGCTCTGGCCCGGATTCACAAATGTTCCTAACGAGTTTATTGAGTCCTACTTTCCGCTTCGAATCGAGCGATACGAAACGATACCGGATTCCGGTGGCGCCGGCCTGCACCGGGGCGGCAACGGCCTCAGCGTGGCCTATCGTTTTCTCTGCGACGGCGAGGTCGGCATTCACGATGAGCGCTGGCTGACCTATCCCTGGGGCGTGCTCGGCGGTGAAACAGGCATGCGCTCCAGCAAACGCCTGGTACGCATCAATGGCACAGAGGAATGGCTGCCAGCCAAGGCCGAGGGGGTCAAAGTCAAATCCGGCGACCTGCTTTACTTCAATACCTGGGGTGGCGGCGGCTGGGGAGATCCCTACCAGCGAGACCCGGAACTCGTTCGTCAGGATGTCCGGCGGCGGCTCGTCACGACAGAGGGAGCACGTCGCTATGGCGTCATCATCAGTGACGACGGCGCTGTTGATCAGGCGGCAACAAAGCAACTGCGTGCCGAGCTTGTTGCACAGCGGACCGATGTTCCGCTGTTCAACATGGGCGGTGACGTTGAGGATATCCGTGCCCGCTGCGAACGGGAGACCCGCATGCCGGCGCCAGTGAAACCAACCTTCGCCGGCGCTGACTGATACAACCGCCGGGCGGGATACCCAGGGAAACAATGAACCTTTGTGCCATTATCCGGAATCACGCGGTCAGCCAGCCAAACAAAATCGCGCTGGAGTGCCAACAGGAGAAAATCTCCTACCGGGAGCTCTGGCAGAAAATCGAAGGCTGCGCCCAAATCCTGCAAGACAATGGCGTAAAGAGCGGCGACCGGGTCGGCCTCGTTCTGGCCGATACATCACTTCACCTCATTCTGCACTATGCACTGCCTCGTATCGGCGCGGTCATCGTCCCGATTGATCATCGCTGGACATCTGCGGAAAAGACGACCGCTGCCGACGTTTTCAAAACAAAACTGCTGATCACCGAAGAAGGTGAAGACCTGCCGGGAGAGACACCCTGCATCAATATCAACGCAATACCAACGGCAACCGATCTTCCGGATATTCCGGAACAACCGGCAATGCCGCTCCTGATTTCCCTGTCCTCCGGTACCACCGGTCGGCCAAAGGGAGCAATCGTCAGTCACCGGGAACTCTATGAGCGTTTCGTCAGCCAGTGGGTCACGATCGGCTTCAATTCTGCCGATCGATTCGTCGCCGTAACACCGCTGGTTTTCGGTGCGGGCCGTTCGTTCGGCATGGCATTTCTCTCTGCGGGGGGCACGGTGATACTGGACCCACCGCCGCACTCGCCGGAGGAACTGATCCATGCAGTCAACCGTTGCCACGCATCAGTGGTCTTCCTGGTACCGACGCTACTGCGCAGGCTGTTGCCACTGGCACCCAAAGAAGGACTGCTATTTCCTCGCCTGCGAAGATTGCTGATCAGTGGTGCGGCCCTCTACGCCGATGAGGCCAGAGAAATTATCAGACACGTCAGCCCGAATCTGACCGGCTACTACGCTTCCAGTGAAGGCGGCGGCATCTCTGTGCTCAGTACGGATGAGTACCCGGACTTTCCGGGCACCGTTGGCCGACCCACCTTCAGGACCGAGGTCGAAATCGTGGACAGCGACGGCAACGCCCTGCCCCGGGGCGAAACAGGGCGGCTGAGATACCGGGGTCCCGGTGTCGCAAGGCAGTTTCTCGACAGCGACGGTGAGCAGGAAGCAGCGGACCCGGCGGGCTGGTTTTATCCCGGCGACCTCGCATGCCTGTCGGAAGAAGGACATATTACCCTTCGAGGACGCGACAGGGACGTCATCAACCGGGGAGGTGTCAATATCTATCCCGCCGAAATCGAAGCTGTCCTGATCCGGCATGAGGCTGTCTGCGAAGTTGCCGTAGTCGGGCAGAAATCAGAGACCCTGGGAGAAGAGGTATCCGCTTTCGTGGTCCTCACCCGGGATGTATCCAGCGACGAACTGGAAGCGCATTGCCGCGAACGCCTCGCTTCCTACAAGGTCCCTTCGAGGATCATGATCAGGGATGAATTGCCCAAAGCCAGCTCAGGCAAGATCGACAAAAAACGACTCGCTGAAAGTTCGGCTGATTGAACCAGAGGCGACCCGTCAGAATCCGGCCAGCGTCGCCTTCAAAGTCTTGAGTGCCGTGATATTGGCCTGCCTGATGGTGTCCATCTCAGGTGCCTGCTGACTGATATCACCCATCTCTGCCAGAACCACATGCACTTCATCGTGTCCCGGGACTCCGGCCATGGTGTCCAGCCAGCGAGTAATGTTGGCGAAGCCTGACAGATCAAAGACATTGGTAAATTCCGGTCGAAGCTGGCCAATCTCAACATAGGCCGCGAGGTCGGCCAGGCTGACCTGATCTCCCATCAAGAACTGACTGTCCGGGAGATAGCTGTTTTCCAGCGTATCCAGCGCTGCCGTCAGGTTGCGCTTCGCCGATTCCCGGATTGCCTCGGGAATGTCCAGATCCTTTCGAACGCTGGGAGCCACCAGTCCAATCGATGCTTCCCTGACATTGCGATGATGGTAATGAAGGTAGGCATCAATTTTTGCCCGCACCCGTTCGTCATCGGGATAAACATCGGTCCATCCGTTGGTGCGGCAAAGGTAGGGCATGATCGCGTGAGCCTCACCCAGCGTGAAGCCGGTGTCGGGTTCTTCGAGACAGGGGATGGTACCGCCGGGACATTTGGCCAGGTAGTCGGGATGCCGTGAGCCGTTTTCCCCCCTGGAACCCGGATTGATCAACACCAGTTCGAACGGAGTCCTGTGCATGATGAACAGCCACATCACGGCCCGGACAGGCTGGGAGAGGGGTACCCCGTAAAGAATCGGTATCGACATAGTGTTAACTCGTTGTGTTTACAAGTTTAATCATAAAACTATATGATTCCCGGCCATCCCGCAATCGAAGGAACAGCCATGACCCAGCCTGTTTGCCTGGTTATCGGCGCCGGCGCCGGTATCGGCGGCAACGTCGCCAGGAAATTTGCGCTCGAAGGTTTTCATTCCGTGCTGTGTCGGCGTAGTGATGAAGAGGGTCTGAATCGATTGGTCTCACAGATCACGGATGCCGGGGGCAAAGCATCCGGTCGGCTCATCAATGCCATTGAAGATGGCGCCATTGAAGACCTGGTCACACAGGTTGAACGGGATATCGGCCCGATTGACGTTGCCGTTTACAATCTTGGCGCCCAGATTGGCAACCGCCCACTGGCAGAAACACCGCACAAGATCTTTGAAAGAGGCTGGCGAATGGGATGCTTCGGACTCTATCGACTGGCTTATGCACTCACGCCCCTGATGGAAGCAAGGGGTCACGGCACCATCCTGGTTACTTCCGCCACTGCCGCCATACGCGGTAACAAGGGGCAGCATTCTCATGCCGCCGCCATGGGCGGCAGGCGCATGCTCTGCCAGTCACTCAATGCGGAATTTGCACCCGTGGGTATTCACGTGGCACACATTCTGGTGGATGGTGCCGTCGATGCACCGGACACCCTGGGTAAGATGCTCGGCGAGGAAGATTTTCAGAAACTTCGCAAAAACCGCGGTGGGGAACATGATGGCCTGATGCTGCCGGAAAAGATGGCCGAGACCTACTACCATATTGCCACACAGCATCGGTCAGTCTGGACACATGAGCTGGACCTCCGCTCATTCAGTGACGTCGCGTGGTGGAATCACGGATAGGGAAATCAAGGGAACCTCTGAATAATGTCTTTTTCCGCGATAGCTGCGTTGGACCCGTCCTCGAAACATCGGAAAATTAAAGCGTTTTTACGATTTTCTGCGGGCGCGTCCGCCTTGCTCTCACGAAAAAAATCCTATTATTCAGAGCTTCCCGGGGTATGAAGGTCGACAATGCGTTCGATTTTGACGCAGACCCGTTTCACCGGCATCTGGGTCTGACCCTTGAAGAGACTCGTGAGGACTATGCCCGTATCCGCCTGACAATTCACGAAGGCACACCGACCGGCGTTGGCGGCAGCGTCAACGGTGGGGTTCTTGCCACCATGATTGATATGGCGGCTGTCCCTGCCGTATTCACCAACCTTGGCGAAGGCACGGAACCCGCCGGTACCGCTGATCTGCAAATCACCTACCTGAGACAGGCTCATGGTCAATGGGTGGATGCGGAGGCGACGGTCATCAAGCGTGGGCGGCAACTCTGCACCATTCACGTTGATATTCGCAATGACGACGGCCTGCTTTGCGCTACCGGCAGGGTGCTCTATGCCGTGCGGTCCTGACTTTTAACCAAACACCCGGTAACCGCGTGACGTCATGCAGCGATGCAGCACCTCTTCTTTTCGATCTTCCGCTTCGCTGAAACCTTCCGCGCCACCGGCAATGGCACCAGCCCCGGCACCCTGTTCCGCACTCAGGCTGCCACCGACAACGGCACCAACCGAAGCGCCGATGACGGCACCGATGGCACCCCTCTCGGCGGTCTCTGCGGCGGTGTTTACCTGATTGGCATAGGTGTGGCACTCGGCAAGATCAGCCTGGTACTTCGCCTCATCGACACCACGACGATCAACAATAGGCTCGTTGGCGCAACCGGCCAGCAACAGAACGACACTTGTGTAAACAATACCCGCTTTCATAAATGGCCACTCACTCTGGAACATAAGTCAACTCTAAAGACGCAAAGCTGAATCAGGCATGAATCCCGGGCTATCGGGGCTGCCCATTTCTGCGTGTCAGCTCCGCTACGATCTCCCCATGGCGCGCCCGGTCAATCCGATACCTGAGATAAAGCACGAGTCCCAGCATGGTAAAGATCGAGGTTGCGGGGCCGGCAATAAATCCCAGTTGCCAGACGGTTTCTTCGGGCACCTCACCCATGGCCGCACCCCGGGGGAATTCAACAAAGTCGATCAGCATACCGCCGAATACCAGTCCGAAGGAGGCTGATGCCTTGTTGGCAAAAGACCGTGCGGAGAAGATGACGCCCTCTCTGCGCTCACCCACCTCCAGTTCATGTTCGTCAGCGATGTCCGCGAACATGCTGTTGATCGTGGCGAAGATAACCGGTGCCAGCAGGGCCGTAATGCCATGGGAAACGATCAGGATAATCAGGAGCGCGGTTGATCCGGGCCCCGGGAACCAGGGTGGAGCCATCAACATGAGCACAATGGGTGTATTGATGTTGATGATCGTCACGATGGCGCAGCCAATCAGGGTCGGCCGCTTGTCGAAAACCCGCGTCAGCATTGGCGCCAGCAACACTGACAGGCACAACCCTGTCAGTTGGCCCAGCGGAATATAGGTTAGTTGTTCAGTCGTCATGCCCCAGAAGTGGAAGTTCATGTATGGGTTGAATACTGCTTCAACAGAGATGATGAAGGTGCTGAGAATCATGCCGAAGAAAAGCGCGCGGAACGACTTGTTGGTGAATGCCTCCAGCAGTTCCCGCAGCAACCTGCCGACACCGAACCGTGCGCCTGATATCCCGCGCTGCGCTCGCAACCTTGGGATTTCATGGCGCGTGCCGAGCACGCAGATGAAGATAGCGACAAACATGACCAGGCCACCAAAGATCGCCCAGGGGCCGTAGGCTTCCTGGTTCAGCAGCGCCGGGTTGAACTGCTCGGTAGTGGGAAAGAACATCCGATAGGACACGGGCACAAACACCACACCGCCGATGAACGCGAAAAATGTGTTAAAGGCATACAGAGTGGAACGCTGATCATAGTTATCCGCCAGTTCCGCGCCCAGGGCCAGGTGAGGAACGTGATAGAAGGTCATCGAAGCCCGGACAAGTATGGCAAAAGTCGTCAACCACAAAATGTAACCAAACTCGTTCAGGCCAGCCGGTGGGTTGAACAGAAAATAGAAGGTAAGCGCCAGGGGAAAGGCCGCCAGCAGAATAAAAGGGTGTCTGCGCCCCCAGCGGCTACGCAGCTTGTCCGACAGACTGCCGGCAATCGGGTCGGTCAGCGCATCAAAGATCAGTGCAATGGCAAGCGCAATACTGGTGCCCGTCGCGGATACGTGAAGAACCTGGTTGTAATAGAACAACAAAAAGATGTTGAATCCCTGATTCTTAACCGATTCCGAAACCTGACCGAAACCATAGGAAACCATGGTCGGCAGACTGAGCCGATGCGCCATCCGGTGAAGTAGTCCCCAAAGCCGAAGCGGCATCAAAGCATGGCTGACCGGGGGGCGCAATGAATGGGTTATCATGGAAGCATACAACGGAAGTATGCTTTTACCGGAGAGGCGTAGCCTGTTGTGAGCAGAAAATAGCCCGTTACCAGGAGACTGAAACAATGTTGTCGATCATAGATATTACCGTAGTAGTAATATATGCCATCTCATTGTTTATGCTCGCACAGTGGGTATCACGTGAAAAAGCGGGGCATGAAAAGAACGCCAGGGATTATTTCCTCGCCGGTAATACCTTGCCCTGGTGGGCGATTGGCGCCTCGCTGATTGCATCGAATATTTCCGCCGAACAAATTATCGGCATGTCCGGGTCCGGCTATGCAATCGGTCTGGCTATCGCTTCTTACGAGTGGATGGCCGCCATTACCCTGATTCTGGTTGGTAAATACCTCCTGCCCATCTTCCTGAAGCACGGCATCTACACAATGCCGCAATTCCTTGAGCAACGCTACGATCACAGGGTCCGCATGGTCATGGCCTTTTTCTGGCTCGGTGTGTATGTGTTTGTTAATTTGACCTCTATCCTCTGGCTCGGCGCCCTGGCTATCCATACTGTTGCCGGTGTGGAACTTGTATACGGCATGTTATTTCTCGGTGCATTTTCCATCGCCTATTCCCTGTACGGAGGTCTCAAGGCGGTGGCCTTCACCGATATTATCCAGGTGGTGTTGCTGATTCTGGGTGGCTTGTTAATCGCCTATATTATGCTTAATCAGGTATCGGATGACGGCGGTGTCCTGGCTGGCTTTGGTTTGCTCATGGAAAGGGCGCCGGAAAAATTCGATATGATCCTGAGCCCGGACAATCCTCACTATGCCAGCCTTCCGGGCCTGTCAGTGTTGATCGGTGGTATGTGGATAATGAACCTCTCTTACTGGGGCTTTAATCAGTACATTATTCAACGGGCACTGGCCGCCAGGAACATCCGGGAGGCACAAAAAGGCATTGCCTTTGCGGCATTTCTCAAGCTGTTGATGCCAATTATTGTAGTGTTGCCGGGTATTGCTATTTTTGTGCTGTCACCGACCCTGGCATCACCTGATCAGGCCTACCCGAAAGCCATGACCCTATTGCCAGTTGGTATTAAAGGTCTGGTTTTTGCCGCGCTGCTGGCGGCCATTGTTTCGTCCCTGGCTTCCATGACCAATAGTATTTCCACCATCTTCACGATGGACATTTACCGATCTATGGTTAAACAGGAAAAGCAAAAAAGCCCGGTTGTGATAGGACGTATCGTCGCCCTGGCGGCAATGATTATCGCCATGATATGTGCCAGACCCCTGCTGGGTAATTTTGATCAGGCGTTTCAGTATATTCAGGAATTCACCGGTTTTTTCACCCCCGGTATTGTCGTGATTTTTTTGCTTGGTATGTTCTGGAAAAAAACCACGCCTCAGGGAGCATTGGCGGCGGCAATAGGTTCCGCCGTGCTTTCTTTGGTATTCAAACTGGTCTGGCCTGAACTGCCTTTCATCGACCGGGTAGGCATAGTGTTTTTACTTTGCACCGCTATTGCTGCGGTAATCTCATTAATGCAGAAAAGCCAGCCCCAGCAAGGGGCTATTAAATTGAGCGATGTCAGTTTTTCCACCACGACCGGATTCAACTTCGCAAGTCTACTGGTGATCCTCATACTGGTAGCGTTTTATCAGGCCTGGTGGTAAGCGTTCGGCAGGATTGGCCCGTACAAATACCGGAGCGACCGGAATCAGGTTCCATCGACGGCGAACCCACCGGGATTATCGGCTGAGCCACACCGAGCCGATAGAACCCATTGATCTGACTGGACAAGTCCGGCCCGGTAAAGGCTAAATGCCCCGCTGTTTCCAAAGAGGTATGACATGAAAGATCTGTTTTCGATTGAGGACAAGGTAGCCCTGATTACCGGGGGCTCGCGTGGTATCGGTGAAATGATCGCTGCGGGATTTCTGGCCCATGGCGCCAGAGTGTATATCAGTTCAAGAAAGGCTGAAGCCTGTAATCAGACCGCCGCGCGGCTGCAATCAGAGTTCGGTGGTATCTGTGTTTCCCTTCCGGCTGATCTCTCCGGGCTTGAGGGCTGCGAGGCATTGGCAAACGAAATTGCATCGCGGGAAGAACAGCTCGACATTCTGGTGAACAATGCCGGTGTGTCCTGGGGCGCACCTATTGACGACTTCCCCGAGAACGGCTGGGACAAGGTTTTCAATACCAATGTGAAGGGCGTGTTCTTCCTGACCCAGAAACTTCTGCCACTGTTACGCACTTCCGGCACCCTTGAGGATCCCGCCCGAATCATCAACATCGGTTCCATCGACGGCATCAAGAACCCGGTTTTTGAAACATTCTCTTACGGTCCGTCGAAGGCAGCGCTGCATCACCTGACTCGCGGACTGGCGCTTCACCTGACAAAGGAAGACATCATCGTGAATGCCATCGCGCCCGGTCCATTCCCGACCTGGATGCTTTCGACTGGCGTCGGCGGTGGTGGCAATACGGATATTGACTGGAGCGCCGTTGGCAAAAGGAATCCAAGAGGCAGGGTTGGCACCCCGGAAGATATCGCCGGACTCGCGATCTTTCTCAGTTCACGCGCCGGTGCTTATGTTGTCGGCGAAACCATCGCCTGCGATGGCGGTCAGGCATACGCGACCTGAGGAACCTCTGAATAATGGCTTTACGCGATCATGACCTCGCCCCGTGGCGCCTGAACGTCGGCGGACATGCGTAGTGGTCCGGTTGCCACAGCGACATCGAGCTGAATAGCGCTGAAAAATGCCCGCAGGTCATCACCGCCCGGGCATTGCAGGTTGAAAGCTCTCAAGGTACACCCTTTGGGCGTTGATTCCGCAGGATGCGGTGAATCCAGCCAGTCAATAAAGAAGGGCATCGCCAGCCCGAACGGGTGGTTGGTCACGAAAAGTATTCGCCAGGCAAGATGAACACCGTCAGGTCTGGTTCGAGACATGTCCACGACATGATGGCCGAATCCTGATGGTTCCAGACAATTCACAAGTTGCTCGTAACTCGACGTGGCCACTGCCCAGGTACGGACAAAGGGACTTGCAGAGGCGAGTTCTTCTCCCAGGGTGCCGGTGAGCACCTGATCCGGGTCCGGCGCGATCACCTCAAGGTACTGATCGTCTCCCAGGGACATGAGCGCATTGCGAGTACCATGACCCGGGTGACTACCACCGAATTCAGGTGCTATCCCGGTGATACTACGCATCAGTTCAATGCCCTGATCCAGATCAGCGACCGCGAACATAATGTGATCAAGCTTCAAAAGCGCGGGCCATAAACAGAAACATCAATAGTAACGGGCGGGAACGAACGGAGGTCATACCGGGTATGCCAACAGTAGAACCGGATATATACCGGCTACAACCCGGTGGTTACTAGGTAATCAGCAGGGAAATAATGATCAGTGCAACCGTCAGCAGTCCAAAACCCGCTGCGGTCATACCCATGGTTTTAACGGTCTTCGTGTCTTCTTCGTTGAATACGGACATTCAAGGCCCCTTTCACCAGACATTAAAAGCGGCATAGCTTACTGCATAAGCTGCGCCCGTGGTACCATCCGATTGAACACCCTGATAAGCCAGCATGATCCCAAGAGAATTCAAAACGATTCATGAGATCGTAAAAGCAGCCCGCCTCAAGTTGAACAAAACCTACTGGGACTACCTGATCGGTGGCTCCGAAACCGAGACCACGCTGCGACGAAACCGTTATGCCATCGACAAGCTGGGACTGCTGCCACGTGTATTGAACGACGTCTCAGACGTTGACACGGGTGGCAGCCTGCTGGGCCGCAAACTCAAACTCCCCGTAATCCTGGCACCCATTGGTTCGCTACAGGTTCTGGAAGCGGGCGGCGGTGCAACCGCAGCCCTGTCAGCCGCTGAAACCGGTGTCATGGCCATGGCCAGTTCTGTTTGTGCGCCGGATATTGAAGACATCGCCGCCGCATCTGACGCGGCCAAGGTCTACCAGCTTTACGCGCGCGGCGATGAAAAATGGCTGGATGCCATTGTGGAGCGGGTCATGGCCAGTGGCTTCGATGGCTTCTGCCTGACCGTGGATACTGCCGTGGTCTCCCGCAGGGAACGGGACATCGCGAAACGGGTGAGGCCAACATCACGGGCCGTCGCCGTTACCGGCGATATGACGTATCAGGCAAAACTGGACTGGAAAACGGTTGAACGAATCAAGAAACAATTTGATATTCCACTCTTCCTGAAGGGCATCAGTCGGGTGGATGACGCGCTGAAGGCCATTGATCTTGGCGTTGATGTGATTTATGTATCCAATCATGGCGGCAGACAACTGGATCAGTCAGTCGGCAGTATCGCCGTCCTGCCGGACATTGTGGCCGCCGCAAACAATCAGGTACCGGTTGTGGTTGATGGTGGTTTCTACCGGGGTTCCGATCTGGTAAAGGCATACGCACTTGGCGCCACCGCTGTCGGTATAGGCCGCCTTGAAGGCTGGGCCATGGCCGCAGGCGGCGCTCCCGCACTTACCCGCTGCATTCAGTTGCTACAGCGTGAGGTTGCCATCACCATGGCCCTGTGCGGCGTTTCTTCACTCGATGAACTGAATCCCTCTTTCGTCACCGAAACAGACGTTGTCACCGACCCATCCGTATTCAGCGCATTCCCTTTGATCGACGAGGGCTACTAATCCCGATGTACAACTCAGAAGATGCATTGATCGACGGCATGATCAGGCGTGAAGACGCTGCTTTTCGCGCCGCCATCAAACAATATCAGGTATCCATGAAGTACCTCGCGATGAATCTGGTTGGCGAGAAAATAGCCGATGAGGTAGTCCAGGAGGCGTGGTTTTCTGCCATGAAAGCCATTGCGAAATTTGAAAAGCGGAGCAGCCTCAAGACCTGGCTGCTGCGCATTGTTGCCAATGAAGGCAAGACGCGGCTCAAAAAAGAGAATCGCATGATCTCGCTGGAGGCCCTGACGGGCGCCGACCCCGCCTTCGCCACCCGATTCGATGATTCAGGCCACTGGAATCCGGGGCCACTCAGGTGGGATGCGGACAGCCCCGACGCGCTGATGGCCCGCGATGAACTCAAAGCCTGCATGGACAGGCTGATCGAATCGTTGCCGGATATGCAGGGCGCGACCCTGAATCTTCGCGAGTATCAGGGCTACGCCCTGAAAGAGATCTGTAACATCCTCGACGTCAGCGAATCCAACGTAAGAGTGCTGCTGCATCGAGCAAGGATGCGGCTGTTTCGATGTATTGAGCACTTTGAAGAAACGGGCGAGTGCCGCACCGGCTAACGGGAGAATCATGCTTAACTGCAAAGATGTCAGCGAAGACGCAACCGATCATCTGGAGGGAGAAGCGACCTTCATGGATGGCGTGTCCCTGCGTTTTCACCTGCTGATATGCAAACACTGCCGTCGTTTCTATCGCCAGTTCCGGATCGCCGTTGGCACCTCGGCAAAACTCCGGACCATTGACGCGCCGACAGACGCAGAGATTGACGATCTGGTCAGGAAACTGAAAGAACACTACTAACCGGTTTCGACTGAACGCCCTTCACCACCACGGGCGCCGCGACGCCAGGCATGAAATTTCCCGGCAATACTCAGCGCCCATTCCGGCTTGTGAGCCTTGCGCCATTCACTCGCCGCAAACTTGTTCATCTCCAGCATGGTCGGATAGATATGAATAGTGCCCAGGATCTTGTTCAGACCGATGCCATACTTCATGGCCAGGACATACTCGCCAATCAGATCACCGGCATGCTCCGCCGCTATGGTGACCCCCAAAACCTTATCCCTGCCCTTCTCCGTCAGCACCTTGATGAGTCCGTGTGCCTGCTCATCGGCAATCGCCCGATCAAGATGGGCCACATCATAGGTTGCAACGTCGTATTCAATGCCCTGTTGCCGGGCTTCTTTCTCATTCAGACCGACCCTTGCCACCTCCGGTGAGCAAAAGGTTGCCCAGGGTATGACCCGGTAGTCGACCTTGAACTTTCTGAACATGCCAAACAGAGCATTGACCGCCGCATACCAGGCCATATGAGAGGCGGTGTGCGTGAACTGATAAGGTCCCGCCGCATCACCTATCGCGTAAATGTTCGGGAAACTGGTGCGCAGGTATTCATCCACGGCTACGGTGCCGTTCCGGTTCAGTTCCACACCCAGCTTCTCCAGACCAAAGCCTGTGGCACTGGCCTTTCGTCCCACCGCCACGAGCAGCCGATCAAAAGGCACAAGCTTCTCCTGCCCGGCATTGTCGATCACCCTGAGTTTCGAGTCACCGCCATCAATCACAACCTCCTCTGCCCGGTGCCCTGTCAGGACATTAACCCCTTCGTGCTCAAGCTGAGTCTGCACCATCGCGGAAAACTCTTCGTCCTCGCGTGGAATAATAGTCGGCAAAAGCTCCACCTGCGTGACCTGGCTTCCGAGCCTGGCAAACGCCTGGGTCAGCTCCGTGCCGATAGGGCCACCTCCCAGCACAACCAGCCGCCGGGGTCGCTCATCCAACTGCCACAGGTTGTCCGAGGTCAGGTACTCCACCCGGTCAATTCCCCTGATCGGCGGTACAAAAGGTTCGGCACCGGTCGCAATCACGATGTTACGGGTCGACAGTGTCTTGCCGTTCACTTTGACGTGCCACGGAGAAATGATTTCTCCAAAACCTTCTTCCACGTCAACGCCCAGTCCCTCGTATCGCTCCACGGAATCATGGGGTTCTATCTCGGCAATGGCTCGCCGCACCCGCGCCATGACGGATTTGAAGTCAACCTCCAACTCCTGGTCGGCAAACCCGAGAAGCTCACCCCGCCGGTTGTCATAAGCATGCCGGGCTGACCGAATCAGGGCTTTGCTGGGCACACAGCCGGTATTGAGACAATCACCGCCCATTTTATTTTTCTCGATGAGCGTGACCTTCGCCTTAACCGTCGCTGCAATCAGCGCCGCGACCAGTCCACCGGACCCGGCGCCAATGACGACCATGTCACGATCAAAGGAACGCGGCCTCCGGTAACCCCGGTAGACACGCCGCGCCTTTACCCAGTCGACAAACCACTTCGCCAGGAGCGGGAACAGGCCCAGCAACACAAAGGAGCCGAGCAGTTCCGCAGAAAGAATGCCGCTCAGGTCTTCAATCTGACCCAACCGGGTACCGGCATTCACATAAACAACGGTACCGGCAAGCATCCCGACCTGTGAAACCAGATAGAACACCAGCACTGGCATACGCGTCAGCGCCATCGCAAGGTTGATGGCAAAGAAGGGAAAGACAGGAACCAGGCGCAGGGTGAACAGGTAAAAGGCACCCTCCTTCTCGATACCCCGGTTGATGGTCTCCAGTTGCCGGCGGAATCGCTGCTCGACCTGCGCCTTGAACAACCAACGCGCCAGTGCCATGGCAAGCGTGGCACCAATACTTGATGCAAAGGACACCAGTAGCAGCCCCCACCAGAAGCCAAAGATAGCCCCGGCCACCAGGGTCATGGCTGCGGCACCGGGAATCGACAGCGCTGTGACAGCCACATAGATCACGAAGAAACCCAGGGAGAACTGCATCGGATATGCCGACAACAGACCCGCCAGGCGCTGCTGTTCCGCCTTGATGTTATCCAGGGTCAGGTAGGCACCCAGGTCGAAATAGAGAAAGGCGCCGACCAAACCCAGAACGGCCACCAGAACAATCCATCTGGAAAGAGTCATTTTGATTCCTTAGTGGGGATCGGCAACATTCTCGACAGGCGGGTCGAATTGACCTTGAATTAACAGCATCTCATCATAAATTCCTGCGCATACGTGTCGGAAATGCGCTGCGTATGTTTCATGTTTACTCAAAGCCTGGTGCGCCAATTTCTCTGCGTCAGCTTTCGCACTATGGCCTATTACCTTGGTTCGTATAAGCTGTGTTTCGCGCAATCCGCTTAACTGATGCGCTTCACTTCCCAGTGAGATGTTGTGATTAATCAGTTTTTCAAGAAGTGATAGGCTTCTCTCTTGTTTATCATAGTCGGCATTTAGTGCTTTTAGTTTCTCTCGTATGGCATCTACAACAAATCCTTCAATGACAAGTTTCGATAGACACAAAAACGACCCACCCCATTCGTCCCGGCTGTCAGTGAGCGGGACGGTTACGTTGTCAATCAATCTGTTGTCTCGAAGGGTCCACCACGGGTATTTTTTGTCGTCCCATGTACGAGCCATGCGTTTGATTTTTTCTAGAGGATCCACGAGAAAGAAAAACCTCCCTTCAAAGTCGTTGATATTCGCTCTTTTTGATATTGAAGCCCTGGGCTGCTCATTGCAGGACAACCAGTACAGTAATTCATTTTCCGGCAACTGCCGCAAATAACAGATATACGCAAATACCTGGCCAGCTTCATTAACGTCGAATGCCCTCAAAGTCCAAGCTGCTCGACAATGAATATTACGCTCACCAACGGTATATTTATCTTTGTCGGCTTTGTATTTGAGTAAGACTTCTGAATTGAAGAAGGCCGGCGAAAGTTCATAGGGTAAATCATTTTGTCCCGCGTCAAAGTAGTTAGTCGTGGCTACTGGATCAGTTGAAATTTTTGCTATTTTCCCATTTCTCCAGTCACATGCAATAAATTCAACGTGATTTTTTTCTTCAGGCCCAAACCAAGACTTTTTTATCTCATTAAATATTTCAGATTTTGGGCGGTCAGGCCGAATAATTTGAACGCCTCTGGTATAGGCAGCCAACCCGCATATTTTTTGGGTATAGAAAAATTCGTCCGATTTGTCATAAATTCGTTCTATTCCATCATCCCATCCAGAAAAATTTGACTTATCATACAAGGTAAAATCGAACAAGCGCACTAACACTTGATTCGAAGCTGCCAGATAGCATTCGAGTGATGATCGGTCGAAGGTTACTAGCGAAGTAGATTTTTCTGAATCAGATTTTGTAATCGAAACGAATGGAGCCAGGTTTCCATGTTCATCGAATTTGCAATATCCATGCTGTTCAGGCCGCCAATGCAATTCTTCAAGATGTGCATATTCCTGAGAAAGTTCAAAATAATCACGACCATCTCCATGCCATCCTTCGAATGATCTCCTATATATGAGTCGCGTACCTTGCGACAAGATTTTTGATCCCAGGCTACTGTCGCTGATGTCGCATCCATGTTCTACATCTATTTCCTCGCTCCCACCATAGGCGACATAACTTGCTGCTGACTGAAAGGGGCCTGCATCCCATTTCATCAAGTCATATTTGTCTAGCGGCGTTAGCAAATCTTCCGGTACGGCCATACAGTCAATAAAGCTGTATTTAGGAGCGGCATAAACCACGAGTTCCTGGGACTGAGCATTCTCGATTAGAAATTGAATATGACCGCCAGCGACCACCCAAGACTGAAGCGCTGATTCATTATCGGGTAATTCGTCTAAAGACGTTAGTTGCTGAATGATTTGGTTGTGCTCATATCTAGGCATGGTCTACTCTGCATTCTAAGCGAAATATTTTCTAAGAAACTTCTGAATAATGGAAATTATATACAAAAGCGTCAAGTCATCTTTATTTGAAAACAAAAACTGCGATGAACTCATATAGGACACCTGTCAGTATTAAATGTATAACCTTATAAATATTTTACATCCATCTATCGTATCGTATTTTTCTATACAGCAGGACAGCGGCAAAAAGCACAAAACCTATTACTCCTTTTACTCCTTCATTATCGAAAATAACTGACAGAGCCTGTGTAATTAGACCAAAATATAAAATTCCGTTAAAAAAAGAAAAACTATCGTATTTGATTTTACCTTTAGAAAAATATACTGCCGCTCCAGCAATCCCGGCTCCGAGTGCCGCAATTGCTGCCATTCCAAGAAGTCGCCCTACTGTTCGTAGTAAAGTTCGGCTATTATCACTATACCAGTCCGTTAGCCAATTTGTACTTTTAGACTTCCTCACATCCGCTGTGCCTTTCCTCACCATTTTATGCGCAAGGAGCAGCGCGCCGGCCTCCGTATTCCCGGCATCTACCGCCACGTGCAAAGGTGTCCATCCATCTTTGTCCCGTGCTTCAATATCTGCCCCGTAGTCCAGAAGAACTTTAACAGTCTCTACGGTGGAGGAACTTGCTGCGATGTGCAGGGGTGCCCATCCATTCTTATCCCGCACTTCAAGATTTTTACCCATACTCAAGCAACGAGTCACATCCAATGGACCTGCTTGTTTCCAGAAGTTTTCTCGCATCCAGTCCTTGCAATCCGGTTCAGCATTTGCGCCAAGTAGAAAAATCAGAAGGAAAAAAAGGACAAAACCGCGAATTGGGTTTCTGTAAACACATAGAACAGCGCCAAACACCTCACACCTCTTTGTTTTTTATGATCTTTATGGTCATCCTATAGCCTCAATGCAGACGACTCTGCCGGAACCCGCACCTATGTCACAGGCTAACCCGGCAAGACTATCACGGGTTAAGGTGTGCGAGTATCATCACACCATGACCACAACATCCCCGCAATGGACTCATCTGAAATCGCTTGCCCGGCGTAACCGGGAGACAGGTATAGCGAATCTCCTGCGGGACGAGTCTCGTCTGGAGCGTTTTACGGCATCAACCGGTGACCTTTACCTGGATTTTTCAAAGCATCTGGTCACCGAAGAAATACTTGATTCGCTGCTTGATCTTGCAACAGGCAGCCAGCTAAAAGAGCGGGTCGGGCAACTTGTCTCCGGCGCGACCGTGAATGTCAGCGAGGGGCGTGCCGCACTGCATACCGGCCTTCGGAATCCCGAGACTCACCTTCCGGACGGTTTCGCAGAACATGCCCTCGCAGAGCGGGAAAAGCTGGCCACCATGTCAGAGGCTGTTCGCAACGGAAGCTGGACCGGACATACCGGTAAGGCAATCACCGATATTATTACTATCGGTATCGGCGGTTCAGACCTTGGCCCCAGAATGGTCACGGAGGCCCTGCGCGAGTATCACGACGGGCCGCGCATACACTTCATCTCCAACGTGGATGGCGCGGAAATTCTGTCACTGCTACCCGGGCTGGATGCGGAAACAACACTGGTCAGCATTTGCAGCAAGACCTTCACCACCCAGGAGACGATGATCAATGCATCAACGGCCCTGACCTGGCTGGCTGACAGTCTCGGCATAAAGTCGGCGGCGGCGTCGCCGCACTGCATCGGCATCACGGGTAATCCGGAAAAAGCGCTGGCATTCGGCATTTCCGAATCCCGGTTGCTGACCTTCAAGGATTCCATCGGCGGTCGCTACTCTACCTGGTCTTCAATCGGCTTCCCGGCCTGCGCTGCCATGGGTTATGACCATTTCGCAGAGTTTCTTGAGGGTGGTGCCGAAATGGACCGCCACTTTATCAACACAGATTTTTCACACAATATGCCCGTCCTGATGGCACTGCTCGGGGTCTGGTACAACAATTTCCTTGGGGCGCAAAGCCACGCCGTCATACCCTACTGCCAGAGGTTGCGATTGTTTGTGGATCACCTTCAACAACTGGACATGGAAAGCAACGGTAAGTCCTCGACCCTGGATAACCAGGCCGTGGAATCCGATACCGGTCCTGTTATCTGGGGTCAGACCGGCACTAACGGCCAGCATGCGTTCTTTCAGCTACTGCATCAGGGCACCAGGCTGATTCCCGTTGATTTTATCGGGGTGGTGACGGACAGGCTCAGCGACGAGAGGCACCATCGGGTGTTACTGGCCAACATGGTAGCGCAGGCTGAAGCACTGATGACCGGCAGGTCCGGCGAAGATGCCCACCGCTTCTATCCCGGCAATCGACCAAGCTCTACCCTGCTGCTGGCGGAACTCACCCCTCACAATCTGGGAATGCTGCTGGCACTGTATGAGCACAAGGTTTATACACAGTCCGTCATCTGGTCCATCAATGCCTTTGATCAGTGGGGCGTCGAACTGGGCAAGCAACTGGCGAACGACATCCTGGATGGCAAAGGTGGACACGACCCTTCTACCCTCGCACTGCTCAGGAAAGCCGGGCTCACCGACTAATCTTGGCCGTCATCTACTCGCAGCACTACCGGGGCGTGCTCTACGAGGTTCGCACTGCCGGTAATTCGCGACGTCTGTATACCAACGGCGCTTTTCACACCCAATACAACCCGAGGCACCTTTTTACCGGTGCGGTCTGGGACCTGCTGTCTCTGCCGGTTCTGTGCCAGCAGAACAGGCCCCGCAGCCTATTGGTACTCGGCGTTGCGGGTGGCGCTGTGATTCACCAGTTGCAGACGCTGTGCGATGCACCGGAGATCACCGGCATCGAACTGGATGCGAGGCATCTCCAACTGGCAAGGTCGCATTTCGACCTGACGTATCCGAATCTGAACCTCATCAGGGCCGACGCCCGCGACTGGCTGGGTGAATGTGAAACGCGATTCGACTGCATCATTGATGACATTTTCCTGCACGGTACATCAGACCCGGAACGCACTGTCGCACCTGATCGTGACTGGTTTCGGCTGCTCACAGATCGCCTGACCGAAGATGGCCTTCTGATTCAGAATCATATTGATCGGCAAAGCGCAAAGAAGGCGGCGCGCTTTATGACACCGGGCACAATCCTCGGGCTGGAAACAGACCAATATGTGAATCTGGTGCTCGCCTGGTATCGTCATGGCAATTCTGCGAAAGCCCTGAAACGCCAGATGGAACAACGACTTGAAGCCCTGCCGAGACAAGAGACTTCAAGACTCAGAGCCCGGGCATTTCGTTTCAGCGCATGACCACAGCCGTCGGCGGACACTTTTCATACGCACCCTGCGCCGAATAGACATGCGCGGGTGACCGTTTTATGGTGGCTGCTTCAGCGTCGCAGAGGAAAAACCATGGAAAAATTGACCGAAGGCTACGGTCTGGTGGAAGGTCCCGTCTGGCTGCCGGGTCAGGGACTGATCTTCAGTGACGTATCACATGGCGGCGCCTACCTGATCAACCAACAGGGCAGGGTCGAGACAATCTTTGCCCACCGGCGCGGCATGGGCGGTATGGCGCGACATGAAGCGGGCGGGCTGGTCGTTTCGGGCAGGAACATCTCCTGGAAGTCGATACCCGAAGGTGAGACCAAAACCCTGTTTGAACCGGACGCCTCCGGCGGCATGATCGGATTCAACGACATCACCACCGACAGCGCAGGCCGAATCTATGTCGGCTCTCTGGGTTCAGACCCGCTGAATGACAGCGAACAGACCCATGCCGGAAGTCTCTACATGATTGACCTGGATGGCAGCACCCATGAAGTCGCGACCGACATTCTGCTCACCAATGGTCTTGGCTTTTCACCGGACGAAAAAAAGCTTTACCACTCGGATTCAGCGAGAAACCAGGTCAATTGCTACGCAGTGAAAGACGATGGAACCCTGGGCGCGAAGCAGATCTTTACCACAACCCAATCCGGCGCTCCGGATGGCCTCGCCGTGTCGGAGGATGGATGTGTCTGGGTGGCCCTTGCGGGTGGTGGCGGTGTGGCCGTATTCAACCCGGACGGCGCGTTCGAACGGCTGCTTGAGATACCGGAGCCCATGTGTACCAGCGTGTGTTTCGGTGGGGACGATCTGAAAGACCTTTACATAGTTTCGGGTTCCGGGGGCATGGACAGTGATCGTGCCGGGGCCGTCTATGTGGAGCGCGTTCAGGTGGCCGGTCTGCCGGTAGCCCCGGCCAGGGTCACCCTCCCCTGATGCCATAGCATCGCCGCACGGACCTCAATCGAATCCGGCCAGCCGGTCAGTATCAAGCCTGTCTAGTCCTTGTTTCCGGCTCGGGCAAACTCGGCGCAGAGTTCTCCCATGCGCAGCTCACCCTCTCTGGTTTGCAAGCCCATTGCCATGGCTTTGCGCATATTGTCCTGCGCGCCCCCGGTACGCAGTGTCTGCTGAAACAGGTAGGCCTCTTCAAGAAGACCCGCCTCCCAGGGCATTTCGGCGTTATTGATGGAAGCCTTGCAGAGGGCAATCGCCTCAGCGGGCCAGCTCGCGATTCTTTCTGCCAGGCGGTCGACAAACTGATCCAGTTCCTCAGCCGTGCCAAAGATACGGTTCAGGTAACCCCACTGCTCTGCTGTTTCCGCATCTATGTCATCACTGCCAAGACATATCTCCATGGCCCGACCGCGCCCCACCAGCCTCGGCAGACGCTGGGTGCCGGTGCCGCCTGGCAGAATACCCAGCGCCACTTCCATCTGGTTTATCACGGTCTTGTCCTTGAGCCCAAAACGCATGTCGCAGGAAGACGCGAACTCATTACCACCGCCACCGGCGCGACCGGCCATTTTCACGATGGTGGCCTTCGGCATGGTCCGAACGCGTTCACACATCAGGTGAAAGTCGGAGAGTTCAGGACTCTTCTCGGCGGGCGTATCGGACGGAAATTGCAGGATCGCCTCCACATCGAAGTGGGCGATGAAAAAATCAGGGTCCGCACTCCGGAACACCACCACCTTTACCTGATCGTCAGCTTCCACCTCACCGGTAAACCCCACCAGGTCCATGTACAGGGGAAGGGTCATGACATTCATCGGTGGATTGTTGATGGTCGCCGTAAGTACGGCACCTTCTATCGCAACGTCAAGGGTTTCATAGTCGTAGGCCATCGGGTTCTCCCGGTTGAAATTCAGGTTATCCCGCTACTGTGCGGTATGCACAGGAGAAGGTAAACACCATCTTTCGTCTTGTTTCGTCTTGTCGCCGGATCTTTATTGCGCGCGTTAATCGGGGTCGAATATCGCTCTGACATGGTCGATATGCTGTGCGCTCATGGTCTCTCCTCACCGGGCTTTCAACGGCAGTCTACCAGAGACACCGTAGTATTTTCTAATCCGTAAATGAGTCTAAAGGAGGGCTGCACTGAGTTCATCTCAAGCCCTTTTCTTCTCCCGTTCATGGATTGATTTGAACAGTTGCCGACGAGCCTTTTGCAGCTTGTCAGCAGCTTCGTTATCGCTTTGTTCGTGCGCGATAGCATCCAGTATTTCAAAGCTCAGGCCGGGTTTCAAATACGCCGCTGCCCCAGGCAATGACTTGAGCTTTTCATAAGGTGTCTTGATCGCATCGTATGGATACCGCTTGCGCTGTTTACCTTTGCTATCAGTGGTCATTTCAGGGAACAGGCAGGGACGATGATAGTTGATGTAGGGGTTGAGGTGCTGGCGATTGAACTCGTTAATCTGCGCTGCCCAGCGCTGTGGAATGTGGTCATGACCGAAGATCTTGCGCACCACATGGCCGTTCTTGCTCTCTGCCAGGGCGTTGTCATTGGTCTGTCGGGAGCGTGACTTGGTGAATTCGGCCCGCAGTTTCTCAAGCAGCTTTGCCACCTGCTTGTTGATGTACTCCGAGCCGTTGTCGGAATGAAAGCCCTGGATGACGAAGGGGAAGTCATCCAGCAGTTGCTCCAGTGCCGGAATGAGATAACGCTCGCTGATTTTCTCCACGCTGACGACCATTTCCACCTGGGTCACCTCATCGACTGCATTGACGTGATAGACCCCTTTCTGCCCGTCCCAGTCGCCCTGGTGGACCGTATCAATGCGGATATAGCCGGGTTGGCCGTTGGGCCTGGGTTTGCGTCGCTCGCCGATGCGGGCGCTTCTGGGGCGGGTCTTCTCGACATGGCGGCGGTAGCGAACATAGCCGGTGGCCTTCCTCAGGTTGTACAGGTGCGCCACGGAGACCGAGGCCAGACGTTGGTACTCGGCTTGACCATACATCGTATAGGCGCGTTCGCAGAGTTTCTTCATGGTCAACCCGTTGGGGGTGCTATGGCGCTCGTCCATGGCTGCGAGCAGGCGGATGTCTGCTGCGGTAAATCGCCGTGAAAAGCCATTGACGGTGCGTTGTTGGCGCACCAGTCGCCCGGTATCGCGGTATTGCTTGATCAGTCGGGTGATCTGCTGACGCGAATAACCGCTGATCTTCATGAGGTAGCGGATCAGCACGCCCTTGTCCGGCCTGCTCAGTGACAGATAGTGGAATTTGACCAGGGTGCGCTGTACCCATCGGTAGCGGGAATCCTTATCGTCGGCAACCTCAAAGGCCACCCGCTGGGTGCCTTCAAGGAAGGCGATCACCTGGTCGATCGTGGTCAGGTCTTCAATATTCATGATGGTTTTCATCCTGCCATCATGAACGGGGAGCAACGGCTATGTCAGACTCATTTCATGGTAGAAACACAGTCCTCCTTCAGACTCATTTCATATTGGAAAAGACTACCGTTAGACTTTGGTGGTTCCTCCTGTACACTGGGGTCATGCTGAACCTGTTCCAATCGAACCGGATGACGGAACTGGCAAGCGTCTTCTGCTCTCGCAATAACGGCATCCTGGACCCATTTGTGCCCCTCACGGTCATCGTGCAGAGCTTCGGTCTGGGTCAATGGCTGAAACTTCAAATGGCCGAGCGTGAGGGCATCGCTGCCAACATCGACGACAGGCTGCCCGCCGCCTTTCTCTGGCAGTTCTACCAGCATCTCATGCCGGAATTGCGCGACCTGCGTCAGTCACCTTATGAGCGACACAGGCTGGTCTGGCGCATCATGCGACTGCTGAAAGACAACCCCGGGCTTTCCGGCGCAGTCAGGAATTACCTGGAAGCGCCCGGAGATACCGACCTGCGCCTGTTTCAACTCGCCAGTGAGCTGACCCTGCTGCTGGATGAATACCTGATGTACCGCCCGGACTGGATCAACCGGTGGGAGTCGGACGACTACGAGGCGCTCGGACACGAACAATGGCAGCGGGATCTCTGGCGCCTGACTCAAACTGACCTCAGGGACTCGAACTACCTTCACCGGGCGGAACTCCACCAGCGCGCGATGCTGACACTGAACGCAAACAGCGAGCTGCCGTGGCGGCGACTCAGTATCTTCGGGCTGTCAACCATGCCACCGCTCCAACTGGAAACATTCAGGGCCATCGCCCGACACTGTGAAGTGGACATCTACTTCCTGAACCCCTGTGAACACTACTGGGGTGATATCGTCTCGCCGCGTGATCTTGCACGACGTTCTGTCAGAGCGCTGATCAACCCCGACGAGCAGATTCCGGATGAAGACTATCTGGAAGTCGGCAATCCTCTGCTGTCGTCGCTCGGCAAGCAGGGTCGCGAGTTGCTGGAAATGATGCTGGAGACACCCGAGGTGCAATCCGTCGAGTCGTTCATGCGGTCAGATACTTCCGACGCCCTGGGCTTTGTAAAAAATGACATTCTGGATCTGACCTTCGGCGGAGAATTCGGTTTTGGCGAAACGCCGCCCAGACAATCACTGTGCGACGACAGTCTGCAGGTGCACGTCTGTCACAGCCGACTCCGGGAAGTCGAGGTTCTAAAAGATCAGATCCTGCGACAGATAGAGATAAACCCGGGCATCCGCCTGAGCGATATTCTGGTCATGGTGCCCGACATCGCAGACTATGCGCCATTCATACGTGCGGTGTTCACCGGTGATTTCACCTATCGACTCCGAGACACCAGCTCCCTTGAGCACTCTACCCTGCTGACAGGTTTCCTGAGTCTGATGAATCTGCCGGAAAGCCGATTTACCGGCCCACAGGTCATGGACCTGCTGGAAGTGCCCGCCATCATGCGCAGGCTGAAACTCGGGCAGGAGGATCTGGAGACCCTTTCCCACTGGATTAACGGTGCCGGTATTCGCTGGGAACTGGATGGCTCCGGCAAGGAGAGCCGCTGGTCACTGCCTCCCAAACACCAGAACACCTGGCGCTTTGGCCTGGATCGCCTGTTGCTGGGTTTCGCCATGGAGGAACAAAAAGACACCTGGCAGGACATCCTTCCTTTCGATGTCGATCCCGCAGAAACCGTGCTGCTGGGCAAACTCTGCGACTTTATTGATCTGTTAGCGGGATACCGGGATCAACTGAATGTATCGCACAGTGCTGCGGACTGGTTCACCATCATCACGCGAATGGTCAACGAGTTTTTTGCGCCGACGGGCAACGAGAATCTGGAGATCAGCCAGTTACTTGAAATGACCGAAGAACTGACCACCCGCGCCGGGCTGGCCGACTACACTGATCCTTTGTCCGGGCAGATGGTTAGTCATGCCATCCGGAAAATGCTCACCGGCCAGGGCCAGCGCGCTGGTTTTATCAGCGGCGGCATAACCTTTGCCACCCTGGTGCCAATGCGCAGCATTCCATTTCGCCTGGTCTGCCTGCTGGGTATGAATGACAGTGATTATCCGCGTGACACGCGCCCCCACTCATTCGACCTGATTGCCGATTCCACCCATCGTAAGGGTGATCGTTCAAAAAAACTGGATGATCGTTACCTGTTTCTCGAAGCCCTGATGTCCGCCCGGGATACCTTCTATGTCAGCTACGTCGGTCGTAGTGCAAGAGACAACAAGGTGCGACCGCCGTCAGTCGTGGTGCAGGAATGGCTGGGCTACCTGGATGCGGTGTTCGAGTCTCCCAATGTGACGCAGCACACCCTGCAACCCTTCAACACGAAATACTACCGGGGGGACCGTTTGCAGAGCTTCAATGATCGCTGGTACCAGGCGCTGACCTCTGACAAGGGGAAAGACAATCACGAATTTCTCGGCACACCACTGCCCGTTGATGACACGATGCGTCTGACCTCCATAGATCAGCTCGGTGCCTTCTATCGTCATACGGCCAGGTATTTTCTACGGCAAAGGCTGGGCATCTACCTGGATTCCGATGAAGTCGACCTGCAGGACACAGAATCCTTTGAACTGGATCCTCTGGCGCGGTTTCGGCTCGCAGATGCCGCCCTGAATCAAATGATGGAGGGCGGCGACGTGCAGGATTTCCGGCAACGTATTCTAAGGTCCGGTCAGGTACTGCCCGGAGAGGTCGGTCGCCAGCATCTGGACCGCGAGATACGGCGGGCCGACAACATCAAGAACAAGGTTGAGTGCTATCTGACAGATCAACGGCAACCACTCAGCATAGAACTGACCGTCGGCCCCGATGTGCTTTCGTTTGAACCCTTCAACCTTTACGGCAACCGCCTGGTTCATTACCGTGTGGGGATGCTGCGGCCACAGCAACTGCTGGTGGCCTGGATCTCACACCTTGCAGCCAATATCGCACAACCCGGCACAGATTCTGTGTTCGTATTTCGAGGCAGCCGGGACGAGGCCAAAGCGGCACAACTGACCGCCGTGGATGACGCACTGGCCAGGCAATATCTCGAAATGCTGGTGAATGGCTACCATCAGAGCCTTGATGCGCCACCCTTTCTGCCATCGGAAGCGACCCATGAGTACGCCACTGCCCTGCTGAAAGACGGTGACGCAAATCAGGCCATGCGGAAGGCACGACAGGTGTGGGAGCGGAATCCTGACCGCTACTGGCAACGACTATTCAGAACACCCGAGGCATTTGATAACGAGTTTGCCGAGGCGGCAATACGGCTTTGGCAACCGCTTCTTGAGAGGTTCTCGAATGAGTGACATCACCGAATTGCCGATGAGCGGTAACCAGTTGATTGAGGCCAGCGCCGGAACCGGCAAGACCTACACCATTACCAACCTTTGCCTGAGGCTTCTTCTGGGGCGCGATGTGCCGTGGCAGCGTCCTCTTGCCATCCATGAAATCCTTATTCTGACCTTCACCAGGGCGGCCACCGATGAACTGAAACAAAGAATCGCCACCAGAATTCGCGAGGCCAGGGAAACCTTCCGCCGGGTGCTGGCGGGCGAACAAAGCAAAGACGACTATGTGCGGGCACTGGTTGACTCATCGCCGGACACCCACAGGGATCTGCAACTTCTGGCCGCCGCCGGTCAGATGATGGATGAAGCCGGCATCTTCACCATCCATGGATTCTGCGCCCGCGTGCTCGATGCACAGGCCTTTGAAAGCGGCACCCTGTTCAGCCTTGAGGTGAATGCCGAACGGGACCATCTTCTGAAGACGGCGGCAGAGGATGTCTTCAGGCGGCACATTCTCTCGCTGCCATCTGATATCAGGGATTACGCAATGACCGTCTGGCCGAATCCGCAGGTGCTCGCGGAAAAGCTGCGACCGCTGCTGTTTCGGGGGGCATTGAACTTCATTCCGCCCCATGAATTGATGTCCCCCGAGCACCTGATAACCACCGCCCTTGAAGCCAAGCAGGGCTGGCGGGAAAACAAATCCGAACTCAAAGAACTGCTGTCAAACTCCAATCTGAAAAAAAACACCAAACCCATCAAACGAATCACGCCGATGGAGCAATTCGTATGCGAGCCGGGCGCAGATTTGAACAACGAACTCTGGGAGATTTACTCAAAGGCTTCACTCACAAGCAGACTGAAAGAGGATGATGAACTGCCCTCCCACCCGGTTCTGGACAAGATAGACGAAGTCGCAACCGGGACAGAACAACTGCTCACCAACCTGTGGCATGACCTTCACCGCGAGGTCAGCACCGCCATGACGGCGACCAAACAGGCAACCAGCCAGTTGACCCTGGACGATCTGCTGACAACGCTCGCCGGGGCGGTTAACCGTGATGACTCATTGCTCGCAGAAGCCCTCCGGAAACGCTGGCCGGTTGCGATGATTGATGAGTTCCAGGACACGGATGATATTCAGAACAGTATCTTCAGCCGGGTCTACGAACCCGCGGGCGAACAGGTCATGTTGATGATCGGTGACCCGAAACAGGCGATCTACAACTTCCGTGGCGCGGACATCTATACCTACATCAATGCGCGCCGGCAGGCGACGAAGATCAGTACCCTGGGCGCGAACTGGCGCTCCACGCCAGACATGGTGGCCGCGACCAACGAGCTGTTTAACAAGGACGGAATCTTTGGCAATGATAAAGACATCCCCTTCCAGGCCGTCACGGCAGCAAGACAGAAGATGTCCTTCAGAAGAAAGGGGGAAGCCATCACGCCATACCGGGTGCTGGTTGCCGAGGATGACGGCGCCGTCCGGGGCAACCTCGCACCACTGATGGAATGTCTGATGGCGGGCGCTGCGGAAGAAACCGTGCGCCTGCTCACTGACGATTCGATCACCATTGATGACAAGCCGGTAACCACCGGACAAATCGCCTTTCTGGTACGCAACCGGTCACATGCCTTTGCCGCACAGCAGGCGCTTCGGGCACGAGGTATCCGGAGCGTTTACCTGACCCTGGATAGTGTTTTTCTACAGGATACCGCCGAAGACTTGAAACTGATTCTCGAAGCCATCCTGGAACCCGCGAACGAGCGCGCCATCCGCGCGGCCCTTGGCACTCAACTGATGCTTTGTTCGGCCCTGGACATTGTGCGGCTGGGCCAGGATGTGGAGTACCAGCAGGAGGTTCTTGCCGAGTTTCGTGAGTATCACGAACTCTGGCTGGAACAGGGCATCGCACCCATGCTAAACACACTGATGACAAAACGGCATCTGGCAGAGAAATGGCTGCGGTTACCGGAGGGTGAGCGGCAGGTGACCAACCTGCGACACCTGACGGAGATTCTGCAACAGCGCGCTGCTATCGCACCGGGTATGTATCAGCTACTCAAGTGGTTCAATCACGAACAGAAACAGGCCGAGACCGTCAGCAACGAGGAACGACAGTTACGACTCGAAAGCGACGAGAATCTGGTGAAGATCATCACCATGCACGCGGCAAAGGGCCTGGAATATGACATTGTCATGATACCCATGCCCATATTCACCAGACCGGGAAGGGGTTCGCGCAACCCCATCTTGTACCACAGGGAACAGGACGGCCTGTTCCGCAATCTGGTTGACCTGAACCCTGGCCCGAAAGGCAAAGACCGGCATAAGAAGGAGGAGTTTGACGAGGAAATGAGATTGCTCTACGTCGCTTTGACGCGGGCAAGATACCATTGCCTGATTGGTCTGCCCGGCGTCTCCGGGCTTCCGGAGTCCGCCATCGCACGTCTGCTCTCACTCACGAACCTGGAGAAAACTGACAACCTGTTCGAGCGCACCCGACAGGCGCTGCCGGATGAACATTTCGAGGTCACGGCAGTTGAACCCGGGCTGACACCCTATCAACCTGCGGTTGCCAACGACCTGACTCTGGTGGCACCGAATGACCCACCTCACCTGGATGGCCGGTGGCGTATCCACAGTTACACCGGGATTGCCGCTCGACTTTCCGCAACCCATGAGCTTCAGGGTGTCAGCGGCTTTGCCGATGACGATACGACTGAGGCGCTGCGCGAACCGTCCGGGCAGACACGGAATCGGTACACCTTCCCTCGCGGCGCACGGGTGGGTGTTGTGTTGCACAGCCTGATGGAACGCATCGACTTCACACAGACCGACCACAAAGCTGAATGCCTGAAAGCCTGCCGCCGACTTGGCCTTGACGAGGCGTGGTTGCCCGTTCTTTCGGACTGGCTGGACGATATTCTGGATGCACCGCTCGGCGCAACCTGTCTGCGGGACATCAAAAAGTCAGACCGGCTGGATGAGATGGAGTTTCACTTTCCCCTGTCAGCTCAGGGCAGGCTGACCGGGTTCCTTCAGGATACCGGCTACCTGCAACCCGGCCGACTGGAGAGACTCAACCTGGAAGGCATGATGACCGGCAAGATCGACCTGTTGTATCGCACTGATGACCGGTACTTCATTGTCGACTACAAATCCAACTACCTGGGGCATGCCCTGAATCACTATGGGGCAGACCAGATGAATGAGGCGATGACACACCACCAGTACAGACTGCAATATCTGATCTATACGGTTGCGATTCACCGTATGTTATCGAGAAAACTTGACGACTATGACTACAAAAGGGATCTGGGTGGTGTCTACTACCTGTTTCTTCGTGGCCTGACACCCGAGGGAGACGCCGGGGTCTATTACGACCGGCCCGACATAAACGACGTGATTACCGCTAATAAGCTGCTATCGGAACCATGAGTGAGTTGACGAACGGATTTGAACGACATTTCCTCGGCCTGATCGCCCGCCGCTCGGGTAGTCTGCCGGACGACATTCGCTCGCTGATCAGCCGACTGATAAGGGCAACGATCCATCAGCACTCCTGCCTGGACCTCAGCCAGGAACCTGAGAGCATCCTGAATCAGCTTGAACGTCACAGCGCATTTGGTGCCGCCGATGGCGACAGTCCGCTTGTGATCGCTCATGACCGACTCTACCTGCGTCGCTTTTATCGCTACGAGAGCGACGTCGCCGACATGATTATCAAACGGAAGGGCGAGCTCGCGATTCCCGACCCCCAACGACTCAAATCCAGACTGGACGAACACTTCGGAACGGATGAAGGGAACCGTCAGAAACTCGCCGCCCTGCTGGCCATCTCCAGAAAACTGGCTATCGTCACCGGTGGTCCCGGAACCGGCAAAACCAGCACGGTGGTCAGGATGCTGGACATTCTGCTGGAAGAATCCCCCACACTGAAAATCAAACTGGCCGCCCCGACAGGTAAAGCGGCGATGCGCCTGAATGATTCGATCAGAACATGGGCGGAAGGAAGAAACCGGAAGCCGGAAGTCCAGACACTGCACCGATTGCTTGGTATGCGTCGTGACGGTCGTGTCTGGCGCCTCGCTCCGGGAAGAGAAATCAGGGCGGACCTGCTTATCGTTGATGAAGCATCCATGGTCGATCTGCCGATGATACACTGCCTGTTAAGCGCTTTGCGTGAGGATACGCGCCTGATCCTGCTGGGTGACCCGAACCAGTTGCCATCGGTCGAAACCGGCAACGTGCTGGCAGACCTTTGCGCGGGTGACCCGGGATTCTCCGAAGACTTTGCAGAGTTTGCCGCGCCCTATGTCGGCGAAGTCCCTCGCAGCAAACAGAAACACGCGCTGACCGACTCGATATGTATGCTGGAAAAGAGTTATCGGTTTCATCAGGACAGCGCCATCGGTCGTCTTGCCCTTGCGATTCGGCAGTCGGAGCCCGCTGTTGATGCCGGTGATGACAGCGTACGCTGGTTTACGGAACCCGACAGTGAGCGGCTGCTGAGCGAATGGTCTTCCTTCCTCGAAGCGCTCCGGTCAGGGGAGTTCAGGGCAGACCAACTGATGGATGGCTTTGAGCAGGCGCGGATTCTTTGCAGCAGGCGTGGTGGTGACAGGGGCGTCCTGCAACTGAACCGGGACATCGAAACACTGCTGGAAGCCGAAGGACTGAAACAAACGAATGAACCCTTCTATCCCGGCAGGCCAGTTATGGTCACCCGAAATGACTATAATCTGGATGTCTTTAACGGTGACATCGGCATTTGCCTGCCCATAGGTGAGGGAGATTATCTGGTGCACTTTCCGGGAAAAACCGCAGGCATTCTTGCGTCCAGACTGCCGGAACATGAAACCTGCTTCGCCATGACCGTGCACAAGGCGCAGGGCTCCGAATTCGAGCATGTGATGCTTGTGCTGGGTACTGAATCGTCCGAAGAAGCGAGCGGTCTTATGACCAGAGAATTGATCTACACGGCGGTGACGCGGGCCCGCTCTTCCATCAGCATCTACTCCCGGGAAGACACCTGGCAAACCGCCCTTTCCAGACGATCGAGACGGGTCAGCGGCATGACCACGTTTCTCGGAATCAGTCAGGTCGGGTCGGAACCGGAAACCGGGTAGCCGGACCTCTACTGATGACACTGCTGTCCCTGATCACACGGCACCTGTTCAGCCTCCTCACCGCCCTGGTTATCATCGTCAATCTCGGGTTCTGGATGCCCTTCGTCTTCGTCCTGGCACTGCTGAAACTTCTTTTCGGCGGTAGCCCGCCAGTGCTGGCATCCGTGAACTGGCTGACTGAAATGATCTACCGGATTGCCGCCGGCATCGACAGCCTGTGGATGATCAAAGTCGTTGGTGTGAGTTTCAAGGTTGAAGGCGAACTGCCCGACCACCCGGCCCCCATCATCGTCGTCAATCACCAGACCTGGTTTGATATCCCCATTATGCAATATGTGGTGACCTGGAACGGGCCGATACTGAAATTCCTGATCAAGCGACAGTTGATCCGGGTGCCCGTCGTCGGCTGGATCTGTTACGCCCTGAACTTTCCGCGCCTCAACCGAGGTGTTGGCGAAGACGCCCGGGAGAGAGACTATGCCGCGATTCAGGCGGCATCCGGCGCACTGACCAAAGAGAGGGGCGCGCTGCTGATCTTCGCGGAAGGTACCCGCTTCACACCTGAAAAACACCGTCATCAGAATTCACCGTATCGACATCTGCTGACACCCAGACCCGGAGGACTGAAGATCGCACTGTCGACCGCGCCCGCCGGGACGCCCGTGGTTGATGTCACCATCGACTATGGTGGCGGCGATACGAACTTCTGGCGCTGTCTGCATGGCGCCAACAGGAATATCCGGATTGTTATACGCAACTATCTTGCCGAGGACATTTCTGACGTCAGGGAGTGGCTTGAAGCGCGTTGGGAGGAGAAGGATGGGTTGTTGGCCAATCTATAAGACGGGTCAAGGTAACCAAGGGATACAAGGGTATCGCATGATCAGCTTCTCAGACACCAGATTTGACTGTAGATCATTAGCCAAAGGACGCCCTCATTTTTGTTTTCTATTTTTCCTTCGGGCTGCACGTTCAAGTTTCCTTCTTCTTTTCCTTTTATAATGAGCATTTGCCTTTTTGGGCCGCGATAGCGGGAACGATGAGGTTCGCTTAAATGAAATTGGCGCTAGGCTTTCCAGTTCATCTGAATACTCTCATGGCTCAACAATTTGCTCAACAAATCTTATTAGCGGCCTCGGCACGGGCGATATAGCTACTCCAAACCATTCATCTGTTTTTTGAGCATACTTTTTAAGCGAACAGTGCATCACAAGATGTTTTTTTGCTTCTTGATCTGACTGATTGTTGCAATGGAAAGTTACACCAGTGCCATCAAAGCCAATCCCAAAATCATGAACTTTGCCATCTTTACAGCACTCGCGAATAATGGCCTCAAGGCCAGAATTGATCCGTTCTATGGAACTCCCATCTATCCCCAATAACAAAAACCCTAAATTTATAGCAGCTTCATTTTCAGCATCAGCTAGCTCATCCAGTAATTGAGAAAAGCGGGTATTATCAAAACATGTGAGTATCCCATCGGGAGTTCGAGGGCCGGGTATGCCATCTCTTCGTACCATCATGGATAAATCAAGATGAGATGAAACATCATCAGCTAGATGAACGAAATCCGTAGGCTCGTCCAGATGAAGGTTTGCCTTTAGGTGATATGACAATACGGTTAGTTCATGAGTGGACGACACGCGTTCTATATACAAAACTCTTCTTCTTATGTAACCCAAAAAACGAAGCGGCGAAGTGAGCATCTCGGCCAGAGCATCAAGCAAAAAGATATCCATCACGAATGGAGGTTTAATCGTATCGGTGGTATCGTATTTCAAGAACAGACTTGCCTGGAAACTCAAAGCCGGATAGCTGTCCAGCACAGTGCATATAATAAAAATTTCGCTAAATTTCTTACTTGGGACGATTTCGTTGTTGTTTTTGTCTATAAGCGCATAGTTTGACTCGTTCAGCAATAATGCACATGAACGTCCCTGATCGTATGAGTCTTGAATGCTTTTTTGGAAGTCATCCCTTATTTTTTGGTCATTTCCTTTTCGGGATTCTATAGTAAGTTTCTTGGATTTTGCTTGCAGGACAACTGCCCTGTCACAATAGATCACCAAAACATCAATTTCGCCGACCACATCTCCTTTCCCGTTTAGAATATTGACGTTTTCGAACACCCTGTCTTCTCCAAAAACCAGCCTTAATTTTTCTGCGGCAAAAGCCTCACTGAATCGCCCTCTGTTTTCCATGGCTGTATCTACATACCCTGTATCTTGAGCCATCCAGTAGTATGGTGATTCATAAAAAGCTTCCGTAAGGCTACTGATGTTCAAAATAACGTATTTACCATCACCAACTGGTATTAGAGGTTTTGCATTAAACTCATTAAAGTCATGAAATTCTTTGAAGGATTCGTTGCACGGAACATCAACAGAAAAATCCTTTAGAACAGATCGAACTATTTCAATGTCTAGTTCAGCCCTTTCGGATATTGCTTCCTCAGTTAAAGTAAATAAGTTCAATAGTTTCTCACCATCAATAGCCTCTTTCTCCTTATCAAACACATCTCGAATGTCATTCCAATTTTCCTGGAAAGAAGCACAAACGGTCTTTATCACAATTCCATAATTGTCGACAGAATATGATTTATTTTCTTCAAACCAGGCATTATCTCTACTATATTTCTGAGAAGAAAAATCTCTAAATTGAAAATAATATGCTGACTCCCCAGAATAATAGAACACTTCCTGGTAGAAACCTTCTGATGCAAATACTTCTTCAACCTCTTTTTCAAAATCCTCAGGTTTGGAAGGCGGTATGATCGATTGATGCAATTCATCCATCAGCTTGTAAGTTCTATCGATCAGGCTTTGAAAATATTCGGGCGCAGGAAAATCCAGGGTAATCAACCCCTTGCACATTTGTCCGGCAAGGGTTGAAGTTTCTGTTCTTATTAAGCGCTTGGTGGAATACAAATGACCCATGTCACTTACTTTCAGATCGTCAGAATAAGAAAAAAAATTGTCGTTGAAGATTACCCAGGCCAGGACGTAGATATACCCAGGGGAAAGACATAGTTCTTCAATGTCTTTGAGAACATCCGACTCAGTTCTTCTTTCGTCCGTATTCAATACACTCTCTGTATGTTGACTTTGCTCATTTTATCATCCGTTCCTAGTCCACATACCCTATCATCCCATCAACGCCCGTGGACTTGATATAGCGGGCGGGATTTTCGGTTTCTTTTGCTAATTCATCGAAATGCTTTTCCCCACATTTGATCTTTGCGCCCTCCAGATGGCGCAGGTCGTCCCACCATATACTGCCTTTCGTCTCAACAACGAAGTAGAGTTTTTCTTCGCCACCATCCTCTACGACGACAGCCCAATCAGGATTGTAGGAACCAAGCGGTGTCGGCACCTTGAACCAGGCGGGCAACTTGGCGTAGACCTTCACTTGTTCGTTCTTTTCCAAATCCTCGGCGAATGATTTCTCTACACCACCCGAGTCATAGACAACGTGGGTATAAACGGATTTCTGAACTTCCAGTGTGTTCTTCAGGTAGCCTTTCAGCTCTTCCTGCTCAAATAGCTCCTGAGCATAGAAATGATCGTCGCCAATTCTGGTGTATTTGATGCCGTCAACAAGCGCTAATCGCTTGGTCCTGTTGATTGCCTCGGAGCAATAGTCGATGAACTGCTGGGGATTGCGCAGGAAGTCCTGAAGCCTTCGGCTTTCCCTTAGAATCTGGACAATGCTCTTGCGGGTGAGCTGGGTTTTGTCCTGAAGGTCAGTAATGATGTCTGGGAGTTCGATATCCTGTTCGTCGATTGTGGTATAGGCGGACGCACTCGTTTCCTGAACACCGACGCCACCTTTACCGATGGCAATATCTGCCTTTCTGAATTGAGCACGGGTTTTGGTGATCGGCGGGCAGTTACCTACCGCATCGGCACAATCACTCAGGAGCTCGGGATTGTCGAACTCCACACGATAGGTTGTCTTGTATTTGATCCGCTCCCAAAGCAGTCGGAATTCATCGGATTCGAGGACGGCTCCCCGCGTTCCTATGGTTTTCCGGTCATCAGCGTTCTTGATATCCAGCTTGCCAGACAGCTTCCGCAGCAGGGCCTGTATATCTGATATGACAATGCCGGCCTGTTCCTCTCCGTGTTTCTCCACAAGCTCCTGCTTGATGTCCTCCGGCAGCACAAAATTCCCGTCTTTCAGCACGGCGCGAAGACTGTCCTGAACCTTGCCTCTGGCATCTACAAAGCCCTGATCCTTGAGAAACTGCCAAATCTTCTCTGACTGTTCCACGCCCAGGGGCGCAACTTCGCCTTGCTCGTTTACGGATTGAATGGTCGCAAACTGGTGCGGTTCGACAATACCGAAGAGAATACCCGTATCCTTTTCAATTTCCTTTTGCAGTTCCTCGGCAAATTTCTCGTAGTTTTCCGTGGCAATTACGGTGAGCGTATTCACATCGTTACCGCGAAGCCTTTCACCCTTCTGGTTGACGCAGAGCCGCAAGCCACGGCCAAGGGTCTGGCGGCGTTCCCGTTCGCTACCCATGTCACGCAGTGTGCAAATCTGGAATACATTGGGGTTGTCCCAGCCTTCCTTCAGCGCGGAGTGCGAAAAGATAAACTTCAGTCTGGTATCAAAGCTGAGTAGCTTTTCCTTCTCCTTCATAATCAAGTTGTACGCTCGCTCCGCATTGTCGCGGTTCGCCTGATTGTTCTCGGAGGTCTCAACGGACCGGCCCTTCCTGTCGATAGAGAAATAACCGTTATGCACTTCCGAAGCGTCTGTCTCCAGATCAATCTCTTTGAACAGGCTTTGATAATCCGCCGACTTGGCCAGCTTGCGATATTCTTCTTCAAACATCCGGGCATACTTGCCCTTGACGGCATTGCCGTCCTCGTCGTACTGGCGGTAGTGCTCGACGCTATCAATAAAAAACAGGCTAAGCACTTTGATCGACTTCTTGTTAGCCGCGAACATCAACTCCTTGTCAAAGTGCTCCTTGATGGTGCGCCGGACCATCAAGCGCTTGACCTGGTCGGGATCAACCCCGCCAATCGCATCGCCCGGTTGAAGCAGTTGATCAAATCCGTCGCCTTTGACTTCAATCGACTCGTTGCTCTTCCCGCAGGTAATGGTGCCGATCTGCATGTTTTCGTAGATGGCCCGACCAGTGAACTGCTCCAGGTCGTCGCCGTCTTCCACGGTCAGGAACTCACGCTTAATATTCTTGCCGCGCTGTATGTCGATTTCGACTTTAGCCGTGATTGATCCCTGCCTATTGCGGGTGGATTCCAGCCGGATATAAGGCTTGTTGTGTCCACCGTCTATCCGGAGCGAGGCTACCTCAATCTGCTTGACCAGGCCGCGCTCGTAGGCATCCACAGCATCCAGCCGGAATGTCATATGATGCTCGTCTACATGAGTGGCGGAATAGCGCAAGGTGCAAAGCGGGTTCATCGCCGTGAGTGCTTCCTTGCCTCTACCCTTCAGGCCGCCGTCAACACTTTGCGGCTCATCAACAACAATGATCGGATTAGTGGCACAAACAAGATCAATCGGCTTCTCCCCGCCGGTATTCTCGTTTTCCTTATAGAGATTATTGACATCCTTTTTGTTGATCGCGCCGACCGTTGTCACCATGATCTGAATGTTAGGGAAGCTCTGAAAAACAGCTCATTACTGGCACAATAGGGTTTTCCATCTACGGGATCAAGAAATGAACCAACTGACCTTTGCCGAAGCAGAATATGCGGACAAGAAGCGAAAAACGCGACGAGAAAAGTTTCTGGAACGAATGGACCAGCTCATTCCATGGAAGAAACTGGAACGCCAATTGGTCAGGAAGTATTCGAAAGGCAAGATCGGGCGCAAGCCGTACCCGCTACGAGTTATGCTCCGAATTCATGTCATGCAGTTGCTCTACAACCTGAGTGATCCAGCGATGGAAGATGCTCTGTACGAGATTGAATCGATGCGTCGTTTTGCCGGACTCCGTATGTCGGACAATTTGCCCGATGAGACAACCATATTGAATTTCCGCCACTTTCTTGAGAAGCACAAGTTTGGCCAACGCCTGTTCGGTGCCATCCAATCCCACCTGGAGTCACACGGGTTAAAGCTCCAGGAAGGCAGCATCGTAGATGCGACGATTATTGCAGCGCCCTCATCCACGAAGAATGAGAAAGGTGAGCGTGACCCCGACATGCATCAGGTAAAGAAGGGCAAGCAATGGCACTTTGGCATGAAACTGCATGTCGCCGTCGATGAATCATTGGGGCTGATTCATAGTCTGATAACCACACCAGCCAATGTGCACGATATAACTCAGGCCGATCAGTTGCTACACGGAAAAGAAGAACGGGTCTGGGGTGACGCAGGATACCAAGGTATTGAAAAGCGGCCAGAACACAAGGACCGGGATGTTGATTGGTTGATAGCGATGCGTCCTGGTAAGCGGGCACAGCTTGTGGCCTCGTCCCCTGTGTCACGGGCGGAGAAGTCGAAGGCCAGTGTAAGGGCCAGGGTGGAACACTGCTTCCATCGGATTAAGTGTCAGTTCGGCTACAACAAAGTTCGCTATCGTGGTTTGGCGAAGAACACTGATCGGCTTTACCTGCTGGCGGGCTTTACGAACCTGCTTCGGGCAGAGCCGCATATGGTGACTTAACGGGACAGGTCCGTCTGGAATTTGCAGAAAAGCGGATTCCAGACGGAACAACCGATAAAAACACGAGGCAGTAGGTCCCTGAGAACCAGAAACGCAGGCAACATGAAAGAATCGCGCAAATTTACGAGTTTTTCAGAGCTTCCTTAGAACTGGTTGCAAAGTTGCGCACCTGTCCCAGCTTCGAGGAATCATAAAGGAAGTATTCGTAGCCCCTGGCTTTGGGATACAAGCCTTCAAAATGCTCTTGAGTAATTTGCAGAGTTTTATAAGTACCTTCTTTGATGGCAACTGACGGCACCACAATCACAAACTTGGTGAAGCCGTAATTCCTGTTCAACTCGAAGATCGTGCGCAGGTACACATAGGTCTTGCCGGTTCCGGTCTCCATTTCAACCGTAAAATCGCCGCTGTCCAGCGTCTCGGTGGGTCGCAAGCCGTTTTGAAGCTGCACCTTGCGCAGGTTTTCTTCAATCTCTTCATCGATCAGCAATAGTCTGTTGCCGATACCGAGTTGGTCTTCCTCCACATCCATAGACAGGTTGGGGCCGGATTCCGGCTGAAATGTCACCGTGAATTCGGAACGAGAGATTTCCTGCCCCTTGAACAGACTGACAACCGAGTCGACTGCGGCCTTCTGGTAGTCCAGATCGTCCTCGAAATGCAGCTTCATCGGGCACACGCCTCCAGGCGACATAGCCAATCGTCAAAGCCAGCACACTTCTCCCGTATGGCGTCTATTCCAATCTCCTCGGCTATATTGGGGCCGTGTATGGTTTTTCTGTAATTTGTATCCCTTTCCAAACGTTTGGATGGTGCCGTTTGCGTCGAATCGTTAATTTCCTCAGGATTATTATTGAAGCCCTGCAAGATGGATTCTGCCCACTGCGCCAGTGAATCATCTTTCAATTCAGTAGCTATACTCGCAGGCGAACTAAACAGCAATCCCTCAAATTCGTACATCTGGATATAGGGTATAAGCCTGTTTCGAATACTGTCGTGAACGTGTTCACTCATTTTTTGCTCAAGCGTATCTTTTGTCTCATTGGCTGATTTACCTCTAAATCCATAAAAATCATATAAGGTGGACACATAATCAAAGTCGTTTGCGATGTTCCGTAGCTCTGATCTTATCCTGTCCAGATTGATACCACCGTTCGCAGATATAGGAGTGACATAGATTTGCTTGTCCGCAAGATAGTGATATAGAACACTTTTCACAAAACGCTCTTCAGTTGTACCTTCCACAGAAATACCGATTCTCACCATTCGGGACGACCTCCGATGAGGTTCTTCGTCCATATATCGCCCATCTCATAGCTTTCGAGCCAGGCATCCAGAGTTGCACGCTCGGGTCTGGAAAATCGGGAAGCACCTTTTTCCTGATCGACGACAATAAAGTCTTCCGGCTGGAAATGATTGGCAAAGGTCACCGATTGCGTTGAACAGATAATTTGTGTTTTTTTGGACACCGACCTGATTATTTCAGCAAGCACTCCAAGTGCAGCAGGATGCAATCCGAGTTCCGGTTCGTCCAAAACTATCGTATCTGGCCTAAGTTTCTCTGGCTGTAGAAACAGAGTGGCCATGCAAATAAACCGGGCGGTTCCATCAGACAACTGGTTAGCGGAAAAGGGCGCATCATGGTCCCGATGTGTCCATCTGAAAAGAAGCGACTCATCCCCGGTCTCGCCACTGGGATCCAGAAAGAAATCATGAAAGAACGGTGCTACCGTTTGTATCGCTTCGACAATTTCCTGATAACTATTTTGGTAATACTTTTTGAGTGAGCAAAGAAAGGGGGCCAGGTTTGCTGCATCGGGCTTAAAATAGCTACTGTCGTAAAGTTTTTGTGCCTGCTTGAATGCGGCGGTAGCACTGGTATCGTGAAAATGATAGACACGACAGCCTTCCATATACTCACGTGTATATTCTCTTACATAAATACTATCAGCTTCGCCGCCAGGCAAAAGTCCACTTTCACCTAGCTGTCCTTTCACAGAAAAAATTCTATCTAAACCGACAAGTGTGCAATATTCTTGCTCAATGACCAGCGCATCATTTGCCTCGCCATGAACAAAGTCCACATGATAGCCATTCTTTCCAATATCAACCCCTATTTTGATCTTTGATGTTGATTTTGTCCCGAAGTGAAAAAAGGTGTTCGCATAGCCATTTTTTTCAATATAGGTTTGAAGCTTTCCCTCGGACAGATTGCGTAAAAATGTAAACAGCGAGATAAAATTCGACTTCCCTGAGCCATTGGCACCGATCAGGATGTTGATGGTGTTCATTTCCAGGTCCAGATCCTTGATGGACTTGAAACCCTTGATCTGAACACGGTGAAGATGTGTTTTTGGGTCTGTCATATCACCACCTATAAACTTCGCACATGGCTTATGCCATTCTGCTCAAGAATGGCGGCCATGTTAGTTTTTGAAACGTCGTCCTCGAATGCGCTGTCACGGAAGAAAACATGGGTATCCGAATCTGGTGCAAGTTCGCGATACCAAGCAATGATACCTTGAGCGATATCTTCGACTTGCCCCTTGGTAATCGACTCATCCAGGCAGGCAAACAGGACACCGTAGCCAATGCTGTAGAGTGTCTTACCGCTTACTTCCCGATTTTCGATGGGAACAGCAAGGTCGACGCCGCGTTTTAGCAGTAGTTCGTAGAGAATATCTAGTTCAGACCGTCCTTCAACAAGGTGTTCTTGGTGAGAGAAGAGGCTATCGTCAAGGTCAGTTCGGTCAGGGTTCCACATACGAATATTTGTGCCTGACAACGAGAAGCACTTGAAGCCAACATCCAGGGAGTGTCCATTACTGAGTTGCTTACCAGCTCTTCTAATTCTTTCTTTCGCAATCTGGGCTATATTCTCAAACCCGGCTTTAGATGCCTCAGTCCCTTCTTCAACCTTCTCCGGTAGCTGAATACAAATGAACCTTCTCTTGCCATTATCTTTATGATTAAGATTTAGGACTGCGTGTGCAGTAGGTGCGGAGCCTGCAAAAAAGTCTAGGATGATATCCTCGTCAGACGCACCTGGTGCGATTTGAATACATCTTTCTATAAGTGGAACGGGCTTAGGAAAATCGAATACTTTTTTACCATCGAATAGCGCTCGCACATCACGAGCGGCCTTCTTATTCCCATCAAGATCATTCCATAGCGGTGACGGGCGCTTGGTTCGACCTTCGAGATAGTATTTCACATAGGGCCACCATATACCTCTTCCATCTCTCTTAGTTTTTTTCCAAAGAATATAACCATCTGCCAAAAGCCGGTCATATGTTTTTCTTTCAAACCTCCATGTGCCTTCATAGCCTGCTGGTGCCATGGGATAAACCTCTTCCCCCTCCGGGTCCTCTACGGCGTAGAAAAGCTTTGGACGATCCTCTCGTCTGTCACTCGATCCGGTTTTTCTCATCTGGTCGTAGGCATATTTTCCTCGTTCGTCTTCATTATTGAAACGGGTTAAATCTTTTTTACTAAGTGGTAAACCGCTTAGATCAAAATCAACATTTTTGGAGTATACGAGTAAGTAGTCAAACGAACTACCTAACCCGCCGCTATCCTGACCCGTGGTCTGGCCAGTAGCCCGGCAGACTTCTCCCAAAAAGTTCTCTTGGCCAAAGATGCTGTCACAAATCAACTTGAGGTTTGCATGCTCAATATCATCAATTGACAAAAATATAACCCCGTCCATACGTAACAGATTTCTTGCCAATTTCAGCCTGGGATACATCATGCTTAACCAGTTTGTATGCATTCTCCCACCAGTTTCAGTATTCGAGGAAAACTTCATCCCTGCATCATCCACCTGCTCTGTGTATTTCAGATAGGTATCCAGATTCTCCTGAAACTTGTCGGGGTAGATAAATTCCTTTCCTGTGTTATACGGCGGGTCGATATAGATCACCTTGACCTTGTTGGCATAGCTCTTTTGCAGTAGCTTCAAGACCTCAAGATTGTCTCCTTCAATGAACAGGTTCCGGGTGGTATCCCAATCGATACTTTCTTCAGGGCAAGGCAGCAAGGTCCCTGTTGAAGGAGTGTGCGCTATCTGGCGTGCCTTTTTCTTGCCGTGCCAGTTCAGGCCATATTTTTCTTCACCCTCGTCCAGCACTTCGGCGTCACCAAGCAACTGGCGAAGCACGTCAAAATTGACTCCGCCCTCACTGAACGCCTCGGGGAACAGTTCTTTCAGTCGTTCAATGCTTTCTGAAACGATGTCAGCGCTTCCGCCTTCTTCCGGTTGTACTTTTTTCATTGCTGGTGGCATTTGGCTCTAAACCAGTGATTATGCCATTTTCAGCGGCACACCGACCAATACCCAACTGCCCGTGCAGGCAATTTGTAAAATGCCGGATAACCGGTGCTCTTTATTAGCTGAAGGCCCTTTGCTGGCTGAGGGTCTTTGTTAACCGCTACAGCAACTCCGCCGACCCGAGCGAATCAATCGCATCCAGGTTACGGGTCATCATGATTTCTCCCAGCATCCGGCCACGCTCATTGGCCAGGTCCAGAGAACCGCAGACGGTAACCGGGTAAATCAGACACCCCAGCACCAGGCGGCGATAGTCTTCAAAACACTGGTCGTAGTCATACTCAACGCCCAGGTCGGCCAGTTTCGAGACATAAAATTTCAGGACATCCCGCTCCATCTCTGCTCGCAGATCAGCATCAACGCTCTGGCACATGAAGTAGGTGACATCAAATACCGGTTTCCCGCGACCGCTGATCTGCCAGTCCATGACCAGTGGCTCCTGCTCGTCCTCAAGGTAAAGCATGTTGTCCTGACGGTAGTCACCATGAACAAAGGTATCGACCGGCAACATGTGTCTGGTCCAGACAGCCGCATACTGATCGGCAACGTCCAGAAGAACCTGCTTCAATTCCGGCGTGAACAGGTAATCGAACTTTTCAAGTGCGGGTTCAACGGCAGGGCCGTAGATCAGCGTGCGAAGGCGTTCAGATTCCGCCTCCGACATCATGTCATACATCCAGGGGTGCTCTGATGCGGTTGCACCCCACCATTGGGCATGCATTTCTGCAATGTTGCCGATGGCCGAATACACCTCTTCCCCGGTAGCGCCAACAAGCTGGTCAGGGGGTGAGACGTTACCCAGGTCTTCCATCAGAAGCACAAAGTCATAGGTATCCGGGTTGACATCCGCGTGATAGCTGTCCGGCACATTCATCGGGCATTCCGGCGCAACGCGATTATAGAAATCCGCCTCCCGATGGTAGAAGTCCAGGATCCGGGCAACCTGGCGGTTTTCATTCTGCGCGGCACACTTGGCGACCAGCGTCTCGGGCAGATCCTCCTGCCCGGCATAGGTCAGATGCAATCGCGCAAGCTCTCCCATAAACCCGACACCGGCAGCGATTGGCTCGGTGGATACCGAAGTGACTTCAGTGACGATCTGACCACTATCCTTGAGAACTTCGGTCAGCCAGTCCTCATCGATATCGTTGGTAGATGGGGGCACAGCGGTCATACCGCTCTCCTGTCATGGAAGAACCCATGGATTCACAGAGTACCACGCCTCTAAAGGCCATGCCCCTAGCCCGGATTATTCGTCTTAACTCCCGGTTAAGGGGTGACGTCGGCGAAGGTAAGTGAGATAGAAGGCGCAACTTGCTGCGTGATTTGGCAAAATACCGAGTATCCAAACTCTCACCCAGCAAGTGCGCCTATGACAAAGATAATCCCTCAGCCCGCAAACGTCGAGATAGATTTTACCGATGCCGCCCTGGTGGGCACTGGCGGCTGGTCTCTACTGGCCAAAATGGCTCAACAAACCGAACTGCTACGATCCCTCTCGCAAGCCGTTCACCTCAAAGTACGCCGACGCGGTGCCTCTGACGCCGAGATGCTGTGGAGTCTCATTGCCTCTCTGGCAGCCGGTCATGGTGCCCTGTCTGATTTGGATGCCCTGCGTGCCAACCCCGCCGGGCAGGTACTGCTGGGTTTGAGTGAAGCGCCTTCAGGCCGGCGTCTCGGCGAATATCTCAGCCGCTTTGGCCAGGATGAGGTGGACGCCCTGCGAGGCGTGGTCCAGGCATTGGCACAGCAGGTTGCACCGGCCATCATTGATCACCATGTGACGACACAGGGCTATGTGCCAGTGTTTATCGATGGCACTGCGATTGAGGTGGATGGTCATCTCTTTGAAGGTGCCGGTAAGGGATACAATGGTGAGCCGCAACTGTGGCTGCATAATGTGTTCCTCGGAGGATTGTGGGCCAGTGGCTTACTGCACCCGGGTGGCGTTGATGTCGCCAGGGGCTGGCAGACACAGTTGGCTGACGAAGTGGCGCCGTTGCTACCGGAGGGTACGCCGGTCTGGCTACGGGCAGACAACGCCTATTATCGTGGCGACCTGGTCCGGTTTTGTACTGACAAGGGCTGGGATTACTCAATCAGCGTGACCAATGGCAATAACCGCCGCCCGGTGCTGCGCCAACTGGAAGGATTACCTGAAAGCGCCTGGTCTGATATAGGGCGAGGCGAGTCTGCGACGCTGGTGTTGCACCGACCCAGCGGCTGGAAGACGCAACACTATGTCGTCGTTCGCCAGCTCTATGACGGTCCACAACAGCGTCTGACGCCTGCTTATACGGTCATTCTTGTGTCCCGTGACGACTTGCCGGTGGATGAATTAGTGCGACGTCATCGCGGCAAGCAGGGACAGGAGAATGCCTTCAAGGGTCCGCTGATTGAAATGGATTTACACCATCCTCCCTGTCGGCGGTTTGCCGCCAATCAGGCATTTTATGCCTGCGGTCAGATAGCACAGTTGTTGTTGATGGCGATGCAGTATCAGTGGCTACCCGAGCCTGCCCGGAAACATGGCTTGCGACCTTTGATCCGCTATTTGATGCGCTCAGTGGCTCGTCTGGTAAAAACCGGCAGGCGCTATCGTCTTGACTTTGCCAAGAACAACTTCAGGCTGGACTGGCTGCTGTACGCGGCCTTCCAACTGGAATAGCGTCGATCTCAGCTTCGAACTAACACCAACACCTGTCACCGGGCGGATAGCGCCTGGGCGCTCGGTGCCAAAGACCGGCAACGGATGCCTGTGCAGGAGGCAGGTGCTCTGTCAGCACTCCCAGGAACAACCAAAATCATGTGAAGAGACAGCCGCCCTGCTATTGAGCACGCGATAAGCTGCGATACCTGCAACCAGGATGGGTTAACCGGGGATTGAGAATTATTCGTGAATAGATAAAACAAAAGCCTAAGGTGTGAGAAAATAGTGTTTGCAAACAAATACTTAATCACAAAAAAGGCTTTTGCATGGCAAACAATACCATTAAACAGGGTGTCTTGTTCAAGGGGCTGAGCAAAAAGAATATTGTTGCCCAATTCGATCAGGAGCACGCCAGTTCCGACGGTGGTGCAGTGCTGCTGAAGGCACTAGATGATCGCCTCAAACTGAGCAGTACGCTTGCGGCGTGTTTATCGGATACACGACAGCAGTCCAAGGTCTTGCATTCGCTGCCAGAGCTTTTCCGGCAACGTATGTTCAGTATCGCCTGCGGTTATGAGGACGCCAATGATGCTGCCCGGCTGGCGAACGATCCAGTGTTCAAGTTGTTGACCGGCCGTGATGCGATTAAGGGCGAGGCACTAGCATCGCAGCCGACATTGTCGCGGTTCGAAAATGGTGTCCGGCGTGCCGATCTGCTCCGCATGGCGGAGAGCCTGGCGGCGACCGTGATCAATCGCCACAAGCGGCGCAAGAAAAAGGCCAGGCTGATCACCATTGATCTCGACCCGACCGAAGATCCTGCCCACGGCAGTCAGCAACTGTCGTTGTTCAACCGGTTTTATGATGGTAACTGCTACCTGCCGCTAGCTGGCTTTTTGACGTTCGACAAAGAGCCCGAACAGTATTTGTTCTGTTATCTGTTACGTCCCGGCAATGCCACGGCCAAGTTGGGTTGTCTCGGTCTGTTGAAGCGACTATTGCCGCGCTTGCGCAAAGCGTTTCCGGAGGCGCGCATCCGTATCCGCCTGGACTCTGGCTTCACCGGACCGGAGTTGTACGCGTTTTTTGAGGCACAAGGTCTGGAGTATGTCGTTGGCATGGGGAAAAACAGTGTTTTGCTCAAATTGGCGGAACCGGCAATGGGCGTTGTTCGGGCCGACTCGGATAGCAACATCGAGACAATTTGTTACGACGAAGCCCATTATGCGGCAGGCAGTTGGCCGCATAAACGGCGGGTCATAATTAAAGGTCAGATGACCTATCATGAAGGTCGCAAGCCGAAAGAGAACCCGCGCTTCATCATCACTAATGTCAAGGGTTCACCGCAGCATATCTACGAGAAGATCTATTGTGCGCGCGGCGATGCCGAGAACCGAATCAAAGAACTGAAAGACGGACTGCAGATTGACCGCACCAGTTGTACCAGCTTCAAGGCCAATCAGTTGCGCGTGTTGCTGACTGCAGCCGCTTACGTACTCTTCCAGGAACTACGGCTTCATGCCCGCCACACCGGTCACGCTCGGGCACAGGTGACAACGCTGAGGTTACATCTGCTCAAGCTCGGCGCCTGGGTTGAGTCGTCCGTACGAAGAATCGTGATGCACCTGCCATCGTCTATGGCTTACATTGACGATTGGCGTCGCATCGCGCGCTCGGTCGGCGCAGTACCAACCTGACAACACATCTAAAGCCAAATTTCTCCCGCATCGGGGTCACCGGAGGTACTCGCTCGCATCGTAACTGAGTAGCTGCCGAATGATTGCGGCACGCCGACACCAGGATGGACTGTTATCGTCGCTTGGACCGGAAAAGTCACTCGGTGCCAACAAAGAGAATTGAAATCCGTTACAAGTACGCCACAATACTTCTTTGTTGTGCCCGACATGAATAGTCCGGGCTAGAAAAAGTGCTTCACCTTCTCCTTGTAGGATCGGCTCATCTTGATGGAGGCGCCATTGTTCAGTATCAGGTGAAATTCGCCGTTCATGTGCGAGCAAACCCTGGTGACGCGATCCAGATTGACGATAGTGCTGCGATGTACGCGCTGGAAATTTGCCGGATCAAGCTGATCCTCCAGTTCCTTCATGGTAATGCGCATGACATGCGTTTCATCGTTAGCGTGAACACACATGTAGTCGCCTGCGGCATCAACCCAGTCGATGTCGTCTGTTGGCACCAGCGTTGTTTCGCTACCATCCTTTATAGCAATCTTCTCGGGATAGGCCCGGCTGCCGGTGTGGTCTTTCAAGAGCTGGGCAATCGCGGTCTCGGACTTGCCGGTGATGGAGATAATCAGATCAAGCAGTCGCTGTTTGTCGGCGACGGCACCGTCCAGAGCCTTGTGACTTCGCGCATGATCCACCGCTTCCTGCAACCGCCCCGATTCAATCGGTTTCAGCAGATAGTCCACCGCATGAACATCGAAAGCCCTGATGGCGTATTCATCATAGGCTGTGACAAACACGATCAGCGGCATATCGTCCTGCTGCAACCGTGAGACAACATCAAACCCGCTCATGCCCGGCATTTGAATATCCAGGAAAATAAGGTCCGGTTCCAACTCGGCCACCTTGTTCAGCGCCTCCCTGCCATTGCCGCATTCAGCGATAACCTCGACGCCTTCGATTTCCTCAAGCCTGAGCTTCAGACCTTTTCGTGCCAGGGATTCATCATCAACAATGATCGCTTTCAATTCCGTCGTCATGATTCCACCTCAAAGGGAAGATATATATCGACCCGCAAACCATGCAGTGCCGCCTGCGTTGCCTGTGTAAAGGTGCAGCTTTGACGGGCACCGTAGAGCTGCTTCAGACGATCTCGCGTATTGGCAATACCAACGCCCTTAAACTCCGGCAGCTCGCCATTTTCCAATGCGATTCCGGGGCCGTCATCGCAGATAACAAGATGTAGCTGATCGCCCTCTCGATGGGCCGAAATCGCAATGGTGCCACCGCCATCTTCACGAGCGGCAACCGCATACTTGATGGAGTTTTCGACCAGGGGCTGCAATATCAGGCTCGGGACCAGCGCCCGCTTTGCTTCTTCACCAATATCGAAGTCCACGCGCAGTCGGTCATCAAACCGCACCTGCTCGATCTCCAGGTACAGTTGCATGGTGTTGACCTCATGTTCCACGTCGACACGCTGCATCGGATCCTTGTCCAGAGAGTAGCGCAGGAAATGGCTCAGCTTGCTCACCATGGCATTTGCCGACCCGGTGTTCTTATCAAGAATCAATGTGGAAATCGCGTTCAGCGTGTTGAACAGGAAATGCGGGTTCAACTGGTAACGCAGCATACGCAGTTGTGATTCATGGGCCAAAGACTCCGCGCGGATACTTCGCTCCGTCTCCTGTTGCAGCAACCGGTAGAACTTGAGTGCAAAGTACAGACCGGTCCAGCCGAGCATCAGGAACCAGGAATACCCGATGATGCCGGAGAAGTAACCCACGTGGCCGTAGGCGGCAATCAGATCGAAGTCCTGATAGTAATAGAACTGCGAGAAGTTTTTGATGGGCTGCCAGATAGCCGCCATCATGTAGGAAGCCACCAGCACCGCAATAATTCGCCGGGTCAGGGGCCAGTCCCAGACGGCATGGTAGATATGCCGCAATCCGGTTGTCAGGATGATACCGGCGATGGCGTCAACGATCAGCAACAGGATGCGTTCCCAGGACTGTCCCCAGTAGGCGTCGCGAAGCGCAAACAGGGTTACCCAGCCGCTCCAGCCGAGCAACTGCAAAATCCAGAACTGGTAATTCCGGTTCTGGTAAATTTTTGAAAGGTAAAACATCAATGAATTATATAGCTGGCAAGCCGCTGAGTTGTACCTGCTCTCGTGCCAGAAGCTCGGTCTGTCTCAGGATGCGGTTTCCGGTATAGTCGCGATTCTTCCACCCGCAACCTCTCTCTGTGATTTCTTACGCAAGGCCACACCGGTGAACGCAGCGCAGTTCAGTGCACTCAGGCACAGGCAGTTCAGGAATTACTGGCTGGGTTCATTCACTTCTGTTGGCGCAACCCAGCTTCAGGTTATGGGCCTTGCCTGGCTGCTGTATGAACTGACAGAAAGCGCCCTCATGCTGGGATATCTCGGCGGCGCCATGGGTCTGCCCGCCACACTGACCACCCTGTTTGGCGGCGCACTGGCGGACCGGGTCAATAAACGTCGCCTGCTGGAAGTCACCTCTATTTCCACCTGCGTTCTGCTTATTCTGATTGCCTGGCTTGACTGGTCCGAACAGGTGGCAGCCTGGCACATCATCGCGATCGCCGCAGCCATCAGCGTGATCATCGGATTTGACTGGCCATCAAGACAGGCGATCTTTCCGGCCCTGATTGAACGTGATGACATGATGAGCGCGGTGGCTCTCACAACCGTCATCTGGCAGGCCACCAGGATGGTCATGCCCGCACTGGGCGGCGTTATCATCGCCGTGGGCGATACCTGGGTGCTATTCACGCTTTGTGCATTCGGTTACTTCTTCATGTATCTGGTTCTGGTCAACCTCAAGGTAAACGCCGATCCGGTTGCTGTCCGGCAGCCCGCCTGGCAACAGATCAGGGAAGGCATCACGTTTATCCTGACGACCCGCACCTTCTATGTCCTGCTGGGACTTTCTTATGCCGTCTTTTTCTTCGGTATGATTTACATGCAGCTAATGCCCGCATTCGCGGACATGCTGGGCGTCGAAGAACAGGGATACGGCTACCTGCTGTCAGTCGCCGGTTTTGGCGCCGTCACCGGAACAGTTATTTCGGGAGCTTTGCAGAACTCGCACAGGCTGGGATTCGGTATGCTGCTCTCCGGTGCCTGCTTCTGTTTCTTTATTTACCTGTTCGCGCTGGTCTGCTACGTCAATATCGGCAACGCTTATTTTATGGCGCTGCTCCTGATCTTCTCTGCATCCATATGCAGTTCAGTCTTCATGGTGACGTCAACCACCATCCTGCAACTTGAGGTTCCTGACCCGCTCCGCGGACGTGTCATGGGGTTCCACGCAATCACCTACAACCTGGCTCCGCTCGGAGCATTGCTGGGTGGCGCAATCGCTGATGTGACCAACCCGTCAGCCGCTATCAGCATCATGATCTCCATTCTGCTGGCGCTCTTCATCTGGGTATTGATCAGTCAGGACAGGGTCAGAAACATTGACATAAGAGATCAATACTAATTCTTCTTCCGAAGAACAAATATAAGCTCTTCTGCGAAACAGTCGAATGTACTCTCCATAACCGCGCAAAATATTGTTAATATTAGCCCCTTTATTGACCATTCTATCGGGCTGCGTCGGTTTCTATATTTTATATCAGCGACTTCAAAACCAACATGTTCGAACAATTCAACCAACTCCACCCTGGAGTATTCGCGTACATGACCCATATGCCCAAGACTTTTTAGCTTGTCCCATTCAAAAACAACATCTGGCCCGGATCTACCCGCTTTCATTTTTCTTAAAAAGCGTCTAAGGAAAAAGAAATTCGGTGTTGTTAAATACAGAGAGCTGCCCCCCCGCATTCCTTCATATAAGAATTTTAGTGTGCCGATTAAATCCATTCTCATATGTTCAAAAACCTCCGCCAAAACCAGGACATCATAATCATTGATCTTGAGCCTTGTCCTCTCAACCGAATCTTCAATGTTTATCTTCTCCACATTCAGGCGCAAAGCTTCAATAACGCTTGCATGACGGCCTGGTTCGAGGTCCAACGAATCAACCATAACATTTTTAGATTTAATTATAGCTTCAAATATATAAGGGGCTCCGCCAATATTAAAAACCTTTTTGGGATGCCCGAGAGATAAAACATTTTTCACATCATCCGCGCAGCGAAGGTAATGGTGTCTAATGTATTGTTCAGCCCATTCGTTATCAGAAAAAAGATTCTCCAGGTTTTTTATTGCCTGAGCCGAGTTTTTATCTAATTCTCGTTTCAAATGATAACTCATACATCCTTCTTATCTTCAAAGAATACACTATACAGCCACAGCCCACCCTGCTGGTTGAATACAGGTTTGCGTTTTCAGGATAGATTGACTTTTTCCGGCAGAATCTTCGCCAGCATCTTGCCGCAGGTTGCGAGATTCTCGGCAAATCCCGGTCGCGACTTCATCGCCTCAGTGTGCTTTACCAGCGCCGGCCACTTCGCGGCATCCGGTGTACCCGCCACCAGATCGAGTTGAATCATTTGCGAACCGATAGCAATGTCCGCGATAGAGAAGCTCTCTCCCACAAAGAACTCCCGGCCACCCAAGGTTTCTTCCAGGTAATCAAAACGCGCCGGCAGGGTTTCATTCCAACCCTTTCTTGCCGTATCAAGGTCCGATTCCCGGCCCTGGAAGCGCGGGAACATGATCGGCCTGAACACCTGCATGCCGAGCGGCCCGGCAACCTCTGTGTCCGCATACTCCTCCAGCCAGGTAGCGCGACCGGCCTCGAAATCCGAATTGCCGTAGAGACCCGCCTTCAGCTTCCTGTCAAGATACAGGCAGATTGCTGATGAGTCAGCAATAGTGCCGGGAACACCCTCCTTGCCCATGGTGCGATCACGGAGCACCGGGATGCGTCGCGCCGGGCTTATCTCCAGAAACCAGTCTGGCATCGCCATGATATTGATATTCTCAAAATCGTACTGAATCCCCCGGGTATGCAGTACCACCTCGACCTTGCGGACGAAGGGTGAAAGCGGTGTGCCGTAAACAAGGTAATCTGCCATCAATATCTCCTGTAATAGTTATCCGGGTGCCTGCCGGGCGCTGTCTCCCTGCATCAGCCACGTACCAGCGGGGTTGACCGTCTCTATGTTGAGCTGTCCGGCAAGCCCGGCAGTTCGGTGCACGGCGATCTCCCGGTACTTTTCCGACGAAATCATTTCCATCATTGCCTTGCGCGACGGGTACATGGCAATGGCCACCCTGTCCCACAGCTCTTCGACCTCGCCGAGCATCAGCCGCTCAACCCTTGCGGAAAACACCGGCGCACCGCCCACTTCAACAATGAGCTTTGTGACCTCCGTGCCGTAGATGGCATAGGCCTGCTCACCGCTGAGGTCGGTGTCACGACCATCCTCATACTCGGCTTTGTCCTTGAATTTCAGCATGTTGAGCATGTAGATCGCGTCGTCGTGACCTGACTCGAAGAATCCCTTCATCTGCTCTTCGTCGGGTGTGACGCGGTTGTTAACTTCCATCTCGTTGCTCCGACTCAGAGATTGTGGTTTCTTTCCACAAAGTTGACGATCCGGTCCAGTCCTTCCGCTAAACGATCATGACCGGGCGCGAAGCAGATGCGGATATAGTCATCGTTATCCGCACCGAAGGTGTAACCGGGCGCAACGCCGACATTTTCTTCGGCCAGTATCCTTTCCGCAAAGGTCCGGCTGGACCGGATGCCTTTTATCCTCGGAAAAGCGTAGAAGGCCCCATCGGGTGCGCACAGATCAATGGCCGGATGACCGCCAAGCCGGTCAATCACCATACTCCTGCCTTGTTGATATTGCGCCTTCAGTTCGTTGACGAAACCCTCCCCCTGCTCCAGCGCGGTAACGCAGGCACGCTGTGCAAACACCGAGGCACCCGTATTAAAGCATTCAGACATGATCGCCCAGTGCGTGCCCTGGGACCTGGGGGCAACCACCCAGCCAACGCGCCAGCCGGTCATTGCCCACGCCTTTGAAAAACCATTCACAACGACCACAGGATCTTCCTCATCCGCGATTTCCAGGAAGGACGGCGCCGCATCACCGCCATAATAGTGCCTGTGGTAAACCTCGTCCGCGATCAGCAGGATGTTGTTTTCACGGCAATGCTCAAGCAGTTTTATCTGGTCGGCGCGGGGCATCACCCAGCCCGTCGGATTACACGGCGTATTCACAAAAATGCTGCGGGTCTTCGGCGTCACCGCTTCAAGGATTTCTTCAGCAGTCAGCCGCCAGCCATCCGGCGTTTCCCGCTGGCGCACGGTAAGCACATTGGCGCCTGTCACGGCGTAGGTGATTTCAATATTGGGCCAGTGGGGACTCACCACCAGAGCGTCGTCACCCTTGTTCAAAGCCATCTGCGCCGCAATCGTGACACCGAGCATGGATGAACCGGGAACCGAGATACGTTCAACGTCTATATTTGTTTTGTAAAGGTGACTCAGGTAATCGGCGATGGCGACGCGAAGTTCCGCCAACCCCCGCGTATTGATATAAAAGGTTTCTCCATCATCCAGAGCCTGTTTTGCGGCCTCCCTGATGAAATCCGGTGTGACCCGGTCACCCTCACCGAACCAGAGCGGAATCACCGAAGGGTCACCAAGACGAGGCAGGGCCACACCGGTAATCCCGTTTTGCTCCATCAGAGCAATGTCTGGTCGAACCGCCCGCATCTGCCGTTGATCAGCCCGCCACTTTGGGCGTATTCCAGATGTCTCGTGCGATCTTCCAGTTGCCGTCTGTCTGACGACGCAAAATCCAGATATGCCTGCTGACTGAACGCAGCGGCGGCGAGCCATCATCCACCTTGGGCCTGAGGTAACCGTCGAAGCTCACTCGCACAAAGGCGGCATCCCCGGAAACCACCACCTCATCCACAGCGGTTTCCTGGTCAAATTTGAACTTCCGGGTAAAGCGGTAGAAGGACCTGGCTTCATCCTGATGAACATCCTTGAAACTGGACGGCATCATCCACACAGCGTCTTCGGTGAAAAGATCAAAATAGCGATCAAAGTCATCGGACCGGATCACATCCAATGCTTCAAGAATCAAACTTCTTACGGCTTCGTCTTCTTTCCGGACTCTTGCCAGTGCCGGTGCCACAACACTCAGTTCCTTACATGGGGGCTGGAATCTTACCCTGCGGCCTTCAATCCACAAAGTATTTCTCACTGCCTTCAGCCGCACAGGGGTCCGGTTTGGTTCTCCGTCGCCGGTCGGGGCGTCGATAACATAATGAAAATACTGGAGTTTCCCGCCCTGACCCCGCTAATCAAGGGCGAGGAAATTCAACGCTATCCGGGCGTGCAGCGCCACGCCATGCGCCATCGCGTCCTCGTTCAGGATCATGCGATTGGAATGACAGGGCGCTGCCAGTGACGGGTCCTCGGGTTTAACACCCAGGAAAAACATCGCCCCCGGAAAGCGTTGCAACAGATAGGAGAAATCTTCCGCGCCCATCATTGGCGTTCGCATCGGCAGATACCCCTGCTCACCGAAAAGTTCCACCACCGTGTCGCGGGCAAACCCGGTGAAGGCCGCCTCATTGACGGTCACCGGATAACCCCTGTCCATATTGAACTCAACCTCGCAGTCGTGGGCCTCACCGATCTTTTCCGCAACTTGAACAAGTCCTTCATGCGCCAGGTTTCTGGATTTCTCCGACGTCGAACGCAGCGTACCCATGGCCTCGGCAATTTCAGGAATAACATTGCCGGTTGTACCCGCTTCGATCCTGGTCGTTGTCAGCACCACCGGATCAAACGCCGGAATGCGCCGCGTCACAAAGGTCTGAAACGCCTGAACAATCTCACAGGCAACGGGTATGGGGTCAACACAGTCATGAGGCATGGAGGCATGACCGCCCTTGCCCTTGATGGTCATCGTGAAAAAATCTGCCGCCGCAAGCAGCGGGCCGGGTTTGGCGGTGAAAACGCCCGCCTTCAACAGCGGAGTAATATGCAGGGCAAAGACCGCATCCGGCGCTGTGGGCCCTTCAAAGAAACCTTCTTCCAGAACTTCACGCGCACCAAAGTGGCCTTCTTCGCCGGTCTGGAAGAAAAAGTCGACCGCGCCTGACAAATGTTCCTGGTGCTGTTTCAATACCCTGGCAGCCCCGACCAGCATCGCCGTGTGCGAATCGTGACCGCAGGCGTGCATTTTCCCGGGGTTACGTGACGCGAACGCCAGGTCGTTGTCTTCCGGCATGGGCAGTGCGTCCATATCGCCCCTCAGCAGAATTCGCCTGCCCGGCTTTGTACCATGCAGGGTCGCTATGACGCTGGTGGTTCTCTCACTCAGGCGAATTTCAAGGTCAAGTCCTTCCAGCGCCTCAAGGACCGCAGCCGTTGTTTCCGGCAGGTGATTACCCAGTTCCGGGTTGGCATGGATCTTCCTTCGAAGTGCGACAACCTCGGGAAGAAATTCGGATGCTTCAGCAAAGAGCGACATAACACTTTCCAGATTGAAAATCCTGATCGGCATTAAAACATGGGAGCCAATGGGCTACCATCGCATTCGTTCCGCATTCGGGTAAACTGAAGCAGCGTAAAAAAATCATCATGAAAATATCTCGCAAACCAGCGACCAGTGTGCCCCTGACCACGAAAGGAGAACTCAGCCTTTATTTCATAGGCTGTGGTTCTGCGTTCGCTAAAACCCTGAACGAGAACAACCTGCTGCTTGCCAGGGGTGCCGACCACCTGTTGATTGATTGCGGAACCCGGTGTTCCCAGGCGCTGTTCGATGCCGGTGCATCCATTGCACAGATTCAGAACTATCTGATTACTCACAGTCATGCAGACCATGTGGGCGGACTTGAAGAAGTGCAACTGTTCGCACGCTACGTGCGCCGGAAGAAACCCAACATGGTGATCACCCGCACCTACGAGAAGATTCTATGGGAGCAGAGTTTGCGCGGCGGAAGCGAACTGTCTGAAAATGAGCCGCTCGGATTCGGCGACCTGTGGAACGCCATCCGGCCAAGGAAATTGAAGGGTTATCCCCGGGAAACCTTCGAAGCGAACGTGGGGAGCATCAACATCAAGATGCCGAGGACCATGCATTTTCCCGACCGGGCAAAAAACTGGCGGGAATGCGCCTGGAGTTGCGCGGTGATCATTGATGATCGAATTCTGTTCACCTCTGACACCCGGTTTGATCCGGAACTCCTTGAAAGCTTTGACAGGATGTTCAACTTCGAAATCATCTTCCATGACTGCCAGATGTTTACCGGCGGCGTGCACACTTCGATTGATGAGCTTTGCACCCTGCCAGACAGGCTTAGAAAGAAAATCATCCTGATGCACTATGGCGACACCTGGCGGGACTTTCGCACACAGGCGAAAGAAGCAGGGTTCCATTCCTGGGCAAAGGAACGGCACACCTACACCTTTGCCTGACTGGTGCGGCACAGCACTGTACCTCGCGAGAGTGTTGATATATGATGCGCCCGCGCAAAAACGCCCTCCCCGGGGGTTTTGAGCGATTCGCGGGCATGCCACGCATTCCGCCGTTCTGAAGCGCTCTCTGGACTACCCGGACATATTTTAGAGAAACGACACGAGCCATTGTGATGACTGACCTGACGAAGTATCGAAACATCGGCATTTTCGCCCACGTGGATGCCGGAAAGACAACCACAACAGAACGAATCCTGAAACTGACCGGCAAAATCCATAAGCTGGGAGAGGTTCACGATGGCGCCGCCACTACTGACTTCATGGAACAGGAGCAGGAGCGGGGTATCACGATTCAGTCAGCAGCAACCACAGCATTCTGGGCTGATCATCGCCTGAATATCATTGATACGCCGGGACACGTGGACTTCACCATCGAGGTGTACCGTTCACTGAAAGTGCTTGATGGCGGCGTTGGCGTGTTCTGTGGCTCCGGCGGTGTTGAACCCCAGTCTGAAACCAACTGGCGCTATGCCAACGACTCTGAAGTTGCGCGCATCATCTTCGTGAACAAACTGGACCGACTGGGCGCCAACTTCTACAACGTCGTTGAGCAGATCGAAAACGTCCTGGCAGCCAACCCCCTGGTGATGACCCTGCCGATCGGAGAGGAAGATGATTTTGTTGGCGTCGTCGAATTACTGACCCGCAAAGCCTGGGTCTGGGACGATTCCGGTGACCCCGAAAGTGTCACGGAACAAGAAGTTCCCGCTGACCTGGTCGACAAGGTCGAGGAGTACCGAGAGAAGCTCATCGAGACGGCGCTTGAGCAGGACGATGAAGCCATGTTGACGTACCTGGAAGAAGGCGAGGAACCCGACATTGATACGCTCAAGGCCTGTATCCGTCGAGGCACGATCAACCTGGATTTCTTCCCGACCTTCTGTGGTTCTGCCTTCAAGAACAAGGGTATTCAGCTTGTACTGAATGGCGTCGTGGACTACCTGCCGAACCCGACTGAGGTAAAACCGCAGCCCGAGATTGACCTTGAAGGTAACGAGACAGGCGAAGTGGCGGTCGTTGATCCCGAGAAACCCCTGCGCGCTTTGGCCTTCAAGATCATGGACGACCGGTTCGGTGCCCTGACCTTTACGCGCATCTACTCGGGGGGGTTGAAGAAAGGCGACAACGTACTGAACACCTACACCGGCAAGACCGAGCGGATCGGTCGAATCGTAGAGATGCACGCCGATGAACGTATCGAACTGGATTCTGCCCAGGCCGGTGACATTGTCGCCCTGATTGGCATGAAGAATACGCAGACCGGCCACACCCTGTGTGATACCGGCAACCCGGCCACGCTGGAACCGATGGTGTTCCCGGATCCGGTAATTTCCATCGCCGTTCACCCGAAAGACAAGGCGGCATCTGAAAGACTCGGCGTTGCGCTCGGAAAGATGATCCAGGAGGATCCGTCCTTCCGGGTTGAAACGGATCAGGAATCGGGCGAAACCATCCTGAAGGGCATGGGTGAACTGCACCTGGATATCAAGGTCGATATCCTCAAGCGTACCCATGGTGTTGAGGTTGATGTCGGTGCACCACAGGTGGCATACCGCGAGTCGATCACGCAGCGGGTTGAAGACAGCTACACCCACAAGAAGCAAACGGGTGGTGCCGGCCAGTTCGCGAAAATCGACTATGTGGTTGAGCCTGCGGAAACCGGTGCGGGCTTTGAGTTCGAATCCGTGGTTACCGGCGGCAACGTACCCAGGGAATTCTGGTCTGCCGTGGAAAAAGGCTTCAATATCAGCATGGAAGAAGGACCCCTGGCGGGTTATCCACTGCTTGATGTGAAAGTCACGCTGGTTGACGGCGCTTTCCACGCGGTGGACTCCTCCGCCATCGCCTACGAGCTCGCCTCCAAAGCTGCCTACCGTCAGACCATGCCCAAGGCTTCCCCACAGTTAATGGAACCCGTCATGAAAGTGGACGTATTCATGCCGGAGGCGCATGTCGGTGACGTAATTGGTGACCTGAACCGGCGTCGGGGCATGATTCAGGGGCAGGATGCCGGAGCCACCGGTGTTCGCGTCAAGGCCACAGCGCCACTGGCGGAAATGTTCGGTTACATCGGCGATCTTCGGACCATGACGTCCGGGCGTGGTCAGTTCTCCATGGAATTCAGCCACTATGCGGCCTGCCCGAATAGCGTTGCTGAAGAAGTTATCAAGAAGGCTAACGAGGCCGCCTAAAACCGGTGGCACAGGCCATCCTGTGCCTCAGGGGGCCCATCCTGCCCCAAGAGTGTAAAAAAACCTTACAAATCTTCCTGAACAGCTTGTCTGCGATACCAGTTTTTCGCAGATTGATGTAATGTTTCGCCTGTGGTTTTCTCTATGATGAAACCATCTGTTCATCTGACAGGTCTAAGATACACGAGATCCATCGGCTGACGGTGCATCTGTACAAGCCAGCCGAACGAATCGGCGGACAAATCAACCAGAGGACGTTTACATGACACTCAAGACTTCAAAGAAATCCCTTTCTATAGCCGTTGGTACCGCTCTCGGAGCCAGCCTTGCACTTTCCCCCATGGCAATCGCAGACACAAACCCGTTCGGCATGACTGAACTTCCAGGCGGCTATATGCAGGTTGCCGGTAATCACGGCGAAGGCAAGTGTGGCGAAGGTAAATGCGGCGGCGAGAAGTCGTCCGGCGAAGGCTCCTGCGGCGAGGGCAAGTGCGGCGGCGAGAAGTCCGGCGAAGGCTCCTGCGGCGAAGGTAAATGCGGCGGCGATAAGGCTCACAAAGAGGGCTCCTGCGGCGAAGGCAAATGCGGCGGCGAGAAGTCCGGCGAAGGCTCCTGCGGCGAAGGCAAGTGCGGCGGTGAGAAGTCCGGCGAAGGCAAGTGTGGTGAAGGTAAGTGCGGCGGCGCTGCATAAACCCGAATTACATCTGACTCACCCTGTCACCTGGTGGTCCCCGCAAGGGGGCCGCTCCCTTCACATGCTGTCACACATACACCCAGTATCCGGGGCCGGTATCGGGTTGCGCCGGTCCATGACCGCACAACTGTTACAGAAAGGCATACCGGAAGACATTGACTTTTTTGAACTCGCCCCGGAAAACTGGATCGGTCTTGGTGGTCGGCTCGGCCGACAACTACGCGAGATCAGCGAGCAGAAAACAATCGTGTGTCACGGCCTTTCACTTTCCATCGGCGGCCCCGCCCCCCTGGACGAGTCGCTGGTTACGGATATCAGAGACTTTATTCGTGAACACAAGGTTGCGATTTACAGTGAGCACCTGTCATACACGAATGACGGCGGTCAGCTCTACGATCTGCTGCCCATGCCATTCACCGGGGAAGCCATCACTTATACCGCTGAACGGGTGAAACGTGTTCAGGACGTCATTGGTGAACGGATGGCACTGGAAAATGTTTCCTACTATCTGACACCCAGGCGTGAGCTTGACGAGGCGGAGTTCGTTCGGGCGGTCGTTGAGGAAGCAGACTGCGATCTGCTACTCGACGTCAACAACGTCTACGTCAATAGCGTCAATCACGGCTATGAACCCATGGACTTTATTCAGGCAATGCCCGCAGATCGTATCAGCTACCTGCATATCGCCGGACATTACGTCGAGCCTGATGGTCTGATTGTCGACACCCATGGTGCGGACGTCATTGATCCGGTCTGGTCACTGCTGGAGCAGACCTACCAACTGATCGGCGACCGACCCACCCTGCTGGAGAGAGATTTTAATATCCCAGGCCTGGAAGAACTCATACGGGAGGTCGACATGATCAGACAAAGGCAGCAGTCAGGCACTCCTCAACAAAACCATTAACGGCTATCAAGATGGGTGAGCTCTCAAGACTCCAGAAGGCGTTTACGGAACATCTCCGCGACCCCGGGCATGTTCCGGTTCCGGCGGGGCTGGACGAACGGCGGATGGGCATTTACTCGGAGTTGATCTTCAACAATGTTTCGTCGCTGCTCTGTGACTTCTTCCCTGTTATCAGAAGCATACTGTCCGACGATGCCTGGCAGTCGATGGTGCGCAACTTTTTCATCTCGCATCAGTCACAGACACCTTATTTCATGGCCCTGTCAGGCGAATTCGTCGAATATCTGGCACAGGCACAACTCAGCTCCGAGCTGCCCGGTTACCTGACGGAGCTGGCCCACTATGAATGGGTCGAGCTGGCCCTGTTCACCATGGATGAGGAACATCCCGAACCTGTCGATGACGACGGGCTGGGGGACCTGCCACTCGGACTCAGCCCACTGGCACAGCCATTGGCCTACGCCTACCCTGTTCACCGAATCAGTCCGGACTTTCAACCGGGAGCCCCGGGAGACACGCCATCTCACCTTCTGGTTTGCAGAATCCCTGACGAATCTGTAAGGTTTTTTGAACTACAACCACTGTCTTTTCATCTATTGCAGGATATGCGGCAGAACCCCGGCCTTATACCTGCAAAGTGGCTGGAGGAGAAGGCGACTGAATTCGGAATCACCGGAAAAAAAGACTTCGTGCGTAACGGAATCTCACTGCTTCAGTCCTTTAATCAACACAGAGTGTTCACAAGGGAATTGTCATGATGGCATTAATCAATAAATTTCAGGACCTGCTGGAGCTTACTTTCAGGGCCGACATGGTTGCACCCCTTCTTCTACGCGCCTACCTGGCGCCCGTGTTTTACATGGCAGGCATCAACAAATACCAGGGATTTGACAATACCGTCGCCTGGTTCGGCAACCCTGACTGGGGGCTGGGACTACCCATGCCCTGGCTCATGGCGGCTCTGGCGACCGCAACTGAACTCGCGGGCGCTGTGCTGCTTACCCTTGGCTTCGCCACACGATGGATATCAATACCCCTCATGTTCACCATGCTGGTCGCCATGTTCACCGCCCACTGGCATAACGGCTGGCTCGCCATCTCGACCGGCAGTGGACTCTTCGCTACAGAGCGCACCCTGGGCGCCATTGACCGTCTGGACCGTGCCAAAGACATCCTTCGCGAACACGGCAACTACGGTTGGCTTACGGAACATGGCAACTTTGCCGTACTGAACAACGGGATTGAGTTTGCCGCGACCTACTTCATTATGCTGCTGGCCCTGTTTTTCCTGGGTGGCGGTCGGTACGTCAGCGTCGACTACTGGATCAGGCGGGAGTTCCGGGACTGAGGAAACCCTGGTTTCTTTGCCGGGCTTAATCAGACGTTGAATCTGAAGTGGATGACGTCACCATCCCGGACGACATAATCCTTCCCTTCCAGTCTGCGGCGACCGGCTTCCCTGGCACCGTTTTCGCCCCCGTACTCAACGTAGTCCTGATATGAGATCACCTCGGCACGGATGAAGCCTTTCTCAAAGTCGGTGTGAATAACGCCGGCGGCCTGGGGAGCACTGGCACCCGCTCGTACCGTCCAGGCCCTGGCCTCTTTCGGGCCGGCGGTAAAATAGGTTTGCAGCCCCAGCAGCCGGTAACCGGCTCTGACCACACGGTCCAGACCCGGTTCTTCCATGCCGAGATCGGCGAGGAATCCTGCTCGCTCCCCGGCGTCCAGTTCAACAATTTCCGCTTCCAGTTTATTGCAGATCGCCACCACCTCCGCTTTCTCGGACGCGGCAATTTCCCTGACCGCATCCAGTAGCGGATTGTCCTCAAAACCGTCTTCATCGACGTTCGCAATGTACAAGACGGGCTTTATGGTCAGCAGGTGAAGGTCACGCAATACGTCGGCAAAGTCGGATGTCGTCTCGAAGGTTCGCGCCGCCCTGCCTTCATCAATGTGCGCCTGCAAACGCTCCAGATATTGCAGCCTGGCAAGTTCCGCCTTGTCCCCGCTCTTCGCAACCCGCGAGACGTTGTTAATGGCTTTTTCGATGGTTTGCAGGTCCGCCAGTTCCAGTTCCGTGTTGACGACTTCAATATCTGCGGCGGGATCAATCCGATGATCAACATGGACCACGTTTTCGTCCTCGAAGCAACGGACCACGTGTGCAATGGCGTCAGTTTCCCGAATGTTGGCCAGGAATTGATTGCCGAGCCCGTCACCCCTGGACGCACCTTTCACCAGGCCCGCGATATCGACAAATTCCATGGTGGTGGGAATCACCTTTTCCGGTGAAACGATGCTGGCCAGCCGGTCCAGCCTCGGGTCCGGCATCGGCACAATGCCGGAATTAGGTTCAATCGTGCAGAAAGGAAAGTTTTCGGCGCCGACACTCGCCATGGTCAGTGCATTAAACAGCGTGGACTTCCCGACGTTGGGCAGACCAACGATTCCGCAGTTAAAACCCATGGCTACTGTTCTCCGTGAAAAGGTTGTAGTGCGTTATGCAGCCGCTGCATGGCTGTCTGCCAGTCACCGGTCACCACGATTGGCGTCACCGCCAGCGCCTCGCCGATGCAGGTGTCGATCATGGCACGGTCCCCGGCAGTCACCCTGCCCAGCACATGGCCGGTGACGTCACCCTGATCGCCAGGGTGTCCGACCCCGATCCTCAGCCGATTGAAGTCCGTCGTACCGGCAAGGCATTTCGAGATGTCCCGCAGTCCGTTGTGACCGGCGAGACCACCACCCTGTTTGAATCGAATTTTGCCACTGGGGAAGTCAATTTCATCATGGGCAACGAGCACCGCACCGGGCACAACCTTGTAGAAGTTCATCAGTGCCGCAACACTCTTACCGGATTCGTTCATGTAAGTATCCGGAATGAGCAGGCGCACCTCCCGTCCTGCGATGTGAGTCATCGCAACCCTGCCGAAGAATTTTTTCTCGGCCCTGAAACTGCCGCCAAAGTCAGAGGCGAGTCGCTCAACGAACCAGACACCCGCATTGTGGCGGGTATCCGCGTACCCGGCACCGGGATTTCCGATACCGACGATCAATGCCAGGGGTTGCGATTCTAGCGGTGCGTTCACACCCTTTTACACCTTTCGGCTACGAACTCACTCGTCGCCTGAGTCGTCGCTGTCACCTGCGTCTTCAACCGGGACATCTGTTTCCGCCGCGTCCGCGTCAGCTTCATCCTCAGTCGGCTCGACTGCCCGCTTGGGTTCATAGCAGGCGACAACCACGTGATCGTGATCTGCTCCGGGTTGCAGAGACGGGATCCTCAGATCTTCGGCCAGCGTGAGCTCACTCATGTGAATGGAATCTCCCAACTCAAGGTTCTGAATATCGACCTCAATGTACTCAGGCAGGTTGCCCGGCAGACAGGTGATTTCCAGCGAGGTCATATTGTGAGAAATATTGCCACCACTCTGGCGAACGCCCACGCACCTGTCTTCATTGATGAAGTGCAACGGAACCTCGACCGTGATCTCCTGATCCATCTGGATGCGCAGAAAGTCCGCATGCATGATGCGATCTTTCGCGGGATGGCGCTGAAGGTCCTTCAGGATCGCCTGTTCAGCATTCCCGTCAGCGCGAATCGTGATGATGTGCGAGAAGAACGCCTCGTTCTCACACGCTCTGTGCAGGTCCTTGTGCCCAATGGACAAGGGCTGCGGGTCTTTGCCTGCGCCGTAGATAACCGCAGGCACCAGGTCTGCGTGACGACGCAGGCGGCGGCTCGCACCTTTCCCCTTGTCGGTTCGCAGTTCAGCATTCAATTCGAAATCCGTCATAGGTTTCTCCCTGGAGTTCGCAGCGCCCGGGAAGCTGCGACCGCTGTCCCGAACGGATTAATGATCAGCGCTGCCTAAAACAGCGCCGGTTGTATCCGTTTCTTGAAGAGCGCGCTCAGCGACTCTTCATTGCTGATTCGACGAATCGACTCAGCCAGTTCATCAGCAACACTTAACTGCCTGATTTTTTCTGATTCCTCTGCTTCAGGTTTCAGCGGAATTGTATCTGTGACCACCAGTTCGTCCAGGGCGGAATTGTTCACCCTGTCAATCGCAGGTCCTGACAGCACCGGATGCGTACAGTAGGCCACCACCTTCCTGGCGCCATTTTCCTTCAGTGCACCCGCCGCCGCACAAAGGGTCCCGGCGGTATCCACCATGTCATCCACAAGAAGGCAGGTTCGCCCCGCCACATCACCAATGATGTGCATCACTTCCGACTCATTCGCCTCGGGACGCCGCTTGTCTATGATGGCAAGATCCGCATCATCAAGCTGCTTTGCCATCGCCCTCGCCCGCACCACGCCACCGACATCCGGCGATATGATCATCAGGTCTTCATACTTCTGCCGTTCAATGTCCAGCAGCAGCACTGGCGAGCCGTAAACATTGTCCACAGGGATACTGAAGAATCCCTGTATCTGGTCCGCATGCAAATCAATGGTCAGCACACGATTGATACCCGCCCTGCCAAGCATGTCAGCGACAACCCTGGCGGTAATTGGCACCCTGGCGGAGCGCACCCGTCTATCCTGACGGGCATAACCGAAGTAGGGTATGACTGCTGTCACCCTCGCCGCCGACGCCCGCTGCAGACAGTCGGCGATAATGACCAGTTCCATCAGATTGTCGTTGGTCGGGGCGCATGTCGGCTGGATGACGAATACATCCTTGCCGCGCACATTCTCATGAATCTCAACAGCGATTTCACCATCACTGAACCGAGCCACATCTGCCGCACCGAGATCCATCCGCAGACGATCTACAACCCGGGTCGCCAGTTCCCGGTGAGCATTCCCTGTAAATATCTTTAGTTCAGCCATTTGTTATGGTTACCCAAAATCGTGTGGATTACGAAAATGGCTGGGGTGGCAGGACTCGAACCTGCGCAATGACGGGATCAAAACCCGTTGCCTTACCAACTTGGCGACACCCCAGTAATCTCAACGTCTTTCCCGGGCGTGATTACCCTCAGGACCAGATCACGCGGGGTGCCCATTTTACCAAGGCCAACCCGAGATCATCAATTTCTGGCCTGTTTCGGGCCTTTCCATGATCTGGGGAATCGAAAAAGGGCGCTATTGTGCTGATACGACGGTCACGTGTCAAATGGAAGTCTTTTCCAATATGAAATGAGTCTGAAGGAGGACTGTGTTTCTACCATGAAATGAGTCTGACATAGCCGTTGCTCTCCGTTCATGATGGCAGGATGAAAACCATCATGAATATTGAAGACCTGACCACGATCAACCAGGTGATCGCCTTCCTTGAAGGCACCCAGCGGGTGGCCTTTGAGGTTGCCGACGATAAGGATTCCCGCTACCGATGGGTACAGCGCACCCTGGTCAAATTCCACTATCTGTCACTGAGCAGGCCGGACAAGGGCGTGCTGATCCGCTACCTCATGAAGATCAGCGGTTATTCGCGTCAGCAGATCACCCGACTGATCAAGCAATACCGCGATACCGGGCGACTGGTGCGCCAACAACGCACCGTCAATGGCTTTTCACGGCGATTTACCGCAGCAGACATCCGCCTGCTCGCAGCCATGGACGAGCGCCATAGCACCCCCAACGGGTTGACCATGAAGAAACTCTGCGAACGCGCCTATACGATGTATGGTCAACCGACATACCAACGCCTGGCCTCGATCTCCGTGGCGCACCTGTACAACCTGAGGAAGGCCACCGGCTATGTTCGCTACCGCCGCCATGTCGAGAAGACCCGACCCAGAAGTTCCCGCATCGGCGAGCGACGCAAACCCAGGCCCAACGGCCAACCCGGCTATATCCGCATTGATACGGTCCACCAGGGCGACTGGGACGGGCAGAAGGGGGTCTATCACGTCAATGCAGTCGATGAGGTGACCCAGGTGGAAATGGTGGTCAGCGTGGAGAAAATCAGCGAGCGTTATCTCATTCCGGCACTGGAGCAACTGCTGGATGACTTCCCCTTCGTCATCCAGGGCTTTCATTCCGACAACGGCTCGGAGTACATCAACAAGAAGGTGGCAAAGCTGCTTGAGAAACTGCGGGCCGAATTCACCAAGTCACGCTCCCGACAGACCAATGACAACGCCCTGGCAGAGAGCAAGAACGGCCATGTGGTGCGCAAGATCTTCGGTCATGACCACATCCCACAGCGCTGGGCGCCGCAGATTAACGAGTTCAACCGGCAGCACCTCAACCCCTACATCAACTATCATCGTCCCTGTCTGTTCTCTGAAATGACCACTGATAGCAAAGGTAAACAGCGCAAGCGGTATCCATACGATGCGATCAAGACACCTTATGAAAAGCTCAAGTCATTGCCTGGGGCAGCGGCGTATTTGAAACCCGGCCTGAGCTTTGAAATACTGGATGCTATCGCGCACGAACAAAGCGATAACGAAGCTGCTGACAAGCTGCAAAAGGCTCGTCGGCAACTATTCAAATCAATCCATGAACGGGAGAAGAAAAGGGCTTGAGATGAACTCAGTGCAGCCCCTGCTTCAGACTCATTTCCGGATTGGAAAATACTATGGAACCGGACAGACCCTGAATCCTTAATCGCAAGTCGATATCAGGGTGCTCAAACGCCATCAGTTCGGGGCCGTCCGGGCCACGCCGGAGTGTCAGGATGCGCCAGTCACCCTGCTCGTAGCGATCTGGCAGGACATCTCCGTCGGGGCCGGTCCGGCCTCGTATCCAGTAGGAAAGCGCTCGCCAGGGAAGCGGCAGGCTCCGGTCTCCCAGCCGGATCAATTCACCGGTGGAAAGTCGCTGCGGTCCATCACCCAGGTCCACCCAGACGGCGTCAGCATCAACCACAACATCCGCCCTGCCTAAGCTGAAGGGTCCTTTCAGAGTAATCTCACTGTCATTACCCTTCTGGCGCCAGTCGACCGCCACAACGCGGGTCTTTCCCTGGTAGCTGACAGACAGCTTGCCGGTCATCTGCCAGAATCGGTCAGTGATCGGGCGGGTATCGGTGTGGGTGGCGCAACCAGCCACCAGAAGCAGCGCTGACAGCCAGACGCGGCGCAACTAGGTATCGTCCCGGACTGCGCGCTCACCCCGGAAACGAATGATCACGTTTTTCAGGATGTCGCTGTCAGGCGCCAGTTCAAGTCCGTTTTCCCAGATCCTGACGGCCTCTTCTTTCCGGCCTGTGACCCAGAGCACTTCGCCGAGATGCGCGGCAACCTCGTCGTTCTTGAAAAGTTCCAGGGCCCGCCTCAGAAAAATGAGCGCTTCCTCATAGTTATTCAGGCGGTATTGAACCCAGCCCATGCTGTCGATGAACGCCGCCTCATCCGGTTTGATGGACAGCGCTTTTTCAATCAATACCAGCGCCTCTTCATGACGGTCGGTCTGGTCGGTGAGGGTATAGCCGAGCGCATTCAGGGCATCCGCATTATCAGGGTCAATCTCAATGACCCGGCGCAGGTCTGCCTCCAGGATATCCAGGCGTTCAAACCGCTGACCGGTCATCGCCCTGAAATACAACAGATCAATGCTTTCAGGCTGCTGCGCCAGCGCCGCATCCAGAAACTCGAAAACTTCCTGCTCCATATCGTGTTCTGCCAGCAACTGCGCTTCCAGCAGAATCAATTGTTGTCGTCGTCCCGGTCTTTGTGTGCGGAGACGGTCAAAGTGCTCCCGCGCCTCCGCCCAGCGATCTTCACTGGCGAGAATCGCGCCAATCCGCGCCTGGGCCGGGATGAACTCATAACCCTCACCCGCCTGCCGATACTCCCGCAGAGCGGTCGCCCTGTCACCCTCACGTTCAGCGATGCCACCCAGATAATAGTGGGCTTCCCCGGGTCGTCGGTTCCAGCGCACCATACGCTCAAAGTAACGTTTCGCTTCGGCGTCCTCACCCTGATCGAGTGCAATCAGAGCCAGCGCAAGCAGCACATCCCCGTCATTGGAGGACTGTTCAAGCACCTGACCATACTGGACCCGGGCCGCCGCGAGATCGCCGGATTCGAACAACATCCTGGCGAGAATCAACCGGAGACGCCGGTTGCCTGCCGTAACCTGAACACCATCCTGCAGTACCTGAATTGCCTCCGGGGTTTTCCCCTGGCTGGAGAGCAGACTCGCTTGCAGCGCAATGACGCTGACATCGCGGGATTCCTGCAACAACCGGTTGGTCAGCTCCAGTGATTCATCGTAACGACCGCTCTGCTCCAGCAGGATTGCCCTGGCAAACATCAACTGCTGATCTCCCGGGTTTTCCACCAGCATGGTGGAGATCGCCTGCAACACACCTTTCCGCCGCTGCGGCGAGAGATTGGCGGAGCGATAGGCAAAAAGGTCAAAGCGGGCCAGACCACCCAGTTTCCTGATCGCCCACAGGTGAGTGATGGCTTCTTCCATCCGGCCCTGATTCAGCAGCAGGTCCACGGTCGCCCGGTGTGCGTCCACGTTGTCGGGATCTTCCTCAGCCCAGACAAGCGCGGTGCGCAGCGCCTGTTCATGATCTTTTACATAGAGCGCAAGTCGCGTTGCCCGTGCCGCCACCAGGGGGTCACGGGTGTCTTCCGCGACGGCAACGTACTTCTCCAGCGCAAAATCATAGTGGGACCGGTAGCCTGCCACTTCCGCCGCCAGCAGGTTATACAGGGTGTCACCTGTCAGCGGTGCAACCGGGTACTCGATTTCTTCGGGCTCCGGGAGTTCCGGCCCGGCCTGTGTCTCCTCAGCAGGCGCTATATCGCTCTGTTCAGCGACTGCTTCGGCCATGGGATCCTGCGGCGCCGTGGCACAGCCGGAAATCACCACAAGGGTTACCGTAACCAGTAGATAATAACGGGCCGGGTCACACAGGCGCCCGATTGAATGTCTGTTTGTGATGTTCATTTATCGCCCAAAGAATGGGTTTTTGCGTACAATAGTCCCCTGGTCAGTCGACCAGCGTCCCCTGGGGGACCCGTTCTTTCTTATGAAGGAACCTTGTTTAAAGGGTTCATTTTACTACACCGGTTACTTATGAATCTGCTCATTGTCGGCATCAATCATAACTCTGCTCCTGTAGACCTGCGGGAAAAGGTTGCGTTCACCCCGGAACAGCTTATGGATGCCCTGCATGATATATCAGCGACCGCAGGTCTGTCAGAAGTGGCGATTCTGTCCACCTGTAATCGCACCGAGGTTATTGCCACAACCCGGCAGACAGACGACACTGCGGTGATCGAATGGCTGGCAGATTACCATGGTATCGCCCGCTCAGAGCTGGACAGCAGCATTTATACCCGGCTGAACAAGGAAGCAGCCCTGCACGCCATGCGCGTGGCCAGCGGCCTGGATTCCATGGTGATCGGCGAACCCCAGATACTGGGTCAGTTCAAGGATTGCTTCGAGCAGGCCCGGCGTATCGGCACCCTGGGCACCGAACTGGATCATCTCGCCCAGACGACCTTCAGAATTGCCAAGAAGGTCCGGACTGAGACCACCATCGGAGAAAACTCCGTATCACTGGCATCCACGGCGGTTACCCTCGCCGGTCAATTGTTCTCGGACCTGACTAGCTGCAACATCCTGCTGATCGGGGCCGGTGAAACCATAGAACTGGTCGGTCGACACCTGCACAACGCGGGGATTCGGCGGCTTACGATCGCCAACCGCACCCTGGATAACGCCAGAAGACTGGCCGAATTATTTGATGGCCAGGCCATTGATCTGCAATCTATTCCCGCGCGACTGACCGGCATGGATATCGTCATCGCCGCAACAACCTCGCAGCTACCGACCCTGGGCAAAGGCACTGTCGAGCGAGCGCTGAAAGCCAGGAAGCATCGCCCCATTCTCATGGTCGATCTCGCGGTGCCCAGAGATATCGAACCCGAGGTCGGCACCCTCAGAGATATCTACCTGTACAGTGTTGATGACCTGCGGGAAATCATTGATCTCAATCTGACCAATCGTGAACAGGCCGCCAGTGATGCCGAGGCGATTGTGCGGCAGGAGGTTGCGAGCTACCGATCACGACAGGAAATGAAGGCGGCCGATGAGTTGCTGATTCGATTTCGCCGGCAACACCTGGAACTGAAAGAACTGGAACTTGCCAGGGCGCTTACCCGGCTGGAAAAGGGCGAGGACCCGGCTGCCGTCATCAACCAGTTTGCCAACCAACTGACCAACAAGATCATACATACCCCGAGTGTCCAGATTAAAAATGCCGTTGCCGAGGGTAAAGAAGAGCTACTGAAAGCGATTACTGCGCTTTACCAACTGGAACAAGACCGTTGAACAGGTCTCTGAGGCGGAAACTCGACCAGCTCATGGATCGTTATGAGGAGCTGGGTGCATTGCTGAGCGACAGCGATGTGATCGCAGACCAGAACCGGTTCCGTGCCTACTCCAGGGAATACGCCGGGATTGAACCTGTCGTGCATAGTTTCCGTGCTTTCGAGTCGTCGACCTCGGAGTTGGAGGATGCGCGGGCCATGGCCGACGATCCGGACCCGGATATCCGGGAAATGGCGAGAGCCGAGATTGAGCAACTGGAGACCCGGGTAGAACACCTGGACGGTGAGTTACAGACGCGGCTGTTGCCGCAAGACCCCCACGATGCCAGCAATGTATTCCTTGAAATCCGTGCCGGAACAGGTGGCGACGAGGCCGCTATCTTCGCCGGGGACCTGTTTCGCATGTACTCGCGATTTGCCGAGACGCAGAACTGGCAAATGGAAATTCTGAACGAGCGCCATGGTGAACACGGCGGCTACAAGGAAGTTATCGCCCGGGTCAGGGGCCGGGACGCATACGGCAAGATGAAATTCGAATCCGGCGCCCACCGCGTCCAGCGTGTGCCGCAGACAGAATCCCAGGGACGAATCCACACCTCGGCCTGCACCGTTGCCATCATGCCGGAACCCGATGAAATCGAGGAGATCGACATCGACAAGAACGACCTGCGTATTGATACGTATCGCTCGTCCGGTGCCGGTGGTCAGCACGTCAACAAGACCGATTCTGCGGTCCGCCTGACGCACCTGCCGAGCGGCATCGTGGTTGAATGCCAGGATGAGCGCTCTCAGCACAAGAACAAGGCCCGGGCCATGAGTCTCCTTCAGGCAAAGCTGCTGGACAGGGCGCAGGCAGAACAATCCCGGGAGCGGGCCGTGACCAGGCGTGATCTGGTCGGCAGTGGCGACCGTTCGGAAAAGATTCGGACTTACAACTACCCGGACGGACGTGTGACGGACCACAGGATTAACCTGACGCTGCACCGCCTGCCTCAGATCATGACCGGAGAACTGGACCCGATCATTGACCAGTTGATCGTGGAGCACCAGGCAGACCAGCTTCGCTCACTCGGACAGGACGATGAGTAAATCGATTGCCGAACTCATCGAGGCACAGTCGAAGACACTGTCCTCAATATCCGATACACCAAAACTGGATTGCCAGATGCTGATGGCAGGGGTACTGGACAAGGGCCGCGACTGGCTGTTCGCACACAGCGACGAGACGCTGCCTGGTCCCGACGAGGCAAATTTCAACGAACTCGCCAACCGGCGCCGACGCGGCGAACCCATGGCCTACATTCTGGGTTACAAGGGCTTCTGGAACCATGACTTTCAGGTCACATCGGCCACACTGATCCCGAGACCGGAAACCGAGCTTCTTGTAGAAATACTCCTTGACCGTCTCGATGGCCTGCCACGACAGGTTCTGGACCTTGGTACCGGCACCGGTGCCATCGCTGTGACACTGGCCGCCGAGCGACCGGAGTGGCGGGTTATGGCGGTTGATATTGATGCGGATGCCATCGCGGTTGCCGAAGCAAACGCCCATGGACTCGCCAACCTTCAGATTCAACAGGGTGACTGGTTTGATGGCATTGAGCAAAAGTTTGACCTGGTCGTCAGCAACCCTCCTTATATCGCAGAGGGCGACCCTCACCTTGAGGATCTCGCGTTCGAACCCGCGTCAGCACTGGTTTCCGGGTCTGACGGACTGGCTGGCATTCGGCTCATCATTCAGGGCGCCCGGTCTCATCTTGAACCCGGCGGCACCCTGCTTCTTGAACACGGCTATGAGCAACAGCCTGCGGTCACGCAACTGCTTGAGGATGCCGGAATGCTGAGTATTGAAACCTTCAAAGACCTTCAAGACCAGCCCCGGGCGGTTCTTGCGGAACAACCATGAACGACGAACAACTCATGCGCTATGCCCGGCACATCATGCTGCCCGACATTGATATTGAAGGTCAGGAAAAACTCCTGGCATCCCGGGTGCTTGTCATCGGCCTCGGCGGACTTGGCAGTCCGGTCGCGCTTTACCTGGCGGCATCGGGTGTCGGTGAACTGGTACTGGCTGACTTCGATACCGTGGATCTGTCCAACCTGCAACGTCAGATTGTGCATAACACAGCGGATATCGGAGACCCAAAACCGGAATCAGCAAAAAGAAGGCTACAGGCCATCAACCCTGACATCCGGGTCAGAACCCTCACCAGCCGTATGACGCTTGAACAACTTGAGCGGGAAGTGATGGTGGCCGACCTGGTGGTCGACTGTACCGATAACTTTGAGGTGCGCTTTGCAATCAATGACGCCTGCCTGCGCCAGCAGACCAACCTGGTCTCCGGGGCTGCGGTTCGCATGGAAGGCCAGCTTCTGGTGGTGGATGCATCAGACCCGGACAAACCCTGCTATCGCTGCCTTTACCGGGAAGCCTCGGACGAGCAGTTGAATTGTGCGGAAACGGGTATCGCAGCCCCCGTGGTGGGCGTGGTGGGCACGCTACAGGCCCTTGAAGCCCTGAAACTGATCGTCGGGGTCGGTGAACCCCTTGCAGGTTACCTGCTGACTTTTGATGCCAGGCACATGGACTGGCGCAAGCTCAAACTGTCACAACGACCGGACTGCGAATCCTGCCGCACACTGCGTTCGTCCCCCTAATCAAACTTACCGGCTGCCTGCAGATCAGCGTGATAGGAAGACCTGACCAACGGACCGCTGGCAACCTGACTGAACCCCATTGACCGAGCGGTTTCCGCCAGGCCATTAAACTCATCCGGATGTACAAAACGCTCGACCGCCAGGTGAGCTCTGCTGGGTTGCAGGTACTGACCGAGGGTCAACATATCAACGCTGTGCTCACGCAAATCACGCATCACCTCGACAACTTCCTCATTGGTTTCACCCAGCCCCAGCATCAAACCTGATTTGGTGGTTACACCCGGGTTGTCCGCCTTGAACCGCTCCAGCAGATCCAGAGACCCGTCATAGTCGGCACCCGGTCGTGCCTTACGGTACAACCCGGGCACCGTTTCAAGATTGTGGTTGAAGACATCCGGCGGCATCGCGTTGAGCCTTGCGACAGCAATATCCATACGACCCCGAAAATCCGGAACCAGTATCTCAATCGTCGTAGTCGGCGCCTGTTCGCGAATCGCCGATATGCAGGCGGCAAAGTGACCTGCGCCACTGTCCTTCAGATCGTCCCGGTCCACGGATGTCACGACAACATAGTTGAGGCCCATTTCCTGAACCGCCTCGGCCAGTTGTTCGGGTTCGTCTTCATCCAGGGGCCTGGGACTGCCGTGGGCCACATCGCAGAAAGGACAGCGCCGCGTGCAGATTTCACCCATGACCATGAAGGTGGCGGTCCCATGTGAAAAACACTCCGGCAGGTTCGGACAACTGGCCTCCTCACATACCGAAGCCAGTTTTCTCCGCCTCAGAATTTCCCTGATTCGGGAGATTTCCGGGTTTGCGGGGATACGCACCCGAATCCAGTCAGGCTTACGGGGCATCTCCCCGGTCGGGACCACCTTGATGGGAATACGTCGTACCTTGTCGGCGCCACGCAGCTTTTCCCCCGGGACCATACGGTTCTTGTTCGCCATCAGAACGGGCTATCTGGCCTGATCAGGTGTTGTGGGAGCGCCATCATACCCGATTCGCCGCCAGAAAATGCTGACCAGTTCCCGTGCAAGTTGTGCCTGGTCTGCCCTGATACCGAGTGATCGGGTATCGGTGACCCGCAGACCTTCATGGCCGCAAGGGTTGATCTGCGAGAACGGCAGGAGATCCATCGCCACGTTCAGGCTGAGTCCGTGATAGCTGCATCCCTTTCGCACTCTGAGACCCAGTGCTGACACCTTGTGGCCGTCTACATAGACGCCGGGTGCGTCCCGTCTGGCTTGCGCCCGCACGTCATGCTGTGCCAGCAGTTCGATAACCGCTGCTTCGATCAGCGTTACCAGGTCGCGGACACCCAGCCTGTGTATACGCAGATCAATCAGCAGGTACATTACGAGCTGGCCGGGTCCATGATAGGTCACCTGACCACCGCGATCAGAGTGCACAATCGGAACATCGGAAACCGTCAGCAGGTGCTCTTCCCCGCCCGTTTGTCCGAGGGTAAATACCGGCGGATGCTCAACGATCCATATCTCGTCCGGGGACGACGGGTCACGTTCCTCCGTGAACGTTTTCATCCGCTCCAGCACCTCAAGATAGTCTGATCTTCCGAGGTGCCTGATATTGCAGGGTCCTGACATGATCAGTCTCAGAGAACCAGGCGGACCGATTCTATCTGTTTTAGTTCAACGAACAGGCTCTCCAACTGCTCCTCGCTCTCTGCGGTCAGCATGAAAGAGATTGAAATGAAATTCCCCCGGCGTGATGTTCGCCGGGAGACGCGTTCAGTGGTCATCGTTGGATCGTGACAGGCCACGACTTCATAAACCTCCTCGTGAAAGTTCGGACGCACATCGCCCACTACCTTGATCGGGTAGTCGCAGGGAAAGGTTATCCGGGTTTTATCGTTCACGGCGTGAATGCGAGCGGGTCGCCGCCAAACAGCTTCAGGAAGAACAGGGCGATGGCATCCCAGAGGCTCGCAAAGAATCCGCTTTCCCGCACGCCATTCATCGCGACCAGGGGAATGGTCATGGTCTCGCCGTCAGGGATAGAAATCTGCAACTCACCCAGCCTGTCCCCACGCTCAAGTGGCGCGTGAACTTCGGCATCCAGCGAGATTTCCGCCTTGAGATTCTCCCTGCCCCCTCGTGAAATCGTCACCATCAGGTCTTCTTCAATACCCAGGTTCACGGACTGATGTCTGCCGCCCCAGACACGGACCTGCCTGAGCGATTCATCCGAGGAATAGAGTCGTGCTGTTTCAAAGTAGCGGAAGCCATAGGTGAGCAGTTTCTGGCTTTCCGATGCCCGCACTTCCTGAGATGAGGCGCCCATGACCACAGTAATGAGACGCATCCTGTCCCTGACTGCCGATGCCACCAGGCAGTATCCGGCCGCTTCCGTATGACCGGTCTTCACGCCGTCTACGGACGAATCTCTCATCAGCAGTTGATTGCGGTTTGGCTGGCGGATATCCGCGTAGGTGAACGACTTCTCGGAGTACATCCGGTAGTGCGCCGGATACTCGTTAATCAACGCCACGGTCAGCCGGGCAAGATCCCTGGCCGTTGTGTAGTGGTTGTCGTCGGGCCATCCCGTTGCGTTCACAAAATTGGTGTTTTCCATGCCAAGCTGAACCGCGTACCGGTTCATGACATCAACAAAGGCTCCCTCACTTCCGGCGATGTGTTCAGCCAGCGCCACACTCGCGTCATTGCCCGACTGGATAATGATGCCCCTTAGAATATCCTCAAGGCGGACCCTGGTTCCTTCCCGGATAAACATTCTGGAGCCTCCCATGCGCCACGCCTTAACGCTGACGCTGACTTCGTCATCCATGGATACCGTGCCGCTTTCGATTGCCCGCGCCGCCACATAGCTGGTCATGATTTTTGTCAGGCTTGCCGGTGGCAGTCGTTGTTCCGCATTAAATTCAACCATGGCTGCGCCGGTCGCCGCATCTATCAGCAGGTACCCTTCCGCAGCCAGTTGCGGTGGCAGTGGCGTGATCGCCGGTGCGGCCAGAAGCTGCGCCGTAAACACCATTGATACGGTTAGTAAACATAATCGACGCAACATCACGTCCTCCTGTACTATTCAGAGCTTCCCTTAATGTTCCACCACAACCCGGAGCGGATTGCCCAGTTGCCCCTCGATGATGAGTGCCGCAATCCTTTCTTCCTCCGCCTCACTGGCCATCGGACCAACCCAGACCTTGTAAAGCAACGAGTCCTGCGTCTCACTGGTCAGTACCCGCGCCGGTACGTCTTCGGGTAAAGCGGCCACCACATCCGCCAGTCTCTGTTCCGCACCCATCTCCGACCTGAATGCGCCCACCTGCAGGTAATAGCTACCAGCGCCCGCGGGCGGCTTCTTCACCCGTTCCGGGTAGTTAGTTTCATCCAGGGCAGCCACCACCACCGGGGCCGTACCCTTGTCATGAAACCCCAGTTCTCGCGCGACCCCATAGGATAGATCAATCACCCGGTCATCGTGGAAAGGGCCACGGTCATTGACGCGGACCACAACGCTTCTGCCATTATCGAGGTTGGTAACCTTGACGACGGTCGGCAAAGGCAGTTCCTTGTGCGCCGCAGTCATCGCATACATATCGTAGGTTTCCCCCATGGCAGTCAGACGCCCGTGAAACTTCCTGCCGTACCAGGAAGCGATACCAATCTCAAGATAACCCAGGCTGGACGGCATGATCTCATAGACTTTTCCGAACACCCTATACTCGTTAGATTCAAGCGGCCGACTGTCCGGTTCCTGCCTCTTATTATCGGGTATTGGCATTGTTGCACATGACGACAGCAGCAGGGGGACAATGACAAGAAGTATCCGGGACACCATTGAATACTAGCGAGTTGCCATGGCATCGCTGCCTTTTTTCAACCCTTCACTCAATTGGAACACGGCCATCGCATACAGTCTGCTGTGGTTGTAACGGGTAATCACGTAGAAGTTCTTCATACCGATCCAATACTCATCACCCCTCTTGCCTGACAATCGCATGGGTGAAACCCGCTCGCCCCGGTCCAGGTCGCCCGGTTCGGCCTTCATGCCCAGTTCCCTGAGTTCTGCAATCGATTTGCTGGGCTTCAGCGACACATTGAATACATCTTCCGGCACCCCTGCCGCGTCAACGGCAAAGGTAATGTCCGCATCACGCTGCCAGCCGTGTTCACTCAGGTAGTTGGCAACACTGCCAATCGCATCCGTCGGATTGTTCCAGATATCCCGAAATCCGTCACCATCAAAATCAACCGCATAGTGCCGATAGCTGCTCGGTATGAACTGTCCCATTCCCATGGCACCGGCGTAGGAGCCTTTCAACCCGGTAATCATCTGCTTTTCTTCCCGGGCCAGGAGCAGGAACTCTTTGAGTTCACGCCGGAAGAACCGGGAACGGGGCGGATAATCGAAAGACAGGGTGGTCAGGGCATCCAGCACCCGGTAGCTGCCGCTGATCCGGCCATACATGGTTTCAACACCAATGATTGCCGTCACGATAACCGGCGGCACACCGTAGACCCGGTAAGCCCGTTGCAGGGTTTCATGGTTCCCGGACATAAAATCGAGACCGGATCTTGTGCGCTGGTCCGTCAGAAAAATGTCCTGGTATTCAGCCCAGGTCAGACGCTTCTCTGCCGGGCGACTGATCGCATCAATAATTTTTTGCTTGTACTCCGCGTGTCGGAAGACAGATAGCAGTTCCCGCTCCTCGAAACCACCTTCGGCTGCCAGCTCTTGAACGAATTCCCGAACCTCCGGGCGATCCACATAGTCGCCCGGGATTGCAAGCAGCGGAAAGGACAGAAGTACCATCAGAAAAATAATTTTATACATCACAATGTAATCCTGCGGTGCGTGTGAATGGACATCAGAATGCCAAAACCCGCGAACAGCGTCAGGATGGAGGTTCCCCCATGGCTCACCAATGGCAGGGGCACACCGACAACAGGCAGCACGCCGCTAACCATGCCCATATTAACAAAGACGTAGACGAAAAAAGTGAACATGATGCTGCCGGACAGCAATCTACCGAAAGTATCCTGCGCCCGAAGCGACAAAACCACGCCCCGCCCCGTTAGAAGCAGGTACAGGACAAGCAGGGCAAAGACGCCAGCCAGCCCCAGTTCTTCACCCAGAACCGCAACGATGAAATCCGTCTGACTCTCCGGAAGAAAATCCAGGTGTGACTGGGTGCCTTCAAACAAGCCTTTTCCGAACAGGCCACCGGAACCAATGGCTGTCTTGGATTGAATAATGTTCCACCCGGCACCCAGGGGATCTCGCTCCGGGTCCAGCAGCGCCAGGATTCGCTGACGCTGATAATCACGAAGCACAAACCAGAGGGCGGGGGCAGACACCACCGCCAGCCCGATGGCCGAAAACACGAACCACCAGGAGACGCCCACCAGCAAGAGTACAAACAGCCCGGAGGCCGCGATGATTACCGAGGTCCCCAGGTCCGGCTGCATCGCAATCATTATGACCGGGATCGCAATAACCACGAGCGACCAGAAGACATACCTTGCCCTGGGCGGCAGGTGTCGGTCATGGAAATACCAGGCGAGGGTAAGCGGCAACACCAGTTTCATGATCTCTGAAGGCTGGAAGCTAATCACGCCGGGGATTCTCAACCAGCGCCGGGAGCCCTTTACCTCAACCCCGAAGATATAGACCATCACCAGCAAAATCAGGGTAACAAGAAACATCCAGGGTGCCAGGCGCATGTAGGAAATCGGGGGTATCTGGGCGATCACGACCATGGCGCCAAGCCCGGCCAGAATCTTGATGCCTTGTGACAGGACAGGCGCCGTCTGCTGCCCGACCGCGCTGTAGAGAATCAGCAGCCCATAGGCCGAGATTGCCAGCAAAAGCAGCACCATCGACATATCCAGATGTACCGCATCGCCGATGCCGGCCTTGCGCTGCATCACCAGACCGGACCCCGGAAGTCGCCTGACGAAGTCCTGGCTCATTGCTCCGTAGCGGCAATCACCCGCCCCCCGGCTGCGGTGTTTTTCAACAGATGGTGGTCAATGACAGCCCTTGCGACCGGTGCGGCCACGGCGCTGCCGCCACCGCCATTTTCAACCAGTACAGCCAGGGCGATTTCCGGTTTTTCCACAGGCGCGAAGGCAACGAACCAGGCATGTTTGCGTTCACGCTCATCGAGTTCTTCTTCGCTGTATTCCTCACCCTGCCTGATAGCCACCACCTGGGATGTTCCGGACTTACCAGCCATGCGATACGGGATGTCCTGGCCAATGTAGGCCCAGGCAGTGCCATTCTCACCGTAAACCTGATTCCCGCGATGTACGACCTTCTCCATGGCGCCAATGATCAGATCCCAGACGCGATCGGGTATGAGTTCAATACTGTCCATTTGCGGCACCGTTGAACGCTCCAGCAGATCACTGCCAGACTTCAGCATCCTGGGCGCCACCCATCTCCCGCGGTTGGCGATCACGGTCACCGCCGTCGCCAGTTGCAGCGGCGTAACCAGCATGTCGCCCTGTCCAATACTGACGTTCACGGTATCACCCGGATACCAGGGCAATCCCCGGGTGTCTTCCTTCCATTCCCGCGTTGGCAGCAGCCCGCGCTTGGCCTCGGGCAGGTCGAGGGCAGTATTCACACCGAAGCCGAACAGTGCCAGGTAGTTGCCGATACGATCAATACCCATCTCCACCGCCAGGTTGTAGAAGTAGACATTGCAGGAGCGATAGATCGCCTTTTCCAGATTGACCTGTCCGTGGCCTCCCGAACCGCTGGTTGTCCAGTTCCAGTCCCTGTAGAGGCGATCATTGTTCGGCAACCTGAACCAGCCCGGGTCATCAATGGTGTATTGGGCATTCGTCATGCCCGTTACGAGTCCTGCGAGCCCGATAACAGGTTTGATGGTTGATCCGGGTTCGTACTGACCCTGCAATGCCCTGTTGAACAAGGGTACGTCCGGTGAGTCTCTCAGTGAAGCATAGGTGGCATGATCAATCCCCGTGACAAAAAGATTGGGGTCATACCCGGGCTTGCTGACCATGGCGAGAATGCCGCCGGTTGCCGGTTCGATAGCAACCAGAGTGCCACGACGATCGCCCAGGGCATCACTCGCAGCCTGTTGCAGCGAGCTGTCCACGTGAAGCACGATGTCCATTCCCGGAACAGGCAGGTCCGATTCAAGGATCTTCATCACCCTGCCCCGGGCGTCAATTTCCACCTGCTGATAACCGACGGTGCCCAACAGGTCTGATTCGTAGTAACGCTCAACACCAATCGTGCCCACATGGTCCGTACCCGAATACGCCACGGGGTCCAGACGCCGCGCATCACTCTCATTGATCCGACGGACCGACCCCACTGCATGGGTCATCAGCTCACCCCTGGGATAGTTCCGAACCAGCCGGGCTTCAACTTCAACGCCGGGAAGTGCGTGACGGTCAACGCTGAACCGGGCGATTTCCCCGGGAGACAGTTTGAACCGCAAAGGCACAGACTCGAAAGGTCGCTGTCGACGCTTGAGGCGTTTTCGGAATGCTTCAATTTTCTCATCGGAAAGTTCAAGAATTTCAGCCAGCCTGGCCAGCGTCTGCGGCATGTCATCCACCCGCTCAGGGGTGATCGTCAGATTGAATGATGGTGAGTTATCGGCAAGCAGTTCGCCGTTGCGATCATAGATCAGACCCCGTATCGGGGGCAGCGACTGAACCTGTATCCGGTTCTTGTCAGAAAGCGTGGCATAGACATCATGCTGAACAATCTGCAGGTGGAAGAATCGTGCGACAAGAAACAGGGTCAACACAACCAGCACACCGAACCCGACGACAATTCGCCTGAAGAATATTCGGGTTTCCCAGGTGTGATCTTTCAGTGCGAGTGGTTCGGCCATGGGCTACCTGGGGTAAGGGTGGTTGGCGTTCAGCATGAGTGCGCGATATACCTGTTCACTGACAAGCACTCTAACCAGAAAATGCGGGAAGGTTAAGGCTGAAAGCGACCAGACCTCATCGGCTCTGCTGAGGACACTGGTTGCGAGCCCGTCCGGGCCACCTATGATGAACTGCAGGTGGCTGGTTTCCTGCGACCAGCCCTTGATTTTCGACGCCAACTGCCCGGTGCTCCAGACCCCGCCCCGGGAATCCAGGGCGACCACTCGTGCCGATGACTGCAACGCATTCAGTATCAGCAGGGCCTCCGCATCCTGGTGAGCAGTCGTGGACATTTTCCTGTTTCGATGGGAAGTCTTTATCTCACGGATTTCAAACCGGCATTCCCGGCGCATACGGGAAACATACTGCTCTATGCCTTCCTGAACCCAGGCGGGCTGTCTGGTACCGACGGCAATGACTTCAACTTTCAGCAAAGAGATCTTCAGGGCCCCTGGCCTTCTTCAGGGTTTCGGGATTTCGGGCTGACACTCCACAGACGTTCCAGGTCGTAGAACTCCCGAACAGCGGGAAGCATTACGTGAACAATAACATCAGCAAGATCGACCAGAACCCACTCGCCCGAATCTGCGCCTTCAACGCCAAGCACCTCAACCCGCTCGGCCCTGACCCTCGCCAATACGTTGTCCACCAGGGCTTTCACCTGGCGACTGGTATTGCCACTGACAACAACCATGTGATCTGCGATATCCGTCTGCTGCGTCACATCCAACGCAACAATGTCCTGACCCCTGATGTCGTCCAGGGCAGCCATCACGAGTTCCTTGAGCGCTTCACTTTCCATGGTTGTCATTGTCCAAATATAGTTGATGCCGGGCAATGTATCCGGCGACGTCCGGGTGTAGCAGCGTCTCTGTGCTGTCACCCTCTACAATGGCCCTGCGCACCACCGTCGCCGACACATCATACTGCGGCAGCGTGACATGGCAGACGAGCCCGCCCGGGTGGTCGGCAAGCCGCTCATGACTATCGGTCAGCTTTCCTTCTGACCACCTGCCCAGCGCTTCCGGTACCTGCAAGCCATCACTTCCGGGCCGTTTCATGACGACGAGATGCGCAAGATCGCAGAGTTGCCGCCAGTTGTGCCAGGCGGGCAGGGTTACCCATGCATCGGACCCCATCACAAATATCAGGGACGCCCTACCCAGTTTATCCCGGTATTGCCGGAGGGTATCGAAGGTATAGGAAGGACCTTCCCGGTCCAGCTCACACGGGTCACATTGCAGGCCGGGGATTTCAGCGGTCGCCAGTTCCAGCATTTTAAGCCGCTGCTCCGGGCTTGCTGATGGTGTACCCCGATGTGGGGGTATCCTGCCGGGTATCAGCACCATCCGACAGGGAGAAAACAGATCAATCAGGGCGCATGCCGAATTGATATGCCCCGCATGAACGGGATCAAAGGTTCCACCGAGCACCAGGGTCCGGGTCATATTCAGGAACGGCTACTGGCGAATCTGGCCGTCACCAAACACCACGTACTTCCGGGAAGTCAGCCCTTCAAGCCCTACGGGACCGCGGGCATGCAGCTTGTCCGTGGAGATACCGACTTCAGCGCCGAGACCATATTCGAATCCATCGGAGAACCTGGGAGACGCATTGATCATGACGGAGCTTGAATCCACCTCGCGCAGGAATCGGCGACCGGTGGCATAGTTTTCGGTCACAATGCTGTCGGTATGTTTTGAGCCATAATGATTGATGTGTGCTATCGCCTCATCAACACCGGGCAGAACCCGCATCGCCAGAATGGGCGCCAGGTACTCCGCGTACCAGTCTGATTCATCCGCCTGACTGATCTGTATTTCCTGACCCAGTATCCGGGTCGTCATGTCGCACCCTCGAAGCTCCACACCATGCTCCTGATAGCCGATGGCAAGTCGGGGTAGTATGTCCGCCGCGACGTCTTCAGCCACCAGCAGGGTTTCCATCGCGTTACAGACGGCATATCGCTGGGTCTTGGCATTGATGGCAATGGCGTAAGCCTTTTCCATGTCGGCATCGCTATCAATGTAGACATGGCAGATGCCATCCAGATGCTTGATCACCGGAATGGTGGCTTCCCGGGTGATGCGTTCGACCAGGCTGTTGCCGCCACGGGGCACGATCACATCGACAAATTCGTTCATCGTGACCAGCTCGCCGACCCGTGCCCGATCAGTGTCGCGAACCATCTGAACAGCCGCTACCGGTAACCCCACCTTATCCAGACCAGCTTCCAGGCAGGCAGCCAATCCCAGGTTAGAATGGATGGCTTCAGAGCCACCACGCAGAATCACCGCATTCCCGGACTTGAGACAGAGGCTCGCGGCATCGATTGTCACGTTCGGGCGGGACTCATAAATGATTCCTATGACCCCCAGGGGTGTTCTCATTCGCCCGATCTGCAACCCGTTCGGTTGATAGGACATATCAGAGATTTCACCCACGGGATCTTCCAGCCCGGCAACCTGCCGGAGGCCCTCAACCATGGATTCAAACCGCGCGTCCGTAAAGGTCAGTCGGTCCAGCAGGGGGGCGCTCAACCCGTGATTTTGGCCTGCCTCCAGGTCCTTTTCGTTGGCAAGCATCAGTTCTGAGCGCCCGGACAAAATGGCATCGCCTATCGCCAGCAGGGCGTCATTTTTCAGCCGTGTCGACGCACGACAGACTTCAACAGACGCCGACCGCGCCTGCTGTCCAACTGTCCGCATATACTCTGAAATAGCCATCGTTTAGAATTTTGCCGGAAACCGCGCATTATACCCTGCTTATCCCGTGATCGTGCCACCCAGCTTTTTCGACCAGGAGCCTCTGGAACTGGCCCGGGCTCTGATCGGCAAAGTCCTGCGACACCGCACTCACTATCCGGGTCATGGGGACATCTGGCTGTCAGCGAGGATCATTGAGACCGAGGCCTACTACCTGACGGAAAAGGGTAGCCACTCATCCCTCGGCTATACCAGAAAACGTGCCGCCATGTTCATGGCACCCGGAACCATCTATATGTATTACGCCCGTGGCGGTGACTCCCTGAACTTCTCCGCCCGGGGAGACGGCAATGGTGTGTTGATCAAATCAGGCCGCGTCCATGTGGACAGAAAATCACCGAGAAAAAACATCAGCATCATGCAGGCCCTGAACCCCATCGGCGAGCGCCTGCGAGCGGAAGAAAAACTGTGCAGTGGCCAGACGCTTCTGTGCAGATCGCTGGGACTCAGGGTGCCCGACTGGAACCGGCAACCACTTAAACGGGGTCGCCTGATCCTGGAGGACATCGGTTTCCTGCCGTCACGACTAATCCAGTGCCGACGCCTGGGAATCCCGAAAGGCCGGGATGAGCACCTGCCGTACCGGTTCGTCGACTACGACAGTGCGGCGATTGCGACTCACAACCCGTTGAAAGATGAGCATGTCGTGCTCGAAATGAATGGCACTCACTCGCCGGACTTCTGAATCCTTTTAACGAGCTTGTCCAGTTCGCTCAGTCGCACCAGAGGATCTTTCAATTCCAGCAGGCGCTGCTTGAATTGATTGGGACAGGGCAGCAGTTCAGTCAGCCGCGCACCGACCTCCACCGCCTGACCCATATCGCAGGAAAGCCCAAGCCTCTGAACCGCTTCGTGGGACATCAATGACTCCAGCAAGCCTGAGAGGTGTTCCCGCTCTTGCGGCATGGCAACTTCTTCTTCATCTTCGATGAATTCCACCTGCGCCATCATAAGCCTGTCGGGCTGTTCATACTGATCCCGTATGACAAACTTCCGCCGACCTTCTGCGACGATGCTCAGCAGGCCGTTCGGTTGCTGATCAAAGTCAACAATCTCGCAGTAGGTGCCGCAGTGGGAAATTTCCGGAAGCTGTTGTTCCGGGTCCACCAGCACCTGACTGCCGTCGGTAATCATGACGACACCAAAACCCGCCTCCGCCAGCAGGCAGCGTTTTACCATATCCAGATAGCGCGCCTCGAAAACCTGCAGGGGCAAACGCCCCCCGGGAAACAGGACAAGTGGCAGCGGGAACAAAGGAACTTCTTTCATATCACCATTGTAGACATGCGGGGTTCGCACTTCCATTGCTGTAAACTCCGCCCATGGATGTATTACAGGCGATTTTCCTGGCGCTGATTCAAGGCATCACCGAATTCCTGCCCATTTCCAGTTCCGCCCACCTGATTCTTCCGGGCAGGCTGCTGGGTTGGCCTGACCAGGGTCTGGCTTTTGATACCTCTGTACACCTGGGTTCACTGGTTGCCGTGATCATCTACTTTCGCCGACAACTGCTGGCGCTGATGACTGCCGTCTTCCGGCACCTGGCACTGGGACAGAAAAGCAGGGACAGTGACCTCGCCTATCAGGTGCTTATCGCCAGCCTGCCGATCATTCCCGTTGGCTTCGCAACCCGCTTTCTGGTTGAAACGGAGCTACGCAGCATTGAGGTGATCGCCACGACAACCATCGTCTTCGGTATGGCACTCTGGCTGGCGGACCACTATCGCCGCGCCGAATCCGGCGAACTCACCAACCTGAAAGCGCTCGGGATTGGCATTGCACAATGCTTTGCACTCATCCCGGGGACTTCAAGGAGCGGGGTCACCATAACCATGGCGCTGTTACTCGGCCAGTCACGAGCGCAGGCGGCAAGAATATCCTTCCTTATCGCCATTCCCGCCATCGCCGGGGCGGCGGTGCTTAAATTCCGGGATGTCACGCAGGCACAGGTTGAGATTCAATGGACGGGACTGATTATCGGCACCCTGGTTGCCGCGGTCTCTGCCTATGCCTGTATTGCCTGGCTGTTGAAGGTCGTGGAAAGCATCGGCTACCTGCCCTTCGTTCTGTACCGACTGATACTGGGTGTGCTGTTGATCGTGATGATCACTTAAAATGGGATATCGTCGTCGAAATCATCTGCGGGCGGTGGGCCAAAGTCATCCGTCGGGCCGGAAGACCCGCTATCGCCTCCCGTGTCGCTTCCCATATCGCCTCCCCTGCCGCCTGCAGCCGGTCCGCCGCCCGTGTTTCCGCGACTGTCCAGCATCTGCATTTCAGTGGCGACGACTTCCGTGGTGTAGTGTTTCTGACCTTCACGCTCCCACTCTCTGGTTTGCAGTCTACCCTCGATATACACCTTGGAGCCCTTCTTCAGGTACTCGCTGGCTATCTCTGCCAGGCGGCGGAAGAACACCACCCGGTGCCATTCGGTTCTTTCTTTCTGCTCGCCGGAATCACGATCACGCCAGCGTCTCGAAGTCGCCACAGAAACATTAGCTATCGGGTCGCCACTTGGCATGTATCGCGTTTCGGGATCTCTACCGAGGTTCCCCACCAGAATTACCTTGTTAATTCCAGCCATTTTTGTCTCCTGTTATTTATTGCCGGTACCGACAACCATCTTGAAATCCTGATCCTGAAATCGCTGTTCGTCGACTTTCAGATAAGCAACCTGCTCACTCTCGATAACAACCACGTCAAGAACACCGTCAACAGATAATAACGCTTCCAACTTCGCTTGGGCAGTCGTCGGGGCAAGATTGTTCAGGCCAAAGGTCCGGCTGCCGACATTGCCGAGCCCGGGAAGGCCCATCAAAAGGGCAAACCAGAAGGCAATGATGCCCGTATTGACCCACAACAGGACCATTAAATCGTACCCGGTCAATATCCAGCCACTGACCAGGCCACCGGCGAATATCCCAAGAAACTGGCAGGTCGTATACACCCCCATGGAGGTACCGCGTGCGCCCGCGGCGGAAAGTTTGCTGACCTGCGCCGGCAGCACAACCTCCAGCAGGTTGAACCCCGTGAAAAACAAAGCGATTCCGGCCAGCACCGGATAGTAAGCCTGAGACTGGCCGAGCAGCAGGAATCCCAGCAGGCAGCAGCCGACCATGGCCAGAATAATCGGGCGGGCATCCGCCAGTCGGTCGGACAACGCCATAAAGGGCAACATACCGACAAAAGAGGCGATCAGCAGCACCAGGTAGTAAAGGTAGTGGTCTTCGACAGCTATCTCACCGGTCATCTCAAACAGCAGCGGGAACATGGAAAACCCACTGACAAGCAGAAGATGCAGGAACAACACGCTGAGATTCAAACGCCAGAGGTGATGATTCTTCAAAGTGGTTGCCAGCATCTGTCTCTGAACCGCCGAGTCAAGGTTGTTCGTCATTATCTTCGGGGTGGGAATACAGATGAACAACAGCGGCAGGCCAAGCAGGCCAAGTAACCCGGTGAGATGAAAGATACCGGAAACGCCAAATTCCGTGGCCACCAGCGGGCCCAGAATCAATGACAGCGCAAAGGAACCGGCTATGGCAATACCGATAATCGCCATGGATTTCGAGCGCTGGTCCACACGGGTGACATCGGACATGAGTGCCAGCAGTGTACTGGCCACGGCGCCACACCCCTGCAACAGGCGGCCAAGAATCAGCAGATAAATATCCTCGGCAAAACCGGCAACAAAGCTGCCGATGACGAAAACCAGCAAGCCCCCGGCAATGACGGGTTTACGACCAATACGGTCAGACAGAAACCCCAGAGGAATCTGCAACGCCCCCTGGGAGAGACCATAGATACCAATCGCGAGACCAATCAGCAGGGGCGTCGACAGGGGTATGTCGGCACCGGCCAGCGGCAACACGGGGAGCACCATAAACAATCCGAGCATACGAACCAGATACAAGGCCCCAATGGCAGAAGCCGCGCTCAGTTCCTGTTGATTCATACCGGATGTACCGCATCGGTGCGCATCTTTGCGCGAGGGCGAACAAACTTATAACATCAGTGCCCTGTTCGCCGGCGTGGGCCCGGGGGGCGAAGCAACGCAGTCAGCAAAAGTCACTGCGTCGTAAGCCGAAGATGATAACAAAAATCGACCTTCACCGGCAGGATGATTGCTGCACAAGCCACACAACTTTAGGGAACCTCTGATTATTCAGAGCTTCCTTAACATATCGACTCAACCGGGAACTGCATTCAGATGACTCCGAATGGCGCTAATCTTTGATGGATACGATTTCGATTCACGGTGCCAAAACGCACAACCTGAAGAACGTCACCCTGAACCTGCCCAGGGACAAGCTGATCGTGGTCACCGGTTTATCCGGTTCCGGAAAGTCCTCCCTTGCATTCGATACGCTTTATGCGGAAGGCCAGCGGCGCTACGTGGAATCCCTGTCCGCCTACGCCAGACAGTTTCTGTCGATCATGGAAAAACCAGACGTGGAATACATAGAGGGCCTGTCTCCCGCGATCTCCATTGAACAGAAGTCCACGAGCCACAACCCCAGGTCCACCGTTGGCACCATCACCGAGATTTACGACTACCTGCGCCTGCTGTTTGCACGCATCGGCGAGCCTCACTGCCCAACCCACGGTGAGAAGCTGGAAGCCCAGTCCATCAGCCAGATGGTGGACCAGATACTGGCGCTACCCGAGGGCACTCCGGTCAACCTGTTGGCACCGATTGTCCGGGAACGCAAGGGTGAACACCTGCATGTGTTCAAACAGCTCTCCCTTCAGGGATTTGTCAGGGCTCGTATCGACGGCATTGTCACTGACCTGGACGATACCCCGGCGCTGGACAAGAACAAGAAACACACCATTGAGGTTGTCGTTGATCGCTTCAGAATCCGACCCGATATCCGGACCCGCCTGGCAGACTCCTTTGAAACTGCCGTCCAGGTGTCTGACGGGCTTGCCGCCGTCAATTTCATGGATACGAAGCAGGAGGACATGCTGTTTTCCTCACGATTTGCATGCCCGGTTTGCGGGCACGCCATCCAGGAACTGGAACCGCGGTTTTTCTCATTCAACAATCCCGCAGGCGCCTGCCAGACGTGCGATGGTCTTGGACTCCGGCAGTTCTTTGACACGGAAACCGTGATTCTGGATGGCGACCTTTCTCTGGCGGAAGGTGCGATTCACGGCTGGGACCGGCGCAACATTTATTACTTCCAGATGCTGGGCTCCCTCGCCGAACATTACGGATTCGATGTCGCCACCTCTTTTAACGAGCTGTCCGCAAAGCATCAGAAGGTGATCCTGCGCGGCAGCGGCAGCGAGAAAATCAAGTTCCGCTACGTGAATGACCGGGGTGACGAGTACACCCGCGCACACTCGTTTGAGGGCATCATCCCGAACATGGAGCGACGTTACCGGGAAACCGATTCCCCGATGGTTCGGGAAAACCTGTCCAGATTTCTCAGCACCCAGGCCTGCCCCGATTGCAGCGGCGCCAGACTCAACGCCGATGCAAGATCGGTCACCATCAACAACAAGTCACTCAGCGATATTACGGATCAGTCTGTCAGCGAAGCCCATCACTATTTCGCAACACTGAAACTGAGCGGACAGCGAGCCGTGATCGCGCAGAAAATCCTGAAGGAAATTGCGGCAAGACTGGGGTTTCTTATGGATGTGGGGCTGGATTACCTGACCCTGTCGCGCAGCGCCGACACCCTGTCTGGTGGCGAAGCCCAGCGTATTCGACTGGCCAGCCAGATAGGCGCCGGCCTTGTCGGTGTCATGTACATTCTTGATGAGCCGTCCATCGGTTTGCACCAGCGCGACAACGCGCGCCTGCTGAACACCCTGACCCGGCTGCGCGACCTGGGCAACACGGTCATTATCGTGGAACACGATGAAGAAGCGATACGGGCCGCCGATCATATCGTTGATATTGGCCCGGGGGCGGGTGTTCACGGCGGCGAGATTGTTGCCTCCGGCTCCCTCGCGGACATTCTGAAAACAAAAAAGTCAGTCACCGGGCAGTTTCTTTCCGGCAAAAGGCAGATCGAAATACCGGCTGAACGCCATGGGTTTTGTGAGGACCGCACCCTGGTTCTTGAAGGCGCCAGTGGCAACAACCTGCGGGAAGTCGAACTGACCCTGCCCCTTGGCCTTATGACCTGTGTGACCGGGGTCTCCGGTTCCGGCAAGTCCACCCTGATCAATCACACCCTGTATCCCATTGCCGCCCGCGAGTTGAATGGTGCCACCAATCCGCAGGTGGCGCCTTACGTCAGGATACGGGGACTCGATCAACTCGATAAGGTGGTCGATATTGATCAAAGCCCTATCGGGCGAACGCCAAGGTCCAACCCGGCCACCTACACCAACATCTTCACGCCGGTCCGGGAACTGTTCGCCGCCACCCAGGAAGCACGCTCACGCGGCTACAAACCCGGGCGCTTCAGCTTCAATGTGAAGGGCGGGCGCTGCGAAGCCTGCCAGGGCGATGGTCTCATCAAGGTCGAGATGCACTTTCTGCCGGATGTGTATGTCACCTGCGATGAATGCCAGGGCAAACGATACAACCGGGAAACCCTGGAGGTTCTTTATAAAGGAGCGAACATTCATCAGGTCCTGGAAATGACCGTTGAGGATGCTCACGGGTTCCTGGGCGCGGTGCCGATGATCGAACGACGCCTGCAAACGCTGCTGGATGTCGGTCTGGGCTACATCAAACTGGGCCAGAGTGCGACCACACTGTCCGGTGGCGAGGCCCAGCGGGTCAAGCTGGCGCGGGAACTGTCCAAACGGGATACCGGCAAGACGCTCTACATCCTGGATGAGCCCACCACCGGCCTGCACTTTCACGACATCCAGCAACTGCTTGAGGTCATTCATCGCCTGCGTGACCATGGCAACACCATCGTCGTCATTGAACATAACCTGGACGTTATCAAAACCGCCGACTGGGTTGTTGACCTGGGACCCGAGGGTGGCTCCGGTGGCGGTCAGATTATCGCGACCGGGACGCCGGAACAGCTTGCCGGAAACAAACACTCATTTACCGGGCACTTTCTTAAACGCCTGCTGGGTTAGCTCTGGGTCAGGCCGGAAGGCCCCTGGAAGCCAAATATAACCTTTTTATCAAAATATAAGAAGATATTGTTATATTTGGATAAACTTGTTATAAACGGACTATGGACCCCGTAGAGAACCCCTTTGCGCCGGGCGCTGGTGCCCCCCCTCCCCAGTTAGCGGGTCGTGAGTCTATTTTGCATAAAGCAGAAATAGCTTTGAAACGTCTTCAGTTGGGCAGATCAGAGAAGAGCTTTTTGCTGGTGGGCCTGAGGGGTGTGGGCAAAACCATTCTGCTCAACAAAATGGATGGGATTGTTCAAGCGTCCGGAAATCGCTCAATCTTTATTGAAGCCCACGAAAACAAAGATCTCATTAATATTCTAATTCCACATTTGCGCAGGATACTGTTTGATTTTGACCGCAGCGGCGCGACCAGTCGAAAAGTCAAGCAGGCATTCCGTGTCCTTAAAAGCTTTCTTGCATCCGTGAAAGTCAGGTATGAGGATTTTGAATTCAGCCTGGATATAGATCCTGAGAAAGGGGTGGCTGACAGCGGTGATCTTGAGATTGATCTCCCTTTGCTTCTGGAAGCCATCGGGGAGGCTGCACAGGATAGAAAAACGGCTGTATCTCTTGTTATAGACGAACTTCAATATCTGTCAGAAATAGAATTGAGTGCGTTAATTATGGCCATTCATAGAATGTCACAAAAACAGCTTCCTGTTTTAATGATCGGTGCGGGGCTACCACAATTAACAGGGTTGGTGGGCAGATCAAAATCTTATGCGGAAAGACTATTTGATTTTCCCCAGATTGGTCCTCTTGAAAAAGAAGATGCTTTTTTGGCCTTGCAGGAACCGGTGCGAGCTTTAGATGCCAAATTTGATGAAGATGCCACAGAGGAAATTTTCAGCCAAACCCGGGGCTACCCCTACTTTTTGCAGGAGTGGGGTTATCAATCCTGGAATCTGGCCACTTCCAGAACGATTACATTGGATATTGTACAAGAAGCAACAAAAGAATCATTAAAAAGGCTCGACGAAGGGTTTTTTCGAGTTCGCTTTGACAGGCTTACTCCCAAAGAAAAAAAGTATCTTCAAACCCTGGCCTCATTTGGTGGCGGGAATCATAGATCGGGTGATATTGCAGACAAGCTGGGTGTAAAAACCCAAAGTGTGGCTCCCGTTAGAAATAATTTAATAAAAAAGGGGATGATCTATAGTCCGGCCCACGGGGACACGGAGTTCACGGTGCCTCTTTTTGACGAATTTATGAAAAGGGTCATGCCCCGGTGAATTGGCTATTCCGCCGGGTATTCATGATCGAATTGATAAGCCTCATCAGGTATGCGGACAGCAGTTCCCAATCTCTCGATCACTTCATCAGGTAATTCGTGAGGATAAAAGGCTTGTTGGTCCAACTCGCAGCGTCCGAACACTTTTTGAAACATGGCAGATATTACTCTGGTCATATCGAATCTCTTGCAGTAAATTCCGTATAATCCGCAATATATGGAAAACAGTTGTGAGAAGCAAATGCCATCGCATCTTTTTTGCACGAGTTCGGCGAAGTAAACGGTCTTCTCATTTTAGGTATAATAGGCATGTTTTTGTGGGTCCGGAGGCTTGATGCTCGTGTCCATGAACAGCATCTGGCACAGTTGAAAGATCGGCAAGATGAGATTAACCGGCTCGCGGCGGACAATCACGCTTACCGCGAGCGCTACCTGTCGGCTTTCGACAGACATACTCAGCGAGAGGACAACACATCATGAGCGCCACAATTTCCTTGATGGTAGTTTTTCTGATGCTCGGCATGCTGGTTTGCCAGTTGACAATATACCGGCACCGCCAGAAAGAAATGTATAAGCACGACCGCGTGCTGTTTCCTTTCTGCCAGTTGCGCCGCGACGTCATCCGCTTCCTCCACGAGAACGTCGTTGAAAGACAAGGTGCGGTCTCCAAAGAGGAACGCGAATCGGTGCGTCGGTTACTGGATATAATCGATTTGACTATCGGCAACTACAACGAGAACAAAACCGTGATGTTCAATCTGCGGACTGTGATGAAGAACCTTAAAATCTATCGAAGCGCATCCGAGGCAAGTCTGCAAGTGCCGGATCACCCGCGTATCAAAGAGTTCCACAGCGAGTTTCGTCTTTTGTTGGTGAAAGCATTTTTCGCCTACACGCCACTGATTAAATCGGAGTTCAAATTGTATTTGGTGGTGTGGGTCTACCGCGCAGTCAAACGCGAAGGCGCAACTACTGAGGCGCTGATCAAAGATGCAGCGAAGGCGCGCCAAGACGCACGCCACTATGGTTTGACTGCAAGCCCGGTGGTCTGATTCAAGAGCAGGAAATCCTCACCCAAATGAACTTTACCCGCTTCTCAGAGCTTCCCTGAACAGGGGAAAGAGAAATGCAAGCCCCCTGGTCCCCCACTGGCCTTCGGCCAGTGAAAAGGGAAAAACACAAAACTCCAAACGGTATAACTCCAGCGGCTAGGCCGCTAAGGAAACTCTGAATAATGTCTTTTCCCGCGATAGCTGCGTTGGACCCGTCCTCGAAACATCGGAAAATTAAAGCGTTTTTACGATTTTCTGCGGGCGCGTCCGTCTTGCTCTCACGAAAAAAATCCTATTATTCAGAGCTTCCCTAAAGCGTCCTGGCAAGCCGAAAACCGAGGGCCCCGCCAATGTTAGTCACCCCGGTCCTATAGTGGCGGGCAGCGGAGCGTGCCGAACTGAGACCGGCGATGAAGGACCCGCCGCGGGCAGGGCGGATCTTGCAATTGCCACCCTTGACCCAAGCGCTACCATCCACCGGCGCACCCTGATAGTTGTTGTTATGCCAGCAGTCCTCAACCAATTCCCATACATTACCGCTCATATCATATAGACCAAACTGGTTCGGCTGGAGTGATCCTACCGGGGCCGCGACTCGGTTACCATCGTCGATTATGTAACCACCACTATCAAACTTTGCAATGTTGGCGTACCTGCCACTGGGATTATTGCCCCAATAGTGTTTCGTTGTGCTCCCCGCCCGCGCCGCATACTCCCATTCCGCCTCACTCGGCAACCGGTAAGACTGGCCTGTCTCCTGACTCAACCACTTCACATAGCCCTGAGCGTCTTGCCAACTGACATAAGCAACCGGGTGATTGCCTCGGCCCCAGCCCCCCCCATCCACCGGCTTTTCCTTACCGGTCGCCTGTGCATAGCGATCATACTCGGCAAAGGTCACTTCGTACCGACCCATCGCAAACGGCTGCGCTATGCGAACTTCATGGACCGGTTTTTCATTCCAACCGCCTTCTCCGTTCAAATCACCCATCCGGAAATTGCCCGCCGGTATCACCACCATCTCCGGACAATCCGCGCAATCACGGAATATCTCTCCGGGCGCGGGCGCCGAGGCCAACTCCGATGCACTGAAAGTTACGACAAGGGTAAGGCATGCCAAAGACAGGCTTCGAAATTTGATAGTGGGTAGCATAATAAGTTCTCCAATCCGGTTCGTTATGTGTGAATTGCTATGGGCTGGATTCTGCGATTGACCCCGGGCCGCTGCACGGAACAGCTTGCGGGAAACAAGCAATCATTCACCGGGCACTTTCTTAAACGCCTGCCGGGTTAGCTTCAACGTCAAACCAGCGAATTGCATCTGTACGAAGGAAGCGCTCCGGCGGCTACGCCGCTAGAGCGTCCTGGCAACCCGAAAACCGATGATCCAGGGCCCTCCCTCGCTCTCACTGCGGGCATAGGAGGTCACCCCCAGACCCGACCGGCCGTAGTGCCCGCCGCGTGTGACGCCAGAACAATAATCGCGACCTCTACTACCAGTGACCCAAGCGCTACCATCCGTCGGCGCATCTTCATAATTGCGGTTCCAGCAGTCCTCAACCATTTCAGCTACATTACCGCTCATATCATACAGACCGAACTGGTTCGGTTGTAATGATCCTACCGGGGCCAATCCTATGAAACCATCGTCCTCGCTACCAGTGTTGGCGTACCTGACAACGTCGGCGTCCCTGACACTGTCACTGTAATTATTGCCCCAGTAGAAGTCCGTTGTGCTCCCCGCCCGCGCCGCATACTCCCATTCCGCCTCGCTCGGCAATCGGTAACGCTGGCCTGTCTCCTGACTCAACCACTTCACATAGTCCTGAGCGTCGTGCTTATCTACATGATAAACCGGGTGACTGTGGATTCGAGGCTTACTCACCCCCCCTATAAAGTGCTTTTCTTTACCGGTCGCCTGCAGATAGCGATCATACTCGGCAAAGGTCACCTCGTACCGACCCATCGCAAACGGCTGCGCTATGTGAACTTCATGGACCGGTATTGCTTCCCACTCGAAGAAATGAGATGTGCCGTCACTACTCCAATGCCCACGCTTGTCCCCCATCTGGAACCGGCCCGCCGGTATCACAACCATCTCCGGGCAATCCGGGCAATCACGGAACGTCTCTCCGGGCGCGGGCGCCGAGGCCAACTCCGGTGCACTGAAAATTACAATAAGGACAAGGCATGCCAAAGACAGGCTTCGAAATTTGATAGTTGGCAACATAATAAGTTCTCCTATGGTTGGTTTGTTATGTCTGGATTACGGCTGCACACAACAGGTGAGGCACACTGCCCGCATGTCTTTCCCCGGGAGTCCGGGGGCATTTGCTCTTCCCCTTCCGCAGGGGGCATCCCGTTGGCCGGGCAACAGCTCATGCACCCGGGCAGTGCCATAGCCCGTATCTCCGCCCGACGGTTCATCAAGCCCAGGTCCGTGTCGTAGCATTCACCTTCTTTTCTGAGGTCGGGAAATCCGCGCTGCTGGCACATTTCAGAGTAGGAGGCCCACTTATGCAACTTTATTTCGATGTTGTCCGCCGGAATTGTTTTATCGGAATCAATAATCTCTTTCAACATCTTCTTAACATTCCAGGCGCGTAATTCCGCCATGCACAAATTAAAGGCATTCGACAACTTTTGATCGCCATTACCGCTCGCTCTCTCGTAACAGAATTTCTCTTGCCCTTCTTGTAATTTTTTTGTGGCTTTGTCTCTATTGCCAATGTCCTTGAGAGAAGCCAGCACACCAGACGAACTGCTAAAACCAACGATTTCCAACCTGGCCTTTTGTTCAGGACTTCCACAAGCGGATAGCCCTTTCAGGAGGGAGCGGAATACGGGTTCGTAAACCTGTCTATCGGGTTTTACGGCACTGGAGTCAAAATCTGGAGCATTCTGAGAACCTTCACTGTCAGGGCAGTCTTTTTCGCATTTTCCATTCTTTTTGCTATTCAGCCAGTCCTCTAATTTCGCTTCATCCTGAAACAACACCTTGAGCATGAAAAGAGAGGGCTTGTCGCTTTTGTTATCCGGGCAGCTCACAGGCACTGACGCCGTCTTATCTATATACAGATGATAATTGTTATGCTCAATATTGGTATCTCCCGCAGGAAGTTTAGTAGCAGAAGAAACCGTAGCTGCTAACAGAGCAGCACCAAGCAGCAATATTAATGATCCTTTTAAGCTAGTCATGCTAACTGCTATATTGCTTAGTATTGTTCCTGTTTCTATGAATCCTTCTCCTATTCTTATATCTGGCGGCAAAAAGGATTCTATGAAATTACCGGTAAGGCTATCCATGTAGTCATTTACTATCTGAGTGCTTAATACCCAGAATAGAGCCAGAGCATTAATACCTATGGGTGAAGCAGCGACTCCTATGCCAAGCTCACCAGCACTTTTCATAGAAGCTATCAGGTCCGGAGAATTATGAAAAATTTGCCATACATTCAAAAGAAGAGCTACAGGAAATACGAAAAGTAGAAAACCAGCAGCTGCGATTTTCAATATCCAGTTAACCAAAAAGAAAACCCATATTAGAAGCCAGGCAACAGCAACTGTAAGGCTGTAAACTATGGGATGCAGAGTTAATTTCAACCGATGGTTAACATAAGCAATGGTCAGCTCTACCCTATAGGCAATGGAAGCAGTCAATCTACACCATCTTTTCTCCCATTTTTCTTTCGGGTCTTCCCCAGATCAAGTGGGTAGCTTAACCTGATGGCCTATGTAAAGACACACAGGTACACGCTCATGAAAGACACGCAGTTATACACCCAGATTCTGGGAATAGAAAAGCCGTGGCAGGTCTCGGACGTCAAAGTCTCTTTGTCCAACGATGAGGTTGAGATCACAGTGAACCATGGTTCCGACCCGTTGACTTGCCCGAAGTGCGGAAAGAGAAGTCCGGGCTACGACAAGCGAACCAGGCGCTGGCGCCATCTCGACACCTGCCAGTTGAAGACGCTGTTGGTGGCGGAGGTCCCGCGCGTGAATTGCGCGGAGCACGGGGTGGTCACGGTAGCGGTTCCCTGGTCGGAGTCGGGCAGTGGGTTCACAGCCTTGTTTGAAGCCTTGGTGATTGACTGGCTGAAAGAGGCCTCAGTGAGTGCGGTATCGACCCGGCTGAGGCTGAGTTGGAATGCGGTAGACGGGATTATGCAGCGGGCTGTGACACGCGGCATGGCACGCAGAGAACACCATGCCCCGACCCGACTGGGTGTGGATGAGACATCGTTTCAGAAGCGCCATGAATACGTCACGGTGGTCACTGATCACAGTGAGCAAGGCCGTGTGCTACATGTCGCTGACGACCGAAAGGCGGCGAGCTTAACGTGCTATCTGGAGACGCTCACTGACGCGGAACGAGCGGCGATAGAATGCATCAACATGGACATGTGGCCTGCCTATATCAAGGCGGCCTATGATGCCTTACCGCAGGCTGAGTCGTGCATCGCTTTCGACAAGTTTCATGTCGCCAAATACCTCGGAGGAGCGGTAGACAAGGTGCGGCGGCAGGAGCATCGAAGGCTGTTGGCTAATGGAGATGAATTGCTCAAGGGGAGCAAATACAGTTGGTTGCGTAATCCACAGAATATGAGCCGTGAACAGTGGAGAGAGTTTGCCGTATTACGCGCATCCGGATTGAAGACGGCACGCGCCTGGGCGATCAAGGAATTGGCGATGAGTCTATGGCATTACAGCACACGCGGCTGGGCGATGAAGGCATGGAAGCGTTGGTTGAGTTGGGCGTTTCGTTCACGCCTGGGCCCGGTTCGCAAGGTCGCCAGGATGATTCGAGCGCATTTGTGGGGAATCGTTAATGCCATCATTTTGAAGTCAGACAACGGTCGCTCAGAAGCGATGAACCGGAAGATACAACAGATCAAGAGAAGGGCCTGCGGCTATCGAAATAGAGAACGATTTCGCAATGCCATCTATTTTCATCTTGGAGGACTGGACCTTTATCCGAAGGGAGTGGCTTGATATTTACCCACTACATTTGGGGAAGAGCCTTTCTTTCTTTTCGCATTTTTCTTTTTCCGATTTATTCTCTTTCTTCAGCTCAGATTTAATGTCTTCAAACTTTTTCTTTAGTTCCCCTAGTAGTCCATCTGCCAAATCCTGTCGACATTCTTTCTCTTTCTTCAGCCATGCCCGTAAATCGTCTATGAAGCCTTGTTTGCCTTTCTCCGCCTGCTCGCTTTCCTCCGCCTGCTTGCCTTCCTCCGCTTGCGGTTCGTTTTCAGCGTCCCCTAAGACTGCCTCCAGATACTCGTATATAGAGCCCATATTTCCCCCACAGTTAATTATTTTTTTGCGTTCATCGCTAAATGCGTGGACTGTCCAATATCAATCTTTCAACAAGGAAGGCGCTGGACCAAAATGTGCCTGTTCCTCTCCCCGAAGTCCGCCCCGATAAACCGAATTTCGTTACGGGCATAGTTGTTCAGCCATTTTTCGGTTTGCTCCATCGTCTGCTCGGCCTGCCCGTAGCCACTTGCGGTGAATTCAGGCAGGTCATTCCACTGCCACCACAATGCTGGCCCGCGAGCCGGCACCGCCCTGGTGGTGCCAGGATTGAACCTGGGAATTTTTGCCTTCAACACGAATCTCCCCAGTGTTTATATCGGCATGGGAACACGCGCCCTTGTTGCCGGGCTACCTTGCTACTAATTTGGGAACTCATGAACGCGATACTAGCTTGTTCCCAACTTAGGAGCAAGGGGGCTTCAGACTCCTTCTCACCCGGATTCTCCCCGACCCGATCAACCGATTGATGACGACATACGCCCATGGAAAAGACCATTCACTCCCGCGCCTATCATTGCCTGCTGGAGTGGCTGAAAGCCGAGCGCACCCGGCAAAGACTCACCACACGGGCGATGACAGCGCGCATTGATGTTGCCTATACCTGGGTGACCAAAGTGGAGAACCACGAACGGCGACTGGACGTGGCCGAATATGTCCGCTATTGCCGTGCGCTGAAAATCAATCCGGGCAAGGGCATCGCGATTCTGGAACGTGAACTGCGCCTGGAGGAGCAGGCGGGCGTGAGGAGGTAAGGGGTTTTTCAGGTTCGCGGTTGGGTGGCGTTGACTGTGTGTGGCAGATTCCACGGCCTCGGTAGAGAAAAATATTGGCAAAATATGCCATATATTGCCATAATGCTGTCGTTCAAGTGCTTTAGGACGATGCCATGGCCACCATGAATATCTCTGTGCCCGACCCGATGAAAAGTTGGGTTCAGGCCCAGATTGAGGAAGGGAAATACATCAGTTCCAGCGACTATGTACGAGACCTCATCCGGAAAGACCAGGAAGAGAAGGACAAGCTCGTTGCCCTGCAAGCCGCCATTACGGCGGGTGTTGAGAGCAATGAGGCCGGGGAGTTGGATATGGAGTCCATCAAGCAGAAAGCCAGGAAACTGGCGGGGCTTGATACCTCCTGATGCCCGGAATAATCAAGCAGGCCCAGGCCGAGCAGGACTTGCTTGATATCTGGCTGTATACGTTCAACAAATGGGGCGAACAGCAAGCGGACGAGTACCTTGATGACTTGAATTCCGTTATTCAGTTGCTGGCCGAACAACCCCTTATATGTAGAGAGCGCTTAGAGCTTTCCCCGCCAGTACGAATACACCATCACGCACACCACCTGCTTGCTTATCTGGCATTGGACGATGGTATCAACGTCGTTCGGGTTCTCCACGAGAGTATGGATATCATTAGTCAGTGGGAATGACCACACGGCCGCTGACCCAAAGCGCTGAACAGGGCCGGGTTATATCCCGGTCTTCGGATTTTCGGATTTATGACGGGGAGCTACTTCTCATCGTCATCGTCTTCGAGATCGTCGAAGTCATCGTCGTTATCCGGCATCTGGCGATCAACCAGTTCAAGAAATGCCATTGGCGCCGGAAATCCGCTCAAGCATCTGTAGTCTTTGAGTTGCACGGACTAACCATCAAATCAAGGAGGGCATGATTCCCGGAATATGGCAAGGTGTGATGGCGACTCCATGCGCTTCTTGTGTCCCATCCAGCGACAATAAACGATCATCAAATGTGTGAAGGTATTTCGCTCCGCTGACAATCGCCGTTGCCAAATGAACGGCATCAGGTGTAGAAATATTTTTACCATTTTTAAGACTATGGTTGCGTATCATCTGGGCTTCTTTGGCAACGTGGATATCAACGGCGATTATTTCTACTTCTTCTCTGTTTTGTATAAAACGTTCAAATTTATCAATGGCCCCATCTGACATCTTGCTTTCAAGAACCTCAACATAAACCAGGGCGGAAACAGCTAACCCGTATTGCTTGTTTGTTATGCTTTGAACAATTGAGGTTATGTCAGGCATCCTGTCCGGTTCGTCTCCTTTAATCCAATCAATTAAAACACATGAATCCCAACAGATTAGATCGCCTTTCATTGACTATCCCTGTCCCATTCATCGCGTAATTCCCGCACAAACTGTTCGGAGGATTTTCCCTGGGTTGCATCAGGGGCGATGCCACGAAGATCGCTTAGAGAAGGCAGGTCTTTGGCGGGAGGAAGAATTTCCATTCCCCGCACATTTATTTTGTACGGAAACGCTATGTTGGGGCGGTAAAGACATTCGCCCCAAACAGAAACAAAATTTCCCAATGCGCCTTGCACATTCTCAAGCAGGTTTTTCGGGAATTTGCAGGCGACGGAAGAGGTAGCAGTATAAATCTTGAAAGTATTGGCATTGTTATGAATATTAATCTGTTCAAGTTTCCCGTCAAGCGTGTTGGTAACCCGGTCTTCTTTGCTTCGCGCATCGCGTAGATTTTCTTTGAACTCCTCGTTCAACCTATAAACTTTTTCGCTGTCAGCATCATCGGCAATGGTTAGTATTTCAATCTGTTTGATTTTCCCCGGTTTGTAGTTCGTGAGTTTTTCCAGAGAATCCAGAACAGGGTGAGACAGGTCACGAGTTTGCCTGTTCTGAGTCAAATCAAGATTTTTCCTGATACTTTCAAAAATGACGGACGGGGTTTCCACCCCAACGCCTTGATCCGCTGGCGTACATTCCAGGGTTATGGGGCTGGAGTGGGAAATATTGACAATATGAAAGGTAGCGCGATCCTGTCCGCTATCTTTCGCGCTGATCTTAAGAAAATTAAGGAATTGCCTGGTTTTCTCAGCGAAAACAGACAAATCCAGATGGTGACCGCTTCGCTCGGGACCCTCTATTTTGAGAATCAGCCGATTCTTGCTAGTCATATCAAGCCCTCCAGTTAACCTGAATTTTACCCGCTGGCAAACCCATACGGCAACCCACAAGACACAATCCCCACCGCCGTTAACTCCTTCTGCCCATAAACTTATGCGTGGTGATTTTGTTGGTGTAGTCTTCGCACTCGACGAGGATGAACTTGCGGTTGCCGTTATCCTTTTTGTTTAGGGCAGGAACCCGAACGAAACAAGCAGCGCCATCAGTAGCGCCATTGACGGCGAGGGCATCGCGATTCTGGAACGTGAACTGCGCCTGGAGGAGCAGGCAGGCGTGAGGAGGTAACGGGGGTCTTCGGGTTGCGGGTTTATGACGGGAAGCTACGTCTCATCATCGTCTTCGAGATCGTCGAAGTCATCGTCGTTATCCGGCAGCGGGCGATCAACCAGTTCAAGAAATGCCATTGGCGCCGCATCACCCGGACGGAATCCGCACTTCAGGATTCGAGTGTAACCGCCTGGCCGGTCCTGATAGCGAGGTCCAATCTCACCGAAGAGCTTGCCCACGGCTGCCTTGTTACCCATTCTGGCAAAGGCAAGACGACGATTGGCGACAGAGTCTTTTTTCGCCAGTGTGATCAAAGGCTCGGCAACACGTTTGAGTTCCTTTGCCCTGGGCACAGTCGTTTTGATGACCTCGTGCTCAAACAGGGAACAAGCCATGTTCCGGAACATGGCCTTGCGATGAGCGCTGTTCCTGTTTAATTGCCTGCCGCTTTTTCTATGGCGCATGACGTATCTTCCTGTTTGTCTGTTCGGGCTTCTGTTTAGCCCAGTATCCGGTCATCACCCCGGAGGATTGCCGGTGGCCAGTTCTCAACACGCATGCCCAGAGACAGGCCACGGGAAGCCAGGACGTCTTTAATTTCCGTCAGGGACTTCTTGCCGAGGTTGGGTGTCTTCAGCAGTTCAACCTCTGTTCTGCGAATCAGGTCACCGATGTAGTAAATGTTCTCGGCCTTCAGGCAGTTGGCAGACCGAACCGTAAGTTCAAGATCGTCCACCGGACGCCGCAGAATCGGATCAACCTCATCCTCTTCTTCAACCTCTTCAGGCTCATTCTCGCTTTCCAGGTCAACGAAGATGGCGACCTGCTGCTGTAGAATCGTTGCGGCACGACGAATCGCTTCTTCCGGGTCAATGGTGCCGTTGGTTTCAAAATCAATGATCAGCTTGTCCAGGTCGGTGCGCTGTTCCACACGCGCACTGTCAACCTTGTAAGCCACACGACGAACCGGGCTGTAGGATGCGTCCAGCAGCAGTGAACCGATGACGCGGCTTTCCTCTTCGTCAGCCATGCGCACATCAGCGGGCTCGTAGCCACGACCGCGGCCCACCTGGGCACGCAGTTTCAGGGAACCGTTTTCGTTCAGGTTCGCGATAACATGGTCCGGGTTGGCAATCTCGATGTCATGACCAAGCTGGAAGTCAGCGGCGGTCACGATGCCCGGCCCCTTCTTTTCAAGCGTGATCTCGGCTTCATCAACGGAGTTCAGCCTGACGGCCACACCCTTCAGATTCAGCAGGATTTCGATCACATCTTCCTGAACACCTTCCACGGTGCTGTATTCGTGCAGTACGCCGTCGATTTCCGCTTCGATGATGGCGCAACCCGGCATGGAGGACAGGAGTATCCTGCGCAACGCATTGCCCAGGGTGTGACCGAAACCTCGCTCAAGAGGCTCAAGAATCACACTGGCGCGGGTCTCGCTCTGCTGCTCGACCTGTATGTGTTTGGGTGTCAAAAATTCTAATGAAGAATGGGGCATATTCTCACCTTAAGATGAATAACTGTTAGATTGCGCTGCTTAATCCGGCGTTACTTGGAGTAAAGCTCAACAATCAGGTTTTCGTTGATTTCCTGCGGCAGTTCGTCCCGCTCCGGATAGGCCTTGAATACGCCTTCCATCTTGTCCGCATTCACTTCAACCCAGGGTACCGGAGCGCGGTTGACTGACAGAGCCAGGGCACCCTGAATTCTAAGCTGGTTTCGTGACTTCTCACGAACCGCCACGACATCACCAGCCTCAACCTGACAGGAAGGGATGTTGATGACAGAACCGTTGACCGTAATGGACTTGTGTGCAACCAGTTGCCGCGCTTCAGCACGGGTGGAGCCAAAACCCATTCGGTAAACGACATTATCGAGACGACGTTCAAGAATACGCAGCAGGTTCATACCGGTTGCGCCCTTCTGACGGTCGGCCTTCTTGTAGTAGTTTCGGAACTGCTTTTCCAGAACGCCGTAGAGACGACGGACCTTCTGCTTTTCTCGAAGCTGTATCGCATAGTCCGAGTGGCGCGTCCGTCGCTGGCCGTGCTGGCCAGGCGCACTGTCTGCGCGGCATTTGGATTCGAGAGGACGAACGCCGCTCTTCAGGAACAAATCCGTTCCCTCTCTTCGTGATAACTTTAACTTGGGTCCGAGATATCGGGCCATTGGTTACTCTCCTCGATTAAACCCTGCGCTTCTTCGGGGGTCTGCACCCGTTGTGCGGAATCGGTGTGACGTCAGTAATGTTGGTGATACGGAAACCGGCCGCATTCAGCGCCCGGACGGCTGCCTCACGGCCCGGGCCGGGGCCTTTGACAAACACTTCCAGGTTCTGCAGGCCGTATTCCTGCGCCGCAGTACCGGCTCGCTCGGCTGCAACCTGGGCTGCAAACGGCGTGCTTTTACGCGCACCACGGAAACCTGAACCGCCTGCGGTTGCCCAGGCCAGCGCACCGCCCTGCCGGTCCGTGATCATCACGATTGTGTTGTTAAAGGAAGCATGAATGTGCGCCAGCCCGTCGACAATTTGACGCCTGCCTTTTTTCAGGCGCGTCGGGGCCGCTGGTTCCGGCGTTGTGTTTTCTACTTCAGACATAGGTCGATTCTCTTGATTAACTCTTGATTAACGATCGGCTTACTTGCGGATAGGACGCTTGGGGCCTTTCCGGGTACGCGCGTTTGTCTTCGTCCGTTGCCCGCGCAGCGGCAGGCCACGGCGATGGCGAATTCCCCGATAACAGCCAAGGTCCAGCAGACGTTTGATGTTGAGCTGATTTTCCCGGCGCAGGTCACCCTCGATATTCATATTGGCGATCTCGGACCGCAGCTTGTCGAGTTCCTCTTCTGACAGATCCTGCACCCTGGAAGACGGATTCACACCACTTGCTTCGCACAAATGCCTGGCAGCGGTGCGACCAATGCCGTAGATGTACGTCAGGGAAACTACCGCGTGTTTGTTGTCGGGGATGTTGATCCCGGCTAATCGAGCCATAGGTATTGCTCTCCTTTATCCTTGCCGCTGTTTATGACGTGGTTCAGTGCAGATTACCCGCACAGACCCCTTGCGCCGGATGATGCGGCAGTTTCTGCACATCTTTTTTACTGAAGCTCTGACTTTCATCGCTCGTCTCTCAGTTAGCGTCTTGATCCAAAATTCTGCAAATTCGATTTCTTCATCAGTGACTCATACTGATGAGACATCAGGTGTGTCTGCACCTGGGCCATAAAATCCATAACGACCACCACCACGATCAGCAGCGCCGTGCCTCCCAACTGAAACGTAATATTGAATTGCAGGATCAGAAACTGTGGCAGCAGGCACACAGACGTCATGTAAAGCGCACCCACCAGGGTAAGGCGCGTCAAGATCGTATCAATATGCCGCGCGGTCTGGTCGCCGGGGCGAAAACCCGGGATAAACGCACCGGACTTCTTCAGGTTGTCGGCCACTTCCTTCGGGTTGAACATGATGGCCGTATACCAGAAGCAGAAGAAAATAATGCCCAGTGAAAACAAGATCACATTCAGGGGCTGGCCCGGAGCAATCAGCAGGCTCAGGTCCTGGAGCCACTCCATGCCCGGCGACTGACCAAACCATTGGCCGATGGATGCCGGAAAGAGCAGCAGGCTGCTGGCAAAAATCGCCGGGATCACACCTGCCATGTTGATCTTCAGGGGCAGGTGGCTGCTCTGGGCGGCGTACTGCTGTCGGCCCTGCTGGCGCCTGGCATAATTAACGGTAATGCGTCTTTGTCCCCGCTCAACGAACACCACAAAACCGACAATGGCAATGGCGATGGCCGCAATCAGCAGCAACGCGATAATGGAGATCTCTCCCTGGCGTGCCTGTTCAAACGACTGGCCAATCGCACCGGGGAAACCGGCAACAATGCCCGTAAAGATCAGGATGGATATGCCGTTTCCGATACCACGTTCCGTCACCTGTTCACCCAGCCACATCATGAACATGGCGCCTGTCACCAGGGTCGTTATCGCCACAAAATGAAATGCAAAGTCCGGCGCATAGGCAAGACCCTGGGAGGCAAGGCCGTTGCTCATTGCGAACCCCTGAATCGTTGCCAGCAGCAGCGTTCCGTAGCGCGTGTACTGGGCAATCTTGCGGCGACCGGCTTCACCTTCTTTCCTGAGTTGCTGCAACGATGGCGTGGTTGCAACAATCAGATTGGAGATGATGGATGCCGAAATGTAGGGCATGATGCCAAGCGCCAGGATACTCATACGTTCGATGGCACCGCCGGAAAACATATTCACCAGGTCCAGGATGCCGCCCTGATTTTGATCGAACAGCGCCGCGAGGCGGTCCGGGTTAATACCGGGCAGCGGAATGTGACTGCCAATCCGGTATACGATAATGGCAAGCAGCACAAAGCGCAGCCTTGCCCAAAGCTCGGACAAGCCTCCTCCCGTCATCATGGCGTTTGCGCGTTCTGCGACTGAACTGTTCATGTCTTTATCGCTTGCCCTTACTCTTCTATTTTTCCGCCAGCAGCTTCAATGGCTTCCCTGGCGCCTTTGGTGGCCCTGATACCCTTCAGGATAACGGCCTTCTCAATTTTCCCGGACAGGATCACTTTGGCGCGTTTCATGGCGCCACTGATCACGTCAGCGTCAATCAGCGCCCGGAGGTCAATGACATCCGCTTCGACCCCGGCCAGTTCAGACAGGGTTACCTCCGCCGTGACTCGCGCCCTGGCTGAATTAAAGCCGAACTTGGGAAGACGCATTTGCAGAGGCTGCTGACCGCCTTCAAAGCCGCGCCTGATTCGGCCACCGGAACGGGACTTCTGCCCGTTGTGGCCACGACCGGCGGTTTTGCCCTGGCCACTGCCCGCGCCACGACCGACCCGCTTTCTGGTATTGCGGCTACCGGTAGCCGGTTTCAATGTATTTAATCGCATGCTTTGCCCCGCTTACTCTTCGACACTGACCATGTAGGACACTTTGTTGATCATGCCCCTGACTGCCGGCGTGTCTTCCACTTCTACCGTGTGTCTGATTCTTCTAAGGCCCAGACCGGCAATACAAGCCCTGTGAGACTTCAGGCGGCCAATCGTGCTTCTGGTCTGGGTGACCTTAATTGTCTTTGCAGCCATCGTGCTTAACCTGTGATTTCCTCAATCGTCTTACCGCGTTTTTCCGCGATGCTTTCCGGTGAACGCATTGTCTGCAAGCCTTTGAAGGTTGCCCGCAGAACGTTTACGGGATTTGTTGAACCGTATGACTTGGCCAGTACGTCGCGCACACCGGCGACCTCAAGAACCGCACGCATGGTCTTACCGGCAATAACGCCGGTGCCCTCGGATGCGGGCTGCATGTAGATCTTGGATGCGCCGTGGCGAGTGGTAATCGGGTACTGGATGGTTGAGCCTTGCAGATCAACCTGGATCATGTTGCGGCGAGCCGCCTCCATTGCCTTCTGAATCGCCAGTGGTACCTCGCGAGCCTTGCCCCGGCCATAGCCGACGCGCCCGTTACCATCACCAACCACTGTCAGCGCGGTAAAACCGAAAATCCGACCTCCTTTAACGACCTTGGCGACCCGGTTGACCTGGACCAGTTTCTCCTGGATGCCTTCTTCGTTTTCCTGCTCGTTATAAGCCATTACTTTCCCTCAATGAGTCCCATGACAGTTCCTAAAACCGCAATCCACCTTCTCTTGCGGCATCAGCCAGAGCCCTGACCCTGCCGTGATACTGGTAACCTGACCGGTCGAATGCGACCTTCTCAATGCCCGCCGCCTTTGCCTTCTCGGCAATCTTTTTGCCTACCCTGGCGGCGTCATCTGAATTGCCCTTGTTATCGGCGCGCAGGTCCGGGTCCAGCGAAGAGGCTGCCGCCTGAATCTGGTTGCCGGCCACCGAGATAATCTGGGCATAGATGTGTCTGGGTGAGCGATAGACACACAGGCGCGGCACTTCCAGTTTACGGATGTGCATGCGTGCTCGCTTTGCTCTCTTCAGTCGGGCTGCTTTTTTCCTGTCCATCGGTCTTTCTCTAATCTTTAGCCTTTAATCCCCGGAATCGTTACTTCTTCTTGGCTTCCTTGCGCCTCACGTACTCATCGACATAACGAACGCCCTTACCCTTGTAGGGCTCCGGCGGCCGGAATGCTCTGATTTCCGCAGAGACCTGGCCGACCAGTTGCTTGTCAATGCCTTTGACAATGACCTGTGTCTGGCTCGGTGTTTCAATCTCGACACCTTCCGGGGCTTCATAGACCACCGGATGCGAGAAGCCAAGCGACAGGTTCAGTTGCCTGCCCCTTGCCTGTGCCCGATAACCAACACCCTGCAGTTCCAGTTCTTTCCGGAAGCCCGTGCTGACACCGGTAACCATGTTGTTCACCAGGGAACGGAAGGTCCCTGCCAGTGCGACGGACTGCTTTGAGTTCTCCGCAGCCTTCAGCTTCAGCGCGTCTTCTTCCTGAGAAATTTCAACCAGTTCATGCATGGTCAGGGACAGGTTGCCCCTGGCACCTTTAACATTCAGTTCCTGACCGCTGATTGAAACCTCAACGCCCTTTGGAACAGACACCGGGGTGTTCGCAATACGTGACATAACTCGTTACCTTTCTCTCTACCTTTCTCTCTTTCTCTGCTTCCTTAGAACACTGAGCAGATAAGCTCTCCACCAACGCCCTGTGCGCGGGCTGCACGATCAGTCATCACGCCTTTGTTCGTAGACAGGATGACGACACCGAGACCACCTTTGACCCGGGGGATTTCATCTTTATTCTTGTACTGCCTCAGACCGGGTCGGCTCATACGACTGATTTCTTCAATCACGGGCCTGCCCTGGTAGTACCGAAGTTCAATGCTCAAATCTGCTTTTCCGCCTTCACCCTGCTGTACGGAGCAGCCCTCGATGTAACCTTCTTCCTTCAATACTTCTGCGACAGCCGCCTTCAGCTTCGAGGACGGCATCGTCACCTTGACGATGTTGGCACTCTGGGCATTCCTGATTCTTGTCAGCATGTCTGACATCGGATCCTGCATGGTCATAAACTTCTCCTTACCAGCTCGACTTCACCAGACCGGGAACATCACCACGCATGGCGGCTTCCCGCAGTTTGTTGCGTGACAAACCGAAGCGTCGATAAACCCCGTGTGGCCGACCCGTCAGGCCGCAACGCCGCACCTGTCGGGACGGGCTCGCATTCCGGGGCAGCTTTTGCAGCTTCAGTTGCGCTTCCCAGCGTTCGTTGTCTGTTGATGCGGGGTTCGCAATAATTGTCTTCAGTGCTGTTCGCTTCGCCGCGTACTTCCTGACGGTCTTCTGCCGTTTAAGTTCGCGGTTGATCATGGATACTTTTGCCATAGGTTTTTCTATCCTCCCGGGTTACGCCATTAGCTCGCTTCCCGCAACGGGAAGTTAAACGCCCGAAGCAGCGCCCGGCTCTGGTCATCAGTCTTGGCGGTTGTCACGATCACAATATCCAGACCCCGGATCTTGTCGATCTTGTCGTAGTCAATTTCCGGGAACACGATCTGTTCAGTGATACCCATTGCGAAGTTACCCCGGCCATCGAATGCCTTCGGGCTGATACCGCGAAAGTCACGCTGACGCGGAATCGCAATATTGATTAGTCGATCCAGGAACTCGTACATACGCTCTCTGCGCAGGGTTACCTTGCAACCGATCGGCATGTTGTCACGAATCTTGAAGCCGGCAATGGACCTGCGCGCTTTTGTCATCACCGGCTTCTGACCGGCGATGGCCGCCATATCCGCCATGGCAGCATCAAGCTGCTTGCGGTCAGCCACGGCTTCACCAACACCCATGTTCAGGGTGATCTTGGCAATGCGGGGTACCTGCATCACGTTGGCAAAACCCAGCTCATCTTTCAGCTTCGGGCGAAGTTCCTGTTCGTAAACTGTTTTCAGGTCTGTCATGTCGATTAACCGTCTATTGGCTCGCCGGTAGACTTGAATACTCGAACCTTCTGACCGTCATCGAGTACCTTAATGCCCACCTTGTCCGCCTTGTTCGTTGCGCTGTTGTATATCGCAACATTGGAAGCCTGGATCGGCGCTTCCTTCTCGATGATGCCGCCTGGCTGATTCATCTGAGGATTGCCCTTGGTATGCCGCTTAATCATGTTGACGCCGGAGACATACACGCGCCCGTCGTCCATAATTCGCGTTACCGCGCCAGTCTTGCCCTTGTCCTTACCCGTGATCACGATCACCTGGTCGTCTTTCTTAATCTTCTGCATACCTGACCTCTACAACACTTCCGGTGCCAGAGACACGATTCTCATGAAGTTATCCGTTCGCAACTCGCGGGTCACCGGCCCAAAAATGCGGGTTCCAATCGGCTGCTTCTGAGCGTTCAGGAGAACCGCCGCGTTACCATCAAACTTGATCAGCGAACCGTCCGAACGACGAACGCCTTTTCTGGTTCGCACCACAACCGCGTCCAGTACCTGGCCCTTCTTCACGCGACCCCTGGGGATCGCTTCTTTCACGGCGACCTTGATAATGTCACCGACATTGGCGTATCGACGCCTGGAACCACCCAGCACCTTGATGCACATCACGCGGCGCGCACCACTGTTGTCCGCGATATCCAGATAGGTTTGCGCCTGAATCATTTCGTTACCTCAATGCCTCTTCTTTTAGAACGACAGTCTTTCGACGACGATCCAATCCTCTTATCCGATAATCGTGGCTTTACGATCAACTGAGCTCAGTTTCCATGCCTTGGTTTTGGAGATTGGCCTGGTCTCCTCAATCGTAACCATATCCCCTTCCTGACACTGGTTCTCAGGGTCATGGGCATGGATCTTCCTGGATCGCTTGATGTACTTGCCGTAAAGCGGGTGTTTGATACGTCGCTCAATCAGGACAGTAATCGTCTTGTCCATCTTGTTGCTGACTACGGTGCCGTTTGCCTTACGGGCCAGGCTGTTTTCTTCGCTCATTCCTAATTCCTGTGTATCGGTTACGATCAACCGCTATTCGGCTTTTTCCCGAATCACGGTTTTGATCCGTGCGATATCTCTTTTAATCTGACCGAGCAGATGTGGCTGGCCGAGCTGGCCAGTGGACTTCTGCATACGGTACGTGAACTGCTCTTTCGACAGGTTGTTGATTTCCTGCCGCAGTTCTTCCACTGATTTTTCCCTGAGTTCTGATGCTTTCATCTGCTCAATTCTCTTGCTCAACTCTCTTTACATCACCACGCGCTTCACAAAGGTCGTGGCGAACGGCAGTTTCGCCGCCGCCAGACGAAATGCGTCGCGCGCGAGTTCTTCGGATACACCTTCCATCTCGTACAGGATCCTGCCCGGCTTGATCTGGGCGACCCAGTATTCGACGTTGCCCTTACCTTTACCCTGTCTGACTTCAAGGGGCTTGTTGGTAATCGGCTTGTCCGGAAAGACACGAATCCAGATCTGACCACCACGGCGAACCCGACGGGTCATCGCCCGACGACCGGCTTCAATCTGTCGCGCCGTCAGTCGGCCCCGGCCTGTGGCCCTCAGACCATACTCACCGAAGGACACGGTGCCGCCACGATGGGCCAGTCCGCGATTACGGCCTTTCTGAACTTTCCGAAATTTTGTCCTCTTTGGCTGTAGCATGGCTTCTTATCCGAAACTCTGAGTATTGGCCGCCGATGCATCTTCCCGCACGCCGATCACCTCACCCTTGAAGATCCAGACTTTCACTCCGAGGATGCCATAAGTTGTCAGCGCCTCTGCCGTGGCATAGTCCACGTCAGCCCGCAGTGTGTGCAGGGGTACACGGCCTTCGTGGTAAGTCTCGGAACGGGCAATCTCCGCACCCCCCACTCGACCCGCAACACGAACCTTGATGCCTTCCGCGCCAAGGCGCATGGCGTTCTGCATCACGCGCTTCATGGCGCGACGGAACTGAACACGCCGCTCAAGCTGCTGCGCGACGTTCTGTGCAACCAACTGTGCGTCCAGTTCCGGCTTGCGAATTTCTTCGATGTTGACGTGCACCGGCACACCCATCATCTTGCTGATTTCCTTTCGCAGACGTTCAACATCTTCACCCTTCTTACCGATCACGATCCCGGGGCGAGCCGTGTGAATCGTGATTCGCGCAGTGTCTGCAGGGCGCTGGATTTCAATTCGGCTGACTGAAGCCTGTGCCAGCTTTTTACGGATGTAATCCCGGACCCTGAGATCTTCATGCAGCTTTTCGGCATAAGCGGGACCATCCGCATACCAGATCGAGGTATGGTCCTTAACGATGCCCAGTCTTAGTCCTGTGGGATGTACTTTCTGACCCATATTGGTCTCCTGCTATCCTGACTGCCTACCCGTCCGCCACGGCAAGCGTGATGTGACAGGTACGTTTAAGAATTCTGTCTGCCCGACCCTTCGCACGAGGGCGAAGGCGTTTCATGGTCACACCCTCGTCAACGAAGATCGTTAAAACTTTCAATTCGTCAACGTCTGCGCCTTCGTTATGTTCGGCATTGGCGATCGCTGATTCCAGCAGCTTGCGCACCAGATGAGCGCCCTTCCTGGTGCTGAAATTCAGGATATTCAAGGCTTCACCAACTTTCCTGCCACGTATCTGATCAGCGACCAGCCGTGCCTTCTGTGCTGAAAGCCTTGCACCTCTGAGTTTCGCCGCTACTTCCATCTCGAATTCCCCTACCGCTTCACTTTCTTGTCGGCGGCGTGACCACGGAAGGTCCGGGTCAATGCGAATTCACCCAGCTTGTGCCCGACCATATCTTCACTGATATACACGGGAACATGCTGTCTGCCGTTATGCACCTGGATCGTAAGGCCCACGAAATCCGGCGTAATCAGGGAACGTCGGGACCAGGTCTTGATCGGTCGCTTGTCATTGCTTTCAACCGCTTTCTGAACCTTGCCAGCCAGGTGCAGGTCAACAAAGGGTCCTTTTTTCAAACTACGTGGCACTATGCTTTCTCCTATCGCCTGGAACGACGACGAACGATCATTCTGTCCGTGCGTTTGTTCTTACGAGTCTTGTAACCCTTGGTCGGTACACCCCAGGGTGAAACGGGATGACGACCACCGGATGTCTTACCTTCACCACCACCATGCGGGTGGTCTACCGGATTCATCACAACACCGCGCACTGTCGGTCGAACACCGCGCCAGCGCCTGGCGCCGGCCTTACCCAGGGACCGCAGGTTATGTTCCGGATTGGACACTTCACCCAGGGTCGCCCGGCATTCAGCCAGGATCTTGCGCATTTCACCGGAGCGCATACGAAGCGTTACATAGCGACCTTCCTTCGCAACCAACTGTGCGGAAGTACCCGCACTGCGGGCCATCTGGGCACCCTTGCCGGCCTTCAACTCAATGCAGTGAATTACACTACCCATCGGGATGTTGCGCATCGGCAGGCAGTTGCCCGTCGCGATGGGAGACATTTCACCTGACTGGAGAAGATCGCCTGCTTTGAGGCCTTTGGGAGCGATGATGTACCGACGTTCACCATCCTGATACCTGAGGAGTGCAATGTTGGCGGTTCGGTTGGGGTCGTATTCCAGTCGTTCTACCTGAGCCTTGATACCGTCTTTGTTTCGCTTGAAATCAATAACCCGATACTTCTGCTTATGACCGCCACCAATGTGCCGGGTGGTAATCCGGCCATTGTTATTGCGACCGCCGGTCCTGGATTTCTTCTCCAATAGCGGCTTGTACGGTTCGCCCTTATGCAGATCCGGGTGCACGACCTTGACGACAAATCTTCGTCCCGGTGATGTTGGCCTGGCTTTAACGACTGGCATGATCTGCTCTCTTAAGTCTCTCTACGAAAAGTCAATGTCGTGACCGGCTTCAAGGCTGACGTAAGCCTTCTTCCAGTTCGGGCGTTTGCTGGTGCCGCGCCAGCTTCTTTTCGCTTTTCCTTTTACATTCATGACGGTGACCTTTTTCACGGGCACTTCATAGATGGTTTCCACGGCTTCCCTGATCTCGGGTGAGGTCGCATCCCCGGCCACCTTGAAGGCATACTGGTTCGCTTCGTCAGCAATAACCGTAGCCTTCTCGGAGATGTGCGCGCCGAGGATAATGTGGTACAGGCGCTCCTGATTCATGCGAACAGTTCCTCTGCTTTCTTCAGCGCGCCAAGGGTGAACAGCACCTTTTGAAAACCGATCAGGTTAACGGGGTTAATGCCCTGGACATCAATGACATCCACATCCCTTAGGTTGCGTGCCGCCAGGTAGAGGTTGGCATCCACTTCCTCAACGACGATCAGCACGTTGGCAAGCTCAAGGTCTTTCAACCTGGCAGCAACTTCCCTGGTCCTGGGTGCGTCGACAGAAAAACCTTCGGTGACGACCAGTCGGTCCTGACGAACCAGTTCGGAAAGGATGGCCTGCATGGCACCCCGGTACATCTTCTTATTGACCTTTTGGGAGTGATCGCGGGGTTTGGCGGCAAACGTTGTTCCGCCACCGCGCCAGATCGGGCTGCGGATAGTACCCGCACGAGCGCGGCCAGTACCCTTCTGACGGTAGGGCTTGCGCCCACCACCCTGCACTTCAGAGCGCGTCTTCTGCGCCCTGGTACCCTGACGGGCGCCTGCCATGTAGGAGACAACAACCTGATGAACAAGAGCTTCATTAAACTCCCGGCCAAATGTTGTGTCAGAGACGTCGACGCCGCTGCCCGCACCTATGATATCGAGGTTCAAGATTCACCTCCGCCGACTGCCTTCACTGCCGGTGTCACCAGAACGTCACCGCCACGCGCACCGGGAACGGCGCCCCTGACCAGCAGCAGATTGTTTTCCTGATCGACCCGGACGATTTCCAGCCCCTGGGTTGTCACTCGTGCGGACCCCATGTGACCTGCCATTTTCTTACCTTTGAAAACCCGGCCAGGCGTCTGGCACTGGCCAATGGAACCCGGCGCCCTGTGAGATAAGGAGTTACCGTGGGTGGCGTCCTGGGTTTTGAAGTTGTGGCGCTTTACCACACCGGCAAAGCCTTTACCCTTGGACTGACCGCAGACATCGACCTGCTGGCCAGCTTCAAACGCTGCCACCGTCAGTGTGTCTCCGACATTCAGTTCTTCTTCACCGGAGGTTCGGAATTCCCAGAGCCTGCGACCCGCCGCCACGGAAGCCTTGCTGAAATGACCCGCCGTCGCCTTGTTGACGCGGGAAGGCTTAACTTCGCCGGAAGTTACCTGAACCGCCATATAGCCGTCCGAGTCCTGGGATTTAACCTGCGTAATTCGGTTGGGGGTCGCTTCAATGACCGTAACAGGAACTGACACGCCTTCTTCAGTGAAGACCCGGGTCATACCTCTTTTGATTCCTACAATACCGATGGCCACGTCTCTGCTCCCGAATCACCCGAGGTTGATCTGGACCTCTACACCCGCTGCCAGGTCCAGCTTGGTCAGCGCGTCTACGGTCTTCTCAGTCGGTTCTACTATGTCCAGCAGTCTTTTATGTGTCCGGATCTCATACTGGTCACGCGCGTCCTTGTAGACGTGCGGAGAGATCAGCACAGTGAACTTCTCTTTGCGGGTCGGCAGTGGAATCGGGCCTTTTATCTGCGCGCCGGTGCGCTTGGCCGTATTGACAATTTCCCGGGTCGAAAGGTCAATAAGCCGATGATCAAAGGCTTTCAATCGAATTCTGATTCTCTGGTTTTGCATCCAACCCGTCTCCGCTGGGATCCTTCTGTCAAGAAGCCCGTTTCACAAAGTGCAAAAAGCCCCCTCCCCGTGTCGGGAACGGCGCATTTCATGCTAATGCTCTCTTCGAGCTACCCATGGCACCATATCGGTACCCTGTTTCTTTCACCTGCCAGAAAGCCGCCAAAGGCAGATTTTCCGGGAGGTTACGCAGGGGAGCCCCTACGTCGAGGGCGCGAATAATACGCGGGATTGGCGGGAAATGCCAGTATTTGTTGAAACTTTCCCATGAAGTATCGTGAGCCGCGTCATCTGCAGGTAAGTGATTGAAAAACAAAACAAAATCAGAACTGTCACCTTCCAGCGCCTTCAGAGCACTACCAATGACTATCGGGGTGGCCCGCTCAAACTTCTCTTTGAACATGGGTTACCTCGCTGGGTTGATTTCCTGATTGGGAAAATTATTTGTTGACGATCATCTCGGCAATGCTGTTCGGCACTGCGCTATATCTGGCGAATTCCATGGAAAAAGTTGCGCGCCCCTGTGTTGCCGAGCGCATATCTGTCGCGTAACCGAACATTTCCGCCAGCGGGACCTCCGCCCTGACGGACTTGCCCGCGAGCACATCTTCCATGCCCTGCACGATGCCGCGACGACGGTTCAGGTCTCCGACGATGTCGCCGTAGTAATCCTCGGGGGTTACAACCTCGACGTCCATGATCGGCTCCAGCAGCACCGGGCCCGCATCCAGGGCACCCGCTCTTAAGGCCATGGACCCCGCTACTTTGAACGCCACCTCGCTGGAGTCAACATCATGGTAGGAGCCATCGTAAAGGGTTACTTTTATTCCCTGTAGTGGATACCCGGCAAGCACGCCATTGGCCATCTGCTCCCGGGTGCCTTTTTCAACGGCACTGATATATTCCCGGGGGACGGCGCCGCCGACAATTTCATCAACAAATTCAAACCCTTCGCCCTCCAGCGGTTCGACCTTGAGCCAGACGTGACCATACTGACCTCGACCGCCGGTCTGCCGCACGAACTTACCTTCCGCTTCCACGGACTTGCGAATCGTCTCCCGGTAAGCAACCTGGGGTTTACCAATATTCGCCTCGACACTGAACTCACGCTTCATCCGGTCCACGATGATGTCGAGGTGCAGTTCCCCCATGCCGCCAATAATGGTCTGACCGGACTCCTCGTCCGTGCGGACACGGAAAGATGGATCCTCCGTCGCCAGCTTACCCAGAGCGATACCCATTTTTTCCTGGTCTGCCTTGGAACGGGGTTCTACGGCGACGTGAATCACGGGCTCCGGGAATTCCATACGTTCAAGCGTGATTGCGTTAGTTTCATTGCAGAGGGTGTCGCCGGTGGTCGCCAGCTTCAGACCAATCGCAGCGGCAATGTCACCGGCTCGCACTTCCTTGATTTCCTTTCGGTCATTGGAGTGCATCTGCACCATTCGACCGATTCGTTCTTTCTTGCCTTTTACCGGGTTCCAGACGGAATCACCGGATGCCAGCACACCCGAGTAAACACGGAAGAAGGTCAATGCGCCGACAAACGGGTCGGTTGCGATCTTGAATGCCAGTGCGGCAAAGGGTTCGGCATCATCCGCGTGCCGCTCACCCTGGTCTTCCGTATCGCCAATAAAGCCTTTGATGGCCTTTACTTCATCAGGTGCCGGCAGGTATTCAATAACGGCGTCCAGCACTGTCTGAACACCCTTGTTCTTAAAGGCCGAACCGCACAGCGCCGGGACAATCTCGTTAGCCAGGGTACGGGCCCGGATACCCTGCTTGATTTCCAGGTCGCCAAGCGACCCGTCCTCAAGGTATCTTTCCATGAGTTCGTCGTTCGCCTCGGCAGCCGCTTCGATGAGTTTTTCCCGGTACTCTTCCGCCTGTGCCCTGAGTTCCTCCGGGATATCCTCTTCGACAAACGTCAGCCCGAGATCGTCCTCGTTCCAGTAGATGGCCTTCATTTTGACCAGGTCAATGACGCCCCGAAAATTATCCTCAGCACCAATCGCCAGTTGCAGGCAGACCGGCGTCGCACCCAGCCTTTGTTCAATCTGATCAACAACCCGCAGTAAATCAGCACCGGCGCGGTCCATCTTGTTAACGAACACCAGCCGCGGTACCTCGTACTTGTTGGCCTGCCGCCAGACCGTTTCGGACTGGGGTTCCACGCCGGAGGTGCCGCAGAATACGACGACGGCACCGTCCAGCACCCGGAGCGAACGCTCAACTTCAATGGTGAAGTCCACATGACCCGGGGTATCAATGATGTTGATTCGATGCTGGTCGAACTGGCCTTGAGAACCCTGCCAGAAAGTGGTGGTTGCAGCGGATGTGATCGTAATACCACGCTCCTGCTCCTGTTCCATCCAGTCCATGGTGGCGGCGCCATCATGGACCTCGCCAATCTTGTGAGACAGTCCGGTATAGAACAGCACTCTTTCCGTGGTCGTGGTTTTTCCCGCGTCCACATGAGCGACGATACCAATGTTGCGGTATCGTTTGATCGGCGTTTCCCTTGGCACGGTAGCTTCCCTATCTGATCAGATTGCCAGGGAAGCTCTGAATAACAGGCTTTCTTTCTGAGAGCAAGTTTCGTGAGAGCAAGGCGGACGCGCCCGCAGAAAATCGTAAAAACGCTTTAATTTTCCGATGTTTCGAGGACGGGTCCAACGCAGTTATCGCGGGAAAAGACATTATTCAGAGTTTCCTTAGAATCGATAGTGCGCGAACGCCCGGTTTGCTTCTGCCATACGGTGCGTGTCTTCGCGCTTTCGAACGGCGGCGCCCCGACCTTCCGCCGCGTCCATAATCTCACCGGCCAGACGCAGGGGCATGGACTTTTCACCACGATTACGGGCGGAATCCACAAGCCAGCGCATGGCCAGGGCTGCACGGCGTGAAGGACGGACTTCAACCGGCACCTGATAGGTTGCACCACCGACCCGTCGCGATTTCACCTCGACAGAGGGAGCTATCGCTTCCAGAGCGGCGTCAAAAACTTCAATAGGGTCAGTGACACCTCGCTCCCGGATCTTGTCCAGCGCGCCGTAGACGATTTTTTCCGCAACTGATTTCTTGCCGCTGACCATCACGTGGTTCATAAACTTGGCAAGTGTCTTGTTTCCGTATTTCGGGTCGGGGAGTATGTCCCGCTTCGGCGGAACTCTTCTTCTGGGCATGTTATTTCCTCTTCAGGCTATCCGGACATCAGTCCGGCCTTACTCTGTGATGAATCAGGTTTTTGGTTTTTTGGCTCCGTACTTGGAACGACCCTGCTTACGATCACCCACACCGGTGGTGTCTAGGGTGCCGCGTACCGTGTGGTAACGCACACCCGGCAGGTCTTTGACACGACCGCCACGGATCAGAACAACCGAGTGTTCCTGGAGGTTATGACCTTCACCACCGATATAGGAAGTGACTTCATAACCGTTCGTCAGCCGAACACGACAAACCTTTCGAAGCGCCGAGTTCGGTTTCTTTGGCGTTGTTGTGTAAACCCGGGTGCACACACCACGCTTCTGAGGGCTTGATTGCAGCGCGGGTACGTCGCTCTTGACGACCTTGCGTTTCCTGGGCTTGCGAACCAATTGGTTGATTCTCGCCATAAATGACTTTGCTCCGTAAATGGTTGATCTGCGTGCGGGTTTCTTATGCCATCGCGAGCGCCGCATTGTACCGAGGCGACTGCAAAAATCAACGTTTTTGCAACCGCCTCGTATTCTCTACCCACGGTTTTACCCGCAGTGTTGTCAGCCGACCTCGGAAGAATTCAGCGCTTCAGAAAGCGCCTGTTCCACTTCACTTGCGCTGACGGTGGGCTCTTCTCCGGATTCACGCTTCCTGCGACGGTCTTCGTGGTACTTGAGACCGGTACCCGCCGGAATCAGTCGACCCACGATGACGTTCTCCTTCAGGCCCCGCAGGTAATCCCGCTTACCTGTTACCGCTGCCTCGGTCAGGACACGGGTTGTTTCCTGGAACGACGCCGCTGAAATGAAGGATTCGGTAGCCAGCGCCGCCTTGGTGATACCCAGCAGTACCCGCTCGCCCCGTACTTCAACTTTGCCTTCCGACCTGAGGCGATCATTCTCATCAAGGAACCTGTTGTACTCAACCTGTTCGCCTTTGATCATGTCTGAATCGCCGGTTTCGGAAACTTCAACCTTGCGCAGCATCTGGCAGACGATCACTTCGATATGCTTGTCGTTGATGCCAACACCCTGCAGTCGGTAAACGTCCTGAATCTCCTTCACAATGTAGTTGGCAAGCGCCTCAACACCCTTCAGTCTCAGAATGTCATGGGAATTCTCGGGACCGTCAGAAACGATTTCACCCTTCTCAACATGCTCACCTTCGAACACTGTCATGTGGCGCCACTTGGGAATCAGAACTTCATAGTGATCTGAACCCTCCGGCAGCACACCCGGGTCAGTCGGTGTTATGACAAGGCGACGCTTACCCTTGGTTTCCTTACCGAAGCTGACGGTACCGGTGATCTCTGCCAGCACGGAGGCGTCCTTCGGCTTTCTCGCTTCAAACAGGTCAGCAACCCTGGGCAGACCACCCGTGATGTCACGGGTCTTGGAGCCTTCCTGGGGAATACGCGCAATAACGTCACCCGCACCAATCGCGCCACCGTCTTCCAGGCTCAGAATCGCATTCGCCTCCAGGAAGTAGTGCGCCGGTACATCGGTACCCGGAAGCATCACGTTCTTACCCTTGCCATCAACCAGGCGTACCGCAGGACGCATGTCCTTACCGGCGCTCGGTCGATCCTTAGGATCAATGATGGAGATGCTGGAAAGACCGGTCAGCTCATCCGTCTGACGACGCATGGTGATGCCCTCTTCCATGCCTTCGAAGATGACCTTGCCTTCCACCTCTGACACGATCGGGTGGGTGTGTGGGTCCCAGTTGGCCACCACTTCGCCCGATTCAACGTGTTCACCTTCGCCCTTCTTCAGAACGGCGCCATAAGGCAGCTTGTAGCGCTCTCGCTCACTTCCGGTTTCATCGTCAGAAACAGCGACCTCACCGGAACGCGAAGCCGCAACCAGTTCACCATTCGCCTTGGCAATAGTCTTCAGGTTGTGCAGTTTGATCATGCCCGTGTGCTTGACCTGAACATTGTCGATGGCAGTTGCCCGTGATGCCGCACCGCCAATGTGGAAGGTACGCATGGTGAGCTGTGTGCCCGGCTCACCAATGGACTGAGCCGCAATAACGCCGATCGCCTCACCGATGTTCACCAGATGGCCACGGCCAAGGTCACGGCCATAACACTTGCTACAGATACCGTACCGGGTCTCGCAGGTAATCGGGCTGCGGACCAGGACTTCATCAATACCGGAAGATTCAACCGTCTCGACGAGCGTCTCGTCAACCATGGTGCCGCGCTCAATAACAAGGTCGCCACTGTCTGTGACAACGTCCCGGGCAACGACCCGGCCAAGTACCCGGTTACCGAGGCCTTCAACCACATCACCACCCTCAATCACGGCTGTCATGATCATTCCGGCATCGGTGCCGCAGTCATGGTCCGTGATCACGAGATCCTGGGCCACGTCCACAAGACGACGGGTCAGGTACCCTGAGTTCGCAGTCTTGAGCGCCGTATCCGCAAGGCCCTTCCGGGCACCGTGGGTGGAAATAAAGTACTGCATGACCGACAGACCCTCCCGGAAATTCGCCGTGATGGGCGTTTCGATGATGCTTCCGTCCGGCTTGGTCATCAGACCCCGCATACCGGACAGTTGTCTGATCTGCGCGGGGGAGCCTCGGGCACCCGAATCAGAGTACATCCAGACACTGTTGAATGAAGCCTGTTCTTCATCCTCACCCTCGCGGTTCTTGACCGTTTCCTTGGAGAGTGTGTCCATCATTGCCGCGCCGACCATATCGTTGGCGCGGGTCCAGATGTCGATCACCTTGTTGTACTTCTCACCCTGGGTTACCAGACCGGAAGCAAACTGGGATTCAATCTCACGAATCTCCTCTTCGGCCTCGCCAATGATCTTTGCTTTCTCATCGGGGATAACAAAATCTTCAACGCCGATGGAAGAACCTGATCGGGTGGCGTACTCATAACCCATGTACATTAGCTGGTCACAGAAGACCACGGTTTCCTTCAGACCAACGGTTCGATAACACATGTTGATCAAACGGGAGACCTCCTTGTTACCCATGGTCTGGTTAACATGAGAGTAAGGAATACCATCCGGAACAATCTCGTAGATTAATGCCCGGCCAACCGTGGTATCGAGTATTTCGCGAACTTCCCTGAACCCACCCTCGTCGTCGAACAGGCGCTGGGTTACGCGAACCTTGACCCTTGCCTGCAAACCAACCTGACCGCTGCGATAGGCGCGGGAGACTTCTTCCACATCGGAGAAAGCCATGCCTTCACCACGGTCGTTTACCCGTTCCCGCATCATCCAGTAAACACCCAGAACCACGTCCTGTGAGGGCACGATAATCGGTTCACCATCCGCCGGCAGCAGCACGTTGTTGGTAGACATCATAAGGGCACGGGCTTCAAGCTGGGCTTCCAGGGTCAGCGGTACGTGTACCGCCATCTGGTCACCGTCGAAGTCAGCGTTGTACGCCGTGCAGACCAGCGGGTGTAGCTGAATCGCCTTGCCTTCAATCAATACGGGCTCGAATGCCTGAATACCCAGTCGGTGCAGTGTCGGCGCCCGGTTCAGGAGCACCGGGTGTTCCCGGATCACTTCAGCCAGAATATCCCACACTTCCGCTGTTTCACGCTCCACCATCTTCTTGGCAGCTTTAATGGTCGTTGCAAGACCGCGGGCTTCGAGCTTGCCGAAGATAAACGGTTTGAACAGTTCCAGGGCCATCTTCTTGGGCAGACCACACTGGTGCAGTCGCAGTGTCGGACCAACCACGATGACAGAACGACCGGAGTAGTCGACCCGCTTGCCCAGCAGGTTCTGTCGGAATCGACCCTGCTTGCCTTTGATCATGTCAGCCAGGGACTTGAGCGGGCGCTTGTTGGTGCCCGTAATTGCGCGGCCACGGCGGCCATTGTCCAGAAGTGCATCGACTGCTTCCTGCAGCATGCGCTTCTCGTTGCGAACGATGATGTCCGGCGCAGACAGGTCAAGCAGCCGCTTCAATCGATTGTTTCTGTTGATGACCCGGCGATACAGATCGTTCAGGTCGGACGTGGCAAACCGGCCACCTTCCAGCGGAACCAGTGGGCGCAGGTCCGGTGGTAGAATCGGCAATACGTTCAGGATCATCCACTCCGGCTTGTTACCTGACTTCACGAACGCTTCCATCAGCTTCAGGCGTTTGGTCAGCTTCTTGATCTTGGTATCCGAGTTTGTCTGCGGCAGTTCTTCGCGGATCGTGGCGATATCGTCGTCCAGATCCATATCTATCATCAGTTCCTGAATTGCTTCAGCACCCATCTTGGCTTCAAACTCATCGCCGAATTCTTCCAGGGCTTCGTAGTACTGCTCATCGGTCAATAGCTGTCGCTTTTCCAGACTCGTCAGGCCGGGGTCGATAACCACGAAAGATTCGAAGTACAGAACCCGCTCGATATCACGCAGGGTCATATCCATCAGGAGACCGATTCGGGAAGGCAGTGACTTCAGGAACCAGATGTGCGCGACCGGACTTGCCAGTTCAATGTGACCCATACGCTCGCGACGTACTTTCGCCAGCGCGACTTCGACACCACACTTCTCACAGATCACACCGCGATGCTTCAAGCGCTTGTATTTGCCGCACAGGCACTCATAGTCCTTGTTCGGCCCAAAGATCTTGGCACAAAACAGACCGTCCCTTTCCGGTTTGAAGGTTCGATAGTTAATGGTTTCGGGCTTCTTTACCTCACCGTAGGACCAGCTACGGATCATATCGGGCGAGGCAAGTCCGATTCGCAGAGAATCGAACTCTTCTGACTGTCCTTGCGTTTTCAGTATGTTGAGCAAATCTTTCAAGGCTTTTCTCCTAAATATGTGTCAGTCGATATCAGCGGTCAACCACTCAGGTTCAGTCGTTCTCCAACTCGATATCAATGCCCAGGGAACGGATTTCCTTCACCAGTACGTTGAATGATTCGGGCATGCCCGGCTCCATTCGATGATCACCATCCACGATATTCTTGTACATCCTGGTGCGACCATGGACGTCGTCAGACTTGACCGTCAGCATTTCCTGCAACGTGTATGCCGCACCATATGCCTCCAGGGCCCAGACCTCCATTTCACCAAATCGCTGCCCGCCAAATTGCGCCTTGCCACCCAGCGGCTGCTGCGTGACCAGAGAGTAGGATCCGGTGGACCGGGCGTGCATCTTGTCATCAACCAGATGGTTGAGTTTCAACATGTACATGTAACCAACGGTGACCGGACGATCAAACTGATCACCGGTGCAACCGTCGTACAGCACGCACTGTCCGTCCCGGGGCAGATCTGCCAGTTCCAGCATGACCTTGATTTCATCTTCGTTGGCACCGTCGAATACGTTGGTCGCCATCGGCACACCACCCCGGAGATTACCGGCCATTTCCAACAGTTCGTCGTCATTGAACTGCGCGAAGTCTTCAGTGCGACCGCTCCGGTTATAGATCTTTTCCAGAAAGGCGCGAACTTCCGCAGCTTTACGCTGTGCGTCCAGCATCTTGCCGATCTTGATGCCCAGACCGTGTGCCGCCCAGCCGAGGTGGGTTTCCAGAATCTGGCCCACGTTCATTCGCTTGGGCACACCCAGCGGGTTCAGCACGATGTCGACCGGCTCACCGTTTTCATCAAACGGCATGTCCTCGACCGGCTTGATCACGGAGATCACACCCTTGTTGCCGTGGCGCCCGGCCATCTTGTCACCCGGCTGAATGCGACGCTTGATCGCCAGGTAAACCTTCACGATCTTGAGGACACCTGGCGCCAGGTCATCACCTGTTTCCAGCTTGCGCTTGCTTTCCTCGAAGCGCTCATCCAGTTCTTTGCGACGTTCCTGCAATCGCAGATCGGCCTGTTCCAGCAGTTCATTGAGTCTGCCTTTCTCAAGCCGCAGCTTGAAGAAATCACCGGGTTCCAGACCCGCCAGGTAATCCCGGGTAATCTTGTCACCCTTCCTGAGGCCGGGGCCGGCAATCACTTTCTGATTGGCCAGTGAGCCAGTGAGTCGCTCGTAGGTCGCTGTCTCTACAATACGGTATTCCTCGTCGATGTTCTTTCGAACCTCGTCAAGCGCCGCACGCTCAATGTCCAGGGCTCGCTTATCCTTGGGGATACCGTCGCGGGTAAATACCTGCACGTCGATAACGGTGCCGCTGTAGCTGCTGGGCACCCGCAGTGAGGTGTCTTTAACATCGGACGCCTTCTCGCCAAAGATGGCGCGTAGCAGCTTCTCTTCCGGCGTTAGCTGAGTCTCGCCTTTCGGCGTGACCTTACCGACCAGGATGTCACCCGGATCAACCTCGGCGCCGATGTAGACGATTCCGGACTCATCCAGTTTAGACAGTGCGCCCTCGCCGACATTCGGAATGTCACAGGTAATCTCTTCGGAACCCAGCTTGGTATCGCGCGCAACACAGGTCAGTTCCTGAATGTGAATCGTTGTGAATCGATCCTCCTTGACTACCTTCTCGGAGATCAGGATCGAGTCCTCAAAGTTGTAACCGTTCCAGGTCATAAACGCGATCCGGATGTTCTGACCAAGCGCCAGTTCACCCATGTCAACCGAAGGTCCGTCAGCCAGGACATCGTTTCGGGCAACCACATCACCCTCGTTCACCAGTGGCTTCTGGTTGATGCACGTGTTCTGGTTGGAACGCGTGTATTTGGTCAGGTTATAAATGTCGACACCCGCTTCACCACTCTCGGTCTCGGCGTCGTTCACCCGGATAACGATACGACCGGCATCCACCGTTTCGACCACACCACCACGCCCGGCGACAACGCAGACGCCTGAGTCACGAGCCACCGTGCGCTCCATGCCGGTACCGACGAGCGGTTTTTCTGAACGCAGCGTCGGGACGGCCTGTCGCTGCATGTTGGAACCCATGAGTGCACGGTTGGCATCGTCGTGCTCAAGGAACGGAATCAGTGATGCGGCCACGGATACCACCTGCTGGGGCGATACATCCATGAACTCCACCTCCTCACGCGGCTTTTTGGTGAATTCACCCAGGTGACGCACGTCAACCAGGTCTTCCACCGGGCGGCCCTTGTCGTCGAGTTCAGAGCTTGCCTGTGCGATCACATAATCGCTCTCGACAATGGCTGACAGGTATTCAATATCATCAGTGACCTTGCCATCCACCACCCGCCGGTAAGGGCTTTCCAGAAATCCATATTCATTGGTACGGGCATAGGTTGCCAGCGAGTTGATCAATCCGATGTTCGGTCCTTCCGGCGTCTCAATCGGGCAGACACGACCATAGTGAGTCGGATGCACATCCCGCACTTCAAACCCGGCACGCTCACGGGTCAAACCGCCGGGGCCAAGCGCGGATACGCGGCGCTTGTGGGTAACCTCGGACAGCGGGTTATTCTGGTCCATGAACTGTGAGAGCTGCGCCGAACCGAAGTATTCCTTCACGGCTGCGGCCACAGGTTTCGCATTGATCAGATCCTGAGGCATCAGACCTTCTGATTCCGCCAGAGACAGGCGCTCTTTCACAGCTCGCTCCACGCGGATCAAACCCAGCCGGAACGCATTCTCTGCCATCTCACCCACAGAGCGTACGCGACGGTTCCCAAGGTGGTCGATATCGTCAACCGTATCCTTACCGTTGCGGATGTTAATCAGGCACTTCATGACGTCGATGATGTCCTCATTGGACAGTGTGCCTTCGCCGATTTCTTCTTCGCGTCCCAGCCGCCGATTGAACTTCATGCGACCAACGGCGGTCAGGTCGTAGCGCTCGGACGTGAAGAACAGGTTGGTGAACAGGTTTTCCGCCGCTTCCTTCGTGGGAGGTTCGCCCGGACGCATCATGCGATAGATTTCGACCAGCGCCTCAAGACGGTTGATGGTCGGGTCGACGTTCAGGGTATCTGATACGAACGGACCGCAATCCAGGTCGTTGGTATAAATGGTTCTGAAGGCCGTAACACCGGCATCAGCCAGCTTGTCCAGTACTTCTTCGGTAATCTCGGTGTTACAGGGAATGACGATCTCGCCGGTTTCATCATTGATGATGTCTTCCGCAAGTACGCGACCGCAGATATATTCGGAAGGGCAATCCAGTCTCGTCAGGCCCGCCTTCTCCATATCACGAATATGTCGGGCGGTGATCCTGCTGCTTTCTTCCACCAGGACCCTGCCTTTCTTGTTGACGATGTCAAAACGTGCGGTTTCACCTCGGAGCCTTGTGGCGATCAACTCCATTGAATACGCCTTTTCCGTGACCTCAAAGCTGTCCGTATCAAAGAACATCTCCAGGATTTCCTGGGAGCCGTAGCCCAGGCCCCGCAACAGAACGGTTGCCGGAAGTTTTCTTCGACGATCAATTCGCACAAACAGACTGTCTTTCGGGTCGAATTCAAAATCCAGCCAGGAGCCACGCATCGGGATAACGCGCGCTGAGTAAAGGAGCTTGCCCGAAGAGTGTGTCTTGCCTTTGTCATGGTCAAAGAACACACCGGGAGAACGGTGAAGCTGTGAGACGACAACACGCTCAATACCATTGATGACGAAGGTACCGTTGTTGGTCATCACGGGAATTTCACCCATGTAGACTTCTTGTTCCTTGATGTCCTTGATGGCCTTGTTGGCAGAATCCTTATCGTAGATGACCAGGCGGACCTTCACTCGAAGCGGTGCGGCATAGGTCACACTTCTAAGCTGGCATTCTTTGACATTAAAGGACGGCTTGCCGAGACGGTAGCTCACGTATTCCAGTGATGCATTGCCGGAGTAGCTGACAATAGGAAACACGGACTGGAATGCGGCATGCAAACCTTTGTTGATCCTTTCTGCCGGGCCGGTCTTTTCCTGCATGAATTCCTTGTAGGACTCCACCTGGATTGCGAGCAGGTATGGAATATCCATGACCGCCGGCAGCTTGCCGAAGTCTTTCCGGATACGTTTCTTCTCAGTGTACGAATAGGCCATTAACGCCTCCACGCTGGTATGGGATTGTTCGTCTTCTCAAACAAAAAAAGGTTCAGGCACAAAAAGGCCCGACAGCCCGGGAAGGGCCGCCAGCCTTTTCATTCCTGAGTCCGGGATGGTCAAATCCCGGGCTACTTGAGCTCAACAGATGCGCCCGCTTCCTCAAGCTGGTTCTTGATTTCTTCCGCTTCGTCCCTGGGCAAGCCTTCCTTAACGGTAGACGGCGCTTCGTCCACCAGCGCCTTGGCTTCTTTCAGGCCAAGACCGGTTATGGCACGGACAACCTTGATGGCATTGACTTTCTTCTCGCCCGCAGAAGTGATGACGACTTCAAACTCATCCTTCTCTTCCGCAGCAGCACCGGCATCGCCGGCGCCGCCGCCGGCGACCGGCGCCGCAGCAACAGCCGCAGCGGCAGATACGCCGAACTTTTCTTCCATTGCTTCAACGAGCTCAACAACGTCCATGACGCTCATTTCAGCAATCGCATTCAAGATATCGTCTTTTGATAATGACATGAGTTCTATCTCCCAGTAGTAAATTTAAGCAGCAGCTTCCTGCTTGTGATCTCGAACGGCGGCAACCGCGCGGGTTACCTTTCCGGGAACATCATTCAATGTTCGAACCAGTCTGGTAATCGGTGCCTGCATGACTGCCATCAGCATCGCAAGGGCTTCTTCATGAGTCGGCAATTTCGCCAGTGCATCAATCTGGTCTGCGGGAAGCAGTTTCCCGCCGACCGACAGCGCCTTGATTTCAAAAGCCTCGTTCTCTTTCGCGAAGTCCTTGAAAACCCGAGCGCCCGCGCCCGGATCTTCCAGTGAAAAAGCCATGATGTTTGGTCCGAGCAGAGCTTCGTTCATGCACTCAAATTCAGTGCCTTCAAAAGCTCGCCTGGCCAGGGTGTTGCGAATAACGCGCACCTGTACACCGGCTTCGCGCGCCTGTCTCCGCAGTGTTGTCATGTCGTCCACCGAGACACCCCGGTAGTCCGCCATCACCGCAGACAGCGCTTTGCCTGCTGTTTCATTCACATCAGCAACAATCGCCTGCTTTTCTTTAAGTCCTATTGGCATGAGTTATGTACCCCTGGCCTCTCTCGACTTGTTAAAACAAACTGCCATCCGTCCATCGGTCTCCTGTCCGGTTGACAGCCCTGTTTACGGCGATAGATTCATAAAACTGAATCGGGTTCACCGTCTGCGCAGGCTCTTGCGAATTAACCCTTCGCCGGAAAGACTCAGGGGCCTGCGGTCTTTGACGAGCCAGATGACGAATCACCTTACCCTTCAAATTGTCCGGAACTGCTCAGGCGTCCAATGACGCCTGATCAATGGTGATACCCGCACCCATGGTTGTGGAAAGCACAACTTTCTTAAGGTAGGTACCTTTCGCTGATGCAGGCTTGCCCTTTTTCAGGTCCGCAATCAGCGCTTCCAGGTTTTCTTTAATGGCGGATGGCTCGAACCCAACCTTACCAATACCACCGTGAACTATGCCGTTCTTGTCAGTCCGGAAACGAATCTGACCGGCTTTTGCGTTTTTAACGGCTTCGGCAACGTCCATGGTTACCGTACCGAGACGCGGGTTCGGCATCAGGCCACGAGGCCCCAGTATCTGACCCAGTTGACCAACCACGCGCATGCTGTCTGGTGTTGCGATGGCGACATCAAAGTTGAGATCACCACCTTTGACAGCTTCTGCGAGATCATCCATGCCGACAATATCAGCGCCGGCTACAGTCGCTTCATCGGCCTTGTCGCCCTGGGCAAACACCGCCACGCGAACGTCCTTGCCCGTACCGTTGGGCAGGACGGTTGCACCGCGAACGACCTGGTCGGACTTCTTGGGGTCGACGCCCAGGTTGATGCTGACATCAAACGACTCTTTGAACTTGACGGCTGACAGCTCATTGAGCAACGTGACCGCTTCGTCGATTGGGTAGAACCTGCCCTCTTCAATCTTTTCCCTGAAGGCCCTGGCTCTTTTGGTCAACCTGGCCATTACACGACTCCTTCTGTTTCAATGCCCATGGACCTGGCACTGCCCGCAATGGTTCGCACGGCCGCGTCCATATCCCTTGCGGTCATGTCGGGCATTTTAGTGGTCGCAATCTCTTCAAGCTGCGCACGGGTCACCCTGCCAACCTTGTCGACGTGAGGCTCGGCACTGCCCCTGGCAAGACCTGCGGCTTTCTTCAACAGAATGGAAGCCGGTGGCGTCTTGTTGATAAACGTAAAGCTTTTGTCGTTGTAAACCGTAATCACAACAGGAATCGGCATGCCGGGTTCCAGCGACTGGGTTTCAGCGTTGAACGCCTTGCAGAATTCCATGATGTTCACACCATGCTGACCCAGGGCGGGACCAACGGGCGGACTCGGGTTTGCCTGACCTGCGGGAACCTGCAGTTTGATGTAGGCATCAATTTTTTTAGCCACTGACTACTCTCCTGTGGGTGCATACGTGCTACCTGCGTTCGCACTCCCCGTAAATGACAGTTCCCGGCTAAAGTCGCTGTCAGATTATGTTTGCTCAGCCCTTTTCGACCTGGCCGAAATCCAACTCCACTGGCGTTGACCTTCCAAAAATGGTCACTGCCACATGCAGTCGGTTCTTTTCATAGTTAACCTCTTCAACCACACCATTAAAGTCGTTGAAAGGTCCGTCTATGACCCGAACCAGCTCACCCGGTTCAAATACTGTCTTCGGTGTTGCCTGTTCGCTACCGGCCTGAACCCGCTGCAAAATGGCATTCGCCTCCGCTTCGCTGATCGGTGCCGGCTGATCCGCCTTACCGCCAATAAAACCCATAACCCGCGGTATTTCCTTCACCAGATGCCAGGTGTCATCATCAAGTTCCATCTCCACCAGCACGTAACCCGGGAAAAATTTACGCTCACTTCTGCGCTTTTTCCCGGCACGCATTTCCACCACTTCCTCAGCGGGAACGATGACCTCGCCGAATCTTTCGGAGAACGAAGAGAGATCGATTCGCTCTTTGAGTGCGCGCATCACCTGCTTCTCGTATCCCGAATAGGCATGCACCACATACCAGCGCTTAGTCACCATCCACTCCCTAACCGATTGCACCCGCTACACCCCAGCTCAAACCAGAGTCCAGTGCCCAGAGGACCAGCGCAACAAAAATCACTACCGCGACGACAATCAGTGTCGTCTGCGTCGTTTCCTGGGTTGTCGGCCAGACAACCTTCCTTACCTCGACGCGGGCTTCTTTCGCGAGGTCCCATACCCAGGCTCCTTTTTCCGTCCGGAGCGAAATGGCCAGTGCAACTCCTGCGATAACCAGACCTGCCAGAGCACGATACAGAGGTTCAATCGCGGCATAGTAGGAGTTGGCATAAATACCACCTGCCAGAATCGCAACCACGATCAGCCACTTGAGGCTGTCCAGTTGATACTCACTTGTTTCCGCTTTCGTAGTACTCATAGTTCTCTAGACGCAAAAGGAGCAGGTCACGAGTAGCCAAGTGGCAGGCCAGGAGGGAATCGAACCCCCAACCTGCGGTTTTGGAGACCGCCGCTCTGCCGATTGAGCTACTGGCCTACTCCCATCTTGAACTTTGCGTTACGCAGAAATTTTTGTAACCACACCCGCACCAACGGTCCGGCCACCCTCACGGATAGCAAATCGCTGACCTTCTTCCATCGCAATCGGTGCAATCAACTCCACAGACAGGTTCACATTGTCACCCGGCATTACCATTTCGGTGCCTGATGGCAACTCAACACTGCCCGTACATCCGTCGTCTCAAAGAAAAACTGTGGCTTGTATCCCTTGAAAAACGGCGTATGCCGACCACCTTCATCCTTCGACAGCACGTATACCTCGCCCTCAAACTTCGTGTGCGGCGTGATCGAACCGGGTACCGCCAACACCTGACCACGTTCCACTTCCTCACGCTTGGTGCCACGAAGCAGTACGCCTACGTTCTCGCCCGCGCGACCTTCGTCCAGCAGCTTGCGAAACATCTCTACCCCTGTGCAGGTCGTCGTCTGGGTATCACGAATACCGACTATCTCAATCTCATCACCAACCTTGACAATGCCCCGGCCAATTCGACCCGTCACAACCGTGCCTCGACCGGAAATGGAGAATACGTCCTCAATCGGCATCAAAAATGGCTGATCAACCGCCCGCTCAGGTTCCGGTATGTAGGTGTCCAGGGTCTCAACCAGCTTGATCACCGCAGGTGCACCCATATCAGAACTGTCACCTTCCAGCGCCTTCAGAGCACTACCAATGACTATCGGGGTGTCATCACCCGGAAACTCGTACTGGTCCAGAAGTTCACGAACTTCCATCTCAACCAGTTCCAGCAGTTCCTCGTCATCCACCATGTCTGCCTTGTTCAAAAACACGACAATGTAAGGGACACCCACCTGCTTCGACAGCAAGATGTGCTCCCGTGTCTGAGGCATGGGGCCATCGGCCGCAGATACCACCAGAATCGCACCGTCCATCTGCGCCGCGCCCGTAATCATGTTCTTCACATAGTCAGCGTGACCCGGACAGTCAACGTGCGCGTAATGGCGCTCCGGCGAGTCATATTCCACGTGAGAGGTCGCAATCGTGATGCCGCGCTCGCGTTCTTCCGGTGCGTTATCAATCTGGTCAAACGCCTGGATATCCGTGCCTCCATACGTCTCTGCACAGACCTTGGTAATCGCCGCCGTCAGCGTCGTCTTACCATGGTCTACGTGACCTATTGTTCCTACGTTTACGTGCGGCTTCGTCCGCTCAAACTTCTCTTTGGACATCTCAGTCCTCTCCTTACATTGATACCTGAATTGAAATAAACAGTCCGTACACGATTCACCGATTTGGAGCTCATAACCGGATTTGAACCGGTGACCTCTTCCTTACCAAGGAAGTGCTCTACCGACTGAGCTATATGAGCGTTAATCCTTCTCCTTCGTGATTGAAGTCCCTGGAGCGGGTAGCGAGGATCGAACTCGCATCAACAGCTTGGAAGGCTGAGGTTCTACCATTGAACTATACCCGCCAGATTCCGTTAACTATTGCGTCGCTCGATCAATCCATCCCGCCTGGTGGAGGGGGGTGGATTCGAACCACCGAAGCTTACGCGTCAGATTTACAGTCTGATCCCTTTGGCCACTCGGGAACCCCTCCCAAAAAGAGGCGCTAGATTCTGCCCATGCGCCGGGTACTTGTCAAATTAAATTTCGCCGAAAGCCATGACTTTTAGAGGCTTACGGGAATCCGCCCGGAGCATTCCCGAAGACCCCGATCATCCCTTCATCAGCATGAAAAGTACCCGATTCAGGCGCTTTGCCACCTACTTCCGGCCCGTAGGCAACTCCGCCGCTGAATCATTGTGGTGCCGCCACCAAGAATCGAACTCGGGACCTACTGATTACAAATCAGTTGCTCTACCTGCTGAGCTATAGCGGCACAAAGCCTGTGAAATCAATGGTTTATATCAAACGCATCCGTAAGCCAATCTGGCCTGCCTCAAGAGCGAGGCGGATTGTATGCGATTGGTTCCCGGCTATCAATTGGTACAGGCGGTTGCCGTCAAAGAAACTTCGGGAAATTCGGCTACCAGCGGGTCAACGCTCGTTCCGGTCAGATTACCGCTTACCGCCTGAATCCAGTATCCCCTGGAAAGTCGCGGAATCCGCTTGATAACGGCTTGGTAGTCCATTTCTGCCAGGAACGCCTGGTGGCTGAGTGACGCCGCTTCGGTAGAAAAGGCGCCCAGCGAGATCCCTTGGGCATCTTCTCCCTGGGTAATCACGTAGCTGTCGATTTCTCGTGACCTCAACTCCCGTAGCCTGCGGAATGCTTCCTGCAATGAAGGCAGGGGCGGTAGCACCACACGGAAATCGAACTCACCAGTGGGCGTATCCACAGCGTTCAATGTGACATCAAGGCCCGCGGTATTCAGGCGTTCCGCCACCTTCTGCGCGGTAAGTACGTCCTCAAATGGTCCCAGACCCTGGCAACCCTGGCTGCTCGCGAGTTCGCCTGCCAGCGTCACCGGATTTTCCAGAACCTCAGCCACTATGGACCTGGCGTCGGTACCCCTGCGTTCAGACAGCAGCATAATGGTCACGTCTTCACCGACGACCTCCAACCCGGGCGCACGTATTTCCGGTGGCGGTTCCCGTAGCATGAGATAGCCCAGGAAACCAAGGTTGCCAAGGAGTAGTGCATAGAAGATGAGCCGCATTGGCACCTACCCCGATTTCCGTCTCATACTGACTTCCCCGGCATTGTGAACCTGTAATCCCAGATTTGTCTGAACCAGCAGGTTACCTGCTTCATCAATGCCGGCATTTTCACCAACAACTTCCTGATCACCGCGCAGAATCCGCAAAACCTCCCCGGGGTAAGCATCATACTGATCCCATCTATCCGCGAAAGGCTGAAAGCCGTGACGATTGAACAATTCAAACGCATCCACCAGCCGGGCTGCAAATTCTCCGAGAAAGCGGTTCCTGGATAGGCTCGCCCTGTCACCGATCACGCTCCAGGACTGCTCGATAAGACCTGCGTCCCGCTGCGATAGAAGAAAATTAACGCCCATGCCCGCAACCACGCCGATGCCTCTTTTTTCCTGCGGTCGAAGTTCCACCAGTATCCCGCCGAGCTTTCCTTCCTGCAGAAGAATGTCATTCGGCCACTTCAGTGCCGCGCCTTTCAGACCCATGGCTCTCAGGGTATCAATAGCCTGCATCCCGACAACCAGGGAAAGTCCTCCAAGCCCGGACAATTTTCTCTGCAGGAATCTGCCATAGGTCACATAGACGTTACTTCCAAAGGGGCTTACCCAGCTTCGGCCCCGCCGACCTTTACCCGCTGTCTGCATTTCTGCGGTGCACAGCAGGGAATCGCAGCCATCCCGGGCAAGGCGCTGCATGACCCTATCATTGGTTGAACCGATCACGCGATGTATTTCCAGGGGTAATTGATCTATCAGGGTATGCTCACTCGCGGTGCGTAATCCTTCGGCAATTTTTTCCGGATCAAGCAGTTCAAGCCCCGGTGCCAGGCGTATTCCTGCGGAGTCCGACTCGTACGGGACACCCGCTTCCTGAAGGAAGCCAAGCAGTTGTTCAGAGGCGGGCAGCGATTCTCCGGCGACAAGACGTTCGAACTGGGGATGAGTACTTCTTATCATGCTGCATCGTTTGTAAATAACCGGTCTGTGCGTATAATACGCGCCCTCGACCAGATGCCCAGCATCTGGTTCAGCGACCCGAGGGTCTGTAGCTCAGTTGGTTAGAGCGCACCCCTGATAAGGGTGAGGTCGGTGGTTCAAATCCACCCAGACCCACCAACCAGAAAGTTGGTGTATTTAAGGGGCCATAGCTCAGCTGGGAGAGCGCCTGCCTTGCACGCAGGAGGTCGGCGGTTCGATCCCGCCTGGCTCCACCAATCAAAACCCGAAGGGCCGCCTGTCTACGGAGGCTCGGATGCTCACGCCCTGATAGCATCGTTAGTCCAACAGCTAACGATGGTCAGTCTACAACCACCAGATGATGGTTCTTCTTCCCCTTCTGCACGATAAAGTACCTCCCGTGCAGGGCATCACTGCGAGTCAGTATCATTTCAATATCGTCGGCTTTGTCGCCGTTCACTGAAACGCCATGACCTTGAATCAGTTTTCTTGCCTGGCCAAGGGTAACCGCACCGCTGGGAGTGGCAGCCAGCCCTGCTTCAACCAGTACGTCGGTTAACAAAGCCTCACCGACGATATGCGTAACATCCATACCATCCTGCGCCAACTGGCCAAGGTCATCTGCCGACAGGTCCGTCAACCGGTTGCTGAACAGTGCGGTCGTGATTCGCTCTGCCGCCTCAAGTCCCGCCTCATCATGAACCAGTCGGGTCACCTCCCGGGCCAATGCAATCTGCGCTTCCCTTCCGCCGGGATTTTCGAGGTTCGAGGCCTCAAGCGCCCGCAGTCGTTCCTCACTGAGGAAAGTAAAGACGCGCAGGTAGTTCATCACATCCCCGTCAGCGGTGTTACGCCAGAACTGGTAAAAGCTGAACGGTGAAGTCATCTGAGGGTCCAGCCAGATGGCCCCGCCGGAGCTCTTGCCGAGCTTGGTTCCATCAGCCTTCGTAATCAGCGGATAGGTAATGGCATAGGTCTGACCACCACCCATGCGTCGGATCAGATCAATACCGGCGGTGATGTTGCCCCATTGATCAGAGCCGCCCATCTGAATGGTGCAATCATAGTCTCGATTGAGAATCGCAAAGTCGTAGGATTGCAGGATCATGTAGCTGAACTCGGCGTAACTAATGCCCTGTGAGTCATCCTCAAGTCGACGCCGCACTGATTCCTTCTGAATCATGGCATTCACGCTGAAGTGCTTGCCGATGTCCCTCAGGTAATCAATCACCGTCAGGTCAAGGGTCCAGTCCATGTTGTTAACGATCACGGCGGAAGTATCGCCGCAATCAAAATCCAGAAACTGTGTTGCCTGTTCCCGTATCCGTGCCAGCTTGCGTTCAACCTTCTCCGGGGATTGCAGTTCACGCTCCGAGTCACGTCCTCCCGGGTCACCAATCATGCCGGTGGCGCCACCCACCAGTAGCAATGGCCTGTGACCTGACAACTGAAATCGACGCAGGGCAAGCAACGGTACGAGGTTTCCGACCTGCAGGCTGTCTGCCGTGGGGTCAAAACCGCAATAGACCGTCCGGGTTCCCGTATTCAGGTGATCTTCCAGTTCCTCCGTTGCGGAAAGTTGTGCGATCAGGCCCAGGTCGCTTAGACGGCTGATAATACTCATGATTCTTTATGCCCGCAGATTATGGACTATGGTGAACGAGGTCGACCCAACGGACACGCAACATACCCGAATCCAGCCCAAATACAAGGTCACCTGGAAAAACAAGAAATTGAAACTTCCACTATTCCTATATTTTTTATATAGTTAGCGTCAGTTTTTCAGACAAGGCCGTAATAATCCACGCTACGCTCTTGCTTTTATGGCATCTTATCCACAGCCCCATTTGAAAGCGGCCATCGCCCTGACCTGTCTGGTGGCTGTCATTATCGTCATGCTGCCCGGAAAGCAGGATGAGGCGCTTCCCGAATCTCGCGTGTCTCTGGACCTGATAGCCGTGCCGACTGCCGAGGCTATAACACTTCCCGTCACCGAGACCGTGAGTCTGCCGACAACCAACTGGACCGAGGTCACCGTTCAATCAGGAGACAATCTGGCGCTCCTGTTCAAGACAAACAGGCTACCTGCCGCAGACCTGCAGCACATCCTCGCCCTGGGCGACCCGGTACGAGCCCTGAAAAAAATTCTCCCGGGACAGACCATCGCCTTCCAGACTGCGGCATCCGGACGATTGCTTGCGGTGCATTACCGGAAAAATGCCTTCGACACACTACACATTCAGCGAGACGGAGAACAATTCAGCGCCAGTTGGCAGTCCGCGACGCCGGAAACAATCGTTGCCTTTGCTTCGGCAGAGATCACCAGGGACCAATCTTCGCTGTACCTCGCCGGCAAGGCCGCAGGTTTAAGCGACAACATCATCATGAAGCTCGCCAACATCTTCCAGTGGGACATCAGCTTTGCACTTGATCTGCGCGAGGGCGATCACTTTTCATTGATGTATGACGAGATCTATGTGGACGGTGAACTCGTGCAGGAAGGTGACATCGTCGTCGCATCGTTTAACAACATGGGCAGAAAGCACGAGGCCGTGCGTTATACCGATATCACCGGACGAAGTGACTATTACACGCCTGACGGTCTCAGCATGCGCAAGGCCTTTCTCAGGGACCCGGTGCACTTCAGTTATGTCAGTTCTTCTTTCAACCTGCGCCGCCTGCACCCTATCCACAAGCGTGTCATGCCGCACCGGGGTATCGATTACGCCGCGCGCAAGGGTACACCTGTCACTGCCTCGGGTGATGGCAAAGTCACCATCCGCAGGCAGAACGATGCTTCCGGCAAGTACGTGGTTATCCAGCATGGTGAGCAGTACACCACCAAGTACCTGCATCTGTCTGCGTTCGCCAGGGGCATCAAACCCGGTGTGAGCGTAAGCCAGGGCCAGAGGATCGGGTATGTGGGCGCTACCGGCTGGGCCACCGCACCGCACCTGCACTATGAGTTTCTGGTGAACGGGGTTCACCGCAATCCGAAGACGGTGCAACTGCCGAGGGTCGTGCCGATTGCGACCGACGAGATGCAGCGCTTCAAGAACTCAATTTCGCCGGTTCTGGCCCGGTTGTACTCAATCTCCGGCAGTGGTTTCGCTGCCACAGGGCATACGGATTAAACACCGCCCGGGTATTCACGAAGAAATCAGAGGGAAAAGGAGTTGCCGCAACCACAGGTTGTCACGGCATTGGGGTTGGTGACCACAAAGCGCGATCCCTGAAGATCTTCCTTATAGTCAATAACTGAACCGGCCAGGTACTGGTAACTCAGCGAATCGACCAGCAAGGCAACGCCATCCTTCTCAATCTGGGTGTCATCTTCTTCAACGTCTTCATCAAACGTAAAGCCATACTCGAACCCGGAGCAGCCACCGCCGGTAACAAACACCCGCAGTTTCAGGCCTTCATTTTCTTCTTCCAGGATCAGCGAGCGCACCTTGTGCGCCGCCGCATCGGAGAAGGTCATGGTCTGTGGATCAAAGGTGTTCGTTTCCATAAGAGCAATGCTCGGGTTCGTGGACTGATTTCAAGCCCTGGCAGGAGGGCTCGCCTCTGCGGCGACAGCAGGCACAACGGACTCGTCTTCAGATTTACCCGCAGACTTCGGCGGTTTGGCTTCGTTCACTTTCTGCTTGTCGGCCTGCACGTGTACCAGCCGCCCGTTCACGCGCGAGCCTTGCACCATTTCGATCAGGCTGTAGTAGATCTGACCTTTCACTTCCGCTTTGGCAGCCAGTTCGATGTGTTTGTCCGAGCGAATGTCTCCAAACACTCTGCCGTTTACAATCACGTTGGGCGTGTGGATCTCACCGCGAACCAGCCCTTTCTCGCTGATCGTGACCGTCGCCTTTGAGCCTGATCGGGCGTAGATATTCCCTTTGACAACCCCGTCGACAAGCAGTTGATCACTGAAGTAAACATCACCGACGAGTTCGCAGTTGGTTGCCACCAGTGTGATACCTGATTCGCTTTGATCGTTTTTCTTAAACATGCCTTCCTCCTCACGAGCTAACCGCTACTCAGCGGCCAGTCAAAGGTTTTCTCCAATCTTTGTGCATTCGCGCCGGATGATCTTGCAACAACCATCACCTCGCGAGGCTCAAATCCATCCGGCAACATCAGTTCACCATTGATTCTCTGAAAATATCTGAAGCGGAACTCGACAGTATCCTCCTTCCCATGATCCAGTTCACTCAGATTGAAACTTTTTTCCTGGCCGGCTTCCTGACCAACCACAGAGATCCGGATTCCTCCCTGTACATAATCATAGTCGTGCTTATCAACAACCTGGGTCAACAGCAGTGAATACCTGACCCTTCCCGGCACATTGGAGCTGAATTTCAACCGCTCAATGCGCAGCCCCTGATCCGCAGCGTTTGGGACCATAATTCCCTTGTAGAAATTGATCTCTTCGTTAAGCTGTGCAATCCGGTCCTGCAACACCTCAATCGTCAGACGAATTTCCTCATTCGCCCTGACATCAATTTCCCCGCCAATCTGGAGATCAGCGATCTCCTGGCGCATCTCCTCAATCATCTGCCCGGATTCCGCCAACTGCCGGCTGATGTGCTCCTTTTCCCGGATCATTTCGGCCCTGAGCATCAGGCCTTCCTTTTTTCCGTACTGGTACGCAAGCCAACTGAAGGCTGCCAGTGCCGCCAAAAAAGCTATGGAAATAATGGCTTTATACGCTGGCCGATAGGGCACGACCACCATCCGGTGCTGCCTGCTGCCTTTAACCGCTACCATAACTGACACAAACACTGCCAAAATGGGCCGTATAGCTTAGCACAATTCGCTAAAATCCAATTCTTGACCAGGGCCGTATCGCTGACAGCATCATGAAGTTGCTTCCCCGGATGTCCATTAAAACATTCAGACGACGCCTCGCTTCGTTTGATTCCGTGCCCCAGTTCGCGCTACTCGGCATCGCATCCGGGTTGGTGACCGGTCTTGTGATTATTGCGTTCAGACTGGCCATTGAATGGCCGCTGGGGATGATCCTGGAGGATGGGCCGGAAAGTTTTGAATCCCTGCATCCCCTGGCTGCCTTCGGGTTACCGCTCCTTGGGGCGCTCTTGCTGATTCCGATTGTCATATCTCTGGCGCCTGCCAGCCGTCGCATCGGGGTAATTCATGTGCTGGAGCGACTCGCTCGTCATCAGGGACATATGCCGCTCAGCAACGCGCTGGTGCAGTTCACGACCGGGGTCATTGCACTTGCATCCGGGCAGTCCGGAGGTCGCGAGGGCCCCGCCATTCATCTTGGCGCCGCCGGCAGCAGTCTTATCGGTCATTATATGAAGCTGCCTAACAACAGTATCAGGGTTCTGGTTGGCTGCGGCGCCGCCGCTGCCATTTCCGCATCATTCAATACACCGATTGCCGGCGTCATCTTCTCCATGGAGGTCATCATCATGGAGTACACCATCGCCGGTTTCATACCCGTGATTCTTGCCTCGGTGGTCGCCGCTGTCATGATGCAACTGGTGTTCGGTTCCGACACGGCTTTCGACATTCCCTCTGTTTCCATGGCATCGCTCCCGGACCTGCCCATCCTCGTCGTCGAAGGCGCATTTATCGGCGTGATCGCCGCTGTGTTCGTGAAGATGTTCCTGACGACCTATCGCTACGCACCGGAACAGATCTGGATGAAACTGCTGATTGCCGGTGCGTTAACGGGAGCCGCCGCCCTGGTGGCACCGGAGATCCTCGGGGTCGGTTATGACACCGTCAACATGGCATTGGTGGGTGAATTGGGCCTGACTGCCCTGCTCCTGATATTTCTTCTGAAAATTGTGGTCTCTTCCACCATTCTGGCGCTCGGTATGCCGGTTGGCATTATTGGCCCCATTCTCTTTATTGGCGCCATGGCGGGCGGCATCTTTGCCCTGGCCGCCGGGAACCTTGGCACCGACCTGTCTGAGGATGCCCTTTATGTCACGCTCGGAATGGGTGCGATGATGGGTGCTGTGCTTCAGGCCCCGCTTGCCGCATTGATGGCCGTGTTGGAGTTGACAAACAATCCCAATATTATTCTGCCCGCCATGCTGGTGATCATCATCGCCAACGTGACGGCCAACCAGCTCTACGGCGTAAGCTCCGTATACTCCATGCAGATGGAGGCCATGGGTCTGGGGTTTCGTCAGAACCCGCTTTCAATGGCATTAAACCGCGCTTCGGTTGCTTCGATCATGATTCGAAACTTTGAGCGGGTAAAACGTCACATCACGCCGGAAGAGGCGAAGGAAGTTATCGTCAAAAAGCCCATCTGGATTCTGGTAGACGGCGAACAGGGACCTTCATTCATCCTGCGTGCGGAAGATCTGAACAGCCACCTGTCTGAAATGAAAGCGGAAGTCATTGACCTTGCCGCCATACCCGCAACCCGGAAGGACGTCACCGGCATTCTGGTACAGGCAACACTCAGCGAAGCCCTCGACACTTTGAACGACTCAGGTGTACAGGCCCTTTACGTCAATCGAATCACTGCTCCGATGATGGACTCCCCGGTCGGTATCATCACGAGAGAGGACATCGAGAGCTATTACCAGGCCTGATTCAGTTTGAAACCTGGCTCGTCAGGTGCTTGAATGCGCCCGCAATCGCGACACGGGCAACACAGGAGTTTGCAGACATGAGCCGGTCCGAGAGTCTTTTCGAGGATGCCAGGAAATACATACCGGGAGGTGTTAATTCCCCGGTGCGCGCCTTTTCGCGGGTCGGCGGGAAACCCCTGTTTTTCAAGTCCGGTGAAGGTGCCTATCTCATTGATGAAGACGGCAACCGATACGTCGATTACATCGGCTCATGGGGTCCCATGATCCTCGGTCACGCACACCCGGCTGTTGTAAGTTCTGTTCAGGATGCGACGCAGCGGGGCCTGTCATTCGGTGCGCCGACCGAGATAGAAACCCGGGTCGCTGAGAAAATCATCAGCAGGCTACCCGCGATGGACCAGATTCGCATGGTGAACTCGGGCACCGAGGCGACCATGTCAGCGATTCGGGTGGCAAGAGGATTTACAGGCCGGGATACCATCGTCAAATTCGAAGGCTGCTACCACGGCCACTCGGATTCTCTGCTGGTCAAAGCGGGGTCCGGTGCCCTTACCCTGGGCAAGCCGGATTCACTGGGGGTCCCTTCCAGCTTTGCACAACACACCCGGACGCTGGAGTACAACAATGCGGACCAGGTCAAAGAACTCTTCTCTGAAAAAGGTTCCGAAATCGCAGCCATCATTATCGAACCGGTTGCGGGAAACATGGGCTGTGTACCTCCGGTTCCGGGATTCCTCGAAACCCTGAGGGAAGTCTGCGATGCCCACGGGGCGCTACTGATCTTTGATGAGGTCATGACCGGATTCCGGGTTGCCCGTAACTCCGCCCAGGGACTTTATGGCATCGAACCTGACCTGACGACCCTGGGCAAGATTATCGGTGGTGGTATGCCGGTCGGTGCCTTTGGCGGGCGAAGCGATATCATGTCTGTGGTTGCGCCACTGGGGGGTGTTTACCAGGCCGGGACCCTGTCCGGCAATCCCATAGCCATGCAGGCAGGACTGAGCACACTGGAGATGCTTGATTCTGACGAGTTTTTTGAGGCGCTGGAGCAACAGTCTCGCAAGCTGGTTCAGGGAATGCAGGCGCTGGCGGACAAGGCCGGGATTCCCTTCTCGACCAATCGAGTCGGCAGCATGTTCGGGTTCTTCTTCACGGCGGCGAATCCGGTGACGACATTCAACCAGGTGATGAACGCCAACAGCAGCATGTTCAACGACTTTTTCCATCTTATGCTGCGGGCGGGAGTGAATCTTGCACCCTCCCCCTTTGAATCGGGGTTTGTCTCTGCCGCACATGGCGATCATGAAATTGCAGCTACCCTGGAGGCAGCCGAGGCAGCATTCCACGCGCTTGGGAAGTGACCAATGACAGATCACCCATGAAAAACTACGACGTCTACGGCATCGGCAATGCCCTCGTCGACACAGAGTACGAAGTCGATGACGCCTTCCTGGATCACGCGAAGCTGCCGAAGGGCATCATGACACTGATTGAGGAGGATGACCGCCGACGTCTGATACGACTGCTGGAAGATGAACACGAACACCCGGTTCTGAAACAGGCCGGCGGCGGCTCGGCGGCAAATACCATGGTTATTGTTTCGCAGCTTGGGGGATCGGCGTTTTATAGCTGCAAGGTTGCCGACGATGCGACCGGCGACTTCTTCGTCAAAGACCTGGCCGCAGCCAACATTGATACCAACCTGGGTGCGGAACGGGAAAAAGGAGCCACCGGTCAGTGCATTTCCATGGTGACACCGGACGCGGAAAGAACCATGACCACCTGCCTTGGCATCACGAACTTCCTGTCGCCAAAAGAACTGAACCCCGATGCACTCATGAACGCCGCAAAGCTTTACATCGAAGGCTATCTGGTCAGTTCCACCACCGGGTTCCAGGCCGCGCTTGAAGCGCAGTCGCTCGCGAATTCCGCTGATGTTACCGTCTCACTGACACTGTCAGATCCCGTCATGGTCGAAAATTTCAGAGCGAACTATGTGCTGTTGCTGAACCGAGGTGTGGATTTGCTGTTCTGCAACCATGACGAGGCGAGACTCCTGACGGGGGCGGACGCCACCAACGACTGCGTCACGGCGCTGAAAGATATTGTTCCCAGGTTTGTCATGACCTGCGGTAAAGCCGGTTCGATCGCTTACGACGGCGAGCGCGTCATCTCTACTGAGGGCGTATCGACAACCGCCGTCGATACGACGGGGGCGGGCGACATTTTTGCGGGCGCTTTTCTGTTCGCACTTTCCAGAGGACAGGACTTCGCCACCGCCAATGCACTGGCCAATCGATCCGCTTCACTTCTTGTATCCCGGTTCGGTGCACGACTCACACAGGAAGAGGTAGACGCGGAACTCAGAGATTCCCTAAAACAAGCCTAGCTGCCGATCCGTCAGTTCCGCCAGGGTGGTATCTTCAAGTGTCAGTATCGAATCAGCAATCGGCGCGAGTTGCCGGTCGATATAGAAGTCATAGTCAATGGGTGACGCCAGATAGTTGCGCGGTTCCGGACCATTCACCGTCATCACATATTCAATCCAGCCACCATTGCCAAACGCCGGTGAGAGCCCGCGCTTTTCCCTTTCTTCTTCCGCCCGTCGTGCCGCCCGCACATGAGGCGGAACATTCCTGATGTATTCCGACAATTTGCGGCGCATCCGGCGCCTTAACACCAGTTCATTATCCAGGCCACCGGACATCACCTGTTCAACGAGTGACCGCAGGTAGGGCAGGTAATCCTCATCCATGAAGACACGCCGATACAACTCTTTCTGAAACTCCCTTGCAAGCGGCGACCAGTCGCTGCGCACACTTTCAAGCCCCTTGAAGATCAGTTGCGGCTCGGAACCGCCTGCCACCAGCCCGGCATAACGCTTCTTGCTCCCCCTGGCGGAACCGCGGACGGTCGGCATGAAAAACCTGGCGAAGTGAGTCTCGAATTCAATTTCCAGGTGACTGTGTACACCAAACTCCGCATTCAGGTGATCAGTCCACCAACGATTCAGATAGGCCGCAAGTTCGGTGCCCGACGTCTCCACATTAGCTTGCGCTGATGTTATATGTACGAAAACCGAGTCTGTATCTCCATAGATGACCGGGTAACCCTCTGACTCAATAAGGTCACGGGTGCGCTTGAGAATTTCATGGCCGCGCAGGGTAATGGAGCTGGCGAGTCTCGGGTCGAAGAAACGACAGCCCGGCGTACCAAGAACACCGTAGAAGGAGTTCATGATGATCTTGATTGCCTGGGACCCGGCGGCATCGCCCGCCTTCTTTGCCTCATCTCTGGCTGACCAGAGATCGGCGATCAACTGCGGAAGAATGTGTTGATGCCGGGAAAAGCCGGCATCAAGGAACCCGGGGATCTGATCTTCATCCTCAATCACCATCGCCAGCGGGTCAACGTGAAAGGTTCGAATGATACTGGGATACAGGCTTTTGAAGTCAAGAACGATGACATCGCGATAAAGCCCCGGCCTGGAATCCAGCACGTAGCCTCCCGGACTGTGAACGATTGATGCTTCATCGACCACCGGCGCGACATATCCCGCCCGATGCAGTCGCGGCAGGTACAGAAAGTCAAACGCCGCCACCGAACCGCCCAGCCTGTCCATTTCCAGCCCGGTGAGGCAGCTTCTTCGGACCGCAAATTCCAGGAGGTTAGTGTGGGAAAAAATGTCGAGTACAAGATCACAGTCTTCAAGGTTATACCGCGCCAGGCTGTCACTATCATCCCGGTACATCTGCTCTATTTCAAAGGCCCGTGAGTCTACATCGTGAACCAGCTTGCCTCGCCCCAGCAGCTCTCTCGAAACATTCTCCAGTGAGAAACTCTCGAACGAGTAGGTCGCTGTCCTCAGCATGTCGATACCATCCAGGACCACCCTGCCGGGCACAACAGCGATCAGCCTCTGCTGGCCCCGTTCAAGGCTACGCCAACTGACGGGTTCCCCGCCGCGCCCCAGTGTAAACGTCAGGTTATGGGCATCACACCTGTCCTGAAGATACCTGAGGTCAAAACCAACAATGCTCCAGCCAACGATGACATCGGGATCTATTTCGGCAAAACAGCAGAGAAACCGTTGCAGTAGCTGCGCCTCTTCCGGCACAAACTCAAGGTAATCAATCCCGGAGGACTGCTGTTCACCCACCATGAAAACCTTGCTCATACCGGGGCCAGACACTGCAATGCTGAGCAGTACGCCCCGGGATATCGAAGTCTCTATATCGAGTGACACAACGGAAAGGTCAGGTGAGTACTCAACTGCTCTGACCCTGGGATTGATACTTTCACGATAGCCATCGCGCTGTTGCAGTTCACCATCAACCTCAAGCGTACCCTGGACGAAACGCTCCATCAGGAATCGATCAGTGGGTCGAACGTCGCCCTCAAAGACCGGGATGGATTGCTGTTGCAGGAGGTTGCGCGCAAGCCCCAGGTCGCGCTGGTTTTGAAAGTAACAGGCAACTGCGGATTCCCCGGGAAACTGGAAGCACTTGAGATCAAGCTCATCATGCCGCCAGGCCAGCGCTCTTCCAAGCACCATGCGAACGGTTTCAAGCTGGCCGGAGCGAACAAAGAAAACGCTTTCCCGGTTGGTAAACTCAAGACGTAGCGGACCATCTTCTGTGGACAGCCAGTAGATCAGGGATTGCCCGGTACCCTTGTCACGCCATTGTCTCGTCAGAACGAGCCCTTTTGTCATGACCTCACTTTAACGCGAAAGCAGGGTATTGCGCCGGTCGCCACAGGGGAAGTGCTGTCATCGGATCACAGAACCACGGGAAGTGAACGCCAGAGACGAAAACCCGAGGATGATCGCCGAACCTTGTACGCCAGGATTTCCACGCCGCAACCTGCAGCTTCCCGGAGCAACTCACCATAGCCGGCATCAATATGATCGGCTGGCCTGACCCGTTTGATCCCTGTGTGCTGCACACAGAACAGTTGCACCGCCCGGTCTCCCTGTTGCACTACCCCCATCAGTTCACGCAGGTGTTTTGACCCGCGTTCAGTGACGGCATCCGGAAAGAAACCATCACCCCTGGATACCGGTTTCTCAAGGAGTGTCACGCTCTTGACCTCAACATAGCAGTCCGGACCCCTGCCAGACAGCTTCAGATCTACCCGACTGTTCTGAGCGCCGTACCGGACCTCCCTGAGAACTTCCCGGTAGCCGCTGAGTTCGACAATTCGCCCCGCTGCCACCGCCTCTTCAACCAGGCGATTCGCATTGCCCGTATTCACACAGATCCAGTCACCCCGGCCTGTGACAATATACTCCCAGGTATACGGATACCTGCGCCCGGGGTTGTCCGAAACAGAGAGCCAGACCTCGGCGCCCGCCTCGACACAATGCTTCATTGAGCCCGTATTCGGGCAATGGGCGGTGATGGCCCTGCCGTCCTCAAGGATGACATCTGCGAGGAATCGCTTGTACCGCCGCTGAAGCCGGCCACGCACCATTCGTTTCATAACCGGCCATTCAAATCACGAGCCATGCCAGCCATGACATCACTCGAAAGGGTTCGATTGCACGCCGTCTTCCTGCGGGTTCCAACAGGTATCCATGATCAGGGGCAAGACGGGATATTACCCTGAAAACAGAACCTTCCTCACGTTCAAATTCCCTTGGCGAAAGCAATTCTATCTGGTAATGTTCGCGGCTCTTTTTAGAACCGACGGCCTGGTAACGGACATTAGTTATGGTAGCAAAACGCAAGGCAGCCCCAAGGGCGAAGCCAAAAACCAAGGCAAAAACCAAGGCAAAAAAAACACCCGCGAAAAAAACCCCGGCAAAGAAGAAACCGGCCGTAGCCAAATCCAAAACAAAGGCAAAATCCAGGGCTAAAGCCAAAGCAAAGCCCAGGGCCAAAGCCAGGGCCAGGAAAGCGCCCGCAGCGAAAAAGAAGCCATCAGCCAGAAAAAAGCCTGCAGCGAAGAAGAAGCCATCAGCCAGGAAAAAGCCATTGGCGAAAAAAAAGCCAACCGCAAAGAAGAAACCGACGGCAACCAAAGCTAAAGCAAAGGCAAAATCCAGGGCTAAGCCCAAGGCCAAAGCAAAAGTAAAGGCTAAGGCAAAGACAAAATCCAGGGCCAAAGCAAAAGCCAGGGTCAAGACGACAACCAGAGCCAGGAAAGCGCCAGTCAGGAAAGCGCCCGCAACGAAGAAAAAATCACCAGCCGGAAAAAAATCGCCAGCGAAAAAAAAGCCTGCGGCAAAAAAGAAAACCACCGTAAAGTCGCCCGCCAAAAAAACCACCACAAGGAAAGCGGCGGGGAAGGCACGGGCCCAGGAAAAAACCAGGGCACCCAGACCCAAGGCACCACGCCCCCGGTCGGTTTCGACTGAACCGGCATTTACTCCTTACAAGACCAGGCGCAACGAGGAGTACATGAATGAGGAACAAAAGGCCCACTTCCGCGAGATTCTGACGCAGTGGCGGTTACAGTTGATGGAGGAGGTAGACCGGACTGTGAGTCATATGAAAGACGAAGCGGGCAACTATCCGGATCCTGCGGATCGTGCCACCCAGGAAGAAGAATTCAGCCTGGAACTGAAAACGCGAGACCGGGAGCGCAAACTGATTCACAAGATAGACAGCACACTTGAGTTGATTGACCAGGACGACTACGGCTACTGCGAGACCTGCGGCGAGGAAATTGGTGTCCAGCGTCTTGAAGCCAGACCCACGGCGACCCAGTGCATCGATTGCAAAATCCGGGACGAAATCAAGGAACGACAGATCCACGGGTGACACCCGCACCATGCCGCGACCGGTAGATACCAGCCTCCGGGGCAGATATATCGGTCGCTTCGCGCCCTCACCGACCGGCCCTCTCCACTATGGCTCCCTGGTTGCCGCAGTCGCCGGCTATCTGGACGCCCGGCGCAACGGTGGCCAATGGCTGCTTCGTATTGAGGACCTGGACCCGCCAAGAGAGTCCAGGAAAGCTCCTGTTGAAATCATGCGCCAACTCGAAGCCTATGGGCTCCAGTGGGATGGTGATGTCCTGTATCAGAGCACAAGACGCCCGGATTACGAGGCAGCCCTGGATTCAATCAGAAGTCGCACGTTCAACTGCATCTGTTCACGAAAAACAACGCCCATTGTCTATCCCGGCACCTGCAGAAGTCGGGGTATTCAGCCGGGCGACGACACGCCTGTCGCCGTTCGCTTAGGGGTCAGGGATGAAACCCTGTGCATCCATGACCGGGTCTGCGGTGAGCAGACCTGGGACATGAGCAACCAGGTGGGTGACTTCATCATCAGAAGAAAGGATGGACTGTTCGCTTATCAACTGGCGGTCGTGGTCGACGATATCTTCCAGGGGGTTACGCACATTGTCCGGGGCAGGGATCTGCTGGATTCAACGCCACGTCAACTGGCGCTCTACCAGGCACTGCATGTTGAGCCGCCCGATTACGCTCATCTGCCCATCATCGTCGATGCACAGCGAATAAAACTCAGTAAACAGACACACGCACGACCCATCTCGACGCAAAATCCCATCCCTGTCCTGGTCAGGGTTCTGAGACAACTTGGGCAACCGGACATTGATAGCGCAGGCAGCATCGAACAGGTACTGGAGCAGGCCGTACAAAACTGGGATATACGGGCCGTTACCGGAGAGCACGAACTCCGGGAACCCACCGGAATTCACGAAAGCCTGTAAACGTGCTAACGTCCCCGACATATTCGTGTGTTCCGATATGATTTCAAAAACGCGTAATCAGAACATACTGATCGTTGATGACGACACAGTCTTTCGCTCTTCACTAAAGACATTCCTTGAGAATCACAATTACAAAGTTTGCGAAGCGGGATCAGTTAGAGATGCTGTCAGGAATGAGCTGACAGCCTTCTCTGCTATTGTCAGTGACACCCGGCTTCCGGGTGCCAATGGTGTCGAACTCATCAAGATGGCCGGAGGGACTCCGGTCATCATTACCTGCGCCCGGGCCAGCCTGCGTTCCGCTGTTGAAATAATGAAGCAGGGTGCGGCAGACTACCTTCCCAAGCCTTATGACTTTGACGAACTACTGGCCATCCTCCGGGAAGTTACCACTCATCAAGAGCAGGCCATGGTCATTGAGATGTTCGGTCACTGCACAGACATAGTCAGCGTCTCCTCACAGATTGACAAGGTCGCACCAACCAGCACCAACGTTCTGATAGCCGGTGAATCCGGCACGGGTAAAGAGCTTGTCGCCCGGAAAATTCATTTCCTCAGTGGCCGTTCGGGACGGCAGATGATCTCCCTGAACTGCGCCGCTATTCCGGATGCGCTGATCGAATCTGAATTGTTCGGGCACGAGAAGGGCGCATTCTCGGGCGCCACAACCGACCGGGTTGGACTGGTTGAAGCGGCTGATGGCAGTACACTGTTCCTGGATGAAATTGGTGAACTGCCTCTCAGCGCACAGGCGAGGCTGTTGCGTGTACTACAGGAGGGAGAGGTCAGGCGGGTTGGTTCCATTGAAACCAGAAGAGTTTCCGTCAGGTTAATTGCCTCGACGCACAGAAATCTTCAGGCGCTCGTGAACGACGGCGCTTTCAGGGAGGATCTCTACTATCGACTAAACGTGGTCAAACTTTCGCTGCCTCCCCTGCGTGAGCGAGGTGATGATATCCTGCTGCTGGCCAAACACTTCCTGGCAAGTGCGGCAGAACGACACGGGAAGACGCGACTGCGTTTCAACGATGCCGCCACCCAGCGAATCAAATCCTACCACTGGCCCGGTAACATTCGTCAACTTGAGAACGCTGTGCAACGCGCCGTGATCCTGTGTGACAAGAAAACCATCGGCGCGGAGCTGCTTGCCGTCGAGGCCGAACCGGGAACGACCCTGCCGACGTTTGACCTGACGAACGAAGCAACCTCATTGGAGGATTACTTTGTGCGATTTGTCCTGGATCATCAGGATCATATGACTGAAACACAGCTCGCCGAAAAGCTTGGGATATCCAGAAAGGCGCTGTGGCAGAAACGACAGAAGCTTGGCATACCACGCGAGAAGGGACGCAGCCGCTAGGCGTTACTTTTTTACCCACATCGTTGCGATGGGTAACACTTTATCCCGGCCAAATTCCCTGTCTTGCAGGTAACTTATTGTTTTTCAAGGCGTTGTGTATCTCTGCACATTTCTGGGATAGTAACCCCGCCAGCGGGAGTCTGGAAATATAACAACAAGATCAGAATATCACTGGTTATGACCAACGCCTCAGGCGGGGGTCCAAGAACAAAAATAACAAGAAAGATAAGAAGAAGAATACTCTGGCTCGCTACATGGGAAAAGTCCGCTTTTCCCATTTTCTTTTCTGAACCCTGATTTTCCGCGCATTGCAGGCGACGGCGTGTTCACAAGTCTGTTAATATCCCCAACCTTGACTTGTAAACCCCCTTCTTGATTGAACAGCAAACCGTCCATGACTTCACAAAGTTTCCGTTGCATCCGGAGTCATGGCCCCCCATGAATACCTCACTCAGCAGCATTGATCCAAAAAAGATCAGCATCAGCGCACTGAAAGTCGTCAGACGTCTGCATGAGCAGGGATACCAGGCGTACCTGGTGGGTGGATGCATTCGAGATCTTCTGCTGGGCAGGTCTCCCAAAGACTTCGACGTGGCAACGGATGCTCATCCGGAAGAGGTCCGTGAGCAATTCAGAAATTCACGCATCGTGGGCAAACGCTTTCAAATCGTACACGTTCGTTTCGGCCCGGAAATCGTAGAGGTCACCACCTTCCGGGGGCCTCATGACGAACAGTACGACGAGAATCACAATGAATCCGGCATGACACTGAGCGACAATGTATACGGCACCTTTGAAGAAGATGTCTTTCGGCGCGACTTTGCCATGAACGCGATTTACTACCAGCCGGAGTCGAAAAAGATCATTGATCTTGCCAAAGGTGTCGAGGACATCAACTCAGCCCGGATCAAAACAATCGGCGAGCCGGAAGGACGGATGCGGGAAGACCCTGTTCGTATGCTTCGCGCTGTCCGGTTTCAGGCGAAGCTCGGATTCGACCTGGAAGAACAACTTGCCGACTCAATAAGGTCGTTAGGATACCTGGTGCAGGACGTCTCTCCGGCCAGACTTTTCGAGGAAGTTCTGAAACTCTTCATGTCAGGATACGGTGCCGCAGCCTTCGATCATCTCCTGGACAACGAACTGTACGGCTGGCTGTTTCCTGACTCCAAGCGTTCCATAGAGACACACGCAACAGAGGCACTGGTAAGGCTTGCACTGGAGAGCACCGACCGACGCATCGCGGAAGGCCTGCCAGTAACACCGGCTTTCATCTATGCCGCAATTCTCTGGTACCCCTTCGCAGAAGAAAAAGAAAGGCTGCAACAGCAGGAAGCGACAAGCCAGATCAACGCCTCTCATCAGGCAGCCGACAACATCATCTCCAAGCAGCAGTTGTTCACCTCAATTCCGAGGAGATTTACCGGACCCATACGTGAAATCTGGTTCCTGCAGCACCGATTGCCAACACGTTTCGGCCAGAAGCCGGACATCCTGATGCAACACAAGCGTTTCAGGGCCGCCTACGACTTTTTGTTGCTGCGGGAAGCCACCGGTGAGAAAACCGGCGAACTCGGCAACTGGTGGACGGAGTACCAGGAAGCCAGTGACGAGCGGCGCAGTGAGATGAAACAGGCGACGGGGCAGAAACGGCGTCGCCGACGTAACCGAAAGCAACGTCCCGGCCAAAGCTCACCCGAGAGGATGTTCCGGGACTAGGTTTGTGGCAACCTAACGGTTCCCCGTGATTGGTTACCAAGGACTATCTATGCCGGAACACAAGGTTTATCCCGTCCCGAAAGAAGCTGAGAACCACGCGCACATTCGCAATGATCAGTATCTGGCGATGTATGACGCCTCCATCAATCGCTCTGAAGAGTTCTGGTCCCAGAAGGCCGATGAGTTTCTCTCCTGGTTCAAACCCTGGGACAAGATCACCGAATCTGATTTCAGCAAGGGCGAGGCAGGCTGGTTCATCGGGGGCCGACTGAACGCATGTTACAACAGTGTTGACCGACATCTGGATCTCAAAGCTGATCATACCGCCATCATCTGGGAGGGCGACGATCCCGCCGACGATCTGACCATTACCTATCGAGAGCTGCACGAAAAAGTTTGCAGACTGGCTAATGTTCTGAAGGGCCGCGGCATCAGTAAGGGAGATCGCGTCTGCATCTACATGCCCATGATTCCTGAGGCGGCTTACGCCATGCTGGCCTGTGCCCGAATCGGGGCCATTCACTCGGTCGTGTTCGGTGGCTTTTCTCCGCAGGCGCTACGTGATCGAATTCTTGATTCGGATTGTCGAACGATCATCACCGCCGACGAGGGTGTACGGGGCGGCCGGCCCATACCTCTCAAGGCAAACACCGATGAGGCCCTGAAGGGGTGTCCCGACGTTGCCACCGTGATTATCGTCAAGCGCACCGGAGGGGACATCGGCTGGCAGGAAGGTCGTGATATCTGGTACGACGAGGCGACGGCGGTCGTCTCCGCAGACTGCGAAGCGGAGCCCATGGACAGTGAAGACCCGCTGTTCATTCTCTACACATCGGGTTCAACGGGTAAACCGAAGGGCGTACTGCACACAACAGGTGGTTACCTGCTGCAGGCAGCCATGACCCATCAGTATGTGTTTGATTATCATGAGGGTGATGTCTACTGGTGCACGGCCGATGTAGGCTGGGTGACGGGACACTCCTATATCGTTTACGGCCCTCTCGCCAACGGCGCGATTACGCTGATGTTTGAAGGGGTACCCACCTACCCGGATGCCTCTCGCTGCTGGCAAATCGTGGACAAACACAAGGTCAATATCTTCTATACCGCACCTACCGCCCTGCGCGCGCTGATGGCTCAGGGAAACGAATTCGTCACCGGGACATCCCGCAAGAGTCTGCGTCTTCTTGGCAGCGTCGGCGAGCCGATTAACCCGGAAGCGTGGGAGTGGTATTACCACATCGTGGGTGATGAACGCTGTCCGATTGTCGATACCTGGTGGCAGACAGAAACCGGCGGCATCATGATCACACCCCTGCCGGGTGCCACGGCACTCAAACCAGGCTCCGCCACCCGACCGTTTTTTGGCGTTCGCCCGGTCCTGCTGGATGAGAACGGCAGCGAAATCGAGGGAGCAGCCTCGGGCAACCTGGCCATCAGCGGTTCCTGGCCCGGACAGATTCGTACGGTATTCGGCGATCATCAACGCTGCTTTGACACCTACTATGCAACCTACCCCGGCTACTACTTTACGGGAGATGGCGCACGCCGGGATGAAGATGGCTACTACTGGATCACGGGCAGGGTTGATGACGTTCTGAATATTTCCGGACACAGAATGGGCACCGCTGAGATTGAGTCAGCCCTGGTGGAACACGACCTGGTCGCTGAAGCTGCGGTGGTGGGCTATCCCCACGACATCAAAGGTCAGGGTGTCTATGCCTTTGTGACGCTGATGACCGGGTCTGACGGGAACGATGAACTGAAGGAGGAACTCAACAATCTCGTAAGATCTGAAATTGGCGCCATCGCAAAACCAGACATCCTGCAATGGGCGCCGGGTCTGCCAAAAACACGTTCCGGCAAGATCATGCGCCGGATACTTCGTAAAATTGCAGAGAACGAACTGAAGAATCTGGGTGATACCAGCACGCTTGCTGACCCGTCTGTTGTCGATGATCTGATCGCCAACAGCCCAACGGCTAACGGCTGAGCAAAAAAAACGCCGTCAAATGACGGCGCTTTCTTTCCCGATGTGGGTCACGGGCTAACCTGCGAGCTCTTCATCAGACTCGATACCGCCGTCCTGATCTTCTGACGGTTCATCATCTTCCAGAAGCTCCTTCATGGACAGCTTGATGCGGCCACGATCAACATCGAGAACTTTCACCTCAACTTCCTGGCCTTCGCTCAGGTAGTCCGTGACCTTCTCGACACGTTCCCTTGCAATCTGAGAGATGTGCACCAGACCATCCTTACCGGGCAGGATGTTCACAAAGGCGCCAAAGTCAGCGATCTTCACCACCTTGCCGTTGTAGATCTGCCCGACTTCAGCGTCCGCCGTAATGCCTTCAATCTGAGCCACGGCCGCATCACGGGATTCCGCATCTTCACCAAAGATCGTGATGCTGCCATCGTCTTCAATGTCGATGGATGCGCCGGTTGCTTCGGTAATACCCCTGATAGTGGCGCCACCTTTACCGATCACGTCACGAACCTTGTCCGGGTCAACCTTGATGGTAACCATGGCCGGCGCGTTCTCGGAGACATTCTCTCTGGATTGACCAATCACCTTGTTCATCTCACCCAGGATGTGCAGACGCGCGTCCCGAGCCTGAGCGAGTGCGGTCTCCATGATCTGCTCGGTAATACCCTGGATCTTGATGTCCATCTGCAGTGCGGTCACACCGGTCTCGGTACCGGCAACTTTGAAGTCCATGTCACCCAGGTGATCCTCATCACCCAGGATGTCCGTCAGCACAGCAAAGTCTTCACCTTCGAGCACCAGCCCCATGGCAACACCGGCAACCGGCGCTCTCAGCGGGACGCCCGCATCCATCAGCGCCAGGCTCGCACCACACACGGACGCCATGGAAGAGGAGCCGTTGGACTCGGTGATCTCTGAAACCACACGGGTCGTATAGGGCCAGTCTTCCGACTTTGGCAGAACGGCGGCGATACCACGTCGAGCCAGGCGACCATGACCGATTTCCCGGCGCTTGGGACCACCTGAGAAACCGGTTTCACCCACACTGTAATGAGGGAAGTTGTAGTGCAACAGGAAGGTATCGCGGTAGGTGCCCCGCAGCGCGTCGATGATGGCTGCATCACGCATGGACCCCAGGGTGGTGGACACCAGCGCCTGAGTCTCACCGCGGGTAAACAGCGCCGAACCGTGAGCCCTGGCAAGCACACCGACTTCTACGTTGATGTTGCGAACCGTCCCGGCATCGCGACCGTCAATTCGTGGCTGACCGTCGACAATGGCCCTTCGGACAATCTTCTTTTCCAGGCTGCCGAACACGCCACGAATCTCATCCGCGTCAACTTCTTCGGTTTCGAATGCTGCAACCGCCGCATCACGAAGCTCGCCCAGTCGATTCTGCCGGGACTGCTTTTCGATGATCTTGTAGGCTTCAGCGACCTGCTGGCCAAACTGACCGTTCATAGCGTCGATCAAGCTGCTATTGTCTTCCGCCGGCTGCCAGTCCCAGGCTTCTTTCCCGGCTTCCGCCTTGAGTTCGTTAACCGCAGTGACCACCGCCTGCATTTCCTGGTGGGCAAAAAGAACCGCACCCAGCATCTGATCTTCGGTCAACTCATTGGCTTCAGACTCCACCATCAGAACCGCCGACTCAGTACCGGCAACGACCATGTCGAGCTCAGAATTTTCCAGGGCTTCATGGCCCGGGTTCAGCAGGTAGCCGTCTGGCGTAAATCCGACCCGCGCCGCACCGATAGGGCCGACAAAAGGAATGCCGGACAGTGTCAGGGCCGCAGACACACCGATCATTGCGGGAATATCGGGATCAACATCCTTGTTTGCGGAAACCACCTGACAGGTGACCTGTACCTCATTCATGAAACCTTTCGGAAACAGTGGACGAATCGGACGGTCAATCAACCGCGATGTCAGCGTTTCCTTTTCCGAAGGGCGACCTTCCCGTTTGAAAAAACCACCGGGTATCTTGCCCGCCGCATAGGTCTTTTCCTCGTAATTCACTGTCAACGGGAAAAAGTCCTGTCCGGGTTTCACGCCCGTTCTGGCCACCACAGCAACAAGCACCGTGGTTTCCGCCATGGTCACCATGACCGCAGCGTTTGCCTGTCTGGCAACCTTGCCAGTTTCGAGCAGTACTTCCTGCCCGCCATAATTAAACTTTTTGCTTACATAACTCACTATATTCTCCATTCTCCATGGCCGGTCCCCTGACCGGTATCTAACTACCGACGCAGACCGAGCTTCTTGATAGTCGTTGCGTAACGATCAGTATTCTTGTTGCGCAGGTAGTTCAGTAACTTTCTTCGCTGACTCACCATCCGAAGCAGGCCGACCCTTGAATGATGGTCATGGGCATGCTCTTTGAAATGTGACTGCAACTGTTCAATGTTCGCAGTCAGCAGAGCCACCTGAACTTCCGGTGACCCTGTGTCATTTTCTGATGTGCCAAACTCCTTGACGATTTCAGCTTTTTTTTCGCTTGATAAAGCCATCTGGTTTTCTCCAATACTCAATATGCGTACACCTTCACAGCTTCCGGCTGCTTTGGCGGTTAGTTACAGGTACATCCACGCATATTTGCAGATGCCCTGTTTACAGCGGCCATCCATGGCCGGGTTTCCTCAATTATGGTTGCAGTGTTGCCTGCGCCCAAAATCGAGAGATTCATTAATTCGCTACCAGTCGACGAGGGGCAACACGCCCGTCATCGAGAATTTCTCCCACACCGATAAACGCCATTGAAGGTTCCGATGTTTCAGCGACCCTGGTTTCAGCAAACAGGCTGACCCAGCCATCCGTGGGCGCATTGGCAACCTGAACCGCCTGACCCTGTCTCAGGTACGAGGCCGTCACCTCCGTCAACTCTACGGCGGGCCAGTCTTTGACCGCCGCACCCACTGGTTGCAGTTTGGCATTCAGGGATTTGCGGTCTTCTCCCGCCAACTGCTCCAGATGCTGCACGGAGACTGTTTCTTCAATCTTGAACGGGCCAGCCGCCAGCCTGCGGAGTCCCGCGACATGCGCGCCGCAACCGAGATCACGACCAATGTCTTCTACCAGCGTACGGACGTAGGTGCCCTTGCTGCTTCGAACATCCAGCGTAAACTCATTGCTGCTTCGGCCCTGAACCTTCAGTTCATAAATCGTAACCGGCCTCGCTTCACGCTCCACTTCAACACCCTGGCGCGCCAGTTTGTACAGTGGCTGACCATCCACTTTCAGCGCCGAGAACATGGAAGGTACCTGGGTAATTTCGCCCCGGTACCGGTCCAGAACACTTTCGAGCCGCTCATCAGTGATTTCAGGCACCGGTTTCGTTGCCACTACCTCGCCATCCGCATCGCCTGAATCGGTGCTCACGCCGAGTCTGATTCTTGCGCGATAGTGCTTGTCAGCCTCCAGCAGGAACCGGGAAAATCGGGTGGCTTCGCCAAAACACAGCGGCAGAACACCGGTTGCGAGCGGGTCCAGGGCGCCGGTATGACCGGCTTTACAGGCATTAAACAAACGCTTCACCTGCTGCAACGCGGCATTAGACGTCATCCCCATCGGTTTGTCCAGCAACAGAATGCCGCTGATGTCTCTTCCTTTACGAACACGGCGGACCATTACTTATCGTCTCCGGCGTGCAGGAGGGCATCATCAGAGGTCGCCTTGTCGATGGCTATGTTCAGACGAGCGCCGTTTTCAATCGTGTCGTCATAGTGGAATCTGAGCCTGGGTGTGGTACGCGTATTCAGAATCCTGGCTAACTGGGATCTGAGAAAACCACTGGCATGGTTCAATACCTCTTCAGCACCGGCAACATCATCTGCCGGAAGAACGGTGAAGTAGATGTCGGAAAATGCCAGGTCGCGACTGACCCTGGCTTCATTAATTGTCACCATGCCAACCCGCGGGTCCTTGACCTCGCGCTGGATGAGAACAGCAAGCTCACGCTGGATCAGGTCGGCTACCTTCCGACCACGACTGGTTTCCCTTGGCATCAGTTAATAACCCGCTATAGCTCCCGGGCCACTTCCCGGGAATCAAAAACTTCGATTTGATCACCAACCTTGACGTCATTGTAGTTCTTGACGCCAATACCACACTCAGTACCGCCGGACACATGGTCCACTTCGGCCTTGAAGTGCCTCAGAGATTCAAGCTCACCTTCATAAATCACCACGTTGTCACGCAGCACGCGAATCTTCCTGGCGCGATAAACAGTGCCCTCAATGACCATGCATCCGGCAATCTGGCCCATCTTCTTGGACTGGAAGACTTCGCGAACCTCGGCAATACCCGTGATCTCTTCACGGACTTCCGGGTCGAGCATGCCCGACAGCGCCGCCTTAACGTCGTCAACCAGATCATAGATGACCTTGTAGTAGCGCAGGTCGAGTCCTTCGCTCTCAACGACCTTCTTCGCAGCATTGTCCGCACGAACATTGAAACCGAAAATCACAGCCTCGGCAGTCACAGCATAGGTTGCATCGGATTCGGTGATACCACCCACACCCTGCATGACCACATTTACCCTGACCTCATCGTTACCTATTTCATTCAGGGCTGAAACAATCGCTTCAAGGGAGCCTCGAACATCGGCTTTGACCACGACGTTCAGTCGCTTGACCTCTTCCTCGCCAAAGCTTTCGAACAGGTCGTCCAGTGACGTACCGGCATTGAGCCGTACTTCATTGGCTTTCCCTGATCGGAATTCCGCAACTTCTCTTGCCCGCTTCTCGTCCCTGGCAACAATAAAGCTGTCACCCGCATCCGGTGTGCCGTTCAGACCAAGCACTGCCACGGGTGTCGCCGGGCCAACAGACCCGGTACTCTCTCCGTGTTCGTCGTTCAAAGCCCTGGCACGACCAAAGTACTGACCGGCAACAATGATATCTCCCCGTTTCAGGGTACCGTTCTGAACCAGTAAGGTTGCTACGGGTCCTTTACCCTTATCCAGTTCAGACTCAATAACCACACCCTGCGCCGGACCGTCTTCCACGGCTGCCAGTTCCATGAGTTCCGCCTGTAGCAGTACCGCTTCCAACAGTTCTTCAATACCTTCACCGGTAATGGCACTACACGGCACAAACTGTGTATCACCACCCCAGTCTTCCGGAATAACTTCCCGTGCGGCCAGTTCGTTCTTGACGCGATCCGGGTCCGCGCCCTCTTTATCCATCTTGTTGATCGCAACCACAACCGGCGCACCGGCACCTTTGGCGTGCTGAACAGCTTCTTCCGTCTGTGGCATAACACCATCGTCAGCAGCGACAACCAGAATAACGATGTCCGTCGAGTTGGCACCTCGAGCCCGCATTGCCGTGAAGGCGGCGTGACCGGGCGTATCAATGAAACAGATCTCACCGTGATCCGTTGCCACACGATACGCACCAATGTGCTGCGTGATTCCACCAGCCTCACCACTGGCCACCCCTGAGTTTCGAACATAGTCCAGCAACGAAGTCTTACCATGGTCAACGTGACCCATGACAGTCACCACCGGCGCTCGCGCCGTGGCATCATTGTCGTACACAAGCTCTTCTTCGAGCGTTTTTTCAACCGAATCCGCATTGATCAGCTTCACCTTGTGGCCAAACTCCTCGACCACCAGTTGTGCGGTTTCCTGATCAATGGCTTCATTGATGGTTTTCGTGATTCCCAGGTTGAACAGCGTCTTGATGACATCCGTGGCCTTCACGGACATTTTCTGTGAGAGCTGCTGAATCGTGATGTTGTCAGCGAGTTCTACCTCGCGCGTGATCTCTTCGGTCGGCGCAGTAAACTTATGTTGCCTGGCCGGCTTGCCGACACCTGATGCGCGTCTCGGTCTGGGTGAACTGAGCCCCAGTGTGACCGCCTCTGCCGGTTTTTCCTCTACGTCTTCTACGGCCTCTACGCCCTCTACGGCTGCAACAATTTCCTCTTCATCAAGAAGGTCGTCGCCAATCAGTTCTTCAACGCGGCGCTTGCGGTTACCGTGTTTGGATTTCTTCTGCTGGATATCTTCTTCGTCCAGGTCACGGCGGTCCCGCTTGTCCTTGCGGGTAGAGACTTTGGTTTCCTCCGCGGCATCAGCGGGCTGACTGGCAGGTTTGGCTTTCTCCGCCGTAGCTGTCGCTTCTTCTTCCTTGCGCTTTTTCTCAGCTTCTTCGCGCTCTTTTGCTTCATTTTCAGCCTGTTCAGCGCGGCGCCTCGTAGCTTCCTGACGCTTCTTCTCTATTTCAACATCCGGATCATTGGCACTTCGACGAGGTGACTCAAAAGCAGACCCTGCTTTCGCGGCGGCAGGTTCCCCCGCGGTTACGGGTATCTCCTGATCTGATTCAACGGCACCACGGCGCACATAGGTCCGTTTTTTCCGAACCTCGACATTCACCGTACGACCTCTTCCCGCAGATCCGCCCGTTTTCAGCGTCGATAAGGTACGTCGCTTGAGCGTAATCTTCCTGGGTGCGCCTTCATCATCACCGTGGCTTTTCTTCAGGTAGGCGAGGAGTTTTTCCTTTTCGTCTTCCTTGATGACGTCGTCAGCTTCCCGCTTCGGAAGTCCGGCCTTTTCAATCTGAAGCAACAGACGCTCTACCGGAGTACCAACGGTTTCCGCCAGCTTTCCTACTGATTCTTCAACCATAAGTAATTCCTCTGTTTACGCCTGCTCCGCTTCTTCTTCAGACGACTCATCTTCGAACCAGGGCACACGTGCGGTCATAATCAGTTCACCCGCACGTTCTTCTGTCATGTCTTCCACATCCATCAAATCATCTATTGCCTGCTCGGCCAGATCTTCCATAGTCACGATACCCATACCTGCGAGCTGATAAGCCAGACGACGGTCCATGCCCTCCATGTTCAGCAGATCGTCAGCAGGTTCTGCGTTACCGAGTTCCTCCTCACTGGCAAGCTCCAGTGTGGTGAGCGCATTCTTCGCGCGCTCTCTGAGCTTATCAACGATTTCCTCGTCGAATCCCTCAATCGCGATCATCTCTTCAATAGGGACATAAGCTACTTCTTCCAGCATCGTAAATCCTTCTTCCACAAGAACAATCGCCACATCCTCATCAACATCCAGTTGCCGCATGAAGTTCTCGATAATGCTTCCAGATTCCGCCTCGTTTTTCTGTGCAGCTTCTTCCTCGGTCATGATGTTCAGTTCCCAGCCGGTGAGTTCGCTGGCGAGCTTCACATTCTGACCACCTCGACCAATCGCCTGGGCCAGGTTGTCCTCAGAGACCGCAATATCCATACTTCGCGTCTCTTCATCGACGACGATAGAAATCACCTCCGCCGGTGACATGGCATTGATCGCCAACTGTGCCACATTGTCATCCCAGGGCACGATATCAATACGTTCGTTGCTGAGTTCGTTTGACACTGCCTGAACGCGAGAACCTCGCATACCGACACACGCACCTACCGGGTCGATGCGACCATCGTTCGTCTTCACCGCAATCTTCGCACGTGATCCCGGGTCTCTTGCGCATCCCAGAATTTCAATCACACCATCGGAGATTTCGGGGACCTCAATCTTGAACAGCCCCACGAGAACAGCAGGGGATATTCTCGTCAGAGCAAGCTGCGGGCCTCGTGCCTCCGGCCTGACTTCCTCAAGCAGGGCACGCAGCCGGTCTCCATTGCGGAAAGTCTCGCGGGGTATCCATACTTCTCTCGGCAGGATCGCTTCAGCATTGTTGCCAAGATCAACGATCACCGCTTCGCGGGTTACCTTCTTCACCTGGCCGTTGACCAGTTCGCCAACACGGTTTCTATAAGCATCAACAACCTGGGCCCGCTCTGCTTCCCGAACCTTCTGCACGATGACCTGCTTCGCCGTCTGAGCCGCAATTCGGCCAAATTCCACGGAATCCACGGGGATTTCGTAACGATCTCCCACGGCGAGCGAGGAATCCTTTCCCTGCGCTTCGGTCACAGTGAGTTGTGCGCCCGGGAATTCGATTTCTTCATCATCGGCAACCACATCCCAGTAACGGAATGTTTCATACTCACCTGACAACCTGTCAATGGCGACACGTAGCTCGGCTTCCTCGTCGTATCGTTTCTTTGTTGCAGTCGCCAGCGCCAGTTCAAGCGCTTCAAAGATGATGTCTTCCGACACACCCTTCTCGTTAGAGACCGACTCAACAACCAGTAATATTTCTTTGCTCATCGTTCTACCTCTGATCGAACCCGGCCAATCTGGTAACCGGGTACGACGTTAGCTCTCTCAATATCCTCGAAAGGGAAAAAGAACTCTTCATCCTGTTGCAACAAAACAATCTTGTCACCTTCAACACCTCTCAGTTGCCCGGTGTATTTCCGCGAACCTTCAAAGGGTCGCTTCAACCTGACCCGGACCTGCTCGCCAACAAAGTCAGCGCACTGTTCCAGCCTGAACAATCTTCGGTCCAGGCCCGGCGATGACACCTCCAGGGTGTACTCGCCTTTAACCGAATTCTCGACATCAAGCAGGCTACTTACCTGTCGACTTACCCTTGCGCAGTCCTCAACATTGATACCCTGCTCCGCATCAATGTAGATCTTCAAGGTTGAGCGCTTACCGGGAGCAGGCTGCTCAATGCCCCAGAGTTCGCATCCCAGCGCTTCTACCACCGGCCGAACAAGTTCACTCAACTGGTCACCCATCGCTTTTCAGGCTCCGCAAACAAAAAATGGGCCTTGAAGCCCATTTCGAAATTCGATGGGCTTGTCGCCCACTTCCCTCCGGCATCTGGAACCGGAGGCAATAAAAAGCCCCTCACAAGGGGCCTGTTTCAAAAAACGCGGTGGCGAGACTAACTGCCAACGGCATCTGCCACTGGTCACCGCCCGTGAGATCCCCGCCAGGCCACCACTGTCAGGCACGTTACTATCTAGCTTAGAGGGAGCCCGCACCTTTCAGGGCGCGCATTCTAACCGAAAACCCTCTCCTGCATCAATGGGAGAGCACATAAATAGTTAGAAGCACATAAACTGTCCGGTTCTCATGCCTGCCTCCTGAGAAGGGAGGTTATGAGACAGGGCTGCTACAGGGGTCAGACTAAAGTGTTACCTATGTGACCGGTAAGCACCCTGACAGAAGTGGTCGGGGTGACAGGATTTGAACCTACGACCCCTGCCTCCCGAAGGCAGTGCTCTACCAGGCTGAGCTACACCCCGACATATACTTCTGTTCACGAACCCGGACGAACGCCGGGGTAGCTATGATACCATCACTGGCGCCCTTGTCAGCCGGTCATCACTTTTGACATTGCCCATTATCAACTTCGGTTCCTGCTGCATCGATCATGTCTATTCCGTCGAACACTTCGTGAATCCGGGCGAAACACTTTCCTGCCTGCAGTACGAAGTACACCCGGGTGGCAAGGGGTTGAACCAGTCCATCGCACTCGCCCGCGCCGGTGCAGATGTCATTCATGCCGGTCGAATCGGAAAAGACGGCGCATGGCTGGCGGAGCTGATGATGCAACAGGGTATCGACACCCGGCTGCTCAGGGAAGATGACGGACCAACCGGCCACGCCAACATCCAGGTCTCGGGCAACGGCGAAAACGCGATCGTTCTCTTCGGTGGCGCGAACCGGCAGATTACCCACGGTGATGTCGACGAAGTTCTGGCCGGGGCGCAGGCAGGACAATTATTGTTGTTGCAAAACGAAATCAGCGCCCTGGACTATCTGGTGGAGCAGGCGCTCAGCAAAGGGCTTCGTCTCGCCCTGAATGCGGCGCCGATGGCGGACAATATTCTCAGCCTGCCTCTGGAGAGGTTTGAAGTTCTGATCATCAATGAGCTTGAAGGCGAGGCATTGGCAGGTGAACCGGAACCTGATGCCATACTCAAGGTGTTGAGATCAAAGCTTCCCGATACCCGAGTGGTGTTGACGCTGGGTGAGGAAGGTATGCTGTTTCAACGCGGCGATTCTATGATACGCCAGCAGGCAGAATCCGTGGCGGTGCTTGACAGCACCGGGGCCGGAGACACCTTCACCGGTTACTTTCTTGCCGACTACAACCGCAATGAAGAAATCTCTGTCTGTCTGGCCAATGCCACCAGGGCTGCCGCCATCAGCGTCACGCGCAAAGGTGCGGCATCATCCATCCCCGGGTTTGCAGAACTGAACAACTCAGTCTAAGGAAACTCTGAATACTTCGTTATTTCCACTGCCGACCGTAAAGTCAGTCATGGTGCCTGCGGTGTTACAACAGTGTCAGTTCCGGCTGATCAAGCCTCGGTGGCGAACAGTCGCTCCCTGGCCTGTTCATAATTGCAGTCGCTGACCCAATTGCTGGGTTTACACCCTTCACCGATTGTCCCGGATACCTTCAGGTAGGACGGGTCAAAGGGCACGAGTCGCTGACAAATCTCCCCATTTGCCCCAACAGTAGCGTCAGACATTGGTATAAATACTTTCATGAATCCTCTCATTTCTCCCCATTGACCCTGACTGCGCTGGCACACAGGTTTGGTCAGCTAACGGCGGGGATTATGAACCCATAATCAGTAATGGCAGATTGAAGGAAAGTGAAAGTTCCCTGAACTAATGTGGAGAAACCATGAATCGGCTAGAATCTTGTCAAAGTCAGTGGATTGATCCGGACAATTCCGGATTTATGCTGTCTCAGTAGTGTTCATTCACCATAATCTCAGGAGTAACCATGGCAAAAAGCATTGCCATCGTAGAGGACGACCCGGATCAGAGAAGCAATTACGTCGATGCCATCACCAAAAAGGGCTACGATGTGGTCGCCTACAGCAGCCGCGAGGAGGCGCTTGCCGGTTTCGAAATAGAACTGCCGGACCTGGCTATCCTGGACATTATCCTGGGAGATGAGGTGGATGCGGGTTTCGAGATATGCAGAGACCTTCTGATGAAATCGCCATTACTGCCCGTCATCTTTTTGACCGAACGCATTACAGAGATTGATAAAATTTCAGGGTTGCGACTGGGCGCCTGGGACTATCTGCCGAAACCCATTTCCCTGAACTACCTGGCTGAACGCATCAGCTCGCTTCTGCGCATAAACACCGCACGAGTTGAAGCCGAGGGCAGTGCATCGACCGCAAAGATGGTCGGGGATATGTCCATCGACCAGGAGGCCCTGCTCATCTCCTGGAAGGGCCATCCAATCAACCTTTCCGGCACGGAGTTCCGCATGCTGGCGAAACTGGTGCGAGTGCCAGGTCATGCGGTGTCTTATGACACTCTCATGAACGCCACCATGCAGTCGTTAGTCACCAACAATACGATCAACACACACATGCGGAATATCCGCAAAAAATTTGAAAGCATCGACCCCGGGTTCGACTGCATAAAGAGCGAGTATGGTTATGGTTACCGGTGGTCCAAAAAGTAACACCAGGTTCTGAAGTTGGCCACGTCATACGTCAAAGGACCCAGACTGGGCACGAAACTTCTGATCCTGATGAGTTTTGCACTCGTCATCATTCCCTGGTTCAGCTATCTGTATGTTTCGGAGATGGAAGACTTCCTGGTGGACAGCCAGGCCAACGCCCAGTTGCTCACGGCTGAAGGGATATCCACCTTATTGAACGGTCGATCCGATCTGTTCCACGAGTTGCCTCTGTCACCGGAAGGCTACGAGCAGCTTTACGCACACCCGTTGCAGAATCCGATCCGCATTGATGGCCGGGACAACGACTGGGAAGAGGTTCTTGAATACAACATCGGCTTTGGCAATGTCGAAGTCGAGGGGGAAACAGACCCGGGCCTGAATCAGTTTTACCTTGCCCTTGGCGAACATAAGGATCAAATCTACGCGCTGGTCACCATCAAGGATGATGCGCTGGTGTTTCGGGACCATAACATCCTGAGGCTTGATCTATCGGACCACCTGCGTGTCACGTTCACGGGGCAGGACGAAAAAATCAAAAAGATCGTTCTGACCATGACCGAGCCGGGCGTCACAACCGCGTACCTGATCGATAACGACTGGCGCTACGCCATCCAGGGGGAACCGGAAAATCGGATACCCGGATTCATGACCGAAACAACCGATGGCTATGCCATTGAGTTTCGTATCCCGCTCAAACTGCTTGGGTCGGCCCGCCAGTTTGGCCTTGCGGTTGTTGACGTTGATGATTCGGAAACCCGGGAAATTGAGTCCATTACGGGTACCCTGCCTTCCGCAGGCCAGGATGCGTATGGCCTGGTGCTGCTTAACTCCCCGGACGTTTTGCGCATCATCGAAGGGCTCGGTTATTCCGGCGCCAACATACAGGTTATCGACGCCCAGCGACGCGTTCGCGCCGAGGTCGGCAGCTACCAATCAGCCCCGCAACAGGAATCCATCCCCGGTGAGAGTTGGACGGACACCTGGTTTGCCTTTGTCGGACTGATCATGGAACCATTGTACGAAATCATCGAAATGAATCTGCGGGCTTCAGCGCTTGTAGATGACGAAATTATCAAGGCGTCCCTGGCCGGCAAACCAACCTATCAGCGCACCTATTCTGACGAGGACGGTGAGGTCATCGTGGCCGCACACCCGATCATCGCACAAAACGAAATCATCGGAACCGTGCTGCTGAAACAGAATACGGAGAGAATCCTCGAACTCCGCCGGGACGCCCTGCAGCGCATCGTCAACTTTTCGGTCATCTCGCTGCTGATATTCGTCGGACTGATTCTCGTGTTTTCGTTGCGCCTGGCCGGGCGCATCAGGCGACTGGGCGCAGAAGCGAACAACGCCATTGATATCTATGGCCGCCTGAAGACCAACCAGCTCAGGGCCGAAACCCAATCCGGCGATGAAATAGGAGACCTGGCACGAAGTATTTCCGGGATGCTTGCGCGCCTGCACCAGCACAACCAGTTCCTTGAAAACATGCCGCGCACACTCCGGCACGAAATCAACAATCCATTAAACACACTCTCAACCTCTCTGCAGAACCTTGAGACGGAAGACTCGCCCGAAGCCCGTCAGAAGTACCTTGAGGCGGCAAAACGCGGTGTCACCCGTATCGGCCTGATCGTGCAGAATCTGGCGGATGCCGCGAGCCTGGAAGATGCGCTTGATGCCGAAGAAACAGAGGTCATTGACCTTTATCAGTTGGTGCAAAACTACCTGCAGAACTGCCGCAGCATGCACCTTGACCAGGAATTTGAGTATCGGGGCGTGAGTGAGGCCATCAAGGCGGAAGTCGCCGACTACCGCATCGAACAACTGCTGGACAAGCTGATCGATAACGCCATGGATTTCTCGGAACCCGGCTCGACGATCACGGTAGGTATTAATGCCGATGCTCGAAATCTCACTTTGTTTGTCACCAACACAGGACCGACGATCCCGGAGGACCAGCTTGAGAATATCTTTGACTCAATGGCTTCCGTGCGAGAATCGAACCCGGACAACCGTCTGCATTTTGGCATGGGGCTTTACGTCGTGCGAGTCATTGCCGAACACAATGGCGGTTCCGTTAAAGCAACCAACTTCTACAACGACAGGTACGACGGCGAGGGCGTCAGCATCATGGTGACCCTGCCCATCTACCGCGAAAAAACCGAATTGCAACAAGCCACCGCTGCCGGTTAGGGAAGCTCCGGATAACAGGGGTTTTTCGTGAGAGCCGTTACTGAAGTTGCTTCTTCAGCAGTCGTCCGTATTGTTTATCAGCAAGCCTGCCGTCCCGCAAAGCTACTTCGCCATTTAGCAGGACGTGCACAACCCCTTGTGAAAGCTGATAGGGATTATCAAACGTTGCCTTATCGACAAGCCGATCGAGATCAAAAATAACGATGTCAGCATAATTGCCGGGGCTCACGCTGCCTCTATCAGCAATACCGTAGACCTGTGCGGGCAAAGACGTCATGGATCGAATTGCTTCGGGCAGGGTAATCACCCGTTTCTCGTTGACATAGTGATGTATTTTACGGGGGAATGAGCCAAAGGCACGCGGGTGGGGAGCGCCCTTCCCCCAGACCGGGTAACCACCATCAGAGGCCGTCATATTCCAGGGCGCCCGCATAAAGGTCGCGATGTCGTCATCGTGCATATTGAAAGAGATAATCCCTGGGTCTTCATCGCGCAAAAACCCAATCGCCGTACTAATGGCATCCCGCTCTTCCTGGTTTGCGATAACAGCCAGCGTAAGGCCGATCGTTTCAGGACGAGATTCAGTTCGACTGACCTGAATCCGGTCAGCACCACCCCGCCGGGCCAGATTCTCTTCCATATCCCGTCGAATGCGTTTTAGCGTTCCCGGTTCGCTGAACCTCCTCAACAGGGCATCGCGGCCGCCCGCCTGAGCCCAGCGAGGCAATAACGCCGCGCCAAGAGAAGTGGAAGACGCTGCGTAGGGGTATTGATCCGTATACACCTGAACACCCTGGCGTCGTGCCGCCTTGATGCGAGCCACAACCGCTGCCGATAATCCCCAGACGGGCGGACCAAGTGCCTTAATGTGGGTCACAACACCGGGTAGTTCAGCCTGCCGCGCAACCTCTATGACCTCATCAACCGATGCTATCAGACCAATACTGTAATCAGACTCATCTCGAATATGGCTTGCGTACACGCCTCCATAGCGAGCAACAATCTTCGCCAGATAAACCAGTTCCTCATTGTTGGAGAAACTGCCGGGCGCATAAAAGGTTCCACTTGACAGACCGTAGGCACCGTGCCGCATGCCTTCTTCAACCAGCGCCGCCATGGCCTTCAGGTCGGCTCTGGTCGCCGGGCGATCCTCCATGCCCATGACGGCTTTTCTTACACTGCCATGGGGCACCATCAAACCGACATTTACCCCGGTACCATCCAGCAACACTGCCCTGCCCTGCTCTGCAAGATCATCCGGGCCACCACCATCAGGGTTTAACAGTACCGTGGTCACTCCCTGTGTGAGCAAGCCCGGCGCAGCACTACGATCTGTTGAGGTCAGCGCATCAGTGGTATGGCTATGGGTATCAATAAATCCGGGACTTGCATACAAATCCTGCGCCTCGATGACCTGCGTCGCACGAACATCCTCAAATCGTCCGACACAGACAATTTTGTCATCTTTGATGCCGATATCAGCAAGACGCCAGGGGTTGCCGCTCCCGTCCAGCAATCGCACCTGCCGAATGAGCAGATCGAGTTCTTCCGCCACCAGGGCGGTAACCGGCAAAAGCGAAAGAACGACAATAAAAATGCTACCGGGATAATTCATCAGGGAAGCTCTGAATAACGGGATTTTTCGTGAGGGCCGTTTTCGTAAAAACGCTTTGATTTTCCGATGTTTCGAGGACGGGTCCAACGCTGCTATCGCGGGAAAAGGCATTATTCAGAGCTTCCCTGATTTGCGATACCCGCCTCCATGAGGAGTGTGACGAGACCGATCTGGATACCCAGATGGCCATCGAGGTTCTGCCACCATTCTTTCGGCGAGTGTGCGCCACCACCGATACCCCCGCGGCTCATCGTCACGGCGGGTATGCCCTTGCTGATGGGTAAGTTGGCGTCAGTCGATGAAATTTGCAAAGACGGCGTCACACCAAAGGCGAGTGTTGCCGCCAGCGCGCGTTGGACCAGATCGTGATTCGAATCGCCCCTGGCAGCCGGGCGCGTCCCGACCCGGCGCACCTCAACCGTTAGTGGCGGGCCATTCAGGCGTCCGGCATTCTCTTCTTCCAGTGCCTGCAATGCGGCTGCCTGCAATACTGCATCTATATCATCAAGTTTTGATTGACTCCCCGAGCGCATATCAATTTCCGCCCAGGATTCAAAGGGAATGGAGTTGATTGATGTGCCACCACCAATGCGCCCAATGTTATAGCTGGTCTTTTCCCCAACCGTTGTCACCGAGGGGGCATTTTCATCGAATATCGCAATCGCACGACCCAGTGCATGGTGCGGATTTGCCAGTCCGAAGGCACCCCATGAATGCCCACCGGGACCGCTGTAGATGAGCCGATAGCGATGTGAGCCGACCCCGCCAAAAACGATTCGCTCTGACTCTCCGCCATCAATGGCAATCAAGGTATCGATTCGTTCAGCACCTTCGCGGAACAGGTGCTTCACGCCACGAAGATCACCCAGGCCCTCTTCACCGACGTTACCTATAAACAGCAGGTCCGCGTCAGTTTCAATACCCGCATGCTGGATGGACTTCAATACGGCCAGCACATTCACCATGCCGCGGGTATTATCACCAATGCCGGGAGCGTACATCTTTTCCCCTTCAAAGCGGACGGTCACATCGGTCTCTTCCGGGAATACCGTGTCCATATGCGCGCTGTAGGCGACAACACGCTTACCGGTTTTCCCCGGGCGGCGACCGATGACGTTACCCACCTGATCGGTTTTCACATCCGTAAGACCCGCCTCGCGCAGCATTTCAGCAAAGCGCTTTGCACGCACATTTTCCTGAAAGGGCGGCGCCGGGATTTCCGTTAATTCAATCAGCTCTGCCTGCGACGCCGGTTCAAGGGCAAGCACATGCGCAATGGCCTGCCGGACTCTGGGATGCGACTTCACCGCGCTGGCTTCATCGATAAACGCGGGTTTGACCTTGTACTCATGCGCCGCCACGGCGCTATTCAGCATCAATCCCCCTGTCATCAAAAGGACCAGATTTACTACAGACTTAAATCGCCACATTATGGTTGTCTCCAAATACCTTCGGGCCGATGCCATGTCATCTCTAAAATTTTAACACCAACAGTCATTGAACCTTCCGGTCATCTCAATAAACCCGTGTTGCATCGTCGGCAGCTTTACTCTTCCGATGTGTAGGTTCCGATACATGTGAGACATTTCAGCGATGAAAAAGGCCCAGTGGGTTACCCCACTGAGCCTTATCTTCAGGTAGTCTTTTGTTTACGACAACGAAGGAGTACCGAAGATGCAGATCAAAAGCCTGCGGACCATAGCCTACCGCAGTTGGACCATTGATGACACAACTCCGCCGGAAGCCATCGAGCGGCTCAAAAAGATTGAGCAGTATCACCAAATGCGGGAACAGGGTCTATCCGAAGACCTTGCCCTGGACATCATCGGCTGGTCCCGCGCCAAGTACTATCGCTTGCAGCGCTGCCTTAAGCAACAAGGTCTCAAGGGCCTGGTGGATCAGTCCCGTCGGCCTCACCGGGTGCGCCGACGGCAATGGGACCGACAACAGGAACAGCAAGTGCTGGCCCTGCGCCGCCGGTTCCCTGCCTGGGGTAAAAAGACCCTGTGCCACATTCTGACCCGCGATCACGGTCTGAACCTGAGTGAATCGACCGTCGGGCGAATTCTCAGTAAAGCCATCCGTCTGAACTGGATAAAGCCCTGCGCCTTCTACGGCGGGCGAGTCAAAGTCAGGCGCAAACGGCGCTGGGATCACCACGCTCAACGCTGGCGTTACCGCGAGCATCGGCATAAAGACCAGCCGGGACAACTCGTGCAGATCGACCACATGTCCGTTTATTTGACTGAGGGGAAATCATTCAAGGAGTTCAGAGCCATCTGTCCGGTCACCCGGCGGATGGTGGCACGGGTTTATAGCCGCGCCACTGCCCGCAATGCCAGGTGTTTTCTGAATGTCCTGCTCAAGACGATGTCGGTGCATTCCATCCAGGTGGACGGCGGCAGCGAGTTCTGTGCCGAGTTTGAACAGGACTGTGCAGACCGGGACATTCCGCTGATTGTGCTACCGCCCAAACGTCCTCAGTACAACGGCTGTGTGGAGCGGGCCAACCGCACAGTCAGGCAGGAGTTCTACCCCTTTTACGCAGGTGAACCGACCGTGGCGGGTCTGAACGAGGGGTTGGCAGAGTACTTGAAATGCTACAACGAATACCGACCGCATCAGGCATTGGACTCAATGACGCCAAACGAGTACTTTCAACAATGGGTGGCTGCCTGATGAGTCTCATATGTGGTGAACCAGTACATCCGATTGACAGCATAATATGGCAAGAACAAAATAGGCCGGTTGGCCGGGCTTCGACCCAGCCGTTCTACAGGATAGATTCGTGAACTTCGGGAAGGGGTTCGCAACCCTGTATCCAGTACTTCATTAAGGTGTCGGAGTTCGACCACACCCATATCCAAAAAGTTGCCATTTAACGGGGGATGTTATGCCAAATTATAAATTTCGATCGACCGCTCTGTCTGCGGGAATTGCAGCCGCCCTGGGTGTCGTTCCACCGGCGCTCGCAGCGGACGATGAAATCATAGAGGAGGTTATCGTAACCGGCTCGCACATTCGACGCTCCAGCTTCGAGGGCACCAAGCCGATTCAGATAATCGATCAGGAAACCATTAAGCGAATTGGCGCCTCTCAAACCGTGGACGTTCTGAAGGAGTTCTCGGTGAACAGTGGTTCACAGTTCTACAATGAAACAAACAATCGCGCCGGTACCGCGATGTTCAACATCCGCAACCTGGGTCTGGGCTCCACCCTGACACTGGTCAACGGCAAGCGCGCGGGTATCGCGGCCGTTGCTGATGATTCCGGCACTGACTATCTCGATATCAACCAGTTCCCAATCAGCATGATCGAGCGAATTGAAGTCTTGACCGATGGCGCATCTGCGACCTACGGTTCTCAGGCGGTTGCCGGTGTTGCGAACATCATTACCCGAAAGGGTTTTGAAGGTTTTGAACTGTCCGGCGGTTTTTCAAGTTCCGAGATCGAACAACGTGATATCAGCATCGCAGCAGGTTCACGATTCGACAATGGCAGCTTCAACTTCTACGCAACCTACTACGACCAGGACGACGCCTTCCGTTCTGATTTCGATTGGTTGAACGACCGATTGAACCCAAGCGATGCCACTTCACGATTCCTTTCTTCCACGGGTTCGCCCGGTACTTACCGTCGTGCAACGCTTGTCAACGGAGAGGCATCCCCGGTTGCCGGTGCCCGGCGAATTGTTGACCCCAACTGTGAAGCAGCCGGTGGTGTACTACGCAGCCCAACGGACACACGTTGCCGCTACCTGTTCGTGGACCAGGTATCCATTATTTCCGCCGAAGAGCGTGTTCAGGTGTTCTCTGAATTCGAGTGGGAATTCAATGCTGACCTGCGTTACTACGCTGAAGCGAGTTACTCAAACAACCTGATCGAACGCGGCAGCGGTGGCAATACGTTCAATACGGGTACCGCAGTTGGCGGTGGTTTTACCATTCCCGCCAGCCACCCGTTTAACTTCTTCACCGCCGACCCGGACGATGCAACCGACGTCATTTATGTCGGCCCCGCCGCATGGGATAACACTGTACATACAGCGGTTGACCTTCAGGCTACGGCGCGACCTCTGGGCCGCGAGGTCAACAACACAGACCTGACGCAGTACATCGAACGGGAACTTCAGTATGTTCGATTGATGCAGGGCCTTGAGTACAACATTAACGGCAACTGGCGGGTCGATGCTTCATTTGGCTGGGCCGAAGCGACCCGAACCACCAACGCACCTCACAACTATCGTTCCGATATATTCCAGGACCTGGTCAAGTCCGGCGAATGGAACCCGTTTGGATCCCGTCTGGCAACGCCCGATCTGGTATCCCCCAAGGACGGTACCAGCGTCGCGGGCAGCAGCGACATCACCTTGAAGAGATTTGACGTGGATACCTCCAGCAACGCTCGGGTATTGGAGCGTGTTTTTGACATCGTTGCTTCCGGTGATTTGTTCGAGATGAACGGCAACATGATTCAAGCCGCGTTCGGCTACCAGCACAGAGACGTGGACATCGACATATTCGAAGACTCGCTGTACGCCGCCGGTGAATCCAACGAAGCAAGCCTCTCCGGTACCGTTCGCGGCGGCCAGAGCGTTTCTGCGGTCTTCGGTGAAGTTGTTGTTCCTGTGGGCGACACCCTTGAGCTTCAGCTCGCAGTGCGTCGGGAAGACTACGGCGGCAGCATTGGCGATACCACCGACCCCAAGATTGCCTTCGAATGGCGTCCTCTGGACTGGCTCGGTTTCCGCGGTTCCTGGGGTACTTCCTTCCAGGCGCCCACCGTGCGACAAACAGCATCCGCAACTTCCTCCGGCTTCATCGATGACCCGGCATCACCGACCGGCCCGGGCGGTTCCCTGCAGTGTGTCTCTGCCGGTTTGAACAACAACATCGTCATTGCGGTTCAGGGTGCGCCTGACCTTGCACCACAGGAATCTGACAACTACAACCTGGGCATTGTGTTCCAGTTCGAAAACGGCGTTGACCTTTCGGTTGATTATTTTGACTTCGACTACACAAACCTGATTGCCCAGTCTGAAACGGCGCAGGCAATTGTTAACAACGACTGTGCTGATGATGGCCTTCCCAATGACCCACGGGTTATTCGTGACGCCGGCGGACAGCTACGCCAGGTCAACACCGAGTTCGTCAACATCGGTGAGGTGGCAACTTCCGGTTTTGATACCAATTTCCGATACTCACTGGAAATGGATAACAGCACCCTGTTGCTTGATGCCGCAGCCACTTATGTTACCGATTTCGACGTATCAAACGACGGCGTTACTTTTGACGGTGCGGGAAGCAGAAATTTCTCTAATAACTTCTCCACTTTACCCGAGTTGCGTGGACACATCGGTGCGACTTACCTGATGGGCGATCACACACTGACCGGTAAGTTCCGTTATATCGATGAATACACTAACGATCAGAGTAATGATGGTGTTGTGGAGTCATGGGAAGTATTCGATCTGCAATACTCTTACACCCTGTCCGGTTTGATCGGCGACGGCGATTCGAACATCGTTATCGGGGTGAACAACGTCTTCGACGAAGACCCACCCCGGCTGACTCGTCTGGACGGCGACGGCAACGAAATCCCGGCCTTGAATGCCAACGGCGGCGGTTTCATTGCCAATGGGGTATCGGACCGTCCCGGCTATGATTCACGTTCAGGTCACGACCTCCGGGGCCGCATCGTCTATGTGAAGTTCACCCAGGATTTATAATCCTTGGGAACCTGACCGATAGACCGGGAAGAGGGACCGGATGGCCCCTCTTCCTGATACTATTTTTACCTGACACTCACTACCGAAAACGTCCTATGCGATTCTGGCTCCTGGCGACCCTTTTTTTCACGGCGACAGCTTTCGGTGCGGCCAGCCAACAGGAACTGGAGACCTGTGCGGGTCAGCACAGCGCAGCGGCGAAACTGAACTGTTTTATCGCGTTGACAGACCGTGGACGCAAAACCCCGGCACCCGTTACGCAACCGGAAGAGTCAGCGCCTTCAGAAATAACCCATGATGCTCCGGACAAGCCTCCTGTCGAGAAACCACCCGCACCGCCACCCTCGCCTGCACAATCTGCCGTGGCGAAAACGCCAACCACCGATTTGGGCGAGGAGCAGGTCGCCAGACCCGGGGCTGCGAGCAGGCAGGCAGCCAGCCAAACCGTGATGGTCACCAAAGTCACTGAAGGCATTCATGGCGTGCTGATCTTCCATATGGACAACGGCCACATCTGGCGTCAGATCGAACGCGGCTATTTCCCCTACCCGAAACGCCGGGCTTTCACGGTGGAAATTGACCGGGGCATGATGGGTGAATATCGCATGCGGGTAGAAGGCAAAGGCCGCATGGTTCGAATTCGCCGCCTTAAATAGAAGCACAACAAGAGGATACCCGGTGGCAGACATACCCAGATTCGACATTAGCCAGGACGTCTCCATGCTCTTTGGATCGCTCCTGGTTGTTCACGATTGGCCGGACAGCGACAAGCTCAACGGCGACCTCGCAGAGATTCTTCTCGCCCGGGAAAAATCCACGGCAAAGGGCGGCATGCACCGCTCCAATGCCGGGGGATGGCAGTCCCCGGGCAACCTGATTGACTGGCCTGAAGCGCCCATACGGGAACTTAAGAAGCGCATTGAAACGCTCAGCTTCAACCTGACGGATCAGATCATCCGCGACGATGGCAGCCAGCGCTCGTTTCGACTCCTGCTGGATGCCTGGGGCAATATAAACCGTTCAGGTGACTACAACGTCGTACACGCACACCCAAATTGTATGTGGTCCGGTTGTTATTATGTATGCTGCGGCGAGCCCGATAAGAGCATTGCCCAGAACGGCCTGCTGGAGTTGCTGGACCCGAGGGAAGCCGCCAACTACATCCAGATTGCCAACACCATTTTTGATGGTCGTCAGTTCGTGGAAAATGTTCCCGGCCGCATGTTGCTATGGCCTGGCTGGATGAAACACATGGTGCATCCGTTTACCGGCAAAGGAAATCGCATCTCCATTGCCTATAATGTTAACGTCATTGAGGATCGGCCTCCGAAACAGGACTAGATTCGCCGGAGCCCGTTCAATTTTATGGCTTCCGGGTAATGATCAAGACTTTCAAATCCACACTTACGAGAGATTCAACATGACTGACTACAGGGTTGCTGACATAAGCCTTGCCGACTTCGGGCGCGCGGAGATTGAGCTGGCAGAATCTGAAATGCCAGCGCTGATGACCCTTCGAGACAAGTACCGCGACCAGAAGCCTCTTGCGGGTGCAAACATCCTCGGGTGCATTCACATGACCATCCAGACTGCGGTCCTGATTGAAACCCTGGTTGATCTCGGCGCGGATGTGCGCTGGTCTTCCTGCAACATCTTCTCGACACAGGATCATGCCGCCGCTGCTATCGCGGCCAGGGGCATCCCCGTTTACGCCTGGAAAGGTGAAACCGAGGAAGAATTCTTCTGGTGTATTGAGCAAACCATTGTGAAAGACGGGAGGCCCTGGGAGGCCAACATGATCCTGGACGACGGCGGCGACCTCACAGAGATGGTTCACAACAGGTACCCCGAATTGCTCGACAGGATTCACGGCATTACCGAGGAAACGACTACCGGAGTACACAGGCTGTACGAGATGATGGAGAACGGCGAACTCAGGGTTCCGGCGATCAACGTAAACGACTCGGTTACCAAGTCAAAGAACGACAACAGGTACGGTTGTCGACACAGCCTTAACGATGCCATCAAGCGCGCCACAGACATGTTGCTGGCAGGAAAGCGGGCGCTGGTCATCGGCTACGGAGACGTTGGCAAGGGCTCAGCCCAGAGTCTTCGCCAGGAAGGCATGATCGTGCGAGTGGTTGAGGTTGACCCGATCTGCGCCATGCAGGCGTGCATGGATGGCTACGAGGTAGTCTCTCCATACAAGAACGGCAACAACACCGGCAGGCTTAAAGACATAGATACCGATTTGATGAGCAAGACCGACCTGATCGTCACCTGCACGGGCAATGTAAGCGTCTGCGATTCCAATATGCTGACAACCGTCGCAGCGAATGCCATTGTCTGCAACATCGGTCACTTCGATACCGAGATTGATACCAGATTCATGCGCGACAACTGGAAATGGGAAGAGGTTAAAGCCCAGGTACACAAGATCTACCGAAGCGACGATCCAAAGGATTATGTGATCCTGCTTTCCGAAGGCCGACTGGTGAATCTCGGAAACGCGACCGGTCACCCGTCACGGATCATGGATGGCTCCTTTGCCAACCAGGTACTTGCACAGATGTATCTTTATGAACGTGCCTGGGCGGACCATGACCCGAACCAGCGACAGGACGTTACTGTGGAAGTCCTGCCAAAGGCGCTGGATGAAGAAGTCGCCGGCTATATGGTGCAGGGCTTCGGCGGCATTATGACCCGCCTTACCAGGAACCAGGCCGACTACATCAAGGTGCCCGAAGCAGGCCCGTTCAAACCGGAAACTTACAAATACTGATGAAGCAAGAGCTGCAGGACCTGCTTGATCTGCTCGACCTGGAACAGATTGAGGTCAATATGTTTCGGGGCGTGAGTCCCTCTGAAGGCTGGCAACGTGTCTATGGCGGGCAGGTGATCGGCCAGGCGCTGGTCGCCGCTTCGCGCACCGTGGAAGACACGAGTCGAATCGCCCACTCGCTACACGGCTACTTTCTGCGGCCCGGCGATACCACCATCCCCATTCTCTACTCCGTGGATCGAATTCGCGATGGTCGCAGTTTCAACACCAGGCGGGTGATCGCCGTGCAACAGGGCGAAGCGATTTTCAGCATGTCGGCTTCGTTCCAGATACTCGAAGATGGCCTGCATCATCAGATAGATATGCCCTCCGACATCAAACCACCCGAAGAATGCGCCACTCAGGAAGCGATGCGCGAGGCATACATTGACAGGATTCCCGAAGAGTACCGGGAGAGCTTCGAGCGACCACGCCCGATTGAGATGCGCTATGTGGAGCCGATCAATGATTTTGAACCGAACCCCATGCCTCCCTATCAGCATGTCTGGATCAGAGCTTCCGATGTGATGCCGGATGATGTACGCCTGAACCAGTGCTTTCTCGCCTATGCTTCTGACATGACCTTGCTGGATACCTGCTATCGTCCACACGGCATCGGCTGGGCCGATCAGGATTTTCAGGTCGCAAGCCTCGACCACTCCATGTGGTTTCACCAGCCATTCAGGACTGACGAGTGGCTTCTATATCAGCAGGACAGCCCTTTCTCCGGTGGCGCTCGCGGCTTCAACCGCGGCAGCTTCTATACCCGGAAGGGTGAACTGGTGGCCTCTGCGGCCCAGGAAGGTCTGATCAGGTTGCACCGCAAACCAACTTAATAGAAGCTACGACCATGACCGTAGCAGATTCCTTCATTCCCTACATGGAAAGAACCCGCCTTTACTACCGGGCGCAGGGCTTCAAACACGACTACATCTGGGCGACACATGAAGACACGCCCTTCCTGCGACTGCAAAAGCCGCTGACCGAATGCCGCGTTACGGTGGTAACGACAGCCGTCGCCCATCCGGAAATACCCAAGCCCGTCCGCACCGCTGAAAGTATCGCATTCGCCGAGGCGCCTGAGAAATTCCTGACCGACGAGTTGTCCTGGGACAAGGAAACGACCCACATGAATGATCGGGAATCTTACTTTCCACTCGAAACACTGGAAGCACTTGAGAAAGAGAACCATATCGGCAGCCTGGCAACGCGCTTTCATTTCGTGCCCACCCAATACAGTCATCGTGCGACCCGTGATGAAGATGCCCCGGCTATCGCTACGGCATGCCTGGAAGATGAAGTGGACATCGCGCTTCTGGTCCCGATATGACCGGTCTGCCATCAGAGCATCAGTCTGACGGCTCGGGAACTGGAATCGCAGGGCATTGTCACCGTTGTGATTGGCAGCGCCATGGACATAGTGACTCATTGCAGGGTTCCACGATATCTGCATACCGACCTCCCCCTGGGAAATCCGTTGGGGGCACCGGGTGGTCACGCAGCGCACCGCGAGTCAGTCATGGACGCGTTAAAGCTGGCAGCAAACGCCATGGGCCCACAGGTGGAAATTTCCAGTCTGAGCTGGCCCGGTAACCCTGACTGGAAAACCGTCTACAGCCGGGTGGATGACAGCAATCAGGAAGAACTGATGAAAATGGGCGAGGAAAATCGTCAGCAGCGGGCCGAATACAAGGCTCGCGGACTGATCCGATAACCCTATAACCGGTTGTTATGCCCCGGGATTCCCTGGCATTTGCGTCAGAACCCCGACCCTTCGCACCTGTACAATGCCGGTTTGGCTCCCGATAATGGGCGACCTTCGCACGACGACGGCAAACAAAAGGAATACCTGTGGCGATCAAGCACGAACACAAACTCAAGGACGTCGATACGATTCGAGATCACTTCGAATCCCGGAACTACATCTGCTCCGTTGAAATCGCGACGGCGGTGTTCCTTGCCTATTACCTGGAAAAGCCGGTACTGATAGAGGGGCCTCCCGGGGTTGGTAAAACCGAACTGGCAAAGACCACTGCCGATATGCTGGAGCTGCCCTGTGTACGCCTGCAGTGCTACGAAGGACTCGACGAGTCGAAAGCCATCTACGAATGGAAATATGGCAAGCAGCTTCTCTATACGCAGGTTCTCAAGGAGACGCTGGGAGAGATCCTTGATGGCGCCAGGGGTCTTGCCGAGTCCGTTAAAAAACTGCATGGCTTTGGCGACATCTTCTTCTCAGAAGACTTCCTGGAACCAAGGCCATTACTGAAGGCGCTGAACGAGGAGGAAAGCTGCGTTCTGCTCATCGACGAGGTCGATAAGTCTGACCATGAGTTTGAGTCTCTGCTCCTGGAGATGCTATCGGACTATCAGTTATCGATTCCTGAAATTGGTACCGTGAAGGCAAACCCCGACAAGAAACCCCTGGTATTTCTGACAAGCAACAACACGCGGGAAATCAGCGATGCCTTGAAACGCCGTTGCCTGCACCTCTACATCCCGTTTCCCGAGGCTGAACTCGAACGTCAGATCGTTCAGGCACGCGTGCCGGACATACCACCCCGCCTCAATCAGCAGTTGGTTGCCTTCATCCAGGAACTGAGGGAAATGGATCTGAAGAAACTTCCTGCCATCTCTGAAACAATCGACTGGGCGCGTACCCTGCTGCTGCTGCACACTGAATCCCTGGACGCTGATCTCGTCAGGCAGACCCTGAACGTAATCCTGAAATTCCAGGAGGACATCGAAACTGTGCAGACGGAATTGCAGGGTGTGACCAGCCGGGCCATAAAGGCATCGTGAAACAGCCTTGAGCCAAATCAAACAACAGCTTTGAGCCCAATCAGACAACAGCCGTGAGCCAGATACATGACACCCTCGTCAGCTTCGTCAAGGTACTGAGAACCGCTGACATCAAGGTCTCCCCTGCGGAGACGCTGGATGCCATGGAAACCCTGGATATTGTGGGTCTCGAAGACCGGGAGTTCCTGAAAAACTCCCTGTCTCTGGTCCTGTCCAAAAAACCCGGAAGAAAAAGAAACGTTTGACTCCTGTTTTGACCGGTTCTTCTCCTTCGATAAGTTCAAATCCCCGGAAGAGGACGACACCCCGGCGAATGACGATGCTTTTGAGGACAAGGGAGAGTTTGATGCCGACAGCGGTCAATCCGGCCCAGCCGGGTGGCAAAGGTGGTGGCGGCGGCATGGGCGGCGGTGAAGCACAGGAGGAAGCGTTTGAAACCCCTGGCTCCGACCTCCGATCTTGGTCAGTTGCTGCTGAACGGCAACCGGATGGAGATCATGATTCGGAATGGCCGAGGCTGGTCGAGAGGTCGAGGTCAATCAGATCGTCGTTTTCACCCAGAAAGGTCTCTACACACGCAAGATCATGGATGCCATGGGCCTGAAAGGTCTGCAGGAGGAAATCACAGAACTCCGGGACGCAGGGGGCCGACCGCAGACGCACCTTGCAGGGCGACTGAAAAAGGCCCGTGATCACCTCCGTGAACAGGTCCGGGACTATGTCGAAAAGCAATTCATGCTGCACGCGGATGAATCCGGCAAACAACTGCGGCGAAGAACTGTTTAAAGAAGGTCAAGCTCTCCAACCTTGAAAAACGAAACTTCAAGGGACGTTAAGGAAATCGTCATGAAGATGGCGAAGAAAGCTGATCGCCATTCACTCGAAAACGGCGCAAGACGTTCAAGCGTGGTCAACTGGATATTCGCAAAACCCTGCGAGGCAACATGCAGTACGATGGCATGCTGTTTTGATATCAAGTGGAAATCACAGAAGGTCGACCGGCCAAGGGTCATGTGCATCTGCGACGTCAGTGGTTCTGTCAGCAACTACTCACGCTTTCTGCTGATGTTTTCTGTACAGCCTGGCGGAGATATTACCCAAGGTACGATCCTTTTGCCTTTTCGAGCGACCTGGGTGAAGTCACCCGGCTGTTCGAACACAACAACCTGGAAGATGCCATGGCCAAGACCATGCGCGACTACGGCAATGGCTCAACGGACTATGGCCAGATGCTGGAGGACTTCAAGGGTCACTGCCTGAAAGATGTCCAATTCGAAGACGACCATCATTATCCTCGGCGATGCCAGAAACCAACTACGGCAATCCCAGGGCGGAAATCCTGCGTGGAGATGTACGACAAGGCCCAGCGTGTCCATCTGGCTGAATCCTGAACCGCGGTCAAGCTGGACTGTCGGTGATGCGGAAATGAAAAAAGTACGCGCCCTGCTGCCATCAGACAGAGGTCCTGCAATTCATTGGACCCCACCTGGAACGAGTGGTGGCGAAACCTTCTGCGCGTCGCGCGTTAACAGCCGTCTGCAGGACCCACGACGTTTGACCCGCTAACGCTGAAGGCTCTACCTGATTTTTTTTCACATGGGACCTTTGCGGCCGATCGCAGGTAACCTCCATGGTGTATCCGAACCGCCCCTTGCGAATAATGACTTCCGGTGAATCCAGGTTCGTGAGGTAGGGTGCCGGGACTGGCGTTGCTCCCAGATCTCACCGTTTTCCAACCGGAAGTGCGTTTTGTTGTTTTTTCCATCCCTTGAAGGGGTCCATCAATCCGGGAGCGTATTCAGGTCAGGCCGGACCAGTTCCCTGTCCCTTCCTTTTCCAGAGATTCCACCAGAACATACTTCCGGGTAAACAGGTTCCTCTTCCGGAATCTCTTCTCTTTGCTGCGGCTCTGCCAGTCCGAACATAATGTGGCGTGTGGTGTTCTTCGGGTTCCTCCATTCCCGGCTCTTCCAGTGAGGCGGCAGATGACTCCACCGACATACCGGGTTTTGCTGGCCGGGCCTGTCTTTCCGGTTTTGATCGCGTGACGACCCGCTTTTCCACCGCGTTGTTGAGTATCCAGTTCTCCAGTACTTTCAACTGATCTTCCGAGAGCCCACCAATACCCGAAACTCTCATAGACAGGACTCACCCATTATTTCCTTCAACACAGCCGAATCGGCTGCGAGGGGCCGAAGTGGAAATCAACAGAAATGGCAAGATAGAAAAGATACTGTTTCATTTCAATCACATCAGAATAATCCCAAACCCCGGACCGGCACCTGACAGCCCTGAGCAAAAAAACCCCGGACAAGGCCGGGGCTTTTTGAATGAGACAGGCCCGCACAAGGGGCTTTGAACGAGGACAGGGCTTCTTATAGTGAAACCTTGATGGCCCGCGCGGATGTAACGACCGGTGTTGTCGTACTGGACATCGTAACCACGAGCAATCGCTGATGCTTCCGGTTCCTCATCAAACACATTGTTGATGTTGAGGTTCACGGTAACCATCTCGTTGAACTGGTAGCTGACCACCCAGGTTGTGCAGGAACACCGCATCGAGCGAATCGTCAGGATAACGATCTTCAGCAATGTCATTTTCCACAAACGGTTTTCACTGATGTATCGGGTCTGCCACAGGACACTCAGGTCATTCCAGAAACCAGGTGAAATTCACCTGGGACCTGCTCTTCCGCCCGTATGCGGAAGGCCCAGGGTCGTCGTCAACCGCACCCAGAATTCAGGGTCTCAGCCTCACGCGGGAAGAACATGTTACCCGCGATGCTCAGGGCACGGGATTATCCAGATTCTTCAGAACAGGCCAGACCTTGAGATTCCGTGAGCCAGTCAAACTCGACCGTCGTACCTTTCAGGGTACGCCAGACCAGCGTTGACAAAACCCCGAGTAAACGCATTAGTCGGCGGGAGCTGACCGTCGGGACCACGGGTGAACTGACCACAGAAGGAGTTCGGGTAAGAACCCGCGTCGTAGCAACTCTCCATTGATCTGGGTCAGCGTGAAGGACTCAATGGCATCTTCGATTTCTATGTCAACATAATCAACGGCAATGCTGAGGTCTTCCACAAAGCGAGGACGCAGGATCACACCGTAAGTCACAGCATCAGCAATCTCATTGACCAGATTCTGGTTACCGCCGTTTCCTGCCCTGGACAGAAGCGTTTCGAACAATTGGATTGAGAAGCTGTTCAACGTCAATACCGGCAGCAACACAGTTGGCACGACGGTTAGCCGGTGCGGGACCGCTGCCCCACATTGGTCTGGTCACAAGGATCAGCCGCAAATGAGAAGGTACCTGACAAGGGCAGGAACAGTTCAGTAATGGCAGGCGCCCTGACAGAACGGGTGACGTTGCCACGGAACTCGATGTCCGGGATGGGTGCCCAACGGCCACCGATTGTGTGTGTACATCGTCCTTGCCGGCGATGCTGTTGTCCACCTGACGGAAGGCACCTTCGACAGATGCGCTGTAAACCAGCGGAATGTCCATGTCCGGAGATATGATCGGGGCATAAAATTCCGCATACCATTCGTCCGTAATCATACTCACCCTCAGTGGGGTTGACGGGTACAGAACGTCCCAGACCCAGAGAGGTCACGCCATCCGTTGCAAAATAGGCAGACTCTTCACGATGTTCAAAACCAAGCGCAAAATGCGAACCTCGCCAGCCGGCAGGTCAAACAGGCCGACATTGGCGTTGATGGAGATCACTTCCTGCTCCAGGACAGCCGTTGAAGTCGCCAGAGCAGTAACATAGTCAACCGCTTCCTGGCTTGCCCGGCCTTCACCAAAGATGTTCAGAGGTACACAGTCGTCGAACTGGCTGGTACGCAGGGTCGTACCCAAACGGGTCAGAGGCATCATCCGGACGGCTGTCCGGGTCAGCGACCACCTGACACTGAAGGACCATCAGGCGTATCAACGACATCCAGAGCATAGAAGAAGTTATCGCTGATCAGTTCAACAGTAGATGTATCCGTTTTCTGAACGGCCCTTGATCCAGGCAAGGTCCCCAGGATACCTCCCGTTCCGCAAATTCGAAGGTACCCCTGGCACCGGTGACAACACGCCAGAGGTTGTTTTCCGCATCACCGCGGCGGTCACCCAGGTCGGTCGATGCGCGATGCAGGTCAAACTCAGTGACATTGATATCAGCCAGTGTCTGGCGGGCGGAAATCAGCCAAAAGCGGATGGGTCGCATCGAACGTCCAGCGGACCTGCCGCTTCACTGAAGAAACCGGACTGATAAGCGGGCTGGTTTCACCAGTTCGCTGGACTCAATGCTGGCGATATACAACTCTCCGTACAGCTCGACGTTGTCCGTCAGTTCATAGTGACCGAAGGCCCGTCGCAATCTTCCGATTTCACCGGAGTGAAGAGTGATGTCAGGTTCGGCAGGAAGATACCATCACCACCTATGGACCAGACCGCATCACCTGTCGGTGAACCTATATTGTAGGGTCCCAGTGAACCATCAGGCTGGAAGGCCAGATAACTACCGTCAGGATGTATGGCACCCATGCCAAAATTCGGCAACATTGATAACGCCAACAGGCGTGATTACACCACCGCTTGCGACTATGTTCGCCGTACCGCGAGGGACAAGGAAACGCTGGAAGCCAGTGTCCTCAACCGGGGTACGCCACTGCCAGCCCTCGTTCAGGAAGTCACGGTCAGCCCTGATGGCACCTTCTTTGTCATTAACCTCAATGCCGACAACCAGATTACCGCGACCATTGTCGAAGTTACCGCCGTAGACCAGTTCGAAGGTGATTTCTTCAAGATCTCCTTCGTCCATGGACTCACCATAGTTGGTGCTGATTTCGAGACCTTCAAAATCATCTTTCAGGATGACGTTTTACCGTACCGGCAATAGCGTCCGCACCGTAAATGGGAGCACCACCTACGGCAATGGTTTCAACGCGCTCCACCATGGAAGTGGGTATAGAGTTCAGGTCAACCTGCAAACCCGGAGACTGGTTGGTGAACAGGCTGGGCGTGCTGGATGACACAAATCGCCGACCATTGACCAGCGTCCAGTGTTCGTTGGGAACCCAGACCAAAAAAGTTTACGAAGTTCTGACCAACAGAATAAGCACTCTGGCCGGAACCGTTCGCGGAACCAATACCCGGGCTACTACCCGGTGAACCGAAGCTGGTTACTTCGTTCAGGGCATCGGCAACATTCGTGTAGCCGCGCCGCTCCAGCATTTCTGAACTGATGACATTAGCAGGAAGCATGGTGTCGAAACCAGTTCGCGGAATACGTGAACCGGTAACAACGACTTCTTCAATTACCCCCCCCCCCCCCCCCCCGCGTCAGCGGCATAAACAGGAGTGGAAAGTGCACCGGTACCGAATGTTGCCGCAACAGTTGCCGCAACAACAAGCAGTCCCGGCATTCGCCTGGAAAGAATAGACATGATTGTTTCCCCCATTATCAAGTTTGAAAGAGCCGACAAGAACCTCCCCGAACGGTCTGGTGCAGTGTCGGTTTTAAGACATTTTTTTATCCTCGGAGCACAATCATGAATCACCCGACGGCCAAATTGAAGAAATAATTGTCGGAAGGTGGGGTTTTTTGTGGAGAAAACCCGGTTATTTCTTAATAAAATTCAAGCTGAGGCTTAAGAAAGATGAGCACTGTTAATAGTAAGCCTCTGAATTTACGGACAGGGTCAGCTAAGGAAGCCCTGAATCACAGGATTTTTTCGCGAGGGAAAGGCGGACGCGCCCTCAGAAAATCGCGGGAAAAGACACTATCCAGAGGTTCCCTGACACTGACCCGGCAACAGCCATTCAACATACTGATACAATCCGGAATTCGTAGCGCGCACCCACATAAGGATGGAGCATAAGTGAGACACATCACTGCCGTTTTGACCTGTCTGAGCCTCCAGTTTGCTGTTCAGTGCACATGGGCCTCGCCGGTTGATTTTGAGAATCAGACCATCACCGTCGCCATTACCCAGGAACCACCACAAATGAACAGCATGAAGGCGACCGACCAGGTCAGCGGCCTGGTGCTGGGTCACCTGATGGAAGGTCTAGTTCGCTATGATCGACGTGGCAGAATTGAACCGGGCGTGGCGGAACGCTGGGAAATGGACAATGAATCCGCCACCTTCTGGCTCCGGGAAGATGCCCTCTGGAGTGACGGCAAGCCGGTCACCGCCCACGATTTCATCTTCTCCTGGCGAACCGCACTGAAACCTGAAACAGCGTCTGAGTATGCTTTCATCTTCTTTCCCATCAAGAACGCCCGGGCGATCAACCAGGGTGAGCTGGCTGCCGGGCAACTTGGCGCTGTCGCACTGGATGACCGCACGCTGAAAGTAACCCTGGAACGCCCCACCGCCTACTTCATCAAACTGACCGCATTCAATACTTTTTTTCCGATTCGTCAGGACTTCTTTGAATCCCGTGGCGATGGCTACGCGGCTGACGCCGATGACCTGCTTTACAACGGCGCCTTCATCATGACGGAGTGGACCCACAGCGCCTCTCTCAAGATGGTAAAGAACCCCGGCTACTGGAACCGGGATGCCATCACACTGAATGCGATCAATGTTGACTACATCACAGCCGATACCCGGGCGCGGCTCAATCTCTATATTGACGGCAAGATTGCCTTTACCCGCCTGGATGGCGAGACCTATAAAGATGCACTCAGCCAGCGGTTTCGCATCCGGCGGTTCACGACGGGTTCGGTATTCTTTATCGACTACAACCATCGCCCGGGGCGGCCCACGGCCAATCTGAACCTGCGACGGGCGGTGCAGCATGTGTTCGACCCGGACGAGATGGTAAACCGCGTACTGGCCGTGCCGGGCAATCTCCGTGGCGAGAGCCTGTTTCCTGTCTGGTTGAATGGTGTCAATGACAAGTTTCGCCGGGAGTATCCGGCCCCCATGCCCGAATACAGCATCGCCCTGGCCAAACAATACCTGGAAAAAGCGCGGACGGAACTGGGCGATATTCCGCCGCTCGTGCTATTGGTCAGCGACAGCCCGACAGCAACCAAGCAGGGCGAATACATGCAGGGCCTGCTTCTGAACAAGCTCGGCCTGGACGTGAAAATCGACGTACAGACTTTCAAGCAGCGATTGGCGAAGATGACGTCCGGCGACTTTGATATGGTCGGTGCCGGCTGGGGTCCGGACTTTGACGACATTATGACTTTTGGTGATTTGTTCGCTTCCTGGAACCTTAACAATCGTGGCCGCTACAACAGTCCGGCCTACGACAGACTGGTTCGCATCGCGATGAACAGCACTGATCCTCAAACCCGCATGGACGCCATGGGTCAGGCACAGCAGATGCTGTTCGATGAAGCGGTTCTTCTGCCCCAGTACGAGCAGGGCATTATCTACCTGCTGCATCCCGGGGTTAAGGGTGTCGTTCGCCGTGTCGTCGGCGCTGACCCGGACTACACGCACGCCAGGGTCGTCCCGTAGCCATGTTGATGTATACCCTGAAGCGTCTGCTGGCAGGTGTGGTCACGGTATGGTTTATTGCCACGGCCACCTTCATCGCCATGCATCAGGTGCCGGGCGACCCCCTGATGAACGACAAGGCGGTTTCCCCCGAGATACGGGCCAACCTCGAAGCCAGGTATGGTCTCGACAAACCCGTTACCACCCAGTACTTCATTTTCATGGGCAACATGCTGCAGGGCGACTTCGGCATTTCGTTCACGCAGCAGAACCGTAAGGTGAACGACATCATTCGCGACCATTTCCCCGTTTCCGCGACCCTGGGCATCCTGGCAATCCTTTTTGCAACCGCCGGTGGTGTGTTATTCGGGGCGCTTACCGCGGTGTATCGGAACCGGGTGCCTGACGTTGTCATTATGTTTCTGGTGATACTCGGAATTTCGGTACCCTCGTTCGTGTTTGCGGCACTCGGACAACTGATGCTGGTCAACATCAACCGCTTCTTCGGCTATTCTGTCATTCCGGTTGCCGGCTGGGGAACCATCTGGCACCTGCTGATGCCATCTCTGGTCCTGGGCCTGACCACCATGGCGCTGCTTACAAGACTGATGCGGTCCTCCATGCTTGAGGTGGTCAACGAAGACTACATCAAAACCGCCAGGGCCAAGGGGCTGTCTCCGATACGCATCTTCTTCAGGCATCAACTGCGCAACGCCATTTTGCCGGTCGTGACTGTGCTGGGACCCCAGATTGCCGCGATCACTACGGGAGGGTTCGTCGTAGAACTGGTGTTCGCCATTCCCGGGCTCGGCCGCTACTTTGTACAGGCTGTGCAACAACTGGATTACACGGTGATCATGGGCACCACGGTGTTTTATGGCGCTTTCCTCGTGTTCATGGTGATCGTGGTCGACATCCTGTACGGCTTCATCGACCCAAGGGTGCGACTGTCATGAGTCTGTTTCAGCCATCCTCCGATATGTTTGAGCGCCTTGAGGCTCAGGATAGTGTCGACATCATCGCCCGCCCGTCACTGTCCTATTGGCAGGATGCCTGGGTACGTCTGAAGAAGAACACGCGGGCCATCATTTCACTGAACATTATTATCCTGCTGGCAATCTTCACACTGATCGGCCCTCTGGCCTGGCGTGTTGACCCGACGCTTCAGGATCTGAACCAGGTATCCCAATCACCTTCCATGCCAAAGTCAGCACTGGTGGTCGATTCCTACCGGGGCTGGGATGGCATCCGCATCGACAACTACGAACCACCGCAGGAATATCCCAAGTCCGTTGCCGCTCCAACCAACCTTCGTACCCAGGGTATGCCGACCACGCAGGTGGTCAGAATCGCCTGGGACCGGGTGCCGGGGGCCGACGGCTACAATGTATACAGAAACAACCGGGCGCCATTGGGCTTCGCCGACCTTGGCCTGCCGCTGGGTGCAACCTATGGCGACGAGCTGGGCTACGAAGACAGGCTCTCGCTGGAAGCCCGTGAGTACTACTACTCTATCGTTCCAACCGACGGCCTGGACGAGTATGAGGTGTTCACGCAACTCATTGTGACACCGCAGCTTGCCATCACGCGTGAAGAAGCCATGGAACGCCATCTCATCGGCAGTCTCGATCAGGTCTCGGTGGGGGATGAGGTCACCATTGAGTTTCATCCGCTGGGTACCGATTACCTTGGCCGGGACATGCTGGCCAGGTTGATGGAGGGAGCCAGGGTTTCACTCTTTATTGGCATCCTTGCCCCCCTGCTGTATGTGCTGGTCGGCATCATCTACGGCGGCTTTGCCGGATACCTGGGTGGTCAGTTTGATGTCCTGCTCATGCGCTTTGCGGATTTCGTGGTCGCCCTGCCCTTTTTGCTGTTCATGATCCTGTTCAAGATTGCTTTCGGTATTGGACCCGGAGAAAGCGGTATCATGCCGATGCTGATCGCTCTGGTGCTGCTGATGTGGCCGGCAACCGCACGACTGGTCCGTGGTCAGGTCCTGCAGATACGGGAAGAAGGCTTTATTGAGGCCGCCAGGTTGCTTGGCGCAAAAAATCACTACCTGATTCTGCGGCACATCATCCCGAATACTATGGGCGTCATTCTGGTCACGCTCACCTTTGCCGTACCCGCAGCAATTTTCACCGAGGCGTTTCTTTCCTTTATTGGCATGGGGGTCGCACCACCCACACCATCCTGGGGATCAATGTGCAACGAAGGCGTAAAAACCATGCTCAGTCATCCTCATGAGCTGTTCTTTCCGGCGCTGTTTATCAGCATCACCGTGCTCGCGTTCAACCTGCTGGGTGACGGTTTAACCGAGGCACTGGATTCAAAGATGAGGTCCAGGGACTGATGAGTGAGCCACTGCTTTCCGTTAAAAACCTTGAGGTCGAATTCGATACCTATGGCGGCACCGTAAAAGCGGTTCGGGGTGTCAGCTTTGATGTCATCCGGGGAGAGACGCTCGCGATTGTCGGGGAGTCCGGTTGTGGCAAGTCTGTCACCGTGCAGACACTGATGGGGCTTATTCCCATGCCTCCGGGCAGAATCACAGATGGCAGTGCAACCCTGAATGGCAAGAACATCCTCAGGCTGCCGCCAAAAGAAGCGAACAGGTTCAGGGGCGTTGAGATTGGCATGATCTTCCAGGATCCCATGTCCTCACTGAATCCCACCACGACCATCGGCGATCAGATCGCAGAGACACTGATCGTGCATCGGGGCAAATCGCACCGGGAAGCGTTCAACATGGCCATCGAACTGCTGGAAAAAACTCATATCCCCGAAGCGGCCAAACGCGCCCGCCAGTATCCGTTCGAATTCTCGGGCGGTATGTTGCAGCGAGCCATGATCGCCCAGAGCCTGGCCTGCAGCCCGGCCATTCTGATTGCCGATGAGCCTACCACCGCATTGGACGTCACCATTCAGGCGCAGATTCTGGAGTTGATGCTGGAGCTACAGCGGACGGAGGATATGTCGATTATCCTGATTACTCACGACCTGGCAGTCGTTGCTCGAATGGCGGACCGTGTCGCCGTCATGTATGCCGGGCAGATTGTTGAATCCGGTTCTGTGGACGATATTTTCTATCGTTCGGCGCACCCTTACACATTGGGGCTGAAGGCCGCCATGCCCTCCAACACCCATGAACGGGACAAGTCACTCACACCGATTCTCGGCAGCCCGCCGGACCTGTTTCAGCCCCCGCCAGGTTGCGGCTACTGCACCCGATGCCCGCATGCCATGAAAGTTTGTGCGGACCAACTGCCCGATAACATGGCCGTCGGGGAACAACACCATGCACGCTGCTGGCTGCAACATGAGTCCGCTCCCATGATTGAAGCATTGCATCAGGCCGGGTAACACCAATGCTGGTACGAACAAAAGCACTGAAAAAACATTTCAACATCGGTCGTGGACAGACACTGCATGCCGTCGATGGCATCTCACTGGCCATCGAGGAAAACGAAATACTCGGTCTGGTCGGTGAAAGCGGCTCCGGTAAGTCGACTTTCGGCAAAACCCTGATCGGGCTTCATCCCAGAACCTCAGGCGAAGCCTTCTACCGGGACCAGCCTTTACCCGCGAACTTCACTGCGGGCGACCACCTGCGTTACTCGAAAGAAATGCAGATGATTTTCCAGGATCCCTATTCTTCACTGAACCCGCGAATGACGGTGCTGGATATCATTGGCGAAGGTCTGTTCATCCAGGGACAGCACAAATCGGGAGAGATTCGTGACAGGGTCGCCCACTGGCTGCAACGTGTCGGGCTGCATCCGGATCACATGTCACGCTATCCGCACGAGTTTTCCGGTGGCCAGCGCCAAAGGATCGGCATTGCCCGGGCCATGATCATCGAACCACAATTCGTGGTTTGTGATGAGCCAATCTCGGCATTGGATGTCTCTGTTCAGGCGCAGGTCATCAATCTGCTGGATGAATTGAAACAGTCCATGGGACTGACATTGCTGTTTATCGCTCACGACCTTTCCATGGTCCGTTACGTTTCTGACCGCATGGCCGTCATGTATCTGGGATCAGTGGCGGAGATCGGTCCATCGAACGATGTATTTTTTGAACCCCGGCATCCGTACACCCGGTTCCTGATCGAATCCAATCCTGAACCCGACCCGGACCTCGAAAGGCAGAGGGCGCACCAGCCCATCATCGGTGAAATCACCTCGCCGGTGAATGTACAACCGGGCTGTCGCTTTGCTGATCGTTGCCCCGAGGTCATGGATCAATGTCGTCACGAGACGCCGCAGTTAATTGCGACCTCCGAGGGCCGCCAGGTAGCCTGCCACCTGTTTGACTGAATGCGGAGCTTAATCCAGCGTCTTTATGGCCTTATCCAGCATCCGCAGGATCGAGGCTTCGTCGGTGTAATCCGTAATGCGATTTAACAGCACCCACGCCAGGTCGTGTGATTCGTCGCTGACAGTGAAATCATCTGACCCGGCAGACTTTAGCAGGAACCGGCAATCATAGTGCTCGTGCTCCGGTTCATCTTTGCGGGCCGGGATGGTGTGTATATCCACGTCCAGAAGCACCGGGGTGACGAAACCGATAGCGGGCAGACCCGATTCTTCACATGCTTCCCGCAGAGCCACACCGGCAACGTCACTCACACCATCGGCATGCCCGCCAGGCTGTAGCCAGCGGTCCAGCCTGGCATGATGCGTGAGCAGCGCCCTTTGGCAGTGTGAATCCAGCAAAAACGCAGACCCGGTGACATGCCCGACAGGCAGGGAACGCTCGAAGCAATCCAGATTGGTCTCAACGAAAGCAACGTATCGCTGAACCGTCTCCCCTTCGCCGGGATAACGCTTTGCGTAGTCAGCAAGCAGTTGCAGGAGGGGTTGCCGGTGGTCGTCAGGCGACATCAGCGGCAACGGGTTTCAACTTCTTGTTGGATTCTTCATCAAACAGATCGACCAACTGCTCCGTCATGGCATCGCCCAACTGTTCAGCGTCGGTGATGGTCACCGCACGGCGGTAGTGGTGCGTCACGTCATGGCCGATGCCAATCGCGACCAGCTCTACCGGCGAATGATTTTCAATCCGGTCAATCGCGTACTTGAGATGCTGCTCCAGGTAGTTGCTCGGATTCACCAGAAGCGTTGAATTATCGACCGGCAGTCCATCGGAGATTACCATCAGGATCTTTCGGTCATCCGGTCGACCGACAACACGGTTGTGCGCCCAAAGCAGCGCCTCGCCGTCGATGTTTTCCTTGAGCAGTTCCTCGCGCATCATCAGCCCGAGATTGATTCTCGCCCGGCGCCAGGGCATATCCGCCGCCTTGTAGATAATATGCCTCAGATCGTTCAGCCGACCCGGTTGAGCAACCTTGCCCTGCTGAAGCCACAACTCGCGGGACTGACCACCGCGCCAGGCGCGCGTCGTAAAGCCGAGAATTTCAACTTTAACGGAGCAGCGTTCAAGGGTGCGGCCAAGAATATCGGCACAGATGGCGGCAATGGTGATGGAACGACCGCGCATGGACCCGGAACTGTCGATCAGCAGAGAGACCACCGTGTCGCGGAAATTCATGTCCTTTTCCTGCTTGAAGGCCAGCGGATGGAACGGGTCCATGATTACGTTCGTCAACCGGGAGGTGTCCAGCATGCCCTCTTCCAGGTCGAACTCCCAGGTGCGATTCTGCTGTGCCATCAGCTTGCGTTGCAGCCGGTTGGCGAGCTTGCTGATCACGACCTGTGAACTCTGCAGGTGTTTATCCAGCACGCCGCGCAATCTTTCCAGTTCCATCGGGTCACACAGCTCATCAGCCATAACAGTCTCATCGAACTGTGCCGTGAACGCCTTGTAGGTACTTTCCTTCGGACGCAGCCAGTGCTTCTCACCGGCAACTTCAGGGGGCGCACCGGCTTCATCTTCATCGCCCTCCATCTCTGCCATTTCCATGGCGTCCATGTCCATCGGTATTTCACCTTCAATAGCATCCGCCAGGTCGGAGTCGCCGCTCAGTTCCTGTTCGGTGGCTTCATCACCGGACTCGGACTGCATCTCGTCTTCCTGATCCTGCTGATCTTCCGAGTCTCCATCCGAGCTCTCCTCGCCATACTCATCGGAGAGACCAAGATCGGAAATCATCCTGCGGGCAAGATTAGTGAACGCCCGCTGGTCAAACAGCAGATCTTCCATGCCTTCAAGGTCGTCGCCGAGGGCATGTTCGAGATGCTCCCGCCATAAGTCGACCACGACATCACCACCCACCGGCGGCTTCTTTCCTGTGAGCTTCTCGCGGATCAGCATACCCAGCGCTTCACCCAGTGGCGCCTGACTCTGGTTTTCAATCTGCTGGTATCCATGATCGGTGCAGTGTTCCAGCAACTGCGCCTGAAGATTGTCGCCCACGCCCTTCATCAGGTAGGAACCGATACAGGCAACCCGCGCGTCCTCCACGCAGTCATACACCTCCTGCGCCACACCGGATACGGGCCGACGGGCCTTATGCGTACCGCCATCGTGAAACCGGTGACGCAGGGCAAACCTGTCCGCATTGCCCCGCAAAGAAGCGAGCTGCTGCGGGGAAAATCCCGCATCCGGCAACGGAATGCGCGCACGGTTACCCTGCAGATAGGGCTTCCCGCGACCGAAGCTGACCTGAAGTTCCTCGTTACCCGAGATGGCTCTCATGGTTGAGGTTACCGCCTGCTTGAACAACTCCGTTGAATCATCAGGATTCACGACCCGCCTCTATCTTCCGCACACTCAGACCAGAAACTCAGGCCAGAACCACATTGGCGCTGGATTCGGGCAGCTCCTCGCCCATGCACCGCTGGTAGTACTCGGCAACAATGGCGCGCTCGGTTTCATCACACTTGTTCAGAAAGGTCAGTCGAAATGCGAAGCCATTGTCACCGAAGATTCGCGCGTTTTCCGACCACATGATGACGGTTCGCGGCGACATGACGATGGAAATATCGCCATTCATGAATCCCTGTCTGGTCAGGTTAGCGACCAAAACCATGTTCGCCACCGTTTGGCGGTCCATCTCCGGCAGCTTTGACAAAATGATGTCTATTTCCTTTTCCCGGTCCAGATAATTCAGGGTGGTGACAATGTTCCAGCGGTCCATCTGACCCTGGTTAATCTGCTGGGTACCGTGATAAAGCCCGGTCGGGTCACCGAGACCAATGGTGTTGGTGGTCGCAAACAGACGAAATGACGGGTGCGGGCTGATCACCTTGCTCTGATCAAGCAGGGTCAGCTTACCCTCCACTTCGAGTACCCGCTGAATCACGAACATGACGTCAGGGCGCCCGGCGTCATACTCGTCAAACACGATGGCACAGGCACGCTGTAGCGCCCAGGGCAGCAGACCCTCTTTGAACTCGGTCACCTGCTTGCCATCCTGAAGCACAATGGCGTCCTTACCCACCAGGTCAATCCGGCTGACGTGACTGTCCAGGTTGATTCGGATGCACGGCCAGTTCAGCCGCGCGGCAACCTGCTCGATATGGGTGGACTTACCCGTACCGTGATAGCCCTGGATCATGCAGCGCCGGTTGTGGGCAAAACCTGCCAGGATCGCGAGTGTTGTCTCCCGATCAAACAGATAGCTGTGATCAATTTCAGGTACGTGATCAGATTTTTCCCTGAAGGCGGGCGACTTCAGATCAACGTCCAGGTCAAAGACCTCTCTTACATCAATCTCGCTATCGGGAACACCTTCTCCTTCCAACGCACCGGGTTTTTCTGCCATTACTGCCATACCTGCATGTCTCTCCTGATTACTGGCGACTGCCGCAAGAATACCCGCCCGTCGGTCAATGCCTGGGGGAGCCCAGGTTGAATGACTCGACCCATCGGGAAAGGGAATTATCGAGACAGAGCGGACCCGTGAGAATAGCTTTTATAACCGGAAAATGCTATTCACAGTCGCTACTGAAAGACACGGGATTCAAGGCAGTATGGTCAGAATTTTCATGGTCAGACACGGTCAGGCCGCGGCGACCTTCACCGACGATCCGGACCCCGGCCTCAGTGATCTGGGTCGCCGGCAGGCCAGCCAGGTTGCGGAACAACTAAGGCCCCGGCGCCTGCCTGATATCTGGTCAAGCCCTCTGAAGCGGGCCTTTGAAACCGCCAGAGCCCTGCAACAGATTCAGGGGGGTGATATCCGGATAGAACCACGGATCAGCGAAATACCCTCCAGGGGTCTGACTGTCGAGGAGCGCGGACCCTGGCTCCGGAAGGTAATGACGGGAAACTGGTCCGGGCAATCGTCAGAGCTGCGGGACTGGCGCCAGACACTGGTGGATTGCCTGCTCGCACAACAGGAGGATTGCGTCCTGTTTTCACACTTCGTCGCCATCAACGTGGCGGTTGGCCGGGCGGAGGATCAGGATGCCGTTTCGATATTTCGACCGGATAACACCTCGGTGACCGAACTCGCCACCGACGGTACAAAACTGCATCTGGTCCGCCGTGGTTCCGAGGCAGTCACCAGGGTTAACTGACCGACCGGAACTGCCTGGCACCCGCCAGCGCAAGTACAACTTCCTGCAAGACTCGCCAGGGATCGCCCTGCCCCAGACCTTTTACGATCCGGTCCACTGAACCCAGCGTGACCTGGAGTCCACGCAGCGAGCCGGTATCATGGCGGTCCAGGCACCGGGAAACCATGGGGACCCGCTTGTCCCAGACACGGGCTTTGCGTAGCACTTCTCGCTGATTCATACCCGCTGTGATATCCGTCTTGATCGATTCCAGTGATCGGAGTTCCCGCGCCAGCATATTGACCACATACAGGGGCTCCACACCCTCAGCACGCAGACCATTGGTCATGCGTACACACCGGATAACATCACCGGCCAGCGCCGCATCAATCATCTTGAATACATCATAGCGGGCGCTGTCAGCGACACCTTCGAGCACATCGTCCACAGTCACCGCACGATCGCCAACCATCAGCTTGAGACGTCCAATCTCCTGGACGGCCGCCAGCAGGTTGCCTTCGATTCTTTCTGCCATGACGCGGACCGCATCGCGTTCAACCCGAAGCCCCGCCTCACGGAATCTGCCGTCCAGCCATCGCGGTAAATCCCTGGCTTCAATCGGCCAAACCTGGACATAGGCAGCCACAGACTCAACTGACTTAAACCACCTGGTGCGCTGGGATGACTGATCAACCCTGGGTAACACCAGCAGAACTGCCGTGTCATCATTCAGTTGCCCGGTAAGTTCTGTGAGCACCCTGCCACCGGCATCACCCGGCTTTCCGGATGGCAGCCGCACTTCCATCAGTTTCTTTTCAGCAAACAACGACATGCTGTTGCCACTGTAAAGCAGGCTGGTCCAGTCAAACCCCGCTTCCGCGTGAAACACTTCCCGCTCGGCAAAACCCTGATGTTTCAATTCATCTCGAATAAGGTCGCAGGATTCCTGTACCAGAAGCGGCTCGTCCCCGCTGACGATGAAAACCCGCCGCCCACCTTTGCGAAGCTGTTCGGCAAGTTTGTTGGGATAGACTTTCAAGTGTCAGCTATTACCGGCGACCAGTGCAATTCGTCGCGCGAGTTTGCGGGCAAGTTCCACGCGCATCTCTGCCATCATCAGCGTCTGCTTCTCATAGCTGCCTGAGAGGTTGGCAGAATCAATGGCGTAAACCCGTTCGGCTATCAGGGTGGATTTCTCAAGCAATACCTCCCGGTTGCGCGTGATGGAAACATCAAGTTCAAGGCGCAACTCGTATTCTGCCGCATCAATTACGTCGGTAGTTGCCACTGACCGCCGCATGGAGCGTTCATCCAGCAGGTGTACCGTAACGACATCTTCGCCGGCAGCGACAATACTGAAGTCACTTTCTTCCACCATGTTACGGATGGCCCGAAAAGTGACCGGCGCCTCTGTCGTACCCGAGAAACTGATGGCCCGCAGATCGCCCAGGCCACTGCCCCGAAGCTGATAACCGCAACCGCTCACAAGGAGAAGCCATAGAACAGCGGCAGGGGTTCGGTTAAGACACCACAAAATTGAGAACCTTGTTCGGTACGTAAATGGTCTTGCGAATAGTTTTGTCAGCGACAAACTTTTTGACATTTTCCTGCTGCCTTGCCAATTCAACAACGGTCTCCTTCTGTGCATCAACGGGTGCCTCAATCCTGCTGCGAAGTTTACCGTTAACCTGCACGATCAGTTCAACCGCGGTTTTTTCCAGCGCAGCCTCATCCACGGGCATCCACTGCGCCTGTTCAATATCACCAAGACCCAGTTGTTGCCACAAGACGTGACAGATGTGCGGGGTGATCGGCGACATGATCAGTATCGCCACAGTGAGCGCCTCACGCTCGACCGCTCTGCCCTGCTCAGAATCATCATTGAACCTCATGACCTGATTCTGCAACGACATCACCGCTGCAACCACCGTGTTGAAAGCCAGTCGGCGTTCGAAATCATCTTCACACTTCTTCAGTGTTTCATGGGTCAGGCGTCGCAGGTCCGTCTGCGCTTCAGTTAAAGCGCAGGGATCAATATCGACCACATCACCTCCCGCAATATGCGCTATCACGGGATTCCACAGGCGGGTTCTGAGCCAGCGGTTGGCGGATGCCACGCCGCTCTCTGACCACTCGAAGGGCTGCTCCGGCGGCGCGGCAAACATCATCGCCATGCGCACCGCATCAGCGCCGTGGGTATCCATCAGGTGCTGCGGGTCTCCCGCATCGCCGGCAGACTTGGACATCTTGGTGCCACCGTCCAGCACCATGCCCAGGGAGAGCAGTTTCTCGAACGGCTCGTCCGATTCCAGCAGACCCTCGTCCCGCATCACCTTGTGAAAGAAACGCGCATACAGCAGGTGCAAAATGGCGTGTTCCTCACCACCGACATAATGATCGACCGAACGCCAGTATCTGGCCCGTTCGTCCAGCATGCTGTCGGTCGCGTTGCTGCTGGCGAAGCGCGCGTAGTACCAGGACGACTCCATGAATGTATCGAAGGTATCCGTTTCCCGCTCCGCAGGGCCACCGCATTCCGGGCATCCTGTTTCGTACCAGGAAGGCATCTTTTTGATGGGGGAGCCCACACCTTCGAACTCAACATCGGTCGGCAGCAGCACGGGCAGGTCTTCGTCCGGCACCGGCACAGCGCCACACTGCTCACAGTTAATGATCGGGATCGGGCATCCCCAGTATCGCTGCCGGGAAACGCCCCAGTCACGCAGACGATACTGCACCTGGCGCTCGCCCAGTCCTTTGCCGCCCAGGGCAGAGGCGATGGCATCGAAAGCCCGCTCAAAGTCAAGCCCGTCGAAGTCACCGGAATTCATCAGAACGCCGTATTCGGTAAACGCGCCTGTCTCAAGATCACACCCGGCAGCGCCGGACCCGACCGGCTTGATCACCTGCCTGACCGGCAGCCCGTACTTGCGCGCAAATTCCCAATCCCGCTGATCATGGCCAGGCACGGACATGACAGCACCGGAGCCGTATTCCATAAGCACAAAGTTGGCGACCCACACCGGAACGGCTTCGCCCGTCAACGGGTGAGACACGGAAACCCCGGCAGGCATACCAAGCTTTTCCATCCTGGCCATGTCGGCTTCGGCAACCCTGGTGCCATTGCATGCTTCGATAAACGCTGTGAGTTCGGGGTTACCCGCCGCCGCCGCGGTCGCAAGCGGGTGCTGTGGCGCAACCGCGAGGTAAGTGACGCCCATCAGTGTGTCGGGTCGGGTCGTATACACGGTAAGTGGGGAGCCATCGTCAGCCGGGAACTGAATTTCGACGCCCTCTGACCGACCGATCCAGTTGCGCTGCATGGTTTTCACTTTCTCAGGCCAGCCGGGAAGCTTATCCAGATACCCCAGCAACTCCTCGGCATAGTCAGTGATCTTGACGAACCACTGCGCCAGTTCGCGACGCTCCACCGGTGCGTCAGAACGCCAGCCACGACCATTAATGACCTGCTCATTGGCCAGCACTGTCTGATCTCTCGGGTCCCAGTTCACCCACGCCGCTTTCTTATACACAAGACCCTTGCGGAACAGGCGCGTAAAGAACCATTGCTCCCAGCGATAGTAGTCAGGATCACAGGTCGCCAGTTCACGGCTCCAGTCAAAGGCGAACCCCAGCGCCTGTAACTGCCCGCGCATGTGTTCAATATTCTCAAAAGTCCACCTGGCCGGCGGGATCCTGTGTTTGATCGCCGCATTCTCTGCCGGAAGACCAAAGGCATCCCAGCCCATGGGTTGCAGGACGTTCTTACCCTTAAGCCTCTGGAAGCGGCCAATGACATCGCCAAGGGTATAGTTGCGGACGTGACCCATGTGGAGTCGGCCACTCGGATAGGGAAACATCGACAGGCAATAGAACTTGGGCTTGTCACTGTTTTCGGTGACTTCAAAACTGCCGTGTTCCTTCCAGAAGGTCTGGGCCTGCTGTTCCACCGACTCGTGGCTGTAAACGGCGCTACTGTCGCTGTTCCGGGTCATGATCTGGGGACTGCTCTGGTGCTTCAAAAACCGCAATTCTACATGACGCGACGCAACAGGGCATATGCCTGCGCCATATTCCCGAACTATGGGAAATTTTTCATCTATCTTCTATCAATTGGTGCAGACTGCGCGCCGCTTTGCAAAAAAGGATTCGTCAAACACAGGGGCAAGACGCTCAGTGCCCTGCATTATACCCGCCACTTCGGTTTGTGGAATCAGATTGTTGTACTCCCATACCGGCTGCCCCTGGGGGTTGAGCTCAATGGAGCGGCCATTCATTGTCTCAGCAATCAATAAATTGCCATTAGCCAACCATTGATGTTCGCCCATAATATTAGAATAAAACGGCAGGTCTTTATGCCCTTTAAAATAGGGGGTCACACTGCCATCCAGCGCCGAAACAATAACAATTTTGCTGTGGTTATCCGGCGAGCCTTTTTTAGAAGAGGCGGGGGGGGGGGCCACCAAATTATTATCGTATACCGAAAAACGGTTACCATCAATAAAATCCGGGTCATGTTGACGAACAAACTGGCCGGTGCTGACAAAGCGTATTTTTAATGCCTTGGGATCAAACACCAAAACTGTATTGATATTGCGCAGCGATACCATCACATCACCGCGTTTAAACACCCCTTCAGGCAATGACCTGGGGAAAACCTCTACGTCATTAAGATGGTAAACATCGCCACTGACCCTGGGCTCACGGCCTATCAGCGTCGACAGATTCATCAAGCCGTCATAACCATTGTCTTTAAGCAGTTTCATCAAAGAAATGGTTTGCAGCAGCTCACCCTGGGGCGAAATTTGTGCCACGGCGGCTTCCCGGTAAGGCGGCAGGTAATTGGGATATTCCGGGGTCAGTTCGGTCTGCATGACACCAAGAGACGTCCAGATATCACCATTATCATCGACGTTTATCGCATGATGGGTAGCATAAGGCAGCCTGAAAATGGTGTTGCCGCAGGTATCAAGGCGAACCAGACCGAGGTATTCAAAGTTAAATACAATATCGCCATTATCTATCAACCTGGGGCCATAGATATTCGTACCGGGTTTACCGCGCGGGATCACATCAGCCGACAGATGGGTGGCATCGGGCCAAATCTTGTGCCAGTCAATATCCCACTGGTTGATCACATCACCGTTAAAATTGATGACCTTGATGAACAAGGTACGCGCCGGACCAAGCCCGGTGATCATGGTCAAACCGGGTTGTACCTCATCGGCTTTATACACAGGCACCTGCTTGCGGGTTTTGGCATCAACGTAATACCAGGTATTGGTATCCCCCCGAAGTTCACTGACCGCCAATCTGGCCTGATCTACCATCGTATGTAACAAAGGCGATGGGAACCAGCGGTATTGTTCTGCCGCCATACCATAAACGACGCAGATAATTATCGCCGAAAAATAAAATGAAAAACGACTCAAGCCATCTTCTCTCTTGACTATTAAGTTGTTACGCAGTGAACAGTTAACACATGAAGAAATCGCCGAGGCAACCGGTTTAACAATTGCTCAAGTCATTGCGCTCAGTGAATCGCTCGACGACCAGGAATAACCATTCACCGCCCTCTCAAGCAAACGCTGGTAGACCGCCTCAGCCCTTGCCAGGTTGTGTCCATCCAGGCTATCACGCTCAACCGGATGGGTCCTGGCCACCCTTATCTGCGAAACCGATTTCACCAGGGTTTGCGGCTCAATGGCCAGTTGCCCGGCCAGCACGTTAAGACTGCTTTCAGGCTCCTTGCAAAGCGCTTCAAAACCAACAAATAAAATGCCCTCAACACCGCCATGACCTCCACTATGACCACCAGCCACCACATCCAGTAAATACTGATAAGTTTCTATCCAGTATGCCAGCCAAAAATCCACTGTATCAGGGCTAAATGAACAGCGCCTGGCCCAGCCATTAAAGTTAACCGGCTTCAAATTGGCGCCAAAGTCAAAGTGTCCTACCCCGGCCATATAGGCACGGGAAAAGTGATTGTTCTGATGCATTGCGCCAAAGTTACGATGCTGTTTCAGCAAGGACAAAGCATGTTGCAGCGGCTCCCTGAAAGGCACCAAAACCAGACTGTCGGGAAATAGCCGTTTAAGATAGGGCACACGGGTGATATTAAGGTTGTTTTTCGAGATATAACGGGGACGGCTATCACGCAATAGCAGCTTCTTGATATGCTCGGTAAAAAACTGATCAAATTCCAGGTTGGCGGTCTCTGACCAGGGTTCAATGGCCGAATCGTTATACGCTTGCGGCCAATGGGCCTTCCATAACATTTCTTCAAAAGCTTCCGGGCTTTGCTGATTAATCCTGATACCATCCTGATGGGCGCGTTCTTTTAATTCACCCTGACCATCAGCAGTCTTGACAAACCACTTGCTAAACTTGTCCCACACCAATGGGGTCAATACAAACGGCATATCCTGATAACGGTGATAACTGAACTGGCCGCTTTTGCTTAATACATCCAACAATATGGTGGTGCCGCCACGTGGCAATCCGGTAATAAACACCGGCCTTTCAACCCGCAATGGTTTCAACGCCGCCTGATGCTTTTCACTTTCCTGTCTGGCCATGGTCAGTTGTATTTTACTGGTGCCAAAAGCCAGATTATGTAATGCCTTGTCAACAAAGGAGTAATCATCCTCAAAACCGCTTTTATCGGTCGTTGACTGCTCACCGAAACGACTACTGACCCACCACCACAGCACACCAATCACAGTAAACAGTACCAATGCAGGCAGGGTCATCATGGTGGCAAACAATTGATCAAGATTGACAAGTTTAAACAAAGACAGGGTATACAGGGGCAGTAAAGGCAGCAAAAAAACCGCGCTGGCAGCCAACAATACCCGGCCCAGTTGAGCCATCAGCTTTTTCGCCATTTGCTGGCTATGCTGTCCTTTTTCCAGATCGCCAAGGCTGCTATTGAATAATACCGCATTGGCTTCGCTGGTAATATCCAGCGCTGCTTTTGCCAAGGGCAATAACTTAAAACGATTCATTAACCACAGTACCAGTACCATGGTGATGGTCATCAAAATATAATCAATCACGGTTTATCACCTGGTTCAACGCTATCCGCTTCGGCCTGTTGTTGCGAATCACCACCTTTACGCTTTTTAAAAAAATGCTTCAGTGGAAACCAGACAAAACCAAAGAAAACATAAACAACCACCGCAATCAAAGCAACCAAAGCGCCAATCGCCGTCAGTCCGCCACCGGGACCAAAATAGGCCAGTGCAGGCAATGGCATCAGCGCCACAGGCAATGCGGTTAAAAGCAGGGTTTTTGAGGCTTTGCCAGTCATGGGAAATTTTTCATCTATCTTCTATCAATTGGTGCAGGCTGCGCGCCGCTTTGCAAAAAAGGATTCGTCAAACACAGGGGCAAGACGCTCAGTGCTCTGCATTATACCCGCCACTTCGGTTTGTAAAATCAGATTGTTGTACTCCCATACCGGCTGTCCCTGGGGGTTGAGCTCAATGGAGCGGCCATTCATTGGCTCAACAATCAATAAATTGCCATTAGCCAACCATTGATGTTTGCCCATAACACGAGAATAAAACGGCAGGTCTTTATGCCCTTTGAAATAAGGGGTCACACTGCCATCCAGCGCCGAAACAATAACAATTTTGCTGTGGTTATCCGGCGAGCGTTTTTTTAGAGGGGGGTGGGGGAGGAGAGTGACCATCGAATTATTATCGTACACCGAAAAATGGTTACCATCAATAAAATCCGGGTCATGTTGACGAATAAACCGGCCAGTGCTGACAAAGCGTATTTTTAATGCCTTTGGATCAAACACCAAAACCGTATTGATATTGCGCAGCGATACCATCACATCACCGTGTTTAAACACCCCTTCAGGCAATGACCTGGGGAAAACCTCTACATCATTAAGATGGTAAACATCGCCATCGCCACTGACCCTGGGCATAAGGTCTATCAGCGTCGCCAGATTCATCAAGCCGTCATAACCATTGTCTTTAAGCAGTTTCAGCAAAGAAATGGTTTGCAGCAACTCACCCTGGGGCGAAATTCGTGCCACGGTGGCTTCGTGGTAAGGCGGCAGGTAATGGGAATATTCCGGGATAAGTTCAGTCTGTATGACATCAAGAGGCGTCCAAATATCACCATTATCATCGACGTTTACCGCATGATGGGTAGTATAAGGCAGCCTGAAAATGGTGTTGCCGCAGGTATCAAGGCGAACCAGACCGAGATAGTCAAAGTTAAATACAATATCGCCATTATCCATCAACCTGGAGCCATGGATATGCGTGCCGGGTTTACCGCGCGGGATCACATCAGATGACAGATGGGTGGCATCGGGCCAAATCTTGTGCCAGTCAATATCCCACTGGTTGATCACATCACCGTTAAAATTGATGACCTTGATGAACAAGGTACGCGCCGGACCAAGCCCGGTGATCATGGTCAAACCGGGTTGTACCTCATCGGCTTTATACACAGGCACCTGCTTGCGGGCTTTGGCATCAACGTAATACCAGGTATTGGTATCCCCCCGAAATTCACTGACCGCCAATCTGGCCTGATCTACCATCGTATGTAACAAAGGCGATGGAAACCAGCGGTATTGTTCTGCCGCCATACCATAAACGACGCAGATAATTATCGCCGAAAAATAAAATGAAAAACGACTCAAACCATCTACTCCCCTGACTATTAACTATTAATCCAAATCTTCATCATCGTACTTTTTGTACGCCTGGCGTTGCAAATAAGCTTCAACCGCAATTCTACATGACGCGACGCAACAGGACATATGCCTGCGCCACCACCAGCAACAGGGTGGCCGCCAGCAAACTCGGCCAGATACCAAAACGGTGGAAAGGTGTCTCTCCCGTGCGCAGTTCAACTTCCTGCCTCAGTATCCCCACTTCAAACCGGGGCAGGTCTGCAATCACCCGCCCCCGGTGATTGATGACAGCAGTGATACCGTTGCTGGTGGCTCGCACCATGCTTCGACCATTTTCCAACGCCCGCATCTGCGCCATTTGCAGGTGCTGCCAGGGACCGATGGAGGTGCCAAACCAGGTGTCATTGCTGACCGTCAGCAGCAGGGCGGGTGATCGACCTGCCCGGCGCACCAGTTCCGGGTAAACGACCTCGTAACAGACAGAAACGGATACGACCTGACCATTGAGGACCAGCGGCGGTTGCTCTGCCGGGCCGGGCCGGTTCCGCGACATCGGCAGGTCGAAAAAGGTAATCGCACCACGCAGGTATTGTTCCAGCGGGACATATTCGCCAAACGGCACCAACCGACGTTTGATGTACCTGCCCTGGCCTTCCCCAAGGGCAATGACCGTATTCTGAAATCGGCCCTCTTGATCACGGTCCGGTATACCGAGCACGATGGACGTACCCTTGGACCTGCCCATCTGGTCCAGCCGTTCCAGGTATCTGCCCGCGTCGTCCCTGAAGATGGTAATGGCTGCTTCCGGCCAGACAATCAGGTCTCTACCCCACTCGTCCTGACTGGCATCCCTGTAGAGGTCCAGAATCGGCAACCGGTTTTCAGGACGCCACTTCACATGCTGGTTGACATTGCCCTGGATAAGCGAAACAGAAAGGTGCCCGGTGACTTCCGTCAGGGGCACTTTCCCCGCCATGAAACCGAGCGTCAGTATCAGCACAAGCGGCAGGGACCAGGTCAGGGATCGTCGCTCCAGCGCAAACAGCAGCGACAGCATGGCAAGCACCGTCAATAAACTGACCCCGAAGATGCCGAGGTAGGGCGCAAAATTCGCAAGCGGCGTGCCCATCACACCATAACCCAGGAAGAGCCACGGGAAACCGGTCAGGAACCAGCCGCGAAGCCCTTCCTGGAGCGCCCACAAACCGGCAAAGCCAAGAAACTGCCGCAGGTCCCTGTCCCGGAAAAAACGCGCATAAACCCAGGCAAGCGGTATCGAGATCAGCGAATAGGCGAGGACAAAGGCAGCCACCAGGCTGGCGGCAAGCAGTATCGATGCGCCCCCATAGGTGTGGATGGACACAAAGATCCAGGAAACACCCACGGCGAACATGCCGAGATTGAAGAGATAGAAACGAAGCACCGTGCGCCAGATGCCGCCCCGGCGGGCGATGAAAAACAGAGCCACCGGCACCGCCAGGGCCAGCGGCCAGAAATTGAACGGAGACAGGCTGAATGGAAACAGCCCCCCGGCAACAAGCGCACCGAGGTCATAGAGACACTTCCGGCTCACCCGACGGTTTTCATCTGTAGCAGGTGCACACGTCTGCCATCGGCATTCAGAACCGTGAAGCGGAATCCCTCGATGGATACCTGTTCATCCCGTTTCGGCAGATGCCCAAAGCAACCGGTGACAAGCCCGCCGATGGTATCGAACTCCTCATCACTGAATTCAGCATTGAAGTAATCGTTAAAGTCATCAATGGGTGTCAGTGCCTTGATGGTGAAGGAACCATCCGTGTGACGGTTAATGAATCCTTCTTCTTCAAAGTCGTATTCGTCTTCAATGTTTCCGACGATCTGCTCCAGCACATCCTCAATGGTCACGATGCCGCTGATACCACCATACTCGTCGTATACCACGGCCAGGTGGTTTCGAGTGGCACGGAACTCCTGCAACAGCACGTCCAGGCGCTTGCTCTCCGGAATGGCCGTGCACGGGCGCAGCCTGTCCCGAAGATTGAACTTCTGTTTGCGCTCCCTGTGGGCAAGCGTCAACAAATCTTTCGCCAGCAGGATGCCAACCACCTCGTCCTGATTTTCTCCGAGAACCGGGAAGCGCGAGTGGCCGCAGCCGATAACCAGTGGCAGAAACTCAGCCGGTTCCTGGTCGATGCGCACGAACACCACCTGTGCTCTGGGCACCATGATCTCTCGAACCTGCATGTCCGATACGGTGAGGGCGCCTTCAATAATCGACAGCGCCTCGTCATTCAGGAGCGCACGCCGTTCCGCAGAGCGGAGCAGTTCCAGCAGTTCAGCCCTGGAACCGGGTTCTCCGTTCAGAGCCAGGGAGAGCTTCTCAAACCAGGATTTAGAGCCTTCTTGTTCACTCATAGGGATTTCTGACACCTAACTGTGAGAGCAGCCTGATCTCAAGATCTTCCATCTCCTCTCGTTCCTTTTCTGCCATGTGATCGTAACCCAGCAGATGCAGCAGGCCGTGCACCAGCATGTGCCTGAATCGATCAGGGAACCGTTTGTCGAAGCGTGCCGCCTCTTCTGCCACCACCCGGGTGCAGACAACAACATCACCCAGAACTTTCATGTTCTCCAGACTGAGCCCCGCCGGGAACGACAGCACATTAGTTTCGCCCTGTTGCCCGCGGTAGGTTTCATTGAGGTTACGTATTTCTTCGACCGAAACGAGCCGGATGGATACCTCGGAGTTCGGCCATTCAAGCGTATTCAGAACATGCTCAACGGCCATGGTTATCGCAGGTTCGTCTGGCTCCTCATCCAGCGGCTCAACGCCCCTGGAGATTTCAATGTGATGACCCGGGTCAGCCATGGTCATTTTCAGCTTCTGACTTTCCATAAGCCTCGACAATACGCTGGACCAGGGGGTGCCTGACAACATCCCTGGGCCCAAAATGGGTAAACGATATCCCTTTAACCCCGGTCAGAACCTTAAGCACATGCTTCAGGCCGGACAGTGTCTTTGATGGCAGGTCTATCTGCGTGACATCCCCGGTCACCACCACCGTAGAACCAAAACCAATTCGCGTCAGGAACATCTTCATCTGCTCGGCGGTCGTATTCTGACTCTCATCCAGGATGATATACGAGTCATTCAGGGTGCGGCCCCGCATATAGGCGAGCGGGGCAACCTCGATGACATTTCGCTCGATAAGTTTTTCCACCCGCTCAAAACCCAGCAACTCATATAATGCATCGTAAAGGGGGCGCAGGTAAGGGTCGATCTTTTGACTGAGATCACCGGGCAGAAAACCCAGCTTCTCACCGGCTTCAACGGCGGGCCGGACCAGCAGAATCCGGCGAATACGCTCCTGCTCCAGCGCCTCAACTGCGCAGGCAACAGCAAGATAGGTCTTCCCCGTACCTGCGGGACCAATCCCGAAGTTCACGTCATGACTGCGAATCGCGGTGACATAATGAATCTGGTTGCCGCCCCTGGGCTTGATGCTCCTTTTTTGAGTCTGGATCAAACACTCATCGGCCTGCACATCCTCCATCAATGCGTCAACCCCGGACTCCTGAAGAAACAGATGCACAAGCTCGGAGGTCAGATCAGTACCGCCACTGACTTCACGATACAGGTGATTCAGAAGCTCACCGGCGGCACGCACAACCCTGTTGTCGCCAAACAATTCGAAGTCATTGCCGCGGTTTCGTATGGTGATCCCGAGACGTTGCTCAATTTGCTTCAGGTGGGCATCGTATGGGCCACATAGCATGGCGAGTTGATGACTGTCGTTCGGCTCCAGAACAAGCCGGAGCGGCACTGTATTCTGCAAATTCATTATCTGGTGACTATGGGAAGATAAGGATAACCCTTCAATTCGGGCAGGAAAAGATTGATTGTCTATGCCAGTTTGCCGCGCAGGGAATTCGGCAGGGCTTCACCAACCTGAACCTCGGCAAACTGGCCCACCAGCGAGTGATCATCGCAGTGAAAGTTCACGACACGATTGTTTTCTGTTCGACCCTGCAACTGTCCCGGATCTTTCTTCGAGGGACCGGTAACGAGAATCCTGTGAATCTGGCCCACCATGGATTCACTGATGCGCATGGCCTGGCCCCGGATACGCCCCTGCAAAATGGCCAGACGTTCTTTTTTTACCGACATCGGCGTTTCATCAGGAAGATCTGCGGCAGGCGTACCTGGTCGCGCACTGTAGATAAAGCTGAATGAGTGATCAAAACCCACCTCATCTATCAGGTTCATGGTGGCTTCGAAATCCTCATCGGTTTCCCCCGGAAAGCCGACAATGAAATCGCTGGAAAGACTGATGTCCGGTCGGATTCTGCGCAGCTTGCGGATACGGGATTTATACTCAAGAGCCGTATAGCCGCGCTTCATTTTCGCAAGAATACGATCTGAGCCACTCTGTACCGGCAGGTGCAGGTGATTAACCAGCTCCGGCACCTCTGCATAAACCTCAATGAGTGAGTCGCTGAACTCCATCGGGTGCGACGTGGTGTATCGGATCCGGTCAATGCCGTCGACCGCGGCGACCACGGAAATCAGGTAAGCCAGGTCCGCCAGGTCCGCCACCCGCTCGCCATCCTTTTCTTCGTCCAGGGGCCCTCGATAGGCATTGACGTTCTGTCCCAGCAGATTAACCTCGCGGACGCCCTGCTCAGCCAGGCGATAGATCTCGCGCAGGACATCCATGAGTGGTCGGCTGACCTCCTCACCCCGCGTGTACGGCACGACACAGAAACTGCAATACTTCCCGCAACCTTCCATGATGGAGACAAAGGCGCCCGGGCCTTCGACCCTGGGCGCGGGCAGTCGGTCAAACTTTTCAATTTCCGGGAAACTGATATCAACCTGGGTGCGTTTACTGGAACGCGCATCCCTGATCAGTTCCGGCAGGCGATGCAACGTCTGTGGCCCGAAGATCACATCCACGTAGGGTGCCCTGTCGCTGAGCGCCTCACCTTCCTGACTGGCGACACAGCCACCCACGCCAATTTGCAAACCCGGACGTTCCGACTTCAACCGACGCCAGCGACCCAGTTGATGGAACACCTTCTCCTGCGCTTTTTCCCTTACAGAACAGGTGTTTAACAGAAGAAGATCCGCCTCGGATTCCTCCTCTGTCAGCTCATAGCCCTGAGACACCCTCAGGATGTCCAGCATCCTGGATGAGTCGTACTCATTCATCTGGCAACCGTGCGTTTTAATGAAGACCTTGGCCATACTGTTTACGGGTATCCAAGCGAAACCTGGTGGGCGCGCCATTATAGCCTTGAAAAATCACAGGGAAACCCCGTTTTTCCAAGGCTGACAGTTGACTTTATCTGGCAATATACTAAGACTGCACCGTTCACGCGGACTCCAACCTATGACAAAAACACCTATCTACAAGGTCATTTTCTTTAATCAGGGCCAGATCTACGAAGTCTATGCCCGGAACATCTACCAGTCCGATCTCTACGGCTTCATTGAAGTTGAGGAATTGATATTCGGAGAGCGCTCGGGTGTTCTGGTCGACCCCAGTGAGGAAAAGCTGAAGTCTGAGTTCGAAGGCGTGAACCGAAGCATCATCCCGATGCACGCCATCGTTCGTATTGACGAGGTCACCAAAGAAGGCGTGGGCACCATCACCGAAGCCGCAGGTGGCAGCAACATATCACCCTTCCCGGTACCGGCTTTTACCCCTAAGGGAACAACGGACTGAGTCGCGTCATGTCATTGTCCGGTGCCGTCGCAATCAGTTGATCCAGTGTCGCCTCGCGGCCCGGAAAGCGAAAAGAAGCATCCACTTCCCGCAAAGGCACGAGGACAAACCTCCTGAGATGAGCCCCTGGGTGTGGCAGCACCAGATTGGCCGAGGTGTGAATCTTTCCTTCATAGTCAATGATATCCAGGTCCAGGGTTCGAGACTGGTAGCCTGCCCGGCTTCGCCGGACCCTGCCAAACTCGTTTTCCAGCGCAAGTAGTCGGCTGAGCAGTGTCTCCGGAGCCATGGTCAGCTTCATGCCCATCACCGCATTGGCAAAATCCGAAACCCCCTCGTCAAAACCTTCCGGATGGCTGGTCCAGATAGACGATCCCGTAACTGACCCGGTAGCAAACTGCGCGACAGCCCTGGCAGCCCGCACCAGATTGTCCGCAGTGTCACCAAGGTTGGAGCCGAGACCTATATAGACCCTGTCAGCCAAGATTCTGAACCCTCGAAATAGCCATGCGCGAGAAACAACGGCGCGCCATCAAACCAGCGCGGAGCGAATTACTTCCCGGGCGGCTTCAGTTGCGTCCTTTGCCCAGCGCACGCGAGAATCCAGTCGCTCACTGGGTTGCAGGTAACGTTGCACCCGTGAACGGAACTCGGCCACTGGATCAGAGTGCATCACAGACTGATGCAGATAGTTCCAACAGCAGGGCGACTTGTTGGTAACCGTGATGCCCCACATCTCAGCCAAAACTGGCCACCACTGATGTTGCCGGAACAACTCCTCCACAGTGCCATGTTGCATTGCAAACGACAACTTTTGGCCACCAATTGATCGGGCCCGCACCACATAGTTGTTAGTGTAAACGGTGAATTCAGCGCCGGTAAGATCAGTCCATTGCCAATCACCGTCGAAACGCACCCGGCCCCAAACAACTCCCTGATCGTTGTCGCCGACATGTCGCTCAAGTTGCTTGAAAACGTCGGGAGCAATCCAGTCATCATCGTCAACGAACAGGACAACATCGTCGGGCTCAAACGTGTCGTCCACTAAAGAGTCAAAATCGGCTTCTAATAAAATCTCATCAACGCCGAGAACTTCATGCCATGTTCGATGGGCCACGGTTTTCATTTGCCCACGAATTTCCCAAAAAGGAACCTTCGTGTTTTCATTCCAGAAATGCAGAAGTGACTTGGTATATTCGAGTCTCTCGCGACCCTGCGTTGAACCCGGATCGAACAAGTGCCCTTCCAAATTGGCAACGGACTGTTCTACAGAAGTAATCCGTGACCAGTCAGGGCTTTGACGTTGTGTTATATATCTTTTACCCCTGCGTCTAAACCAACGAATCATTCCGGTGCCAGAAAAACCAAAGATTGTGGATGATGCTCTTTGACCCCAGAGGCTAAGTCAAGGGTAGGGTCGAACCTGACTGTACTGCGATAAGGTTGGAGCCGAGACCGATATAAACCCTGTCAGCCAAAATTCTGATTCAACCACTCGAAATAGCCATGCGTACGAGAATCATGATAGTTTTACCACTGCCAGCAATCAGTAATGGGGATGAAATGAAAGCAGCCGTTCTACGTGAAGCCAACCAGCCACTGGAAATTGAAGAAGTGTCCATATCCAAACCCGGACCCCGTGAGGTTCTGGTTCGACCCCTTGCCGCGGGTGTCTGCCACAGTGATCTTCACTTCATGGACGGCTCTTATCCTTACGCACTGCCTACCATCCTGGGCCATGAGAGCGCCGGTCTGGTCGAGGAAGTCGGTGCTGACGTCACCTATGTAAAGAAAGGCGACCATGTCATCACCTGCCTGTCCGCCTTCTGCGGTCATTGCGAACATTGTGTGACCGGTCACCTTTCTCTCTGCCAGAGCCCGGAGGTCGGTCGAATGCCGGAAGAGCGGCCGCGGCTGCACAAGGGTGATGAAACCATACACCAGTTTCTGAACCTTTCTTCTTTCGCCGAACTGATGCTGATTCACGAACACGCGCTGGTGAAGATTCGCGAAGATATGCCCATGGACCGCGCAGCGCTGATTGGCTGTTCGACCACCACCGGTGTCGGCGCCGTGTTTCATACGGCCGGTGTGAAGCCGGGTTCCAGGGTTGCAGTGATCGGTTGTGGCGGCGTCGGGCTCGCCGCCATCAACGGCGCTGCCATTGCCGGGGCTGGCATGATCATCGCCGTGGACATGGTGGACGCCAAGCTGGAAATCGCAAAATCTCTTGGTGCCACTCACACCATCAATGCCGGTCAGGTAGATGCGGTTGGCGAGGTAAGGGAACTGACCCAGGGCGGCTGCCACTACACCTTTGAGGCCATCGGTCTGAAAGCCACCACCGAGCAGGCGTGGCAGATGCTGGCACCCGGCGGCGCCGCCACCGTGATCGGCATGATCCCCGTCGGCACCATGGTGGAACTTCATGGCGTGGATTTCCTGGCGGAGAAAAAGATCCAGGGCTCGAACATGGGGTCCAATCGTTTCCGCGTCGATATGCCCAGATTCGTGGACTTCTACCTGAACGGAAAACTGCACCTGGACCAGATGATTTCCAGGCATATCAAGCTGAGTGACGTGAACGACGCGCTGGCGGCGTTAAAAACCGGCGAAGAAGCCCGTCACGTGATCATGTTCGATCAGTAAATGGCGAAGGTCGAAGTCCTGTCCGAGGTAACGGGCAATGTCTGGAAGATCACCGCCAATGTCGGGGATATGCTGGCCGTTGGCGACGTCATCATGATCCTGGAATCCATGAAAATGGAGATCCCCGTGGAGGCGCCCGTCCCGGGCAAACTGGTGGAACTGCCCGTCAGGGAAGAGGACAGTGTTGATGAAGATCAGGTGGTCGCTGTTCTCGAAACCTGATCAGTTGCCCTTGAAGTCCGGGTTACGCTTTTCAAAGAAGGCCCGGGTGCCCTCGTTACGATCTTCGGTTCCGGAGGTCAACAGAAACTGATCCGTATCCATGTGCATGATCGCATGGTCGAGGGCATTGCTGACCGCATTGATGCTCTGCTTGATCATCTGGACAGGTATGGGTGGCTGGCCAGCGTAGCGCTCCGCCATCTTCATGGTCGCATCAGCCAGTTCTTCTGCGGGTACGACTTCATCAAAGAAACCCCAGTCGAGCAGGGTCCGGGCGGTTTCGTGATCTCCCAGCATAATCATACGCTTGGCGCGGGCCGGCCCGATCAATCGAACACAGAGGGGCAGGGATAACCACTGCAGGTTGATACCGAGATTAACTTCGGGATACCCGCAGTACGCATCTTCCGAGCCCACCCGAAAATCGCAGGCCGTTGGAATACAGGCACCACCACCGAGAGCGGCACCATGCACCGAGGCAATCGTTACCTGGGGAATCTCTGTAATCGCACGAATCATACGGCCACCCAACCCTGCTGTCCGGCGTCGCATAACCAGGTTCTGAGGCTCCGGCTTTTCCTTGAGGTCCGCACCTGCGCTGAAGTGTTTTCCGGCACCCCGAAAGATCACGACACGCGAAGTTTCATTGTCGATGAAACTGCGCGATGCCCGTTCAATCTCCGCCATCAGCCCTGAATGCAGGGCATTGAGGGCATCGGGGCGATTCAGGGTCACCGAGGCGATCATGCCGTCACGTTTGACCTTCAGGAACTCATAGTCTTCCGCCATCTAAGGTACTTCCTGGGGTACTTCGTCAGTCTCGGGCTGCTTCAACATATCTTCCATCGTCTTGTTTAACTCGCGGAAAGTAAACTGACTGACGCGGTACTGCCAATCGGATACCGGCTCCCGGCTGACATGCAGCCAGTAATCCTCACCGGATTGGACTGTCTGCCATTCAATAACCTCGCCATCATCCAGGGTCACCCGGCTCACCCTGGGGTCGGTAAAAATGTCATCCCGGTAAGGCGCCACCGCAAGGAACCGCAGATTCACCAGCAGCCTCCCCAGGCTGTCCGTAATGCCCTCGTACCTCAGTTCCCGGCCTGCCGGGATATTGTCGAGGACAAGTCCCCCGGATTCATCATCCCATTGCGCGCTCAGAAATTCCGACCGGGCGGTCGCGATAAAAACCTCGCGCACCGACTCGGCTTCCACATCAATGATGATCGGGTCCAGCCAGCTCAGAACCTCCCTATCCACTTCAAGTGGCTCATCACTCAGGTAGACCCGGGCATCATCCACATAACGCAAGAAGCTACCTCTGCTGGCAGACCGGACGCCCAGTATGAGTTTCTCACCACCGGGTAGCAGGGTAATGACAGTACCCACACCCTCGCCGGATTCCGCCACACCCAGCCGGGCATGATGCTCCGGTTTCGCGGTCTTCGTTTCCGCAATGGCCAACTCCGACAGGCTGACCAGAAGACCGGACAGGGACTCGAAATCCACCGGATAGCCAAACTGCTCCTCAAGCTGCCAGCCGGAACCGCCCCGTGTCATGGTGAACGTCTGCCCGTCAGACGCCAGAATAACGGTCGTGACCTGATCCGGAACCAGACCCGGAAACACACGCTGCGGTTCGTCGTCCACCGACTGCTGTGGCATCCGGAGCAACAGTGCGGTTGCCAGTACCGCAAGTACAATGAGCGCAATCAACCTGCCCTGACCCTGCATCATGCCTGTCCTCCTCGCCTTGCCAGTCCAAGGATCCTGATGGCCAGCAGGAGTCCTGTCAGAAGCAGTGGCAGTACCAGTATGTTGATGACCTTTAGCAGACTGCCCAGTTGTTCTATGTCCTTGTCCAACTGATGTCGGACGTCCCGCAGCTCCTTGCGAATTCGCAGCTTTTCATCCTGGAATCGTTCCAGGGCAGCTTCCTGTTCTGCCGTCAGCGTTAGCAGTCCGTCTTCGACCCTGGCCGATTCCAACTCCGTCAGTTGACGCTCAGTCTCTGTCAGTTGGGCCTGCAGGTCTTCCGCGCTTTGCAGGTATCGGGACTCGGCATCGCGCCGCAGACCTTCGACCACCTCAAAGGGTCGGGTGTACTGACCCCGGGAACGAACGTTGATCAGTGCACTGCTGCCGGACAGATTATCAACCAGATTGGTCACAAAGCTGCCATTGTCCGCAAAGGCACTGGCGATCTGTTGCCCGAAGAAGTTCTGAACCTGAACCCACAGGCGATCAGACAGAATGTCGGAATCTGCCACCAGGACAACCTGGAAATTTTCTGTCGCATTCAGATGCGATGCTGAATCACCATCACCCGGCGCACCTTCCGGGAAAGCACTGACCGCCTTACCGGACAGCCGGACTGCGGCAACAAAGGGTTCACCGGCCGGCATGAACCCGGACAGCAGATCCTCCGGGTTCTGCAGAAACTGAAACTGCAGGGCATCAAGCGTTCCCGCCTGATCACTGGAGACAATCAATGGTTCCGCATGAATTCCCTCCATCTCATCCACATCAAGGATACCGACCGTGGACATGTTGATGATCTCAAGCGGGGCAGTCACCACGTCTGTTCCGGAAAGATTCCCCGGGGTAAATCCAACGATACCAAGATGGCGCACAGGACGACCGGCAGCGCCACCCACCAGCAGCGCCACCGCGGGATCACCCAGAACCTGACCGGCGCGCATGTTCACACCCCAGGCCCCCGACAGCCGGTTCACATCAGAACTGCCGCTGCCCGGCATCTGCATCCCGGGCGTCTCAGGCTGATCCATCTCCGCCAACGGGTCAATGAAGGCGATAAGTTTTCCGCCTCTCATAACAAACTGATCGATCAGGTAAAGATCCGACTCCGATATGGATTTGGGGTGGACCAGTAGCAGCAGATCAAGCTCGGACAGGGCCTGCGCTTCCAGACCTGCCAACGTCTGCAACTCAAACAGTTCACCCAACTGCTCACGAATGACCCAGCCCGGAATCTGTTGGAAAGTCCGGGGATCAATACTCGCCTCAAGGGGCAGGCTGGAATACACACCCATGGCAGGTTTCTCGATTACCCCCAATGAATAGATCAGCTTGCTAACTTCATACTCAAGGAACTCTTCCCGGTCCGGCTGGAAGAAACCAATAATTTCCTCACCGTCCAACGAGTTGGTACCGGCCAGCCCGAAGTACAGCTCATCACCTGCCTGGTTGACGGGAATACTCTGCAAACCGAAGGCGGCGGCCTGATCTTCCTCTTCAGAGAAGGGTTCCGGGTCAATGATTGACAGCCGGATGTTACCACCGGCAATCAGTTCATATTCTTCGAGCATCTCCCGCACCCGGCCAGCGTAGGCGCGAAGCGAGGTAAGATCGCCGCTCACCTTGTCAGAGAAAAAGAAGTAAAGATTAATCGGCTCATCCAGCCCCGAGACAATCTCCCGCGTGCCATCCGATACCGTATAAAGACCGCTCTCGGTCAGGTCCACTCTCACACTGCTGAACAACAGGTTGTTCAACAAGGTAAACAGCAGGAAGCTGACAACCAGCAGCACAACGGACAGGGTCGTGTTCAATTTCATCATCAGCCTCCTTTCTTCACATCAAGCACAATGGAAGTGGCAAAGAGCCAGACAACAATCATCGACATAAAATAGAAAAAATCCTGGAGGCTGAGAACGCCACGCGAGATAGCATTGAAGTGGGTCAGAAAACTCAGCGATGCAACCATGTCCACCAGGGTCAGTGGCAGCCAGCCCCGCACGACATCCAGCACCAGTGGAAACCCGGCCATCACAAACATCAACGTGACAAATCCGCAGAGCACAAAGGCCACCACCTGACTTCGGGTCAGCGCCGACATGCACGAGCCAATGGCAAGAAAGCCGCCGGCCATCAGCCAGCTTCCCAGGTAGCTCGCCACGATGACACCGTTATCCGGGTTGCCCAGGAAGTTAACGGTAATCCAGACCGGGAAGGTCAGCAGCAGTGCCACACCGGCAAACAGCCACGCCGCCAGGAATTTGCCGAGCACAATGTCCCAGCGGGACAGGGGCAGTGTCATCAGAAGCTCCAGGGTCCCGGACTTGCGCTCTTCCGACCAGAGACGCATGGATATCGCCGGAATCAGGAACAGGTACAACCAGGGATGAAAACTAAAAAAGGGGACCAGGTCCGCCTGCTGTCGCTCGTAGAAGTTACCCACATAAAAGGTAAAAACCCCGGCAAGCACCAGAAAGATGCAAATGAACACATAGGCAACCGGCGTCGCGAAATATCCCGCCAGTTCGCGCTTTAACACGACGTTGATATTCATTGCGCCACCCCCTCTGTCAGTTGTCTGAATACATCATCCAGCCGGCCCGGTTCCATGTAAGCCGCATTCACCTTCAGATTTTTCTCGCGGATGTATTCCATCACCTCCGGGAACAGGTTGGTGACCCCGCCTCCGGGAAAGAGCGTGTAGCGATCATCCTCGCGCTCCACCGCGGCCACACCGTGCAGGCTTCTCAACTGATCCAGCAGTTCATCAGACGGGTTGTGCAACTGGAGAGTGACAGCACCCTGGTGTCGGCTCAGCGCGAGCAGATCCTCAGGTGCACCGTCTGACACAATCGACCCGGCCGCCAGAACCATCACCCGGTTACAGACCGCGGTGACCTCTTCAAGAATGTGGGTGGAGACGATGACGATCTTGTCCTTCGAAAGACCCTTGATCATCTCCCGGACCTGATGCTTCTGGTTCGGGTCGAGCCCATCTGTGGGTTCATCCAGAATCAGGACGTCCGGGTCATGCAGGATTGCCTGGGCCAGCCCCACGCGCCGCTTGAACCCCTTGGAGAGGGTCTCGATCTTCTGATGCAGCACCCCCTTCAGGGACATGGTTGCAACGGCTCCCGAAACCGCCCGATCCGCCTCATTGGCAGACAGGCCACGTGCCTCGGCAATGAATGTGAGAAATCCCAGGGGCGTCATTTCCTCGTAGGCGGGTGCGCCTTCAGGCAGGTAACCGACGTGGGATTGTGCAGTCAGCGTATCCGACCAGACATCGCTGCCCCGGATTTTGACTTCACCGCCAGTAGGTCTGAGGTAACCCGTGAGCATCTTCATGGCTGTGGATTTGCCCGCACCATTGGGTCCGAGAAATCCAAGTATTTCGCCCGGAACGAGTTCAAAACTCAGATCTTCCACCGCGACAAGACCACCGTAGTGTTTTGAAAGATGACTTACTTGAATCATGAAGTCCCTAACCTCTTATGTTCGACTCCGAAAAATAACCGGCAATGGTAAAACCACCACAGATAGACCACAACCTCCTGAAAATTCTCCCCTGCATGTTATCAGTCAGCGATAACAGGAACACATCTGAAGCCTTTTTTGGCGACAGCCCGGAAGTTGAGTTAAGGGGCGCTTCTTGCCAATATCGCCCGCCATGAACAGTCTGCACAAAGAACGCATGACCGGGGAAGAGGCTCTGAACTTCCTGCTGACCCACCTAGTCGTCGAGCACCGGCTGTCGGTGGCGGAATTCCTGGAAAACAACCCGTGAGCATCGAACTACTCAGGGATCCTGTCGCCGTCATTTTCGATCTGGATGGTACGCTTCTGGATACCGAACCCCTGTACACGCAAGCCATGCAGAAGGTTCTCGACCCCTTCGGTCACACCTATACGATGGCGCTGAAGCGAAAAGTAATGGGGGGAGATTCACGCCGCAGCGCGCAGCTCACCATCGACGAATTTGATCTGCCGATGACACCGGAGGAACTGCTCGCGGCCAGGCAGGTGCACCTTGAGCAACTGTTCCCGCAGGCACCGGAAATCGCGGGTGCCGGTCGTTATATCGAACACCTGAACGCACTCGGCGTACCTGTGGGTATCGCCACCGGTTCTCACAGCCACCTTTGCGAACTGAAACTAAACCACCGCACCTGGAAACCGCTGCTATCCACCATTGTTTGCGGCAACGACGGCTCTCTTGTCCGGGGTAAATCTGCCCGGGGTAAACCGGAACCGGATATTTTCCTGCTGTGCGCACAGCGGATGGGCGTCGACCCGGCACGCACGCTGGCATTTGAAGATTCCCGGAACGGCGTGCTTGCGGCCAGGGCCGCCGGTATGACCGTCGTTGCGATTGAAAGTCCTTATACCACCCGTGAAGATCTCGCCGGGGCGGACATCATCATCCCTGACTATCACCATCTTCTGGACGGCTAGTCGATTCCCGGGGACGGTCTTGCGGGCGCTCCGGCCGCGACGTTGAGCCGGCGACACGGTTCCAGAACTCCATGTTCTGCTCCATGGCCTTGCGCATCAGATTCAGCGGGTCACCGGTGGTCAGGCCGCGGACACTGCGCTGATACCGGTCCTGATGCTCAAGAAAAGTCATGATGCTCTGCTCAATATACCGACCGACGATACTCTGCATGGCGTCGCCGTAGAAGCGAATCAACTGCTCCAGAACGCGGTTGGTGAGGATAGGTTCATGGCCTTCACCTTCCTGCTCCGAGATAATCTGCATCAGCACAGTCCGGGTGAGGTCTTTTTCGGTTTTGGAATCAACCACAGAAATAGACTCACCTTTGAGGATGATCTTCCGAATATCTTCGACGGTGACATACCTGCTTTCTTCGATGTCGTAGAGCCGACGATTCGGATACTTCTTAAACGCTCGCATAATCACCCTTTGGACGGTTTTGTGCGTTGAACAATGAAGTTTCGCCAAACCGCATCGAAGTTGCAAACAGGCGGAGCATACTGCTAATGTTGCGATGCAGCATCCATCATCCGGAACAGCCTGCTCAAGAGAGGGGACACTCACTATGAAAATTACCGTGGACGTGGACATCACCCCGGAGGAACTGCGCCGTTTTCTGGGTCTGCCAAATGTGGAAGGTTTACAGGAAGAGATGCTGAAAATGGCCCATAAGCAGATAACCGAATCAGGCCAGACCGTGTTCAATGACATGATTGCCGGTGCGGTCCAGCCGATGCTGGCGTACCAGCAATGGCTGCAACGTATGATGACCCCCAACAGCAAGGAGCAGGAGCAACCCGGGAAATGAGCCGCGGTACTGTCCTGATTACCGGTGCCTCCTCCGGCATAGGTGAGGCGCTGGCGCGAAAATTCCATGACGAGGGATTTGATCTCATCATTACGGCGCGTCGAGAGGATAGACTGAACGCGCTGAAGTCTGAGCTCTCCGGACAGGACGTCACCGTGATCGCATCAGACCTGTCGACCGAAGCCGGTATCAGCCAGTTCCTGGAAAATACCAGCGTTCATTCTGATCAGATAGATGTTGTTGTTAACAATGCCGGCATGATGGACGAAGTGGATTTCACGGATCTCCCGGCAGATGACCTGCTAAAAACGATCGGACTCAACATCACCGCACTGACCCGGATCACCCACTATTTCGCGAAAACCATGAAGTCCCGCGGGCACGGCAGGATTCTAAATGTCGCATCCGTCGCTGCATTTCATCCGGTACCCGGTATGGATCTCTACGCGGCCACCAAGGCGTTTGTGCTTTCCCTGTCAGAATCTCTGGCCGAGAAGCTGCGTGATTCGGGCGTCACGGTCACAGCCCTGTGCCCCGGATTGACGGCAACCGACATGGTCGACCCGTCTCTTGCAGGCACCCTGCCACCATTCATGATGTCCAGTGCAGACGAGGTTGCCCGCGAGGGCTTCGATGCCGTCATGAATCGCGAAGTCATCCGCATTCCGGGTCCCGCCAACCGCATGGCGCTGACCTGGGCTCAACACCAGCCGCGCTGGCTTGTGCGCGGCCTGGGTGGGTTTGCCGCCAGATTCCTGCCAAAAGCCTGACCGTGCGGGCGCTTGATGTGCTGGTGTCCTGGTATAGAGCCCCGCTAATTCCGGATAACATCAGGTTATGAACAGGGTCACAAAGAAGCCGCTAATCGACCAGCAGACTCACGGAAGGAACTGCATCAATCGCATCCGCCAGGTTGCGGTCCTTGTCCGTAATCGTGTTGCCCGCATTATGGGTGGTCAGGCGAATGGTCACCCGGTTGTAGACATTGGACCACTCGGGGTGATGTTGATGCTGTTCTGCAAGTTCTGCGACCTCGGTCATAAACGCAAAGGCATTCACGAAGTCTTTGAACTGCAACTCTGCAACCAGCGCATTGTCAACTTCCCGCCATTTTATTTCCGACATCTATTCCTCAATCCCAACCACTGCAACGTCGTATAATAAACCTTTGTCACTGACACTGGCTGACATGGTTCAACTACTTAACACCCTGCGGCAGATGGGATTGCTGCGAAATCTACTCCATGGCACTGCGGCTGCATTCACCCTGTTGATACCATTCGCCCGGGGGTCGGATTATCCGGATACGTGGCACCTGTTTTTCAGTGGCATCCTGCCGGCCACAGCCCCGATAGTCGTCATCGTCATTGGACTCGACATCATGATGAGTGCGGTCTGGCGGTCAGACACCCGGGACCCGCAGAGGATCTTGCACCTGAGTCGGATCATCCGCGCCCATCAGATTTTCGGAGGCGCTCTGCTACTCGCCTGGCTGGTTGTCTTCCTGCCGGCTCTTATATGAGGCTCTTATATGAAAGAACAGGTCAATCCAGCCGATACACCCGCTCGGCATTGCCATAGAAAAGCGCGTGCTTTTCCGTATCCGAGAAGTCCGACACGATCTTCTTCAAACCGTTGTAAAGCACCGGATAGGCAATCGACATCTTGTCCACGGGGAAATTGCTCTCCATCAGGCATCGGTCCACACCGAAACACTCGATCGCGTGCAGGTAGTATCTACTTTGCGCCTCGACAAACTCGTCTGAACTGACCGCTACATCCCGCTCATGCCAGCCGAACCCATTGTCAGGCATAGCCATACCACCGATCTTGGCAACCACATTGTCGCAGGCGGCAATCTCGGCGATATCCTTTCTCCATTGCTCGAAAATCTCCTCCCGCCTGTCGGCGTAAGGACCCACACCGAGCGGCGTGCCAAAGTGATCGAGAATCATCCGGGTGTTCGGGCAGGCACGAGCCAGGGCGGCAAAGTCCGCATTCTGATGATGGTAATGCCAGGTATCAAACGTCAGCCCCATTTCGCCCAGGACATTCATGCCCCTGCGATACCCAGGGTCTGCATAAAGGCCCTCCGGCGCCCGGCCCGCAATCATCAGCGCCTCGGGATGCGGGTCCCTTGCGCCGGCATGTCGTATACCTCGGAACCGACCGTCACCCAGTTCCAGATGAGCTTCCAGAACCTCACGCACCGAATCACCTGATCGCAGGTCCGCACGACCGACAATACCGGCGATAACAGCGCCCCCGGTCTGCTCGCTCTGTTTCGCCTGGTCAACCACAAACTCAGTCTCGCCCAGCGGTCTCAGGTGTTCCGGCCCACCCTGTCGATACTCAGCGCCGCATTCTACAAAAACAGTCTTCACAATGTTGTGACCGGAACCGGTATCTCCGTGAAGCTCCTCCAGCAGATATTCACCGCCTAACCGGCTACCCCGCCAGAGGTGATGGTGAGGGTCAATAATGGGACGCTCAGGGTCAATGATCGGTTCTTCTGATTCGTTTGACATCGCGGCGGCTCCTTAGATTTTCCTGAATGCTATGCTAAAGCTGATGACAGTCCAAACATCTGAAAGAGATAAAGAGAAGTGGAAGTCACCATTTGACAACAAAAATGCAAATCTGGACAATTCGCGCCCTGCAAGCGGCCTGTGGCTACGTAGCTCAGCTGGTTAGAGCACAGCATTCATAATGCTGGGGTCGGTGGTTCAAGTCCACCCGTAGCTACCAACTTCATGGCTTGCGCAAAGCGCAAACATGAAGGGCGGCAGGCAATTCGCGAAGCGAAATGCCGAAAGCCGGTGGCTCTACGGCTCTACCCACTTAACGGGGGATAGCCAGTATTCATTAAACCCCTAAACACGATTGATCGGTTCATCTTTGCCATGATCGTTGCCCTACAGTGTAGCCATCATGCCAAGAACGTCGCAGACCCGATTCGAGTACCCCCATTCATTGTCGTACCAGCTGAGAGTCTTGACGAAACGACCGTTGCCAACCTGCGTGAACGCCGCATCAAAGATGGAGGAATGGGGATTGCCGATAATGTCAGAGGAGACAATGGGCTCCTCCGTGTATTCAAGTACACCGCCTAGCGCCGGAGTGGCAGCAGCTTCCCTGACCACGCGATTCAGTTCATCGACAGTGACCTCTTTTTCAAGTGCTGCAAAGAGATCAACCACCGAACCGTCCGGTACGGGCACCCGGGAGGCAATGCCATCAAGCCGGCCATTCAGCTCAGGCAGAACTTCCCCTACCGCTTTGGCAGCTCCGGTGGATGTCGGAATAATGTTTTCCGCCGCAGCACGACTTCTTCGCCAGTCAGAGTGCGGCACATCGGCGAGACTCTGATCGTTGGTGTATGCATGCACGGTATTGATCACGCCCTCACGGATACCGAAGGCGTCGTGCAGCACCTTTGCCAGCGGCGCCAGGCAATTGGTGGTGCAGCTGGCATTGGAAACCAGCCGGTGTTCCGGCTTCAGTCCTTCGTGGTTAACACCAAGAACCACAGTGAAGTCGATATCGTCTTTTGCAGGGACGGTCAGCAGGACTCGCCCTGCACCGGCTTCCAGGTGGGTGCTCAGCTGTTCCCGCGAGCGGAAGACACCGGTCGACTCAACAACCGCATCCACGCCGAGGTCACCCCAGGGCAGGTTCAGCGGATCTCTTTCCTGGTACATCCGCGCCCGTGTACGGGACGTCACCATGCAGTCGTCTTCAATCCTGACGCCGCCCTCGAATCGCCCCATGACCGTATCGAAGGTCAACAGGTACCGAAGTGCTTCGCGATCAAAGAGGTCATTGATCGCTACTACCTCGATATTTTCCAGGGTCTCAGCAATACGAAAAACCGCCCTGCCGATCCGGCCGAAACCGTTGATTGCAATTCTCATTACAATGCCTCCTTCAGGGGCTGTTCCATGCTGCCGTATATTGCAGCCACATCGAGAATGCGGCATGCGTGTCCCAGGGTTTCATGCCAGGCCATGATCTTTGCCATCCTGGTTCCTGCTTTCATGGAACCCTGCAGGTCTACCAGCAGGGATTTTGAACTGCCCTTCACGTCCGAGGAGACAATCGGTTCCCAGGTCGTTTCGATTAATGCGGGCAGTTTTGCCGCTGCATCAATAAATAGCTGCCTGACTGAGTCAATATCATCCAGGGGGTCCGCCAGCGAAACGGTGACATCCAGCATGGAACCCACCTGCACCGGCACATTCAGTGCATAGGCCGTCAGGTGTCCGTCAACAGCCGGCAGCACCCGCTGCACCCACTCCAGCGCAGGGGTCTCGTTGGGGATGATGTTTTCCGCCCCGGACCTGCTGCGGCGATAGTCCGGACCCGCATAGTCCTGCAGGCTCTGATCGCTCGTATAGGCATGCACGGAGGTCATGGTAGCGTGCTCTATATCGTAAGCTTCCGAGACAACCTTCAGCACAAGCCCGGTCGCCGTCGTTGATCCCGATCCAGCCGAGATGATCCGGTCTTCCGGTCGTGCCTCTGACTCGTTAACACCGCAGAGAATGACCCGGTCGATCAGGCTGTCCGGCAAGGCCGACAGGATGACCCGTGTAGCACCGTTATCCAGGTGCGGCTGCAGCTCGTCCGCAGACCGATACCTGCCGGTTGCGTCGATAACAACGTCGGTACCGAACATATCCCAAGGGATTTCTGTCGGGTGATCTGCCGGCATCAGGCGGCTTTTCATACCGTTGCCGATGAGGTAGTTGGCCTCGAGCCTGATTTCAGCACCGCTGCCCATCGACTTGTTCAGCAGGTGCTGCAGAATTTTCGGCTGGCCGATGTCCGATATCGCCGCCACCTCAAACCGGTCATCATTCATTGCCAGCCTGTATATCTGTCGGCCAACCTGGCCCAGCCCCATTAACCCGATCCGTACCCTGTTCATCAGGCTACCTCCATAATTTTCATTGTGTTTGTACCGCCCTGGACATTCCTGTAATCGCCCTTCGAAAGAACGACCCTGTCCCCGGGGGAGACGATGCCATCGTTCTTCAACATGGAGATTGCCGCCTCATTGACCAGTTCGAAGTCGATATCCTCGGATCGAAACAACCGGGGATGGACCCCTCTGATCAGGGCTACCCGTGCCAGTGTCTGTTCGTTGTCCGCCAACGCATAGATAGGCAGCCTGGACCGCCGGCGGGACATCAGTTTCGGCGTGTTGCCGCTCGCGGTAAGACAGACCACCGCTTTCACCTTCGACAGCCTCTCCGCCACAGCCATGGATGCCATGGCAACAGACTCATCAATGGTTTCGCAGTGATAACTGTCGCCATCAGGGTTGCCATGCAGTGTCGACTCTGCGCCCTTGAGGATGCTGACCATGTTTTTCACGGCTTCAACCGGGTAGCGCCCGACTGCCGTTTCCGCCGACAGCATAACGGCATCGGTACCATCCAGAACGGCATTGGCAACATCCATGACCTCCGCCCGGGTGGGTTTCGGTTGTGTCACCATGGACTCCATCATCTGCGTCGCCGTAATCACACTGCGGTTGAGCTCTCTTGCCCGCCTGATGATGCGTTTTTGCATGCCCATCAGCGCCGCATCACCAATTTCTATACCGAGGTCACCGCGCGCTACCATGACCGCATCCGATGCACGGATTATCGAATCCAGCGTGTCATCGGAAAAAACCGCTTCGGTTCGCTCCAGTTTGGCAACGATGCCACAGCGACAGTAATTACGACGGGTGAGTTCCCGCGCGCGTTTCAGGTCATGGGCATGCCTGACAAAGGAAACGGCCAGGTAGTCGACATCCAGATCACAGGCAAATTCAATATCCTCAAAATCCTTCGGGGTCAGCGCAGCTCCAGAGAGCCCCCCGCCCCGGAGGTTGATACCTTTGCCACCGGAAAGCTCTCCACCCGAACGAACCGTTGTCTCGATTCTTCCAGCTGTCACTCCAACAACCGTGAGTTCAATCAGCCCATCACCCAATACCAGGATATCGTCCGGATGTACCTGGTCAGACAGGCGATTCCAGGTCGTACCCACCTGCCGTGCACACCCCTCGTTTTCGCCAATCCGCGAATCAATGGCGAACTGATCGCCTGCCTCCAGATGGATGGACTTCGATGCAAAGTCACGAATACGAATCTTCGGCCCCTGCAGATCACCAAGGATCGCAACATATCTGCCCTGCTGCTCTGCTGATTGTCGAATCGCCTGAATACGCTGTTCGTGCGCCTCGTGAGTCCCGTGAGAGAAATTCAAACGAAACACATCGACACCCGCTGCAACGAGGTCATCGATCATCGAATCACTACCGGGCCCCAGGGTGGCAACTACTTTTGTCCCTCTCAACTAACTTCTCCACCTGATCGACCGCTGGACAATGCGGTTTTTGCTGAACGAAGATTCTCTTCTGCTGATCGCCCTATCTTCAGCGCGACGCTGACCTGCAGTGCATCGAGAACAGTCAACTGTGCCAGCCGGGAACTCATGGGTGTATAGACATTGGTGTCCTCATCAGGATGACAAGGGAAAAGAATGTCTGCCACATCTGCCAGCGACGATTCCGGGTCGGTGATTGCGATAACCCTGGCGCCGCGAGAGGCCGCAATACGCATACCTTCTATTACCTCTTTCCAGGTACCGGTGTGGGATATAGCGATCACCACATCACCAGGCTGACAAACGGAGGCCTGCTGCAGTATCGTCGGCGAATCTATCGCGGTAACACATGGAATGCCGAGACGGAAGAACTTGTGACAGGCATCTCCCGCGACATGCCCCGAGGCTCCGAGTCCAGCAAAGACCATCTGCCGCGAACCAACAATGGCCTCAACCGCTTGTTCAAAGGGCATGGTGAAAATCTGCGCTCGGAGCTCAACCAGTGCATTGACAGAACTTTCCAGCACTTTTACGGCAGCGGAGGACGAACTGTCATCTGGACTGACATCGTGGTGAAGATAACTTTCGGTCTTGTGTAGAGATGCAATCAGGTGGGTCTTCAGTTCACGAAATCCGTCGAGCCCCATGCTGCGACAGAATCTGATTACCGTAGGCTCGCTGACATCGCAGTTCGCAGCGACCACCTGTACCGACGCACCGACGGCTTCACCAGGATTCGCCAAAATCCAGGACGCAACCCTGGACTCAGCGCGGCTCAAGGACGCCTGCCTGGTATCAACTTCACTAAGAAACGCGGTGTTCATTCGGAAATCCCATCTTGATATGTAATTATATTACATTATATTCATCTATTTATATGCTTTTTGAGTAATTTTATTACATTTGACAAACCCAGGGATAGCGGGTGATCGCCACGCAAAACGTCGGTTTGCCAGATGGCAGAACCGCCTGCCCGGTTATCATTCCTGGCAACATGGGGCGTCACATTCAGAACCCGGCAAGCCGCTACGAAACCCGCCGTATCATAGTTCTTGTCCGCACCCACTGTGCGCTTCTTCGTTCCCGGGAGTTCCGACAATAAGTCTGCCGCTACTTCCCGTTCGGCCTTGCCTGTCGCATAGCTGGCCGCCACCTTAACAATCAGGCCGTTCTGGTTTTCCATCACAGTGTGACCCATATAAGACAGTCTGGCCTCTTTGCCAGGACCTTTCTTGGCCAGTCGTGCATCACCGTCTGTTTTTGACTCGTGGGTCTGGTTACTACGCTTTTCCCCGTGGACCCAATGTCCTCGCACCGTTACGGTTTGACCTCAATTGCGATCTGTCATGACGATAGCAGGATCCGACCCCGCCAAAAACAGAGTTCCCGCAGTACACAGTGCAATCATTGCGTGTCTCCTAACGCCGAGATAGCAATGCGACGGCTGTCCAATTTATTCTGCGCGTACGCTTTTTGCGGTAATTCCGCCAATTGTTGCGCGCTGACCAATGCCCGCTCGACAACGCGGTCGCTCGACTCCAAACTATCTAAGAATCCTGCATGGACCGCATCGGTGGGAGAAAACAGCTCCGACTGAACAAACGATCGGGTGAGATAGGCTGGATTCAGTCGGGTCGTTGCCAACTGAATGCCAAACTCCGGAAAGCTCGAACCAATTGATGTTTCGTTTAAGCCAATTTTGAAATCGCCCTGGCTACCGATGCGAGTATCTGCACTCAACAGTAAGAAAGCACCCGCTGCAACCGCGTGCCCGGTGCAGGCTATGACCACAGGCTGGGGGTGAGTGAGCAATCGATAGAACATATTCGTCGCCTTCGTCATCATGGCGCGAACAGCGTCCCCTCCCTGATTGATCACTTTTAAATCAAATCCACCCGACAACAGGCCATCGCGCCCGACAATCAGCACTGCCCTGGCCTCCTCTTGAGCGCGACTTAGACCGCCGACAATCTCCTCAATAAACTCGTGACCGATTGCGTTGGCTTTACCATCATCGAAACGCAAAGTGGCGACTGTCCCATCTAACTCAAACTGCACTGTGTTCCCTCCTATCAAAATGCGACCCATCACCGAGATCAATCACCCAGGCGGGTCGATGACTCTCATTGGTCATCGTTGAGTTGAAACTGGTTCATTGTTTCCTCGGATTCAGGTAACGGCGTCTATCTACGCTATCAGTCCGGCCGCCACGAAATAGGTATTCATCGGCCAATTCTACCCAACTCGGCCAGTTAAGTGTCAGTACCGTCGTTACTCCACTCCCTTTTCAGATCCCCTGAGTTTCAACAGTGGCGAGACAAGCTCCAGCCACTTGCTTACATATCTTGCCGTATCCTTGGATGAGGCACCGTATCCGGACTGGATCAACAGTCCGCGCATAAAGCTTCTCGTCATGTTGAGCAACATGACGGCCTCAGTTTCATCGCCACTGACGGCCTCATAAAGCTCCAGAGTCTGCGCATCCAGCCGCTCTCCCCAGGCTCTCAAATCATCGGTCAGTCGCCCCTTCAGGGGTTTGTCAGTTCTGATAGCCACCAGGATCTCCAAAAGGGCAAGATACCCCGGTGTATTAATGAATCTTGTCCAGGCGGCTGTAAGCGCGTCATCCACATCCGCCAGTGGTTTTTTTATTGGTTTGAACGTTCGGGCCAGCAGTTCATCCACCGTGGCGGCGATGAGATCCTCCTTGGTAGGAAAGTGATGCTGCAGGGCGCCCTTCGAAAAGCCCGCAACAAGCGCAACCCGCTTGAGAGAGGTTTCTGAGTAGCCATCTTCTGCAAGTGATTCAATAGTTGCACGACAGATAGCCTTGCGCGCTCGCTGGCTCTTGGCCTGTTGTAAACCGATCTCGGGCATGAGCCCAATTTAGCACAAAAAAGCCATCCGGAAGGTTTTTTGGTATCACGGAATTGTGTTAATTTCGACACGTTCACCTGAGGAGGAAGAGATGCCAGTACTTGAATCCAAACTGGATACCGGTTCCGAGCAGTTTCAGTCGAACCTTGCCGACATGGCAAAGATGCTCGAACTGATGGATGAACTGCTGGAAGAAGCCTCAAGAGGTGGTGGTGAAGAAGCCATCGCCAGGCTTCGCTCAAGAGACAAGATGCCCATCAGGGAGCGCATCAGTCATGCACTGGACAGGGACTCCCCCTTCCTTGAAGTCAGCCCACTGGCGGCCTGGCGATCACCCTTTACCATTGGCTCCGGCTTCGTCGTCGGAGTCGGTGTCATCGAAGATGTTGAGTGCGTGATACTCGGTCACGACCCTTCGGTACGCGCCGGTGCCTTCAATGCCTTTAACGCAAAGAAGCTTATGCGCGGCCTGGAAATCGCCAGGGTAAACCGTCTGCCTTACGTTCAGTTTGTTGAATCCGCCGGGGCAGACCTTCGAGGTCAGAGTGGCGAGGATCCTGAAGCCGCAATTCAGCGGGAAATCGGTCACTTTGCTGAAAGTGGTCGCCTGTTTTACGAGATTACTGAACTGTCCAGGATGCGCATCCCGACCATATCGGTGGTTTTCGGCGCTTCCACTGCCGGTGGTGCCTATCAGCCAGGGATGAGCGACTACAATATCTTCATCAAGAACCAGTCCAAGGTCTTTCTGGGGGGACCGCCACTCGTCAAGATGGCTACCGGCGAAGATGCCAATGAGGAAGAACTCGGCGGCGCCGACATGCACACCACCATATCAGGGCTCGGCGACTATCTCGCCCAGGATGAAATGGATGGCATTCGCATGTGCCGGGAAGTTATGCGCCACCTCAACTGGCGAAAGCCAGGGCCGGAACCCAAACCCGATTTCAATGAACCGATCCATGATGCTGAAGATATGCTGGGACTGGTCTCGGAGGATCTTCGATCTCCCTTTGATATCAGGGAAGTCATCGCAAGAATCACTGACGGCTCTTACTTCGAAGAGTTCAAGCCGCTCTATGGCTCCACACTCGTCTGCGGCTGGTCCTCGATTCATGGCTACCCCGCTGGCATCCTGGGTAACAATGGCGCACTCTTCTCCGAATCCGCAGAAAAGGCCGCGCAATTCATTCAGCTCTGCAATCAGATTGATGTGCCACTTATATTCCTGCACAACATCACCGGCTACATTGTCGGTACAGACTTCGAGCAGGGAGGCATCACCAAAAACGGATCGAAGATGATCAACGCCGTTGCAAATTCAACGGTGCCGCACATCACCGTCATTCTCGCCTCCTCATACGGCGCCGGGAACTACGGCATGAGTGGTCGTGCGTTCGGACCCAGGTTCACCTATATCTGGCCGCTCGCGAAAATCGCGGTCATGGGGCCGAAACAGATGGCCGGTGTTATGAGTATCGTCGGGCGTGCCGCCGCCGAACGCAGAGGTCTCGAGTTCGATGAAGAGGCTGATGCCGAGCGAGCAGCTATTGCCGAGCACTGGGCCGAAGAAGGTTCCAAGGGGCTGTACGCAACCTCCCGTGTTTCCGACGACGGCATGATCGACCCAAGGGATACGCGTGAAGTCATCGCGCTGTCACTGTCTGCGGCCTACAACAACAAGGTGGAAGGTACGAAGGAGTACGGCACATGGCGGATGTAGGTATCAAACCGATCACCACGCTGCTTGTCGCCAACCGTGGCGAGATCGCCCGCAGGATTATGCGCACCGCGAGGGATATGGGGATATCCACGGTTGCGATCTATGCTGACGGAGATGCCAGGGCGCCCTTTGTTCAGGAAGCTGACACTGCCATTGCACTTAACGGAAGGACATCGACAGAAACCTATCTTGATGTCGAGAAGGTTCTTGATGCCTGCAGACGCTCAGGTGCCGACGCTGTTCATCCCGGTTACGGTTTTCTCTCGGAAAACGCAGACTTCGCCAGAGCGATCATAGATACCGGCATTGCCTGGATTGGTCCGTCTCCTGAGGTCATCGCATCAATGGGTGACAAGCTTGCTGCAAAGGCATTGATGCAGAAGGCTGAGGTGCCGACCCTACCTGCCATAGAGATAACAGATTCAATCAACCTGGCAGCTTCGGCAGAAGAAATCGGCTACCCGGTACTCGTCAAAGCTTCAGCAGGTGGTGGTGGTCGTGGTATGCGTGTCGTGGAATTGACAAGTGATCTTGAAGATGCCGTTGCCAGCGCAAAACGAGAGGCAGGCTCGTCCTTTGGCGACGACACAGTATTCCTTGAAAAGTGGCTCGACAGTTCCCGTCACGTTGAAATTCAGATCATCGGAGATCAACATGGCAACCTGGTCCACTGCTTTGAACGAGAATGCTCAATCCAGAGACGACACCAGAAAATCATCGAGGAAGCACCCTCGCCCGCCGTCACCTCGGAGATCAGGGAAGCCATGGGGCAGGCAGCTGTTTCCGCCGCAAAAAGCCTGGGTTATTCATCCGCTGGTACTGTCGAATTCCTGCTGGCAGGTGAAGACTTCTATTTCCTTGAGGTGAATGCCCGCCTGCAGGTTGAGCATCCGATAACAGAAGAAATCATCGGTCAGGATCTTGTGCGCGAACAGATTCGTGTCGCCGAAGGAGAACAACTCTCATTCACCCAGGATGATCTCAGCATAAACGGCCATGCCATTGAAGCAAGGCTCTGTGCAGAAGACCCGGACAATGATTTTCTTCCATCTCCCGGACCGGTTGTGATCTGGGAACCATCACAGCACGGCAGGGCGAGATTCGACTCGGGCGTCGAATCCGGCAGCGTCATCGCCATGGAGTTCGACCCAATGATCGCCAAGGTAATTGTCCATGCACCAACGCGCCGGGAAGCTGCCAGCAGGCTGGCCCGGGTACTGGAAACAACCCGCATCCAGGGGTTGACGACAAATCGCGACTTCCTCGTGTCGACGTTGCGACATGAAGCCTTCCTCAGAGGAGACACCACCACAGATTTCATCGAGCGTACCACCCCGGCAAGAAAGAGAGCGCTTACAGACGAATCGTTGCGAGAGGCCGTCGTTGCGGTTGCGATTGAATCCCAGGCGCGCAATCGTGCTGCGGCAAAGGTGATGAACACCGTTCGCAGCGGTTGGCGGAATTCGATTCTGCCATTCGAGATCATGCAATTTCAGGTGGGTGACGAAACCTGCCTCATACAATATCGATCGAGAAGAGATGGCAGGTTCAGATTCCGATTTGGGGAAGATGACGAAGAAACTTTAGTGACAGTCTTCGATTGTGGCACAGGCCTCGTTGATATCGACCTTGGTGGGATTCGCGTGACCTATCGTATCGAGCGAGATGGCATGAAATGGCATACACACGGCAATCGAGGTGACCTGAGTCTCCTGGAGCTGCCTCGCTATCCGGACACCAGCGCCGGTGAACTCGCTGGCGGTCTGATGGCACCCATGCCCGGGACAGTACTTGCCGCTGAAGCAAAAGCGGGGGATACCGTCAGCAAAGGTGATCTACTTTTGATTCTCGAGGCCATGAAAATGGAGCACCGTATCACTGCACCCATGGATGGCACTGTTGAAACCATGCACGTCAACGCGGGTGACCAGGTCGAAAACGGCCAATTGCTGGTCACGCTGAACGAAAACGAATAGGGGTAAACCATGTCAGGACAGGAACAGACTCTCTATGAGGTGCGCCGAGGTGCCGCCTGGATCACGCTGAACAGGCCTGAGGCACGTAATGCCCTTTCGGCTACGCTTGTGAACGAGGTTTACGATCATCTTCAGCAGGCAAATGGTGACGATGACGTGCGCAGCATCGTCATCACCGGCAAAGGCCCTGCCTTCTGTGCCGGTGCAGATCTGAAGAGCCCGCCCGGTCAGGTTGTTGATGGTCAGTCAAAAGCCATTGCCTACCCCGACGTACTGAACACCATCATGGAAAGTGATAAACCCGTCGTCGTCGCCATCAATGGTGCGGCATTCGCAGGTGGACTCGGCCTCGTGGGCGCCGCCGATATCGTTGTTACTGTCGAAGACGTCCAGATGAGTTTCAGCGAGGTCAGAATTGGCGTAATACCCGCTGTCATCTCAGTAGTGTGTATCCCGAAATTGGGAACCCACCATGCCAGGAAACTCTTTCTCACCGGCGAACGGTTCGACGGCAGACAGGCCGTTGAGATGGGCTTCGCCCATCGTGGAGTCCCGGCTGACCAGCTTGAAAGCGCTGTCCAGGAAGAACTGGACATGATCAACCTTGGTGGTCCTAATGCCCTGCGCGAAGCCAAGCGCCTCGTCCGGGAAGTCAGCAAGGTCTCCATTGAAAAGGGTTTCGAGATCACTGCACCCTGGAGTCGGCAGCTTTTCGAATCAGGGGAAGGCGCAGAGGGCATGGCTGCGTTCCGTGAGAAAAGAAAACCAAACTGGGTCATTCAGGACTGAACGGAGGTTCCCCTATGAGCGATGTGATTCGAATCGGCAACTGCAGCGGCTTCTATGGTGATCGCCTGGCGGCGGCAAGAGAAATGATTGATGGCGACCCTATCGATGTACTGACCGGCGACTACCTGGCCGAACTCACCATGACCATTCTCTATAACAAGATGCAGACTGGTGGTGAAAACATGGGTTATGTAGGCACCTTCCTGAAACAGGTGCGCGAAGTTGCAAAAGACTGCAAGGAGCGTGGCATCAAGATCGTCTCCAATGCTGGCGGCCTGAATCCCAGGTCCATGGCCGAAGAGATAGAAAAGATGCTTGCCGAACTCGACATCGAGATGAAAGTGGCCTGGATTGACGGTGATGATATCAAGGCAGATCTCGGCACCTTTCAGGCCGATGGTGAACCTTTCACCAATATTGATAAGGGAACACTGCTGTCAGATACCGACAACACTGTGCTTACCGCCAACGTTTACTTCGGCGCCTGGGGCATCAAGGAAGCGCTCGACCAGGGTGCCGATATTGTGGTCTGCCCCCGGGTCACAGACGCAGCCCTTGTTATTGGTCCTGCCGCCTGGAAATTTGGGTGGGAGCGAAACGACTATGACGCGCTCGCGGGGGCACTCGCGGCAGGCCACATTATTGAGTGTGGCGCTCAGTGTTGCGGCGGCAACTATTCATTTTTCGAAGAAGTGCCCAGCTTTCACAATGTGGGCTATCCCATTGCCGAAATAGAAGCTGATGGGAGTTTCACGGTTACCAAGCACCCGGGTACTGGAGGGTTGATCTCGGTCGGCACCATCACCGCTCAGATCCTCTACGAAATCAAGGCACCGGCCTACTACAATCCGGACGTTATCGCCCATTTCGATACCATGAAAATTGAGCAGGCTGGCGAAGATCGTGTCTACGTTTCTGGCTGCCGGGGCAGCAGCCCCCCTTCTACTCACAAGGTGTGCGTCAACACGCTGGGAACCAACAAGCAGAGTCTCGAGATTCTCCTGACCGGACTCGATATCGAGAAGAAAGCTGAGATATTCACTGATCAGATTCTCCACAATCTCGGTGGAGAAGATCAGTTCGACGAGGTCGACGTGCAGCTGATCCGAAGCGACAAGGAAGACCCTGACACCAACGAGGAAGCTCATGCGGCACTGCGCATCACCTTTTCATCCAGTGACCCGGCAAAGCTTGGGCGACTGCTTCAAGCCAAAGTGACCGAAATCGGTCTGGCCTGCATTCCAGGTAATACCGGTCGCGGTGCCGCAGGATATAACGGTACACCCGTGATTGCCTACTGGCCGACACTGATCGACAGCACCCGTGTCATGGAACGAGTACACCTCGGAGACACCACAACCGAAGTGCTGCCTACGCAACGACTTGGCCTGGAAGAAATCTACTACCAGGAAGTGCCGGTGACACTGGAATCAGCACAAGGGGGAGAGACTGCCCGCATTCCTTTTGGTCGGCTGTTCGGTACGCGATCAGGTGATAAAGGCGGTGCTGCCAATTGCGGTGTCTGGGCAAAGACAGATGAAGCCTACAGCTTCCTTCATGAGCTACTGACGGTTGAAAAGTTCAAGGAACTGGCACCGGACATGGCGGAGTACAACATCGAAAGGTTTGACCTGCCAAATCTGCGCGCACTGAATTTCTACATTCACGATGTACTGGGGGAAGGCGTCTCAAGCAATCACCGCATCGATAAGCAGGCAAAGTCACTTGGCGAGTACCTGCGAGCCAGGTATATTGACGCGCCGAAAGTACTCTTGGATAAAATTCAGTGACAAAACAATGACAAAGCACCGCGACGACTTCACCTTTCTGCCCGACCGTTTAATCAGGACCGAGGTTCAAAATGGTATTCATCATGCCAAGCATGGAAACAGGAGCACCTGAGCGAACTGAAAACAAAAGAGGATGCCATAGTTGACGGGCAGGTGCGCGAGCAAATTCGATCAGTAGCCGCACTTCATTTTCGAGTGAACAGGCAGTAATATGTACCAATCGGTACGTAACATACGAACCATGGCTCGACCCATAGAAATCGACAGAGACAAAGCGTTTCGCAAATCGGCGGACCTTTTCTGGCGTCGTGGTTACCGTGCAACCTCACTGAATGATCTGCTGGATGCCACTGGTATGGGCAAGGGTAGCTTCTATGCGGCTTTCGGCAGCAAGGAAGAACTGTTCGCGACCACTCTAAAGTGGTATCGCGATCGAGCATTCAACAATGGCAGTGACCTAATGCACCAGGGCCTCGCCGGGTTGCGCCACTTTCTTGATACGACATTGATCAATATCCCGGCAACAAAAAGACGCTGTGGATGCCTGCTCGTCAACAGCGTGGTTGAGCTTGAAGGTGTTGAGCCTGAACTGCATCGACTTGCCAGCAATTACCTGTCAGAGCTCGAAACCCGGTGCCTTGCCTACATTGGTGAGGCGAACGGACTGGGTGAGATCAACAGTCAGTTGAATGTGGAACAGCTTGCTCCACTGACCTCGACGCTGCTACAGGGCTTGCGGGTGGATTCACGAATGGGGCGCAGTCGCAATGAGCTTGCCGCGCGTATCGATACATTTATATTTCTGGTTTCTTACAAAGGATAACCAACATGATGGAACTCTGGACATCACCGACTCCTAACGGCTGGAAGGTGTCGATAATGATAGAAGAACTGATCGAAGCCGGTGTTGATATCGGTGAAGTTGATGTTCGGGTGATAGATCTCCTGAAGGGTGATCAGTTTAAGGACGACTTTGTTGAACGTAATCCGAACCAGAAGATACCGACGCTTCGCCACGACGGGAGAGACATTATCGAGAGTTGCGCGATCCTTCAGTACCTGGGCGAAAGGTTTTCATCGAGCCTGCTTCCACTGGATGAGCGAAAGTGGGACGTGATCCCCTGGGTCTACTGGCAGGCAGCAAACGTGGGTCCCATCTTCGGAAACAAGCTCAGCTATACGCGGTACATGGACGATGTACCTGCTGAAATGAAGCAGCATCCGCTTGAGCGGTTTAACAATGAGGCTTTGCGCCTTGTGTCTGTGATGGATCATAAGCTGGGTGACAACCCATGGGTCTGCGGCGACACCTTTACTATCGCTGACATTGCTCTTTACCCGTGGATACGCGGCTGGAAGTGGAGCAAGGTCAATATCACCACAAAACCCAGGGTGATGGAGTGGGTTGATCGCGTCCGTGCGAGACCCGGCGTGGAACGAGGTCTTGGCTATGGTGTTCCAAAGGACGAAATTGATCAGTGGAGTGAAAAGCGCAAGGCCCTTGCATCGAAAAGCGGCTCAACGATTGCCAACAGCGATAACATCAAAGATTCAACACGCTAGGGGACATCATGACGGTTTCGACCCGGATGACAGTTGAGCTATTTAAGGGGAAGGCTAATGCAGTTTGAGAAAAAATTTGTAGACGTGAAAGGCAAAAGAATGGCCTACATAGAAGAAGGGGAAGGCGATCCGATTGTCTTTCTTCATGGGAACCCAACTTCTTCTTACCTGTGGAGAAACATCATTCCTCACCTGGTGGGCCAGGGGCGTTGTATTGCGCCTGACCTCATCGGCATGGGTGACTCAGAAAAGCTTGAGAACAGCGGCCCTTATTCCTATCGATTTGTTGAGCACCGTGAGTACCTTGACGCAATACTTGAAACACTCGGTGTCACAGGCAACGTCACCCTGGTTATCCATGACTGGGGTTCTGCACTCGGTTTTGACTGGGCCAACAGGCACCAGGATGTCATGAAGGGGATCGCCTACATGGAAGCGATCGTAAGACCGATCCTGTGGGAGGAATGGCCAGAAGCATCGCAGCGACCTTTCCAGATGATGAGGTCAGAGACCGGTGAAGAAAAAGTGCTCCAGGAGAACTTTTTTGTTGAGCGGATATTGCCGGCGTCAATTCTGCGAAAGCTGGATGAGCAAGAGATGGATGCATACCGCTCGCCATTCAGCGAACCCGGTGAGTCAAGACGACCGACCCTGACCTGGCCAAGGCAGATTCCGCTGTCAGGGGAGCCTGCGGACGTAGTCCGGATCGTTCAGTCTTACGCTGACTGGCTGAAATCCAGTGATATGCCGAAACTGCTGGTCAACGCGGAGCCGGGTGCGATCCTGACCGGTCCGATGCTTGAATTTGCAAGAAGCTGGCCGAACCAGCACGAAGTGACTGTGGCTGGCAGCCACTTTATCCAGGAAGACTCTCCCGATGAGATCGGGGAGGCTATTTCTTCCTGGTATAAGGGGATCTAGAACAGGGGCGGTCTGTTTGTGAATATCCCGCCCATGTTTACGTACTAAGGAAACTATGAATAATAATGGTATGGTCCACCCCTCTCCATCAATCGGCGTCAATGCGCCAGAATGGATACACCAATCAAACAGATAGAGAGAGGCGACCATGAAGAAGTGTACTGGAAAGCGAGAAATCAAGGTAGTGGGTATTGATCTGGGTAAGACCAGTTTCCATCTCCACGCGGTGGATGACAGAGGTCAAACCCAGATAACCAAAAAACAAACCCGCAACCAACTGAAGGCGACTATGAGCAAGCTATCGCCTTGTCTGGTTGGGATAGAAGCCTGCGCCGGCGCCCATGACTGGGCAAGGCGGTTGTCGGGTTACGGTCATGAGGTGAAGCTGATTGCCCCACAGTTTGTTAAACCCTATGTCAAGTCCAACAAGAATGATCGTATTGATGCAGAAGCCATCTGCGAAGCCGTTCAGCGCCCAGGCATGCGTTTTGTTGCGGCCAAGACCATGGAGCAGCAGGACGTTCAGTGCCTGCACCGTATTCGCAGTCAGGTGGTGGCTCAGCGCACCGCCCAGGTCAATCAGATCCGAGGTCTGTTGTTAGAGTACGGCATTACGATACCGCAAGGGAGAGCACACGTACGCAAGCAGCTCCCGCTCATTTTGGAAGACGCGGAAAACGGTCTGACGATGCGCTTTCGGGGACTCTTATCGGCGCTCTATGATGAACTGATCCGTCTGGATGAGCGTATTGGCGAGTATGACCGGCAAATTGAGCAACTGGCGCAGGCAGATGAGCGTGCCCGGCGTTTGCTCACCATTCCCGGCATCGGCCCTAAAGGTGCTACCGCCCTGGTGGCAGCCATCGGGGATATCAACGCCTTCAAAAATGGCCGGGAGTTGGCGGCCTGGTTGGGGCTGGTACCCCGCCAGAGTTCCACGGGAGGGAAGGTCCGACTGCTGGGCATTAGCAAACGTGGCGATGTTTACTTACGTCAGTTGCTGATTCATGGCGCTCGCTCGGTATTACGCTTTGTGGACAAAAAAGAGGACCCGCGCAGCCGCTGGGCCAAGACGTTACTTCAGCGGCGTCACAAGAATGTGGCAGCAGTGGCGATGGCCAACAAGATGGTACGCATGGCCTACGCGCTGTTGAAGCATGAAGAGGACTACTGTGTCGATAGAATGACCGTGTCAGAACCAGAGATAGTTGCCTGATGGTTCGGCAGATGTCGGTACGACACAGACAAAGGCAAGGTTAGGAGAGTAAACCCACCATGGAGTTGCGAAGAGAAAGATCAGTGATGGCATGAAAGGAGAGACCTGCATTCCTGAAAACCTGGTTTAGACATAGGCTGAGCAGTGGGAAAGCCGATATAATGATGAGGACAGGGATGCGCGGATTCCATCAGGGCCCGAAGGCGAGAACCTTCACCGAGAGGCCGGATATATGACTGCAACTTATCCTTCATGTACACGATGATTGACTCTTGCAAAACGGGGTGGACCATATATGTCTTTTCCCGCGATAGCTGCGTTGGACCCGTCCTCGAAACATCGGAAAATTAAAGCGTTTTTACGATTTTCTGCGGGCGTGCCCGCCTTGCCCTCACGAAAAAATCCTGTTATTCAGAGCTTCCCTAACAAGATTTCACGGTGTGTTCTCTCCCAACAGTAATCTCCGTGAGTACGTCGTTCCCCAGAAACCAATAGAAGAACAAGAGGGACCGAAACCGAAAGCCTACTCGATGACCTGGACTCAGCGGCTCAGGCGTGTGTTCGCTACCGACATAGAGAAGTGTGAAAAGTGCGGTGGTCCTGTTCGGATCATCGCCTCGATTAAAGACCCGGATGTTATTCAGAAGATCCTGAAGCACCTGGGCCTGGATCAGCCAGAGGATCCACAGGACCGGTCACCGCCGTCAGTTCTGACTAACCACAAACGGCCGCTTCGGGATCAGCGTGGGCCAAGATTAAGCTGGCCTTGCAGCTAGCCAACATACTCATCGAGCGTATTGTGAAAATTTCTGATTCTGGCTTCCTGATAGTTGCCAAGCGTTTGGCCCGGTTTCATCGAGGCGTTCATGCCGGCCCACTGCCGATGAAAGTTTTCAATCCTAGAGCCGCAGCCTGCGATCACACAACACATGTTCAGACGAGCTAACGGAGACGGCAGCTAACCGGCTGGAACCAGGATACTTTTCTGGAAGAGGGGAAAGGGTGGTTATTCTTCCTAACCGCCTTGATATCAAGCCGCGACTGGTTTGGCCTTGTTGATCCTCGCGCGACGCTTTGGCGTATTCAATGCTTTCCAGATATCGTTACGTTGTTGCAGGTTCAACCAGAACTCAGCCGTATTCCCGAACGCGGTCGCAAGCATCAATGCCGTATCGGCTGTGATAGCGCGGCGATTTGTACACAATTCGTTTACCGTTTTTCGGCTTACGCCCATTGATTCGGCAAGTTGTCCCTGAGTCAATTCCAGGGGCTCAAGGAATTCTTCAGTGATCATTTCACCCACACTGACAGGTTGTTTTTTGGTGATGTTCATGAGCTACCTCATTGATAATCGTGATTGTCCAGGTAGATGTCTGTCGCTTCGCCGCTTTCATCAGACCATCCAAACACTAACCGCCATTGCTTGTTGATTCGAATAGAATGCATCCCTCTCAAGTTACCTTTTAGCTTCTCGAAATGGTTGCCTGGTGGCGATCGCAAGTCAGCATCATGGATTGCATCATTGTAACGCACTTGGTTACTAATCGGAAAATGGAAATACGAAGGAAATATTCATAATGTCGGGTCGGTGTCCGGTGCGCCAGCCCGGTCAGAGAGCCTCTCTCATGGAGTGGATATTCCGGTAGCGCTCGGATGTTTGCCATCGAAATCGAGAAGTATGAGAATTGCTGCTCACATGCTGCGGTCGCAAGAGTAACTGGAACCATGACCTATTCCCTGACAGGCTACATTCTGGTTCCGGACAAGGATCTGCCTACGGTACTGAAACATCTGCCGGAACATACTCGATTGACCAGGGAGGAACCAGGCTGCCTGTTGTTTGATGTCAGGCAGGACCCGGGGAATCCCAATCGGTTTACCGTGCAGGAGGATTTTGTCGATGCTGAAGCCTTCAGGCACCACCAGCAACGTCTGCGCGATACGCCCTGGTACCAGGCGTCTTTGAATGTCGAACGGCACTATTGGGATGATGAGGGTACGGCATCGCCCGGTGACCGCCGACATTTTGATATACTCAGAAGGATGAAATTTCTTGCCCCGGTCATAATCGCAACACTCCTTGGGTGCACACCGCCGCAAGCCGAGCCGGGCACTGAACTGTCGGCGGCGTATGCGCCGGGGCCTTTTGCGGTCGGCGTGAAGAGCAATTTCGTCAAGGATTTCTCGCGGCCCTTTGATGCCTGGGGCGCGCAGTATAAGAGCGATGCCTACCGTGCGTTGCTGGCCCGTATTGATGCAAGCGGCGAGCCCAGCACCACCGTCACCAACATTTATTACCCGTCGCCATCAAGCGGCGTCCGCGTGGTTCGCCGGGCGGACATTCATCCGTCAGCCCTGTGGGCGGCGAAGAACGGCCGCCGCCAGACAACGCTGGATATGTTCATGGGCGATGAGGCACTTGCGAGCCAGGCCTTGTTCTTTTTTCAGGGCCGACACACCTACCAGAGTTTTATAGACGCGCCGCTGGCCTCCGGAAAATTCCCGCTGGTGGTGATGCTTCACGGTCTCGGCGGCGGCCTGATGAACTGGAACCGGGCGGCGGAGTATCTTGCCAGCCACGGTTATATCGTGGTGACGCTGGCCTATTCCTCCGACAGTGCTGATACGCCCGTGTTTCACGACCCGAATTCTCTTTTCGCAAAAACCATGACCGACGATGAGCGTCTGGACGCTTACCGGCGGCGCTCACAAGAGAGCCCGGTATTCAGAAACTTTATGAAATTCCTTTACGGCTTTGACGGCGACATTGAGCGACCGTCCGACTTTCCCAACCCGGATACCCTGAGTGCACGCAGGGGCGGCGGCCTGGAGGCCGCGCAGATGATGGCAAAGTTGTTTGAACAGCGCACCGAAGATCTGGGAGCGGTCATCCGGGAAATGAAAGCGCTGGGCGGTAGCGCCGCAAATTGCAGCGCCACACTGGAGATCAACGGCATCAAAAAAGAACTGTGTGGTTTCTTTACCGGCGCGGTCGATGCTGAGCAGGTCGGTGTCATGGGTCATTCCCTCGGTGCCATCACCGCGCAATCAGCGCTGGCCTTTCTGCCGGAAGTGGACACCGCCATCGCCTTCAACAACGGTTTGCCGAAGCGCTGGGAACCCTATGGCGGTTTTCCAAACCCATCCGGGTCAGAGTTGCCCGATGGCGTACCAAAAGATTTTATGATCGTCATTGGCTCCGACGATGCCTTCGTGCACATGGTGTTCCGCGACATTCACATGCAGTGGTTTACCAACGCCGGCGGCGACATCAGCGAAACTTACCCGCTCGCCATTGAGCAGGAATGGCCCACGTCGGACAACCCGCAACCCATCGCCCGCGCGGCCTACGAACGTGCGCAGGGCGCGAAAGTGCTCATCATGTTCCGCGACCAGGGGCACGGCACCGCAACCGACGATGAAATCAACCCGGAAAACCCGGGCGCAACAACTCGCGGCCGACGTGTGCCGTTACAACGCAATGCGGCGCAGACCGAAGAATACGATATTGCAGCCTGGATGAAAGACGAAGGCGGGTATGTTTTCCTGCCGCATCAGATGAGAAACTACTTCATTACCGCCTGGTTTGACTGGCAGCTCAAGGGCGATGACGCGAAACGCGCCGCAGTTGTGCGGCATCCGTTCGCCGATAACGTAAAGCTGCTACGTTCGGAAGGTGTCTTTCCGTAAAGCCACCGCTCTTGACGAAAATAATATGCTCACTTTCATATACCCCGACCCATTCAGGTTAGAATGACGCATGGCAATGGAAAAAAGCCAGGGTATCGACGCGACCATCAACGCTGCGATCGAACCCGTCGCCGCCGCACTGTCAAATTTCGTTTTCTACAGCGTTGAGATCGGCGGGGCGCAACTGAAGCTGATCGTCGCCTGGCTGATTATCGCCGCGGTTTTTTTCACCCTGTATTTTGGCTTTATCAATATCCGCGGGTTTCCCCATGCCCTGCGACTGTTGCGCGGCGATTACGCCGACCCGAAGCACAAGGGGGATGTGAGCCATTTTCAGGCGCTGGCGACTGCGGTCTCCGGCACCGTGGGCATTGGCAATATCGGCGGCGTCGCCATTGTTATTTCGCTGGGCGGGCCGGGCGCGACCTTCTGGTTGATGCTGGCCGGCTTCCTCGGTATGTCGACCAAGCTGGCCGAGTGCATCGCCGGTGTGAAATATCGGCGCATTAACGCCGACGGCAGCGTATCCGGCGGCCCCATGTACTATCTGGAGCGGGCCCTTGTCGAGCGCGGCCTGGCACCGCTGGCGAAACCACTGGGGGCATTCTACGCCCTGGCCATCGTTATCGGCTGCCTGGGCATCGGTAACATGTTTCAGTCCAACCAGGCCTTCCAGCAATTCGTTTACATTACCGGGGGTGAGGGCAGCCGCTTCGCCGACCTGGGCTGGTTATTCGGCCTGGCCATTGCCACTCTGGTGGGCGTGGTTATCATCGGCGGCCTCAGGAGCATTGCCCGGGTCACCAGCAAGCTGGTGCCTTTTATGGCCCTGGCCTACCTGCTGCTCAGCGTCACTATCATCGCCATGAACGCCGAACGTCTGCCCTGGGCTGTCACGGCGATATTCACCGAAGCCTTCAATCCCCAGGCCATGACAGGGGGATTTGTGGGCGTGATGATTCTCGGTTTTCAGCGCGCGGTATTTTCCAACGAGGCGGGCATCGGCAGCGCGGCCATCGCCCACTCCGCCGTGCGCACCAACGAGCCGGCCACCGAGGGTTATGTGGCGTTGCTGGAGCCCTTCATCGACACGGTTGTCATCTGCACGCTCACTGCGCTGGTCATTCTCACCACCATCTACCATCCCGACCTGGCGAAGGAGGGCGTGCAGGGCGTGGAGCTGACTTCAAAAGCCTTCGCCAGTACGCTTGCCTGGTCCACCGTGCCGCTGTCATTTATCGCGATTTTGTTCGCCTTTTCCACCATGATTTCCTGGTCCTACTACGGGCTCAAGGGCTGGACCTATCTGCTGGGGGAAGGGAAAAGGAAAGAGGCCGTCTTCAAGTTTTTGTTCTGCGTTTTTGGCGCACTGGGTTGCACCATGCAACTGGGTGCGGTGCTGGATTTCTCCGATGCGATGGTGTTTTTGATCGCCCTGCCAAACATTCTTGGACTGTACCTGCTGGCGCCGGTGCTGAAGCGCGAATTGGTGAGTTACAGGCGGCGGTTGGGGAGGGGGTAGCGCCGGAACGAACAGCGGTTGCGTCGCAAGTAGCGGGGCGGGGTGTTACAAAGCCAACATCTATTCAATAGAGCAGTCCCGAATTTCATCCAGTATCTGGTCTTTATCGTATCTTTCCGGGATATGGTCGTCGATACGTTCAACATTCTTCTTATAGAATTTTTGAGTCCCATCAAGATTTTTACATATCAACCTGACGGTGATTTGCGATCCGAATTCTTTCTTCATCTTGTTTACTACTTCTCTTGATGCGCAGAATTTTTCCGAAAAATCTTCTTTCCGTATACGCCGCCCTTCGACAATTTCCCGTTTTTGTACAAAGTCCCACGCTATTCGCGGTGATTGATACACAAATAAAATAAACACGGGCCGGTTTCTTTTTAGCGACCTTTCGATATTTTCTTTCGCCGTTTTTTCATTGGAGAAAGTGCCATCAAGTAAAAAACTGATTCGTTTCCTCAACGCTGCATCGTGTATTTCATGTACTAATTTTGTCGCTGCTTTCTGGAATAGATGGGAATTGCTTCCATGATAACCGCAACCCTTAAAGTAGCTGCGCAAGTCATCCGCATCAATTCTTAGAATACTGTCCGTATTCTCCAGCAGACTTTTTGAAGTTTCGGTCTTGCCCGCCCCCGGTGAGCCCGCCATAAAACTGGAAACAGGATTTTCTTCCGGACTGAACTCTCTCGTCTCCCATTCAACAATTTCTTTAGCGTGTTGTTTTGCGTATCTAAACGCCCGCTCTGAAATTTCGTTGCCTTCGCTGCTTTTCATGAGCAGGACCAGGCAATGTGCGACCGGGGTATCAGAAGTAGAGCGGCGGACGACACCGCCTCGTTATCCATCGTTAATTCTGCCCCCGGTTGTCAGTCGGTTTTCGGGGAAAGGTGCACAGGGGTTGAGTCTTTGTTTTTCTCTTCTGCGATTATCTGGTCAGCCCGTTCAATGGTTGTCTGCTGTGCCTTGATTGATTCTTCAATAACCTTCTTGAATACGCGCTTTTGCTCCCGCGCAGAAGCGTTGCGCATAAACTCTGAAAACTCACTGCTTTTCGTGGGCTTTTTCCTGAACAGGGAAAACATTTTCGATCTCCAGACAAACCGGGGTAGCGGCTGTGTTGTCGCGATTATCGGTTAAGGGTTGGTAACTGGCAACCCATATTATGCCCGGGAGCCGCCACATCTATGCGAACGATTCCTTTGTGGTCAGTGGCATTGCGCTCGCGGCTCAGAAGTATGAGCATTGCTGCTTACATGCCCGCAGTCGCGAGAGCAGTTAGAGCCATGAAGTGGTTGACCTGCCGGCGTAGCGCCCCAGCGTATGGTTGTAGCCCAGATGCCTGCACATCACGGAGCCGTTCTTGCCTTCGACCAGGGTATTGTCATTGGGTGGACGGTGATAGTGGTTGGAAATCCTGAATCCTCCAGATGCAGTGAGCCCGGTTCATAAATCTCATAGGGACCCTCAACATTGTCAGCGAACGCCAGCCTGATGAACTTACCCTTGTGATGCGCGAAGTACAGGTAATAACGACCCAGCGGATTTTCGACCCAGTCCGGCACCCGAATCAGTGAAGGACCATTGATGTTGGTGCCAATCGACGCTGACATCTCCGGGACAATCAGCGGATTGCCCCGGACACGCTCCACACTGAATCTGGTTTCTGCCATGGTGTTTCCATGCGTGTGAGTTTGTCCAGTATGTAGTTCAAACCCTGATATCAGAAATCACCTGGTGTGGTATTGTTCTAGTTCCCGGGTTTGATGCGCGTGGAAATCAACTGGTCTGCGGACTAGCCGTTATGGTCATTGACTATCTCCTCCACCATACTGTCGAGCATGTCATCCAATCGTTTCGCATCCAGCGCATTCAACATAATTCGCCCACCCCGTCTGTTCAGCATCCTCATCAGGGCGCGGAAATTTTTTCGTTTATAAATGGCAGGATTGCCACTGGCCTCCAGGGATCTGCCGAGTACACGAATCACGGCACTGAACATTTCTTCGCTCATGCTAACCGAGGAGCGTTCAAGCAAGTTGGCGCGAACATCAGAGTCGCGCAACAAGATAGTCAAAGTCTCCTTCAAATCATAATCCTTGCAACGCGAGGCGACATGCCCCATCCACCATAGACGGGCAACAGCATTGTCTCGAATCAACCCACGTGTGCCGGAAACAAAGTAATGCGCCAAGATGTATTTGACAGCCTTGTCGTCATCGTCCGGGATTTTGTTCCATCGTTTGGCGGAGTAGTTCCCTGCTAAGCCATGTGTTGCGTACGCCCAAATGCGTTCGTCGGCCGCTTGCTGTGGCGATAGGTTAAGACTTGTGTAGGTGGAAATAATATTTTGGATGTCGTTGTTTTCGCCCGGATTCTGGTTCAGTTGATCCCAACACTCCGGGTTAACCTGTATGGACATTTTTTTGTAGTCGTTAAGGCTGTCGGGTACGTCAGTATTATCTTCTTCTCGATACCAGGGCAAATTTCCCATGACGCTTTGTTTTAACGTATCAAGTGCATGCTGGCTAAAAAAACGTATGGGCGACACGTCACGCTCCCGAATCAAATGATGGCAGTACCAACCCAAACGGCCCCCGGAGTAACTCCTGTGCCAACATGAAGGGGTCAGACGAAGACGTGAACGGGATTTTCCCCAAGTCCCCCAATTTATACTCAATGGCGCGATACCATCTTTTGGTCTCGCCACCATCGCTGTCGGCGTCTTGCATTTGTCGCAACACTTCGGCAACGGCGGAAAAATAGACAAACATGGCGACAGGTTTTTGTTCACTGGAATGTCGCATTTGCTCAAACTTATCCTTATCGTGCGGACTCATTTTTATTTTTACCTTATCTTCGCTGGTATCGACCGCGAACATTCCTGGCTGAATGTTGTCGCTAGCGACTAAATCAAATACCGAATGCAGAGGCGCGACGCATTCAGTGTCCCAATGCCAAGTTAGACTCTCGGCAGCCGCCAGCACATCGCCCTGTAACAGATCAAACGAGGCATTGCCAAATTCCTCGTTAAAGTTGGAACTGTAATATTCCTGGATATCTCTTGTACAAACAACAAAAGCATTTACTTCAACTCGTCCATAGAGGTCGCCTTTACCCAGTACAAATTCACCTGCTTTTTCTCGCGTACAAAAGATGCGACGCACAAGGGTTGTCGGGCAGTAAACCTCCAACAAGTAAGTTGCCAGTTGGTCACTAAGAAGACCGACAATGCGCTCTTCGTTGAGCGTAAAGCTAAAAGACAACACAGGAACCCCTGCCTCGCCAACGGTAAAGTTCCTCACAGCCTGAAACTGGCGCCGAACATAATCGTCAGCATTTCCCCAAAGAACAGGATGTGGAAAGGTTTTATTCGGTAACAGTTTCATCGTCTGCTTCCCCCGGCTTTTCTTGAGAGGCCCGAACCGCGATGGAATCATGTACAGGGTTATCGAAAGTGGCTTCTAGCGAAATCCGCTCTCCGCGTTGTGCGGTAACAGAAAAAACACTGTCACTGCTTCCATCTGTATCGGCTACAGGGATTTTTTCCCATCCACCATCATCACCCATAATGCACAGTTGAATTTTAATGTTTCCATCTTTCATCGGCGTGAAGTAAACGGTTTTCTTTCTGCTTTTATTGGCATCCGAGACAACTCGTACATTCTTCAGTTCTACGGGTTGTGTAGATGCACGCGTGCCGGTACCACCGGTGCCATCGCCTTGGCCACTACCGTCGCCCGGACCGTCACCGTTAGTGCCACCATCCTCACCCGCGCCCCCCTCGTCACCTTCTGCATCTTCCCAAGTGTCAGTTTTCGGCTTAGGGCGCCTTAGGGGTTTCGGGGAGTACACTGGCCGACCCTCAAGGTCCCTTTCACCTTCATCTCCGGGAATGGTTTCCGGAGGAGTGGTGTCAGGGAAAAACTCGCTTAACTCATCGATTTGAGTGAGTTTTGTTTCTTCCAGTTTTGCCTGTTCATCCACACTTTCCCTCACCCAGTCAACCAGTTCGTCAAGTGCCTTTCTGCATTTGTCTCTCCGACCAGCAGGAATAGCACGTTCCGGCTCAAAAGCGTTATGTTGAGGGTTTTCCATTTCACGCAATATACCGTTTCCCTGATCGCTGTCGCACATAAAAACTCCGACAAAATCTGCACGCCCCACCCAACGCTTCAGTCCTTTCTGTTCGTCAGTAATCAACATTCCCGTTTTACGTAACAATGCGACCTGTTTGGGTAACCCTTCATCAATAGCCACCCACATTTTGCAATGACCAAGATGACCAAGTTGGCCGTCTCTGGAAGAAGTTGGTTCTTGCATCGCTTGATAATAGTGGCGAGAATTTTTCACTTGTTCGAGATTAATTTTCATACTTTCAACTTTCTGAAAACATTTACTCAGGTTTTCCTTTTCAATAGTTTTAATGTCACCCTTTTCATCCTGAATTAGCACTTCCAGTCTCTTCCGCTCAATGGCGTAAAAAAAGTTGGATACCACAGTGGCCATGATTTTATATTGCCATTGATTTTCAGCGACAAACCCGGGGATAAACACAACACAACCTTGCTCTTTCGGGCGCAACATATCCGGTATATCACCTTCAATTGGCAGACACCCTTCAACCTCGCCATAAAAACCAGTTGCTTGTGTATATTCGTCACCAGCCATGGAATGTGACATCAAAATAGATTTTCCCTGTGCGCGGTAAACGGCACCGACATCATCGTCATTGTAGAGAGTAGAGTAAAAGACAGTGCGTAACGATGAGACGGCGAACGGCGCGTTCTTGCCGATACCGAAGGAGCCGCCGGCGGTTGCGTTGTTACCTTTTTCGCTAACCCCGCGCGCTTTGGTAATCGCGTACCATTGCCCCTGACGTTCCCGATAGTCGCCACGCAACCCGGTAGTTCCGGAATCGGATATTTTGAGACATTGAATTTTTGCCTTTTTTAATTCCCGCACAGCATTTCCAAAAAATGCCTTTCCTTTCTCATCCCTGCTTTCTTTCTCACATTGCTTCATCGCTTTCAGCAAGCTCTCCCGCCCCGGAAAGTCTTCACGCGCAATTTTTATGCAATCGAACTCTACGGTGACGGTAGCGTCATCATCGACAGTAGCATCCAGCGAATTTTGGATAATTTCCCGTGCCAACCCATCGAAACGAGCACCGGCAAATGTCTCAATGCCTGCGTCATTGAAGCGATCATCACTCCCACCACTGCTTGGAGGGAAAAACCAGTCCGGACTCATATCACAACCCTCTCTTGGCAACGTGATTCGGATTCATAAAGTTGCAGGCAGGCCATTGCCAATTGTTCAGCAACCGGTAGTGACACTGCGTTTCCAATTTGTCGATAACGTTCATTGGCGGGAACTTCCGGTGGGAAAACAAAATCTTCAAGTCCCTGCAAAGTGGCGCATTCCACAACACTCAAACGACGAATCCCCCAACGATCGCGGATAAACGGAACATTATGCCCGCCACCACCCATATTGGCAGTTAGCGTCGGGCACCTGGTAGAATACTCACGCACATAATAACGACGAAGTTGATAGATGCTTTTTTCACAACCCTTTTCCATTTGCGCGCTAATCGTTTTGTAATAGCGATTGTCGGATGGCAGGTAATCGCTTTGTTGCGCCTTCTTTTTACGATTGACAAAATGTGTCAGCGGGCGCAACCTGGCCCTGGCTTCAGGAAAAACAAAGTCGTTGCAATAAAATGCATCAATACTCGTGGCAACCATAAAAAGCCGCTCCCTTCCCTGTGGCAAACCAGAAATTTCATCGGTTTTAAGAATGCGACAATTGGTTTGGTCAAACCAGTAACCGGCAAGCTGTATTTGCGTGATAATAGTTTGTAGCCACTTACCTCCATCTCCACTCGCCAAATACGGGACATTTTCCAAAAGGATGATTTTCGGTTTGTTTTCACCGAATTCGCCAATTAAACGGATGATCTCAAAAAACAACTTCCCTCGTTCGTCGTCGAAGCCGAGTTTGCGTCCGGCATGTGAAAAACTTTGACAGGGGAAACCCGCAGTCAAAATATCCACGGGGGCCAGTTTATCTTTGGTTACAGAAAGTTCCCGTACATCTTTTTCGAGTAGGCGTGTATCCGGATGGTTTGCCAGAAAAGTGTGCGTGGCGCTTTTGTTGTTTTCGTTCGCCCACTGTGTTTGAATGCCCGCCTTCCCAAGACCACCACAAAAACCGCCGATACCGGCAAATAAGGCACCAGAAGTCGGCGCCCTGTTTTCTGCTGTTTTGTTATCGTTATGGCGCATTTTACTCTACTTTATAAATCCGTTCTGTAGCGGTGCCAGACTGAAGAGTGCCAGCGTTATGGTTGGAAATTTTATATGATGATGGGGTAAATATATAACCCGTCGGCGCTTTGGGCAACCGGTCTATCATCCCCGGGACAGAAAGTTGCACATAGCGTTACCTTAGAGGAAGCCCCTTGCCTATCTCCGCGTGCTTTCCCGCGTTGTAGCTCCATCTCCTCTGGAACCGGCACCTCCCCCGGCACCTCCACTGGGACCGGCAGGCTGCTGAAAGTCAGCAACCAATCCAGTCATGTTATAGAATTCAGTGACTGGACAAGCAGTCCTTACATAAGGAGGAAACCATGTCCCGGACACTAACCCGTATCTACGCCTTGCTCGTCTGTTTTGTCACCGTCGTGTGTATCACCATCACAACGGGTATGGCGTTGTACCAGATCGTCAAGATCGTAGCCCCGGAACTCACCCTGAGGCCACACCAGCACCGGTACCTGATGACGGATGAAGCCTATCGAAGGGCATTCTATCCACCAGGCGCCTACTCCAATCCGGAACTCATGGAGATGCCGGAGAACAGTCATACCCAGGGCGCTGTGATCATGCAGACGCCGGCAACGGGGCAACAGGAGGCACCCAGCGACGAGCAAATTGCTGAACTCAGGAAGAAGGAATGGGATGCGCTGATGGAAAACGAGCGCAGGTTCTCAATCGCCAGCCTCATCCGTCTGACAATCGTGCTGCTGGTGGCCTGCCCGCTGTTCTATGTGCACTGGCGAATTGCACAGCGTCCGGAAGAACCGCCGACCGGTTGAGCCAGTCGCCTTCAGGCCGATCGTTCATTTTACGTTCACAATGCCGTGCCCGGTCTGTGTAGGTTCCGATACATGTGAGACATTTCAGCGATGAAAAAGGCCCAGTGGGTTACCCCACTGAGCCTTATCTTCAGGTAGTCTTTTGTTTACGACAACGAAGGAGTACCGAAGATGCAGATCAAAAGCCTGCGGACCATAGCCTACCGCAGTTGGACCATTGATGACACAACTCCGCCGGAAGCCATCGAGCGGCTCAAAAAGATTGAGCAGTATCACCAAATGCGGGAACAGGGTCTATCCGAAGACCTTGCCCTGGACATCATCGGCTGGTCCCGCGCCAAGTACTATCGCTTGCAGCGCTGCCTTAAGCAACAAGGTCTCAAGGGCCTGGTGGATCAGTCCCGTCGGCCTCACCGGGTGCGCCGACGGCAATGGGACCGACAACAGGAACAGCAAGTGCTGGCCCTGCGCCGCCGGTTCCCTGCCTGGGGTAAAAAGACCCTGTGCCACATTCTGACCCGCGATCACGGTCTGAACCTGAGTGAATCGACCGTCGGGCGAATTCTCAGTAAAGCCATCCGTCTGAACTGGATAAAGCCCTGCGCCTTCTACGGCGGGCGAGTCAAAGTCAGGCGCAAACGGCGCTGGGATCACCACGCTCAACGCTGGCGTTACCGCGAGCATCGGCATAAAGACCAGCCGGGACAACTCGTGCAGATCGACCACATGTCCGTTTATTTGACTGAGGGGAAATCATTCAAGGAGTTCAGAGCCATCTGTCCGGTCACCCGGCGCATGGCGGCGCAGGTTTATAGCCGCGCCACTGCCCGCAACGCCAAATGTTTCCTGGATGTTGTGCTCAAGACGATGTCGATACATTCCATCCAGGTGGACGGCGGCAGCGAGTTCTGTGCCGAGTTTGAACAGGCCTGTGCAGACCGGGACATTCCACTGATTGTGCTACCGCCGAAACGTCCTCAGTACAACGGCTGTGTGGAGCGGGCCAACCGCACAGTCAGGCAGGAGTTCTACCCCTTTTACGCAGGTGAACCGACCGTGGCGGGTCTGAACGAGGGGTTGGCAGAGTACTTGAAATGCTACAACGAATACCGACCGCATCAGGCATTGGACTCAATGACGCCAAACGAGTACTTTCAACAATGGGTGGCTGCCTGATGAGTCTCATATGTAGTGAACCAGTACATGTTCTTTTCAATATGTCATATATGGTATATAGTGCCCCGTGAGTCCAAATGACAAGCCACTGGTATGGTTGCACGGCGAGGTCAAAACACCCCCTTTTTCCAGGGCAGCGCGCATCGAAGCAGGGTTTCTTCTTCGCAGTCTGCAAAGGGGAAACAAGTTGTCTCTTCCCCATTCGCGGCCTATGCCAACAATAGGTGCTCGTGTCCACGAACTGCGTATCGTCGATGAGGATCTTACATGGAGGATCATCTATCGCCTGGAAAACGATGCCATAGTCATTCTCGAGGTATTTGGGAAGAAGACCACCCGGACACCCGGGACCGTAATCGATAACTGCAAGACGAGGTTGAAACGATACCATCGTGAAATCAGATAAACGTAAGAAAATCGAGAGCGCCGGTTGGCGGGTCGGCAGTGCAGATGAGTTCCTCGGTTTGTCAAAGGAAGAATCTGCATACATCGATATGAAACTGGCGCTTGGTGCGGCACTAAGAAAAGAGCGAACCCGGCGGAAGATCAGTCAGGTTGAACTGGCAAAAATGATCTCTTCGAGCCAGTCGCGTGTCGCCAAAATGGAAGCGGCAGATTCATCTGTCTCTGTTGATTTGATTGTTCGGTCTTTACTGGCTCTGGGCGTGAGCAGGCGTCAGGTCGCAAAATCTGTTGCCGCCTGACACGAGCTATTCCTGAACATCATTTCCTGCGGCGGCGGGCGGCTCTGGCACCAATGCGCCCCAAACCGACCTCTTCAGGCTCACCTGCCGTTGGAAAAGGCTCCTGCTGGCGGTATCGATCCGTCGCCGTGTATGATGCCAGACTACCGGGGCGATCCTGAACGCCAGAATCCGGACTTCAAATCACGGGGAGCACAATGAAAAAGCTCACAACAGCATTGATGCTGGCACTTACGTTGCCCGCATTCGCACAAGAGATTCCAAAAACCAAACCCGAGCGCGCAGGCATGTCGTCCGAGCGTCTTGCACGCGTCGCAGAGATGAATGATCTCTACACGGATTCCGGCAAGATTGCAGGTACGCTCACGGCAGTGGTTCGCAATGGCAAAATCGTTCACCAGAGCGCATCGGGCAAGAAAACTGTCGATGGCGAAGCCATTGAGATGGACGATCTCTTCCGCATTTATTCCATGACCAAACCCATTACGGCAACAGCGGCCATGCAACTCTACGAGCGGGGCAAATTCCAGCTCACAGACCCGGTTTCCAGATTCATTCCGGAACTGGCCAACCTCACGGTCATGAAAAACGGCCAGATCGTCCCTGCTCAGAAGCAAATGACCATGCAACAGCTTCTGAGCCATACCACCGGCCTCTCCTACGGCTTCGACTCGAATGATCCCGTCGATCAGGCTTATCAGAAAGCCGATCTCTGGGCGGCCAAAGATCTGGACGAGTTTATCGCCAGGGTGGCGGAGCTGCCGCTCAAGTTCGAACCGGGCGACCAGTGGCACTACTCAATCGCCGTCGATGTCACGGGATTGGTGGTTCAACGACTCAGCGGTCAGCCATTCGATGAGTACCTCCGGGAACACATCTTCGACCCGCTTGATATGCATGACACCTTTTTCCAGGTTCCTGCGGACAAGATGGATCGCTTCCTGCCGAACCACTATCTTGACCCGCAGACGGGCAAGCCGGTCAAATTCGACCCGGACAATCCCGGAGGTCTGCCGGGTTTCGAGAGCTGCGATGCCATGTGCAACTACGAAGAGGTGACCCTCTTCTCCGGCGGTGGTGGCCTCGTTTCCACGCTGCGTGACTACGTCCGCTATGCCGAGGCGATGCGCAACGGGGAACTGAACGGCGTACGCATTCTGAGCCCAAAGACCGTGGCCTACATGCGAGCAAACCACCTTCCGGCATCCACCGCCACATCAGGCAACTCCGGCGAACAACCAAACCTTGTCGGCCAACCGCTGGGTGGGTTTGGCTTTGGTCTCGGCTTTGGCATCCTGACAGATACTGCTGCTCAGGGCGTGATCGGCAGTGCCGGTCAGTACTACTGGGGCGGTGCGGCGGGTACGGTCTTCTGGATTGACCCGGTGGAAGACATAGTCGTCGTCAGCATGATGCAACTCATGGGCGGCTGGCCTTCCTATCGGCCAGACCTGCGCGTTGCCACCTATCAGGCGATTATCGACTCCAACGAATAACCTGCTTCGGCTGTGAGCAGGGTTTCACGAGATGCCAGACCTCAAACCATCGCACATCACCGCGCCTGAAGATCGAATCCCGCTGCCACAGAAAATCGCCTACGGTATGGGTGGCTTCGTCAACAATCTGATGGCTGCGGCAATCGGTGGCATGACGATTGTGCTAAACCTTGGTCTTGGAATGAATCCCGCACTGGTGGGGTTGCTGGGTGCAATCCCACGTCTCACTGACGCGATCACAGACCCGTTGATGGGCTACATTTCGGACCGGACCCGTTCACGGTGGGGGCGGCGGCGGCCTTACATATTTGTTGGCGCTGTTCTTGTCGGGCTGGCGTTTATGTTGCTCTGGCAGCTACCAGCAGGCAGAAGCGAATCATTTTACTTCTGGGTGTTTCTTGGCGGTTCCATGGTGTTCTTCCTGGCGTACACCATTTTTGCCACACCCTGGGTGGCTCTCGGTTATGAGCTGACCCCTGATTACAACGAACGCACCCGGGTCATGGGGGTGCAGAATCTGATTTCTCAACTGGCCTATCTCATCACGCCCTGGTTCCTCTGGTTTATGCAGCTCAGTTACTTTGAAGATCTGCTGCACGGCGCCAGCATGCTGGCGATTCTGGTGGGGGCGGCAGCGATGGTCGTCGGTGTCATTCCCGCCATTTTCCTGCGCGAGCGTTATCAAACGCTGGCAGAAGCTGAAGTCAGTGAGCATCACCCGGAAGCACCCACTGATGTCTGGTCTGAGATTAGCGCCAACGTGCAGGACTTCTTTCATGGTTTTCTGACTACCTTGAAATTCAGCCCCTTCCTCAAGTTATGTCTGGCAACTTTCCTTGTGTTCAATGGGTTTATGCTCATTTCTTCGTTTCAGTTCTACGTGATCATCTACTATGTGTTTGCGGGGGATCAGGAGCTGGGAGCCAGGTGGGCGGGCTATTCCGGCACTCTGTCTGCCGCATCAACGTTTGTGGTGATTTCACTGATTACCTGGCTGGCGACCCGAACGGGCAAGCGCAAAGCCTTCTTTTTCAGCACCGGGGTATCGATACTTGGCTACTGTCTAAAGTGGTTCTGCTACAACCCGGAGATTCCATGGTTGTTGTTATTGCCAGCGCCACTTATGGCATTCGGGCTTGGTGGGCTCTTTACACTCATGGGGTCGATGATTGCCGATGTCTGTGATCTGGACGAGCTGCAGACCGGGCAGCGTCGTGAAGGCATGTTTGGCTCCATCTACTGGTGGGTGGTCAAGCTCGGTATGGCAGCCGCGATTGCCGGTGGTGGTTTCCTGCTTAACGCAACAGGTTTTGATGTAGAGCTGGGTGGCAGTCAGTCAGAACGGACGATCCATCTGATGCGCTTGTTTGATGTGCTGGTGCCAGCCATTTCATCTGCCATTGCGATCTGGGTCATTGTGTTGTTCCCCATCACTGAACAACGTGCCGTCGAGCTCAGAGCAGAACTGGAAGAACGGCGAGGTAGTTTGTCATAGAATACCGCCTGATAAATCAGGCAGGTGAGCCATGGGCCGTTCCAAATCGTCCGAGGGAAATGCGACGATCTTTGATGTTGCTGAACGTGCGGGCGTTTCAATCAAGACCGTTTCCCGCGTCTTCAATAATGAGCCAAATGTGCGCGAGAAGACCCGCAAAAAGGTACTCGCCGCCATCAGCAGTCTTAACTATCAGCCCAGTAGTGCGGCTCGCGGATTGTCAGGCAAGCGGTCATTCACGATCGGTCTGATTTACGAAAACCCTCATGAATTCAGCTATGTCGGTGGCGTGTTGAACGCAGCACTGGAAGCCTGCGACAGGGAAGGATACACATTGCTGCTTGAGCCACTGACGTTGCCGGAAACCGAGTTGGTGGAAGCCGTTCGTCAATTTGTGATGCAGACGCGGATCGATGGTCTGCTACTGACGGCACCACTCTGCGACGACGCGGAAGTCCTGGCATACCTTCGCGCAGCCAATGTTCCGGTTGCGTTGATTACCCCCGATGTTCCGGTCAGCGATACCATTTCGATCATGTGTGAAGATGAGACGGTGAGTTGTCAGCTTACCGACTATGTGCTGGGTCTGGGTCATGAAGTCGTTGGCTTTATCAAGGGGCATCCCGATCACAGTTCCAGCCGGAAACGATTTGCGGGCTATCGAAAAGCGCTGAAAGCACGCGGGATTCCCTATAACGCGTCCCTGGTGAGACAGGGTTACTTTGATTTTGATTCTGGTCGCCTGGCAGCGGAGAAACTGTTATCCCTGCCAAAGCGACCCACTGCCATTATTGCCAGCAACGATGACATGGCGGCTGGTGCATTTTTTGAGGCAAGAGAAAGAGGCTTCATCGTACCTGATCAGCTCTCACTGGTTGGCTTCGACGACACACCCCTGGCCTCACATATCTGGCCGCCAATGACAACTGTTCGGCAACCCATTCCCCAGATGGCAGATGCTGCAGTGCGTCTTCTGATCCAAAAAATCCGCGGTGAAGAAGCAACGATTGATGGTGCTGAATTTCATTGCGAGATCATGATTCGGCGCTCGACGATTTCTCCGGCAACCTAGTGTCCTGTCCCGTTAATTCGTTCAATTACATTACTGACTGACTCAATGATTTTGTCAGCGGACTTTGTCCATTGGAATGGCCTGGGATTCTCGTTGTGTATTTCAAGGTAGTTTCGTATCGCTTGTTCCAGCGCAGGAACTGACCGGTGAGTCCCTCTGCGCAACTGATGCTCTGTCAGAGTAGCAAAGAACCGCTCTACCAGATTGAGCCATGAGCTGTACGTCGGGGTGAAGTGGCAGTGAAATCGCCGATGCCGTAACAGCCAGTTCTTGACCTTCTCCGTCTTGTGAGTGCTGTAGTTATCCAGAATCAAGTGGACCTCCAGATCGGCAGGAACCTGGGAATCGATATGTCGTAAGAAACTCAGGAATTCCGTACTTCGATGGCGGCGTTTGAGTTTGCCAATCACTTTGCCAGTGGCCACGTCCAGGGCGGCAAAAAGCGTTGTCGTACCATAACGTCGATAGTCGTGCGTGTGTGTTTCCGGCAAACCGTAATCCATCGGCAGGGATGGCTGGGTCCGGTCCAATGCCTGAATCTGGCTCTTCTCGTCCACGCACAAAACCAGGGCTTTATCCGGGGGATCAAGATAGAGCCCAACAACATCCCGGACTTTTTCAATGAAATGAGGGTCAGTCGATAGCTTGAAACTATGTGACAGGTGGGGTTTGAGACCAAACGCACGCCACACTCGGTGAACAAAGCCACGCGATATGCCCAACTCTTCAGCCAGGCTACGAACACTCCAGTGCGTCGCGTTCTTTGGCCGCCGATTCAGCGTCGCATCTAACACAAACTGCACCTTGTCATCACCATACTGACGAGGCTGCCCACTACGTGGGGCATCGGACAGGCCAGCAAGCCGGTCGCGGGCAAAACGGCGGCGCCACTTGGTGACTGTTTGTTGACTGGTATGGCGGCGCTTTGCAATTTTTTCACCGGAATATCCAGCGGCGCAATCCAGTACGATACCGGCTCGGAAATGCAATCCTGCTGTCGTGTTGCGTCGCCGACGCCAGCTTTCGAGGGTCGATTGTTCGTCTTCGCTCAATACAATTTCAACGGCAAGACGTCCCATGGTAGAGTCCTCATCAGGGTAATAACCATACGACAACTTTCTTGCAAATTAGTTCAATTAATTTACATGACAGGACACTAGCAGGCTGTTGATTTTGTGGCCCGGTAATACTGGGTTAGATATAATACTGAGAACTATACTTGATTAAGGATTTTGACTCAGTGCGTGGCGAAGATGTTTTCCAGGAATCCCTTTTCACAACAGTGCAGTTGGAATCGTTTGTCCCAGAGGATCATCCGCTGAGACCCATCAAGACACTCCTTGATGAGGCGATGAAGAACCTGAACTCGCTCTTCGGTAGTATCTATTGTGACACTGGTCGGGAATCGATCCCGCCAGAGCGACTCATCAGGGCGCAGTTACTTCAGGTACTTTACAGCATCCGTAGCGAGCGGCAATTGGTTGAACAGATCAACTATAACCTCCTGTACCGGTGGTTTGTCGGCTTAACGATTGATGACTCGATCTGGAATCACTCCGTTTTCAGCATCAACCGGGATCGTCTGCTGGAAAACGATGTCATCACCGAACTGTTTGAAGAGGTGGTTGGCCTTGCCAGAAAGCAAAAGCTGCTGTCCGACGAGCACTTCAGCGTAGACGGCACCTTGATCCAGGCCTGGGCTTCGCAGAAAAGCTACCGTCGCAAGGATGATGATAGCGAACCCTCAGCGGGTGGTGGACGCAACAGCGAAGCTAATTTCCACGGGGAAAAGCGTAGTAACCAGACCCACGAGTCAAAAACAGACGGTGATGCACGACTGGCCAAGAAAGGTCCTGGCAAAGAGGCCAGACTGTCTTATATGGGTCACACTGTGATGGAAAACCAGAACGGCCTGATTGTTAAGGCGGCGGCCAGTCATGCGACAGGCAAGGCCGAACGGGAAGTAGCGGCGGACTTATTGTCGAAACTCCCGGGAACGAAGAAGCGCACAGTGGGTGCGGACAAGAACTATGATACGGCGGGTTTCGTAGCGGCTTGCCGGGTTCTGAATGTGACGCCCCATGTTGCCAGGAATGATAACCGGGCAGGCGGTTCTGCCATCGACGGTCGTACCAGCCGACACGCAGGTTACAAGATTAGCCAACGGAACAGGAAGCGGGTGGAAGAGCCTTTTGGCTGGGGTAAGTCAGTTGGTTTGATCAGGCAGATGAAAGTGCGTGGTTTATCGAAGGTGAACAGCGTATTTATGCTAACGATGATTGGCTGGAATCTGACCCGGATGAGGGCGTTACAGGGATAATTCCGCCCGGCAGGGGCAATACCGTGACGGTGGTTGCCCATAAGGGCGGAAACCAGGCTCAAATTGTCATATAGAACCGAAAATTCAAGCTTTAAACGGTCAATCTGTTCGAAGCTGGGTGAAAATCAACAGCCTGCTAGTGTCCTGTCCCGTTAATTCGTTCAATTACATTACTGACTGACTCAATGATTTTGTCAGCGGACTTTGTCCATTGGAATGGCCTGGGATTCTCGTTGTGTATTTCAAGGTAGTTTCGTATCGCTTGTTCCAGCGCAGGAACTGACCGGTGAGTCCCTCTGCGCAACTGATGCTCTGTCAGAGTAGCAAAGAACCGCTCTACCAGATTGAGCCATGAGCTGTACGTCGGGGTGAAGTGGCAGTGAAATCGCCGATGCCGTAACAGCCAGTTCTTGACCTTCTCCGTCTTGTGAGTGCTGTAGTTATCCAGAATCAAGTGGACCTCCAGATCGGCAGGAACCTGGGAATCGATATGTCGTAAGAAACTCAGGAATTCCGTACTTCGATGGCGGCGTTTGAGTTTGCCAATCACTTTGCCAGTGGCCACGTCCAGGGCGGCAAAAAGCGTTGTCGTACCATAACGTCGATAGTCGTGCGTGTGTGTTTCCGGCAAACCGTAATCCATCGGCAGGGATGGCTGGGTCCGGTCCAATGCCTGAATCTGGCTCTTCTCGTCCACGCACAAAACCAGGGCTTTATCCGGGGGATCAAGATAGAGCCCAACAACATCCCGGACTTTTTCAATGAAATGAGGGTCAGTCGATAGCTTGAAACTATGTGACAGGTGGGGTTTGAGACCAAACGCACGCCACACTCGGTGAACAAAGCCACGCGATATGCCCAACTCTTCAGCCAGGCTACGAACACTCCAGTGCGTCGCGTTCTTTGGCCGCCGATTCAGCGTCGCATCTAACACAAACTGCACCTTGTCATCACCATACTGACGAGGCTGCCCACTACGTGGGGCATCGGACAGGCCAGCAAGCCGGTCGCGGGCAAAACGGCGGCGCCACTTGGTGACTGTTTGTTGACTGGTATGGCGGCGCTTTGCAATTTTTTCACCGGAATATCCAGCGGCGCAATCCAGTACGATACCGGCTCGGAAATGCAATCCTGCTGTCGTGTTGCGTCGCCGACGCCAGCTTTCGAGGGTCGATTGTTCGTCTTCGCTCAATACAATTTCAACGGCAAGACGTCCCATGGTAGAGTCCTCATCAGGGTAATAACCATACGACAACTTTCTTGCAAATTAGTTCAATTAATTTACATGACAGGACACTAGTGGTTACATTTGTTTGACAACGTTGTCATTTACTTGGTAAAAATCGCCGCACACGTATCAGGGGCCACTTGGCATGTTAAACGCCGGCACTTGCCCGCCATCGAACACTCGAGTTGCGGATCTGCTTGCCGTGATGACGCTACAGGAAAAGGCAGGCCAGCTCGTTCAGGTCAATGGTGCACATGGACATGTTTCTGACGAACTTTACGGGCGCCTTGAACAGGGTCGTATCGGCTCGGTAATCAATGAGGTCGACCCTGGTACGATCACTGAGATTCAAAGGCTCGCCCGTGAGCGTGGTCCCCATGGCATACCACTACTGATTGGCCGCGATGTCATCCACGGCTTCAAAACAGTCATGCCTATTCCCCTCGGTATGGCCGCAAGCTGGAACGATGCGCTGGTACGGGAAAGCGCACAGGTAGCGGCAACCGAAGCCGGTACCCAGGGTGTGAACTGGACCTTCTCGCCGATGCTGGATGTATCCCGTGACCCGCGCTGGGGAAGAATCGCTGAGAGCTTTGGTGAGGACCCGTTGCTGACGGCCCGTATGGGAGTCGCGATGGTCCAGGGCTATCAGGAAAATGACGAGCACCAGTTACTTTGCTGCCTGAAACATTTTGTGGGCTATGGCGCCAGTGAAAGCGGGCGGGACTACAACACCACTAATATCCCGGAGCTGGAGCTACGCAATGTCTATCTGCCGCCGTTTCTTGCCTGCGTCCGGGCAGGGGCCGCTTCGGTCATGCCGTCGTTCAGTGACCTAAATGGTATGCCACCAACCGGCAATCACTGGTTGTTGCAGGAAGTGTTGCGTGATGAATGGGGTTTTAAGGGTTTTGTCGTCAGTGATTGGGAATCCATTACGCAGTTGTCGGTACACGGTGTTACCGGGAATGCCCGGGACGCTGCTTATCTCTCTGCTGTGGCAGGGGTCAACATGGATATGACCAGCGGCGCTTATGATGACCATATCGTTGGTCTCGTGGAATCCGGGGAATTGAACGAGCAACGCGTTGATCAACTGGTGTCTGAAATACTTAACGTCAAGGTCGAGATGGGGCTCTTTGATCAACCTGTCCGTGACTATGTCACGGCGCCGCGTACTGACCATGCAACCCGTGTTGCACACCGGCTGGCGGTTGAGAGTTGTGTGCTGCTAAAAAATGACGGCCACATACTACCACTCGACACCGCAACGCAGCGCCTGTGCCTGATCGGCCCACTGGCTGATCAGCCCTATGAGCAGCTCGGCACCTGGGTATTTGATGGTGATGCAGATAGCAGCATTTCACTGCGAGAGGCCCTGGAGGAAAGGCTGGACGGCCAACTCGGTTTTGCACCCGGGCTTGAGAATTCACGCGATCAGTCGGTGGCACAGTTTGAAGCCGCAGTCCGGGCAGCGGAGGATGCGGATGTCATTGTGCTGGTGCTCGGCGAAGAAGCGATCTTGTCCGGTGAGGCTCATTGTCGCGCAGATATCACGCTGCCCGGAGCACAGGCGACACTGGTCGAACACTTGAGCCAAACGGGTAAGCCCATCATTGCCATCGTCATGGCGGGCAGACCCCTGGTGATCGAACCCCTGGTCAAGCGGGCGCAAGCCATTATTTATGCCTGGCACCCGGGTACGATGGGTGGCCCGGCGCTGGCAGATCTCCTGCTGGGAGAGGCTAATCCGACCGGTCGGCTGCCGGTGTCCATACCCCGGTCAACCGGGCAGATTCCAATTTACTATGCCCACCGGAACACAGGTAAACCGCCGACACCTGAAACAGTCATTTCAATCAATGATATTGATGCGCGCGCGCCCCAGCTTTCAGTAGGCAACACCTCCTTCCATCTCGATGTCGACCCTTCCCCTGCGTTCACGTTCGGTTATGGGTTGTCGTACACCCGTTTCGAGTACGCGAACCTGCGCGTCCGGAATGAGATGCACTCACATCAGGACCTGTTGCGTGTCGCCTTTGAACTCAGCAACACCGGCACAAGGTCAGGCATTGAGATTGCACAGCTTTATGTTCGAGACCCGGTGGCCAGTGCAACGCGACCGGTACGCGAATTGAAAGGTTACGAAAGAGTTGAGCTGGAACCCGGTGAAACGCGCACCCTTGAGTTTGACCTTGATGCTGACATGCTCGGTTTCTTTAACGGTCGTCAGCAGGTCATTGAGCCAGGACAGATACGAGTGTGGGTGGGTGGCAGTGCTGATGCGGATATGTCAGTTGATACCTGTATTCTTGGAGAAACTGCTTGATTGGACCGCTACTGGTAATGCTGGTGAGCCTGCCGCTGGCTGCCATGGCTGCTGATCCTGGTCCGGTGAAGGTTGAGATCCGGCAGGAATCTGTTGGCTTTCGGCTTTACCGCGATGGGGTGCCTTATCAGATCAAAGGTGCGGGAACCCAAACCATTGAAACGCTTGATGCTCTGGTGCGCCACGGTGGTAATTCCATTCGCACCTGGGATTCAGAAAATGCGGCACTGCTTGATCGCGCCCATGAACTTGGCTTAACGGTGTCTCTGTGTCTGAACGTGATGCGCGAACGACATGGGTTTGACTATGACGATCCGGTTGCCGTCCGCAGGCAGTTCGAGTACATGAAGTCGGAAGTGCTGCGTCACCGGGAGCATCCGGCCCTGCTTACCTGGATCATCGGTAACGAGCTTAACCACGACTACAGTAATCCCGGGGTCTACGATGCGGTCAATGAGATCAGCAAAATGATTCATGAGCTTGATCCCAACCATCCGACCACAACAGCCACTGCCGGAATGGATGCGGATATGGCCGCCGTGATCGCTGAACGAGCGCCCGATCTGGATTTTATCAGTGTGCAGTTTTATGGCGGACTTCGGGGCCTCAGGAAACTGGTGGCTGACATTGGTTTCGCCAAACCGTTGATGGTGACCGAATGGGGCACGGTCGGGCATTGGGAAGTGCTCGCAACCGACTGGGGTGCACCTGTTGAATTGACCAGCCATGCCAAGGCGGCCAACTACAGGCGTAGCTATCATGAAGTTATCGAACCGCTGGCGGGTCAGGTGATTGGCAACTATGTGTTCCTGTGGGGACATAAGCAGGAACGCACTCCGACCTGGTATGGCATGTTTGCACCGGGTGGCTATCGAACCGAGGCGATTGATGTCATGCATGAGATCTGGACCGGTTCTCTGCCGGACAATCTTGCCCCGGTGTTAACTGAACTGCGGCTTGATGGTCATTTAGCAACCGATGACGTGACGTTACGCGCCTCACAACCTTATGAGGCTGTGGTCACTGTCTTTGATCGAGAACAGCAACCACTCGGCTACAGGTGGCAGCTTATGCGAGAGAGTACGGCCACCCAGCAAGGCGGCGATAAAGAAGAAACTCCTGAAGATATATCGTCATTGATAATAAAACAGGGCGCACCCGTCGTGCGTTTTCGGACTCCGGCAGAACCAGGTGCTTACCGCCTGTTTGTCTATGTCACAGACCCGTCTGTTGGTGCCGCCCATGCCAATATCCCCTTTTTCGTGACTTCTCAGGGAGGAGTTTGATGTCGGAACCTAACCACAAGGCCGTTGCCGAGCGCTGGCTTGCGCGGCTGTCGCTACGCCAGAAAGTCGGTCAGATGACGATGGCTGAACGCATGCATGTGACACCGGAAGACGTGAAGGCACATGCGCTTGGTTCGGTGCTTTCAGGGGGCGGCTCACGCCCCGATGACAATAGGCCCACCAACTGGGTGCGGATGAATGATCAATTCTGGCAGGTGAGCGTCGGTGACGACGATGCGCTGGGTATTCCGATTCTGTTCGGCATTGACGCAGTCCACGGACACAACAACCTGAAAGGCGCAACCATCTTCCCGCACAACATTGGTTACGGCGCTGCGGGTGACCCGATACTGGTAGCCAGTATGGCGCGGGTGACGGCGCGTGAAATTCTGGCCAGTGGTGTGGAGTGGAATTTTGCACCCATGCTGGCGGTGGTTCAGAACCCGCAATGGGGCAGAACCTATGAGAGCTACGGCGCTGACCCCGGGTTGATTGGCGAGCTGGGTGCCGCCTATGTCACCGCCCTTCAGGATGAAGGCGTGATGGGATGTGTCAAACACTGGGTCGGTGACGGCGGTACCAGGAACGGCATTGATCAGGGAGAAACCACCTTGCCTTTTGATGAGTTGGAATCCCTGCACATGTCGCCCTATTACCCTTCCCTTGCTGCGGGTGTGCAGAGTGTGATGGTGTCTTTCAACAGTTGGAACGGCCAGAAGTGCCACGGCCACCACCAGCTTGTGACAGAAGTGCTGAAGGACAAACTGGGTTTTGACGGTATCGTCGTGTCTGACTGGGATGGGATCGACTATCTGAACGAGGACTACCATCTGGCGATTAGCGAATCCGTTAACGCCGGAATCGATATGTTCATGGTGCCGGAAAAATGGCGAGATTTTATCGAAGGTCTCATCCGGCAAGTGACATCCGGCGAGGTGCCGATGAGTCGGATTGATGACGCAGTGCGCCGAATACTGCTGACAAAGCTGCGTTTCGGGCTGTTTGATATGCCGAGACCCGCCGAACGGCCTGGTTCGAATGATCCTTCGTTTGGCTCTGAGGCCCACAGAGCGGTCGCCCGGGAAGCGGTTCGGAAATCTCTGGTGCTGCTGAAGCACGAGGCGGGTGTGCTGCCACTGTCCCCTTCACAGCGAATTCTGGTTGCGGGCAAAAGCGCCGATCATCTCGGTCATCAGTGTGGCGGCTGGACACTTAGCTGGCAGGGCGAAACATCGGGCGATGAAATTGACGGCACAACCATCTGGGAGGGCATCCGGCAGATGGCGCCGGGGGCGGTGCTGAGTCAGGATTTGAGTGGCGCTGAGGCCGACCCGGCGGAACATGATATTGCGGTCGTCGTGATCGGCGAGAGGCCCTATGCGGAAGGGTTTGGTGATATTCGACCGGGAGACCACCTGCTGGTAGAGACGGGTTCAATGATCAAGGGGACCATGAATCCGCTTGCACCCTACGCAAGAAGTATGCGGCTTGAAGATATTCATCCCGAAGACCTGGCCTGCATTCGGCAAATCAGCGAGACCGGCGTGCCGGTGGTGACACTGCTGGTGTCAGGACGGCCGCTGGTTGTGGATACGGAGCTTGCGGCGTCGACTGCGTTTGTCGCCTGCTGGTTGCCCGGCTCAGAAGGTTTGGGGCTGGCGCAGGTACTGTTTGGCGAATATCAGTTCGAAGGACGTTTACCCATGCCCTGGCCTGGTGGTGATGGGGTGGTCAGTGGCAGTTTTCCGGCGGAAAAATTCGCAGCCGGTTATGGCCTGACTATCCGGGGCCAGCTTATTGACAGCGTTGTCAGCTTGGGCTATAAAGCAGGTTGACAACGCTGTCATAACTCCGGGATGGGCGTTGCAATAACAATAGAATACCAGCAGAGAATACCAGCCAGTTTCGGCTGAAAAGGAGGGTTCTGCCCGTGGACAATAGAAAACCCCGCTGGCCGCAGCGATATCGCTGGCGTTAGGGGGCGGGGTGGCTTATGCCCAGGAAGCAACCGATTCAGGAGCGATGGAAGAAGTGGTCGTCACCGGCATCCGGCAGAGCCTGAAAGCATCCATGGACGTGAAGCGCAACCGCGATGGCGTGGTTGATGCGATCACCGCTGAGGATATGGGTGACTTTCCGGATAGCAATCTGGCAGAGTCGCTACAACGAATCACCGGCGTGTCGATTGACCGCCAGCGTGGTGAGGGGTCCAGGGTAACCGTACGGGGCTTTGGCCCTGACTTTAATCTGGTACTGCTGAACGGTCGCCAGATGCCCACATCCAGCGTCGATGCAAATATAGCTGTCGGGCGATCTTTCGACTTCGGTAACCTGGCATCGGAAAACATTGCCGCCGTGGAGGTCTACAAGAGCGGTCAGGCTAATGTACCTTCCGGCGGTATTGGTTCGACCATCAATATCCGAACCGCCAGGCCACTGGACGCGCCCGGTCTTTCGTGGACAGTCGCCGCCAGCGGTGTTCATGATGAGTCAACCGAGGAAGGCAGCAGTTGGACGCCGGAAGTATCAGGCCTGTACTCCAATACCTTTGCCGACGACACCGTAGGTGTAGCGCTCAGCCTGATCAGGCAGGAGCGCAATAACGGCGTTGATACGGCCAGTGTGGGTGGCTGGCGTAGTTTCCCGGGTGACAACGACGCAACCTGGGGTGGCATCCCGCGTAATGACAATCAGGTCAACCGCCCCGGCGCCGGTGATATCTACTCTGTGCCCCAGTCTATCGGCTATGAGTTTAACGAATACGAACAGACGCGAACCAATGGTCAGCTCACCCTGCAATGGCAACCCAATGAGCGTGTGGAGGCGACCCTGGACTACACCTTCGCTGAATTCGAACTTGAGCGGAACTATACCAATCTGTCCGCCTGGTTTAACTTCGGCGCACAGGAAACCGTCTGGACCGACGGGCCGATTGCATCGCCAGACACCTACCGCGAAAGACTGCCTAACAGCGATTTTTCAATGGGTGGTGGTACCGACGCTTCCAGGAATGAACTCACGTCCATCGGTTTGAATATCGTCTGGGACGTTACCGACAATATCGCCCTGGAACTGGACTATCACGATTCCACTGCTGAATCGGAGCCGGACAGCCCCTGGGGTAGCTCAGCCCTGCTGTCCACGGCGAGCTTCACGCGCAATACAACCACCGGTTACTTTGAAGCCGGTCATCTGCCGATTCTTGAACTTGGTCTCGGCTCACCCTTGTCCGCCGATGACATGATTGTCACCGGTAGTGTGTTCACTAACAACATTGCTGATATGGATATTGAACAAACGCGACTCACCGGCTCCTATGCGTTTGATGCCGGTTTTATCGAAACCATCGACTTTGGTATTCAACTCAGCGAAACAGACTACCGCTCGGCGGGGGCAAACGTGCAACGGGATGCCTGGGGTGGTGTCACCGAGCGAGGTGCGATTGCCGACCTGCTGACACCGACCTCTGCGGCGGGCGCCTTTGATGAAGTGCCGGGTGGCAACGACCCGCGGCTACAAACGGACTTTTTCGCCTGGGATCTGGCACAGGTGGTTGCGCGCACAGAGGCGTTGCAGGCCTCCGGTGAGGCAACGACCTGGATGCTGGCGGATATGGGCGACTGCGGCACCGGCCTTTGCCCGACCAGCACATTCACTGTCGACCGCCGGACTAATGAAGAAACCGAGGCGGTCTATGTTCAGGTCAATATGGCATCTGAAATTGCCAACATGCCTTACGCCATCCGTGCCGGTATCCGCTACGAGCAGACTGACGTTAACTCGCAGGCCCTGTCTCCCATTTATACCCGGCTCGACTGGGTTTCCGGCAACGAGTTAACTGCGGTGCAGGCACCGGATTCCGGCTTCACCGAGCGGGAAGGTGACTATGATGCGGTGCTGCCGAATCTGGATTTCCGAATCGACCTGACTGATGATCTGGTTGGCCGTATGTCACTGTCCAAAACGCTGACCCGGCCCAATTATAGTGATATTCAGGGTGGTCAGACCATCGCAAGTCCGGTTCGGGTGAACGGAGGTACCGGGAGCCGGGGCAACCCGGCGCTGGACCCGTTTGAATCCGAGAATATCGATATCTCGATTGAATACTATTACGGTGATTCCAGTTACTTTGCGATCGGTTATTTCCACAAGGATGTTGAAAACTTCATTGGTACCTCTTCTGTGATCGAAAACACCTTTGGTCTGCCGCACCCGGCTCTCGGTCCCCTCTATCAGGAGGGAGCTGAGGCAACAGGCAGCACTGATTCCGGCGCTATCTGGTCCTGGATTCTGGAGAATCGACCGGATGCACCTGGCGTGGATGCTGAGCGCCGTGCGATTACCGGTGTTGAAGGTCGTGACCCGGTATCTCCGTTTAACCTCACGGTTCCTGTCAACATTCAGGAAGCCACCATGGATGGCTGGGAAGTTGTGTTACAACATAACTTTGGCGAGACAGGCTTCGGTTTGATTGTGAACGCCACCTTTGTCGATGCCGATGTCGGCTACGATGACTTCAGCCTGCAGGAACAGTTTGTTTTGAGCGGCCTGAGTGATTCAGCTAACTTTATCGGCTTCTACGATAAAAATGGTATCAGTGTGCGTATTGCCTACAACTGGCGGGACAGCTTCCTGTCCGGGACCGGGCAAAACAATGTTGGCGCCGGACCGCCCACCTACGTGGATGAGTATGAACAATGGGATCTGAGTGCCAGTTACTGGTTTGGTGAGAATGAAAACTATCAGGTCTACCTTGACGTTTTGAACCTGACCGACGAGACAACCTACGTTTACGGTCGTGCCGAACCCCAGGCGCTGTTCGCTTCACAGCTTGGTCGTCGATTTAACCTTGGCTTTAGATACAAATTCTAAACGCCCCCCCTCCGGGTTGCCCGCAAGGGCAGTCCGGGCCTGACGGCTTGTCCATTAGCAATTTCCCGCCTGTTACATTAGTTTGGTCGTTGTAAAACAAGGGCCAAACGTGTCTGACGCTATTTCGAAAATTGTCATTGTCGGTGGTGGTACCGCAGGCTGGATAACTGCCTGTTTGATAGCGGCCGAGCATGCCGGAAGTCGGCGCGGCATCAGCGTGACCCTGATTGAGTCTCCCGATGTGCCGATTATCGGGGTTGGTGAAGGAACCTGGCCTTCAATGCGCAGTACGCTGCAGAAAATAGGTCTGTCCGAAGATGCGCTGATCTGTGAAACAGACGCGAGCTTCAAACAGGGTACCTGTTTTCAAGGCTGGTCGGACGCGACCGCTGATGACCGCTATTACCACCCATTTTCGCCGCCGATTGAATACTCATCGCTTAATCTGGCCGGATGCTGGCTGCAACAAGAGGGAGCTACCTCCTTCTCGGATTTTGTCACGTCACAGGCGGCGGTCATCGCCGAAGGACTGGCGCCCAAACAGACATCCACGCCGCCCTATGCCTTCGCAGTGAACTATGCCTACCATCTTGATGCCGGCAAGTTCGCGCACCTGCTTCACCGGCATGGTGTCGAACGCCTGGGGGTGCAATACCTGTCAGGTAATCTTGTATCAGTCCGGACCAGGGGCAATGGCGATCTGGAAGTGATTCAACTTGATACCGGTGAACAGGTTGCAGGGGATATTTTCATCGACTGTACCGGGCAGCGCGCACTTTTGATTGGCGAGCACTTCAAGGTCGGATTCAAGAGTCTCAAACAGTATCTGTTTAATGATGCGGCGATTGCGGTGCAGGCGCCCTATGCAGAACCGGACGCGCCAATCGCCTCGGTGACACAGTCTACGGCAACAGAGGCGGGTTGGATCTGGGATATTGGTTTGCAGACCAGACGAGGACTTGGCCATGTGTTTTCCGGCGCGCATCTGGATGCGGAACGAGCAACCGACATACTGAGAAGCTACGCGGCCCGGACAACGCCGGAAGCGACGTTGAACCAGCTCTCGTTCCGGGAACTTGGTTTCCAGCCCGGCTACCGTGACTGCTTCTGGATAAACAACTGCGTGGCAGTTGGCCTGTCCGCCGGATTTGTTGAACCGCTGGAGGCATCCGCAATCGCTTTGATTGAGCAGTCCGCCCATCTGCTGTCCAGACAATTGCCGGCCAATCGGGAGATTATGGCGGTGGTGGCAAAACGATTTAATCAGAAAATGCACTATCATTGGCTGCGAATAGTCGACTTTCTCAAGTTGCACTACGCGATCAGCAGACGGGAAGATAGTGGCTACTGGCGTGATGTACGATCTGAAGCAAGCTGGCCGGAAGAGCTTCGGGAAAAGCTGGTGTTGTGGCAACAGCAGGCTCCCTGGCATGACGATGCACCGATGGTGGACGAACTGTTTCCCTCCGCAAGTTACCAGTATGTGCTCTATGGTATGGGTTATCGGCCATCCGGTACCCTGTTTCACGTCGATGCTGATCCGCAAACCATGGCGCGGGCCGATGCGGCACTGCACGAGAAAAATCAAAAAACTGCTCGTATGTGCTCTCTGTTGCCCACTAACCGGACATTGATTGAGTCGATCAAAGCAAGATATGCAGGCCAGAGGGCGACGTGACCAATAATGCGCTGTTAAACAATGTTCAACATCAGGACATCAAAATCATCACCGAGCGATCCGCACAATATGGTGATGACAAAATGTTCACCCTGGTCCTGCCGTTCGAGTTCCGCACCGTGCAGGCTTACTACCCGATCCTGCTGCAACAGGACGCTTCTGGTACGCTGTTCCCCGTTGCGCTGTTCGGCTTTGAAGAAGGTGAAAATCTTTTTCTGAGCGACTCCGGCTGGCAGGCAAACTACCTTCCTGCCATGGTGAAACGTGAGCCATTTTTAATTGGCCGCCAGCAATCAGAAGGTAGTGAGCAGGAAATTCTGTCGATTGATATGGACCATCCCAGGGTCAATACGGAAGAAGGAGAGGCTCTGTTCCAACCGCTGGGTGGGCGAACCCCTTTTCTGGACAGTATGGTCAATCTGCTGGAGACGATTCATGGCGGCCTTGACCACGGGCGTCGCTTCATAGATGCATTACAGCAATACGGGCTGACCGAGGCTATCACCTATGAAGTCACGCTGAATGACAGATCCACGAATCAGTTGATCGGCTTTCACGGCATCAATGAAGAGAAGGTCCGGAATCTGGATGGTGACACGCTCGCCTATCTGAGCAATGAAGGCTTTCTGATGCCTCTGTTTATGATGATCAGTTCGGTGCCCAATGTGCAGCGGCTGGTGGACTTCAAGAACGCGAAGTTGGCGGCATGATGACCCTGACTGAACTGCCCGCAGTGAGGACCGTGGACTGCCACCGCCTCAATGCCGTTCCGCCTGACGTCTTTGATTCTGCTGAGCCAGTTCATCTCAAGGGTCTTGTGAATCACTGGCCGGCAGTATCCGTGTGCAAAGAGCCAGCCGCAGCAGTCGAGTATCTGTCCCGGTTCTGGTCGGAAAAGCCAGTCACTGCCTATGTCGGCAACGACGAGATGGCGGGCCGGTTTTTCTACAATGAGTCGTTTACCGGATTCAACTTCAAAAGTGGTACCACAACCCTGGCCGAGGTCTGCGAAAAGCTGATTGATACCCGTCGCGTCGCTGAGCATACCTTCATCTACGTTGGCTCAACGCCGGTCGATCAGGGGTTACCCGGGTTTCGTGATCAGAACGATATTCATGTGCCGGGTGACGATGCGCTGGTCAATTTCTGGCTGGGGTCTTCAACCCGAATATCAGCGCACTATGATTTTCCTGACAACCTGGCTTGCGTGGTTGCCGGGGACCGGCGTTTTACGCTGTTCCCCCCTGAACAGATAAATAACCTGTATGTCGGGCCGGTTGATCGAACACCTTCCGGCCAGGCGATTTCTCTTGTCGATTTTGCCGCGCCTGATCCTGACCGGTATCCCGGGTTTTCCGAAGCGCTGGCCCACGCCAGCACCTGCGCCATGCAACCCGGCGATGCCATCTTCATACCTTCAATGTGGTGGCATCATGTTGAAGCCATGTCGTCGCTCAATCTGCTGATTAACTACTGGTGGCTCCAGTCACCGGATCTGCTTGGATTGCCGGCCACTGCACTGTTGCATGCCATGCTGGCGGTTCGCGAATTACCGGAGCGACAAAGGTCTGCGTGGCAGACGTTATTTAACCATTATGTCTTTGAGGCGGACGAATCCGTTTATGAACATATTCCCGAACAGGGCCGGGGATATCTTGCGCCACTGACCAACGAATCGGCAAGGCGCCTGCTGGCTGAATTACTCAACCGGTTAAATCGATAGAAACGGCAACCCAGGGGAGGTCGATATGCACAATGGTGATGTGGAAATCAACGATTTACAAAATAAAAAGATTCACAAGGTCGTCATAGCCGGCGGTGGCACGGCGGGATGGATGGCGGCTGCCTCGCTGGCGAAACTGCTGGGTAGAACAATCGAGATCACCCTGGTCGAGTCCGACGAAATTGGCACGGTTGGCGTGGGTGAAGCGACCATTCCGACCCTGCTCACACTGCACGAACTGTTAAAGATCAAAGAGCAGGATTTTCTGACTGAGGTACAGGGAACCTTCAAACTGGGTATTTCATTTGAAGGCTGGCGGGATGTCGGCGAGGACTACATCCACTCCTTTGGCTGGACCGGTAAAGATAGCTGGGCTGCCGGCTTTCAGCACTTCTGGTTAAAAGGCAAGAAACTCGGCATCAGCGAGGAATTTGGCAAGTATTGCAACGAGTGGGCGGCAGCCAGACAAAATCGATTTGCCGTGCTGCCTAATCAGGGTTTGAACTATGCCTATCACTTCGACGCATCACGCTACGCCAGGTTTTTGCGGGGCATTGCCGAAGAACATGGCACCATTCGGCGGGAAGGCAAAATCCAGGAGGTAGTCCAGGATTCGGTATCCGGCTTTATCACGGCAATCAGACTTGATTCCGGTATGCGCATTGAAGGTGACCTGTTTATTGACTGCACCGGCTTCCGGGGACTGCTGATAGAACAGACGCTACAGGCAGGGTACGACGACTGGGCCCACTGGTTGCCATGCAACAGTGCCGTGGCCGTACAAACCGCGTCAGTTGCACCGCCCGTCCCGTATACCCGATCCATTGCCAGAGAAGCCGGCTGGCAGTGGCGAATTCCGTTGCAACATCGTGTCGGCAACGGTGTGGTCTTCAGTGATCAGCACTGGTCCGATGACGAGGCGACAGCAAAACTCCTTGGCAATATCGAGGGCGAAGTGCTGACCGACCCCAGGGTCATCAAATTCAAGACTGGCCAAAGACATGAGCACTGGCATAAAAACTGCGTCGCCATGGGGCTGTCCAGCGGCTTTATCGAGCCCCTGGAGTCAACCAGCATTCATCTTATCCAGCGCAGCATCATCAGACTGATGCAGATGTTCCCCTACGATGGGATCAGGCAGCCGGATATTGACGAGTTCAATAACCAGATGAGATTTGAAATCGACAATGTCCGTGATTTCATCATCCTGCACTATCATGTGACCAACCGGACAGACACTGAGTTCTGGCGACAGTGTCGGTCAATGGAAATTCCTGAATCACTCAAACATCGCATTGAGCTGTTTCGGCAATCCGGCCGGGTGTTCAAAATTCCAATGGAACTGTTTGGTGAGAACTCCTGGATTCAGGTAATGCTGGGTCAGGGGCTGGAACCGGAGCAATATCATCCGATTGTGAACATGATAACCGACGAGGAACTGGAAAGGTTCCTGACCGGGATACAGGGTTCAGTCAATAAACTCGTGTCGCAGCTTCCGGAGCATGAGCGCTTTATAAACCACTACTGTCAGACGTAGGTATTCAGGCGGGCTGAAGGTCTGACTTCCGGGCTTTCAATTCGGCTTCGATACGAGCGACTTCCTTATCTATCAACGTGTAGAACGAAAGCACGAGCACGTTTAACAAGGCAACGCCCGCAGGGATGAGGGTAAACAGGATTCGAATACCCATCATTGACTCATCAGTCTGCTCCGTATTGGCCACATAGCCAAACAGCGCCAGCAACCAGCCGGACAACCCGGCACCAATGGTCAGGCCGAACTTCTGAGCAAACATGGACGCGGAAAAAACCAGCCCGGTCGTACGGCGGTTAAACTTCCATTCGCCATAGTCAGCCACATCACCATACATGGACCACACCAGAGGCGCCGTTGGCCCTGCCAGTACCGAACCCGCGGCACTGACCGCCATCATCGTCCAGTATTGATCCGGTGGTACAAAAAACAACAAGGCTCCCGAAGCCGCGCTACCAAGAGACAACACGATCATCAGCGTCTTCTTCTCAAATCGATCACTTAGAAACTTCGTGCAGCAGACACCTGCAATCAGGGCCAGTGAATTGATGGACAAAAACAGGGAAGTCTGATCAAAGATCCAGAAAAACGGACTACCGTCGTCCATCACATAGTACTTGAAATAGTGAATGGTGACGGCGCTTTTCAGGGCGATACTGGTGAGCGTCAGAATGCCGGCGAAGCAGAGCACGACCCATGGCGAATTGGCAAACAGAATCTTCAGATCATTCTTGATCGAAACCTGTTCGTCCGGCGGCGACTTGACCCGCTCTCTGGTTGTCGCAAAGGTCATCCAGAACAACGCGACAGAGACGACAGCGAAGACCGCCATGGTAATACGAAAACCGGTCGCCTCGTCCTCGACACCAAAATGCTGCACCATCGGTCGAACCAGCATGGAGATCAACAAACCACCGCCGAAAGCCCCGACAAACCGGAAGCTCGACAGCAGGGTTCTTTCGGCAGAGATGGGTGTCATCACGCCCATTAACGCGGAATAGGGGACGTTGATCGCCGTGTATAACATCATCATCAGGGTATAGGTCACCCAGGCGTAGATCAGCTTGCCCGAGTCGCTGAATTCAGGGCCGGCGAACATCAGGAACCCCATCAGTCCGTAGGGCACAGCCATCCACAACAGATAAGGGCGAAATTTCCCGAATCGGGTTTCTGTCCTGTCCGAGATAGCCCCCATCAGCGGGTCGTTGACCGCATCCCACAGTTTAGAGACGAAAAACATCGTGCCAACCGCAGCCGCCGAGATACCGAACACATCGGTGTAGTAGTACAGCAGAAAGATATTAAATGTCTGGAAGAAAAAGTTTGAAGCCGTATCACCGAGCCCGTACCCGAGTCGTTCCTTGAATCTGAGCGGCTGGTCCACCGAATTACCTGGCTGAGTCAATGTCTTATTCTTGTTGAGGTCAGGGACGTGGACCTAAGCATCGTTCAATATGACAGCGTTGTCAAAGGCAGCCTTTCAAACAACTGCAACGCCAGGGCGGGAATGATCAGGCAAGAGCGCATTGGCGGGGGCTCACCCGACAAGAACTGCGGCACCTCCCCCGGAAGTTCCACTGGGACCGGCAGGCTGCTGAAAATCAGCAACCAATCCAGTCATGTTATAGAATTCAGTGATTGGACAAGCAGTCCTTACATAAGGAGGAAACCATGTCCCGAACACTAACCCGTATCTACGCCTTGCTCGTCTGTTTTGTCACCGTCGTGTGTATCACCATCACAACGGGTATGGCGTTGTACCAGATCGTCAAGATCGTAGCCCCGGAACTCACCATGAGGCCACACCAGCACCGGTACCTGATGACGGATGAAGCCTATCGAAGGGCATTCTATCCACCAGGCGTCTACTCCAATCCGGAACTCATGGAGATGCCGGAGAACAGTCATACCCAGGGCGCTGTGATCATGCAGACGCCGGCAACGGGGCAACAGGAGGCACCCAGCGACGAGCAAATTGCTGAACTCAGGAAGAAGGAATGGGATGCGCTGATGGAAAACGAGCGCAGGTTCTCAATCGCCAGCCTCATCCGTCTGACAATCGTGCTGCTGGTGGCCTGCCCGCTGTTTTATGTGCACTGGCGAATTGCCCAGCGTCCGGAAGAACCGCCGACCGGTTGAGCCAGCCGCCTTCAGGCCGATCGTTCATTTTACATTCACAATGCCGTGCCCGGTGACTGTGCGCCAGCCGGCTAACCCTGTACACTTAACCATCCGCTCTGCACGGTGACCGGAAAATGGCGTCATCATATTGTTCTGCAAGGCTAACCAGTGTCACGGGGTCTTTCCCTCGCAGATTCACGCGCGTTGCGGCATTTTTTGACCAATCCTACTATTCCTTTGATTACCTATGAGGGGCCACTCATGACACGAAGAAACGTACAGCCTATAGAAAGACTGAAGATGCTGCCCATTGCTGTGGCGATAGCTACAACGGGATTCCTTGTATCCCTGCCCGGCCTTGCGGTGGCTGAGGCTGAAGAAGAAATCGAGGAGATTACGGTCACCGGCCTGCGCGGCAAGCCACGAACCGCAACCGATTCCCCGGTTCCGATTGACGTCTTCAATGCAGACACCATTGATACGGTTTCTTACACAGATATGGACAACATCATGCAGACGCTGGTGCCGTCCTATAATGTTTCACGGCAGGCTCTCGACGACGGCGCGACCTTCATTCGTCCTGCCACACTCAGGAATCTGCCATCACACCATACTCTGGTGCTGGTCAACGGTAAGCGACGCCACCGCGCGGCGCTGGTATCGGTCTTCGGCCTGGGTACCCAGGGTCCGGATTTGGCGATGATTCCTTCAGTCGCCATCGAATCAATCGAAGTGCTTCGTGACGGAGCATCATCACAATACGGCTCGGATGCCATTGCCGGCGTGATCAACTTCAACCTGAAGCAAAACAACGAAGGCGGCAGCCTCACGGTTGCAACCGGCGAGTACTTCGAAGGCGACGGTTTCAACACAACGGTTATGGGCAACGTCGGCCTGCCACTGGGCGACACCGGCTTCTTCAACCTCTCGGCCGAATATACTGATAGCGATTTCACAGAGCGCGCAGTGCAATACTGTGAGCCATGGTTCTGTCTTGATACCGGCAACCCGCGATTCGACGAGACCGCCGGCTATGCCGACTATGTGCTCGGTCGCGCTCACCCCACTGATCCCCGGCAATCAGCCATTCAGCAGGCATTCCCGGCGGGCATCCCGCTCGCTTCGGTCGACGGTAAGAACACCATACCCTGGGGTGTGCCCAACCATGAGTCGGTCAAGGTTTTCTTCAACGCAGGTATCGAGCTGTCAAACGGCATGGAACTCTATAGCTTCGGTAACTACGCCGAAAGCGAAAGTGACGGCACCTTCTTCTGGCGCTATCCCGGCAACGGCACGATCGAAGACCTTCGTCTCTCTGACGGCTCGATTTACACACCGCTCGAACTGTTTCCCGGCAGCTTTACGCCGCGGTTCAAGGGCGAGGTTACCGACTATTCCATTGCCGGCGGACTGAAGGGCTTCACCAAAGGTGGATTGTCATGGGACGTCAGCGCACGCTTCGGCTCGAACGAAATCTCCTACACGCTGTTCAACACGATCAATCCGTCGCTCGGTCCTGCAACGCCAACGTCCTTCAGGCCAGGGGATCTGGTGAATGAGGAACTGCAGCTTCAGGCGGACTTCTCGATGGACTTTGACGTCGGCATGTACAGCCCGCTGACCTTTGCGTTCGGTCTCAGCTACATGGACGAAGAATATCAGGTTATCGAGAGCCGCCAGCCTGCGTCCTATGAAGCGGGCCCGTTCGCCACCTCCGACCCATTCGGTTTCTGTAACGACGATGGCACCGCAACGGCGGCGGGGCTTTCGGTCATCACTGCGGGGTCCTCGTTAGACTGTTCAGACGACAATGACCCCGTCTACAGGGTCGTCGGGGTCGGCTCTAATGGCTTTCCCGGCTACTCGCCCGCCTTCTCCGATGACTATACCCGCGACTCCTACGCCATCTATGGTGACCTGAGCGCAGATGTCACCGACTCGGTGCTTCTGCAGGCTGCGCTTCGCTATGAGGACTATTCAGACTTTGGTGACGAGCTTGTCGGCAAGCTGGCCGGTTTGGTCAAGATTTCCCCGGCATTCGCACTGCGTGCTTCCATCGGTACCGGGTTCCGTGCGCCGACGCCCGGTCAGCAGGGCACGACCAATGTATCCACCCGCTCACTGGACGGCGTTCCGACAGCAGCCGGCCTGTTCCCTGCAAGTAGCCCCGTTGCCGCAGCCCTGGGTGCTTCCCCGCTTGACCCCGAGACATCGAAGAACTTCACCTTTGGCTTCACGGCGGACCTGGACATTCTGACGCTCACCGTTGACTACTACCTGATCGAAATCGATGATCGGTTTTACCCGATCAGTCTGCGCGAGGTGTCGACAGACCCGACTTCAGGTGATGCCTACCAGAACTTCCTTGCCCTGGACAATGCCGGAGTTGCCGGTGCCAACTCAATCGGCGGGGTCTTCTACTACAGCAATGCCCTCGACAGCAAGACGACCGGCGTCGACATCGTCACCACAATGGCCATCGACTGGGACAGTGGCATGAGCACCAGCCTGACCGCATCAGTGAACTACAACAAGTCTTCCATCGAAAGTGACGCCAGCGCATTCCTTGGCCCCGAAGAGCAGTACGATTTTGAGAATCTGGCGCCCGAATGGCGCGGCGTCTTTACTGCGGTTCATGATTTCTCGCCGGCATTCAGCCTGATGACGCGCATCAGCTATTACGGTGAATCAACAGACTCGAACGATAGCGGCACGACCTTCACCGGCTTTCAGGATTACGGTGCGACCGTCTTCGTCGACCTGGAAGGCTCATACCGCTTCAATGAGAACTATTCACTGTCACTCGGTGGTCGCAATATCTTCGATGAGTACCCGGATCAGGTTGATCGTGTGGACAGCGGCAACGACTACTGCTGTGGTATTCTCCACCAGGAAGACTCATACGCACCCTGGCAGGGTGGCTACTACTTTGTGCGCATGAATGCTCACTTCTGACCCCCCGGGCTATGCAGTCGCCATCAGCCGATCCTTCGCGCTGAGGTCCTTGCGCAGCGTTCCGGAGGCGAGGTAATAATGAAATGCCGACCAGGCATTACCGGCAACCGCAAGAAACAACAGGGAGTAGCGAATCGATTCTTCACCGAACTCCGGTCTGAGCGTCTCTGAAAGATAACCCGCGAATACCGGGCCAAGACCCAGTCCGATCAGATTGAGCACAAACAGGAGAATCGCCGAGGCGAGGCTACGCATGGCCGGGGGTACCAGCGCCTGCGTCATGGCAAAGGTCGGCCCAAGGTACATGGGCCCCAGGATCGCCCCGGGGACGGCGAGAAAGAGCGCCAGCGTGGGATTGTTAGTTGTGTAGAAGAACAGCGCGAAGGGCGCCGCGACAAAGGTCGCAATACCGGGAATGCCCATGTACCAGCGTTTGTCCTCCCGCCCGTATCGATCACCCAGATAACCGCCCAGGTAGGTGCCGATCATACCGGTAAGTCCGATCAGGAAAAGATACGTCGAGGTTTCCGCAAGGCCAAAGCCATGCACGCGGATAAAGAAAGAAGGCAGGAACAGAGCAACACCGTAACCGACAAACGCATGTAGTGCGCCCGCGAAAGACAGGTGCCGGAAGGAACGCAGACTCCACATGAACTTTATGGTGTCCGGTAACGACACAGGTTCCTTACTGACCGGAACGCCCACCGGCTCAGAGAACCCGCGAGGCGGCTCCTTGATCGTGAAATAGAAGCCGGCAGCCACCAGCAACCCGGGCAGCCCGACAACCAGAAAGGCCGTGCGCCAACCAAAGTATTCGCCAATCCAGCCACCGGCGAGGGTGCCAATGGCCCCGCCAATGGGAATCCCCAGCGCATAGGTGGACAGTGCGGTTGCCCGCTTCTCTTCAGGATAATAATCAGAAATCAGGGAATGGATGGGCGGCGAGCAACCAGCTTCACCCACGCCGACACCGATCCGCGCAATCAGCAGCGAACCGAAGCCCCTGGCGGTCGAGGTGTACATGGTCATGGCACTCCAGATCACGATAGCGATTGCTACGATGTTCTTGCGGACGCCCACGTCCGCCCAGCGGGCGATGGGAATGCCTGCGAAGGTATAGAAGATTGCGAAAGCGATACCGCCCAGCAGACCAAGCTGTGTGTCCGACAGGTGTATCTCTGCCCTGATGGGTTCAATCAGGATAGAAAAAATCTGACGATCAATGAAGTTGACGATGTACACCAGAAGGAACATGCTGAGCGCATAGGTCCGATAACCTGGTGTGACCGAGAATTCCTGTTCTTCTTTTTTCAATACCGACCCTGACTACTTCGCCGCACCCTCATATCGCCGGGCGCAAGGGACACTAATATCATGAAGCCTCGCAAAGACCAAACTGCCCGGTATGAGAAAGACAAATGTCGCCGCGATCGGTGCCAGTGGTGCGGCGGGTCGTGCGCGATAGAGCGAACCCTGAATTTACTCAGAGACCGTCCTCGCCATAGTGATCGGACGGACCGCGACCTTCAGTACCGAGCCGACCCTTATCATCAAAGTGACCCCTGCCCGGGACATAGTTCACTTCGACGCGGATTCCGTCCGGGTCTTCAAACAGGATCGAATAATAGCCAGGGGCAAACTGTGAGCCATCCTCCGGGCCATGGATGATTTTCGTATCCGGCAGCTCGGTCACAATGAAGTGGTAGATGGCATCCACATCTTCATTGCTGCGTGCGCGGAAACAGAAATGATGCAGGCCACTGGTGTCCTGATCGAATGCGACATGCTGCTTTTCCCCGGGGGCTTCACGCACCAGGATTCCGGTTCTGCTGCCGATACAGTACAGGGTCGTTTCGTTCTTGATCAGCGTCTTCATCTCCAGGAAGTGGCACAGTTTCTCCCAGAAGGCCTGGCACCCAGTGATGTTATTCACCGTCATCTGGATGTGGGCAATGCCGTTAACCTCTATGGTCATGTTAAAGCTCCTTTATCGGTTGGTTTGCGCATCCAGCGGCTGTCGCCGGCAAAGTCCCGTACCGCACCGCCAGACTCGACCCAGCCGGTGAATCCCGTCGCCAGGTGTGCAACATTGTTAAATCCCATGGCTTTGAGATCCCGCGCTGCGAAGGCCGAGCGACCACCGCCGGCGCAGAAAGCCACAATGCGCCTGTCCTCGGTGAAGTAGTCCCGGTAGTAAGGGCTCTTCGGACTCGCCCAGAACTCCATCATGCCACGCGGTACATGCACCGCCCCGGGGAGGGTGCCGAGATCAATGAGTTCCTGGATCTCCCGAAGGTCGATCAGCAGCAACTCCGGGTTGTCCCGCAGTTCCTCGTTCAACTCATCTACAGACAGATTTTCCAGATCCGCCTTGATCTTATCGACCTCGGCAAAGATATCAACAACAGGCATGACCCGCACCTCCGGAGATTAACCTCATGATCGCAGAAACGTTTAACCACTGTCACGCCTGTCTTAGAATAACAGGATGTCTCGTTACCTCGACAGCCTGTCGATCATTCACCGGGTATTTCTTGTTCTCGGCATCGCACTGACCGCCTATGGTCTATACCTCGCCCCCGAACCGTCGATCTCTCCGACCCCCGGGCCGGAAACCCCACAAAGCGAGAGGCAGGAACCCGCCACTCCCCGGGATAAGACCACCAGCAGGGCCATCATCGAGGATAGTGTGGTCTACGAGGGCATCTTTTCCGAGCTACTGACGGGCAGGGGCACCATCACCTGGCCCAACCAACAGGTCTACCGTGGGGATGTGCTGACCGGACGACCTCATGGCAAGGGCAACATGCTGTTCGCCGATGGTCGCTCCTATACCGGCGAGACGGACATGGGACGATTGCACGGCGAGGGAGAGCTGCACTGGCCGGACGGCAGCTTTTATCACGGGCAGTTCGTGAACGATGTCGTGCAGGGCGATGGCGACTATACCTCGGCAACCGGTGATCGCTTCCGGGGGCGGTTCGTGGCGGGAAAGCCTCACGGGCGCGGCACCCTGTCCCTGGCAAACGGCGATATTTACATGGGCGAGGTGCGCCAGGGCGTCATTGGAGGTGAAGGCACCCTCGCCTTTGCCGATGGCAGTATTTACCAGGGCACTTTTGTTTCAGGCCGTATGCACGGCGAGGGTCGGAGAACCTGGCCGAATGGTAATACCTATAAGGGAGGTTTCCGGAACGATAACTTTCATGGTTATGGTCTGGCCACCTTTGCGAGCGGTATCACCCACGAAGGCGAGTTCGCCCGCGGCAAACCTCATGGCAATGGCAAACGTCGCTGGTCGGATGGCCGCGTCTATCGTGGCTACTGGTCGGAAGGTCTTGAGGACGGGACAGGTACCATGACCTTTGCCAACGGGGACCGCTACGAAGGGGAATTCAAAGCGGGTCGTATGCACGGCGTGGGACTCTGTTTCGCTGACGGAATCGAGAACCCCTGCACTTTTTTTGAGGGCGAACGCCTGGACTGATCTCTGCTATTCTCGCTGATGATCACACATGGAGTGGGGCATGAAGACCTGCGACTATATTGTCGTCGGCGCCGGAACCGCCGGATGCGTACTGGCCAATCGTTTAACTGAGGGGGGCAAATACCGCGTCCTGATGGTTGAGGCTGGCAGGAAGGATAACTATTTCTGGATCAATATACCGGTCGGCTACCTGTATACGATCAACAATCCACGAACCGACTGGTGTTATGAGATTGAACCGGACCCGGGATTAAACGGTCGCAGCATCAGTTATGCGCGCGGCAAGGTGTTGGGTGGCTGCTCCTCCATCAATGCCATGATTTACATGCGCGGACAACGCAGTGACTACGACCACTGGGCGCAACTCGGCAACCGGGGCTGGGGCTGGGATGATGTCCTTCCCGTATTCAAACGTTCGGAAAACTACCAGCATGGTGCGGATGAGTTTCATGGGGATACCGGCGAGCTGCGCGTGGAAGAACGACGCGTGAACTGGGAGATTCTTGATGCCTGGCGAGATGCTGCGGCAACCTGCGGTATTCCCGGGATTGAAGAATTTAATCGTGGTGACAATTTCGGTACCGCCTACTTTCAGATGAACCAGCGACGCGGCACCCGCTGGAGTGCCGCACGCGCTTTCCTTGATCCGGTTCGGGGGCGGGATAACCTGAAGATCATTACCGAGGCGCAGGCACAAAAACTGCTGTTTGACGAAACAGAAGCCCGACCAAGATGCACCGGCATCACCGTGCGGACACCTGCCGGGCTGGAAACCTTTCGCGCTGAAAGGGAGGTGATTCTGTCTGCCGGGTCCATCGGCTCCCCGCAGATCATGCAGCTCTCCGGTATTGGCAATCCCGAATTGCTGGGCAGTGTGGGGGTCCCCGTGACCCACGCCCTGCCAGGTGTCGGAGAAAACCTGCAGGATCATCTGCAGATACGCACCGTTTATAAAGTGCACAATACGGTAACGCTGAATCAGCGTGTGAACTCAATCTTTGGCCTGGCATCCATGGGTCTTGAGTATCTGCTGTTCAAAACCGGGCCGCTGACCATGCCGCCGTCGCAGCTTGGCGCTTTTGCCAAAAGTGACGAAAACCAGCCAAGTGCAAACATCGAGTGGCATGTGCAACCCCTTTCCCTGGACAGGTTCGGGGAGCCCCTGCACAGGTACAATGCCATCACGCCGTCCGTGTGCAACCTTCGACCGGGCAGCCGGGGGCATATCCGCATCAAGACAAATCATCCCGAGGACCACCCGGCCATCACACTCAATTATCTGTCCACCCCGGACGACCTCAGCGTTGCCATCAGCGGCCTGAGGTTCACCCGACGGATCATGGCATCGGCGCCGCTGGCGCCCTTTGCACCGGAGGAACTGAAACCGGGTCCTGATGTTCAGACGGATCACGAACTTGCTGAGGCGGCCCGTAACCTGGGCACCACCATCTTTCATCCGGTGGGTACCTGCAAGATGGGCAGTGACCCCATGGCGGTGGTTGACGATGAACTGAGGGTGCACGGCGTGGACGGACTCCGTGTCATTGATGCATCGATAATGCCAACCATCATCTCCGGCAACACCAATGCACCCACGGTGATGATTGCAGAAAAGGGCGCAGAGTTTATCCTCAAAACCCCGGTATGCGGCATAAGCAAACGTTGAATCAAAGGAATATAACCGTATCCAATTATTCCATTAACTAATCCGACGGTCGCTGGTACTCTGCGCGATCACTTTCATGCCACATAGAGGAAAGCATCATGCGCTACCTTCAGGAAATCGAGCAAATGACAAAGCTGTGCGGCGGGCACGGCGATGCGTGGAACGGTATCAACCCGGAGTATGCAGTGCGTATGCGCCTGCAGAACCGTTTTAACTCCGGCCTGGATATTGCCCGGTACACTGCGGATATCATGCGCAAGGACATGGCGGAATATGATGCCGACCCTGCCAGCTACACCCAGTCACTGGGCTGCTGGCACGGGTTTGTTGCACAGCAGAAGGCGATTGCCATCAAACGCCATCGTGGCACCCTCGATAAAAAGTACATCTACCTGTCGGGCTGGATGGTGGCTGCACTGCGCAGCCAGTTTGGTCCGCTGCCTGACCAGTCCATGCACGAGAAAACCAGTGTTCCGTCGTTGATTAAAGAAATCTACACCTTCCTGAAGCAGGCGGACGCGGTTGAACTTGAGCGTCTGTTCTCGGCGCTTGACGCTGCACGGGACTCGGGCAATGAGGTGGAAGAGAAATCCCTGATCGATCAGATCAACAACTTTGAAACTCACGTCGTCCCCATCATCGCGGACATAGACGCCGGTTTCGGAAACGAAGAAGCCACCTACCTGCTGGCAAAGCAAATGATTGAAGCCGGTGCCTGCGCCATCCAGATTGAAAACCAGGTATCCGAGGTGAAGCAATGCGGTCATCAGGCCGGTAAGGTAACCGTTCCTCATGAAATCTTCCTGGCCAAGATCAACGCGATTCGCTATGCGTTCCTGGAACTGGGCGTTGAAAACGGCATCATCGTAGCCCGTACCGATTCCCTCGGCGCCGGTCTGACGCAGATGGTTCCCGTATCCAAGGAGCCGGGTGACCTTGCCAGCCAGTACAACGGCTTCCTGGAAGTGGAAGAAGTGCACAATGTTAACGAACTCCTTGAGCACGACATTGTGTTCCACAAGGATGGTGAGCTGGTTAAGCCGGTGCGACTGGATAACGGTCTGTACGCTTTCCGCGAGGGCACGGGTGTTGACCGTGTGGTACTCGACAGTATCACCAGCCTGCGCCACGGCGCCGATCTGCTGTGGATTGAAACTGAGCGACCCAATGTAGCCCAGATCGCCGAGATGGTCAATCGCGTAAAAGAAGTGGTTCCCGATGCGAAGCTGGTTTACAACAACTCACCTTCGTTCAACTGGACACTGAAGTTCCGCGAACAGGTTTACCAGGAGTGGAATGAGCAGGGCAAAGACCTTTCTGACTACCCTGATCCGTCAACTGACCCGCTGGGCCTGATGGGGGTCGAGCTTGATCACTCTGAACTCGCGCAGCAGGCGGACCAGTACATCCAGTCGTTCCAGGCGGACGCCTCCCGTGAAGCCGGAGTCTTCCATCACCTGATCACGCTGCCGACTTACCACGAGACAGCGCTGGGTGTGGATACACTGGCTGAAGGTTACTTCGGCGATGAAGCCATGCTGGCCTACGTCAAGGGTGTTCAGCGAACGGAGATTCGCCGCAACATGAACGTTGTGAAACATCAGGAGATGGCAGGTACCACCATCGGCGATCACCACAAGGAATACTTTGCCGGTGAGAATGCACTGCTGGCAGGTGGTAAGGAAAACACCATGTCCCAGTTCGGGTAAGCCCTGGTTTATCCGCACTGACGGCAGTCACCATGGCGTACTATCAACAATTCATGCGGGTAGCCCGATTGGTCTCACAGGTACTCGGGCACCGCTTTTCATTGACCAGGAAATCTGCATACACTGTAGTCCGCTACAGAAATAAAGGATGACAGCATGCTTCGCGATGTTCACAGGCAGCGCCTGGACAAGATTGAACAGTTGCGCACGGACATCCTGAAGGCCGGTGAAGAGGCCCAGGAACTCCGTAAACTACCCGACTGGGTCGTTGAGAAACTGATTGATGAAGGCTTTTTCCGCTTCGCACTGCCGACAGAGCTGGGCGGCGAAAATGCCAGTTCAATGGAAACCATTGAAATTCTGGAACACATGGCAACCATTGATGCGTCGGTGGCCTGGAACGTCATGCTGGGGTCTGAAATTAACGCCATGGCAGCCGGCGGCATGGATACCAACATCGCGAAAGAGGTCTATCTGGACAACCCGCGGGTCGTGATGTGCGGGGGCGGCGGTCCCGGCAGCACACCACCAAGAGCCGAACGGCAGGATGATGGCAGCGTCAGGGTCTGGGGGCAAACCACGTTCATCTCCGGCTGTCACAACGCCGACTTTTGCTTTATCGGTGCTCCCCTGATCAAGGACGGTGAACCGGAAACCGACGATACGGGTATGCCGATTTTCAAACTCTGGTTCCTGCCACGGGATCAGTGGGAAATCGTTCGAACCTGGGATGTCGCCGGACTTCGCGGCTCCGGCTCTGACGATGTGAAAACCGAGGGTGGTGTTGTACCCGCCAGGTGGGCCGGCGTCGATCTCTGGGCGGTACCGGCACACTACCCGAACCCGGTTTATCGAATACCGGTTGCCCTCAGACTGGCGTACAACAAGGCCGCAATCGCACTGGGCGTTGCCAGGGGTGCGCTGGAAACCTTCGCGGACATTGCTCAGAACAAGATTCCGATGCTGTCTTCCACATCACTCGCTGGCAGACCTATCGCGCAATATCGGATGGGTATGGCCGAAGCGAGATATCGGTCCTGCCGTGCCTGGCTGATGCAGACCATGGAAGCCGTGGAAGACGAGCTCACGGGCAATGACCAACTGCCCGGCGCCAGGACGACGCAGGATGCGCGCCTTGCCTGCGTTCATGCCGCTAACGAATGCATGGTGGTGGTGGATTCACTGCACAATGCAGCGGGTACCACGGGTATGCGTATGTACAGTCCCCTCGAACGTAAATTGCGAGACGCCCATGGCAGCGCCAGCCACCGCTGGGTAGCGCATCCACTTTACGGGGACCTGGGTGCCATTTTACTCGGTAACGAGCCCGGACCCGAGTTTGCCGGCGGCGCGGGCACACCCCTCGGACCACCACCAAAAAGCTGAAACGATCCCCCGGCTTTTACCGGTCTTGCGACTTCCACCAGGTCAGCGTATCCAGAATCCGGGCTCATTGGTGGTGTACCCCAGGCAGCGATAGGTCTGGTCGATCAGGGACTGGCCCCGCTCATTCAGCAGGATACCCGCGCCCATCCTGTTCATGTTGTAACCAAAACCCAGGTGACATTCGGTATCGGCAAAGCCGACACTGCCACCGGCACCCGCATGTCCGAAGGCGTGTTTACCCATGATGATGGTTTCAAGCGCACCCGCTTCCCGGTGCCGGTTGTCCATGCTCAACATGAACCCCAGGCTGAAGCGGGTGGGCAGGAGCAGCGTGACATCTTCTCCGGCAACCGAGGTCGCGGACATGCGCTCCAGGGTGATTCGATCCACCAGATCATCACCGCCATTGGCGAAGGGCGCGAACATCCCGGCTATGCCACGGGCATTGGCGATACCACCACCGGCACCATATTCACAGGCATAACTTTCCGGCGCGTCAGTCTTGAACTTCCCGTTGTTCAGCAGGGCAACAGACTGTAGCGAAGACTTGCTCTGTAGCAACGCAGCGGTAAACGGGGATAGCGGGTCTCCCTTCCCGGGCGCCCAGCGCATCATACGGGCAACGCGGTGATGTTCTGCTTCCGGCAAACCGATATAAAAATCCAGACCCAGAGGATCGCCCAATCGCTCACGGAAAAACTGCCCCAACGATCTACCCGAGGCGCGGCGAACCAGCTCACCCACTGTCCAGCCATAGGTTGCCATCTGGTAGCCATGACGGGTGCCCGGCTTCCACCAGGGTTCTTCCCGGGCAAGGGTTGCCGCCATCAGATCAAAATCAAGGAAAGCGCCTTCCGGAAGTGGGTTGTGAATCGCGGAAAGTCCCACGGAATGATTCAGCATCATCTCGACGGTCACATCTTCCTTGCCATTTTGTCCGAACTCCGGCCAGTAATCCGTTACCCTCGCACGGATATCCAGTTTGCCCTCGGCGATCAGAATGTGGGCACACATCGACACGGCTGCCTTGGTCACCGAGTGGACAACAGACAGGGTGCCCTCCTGCCAGTCCTCATCCTGTTTTGGATGCCGCCTGCCACCCCAGACATCCACTACGGTTTCCCCGTTGATGTTGAAACACAGAGAAGCGCCCTGTTCCTCACGCTCTTCAAAGTTCCGGATAAACTCGCTGATGACAGGCTCAAACTTCGGATCGTAACAACCGTTGACGGAACCACGGCTGGCGCCCAGGTCCATGGAAAGTGAGTTACTCATCCGTTCTCCGGCCAGCTATCGAAACAGAAATCCTACCATGCGGCGACCTGGCGTTACCCTGAATCAGATCAGGGTGGAATACGCCACCGCCGACCCGGGTAGCCCGGATATCAGCCCATCGTCATGCCACCGGCCACCGTCAGGGCGATACCGGAAACGTTCCTTGCCGTGGCGAGATAGAGCGCCGCCCGCCCCATATCTTCCACCGTCTGGGGTCGTCCCAGCGGAATGATACTGTTCACCGAGTCTTCAAAATTGCGCTGCTTCTCCGACGGGTCCGTGGCATTCGATGGAATCAGATGCTCCAGCCACATGGCGGTCCCGACGACTCCCGGACACAGCGCGTTCACGGTGATGTTGTCAGTGGCCAGTTCCAGTGCCAGCGACTGGGTAATGCCGATGGCAGCAAACTTGGAGCCACAGTAGGCGGACATGTTCGCATGACCCTGTTTCCCGGCGATGGAGGCGGTGTTCACAATCGCGCCTTCCCCACTGACCTTCAGAGGCTCCAGCGCCGCTTTGGACATGAGGAAGATACCCTTGGTGTTCACGGCAAATATGCGGTCCCAGTCCTCCTCCCTGAACTGACTGATCGGGCCAGTGTCCACCACACCCGCATTGTTGACCAGGATATCCATCCCGCCGAACCGTTCCACCGTGGCAGCGACTGCCCGCCGACAACTATCGAAGTCCGTCACGTTCAGTTCACAGGCATCGACTTCACCCACGGACGCCCCCTGCTCCAGTGCCCTGGCCATCTCGTTGGCGTCCGAAAGAGGGTAGTTCCAGTCGCTGCCTTCGCTGGTACCCAGATCACCCATCATGACCCTGTGACCGGCAGCCGCAAACGCATGGACGATACCAAGACCGATACCCCGGGCACCGCCTGTTACCAGGGCGACCTTACTCATCAACAAATCCCTTCAATCGTTCATGTGCCGCGAGGAAATCCTCCATGAAGTCATAGACCACCTGGCGGGTGGACAGGGACTGATTCATCATGCCCACACCCTGGCCAACCCAGTAGGTTGCGAGCTGCCTCGCGCCCTGATGCCCGCTCTCGGCAAGTTTCGTGACCTTCCCCAGTGCAGGTTCCGAGACCAGCGACTGCAAAGGCATGGGCAATGGCTCCGGTGCGTCTTCCGACTCCCAGGCATCGGTCCAGGGTGAGCGTACCTGGCGCGAGTATTTGCCGGTACGACTCCGGCTGCGCACGGTCTGGCTGGAACCGGTTGACAGGAGTTTTTCCTTAATGACCGGTGACGTCTCCGCCTCCTGCGTGGTCAGCCAGACAGACCCGGACCAGACACCATCTGCCCCCATGGCCATAGCGGCTGCCATCTGCCGACCGGTCACGATGCCCCCGGCGGCAAGAATGGAGACATCCGGATACTGTGCCACCGCTTCCGCGACCTCCGGGACCAGCACCATGGTGGATACCTCGCCGCAGTGACCACCGGCTTCCGTGCCGGAGACAATCAGCATGTCCACACCCGCTTCCGCCTGCTTGATGGCATGATGCCTGGAGCCGACGAGAGCACCCGCCGGGATACCCCGTTCCTTTGCCAGTTTCAGCATATAGCCAGGGGGCACGCCAAGAGCGTTAACGATCATTGAGATCGGATGAGAAAATGCAATGTCGAGAATGTTCGCGGCGCCTTTTTCACCGAGGAAGCCACCGCCCGTCCTGGGTCCGACGTTGTAAAGCTCGCCGGTGTCAATGTTGTGCCGTGCCAGAATGCCAGCCGCAAAGTTCCGGTAATCATCCGGGACCATGGCCCGGATTTCCTCCGGCGTCGCCGATTCATCCTTGTTGGCCATACTGGTGGGCACGATCAGGTCCAGGCCATAGGGCTTGCCGTCAATGTGCTCATCAATCCACTTCAGTTCAATTTCCAACTGTTCCGGCCCGTAACCTGCCGCGCCCAGAACGCCCATGCCACCCGCTTTCGAGACTTCAACGACAACATCCCGGCAGTGCGTAAAGGCAATCAGTGGAAACTCGATACCGAGTTTCTCGCAGATCGGTGACTTCATATTTCCCTCCTTTTGCGGTCTCTAATGGATTGCTTACAGAGACCGATCATCTCATGACAGGGTACCGGCTGACCATGCGGTATACGGCCCGACATTAGCCCGCTTTCAGGGCCCTGCGAAACAACGCCTCATTGATATTGCCCCCGGTCAGCATCAAGCCGACCCGTTTGCCTGCCAGATCTTCCGCTTTGAGCAAAGCTGCCAGGGGCGCCGCTCCGGCACCTTCTGCCACGTTGTGCGTATCAGTAAAGTAGTGCCGAATGGCCGCCAGAACCTCGTTGTCCGTCACCGTCACAATATCGGCAACCTCCTCGCGAATGATGGCCAATGCATCCGGTGCGGGATTACGAACGGCAAGACCATCGGCCAGGGTATCCGCAGAATTGGTAGGTACCGCTTTACCGGCGGTAAAGGACAACGCATAGGTATTCGCCTCGGATGACACAACGCCAATGATCTCGGTGGCAAGCCCAAGCGCGTGCCTGGCCGCAATGACGCCGCAGATTCCGGAACCCAGGCCGATGGGCACATAGATTCGGTCCAGGGGCGGCGCACCCCTGAAAAACTCCAGCGCACAGGTTGCCACACCGGGAATCAGGCTCGCGTCCAGTGACGGCATGAAATGCAGTTGCCTGGTCTCTGCCAGTTGCTGCGCGTACTCCAGTGCCACGTCGAAGTCCTGACCGTGAATGATCAGTTCGGCACCCATGGCTTTCATCGCAGCGTTTTTGTCCGGGCTGTTGCCTTCCGGCACCACCACCACACAGGCAAGACCTCTGGCACCCGCCGCGTACGCAACGCTCTGGCCGTGATTCCCCCGTGTCGCGGCACACAGTCCCGGACATTCCGGCGCCCTCGCCAGCAAACTATTGACATAGACCAGCCCACCGCGAACCTTGAACGCACCGGTGGGGTTGTGATTCTCGTGCTTTACCCAGATTTCACAGCCTGCCCGGTCGTTCAGAAGCGGCCAGCCAAGCTGCGGGCTCGGCTGCATGGACTGGTACACCAGCTCAGCCGCGGCTTCGATTTCTGCAAGGTTCGGTAGCTGCATCGTGGAGTCTTCCGGTCTTTCGTGTTCCCGTAACCTATCACAGGTCCGTACGGGTCACCCACAACCCTGGTCGAAAAGCAGGGCGCAAAGATGTCAATGGTGTTGCAGGCACATCACCGACGGCAGAGGACCCTGCCACATCAGGGAAGCTCTGAATAAGCAGCCATCGCGGGAAAAGACATGATTCAGGGTTTCCCTAGCTGATCAATTCGTTCAGATCACCGCCTTCCTGCACGGCCTGAGCAAAATCAATGTCGTACGCAGACTCTGGATCATTCCTCACTCTGGCATCCAGGCGAAGCGCATCCTCACCCACCAGAATGCGCCACCTGCCCGCCCTGACCGCACCAAGAATGATGGTCGCAGCCTTACCGGCTGAGGTGGGCGCATTATCCCGGAAATCGACGCCACGCTGATGCAGTAGCTGCCTGATCTGATCATCGGACAGATTCATCACAGCTTCCGCCGTATCGTCACCGGCCTTCATCAGCCGTTCACGGAATCCTTTGATGTCTTCCCCGGTCATCTCCAGGGCACCCGGATTACCCAGCACCTTGCCGGAGTTGATGGCAATGGAAGTGCCGATGTGACCCGGCATCACCACGGAGACGCCCACATGAGGGGCATTCATTCGAAGGTCTGTGATCAGGGCCTCACTGAAGCCCTTGACGGCAAACTTGGCCGCACAGTAAGGCGTATGCGGTGTATTCGGACCCAGCGATGCCCAGAAGCCATTGACGCTGCTGGTGTTCACAATGTGGCCTTCGTCTGCGTTGACCAACAGGGGAACAAAGGCGCGGCAGCCATAGTAAACACCAAACCAGCAGACATTAAAGGTGGTCTCCCATTGGGGTCGTGCCTGCTCATCAAGAAAGGAGATAGCGCCACCGATACCCGCATTGTTAAACAGCAGATTGATCCGGTCCCCGTGTTCCGCGACCACCTCATCCCGGAAACGGTTCATCTCCTCTTCCAATGACACGTCGCACTTATGCAGGGTAACCTTGATGTCAGGAGCCGCCTCGCCACAAAGTCTGCGGGTCTCCTCCAGATTTTCCATCATCACGTCACAGGTTGCGACCGCGCAGCCTTCCTTCACCAGTTGCAGGCAGAGTTCCCTGCCCATGCCGGTGCCCCCACCTGTGACGACAGCAATCTTCCCGTTAAAGTTGTCCATTCCGTGTTTCCTTGTGATTACCCCGGCTATATGGGTGGCTATATGGGTACCCTTGACCGCTTGATGTTTAGCCCTCGATAAAACTCTTGAGCTGTTCCGACCGGGCGGGATGCCGCAGCTTGCGCAGGGCCTTGGCCTCGATCTGGCGAATGCGTTCTCTCGTAACGGAGAACTGATGCCCTACCTCTTCAAGGGTATGGTCAGTACTCATATCAATACCAAAGCGCATGCGCAGAACTTTTGCCTCGCGTTCCGTGAGCGCCGTCAGGACATTTGCCGTTACCTCTTTCAGACCTTCATCCGTAGCGTGCTCCATGGGTGATTCCACGGTGGTGTCACTGACAAGATTCCACATGGTGGAATCATCATCATCCCCGACAGGCGTCTCAAGGGAAATCGGTTGCTTGGCGACATCCAGTGCTTTAAGCACCTTGTCTTCCGGCAGATCCATCTTCTTCGAAAGTTCCTCGATGGTCGGGTTACGGCCCAGCTCCTGCACCAACTGACGAGTCAATCGATTCAGTTTGTTGACGGTTTCCATCATGTGCACCGGCACACGAATGGTGCGGGCCAGATCCGAGATTGATCGCGTGATAGCCTGGCGAATCCACCAGGTCGCATAGGTTGAAAACTTGAACCCGCGACGATACTCGAACTTGTCCACCGCCTTCATCAGACCGATGTTACCTTCCTGAATCAGGTCCAGGAAATGCAAACCACGGTTGGTGTACTTCTTGGCGATTGAAATAACGAGCCGCAGGTTCGCCTCGACCATATCTTTCTTCGCGGAACGGGTATTACCCACCGCAAGGAACAGTCTGCGGTTCAGATCCTTGATTTCCGCGACGGTCATGCCGGTGCGATCACAGACGCGCTTGATCTGCTTATTGCCGTGACGCACGGAGATGCGGACTGCCTGAAGCTTGTCAGCAAGCTCCGGCATCTCCCTGCTCATCTCATCGGTCCAGTCGGCATTTGTCTCGTTGCCAACATAGTGCTTGAGGAAGACATCCCTGGGCATCTTTGACTTGTTGACACACAGATCGCGGATGTTTCGTTCCTGTTGACGAATCTGCTGCATGCCTCGATGCACCAGTTCGAGGATCGGGTCCATCACGGTCGGTACCAGCTTGAACAGGCTGAAGGCATTGGCCAGCTTTTCCTGCGCCCTGATGGTCTTCGGATCGTTTCTGCCATGCCTGACGCGTGCACGTTCGTAGGCACGGTAGGTTTTATCCAGTGCCTTGAAGCGGATGTGACCGAGAGCGTGATCCAGCTTGCCGGTATTGTCTTCTTCACCGGCTTCATAGTTACCGCTGGACTTGGCCTCGGCAATATCGCTCATGTCCGGAATCTCGTCCTCGGGATCGAGAAACCCGGAGATCACCAAAGAGACCTCACCCTCTTCTTCAAGGACTTCCCGGTAGACGGCCAATACATACTCGACCGTTCCCGGGTAAGCCGCCATGATGGCCATGGTCTCCCGGATGCCATCTTCGATACGCTTGGCAATTTCAATTTCACCCTTCCGGGTCAACAGGGGAACGGTACCCATTTCACGCATGTACATGCGAACAGGGTCCATGGTTTTACCCACGACCATTTCCATACCACCCAGTGTCGCAGTCTCGTCCCCGGGTTTCTCTTCAGTCTCCGTCTTCAGGGAACCTGGCTCGGGTGCCGCTTCATAAATTGAGACACCCATCTCCTCAAACATGAGAACGATCGCTTCGAACTCGTCCGTTTCCTCAATACTTGCGGGCAGGGCTTCGGTCAACTGATCGTAGGTGAGATATCCCTGCTCTTTACCCGTGTCGATCAACCGTTTGAGTTTGGACTCCTCGGCTTCTGCATCGTCCTGATCCAGTTTTTCCGTACCGGCGAGTTCCTCCAGTGCGTCAAGCTCATCAGACGCATCTTCAAGATCATCCTCAAGGATCGTTTCGTAGTCACCATCATCGGCATGTGTCATAGGGAGCCCGCTCCGTTAAAGACTGGCGCTTATGTTATGGGCAAATATCGGAAAGACTATCTCCCGGTTCTACTCATAGTGTCTTTACCCGGCAATCAAGGACACTAATTCAGTCAAAGTGAACAACGCAACGGATGAGCGGCAAGTTACCGATCGAGTGCTGTTGTTCTGACCTCACACCTGGTTCAGATGACAATCTGCGCCAAACGTTTACTTCCAACCAACCACAAAAGCAATGGCCACCAGCTTTTTGGGCGAAAGGTTCAGGAAGCGGGTTAGGTCTGGGGGCATATTATCGAGTTATCACTGACTCGATGTCCACAAAAAATGCCGATTTTATGACCCTATCTTCAGCAAAAATTCAACATCTGACCCCCTCCAGACTAACTGGCAGGGAAGGTTCCACCTTCCCACAGTCTGCGGTGGGATTATCCGCTACTTTCTTACGCCAGGTTCTGAAAAACAGGTCATGAAAAAATTTCAAATTGTGACTTTCGCGACCCAGGGATCCTATTTCTCAACTGAATTCATGACCTTAGATTTCTTTCCTAAAAGTCAAGGCAGTTCGGCTTCAGGAATCTCCATTTTTGAAATCTTTCAATCCAAAAACTCTGGCGGTATATTAGTCAACCTCGCTAGCCGAAGCTGTATGAATGTACAGTATCCTCCTCGGCAGGATGGATGCGCATACAGCTTCGCTAGCCGAGACCAGATCACGGAACTCCGCGTTTTTACTGGCCTTCAGCGCATATCAGTATACTTTTCCGCCACTTATCCACGAGATTGCACACAGACCCACTCGGCTTATCTACGCCTTTCGCACAGCTTTTCCACAGCCTTATTCTGCGGACACCAACACCTCGGACAAGGTTGAACCCCAGTCGTATTCAGGGTCACCGATCGCGTAGAAAAACGGGTTCAACAGGTCTTCTCTGGTGTTGTAGCGTAGCGGCCGCAATGCCGTATCAACGACCCTGCCACCTGCCGCTTCAACGACCGCCTGGGCCGCCGCCGTATCCCATTCTGAAGTGGGGGCCAGACGGGGGTAAAAATCGGCCGCACCTTCCGCCACAAGACAGAGTTTGAGTGAACTGCCCATGCTGGTTGTTTCAATGCTTGCAAACTTCTCCCTGAGAACCGACATGCAGGCTTGCAGTGCCTCACCACCATGACGACGACTTGCCACCACAATGACCTCTTTTTCCGGAGAAAAGGTGCGCGTCCTGATTGCCACCGCTTTGCCATGACGCGTGACCGTCGCCTTTCCCGCCTGTTGATCACCCGCATAAAGAACATCCCTGACAGGGACGTAAACCACACCCAGGGTCGGCACACCGGATTCAATCAGAGCAATGTTGACCGTGAACTCACCATTTCGGGAAATAAATTCTTTGGTCCCGTCGAGTGGGTCTACAAGAAAGTATCTGTCCCAGCGGCTACGCTCAGAAAACGAGATGGCATCTGATTCTTCTGAAAGTATCGGGATGTCAGGCGCACCAGCCCGGAGTGCGTCAACAATAACGTGGTGCGCGGCAAGGTCCGCCCGGGTCAGGGGGGAATCGTCGGATTTCGTTTCCACCCCGAAGTCTTCTTCGCCGTAGACTTCCATGATAGCCGCACCTGCCTCACGCGCCGTATGGCTCATCAGTTCCGTCAGTCCCATCAAGGATATTCCCACACCGGATTCAAGGATGCGGATTGAACAATATCGCAGGAGTAATCACAACCGCGATACAATACCAACCTTCCACCCTGACCGGAAACAGCCTTGAGCGGGAATAGACAGCCTTGAGCGGGAATAGACAGCCTTGAGCGGGGATAGACAGCCTTGAGCGGGAATAGACAGCCTTGAGCGAGGACGGGGTAAGACTGGACAAATGGCTCTGGGTAGCGCGTTTTTTCAAGACGAGGACCAAAGCCAGGGAGGCCATCGACGGTGGCAGGGTGCATGTCAACGGGCAGCGCAGCAAACCCGGCAGGGATGTCTCGCCGGGGGACAGGTTGCAGATTACCCAGGGCTTTGACGAGAGGATCGTTTTCGTTCGGGGGCTGTCCGAACAGCGGAAGTCGGCACCCATCGCCCGGACGCTCTATGAGGAAACGCCGGAAAGTCAGGAAAAACGTGCCCTTCGTGCCGAGCAGCGAAAGGCCGCGGGGCGGCACATCCTGTCCGGGGGCAGCAGGCCCGGCAAGAAAGACCGGCGCCAGATCCATCAGTTCCGCGATCAGAACCGGTAACGCCGAATTTCAATCACTTGTTCGCAGTTCGCATAAGACTGATTCGTGTCAGAAACACCCCCGCAAACATTCCCCACCAATAAGGAGTTTTGGCATAATCGCGCCAACAACCTTGTCAGCGCCACAAACTTTGGAACCACAACCCAGCCTCACTTCTGACCTGTCAGTCAACGAACTCATCCCCGGGGTGCCGACATGGCTACCTGATGTGGCTCAACTGAACCCGTCTGATGGCTGACTTACTGCCTGCGTCCTTTAGCGCGCTCAGCACCGCCGAGCAGAAATCCGTTCTCTCATTTAATCGAGGCATTGAACGTGAGGCGTTGCGGGTGACTTCGGAAGGCAGACTGGCGCAGTCGGCGCACCCTGCAAAATTCGGCAGCAAGCTGACCCACCCGCTGGTCACAACGGATTTCTCCGAGGCGCAACTGGAACTGATTACCCCGGTTTTTTCGACGCCGGATGCAGCCGTGGAGAAACTTGATGAGATTCATCGATATGTCTACTCGGGACCGGAAGATGAGTGCCTCTGGCCCGCCAGCATGCCATGCGCGCTGGCAGAGGATAGCGCCATTCCACTTGCCTACTACGGCACTTCGAATCTCGGTCAACTGAAAACCACCTACCGCAGCGGTCTTGGCTATCGTTATGGGCGAGGTATGCAGACTATTTGCGCGGTGCACTACAACTTCTCGCTGCCTGATGCCTTCTGGCGCTGGCTGCACGAGGCTGAGGCGTCAAGGGAAGGTCTCGCTGACTTTACGACCCGGCGATATTTCGATCTGATGCGCAACTTTCGCCGGTATTCCTGGCTGCTCACCTACCTGTTCGGTGCATCACCGGCTGTGTGCAGCTCCTTCGCCAGGGGCAAGCCTCATACGCTGGAAGTGTTCGATGAAGATACCCTGTACCTGCCCTATGCAACCTCACTGCGCTCCGGGAATCTGGGTTACCAGAGTGATACCCAGGCACAGCAGATGAACATCTGCTACAACAGTCTCAAAGACTATGTAAGCTCTTTGGCCGGAGCCATCTGCACACCCCACGATGACTACAAAGCAATGGGCGTTTCAGAATACGACGGTTACCGTCAGGTAAACGGCAACCTGTTGCAGTCGGAGGCCGAGTTCTATTCATCTATTCGAGCGAAACGGGTGCCGCCCCCCGGCGAGAACTTCCTCGCCTGCCTGTTGAATGACGGTGTGCAGTACGTCGAGGTTCGACTGCTGGATGTGAATCCCTACCTGCCACTGGGTATTGATGCGAACGAAATCCGTTTTCTGGACACCTTTCTTCTTTACTGCCTGATGACAGACAGCCCCGCTCACGACGATGAGCGGTGCGCCGAGGTACACAGGAACACCATGACCGTTGTGTATCAGGGCCGTGCCCCGGGACTGATGCTCCGGGACCAGGGCAGACAGCGAACGCTGACCGGCTGGGCCGAAGAAATCCTCTCGGCACTCAGGCCCTGTGCGGAACTTCTGGACCGCAGCCTCGATCAGGCCGGTTACCTGAAAAGCGTCCTGGACTACTCGGCATGTATCGCTGATTCATCAAAGACCCCAAGTGGTCGCATCCTGTCAGATCTGCAATCACAGGGAGTGTCCTTTTTTCACCTTGCCATGAACCTCGCCCGGCAACATAAAAAGCATTTCGTGACCCGCCCGCTGGATGAATCTCGCAGCGCTGCCTATAAAGAACTCGCACAGCGTTCGATAAAGCAGCAGCAGGCCATAGAAGCCGCCGATACCATCAGCTTTGACGACTACCTGGCCGGGGTCGCCGCAAGCTACCAACCCCTCGTGTAACTTGGGAAACTCTGAATAATGTCTTTTCCCGCGATAGCTGCGTTGGACCCGTCCTCGAAACATTGGAAAATTAAAGCGTTTTTACAATTTTCTGCGGGCGGGTCCGCCTTGCTCTCACAAAAAAATCCTGTTATTCAGAGCTTCCCTTGAATCATCTGGCCCACTTTGCTCTGGCGGCGGCAGACGACCATCTGCTTGTCGGCGGTTTCCTCGGCGACTTCGTGAAAGGGCGACTGGCGGGTCACTATCCGGTTCCCGTCGAGCGGGGTATCCGACTGCATCGCGCCATCGATCAATTTACCGACGGGCACCCGCTGCCAAAAAGAAGCGCCAGACGCCTGTCGCCGCACTTCTACCGGTACGGCGGCATCATCACGGACATCGTTTACGACCACCTGCTGGCCAGACACTGGGAAGGCTATTACGACACCCCTCTGGAGCACTTCTCCCGGAGTGCCCTGACAACCTTGCTGGAAAACCAGGACTATCTGCAGGGACCCGCACTCAGAACCGCCACCAGAATGCACGCTGTCAACGCACCGGCCGGCTACGGCAATCTCGTTTTTATAGAGCGGTCCCTGAACTTTCTGTCAACGCGGCTGACGCGCGCAAACCCGCTGAAGGAAGCAGCCAATGAAGTCATTCATCATCTGGACGGTTTCAATAAAGACTTCGATGAATTTTTTCCCGAGTTGAGGGAATTTTGTGACCTGTGGATTGAACAGCATTAAACTGTCCCCCGGGGAACAGGGTCATCGTGACCCGTAGCTCGCCATAACAGGATTTTTCATGCTTCAGTACATCTCCAACAGCCGCAACCTCTATTGGCTGATCGCATTCGGGACCCTGTTCCTGTTGGGCATTGCCCTTTACATGGAGCATGTCATGCATCTGGAGCCCTGCCCATTGTGCATCTTTCAACGCATCGCCGTTATGGCTACCGGCCTTGTCGCCTTCATCGCGGCGGTTCACAATCCGGGCGCTCCCGGAACCAGGGTTTATGGCGGGCTGGTCGTGGTAACTTCGATGACGGGCGCCGCCCTGTCATGGCGGCAGTTGTACCTGCAGAGCCTGCCGGAGGACCAGGTGCCCGCCTGCGGGCCCGGACTGGATTACCTGATGGATGTGTTTCCCATGCAGGAAGTCATTCGCATGGTGCTTGAAGGTGACGGAAGCTGTGCCGAAGTGGTCTGGACCTTCCTGGGCATCAGTATTCCGGGTTGGACCCTGGTCGGGTTTATCGGTCTGATCCTGCTCGGACTGCTCCAGGTGTTTCGCAAAACCCGGGCCTGACCGGATTCCGCCGACCATATAATGATTGCACTATGCTAACGCTAAACAATGTCGCACTGCGGCGTGGTGCAAACCTGCTGTTCCAGGATGCGACGCTGACCCTTCACCGGGGGAACAAGGTCGGCCTGATTGGCGCCAATGGCAGTGGCAAGTCCAGCCTGTTCCAGTCAATTTTGGGCAACCTTGACACAGACCGCGGAAGTATTGATCTGCCGGACGGCATTCGTATTGCACATTTGGCGCAGGAAGTTCCGGAATCGGCCGAACAGGCGCTGAACTATGTGCTGGCGGGCGATACCCGGTACCGGCAAGCGACCCTGGCTCTGGCGGAAGCGGAACAGACCGAAACCTGGGACAGTATTGCCCTTCTGCATGAGCAACTGGATACCATCGACGGATACAGCGCACCGGCTCGTGCCGAGCAGCTTATGGCGGGTCTCGGGTTCAAGCCGGACGACATGAACAGGGCACTTCGCGATTTTTCCGGTGGCTGGCGCATCCGTCTTAATCTTGCGCAGACCCTGATGTGTCCTTCCGACCTCCTGCTGCTGGACGAACCGACCAACCACCTGGACCTGGATGCCATCATCTGGCTGGCAAACTGGATACGCGGCTATCCGGGCACCCTGCTGTTGGTCTCGCACGACCGGGAATTTCTGGATGAATGCGTGGGCTACATTGCCCACCTGCACCAGGGCACCATAGAACTCTTTACGGGTAACTATTCCGCCTTTGAAACCCTCAGGGCCGAGCGGCTGGCGCTACAACAGAGCAGCTACAAGAAACAGCAGCGGGAAATCGAACATATGCGGGACTTTGTGCGACGCTTTCGCGCCAAGGCCAGCAAAGCCCGCCAGGCGCAGAGTCGACTCAAGGCACTGGAGCGCATGGAACAGATCGCCCCGGCACATGTCGATTCCCCATTTCATTTCGAAATCAAGACCCGGGATAAAGTTTCCACTCCCCTTATCAGTCTCAGCCATGCCACGCTGGGTTACACAGACCCCGTACTCGAAGAGGTCAACCTGACGTTGCTTCCGGGTGACCGGATCGGTCTTCTCGGTGTGAACGGCGCGGGCAAGAGTACGTTGATCAAGACGCTGAAAGAAGAATTACCACTATTGAGCGGTACCCTCACCGGCGGCGCCAATCTTTCAACCGCCTATTTCTCCCAGCACCAGTTAGACGACCTGGAACTGGACCAGAATGCGCTTACGCACCTTTATGAACTCGGCAGATCGCTGGGCGAAATACCGGGGGAACAGGACGCAAGAAACTTCCTGGGTGGTTTCAACTTTCATGGCACCAAGGTGCTGGACCCGGTTGATACCTTCTCCGGCGGTGAGAAGGCGCGACTGGCCCTGGCGCTGATCGCCTATACCCGACCCAACCTGCTGTTGATGGACGAGCCGACCAACCATCTTGATATTGATATGCGCCAGGCGCTCACCATGGCACTGCAAACCTACGAGGGGGCGCTCGTCCTTGTCTCTCACGACCGGCACCTGATGGTCAACGCCGTTGACCGGTTCATTCTGATCGCAGCCGGGCGGGTACGGGCTTATTCCGGGGACATGTCAGACTACCGCGCCCGGGTCCTGCCTGTCAGCCAGAAGACCCGGATAACAAAAACCACACCCGCAACCGCATCAGAACCGCGACCCGGCAGGGCTGCACGTCAGCTACGCACCCGGATAAAGACCATGGATGAGCGTATGGCCCGATTGCATCGGAAGCTGGATGAAGTGAATGAGCGTCTGGCTGACCCCAAGATGTACATCCATCACGATAACCCCGATCTGCAATCGCTGCTCCGTGAGCAGCTGTCGCTGAAGTCAGAACTGGAGAAACTGGAGGCTGAATGGCACAGCCTCAGTGCAGAGCTGGAAACCCTGGAATCCTAACTTTCAGCCTGCCGACTCGGGTCTTCTTCGCCCTCGACAATACTTCGACCCAGTGCCGGGTACACGGGAATGTCCTCATCAGCAGGCATGGACATGAACTGCTTTCTGGCCATGGCTGCTTCAATATACGGCGCCAGTTCCGCCGCCTTCTTTGCTTCCCGCTCCGCAGTACGCGCCTTGAACTCAGGCATCACTTCTGCCGCAAACAGTTCAAGGGACTCACAGATATGTTCGTGCCTGTTCATACCCGCCTGCTGGATGAAGGTCACCTGGTCAACGCCAACCTCTTCAAATTTACGCAGATGCACCTTCATATCATCCGGCGTACCGATGCCGCCACGGGCGCCGGTGAGCGATTCAGTTATGTCGAGTGGCAGTTCCTGCAACGCCTTCGACCTGACCTCTCGAAACTCCTTGAAGATGTCCGTTCGACCCGGTTTGTGAATACCAAAGCCATAGAGAAAACCCAGGGCATAACTGAAAAACTCGAAACCTTCCAGGCCGCGCTCAACGGCAACCTCCCGGTCATGGTGCAGTGAGAAACTGGTAACCATGGCGATATTTGCATTCACCGTGTGCCCGATCGGCACACACTCGTCGCTCTTGATGATGTTGTAGTACTCATCAACCCAGTGTTTTGCCTCTAACGGATCAACAAAGGCGAAAGTCAGAGCGCCCATGCCAAGCCGGGCTGCCATCTTGATGGTTTCCCGATTGGAACAGGCAACCCAGAGCGGCGGGTGCGGCTTCTGCACCGGCTTGGGCACAATGTTCCGGCACGGCATATCGAAGTATTTACCTTCGAACCCCGGGTAGGGATCCATCGCGAGCATATTGCAGATCTGCTCTGTTGCCTCCAGATACTGTTCTCGTTTTGACGATACCGGGATGTTGAATCCGCCCAGTTCCAGGATGGCTGAAGACTCCCCGGTACCGAACTCAACCCGACCGTTAGATACCAGGTCCAGTGTCGCAATGCATTCGGCGGTTCGTGCCGGGTGATTGTAGTTGGTGATCACCTGTCGGATGCCGTGTCCGAGCCGTATATTTTTCGTCCGCTGAGAAGCTGCGGCAAGAAAGATTTCCGGCGAGGAGGAGTGCGAGTATTCTTCCAGGAAGTGATGCTCGACTTCCCAGGCATAGTCGATGCCCAGGCGGTCCGCCAGTTCAACCTGTTCCAGGGCATCCTGAAATAACTTGAGTTCCAGAGCTTCGGTCCAGGGTCTTGGCAACTGGTGTTCATAAAAGATGCCGAACTTCATGATGACCTCCTAAGCGGCCAGCGCTTCGAATTGACGGAATACTTCCTCACCATTGTCCAGCGTCAGCACGCTTTCCTTCATGGCCGCCATATTGGCTGGTCGTGTGGTCTCGTGCATTTCCACAGCATGCCAGTGGACCATCTTCTCCCAGATGGGATCAAGTATGTCCGCACCCGGCACTTCCGCCCCATCTACCGTCTTGATGGTGAAACTTCGAAACTCGGAAATCGCTGAGCGTAACCAGGCAACATGCACGGCTTCATCCATGCGGATGCGATTGATCAGTTCCACCGCATGTGCGGACTCCCGGGATTTGTCGAGAAAAGTCCCGTCGTAGCCGATCACCCGCTCGTAGAAATCAAAGGCGCGCTCGGCCCTCACCTCGATCATCAGCAGATTCATCAAAAATGAAATCATCACCTCGTGCTCCGGTGGCAGTGATTCCATTTCCCGTTCCGGTTTCTCCCGGCCGATGCTCGCCGGCGCTTCAGGGACCGGGTACTTGTCCTTACCGAACACCAGATCACGCGCGGCAAACCACATGATGTCATGGCCGCCAACGCCAGAGTCAGGTACACCGCCTTCATCCCAGCCATGACTGGTCAGCAGTCCGCGGTTCATGTGACCCAGGGACGTGGCGGAAATGTCCTCGACAATAATGTCCTGGAAGTTCGGCGCGGTGACCTCCGCGAGCGCTTTGCCCCGCGCCTCAATGAGGCCGGTAATCGTGATGGAATCCCAAAATGATTGATCCACTCCGTGCTTCAACAGGTGAATCTGCTGTTCCACGTTCGGGAAGTTGGGTTCGGTGAGCAGTTCGGTAGTTGCCTCGACAATCTCAACGCCCCGGTCCCGTAGCCGCTGCTGCCAGGCGTTGATTGCATCCCGGCGATGCCGGGTTCTCGGGGACAGATAGTGCCCCTGCTTATCGAAGCCACCGTGCAGTTTCAGACCACATTCCACATGAGGTGTCGCATAATCGTGTTCCGCTTCGATTTCTTCTTTCGTAAAAACCAGTTTACTCATGGCGATTTCAGGCCTCTGTCAATATAAAAGTGCTCAAGTTCCCGGACGCGGGTCTTGTGTCAGCTTCCGGGCAGTGTAAACACCTTGTAGCAAGTTGTCATTTTCACCCGCGCAATGCGGGTATACTTGCCCGCTTACGAAACACGGATTGGCTCTATGTCAGGCGTAAAACGCAGCTTCCCCATGACCCGACTTCGCCGGCTTCGCACCGACGACTGGTCGCGACGCCTGGTGAGAGAAAACCATCTGGAGGCTGCCGATCTCATCTATCCGGTGTTCGTGCACGAGGGTGAGAACCACCGTGCGGCAGTGGCCAGCATGCCGGGCGTGGACAGACTGTCCATTGATCTGCTGATTGAGGAAGCCAGGGAAGTCCAGGCCCTGGGGATACCCGTGATCGCACTCTTCCCGGTCGTACCCCGGGACAGGAAATCCCCCGGGGGAGAAGAAGCCTGTAACCCGGACGGTCTGGCTCAAAATGCCGTGCGCGCCATCAGGGAAGCCTGTCCCGGACTCGGCGTGATGACTGATGTTGCACTCGACCCGTTCACGAGCCACGGACAGGATGGCATCCTGGACGATGAGGGCTACATTGACAATGACGTGACACTGGAAACGCTGGTGCGGCAGGCTGTCAGTCAGGCTGAGGCCGGTGTCGATATTGTCGCGCCGTCAGACATGATGGACGGCCGCATCGGTGCCATCCGCCACGCGCTGGAAGCCGGCGGCTTTCACAAGACCAGGATCATGGCCTATTCCGCCAAGTATGCTTCAGCATTTTATGGCCCTTTCCGCGATGCCGTTGGTTCTGCCGGTAACCTTGGCGATGGTGACAAGATGACCTATCAGATGGACCCCGCGAACACCGACGAGGCACTGCATGAAGTTGCCCTGGATATCGAGGAAGGGGCGGACATGGTCATGGTAAAACCGGGCATGCCTTATCTCGATATTGTGCGCCGTGTAAAAGACACCTTTGGCATGCCCACCATGGTGTATCAGGTCAGTGGAGAGTACGCGATGCAGATGGCCGCGATTGAGAAGGGCTGGTTATCAGAAGCGGTGATCGCCGAATCGCTGATCGCGATGAAGCGGGCCGGCGCCGACGCCATCCTCACCTATTTCGCCAAGCGCATCGCACAACAGTTAAGCGGGTAAAGCCAGCAAGCAGACAGGTGCAGGCGGGCAAACAGCCCATTCGATCAGGGAACACATAAATTGTTGAGTAATCCCGGGTCGAGGCTTAGGATAGGCTCCTCTCAATTCAGGTTTTTCGGAGATAGTTACCATGGCGGATATCCAACACGTGTCTGATGATTCGTTTGACACGGATGTACTCAAATCAGACGTTCCTGTGCTGGTCGATTACTGGGCTGAATGGTGCGGCCCATGCAAGGCAATTGCACCCGCGCTGGAGGAGGTAGCCGTTGAATACGATGGCAAAATGAAGGTCTGCAAACTGGATATTGATGCTAACGACCTTACTCCACCGAAGTACGGTGTTCGAGGCATTCCGACCCTGATGCTGTTCAAGAACGGTAACGTTGAAGCAACCAAAATTGGCGCACTCTCCAAGTCGCAACTGACCGCCTTCCTGGACAGCAACATCTAAGGAAGCTCTGAATAATAGGATTTTTTCGTGAGAGCAAGGCGGACGCGCCCGCAGAAAATCGTAAAAACGCTTTAATTTTCCGATGTTTCGAGGACGGGTCCAACGCAGCTATCGCGGGAAAAGACATTATTCAGAGTTTCCCTAGCTCGTAAACCCCGGGTAAAGATACACGAGACTGACGGTGGCAGGCTGTCAGTCTCCCAAAAAAGAGTTGACAACCTCAAGGAAACATATCATCTTGTCACCTCGCAACACTTGCTGGTCAGGATAGAACACCCTCCAGTTCAATTATTTCCTCCCCGACAAAACCCAAAAACTTTAGAAAAACAGCTTTCCAGGCAAATATCCTAACAAGTTTCATACGGCGCGCATCGCGTCGCCCGCCAACTTAACAAGTGAGTCTATGAATCTAACTGATCTTAAAACCAAACCCATACCGGAACTTCTTGAAATCGCCCATGAGATGGGCATGGACAATCTGGGGCGTTCCCGAAAACAGGAAATCATCGCCAACGTACTGCGTAAACACGCCAAGTCGGGTGAAGCAATTTACGGTGATGGAACCCTGGAGATTCTCCAGGACGGATTCGGCTTTCTGCGATCCCCTGACAGTTCCTACCTGGCAGGGCCCGATGACATTTATGTGTCACCGAGTCAGATTCGCCGATTCAATCTCAGGACGGGTGACACCGTATCGGGCAAGATTCGGCCGCCCAAGGACAGTGAACGCTACTTTGCACTGCTGAAGGTCGACCAGATCAACTTCACTGATCCCGGTGAAAGCAGGAACAAGATTCTTTTCGAAAATCTGACACCCCTTTTCCCGGACGAGCCTCTGGCCCTGGAAGCGGGTAATGGCAGCACGGAAGACCTGACTGCACGCATCATCGATCTGACTGCGCCCATCGGGAAAGGGCAGCGTGCCCTGATCGTGTCACCACCAAAAGCTGGTAAGACGCTGATTCTGCAGAACATTGCACAGTCCATCATGCGCAACAATCCGGAGTGTCACCTGATCGTGCTGCTCATCGACGAGCGCCCTGAAGAGGTTACGGAAATGCAGCGTTCGGTGCGTGGCGAAGTCGTTGCCAGCACTTTCGACGAACCACCTTCACGACACGTGCAGGTCGCTGAAATGGTCATTGAGAAGGCCAAGCGTCTCGTCGAGCACAAGACTAATGTCGTTATTCTCCTTGACTCAGTTACCCGACTGGCACGCGCCTACAACACCGTTATTCCCGCTTCAGGCAAGGTCCTGACCGGTGGTGTTGATGCCCATGCGCTTGAGCGCCCGAAGCGTTTTTTTGGTGCTGCCCGAAACATCGAAGAGGGAGGCAGCCTGACCATCATCGCCACCTGCCTGATCGACACGGGCTCCAAAATGGATGAAGTGATCTACGAGGAATTCAAAGGCACCGGTAACCTGGAACTGCACCTGGAACGAAAAATTGCAGAGAAGCGCGTCTATCCCGCCATCAACATCAGGCGTTCCGGCACACGCCGGGAGGACCTGCTGATATCTGAGGAAGAACTGCAGAAGGTCTGGATTCTCAGGAAGATACTTCACGACATGGACGATCTCGCGGCCATTGAGTTCCTGCTTGAGCGTATGAAGAAGACCAAGACGAACGAAGAGTTTTTCGCTTCAATGAAGCGCAGCTAACGGACCGACAGATCCTTGTGAAACAGATCATCTGTCCGATCTCGTCGATCGAACACTACAATCAGGATACCCGGCGGGTCATGCTCGACCTGCCCCCCGGTGAAGACGTCAGTTTCTACGCCGGACAGTACCTGCAGGTGGTCCTTCCCGGGAAGCAGTGCCCTTTTTCCATCGCCAGTTCTCCTCACCTCAGAAACAAGCTGGAGCTGCACATCAGGCCAACACCCGGTTCTGATGATTCGACTCTGGTGGAAGCACTACTGGATTCAGCCACAGAGATCGAGATACAGGTGCCGCTTGGTGACTGCTTTCTACATGAGCAACCGGGCAACACGCTGGTTCTGCTGGCCGCCAGTACCGGCATTACGCAAATGAAAAGCATCATTGAATTTCTTGAGCCGGACGGTTTTGATCACCCGGTTTACCTTTACTGGGGTGTCCTGTCGAATCAGGATCTGTACCTCTCGGGGCTGTGCGAATCCTGGGAGGCAAAGCACGACAACCTCCATTTCATCCCGGTCGTCAGCGAACCGGATAGGTCACCCGACTGGACCGGGCGGACCGGTCTTGTGGGTGAAGCTGCGCTACAGGATCTCGACGATGTGTCTGACGTGACAGTCTTCGTCTCCGGCGGACCCGCTATGGTTTACGCAACACTGGATGCATTCGTGGAACAGGGTATGCCGGAGGAAAACATGAAATCGGATATTTTTTCCTACGCCCCGCGAATGAAATCATAAGCCTTTTGGTAATCCTCACTGGCAGCGAAGGCTTCAGCCAGTTTGGCTCTGGCATCGTCAAAGCCAAGAGCGAGCGCACGGTTTAACGCCTCCCTCGCCAGATTGTGATCCCCTGACATCAGGTGCAGGCAACCGAGACAATATTGCAGGGCGGCGTCATCCGGATATTGTTTCTGCCATTTCCCGGCATGTTTCTTTCGAGTACTGAGCGTCTTCTCGTCGCTCAGACCATAGAGGGCTACCAGTTCCGGCTGCCAGGCTTTCCTGATGGCCGATCGGAGTACCGGTTCAGCATGCGACCGATCGGACAGGTTCAGCGTATAGGCACTGATCACACCGGCATCCTGCCGGGCTTCCGTTGACAAAGACTGATAAAGCTCATTCAAAGCACCATTGTCATTTTTCCAGTGACCAAGCCCGATAATCGCAGCGTCTTTCTCAAGTTCCTGTGTCGCACCCGCCTTCTTCAACTCCGGCAATCGGCGCAGCATTTCCCGCCAGTCACCTTTCTTCCGCAGGGCGCGTCGAATCAGCAAAGCAACATGCCCGTTGACTTTTACCCCGTCCAGCGCCATCAGGGCTCCGTCCGCATCGCCGCGTGTCAGGGCCAGCTCTGCACTGACCACCGAGCGGGCGCGATCCAGTTCGTGGTTACTTTCCTCCGCCAGCCTCAGATAGGTCTCGCGACTTTCATCATCACCCGCATCATTGGCCGCCCTCGCTGCTGCCAGGTAATTGATGCCATCCGACGGATCACCGCTGGTACCACTGTCGAGAAACTTACGGCCACGATCGAATTCGCCTTCCAGCAACAGCGTCAACCCTTTCCGGGATAACCGGTTCGCGCGGCTTTCGTGTCGGTCCGCCCGCCAACCCCGAACCAGGCTTCCACCCTCACGCAGCAGACGCCACAGGCGCAACAGAAGGTATACGCTCAACGCAAACACCAGAATAAGTCCCAGCATGACCCAGAGGCTGGTCTGCATGGCGTAGTCCCGGTAGCTGATCAGCACATAGCCCGGATCGCGGGCGATCAGCGTGCCGACGTAACCCGCCAGCACAATAATGATGAGAATAGCCAGCAGCGAACGCTTCACTGGACGCCGGCACCATCAGGCACGCCCACTTTTGCCCGCACTGCCATCAGGGAATGGGAAATATCCGGCAGCGCAACTTCAACACTGACTTCGGAGAGTCGGCTCAATCCTTCCTGCATGGCGACCGATACCGCATCCTCGGGAACGAAAGCATCAGCGACCCATGTCGATGCCTCAGCCAGTGACGAGCGATACACCGTATCATCTCCCTTCAGCAGCGCGAGCTGCGCCATCTGCAACTTCAGCACCAGATTCTGACGCAGGTAGTACTCTTCTTTCGGTGGCAGCATCGGCTGCACCTCAATGCCACCACGACGGAAATCAACCAGCCTGCCGAGCCTGGAACCCGCATCGGCAGCCAGGGTAAGCAGACGCCCCCACCATCCGGCCTCGGCACTCGCCACCCGGGTGTCGGTCATCGGCGGCTCATAAGCGGGCACGATTCTTTTCAGCGAGTTCACCTGATTGATCAGGGCACTCAACTCCAGGTAGATACCCTGCGTATCCGGCGGGTTAATCGCCTTCAGTGCCGCTATGTCCTGTGCCAGAACCCGCCGCAGTTCATGGGCGGTAAGACCTTCCGCCTCGCGGATGATGTCATCTGCAGCTTGCAACAGATGCAGTGCCGAAACGGCATCACCTTCCATCAGAACCCGCTGATTTGCCATGCGCACCAGATACTCTACCTCGGCATAGATCCAGTCCCGGGCACTGACGCCGGAACGACCGCGGATATCCGCCAGCTCACCAGCCAGATACGCCCGGATATCCGCCAGTTTGCTGTCCGAAACACCCGCCTCAGCCGCCAGGTCTGCCAGCTTCTGATCAACGGAACCGAGTGCGCTGTCCATCTGCGCCACCCTGGACCGTAGCGCGGCAAGTTCAATGGCGGTCTGATCGGGTTCCTCAACGGCTGGCGCCAGCAGTCGGCGCCAGGTTTCATAAGCCGGATAAGCAGCAACACCGAGGGCGACCAGTGCGAGGAATATGGCAAGGCCGCCGCCAATACCGGATGAACGCCCGGCAGACGATGGCTCTGCCTGCTTTTTCTCCAACTGGCTGAACGCCGTGTCCAGTTTGCCAGCAACCGGGGCGCTGTCTGATTCTTTTCCTGAACCGGCTTTCGTGTCCTGGGAATGGCTGCTCTTTGAATCGTCGGTCATCGGGCCACTAACTTACCATCTGAACTGCATCATACAACGCCTGTTCCGAAGCGCCACGTGCATTTACCACCTGAGCAAATCCTGAGTCACGGGCCAGGGTTTCAATGCGTTCCGATGGAACCACAACATTCATCGTTTTTTGACGTCCTCTGAGCTGACTGACGGCAGTCTCCAGAATCTCCGAGCTGGTCACCACCAGCGTAGAACCGGCAGCGAGTTCCCGTAATTCCGGCTGCACCACTGACCTGCGCTCATAGGTCTCCAGATACTCAACAACGGCACCCCGCCCGGTCAGTTCGTCGGCCAGCAACTCGCGGCCACCTCTGCCCCGCGATATGAGGACCCGATGCCCCCCAACCTCCTGCAAGGCCTGTAACCGGAGCAAGCCTTCGCTTCCGGCAAGGTCCGGAAACCCGGCGGTGATGTTGTGGGATTCAAGTGCTTCAGCAGTACCACCACCCACTGCCAGCCACCGGGGTTTCAGCGGCCACTGGGGCCAGTAACGCTCAAGGCAGGGCATACTGAAACGAACCGCGCTCTTGCTCACAAAAACAATTTCATCAAAGAGATCAAGAGCCATCGCCGTTTTTCTGGTGGCTTCATCCAGCGGCAGCGCTAACAATTCGATCAAGGGGAGAACCACGACATCAAATGCGGACAGGCGCTGCCTGAGACCCTCGTTCTCTCCCTCCGGTCTCGTCAGTACGACGGTCATTCAGCGCCCGGCGGCATCAATCAGGGAAGCCGCTCCCCGGTCCAGCAATCGCTGACCAAGCCGCTCTGCCAGCATTGCGGCATTCACCGCAGTACCCGTCATGGCTTCACGGATCACCCGGTTACCCAGGGTATCAGACACAAACCCGCTGAGGCGCAAACTGTCACCTTCAAGGTTTCCATAAACGGCAATCGGCAGGTTACAGGTGGCCCCCAGCATCCGGGTGACGCGGCGCTCCGCGTCAACGCAAAGCCAGGTCGATTCATGGTTGATCGCGGCAAGCATTGCTTTAGTGTCCGCGTCACCGCTTCGACACTCAATGCCAATCGCTCCCTGTCCTGCGGCTGGAATCGATACTTCAGGGTCGATGGCTTCGGTGACTCTTTCACCCAGTCCCAGGCGCTGCAGACCGGCGACCGCAAGCACTATTGCCTCATACTGACCTTCATCAAGTTTACGCAGGCGGGTATCAACATTGCCACGCAGGTCAAGGAATTCGAGCGCCGGGAAGTGCGCTTGCAACTGCAAAACCCGACGCAGGCTGGAGGACCCGACCCGCGCTCCCTCCGGCAGGGCATGCAGCGTCGGGTATTCATTGGTGACCATCGCGTCTCGGCAATCTGCTCGCGGCGCCATGGCGGCGATTTCCAGGCCATCCGGCAGCTCACCCGGCACATCCTTCATCGAGTGCACGGCAATATCGACGGACCCATCAAGAAGTGCGGTTTCCAGCTCTTTCACAAACACCCCCTTGCCACCCATCTGACTGAGGGGCGAGGTCTTGTTCCGGTCTCCTTCTGTTGTTATCCCGACAATTTCGCAGGCGAGCGCCACATGGGCGGCTTCAAGCAGCGCCTTGATGTGATTCGCCTGCCAGAGTGCGAGCGCACTTTCCCGTGTCGCGATTCGAATCGACTTCATGCAACGAACATTACCAGAAATGTGGGTCAAATAAGGCGGCCGCTTCCGGTCACCTTGCCGATACGCCACGTCCGGTGGCTGAGTGGTGCATTTATATCTGCTTGCAAAACCATGCTGTTATAATTGCTCCTCGCTGTTTTTCAGGTCCACCCCGTGACGGACAAAAGTAACAAGCTTTGGGACGGCAGGTTCTCTGAGGCAACAGACGCCTTTGTAGAATCGTTTACCGCATCTGTCAGCTTCGATCAGGTGCTGGCTGCCTATGACATTCAGGGCTCCATCGCGCACGCGACGATGCTGGCTGCCGTCGGTATCCTGAACGAAAACGAGCGGGAGGTTATCGTCTCCGGCCTCGACGCTATCCGCGATGACATTCTGGCTGGCAAAATGACCTGGTCCGTGGCGCTTGAAGATGTCCATATGAACATTGAAAGCACGCTGACCGAGCGCATCGGCGATGTGGGCAAAAAGCTGCATACCGGTCGCTCCAGAAATGACCAGGTGGCGACGGATATCCGCCTGTACCTGCGGGATGCCATTGATGCCATCGGCGAGAAGATCCATCTGCTGCAATCAGGCATTCTGGATCTGGCAGAAAACGAGACTGAGACCATCATGCCGGGGCTCACGCATCTGCAGGTTGCCCAGCCGGTTTCCTTCGCGCATCACCTGATGGCCTGGTTTGAGATGATCGAACGGGACAGGGCTCGACTGCTGGACTGCCGCGGACGGGTGAGCAGCCTGCCTCTGGGTGCTGCGGCACTTGCGGGTACAACCTATCCCATTGATCGCAAAATGACAGCGGAACTGCTCGGCTTTGACGCTATTGCGGCCAATTCACTGGACGCGGTCAGCGACCGGGACTTTGCCATCGAATTCTGTGCCGCCGCCGGCATCCTCATGATGCACCTGTCACGCTGGGCGGAAGAAATGATCCTCTGGACCTCACCGCAGTTTGACTACATTGATCTGCCGGACCGCTTCTGCACCGGCTCGTCCATCATGCCGCAGAAAAAAAACCCGGATGTCCCCGAGCTGGTGCGCGGCAAGACCGGGCGGGTATTCGGCTCTCTCATTAGTCTGCTGACGGTCATGAAGGGTCAGCCACTCGCCTATAACAAGGATAACCAGGAGGACAAGGAGCCCTTGTTCGATACTGTCAACACGGTACTGGACAGCCTGACGGCCTTCGCCAGCATAATCCCCGCCATGGTGCCGAAGCGAGACAATATGCGTGAGGCAACCCGGAAGGGTTTTGCCACCGCCACCGACCTCGCAGACTATCTGGTGAAAAAAGGTCTGGCATTCCGTGACGCTCATGACCTTGTCGGCCGATTGGTGGCCAGGGCCATGGAGCAGGGATGTGATCTGTCAGAACTGGCGCTGGATGAACTGATCGCCGTCAGTGAGCTGATTGATGAGGATGTATTCCAGGTGTTGACCCTTGAGGGTTCCCTCGCGGCGCGCAATCACCCCGGCGGAACCGCGCCCGCCCGGGTCAGGGCTGCTATTGAAGCGGCCCGGGCAAATCTTGGGAAACTCTGAATAATAATGGTATGGTCCACCCCTCTCCATCAATCGGCGTCAATGCGCCAGAATGGATACACCAATCAAACAGATAGAGAGAGGCGACCATGAAGAAGTGTACTGAAACGCGAGCAATCAAGGTAGTGGGTATTGATCTGGGTAAGACCAGTTTCCATCTCCACGCGGTGGATGACAGAGGTCAGACACAGATGACCAAAAAACAAACCCGCAACCAACTGAAGGCGACTATGAGCAAGCTATCGCCTTGTCTGGTTGGGATAGAAGCCTGCGCCGGCGCCCATGACTGGGCAAGGCGGTTGTCGGGTTACGGTCATGAGGTGAAGTTGATTGCCCCACAGTTTGTTAAACCCTACGTCAAGTCCAACAAGAATGACCGTGTTGACGCAGAGGCTATTTGCGAAGCCGTTCAGCGCCCTGGTATGCGTTTTGTTGCGGCCAAGACCATGGAGCAGCAGGACGTTCAGTGCCTGCACCGTATTCGCAGTCAGGTGGTGGCTCAGCGCACCGCCCAGGTCAATCAGATCCGAGGTCTGTTGTTAGAGTACGGCATTACGATACCCCAGGGGAGAGCACACGTACGCAAGCAGCTCCCGCTCATTTTGGAAGACGCGGAAAACGGTCTGACGATGCGCTTTCGGGGACTCTTATCGGCGCTCTATGATGAACTGATCCGTCTGGATGAGCGTGTGGGTGATTTCGACCGGCAAATTGAGCAACTGGCGCAGGCAGATGAGCGTGCCCGGCGTTTGCTCACCATTCCCGGCATCGGCCCTAAAGGTGCTACCGCTCTGGTGGCAGCCATAGGGGATATTCACGCCTTCAACAATGGCAGGGAGCTGGCGGCCTGGTTGGGGCTGGTACCGCGCCAGAGTTCCACGGGAGGGAAGGCCCGCCTGCCGGGCATTAGCAAACGTGGCGATGTTTACTTGCGTCAGTTGATGATTCATGGCGCTCGCTCGGTATTACGCTGTATTGACAAAAAAGACGACCCGCGTAGCCGCTGGGCCAATGCGTTACTACAGCGGCGTCACAAGAATGTGGTAGTGGTGGCGATGGCCAACAAGATGGTACGCACGGCCTACGCGCTGTTGAAGCATAAAGAGGACTACTGTGTCGACAGAATGACCGTGTCAGAACCAGAGATAGTTGCCTGATGGTTCGGCAGATGTCGGTACGACACAGACAAAGGCAAGGTTAGGAGAGTAAACCCACCATGGAGTTGCGAAGAGAAAGATCAGTGATGGCATGAAAGGAGAGACCTGCATTCCTGAAAACCTGGGCTTTTCACAGGCTGAGCAATAGGAAGGCCGATGTACTGATAAGGACAGGGATGCGCGGATTCCATCAGGGCCCGAAGGCGAGAACCTTCACCGAGAGGCCGGATATATGACTGCAACTTATCCTTCATGTACACAATGATTGACTCTTGCAAAACGGGGTGGACCATATATGTCTTTTTCCGCGATAGCTGCGTTGGACCCGTCCTCGAAACATCGGAAAATTAAAGCGTTTTTACGATTTTCTGCGGGCGCGTCCGCCTTGCTCTCACAAAAAAAATCCTATTATTCAGAGCTTCCCTTGGCCCTTAAAACAGACCTGCACCGGCCTGCTCCGAAAACACCCGGTTAATCAGGGTATCCAGGTCTTCTCCGGTTGTTTCACAAAACCAGCGGCCTTCGTAAAAACCCAGGTGAAATCCTCCCGACCTTGCGGCAACCCAGATTTCACGATTGGCCACCTGGCGACTCAGGATGACACTGGTGCCGTTTTCCAGGGTAATTGACAACAGATCGCCGGCGGTATCGATATCCGTATCCAGGTCCAACTCATCAATGCGGTCCTCGATGCGAACAAACTGCTGATCAACCAGATCGTGAAACTCACGGTCATCCATCGCTACACTTCGTTTCTTTCTATGAAGGCAGTCAAGTATACTTCACAACTTTCTCCGGGTTGGCTTCAACACCATGCGGACCGGCTTGCCGTTCATCAGAGTGACCTGCGTACTCCTTGGTTTGTCGGGACTGGCCGCCTGCGGTCAGAAGGGACCCCTTTACCTGCCGGAAACGTCAGCGACAGAGACCACCGGTGAATCTGAGCGGGCCCGCGAGATCAGGCGGCGCGAACAGGCGGACAGGTAGCCATGCTTCCCCATAGCCTTCACCGCAATAAAAGCGGTGATCTCTGTATGGAGCAGGTACCGCTCGAAGAGATCGCCCGGCAGCATGGCACACCGACATTTGTGTATTCAGAAGCAGCGATCCGGTCTGCCTACGAGACGTTCGATGATGCATTTTCCATGCACCCACACCGCATCTGCTACGCGGTCAAGGCAAACTCCAATCTCGCGGTCCTGCAGCTTCTGGCGAACCTGGGTGCCGGTTTCGATATTGTCTCCGGCGGTGAACTGGCGCGAGTCATCAAAGCGGGCGGTCATCCGGCCAGCGTGGTCTTTTCCGGCGTTGGCAAACAGGATTGGGAAATCGACCATGCCCTGGCAGAGGGTATCGGCTGTTTTAATGTCGAATCCCGTTCGGAACTGAACCGCATCGCCCGGCGAGCAGAAGCCGGTGGTTATCGTGCGCCTGTTTCCATTCGTGTGAACCCGGACGTGGACCCCGGGACCCATCCGTACATTGCAACCGGCCTTAAGGAGAACAAGTTCGGCGTCTCTGCTGACGAGGCAATCGAACTGTACGCGCAGGCTGCGGCCAGCGATCACCTGGACATTGTCGGCATTGACTGTCACATCGGATCGCAGATTACGGAATTGACACCCTTCGTGGATGCGCTGACCCGTGTTCTTGGCCTGGTGGACCTGCTCGCCGGTCGCGGCATCAAGGTGCGGCACATTGATCTGGGTGGTGGCATCGGCGTACGCTATCGTGATGAAACACCGATTGAACCGGGTGATTTCGCCAGCGCCATCGGGCAGGCCATGAGTGGCCGGGAACAGACCCTGATGTTTGAGCCAGGTCGCATGATCGTGGCCGGTGCGGGGATTCTGCTGACCCGGGTAAACACGCTCAAGACCAACGAGGGCAAAAACTTTGCCGTGGTCGATGCCGCCATGAACGACCTGATAAGACCGGCCCTGTACAACGCCTGGCAGGAGGTCGTCAGTGTTGCTGAACCCCGAACAGACGGTTCCGGAACCTGGGAGATCGTCGGGCCCGTTTGCGAGACCGGAGACTTTCTGGCAAAAGACAGAACCCTGTCACTTCAGGAAGATGACCTTCTGGCGATCCTGTGTGCCGGTGCCTACGGCTTCGTCATGAGTTCAAACTATAACTCCCGGCCACGGGCGGCGGAAATTCTTGTTTCTCGAAACGAGCAGTACCTGATTCGGCGAAGGGAAACTGCCGAAGACCTGTTCGCGCTCGAATCCATTCGGGGGTAAATTGGCAGCATGTTGTTACGCTTCACCAAGATGCACAGTCTGGGAAACGACTTCATGATAGTCGATCTGATTTCCCAGCGCGCAAACCTCCATCCCGGCCTGATCAGGGAACTTGCTGACCGCAAGCTTGGCATCGGCTTCGATCAACTGCTTACCGTCCGGCCACCGGAAGACCCGGACCTCGACTTTCGCTATACCATCTACAATGCGGACGGGTCAGAGGCGCAGCAGTGTGGCAACGGAGCCAGGTGTTTCCTGCGTTTTGTGCGTGATGAGGGACTCACTACCAGGTCCGCCATCCGACTGGAAACAAATACCGGTACCATAAGCTGCAAGCTGGAAAAAGACGGCAACATCACCGTGGATATGGGGCAACCGGTTCTGCAACCGGCGAAGATTCCCTTCATGGCCGAGGCGCCTCAGATCACTTACCGGATTTCTCTTTCGGAATCCTGCGGTCAACCGGAAAACGCAGAAGATTCAAGCGAGGTCGTCGAGCTGAGTTCCATTGGTATGGGCAATCCGCACGCGGTGATCACGGTGGCAGACGTCGACGAGGCCCCGGTGGAACGCATCGGCCCAATCATAGAGTCACACCCGCGCTTCCCGGAGCGGGTCAATGTTGGCTTCATGCAGGTGGTATCACGTAAGAAAATCAGGCTGCGCGTTTTTGAGAGGGGCGTGGGCGAAACCAGGGCCTGCGGCTCCGGTGCCTGCGCTGCCGTTGTGGCTGGCAGGTTGCAGGGTCTGCTGGATGATGTCGTGGATGTGGAACTGCCCGGCGGCCACCTCTCTGTCAACTCGGCGGGTGATGGCGATACCGTGAAGATAACCGGACCGGCCTGTCGGGTCTATGAAGGAAGACTGCAGGTATGAGCGATCTCACAGAAAAAGAGGTGGCTGATTACCTGAAGGCCAACCCTGACTTTTTCGTCGACCGCGACAGCCTGCTGATGAAGCTCAGGGTACCGCACATGAACAAGGGGGCGGTCTCCCTGATCGAAAAACAACTGGAGGTCATGCGGGACCGGCAGAGGAAAACCCGCAAGCGGTTGAATGAGCTTGTTGCCTCGGCTGAACGCAACAAGGAGATTTTCGATAAGAGCCGCGGACTCATCCTCAATCTTGTGGCTGCCAGCGACAGCAAGGATTTTTTCGATGCGCTGGAAAAGGGGCTGAAGAGAGATTTCGGTTGCAAGGCCTACGCACTGGTTACCTTCGGCAAACAACCGGGGCAGATCAATCACTTTACAACCCGGGTCACAGCCGACTCCGCAGAAAACCATGTGGGTGCCCTGATGCGCGCCCGGGAGCCCACCCTTGGTGTGCTTCGCCCGGAAGAACAGGACTTCCTGTTTGGTCGCCAGAGTGAGAAGGTAAAATCTGCGGCTGTCCTTTGCGTCAGGGAACGCAATCGCCAGCTTGCCCTGCTGGCCATCGGTCACAGTGACCCCCGCTACTTCTCATCCGACATGGAGACCCTGTTCATCGGGTTTGTCGCGGATACCCTGGCAAAACTGTTACCAAGATACCTGCCTCGATGAGCCCGAAATGACCCTGCAACCCCGGCTTGATCACTTCCTGGCACATCTGCGTAACGAACGACAGCTCTCTGACCATACGATCAGCAACTACCAGCGGGACCTGCTTGCCCTTGTGGAATACCTTGATTCCTCGGACATCACCGACTGGCAAGCCATCAGCACACATCATCTTCGCTCGTACATCACGGGCGGCTTCCGGCGCGGCAAATCGGGCAAAACCCTGCAACGTCACCTGTCGTCAATCCGGACCTTTTTCAACTACCTGGCGAGAGAAGGGCTGATGAAGACCAACCCGGCCATGGAGTTTTCCGCACCCAAATCCAGAGGCACCCTGCCCGACACCATAGATACGGATCAGATCAGCCGAATGCTGGAGATAGAGCCGACCACCTGGCATGGTCAACGTGACCGGGCCATGCTTGAACTGTTCTATTCCTCAGGGTTGCGCCTCTCTGAACTCGTTGGCAGCAACATTAACGACCTTTCTTTTGATGACGGCACCATCAGGGTGCGGGGCAAGGGCGGGAAGGAGCGGGTGTTGCCCATAGGTTCAAAGGCACTTGCGGCTTTGAAGGTCTGGCTCCGGGAGCTTGCGCTGGCGCCCAGGGCGAAGTCCGTTGATGAAACCGCACTCTTTATCAGTGAACGCGGTGCGCGCATCAGTGCACGGAACGTCCAGGCCAGGGTACGGGCGTGGTGCCGCAGGTTTGGAATTTCCGGGCGGGTGCATCCACATACGTTAAGGCACTCTTTTGCCAGCCACCTGCTGGAATCCAGCCAGGACCTTCGGGCCGTACAGGAACTGCTCGGCCACGCGGATATCTCCACCACACAAATATATACCCACCTGGATTTTCAACACCTGGCCAATGTGTACGACAAGACACACCCCAGGGCGCAGAGGAGCCCTCAGCCAAAAGAGAGCCCTCAGCCGGAAAAGAGCCTTCAGCTAAAAGAGAGCCCTCAGCCAAAACATAAGCCACAAACATGACCGGGCTCAAGGTCGTCGCATTTGACCTGGATGATACCCTCTGGCAGGTGCATCCCGTTATTGTCAGGGCAGAGCAGGTATTGAAAAACTGGCTGCACCAGTCGGTCCCTCACTTCTCCTATGATCCGGCACAAATGAAAAGAATACGGGAGGAGGTGCTTGGTGAAGATCAGAGCCTGGGCCACAGACTGACCGAACTGCGCCGCAGGATCATAGAGCGGGCACTGCGGGATCACCTGTCCAACGATCAACGGGCAGAGCAGCTTTCACACGAGGCGATGGAGGTTTTCCTCATCGCACGCAACCAGGTGGACTTTTTTGATGGTGCACTGGAAGCCATTGAAAGTATCGCCCGGGATTATCAGTTGGGTGCGCTGACCAACGGCAATGCCGATATCCGGAGACTGGGGCTGTCCCGGCACTTCAGCTTCGCCTTTTCCGCTGAACAGGTCGGTGCGCCCAAACCGGCCCCGGATCTGTTTCACCACGCCTTGCGGCATACCGGCTGTGAACCCCGCGAAATGCTCTATGTCGGGGACGACCCTGTCAAAGACGTGGATGCTGCAAATCGCGTCGGGTTGCACACCATCTGGGTGAGGCGCGCCGCGCGACCGGACGTCGGTGAGACCCAACCCGATACCACAATCGAGGATATTCGAGAACTGCCCGAGGCGATTCGATGCCTGACAGAGTAACGACCTAAGGAAACTCTGCAGCGGTTTCGACCCCGTATCCGGCAATGAATGCTTTCACTGCCTCCCGGTCATTGGGTAGCTGCGTCGATCTGACCGGCAGATCTTTCAACGCTTCCAGCGCCGGGTGCGACACTTCAACATCCGGCAGTGCTGACCTGATGACAGCATCAAACTTGGCCGGATGGGCTGTCGCCATACAAACCAGTGGCAGCGACACATCACGTTCCAGGCCCGCCACGTGCATCCCCACAGCCGTATGCGGGTCTGGCAGGTACCCGGTGTTCTCAAAGGTCTGAACCATGGTTGCCAGCGTTTCCGCATCGGTTACACAGCCGGTTGCAAACGCATCGTCAAAGTTGACCGTGTTGAAGTTCACCGTTGCCGACCCCTTGCCGAGGAACTCATGCATGAATCCGGCAACCCTGGCGGAGTTCTGCGCAAACTGGTAGTAGAGATAGCGTTCAAAGTTGCTGGACACCTGGATGTCCATCGCGGGACTGTGAGTGAAGTGAACGCCGCCTCGCTGGTAGCGTCCCGTTGTAAAGAACCGGTGCAGGATGTCGTTCTCGTTGGTTGCCAGGATCAGTTTATCAATGGGTAATCCCATGCGGCGCGCAATATAGCCTGCAAAGATGTTCCCGAAGTTTCCTGTTGGAACGGCAACCTGGAATGCCGCAGGTGCACCCAACTGCACCCAGGCGGCAAAGTAGTAAACCACCTGGGCGAGCACGCGGGCCCAGTTCACGGAGTTCACCGCCCCCAGTCGATATCGGTCCTTGAACGGAAGATCGGCGAACAGACCCTTTAGAATGGACTGGCAATCATCGAAGCTCCCATCAATGGCAAGGTTCTGCACATTGTCATCAAGGACAGTCGTCATCTGTCGTTCCTGAAGCGGACTGGTCCGGCCATCAGGAAACATAATGAAAATGTTGATGTTCTGTTTGCCGCGCACCCCGGCAATCGCCGCACTACCGGTATCACCACTGGTCGCACCCAGGATGTTCAGCCGTCCGCCGTCTCTGGTCAGAACATATTCAAAAACATTGCCAAGGAACTGCAGGGCGACATCTTTGAAAGCCAGCGTCGGTCCGTGGAAGAGTTCCATGACGTGCATGTCACCGACCGGAACCAGCGGCGTCACACGATCGTCGTCAAATGTTTCGTAGCTTCGCCGGACCAGAGATTCAAGGTCCGCAGGTGGTATGTCGTCAATAAAACAGGACATGACCCGCACGGCAAGGTCGTTATAGTCGAGGGTCTGGAATTCCCGCAGGGACTCGCTGACGTCAGGAATTTCAATCGGAACGAGCAGGCCGCCGTCGGAGGCCAACCCCATCATGACCGCCTCGCAGAAGGAAAGGCCGGATACGCCGCCCCGTGTGCTCACGTAACGCATGGCTCACTCTATGCCCGTGCAAAGGGGAGCGATTATAGAGAAATTTCGCGAACCGGGGTAAAGCAGGGAGACGACTGCGCTCCCCGGAGAAATCAGCAGAAGATCAGCTAGACGGCCTCTGCACCTGTCTCACCCGTGCGGATGCGAATGACATCCTCAAGCGGGCTGATAAAGATCTTGCCGTCCCCGACCTTGCCCGTGTTGGCAGCCTTTGAAATGGCCTCAATCACGGCATCCAGGCTGTCATCCGAGATGGCAACCTCAATTTTTACCTTGGGCAGAAAATCCACAACATACTCTGCCCCTCGGTAAAGCTCGGTATGGCCTTTCTGTCGTCCAAAGCCTTTCACTTCCGTGACCGTCATGCCCTGCACGGAAATCTCTGACAGGGCTTCACGCACGTCATCGAGTTTGAATGGCTTAATAATCGCAGAGACTAGTTTCATCTGTTTTCTCCTTACAACGCTTTACCTATGTTTCCCTAGTTTACAGAAATCAAGATACCCCGACAGGGTGCCCTTTGTGATCTATGAAGCATCGACTGTGCCAACTTCCCCGATGCCCTTGATAACCGGGCCTTGTCGCTACCGGTTCTGAATCAGAGCACATTGTCGCACTGGCATGGTGCGACATCGACCACCATTTCGCACGCACCTGCACCAACATCGTGCAACTCTATGGCCAGTCTCTGACAAGCTCAGCGGGCATATTCCTAACGACATGATACAGCCCCGGGTGAACAATCCAGCGATGAAGATCGCGACCACCTATTCCAGTGCGGAGCTGGGCATTGATGCTCCGCCCGTGTCTGTCGAAGCCGCCGCAGCACCCGGCCTGCCACATACACAGATCGTCGGACTTCCGCAAACCGCCGTTCGGGAAAGCAAGGACCGTGTCAAGGCTGCCATACTCGCGTGCGGCTTCGAATACCCGGCCCAGCGAATTACCGTCAACCTGGCACCGGCGGACCTGCCGAAAAGCAGCGGTCGATACGATCTGGCCATCGCGGTCGCCATTCTCGCAGCTTCCCGGCAGATCGAAAACATCAACCTTGAACACTATGAGTTCCTGGGGGAACTCTCGCTCACCGGCCAGATACGCGGTGTCCAGGGTGTTCTGCCCGCCGCCCTGCGCAATCAGACCAACCGGCGACGCCTCATCATCCCCGCACAGAACAGCGAAGAAGCAGGTGTGGCAGGCAGCCCCGGGATGTTTACCGCATCAACACTGCTGGACGTTGTTGCTTTTCTGTGCGGCAAGCATGAACTCGAATCACCCCAACAGGTTACCAGTAAGGTAGCCTCAAGGGCGCTGTCTCTGGACGACGTCAAAGGGCAGGCGGCGGCCAAAAGAGGGCTGATGATCGCCGCAGCCGGTGGACATAACCTGCTGATGGAAGGGCCACCGGGCACCGGCAAAACCATGCTGGCAAGCCGGCTACCGGGACTGATTCCGGAGATGAGCCTGGAGGAGTCGCTGGCGGTCGCATCAATTGCCTCCGTATCCAAACAACCCTTCAACTATCAAAGGTTTCGCTGTCGCCCGTTCAGGGCACCCCATCACTCGGCAAGCCCGGCTGCCATGGTTGGCGGAGGTAATCCACCCATGCCCGGGGAAATATCGCTCGCGCATCTCGGCGTTTTATTCCTGGATGAACTGCCGGAGTTCCCAAGACGGGTACTGGAAGTCCTTCGTGAACCGCTGGAATCCGGTGAGGTCTGGATCAGTCGGGTGGGTCAGCAGGTACGCTATCCGGCGAGGTTCCAGTTGATCGCCGCCATGAACCCCTGTCCCTGCGGCTATCTCACCGATGAGCGCCGACAGTGTGATTGCACCGCAGACCAGATTCATCGGTATCGGTCCCGGCTCTCAGGCCCCCTGCTGGACCGCATCGACATGCATCTTGAGGTGCCGCCACTAAAACCGGGTGAGGTTACACAGTTCGATGAAGATGCGGGTCACGAAAGCCGGGAGGACGAACCGGAATCCGCTGCCGGGAGACACGTCAGACCGGCGAGGCGACAAATGCTCCAAAGGCAGGGGCAGAGCAATGCGTCCCTGGACAATCGCCAGGTCCGCAGGCATTGCAGAATACCCGGGGAAGACAGCCAGTTCCTCGACACCTGTATCGAAAAACTGGGCCTGTCAACCCGGGGTTATTTCAAGATATTGAAAGTAGCCCGCACCATAGCCGACCTGTCAGGCGAAGCACAGATCTCACGCAATCACCTGATCGAGGCCGTCAGCTACAGAAGGCTGGACAGGGTCAGGTAGAGGCGGCGTTTCGCGATTACCTGGCAGCGTCTACCATATAGTCAACCAGGGCACGCAGGTCATCGTCAGAACAACTAAAGCACATGCCTTTTGCCGGCATCGCCGGCGGCATGCCATTGATTGTGCTCGCATAGAGCGTGTCCCTGCCTTTGGCAATCCGTGGCGCCCAGGCATCGGCATCCCCAAATTTTGGCGCACCGGCAATGCCGGCATTGTGGCAGGTGGCACAGCTTTTGTTGAAATTCGAGTTAATGTCGCCACTACCGGCGGTAGCGACTGTTACCGGCGCCACACTTGCATTGGCACACGCTTCGCCTTCGATACACACCTCGCCAACCGGCTTGATACGTTCGGCAATATCACTGACGGACGCGACGGCAAAACCGATAATCAGAATGCCCGAAAGGCTTGCCAAAGTCTGGAACCTGCTCACTTCATAAACTCGCTGAAAAACCCGGCGCCATTATACCCAAGCCACCATCGAAGACTACCTGAATCAGAGGCGCCATCTCAGTGCTTGTCACCCCAGCCGGCCCCTTCAATCTCCCGGTTGGTGGAAAACTGGAATACCGTGGATGTCCCTGCTTCCACCACCGACTGCTCTGACACCAGCGTCAGGACCGCCTGCTCACGGAATTCAGACAGGGAATCCGCGCCCACATTGACCATGGTGGAACGCAGCTTGTAAAGGGTCGTTTTCAGCACTTCTGCGACGGTTCCCATAAGCGGCACATAGGCATCGACCCCCTCTTCAAACACCATTTCGCGCTCCGAGGCAGAATCCCGGTATCGCTGCCAGTTCTGTGCACGTTGTGTGCCTTCTCCCCAATAAGGCTTGTACATCTGTCCGTCGATTGAGGTCTTGGGGGTCGGGCTTTCTTCGGTCATCGCAAAGTAGCGGCCCATCATGACGAAGTCAGCCCCCATCGCCAGGGCAATAACAATCTGCGTGTCATTGGACAAACCACCGTCAGAACAGATGGGTATGTAGCGACCCGTTTCCCGGAAGTATTCATCACGGCGCCGCACCACGTCCAACAGCGCGGATGCCTGACCTCGACCGACACCCTTTTGTTCCCGGGTGATACAGATGGAACCACCACCCATGCCCACCTTGATGAAATCAACGCCACCGTCTTCCACCAGATAATCAAAACCCTCACCAGAAACCACATTGCCGCCACCAACGACGACATCAGAGCCAAGTTCCTGGCGTATCCAGCGGATACCTTCCTTCTGAAACTCAGTAAATCCGTCAGAGGAGTCAAAGCAGAGCACATCCGCACCCGCGGCCAGCACTGCGGGGACGCGCTCTCTGTAATCATGGGTGTTAACAGCCGCGCCCACGCACAGGCGCTTGGAATCATCCAGAAGCTCATGGGGGTGTCGACGATGATCTTCATAATCTTTTTTGAATACCAGTGACGTGAGACAACCGGCATGGTCGACAATCGGCAGACAGTTTTTTTTGTGCCTGTGCAGCAGACTGTTCGCTTCCCGAAGTGTCAGCCCTTCCTCTCCAAATATGACCTCATCAATCGGGGTCATATATTTTTTTACCGGGTCCGACAGGTCATCCTCGAACTCCCAGAAATCCTGATCGGTAATCAGGCCGATGAGGCGGCCGGTCCCTGTGCCATCCCCGGTCACCGGCACCGTTGAATGGCCGGTGTTTTTCATCAGGGTGATGACTTCTTTCAGTGTTTTGTCCGGTGTGGCGTTGGTGTCACTGGAAACGAAGCCGGCCTTGTGCGCCTTGACCTGGTGCACCATATCCGCCTGGGTTTGAACATCCTGGGAGCAGAAGATGAAGGCAAGCCCACCTTGTCGTGCCAGCGAAATACCCAGCTCACTTCCCGAGACAGACTGCATGGCCGCAGAAACGATGGGCGTATTGATCTTGAATCCCGGTAGCCGGTTAGGTTCGACCGCCGACATGGGAGAGCTGAGGTCGACCAGGTCCGGACGCTGCTCCCTGCGCGTCAGTCGCGGAATCAGCAGGTATTCGGCAAAAGTTCGCGATACGCCATCAAGTATTGTTGCCATTCATTGCCTCCATAAAAAGAAAACGGGCAGCCATGCGGACATGGCCGGAACTGGAAAGGGGGTTTTACAGCGCGCCAGGAGGTGGGGTAAGTAATCACTTACTGAGTTAGCCAGGGCTTGAAGCCCGAATCGGTGGTGGCGCGCCATGGCGAATTCTAGGCGATCAGTGCGCCTGATTCAATGACAGTACTGGTGAACGGATCGAAATTCGGGGAGTTCGTGCCGCATCAGGTCGACGAATCTCGCCAGTATGAACAGAGACCCGGGGCAGGGGTGATTCGGGCTATTCACCCCCGGCGGGGGCACCCGCCTTTAATAGCTGACGTTCTTTTTCGATCAGGTAGTTGGCCACCTGCAACATTCCCAGATTACTCCGGCCAACCATGCCGGCTTCAATCCGGTATTTGCCATTAACGATCAAAGCCGGGACACCAACGGCACGGTAGATTCTCTGGCGGGCAATGGCCTGCTGGTACTGGGCCTTGACACCAAAGGAGTCGGTGTAGGTCTTCACAAATTCGACCGGATCAACCCCCCGCTCTGCCATGAACCCGGCCATGGCTTCCAGGTCAAGTAGCCGACGACGTTCGCCGTGAATCGCATTGAACAAAGGCGAATGCACTTTATCCAGCACACCCAGAGCCAGCGCCGTGTAGTAGGTGCGGGCGTAAAGCTCGTAGCCGGACACGCCCCATATGGCTGGCGTGCGGTTGAACTCCACGTCTGCGGGAAGGTCTTGCTTCCATTGCTTGATCAGTGGTTCAAGACGGTAGCAGTGGGGGCATCCATAGGAGAAGTATTCGGTGACCTCAATCGCATCTGGGTCGCGGGTTTTGATGGCCACTTCCAGCACCGCATAGTGCGTGCCTTCCTCGTACTGAAAACCCTCTGACTGAACCGACAATGACATCAGCAGGAGAGCCAGGCAGGCGAAGCCTTGAGCGGTAAATCGCATAAAGACCTACTTCAATCCGTAGATGTAGGAAGCCACGGCTTTCATTTCCTGCTCGTTCATATCACGGGCAATTCCACGCATCATCTCGGAATCTCCATCGTTCATGCGTTCACCAGACTGAAAAGCCCTGAGCTGGGATACCGTGTACCCGGGCCATTGGCCTGCGAGCGACGGGAAGGCCGCCGGACCGTTACCCTTGCCGTCAGGTGCGTGACAGGCTATGCAGGCCGCCACTTGCTTACGGGGAATACCCGCACGGTAAATGTTCTCTCCTAGCTCCACCACATCCGCACTGGCCGCGCCAAAGCTTCTCCGCTGGCTCGCATAATAGGCGGCAATGTCAGCGAGACCCTGCTCACTCATAGGGTCCAGAAGACCCACCATCGTAGGCGCAGGCCGGTCACCACTCTGGATTTCCTTCAACTGCTTTAGCAGATACTTCTCGTGCTGGCCCGCAACATTTGGGAAATCCGGCACCAGGCTGTTGCCGGTTTCTCCGTGACAGGCGAGACAGGTCGTCGCAAGATCTTTACCCGCACTGGCGTCACCGTCGGCACAGGCACCGGAAGCAAAACCCATCAGGGCGGCGCAAATCAGAAACTTTTTCATACCGTTACTTTTTGAACTGGATAACTGAACAGGTCCCGACTGGCGGGGTGTTAGAATGCGGGGTGCATTATATACAGATTCCCGCTAAAAATGTCCGTCAACTTCCAATCTGCGCGGTTCCTGACCAGCGCTTCGACCCTGGCACAATGCCCCGAGGATGTCGGTGCCGAGGTTGCTTTTTGCGGGCGGTCCAACGCCGGAAAGTCCAGTGCAATCAACGCACTGACCCGGCAGAAGAACCTGGCAAGAACCAGTAAAACCCCCGGTCGGACCCGGTTAATCAACTTCTTTGCCATTTCTGACACACGGAAGCTGGTGGATCTGCCCGGGCACGGCTATGCCAGGGTTTCGATGAGCGTCAAGGACCATTGGCGCCAACACCTGGACGAATACCTCAGGGCCAGGGCATCGCTCAGGGGTGTGGTGCTGCTCGTGGACATTCGCCACCCGTTGAAGGAGTTTGATGAGATGATGATCAAATGGTCGAGTGAGGCCAACCTGCCCGTTCACATTCTGCTGACCAAGGCCGACAAGTTGAAACGCGGCGCACAACAGTCAGCACTACGCAGGCTGCAACGGGATCTGCCCGACAGGGCGACGGTCCAGGTGTTCTCTGCCACCAAAAAGCTCGGGCTGGACACCCTGGAGGCAACCTTGTCGACCTGGCTGGTAGAAGAAAATCAGGGGAGAGAATAAAAAAAGGGCTCTGGTCATAAATGGGGAGGGTTTGACCAGAGCCCTTGCTTCGGTTCTTTTGGGGGATAAAATCACCGAAGTTGGTGCTTAAACCAAATTGTCTTGCTCACTTATTAAGACTGACCAGCCCGGGAAAAGTTCCACGGCGGATAAGTTGAAAATGATGGAGAATAATGAAAGTTACTCCACTATTGGTCCATGCCTGATCGATGGGGTTTCAGATTTTCCCTAGTGCGCCTCATCCCAGTTATCTCCCACGCCCACCTCAACCACCAGGGGAACCGACAGTTCTGCGGCACCGGACATCATGCGTTCCACACCCGCCGCAACCTCGTCCAGGGCTCTCTCCGGCACTTCCAGGACCAGTTCGTCGTGAACCTGCATCGTCATCCGTGTATCCAGATCTTCCTCTGACAGCCAGTGAGCCACCCCGATCATGGCCCGCTTGATAATATCTGCGGCGCTACCCTGCATAGGCGCATTGATCGCAGTTCGCTCCGCCGCCTGGCGACGCTGAAAATTGCTGGCCTTGATTTCCGGCAGATACAGACGCCTTCCGAAGATCGTTTCCACGTAACCCTGTTCCGCCGCCAGCGCCCGGGTCCTGTCCATATAAGCGCGGACACCGGGGTAACGGTCGAAATACTTGTCGATATAGTCCTGTGCGTCACCCCGACTGATATTGAGCTGCCTGGCCAGCCCGAAGGCAGACATGCCATAGATCAATCCAAAGTTGATGGCCTTGGCGCTGCGCCGGTGTTCATCGGCAACCCTGTCGATGGTGCCACCAAAAACCTCGGCGGCTGTCGCCTTATGAATATCCAGGCCCTCCTTGAAAGCCTGAACCAGGCCCGGGTCCTGTGAGAGATGCGCCATAATACGCAGTTCAATCTGAGAGTAGTCTGCGGCCATCACCTTGTAACCGGACGGCGCAATAAATGCCTTGCGTACCCGGCGTCCTTCTTCCGTGCGGATCGGGATGTTTTGCAGGTTGGGATCGGTACTCGACAGCCGACCGGTCGCTGCCACCGCCTGATGGTAGGAGGTGTGAATGCGCCCGGTCGAGGCGGCAATCTGTTTCGGCAACTGATCCGTATAGGTCGATTTCAGCTTCGAGAGTCCCCGGTATTCCATGATGACGGCTGGCAGGGGGTAATCCAGCGCCAGTTCCTGCAGGATGGGTTCGGCAGTGGAGGGCTGACCTTTCGGGGTTTTCTTGATAACCGGCAGGCCCAGCTTTTCGAAAAAGATCTCCTGTAGCTGTTTGGGGGAACCCAGGTTGAACTCTTCGCCCGCAAGCCCGTAGGCCGTCTGCTCCAGTTCCGACACGCGCTTTTCAAGCTCTTTACTCTGGCCCTGCAACTGAGCCTCATCAAGCAGCACGCCATCAAGCTCCACCCGGGAAAGTATCGGCACAAGCGGCAACTCTATGTCCGTGTAAACGGATTTGAGGGCCGGTTCGGCTTCCAGTTTCGGCCAGAGTGCCTGATGCAGTTGCAACGTGATGTCCGCATCCTCCGCCGCGTAATGTCCCGCCCTGTCGATATTGATCTGATTGAATGTCAGTTGCCTGGCGCCCTTGCCCGCGATGTCTTCAAAATGCACCGTCGATATCCCGAGGTATTTCAGGGCCAGGTCATCCATGTTGTGCCGGGAGGCAACGGAGTTCAGGACATAGGATTCCAGCATGGTGTCGAAAATGTCCGCTTTGAATGCCACGCCGTACTTCGCCATCACACTGATGTCGTACTTCAGGTTCTGGCCGATGACAGTTCGTTTCGGATCTTCCAGAAGCGGCCCAATGGCAGAGAGTACAACCTCCAGCGAAAGCTGTTCAGGGGCACCTTCATAGTCGTGAGCGACGGGAACATAGGCAGCCTTGCCCGCCTCAGCACAGAAAGAAAGACCAACCAGCTCGGCTTCCATGTAATCAGTGCTGGTGGTCTCGGTGTCGAAGGCAAAGGCATCCGCCGTTTTCAACCTGTCAATCCAGCCCTCAAGCTCGCCCCGGGTATAAACAATGTCATAGTCCGCATCGACCCGTTCACTGTCCGCCCCGGCTTCAGGGGTTGCGCCATCATTCAGCTCGCTGACCCAGGGCTTGAACTCCAGCTCGGTAAACGCCGCCAGCAGACCTGCCCGGTCCGGTTCACCCAAAACCAGTTCATCGACACCGGTTTCAAGTTCCACATCCCTGCGAATAGTGGCCAGCTCGCAGGACATGGGCAGAAAGGCGAGTGAGTCACGCAGGTTTTCGCCGACCTTGCCCTTAATGTGTTCGGCCTTGTCCATCACACCTGCCAGGCTGTCGTATTCAGTCAGCCATTTCACCGCCGTTTTGGGTCCGCACTTGGGTACACCGGGAATGTTGTCCGACGTGTCGCCCACCAGTGCCAGGTAGTCGATGATCTGGTCCGGCCTGACGCCGAATTTTTCCACCACACCGTCTTCGTCCATGATGCTGTCGTTCATGGTGTTGATCAGGGTCACGTGCGGCGTCACCAACTGGGCCATATCCTTATCGCCGGTTGAGATCAGCACATCCATCTTCTGCCCGGTGGCCTGCTGTGCCAGCGTGCCAATAACATCATCGGCCTCCACGCCGGCAACGGTCAGCAGCGGCAGGCCCATTTTGCGAATGATGTCGTGGATCGGCTCAATCTGGCTGCGCAATTCATCGGGCATGGCGGGCCGGTTCGCCTTGTAGTCTTCATAGATCTCGTTACGGAATGTCTTGCCGCCGGCATCAAAGACGACCGCGATATGGCTCTCAGGATAATCCGCCATCAGCTTTCTGATCATGCTGATCACACCCTTGACGGCACCGGTCGGCTGACCCTTGGATGAGACCAGTTGCGGCAGTGCATGGTAGGCACGAAACAGGTAGGATGAGCCGTCTATCAGGACCAGTGAAAAGTCTTTCTTCATTCACAAACCTCATGCGAAACAGCTTCAACCATACTTTGAACACCGGGCATTTTCCATGGCTCGCCCTGTTGATCAGTGCCTGGCTCCTGGTTGTGGTACCCGCAGTCTCCGTGGCGCAACAAAGAGAGGAAGAAGATATCCAGATCATAGAGGGTGAAGACCGCGTGATCTACGAGTATCGGCAGAACGGTGTTCTCACCATGATCAAGGTCGTACCCAAACGCGGTCGCCCTTACTACATGGTGCCCGCCGATGGCGCACCACACTATGAGAGCCTGGACCACAAGCGCCAGCTTTACCCACAGTGGATCATCGTCGAGTTCTGATCTGTTTACTGATCTGCCATGGCCACATTCACAACATTTTCCGAGGCATCACTCAGCCGATATCTGGTCATGTTTGGCAGGGGAGACCTGGCGCATTTCGAGCCCATTGAGGGCGGAATCGAAAATTCAAACTATCGGGTTTTGCTGAGCCGTGATGATCAGGATGACGACTACATCCTGACCATCATTGAGCATCTGGGATTTGCTGAGGTGCCTTTTTTTAACAAGGTTATGGCGCATCTCTATCACCAGGGTCTGCCGGTTGCCGCTCCCATCGCGACCCTGGATGGCATGACCTCGACGATATTCTGCGGCAAACCTGCCTTCCTGTTCCCAAAACTGGATGGCAGCCACCTTGAGCGGGTCTCTGAATCCCAATGCCGGGAGATAGGGCACTTCATGGCAAGGTCGCACCAGGCCTGGGCCGGGCTGACCACGGAAAGGGACAATCCCTACCATCCCGGGTGGATGCGGGAAACCCTGGAGCAGGTTTCAGACCGGCTGACCGAAGGTGACCGGCAACTCTTGCGGGCACTCATCAGGGAGTATGAGGACATCCTGGCCGATGACCTGCCGCGAGGCATCATTCATGGCGACCTGTTCAAGGACAATGCGCTGTTCCGGGAAACCGGCACGCTGAGTGGTGTCATTGATTTCTACCACGCCTGCAATGACCTGCTCATCCAGGATATCGCCATTGCTATCAATGACTGGTGTGTGAACGAGACCGACCTCTCAGAAAATCTTCGCGAGGCACTGCTGACCGGCTACCAGGAAGTGAGGGCATTGACGGTAAGAGAACATCAGCTTCTGGCACCCATGCAACGGGTCAGCGCCGCCCGTTTTGCCCTGACGAGGTTATTGAGTGGTGATCCGCCCCTGAAAGACCCGACGGCCATGTTGAGGCTCGCCCGCTCTCTCGCTTAACCCTGTTAGTGTTGAGGCTCGCCCGCTCTCTCGCCTAACCCGGTTGGTTATGCAGGTAGAAGACCCCGAACAGACCCTCCGGGTCCTGCCAGATGTTTACCCTGCCAAATCCCGCCTCGCGCGCCATTTCGGTTACCTCGGCAACCGTGTACTTGTGCGAGTTTTCCGTATGAATCTTTTCACCTTCGGCCAATGCGATGCATGCCCCGCCAACCCTTACCTCCTGGGCACGCTCACTGACCAGAAACATCTGAACGCAGCCTTCCTGATCATTGTAGCGGGCTTCATGGCTGAAACTGCTGACATCGAAATCGGCGCCATATTCACGGTTCAGGTGGGTCAGGACATTCAGGTTGAAGGCTGCGGTAACACCCTTCTCATCATTGTAGGCATCGTTCAGAACATCCGTGTCCTTTTTCATATCGACACCCAGAAGCAGGCCACCGTCATCGCCAACCAGGTTACGTATCCGCTTCAAAAAGGCCCGGGCCTCATGCCGTTCAAAGTTACCGATACTCGACCCCGGAAAGAAACTGACCCGGCGCTTCCTGCTCACAAACGGCAGTTCGAACTCGCCGGTGAAATCAACGCAGGTTGCGTGTACCTCAAGCCAGGGATACTCACGACCCAGCGCCCGGGCCGCCTGCGCCAGGTAATCCCGGGATATGTCCAGCGGCGCATAGATGGCCGGTCGCAGACTTTCCAACAGAATACGGATTTTCTCTGAGGAGCCACTGCCGTACTCAATCAGGATGAAGTCATCACCAATCAGTTCACTGATCTCATCGACATGCTCTCGAAGCAGTCCCGTTTCGACCCGTGTCAGATAGTACTCCGGCTGGCAGGTGATCTCGGTGAAGAGCTCGGAGCCCTTTTCGTCATAAAAGAACTTGGGTGACAGGCTTCTCGGTCGGTTCAGAAGCCCGGACAGGATTTCATCACCCCGGTCATCCACTTCCTGTGACCGGTCATGAAAATGTACTGAAGACAGCGAATTCATAAGATGCCTTCAGGCCGTGTCCCTGGCGATACGAATGCCGGAGAACTGCCAGCGGTCAGGGGGATAAAAAAAGTTTCGATAAGTGGCCCTGATGTGAGATACCGCCGAAGCACAGGAGCCACCTCTCAGCACCAGTTGGTTGGCCATAAATTTTCCGTTGTATTCACCCAGTTGACCGTCGAAGGCATGATAGCCGGGATAGCGACCGTAGCTGCTCGCGGTCCACTCCCAGACATTGCCAAACATGCCGGTCAAACCGTCACCCTCGACTTCAGAAATCGGGTGGAAGTGTTCATTTTCCAGGAAGTTGCCGACAAGCGGCAACCCCATCGCCGCATGTTCCCACTCGTGTTCGGACGGCAAACGGCAACCACGCCAGCGCGCATAGGCATCAGCCTCATAGCCACTCACGTGACAGACGGGCGCATTCACGTCGACAGGACGTTCACCGGTCAGCGTGTATTCAAAGAAGTCATCGCCGTCACGTCGCCAGTAAAGTGGCATGTCCCAGCGCTCGTCAGCCAGGCCTTCAAGGTAGGCCCATCCGTCGGAAAGCCAGAGATCAAATCGTTCATAGCCCCCATCGCGGATAAACTCAATATATTCGCCGTTACTCACCGGCTGGTTCGCGAGTTCGTAAGGATGGAGATACACCTGATGCCGGGGCGTTTCGTTGTCAAACACAAAATGCGGGACGCGGTGGGCACCCACTTCAACCAGGCCACCTTCAAAGCCGGTCCAGCCAGGGTCAGGGTTCACAGACGGCCCTGGGTCACGTTCAATGTAAGCCGGTTTCAAGGGGTTGTTGCCCAGATTGTACTTGAGATCAGTCAGTATCAGTTCCTGGTGCTGTTGCTCGTGATTCAGGCCAACCTCAATGCGAAAGCGGGATGCTTCCGTCAAGGACCCTGACAGCAGTTCCTGCATGGCATCGTCCACCTGCCCGCGATAGGCGTAGACATCAGCGACCGTGGGCCTGGAAAGATGACCGCGCTTGCGCCTGGGGAAGGGTTTGCCAACGCCCTGGTAATAGGAATTGAACAGTGTCTCGTAAGACTCGTGGCAGGGCTTATAGCCAGGAAGACCGGGAACGAGAAGAAAGGTCTCGAAGAACCAGCTTACATGCGCGAGATGCCACTTGGGCGGACTCGCATCCTCCATGGGTTGAATCTGATAATCCTCTATCGCAAGGGGCGCGCACAGCTTTTCCGTCTGTTCCCTGACTTTGCTGTATCGATCAGAGGGACCCTCACGCGAATCCGTGTGGAGAATGGCACTCACAAGACCACCGGTCTTTTCGTTTCGCGCATTCTAATTCATGTCACTGTGAAACTGTATGACCAATCGATGGAACCCGGCAGTCATCGGAATCCCGGTCAGCAAAAAAGAATTCATACAACCATCCGGCAATGAGGCGGTTAAAAAGTAGCAACGATTCGTTGAATGTTCTGTGCGTTGTGCGGCGCTTTGATAAAACCGGCGTACCTGCCTTCAGGGTCGACCAGCACCAGCGATGCCGTATGGTCTACGGTATAAGTACCCGGCTCCGAAGCCGGTACCCTGCCAAAGGCAACATTGACCTGTTGCGCCAGGTTAACCGTCTCGTCAAAAGTGCCCACGAACCCCTGAAACGCAGGATTAAAGGCGGGCACATACTGACTCAGCTTTTCAGGGGTATCCCGGTCCGGGTCCACACTGACCATGACAATCTGCGGTGGTGTCTGCATGTCCCTAACTGCCTCGGCGAGCACACTGAGCGTTGTCGGACAGATATCCGGACAGGTTGTGAAACCAAAAAACAAAATGGACCACTGGCCTTTGAGATTATCCGGCCCGACTGCATTGCCGTGCTGGTCCCGCATACTGAACCCGTCGATATTTCTTGGCGTTTCAAATCGATAGAACCCAAGTTTCTGCGCTTCTTCCGGCGTCATCGGTCCGGGCATCATCATACTCGCCACCAGCAGCCCCAGGATCAGGGAAATAAAAGCACCTATGCCGAACAGGGTATTTCTGACGCCAGTATCCATTTCCAGGCCGGGATCAGTTGAGGTAGGTCACTGGGAACAGGTAGTGGTCCACCAGTAGCGCAACGAACAGTGCCATCAGATAAAAGATGGAATACCGGAAGGTTTCCATCGGCGCTTTCTCGTTATCAGTGAACAGCATAACCAGCGACCAGTACAGGAAACCCGCGCCTAACGCCAGTGCCGACAACAGGTAGAGGATGTTACTCATGCCAATCAGGTAGGGCAGGATGGTGGTGGTAATCATTATGATCGTGTAGAGCAGGATATGGACCTTGGTGTAGGCCGCACCGTGGGTCACCGGCAGCATCGGAATATCCACCTTGCGGTACTCCTCCATCCTGTCGATTGCCAGTGCCCAGAAGTGCGGCGGTGTCCAGGCAAAGATAATCAGCACCAGAAGCAAACCGCCACCGTCAATGCTGCCGGTCACCGCCGTCCAGCCAAAGAGCGGGGGGGCCGCACCAAACAGACCGCCGATCACGATGTTCTGAGGGGTCGCCCGCTTCAGGTACATGGAATAGATAACGCCATAGCCAACCCAGGATGCGAGGTTAAGCCAGGCTGTCAGCGGATTGATCATCACCGCCAGTATGGTCATGCCGGTGATACCGGTGACCGCAACAAAAATCGCACCCTGTGAATTCGTCACCCGGCCCTGCGCCAGGGGCCGGTTCCGGGTTCTCGCCATCCGGGCGTCAACATTCGCGTCAACCAGGTGATTCAGCGCCGCCGCCGAACCAGCCACCAGGGCCACGCCCAGGTTTCCAAAGAAGATGATCTCCCAGGACACCATGCCTTCAGTGGCAAGGAACATACCGACCAGCGTACACAGCAGCATCAGCAGGACCACCCGGGGTTTACACATCTCCAGGTAATCACGCCAGTCGGCGGATTGTGCATATGTCCGGGTTACGTCGGTCATCATCAGGGCTCAGGATTCACGAGGCGAAGTATAGAGCCCTCAGCGGGAGTTTTGTAGAGAGCCCTTAGCGGGTGTTTTGTAAAGAAAAATCTGGCGACGAGTCAGATTGTTTCCGGAGGCGCCATTTCGATTATCCCGGCGCCGTGGTCACCGCCCTCCGACGGTCGGGTTGTCCGGACATTCAGTTGCGGTCTATCACGCCTTTTCGTAACAGGATGTTCCCGTACAGGCGAGTTTCGGAGGTCGATACAACGGCGAACGCTGAGCGAGCGGTGTCATAAAACTTGAAACGCTCAATCCTGGCGAGATCCTTTGTCTGAGGATGCTTCGCTGCAATGATCTCTTGAAACTCCTGGCAAATCAGGGGACTTGCGGACGGATCGCCAACAACTTCCATGACAGTTGCAGGAGATTTCACGTAGGTGTCTAGCGGGAGGACCGTTAAGATCGCGTTCAGTGCTGTCGTCGCATTGACGCCATCCAATCTTATGAGTTGCTGAGACATGCTTTCAGCAGGGAAGTTAGCGTCTACGATCGCCAGTTCGTCTCCATGGCCCATAGCTCGCAGCACCCGTAAGAGTTCAGGCCCCAGTAGCGGATCAATTCCGATTAGCAAATTTATACCTCCTCAAAAACTCTTCAGCGTTGACTATACGGCTGCGACTGTCTGTCTTTGCTCGCCAAGGCTGTCGATTCCCAGACGAATTTCGTCACCAACATTCAGATATCTTGGTGGCTTTTGCCCGAGGCCAACGCCCGGTGGTGTTCCCGTAGAGATCACATCGCCAGGCTGCAAACTCATGAACCGGCTCAGATAACTCACGATGAAGGCGGGACCAAAAATCATCGTACTGGTGTTGCCATTCTGAAACCGAATCCCGTTCACTTCGAGCCACATGCGGAGCGTAAGCGGGTTCTTAACCTCATCTCGCGTCACTAGCCAGGGTCCAATCGGGCCGAACGTGTCACAGCCTTTGCCCTTGTCCCACTGACTTCCCTTTTCGAGTTGAAACAGGCGTTCAGATACATCGTTACAGACGCAATAACCGGCAATGTGGTCCGCAGCCTCTTCTTCGGAAACGTAAGAGGCATGCCTGCCGATTACAATTGCGAGTTCGACCTCCCAGTCAAGTTTTTCGCTGTTACGTGGCTGGATAATATTGTCATTCGGCCCGCAGATTGCGCTGGTCGCCTTGGTAAATACCTCCGGTTCCCTGGGGATGGGCATGCCGGACTCAGCAGCGTGGTCAGCGTAGTTCAGGCCGATACAGATAAACTTGCCAACTTTGCCGACGCATGGGCCGAGACGGGGTTCTCCGTGAACGACAGGTAGTGCGGAAATGTTAATTTCCGACCATTGATTCCCTATAAGCGATTCGCCGTCAATGTCATCGACAATGCCGACCAGGCTCCGAATGTTGTTGTCCTGGTCGAGAACGCCTGGTAATTCGTAGCCGGGCTCACCGTAGCGTAGTAGTTTCATTCAAGCACTCAATTCAGTTGTTCAGGGTTACGAAGCCACCGTCGATAGGAAAATTTGATCCCGTGATGAAAGATGCTTCATCGGAACAAAGGTAAACGATTAACCCGGCGATTTCTTCAGGCATTCCCATTCGGCCAATCGGCTGGGTTTTAGAGAGTTTTGCGAACATTTCGTCGCTATTGTCCGGATAGTTCTCTTCGAGATATTTGTCGACAAACGGCGTGTGCACACGTGCCGGCGCGACGCAGTTGCACCGAACACCAAAATCGATGTAGTCCCTGGCGACTGAATACGTCATCGTGAGTACGGCCCCTTTCGTCATGGAATAGGCAAATCGATCGGCAATTCCGACAGATGACGCCACTGATGCGACGTTGACGATAGCGCCGCTCCTGCGCTCTTTCATTGAAGGAACAATGGCGGACATCATGTTGTAGACCCCCTTGACGTTCACGCTGTACAGGCGATCAAGGTCCGCCTCGCTAGTGTTTTCGAGGCTGCCGATATGAGCAATACCGGCATTGTTAACAAGGATGTCTACTTCGGATGTGCCCAGAATATCAAGCAGCAATTCCCTGACCTGATCATGGTTGGCAACATCACACGCAAACGCATCAGCATCTCCACCGGACTGTTCGATATCCGCGACGGTACTTTGCGCAGCATCGCTATTGAGGTCAAAAACGGAAACGTGTGCGCCCTCGCCGGCAAGTCTGGTGCAGACCATTTTGCCAATTCCGCTACCGCCGCCAGTCACTACCGCCATCTTTCCGTTCATGCGTTGCGACACCTCAGCAAAGGCCCATTGGTACGGGAGTGCTTGCGTGTATCAAGCCCTTTGCCAATAACGCCGACCAAAACCCGGCTGGGATGACAGTGTTATACAGTTCCAGCGTTTGCTGAACTCGGCCGACTTTTCCAATACCCGGTATGACTGATGCCACAGCCGGGTGTGAAAGTGGAAATTGGAGTGCGGCAGCGGCTAAAGGGACGGTAAAGTCAGCACATACGGTCTCGATAGCTGCAACTTTGCCAACCACTGACTCAGGCGCCGGTCCGTAGTCGTAGTGCCAGGGACCGGTACCGGAAATTCCCGTTGCGAGTATTCCCGAATTGTAGGGGCCGCCGATGACAATGGAGCAGTTTTTCTCAACGCACTTTGGCATGAATGAATCGAGCGCCAATTGCTCTAATAGAGTGTAACGGCCAGCCAGCAAGAAGCAGTCCCAATCTCCGTGCGCCATCGCCGCCTCGCAGACCTCAATCTCGTTGACGCCCAGACCAATAGCACCCACGCAGCCTTCGCGACGAAGTTTATCCATTGCACGAAAGCCTCCGTCCATTGCTATCGGAAATAGCTGCTCGTTTGCGGGGCCGTGTGTTACCGCTCCGATGTCGTGCATGTACAAAATATCAATGCGATCCAGACCAAGGCGCTGCAAGCTGTCTTCGTAGGAACGCATGACGCCGTCGTAGCTGTAGTCATAGACAATGTCGAAGGGCATCGGGGATAAGAAGCCGTGCCGTTCAGTTGCGTATCCGGCCGGCTGCAATAGTCGGCCAACCTTGCTCGAAAGGACATAGTCCTCGTGCGAAAACTGTCGCAGCAGATCGCCGATTCGTCGCTCGCTTAGACCCTGGCCATAGTGCGGTGCAGTATCAAAGTAGCGAAACCCGCAGTTCCAGGCGGCTTCCAGAATTTCCAGGGATTCTGAGTCGCTGACCGTGTGATACAGGTTGCCCATAGAGGCGCAACCGAAACCGAGCATGTCAATCTCGATCGAGGTGTTTCCTACCCGGCGCTTTCCAAACTCGGTCATCTTGTCACCAGGCAGGAGGGAAGTTCAGACGGCGTAGAGATACGTAGCTGACCGAGAATTTGTTCAAGCTGCGCCTTCAAACTGTTGATTGTATGTTCGCCGCCCCGGCGACCGAGTGCGGCGACTCCATATACGAATGCTCGCCCAAGGAACGCGCAATGTGCGCCGCTGGCAAGCGCGCAAGCTATGTCTGGTCCACTTTGCAGGCCGCTATCCATATAGATCTCCAGGTGATCGCCTGCGTTATCGTCGGTGCGTTGGCAAATACGCCTCAATGGTGACATTGGTGCTTCCCCGGCGTCACACTGACGTGCGCCGTGGTTCGACACAATAATAGCGTCGGCGCCAAGCTTCGCTGCAACTTCTGCATCACTCTCGTGCAATACTCCCTTAATTACCAGTTTTCCAGGCCAGCGATCACGGATGACCTTCAAGGCGTCGGCGTCCACCGGCCCCATAACGGTTCGATTCATAAATTCCGCGAGCCCGCCGGAAGGCATCCGCTTCGGCATATACGGGAGAAGCGTTTTCATATGCGGTTTGCCAGCGAGTGCTGTTGCGGCCAACCATCGTGGCCGACTGAGCATTTGCAAAATGTTTGAAAGCGTCATCCTGGGTGGCATTGCCAGTCCATTACGTATATCGCGAGACCGGAATCCGAAAGTCGGTACGTCAACCGTAACAACCAGGACCTCATAACGCGCCGCTTCCAATCGCTCGAATAAACTCTTGCGGATAAACTCGTCGGTTGGGTTGTAGAGTTGAAACCAAGCACTTCCCTCTGATACTTCGGCGATGCGTTCGAGACTACTGGAGGATACCGTGCTCAATACAAACGGTATGTTCATTTTATGCGCGGCGCGCGCCAGTATTTCGGGTGCATTTGGCCACATCAGTCCCTGGAGACCGACCGGAGCAACCCCGAATGGCGCGCTATAGCTGCGGCCCAGGATCTTGCAGTCAAGCGTTGGCGTCGTAGCGGGCCTGAGTTGTCGCTGCGAGAGTTGCACGTCCCGCACGGCCTGTTGATTTCTCGCCAATCCAGTGTCGCTATTACACCCTCCCTGGATGTAGTCAAAAGCAAAACGCGGAATTCGCTCTCGCGCTCGACGCTTCAGGTCATCTACGTCCGGGAATCGGTGATCAAAGCTCGAATTCATGGCGTAACATTAGGTCGTTCAACCCTGGCGACCCGGTAAGCAGGCCGGTCCGATCGGCTCGAACGTCTTGTAGGTCAGGATGAACTCCTGATGCCCGAGAGCTTCCGACTTTGTCCGCTCACTATCCGCAACCCTGCAAGTTAAGTCGTAAATTTCCCTGCCGACTTCATCGAGCGTCGCGGCTCCTTCCAGGATTTTTCCGGCATTGATGTCCATATCATCGGAGAGGTTCCGATAGGTGTCAGGGTTGGCGCAGATTTTAATGACCGGTGAGATTGCGGAGCCGACAACCGAGCCACGGCCGGTCGTAAACAGGATGAGATGTGCGCCGCAGGCGATCAATTCAACGATCTCTGCATTGTCAGAAATATTTGGAAACCCGTAGCGTGGTTCACCGTCCGGGACAATATCAAGCAGGTACAGACCACCGCCAGGCGGTACGTCTCCCGGTTTGATGAGGCCATGAATCATGGAGTCGCCGGACTTGGCGTACGCGCCTAACGATTTTTCCTCCTGAGTCGACAGACCTCCCTCGGCATTGCCCGGCGCAAAGCTGCCGTAGCCGAGCGTTTCATAGTATCTTGCCGCCTTTTCTACCGCCGCTCGAACTTCATAACCAAGCTCGGGCGTGGCGGCGCGGTCCGCCATAACAGTCTCGCAGCCGATCAACTCGCCGGTTTCTTCAAAAATGCAGGCCGCACCGTCGGCGATAAGCCGGTCAAAGCAACGGCCAACCGCCGGATTGGCGGAGATCCCGCTGGTTCCGTCCGAGCCACCGCAAATCGTACCCACCATCAAGTCACTCACGTCAAAGTGTCCGCGTTCAACGATGTCTATTTGCGATTGAATATCTCGAACGGCGGACAGGCCACGCTCTATTGTCGAGGTCGTCCCGCCATTTTGCTGAATTACAAGAGTGCTGACAGGTCGGCCGCTTCCTTCAATCGCTACAGACAGCGCCTCTCTGTTGAATCCTTCGCAGCCAAGCGATACCAATACAACACCACCGACGTTCGGATGGGTGCACAGTTGGCTCATAATGCGAAGCGAGTATTCGTTCGGGAAACAACCAGGAAATCCGATAAGCTGTGCGTCCGGGCTATCCGACTGTGTCACGATCGCTCGGGCAACGTGATGCGCGCACTCGACCAGGTAGACGACAAGCACAACATTCCGGATGCCTTTTCGACCGTCCGCCCTCAGGTAACCTTTCATTCCGCAATACTCCGTTCAACAACCGTCAATCGAGGGCTCATTGGACTATTCGTCCTTGTCACGGGTGTGACTCGGAATATAGTCGCTGGCGAGGTTCTGACGATGAATATGCTCCCCCCGCGCAACAGCGCGAGTCGCCGAGCCAATTGGTGCGCCGTACTTCACGATTCGATCGCCACTCTCCAGAGACTGTCGTGCGATCTTGTGACCAACCTCTATGCTTTCTGTCAGTACTATGGTCTCGCCGTCGATCTCAACCTGAGAACCAGCGTCAACGGCGTGGCAACATACGAAGACGTTGTCGCCCGGGTGGAGCAGGACAAATGCATCAGGTTTCTTTTCCATGTTTCGCATCCATGTTCAAATGCCCGAGTGATAACCGAACACTCAATGGTATCTTGAGGTTTGAACCTCAATTCCAAAATATCCAAATATGAAGTATCATTGTATATATAAAACGTTCATTAAGCCAGAGGCAATACTGTGATTCGAGTGGGAGGGCGTAGCGGGAGGGGGATAAAAGCGGAACCTGGCAGGCGGTGTGCCCTGAAGACTATTTCGGTGGAACGTAGCCCAGGGCTTCTGATATCGCACGAGACGCCGATTCCAAATGGCGTTGTGCTTCATCAAATGACACCCGCTGAGACTCATCAAGATATTCAAGAAATGGTATACACAGCGCAGCCAACATGTGTCCGGAGTAGTCAAAGATCGGGTAACCGATGTCAATGACACCCTGGATTTGCTGGCTTTTCACCTTCTCAAAACCGCTTTCCCGTATTCGTTTTCGAATACGGGAAACCAGGGCCCTGGTTAGCAATTTCTTGTTCTTTCCGGTCTGGGCCGAAAACATTTCCTCCAACAGTGCCGGATTGGCGTAGGCCAGGTGCAGGTGCCCGGAACATGTATTTGCCAGCGCAGCATGCGCGCCCTGGCGAACGCTAAGTGTCCGCTCCGTTGGGCTGTCTTGTTGTACGACGACAATCCCCTGTCCGTTGTAGTAGGTAACCAAATGACAGGATTGATCCGTTGTCCGCGAAAGTTTGCGCATCACGGGTGCCGCCGCCGATGTCAGGCGTTTAACGTGAGGGTGCTGATGTGCAAGCTCAAACACCTTCAAGGTCAACGAATAAACATCCGCTTCAGAGTCCAGCGTGATGTAGCCACGCTCCTCCAGGACGACCAGCATTCGAAAAATCTCACCCTTTGATCGGCCAAGCTTTTTTGCAATTTCCCCGAGATTCAGCCCCTCTGCCTTCGTCGTCATCAACTCCAGAATATCGAGGCCCTTCGACAAGGCGGGCGCAGCGTACAGCGTTTTCTTCCTGGTTTTCGCTTTCGTTTTGGGCACTTATGCTTCCATCAACGTGTTTCAGCATTGAAATAGTAGCGCAATTATCGGCAACCCAATAGCGCCAACAGGCTAAAGCCGACTTCGGCCGTTTACGGCGTAACGGTTTCCAGCGCGTAAAAGTGGCAGGCATTGTGCGCAAAGATCTTTTCGCGCTCGTCCCTCTTTACACAGGATAAGAACTCGTGAGACATCTTTATCCACGATGGGTAGTCGCTGGCCAGTGTTAACACGGGCCAATCGCTACCCCACATCAATCGGTCTGCACCGAAGGTTTCCAGAAGGAAATCCATATAAGGGCGAATGTCGTCGTACCCGGCGTTTGCCGATGCCTCGGTCAACAGTCCCGACAACTTACAATAGGCTTGGGATTCAGCACCGATAATTCGCATGTCACGTTTCCATGCCGCCACGTCACCAGACCTGATGTCAGGCTTTGCGCCGTGATTGATTACGACACCCAAATCAGGATAGCGCTTCATGAACCTCGTCAGGTTCGGCAAATGGTTTGGCTTCACCAGGGCATCGAACGCGATTTCCAGTTCAACAGCTTCGTTCAGAGCGGTGCCAATGTCCGAACGAAGCACCCAGTCTGGATCCGGGATTTCCTGAATCATCGGCCGGATGGCCTTGAGCTTTGTTGAACCGGCAAAATCATTCAGCGCCGCAATGGCCTCATTAGGCCGCTCCAGGTCCACCCAGCCAACCACCCCGGCGACAAAAGGAGTTTTTTCAGCGATATCCAACAAGTATTGAGTTTCGGCGATCGTAGCGGCTGCTTGCACGAGCACTGTTCGAGAGACATTCAATTCCGACAGAACAGGTGCCAGATCCGACGGGAGAAAATTCCGGTAGATCGCCGCTTGATCATTGTTTAGCCAATGGTAGTCGTCGCGTTCGAGATGCCAAAAATGTTGATGTGAATCTATTATTTCCACGAATCATGCTCCGAGCCACGATACTCGATCATTGAGATATTTCCTGTGTTCTTCGGAATTCGCCAAGATACTGTGCCCTGGCGCGCTCCATTTCCTTCAAATGCCTGATCTTGACGTGTCCAAATCCTCGCACCATCTCGGGTAACCCGGCTAACAATACTGCCACCTGAAAGTTGTCATCTGATAACTCACTAAACACGCGTGACATCATAATCTCGTAGTCCGATATTATCTTTCTCTCCGCCTTACGCTCCTCGGTATAGCCAAACAAATCCAGTGGCGTACCGCGCAGCCCCTTCAGTCTGGCAAGTACCCCAAATACCGGGAGCAGCCACGAACCGAACTCCCGCTTGATTAGATGCCCTGTTCGCGAGTCCCTCTTTGAGATCAGCGGTGGTGCCAGATTGAAGCGAACCTTGTAGTTCCCCGAGAATGACTTGCGCAGGTTTTCTCGAAATTTCGGCGTCGAATACAGGCGGGCCACCTCATACTCGTCCTTGTATGCGAGAATCTTGAAGTAGTACTTCGCGACGGCTGTTGTCAATGCTTCGCCCTGAACGCCAACTCTTGATTCAGCATCACGGGCCTTTTCAACAAATTCGATGTAACGACGAGCATATGAACTATTCTGATATTGCTCCAGAATCGTCGAACGATGTTTGACGATCGCTGCTGCGGTCATTTCTACCGGTTCATCAGCCCTGTCAGATTTCCCGGATGGTGGATCGTTAGACAATCCTGCGACCAGTTCTCGTCCGAGTTGAAACGCCCGCAGGTTCATATCGATCGCGATGCCGTTTAGGTTTATTGCTTGAATTATCGAAGACAACGCAAGTGGCACAAGGCCCTTCTGAAAAGCGTAGCCGAGCATAATCAGGTTGCTCGCTATTGCGTCACCCAGGTGAAGAACAGCCAATTCTGTCGCATCGATGACGTCGACATGATCGTCTCCCACCCAGGTCGCAATCAGTGATTCAATCTCACTGTTCGGGAATTTGAGATTGGCATCTCTCGTGAATTGACCGGGCATGACCTCGCGCGAGTTCAACAGCACATTCGTGGAGCCGTGCTGCGTCGACTTTAGTACATCGATACTGGAAGTAACAACAGAGTCGCAACCAATAACCAGGTCAGCTCCGCCGTCTGCGATGCGAATAGTGTCGATGTCGGCGGGTGTTCGGTTCATGCGCAGGTGTGACATGACCGCACCACCTTTCTGGGCCATCCCTGTCATATCGAGTACCGCGCAACCAATCCCCTCAATATGAGCGGCCATCCCCATTAGGGCACCGATAGTAATCACGCCGGTTCCACCAACGCCGGTGATTACTATGTTGTACCCGCCATTCAACGATACTTTTTCGGGTTCCGGTATCTGGACTATCGAAGTCGGCGGCGATTCACTTGCGTTGGCGCTAACCGGCGAATCGGCGACCGTGACCATACCCCCATCCAATGCCACTACACGAGGTTCGGCGGGTGTTCCATCTTTCGATTTTTCCGCATCCGTCGGACATCGCATATCACCGCCGAGAATGGTCACAAAGCTTGGGCAAAATCCGTTCACGCAAGAATAATCCTTGTTGCAAGCTGATTGATCGATTTCTCTTTTTCGCCCGAGGGGCGTTTCCTTGGGTAGCAATGCTGTGCAATTTGAGACCAGTCCGCAGTCACCGCAGCCTTCGCAGACGTCAGAGTTGATGAACAAACGTTTAGCCGGGTCCGGGTAGAGCTTTCGCTTCCGGCGCCGTCGTTTTTCTGCCGCACAAGTTTGATCGTATATGAGTACAGTCGTTCCCGGGGTATCTCGAAGACGCCGCTGCACCTCATCCAGATCTCGTCTGTGGTCAATCGTTGTCCCCGCCGGCCACCGAATGGAATCGGGGTACTTGTTTGGCTCGTCGGTCACGATGGCGATCGCTGCAACGCCTTCGCTATGCACCTGCTGACTGATCGACCAGGGCGTCAGGGTGCCATCATGGGGTTGACCTCCGGTCATCGCGACGGCGTCGTTGAATAGAATTTTGAACGTAATATTGATATTCGCTGCGACAGCGGCACGAATCGCCAGACTGCCTGAGTGAAAGTAGGTGCCGTCGCCAAGATTCTGGAATATGTGCCCGGTGCCGCTAAACGGTGCCTCGCCGATCCAGGTGGCACCTTCGCCGCCCATCTGTGTATAGCCGTCCACTCCACGCTCCATAAACTGAGACAAATACGCACAGCCAATTCCGGCCATTCCCCGGCTTCCGTCTGGCAAGTGGGTGGACGAACTGTGTGGACAGCCGGCACAGAAATACGGGCTGCGTTGCATTGGCGCAATCGGGTCGGCCCGATGTTCGATCCGCTCAATCCTGGCCAACTTGTCTCGAAGCTCGCTGTCTTCGACGCTGGCCAGAATGGCTCTTGCGATTGCGATTGCGACATTGTTGCTGCTCAAGTCAAGCGTACTCTGGAGCAAAGTTGCGCCGACAGTGTCGAATTTTCCGACAATGGTTGGCCTAAGCCCGGCGTCATAACAAAGTGTCTTTAATTGCGTTTCAATCAGGCTGCGCTTTTCTTCAACAACCAGAACTGAATCCAATCCCTGTGCAAATTCCAGTGCCACCGATGGCTCGAGTGGCCACACCAGGCCGACTTTGTACACTCGCAGGCCGAGAGCTTTGGCTCTGTCGGCGCTGATTCCCAAATCAGTCATCGCCTGCCGAACGTCCAGGTATGATTTTCCTGTTGTAACAACTCCAATTCTTGCTTTGTCCGAATCGACAGTGATTCGGTCAAGCCCGTTCACGCGCCAGTACGCTTGCGCAGCCTCCAGTTTGGGCCCCTGCAGACGTGCTTCCTGCTCGCGAGGTGTATCGCCAACACGAATATGCACGTCAGGCGCACTGCCGTTCGAATGCTGAGGTGTCAGAAAGGTCAGGGAATCGGGTTTAACCTCAACGGACGCGGATGTACTCACAGTATCATTGACGCACTTGAGTCCGATCCAGCACCCACTGTACCGTGACATCGCCCAGCCGTGAAGCCCGTATTCAATGATTTCTTCCACGCTGGATGGATTGATTACCGGCATCATCGCATCGACCATCGCGAATTCACTTTGATGACAGGTCGTCGAGGATTCGCATGTATGATCGTCGCCGAGCAACGCCAACACGCCACCGTTCGGGGATGTTCCAGCGAGGTTTCCATGACGAAATGCATCGCCCGTTCGATCGACGCCCGGTCCTTTGCCATACCAGATTCCAAATACGCCATCGAATTTCGATGACCCACGCAACCCCACTTGTTGAGATCCCCAGACAGCGGTTGCCGCCAACTCCTCGTTGATGCCCGGTCGAAAGACGACATCATGTTCAGCCAGTAACTTCGTTGCGCGTTGCAACTGAATATCATAGTTGCCTAACGGTGACCCACGATAGCCGGAAATAAATCCTGCCGAATTGATCCCACGCGCTTTATCAAGCGCCTTCTGGACCATTGGCAGACGCACGAGGGCCTGAGATCCTGTCAGGTAGACGCGTCCATTCCGAGTGTATTTGTCGAGCAGCGAGATTGGTTCTTTGCGGGTCATTGGGATTGACTGTCCTTATCGATTTTCCTGATGCGCCTCACCGAAACTGAGTTCCTGGCAGGGGCGCGGCTATGTTTCCTGGATATAAGTAACGTGGGATTGCATGAACTCGTACAGACCATGTTTGCCGTCAGCGCCACCGATTCCGGACTGACGAACACCTGCGTGAAAACCCTGAAAGGCCTCCATATGTTCCCGATTAATGTAGGTTTCGCCGAACAGTAATTCACGGCTCGCTTTCATCGCAGCGTTGAGGTTGTTCGTGAAGATGGACGAAGTGAGGCCCATGGTGCTGGCGTTTGCGAACGCTATACCCTCGTCCAGATCCGATATTCGTCGAACTGGCAGAACAGGGCCGAATACTTCTTCGCGCATAATTCGCATGTCGTCATGACAGTCAGCCAGCACCGTTGGGCGGTAATGGTAACCGGGACCAGAGTCGTCGCGATCACCGCCGAGTAAAACGCTGGCGCCGTCGGTCCGTGCAGCGTCAACCAGCATTGAGACCTTGTCTAGCGCGTCTTCACTGACCAGTGGCCCCATGTCCAACTCTTCGCCGCGTTCAAAGGCGGCGATTGGGTCGCCGTACTTGACTGACGACATCACCGATATCAATTTGTCCACGAACGCATCGACAACTCGTTCTTCGACGTAAACTCGCTCCGCGCAGTTGCAAACCTGACCGGAATTGATGATACGGGATTCAACAACCTTGCTGACGGCAAAGTCGATATCAGCGTCTGCAAGAATAATCACCGGTGCCTTTCCACCAAGTTCAAGATTAACTTTCGTAATGTTCTCTGCGGCGGCACGCATGATTGATCGACCAGTCGCAATACTGCCGGTGAACGTGATCAGGCCAACGTCAGGGTGTTTCGATAGAGCATCGCCGGTGGTCTGGCCGCGACCCCCGACGAGATTGAACACACCGGAGGGCAGGTCCGTAGAGTCGATCAGTTTTGCGAATTCGAATGCGTTTATCGGTGTTAGTTCGCTGGGTTTGATGATGATCGTGTTTCCGGTCAGCAATGCAGGTGCCGTTTTTCGCGCGATGAGAAAGAACGGAAAATTCCAGGGCAATATTCCGGCAACGACACCTATTGGCTTGTAACGAAGGAAGATGTGTTCATCCGGCCGGTCGCTGGTGATAATTTCACCGTCCAATCGCCTCGCCCATTCGGCGGTATACTCGAAGTACGCCGCCGCAAACTCCACTTCAGCCTCAGCGAGCCCGATTACCTTGCCCTGTTCTGTGCTAATTGTTCTCGCAAGATGGGCCGACGCCGAACGTATTCGAGCGGCTATTTCCCGCAGGTACTGCGCCCGCTCAACCGGCGCTTTGCGTGCCCAGGAAGATTGGGCAGCTTTTGCCGCTGCGACTGCAGCATTCACTTCATCGTCTGAGCTGTCTGCGCTGTGCGCGATTAGCTTTTCGTTAGCGGGATTGGTGACATCCAGTCGTTCATCCGACTGAATAAAGCCTCCATTAACGTAATTTTTGCATACCTGAGACTGCGCCATCTGACTTCCCCACGTGTAGTGATTCTTGATGAGTGTTGTCAAACCCAGGAAATGGACAAAGTGAGAGTGCTATCTGTGTAAAGCGCTATTTGACGCTCAAATGTGATCAGCAAATCCTTATCCTCGCCGTATGAAAACGCGCATTCCCGGCTGACGCCGTCGACGAGTGCGACAACATGTGTCGGAGGTGACCCCGTAGCCACTTGAACTGAGTTCAAATCCAGACGGCCGTACTTAAGCAGGATCGTTGCGGTAAGCGCTTCGGAATTGGCTATCTGCTGATAAGTTCCCCAACCCTCAGCCGTTGTGAAGGGTGCTCGAAAATTGTCGGGGGTCACTTTCGGTGCAAATTCGATGTGCTGGTTGGGTCCGTGATAGTGGAAGCCACATACGTTTAGAAAGACCCCGTAACTAGCCATTGCCCGGCTGTAGTGGTCGGAGCACTCGACCTCGTTCCACGGGTTACGTTTTGAGGGATGGTAGCGATCGTGGATCGTGCGCGTTATAGCGAGACCTTTTTCAACAAGACCTTCCGCAATCATGTGCGAGGCGACCTGATACTCAAACCCCGTCATGCATTCATTCAAATATCCTTCGGATGTGACGTCCAGCCCAAGAATCTTTTGTTCGAAATCCGCGCGATTGCAGTCTCCCTTCGGCCAGGTGCACATCAACAGGCCGCCTTCGCCGGGCATGGCATACCAACGTCCCCCTTGTATTTCGGTAAACCCTTCTCGGTAGGAACTCACATCGGGTGTGAAGTTGTATTTCCACAGGGAGTTGAGCGCAGACACGGATTCCGTCCTGGGAATGACTCGCTCCAGACCGAGTTGCATCGCATAACCCTGTCCGAATACCTGGTCGATGTAACTACCTTGAGTAAGGTCCATCGATTCCGGATAGTCGGGATCGGGTCGGTGTACAAAGTACTCGCCATTAAACAGATCACCGACAATGTTTTCCCGCCCGACCGCTAGTCGGTTCGCACAATCGAGAGCAAACTGGTGGTCACCCATTTCGTCTGCCATTTGTTTTCCCGCAGTCAGGGCAGCCAGGTAGAGGGAGCTGATCCATGGAATTTGTCCGCGCCAGCTCGTGTCCAACGTGTGATATTGAGGCGCGTCCAATAGACCGTCCCGGTCCGTGTCCAGGGTCATCATGAACTGCAGCGATTTTTTTACTCGCGGCCAAAGTCGTGTCAGGAACTCGCTATTACTCGACATGGTGTGCTCTCGGAATACACGCAATATCGTTCCAAGTTGTCCGTCGGACGCAAAAAACGCTTCGGCGTCATTCTCGGATTTCATGTCGATTTCGCCGCTATTGGCTTCAGCGCGATACTCAATGGATCCGTCACTGCGGTATGCTATGCCGTAATCAACATGCTCTCGAACCCATCTTTCGAGACCGGGGAAAAGTCGTGCGATCGTTTGCGCGTACTGCCATACGTGTTGGCATGTGCCAGGGCAACAATCCACACCTTCCCAGGCATAAAACCGTCCGTCGTCAAACCTGTGGCAGGTTTGAGTCGCCAGCGTAGAGGTATTTGCGAACGTGCGTGTGAGGACCCAATACGGCAAGGTAGAGTCATACCAGGTGTCTACCCACAGTTGTGTTTTCCCGGCCAGTTCGGCGAAGTTATCGTTCAAGTACGTGATTACTTCACGACTCGACGAAAATCTGGCGGCGTAGTGTCGGCGGATCTTTTCAAGACCCGGCAAGTCCTCCATGGTTGAGTGAAACACATAGCCGCCGGTGTACCTGGGGAAGAACCACGACACCGCAAATCGAACGACCCTTTGCTGGCCAGCCTCAAGCACCAGGTCCCGACCCAATGCTCCGATTGTCTTGCGGCCAAACGGCCGCTTATCGCTGTATTCCTCACCGAAACGCAGCAGTTGATCACAGGCGAGAATGTGAATGTCGCTGTCATCCTGATGATCGACGATCGCAACCACCCTGTCGCCGTCTTGATGGTCAAGGAGAGCGAGCGTCATATCGCCGAAGCCATCAAGGGATGATGGATCATGCTTCGACGATGGATCCGCAAAGCACTGCAAGGACAACACGTCGTCGTGAAGTTCGACGCTATTACGTCGAATACCTAATCCGCTCTTGTCATCGTAGCGACAAATCTTGTTCTCAAGCCAGCCGAATATCGTGACAGACACCTCTTCCTGGCTGGTGTTACTGATTTCGTATTCGAGGACAACGACAGGTAGTCCCGAATCGTTTTCATCCAGCGGGATGAAAGGAGAGTACGCGCGAAGTTGGACCTCAAGTCCGGTATCGCCAGCGGGGTAGCGAACATTACCAATCGGGTAGCGTCCTTCGAACTGAATATCCGAGTAACCCGAAGCATCGAGCGACCGCACCGTGGATTTACCGTTTTGACGCCGGACCTTAATCGCAAAACCCTGCTCCAACGGTGAGCCTGGTTCGAGCGGCTTCGCATAGTGGTAACCGCGCGGGTCAATGGGCTCATCTGTCCCGCCACAGGACTTGAATATGTCCCAGTGCCATAGCTTGCCATCACCGCCCAGATAGACCTGTCCACAACAGATTCCGCCGACTGGCATGCCGATATAGCGCAGATCGGAACCGGAGAACACCTCCGGATTTCCTCGCGCAACAAGCGACTCGCGCCAGCCATCGCTTAAGCGTTTGTCGCCGGGAACGAGTGCCGAGAAGCCGTCTTTAACGGAATCGGCACTGGTCGCTTCTCCGCAGCAAGAAGCTGATGCGTTTGCCATCGGATTGAACCTCCTGGCCTGAATTAAGGGAACGTATTGGGAGCACTGGATTGGTCCCTGGAGTCGCTCTCCAGAGACAGCCAGCAAGGGCCCAATTTAATCCCGGGCTGTGTTCTTGATCGTACTATATCATATATAAAATATCATTATACCAATGAAATAGGGGCCAGCGACGGAAGGACTGTTTGTCATGGGCCTTTTGCATCATATGTGGATGCCTGTTGCCGACGAGGGCTATCGGGAATCGTTGACCGGAACTTCTATCTGACATTCGCCGGATTTCGGTTTTCAGCAATCCTGCAGGGAGTGTTGAAGCGAGCGCAACCCGGCAACGTTTCACAGCTTCACATAGGGTAGCCGACTTCGGAAGGTTTGCCAGGCTGTTGCATCGTTAGCTTAGGGGATTCTGTCTGACTCTTGACGCCACCGTAGCATTCAGGCCACGAAAACTGTCTGATGCGGGTCTTTATCATCAATCTATTTTTTATATTTGAATTATCATTTCACATATGATATATAATGTCTCTGTGTGCGTTACGGCAAGGTTGTGTATCGGTGCATTGTGAGAATTAGGACGCAACATACAAACACAGGAGTGATGTTCATGCGCCGCCAATGATCAGACGGTATTTTTTGCCGATGCCGTTCGTACACAAGCTCTTTCGAATCAGTTTTCAGGGAGGTTATAGTCACATGAGTAAAGCAAATCGATCAGTCGCTATCTCGGCAATTGCGGGGGTGTTCACAATCAGTACATTCGCACTTGTTCCAGGCCAGGCCAAAGCACAAGAGGCGGATAATGAATTGGTTTTGGATGAGATCGTCGTCCAGGCGAGGCGACGCGCTGAGAACCTCCAGGACGTGCCATTGTCGATCGTGGCTCTCAACGAGGAAATGCTCCGAAATCGTGGTGTCGATGAAATCAAAGATCTGTCTTTCTTCTCCCCGGGTCTAACCATTGAAGGTGGTGTTGACAACAACACAAGCCGCTTTTTCATTCGCGGCGTTGGTACCGCAACACCGACATTCGGCGTCGAGCAAGCGGTCCCTGTCTATATTGATGATATCTACACACCGTTGGGAATTGGCGGAAATGTCGACATCTTCTCGGTTGATCGTGTGGAAATACTGAGCGGTCCACAGGGAACGTTGTACGGACGCAACAGCCTGGGCGGTGCAATCAAACTCTACTCAAGAGTGTTCTCCGACGAATCAGAAGGCAGCGTTAAGTATACGGTCGGAAGTTACGAGCAGCGAAACCTGTCGGCCGAATTTCGTACGCCGGTAATCGAGGACAGGCTTTATTTTGGCGCTGCCTTTGCCTCCATCCAAAACGACGGCATCCAAAAGAACGTATACACCAATACCAGAGGCTGGCAGGACGATAAGCAGTTGTATCGAATTCGGCTCGAAGCACGGCCGAACGATGCGTTTACAGCGAAGTACAGTTATGAACTCAACGATTCCGCCGGTGCCGCAAAACAGTTGAGGGTACGACCGGGCACGGCCGGGCTGCAGCCTGCGGGATTCCCAGTCAAAGGAGAGCAGCTCAACAATTTCTACGAAATCCATACTCACTTTCTCGGGCTCTACAATACGGCATTGATTGCGGCACATGCGGCAGGTTTGGACCCGGCGCTGTACCCGTTAGCGCGGGGCGGCGATACGCCGTTTCTGATCGATGCGAACAATCCGTTCGCAGGTGATGTCGACAATATTTTCTCCGACGTGGTTGGAGACAATACGCTCAAGCAGGAAAGCCACACTTTCAACATTGCGTGGGACATAAACGAAAACTCGGTGCTTCGTTACCTAGGCGCTCATCGACGTCAATCCAATACCCGCCTTTTTGACATTGACGGTGGACCTGCTGCTTTCCTGGCCGGTGCGGAAGAATTTACGTTCTCTTCGGATAGCCATGAACTTCGGTTTGAGTTCTCGGGAGATCGATTCGACTTTGCGGTCGGTGCATTCCGTTATGAAGAAGATTCAGATGCACTGCAAGCCTTCACGCAGCCGTTCGGAATCTTTGCCGGAAATACCCCTATTGAGGAGATTGCCGCTGCAACCGCCGCAGGTGATTTTAGTGGATTGAGTTTTGAGCCGCTGGTGGCATTGCAAGATCCTTTAGGGCTCTATACGGGCACAAATCTTGTTTCTTTTAGAAACAACCTTCGGCAGCAGACAGAATCTACCGCGTTCTATGTGAACCTGGGTTACGATATTTCCGACAAGCTGCGCGTTTCGCTGGGTGTTCGGACAACCGAAGATGACAAGTTCGGAGAAACGCCGGTCGGTAATAATGACGGCGGCGTTTTGGCCACAACCAATACCAGTATCTTCCCCGGAACGGGTAGCTTCGTCCCAGTCGGCGGCCTGCGTCAGTTCTTCACAGACGAATCCTTGCAAAACTCATTTGGTGTAGATCAAGACGTTGCGGGTGGCGCAAGCGATGACGCCTTTGGTTCAGTCGGTAATCTCGAGGCATCGTTTCGCGAGACAACTGTCGAGTTGACGCTGGATTACAAGTTGTCCGAGGACATCCTGGTCTATGGTTCATTCAAGCAAGGTTTTCAAGGTGGTCAGTTGACGCCAATTTTCGTTCCGACGAATATTGCCAATATCCGGCCAGTGACAACTCCAATCAAAATCGATGCATTTGAACTTGGTCTCAAGGCAGTATTCAATAATCGCTTGCGCCTGAATTCATCCGTCTACCTTTACGACTGGAGTGATTTGATTTTGTTTCAACCGGTCTCCGTGCCTGTGACTACTAACACGTTTCAGTCCGTTGGTTTGGCGATCAACTCTGCCAAAGCGACCAGCATCGGTGTCGAGATTGATATCCAGTATTTGATAGGTGAGAACTTCTCGATATTTTCCAACATCGCTTACAATGATTTCTCACTGGATTCTGCGACACGTTTTGATCCGACTGTCGGGCAAGATATTGAAGTGAAGGATCAGTTTGTCGATGACTACGTTTCTGTGTCACCGGAGTTGCAGGCATCAGCGGGGTTTGAGGTCTTCCAGGAATTGAATAGCGGTGGCGAACTTCGTTGGTGGTGCACCGTAAACTGGCGCGACAAGATGAGCGCGAATGCGCAGTCTTCGTTCCAGAACGCGGGTCTCAACCTGCTATCTCCCGCTCAAGCGCAAGAAAACTTCTTTAGTGATTCGTTCACTAATGTCTCTGCAGGAGTAAGCTATAGTAAAGACGAGTGGCGTGCCGACTTAAGCGGCAGCAACCTGCTTGATGAGCGCCGACCAGAGGCTATCGTGAATTCAATTCAGGGTACTTTCTTTGGTACCCTGGAAACGTACAACAAGCCTCTAACCTGGGCTTTGACCGTTTCGCGCGACTTTTAGACCGGGTTTGCTAGTTGACCTGGAGAAAGGAGGCGCTTCGGTGCCTCCTTTTTTTAGCCGAATGGGTGGCAAATGGATGGGCTGTCGATCGGGCGGGATAATGCCCGGAACCAACAGAACGGGTAGCTAATATGTTGTCGAACGGCATTAGCCGCTCCTCATTGATCGCGTACGCTGCGCCAACATTTTGTTTGATGTTTCTCGTCGGGCCGGCTCAGAGCTTGATTCAGGGCGTTTATACCCAGCACTTTGGGCTTCGGTTGGCAGACTTGGCCAGTATTATTTTCATTGCTCGCATCTTTGATGCAATCACGGACCCAGCGATCGGGTTCCTTTCTGACCGAAAGCGCGATAAATGGCCCGGCGGAAGGAAGGTATTTGTTGTAGTCGGTTCCGGTATTGCACTTGTCGCTGTTTACTTCTTGTTTATTCCACAGTGGGACGTATCTGCCGGGTATTTCTTCTTGTGGTACATGCTCTGCTATTTGGCATGGACGATCATTGAGATTCCACACCTCTCGTGGGGTTCAGAGCTTTCACGCGACTACAAAGATCGATCCACGGTGTTTAGCTATAGAGCAGCTTTCTACTACTTTGGATACGCGGCTTTTCTTGCGCTGCCACTTTTGCCAATATTTGACGAAGACGGCTACACGCCCAAAACGCTGGTCGTCGCCTTCTGGGTAGTGGCCGTTCTATTTCCGATTACCGTTTACTTCGCTGTCAAAAAATGTCCACAAGGGACAGCAACAGAAACTCACAAAGAGACGAGCATTTGGCATGTATTGGGCGCGTTTAAGTGGAATAAGCCACTAAGAAGCTACACAGTCGTTTTTGTCATGATCGGTCTTGGCCTCGGGATGCAGACTGGCATTGCATTTCTCTACATAACAAGTTTTTTAGGCCTCCACAAAGAGGCGCCAATTATTTTCATCGTGGGCTTTCCGCTAGCGATCGTGGCGCTACCTGTTTGGCTTGGCATAGCAAAAACAATTGGAAAACACTACGCGATGGCTACAGGGGCATTTCTTACCGCGATCACCTTCGTGTTCCTGGCAGTTCTGGAGCCCGGCTCACAAATTTACGTCAAGTTCTTTGCCCTGTTTATCGCCATTCATCTATTACAAAGCTCCTGGATCGCAATCGGCCCTGCAATGCTGGGTGACATTATCGACTACGACCAGTCACAAACAGGCGAAGATAACAGCGCCACCTACTTCGCGTTTTCGACATTTATCAAAAAGGTGTTCGAAGGGATCGGTGGCGGAGCGGGCCTCTTAATCGCCGCCATTTATGGGTTTGAACCATCGAATCTGGTCATAAACGACGAGGTAATTTTCAGCATGCATCTGGTTATGGGCTATTTGCCAGCGACTGCTTTCGCTGTTGCAGCCATATACTGCATGAGATCACCAATTACTATGCAAGAGCACGAGCAGATTCTGAGGAGAATTGCGAAAGGCAGCGCAACTGCGAAACTCAATTGACCAACGATAGCGGTACAGAAAAAGCACCTTAAACAGACCTTAGAGAGGTGGTCTGATGAATGAGGCAGACTTTGACGCATTGCTGGCCAGTGTAGAAGAAATGAACCAGATCGTTCGCGGCAAGAAGAAACCGAGCCGCGTGACGGAGTTCGACGAGCCCCATGTAAAAGAGATTCGTGACAAACCAGGCTCTCGCAGGTACGCTTTGCTGCCATGATCGACGTCAGCAAGCGGACGCTGGAAAACTGGGAACAAGGCCGCCGCCATCCGGCCGGACCTGCCAGGGCACTACTGAGGATCGTCAAACCAAATCCGGAAGAAGCGTTGAAAGCCCTGCACGGTTAGTCAGGATAATAAGAAGAATAGTTTTTAATGAAAACACAAATAACTATAAATAGAGAGGTGAATATGGCCTGGGCTTTTTTGATTATTGCCGGTTTATTAGAAATTGTATGGGCAATTGCACTCAAGTACTCTGAAGGCTTTACAAAATTGTGGCCTTCAGCCATGTTTATTGTGGCAGCCTGGCTGAGTTTTTTATGTTTATCATTTGCTTTAAAAAGTATTCCTATGGGAAACGCTTACGCGGTATGGACAGGCATTGGAGCAGTTGGCATAGCCATTATTGGTATGATTTGGTTTAGTGAACCAGTAACGATAGTGCGTATAGTTTGTATTGTTTTAATTATTTCGGGTATTGTCGGTTTGAAATTTTCTGGGTCAGGGGCAAGTGTTGTATAACAAACTGCTCATGCAGGTCACTCTCGGATTAACTGTAGCATAACCTTCTGCACGTCTTTTACCTGGCTGATATCACCTGTAGATCTTTTGACCAATAAAGCGCCCTGCAGCGCACTGAAAAATGTGCGCGCAAGATTTGCGGGCGTTCCCTTAAACTGGAACTCACCGCTTTTGCGACCGGACTTGAAAACATCTTCCAGCCACGCATGGTGGCCAGCCATAAAATCTTCGACCTCCGTTTGCATCTCTTTGGGAAGTGCAAATATTTCACCGGCAAGAACGCCGCAAAGACAGGCTTTATCCGGCGTTTTCGCAAATTCCAGATACGGCATAAAATAGAACTCCAGCGCGTCCCACGCGGTCTTGTCTGGGTCTGCTTTGATCGCCCGCATCTGTACAGCAAAGGATTCACGATATCGTTGAATGACAGCGACACCTAACGCACTTTTACTCGGAAAGTGGTGAATGATGCTGGGTTTGCGAATGGACACCCGTTCAGCAATATGCTGAAAACTCATGGCCGAAAAACCACGCGTCTGGATAAGCTCCTGCGCAGCATCGAGAATTTTGGTGGCAGTGTCCGTCACGCAGACAAGTTTATAGCACCAGATAATACAAGGCCAAATTCGCCCTGCATCTCTGATTTGCAACCCTTCACTGTCCGGGGTTGCCTGGTGCATAAATTGAAGATAGCTAGATAACCTCGAGTATCAGCAATCCCGCGTAGGCTTGTGCAAAGAACCCACCAAAAAAAGATAACGTGCGTAGAACGCCAATATTTAAAGTATAGAAAACGAAATGTGCCAACCTGGCAAAGAAGTAGACTTGGGCGGCAAGCACAACAGGTATTCCAATTAAATGCCCAATCAGGACAAGGGTCGAGAACACAACGAGGTTTTCAATGGCGTTGTAGTGCGCCTTCTTCATTCTCTCGGCCCAACCTGGTGTTGCGTTCACTTTTCCCTCGTCAGCTTCGGCGAGCGACAAAGCCGGCAACAGTCCAATGCGACCAATGAGCTCCAAAGTGTATGGCAGCCAAAAGAGCGCTGTCATTAATACCGTGATGGTTAACCAGAAAAGTGATTCAGTCATGTAGTTTCCTGATGGTTGATGGACAACTCATGCAGTCTACCTACCGATAGGTAGATATTCAAGTAAAAGTGCGTATAATCGCGTCAGTTCATAGACGGTGAAGCAGAAGGGCTTGCTGCTTCAAGTGGTGGATTGATTAAAAAGGCAGGTCGCAAAATAAGGTATTTGCGGTAACAGTAACGTCAACACACGACGTGGCGTTCAGCATTGTCATGCTCATTCCGGTCACTCATCGCAAGCAGGGACAAGGAAAACTGTATGAATCAAACATCACCATTAGTCGGCGCCCCACTCGGGCCGACCATGTTTCGATTAGCGATTCCAGGCGTCATTGGTGCAATGCTGACGTCAGCTCCGGGGCTAATCGAAGCCACTTTTTTAAAAACCACGGGCGCCGACGCGTTGGCAGCAGTCGCACTTGTTTATCCACTCATCATACTGGCCGGCATGTTTTCAGCCGGTGCTTTCGGCGGCGCCGTTACAGGATTCACCGCAAGGGCATTGGGCGCTGGTGACTTCGATAAAGCCAGCACCATCTTGGTATGTGCCGTACTGATTTCATTAGCGGGGGGCGTCCTTATGTGGGTGCTGGTAGTCCTGTTAGGACCGTTGATGTATGAATACGCGAGTAACCGTTCGGATATCGCCCAGGCAGCACAGCGCTACGCCGCGCTGGTTTTCCCCATAATCCCGGCTTACTGGCTAATCAATATGTTGTCCTCGGTGCTACGCGGCAGCGGCGACATGATCCGCCCCGCTTTCGTCGCCGCCAGTTTGCTAGCTTCCTATACCCTCTTAGCCTACCTGATCATCCCTGGGCAAGGTGCAAACCTTGACGACGCTATGCAAGCGGCAGCGCTCGCGATGGGAGGGTCATACTTGTTCGCCCTGTCACTTACGGTCTATTTCATCGGACAGAGCACACAGCCTATTCGATTTCGATTGGCAGCCTTTCAGGCAGAAACCCTGATACTTATCCTGAGGCAGGGTTTGCTTGCTGCCAGCCAATCAGTCATGACAATTATTTACGCACTGACTACCACCGTCATCTTCAGCCGTTTCGGCACCGACTGGTTAGCTGGTTTTGGCCTCGCGGTACGCCTTGAATTGATCATGGTCCCTGTAATTTTTGGCATCGGCTCATCAATGATCGCGATTGTCGGTGCGTATGTCGGCGCAGGACAACGCAGCCAGGGCATCTCAATTGCATGGCGTGGCATCCTGATCAACGTAGCCTTGATTGGTTCGGTCGGTGTCTTTTTGTCATTCTTCCCTGGTAGCTGGTGCGGACTCGTTGGTAGCGACGCGACGGTGATCGCCAACTGCAATCAGTCACTCAGCATCATTGCTCCTACCTATGCCTTCTTTGCAATAGGCCTGAGCTGTTACCTGGTAAGTCAGGCGCTTAACACTCTGGAGTTTCCGGTACTCGGGGCATTCCTGAGGCTTTTGATTGTCGCCACGGGATTGTTCTGGGTGAGTACCACAACATCGATTGATGTTGCACTTTATCTGGTTGCAGGTGCCGCAATTGTTTACGGGGTTTCGGTTGCAGTTGGACTGAAGCTCGGACCCTGGTCGCAAAAAACAACGGTGTAACGAAGGTTAACAGCCGGTTTCTGGAAGAGTCCTTGCGGCGAAATTTCCAGTTCAAGCGGCGGACGGACAATAGACACTATACGCCATTGGCGTATAATAAACCTGTGATCATCATTGAAACCAGCCTCTTTACTCAGCGCATAACTGATCTGATGAGTGATGATGACTACCAGTCACTGCAGGAGGCACTGGTGAACCGACCCGATATGGGTACTGTCATCCAGGGAACCGGTGGCATAAGGAAGGTGCGCTGGGGTCTGGAAGGACGCGGTAAAAGTGGTGGCGTCAGGTGGTCTATTACTGGATGACGGTAGAAGAGCACATTTACATGCTCTATGCCTATCCGAAGAACGAACAGGATGATCTGACAGCGGCGCAGAAAAAGCGCCTTAAACAGATCGTAGAGAGGTGGTCTGATGAATGAGATAGACTTTGACGCATTGCTGGCCAGTGTAGAAGAAATGAACCAGATCGTTCGCGGCAAGAAGAAACCGAGCCGCGTGACGGAGTTCGACGAGCCCCATGTAAAAGAGATTCGTGAACAAACCGGGCTCTCGCAGGTACGCTTTGCTGCCATGATCGGCGTCAGCAAGCGGACGCTGGAAAACTGGGAACAAGGCCGCCGCCATCCGACCGGACCCGCCAGGGCACTACTGAGGATCGTCAAATCGAATCCGGAAGAAGCGTTGAAAGCCCTGCACGGTTAGTGAGGGGGAATGCTCTATGAACGATTATGGGCTGCTGTCCAGGTCCAATTCGCGCTCGCTGTGGTAGCTTTTCCTACTTCCCCACGTGTCGCCGAATAATATATTCATTCAACAATGGCACCGCCAAAGTATATTTACCGTGCCGATTTTTGAACACCATACCCTTCTCAAACAGCTTGGCCAATAATTGGTTGGCATAGCTGTTGCTGAAAGCCTGTTCGGTGGATTTTGACTGCTCAACAATCTCCTGCACGGTGAATTCCCCTCCACTATTTTCAAGATGGGCAACAATGGTCAACAAATCTCGTTGCCTATCGGTTAACTGCATCCAGCGACCGTCAAAAAAGTCCATATCCAATTTGCGATATATGCGCTCAATGATATTTTCTGCTTGTTCATCAATCGCTGGGGTAGCGCTCGTTAGATAGTCGTAAAGTTCGCGACACCAGAATTGGATAAAATAGGGGTAGCCTTTGGTGCGATCGTAAATTATTTCATCAAGTTCACCGAAGACGGATTTAATGCTTTCCGGCTCCCCGGTCAATGGTTTAGTAATCGCTTCACGCGAGTCTTCGGGACTCAGGTTATCCAGCATCATCACCCGGAACATACGCTCGGCATAGGTGCGCGAACCGACCAATTTGGGGAATAAGGTCGGCAATCCGGTCAGCAACAGCATGAACGGCACACTCTGACTTTGCAGGGAACTGAAAACATCGAGCAGCACACCGAGAGGATATTCTTTGTCTTTGCTTCGGTCAGCCAGGTTTTGCGCCTCGTCCCACGCAAAGATAATCCCTTTTTTGTCCGGCATGGATTTTTGCATCAGATTCCATGCTTCAAGCAAGACCCGCTTGAGTTTGTCCGAGGTCAGTCCCGGCTCATACTCAAACAACGCCATCATGGTCTGGTAATCAAAGCGAATCGTTTCGTGTTCGGTGGGGCTGGTGAAGCCGGGAGGATGTCGTTCACTTGTGGCGTATTCCCAATCGCCGGAAAAGGTGTTCAGGTCCGTCAACAAGCGTTGTGCGAGGTGGTTTTCGCTGACGGACACCGCTTCGGAAATATCGCTGGTCAGCCAAATCCAGCCGTTCGTCACCGCGTCCTTCTGGAGCGCTTCGCGCATCAGCACGGTCTTGCCGATGCCGCGAATGCCGGTCAAAACCAGATTTTCCAGTATAGGCGCTTGCTCCAAAAGCTGGAAAAACTCGCGCCGCTCGGCGTCACGTCCGGCAAGATAGGGAGGCGCATGAGCAGCGCCGGGTCTGTATGGGTTATCGGCCATGGTCAAATTAACATATATTTAGCGATATATCTAAATTTAGTATCTTTGCTAACTATACGGGATATAAGAAGAATAAACCACATTTTTTCATAGCCAGCCAGGTACGGCATCGCCCTGAAATTTGAGTTAACTACAGTTCTCGATGGAAACCTTGTGGCTTTATTCAGAGTTTCCTTAGAAGTACAGTTGCAACTGGCCGAGAATGGCGTTGTATCTATTGTCGCCTCCGCCGACCTCGCCGTTGTAGTCTTCCTCATCGCCGCTGACGCTGACGTAGTTCAACTGCAAGCGTCCCATGCGGTCGTTGGGGCCGAAGAAAAAGCTCAGACCGACCTCGAAACGGTCGAGGTCGCGGTCATCGTTCGGCACTCCCCTGCAGTTGTCACATTTCGCTTCCTGGTAGCGCACGAGGCCCTCGACGAGATCGTTGAAGCGGTAGCCGCCCATGACGTACCACGACTGCTCGTCATACTCTGCCACTCCGTCCACATTCTCGCCGTCAATGTATTCGGCGCGCAGGCGAACCGGCCCACTCCTGTAAATGGCGCCGACATCCCAGACCTCGTAGTCTTCGCTGTCCAGCACTTGATCCACTGCGGTGCAACCAACATGGGATGCCTGAAAACCGACCGCCGGAGTAGAGGCATCCGCACAGGTTGCGCCCATGACCCCCGCCGCGTTCTCAATCTCTCCGTAAGACGCCTGCAGATGGAGCATCTGGCCGTGGTCGTACACCACGCGCGCGGCGTAACTGTAGTCAGCGCCCTCCTGGGCTGAATCAATCACAGCCGCCTTGGAGCGGTCGGCGCTGTTGAAGACGCCAAGGTCATAGCCGAAACCGTCGGTTTCCCCGCCGCCGATGTTGCGGCCGCTCAGCATCGCGCCGATGGTGCGGTCCAGCACCAGGCGGCTCGTCATGGTTCGCTTGATCAACGGCAGCCGGGTGCCGCTGAGGTTATAGCCCATGCCGACCGGCGTCTTGTACTGGCCAACCTTGAGTTGCACGGCGTCGCTGAACCTGTAGCGAATAAACGCATCACGGATGAACGAGTCCAGTGTGGTCTTGTTGCTGCCGCTGGTGTTGTTGGCGTCGAACTGAAACGCGCCGTCCCAGGTGTCCCACTTCGCCTTGATGCCAAAACGAACGCGGTCGGTGTCATACTCCAGGCTGTCCGTCCTGCCGCTCTCTCTGTCGTACTGCTCAAAACCGAACTGACCGAGGCCATAAATGTCCAGTGTCGGTCCGTCCTTGATCTTGAATTTGGCAGCAAACGCCGTCACCGGCATCACTGAAAGGCAAAACAGTAAAAACACGACTCCCCCGAGCCGGGCTTTTGAAATCAGCATACATTCCTCCTCATTGTCAGGTTGGTTGATGAGTTATATCTGGCGGGCGCAGACGACGCGCAATTTAGACGAAATTAAAAAAGCCCTCAACCAATATTCGATATCTTTAACAAATGTTTCAGGTCCCTGAGCATCGGCTTGCCCGCCTTGTCCATGGGGTAATACATCATGATGTTGCCATTGGGGTCCATCAGGAACAGCACCGGGCGCAGGCCAATGATCCCGTTCAGGATGTCCGTTCCGGATTGCACAATCAGCGCGTCTCGATGCTCCCTGGCGATATGCCGACCAAATTCTTCGGACAATGAATTCCGGGACAGAAGCACCCGCGTGACCCGCGATGCGTCCTTGCCCAGACCGGCCACTACCTGCCGCGACAGGTACAACATCTGTCGGCAATCATCACGACAGTTCGCATCTACGGGCTGAATCAGAGCCCAGGTTTCCAGCGCTTCCAGTTGCAGGGCAATACCATTGCCCTGCACAACCGGCCACACCAGTTCGCCCTGGTTGGTCCTGCCCATCGGCGCTAATGCCGGAAACTGGAAGTAGGTGATGCAGGCAATAAAGATGGGCACCAGGGCAATGGCCATCAACGCCAGCAGCTTGACCCTGCCGGACCTGACCGCCTCGGGTGGCCGCTCTGAATTCAGTCTGTTGGGGCGCTCATTCATGGGGCGGCCTCCGCATCCTCGTTTTCCCGTTGTCTGAAACTGAACAAAAACCACGCCAGCGTCACGGCCAGGGCCATGGTGAACCACTGGATGGCATAACCCCTGTGCTGTTCCGGCAACATGATCGTGTCGGGCCAGTGCCTGGGCAGGGCACCGACTTCACTTTCAGCAAGCCGGATCACATATGGATAGAATTCCATTCCCAGAAGCTTTCCGAGCCGCACAACATCAATATGTTGCACGATGACCGGCACCGGTCCGGGATCAATGGGCGAGTCGTTAGCCCTTTGATAGACATGACCCTTTATCCGAACGGGCAATCCAGCCGGGCGAGGGATGTCAACCGGGTCCTGCCGCGTCCTTCCCATTGGCACAAAACCGCGATTGACAAGAAACCGGCGATTCGACGAATCCACGAATAACTGATGAACCTCAAATCCCACCTTGCCATCAAGGACGCGATTATCCAGAAGAAAGATCACGTCAGGATCAAAACGTCCCGAGAGTTCAACTAAAACTCCGCTCAGGTCGCCTTCTGACGGTAAATCAGCCGCCGCAACAGCCGGTTGGGCGGCACGCGTCTGCTGCAGGGCAATGAAACGCTGTTTTTCATTTTCCCGTGCCAACTGCCAGAAACCCAGGTTGATGAACAAAACCAGGCACGCTGACGCGAACAGGGTGATTTTCCAGTTAAAGACAAACCGCCTGTCAGCGAGCAGGCTCATTGCCTTGATGCGTCGTACCAGGGAACGCCAACCCCCAGCTCCCCGGTGTAGAACCCATAAACGATGACAACAAGCAAAGCCGCCGCCAGCGATACCCGTATCAACAGAAACCGGGCGGTTCTGCCGCCGCCTTCACGCCCCTGATCATTCAGCAGTGCATAGAGCGCACCTCCCAGTGCTATCAGGTTGGCGATGAATAACAGGACAACGAGCATCTTCAGGAACATCAGTCAGAACATCCGTCAGAGCAGCCGTGTACATGAAGCCCCGCAGAAGCGGGGCGGCTGCCTAGCTGCCCAGAACGTAAACAAATACGAACAGGCCAAGCCAGACCACATCCACAAAGTGCCAGTACCAGGCGGCCGCCTCAAATCCAAAGCAGTCTTCCCTGGTGAAGTGACCCTTGAATGCGCGAAGCAGCATGACAATCAGCATGAAGGTTCCCAGGGTAACATGTGCACCGTGGAAGCCGGTCAGCATGAAGAAGGTGGTGCCAAAAATACCGGATGCCAGCGTCAGGCCAAGGTCCTGATAGGCGTGGTAGTACTCATAACCCTGCACCAGCAGGAAGACAAGACCCAGCGCAATCGTCGCTGCCAGCCATGTGATCAGTTTCCGGCGGTTTCCTTCGTTGATGCCATGATGGGCAATGGTCACGGTAAAACTGGATGACACCAGCAGCACCGTGTTCAGAAGCGGCAGTCCCCAGGGGCTGATGATCTCTGCCGGGCCGGGGAAAAGCTCCGGGTCGGGTGTGTTCAACATGGGCCAGTGGGGCTCATAATTCGGCCAGAGCATCCCGGAGGGCCCGCGGTCACCCACACCGCCAACCCAGTCAACCACAAAAGCGCGCACGTAGAACAGGGCGCCGAAGAAGGCCGCGAAGAACATGACTTCCGAGAAAATAAACCAGCTCATCCCCCAGACAAATGATCGGTTCAACTGGTTGCTGTAACGCTTCTGGTGGTTTTCCCGGATGACCTGTGCAAACCAGAAGAACAGCGTGGTTCCCATCACCAGCCCACCAAGCAGGAACACGATTTCCCCGAAGCTGCTGTCTGAGCCGGCAGTCATTTCATTGAACATATTGCCCATGCCAAAAAGCGTGAGGAAGATCCCCAGCGAGGCAAAGATCGGCAGCTTGCTGTTGTGCGGTACGTAATACTCTTCGTAACCGTCTTGCGTGGACATAGGTTTCTCCTGATAAAACTCCGCCTGGGCTAGTTAACCTGCGATGCCGCCTCGCTCACGGCTGCCAGCCCTGTTTGCTCTGTAACATCGTAAAGGGTGTAGGACAGCGTCAGTGTCTTGACCTCGGCGGGCAAGTCCCTGTCGATGATAAACCGCAGGGGCATATCCAGGTCTTCACCGGCATCAAGTTGCTGCTGTTCAAAGCAGAAGCATTCGGTCTTGTGCAGATACTCGGCGGCATTGAAAGGTGTCACACTGGGTACCGCCTGGGCCACCATCGTATTGCCCGTCACATTCCTGACGTAGAACTCTGCCGCATTCATCTGGCCCGGATGTACGGTCATCTTCCTGACCCTGGGCCGAAACTCCCAGGGCATGCTTGCGTTATTGTTCGCAAGGAACTGAATCGTCACCGTGCGCGATTCATCAACCGTCTGCGTCTCTTCGGCCTGATAAGCCCCCCCGGTTTTGCCATTGAAGCCAGTGACCTCACACATGAGGTCGTACAAGGGCACCATGGCGAAACCGAAACCAAACATGCCGACCACCACCAGGAGCAGTTGTCGGACAGTTCTAGCGGGCGCTGGTTCGTTCATCGTTTAGCCGTGTGCTTCCTTCATGTTAGTCGGCGGCGTAGAAAAGGTGTGGTACGGCGGCGGTGAAGGAATCGTCCATTCCAGCCCATGTGCGCCTTCCCAGACCCGGTCCGTAGCCTTCTCACCGCCTCGAATACACCGGATGACGATGAACATGAACAGCAGTTGGCTGAAGCCGAACAGGAAAGCACCACAACTGGATACCATGTTCCAGTCTGCAAACTGTAGCGCATAATCCGGGATTCGGCGTGGCATACCCGCCAGACCGATGAAGTGCTGCGGGAAGAAGGTGACGTTCACGCCGATGAATGACAGCCAGAAATGAACCTTGCCCAGCGTTTCGTCGTACATGTTCCCGGTCCACTTGGGCAGCCAGTAATAAACCGCCGCCATAATCGAGAAGATGGAACCCGGTACCAGTACATAGTGGAAGTGAGCCACGACAAAGTAGGTGTCATGATACTGGAAGTCCACCGGGGTGATCGCCAACATGAGTCCTGAGAAACCACCGATGGTGAACAGGACCACGAACGCGATGGCGAACAGCATGGGTGTCTCGAAGGTCATGGCACCCTGCCACATGGTCGCCACCCAGTTAAACACCTTCACACCAGTGGGTACCGCGATCAGCATCGTGGCGTACATGAAATAAAGCTCACCGGCGATGGGAATACCTACCGTAAACATATGGTGCGCCCAGACGATGAACGACAGGAAGGCGATGGACGCGGTTGCGTAAACCATAGAGTCATAGCCGAACAGTCGCTTGCGGGCAAAGGTAGGGATAATGGCCGAAACGACACCGAAGGCCGGCAGGATCATGATGTAAACCTCGGGATGACCGAAGAACCAGAACACATGCTGGAACAGAACCGGGTCACCGCCACCGGCCGCGTTAAAAAAAGCTGTGCCAAAATGAATATCCATCAGCATCATCGTAACCACACCTGCCAGTACCGGCATGACCGCAATCAGCAGATAGGCAGTGACCAGCCAGGTCCAGGCAAACAGCGGCATCTGCATCAGGGTCATACCCGGAGCACGCATGTTCAAAATGGTCACAATCACGTTGATGGAACCCATGATGGATGAGATGCCCATCATGTGTATCGAGAAGATGAAGAAGGTCACGCTGGGTGGTGCATAGTCCGTGGACAGAGGCGCATAGAAGGTCCAGCCATAGTTGGGTGCACCGCCGTCCATGAAGAAGGTGCTGAGCAACATGCCGAAGGCAAAAGGCAATATCCAGAAGCTGTAGTTGTTCATGCGCGGCAACGCCATATCCGGCGCACCGATCATCATCGGTACCAGCCAGTTGGCAAGGCCGACAAAGGCCGGCATAACCGCGCCAAACACCATGATCAGACCGTGCATGGTGGTGAGCTGGTTAAACAGTTCAGGCTGAACAATCTGCAGACCGGGCTGAAACAGCTCAGCGCGAATGGCGAGAGCCATGACGCCCCCGGTCAGGAACATCAGGAAGCTGAACCAGAGGTAGAGCGTGCCTATATCTTTGTGGTTGGTCGTAAAGACCCAACGCATGATGCCCTTGTCCGGGCCATGGTGGTGGTCGTGATGGTGTTCTTCAATAACTGCACTCATCGTCTGCCTCCTATTGGCTCGCCATCATTGTGTTGACGTCTTTTGGCTGAACCATGTCATTCATGTCATTGCCCCAGGCGTTGCGCTCGTAGGTAACGACTGCCGCAATGTCTACCGGGTTTAACTGGGCACCGAATGCCTGCATGGCCGTACCGGCCTTGCCATTGAGCACGAGATCCAGATGTTCCCGCATCGGACCAACGGAAAGCCCCTGACCAACCAGTGACGGGAAGGCAGGTGGCAGACCCTGTCCATTGGGCAGGTGGCAGGCCACGCAATGCTGCCTGTAAACCTCTTCACCCCTGACCATCAGTTCATCCATGGCCCAGGTCTTGCCAACGGTTTCAAATACGGCGGCGGCTTCCGCCTTCTTTTCTACAACCCAGGCGTCGTACTCTTCCTGTTCTACCGCATGCACCACGATGGGCATGAAACCGTGATCCTTGCCGCAAAGTTCGGTGCACTGGCCGCGGTAAATACCGGGTTCCTCGACAATTGCCCATGACTCATGAACAAAGCCGGGAATCGCATCCTTTTTTACCGCAAAGTCCGGGACCCAGAATGCATGAATGACATCCTCGGCTGTAACCAGGAATCGAACCCGCTTGTTGATCGGGATGACCAGTGGGTTGTCCACGTCGAGAAGATAGTGCTCGCCCTTGGCAGCCTGGTTGTTGATTTCTTCCCCCGGGGTGAGCAGCGCGCTCATAAACCTGATTTCTTCGGCAGGATCATCATCCAGATAGGTGTATTGCCACTTCCATTGATAACCGCGAACCTCGATGTCGATGTCAGCATCACCCGGTTCATACATATCTTTCAGGGTGCTGGTTGCCGGAACGGCCATACCTAACAGAATCAGTATGGGGACCACTGTCCACGCAATCTCAAGGTTGGTGTTTGCGTGGAAGGTTGCCGGCTTAACGCCCAGTGATTTTCGATGCATCAGCATGGAGATGATCATGGCGCCGAAGACGACCACCCCGATAACGCAACAGATATAGAAGATCAGCATGTGCAGGTCGTACACAATGCGGCTGATTTCGGTGACACCCTGCCGAAGGTTTAGCGCAGACCAGTCCGCCAGCGCAACATTGCTGAAAAGCAGTAGTGGCCATCCGAGTTGCCACATCCGCCTCACTCTATTCATGAACAAAACCCCACTATCAAAAGACAAGTGCCATGGGCATTGGTGCCACCAGGCAGCGATTATTTTTACGTTCTCGTGTACTGCTTTGAAACCAGCCCCCGCGAAGGTGCCTGCCGCATAGCAACAGGCGCCGCAATTATAGCAGTGACCGGCCTTTTGACAACTTGATGCACATCAGTTGTCAGAAGCACATAAACTAATGGAATGGTCCACCCCACTCCATCTAACGGCGTCAATGCGCCAGAATGGATATACCGTTCAAACAGACAGAGTGAGGCGACCATGATCAAGCTGTCGCCCTGCCTGGTTGGGGCTGGTGCCCCGCCCGAGTTCCACGGGAGGGAAGGCCCGCCTGCTGGCATGAGCCAACCCGGTAATGGTCCACCAGCCGCATCACCTCATCCGCCGGTGGAAGACTTGTGACAAGCGTTTGTCGATCAACCCATCCGGGTGTGCCATCCTCCTCGCAACGAGCAATGTAACGACGGGATGTCCGCCCGCACACGCCCGGCAATCGGGCTGCCTCCTTTAACATGCCCGTTTCAGTTTCTTGTCCCCCCCGGCACTTTATGTATACAATCCTCATTGTAATAAAGGCGTCATATCATATGAAGAAAATCTTTGGGTTCTACTTGTCCTTTTTGCTGGCGTTTCTCAGTATACAAGCTGCTTTTGCCTCTGATGAACAAGCCATCGAAGAAGTCGTAATGAGAGGCTCGTCCCTTAAAAGATCCGCCGACATTGAAGATCTCTGGGCGGTTGATGCGACAGACGCGATAGATAGAGGTTGTGCAAAATATGCGATGGCATCCGATAGTCAGACTCGAACGACAACTTCTGCCTCAGCAAAAATGACTCTTTGTGATTTTGAAAAAAACAGAAATATGTTAGACTGTGTGTACGATGGTCTTCTTAATGTGCTGACGGAAGAAGAACTTAATTATGTGAGTGAAACTCATATAAAATTGGCAAATGGTGAAATTCAAGATTGCTCTATATTAGATCCTTATCTGCATAAAATTAATTTTCTATGCTATTATGAAGAAGATCTGGATATCTCTCATTTATTTCCATTCACAAATGAATTTTTTTCCCAATTCCCTAACTTAGAAGTAGTAAGAATTGAAACCAACCAATCTCAAGTGCCAGAAAATCTTTTTCATGGTCTTCCTCACTTAAAGGTTGTAGAAATTAGCGGAGATAATATTGAAACTTTGCCTACAGATCTTTTTAAACAAAATAATCAACTTCTAGAGTTTGATATGCTCGGTGATTCTTTTAGAGGGGTAGATGACCCTAAATTTTTTAGAAACTTTCCTCTTATTGAAGCTCTAGGAATGCCAGTCACTAGAGAAGACGTAATATGGCATCCTCCAGATGATATTTGTACTCATAATAAGTATCTCGTAAATATGGATCTAGGAAGAGGGGTTGGAAGTGAGTTTAGTAGGACTCCATCTTCTTGTTGCACTCGTGAACGACTGAAAATGTTTACAAGCTATAATAGTACAAAAGCTGAAGAGAAAGGTTGTGCAAGTATCAGAGATTAATTCAAAAAAGATGAAACACTTTGTCTATATATTATTAGAGTACAGGAAGCGCAGCTTCTGGTTATTCCGGGTCGGTCAAACGGACAGGTGACCACTCGCCGGCGGCGGGACTTCTGTCAATATCTGACTGATTCTCCGAGAAGTCACATTCGACGCAGTGACGACTGACCGAGGTCTCCGTTTTCAGCACATAAAGGGTGTCTTCGCGGTTGCACTGAGGGCAGACTGCCCCCGCGATAAATCGCCTCATGCCGCGATACCGTCCTGGCGAAGAAGGGCTTCGACCTCCGGCTCCCGGCCACGGAAGGCGACAAACAAGTCCATCGCGTCCTCTGACCCGCCTTTCTCCAGGATGGTCGCCAGGAATTTCTCTGCCGTCTGGCGGTTGAAGATACCCTCTTCAAGGAACCTGCCGAAGGCATCCGCCGAGAGAACTTCCGCCCACTTGTAGCTGTAGTAACCCGCCGCATAGCCGCCACCAAAGATATGCGAGAAGCCGTGCTGAAACGCATACTCCGCAGGAGGCCTCACCACGGCAACCTCGTCGCGGACCTGATCAATGACCGCCTGAATCTGTGCATCCACACCGGGATCAAATTCCACATGCAGTCGAAAGTCGAACAGCGCGAACTCCAGTTGGCGCACCATCATCATCGCGGCATTGAAATTCCGGGCATTCAGCAGTTTTTCCAGCAGGTCGTCCGGCAGTGCCTCCCCGGTCTGGTAATGCCCGGAGATAAACGACAGGGATTCCGCCTGCCAGCAGAAGTTCTCCATAAACTGCGATGGCAGCTCCACGGCATCCCAGGCGACACCGTTAATCCCGGACACAACCGCTGCCTCAACCCGGGTCATCATGTGGTGCAAACCATGACCAAACTCATGGAAGAGGGTAACCACCTCATCGTGACTGAGCAGGGCGGGGCCATCACCCACCGGACCGGAGAAATTGCAGGTCAGACAGGCGACAGGCAACTGTAGCCCCCCGCCTGCCAGGGACCGGCGAACGCGGCAGTCGTCCATCCAGGCACCACCCCGCTTGTTCTGCCTGGCGTAGAGATCGACATAGAAGCGAGCGATGACGGTTCCGCCACGGCGAACCTTATAAGTGAGCACATCTTCATGCCAGGTCGGCATGGTCGCATCACTCACAATATCTATGTCGAACAGGCGGCGTACCACCTCAAACATCCCTTCCAGCACTTTCGGTGCCGGGAAATAAGGTCGGAGTTCCTCCTGGGAGATATCAAACGCCGCTTTCTTATGCTTCTCGCTGTAATAGGCGGTATCCCAGGGTTCCAGTGCTTCAAGGTCGCCGGTCTCGCGTGCGAATTCTGACAGTACACGATACTCCTCTTCCGCGCCCGGCCTGCTCTTTGCCACCAGATTGCCCAGAAACTGCAACACATCTTCCGCCGACCTCGCCATTTTCCTGGTCACCGACAGTTCCGCGAAGTTCTCAAAGTCCAGCAACTGCGCCTGTTCCCGCCGGGCACTCAGCAATGCCCGCATCACGTCAGAATTATCAAACTCACCGCCATTGGGTCCACGGTCAGAAGCCCGTGTGCCGTAAGCCAGGTACATCTCCTTGCGGAGCGCACGATCATCACAATAGGTCATGATGGCAAGATAGCAGGGCGCATCCAATGACAGCAGGTAGTCCTCCCTGCCTTCGCGTTCCGCCGCCTGCCTCATCAGACCGAGCGCCCTCTCAGGGACACCGGCAAGGTCGCTTTCAGTTACCTGTTTGCGCCATGCCTGGGTCGCATCCAGCAGATGGTTGTTGAATTGGCTGTTCAGGGAAGAAATTTCCCGGGCAAGTTCGGAGTAGCGCTTCCGTTTCTCGTCCGGAAGATCAACCCCCGACAGCCGGAAATCGCGAAGGGTATTTTCCACGACTTTTTTCTCAGCCTGATCGAGCGACGCAAAGTCATCAGAATCCCGCACCTGTTTATAGGCTGCAAACAGCCCCTGATTCTGACCAACCCCGGTGTAATACTCCGTCAGCATGTCCAGCCCCTTTGCGTGGGCCTCCCTGATCTCGGGAGAGTTCATCACACCATTCAGGTGCCCGATGGGTGACCAGACATGATGCAGTCTGTCTTCCAGTTCTTCCCTGGCCTTTACGACTGACGGGTAGGAACAGGATTCGGTCTCGACAATCGCCTCAATGCCGCGTCGCACCTCAGCCAGCGTTTGTTCAACGGCGGGCACCATGTGTTCTGCCCGGATGTCACCAAAAGGTGGCAGTGTCCCGGGTTTCAGCAGGGGGTTACTCATTGAGACTCCTTGAATCTTTCATCAGTCAGCCTGGCGTAACAACCGGATAACAGGAGCGGTATCCACTGTCTGTTCAAACCAGATGTGAAACGACAGGGCGGCCTGTTCAACCAGCATGCCCAGTCCATCCGAGACGGCGGCGGCACCCAGGCCCTCCGCCCAGGTCAGGAATCCCAGGGCTTTATCACCATACACCATGTCATAGCAGCAACTGTTATCAGCGACGATAGTCGGCGGCAGATCGATCACCTGTCCGGCGAGACCCGCCGAGGTGCCGTTGATAATGACATCATAGCCGTCACCCAGGGCGTCTTTTCCCGGGGCGTCAACCTGTCCGGGAAATGCTTCGGCATACCGGGAGACCAACGCCTCTGCGGTTGCCTGCGTGCGATTGTATACATGAACCAGTTCCGGCTGTTCCGACAGCAGGTTACCCAGGACACCGCTGACCGCACCACCGGCACCCAGCACCAGCACACGCCGCCCGGTGAGCGACCAGCCCAGGTTGATCGTCAGGTCCTTGATCAGCCCGGGACCGTCCGTATTGTCACCGCGAAAACCACTATCCGGCAAAAGGCTGATTGTGTTAACCGCTTCCGCCAGTCCGGCATCGGAGCCCGCCTGATCAACAAAACGCCAGGCATCACGCTTGCACGGCACCGTAACATTGCAACCACGACCACCCCCGGCAAAAAAGGCTGCTGCGGTCTCCTGAAAACCACCCTCAGGCACCAGGATTCTCTCGTAGCTGACAGCAACATCCGCCTGCTCTGCAAACGCCGCGTGGATATCGGGCGAAAGGCTGTGCGCGATGGGATTACCGAGTACCGCCAGCAGGCTCATCGAATGATTTCCCCCGTCTCCAGGAGTTTGATCCGGCTGGGTCCTGACTGGCCACCCAGATTTCCGGGCACAATCATATCCAGCAGATCGCCAAACGACTGCCGCACCTGCAACGCATTCAATGCCGCAGGATGCCCGTTGATATTGGCTGAGGTTGAGACAATCGGCCCAATTTGTCGGCAAAGCGAACACACCAAAGGATGGTCACTCACACGCAGGCCCACTGTCTTATGGGTACCCACAATCCAGTCGGGGGCCTCACCGTTATCCGGAACCAGATAGGTCACCGGACCTGGCCAGTCCTCACTCAGCCGATCATATTGGGCAGCGGTAATATCGGTCAGGTAAGCGGCGAACTGTGAGATGTCGGCGGCCACCAGCAACAGACCCCGGGTCCGGGAACGCTGCTTCAACCCGAGGATACGCGCAACCGCCTGCTCATCATCCGGCAGGCAGCCAAGACCCCACACGCCCTCGGTCGGGTAGGCAACCACACCCCCGCAGTTAAGATGATGGGCCGCCAGCCCAATCTGCCAGTCAGTCGCCATGACCCCTGCCATCTCGTCAAAAACCAGGCGACGTTAGCCTTTTCAATGTGAGCTTTCAACCGCCGCCAGGTGGTACACACCCCCTTCGGAATAGATCAGCCCCATCACTTCCAGACTGACCAGGTTCACGGTGATCTCATCCACCGCCTGTCCAAGCAATGACACCAGTTCATCTACGGTGGAAGGATCATCAGCAAGTATGCCGATCAGGGTCTGCTCGCCCTCGGAAAGCGTGGCTCTGTCAAAGCCGGAGCAAATCACCGAGTCTTCCAGCAGACCCAGTTCCCGCAACACATCCTGCGCGGACTCAATCAGCGCAGCCCCATCACGGATAAGCTGATGGCAGCCATGGGCATTGCTCTGCGTCACAAGACCCGGTACCGCCATGACGTCACGACCCTGGGCTAACGCCAGTCGAGCGGATACCAGCGAGCCGCTTCGCAGGGCTGCCTCGACCACGATCGTGGCCCGGGCAAGACCCGTCACGATTCTGTTACGGCGCGGAAAGTTACCGGGAAATGCGAGCGTGCCCAACGGAAATTCACTGAGGATCAGACCCGTCTCACGAATGCGATCAGCCAGACGCCAGTGACGACGGGGGTAAATTTCATCACAGCCTGTGCCCAGGACGGCAAAGGTCGTCCCGCCTGACGCCAGGGCGCCTTCATGGGCGGCGGCATCAATACCAAGGGCGAGCCCACTGGTTATCACCAGACCCTGACGGGACAACTGAGCCGCAAGATCATGCGCCTGACGGCGGCCGTATTGACTTGCCTTACGGGCGCCAACCATCGCCACACTGAGCAACTCACCTTGAAGGTGCGCCCTGTTTCCGTCCAGCCACAGGGCGAAAGGCGCGTCGCTGATTTCACGAAGCGGCTCAGGGTAGTCTTCGTCGTGCCAAAACAACACATCATGTCCGGGCGCCTCCAGCCAGCGCAGATCCCGTTCAATCCAGTTTCTGTGAGGGGCCAGTTCAGCCTCATCCAGCGTCGCGAGCAGCGCTGCCGGAGATTGTTCCCGAAGCCCTGCCCTCAACAAAGCCGGTCGATTCGCAAAACTCCTGAGTAGCAGAAGCATATCTTCATCAAGAGATGCGGGCATTGTCATCCTGTCACGACACGAAAGTCACCAGCTTATCGACGCGGCAATGCCCTTGCTGTACGTATGCTCCGCTAACCGTGTCGGAAAGGGATTACAGGATCAGGGTGTCCTTCACGTCACTAAAGACTCAGGCTCCTGCAGTGGCGATGCCACCGAACCGAGCAAACACCAGGACAGGCCGGGGTATCAGGCGAATCTCATGGGCGAATCCCGGCGGAAAGAGGGTACAATATCAGGTCACTGAACCTTACCCTTTACCGGGTGCGGCCCCTGATTTTTCAGGTGTTCATAACCTTGCAGCACGAGTTTTACCAGAGGTATATAGCAAAACCCTATGGTGCCATTAGAAATTCTGGAATTTCCGGATCCCCGGCTTAGAACCGTGGCCAGGCCGGTCACTGAAGTGAACGGTAAAATCACTGACCTCGCAGATCGTATGCTGGCCACCATGTACCGGGCACCGGGAATCGGGCTTGCGGCGACCCAGGTCAACTTCCATCAACGCCTGATCGTCCTGGACGTCTCGGAGAACCGGGACGAGCCCCTGATCCTGATTAACCCCGTCATCACCGCCTCGGAGGGCGAAATCGAGACCAATGAGGGCTGCCTGTCAGTACCCGGCTTTTACGAGCCGGTCGAACGCTTCGAGCGCATTCAACTGGAAGCCATCGGACGTGATGGCGAGCCAGCCACCCTGGAGGCGGAAGATCTGCTTGCCGTGTGCATTCAGCATGAAATGGACCATCTGGAGGGGAAGCTGTTTGTTGATTACCTTTCCGGCGCCAAACGACAACTGATTCGCAGAAAGCTGCTTAAGCTTCAGAAACAACGGGTCTGATCAACATTGAACATCATTTTCGCCGGTACGCCGGAGTTTGCCGCCGGTTACCTTGAAGCGCTGATCGCCACTGAACATGACATCCTGGCCGTCATCAGCCAACCTGATAAACCCGGCAGGCGGGGAAAACGCCGGGTGCCCGGCCCGGTCAAGTTCAAGGCGAAAGAGGCTGATTTGCAGATTCTGCAACCGGACCGACTCACCCTGGACGATCTAAAGGCCATACCCTGTGATGTGATGGTGGTTGTCGCCTATGGCCAGATATTGAAACAGGACATTCTGGATCACCCGAAACTGGGTTGCCTCAACGTCCATGCGTCAAGCCTTCCCCGGTGGCGCGGTGCCGCACCGGTACAAAGAGCCATTCTGGCCGGCGACAGTTCAACCGGGGTCACCCTGATACAAATGGATGCGGGGCTGGATACCGGTGACATCCTGGCCAGGGCGGCGGTGCCCATTGATCCCGATGATTCGTCTGGTGACCTGCTCCTCAAGCTGGGTCAGGCCGGCCACCCTCTCCTGATCCAGACCCTGGATCAGCTTGAAACCGGAGCCATCACACCGGAAAAACAGAAGGATACTGACGCTGTCTACGCCCATAAGATCGACAAGCAGGAAGCTCTTCTGGACTGGAGCGCCGGTGCTGAACAGGTCGACAGGATCGTTCGTGCCTTCAATCCTGCCCCCATCGCCCACACTTATATCGGCGACAAGCGGGTTCGCATCCATGAAGGTGAACCCGTGACCGACGCCAGGGGCAGGTCGGGTCTGATCCTGGACGTCACCCGGGCTGGCGTACTGGTCGGTTGTGGCGAGGGCGCCTACCGGATTAAGCGCATTCAGATGCCGCTGGGAAAGGGCTCCGTCCTGAATGGTGCAGACGTTGTCAACGGCTGGACTGACGTGCTGGGTACCGGCAGCCGGTTCAGTGCTTTTCCGGTCAATCCGCATTCATGAGCGAACAGGCTGATGCAGTCCCTGGCCCGGCCAGCGTCATCAACCAACAGATCTACTATGGCGCTGCGCCATTGATCTGTTGCCGACCTTCCCTGTTCAGCCACCGGGCATTAAGTTACTGCGTAACAAAAAGGATATTGATAAACTTTGCGCGGTACAGCGAGTACTGACTCACAAGGCATTTGACTTGCTAAGCACTGGTGATGAGCCACCCTATTCAACCTGTTCCATTCTCCGCCAGGGGAATGACCGGTTCATCGCCGAATTTGTCCGGGAGCAGGAGGCCGCGTGAAAATTATCATTCTTGGTGCCGGAGAGGTTGGCAGCAATCTCGCGCAGAACCTGACCAGGGAAGCCAGCGACATCACCGTCGTTGACACCGACAGCGACAGGCTGAGAGAACTGCAGGACCGCTTTGACATCCGCACCGTGCGGGGCATGGCGTCACACCCTCATATCATGCGTCAGGCAGGGGCGGAGGACGCCGACCTGCTGATTGCCGTCACCAACAGTGACGAGGTGAACATGGTGGCATGCCAGGTCGCTTACACCGTGTTTAACACACCGACCAGGATCGCCAGAATTCGCTCATCTGCCTATATTCGTGACGGCGGTATCTTCCGCAACGACGCCATGCCTGTTGATGTGATCGTCAACCCCGAGGCGATCGTCACCCACGACATTCGGCGCCTGATTGATCATCCCGGCGCACTACAGGTGATGGACTTCGCCGACGGCCAGGCCCAACTGGTTGGTATCAAAGCCTATTATGGTGGCCCACTGGTTGACCAGGAACTGCGCTATCTCCGCCAGCACATCCCCACCGTAGATACCCGGGTCGCGGCAATCTTCCGCAAAAACCGGCCGATCATTCCGCAGGGGAATACGGTCATTGAGGCGGACGACGAGGTTTTTTTTATCGCAGCGACACCGGATATCCGCAACGTCATGTCGGAGATGCGTCGCGCCGAGAAACCCAACAAGCGAATTGTCATCGCCGGCGGCGGACACATTGGTGAATACCTGGCCCGAACGGTTGAAAACCGATATGGCGTGCGCATCATCGAACACAGCCAGCAGCGTTGCTACGAACTGTCCGAATCACTGGACCGCGCCATTGTTCTTTGCGGCAATGCTTCAGACAGGGATCTGCTTCTTGAGGAAAACATTGAGGAGACCGACGTCTTCTGTGCTGTCACCAATGATGATGAAGCGAACATCATGTCTTCCATGCTTGCCAGAAGCCTCGGTGCAAGGAGGGTCATCACGCTGATCAACAATCCCGCGTATGTCGACCTGATCGAGGGCGGCAACATCGACATGGTGATCAATCCGCAACAGGCAACGCTGGGTTCCATCCTGACCCATATCCGTCAGGGCGACGTGGTGCGGGTTCACTCCCTGCGACGCGGTGCCGCCGAGGCGATTGAAGCTATCGCCCATGGTGATGAATCCAACTCGAAAGTCATCGGCAAAACCATCGGCGAAATTGACCTGCCCCCGGAAACCAATATCGGTGCCATTGTGCGCGGCGATAAGGTGGTGATGGCTCACGACGACATCAAGGTCGAGGCGGGCGACCATATCATTTTGTTCCTGGTAGACAAGGCCCGCATCAAGGACGTGGAAAAGCTGTTCCAGGCGCCGTTAAGTTTCTTCTAAGGAATCTCTGAATAATGTCTTTTCCCGCGATAGCTGCGTTGGACCCGTCCTCGAAACATCGGAAAATTAAAGCGTTTTTACGATTTTCTGCGGGCGCGTCCGTCTTGCTCTCACGAAAAAAATCCTATTATTCAGAGCTTCCCTAACATGCACATCGGAATCGCTTTTAAGGTACTGGGCGTTCTACTGATAATGTTCAGTGCCACCATGCTGCCCCCGGTTGCCGTTTCTCTGTTCTACGATGACGGTATGCACCGGATTTTTGTCAATGCCTTTGCCATCACCTTCGTCATCGGTTTCGTGCTGTGGGTCATTTTTTTCCGATGGCGCGCTGATATGCGAATCAAGGATGGTTTCCTGATTACCGTTTTCTTCTATCTGGCGCTGGGTATCTTCGGGGCGCTGCCTTTCCTGGATGAGCGCGGACTGGGACTTTCCATACCCGACGCCCTGTTTGAATCCTTTTCCGGTCTGACCACCACCGGTGCGACCATTATTGTCGGCCTGGACAGGCTGCCGGAGTCCATTTTGTTCTACCGTCAACAGCTACAATGGCTCGGTGGCATGGGCATCATTGTGCTGGCAGTGGCGATCCTTCCGATGCTGGGTATTGGCGGTATGCAGCTTTACCGGGCTGAAACACCCGGCCCTGTGAAGGATTCCAAGCTCACGCCAAGAATCAAGGAAACCGCGCTGGCGCTCTGGTCGATTTATCTGGGGCTGACCGTCATCTGCGCCCTGGCCTACCGGGCCGCCGGTATGTCGGGCTTTGATGCCATCTGCCACAGTTTTTCGACCATTGCCATCGGCGGATTTTCAACACATGACGCCAGCATCGGATACTTCAATTCCAGTGCCATCGAAGCCATTGCCATCGTCTTTATGATCATTGCCGGTATCAACTTCGGTCTGCACTTTTTCACACTCAAGGAAAGATCCATCAGCCACTACCTCAGAGACGATGAGGTGAAGTTCTACCTGTCCATCCTCCTGATCAGCAGTGCGGTGGTCGCCGCAGTTCTGTACCACGAACAGGTGTACGACGGCGGCAACGCCATCCGCATGGCGGTATTCGAGGTTGTTTCGATCTTCACCACAACCGGTTTCGCAACCGACGACTTCGCCGGTTGGCCAAACATGCTTCCATATCTGGTGTTCTTTGGCGCTTTCACGGGTGCCTGCGCCGGTTCAACCGGTGGTGGTATGAAAGTGATTCGCGTCATGCTGATCTGCAAGCAGGGCCTGCGTGAGGTTCACCGCCTGATTCACCCGAATGCCGTATTCCCGGTCAAAGTGAATTCCCGTCAGATGTCAAATCAGGTGATGGAAGCCGTGTGGGGCTTTTTTTCCGTGTACGTCATCGTGTTCCTGTTCATGCAGTTGGCGCTGATCATGACCGGACTGGATTTTGTCACCGCGTTTTCCGCCGTCGGCGCCACCTTGAACAATCTTGGTCCCGGCCTGGGTACCGTGGCGAAGAACTATGCCGGTATCTCCGATGTCGCCAAGCTGTTGCTGTGCTTCACCATGGCCCTGGGCCGACTTGAAATCTTCACCCTGCTGGTCCTGTTTTCTCCCATGTTCTGGAGAAAATAGCTCTGGAGAAAATGGCCCCGGAGAAAATGGCTCGGAGAATATGAACGCCCGCGACAAGTGGAATCGCATTTACAAAGAGGACGCCCGGCCCGGGTCGGTCGCGGCGGTCCTGACACGTCATGCGGGGCTGCTGCCGCAGGGCGGAAGGGCACTCGATATCGCCTGTGGCACTGGTGCCAATGCCCGCTTCCTCGCCGACCGTGGTATGGAGGTCGACGCCTGGGACATCTCTGACGTCGCTATCAAGGCACTTGAGGGTTTTCATCCGCGAGTTCATCCCAGGGCCATCGATATCAGTGCCGACAGTCTCGCCGACAATAAGGGCGAGCCCGGCTATGACCTGATTTTGACCTGTCACTATCTGGATGCTGCTCTCGCCCCGGCGATTCGTGCTGCCGCCAGGCCGGGCGGTCTGATCATCTACCAGACATTTACTGCCGCAAAAGTCGCCGCCATCGGACCCGACAATCCTGGCTTCCTGCTGCAACCCGGTGACCTGGAATCGTTTGTCGAGGGCTGCCGTATCCTGGCTGCGGATGATGGCTCACACATAACAGACAGCAGCCACCCGCTGGCCGGTCGTGGGTATATCCTGGCACAAAAACCTCAGTGAACCCGGATTTGGACACTCACTGCATTGGGGAACGCATTGACGGTGGGCGCATCAGCGTGTTGAAGGAGACACATCATGCCCGTTTTTTGATCTTCTCCAAGGCTGCCTCTGTCAGGAATGCAGACCGGTTCTTGTGTTCTTTCCCGGCGGCATCATCAATCATGGCCAGGACTCCTTCAGGGATCGTTACGTTTACCCTGGCGGCTTTTGTTGATATGTATGCTTCTTTGACATCGATGCGTACTGCAATCCAGTCGCCTGCCTTCTTTTTTGCGTTTACAACATCAAGCGGATGTGACCTCGGGACAGGTTCGCCCCGCTCCAGCAAGTCTTCAATGTACATGGTGATGGCTTCCTGTGCGTTTTCAATGGCCGCTTCCATAGTGTCACCGGCTGAGAAGCAGCCAGGCAGACACGGCACCATAACGCCAAATGCGATTCCCTTACGGTCGGATTCTTTGGGTACTTCGATCAGTGTATAGAACTCCATTATTTCAACCCCGCCTGCTTTCTGATTGCGTTGACCAGACCTTTGCCTAACTCCTTCTTTGGATGTGGCACTGTAATGCTGTGACCAAAGTCAGGATGGGTGAACTGGTGATGACTGCCGCGTACCTGCTTTAGTTTCCAACCATTGGCTTCCAGTTCTTTAATGAGGTCTTTGCTTTTCACGTGTATATCATACACATGATTATATCGGAACGGGGTCCGAATCCTTCTAACGGTACCGATAGAGTTTCCGGCTGCCCGCAGGACGCACCTTGAATCGCTTGTACTCCCACTGGTACTGATGAGGCGCCAGGTGCACCAGCGATTCCACCAGTTGATTGATAGCGCGCGCACTGGTTTCGTCATCGTCATTTTGGATGTTCTTATCGGGTTCGCGCACATGGACATCAAAACGACCGTCGAGGCGTCTGATCACGGCAACGCCCAGCACCCTGGCACCTGTCTTGCCGACTAACCGCGAGCCAAGCGTGTCGGTCAGCGCCGCCTGTCCAAAAAAATCCGAGAAAACACCCTGGGCCGGAACCTGATCGGGCAGCACCACCACAGTCCCGCCGGCATTCAGTGCCCGGAACAGCGCCATCAGGCCAGAGCGGTCCGTCGGTGCCATGTGATTGCCGTGCCGTGTCCTGATTTCCTGCATGACCGCCTGCAGGTATGGTTGTCTCGGCGGATGGTAGAGCGCGGTCATTTCACCGTAGCGTCGAAAGAATACGTTAAACAATTCCCAGTTACCCAGATGCGGCAACAGCAGCAGGAGACCGGCACGGTCTGCCAGCGCCCGTCGCAACAAGGGTTCATTGTGCACTTCTGCTATCCAGCCATCGACGCGCGTCAGGTTACCCAGCCATACGGCCGGTGTTTCAAAGATGGTCATGCCCGTTTCGATAAGACTTTGTCGTACCAGGGCCTCTGACTGCAATTCAGGCAGACACAATTCAAGGTTGGTCCGGGTGACCTGTGCGGCTCGGGTATTCAACCGGAAATTGACCATGCCCAGGATCCTGCCGAGCCGCTGGCTCACTGACCTCGGCAGCAACGCGGCAGCACCGAGCAACAGGCGCGCCAGGTAACTCATTGGCCCAGGGCTCTACAGGGTTCGTATCGGTGACAGGTGACGAGATGATCGTTGACCATGCCCGTCGCCTGCATGTAAGCGTAACAGATGGTTGAGCCGACAAAGCGAAAACCATCTTTCTTGAGCTGCTTCGACATGCTATCGGATTGTTTCGTCATCGCCGGCACCTTCTTCAGACTGCGATAACGATTCTGAACCGGCTGGTGACCCACAAACTGCCAGATGTAGTCAGAAAAATTACCATGGCGATCGCAAATATCCAGAAATGCCCGTGCATTGCTGACGGCGCTTTCTACTTTAAGACGATTACGCACGATGGCGGGGTTTTTTAACAGCTTTTCTATCCTGGCGGTTCGGTAGCGGGCGATTTTCCCGGCATCAAATCCATCGAAGGCCATTCGATACCCCTCGCGCTTGTTCAGGATCGTACTCCAGGACAGCCCCGCCTGGGCACCCTCCAGAATCAGGAACTCAAACAACACCCGGTCGTCCCGGGTGGGCACACCCCACTCCTCATCGTGATACCGCTCGTACAGCGGATCACCCACACACCAGCGACACCTTTTTGGTTCGGCCACTTTTGGCATCCACCATCTCCTGACTCAAATCAGTAGCGAGGTTATCTGATTTCCAATCGCCGATGTATACTTACGCCCTTTTTTGGCCCGGGGTGCTTCCAAGGTGTCCATGACCTTCCAGGATCTGATCCTGTCACTGCAGACCTACTGGTCAGAGCAGGGCTGTGTTCTGATGCAGCCCTACGACATGGAAGTGGGTGCCGGTACCTTTCACCCGGCGACTTTCCTGCGTGCCATCGGCCCCGAAAACTGGCGGGCGGCCTATGTGCAACCCTGCCGCCGACCGACCGACGGGCGCTACGGTGAAAATCCCAATCGCTACCAGTACTACTACCAGTACCAGGTTGTCATGAAGCCGCATCCCAATGATTTCCAGGAGTTGTATCTGAAGTCCCTGGAACATCTCGGAATTGATACCCGGGCACATGATATCCGCTTTGTAGAAGACAACTGGGAGTCTCCCACCCTGGGGGCCTGGGGCCTGGGTTGGGAAGTCTGGATGGACGGTATGGAGATCACCCAGTTTACCTACTTCCAGCAGGTCGGCGGGCTCGAATGCTACCCGGTCATGGGTGAGATCACCTATGGGCTGGAGCGACTGGCGCTCTACCTCCAGGGCGTTGAAGACTTCAAGGAACTGATCTGGACCGAAACCGGGGCTGGCGTCGTGACCTATGCGGATGTCTACCATCAGTACGAGGTGGAGATGTCCAGTTTCAACTTTGATCTTGCCGATGTGGATGCCCTGTTTCAGCAGTTTGATTTCTACGAGAAAGAAGCGCAGCGTTTCCTGAATGAAGGACTCCCGCTGCCGGCCTATGAGTATGTGATCAAGGCATCCCACGCGTTCAACCTGCTGGATGCGCGCCATGCCATCTCCGTCACTGAGCGTCAGCGTTTCATTCTTCGGGTGAGGACAATCACCTGGGGGGTCGCTCAAAAGTATTTTGAGTCACGGCACGCCATGGGCTTCCCGCTGGCTGACCAGGACGCGCGCACCTTTGTTGAAGAAGAACTTGCCCGTGGCCAATAAGACACTCCTTCTTGAAATCGGCACCGAGGAGATGCCACCCAGGTCACTGAATCGCCTGCGCCTGGCGTTTGCCGAGCAGCTTGAAGCGGGTCTGAACCGGGCACAACTGCCTTTTACCGGCGTGGAAAGCTACGCGACACCTCGACGCCTGGCCCTGCGCGTAACCGGACTCGGCTCACAGCAGCCGGACCAGGATATTGAACGGCGAGGTCCGGCGAAGAAAGCGGCCTTCGATGACGAAGATCAGCCAACCAGGGCGCTGCTCGGATTCATGAAAAGCTGCCATGTCTCGGACCCGGAATACCTGGAGACCATGGCCACGGACAAGGGCGAGTATCTGGTGTTCCGGGCGACCCGTCCGGGCGAATCGACAAAGGCGCTTCTGCCGGAGATTGTGCGGCAGGCGCTTTCGGCACTGCCGATTGATCGAAGAATGCGCTGGGGTAAAACCCGGGAAGAATTTGTCCGGCCCGTGCAATGGGTCCTGTGCCTGCATGGCAGGGAGGTGTTGCCGATCTCTGTGCTGGGGGTGACGGCCGGCAACACCAGCCGCGGACACAGGTTTATGAGTCACGGGGATTTTCAGATCAAGGATGCCGACAGCTATGTCGAAGACTGCCGCGCACAGCATGTGCTGGTGGACTTTGACGGTCGCCGGGAACTGATCCGCCGCCAGCTTTCAGAAGCCGCCGCAAAAGAGAAGGCGCGGCTGGAACTGGATGAAGCTCTGTTGGACGAGGTCACCGCCCTGGTTGAATGGCCGGTTCCCTTGGTCGGTGGGTTCGAGGAATCCTATCTTGAGGTGCCACCTGAAGCATTGATTTCTGCGATGAAGGAACACCAGCGCTACTTTCACCTGGTCGATGAGAACAACAGACTGCTGCCCGGATTCATCACCATCTCCAATCTGGAAACCCCGGACCCCCGGGTCGTGATTTCAGGAAACGAACGGGTGATACGACCACGACTTTCCGACGCGGCGTTTTTCTACCGACAGGACACCCGCTCATCACTGGCAGAAAAAAGCGAACGGCTCGGCAAAGTGGTGTTTCAAACAAGCCTTGGAACCTACCTGCAAAAGGCGCAGCGCATTACCTCGCTGGCCGGTTTCATTGCCGAACAACTCGACGAAAACAGCGAGTTTGCTGGGCGTGCGGGTCTGCTTTGCAAGGCTGATCTGGTTTCCGACATGGTTGGAGAGTTCCCCGACCTGCAGGGTGTGATGGGCGGCTACTACGCACGCCATGACCATGAGCCTGACGAGGTTGCCAGGGGGATCGAACAGCATTACAGGCCGACACTAAGCGGCGGGCAGCTTCCCGACCCGGGTGTTGCCTCCTGCGTATCCCTGGCGGACAAGATCGACAGCCTGGTCGGTCTGTTCGGCATTGATCAGCCACCCACGGGTTCCCGTGATCCGTTCGCGCTGCGTCGACAAAGCCTCGGCGTCATCCGCATCTGCGTCGAAAATCATCTGGACCTGTCGCTGTCGGAATGCCTGATTCACGCAGCCGGGCTCTTCCCCGGCGACTTCCGGACAGATCAGGTCAGCCAGTACATCCTGGAGCGTCTCAGCAACTATTACGGGGAACAGGGAATCAGCACAGATGTGGTCGAAGCAGCGACCGCAAGCCTGACCGACGGGATCAACCTGATGATGATCGACGATGTCGTCAAGACACTCCAGGCATTTCGCAACAGCACGACCGCCGAAAGCATTGTCGCCGCCAACAAGCGGGTGGCAAACCTGCTCAGGAAAGTTGATCTCGCCACCCTGCCCGATGCCTTCAACCCTGAGCTTGCGGTCGATGAAGCTGAGAAGGCGCTGGCGACCCGGGTCAATGCCATTGATCTTTCAGGTGCAAAGGGTGCCGGGGCACGGTTGGAGAAGCTGGCCGTCCTGCAGGCGCCGGTCGACGCCTTCTTCGATGAGGTTCTGGTCATGGCGGAAGATGGCAATCTCAGGTTGAACCGCCTGGCTCTGCTCCGGGACCTGCGTCTGCTGTTTCTTGAAGTTGCCGATTTCTCGCTCCTGCAATAGCGAGAAATCAGCAGAGGGTTGGCTATGGCCGATTTCGTAATTCTCGACCGCGACGGGGTCATCAACGAGGATTCGCCAGACTACATCAAGTCTCCTGACGAGTGGGTTCCGATGCCCGGTTCGCTGGAGGCGATTGCCCTTCTTGGCCAACACGGAATCAATGTGTTCGTTGCCACGAACCAGGCCGGCATCGCGCGGGGCAAGCTGACGATCGACAGCCTCCTTGCCATTCATGACAAGATGCGCAGCGAAGTTGAAGCCGCCGGCGGAAAAATCGCCGATATCCGGTTCTGCCCTCATCATCCGGATGAGCAATGTCGTTGCCGAAAGCCCAGGCCGGGCCTTCTGGAACAACTGGCCGGGTCGCACGGTCTTGATCTGACCACCAGTGACTATGTCGGCGATTCACTCACGGACCTGAGAGCGGCCGAGGCCGCAAACTGTCGGGGCATTCTGGTGCTGACCGGCAACGGGGAGCAAACACACCATCTCCGGCCGCACCATGAACCGATCTATGACAATCTCCTTGCTTACGCGAAGGACAGGGTTTCCGGCTGATCAGATGTCCAGGTTGGCGACCGCAAGCGCGTTTTCTTCGATAAATTCACGCCGGGGTTCCACCTGGTCACCCATGAGTGTGTTGAACACCTTGTCAGCGGCAATGGCATCTTCAACCGTCACGCGAAGCATCGTGCGGTGCGCCGGGTCCATGGTGGTCTCCCACAGTTGCTCCGGGTTCATTTCACCGAGTCCCTTATAGCGTTGACGGCTCTGTCCCCTCAGCGCCTCCGCCTGCAGCCATTCCAGGGTGGCTGCCAGGGTAGTGACCGGTTCTGATTTCTCACCCTTGACAGCCCGGCCATCTTCGGCGATCAATCCCTCAATTCGCTCACCAAACCCGGCAAAGGATTCATAGTCTGCGGACAGAAAGAAATCGCGGCTCAACACATAGTCGCGGCGAACGCTGTGGCTCATGACCGTTACCATCGGGTAGTAGGCGTGACGATCCGTGTCCTCCCGGATGGAAACACTGTAGACAATGCGCGTGGTGTTCAGCGGTTCAAGACGTGCAAACAGGGTGTCGGTCCAGGCACGAACCACCGCTTCGTCCTGCAGGTCTTTCCTGGCCAGGCGCGGCAGATAGATCATCTGTCCCAGTACCGGCAGGGGATAAACGCGCTCCAGGCGCTGCATCTGACCCTGAACCCGGTAATAGCTTTCCGCCAGGTCGCGAAGTTCATCGCCTGATATCACTTTGCCGTCGACGCCGGTTTCAAGACTCGCGTCTTCGAGAGCCAGTTCCAGCAGGTACCGTGTCAACTCAGATTCATCCTTGATGTAGCGCTCGGATTTGCCACGCCTCATCTTGTAAAGCGGTGGTTGAGCAATCAGGAGGTGACCCCTTTCGATCAGCGCCGGCATGTGACGGAAGAAGAAGGTCAACAGTAGCGTGCGGATATGCGCACCATCCACATCCGCGTCCGTCATAATGATGATCCGATGGTAGCGCAGTTTGTCCGGATCAAATTCGTCGCGGCCGATACCACAACCCAGCGCGGTAATCAGCGTGCCGACTTCCGCAGAGGACAGCATCTTGTCAAATCGCGCTTTCTCGACATTCAGGATCTTGCCCTTCAGAGGCAAAACGGCCTGAAAACGTCGGTCGCGCCCCTGCTTGGCCGAACCACCCGCCGATTCACCCTCGACCAGGTAAATCTCAGACCTTGCCGGATCTTTTTCCTGACAATCCGCCAGCTTGCCGGGCAAACCGGCCACATCCAGGGCTCCCTTGCGGCGTGTCATCTCGCGGGCTTTTCTCGCGGCTTCCCGCGCCCGGGCGGCATCGATCATCTTCTGTACGATGGCCCTGGCTTCCTGCGGGCTTTCCAGCAGAAAGCTGGAGAAATAACTGCCCATTTCCTGTTCCACCGCGGTTTTCACCTCCGAGGACACCAGTTTATCCTTGGTCTGTGATGAAAATTTGGGGTCTGGGACCTTGACCGAGATGATGGCGGTCAGTCCTTCCCGCGCATCGTCTCCCGTGGTGTTGACCTGGGACTTCCTGGCGAGCCCCTCGCTCTCAATGTAATTATTCAGGCTCCGGGTCAGTGCGCTCCTGAACCCTTGCAGGTGCGTACCACCATCATTTTGAGGAATGTTATTGGTATACGCCAATAACGTTTCCTGATAAGAGTCGTTCCATTGCAGGGCGACTTCCACACCGATGCCGTCTTCCCGGTCTACCAGGAAGTGGAAAATACTGTTCAGCGGCGTCTTGTTGCTGTTCAGAAACTCAACGAAGGTGCGTAACCCCCCGTCATACTTGAACTTTTCGTGTTTCCCGCTACGTTCGTCGGTGAGAACAATGGCAACCCCGGAGTTCAGGAAAGACAGTTCCCGCAGACGTTTGGCAAGGATGTCATAGTGAAATTCGATGTTGGAGAAGGTTTCCTCAGAGGGCTTGAATCGGCAACGGGTTCCCGTCTGCTGCGTCTCGCCGGCAAGCTGTAGTGGCGCATCGGGCACACCATCATGGTAGGTCTGCTCCCAGATTTTGCCATCCCGCCAGATGGTGAGGTTCAGCTCGGACGACAGCGCATTGACCACCGAAACACCCACACCATGCAGGCCACCCGATACCTTGTAGCTACTGTCGTCAAACTTACCACCCGCGTGGAGCACCGTCATAATGACCTCGGCGGCGGACCGTCCCTCTTCATGCATATCCACGGGTATACCGCGGCCGTCATCGGCAACCGTGACAGATTCATCGGCATGAATAATGACCTGAATCTCTGAGCAGAAGCCTTCCAGGGCCTCATCAATGGCGTTGTCGACCAGTTCCTGGACCATATGATGTAAACCGGTCCCATCATCCGTATCGCCAATGTACATCCCTGGCCGTTTCCGAACCGCATCCAGCCCTTTCAGCACCTTGATGCTGTTGGAATCATAGGTATTTTCGTCAGTCATCTATTGCTCCTGGACCTGAATATTTCCTTGTTTCACGTGAAACATGCTCCCATAACCACCACCGCACGCAGCAATCAGGGGGCCGGGTTCCACCCCCGTCAACAGAATCTGCTGACCCGTATTGAGCAGGCATTGACAGACCCGGCGGCGGTGATCTTCGTCAAATTCTGATGCCAGATCGTCAACCAGATATAAGGTGTCCGAACCCTTGTCATTCTTCTCGACACGTCGGGCCAGAACACCCTGGGACAACACCATGCTCCAGGTCAGGGCTTTCAGCTCTCCCCTGGAACACACGCTTGCCGCCGGCTGTCCCGCCGCAACCGTTATTCTAACATCTGCACGCTGAAAACCCTTCTGCGTGAAGCCTCTTTTTTTATCAATATCAATATCTTGTATGTATGTCTCGAACAGTGATTGTCCGTCTCGCCAGCCGCGGAAATAAACCAGCTCTACCTCGGGCAAACCGCAGATTTCCTCGACTGTCCTGGCGAAAACCGGCCGGTACTGTTCAATATAGGCGGCTCGTTGCACATCCAGCTTCTCCGAGGCCGCAGCCAGTTGCGCCGACCAGGTCTCCAACTCGGCCGTAGAGGAATCATCATGCCTGAGGAGTTCATTGCGCTGGCGGAGGCATCGATTCGCCTCGTCCCAGGTTTCCTGGAATGATGGTTCCACGTGAAACAAACCCCAGTTCAGGAATTTTCGGCGTAGCACCGGGGAGCCGGTGAGCAGATCAACGGTTTGCGGCCCCAGAACCAGTGTTGGCAGCAGTCTTGCCATGTCAGATGCCCGTGACACCCTTTCCCCGTTGACCATCAGTTCCCTCCCCCCCTGGCGGTCGCGGGTCATACCGAGTTGATGTTCACGTGCACCCGACTGAACCCCGGCTCTTACCAGCAATCCTGGCTGTTCATACTGAATGATCGGGTCAGCGGCAAGATCCCGGAATGAACGGCCCATACCCATGAAATAACAGGCCTCCAGCAGACTGGTTTTGCCGGAGCCGTTCTGACCAAAAAAGAGGTTCAGGCCCGGTGAAAACCGGACATGGATGTCAGAAAGATTACGAAAGTGGCTGGCCACAAGCCAATTCAGGCTCATAGCTTCATAGGCATCACAACATAAACGGCATTTTCCAGCTCAGGGTCTTCGATGACAACGCTACTGTTGGCATCGTGCAAGGTGAGCCGCACTTTCTCATTATCAATCACATTGAGAACATCTTGCAAATAACTCACATTAAACCCGACTTCGAGTGCATCTCCTTCATAATCCACCGAGACAGTTTCCTCAGCTTCTTCCTGTTCCGGGTTATTCGCGCTCAACAGCAACTGGCCTGACGACAAGGATACCCTGATGCCACGGAATTTCTCGTTAGAAAGAATCGAGGTCCGACTCAAGGCCTGCCGAAGCTCGTGTTTATCCGCCAAAACCAGTTTATCCCCACCTTTGGGAATCACCCGCTCATAATCGGGAAACTTGCCGTCGACCAGCTTGGTGGTCAGTGTGAACATTGATGAGGTTGCACAAAGATGGGCCGCGCCTATGGAAACGGAGACCCTGTCCTCCAGCTCCTGTAGCAACCGTTGCAGTTCAATGACGCCTTTCCTGGGTACAATCACCTGCCCGGCGCTGGCCTCAAGGTCGGGCTGGTCCAGACCACTCATTGCCAACCGGTGGCCATCGGTCGCCACCGAGCGCACATGGCCCGAACCCAGTTCGATCAGCATGCCATTCAGGAAATAACGGACATCCTGCTGTGCCATGGCAAAAGCAGTCTGATCCAGCAGCTTCTTGAACGCTTTGCTGTCGATATCGGCGGAGAGCTCGGGTTCGGGCAGGTCAACGGACGGGAAATCCACCGCCGGCAAGGTGGCCAGGGTTGAGCGGAATCTTCCGGATCGGATTTCCAGCCGGTTATCGTTCAATGCAAAATCAATGCTCGCCTGATCCGGGATTTCACGACAGATGTCGACCATCTTCCGGGCCGGTACAGTGACCTCACCGTTTTCGCTATCGGTGACTTCGACATGGCCGACCAGCTCTACTTCGAGGTCCGTACCGGTCATCGACAGGCGACCATCGGACACCTTCAACAACAGATTAGACAACACAGGGAGCGTCTGGCGTCTTTCGACAACACCAGCCACCTGTTGAAGCGGTTTCAGCAGCGATTCACGATTTATTGAGAACTTCATAGACCTATTCCGTTTATTCCAGGGTAAGTAAGTTAGCGCCTACTTACCCCCTGTATTACCATTGACCTGTCACCTGGCGCGATTTCCTCTCATCCACCGGTCAGAAAGACAGTAGCGGATACCAGCACTGTTCAGGTGGTCAACAATCTCAGAAGGTTGTTGTAATCCTCCCTGATCTCACGACTGCTTTCACGGAGTTCCTCGATCTTGCGGCAGGCATGGAGCACTGTCGTGTGGTCTCGCCCACCAAACGAATCGCCAATCTCCGGAAGACTGTGGTTGGTCAGTTCCTTCGCCAACGCCATGGCAACCTGCCGGGGTCTGGCAATGGATCTGGTTCGCTTCTTGGAATGCAGATCGCCCATTCGGATTTTATAGTAATCCGCAACGGTTTTCTGAATATTCTCCACGCCAATCTGCCGGTCCTGAAGGGCAATCAGATCCCGCAGCGATTCGCGGACCTGTTCGACGGTTATTGACCTGCCCGTGAAGTTTGCATTCGCGATGACACGTTTGAGTGCGCCCTCCAGTTCCCTGACATTCGAGCGAATCCGTTCGGCAATAAAGAAAGCCGCTTCGCTGCAAAGTTCCTCCTGCTCCAGCTCGGCTTTCTTCATCAGGATAGCCACCCGGGTCTCCAGTTCCGGCGGTTCAACCGGCGCCGTCATCCCCCAGACAAATCGACTCTCCAGGCGCTCCTCCAATCCTTCGATCTCTTTCGGATACCGATCACAGGTCAGAACAATCTGACTGCCATCCTCCTGAAGACGATTGAACACGTGGAAAAACTCTTCCTGTGTTTTCGTCCCCTTGGCCAGGAACTGAATATCATCCATCAGCAGGACATCGACGGAACGATAGTACTGGGTAAAATCCGACATGGTGCCATGCTCAATCGCCCGAACCATGTCTTCCATGAACCTTTGTGAGTACATGTAGGCGACCTTCAGGTTGGGGTGTCGCTCGGCGATGGAGTTACCAACAGCATGCATCAGGTGCGTCTTACCCAGACCAACGCCTCCGTACAGCAGCAGTGGGTTATAGGATGCGCCACCAACATTCTCGGACACCTGCAGGGCCGCCGCTCTCGCCAACTGGTTGGAGCGGCCTTCAACAAAGGAAGCAAAGGTAAACTCCTTGTTAAGATCAAGCAGCGGGTAAAACCGCTCCCTTGCCACAAAGGCATTGTTCGTCGAGGATGCCGCCCCCTGGAGCGACCTGGCACTGCTACCAATCTCCAGTTCCACCGTGGCCGAACTATCCTGGCCAAGCAGTTCCCGGATTCGGGCAAGAAACTGATCGTTTACCTGATCTTTAATGTACCTGTTTGGTGCCAGCAGTCTAACCTTTCGGTCATCACCGGTGGCCTGCAACGGTCGAATCCAGGTGTTGAATTGCTGGGAGGAAAGTTCACCTTCCAGACGACTAAGACATTTTTGCCAGATTGTGGCCCCCACAGAACCCCCGTACGTAGTGTGTGTGTTCTTTTTGCCTGAGTTCTCTCTACCGACTCTACCGACTCTACCGATCTTCGCCGACTTGGACAGGCAGGGCGACAAACCGTGGCGCTTCGTGACCTTCATCACAGAAGTAAGATACTCCACCCGGGGGATCAAGCCAAGAGATTTTCATAAAAAAAGCGATAAAAAGTATTTATTTTTCAGTAGTTTATGCACAACCCCACTGACTAAGCTGTGATTAACCTGTGGATAACCCTCGGGTTAAACGCGTTCCCTTAACCATCTCGTTAGGGCTGTGTACAACAAGCTGACTTACCGGCAATTTTTCCACAGACTAACCAGCGGTTGCAAAGGGTTTACGAGGCGGGTTTCCCCGTCCATAACGACCTAAAAACATTCAGGAAAAGGGGCTTGTACACAGAAAACGCCCGCTTAATAGAAACAACATTAACAAGTCTTTTATAAAGATACATCTTTATACTATAGGCACCGGTGAGACCCTCGACCCTGGATAGCCGGTATCCATCAGATTCGTCTTTCCCTGACAACGACTCTGAATTGACCTGCCCGGTCTTCTTCATTAGAATCCCGTTCCTTTCTGGCATCCAACCCTTCGGTCAACGACATGAAAAGAACTTTTCAACCCAGTGTTCTCAAGCGGAAAAGAACTCATGGTTTTCGCGCCAGGATGGCAACCAAAGCGGGCAGGCTCATCCTGAAGCGTCGCCGGGCGAAAGGCCGAAAGGTGTTAACCGCATAAACCCCGGGTTTCCGCGAAGGATGTAACCCGGCCCGGGTCAGAGTGCCACATGTCCGGCCACAAATTTCCTGTCAGCCATCGATTGGTCTGTTCTCAAGAGTTTGATCGTGTGTTCAAGAAATGCGAGTTTCGTCTGGGAAATTCTGCGCTATTGTTTCTTGCAAAGCCCAACCATCAGGGATTTAATCGCCTGGGCATGGTCGTCAGCAAAAAAAGTGTGCCGCTGGCTGCCCGGAGGAATCGTATCAAACGACAGATTCGAGAGGTCTTCAGACATAGCCTGAACGGTGAACAGGTCGGCCTGGATATTGTGGTATTAACCAGACCGGGGGTGCGGGAAACGGTGAATCTCCACGCTCTTCTGACCGATTCCTTCCACCGTCTTCGCCATCAGGCGACTGACGACACGGCGTAGGCGCGGACAGGACAGATTTCGTTGAAACAGGTTTTGTTATTCATTATCAGGATTTATCAGGTTGTGGTGTCACCGCTCCTGGGCCCCTATTGCCGTTTCTACCCTTCGTGCTCCGTCTATACGACACAAGCCATTGAATCTCACGGTGTTTTTGAAGGTGCCCGCCTTTCCGTAAGCCGGATCTGCAGGTGCCATCCGTTGCATCCCGGTGGTTACGACCCCGTACCCGACTGCCCGGAACACAGGGGGTTCGAAAAAGGAAGTTAGATGGATTTTCAGAGAATTTTCATACTCCTCGGTCTGGCAGTAACCGCCTATATGCTGGTTCTGGCCTGGAACGGGGATTACGGTCAGGGGGCACAACCGGCTGCTGTCGAAGAGCCCGGGGTTGATTCTGGCCCGGTTGTTTCTGGCCCGGCGCTAGATACAGACGTGCCTGGCGCAGCCCCGGCACCGGATTCTGTGGACAGCGCCATTCCCGAGCTGACCACCACTGATGATGTTGCCGTTTCACAGGCCCGGGTAGAGGAAACCTCGCGGCAACTGATTTCCGTGACCACCGACGTGTTCAGTCTGCAAATTGATCCCCTGGGCGGTGACATTGTACGGGTCGCGCTACCCGGGTATCCGGCCACCCTGAAAACCCCGGATATCCCGTTTGTGCTGGTTGATCCGCGTAATGCTTACGTCGGTCAAAGTGGGCTGATCGGACCCAACGGAACAGACAAGAGGGGGATCAGACCGGTTTTTCAGTCCGGCGCGCAAAATTTTAATATGGGTAGCAGTGAGGAGCTGCGGGTTCCGCTGACCCATGTTCAGGAAGATGGCTCTCGGGTTACCAAGACATTCGTTTTGCGACAGGGCGACTACCTGATTGATCTCGAATATCAGGTGACCAATGCGGCAGCCACCCCCTGGCAGGGCGGCCTGTTCGTACAAATGAAGCGAGATGGTCGGGATCCCATGACTGCCTCTGACAATCTCATGGGCCTGCAACCCTATGTTGGCGGTGCTACCCGGTCAGATCAGGAGTTCTACAGGAAACTTGATTTTGACGATCTGGAGGAAGAGAGCTACAAGCTGACCCGCTCGGAAGGCTACATGGCCATGGTGCAGCACTATTTTGTCAGCGCGTGGGTGCCCGAAGGTAACGACGAGGTCACCTACCAGGCGCGAAAGCTGCGTAACCAGGACGTTTACCTGTTTGGATTTACGACCCCGGCTGTTGCCATTGCGCCGGGTGAAACCGGCACCCTTGCCGCGGGTTTCTACTCCGGACCCAAAGATCAATATCGCCTGGAGGAAATTGCGACCGGTCTGGATCTGGTGGTGGATTACGGGTTCCTCTGGTGGCTGGCGCAGCCGCTGTTCTGGATGCTGACCCGGATTCACGACCTGGTAGGTAACTGGGGGGTTGCCATTATTGGCCTGACGATGGTTGTGAAACTGCTGTTATATCCACTGTCGGCAGCCAGCTTTCGTTCCATGGCAAAGATGCGCAGGTTGCAACCGGAAATGACCCGTCTAAAGGAGCGTTACGGTGATGACCGGCAAAAGTTCTCCCAGGCCATGATGGACCTCTACAAAAAAGAAGGCGCCAATCCTCTGGGAGGCTGCTTTCCTATTCTGCTCCAGATGCCGGTTTTCCTGGCGCTCTACTGGACCCTGATGGAAAGTGTGGAACTTCGTCAGGCACCGTTCTTTCTCTGGATCGACGATCTTTCGGCGATGGATCCCTACTTCATTCTGCCGATCCTGATGGGCATCAGTATGTATCTGACACAGAGAATGCAACCGGTGCCGCCGGACCCGATCCAGGCAAAGGTCTTCCAATACATGCCGATCATGTTCACCTTCTTCTTCCTGTGGTTCCCTTCCGGCCTGGTACTCTATTGGCTGGTGAACAACATTCTGTCGATCATGCAGCAGTGGTATGTCACCCGGCAGATAGAAAAGGCGTCCGGGTAACGCCAGTGAACACGGGTGGCCGATGAGTGAGGTAGCCTATGAAAAGGATACCATCGCCGCACGAGCCACCGCGCCGGGCAGAGGTGGCATAGGTATTGTTCGCGTCTCGGGCCCGGAGGTTCCCCGGATCGCGGTGGCGGTCACTGGCCGCATTCCGAAGCCACGTTACGCGACCTTTACGCCCTTCCGGGACGGAACGGGCGGGACGATTGATGAAGGCCTGGTGCTGTATTTCCCCGCCCCGGATTCGTTCACCGGCGAGCAGGTACTGGAACTCCAGGGTCATGGCGGCCCGGTGGTGCTGGATCTGCTACTTGAGAGAATCGTTAGTCTCGGCGCCAGGATCGCAAGACCGGGGGAGTTCAGCCAGCGGGCTTTCCTTAACAATAAGCTCGATCTGACGCAGGCCGAGGCCATTGCCGATCTGATCAACAGCAGCACACAGGCGGCGGCGCGCGGTGCAATCCGGTCTCTGCAGGGTGAGTTTTCCAACCGGATCAACGGGCTGCTGGCCATGGTGATTGAACTGCGCGTTTATGTTGAAGCGGCCATCGACTTCCCCGAAGAAGAGATTGACTTTATCTCTGACGAGAACGTTATGGGGCGGCTGGCTGATGTTCAGAAAAAACTTGATGACATTCTCGATCATTCCCGGGAAGGCACGCTCCTGACGGAAGGCGCTTCGATTGTTCTGACGGGCAAACCGAACGCCGGCAAATCGAGCCTGATGAATCGGCTGACAGGACGGGAAACTGCGATTGTCACTGACATTCCCGGAACCACCCGTGATGTGATCGGTGAGGCACTGCAACTGGATGGTATTCCCCTGCGCCTGCTGGACACCGCCGGTATCCGGGACAGTGATGATCAGATTGAACTGGAGGGGGTAAAGCGCGCTCGTGCGGCCCGGGCGGAGGCGGACCTGATTCTCCATCTGGTGGATGCGTCAAAGGACCAGCCGCCGACAGTATCCGGGTCGCGGGAAGTCGTGGTGCTGAACAAGGTGGACCTGGTTGACGACCGGTCAACACTATCATCCGGGTATCCATGGATTTCCGCCGTGACCGGTGAAGGTCTGGACGAGCTGAAGGCCCACCTGAAGCGGCTACTGGGTGTTAAAGAGACCGGGGGCGGGGGGTTTTCCGCAAGAAGTCGACATCTGGCAGCCATGCGCGCTGCCAAAAGTGCGCTGCAGGCAGGCAGCCGGGTGCTGGCCGAACGGCAGGCGGGTGAACTTCTGGCGGAAGAATTAAGGGAATGTCAGAGGCACCTGTCCGAGATCACCGGGGAATTTACTGCGGATGACCTGCTGGGTGAGATATTCAGCAGCTTTTGTGTCGGCAAATAGCCGGGTGACTTTCCGGTTACCATACGTATACTTGCCGGTCCCGGACAGGTGGACAGAATGAACGCGCAACGGTTTGACGTCATAGTGGTCGGTGGTGGTCACGCCGGCACGGAAGCGGCTCTGGCAGCCGCCCGCAGTGGTGTGCGCACCCTGCTATTGACCCAGAACATCGAAACCCTGGGCCAGATGTCCTGTAATCCGGCGATTGGCGGTATTGGCAAGAGTCATCTGGTCAAGGAAGTGGATGCCCTGGGCGGGGCCATGGCCCTGGCGGCGGACCATGCGGGTATTCACTGGCGAACCCTGAACTCACGCAAGGGACCGGCGGTTCGTGCCACCCGGGCACAGGCTGACCGGGCCCTTTATAAAGCGGCTATCCGGGAGATTCTCGAAAACCAGCCCGGATTGTCCATTTTTCAGCAGTCGGTGGAAGACCTCCACGTCAGAGGCGACATGGTTACGGGCGTCATTACCAACATGGGGCTCAGTTTTCATGCGCCCGCAGTGGTGCTGACGGTGGGCACCTTTCTGGGTGGCCGGATTCATGTCGGCATGGATAAACAGGCCGGCGGCAGGGCCGGCGATGCACCGTCCAATGCGCTGGCGGCGCGGCTGCGGGAGATGCCTTTTACGGTGGGTCGTCTGAAGACCGGCACACCGCCACGAATCGATGGCAACTCCGTGGATTTCAGTGGCCTGGAAGAACAGCCGGGAGAATCACCGGCACCGGTCATGTCTTATCTCGCCACACCGGACGTGCATCCCGCCCAGGTCGCCTGCTTTATTACTCATACCAACGAGCAGACCCACGACATTATTCGTGGCGGTCTGGATCGCTCGCCGCTCTATGCCGGTGAGATCGACGGTGTTGGTCCTCGTTACTGCCCCTCCATCGAAGACAAGATTGTCCGGTTCGCTGATAAACACTCGCACCAGATCTTCATTGAACCGGAAGGTCTCGGTACCCGTGAACTGTATCCGAACGGCATCAGCACCAGTCTGCCTTACGATGTTCAGTTGGCGCTGGTGCATTCCATCAAGGGATTTGAGGCGGCACACATCACCCGTCCGGGTTATGCCATTGAGTATGATTTTTTTGAGCCGAGGGAACTGCATCCGGGTCTGGAAACGAAACACGTCAGGGGGCTCTACTTCGCCGGTCAGATTAACGGCACGACCGGTTATGAAGAGGCGGCGGCCCAGGGCCTGATTGCGGGGATCAATGCGGCGCGACAGGTTAAGGAGCTTGAGGCCTGGTGGCCGCAACGCAGTGAAGCCTACATAGGCGTGCTGATTGACGATCTGATCACCATGGGAACAAAAGAACCCTACCGCATGTTTACTTCCCGCGCCGAATACCGGCTGATACTGCGTCAGGACAATGCCGACCGAAGACTCACCGGGATTGGTCGTGAAATGGGTCTGGTAGATGATGAACGCTGGCGGTCCTTTGTCGAGAAACAGGAACAGATTGAGGCGCTGGACTTATTCATGAAGGCGCAATATGTGCAGCCGGGTAACGACAGCATTGAGGCGCTGCTGGGCAAAGCCCTGCCAAGGGAATACTCGCTGCATGATCTTGCAAAGCGACCGGAAGTAACCGTCGCCGGCCTGATTGAAGCTGTGAACGGAGCACCCTGCCCGGCCGCTGTGCTGGAGCAGGTTGAGATTGACTGTAAATACCAGGGCTATATTGCGCGGCAGCAGCAGGAGATCGAACGCATGCGGGCGCAGGAGTCCCATCCCCTGCCGATGGACCTGAACTACCGTGAAATTAACGGTCTGTCCAACGAGGTGGTACAGAAGTTAAGCGAGGTCAGACCGGCCACGCTGGGCCAGGCTTCCAGGGTCTCAGGGGTCACGCCCGCCGCGGTCTCTTTGTTGCTCGTCCACCTGAAGAAGGTTGGCAGTCAACCCGCCAGACAATCCGCCTGAATGTCAACCGCCGAGCGTATTGCGGCCGGACTCTGCGACCTGGGTTTGCGGGAGTCGGCTGACAAGGCAGACCGGTTGGCCGCCTATCTCGAACTGATCGCAAAGTGGCACCGGGTGGCCAACCTCACGGCAGTGCCTGACCCGGGGGAAGCTGTGGCGCTACACCTGATGGATTCATTATCTGTTTATCCGTTTGTGACCGGTGACCGTATTCTGGATGTCGGTTCCGGTGCCGGACTGCCGGGCATCCCGCTGGCACTGCTCATGCCCGATAAAGACTTTATACTGCTCGACTCCAACGGAAAAAAGACCCGGTTTATGACGCAGGCAGCCATTGAGCTTCAGCTTGAAAATGTCACTGTGATTCAGCAACGCGTCGAAGACTGCACGGCAATGTTTGATCAGGTCATCAGCCGGGCATTCGCATCCCTGGAAGATTTCCTGCGCCTGTGCCTGCCACGACTTTCACCTGGCGGCAGTCTGCTGGCTATGAAAGGACCGTCAGAAAAAGAGCAGGTTGAGAATCTTGAGCAGGGGTCTCTGTATTCTCTTTCAGTGCCGGGCCTGGACAGGGAAAGATATCTGATTGTGATTCCGTGTGAGGCATGCCCATGACCATTGTTTTTGGAATTGCGAATCAGAAGGGCGGCGTTGGCAAGACCACCACCAGTGTCAATCTCGCTGCCTGCCTGGGCAAGATGAAGCGCAGGGTGTTGCTGATTGACCTGGACCCCCAGGGCAATGCCACCATGGGCAGTGGTATTGACAAGCATGACCTTGAACCATCCGTTTACGACCTGCTACTTGGCGATGCGGATGCAGCGGCGGCCATCGTCGCCGCCGATGAGGTCGGTTACGACCTTCTGGGAGCCAATGCGGACCTGACGGGCGCCGAGATTGAACTGACGGGTATGGACCGCAGGGAGTACCGGCTGCGTGATGCGCTGGTCAACATTCGGGCGCGATATGACTTTATCATCATCGACTGTCCACCGGCACTCGGACTACTGACATTGAACGGCCTGGTCGCGGCGGATGGCGTGATTATTCCCATGCAGTGCGAGTACTATGCGCTGGAAGGTCTGACGGCCCTGATGGATACCATCAACCGGGTGACGGCGGCGCTGAATCCCCGTCTGAAGATTGAAGGCCTGGTGCGCACCATGTATGACCCACGCAACAGTCTCAGCCGTGATGTATCCTTGCAGTTGCTTGATCACTTTGGTGACACCGTCTATCGGACCATCGTGCCGCGGAACGTGCGGTTGGCCGAAGCACCCAGCTATGGTGTCCCTGTCATTTTTTATGACAAGGGCTCACGCGGTGCCAGGTCCTACCTGGCGCTGGCGGGCGAGGTACTGAACAGGCACCCGGAGAGCAATGAGATTAAAAAGGCATAACGTGAAGCTGGAGATGCAGTCATGGTAGCGAAGAAACGGGGTCTGGGCCGGGGTCTGGATGCACTGCTGCCGAAAGAGAACAAGACAGAAGCAAAGGGGTCCGGTAGCGCGCTGGATGAGGTTCCCGTGGAGTGGATTCGCCCGGGCCGGTACCAGCCGAGAACCCACTTCTCGGAAGAGTCCATTGAGGAGCTGGCCGAATCCATCAGGGCGCAGGGGGTCATGCAGCCCATTGTTCTGCGACCGCTTGATAATGATCGTTATGAAATCATTGCCGGAGAACGTCGCTGGCGGGCTGCCCAGCGAGCGGGTATGGAGAAGATACCCGCCGTGATACGTCGGGTGGATGACGAATCCGCGCTGGCGATGTCCCTGATTGAGAACATTCAGCGCGAAGATTTGAATCCTCTTGAGGAGGCGACTGCGCTACAGCGTCTTATTGATGAGTTCCAGTTCACGCATCAGGAGGTGGCGGAAGCCGTTGGCAGGTCCCGCAGTGCGGTCACGAACACGCTTCGCCTCACCCAAATTGCAAAACCGGTGGCAGATATGCTGGTTCGGGGTGATCTGGAGATGGGTCATGTCAGGGCCCTTCTTACGCTGGTGCAGGATGAACAGATTGAAGTGGCAAGAACCATTGTCTCGCGGGGATTGAATGTTCGGCAGACCGAGGCGCTGGTCAGAAATCTCGGTAAACCATCGTCATCGTCTGGCCAGTCTGCCGGTGGTGATGCGGATACCCGACGACTGGAACAGAATCTGGGTCAGCAGATCGGCCAGCCGGTGCGGGTCGTGCACTCGAAAAAGGGTAAAGGCAGGCTCATCATCAGCTATAACTCACTGGATGAACTGGATGGCGTCCTGAGTCAAATAGGCTACCGGGAATAGGTCGCGGTTAAGAAGAACAACCACTCTTTATTAAGGAATATTATGTCTGTCGTTGTTGCCCGGTTATTTGTTCATCCGATTAAATCCTGCCAGGCCAGTCAATTATCACAGGCAACCGTAGAGCTAAAAGGTTTGGTTGATGACCGCCGCTTTGTGTTGGTGAATAACAAGGGTGTTGCGGTAACAGGCCGCACGCATCCGGCATTAACCAAAGTGGTTGCTGCCGCTGGTACTGATGGTTTAGTGATAAACGCACCGGGTATGGACACACTTTGCGTCAATTATGCTGACTTTAGTCAGGATTACGTCACCGCCAGGGTGTGGGCTTCGGTCAATCAGGGGCAGCATTGTGATAGTCAATATGACCAATGGTTTAGCCAATACCTGAACTACCCGGTGCACCTGGTATTTTTTGGTGAAAAGTCGAGTCGGCAAATTAAAGACTTTCCTCAACCTGTGAGCTTTGCCGACGGTTATCCTTTGCTGCTAACCAACACGGCATCGTTAGTGGATTTGAATCAGCGGGCTACCCAAAGACATCAAATGGCGCAGTTTCGCCCCAATGTGGTGATAGAAGGGGCTGGCGCATTTGCCGAAGACGGCTGGGGAAAAATTCGAATCGGTGAGGTTGAATTTTTAGTGCACAGCCCATGTTCACGCTGTAAGTTCACGCAGCTCAACTTACAAACCGACAAACCCCACCCGGCAGGTGAGCCATTATCGGTGCTCAATCAATATCGCAAGGGAGCAGATGGCAAGGTTTATTTTGGTCAAAATATAATACCGCTCAATGCCGGTGTGATAAAAACCGGTGATAGCCTGGAAGTGCTTGAGACTAAAAGTGCGCCCATCTACGCAACCCCCAGTCAGTTTCAGGCGTCGGTGAGGAGAGAATAATGAAACAGTTTTTTGCCCCTCTCGTCGAGCAACCACTGGTTGACCCAGGCCTGGCGGAGGCTCTACAAGCGTTCAAACTACCCGAAACACTGGGTTTTGGAACCGTGTTTGCACCCGCTGTCTACCGCGCCGATTACAGCAATAGTCACTGGACAAAGGGGCGCTTTGAGCCCTACGGCCCCCTGCAACTGGATCCGGGCGCCAAGGTATTGCATTACGCGCAGGAGGTATTCGAGGGCCAGAAAGCCTACCGGGTCAATGGCCAGCCGGTTAGTCTGTTTCGTCCCCGCATGAATTGGCAGCGTCTCAATCAGTCTGCCGCGAGGCTGTGCCTGCCGGCAGTGCCCGAACAGTTGTTTATGGAAGGCGTGTTTGGTGTTGCTTCGCTGAATGATTCCTTTATACCTGACGGTACGGGTGAATCTTTGTACCTGCGCCCGTTCCTGATCGGGACGCAGAGCAGCCTGGGTATGGCGGCGGCGAACGAGGTAAGTTTCCTGGTTATTGCCAGTCCCTCGCAGGCGTATCATGCGGGCAGCATGAGTGTGTTAATAGAGCGGAGCGAGGCGCGGGTTGCCGGTGGTGGTATCGGTTCTGCAAAGGTGGGCGGCAACTATGCCAGCGCCCTGAAATCAGCCGCGCACTGCGCTCAGTTGGGTTATGACCTTTCACTCTGGCTGGACCCTGTGCGGCAGCGCACGATTGAAGAATTGAGCGGTATGAACTTTTTTGCCGTGGTGGACGGGCGTTTGTTGACCCCAAAACTGACCGGTTCGATTCTACCCGGAATCACCCGGGATTCGATTATACGGCTGGCCCGGGAGCGTGGCATGGAGGTGTTGGAGGCCGCCATTGATATTGACGAGCTTGTTCAGTTGATCAGGGGGGAACGCTGCACCGAGTGCTTTGCCTGCGGTACGGCGGCGATTGTGGCGCCGATTCGAGAGTTGGGGGAGGCGGATGGTCGCCGTTACCCGCTGCCTGTTGTCGGTGGTCAGGTGACGGTGTCCCTCAGGGCGGCCTTGCTGGATATCCAGGAAGGCCGGGCGGAAGATCCCTTTGGCTGGATGGAAGCGGTACCAGACTACTACCACGCGCTAAGGCGTGGGCTTGCCTGTTGATCAAATTTGCCGGTAATGATGACGCGCCGGCAGCAGCTTGGTGTCCGCAGCTCGGCTGGCACCCTGGAGGCCCCGTCGGGCGACGCCTCTGTGACCTCCAGAGCATTAAGGCAAAGCGGACAGTTTATTTGCTACAAGACCGGACAATTCTATTTGCTACTAACACTCAGAGTTGCCCCGCCTGTGCTTAATCTCTATACTCTGCACCGCGACGGACCGGGTGGTTTTTAGACATTGATGGCGATTGCATCCATGGCGAAAAAGCTCGCACGACTCAAGCAATCGCCGGTGTCTGGAATCGTTGTAGCGCAGTTCATTGCGACCATTCTCGCATCAGCTTCGTTTTTGATTTTTGGCCGTATAGCAGCCCTGTCAGCCCTGATGGCTGGTGTGGTTTGTCTGATACCATCCGGCTTTGTGCTGGTAATGAGCTTAAGAGAAATCAGCCCGGGCGAAACAGGACTGGCGAACGCCGTTCGCGGCGAGGCGGGCAAATTTGCCTTGTCCATCCTGTTGTTCGCGTTGGTGTTTGCTTTTGTCAAACCACTTGACGCAGTCGCATTTTTTGCAACCTTTGTCGTGTTGCAGTTATGCACAGCCATCGCCCCCTGGCTCAGGGCCAGGAGGATGTTGAAGCGGCGCTGACCGGCGGACAGTGCCCGGATGTAAGTTGTAACGGGGATAGTAGAGGACCCACAAAGAGTATGGCGACAGAATACGCGAACTCTTCTGAATACATCGCTCACCACCTGACCAACCTGACCTGGGGCCGCTTCCCGGATGGTCACTGGGGCTGGGCTCATGGTGCCGAGGACATTACGGCTATGGGTTTTTATGCCATCCATGTCGATACGATGTTCTGGTCGATCTTTCTGGGCACCTTCTTTCTGACGATATTCCGGATGGCGGCGCGTGGTGCAACAGCCGGGGTTCCGGGGGGGCTACAGAATGGTTGCGAATATGTGGTCGAATTCGTTGAAGCCAATATCACCCAGGTCTTCGGCACAAGACCCAATGCCATTATCGGGCCTCTGTCACTGACAATCCTGGTCTGGGTGTTCCTGATGAACCTGATGGATCTGGTGCCGGTAGACGCAATTCCCTATGTCGCTGCCTTGGCCGGTGTTCCTTATATGAAGGTGGTTTCGACCACTGACCCGAACGCCACACTGGGCATGTCGTTGTCCGTGTTTATCCTGGTGATCTACTACAACCTGAAGATGAGGGGGCCGATCAAATTCACTACGGGCTTTTTCACCCATCCGATTCCGTTCATCTGGGCGGCACCGTTTAACTTTGCGCTGGAAATCGTTGACCTGATCGCCAAGCCCCTGTCCCATGGACTTCGACTCTTCGGCAACCTGTATGCCGGTGAAATGATCTTTATTCTGATTGCGCTCTTGTATGGCGGCGGGCTATTTCTTGGGCTTCTGGGTGGCGTACTGCAATGGGCGTGGGCGGTTTTCCATATTCTGATCATCGCGTTGCAGGCTTTCGTATTCATGATCCTCACGATTGTGTATCTGACACAGGCGCACGCGGTGGATGAACATTAACTTTTATTTTCGACTAAAGCAGGAGTAACTCATGGAACAGTCGCTTATCTATATTGCAGGCGGAATCCTGATGGGGCTCGGTGCCATTGGTAGTGGCATCGGCGTCGGTAATATCGGTGGCAAGTATCTTGAAGGTATTGCCCGCCAGCCGGAACTTCAGCCCATGCTGATGACGCAGCTTTTCATCTCGCTGGCACTGGTTGATGCCGTACCCATTATCGCGGTGGGTATTTCTCTATACCTGATCTTCGCGGCCTGACATCGGGGACAGAACTGTGAATATCAACCTGACGCTAATCGGACAAGCCATTGCCTTTGCCGCTTTCGTGCTGTTCTGCATGAAGTTTGTCTGGCCGCCGCTGACGCAGATTATGCGCGAGCGACAGCGAACGATTGCTGAGGGTCTGGAGAAAGCGGCAGCCGCAGAAAAGCAGCTCGAACAGGCCAACGAGGCAGCGGATACCGAACTGGAAGAAGCGAAGAAGCAGGCGGCTGAACTGATTGCGCAGGCAAGAAGGCGGGCGTCCCAGATTGAGGAAGAAGCCAGGGTCGGGGCTACGGAAGAGGCAGAACGCATTGTTGCGGGCGCCCGTGCCGAGATTGACCAGGAAATCAACCGGGCTCGTGAAGAATTGAGAGCCAGGGTCGGCGGGCTGGCGGTGGAAGGCGCGGAGAAAATTCTCGAAGCGTCGGTAGACCGCAGCGCTCACGAAGCCATGCTGAACAAACTGGCCGGTCGGCTGTAGGCGGGAAGATGGCAGAAGCAGAACTGGCAACCATTGCCCGCCCTTATGCACGCGCGGCTTTTTCACACGCGCTGGTTCGGGAAGGTGGTCTCGCAAGCTGGTCACGTATGCTGGGCTTGCTGGCGGCGGCGGTGGCGGAACCCATCGTACAGGATGCCCTGGATAACCCCCGGCTGACCACGGAAGATGAAACCGGTCTGCTACTCCGGTTGCTGGGAGATGACCTGGACCGGGACGGCAGAAACTTTATCGGTGTGCTGGCTGAATACAATCGCCTGGCACTGATGCCAACCATTTCAGAGATGTTTGAACTGCTGAAGGCGAATCATGAGAAGACGATGGAAGTTCAGATCACCAGCGCCTATGAGGTTTCTGAATCCGAGCAGACGGCCCTGTCCGGTGCCCTGCAAAAAATGCTGCAACGGAAGATCAGCCTCGAAACTGAAGTAGACGGGTCACTGATTGGTGGCGTGATCGTCAAGGCGGAAGACACGGTCATTGACGATTCCGTCAGGGGCAGACTGGAAAAACTGTCCCACGCGCTGAGTTGATCGGCGAACAGAATTTAACCTTCCTTTGAGGAACAGGAAATGCAACAACTGAATCCTTCCGAAATCAGCGAGATCATCAAGCAGCGGATCGAAACGCTTGATGTCTCATCTGAGGCCCGAAACGAGGGCACCATCGTCAGCGTATCTGACGGCATCGTGCGAATTCATGGCCTCGCGGACGTTCAGAACGGTGAGATGATTGAATTTCCGGACAATGTGTTCGGGTTTGCACTGAACCTGGAGCGCGACTCTGTCGGTGCGGTGGTCCTCGGTGACTACAAAAGTCTGAAAGAAGGCCAGACGGCACGTTGTACCGGTCGAATTCTTGAAGTACCGACCGGGCCGGAACTGCTGGGACGTGTGGTGGATGCCCTGGGCAATCCGATTGACGGCAAAGGCCCGGTCAACGCCACGACAACCTCACCGGTCGAGAAGGTTGCCCCGGGTGTTATCGCACGTAAACACGTTGACCAGCCGGTACAAACCGGACTCAAGTGTATCGATTCGATGATTCCGGTTGGCCGGGGTCAGCGGGAGCTGATCATCGGTGACCGCCAGACGGGGAAAACAGCGATTGCGCTGGACACCATCATCAACCAGGCTCAGTCCGGCATTAAGTGTGTTTATGTGGCGATTGGTCAGAAGAATTCTTCGGTTGCCAACGTGGTCCGCACACTGGAGGAATACGGCGCGATGGAAAACACCATTGTGGTAGTCGCGGGCGCCTCGGACCCGGCACCCATGCAGTATGTATCCGCCTATTCCGGCTGCGCCATGGGCGAATACTTCCGCGACCGGGGTGAAGACGCACTCATCATTTACGATGACCTGACCAAGCAGGCATGGGCCTATCGCCAGGTATCACTGCTGCTGCGTCGTCCGCCGGGACGTGAAGCCTATCCCGGTGATGTGTTCTACCTGCACTCTCGTCTGCTGGAGCGGGCGGCCCGGGTCAATGAAGAATATGTGGATAAGTTCACCAACGGTGAGGTCAGGGGGCAGACAGGTTCGCTTACGGCATTGCCGATCATTGAAACGCAGGCGGGTGACGTGTCCGCGTTTGTGCCAACCAATGTGATTTCGATTACTGACGGTCAGATCTTCCTTGAATCTGACAAGTTCAATGCGGGTGAGCGACCGGCCATGAACCCGGGCATCTCGGTATCCCGGGTGGGCGGTGACGCCCAGGTGAAGTTCATGTCGAAGATCTCCGGTGGCATCAAACTTGCCCTTGCACAGTATCGGGAACTGGCGGCCTTCTCGCAGTTTGCCTCTGACCTGGACGAGGCGACAAGACGCCAGCTTGAACACGGTGAGCGAATCAACGAACTGATGAAGCAGAAGCAGTATTCACCCATGACGGTCGCGGAAATGGGTGTGGTCCTGTTTGCGGCCAACGAGGGCTTCCTGGAAGACGTGGAAGTGCACCGGGTTCCGGACTTCGAAGCGGCGCTGCTCTCATACATGAACGCAGAGCACACCGACTTCATGAACGAAGTGAACAGTGAAGGTGCTTACACGGACGATGTGGTTGAGCAAATGCGTCAAGCGATTGAAACCTTCAAATCCACGCAGACCTGGTAAGTACCTAACGAGGCTGGTATGGCGAGCGCCAAAGAACTACGAAAACAGATCGGTAGCATCAGGAATACCCAGAAGATCACCAGCGCCATGGAAATGGTGGCTGCCAGCAAGATGCGCAAAGCCCAGGATCGCATGGCGAAGGGCCGCCCCTACTCTGATCACATGCGGGCGGTGATTGGCCACGTTGCCAATGCCTCCCCTGAGTATCGTCACACCTTTATGAAAGAACGTGACACAAAGCGGGTGGGATACATCATTGTCACCACCGACAAGGGTCTGTGTGGTGGCCTGAACGTCAATCTGCTGAAGGCGGTGGTAAACGACCTGAGGAAGTGGTCCGAAAAAGACATCGGGTACGAGTTGTGCCTGATCGGAAACAAGGGGGCTCAGTTCTTCCGCAGCTACGGTGGCAATGTGGTCGCTGCCAGCAGCCACATCAGTGAAGAGCCGCAGATCAATGACCTGATCGGCCTTATCAAGGTCATGCTGGATGCCTTTGATGAGGGTCAGGTCGACAAGATTTACCTGGCCAACAATGTGTTCATGAACACCATGACGCAGACCCCGACCATCAGACAACTGGTGCCACTGGACCCTGCGGAAGACGAGCAGATGCAGCATCGCTGGGATTACATCTATGAGCCAGATGCCCGTTATTTGATTGAAGGACTGGTCACCCGATTCATTGAATCGCAGGTGTACCAGGCGGTGGTTGAAAATGTCGCCTGCGAGCAGGCGGCCAAGATGATCGCCATGAAGAGCGCAACAGAAAACGCAGGTGACTTGATCGACGAACTGGAGCTGGTCATGAACAATGCGCGTCAGGCGGCGATCACACAGGAATTGTCAGAGATAGTTGGCGGCGCCGCGGCTGTTTAGGTCGGGGTTGCGGCTGTACATGCTGGTGCCGAAATGAATGAGAGGATTGAGTAATGGGTAGCGGAAAAATCGTATCGGTGATTGGTGCGGTCATCGACGTTGAGTTTCCCCGGGAAGCAGTACCCCAGGTGTACGACGCCCTGGAGATTGATGACAGCGGAATCACCCTGGAAGTGCAGCAGCAGTTGGGCGACGGGGTTGTGCGAACCATCGCCATGGGTTCTTCGGAAGGTATTGCGCGCGGACTTGTCGTCTCCAATACCGAGGCGCCGATTTCCGTGCCCGTGGGTGAAGCGACCCTGGGTCGCATCATGGACGTATTGGGCAACCCGATTGATGAAGCGGGGCCGATTAACGAAACCGAGCGCATGCCCATTCACCGTGACCCTCCCAGCTTTGAAGAGCAGGCGGGCGGGCGTGATCTGCTGGAAACCGGGGTGAAGGTTATCGACCTGATCTGCCCCTTCGCCAAGGGCGGCAAGGTTGGCCTGTTTGGTGGCGCCGGGGTTGGCAAGACTGTGACCATGCTTGAACTGATAAACAACATCGCGAAAGAGCACGCCGGCCTGTCGGTGTTTGCCGGTGTCGGTGAGCGCACCCGTGAAGGTAATGACTTCTACCATGAGATGCAGGATGCCGGCGTGATTGACAAGATTTCGATGGTATTCGGGCAGATGAATGAACCACCCGGAAACAGACTGAGGGTTGCGCTTTCCGGCCTGACTATGGCCGAGAAGTTCCGCGACGAAGGCAAAGACGTACTGTTGTTCGTAGACAACATCTACCGATACACACTGGCAGGTACCGAGGTATCGGCCCTGCTGGGTCGTATGCCTTCGGCGGTGGGCTACCAGCCTACCCTGGCAGAAGAGATGGGTGTACTGCAGGAACGCATCACCACGACCAAAGATGGCTCTATCACTTCTGTGCAGGCGGTCTATGTGCCCGCAGACGACCTGACCGACCCGTCACCGGCAACCACCTTCGCGCACCTTGATTCAACCGTTACCCTGTCTCGTGACATTGCGGCGCTGGGCATTTACCCGGCTGTTGACCCACTGGATTCCACGTCACGCCAGTTGGACCCGCTGGTTGTTGGTGAGGAGCACTACCAGGTGGCTCAGCAGGTTCAGGGTATCCTGCAACGCTATAAGGAACTGAAGGACATCATCGCAATCCTGGGCATGGACGAACTGTCTGAAGAAGACAAACTGACCGTATACCGGGCTCGCAAGATCTCCCAGTTCTTCTCGCAACCCATGCACGTGGCGGAAGTATTTACCGGCCAGCCGGGTGTCTATGTGCCGCTGGCGGATACGATCCGTAGCTTCAAGGCCATTCTGGACGGTGAGTACGACGATCTGCCGGAAGCGGCGTTCAGCATGGTGGGCAGCATCGAACAGGCAGTTGAGAAGGCGAAGACGCTTTAAGCGCGGGTAACTTTATGGCTACCACGGTATTTTGCAGCATCGTCAGCGCGGAAGAAGAAATCTTTTCCGGTCAGGTGGAAATGGTAGTCGCGAGCGGCATCATTGGTGAACTGGGTATCATGCCGGGTCACACCCCGCTGCTGACCGGGGTTCGCCCTGGCCCGATTCGACTGATTCTGGAAGGTGGTGAAGAAGAAATCTTCTTCGCCTCCGGTGGTTTCCTGGAAGTCCAGCCGACCTCGATTACCCTGCTCGCGGACACCGCACTGCGTGCGGATGACCTGGATGAAGCGGCGGCGCTGGAAGCCCAGAAGAAGGCCGAGCAGGAACTGTCCGACCAGAAGGCGGATGTCGACTTTGCCCGTGTTGCTGCGGACCTGCAGGAACAGGCAGCGATGCTGCGAACTATCCGGAAAGTCCGGGATAAGAACCACTGACCCCACCAGCAGGGTGGTCAATCCTGTTCGGAATAAGTTGACAAATCATACGGTTGGCAGGTCCGTGCCGTTCGATATAAAAAGAACTTTTTCGGGTAAACTCTCCTCGCATGACAGCATCCCCAGATGTATGCATCCTCGCCGCCGGTGTTGGCAGCCGAATGCGCTCCAACAGGCCGAAGGTCCTGCAGACCCTTGCCGGTCGGCCGCTGCTCGCGCATCTTCTCGATACCGTGGGACAATTGAATCCGTCGGCCACGCATGTCGTGATCGGACAGGGTGCCGATGAGGTCAAAGCAGCCTTTGCTGATCGCCGTGATCTGAACTGGGTGTTCCAGGCGGAGCGCCTGGGAACCGGCCATGCGATGCGGCAGGTGGCGCCACATCTGTCTGCGGAAAGAACCCTGATCCTGTTGGGTGATGCCCCGCTGGTTCAGTTGCAGACCCTGAGCGCACTCAGTGAAGCAACAGCCGACCTCTGTGTGCTTACGGTGGATATGCAGGACCCCGCCAACTACGGCAGGGTCGTGCGCGAAGGTGAGCAGATTGTTCGCATTGTTGAGGAAGCAGATGCGAGCGAAACGGAACAGGCGATCCATGAAATCAACACTGGCGTGATGTCAGTCAGCACCGAAAGGCTGCTCGACTGGCTGGGACGCCTGGACAACGATAATGCGCAGCGGGAATTCCTGCTCACGGATATTGTCGGGCTTGCCAACTCGGATGCCGTCAGGGTGGTGGCTGCCAGGGCAGCGGACGCCCTTGAGGTGACCGGCATCAATACTTTCTCCCAGCTTGCCTCACTGGAACGGGCACTACAAATGAACAAAGCAGAACAACTGATGACTGAAGGGGTACAGGTGATGGACCCGGCGCGCCTGGACATTCGCGGAGACCTCGCGGCTGGCCGGGGTGTGAAGATCGACGTCAACGTGATCTTTGAAGGCAGGGTCACCCTTGAAGATAATGTCTCGATTGGACCTAACTGTGTGGTCATCGACAGCACCATTGGCGCCGGTTCTGTGATCAAGGCGAACACAATGCTTGAACAGGCGACGGTCGGCTGCAATGTCAGTGTCGGGCCCTTTGCGCGGCTTCGACCCGGTGCGAATCTGATGGACGAGGCTGCCGTGGGTAACTTTGTGGAAGTGAAGAAAACCACTATCGGACGTGGCAGCAAGGCCAGTCACCTGGCCTACCTCGGAGACGCAACCATTGGCGAGGAAGTGAACATCGGCGCCGGAACGATCACCTGTAACTATGACGGGGTGAACAAGTTCGAAACGCACATTGGCGACGGTGCATTTATCGGTTCCAACTCATCGCTGGTGGCACCCGTGTCGATTGGCGCCGGGTCTACCGTTGGCGCCGGCTCGACCATTACCAAAGATGTGGACCCCGAGGTGCTCGCGCTGGGGCGCGGCAGGCAGACCGCCATTAACAACTGGCAGCGGCCAGCAAAACCGACAACTGAAAAGGAATAGTCATGTGCGGAATTGTTGGTGTTGTTGCACAACGTGACGTTGGCGACCTGCTGCTGGAGGGTCTGCGAAGACTGGAGTACCGTGGCTATGACTCCGCCGGGGTCGCGCTGATTGGTGCCGATGGCAAAATCCGGCGCATACGACGCCTGGGCAAGGTCATGGAACTGGATGACGCCTGTCGCGCCGAGCCACCACTGGGGCACACGGGTATTGCCCATACCCGCTGGGCGACCCACGGAGAACCGAGTGAACGCAACGCGCACCCCCATGTCTCTCAGGGTGTTGCGGTTGTGCACAACGGCATCATCGAAAATCATGAAGTGTTGCGCGCACAGTTGAAGGCCAACGGCTATACCTTTGAATCCGGCACAGATACGGAAGTGCTGGCCCACCAGTTGCACTTTGAACTGTCCCGGTGTGGTGACCTGCGAGAGGCAATGACCCGCCTTGTGGATACCATTTCCGGCGCCTATGCCATTGCGGTCATTGATGAGAATCATCCTGACACCATGATGGCGGCCAGGTCGGGCAGTCCTCTGGTGGTTGGGCTTGGCATTGGCGAGAACTATGTGGCATCGGACCCGCAGGCGCTGCAACCGGTCACTGATCGCGTTATCTTTCTTGAAGAAGGCGAACTGGTAGAGGTTACCCGGCACAAGGTGTCGATCTTTGGCCAAAACAGCTCTGGTCAAAACACTTTTGATCACAACCAGGCCTCCATCGAAAGTCGCACCGTCAGGCTGGATAATCGCCACGAAGCGGCGGATAAAGGCAACTATCGACACTACATGTTGAAGGAGATCTTCGAGCAGCCGAACGCCATTGAGCGAACGCTATCGGGCCGGATCAGCGACAGTCAGGTACTTGCCCAGTCCTTTGGCGCGGGGGCTGAGGACATCTTCAAACGGGTGAAGGCACTGCAAATTGTTGCCTGCGGCAGCAGTTATTACACCGGACTCGTGGCCAGGTACTGGTTTGAACGGTATGTGGGCCTGCCCTGTCAGGTGGAGATCGCCAGTGAACTCCGATACCGGAAGACCGTGGTGTTGCCGGATACGCTGCTCGTGGCTATCTCACAGTCGGGAGAAACGGCGGATACCCTCGCCGCTCTGCGTGACGCGAAGCGTGAACACTACCTGGCGACCCTCTGCCTGTGTAATGTGCCGAACAGCACCATGGTTCGGGAGTGCGATCTGACCCTGATGCTGGAGGCGGGGACGGAGATCTGTGTGGCCTCGACCAAGGCATTCACCAACCAACTGGTTGATCTGCTGCTGCTTGTGGCTGCCATTGGCCAGTTCCACGGTCTGTCCGAGGTTGTTCATAAAGAACTGGTACAGGTGCTGCATCGGCTGCCGGAGACCGTCGAGAAAACACTGGGGCTGGATCGTGAAATCCGGCAGATCGCGGAACGATTTGTGGAGAAGCATCACGCCCTCTTCCTCGGGCGCGGCAGTCACTATCCGATTGCGCTGGAAGGCGCGCTGAAGCTGAAGGAAATCTCCTACATCCATGCGGAAGGCTATCCGGCGGGTGAACTGAAACACGGTCCGCTCGCACTGGTGGATGATGGTATGCCGGTGGTGGCAGTCGCACCCGGTGATGAGCTGATCGAGAAGTTGAAATCCAATCTCGAAGAGGTTCGGGCGCGCGGTGCGGAACTGTTCATCCTGGCGGACGAGCATGTTTCCATGAAGAAGCAAACCGGCGTTACCGTGCTGAACGTACCGGCCTGTTCGTCGATGGTATCGCCAATCGTGTATACCATTCCCGTTCAACTGCTGGCTTATCACGTGGCCGTGTTAAAAGGCACGGACGTTGACCAGCCAAGGAACCTGGCAAAATCAGTGACCGTGGAGTAAGTGCCAATGGGGACCCGGGTGTTGTTTTGTATTAAAGGTTGTCCCACGAATTTTGAGCGTGTTTTGTCTGGTTGGCTCTTGCTAATAAACTCCTAGCCTCTTGTTGTGACGAGTTACTTTCTCTCCTTGGAATTCCAAGCCCCACTCTGGACTCCGGCGGATGCCTCCAAGTTATTAAACCTAGGACAATATTACTTTTTGTCCGAGGAAATGTTACAGTGTGCTGTCATGAAAAAAGCCCCCACACAGCGGGACCGAATGGTTAGGATGCTGCAACAGCAAAATCTGGTAAGGGCTAGTGAATTGGTCGCGACCGGTATCGCGTCCACCACGGTCGCCCGTGCCGTGGATGATGGTGTTGTTGTGCGGGTTGGCCGAGGTCTGTACCAACTGCCGGATAGCGATTTCGAGGCCGACACCACGCTTGCTGAGGCTTCGAAACGCGTCCCGAAAGGCACGATCTGTCTAATTTCAGCACTGGCGTATCATGGGCTCACCGACCAAATGCCGCGCAAGGTGTGGATAGCCATAAGTGCGAGGGGCTGGGCACCGAAGGTCAAATATCCACCACTGCGAATCGTTCGTTTTCGCCCACCCAATCTGGAGTACGGGGTCGAACGGCACCTAATCGCAGGAGTGAACGTGCCAATCTACTCGATACCAAAATCCCTTGCGGACGCTTTTCGCAATCCGAAACTGCTAGATCGATCTGTTGCAATCGAGTGCATGAGAAACGCCATCACTCAAAGCAAAGCTGCACCGTCTGAAATAGCTAGTGCCGCTCGAGATTGTGGTGCATGGAAACAGATGCGACCCTATCTTGACGCACTCACCTCCTATGGCTAATGGCTAATCCGCCAAAAGACATGGCCGCTTCTGTGCGCCAACGGTTGCTGGATCTTACGCGACAGGAAGGGCGAGTGTTTGATGTCGTGCTCGTCACTTATGGGCTGGAGCGCTTGCTATATCGATTATCAGTATCGCCGCATCGCAACAACTTCGTATTGAAGGGCGGCATGCTGGTGTCCCTGTGGACTGAGGATGAGAATCGCGTCACGCGAGATGTTGATTTTCTCGGACGTGGTGAGGCAACAGAAGAGCATATAAAAAAGGTGTTTGCGGAGGTGTTGAGCATTGGGTCCGATGACGGTTTGGTATTTGACGTTGACGCACTCACCGCGAAGCCCATTAATGAAGAACAAGAGTACGACGGTGTACGTTTAAAAACCGTGGCGCTGCTCGGAAAAACGCGAATACCAATTACAGTGGACATTGGTTTTGGTGATGCGTTGACAGAACCGGGTCACGTCATCGACTACCCTTCGCTACTAGAGATGCCACTGGCAAACGTTCGCGCGTACCCACCTGAGACAGTGGTAGCGGAGAAGTTCCAAGCCATCGTCAATCTAGGTCTGGCTAACAGTCGTATGAAGGACTATTACGATTTATGGGCGATTGGCAACACCCAAGATATCGAACCAAGAGCATTGGATGCAGCGATTCGAGCAACCTTCCAACGAAGGAACACGGATGTTCCGGTCGAGGCACCTACGGGATTAACACGGATATTCTATGACGACACGCTTAAAACCGCGCAATGGACTGCATACAGTGAGTCGATAGATTTAGGGGGGCTGCCGCTCGAGACTGTGGTTGAGTCAATTTGGTCATACCTTGGTTCGAGTTGCGAGCGAATATCTAAGACGCAGGCTTGAGAGACTTCAGCGGAAGCGGGGTATGTTCGGTGGCGTAGGATCGGGTTCCTCTAACGGTTCAAAACCACCACTACGATCTGCACTCACCAACACCAAGGTTTGATCGTAGTAAGGCATATAGATCGCCGATTGGGTTAACTCCCAACGTGGTGCGTTCTTTGCATTGAGCCACAGGTCGGATTCCACCCGTTGTCCGTCGGGATCGTGTACAAGAGCGTCCGCAGAAATCTGATGTCCTTTTCTAAAACCGAAACCAGTCCATCGCATTTCTTTGCTAGTTTTCCAACGCACGATCGTGTTATCTCGTACGATTGCCATACCGTAGTGTGCCGTTGGCGACAGATCTAGTAAGCGGGTACAGGTGGCAGTCAGAGAAGTATTATAACGTTTGTCCGCTAGTCGCGAAATCGTTGCCAGTGTCGGGGGTTGGCCATTCGCGTGTTTCCGAAAGTCATCCGCAGGCATCAGTAATGTGGCGGCAAACAGGCTGGCTTCCTGCTCGAGATTCTCCGGATGTGGCGCCATGTCGTTGAGGTCCTTGCTGGAACAAAAGTGACCGTGGAATAAGCGGGTATTTTCCGTTAGCGACCTGTAAAGAAGACCCTGGCCACCACAGGGCTTTTCGATCATAATGTCTTATGATATGAACAATTAATCCTTTAATAGATCAATATATAAGACATTTATGAAAACGCAGGCAACCAGCACACTGCCGAGAGCAGCCCGGCACGCCCTCATCAAACTGGGCGAGGACATTACGGTCGCGCGTCAAAAACGGCGTATCTCGACTGTCTCAATGGCGGAACGCGCATTTATCAGTCGAGGCACGCTCTATAAGGTCGAGCGAGGCGACCCTTCCGTTTCAATGGGTATCTATGCGACGGTGCTCTCTGTCCTGGGTTTGATCGAAGGTCTTGGAAACGTAGCGGACCGTGGTGCCGATACCCTGGGCCTGGATATTGATGAAGACCGGCTGCCAAAAAAGATTCAGCCAATCGGTCGAAAGAAAGGCGGTAGAAGGAAAGACCGTTCATGACAGACACGATTGAAGTCTACATTGATTATGCCGGTCAGACGCATTGGGTCGGTCGGTGTCGCCATGTTACCAGGCGCCGCCAGAGCCAGAGTTGCAGCTTCGAGTACGCCGACGAATGGCTTGATAACCCGAAGGCTTTTGCCCTCGACCCGGCTAATCTGCCCCTGGATGGCGGGCCGTTTTACACGCGCAAGTCAGCACTCCCCGGCGCACTGAGAGATACGGCACCTGATCGCTGGGGCCAGCACCTGATCAGGCGCGCGCTTCGCAAAGCCGGTGAAGATCGTACCCTGTCAGAAATCGACTACCTGCTGGCGATGACAGATCAAACCCGGATTGGCGCGTTGCGCTATAAACGTGAAAATGAAGACAGCTTTAATCATGACATCGGGCGCTATCGCATCCCGCCACTGATTCGACTACCGGCCCTGATGAATGCGGCTGATGCCGTTCAGACCGATACGGAAACGGCGGAACATCTAAAACTGCTTTTGAATGAAGGCTCACCGCTTGGGGGTGCTCGTCCGAAATCAGCGGTGATGGACAATGATGGCACCCTGGCTATCGCCAAGTTCCCCAGGCAGGATGATGAACGCAGCATCACGCACGGCGAAGTGCTGGCAATGAAACTTGCCGCCAGGGCAGGGCTGAATGTTGCGGCAGCGAGGCTGGAGGACGTGGCCGGTCGGTCAGTTGCCTTGATTACCCGCTTTGACCGGCAGGATGGGCAGCGAATTCCCTTTTTGTCGGCCATGAGTCTGTTGGGCCTGAATGATGGAGACGAAGCGACCTATACCGACATTGCCGAATGTATACGCATGTACTCAAGCGAGCCAACGGCGGATTTGCATGAACTCTGGCGGCGAATTGTCTTTGGTGTGTTGACGGGCAACCTTGATGATCATTTGCGCAATCACGGCTTCCTGTATGACAGGCAAGACAAATGGCGGTTATCACCGGCCTATGATCTGAATCCTGTGCCACTGGCAGAGAAGGTGCGGGAACTCACCACCTGGATCTCGGAAGAAGGGCCTGACGCGGACCTGGATATTGCTCGCAGGGCGGCACCCTGTTTCGCACTGAAGGAAGACCAGGCCGAAGCCATCATTGTCGAAGTAGCCGCCGCACTGCAGGGGTGGCAGAACACTGCCCGCCAACTGGGCATGAGCGCAGCGGACATTGCCGCCTACGCCACCGCAATTCAATGTAACCCCTAGCATCGGGCGGGATGGCTCAGACCACAATGGGGTTTGCTTTCAACCAGTCCCTGCAATCTTTCCAGTCGGGGACATACCTTTCCACATGCTGCCAGTATCGGGGTGAATGGTTGTGTTCCAGCAAATGACACAGTTCGTGCACCACCACATAGTCAACGATACGATGCGGTGCCAGAATGATTTGCCAGTTGTAGCTAATGTCGCCCTGACCGGAACAGGACCCCCAACGGGATTTGTAGCTTTTGACGGATACGGATGAGGGTGACACGCCCACTATCTTTGCCAGTCTTTCGGTCTTCTCTCGCAACCGAATCCCGGCATGAGACTGATACCAGTTTTCTATAAGACCCTTAACCACTTTTTGCCGGGGCTTCCCATTGGGGACAGTCGCAACCAGATAGCCATTCTTTAGTTTGATAGAGGGGTTCTGCCCCGCAATCACCTTCAACCGATAGTTTTTCCCAAGGTAGGGAAAGGCCTCGCCGCTGACATATTCCCTGGGTTTTGGGACCGGTTGTTCGGATTGCTCTTTGAGTTTTGCTCTGATCCAGACGGTGCGCCTGCTAATCAGGTCACGAATACGGCTGTCCGACAGAGACTTTGGAACCCTGACTTTTACCAGGTCACCTTCAAGCTGAATGGATGCAGACCGCTTGCGGTTTGTCCGCACCACCTCTACCGGAAATGCAAACCCATCCATCACTTGAACTTCGTTCTTGCGAGTTCCATGAACCGCTCAGTCACAGGTTTCACCGTTGCCCCTCAGAATGTCTGCCGTTTCCCAAAGGAAGGATTCAAGTTGTTGCAGGGTCAGCATCGGTGGACACAATTCCTGAAAATCATCAGGCCAACAGTTTACACTGGATGCCTGTGTTAGCAGGTCTCTGTCTGAAACCGATACGAAATTATGGATGTCTCGCATCTTCTTGATTCTTTGAACGAACGGCAGCGTGAGGCGGTCGCGGCGCCCCGTGGCAGCTCGCTGGTACTCGCCGGTGCCGGTAGCGGCAAGACCCGGGTGCTGACCCATCGCATCGCCTGGCTGATTCAGACGGAGGGGTTGTCTCCTAACAGTATTCTGGCGGTGACCTTTACCAACAAGGCGGCCGCCGAGATGCGTGGCCGCATTGAGCAACTGCTGGCTTTGCCGGTGCGCGGCATGTGGGTGGGCACCTTCCATGGCATAGCGCACCGACTGTTGCGCGCACATTATCAGGAAGCGAAGCTGCCTCAGAACTTCCAGATTCTGGATGCCGATGATCAGTTGCGCCTGGTCAGGCGAGTCATGCTCAGCCTCGATATTGATGAAAAGAAATGGCCCGCTCGTCAGGTGGCCTGGTGGATTAACAGCCAGAAGAATGAAGGGCTGCGACCATCCTCTATCGAAGACTATGGCGACCTTTACCTGAAAACCCATCTCGCCATTTACCGTGCTTACGAGGAAGCCTGCCAACGTGGCGGCATGGTGGACTTTGGCGAACTGCTGCTGCGCGCCCACGAACTGTGGCTGAACAACCCGAGGCTATTGGAGCACTACCGGCAGCGCTTTGCCGCACTGCTGGTCGATGAGTTCCAGGACACCAACACCATCCAGTACGCCTGGCTCAGGGTTCTGGCAGGTGACCGGAACAACCTGATGGTGGTGGGCGATGACGATCAGTCCATCTATGGCTGGCGCGGTGCAAAGATCGAGAACATTCAGCAGTTCACCCGGGACTTTCCCGACGCGCACACCATCAAACTGGAGCAGAACTACCGCTCCACCTCGCATATTCTGAAGGCGGCAAACGACCTGATCGACCGGAACTCCGGGCGCCTTGGCAAGGAACTCTGGACCGATGTTGGCGACGGCGACCCGATTCAGCTCTATGCCGGTTACAACGAGGTTGATGAGGCGCGATACATTGTCGAACGAATAAAGTCCTGGGTGGATTCGGGCAGCCTGTATTCGCAGGCAGCCATCCTGTATCGGTCCAACGCCCAGTCCCGGGTGCTGGAAGAAGCGCTGCTTCGTGCGCAGATGCCCTACCGCATCTATGGTGGTCAGCGGTTCTTTGAACGGGCGGAGATCCGTAATGTCCTGGCGTACATGCGGCTCATTAGTCAAAGGGATGCGGACGCCGCATTTGAGCGTGTGGTGAACACGCCGACCCGCGGAATCGGGGAGAAAAGTGTCGCGGAAATCCGGCTCCTTGCCCGGAAATCCGGGTCCTCGCTCTGGCAGGCGGCGAAAACGATTGTCAATGACAGGCTGATGAGCGGCAGAGCCTGCAATGCCATTGCCGATTTCCTTGAGCTGATTGACCGGATGGATAAAGAGACAGCGGATGCCGGTCTGGAGATGCTGGTTGAAACCGCGATCGCCATCTCCGGACTGAAGGATTTTTACGCCAGGGAAGGTGGTGAATGGGGTCAGGCGCGGGTGGAAAACATGGCGGAACTGGTCACCGCCGCCAAAACCTACAACCCGCAGGATGACTACACCTTCGACCCGGGCGCGGGCGACGAGTCAGCGCCGGAACTGACGCTACTGGATGAATTTCTGAATCATGCCGCGCTTGAAGCCGGTGAAGGTCAGGGAGACCAGAATCGGGACTGTGTGCAGTTAATGACCATGCACAGTGCCAAGGGTCTCGAATTTCCGCTGGTGTTCCTGTCGGGCATGGAGGACGGACTCTTCCCGCACATGATGTCCATGGGAGAACCGGGACGGCTGGAGGAAGAACGACGCCTCTGCTATGTCGGTGTCACGCGGGCGATGAGGCAGTTGTATCTGACCTACGCGGAAAGCCGGCGTATCAATGGCAGGGAGACTTTTAATCGCCCTTCCCGCTTTATCAACGAAATGCCGGAAGATGTGATTCAGGAAGTACGTCTGCAAACTTCCGTGGTCCGGCCCCGGAGCGCACCTTCCCAAGCGATGAACGAGGTTGCGGGAACGGACCTGAAGCTGGGCCAGAGGGTGATTCACCCGAAGTTTGGTGAGGGGGTGATTCTGAATTACGAGGGCGAAGGCTCGGGTGCGCGGGTGCAGGTCAACTTTGGTGAGGGCAGCAAGTGGCTGGTGATGGCGTATGCTAATCTGCAACCGGTGGGATAGAAGGAAATAACGATGCGAAACCTGGTAGCACTCATCACGGTCCTGCTGCTGTCCGGCTGTGGCGCAGGGGACAGTCCGGCCCGACCCCAGGGTGCGGGCACGGACCCGGCAAAGGTCTATAAGTGGCGTATGGTCACCACCTGGCCCAAAAATCTCCCGGGCCTGGGAACGGCACCGGAACGCATGGCGGAGCGTATCCGTCAAATGAGTAATGGCCGACTTGATATCCGGGTCTATGGTGCCGGTGAGGTGGTGCCCGCACTCGAAGTGTTTGAAGCGGTTTCCCAGGGCACCGTTCAGATGGGTCACGGTGCTGCCTATTACTGGAAGGGCAAGGTTCCGGTGGCGCAATTTTTCACCGCCGTACCCTTTGGCCTGACGGCACAGGAGATGAATGGCTGGATGCTGCATGGCGGTGGCCTGGAACTCTGGCGTGAATTGTATGATCGCTACAACCTGTATCCGATTCCCGGTGGCAATACGGGTGTCCAGATGGCGGGCTGGTTCAACAGGGAGATAAACTCCCTTGAAGACATGCGGGGCCTGAAGATGCGTATCCCCGGGTTGGGCGGCGAAGTTTTTGAAGCCATCGGCGGCAGCGCGATCAATCTGCCGGGGGGTGAAATTTTTACCTCCATGCAGACAGGCGTGATTGATGCGACCGAATGGGTGGGGCCTTATAACGACCTTGCCTTTGGCCTGCACCAGGTTGCGGAATACTATTACTACCCGGGCTGGCAGGAAGCGGGTCCAACCATGGAAGTGATCATCAATCAGGATGCCTGGGATAAGTTGCCCGATGATCTACGGGCGATTGTGGAATCCGCCGCCCTGGCGGTGAACGCGGACATGTTGGCTGAGTACACCGCGCGGAACAATACCGCCCTGCGGGAACTGGTGGACGAACATGGTGTGGAATTGCGGCGTCTGCCGGATGATGTGCTGGAAGCGATCAAACAGGTGTCCTATCAGAAGACAGAGGAACTCGCGGCCGGAGATGACGAACTGGCCCAACGCATTTATGACTCCTACCGGCAATATCGTGACGGGGTGATTGACTATCACGAGATATCGGAGCGTGCTTATATCAACGCTCGCGGTAGCGGTGGGTAAGGGGATAAAGAGTCAATGCTCGCGGTTCCGGTGATCAGTTGCCTCCGAATGGCAGCAGGTCGACATACCCAAAGGCACCATTCATTTGCTGGATTCCCCGATTATGCGCAGAGTAGGTATGAAAGATGCCGTCCTCGTTCTTGACAAAGACATTGATGCCGGCGGTCTCACCTCGATCATAGCCGGTCACCTCGTCCCCCACTTTGATAGATGAGCAGTCAGGCTCTGCGGACATATTGAAGTCGGCATTGAAGTCGGAATGGCAGGAAGACGCCCAGAGAAAGGTCCAACCCCTGAGTTCACTGGCGCGCACGAGCATGTCAACGGGCGCCCGCGACACAGCGATCAGGTTCGCGTCATGGCATTGAATCTGGTCCAGGGTACCGTTGAAGGCATCTGCCCAGGCGCTACACCCGTCGCAGGGTTCGGGCCACTCGGGTCCATACATGAAGTGATATACGATCAACTGGGAATAGGGTCCGAATAACTCAGAGAAGGACAGGGGCCCCGACGGGGTTTCAAGGGTGTAAGCCTTATCGACCCTGACCCAGGGCAGTTTCTGTCTCTCAAGAGCAAGCAGGTCCAGCTCTCGGGTCACCGTCTTTTCGCGGCGAAGCAGGGCCATTCTCTCCCTGAGCCAGGTCTCACGACTGACGATTGGATGGTTCATCAGGTTATCTCCTTAGCCTTTGGTATCTGCTACGAATCTGCCGCCCTGTGCGGCATCCTCCCTATTGATAGAGAACGCCGGGCAGCCAGGTCGCAAGCTGCGGCATGAACGCCAGAATAACAAGCATTGCCAGTTGAATCATAATAAAAGGGACGACCCCGCGATAAATACCCCCGGTTGTGACCTCGGGCGGCGCCACGCCCCGCAGGTAGAAGAGCGCAAATCCAAAGGGTGGTGTCAGGAAGGAGGTTTGCAGGTTGATGGCGATCATAATGCCGAGCCAGACCGGGTCGACACCCATGGCCATCAGGGCGGGTCCGACGATGGGCACGACCACGAACGTAATCTCAATAAAGTCGAGAATAAACCCCAGCAGGAAGATCACCAGCATCACGATGAAAGTCGCGCCGATGACGCCGCCCGGCAATGCCTGAAACCAGGCGGTCACGAGGTCATCGCCGCCATAGCCACGGAAAACGAGCGCGAATACCGAGGCCCCGATGAGGATGAAGAACACCATGGCTGTGGTTTTTGTGGTCGAGATCGCAATATCACGAAGTTGCCCGTATCCGGTTTCTCTTCTTATGGCGGCCAGTATCAGTGCGCCCATGGCACCCACACCCGCCGCTTCTGTCGGGGTTGCGAGACCGCCCAGGATTGATCCCAGCACGGCGGCCATCAGCAACAGTGGTGGAAAGATACTGACCAGGAGTTCCCGGGCGTTAATGTCTTCGGCCCGGACCGGCGGCGCCTTTTCGGGATGGGTCACCGCTGTCAGCACGATGTAGGCGGTATACAGCACCACCAGTATCAGGCCGGGAACCATGGCCCCGGCGAACAGGTCACCGACAGAGACGGTCCTGGCGTTGAAGATGCCCAGGGACAGTTGCGCCTGCTGGTAGGCATTTGAAAGCACGTCGCCCAGCAGAACCAGCGCAATGGAGGGCGGGATGATCTGTCCGAGGGTACCGGTGGCGCAGATAGTGCCGGTGGCAAGCGGCACCTGATAACGTGCCTTCAGCATGGCGGGCAGGGCCATCAGCCCCATGGTGACCACCGTTGCACCGACAATGCCGGTACTGGCGGCCATCAGCATACCAACGAGGGTGACGGACACACCCAGCCCCCCCGGAAATCTTCCGAATGCCCGGCTCATGGCATCAAGCAGTTGCTCTGCGATCCGGGTTTTCTCAAGGGTTACACCCATCAGGACGAACAGGGGGACGGCCATCAATGTCTGGTTGGCAACAATTCCGAACAGACGATTCGGCATGGCGTACAGAAGGGCGGCATCGAAGCTTCCGGTCAGAATGCCGATACCTGCGGCGATCAGGGCGGTGCCCGCCAACGACAGGGCCACCGGGTATCCCAGGAGCAGGACCACAAACACCGCGAGAAAAAGCAGGATGGGTGCCAGGGTCATGATGTTCTGATCTTCTGAAGGGATTTGGCGGTTTCCGAGATGCCCTGGAGGATCAGCAGCCCGGCCATCATCGGGATCAGGGTTTTCAGCAGGTAAACGCCAGGCAGACCACCGGGTTGTGCGGAGGCTTCTTTCACCGACCAGGAGAAACTGACGTAATCAAGACTGGCCCAGAAAATGTATCCGGCGACTGGCAGCAGGAACAGGAGATTCCCGAGGATGTCGATGAGCGCACGGGTTCGCTCGGAAAACCTTTCATGCAGCACGTCAACGCGCACATGGCCCTGTTCCTTCAGCGTAAAGGCGATGCCTGTCAGGAACACCATGCCATGCAGGTACATGACGGTTTCCTGCAGGGCAATGGAGCCGAAGCTGAAGACGTATCGTGCAACCACCACGGCGCAGGTGACGATGACCATCGCGAGCGTTAGCCAGGATACCGCCCGTCCGATCAGGTCGTTCAGGCGGTCGATAAACTGAATGATGATGTTGATATCCCTGCCCCCCAATATGCCGGTTTCAGTTAAGGGCGTAGTTAAGGGCATAGTGCAGGGCAATACCGGCAAACAGGGACAGCCCGACCCAATGGTTATTCAGAAAGGCTGCAAAACAACCTTCCCGGGTCCGATGCCTGATCAGATAGTGCTGGTAGATGAACAGGGCTGCGGCACCACAGAGCCCCAGATAATACCAGCCGGCAAGTTCGATTGACCGGGGAATCAGCAGCAGCGTGACCAGGGCGGAGATTTGCAGGATGGCGATCATGGCGCGGTCCTGATCGGCAAAGAGAATCGCGGTCGATTTGATGCCCAGCCGGATGTCGTCATCGCGGTCTACCATGGCGTACTCCGTGTCGTAAGCGACCACCCAGAGGACATTGGCAATCAGCAACAGCCATGCGATGTTGCTGATCTCGTTATTCACGGCGGCAAAGGCCATGGGGATACCCATGGAAAAAGCGATGCCCAGGACCGCCTGCGGCAGGTAGGTATATCGTTTCATGAATGGATAAGCCAGGGCGACCATGACCGCAACGCCGGACAGGAGCAGGGTATACCCGTTGGTTGTCAGCACCAGCAGCAGGCAGACGAACCAGAGCGCACCGGCGAGCCGTATGGCCTGCCTCCGGCCCACTTTGCCGGTCACCAGAGGCCGATCTCTGGTCCGCTTTACCCTGGCGTCGAATCGCATGTCAGCGAGATCGTTGACGATGCAACCGGCTGACCTTGCCAGCAGGGTGCCCAGTGAGAAAACCAGAAACAGGTGCCATCCCGGCCATCCTTCCGCTGCCAGCCAAAGCGCACTGAGGGTCGGCCATAAGAGCAGCAATGTCCCGATCGGTTTGTCGAGGCGGGCCAGGTTGGCGAAGTGTTTCAGTCGCGGATATCGTCTGTCGAGGTCGGGCAGAAATTGTCGGAAGGCGCGCGTCACGGAGTTTGATTGAGGAAGCCGGTTTTTGTAGTATACGTGCCCTGGCTGGTCCCACAAACGTGCGGGATCAGAATTGCAAAAAGATCAAAGAATCTGGAATCGGTGAATGAAGTGGCAGTGCATCGTGTGCGGTTTTATCTATGACGAAGCCGAAGGACTGGAAGAAGAAGGGATTGCCCCCGGGACCACCTGGGATGATATCCCCGACGACTGGGTCTGCCCGGAATGTGGCGTTGGCAAGGATGACTTTGAAATGATGGAGGCCGACCAGTGATAGATCGCGCAGCGCTGACCCGCAATATCCTGATCGGAATGGCGGCGGGACTGCTGCTGGGTTCAGGGCTGCACGCGCTGTCGCTCTCCGAATCCAACCCCCTGCTGGTGTACGGCGTCAACGGCCTGTTTGATATCGGCGGCAAGGCATTTGTCGCCAGCCTGAAACTGCTCGTTGTTCCACTGGTTTTTGTGTCACTGGCCTGTGGTGCCAGTAATCTTTCCGACGGCTCAAGTCTCGGGCGCATTGGCCTGAAGACGATTGCGCTTTATCTCACCACGACGGCCATTGCCATTACCCTGGCGCTTACCGTCGCCAACATCATCAATCCGGGTCTTGGCATGGCACTGATGACCGATGCGAATTTCGTCGGCAGGGAGAGCCCGCCACTGAAGGATGTGATTGTGGGCATCGTACCCACGAATCCCATCAAGGCCATGGCGGAAGGCAATATGTTGCAGGTGATTGTATTTGCCATTCTGGTGGGAGTGGCGATTGCCAAAAGTGGCGAGAGGGGTGCCCGTGTTCGTTCGACCCTGGATGACTGGAACGAGGTCATCATGCGACTCATCATGATGCTGATGGCGATTGCACCTGTGGGTGTCTTCTGTCTCATGGTGACGCTGTTCACCAACATGGGTTTCGCCGCCATCGCCGATCTGATCCGATACTTTTTGACCGTCGCCGGTGTACTGGTGCTGCATTTTCTGCTGACCTACTCCCTGATGGTGCGCTTTGTGGCGGGGCTGAATCCCATCGAGTTTTACCGGAACTTCTATCCGGTGATGGCCTATGCCTTTTCGACCAGCAGTTCCAACGCCACCCTCCCGATCACGCTGGAAACCGTGGAGCATCGGCTTGGGGTCAGGAACGAGGTCGCGTCATTCACGGTGCCGCTGGGCGCGACCATCAATATGGATGGCACCGCGATCATGCAGGGTGTGGCCACGGTATTTATTGCCCAGGCGTACAACATTGATATTTCGATGACCGGCTACCTGATGGTGGTTCTGACGGCGACCCTTGCCTCTATTGGCACCGCCGGTGTTCCCGGCGTCGGCCTGATTACCCTGGCGCTTGTTTTGCAACAGGTAGGTCTGCCGGTAGAAGGCATTGCCCTGATTATCGGCGTTGATCGACTGCTCGATATGATGCGCACGGCGGTGAATGTCTCCGGAGATGCCGCCATCGCGACGGTGGTGGCGAAGAGTGAAGGCAAGTTTGACCGGGCTGTGTTTGACGCAAACGAATCTGATCCGGCGCGCGCTTAAACCTGACTGACCCGCTCCGGGTCTTTGATCCATCGCCGCACCAGCCTGTCCGCCTGTTCGGGAGATTGCTCCAGCATGGTCCTCGCCGTGTCCCTCACATCCCGCAGCATGGCCTGATCTCTCATCAGATCGGCGATTCGAAACTGTAGCGCACCGGATTGTCTGGCCCCCAGCAACTCGCCAGGTCCGCGAATCTGGAGATCGCGTTCCGCGATAAAGAACCCGTCGTTGCTCCGGCGCATCACTTCCAGTCGCTCCCGGCTGATGGCGCCAAGTGGTTTCTTATAGAGCAGTACGCAACTGGATGCGGCGCTACCGCGACCGATCCGACCCCGAAGCTGGTGCAGTTGGGCCAGACCCAGCCGCTCCGAGTTTTCGATAATCATCAGGCTGGCGTTGGGCACATCGACGCCCACCTCGATCACCGTGGTTGCCACCAGGAGATCCAGGTTAGCCCGCTTGAATTCATTCATGATGGCCGTCCTGGCAGAGGGTGTCATGCGTCCATGGATCAGTCCGACCCGCACATCCGGCAGTTGTTGCTTCAGCTCTTCGGCGGTTACCTCCGCCGCCTGACACTGCAGGGCTTCTGACTCTTCAATCAGCGTACACACCCAGTAAGCCTGCCGACCCTCTGCACAGGCGTCTGCTACGCGGGAGATCACGGAGACCCTTTTCTCATCGGACATCACCCTGGTGGTAATGGGGGCACGACCCGGCGGCAACTCGTCGATGACCGAAACATCCATGTCGGCATACATGCTCATGGAAAGCGTTCGCGGGATTGGCGTTGCGGTCAGCACGAGCTGATGCGGTGAAAAGTTTCCATCGGTGCCCTTCTCCCTGAGTGCCAGACGCTGATGGACCCCGAATCTGTGTTGTTCATCGACGATCACCAGACCCAGAGATTTGAAATGCACGTCCTTCTGGAACAGGGCGTGTGTGCCGATCACGACACCGGCGTCCCCCGTGGCGATTCCTGCCAGTGTCTGCTCGCGTTTCTTTCCGGTGATCCGGCCGGAAAGCCAGGCGGTCTTGATACCCAGTGGATTGAGCCAGCCGGACACATTGATAAAGTGCTGTTCGGCCAGCAGTTCCGTCGGTGCCATCAGGGCTGTCTGCAGGTCGTTTTCATGGGTATGGGTTGCGGCCAGCGCGGCGATGACCGTTTTACCGGAACCGACATCACCCTGGACCAGGCGCATCGACGGACTTGACTGCATCATATCGGCGGCGACTTCCGCCGAAACCCTTGCCTGGGCATCCGTCAGCTTGAAGCCGAATGCTGATCCTGCTTCCTGATACTGTTTCGCAGGAGCGGCCAGTTTCGGTGCCGTGAGCTGCCGGATCTCCGCACGCACAACGCGAAGACTCACCTGATGGGCGGTCAATTCTTCGAAGGCCAGGCGTGATTGTGCAGGGTGAGTACCTTCCATCAACTGATTGATGTCGGCATCCGGTGGCGGTCGGTGCAGGTAGCGAACGGCATCGTTCAACGGCAGCGGCCAGTTGCCATGGAGCAGTTCTTCAAGCGGTTGCTGATCAAGTTTGTCCAGTACCTGCTCTGCCATGGATCGAGCCCGAGCCTGGCTGATGCCCTCTGTTGCGGGATAGACAGGCGTCAGGGATTCCTCCATGGGTTCACCGGAATCAAGGCGTGTGTATTCCGGGTGATAGATCTCCGGGCCGGAGGCTCCGGTCCTCACTTCCCCGAAGCAGCGGATCATTCCCGCAGTTTTCAGGTTGTGGTGCTGGGCTTTTGAGAAGTGATAAAAGCGCAGACCGATTTTACCGGTGTCGTCCTGCAGATAGGCCAGCAGGCTGCGTCTGCGACCATAGGCGACATCGCAGGCCACCACCTCGCCCTGCAACACGCAGGCATCACCTGACCGGGCCGCACCAACCGGTGTCACCCGGGTCCGGTCTTCGTAGCGGAACGGCAGATGGAACAGAACATCCTGGAGGGTTTCGATCCCCAGGCGGGCCAGTTTTTTTTCCAGTGAGGCCCCGACACCTTTCAGCGTTCCGACCGGAATGGTTGCCAGTGACCCGGGCATATTCAGCCCAGGGCGACGATGGCGTCGACCTCAATCAGCGCGCCCTTCGGCAGGGCGGAAACTTCGACGGCAACCCTTGCCGGATAGGGCTCGGTCAGTCTTGCGGCCATGGCTTCGTTCACCAGGGGAAAGTGGGCAAGATCTGTCAGGTACACGGTGAACCTGACGGCGTCGTCCAGTGTTGCCCCGGCGGCGGAAATGACAGCATTGAGGTTGTCAAAAACCTGACTGATCTGGGCGCTGATATCATCGCTGACCAGCTCCATGCGTGCGGGCACCAGCGGAATCTGACCGCTCACGTAAAGAATACCGGCGTGAGTGACCGCCTGGCTGTAGGTGCCGATGGCGGCGGGGGCCTGATGGGTGGTGATGCTCTTCTTCATTCAGAGGTTCCCTAGCTTCTTGTCCTGGAAATACGGGTGATGCCTTTAACGGCTTTGAGTCGCTTGATCACATTGGCCAGATGCACGCGATCTTTGACGGAAATAACCAGATTCACAATCCCCAGTCGTGCGTCCTTCTCGGTCAGGTTGATGCGCTCAATGTTCGCATTCACGGCGGTTACGGTGGAAGCGATAGTGGCGATAATGCCCCGGTCATGCTCCAGCTCTATTCTGAGTTCAACAAAAAATTCTCCATCAACGCCTTCTTCCCATCGAACATCCATCAGCTCTTCCGGCTTCTCCCGCAGGTCGGCCATGTTCCTGCAGGTTTCGACATGGATGACGATGCCCTTGCCCGCAGAGACGTGCCCGATGATCGGGTCTCCCGGAATGGGTTTGCAGCAGCGACCGAAGGTGACCACCATCCCTTCCGTTCCCTTGATGGTAAGCGGTTTGGTGCCGGGTGTTTCTGTCGGCTCCCGGGCATCCCCGATCAGCCGACGAACAATCACGCTGGCCATCTGGTTGCCCAGGCCGATTTCCGCCAGCAGTTCATCCAGACTATCAGCCTTGCGTTCTTCCAGTATCGCGGCGAAATCTGCCGGGTCTATGTCTTCCATGGTCATATCATGTTGTTCCAGCGTGCGTTCCATCAGCCGCCTGCCGAGAACCATGGATTCACTGGCCTGCTGCTGTTTCAACGCATGACGTATGCTGCTGCGTGCCTTGCCGGTGACGACAAAGCTCAGCCAGGCCGGGTTGGGTTGTGCCCCCGGCGCACGAATAATTTCCACGGTCTGCCCTGATTGCAGGCTGGCAGACAAGGGCGCCAGTTTGCGATCAATGCGACAGGCAACGCAGGCGTTGCCAATGTCGGTGTGCACCGCGTAGGCGAAATCGACCGGGGTGGCTCCCTGGGGCAAATCGTAGATCTCCCCCGTGGGTGAGAACACATAGACATCGTCAGGAAACAGGTCGATTTTGACGTTCTCGATAAATTCAAGGGAGTTGCCCGCGCTCTGTTGCAACTCCAGCAGTCCTTTCATCCATTCCCTTGCCCGTTCGTGCCGCGCGCTGGAGTCATCATTGCTCTTGTAAAGGTAGTGACCGGCAATACCGCTGTTGGCCACGGTTTCCATGTCGTGAGTGCGAATCTGGATCTCAATGGGAATGCCGTGCATAGCGAACAGCGTGGTGTGCAGGGATTGGTAGCCATTGGCTTTCGGGATGGCAATATAGTCTTTGAAGCGACCGGCCACCGGCTTGTAGAGGTTGTGTACCCCGCCCAGCGACCGGTAACAATCGTCCACCGAGTCGACCAGGATGCGGAACGCGTAGACGTCCATAATCTCGTTAAACGACTTACGCTTGGTGCGCATTTTGTCGTAAATACTGTAGAGATGCTTCTCGCGGCCAAAAACGGTGGCCGAGACGTTCACCCGTTCAAGGCAGTTCGTGATGGACTTCCGGATATTGGCCACGACTTCCCGCCGGTTACCCCGCGCCCTTTTCACCGCTTTTTCTATCATGCTGGATCGAAGCGGGTACATGGCCCTGAAACCCAGTTCCTCGAATTCAATCCGCATGTTGTTCATACCCAGCCGCAAAGCGATAGGCGCATAGATTTCCAGGGTTTCCCTGGCGATCCGCCGCCGCCTTTCAGGCTCCAGGTGCCCCAGGGTGCGCATGTTGTGCAGGCGGTCGGCGAGCTTGACCAGGATGACCCGGATATCCCTGGCCATGGCAAGTGTCATTTTCTGGAAGTTCTCTGCCTGGGCTTCGGCATGGGACTGGAAGACGCTCTTCAGCTTGGACACGCCGTCCACCAGTTCGGCGACTTCGTCACTGAACTCCTGTTCCAGGGTGTGCTTGGGAATGCTGGTGTCTTCAATAACATCGTGCAGAAGCGCCGCCATCAGACACTGGTGGTCCATGTGCATATCCGCGAGGATATTGGCCACCGCCAGCGGGTGTGTGATGTAGGGATCACCGGACTTGCGTTTCTGCCCTTCATGGGCGTCTTTGGCGAAATGATAGGCCTTGACGACCTGGTCGATCTGTCGGGGTTCCAGGTAGGAGGTCAGATTATCAGCGAAAGAATCAATGGTCAGCATCATGCTGACCCCACTTTATGATTGTGATTATTGTGGCGCGCAGGGTTGTTCAGTTGTGTGGCATCGGGGCTGGGATGCGATGGCTTCCCAACCCGATCGGGACAGGGAACCCTAGAGGTTGTTGTTGAACTCTTGTTCGTGTTGTTCAAATCCGTCCTGTACGGCGCTCAAAGCCATGGCTTCGGTTTCTTCCTGGGTCGGCTCGTCAAGAATCGACGCGTTGACCATACCTTCGGCGATCTCACGCAGAGCGAGGACCGTCGGCTTGTCATTTTCCAGCGGTACCATGGGATCCTTTCCCCCGGTGGCAATTTGTCGGGCCCGCTTGCTGGAAACCATAACCAGTTCGAATCGGTTCGCTACGTTTTCCAGACAGTCTTCTACAGTCACGCGTGCCATGTGTTCCTTCCGGGTGATTGGTTCAAAGGACCGCGAATTGTAGCCACAATGTCCCTATTAAACAATATTATTGCTCGTCATGCGGTAATAAATCGGTAATAAGTGCGCTGAGTGCCCTGCGCCGCTCAGGTCCCCGCAGTTGTTCTCCCCTGCCCTTCACCACCGCAATCAAATCGTCCACGGCCTCCTCGAACCGGTCATTGACAATCAGATAGTCAAACTCCTTCCAGTGCGACAGCTCCCGGAAGGCGGCATTCATCCGGTGCCGGACCGTCTGCTCATCATCCTGGCCGCGGCCTTCAAGCCGCTCACGCAGGGCGGTCAGCGAGGGCGGAAAGATGAAAATTGACAGGGTTTCGGGAAACTTCTCCCGGATCTGGGCGGCGCCCTGCCAGTCTATCTCCAGAATCAGTTTCCTGCCCTCATCCAGCACCCGGTTCGCCGCCGCGATACTGGTGCCATACAGATTGCCGAAGACATTGGCCCATTCGAGGAAACCGCCACCTTCCGCCAGTTTCTCAAAGGACTCACGGTCAACGAAATGATAATTCACACCGTCCTGTTCCCCCGGACGTATGGCGCGGGTGGTGTGGGATACGGCAACGCCTGTGTCGGGCTCGGCATCCAGCAACCTGTTCACCAGACTGGTTTTGCCTGCCCCCGAGGGTGCGGCGACCACAAAAAGTGTGCCACCGCCTGCGCCGGAAGACAGTTCGTTCATTCGATGTTCTGGATCTGTTCCCGCATCTGCTCAATGCCAACTTTCAGATCCACTGCCCGGTTGGTGGTAGACGCGGCTGAAGCCTTGGATGAGATGGTGTTGGCCTCCCGGTTCAGTTCCTGCATCAGGAAATCCAGCCGCCGACCCACCGGTTCCGCCAGATTCAGGTTGCGCCTGACCTCGGCCACATGCGTGACCAGTCGGTCCAGCTCCTCGGCCACATCCAGTTTCTGGGCCAGAACCACCAGCTCCTGTTCCAGCCGTGCGGGATCAGCCTCGACGTCGATCTCGTCCAGTCGTTTGCACAGCTTTTTGTGCTGGGACCGGATAATGGCGGGAACCTCGGCCCGCAGATGGCCAACTGTTTCCTCAACATCGCCGAGTCGTGCAGCAATCACCCCGGCAAGTTCCCCGCCCTCGCGCTCGCGCATCTCAACCAGTTGTTGAACCGCGTCCGCGAATGCCTGCCGGGTTTGCCCGATCAGGATGTCGCTGGTATCTGCGGCCACCAGAACATCCGGCCAGCGCAGCAGTGACATGGCATCGCCCCGGGTTTCAAAGCCGGTCCGCTTGCTGATACGCTCAAGAGCGCTTTTCAGTTCGTCAACCAACCGCTCATTGATGGTGAAGGTCGTTGACAGTTCCGCCGAATTGATCTTCAGCGAACACTCGATCTTGCCGCGATGCACCTGGTCTTTGAACGCGCCTTTCAATTCCGGTTCGAGAAAGCGAAGGTTTTCCGGCATACGGAAGCTGACATCCAGATAGCGATGATTCACCGATCTGAGTTCCCAAACTGCACCGCCATGTTCTACCCTGGAAAATGCGGTCATACTTCTGGTCATCTGACTTCCCGTTGCGTGGCGCCGGGGATAAGTATAATGGAGTTTTCACAAGGGCGGAGTAGCCATGAGCAGACTGGTAGCGCGTGAACCGGATCAGATGCGTGAGGTCACGATTGAAAGGAACTTTATCAGGCATGCGGAAGGGTCGGTCCTGATCGGCTTTGGTGACACCCGGGTGATCTGCACCGCGTCGGTTGAAAAGGGGGTGCCGTCTTTTCTGCGTGGCAGCGGCAAGGGCTGGATCACCTCCGAGTACGGCATGTTGCCCAGGTCCACGGATTCACGAATGGACCGGGAGGCGGCGCGGGGCAGGCAGGGCGGTCGCACGGTTGAAATCCAGCGACTGATTGGCCGTTCGCTCCGGGCGGCGGTGGCTATGGAAACCCTGGGTGAATTCACCATCAAAATAGATTGCGATGTGATTCAGGCTGACGGCGGAACCCGAACGGCATCAATTACCGGTGCCTGCGTTGCTCTGATGGATGCGCTGGCAACGCTGGATGCGACACCTGAGACCCAACTGGTATCGGCGGTTTCAGTGGGAATTGTGCAGGGGACACCGGTGCTGGACCTGGAGTATGTGGAAGATTCCAGGGCAGATACGGATATGAACGTCGTGGTTGCCGAAGATGGCCGGTATATTGAGATTCAGGGCACGGCAGAGGACGAACCCTTTGCCCGGGCGGAGTTGATGGAAATGCTGCGACTGGCTGACAAGGGCACGGCTGAACTGATGGCGATACAGAGGTCCGCACTGGACGGAGGTGCATGATGCCGGCGGACTACAAGCGTGAATTTATCGGGTTCGCACTGGCGCAGGGGGTTTTGAAGTTCGGTGAGTTCAAGTTGAAATCAGGGCGCATCAGCCCCTATTTCTTCAACTCGGGAGAGTTCAAAACCGGGCAGGCTCTGGGCAATCTCGGCATCTACTATGCGGCGGCTCTTGCGGACAGCGGCATTCACGCGGACTGCCTGCTTGGACCCGCCTACAAGGGAATTCCGCTGGTTGCCACCACCGCGATAGCGATGGCAAACCGGCATCATGTGGATATACCCTATGTATTCAATCGCAAGGAAGCGAAGGATCACGGCGAGGGCGGCGTCCTGGTGGGCGCTCCGCTAAAGGGCGATGTCGTGATCGTGGACGATGTGATTACCTCCGGCAGGGCCATACGCGAAGTGATGAGCCTCGTTGCTTCCGAGGATGCCAAACCTGTGGGCGTGATTGTGGCCATTGACCGGCAGGAGCGCGGGGCCGGGGAGCTTTCGGCGATTCAGGAGGTTGAGCGGGATTATCAGGTCTCTGTCATCAGCGTCGTAAATCTGGATGAGATAATCCGGTATTTGAAGGATTCCGGAACGCATAAACAGGAACTTGAACAGATAGCTTCCTATCGCGCGCAGTATGGGATTGCCTCGTAGAGGTGAGTGTCCGGTTTACCCAGGCTGGCTGCGGAACAGGCTTTTCCGGAGCATATCCCACTGCACTTCCCACTCGGTGGTCGGCAGTCGGGAGAAGTCGCTCCTGACGTACTGACTGATCCGCCCTTCCACGAATGACAGTATCAGGTTGGCGGCGACCACCGCATCAATGGCAGTTTCCTGTTCACCGCGCATGGGCATCTCGCGAATGATCTGCCGGAAGTTTGCTTCGATGCGATCAAACAACTGGCTGACGCGCTGCCGCAGTCGTTCCGTTTCCCCGGCGAGAGGGTCACCGGTCAGGACACGGGTAATACCCGGATTGCGTTCACACAGGGTGAGCATGAGACCCACGATCTTCTGACACCGGAACTCTGCCCTGGACTCATCGCTCATGATCTGGGAAATACGGGGGAAGATGGCGTCTTCGATGAATTCTATGAGTGCTTCAAACATCCTGGCCTTGCTCGGAAAGTGCCGGTACAGGGCGGCCTCCGACACGCCGACATGACGGGCCAGCCCTGCGGTCGTGATCCGGCCCCCGGGGCTTTGCTCCAGCATGGTGGCAAGAGACTGGAGAATCTGTTCCTTTCGTGAAGGTTTCGTATCCCGGGTTGTATTCTCTTCCATGCTCATCTTTCACTGCCCCCGGTTGGTAATCAGCGTACCGACACCTTCATCGGTCAGCACTTCAAGCAGTACGGCGTGTGCGACACGGCCATCAATAATGTGGGAACTGCTGACCCCCTGCTTGACTGCGGACAGGGCGCAGTCAATCTTCGGCAACATGCCGCCGGTAATGGTGCCATCGGCGATCAGTGTATCGACCTCGCCTGAACTGAGCCCGGTGAGCAGTTTGCCATTTTTATCCTGCAACCCCGCTATGTTGGTCAGAAGAATCAGTTTCTCGGCATTCAGCTTCTCCGCGAGTTTTCCGGCCACCAGGTCAGCATTGATATTGTAGGTCTCGTTATCTTCATCCACCCCGATGGGTGCAATCACGGGAATAATGTCGCTGCCGGTCAGCAGATCAATCACATCCCGATTGATGTCTGCCACTTCGCCGACATGTCCGATGTCGATAATCTCCGGGGCTTTCACCTCAGGCACCTCAGGCCCGCCGCGCTCGATCAGCATTTTGCGCGCCCTGATCAGGGTAGCGTCCTTACCCGTCAGGCCGACTGCCTTGCCACCGCTTTGATTGATGAGATTCACGATTTCCTGATTGACCACCCCGCCCAGTACCATCTGTACCACATTCATGGTCTTGCTGTCGGTAACGCGCATACCGTCCACGAAACTGGATTCGATCCCGAGTTCGTCCAGCAGTGACCCGATCTGAGGGCCACCGCCGTGAACGACAACCGGGTTCATACCCACGGTCTTCATCAGCACCACATCCCGCGCAAAGCTCAGCTTCAGCTCGTCTTCAATCATGGCATTGCCGCCATACTTGATGACGATGGTCTTGCCGGTGAATCGCTGGATGTAGGGCAGCGCCTCGGCCAGTACTTTGGCGATGGTCATCGCCGAATCTTTGGTCAACGTCATAGGGTTTTACTCAAGGGCGAGGTCGTTCCTGATCTCCACATAACCTAACCTCGACCGGATGACCCGAAGCCGCCGGTGCCGCGTTCGGTCGATGTGAATTCGTCAACAATCGTGAACCGGGTCTGCTGAACAGGAACAACTACCAGTTGGGCAATCCGATCACCGGGTTCGATCATGAATGTTGTTGTGCCACGGTTCCAGGTCGAGATCATCAACTCACCCTGGTAATCCGAGTCGATCAGGCCGACCAGATTACCCAGCACGATGCCATGCTTGTGACCCAGGCCGGAGCGCGGCAGGATCAGCGCCGCATAGCCGGGGTCTTCAATGTGTATCGCGATGCCTGTTGGCATAAGAAAGGTGTCGCCGGGTCCCAGTTTCAGGGGCTCATCCAGACAGGCGCGCAGGTCCATGGCCGCAGAACCCCCGGTTGAGTAACCGGGCAGAGGGATGTCGTTCCCTATCCTGTCGCTCAGGATCTTGACCTGCAGATGATTCATGCCACCGGCCCCGGGCCTGAAGCTATCCGTTCAGCGATAAGGGCGATGATTTTCCTGGCGATCACTTCCTTTGAGGCTTTGGGCAAGGGTTGTTGTCCTTCGCCGGTAATAATCAGGGCTTCGTTTTCGTCGCTGTTGAAGCCAATAGAATCGTCCGAGACATTGTTCGCAACGATCATGTCCAGGTTTTTTGCTTCGAGTTTTCGGGTCGCATACTGCACGAGGTTTTCGGTTTCTGCGGCGAAGCCGACCGTAAAGGGTCGGCCCTCTTCAAGTTCGGCAACTGTCTGAAGGATGTCCGGGTTCTGTACCAGCGCCAGTGTCAAACCATCTGATGACTGCTTCTTCAGTTTCCGGCCTGCCGCCGTTTCCGGTCGATAGTCCGCCACTGCCGCCACGCCGATAAAAACGTCGGCCCCTGGCGCGCAGCCCATAACGGCATTCAGCATGTCTTCGGCAGATTCAACCTGTACCAGGGTGGCACGTTCCGGCACCTGCAAATGGGTTGGCCCACTGACCAGGGTGACCTTTGCACCGGCTTCAAGGGCCGCTTCAGCCAAGGCATATCCCTGTTTGCCGGAGCTGTGGTTGCTGATGTAACGCACCGGGTCGATGGCTTCTCGTGTTGGTCCTGCGGTGATGACGACATGCCTGCCGGTAAGACTGCCGGGTCTGAACAGGCTGCAAACACGATCAACAATATCGGGAACATCCATGAGCCTGCCCGCACCCGTTTCACCACAGGCCTGTAGACCTTCATCAGGGTCCAGGATATGAACATCCATCTGGCGCAGCAGGCTGACATTTCGTTGCGTGGTTTGCCTGGCCCACATGGCCCGGTTCATGGCGGGTGCCACGGCCAGGGTGCAGTCGGCGGCCAGGCACAGGGCAGTCAGCAGGTCATCGCCACGGCCTGCGGCATAACGGGCAATGAAGTCTGCGGTTGCCGGTGCTGCTAAAATGACATCAGCCCAGCGCGCAAGTTCTATGTGCCCCATCACCGACTCTGTTTCCGTATCCAGCAGGTCCAGATGCACCGGATGGCCCGACAGGGCCTGCATGGTCAGTGGCGTAATGAATTCCTGTGCGGATGACGTCATGACGACACGCACGTCCGCACCTTCGTCCTGCAGACGGCGCGTCAGGTCGGCGCTCTTGTAAGCTGCGATACCGCCGGTAACGCCGAGCAGGATTCTTTTGTTGGTAAGGCGATTCACGGCAAAGTATCTACTCTGATAGCTGGCATTCAGAGGGGTCAAATTCAGCGGCCTTCTCCGGCACTCGGCTGAGCCCCATTGGCGGAACCAGAGATTAGCATAGCTCGACCCGGAAGTGGTTACTCACTCATCGTTATGTCAGGACCCGGAATGCAGAGACAACCGCAGATGCCGCGCGAGAAGATGCTGGAATTCGGTATTGATGTCCTGACGGACACTGAACTGCTGGCCATCATATTGCGTACCGGCACCTCGGGAATACCTGTGTTGCAGCTTGCGGAGCAACTGCTTGACCGCTATTCCGGGCTGCGTGGTCTGGTCGATGCCGGGGAACAGGCGTTGATCCGTGAGCATGGCATCGGCCCTGCCAAGGCCACGCAGCTTGCAGCAGTCATGGAAATGACCAGGCGCTGCCTGATGTCTGGTTTGAGAAAAGGCCAGATGATGTCTGACCCGGGTGTGACCCGTCGTTATCTGCTTGCGCGTATGCGGCACTATGAAAGAGAGGTGTTCGCCTGCCTGTTGCTGGATAACCAGCACCGCCTGATCGCTTTCGAGGAACTCTTTAGCGGGACCATAGATGGCGCCAGCGTTTATCCCCGTGAGGTGGTGAAGTGTGCGCTTTCCTCGAACGCGGCGGCGGTCATCTTCGCACACAATCACCCTTCCGGCGTGGCAGAGCCGTCATCGGCGGACCGCCGGATCACCGAGCGCCTGGTACAGGCGCTTGCCCTGGTCGAAATCCGTGTGCTGGACCATTTTGTCGTCGGAGATACGGAGGTGACCTCCTTCGTGGAAAGGGGGCTGATGACCTGAATCCTGAGTGTTTGAGTGTTAGTAGCAAATAGACTTGTCCGGTTTTGTAGCAAATAAACTGTCCGCTTTGCCTTAATGTCCTGGAGGCCCCGTCGGGCTACGCCCTCCGTTGCCTCCAGGACGCCAGCCGAGCTGCGGACACTTAAGCTGCTGCTGGCATTTCATCAACGATTTCCTGTCCTTGTGTGTCATAACGTGCCAACTGGCGCGGCCCATGGTGAACTGAGAGTGTTCCATCGACATGGCGCAATACCTTGACCCTGGCCTTCACGTAATGGCAACGGTGCCGGTCCTCCGGAATCTGTAGCAACACCCCCTCGAAACTGACACAGTTGTCTTTACGTACCGTGCGTTCATGGTGCTCACACAAAATGTCATCCAGAACGTGCAGGTCCCGACAGTCCACGAAGGCTGATCCGTCTTCCTGCGTCGGCTGCATAAACTCCGCATTGTAGGCCGCCAGGTAGCTTTCCTGGATATACCGGTTAGCCTCGTCCATGTCCGTGATCCCGTTCAGGGCCAATTCCTTGACCAAGCGGTCCTGGTGAGTTCTAAACACCCGCTCAGAGCGACCTCTTGCCTCCGGAGAATAGGCCGGGATCATCTCAATACCCAACTGCCCCATGGCTCGGCCAAACTGGGTCAGGTTGACCTTGTCGACCTTGCCGCCAGCCTCCGGCGTGTGCCAGTAATGGCTACCCCGGTCGGTATACAGCGAGCAAAACAGGCCCCTGCGCTCAATCACCTCCCGGACACCCCGAAAACTGCTCTGCGTCCCTTCCTCGTCGCAGAAGAACATGGAGTAGTGTTCGTTGGTGGCATCGTCCATGGTCACAATCAGGTCCCAATACTTGCCCGGCACCCATTGATGTTGGCTGCCATCCTGATGCACAAGCATGCCCGGCCAGGCAGCACGCTCGCGTCGTTTGCGGTGCACACCGCGCCTGGGTGCCTTCTTGACCACACCGGACTTCTGGAGATTGTTCTTCACCCAGGTGTAACTCCGGGCGCCGCCCTCGCGCTTGTATCGAGTGTAGTAGTGCTTCACGTTCCAGCCCATGTGCCGATCCCGGTAATGGTCCACCAGCCGCATCACCTCATCCACCGGGGCCTGTCGATGGGAAACCTGCGACAAGCGTTTGTCGATCAACCCATCCAGGCCTTCCTCCTCGTAGCGATCAATGTAACGGCGGAATGTCCGCTCGCACACGCCCAGCAATCGGGCTGCCTCCTCCTGGGTCAGACGACTCTCCGTCCACCCTCCGTATGCTTCTTTAAAACGCATCAGTCTGATCTCCTGTAGCAGTTCTGTCTGGTTCATAAACCTTCCTCCTCAGGAAGGCATGAGAACCGGACAGATCATGTGCTACAAGACCGGACAGATTATGTGCTCCTAACAATCCTGAGTGTTTGAGTTGACCAGAGGAGCGAGTCTGTGTAAATTCAACAGTATTCTCCGAAAACAAGCAGGTTAAACCCGCCAAAGCCGAATATGTGCAGAATGATGTCAAATTGATATGCAGACAATCAAATACATTGACCTCTTTTGCGGAATTGGCGGGTTTCGCCTTGCCATGCAGAAAGCCTCTTCACGATTGGGTGTCCGCTCGGAATGTGTTTTCTCAAGCGATATAGATGAAAAATGCCGAAACGCCTACTCTGCTAATTTTCATGATACCCCGCAAGGTGATATTACTACGCTTGAATCGACAGAAATTCCTGATCACAACATTCTTCTTGCCGGATTTCCCTGTCAGCCATTTAGCATAATAGGGCAGATGAAGGGGTTTGATGACACAAGAGGAACCTTGTTCTTTGACATTGCGCGAATCATAGAAGCCAAATCTCCCAAAGCCTTTGTGCTTGAAAATGTCAAACTTCTTGTGGGACACGACCAGGGACGTACTTTGTCGCGCATTACTGAGACTCTTAGGCACTTAGGTTACGAGTGTGATTATAAGGTGCTTAATGCTCTTGATTTCGGTTTGCCTCAGAAAAGGGAACGGGTCTTTATTGTGGGCATCCAGAACTCGAAAGAAAACTTTGAATGGCCCATCGGAAACAAGCCGATGCAACCTCTGAAAGATATTTTAGAAAGTAATGTTTCTGAAAAATTTTTTGCTTCCCCACATATCAAAGCAAAAAGAAAAGCGCAAGTAAAAAAGGTCGAATTGCCTGCGGGGCCAAGTATCTGGCACGAAAACAAAGGCGGAAATGTAGGTGTCCATCCATTTTCTTGCGCCTTGCGTGCTGGTGCATCGTATAACTACTTGCTTGTAAATGGGGAGCGTCGCCTTACCCCAAGAGAAATGTTGCGACTTCAGGGATTCCCTGATGACTTTAAGATTGTCTGCAATGACAGCCAGACCCGCAAACAAGCTGGGAACAGCCTGCCTGTGCCTGTTGCCAGTCAAGTGATAACGTCTGTTTTTCGAGCTATTGGCTATTATGGCCACGCCTGTGCAGAAGATGATGGTTCTGTTACCCAAATGCGATTGATGGAAGAGTCCGAAAATTATAATGCCCAAACGGCCTAAGCTCCGTACTGTTGAGAAATATACACCTCCGTATTCTCTCAACCAATTTCCGAGTGGTTTTGCTCTAAATCTCGGCAAGGAAATTGTTTATGCTCTTGCCACCAGAAAGACAGATAGATTGGAGGGGAGCGATTGGGAGGAAATTTTTGCGGGTTTGGTGGGGGCTGACTGGAAGCCATCGAACGTTGGTTTGGACGATGTTGTGTTTCAGCAAACTGCGTGGGGAGCAAAAACGGTTAAGAACAAAAAACCCTTTACAGTAAAAAAAGTAAGGCTCATTTCTGGGCGCAACTCCCCGGTGTTTTCTTATGGTGATGAAAAAGTCTCCGGTCGTCCACCCGATGAACTGGGCGGGAAGATTCTAGAAATTTTCAATGAGCGTGTGGCAGCAATTAAGAAAAATTACAAACATCTTAGAACAGTGGTTTTAATAAAAGGAGCGGGACTTCTTGAATTGTCAGTATTTGAATTTGACACAGTGATGTATGACTTGGATATGTATTCTTGGAGTTGGAATAAACGAGGAAATCTCGAAGGCAAAAAAACAAAATCAGACATTCATAAATTTACTTGGCAACCTCATGGCTCACAACTGACTATCATTGAGGATGTTCCAGATAATCGGTTGTCTATAAGAATTAGACAACCAACACCTTTGGATAAAAGTCAAATTCTGGAAGAGTTGCAGTTTGATGATTCGTGGGTGGAAGTTATTGAATAAATGACTGACACTTATTTGATACCACTGTTGGTTGAGATATGGGGTTCATCCTACCGATTTCAACTCCCCGGAGGAACTTCCGGAAAAAATAAAGTAGGATCCCTTTAACGTGGAGTGGGGTTTGTTGAACTGTCGGTGGGCTTCTGGTATAAAGTGCCGCTACCAGGCCAATGCACGTCAGGCTAATTTGAACCCTTTCGACAACCAACTGATTTATAAGGTATTTTGACATGGCCAGAGGCTGTCAGGTTACCGGCAAGCGACCGATGAGCGGGAACAATGTATCCCACGCGAACAACAAGACACGCCGCCGCTTTCTGCCGAATATTCACGATCACCGGTTCTGGCTGGAGAGTGAAAACCGTTTCATCAAGCTGCGTGTTTCCGCCAAGGGTATGCGTATTATCGACAAGAAAGGTATTGAACAGGTTGTCAGCGAAATCCGCGCCCGCGGAGACAAGGTGTAAATCATGAGAGAGAAAATCAAACTCGTATCATCGGCCGGGACCGGCCACTACTACACCACCAGCAAGAACAAGCGCACCATGCCGGACAAGATGGAGATCAGGAAGTTTGATCCGGTGGTCCGTAAGCATGTGATCTACAAGGAATCGAAGATCAAGTAAGTCTTTTGTCCTGCGCTCATCCAGGGGCGCACCTCCTCTTCCGCCATTCCCCCGCCCACGCCATTGCCTGAACTGCCAGAAGTTGAAACCACACGTCGCGGGATTGAACCCCATGTTCTGGATAAGCCCGTGCAGCGTGTGCTGGTCCGCCAGCCTTCATTGCGCTGGCCGGTCTCACCGGAGCTGAGCCAGGTGCTGACCGGGCAGTTATTTACCGCCGTTGATCGCCGGGCGAAGTACCTTCTTTTCCGGACGTCCCGGGGCCGCATGATGGTTCACCTCGGGATGTCCGGCAGTCTGCGTATCGTCCGTTCCGACCAGGCAGTGAAAAAACACGATCACATCGATATTGTCTTCAGTGATGGGAGGATACTCAGGTATCACGATCCGCGCCGGTTTGGTTCTGTGTTCTGGCTTCCCGGCGATTCAAGCCACAAGCTGCTTGATGATCTTGGCCCTGAGCCGCTCTCCGGTGAATTCAATGCCGACTACCTGCACCGGTTGGCTGCGGGGCGCAAGGTGGCAGTGAAGTCGTTCATTATGAACAGCAGGGTGGTGGTCGGCGTCGGCAACATCTACGCCAATGAGGCGCTGTTCTCTGCGGGCATTCGCCCGGACCGCGCCGCTTCACGAATCGGTTTTGAACGCTATCAGAAGCTGGTGCGGGAAATTAAAATGGTTCTGCGGCGGGCCATCCAAAGTGGCGGCACCACCCTGCGTGACTTTGTCCGCGAAGACGGATCGCCGGGTTACTTCCGGCAGAAGTTGAACGTGTATGGTCGAGGGGATGAACCCTGTCGAAGGTGTGGCGGCAACCTGAAGGAAATCAGGCAGGGCAATCGTTCCAGCGTCTTCTGTGCCGCCTGTCAGCCTTAGCTAACTGATCTGCTTGTTCCTGAGGGCCTCGGCAACCACGGGATGAACGAAGTTGTCGACATGGCCACCGTAACCGGCAATCTGCCGGATCAGGCTGGAGGAAATATAGGAGTTTTCCTCGGAGGGTGCCAGGAACACCGTTTCGATCTTCGGGTCCAGCGCCCGGTTCATGTTGAGCATCTGAAACTCGTAGTCAAAGTCGGTCACGGTCCGGATGCCCTTCAGGATGACGTTGGCGCCGATCTCTCGCGCAAAGTCCACGGTCAGGGTATTAAAGCCCATCACTTCAACCCGGTGGATGTGTGACAGAGCCTCTTTGGCAAGGCTGACCCGGAGTTCCAGTTCGCCGGGTGACTTGTGCGGACTGGTTGCAATCCCGAGCACGACCGAATCAAACAACTCGGCGGCGCGTTCTACCAGGTCAGTGTGACCATTGTGAATGGGGTTGAATGTGCCGGGATACAGAACTCTGCTCATGATTCAGAGTTTCCTTTGCAAAGGGCGCAATCATACAGAGCCGTTGACGGCTATTTCAACTTTGAAATGTAGCATCATCAATGCGGCAAAGTGCGTAGTGGACCGCACCGGACTGCTTCTGCCGGTGCAGTTGCCAGCCTTCCGGCAGCCGGGATGAATCCAGCTTATCGCCGGTTTCAATATAGACATACCCGCGTGCCAGGCCTTTTTCCGCGATCTGACCCAGCAGTGTCTGGATGTCCCGGTCGGCAAAGGGTGGGTCGACAAACACAATGTCGTACTGATCACTCTGGCGCTCCAGCCATTGCCGGGCGTCCGATTCCACCACCTTCCAGCGACCTTTATCTGCTTCCAGTTTCCCGAGATTGTCTGCGATGCTACGCGCGATAGCCGGATGCTTCTCGACCAGCGTGACAGAGGCGGCGCCCCGTGACAGTGCCTCGAATCCCAGCACGCCGCTCCCGGCGAAGAGGTCCAGGCAGGCGGCGCCGTGGATGTCCCGCACCAGCCAGTTGAACAGGGTTTCGCGCACGCGATCACCTGTGGGGCGTATATCGTGTGGCGCGGGAAAGGTAATTTTGCGGCCACGCCAGTTTCCGCCGATAATTCGCAGGGTGCGATCATGATGTTTCACGTATCCTTCTCCCGGCGAGTTACCATCAGCAGTCACGATCAGGGTTACAGGCAGTCATATTAACCACTAATAGAAGGACTTTCAGGCGAATCAATGTCATCGGAAGCCGCAGAAGAAACCACTCGGGACAAACCGGGCTTATTTGCCCGGTTGAAAAACGGCCTGGGGAAAACACGATCCAGGCTTGCCGAGGGCATACAGGATGTGTTCCTTGGTGACAGGGAGCTTGATGATGAACTGCTTGAAGAACTGGAGACCATCCTGCTGACCTCCGATGTCGGTGTGTCCGCCACCCGGGAAATCCTGTCGGACCTGACGGGCCTGATCAGCCGAAAGGAACTGGGTGATGTGGATGCCGTCTATGGTCATCTGCGCAGTTCGCTCGCGGCAATTCTCAAACCGGTTGAGATCCCGCTGGATACTGAGTCCGGCAGTCCTTTCGTGATCCTGATGGTTGGCGTCAACGGTGCCGGTAAGACCACCACCATCGGCAAGCTGGCGAAAAAATTCCAGGCAGAGGGCAAATCCGTCATGCTGGCTGCCGGGGACACCTTTCGAGCGGCTGCCGTGGACCAGTTGAAAGTCTGGGGTGAGCGCAACCAGGTCCCGGTCATCGCCCAGGATACCGGTGCTGACAGCGCATCCGTGGTGTATGACGCCCTGGCGGCGGCGCAAGCGAGGAACATTGATGTCCTGATTGCCGATACCGCCGGCAGGTTGCAGAACAAGAAGAACCTGATGGATGAACTGCAAAAAATCACCCGTGTGCTTGGTAAGATTGATGAGTCCGCACCCCATGAGGTGATGCTGGTGCTGGATGCGGGCACGGGGCAAAATGCCATTTCGCAGGTGAGCGAATTCCGGAAAGCCGTGGCTGTGACCGGGCTGGCGCTGACGAAACTTGATGGCACCGCCAAAGGCGGTGTGATCTTCGCGCTGGCAGGACAACTGGGTATCCCCATTCGGTTTATCGCGGTTGGTGAGCAGATTGATGACCTTCGGCCCTTCTCTTCCGAAGAATTTGTGGCGGCATTATTTGACGAAACATGATCAGGTTTGACGAAGTCAGCAAGCGATATGAGGGCGGCTCCGAGGCGCTGTCCCGGGTCAGCTTTGAGCTGGCGGATGCTGAGATGGCCTTTCTCACCGGGCACTCGGGCGCCGGTAAAAGCACACTGATGAAACTGATTATCCTGATGGAACGGGCCAGCCAGGGGCAGGTGTTTGTCGGCGGTACCAACCTGAACCGGGTATCCGGTCGGCAGATTCCACAGATAAGAAGAAACATCGGCGTGGTTTTCCAGAACCACCAGTTGCTGTTTGATCGTAATGTTTATGACAATGTGGCTCTGCCGTTGACGATTGCGGGCGCCGCGCCGCGCGAGGTGGGTCGCCGGGTTCGCGCAGCCCTGTCGAAAGTCGGGTTGTCAGACAAGGAAAAGAAACTCCCCCAGGCCCTGTCCGGTGGTGAGCAGCAGCGGGTTGGTATTGCGCGCGCCGTGGTCAATAAACCGCCGTTGCTGCTTGCCGATGAGCCGACCGGCAACCTGGACCCGGACCTGTCTCAGGACATCATGGACCTGTTCAGCCAGTTCAACCAGGTGGGCGTCAGTCTGTTAATTGCGACGCACAATCTTGATCTGGTGAAGCGCATGGGTAAGCGGGAGCTGATCCTGCGACAGGGTAGACTCGTTAGCGAGTCCTGAATATGAACCCAAAGACTCAGGGTGCCACCACCTCGACAACCCGCCGAACCGACAGGCTGCGCGCCTGGGCTGCACACCATCGCAGGGTTTCAATCGGAACGCTGCAACAGTTACTGACCAGTTTTTTCCCAAGCGCCATGACCTGGCTGGTCATTGGCATCGCGCTGGGCCTGCCGGCCATACTCTTCGTGGTACTACAGAATGTTGCGGACATCACCGGCGACTGGGGCGGCAAGCCTCGTATAAGCCTCTACCTGAAGGCAGAGGTGACTATCGGGCACGCACGGGACCTTGCCCGGGATATCGAGAGCCGGGAAGATGTGGAATTCGCGCTGTTTATTACTGCCGATGATGCACTTCGTGAGTTTCAGCAGCGTTCCGGTTTCGGGGAAGTGCTAAGCACCCTGGAGCGAAACCCCCTTCCCCATGTCATTGAAGTCACGCCGGTTTCGACTGACCCGCTACAGCTTGCATCTCTGGTCGGTCTCTGGGAAGCGCATGAGATGATTGATCGGGTTTCCGTGGACCTGAAATGGCTGGAAAGGCTGTTTGCCCTGCTGGTGTTTGCCGAACGACTGGTGACCGCACTGGCCTTTGTGCTGGGTCTGGGCGTCATGCTGGTGATGGGCAACACCATCCGTCTCGCCATCGAGAATCGGCGTCAGGAAATAGAAGTGGTCAAACTGGTGGGCGGCACGGATGCGTTTGTACGCAGACCCTTTCTGTATCTGGGGTTCTGGTATGGCCTTGGCGGGGCGATAGTGGCGTTGCTGCTTCTGCAGGCCAGCCTGTTACTACTGTCCGGTCCGGTCGAGTTGCTGGCCCAGAACTACCGGGACGACTTCGCACTTCACGGGCCTGGTTTCACGGGCGCCATGCTGTTGTTGCTGACCGGGGCCCTGCTCGGCACCCTGGGTGCGGTGCTGGCGGTGTCGCGCCATCTGGCTGATATTGAGCCGCGATAGGGTGAACCAATACTCCAGCTTGACATTCCTATCCTGCAAAGTAGACACTTGGATTCATATAGCCGCAAGAGATAACACCCTTGAATCTGATTTCTATCTGCCAGCGTTTCCCTGATTAGGAAGCCTGTATTGAACACCTTGAACAAATCCGCTGGCATGACGACGCCTATTGCCCACATTGCGGCTCATTCCATATTCATGCAGAAGCGCATCCGAGCGGCAATGGCGGCGGCGGAAATGCACCTGCTTCAGGGTATGGTAGAAGCGGACGAAACCTATATCGGCGGAAAACCCCGGAAAGGTAAAATACGTAGTAAAAACAAAGAGTTACCCCCCCCCCCCCCCCCGAATAATCCGAGAGGTCGCGGAACTCGTAAAACACCGGTTATCGGTGCAGTAGAGCGCGGCGGGAAAGCTGTAGCAAGAGCCGCAGACGGCACAGGTGATCTTACCGGCCAAGGCATTCCCAGATTCCTCAAAACCACCATTGACCCTGTCGGCTCCCTGTTAGTCGCCGATGAATACACAGCCTATCAAGTAGCTTCCCCGTTATACGGTAGAGCCGTCATCAAGCACAAGGAACGCTATGCTGATGGTCATACCCATACCAACACCATCGAAGGATTCTGGTCCCTTATCAAGCGGGCCTGGTATGGCAGTCATCATCACTATTCCCGCAACAACTTCAGAATGACCCTGGACCAGGGTCGTGGAATGGCTTTAGCTTCTTGCGGCACTTTTCAGCAACTAAGCAGGAGCAACCGATGACACGGATAAAAACCCGAACAAACGCATCCACGGCCCGGGCCAGAAAGCCCTTGGCAAGTCAACCGATTACCACACCACAACCACCGGGAGTGGTGTGCACGTTAGAAAATTATCTACTTTGAGGAAAGGAAATGAAATTTCCGAAGAACATTATCACTGGTTTTTGTTTGCTCGGGTCTGCCTTGTGTGCATCGCAACTGGCAGCCGGGTCGGATTCGGATGATGGTTACATTTACTGCATGTTGACGGAAACCTCTTCTGTTGCCGTCCCGAAGAGCCCTGACCGAATCTATTTCTCCGCCGTGTTTCCCGGAGACAGATTCGCAGACTACACATCTGAATTCCGCGACTTTGTTGAAGACCAATACACACCGAAACTTCACTGGCCTGTGAAGTGCTACTTTTATAAAAATCAGCAAGCGACGGCCCGGTCACTGGAATCCGCAATGCGTACCAGTAAGTTCGCAGAGGGCGACGACAATGTCATCGCCACCAACTGGGGCTCAGACAAGGTAGCGTCGATACCCTTGCAGGATTTCAATATCAAGGTTTCGTCATCGAACCCGCAGGTCCGGGTTTGTGTACGCGACCACGAGTGTGAAGACGGAGACCGCATCCGTGTATCGGTGAACCACTCGCAGGTGTTCAGCGGAGAGATTGACAACGGCTGGGATTGCAAGGACGTGCGCGTCACCAGCGGCAAAAACCGGGTGGAACTGTACGCAATTAACGGCACCGGCAACAAGGGCGCGTGTTCCCATGCCGATATAAACACCGGGGAGATTCGTGTTGAAGGCAAAAATTCCCAGGTTCAATCCTGGCGCCACCGGGGCGGCGCCGGGTCGAAGGCCAGCATTGTGGTGGAAGTGGAATGACCTGCTTGTATTCACCGCAAGTGGCTACGGGCAGGCCGAGCAGACGATGGAGCAAACCGAAAAATGGCTGAACGACTATGCTCGTAACGAAATTCGGTTTGTCGGGGCGGACTGGGGGGAGAGGAACAGGCACATTTGGGTCCAGCGCCTTCCTTGTTGAAAGATTGGTATTGAACTGTCCGCGCTTAACAATGAATACAAAAAATAATTATCTGTGGGGGAAAATATGGACTTTATAAAAGCTATTGTCTGGATTCCAAGATGGGCTTTCTTTTTGGTTCACTGGCCATTGAAAATCACATTTGTTCTTTCGCTACTTGTTTTTATTTTCCTTTATATTACAGACCTAGCAGTCTGTCGGACTTAGGGAAGCTCTGAATAATAGGATTTTTTCGTGAGAGCAAGGCGGACGCGCCCGCAGAAAATCGTAAAAACGCTTTAATTTTCCGATGTTTCGAGGACGAGTCCAACGCAGTTATCGCGGGAAAAGACATTATTCAGAGGTTTCTTAGATCAATAACCGCTACGCCCTCAAGTTTGTGTATCGGCTCTCGTCATGTCGGTGTGTAGTGCACTATAACCCTGCTTGAACTCTACCGCTGTTCTGACAGCCTCTACGGCTAAATGCTTTGCGCTCATCAAGCACGCATCATGTTGTGCATACGCTTACAATTGTAAGCCAGTGCCAGTAATTCCCATTCACCTGCCACCTTGATTTCACCTCGCAACTGGAACTGCCTGAACCCCATCGCATGTTTGAGCACCCCAAACACCGGTTCTACAGTTTGTTTCCTTAGCCGATACATGGCTCGATACTCACCCAGGGCCATCTTCTCTTTCATCTGTATCAACCAGGGTGCCTTCACTGCCTTTTCAGGCTTGGGCTCAGTGACCGGACGAAAGTCATGTGCGCGTCTGCGGTCTTCCGAACCCACTGCCACCAGCACCTCCATGCCTTCGCCAGACAACCGCTTAACCTCGTCACCGTTCGCATATCCGGCGTCCGCCAGAACGTGGCTGGGACGACCTATCGGCTTGGCAATAGCCTGGACATCAGCCACCAATTCGTGACTGTCACTGGCACACTGACTCACCCGTGCGCTCAGGATCAACTGACTGCCATCAGCATCGACCACCGCCTGTGCGTTGTAGCACTGCTGGTACTCACTGCGCTTATTCTTGCGCATCAAGTGACTGTCTGCATCTGTCAGGTTAGTTTGCTCATGACCTTCCGGTGTGTCCCTGGGCGGCTGGATGCGCTTACCTTTGCGTCGCCCCTGGCGCTTCTCCCGCGCCACTACTTTGCCTTGGTATGCCGCCTGTTCCGAGGCCGCGCGTGCCTTGGCCTGGCGCTCCAAACGCTCACAGGCCGCATCCAGTTCCGACTTCAGTTTCTCTCTGCGCGCCAGTTCTTTCGGTAACTGCTGAGGATCACTCGCCGCACTGGCGTCGGCTTGTTCCGCCTGATTCAGTAATCCTTCAATCTCACCCTGCAATTGCTCGCGTAATGCCTGAGCCCGGTCGTAGCGAATGCTACGCCGCTTACTCGCATTCGCCTTCATCTTGGTGCCGTCAACACTCACCTTACCAACTTTGAGTAACTTCAACTCCTTAGCCAACAATAGCACCTGCAGAAAACTATCACTGATCGCTGACAGGTTGTTCCTCCGAAAGGCGCAAATCGTATCATGGTCCGGGTGACAGTTGGCCGTAATGAAGCGAACTCCTATGTCTCGGTAGGTCGCCCGCTCAATCCGGCGGGACGCAAACATCCCGTTGGCATAACAATAGATCAGCAAACTCAGCATCATATGCGGGTGATATTGTGCAGAGCCTGTGCCGCGGTGATTGATGCTAAAACGATTGAGAGGAACCCGTTCCACCGCCTCAAGGACAAAGTGAGCCAAATCATCTTCCGGCAGCCAATCCCGCAAATCAGGTGGCAAAAGAAACGGCTGATCGCGATCTGCTTGCACAAATTTACTCATCGAATGATACGTCCGGATTTGTTAAGGCGTTAGAAATTCATTATAACCTATCTGCGAGCTAAGTCCGACAGACTGCTAGCCCCAATATTGCATCAAAAAGAAGGCAAGTCCTTTAATTTCCGGTAAAATTCAGTTGCTTACAAAAAATTCCCGGAAGGACTTGCCATGACAAATTGTACCGCAACTGAACTCACATTCGAAGCCGTTAAACGACGTAAAGTCACCGCTAATTTCAACGGTGGTGACATCACCGGTAATGGCGGACTATTGCTGCTACGCAAGATCGACCGCCTTACCGGACTCACAAAACAGGTCGCAAAACGTCTGGCCGATGACCGTGTCCGGGGACGTTGTGAACACACGCAGTTGTCGCTCCTGCGTCAGCGGGTCTATGCACTGGCCATCGGTGATGAAGACCTTAACGATCATCAACAACTCCGGCACGACCTGGCGCTACAGTCTGCCATTGATCGTGACCGACCACTGGCGAGTCCCTCGACCTTGTGTCGCTGGGAGAACAACGCAACAGGGGAAACGGCCAGGACAATTCATGAAGTCATGGTTGATCAGTTTATAGCTTCTTTTGAGAAGCCCCCGACGCGCCTCGTTCTTGATGTTGATGCCACGGATGATCCTGTGCACGGTATGCAGGAGCATCGAGGCTTCCACGCCTACTACGATCACTATTGTTTTCTGCCACTGTATGTCTTTTGTGGTGAGAAGTTGCTGGTCAGCTATCTGCGTCCCTCAAGGATTGATGGCGCCAAACATAGCTGGGCGATTCTGGCGCTGTTGACCAAACGGCTCAGGCAGGTGTGGCCGAAGGTGAAGCTCATTGTGCGTGGTGACAGCGGCTTTTGTCGTTGGCGCATGCTGAACTGGTTTGATCATCATGATGTGGGTTATGTGATCGGTATGGCCCGTAACGACAGGCTCAATGGCTTCGCTGGCCGGTTAATCCGCAAGGCAGAACGAGACTATCAGCAAACGGGCCAGAAGCAGCGTTTGTTTGGCGAGTTCCGCTATGGCGCCGGTAGTTGGCCGTACCCTCGCAGGGTCATTGCTAAGGCTGAACACAGCAGTCGCGGCAGCAATCCTCGATATCTGGTGACGAATCTGACCCAGTCATCACAGTATCTATACGACAAGCTGTATTGCCCGCGGGGTGATATGGAAAACCGGATCAAGGAACAGCAATTGGGTCTGTTTGCAGACCGTACCAGTTGCCACCGGTGGTGGCCGAACCAGTTCCGACTGCTGTTATCGTCCCTGGCCTATGTCCTGATGCAGCGACTGCGAGACATCGGATTGCGCGGCACCGGGTATGCAAAAGCCCAGGTAGGGACGATCAGACTGACGTTGCTGAAGATCGGTGCGGTCATCATCCGCAACACCCGAAGGATCAAGTTCTTCCTCTCCAGCGCCTATCCGCATCAGCAACTGTTCTGCCAGGTGGTAGCAAGGCTCGATACCAGCTAAGACAATCACCAACTCAATCGTGTGGGTTCAGGTGGTATCGCCAGGATAACCCGACCCTGAAAATCGAAAAATACCCCTCTTATCTATCGGGAACAACGTCAGCAGCGATTCTGACCATCAAAACTGTTAGGGAGAGACTCACCATTGAAGCAAAAACCGAACAACGACCTCAGGTTGAGGTCGTCAGGTGTTTTGATGCAATATCCGGGCTAGTTTATCCTGGTTTCGAGAATCTGATAGATCATATAGATAAAGAAGGTTTTATAGATAAGATAGCGGGCGAAAACCCTGAAAAAGCGATCGCTGTTTTAACTTTCGCTACCAGTGCTCTGACATTACTCATGACAGCAAGCGCTCAGATGGTAAAAAATTGCGTTAAAACCTTTTTCAAAGGTCTTCGAGATTTCTTTTCCCTGCCGGAAATAAAAATAGGAGAGGGACTTAAAGAAACAAAGGATATACTAAAACGCACGATAGGGAGCTTGATTTGGTTAAACGGATTACTATATCTATTACTTGCCATAGCTTTGTTATCAGCCATGACTGCTGCTATTAATAAACTTCCTGAGGGAGATACTACTAAAACTCCTGCGGGAGATACCAATATTGAGCATAACACTTATAATCTGTATGTAGATAATAAGGCGTCAGTGCCTGTGAACTGCCCGGATAACAAAAGCGACAAGCCCTCTCTTTTCACGCTCAAGGTGTTGTTTCAGGATGAAGCGAAATTAGAGGACTGGCTGAATAGCAAAGAGAATGGAAAATACGAAAAAGACTGCCTTTACAGTCAGGGTTCTCAAAACGCCAGCAATACTGACTCCTGTGCCGTAAAACCCGATAGACAGGTTTACGAACCCGTATTCCGCTCCCTCCTGAAAGGGCTATCCGCTTGTGGAAGTTCGGAACAAAAGGTTAAGTTGGAAATCGTTGGTTTTAGCAGTTCGTCTGGTGTGTTATCTGCTCTCAAGACCGCTGACGATGACGTCATAAAAGCAGTAAAAGAAGAGGAAACCTGCTATGAAAGAACGAATGACAATGGCAATGAAAATCAAAGGTTGTCGAATGCCTTTAATCTGTGCATAGCGGAATTACGCGCCCGGAATGTTAAGGATATGTTAGACGAGATTATTACTCTCGATAAAACAATTCCGAAGGATAATATCGAAATAAAGCCGCATAAGTGGGCCTCCTACTCTGAAATGTGCCAGCAGCGCGGATTTCCCGACCTCAGAAAAGAAGGTGAATGCTACGACACGGACCTGGGCTTGATGAACCGTCGGGCGGAGATACGGGCTATGGCACTGCCCGGGTGCATGAGCTGTTGCCCGGCCAACGGGATGCCCCCTGCGGAAGGGGAAGCGCAAATGCCCCCGGACTCCCGGGGAAAGACATGCGACCAGTGTGCATCACCTGCTGTGTGCAGCCGCAATCCAGACATAACAAACCAACCATAGGAGAACCTTATGATGTCAGTTATTAAATTTCGCAGCCTGTTTTTAGCACTGCTTGTTTCGTTCGGGTTCCTGCCCGGCGGCACACCAACCGCTTACGCGCAAACCGAACCCGCGCAAACCGAATTCTTACCGAAGTGTGAAACGCCAACCGTAAAAGGCGATCCGGATTGCTGGCTGAAAGTGGAAAATCACGACAATTGTTATTTATGGATCTCGCCGAGAAATGAACAAAAAATCACCTGGTCCGGGCAGTGTCGTGCGGGAAAGCTGCATGGCCGTGGACAAGTAACTTGGAAATCCGAAGGAAAAGAAACAGCGAGCCATATTGGTTCATATATGGACGGCAAGAAGAATGGGCGGTGGAACATTAGGTTTCCGAGCGGCGCTGGGCACACTGGCCCCTATGTGGACGGCAAGAAGCATGGGCAGTGGGAAGAGCGGGGTACGGATGGAAGTGTGTACACCGGCTCCTATGTGGACGGCAAACGGCAAGGGCAGTGGGGGCAACTGGCAGAAGAACGAAAACAGAGGGAACGAGAACAGGCAGAAAGACAAAGACAGAGGGAACGAGAACAGGCAGAAAGACAAAGACAGAGGGAACGAGAACGGGCAGAAAGACAAAGACAGAGCGATCGAGAAGAGAGGGAACAAGTCGCCAAACGACGCCGCAACCCACACTGCGGCCGATATGCCGAAAGCTATATGAAATACCTTAATTGCCTGAAAGAGAAAACAGAGCAAATGAAAGAGAAAACAGAGCAAATGGAAAAAGAAAATCGCTATAATGCCTGTCTACTCAATACGGGCTACAACCAATTGGCCTGTTTTCATCTAAGACCCCGATAGGCTTTTATGTGGACAGTAAGCGGCATGGCGTACAAAAAACCTTCGAGGATGGTGATCTTTTCTACACTTGTAATTACTATCAAGGTGTACAACAGTCGTGTGACTACGACCCTTAACTTTCGGAGGTTTCCAGCGCAACCAAACACGATTGGTTTTTGATTATCCCCCGCCGACCCGCAAGGTGGTCTATATAACTAATGCCATCGAGTCGCTGAACTACAGCCTGCGGAAAATTATCAAGGGGCGCGGCGCTTTCCGCACGATGACGCCAAACGAGTACTTTCAACAATGGGTGGCTGCCTGATGAGTCTCATAGGTAGTGAACCAGAACATCCATTAGCAGTCGGGTTTCCAGAGTGCTAGACTTCGCGCCCCGAATTCATCGCCCGCAGAGGCCTGAAACCGACGATGGCAAAGGATATGGTTGCAATGCCCGCACTTACCCCCGGCGCGCCGGGGGTGAATCTGGATGCATATATTCAGGCAGTGAATTCTATTGCCGTATTATCCCCGGAGGAGGAACAGGCACTGGCCAACCGTCTGTACCATGAGGGCGATGTGGAGGCGGCCCGACAGTTAGTAATCGCTCACTTACGCTTTGTTGTCTATGTGGCCAGGTCTTATTCAGGTTACGGCCTTGCCGAGGCGGACCTGATTCAGGAGGGTAATGTCGGGCTGATGAAGGCGGTAAAACGCTTTAATCCCGAGTTTGGCGTGCGGCTGGTGTCCTTTGCCGTGCACTGGATCAAGGCGGAGATCCACGAATTCATCCTGAAGAACTGGCGCATCGTGAAGGTGGCGACCACCAAACCCCAGCGAAAACTGTTTTTTAATCTGCGCAGCGCCAAGAAGCGCCTCGGCTGGATGAATGACAAGGAAGTCCGGGATGTTGCCCGGCAACTGGGGGTTGAACCTGATGACGTGCGGCAGATGGAAAATCGTCTGTCGGTTCATGATGAAGCGTTCGAGCCGGACGGCGATGACGACGATGCCTTTGCGCCCGCCCAATACCTGGCTGACCCGAGTCAGGACCCGGCCGGAATCGCCGAGCTTGAAAACCAGTCCCGGGTGGAACGCCGGAAGCTGACCTATGCGTTTTCCACGCTGGATGCCCGGTCCCGTGAAATTGTCCAGCGCCGGTGGCTGTCGGAGCGAAAGGCAACCCTGCATGAACTGGCGGATCAGTTCGGTGTCTCGGCTGAGCGTATCCGGCAGATTGAGGCCAATGCCCTGAAGAAACTGAAGAAGGCTTTCCGCTGAGACGACGATTCCCTTGAATTTCATGAGCGGGCAGTGTCTGGCAAGGCGGTTGGTCCGGCGTTGACAACGACGATGATGGAACGGCGACGCGGCATCAAATCCTTCGTTCGCAGGCAGGGCCGCCTGACGCCCGGTCAGGAGAGGGCGCTGGCAACACTCTGGCCGGTGTTCGGGCTGAGTTCAGCAGAGGGTGAACTGAATCTGCCGGTGGTGTTCGGAAACGACAATCCCGTTCACCTGGAAATCGGGTTCGGAATGGGCGAATCCCTGGCAGTCCAGGCGCAACAGAATCCGGACATCAACTATCTGGGTGTGGAAGTTCACCGTCCCGGTATCGGTCATTTGCTGATGCTGCTGCGTGAACAGTCTCTCGACAGGGTGCGGGTGTTTGCCGAGGACAGTGTTGACGTATTGAATCACGCGATACCAGAGCACTCGCTGAGCCGGGTGCAGGTTTTCTTCCCGGACCCCTGGCCCAAGAAAAGGCACCACAAGCGGCGGCTCATTCAGCGCAGCTTTGTTGAACTGTTAGCGACAAAACTTATGTCCGGCGGTCTGATTCATGTGGCGACAGACTGGTCGCCCTATGCCAGGGAGGTTGAAACCCTGTTTCGGTCGCTGCCGAATTTCACGGCGGTTGCGGCACCGCAGCGCCCTGAAACCAGATTCGAGCGGCGCGGCCTTCGTTTGGGGCATAACATCTCGGACCTGGCTTACCGGCTAATCGACCAGTAGCAGCAGTTCGTTCAGGAACCGGCGACCCTGCTCCGTTGGAACCACCCGGCTGCCGGTAGCCTTGATCAACCCCTTACCCGATGCCCTTTCAAGAAACGGCATCAGATGGCGCCGCCGCATCCGGCAACGCTGCTCAAACAGAGACAGACTGAACCCTTCATTGAGGCGCAGCGCATTCATGAGGAACTCCAGAATGATGTCCTCCCGCGCCACCGTATGATCGTTGGCGGACGGGTCCCGCAGATAATCCGTTGGCAGCCTGGTTTTTGCAGTCCTGACAATAGCGCCGTCACGGGTCAGCTTGCCGTGGGCGCCGGCGCCGATACCCAGGTAGTCTCCGAACTGCCAGTAGTTGAGGTTGTGTCTGGCCTGTTCATGGGGTCTGGCGAAGGCGGAGACCTCATACTGTTTGAAACCGGCGTCTTCCAGCCGCCGATGACCCTCGACTGAGATGTTGGCCAGAACATCTTCCACCGGCAGAACCGGCGGGCGCCTGTAGAATTTCGTATTGGGTTCAATGGTCAGTTGGTACCAGGAAAGATGCTCAGGGCCCAGGGTGATCGCAGTGTCCAGGTCACTCATGGCGGCATCCGGACCCTGGTCGGGCAGGCCGTGCATCAGGTCAAGGTTAATCCGCTCGAAACCGGCGAGCCTTGCGCCCTCAAAGGCCCGGTAGATGTCATCAGGTTCGTGGATTCTTCCCAGGGCCGACAGGGCTTCTGCGGAGAAGCTCTGTGCGCCAAGGCTGATCCGGTTAACGCCAGCCTCCCGGTAACCCGAGAACTGCGCCTGATCAAAGGTGCCCGGGTTGGCCTCAAGGGTGATTTCACTTTCCCGCAGGGTCATGCGCTGTCTGATACCGGTCAGCAGGCGCTCGATTTCTTCTGCGGGAATCAGGCTGGGTGTGCCGCCGCCCATGAACACGGAAACCAGTTCGCGCCCTGTTTCATGGTGCAGCTCAGGTTTTAGCTCACGTTCAAGCTCCCGGTCCAGGTCGGCCAGCAGGGTATCGACATAATGTCTGGCGGGGATGGGTTCGCGAACCTCGTGTGAATTGAAGTCGCAGTAGGGACATTTCCTGACACACCAGGGAAAGTGGATATAGAGGCTGAGCGGAATCCCGGCGGAAGAATCAGAAGGCGTATCGCTCACGCAGACTCCGGGCAAGAATAGTGAGTGCCTGACCCCGATGGCTGACGGTGTTCTTCTCCTCGGGTGCGAGTTCCGCCGCTGTCAGTTGTAACCCGTCGGGGCGGAACACCGGATCATAACCGAAACCACCACTGCCGGCGGGTGCCGTCGTGATGGTGCCCGGCCACCTGGCCTCGGCGATTAGCGGCGTCGGGTCATCGGCATGAGCCAGGCAGACCAGCACACAGTAAAAGTATGCGCTTCGCGCCCGCTCGTCTTTCAGGGCATCAAGTAGCCTGGCAACATTGTCAGCATCCATGGCGCCGGGTCCGGCGTAACGCGCAGAGTGGATTCCCGGCGCACCCTTCAGGGCAAAAACACAGATCCCCGAGTCATCCGCAATGGTCGGCAGCCCGACGATGGCGGTCGCGTGTTTCGCTTTGATCAAAGCGTTTTCGACGAAGGTGCTTCCTGTCTCCCCGGCGGCATCAATACCCAGTTCAGATTGGACTACCAGTTCGAATTGCTCCGGAAGTGTTGCCCGGATTTCCTCTGCCTTGTGTGGATTGGAACTGGCCAGCACAAACTTCATCAGTCGTATCGGCGCAGGAATCTGATCGGCACAGCATCGCCGGTTGCCAGCCGCACCGTGAGGTTGAAGCGCAGAACATCCTGCTCCAGCGCCATGTGACTGGCGAGATAATAGACGGCCTCACTTTCCGTAACTTCCCGGAACGCCAGTTCGTACTGTTGATTCAGCAGATTGACCACAGTACCGGTTATCCCGAGGCTCGCTGGCTGATCGTCCCTGATGGCGGAGACATTCAGAACGATTCGGTTTTCTGCGCGCACGATGCCATGGAGCCTGGCCACCTCCGGCGGTATGATCATGCTGGAAAAGGTAGTGTAGTGGATACGGTAGCCGTCGTGATCAATATACCGGGCGCTCAAGCTGATGGAGGATGTCAGCAATAGCGCAACCAGCAGGTATTGAAGCGTGAGACGCATCTTACAGGTTGAGCATCAGGCCATGAGGAACACCCAGCATGACCGCCAGAGGTCTCACGACCAGATAGGTGTCGATCAGTGTAATGGCGACAAACACCAGAATAATGGAAAAGTCGAGCCCCCCCATGGGCGGCAGGAGCCTGCGTGCGGGAGCACAGATCGGCTCCGTCAACTGGAAAACCAGTGCCAGGGCAGGATGATTCGAATGGGGCGCGATCCAGCTTGCGATCACCATCGCGATAAGCGCAAAAAAGTAGATGTCAAAGATTAAAGACAGGATACCGACCATCGACCAGCCGATGTAAGCCGGGTGAAAGACGCTCCCGCCACTGATCATCATCACCAGACAGACGGCCAGTAGCTGCACCAGAAAGGCCACTGCCAGGGTGGCAAAATCGACGCCGCGGACGATGGGCAGCAACTTCTTCAACGGCTTGACCGGTGGGTCAGTCAGTTTCACCACGATCTGGCAGATCGGATTGTAGTAATCCACACGAGCGGCCTGCATCAGAAACCGCAGCAGGATGAGGATGATGTACAGACTGCTGAACGTCTGGATGAGAAAGATTCCTGCGTTGACAAAATTCTGTGTCATGTATTGTTCCCGGGACTTGAACGTTAGTAGGTGTCTAGGTTACTACGACTTTGACAGTTCTTCAGATCGAACCCTTGCCGCATGTACGGCTGTCTTCACAATTTCCGGCAGATCCAGCTCATTGAACTTCTCCAGCGCGGCCTGGGTGGTGCCTCCGGGTGAGGTCACCCTGGCGCGCAGTTGAGCAGGTGAATCGGGACTGGACCCTGCCATGATCGAGGCGCCCAGCGCCGTCTGCAACACCAGATGTTTCGCGGTCGCGGAATCCAGCCCTTCGGCTTCTGCGGCGGCAATCATAGCCTCCATCATCAGAAAGAAATAGGCCGGACCTGACCCGGAAACAGCGGTCACCGCATCCAGAGCGCCTTCATGATCGACCCAGAGTGTTTCGCCCACGGCGGATAGAATGCCTTGTGCAACAGATTGTTGTTCCGGTGTCACACCGGATGTCGCAAAAAGTGCGGTCATCCCGGTTTTCACCAGCGCGGGCGTGTTGGGCATACAGCGCACCACGGCGGCATCTGCGCCCAGTGATGCCAGCAGGGTCTCGGTGGTGATGCCGGCGGCGACACTGATGGTCAGCTTGTCCTTGAGCGCGGCTTTTTCTTCCGCCACCAGCCCGGCGACAACATTGGGTTTGACGCAGAGGATGACCACCTCTGCCTTCTCTGCGGCCTGCCGATTGCTTTCAGCGATACTGGCCCCGAGGTTAAGGGCGGCTTCGCGGCAGGCCCGGGCAGGATCAAAAGCATGCAGTTTGTGGTCACCGGCAACCAGCCCCCCCATGATGGCCTGGGCGATATTGCCCGCGCCGAGAAATGCGATAGAAGGCATGAGGGGTTCCTTATGAGCGTGTTCCGAAGATGGCGGTGCCAATTCTAATCCATGTCGCGCCTTCGGCAATGGCGACTTCAAAATCATCGGTCATTCCCATGGAAAGGTGTTGAAATTCCGGCAGGGAGGCAACCCTGCGAATGTGATCCCGGATTTCTCGCAGCAGTTGAAAGGGTTTCCTTTGCGCCTCCGGATTCTCCGCCGCTGCGGGGATGGTCATCAGGCCGACGGGTTGCAGGTTGGGCAGCACTGCCAGGCACTTCACCAGCGCCAGAGCCGCCTCCGGTGAAACGCCGCTTTTCCGGTTTTCCGCTGAGGTATTGACCTGGACAAGCACCTTGAGGGCGCCCCTTTGGGGGTCGCGCTGCTCGGAGATGCGTCGCGCAACCTTCTCTGTAGCAAGGCTATGGACCCAGTCGAAGTGGTTGGCGATATCCTTCGTCTTGTTGCTTTGTATCGCGCCGATAAAGTGCCAGGTGGCGGTGGGCAGGGCGGTGATCTTCGGCAGCGCATCCTGCAGATAGTTTTCGCCAAAATCCTGTTGCCCGGCAGCCAGCGCCTGTTCAATCATTGAGGTTGGTTTGGTCTTGCTCACGGCCAGAAGACCGACCTCGTTCGGATCCCGGCCACAGCTTTGGCAGGCGGCTTCCAGGCGGCTTCGAATACCGCTGAGGCGGGTGGCAATATCAGACATGCCCCTATTATAAGCCGGCTGCCGATTGCCGATACCGGGGTATACTGCGAGCCTGGCGACCGCCCGCACAAGACAGCATTATGGACATTACCGAGTTACTGGCATTCAGCGAAAAACAGGGTGCCTCTGATCTGCACCTGTCAGCGGGCCTGCCGCCGATGATTCGCGTCGACGGCGACATCCGACGGGTCGACCTGCCCGCGCTGGACCACAGGGAAGTGCACTCATTGATGTCCGGAATCATGAATGACAGGCAGCGCAGGGACTATGAAGAATGCTTCGAGTGCGACTTTTCATTCGAAGTGCCGGGTGTCGCACGGTTCCGTGTTAACGCATTCAACCATAACCGGGGTGCCGCCGGTGTTTTCAGAATCATCCCTTCCAGGGTACTGACCATGGAAGAGCTGGGCATGGGTGATGTGTTCCGAAGGATTGCGGAGATGCCCCGCGGTCTGATTACGGTGACCGGGCCGACAGGTTGCGGTAAGAGCACCTCGCTGGCAGCAATGCTGGACTACATCAACAACTCACGCTATCAGCACATCATCACCGTTGAGGACCCGATCGAGTTTGTACATGGCAGCAAAAAGTGCCTGGTTAACCAGCGCGAGGTTCACCGGGATACCCTCGGATTCAACGAGGCGCTCCGTTCTGCGCTGCGGGAAGACCCGGATATCATCCTGGTGGGCGAGATGCGTGACCTGGAAACGATTCGACTGGCGCTGGAAGCCGCGGAAACAGGTCACATGGTATTGGCTACCCTGCACACCTCATCCGCCGCCAAAACGATTGATCGTGTGATCGACGTATTTCCGGCGGCGGAAAAAGCCATGGTGAGATCCATGCTGTCAGAATCATTGCAGGCGGTGGTATCGCAGACGTTGCTGAAGAAAGTCGGTGGTGGTCGTGTTGCGGCTCATGAAGTCATGTTGTGCACCCCGGCGATTCGAAACCTGATTCGTGAAGACAAGGTCGCTCAGATGTACTCGGCGATTCAGACAGGTGGCCAGTCTGGCATGCAGACCCTGGATCAGTGTCTGAAAAATCTGGTTGAGAAGAAGGTGATCACGAAGGAAGCCGCTCAGGAGAAGGCCAGGATGCCGGAGAACTTCCGGTAAGCAGAGCCTTCAGCCGAACTTGTAGAGAGCCTTCAGCCGAAATTGTGGAGAGCCCTCAGCCGAAGCTGCGTGTTGCTAACATATCGTTTGACGTTAATAACGCCCTGAGTTACTATTGGCACAATGATTGTATCCTTCAATTGTGCAGACACCGAAGCCCTGTCGAACGGATACAGAGTCAGACGATTCGTACAAATTGAAAGGGTTGCTCTTCGCAAGCTAAGGCAACTGGAAATCGCCGACAGGCTCTTCGATCTGAGAATTCCACCGGGAAATCGACTTGAAGCCTTGAAAGGCAATCGGAAAGGTCAACACAGCATCAGGATTAACGATCAGTTTCGCATTTGTTTTCTCTGGACTGCATCTGGTGCAGGCAATGTGGAGATAGTGGATTACCATTAGGAGATTAATGATGAAGAAATTGCTACCTGTTTCACCGGGCGAACTACTGAAAGAAGAATTCCTTGATCCAATGGAAATCTCTCAATATCGATTGGCGAAAGAGATTAACGTTCCCGCTCAAAGGATTGGGGTTATTGTTTCGGGTAAACGGTCAATTACTGCGGATACGGATTTGCGACTTTGCCGGTTTTTCGGCTTGTCAAACGGGTACTGGCTCCGGGCCCAGGCTGCTTACGATACCGAGGTTGCCGGGGCAGCATTAGCCGGGGAGTTGGACAATATCAGGCCCTGGAAACAGACAGCCAGACAGGGCATGTAACAGAACCGGATTAACGGGCAAGCCAGGATTCCAGGATCAGCCTGGCTGCGATGGCATCCACCTGCTCCGGTTCATCAAAGGATTTTGCCTCAAACGTACTGAGACGCTCGTCCATCAGGTGTACCGGCTTGTGGTATCTGCCGTGCAGTCTGCGTGAAAACTTTTCTGCCGCGACCGACATATCACTCTCCGTGCCGTCCATGTTAATCGGCAGCCCCACGACGAGTTCTTCCGGCTGCCATTCTTCCACCAGCCGATCAATCACCGCCCAGTCAGGAATACCGTCCCTCGCCGCTATCACGGAGAGCGGCGTTGCCGTTCCCGTGATTCGCTGGCCGATGGCAACACCGACCCTGGTGGTGCCGAAATCGAAAGCCATGATGAAGTCAGGCATCAGTAGCTCCGAAGGGATGAGTTCTTTCGGAACTGCCAGGTCCTGATGATCTCCAGCACGTCGGTTGTCTGCCTGAGTTCATCGGGGAAGGGGGCAAAGGGCGCGGCCAGGCGCACAATTCTTATGGCGGCATCGTCCAGAATCTGGTGGCCGGACGATTCCAGCAGCTTGATTTCCTTCAGAGAACCGTCGGGCAGTATCGCCACCATGAGACGCAGGGACCCGTAGAGCTTGTTGCGTCTCGCCTGTTCCGGGTAATTCAGATTACCGATGCTTTCGACCTTGCGGCGCCAGGAGTTCAGGTAAAACGCATCGGCGCTGGATGCGGTCATAAGACTGGTCAGTCGCTTGATGCGTGGCCGTTTGGCGTAAATCTGCCGCTGTCGGTCCAGACGCGCCTCCAGCCTGACAATCTCAAGGGCCCGCGTGCGTAACGTCTTGTCATCTGCAAATTCTGTGTCCGGCGGTTGTGCCCCGGTGTGCTCAGTGTCGAGGACGGCCCGGTTCTCCGGATTCGCGGTGGTCGTGATCACCGTCTGCTTCTGCTCAGTGGTTTTGAGCGCCTGTTCCTGCGGCAGCTTCTGGTCGGTCTCCCGGAATCCTGCCCCGGTTGGCGCAGTCATCGGCGCTTTTTCTTCCAGGGTGCCACTGCCGAGCTGATTGATCTGAGCGAGAAAGTCAGGCTTGTCCGGTCGATTCCCGGAACGCTGCTGTGCCAGCGTGACTTCCATAGTATGTATGGAAGGCTTGCCGGTGACGTAGGTAAAAGTCACACCCAGAATCAGTGCCGCGTGGAGGGCAACCGCGAGGAAGAGGGTAAAGCCGAGACGGTCCCCCGGACTGATTTCGGGACTGGCTTCGGGGGAGGGCGTGGCTGGATTGACGGCTGCCATTACGGGCGTTTCAGTATCTCGCTTTCGATGAACCGCATATAGTCTCCCGCGATGTCGAGGCCAAATGCGGCGTCCAGTTCCCTGATACAGGTGGGGCAGGTGACATTGATTTCTGTCAGGTAGTCCCCGATTACGTCTATCCCGACAAAGTACAGGCCCTTTTCCTTCAAAACGGGCCCTACTTCAGCGCAGATAAAGTGATCCCTTGCCGTGAGTTCCCTTCCGACTGCGGAACCTCCCGCCGCGAGGTTGCCGCGGGTTTCTCCTTTGACGGGTACCCGCGCCAGGCCGTAGGGAACCGGCTCACCGTTAATGAGCAGTATCCGCGTATCACCATCGGCGATCTCCGGGATGTAACGCTGCACCATGGTCTGCACCTGACCATGCTGTGTCAGTGTCTCAATGATGACAGCAAGGTTATGCTCGCCCTGCTTCGCTCTGAAGATCGAGGTGCCCCCCATGCCGTCCAGCGGTTTGTAAATGACATCCTGGTGTCTGGCGTGGAAAGCGCGCAACTGATCGGGATTACGGCTGACCAGATGAGGCGGGCAGCATTGCGGAAAGCGCAACGCAAACAGCTTTTCATTGCAATCCCTGATGCTGCCTGGCCGGTTCAGGACCGGGGTGCCGGAATCTTCAATAATTTCAAGCAGATAGGTGGAGTAGACGTACTCCATGTCGAAGGGCGGGTCCTTGCGCATCAAAATCGCGTCGAACTCTGATGCCGGTGCTGTTCTTGATGTCAGCGTCTGGTACCAGGTGTCGAGGTCGTCGAACAGTTCGACCTGGTGACTGCTGATCTGCACCTCGCCATCTTCAATAAACAGGTCACGCTGAGTGAACACGAATACAGACCAACCCATCTTCCGGGCCGCCAGCATCATCGCGAGGGTGCTGTCTTTCTTTGGGCTTATGGACTCGATGGGGTCCATGAGAACCCCGATAGAATAACTCAAGGTGACTGCCTCCTGGCGCGCCGCAACGTTTTTGTGAGCACCAGAGCCCACAAAAAGCACGGAAAGCGACGTTGGTGCTCCGCTTCCCGAACCCCCATCATTGTAAACCAACTGTACGCCTGAGTGTCGGGTACTTATGCTTTGGGTTTAACAACACTGTTGCAAAATGCGTTGCAACTTACCGGAAGCAGTGCGGTTTCGCACATTCCCCTAAAAATCACCCCACGCCCGGTTCAGCACAGAGAGCGCGACCGCAGGCGCGGTTTCTGAGCGCAGGACGCGCTCACCGAAAGTCACCGGCTCAAATCCTCCGGACACTGCCAGCGACAGCTCCCGTTCGCTGAAGCCACCCTCCGGGCCGACCAGCAGCGATACCCGCTCCGGCGTTGGGACGGCATCAAGACGATGGCCACCCGGCACGGCAATAAGTTTGCGCCCGGTTCCGGGGTGCCGCATCCAGATGTCGCTTTGTTGCGGTTCATGCAACACGGGCAGCCGGTTCAGACCGCACTGCTCACAGGATGCAATCACCACCCCCTGCCAGTGCTCCCGTCGCCCGCGAATCACCTTGATTGAAACAGCACAGTGATCACTGATGATCGGCGTGATCTCTGAGACCCCCAGTTCTACCGCCCGGCCCAGGACGGCATCCATCGGATCTTTCTTCAGGATGCACATGCCGAGATGGACGGATAATGGCGGCGTTCGCTCGGAATCGACAAACTCCCCCACCGTGACCGTGACGGTCTTGCGGTCCGCCTGCTCAATCATGCAGATATGTTCACCGCCCCGACCGTTGAAAAGCACCACGGGGCTTCCCGCCTGACGACGCAACACGGTCGCGATGTGATGAGCGGGTCCGGCGGGCAGTGTTAGCTGCGCTCCGATACTGAGTTCCATATCGACGTAGAGCCGTGGTGTTGTCACGGGCGGTTATTCAGAGGTTCCCTGAAGACCGAGATTATTCCAGATCCTGAGGGTGGGTACTGACTGATTCAGGGTGTAGAAGTGCAAACCGGGCGCGCCACCGGCCAGCAGGCGCTCGCACAGTCGGGTAACCACCTCGGCGCCAAAAGCCTTCAGCGTTTCCGGATCGTCCGCATAGGATTGAAGATGCTTTTCGAGCCACCGGGGAATTTCTGCGCCGCAGAGTTCAGAAAATCGCACGATGCCCCTGTAGTTGGTGATGGGCATGATGCCCGGCACAATCGGGACCGTGATCCCGGCCTGCCCGCACAGGTCCAGGAATCGGAAGTAGGCGTCTGCGTTATAGAAATACTGTGTGATGGCACTGTCAGCGCCGGCGTCCACCTTGATCTTGAAGTAGTGGATCTCACTTTCAATGCTGTCGGACTCGGGGTGAATTTCCGGGTAGGCCGCCACATCAATATGAAAATGATCGCCCGTTTGTTCCCGAATGAACGAGACCAGTTCGCTGGCGTGGGTTGTATGCAGGGTGCCGCCAATGCCGGAGGGCCGGTCACCGCGCAGGGCCACGAGCCGGGTGACCCCCGCAGCCTGATATTCCTTCAGCAGCGCCCCGATGGATTCCGGCTTGTCACCACCGAACGACAGGTGTGGCGCGACCCTGCTGCCCGCGTCGGTCAGGTCCAGCACGGTCTGCCTGGTACCATCTTTCGTGGAACCGCCGGCGCCATAGGTCACGGAGAAGAAATGCGGCGAGTATGCCTTCAGTTTGTCGTGAACCCTCTTGAGCTTCTCGACCGCTTCCTCGGTTTTCGGTGCCGAAAACTCGAAACTGAATAACCGGGGGTCAGACATAATCAGGAGAGCGCCGCCGCCAGCACGTCTTTCTTGTCCGTCGCTTCCCAGGTGAAGTCCGGATCTTCCCGGCCAAAGTGACCATAAGCGGCGGTTTTGCGATAGATCGGACGCTTCAGGTTCAGCATGTCGACCAGACCCTTCGGGCGCAGGTCAAAGTGCGCGGCGACCAGTTCCTCAATCCGCTGTTCAGCGATCTTGCCGGTGCCGAATGTGTTCACGCTGATGGAGGTGGGCTCTGCAACACCAATGGCGTAAGACACCTGAATCTCGCAGCGTCTGGCAAGGCCGGCTGCGACAATGTTCTTTGCAACATAACGTCCCGCGTAGGCTGCGCTTCGGTCGACCTTGGAAGGATCCTTTCCGGAAAAAGCGCCACCACCGTGACGCGCCATACCCCCATAGGTATCGACGATGATCTTGCGTCCGGTCAGGCCGCAATCACCCACGGGACCGCCGATAACGAAGTTACCGGTGGGATTTATAAAGTATCTGGTCTCTGCGTGCAGCCAGTTGAGTGGCAGCACCGGCTTGATGATTTCCTCCATCACCGCCTCATACAGGGCTTTATGGGTGATATCCGGTGAATGCTGGGTCGAAAGCACCACGGCATCAATGCACACCGGGTTGCCGTCATCGTCATAGCGGAAGGAAATCTGGCTTTTGGCATCCGGTCGGAGGAAATCCAGTTTGCCGGACTTTCGAACTTCTGCCTGCTTCTCTACGAGACGGTGGGAGTAGGTAATTGGCGCGGGCATAAGCACATCGGTTTCATCGGAGGCGTAACCGAACATCAGACCCTGATCGCCCGCGCCCTGCTCCTTGTTCTCGCCCTCGTCGACACCCCTGGCAATATCCGGCGACTGCTTGCCAATGGCATTCAGGACCGCACAGGACGCACCGTCGAATCCCACATCAGAACTGTTGTAACCGATATCCAGGATGACCGACCGGCACAGATTCTCCAGATCGATCCAGGCGGACGTGCTGATTTCACCGGCGACAACGACCATGCCGGTCTTCACCAGGGTTTCGCAGGCGACCCTCGCGTCCCTGTCTTCAGCGATAATCGCATCGAGGATGGCATCGGATATCTGGTCTGCCATCTTGTCCGGATGCCCTTCGCTGACGGACTCGGAGGTAAAGGTGCGGTTTACGGTCATGGAAGCCTTCCCTGATGCCGGGTTTCAAAAGGCCGCCATTCTACTAGGTGGGCCAGGCCATGCCCACAGCTACCGGTGAGATTCCTTCAACCCCACGGCAAATATTGTTCAATGTTGCCGGTACTGCCATTGATGATTGAGGGGGCGTAAGAGAGAATACGCGCAATTTTTGCGACCGGTTTTTTTATGACTTCGGGCAGTCGAACTTCCAACGCCATCCGCGCACTGACGATGGATGCGGTACAGAAGGCCGGGAGCGGCCATCCTGGTGCACCCATGGGCATGGCGGAGGTCGCGGAGGTGCTGTGGACGGATGTCCTGAAGCATAACCCGGGTAATCCCGAGTGGCCGAATCGCGACCGGTTTGTTCTTTCCAATGGCCACGGCTCCATGTTGCTTTACTCCCTGCTGCATCTCACGGGTTACGATCTGCCGATGGATGAGATCCGCAATTTCCGCCAGTTGGGTTCGAAAACGGCGGGCCACCCGGAGTATGGTGAAACGCCGGGCGTGGAAACGACCACCGGCCCATTAGGGCAGGGCTTTGCCAACGCCGTGGGTATGGCGATTGCAGAGAAGGTGCTGGCTGCCCGCTTTAACCGGGATGATTTCAATGTCGTTGATCATTACACCTATGTGTTTGTGGGTGACGGCTGCCTGATGGAAGGCATCTCTCACGAGTCGGCTTCACTCGCCGGAACACTCGGCCTGGACAAGCTGATCTGCCTCTATGATGACAATGGCATTTCCATCGATGGCAAGGTTGACGGCTGGTTCACCGACGACACACCGGGTCGGTTCACCGCCTATGGCTGGCATGTTATTCCGAAGGTGGACGGCCATGATGCGGCAGCGGTGCGTGCCGCCATTCTTGAAGCCCGGCGCAGCGATAAGCCCAGCATTATCTGCTGCAAGACAACGATTGGTTTTGGTTCACCCAACAAGGCCGGTACCGCCGGCAGCCACGGGTCACCGCTGGGGGAAGATGAAATTCAACTCACCCGCGAGGCGCTGGGCTGGAACTCGAAACCTTTTGAGGTGCCGGATGATGTCTACCGGGCCTGGGACTGCCGCGTGAAGGGTGCCGATGGCGAAACTGCCTGGAAGCAGCGGCTCGCAGAGTATGCCAATGCCTACCCGGAACTGGCCGCCGAGCTGGAACGAACCCTGTCTCGCAGTCTGCCGGACAACTGGGAGGCCGCCATGCGGGACCTGGCGAAAGAAATGCAGTCACAGGACCGCACGGTCGCTTCCCGCAATGCCTCTGGTGAGGTGATTGCCCGGATGGCAGGGCTGCTGCCGGAACTGATGGGTGGCTCGGCCGACCTGTCAGGCTCCAACTGCACCACCTGGCCCGACATGACGCCCATGTCCGCCGAAAACGCCGATGCCAGTTACGTCTACTATGGCGTCCGGGAATTCGGCATGACCGCCATCAGCAACGGCATTGCGCTGCATGGTGGTCTGCGCCCCTTTTCCGGCACCTTCCTGATCTTTATGGAATACGCCCGGAATGCGGCGCGCATGTCTGCCCTGATGGGTATTCCCAACATTCTGGTGTACACCCACGATTCCATCGGTCAGGGTGAAGACGGCCCGACCCACCAGCCAGTGGAACAGCTCGCCAACCTGCGCGGCACACCCAACATGATGCTCTGGCGTCCGGCAGATACGGTGGAAACCGTCTATGCCTGGAAATCCGCGATTGAAAGAGAAGATGGCCCGGTGGCACTGGTGTTCAGTCGCCAGGGATTGCCGACCCTGACACGAACGGATGAACAGTTCGCCAACATTGCAAAGGGCGGTTATGTGATCTTTGAATCCGGCGACAGGCCGGAACTGATATTGATTGCCACGGGCTCTGAGGTTGGACTTGCCATCGACTCAGCCAGGGTCTGCGCCGAATCCGGTACGGCGGTTCGTGTGGTCTCCATGCCGTCGGTGGAAGTCTTTGAACAACAGGATGAGGCTTATCGGGAATCCGTACTGCCATCGGCTGTCCGGGCACGCCTTGCCATTGAAGCCGGTCATGTTGATTACTGGCGCAAGTTTGTCGGCCTGGATGGCGCCGTGGTCGGTATGACCGGTTTCGGTGCAAGTGCGCCGGGCGGCGATCTGTTCCGGCACTTCGGGTTTACCGTGGATCAGGTGGTCGAGACAGCAAAAGGGTTAATCGCGTCATGACCGTCGTCGAACTGAACGCCCTGAATATCAAAGGAAGACGCCTGCTGATCCGTGAGGATCTGAACGTGCCGATAGAATCCGGCAGGGTCACCAGTGATGCCAGAATCCGCGCCGCACTGCCCACCCTGGAATACGCGGTTCGAGAGGGCGCGAGGGTGATGGTCATGTCGCACCTGGGTCGCCCGCAAGAAGGCGTCCCGATTGCCGAGCAGCCGGAATCCAGCCTGGCGCCCGTGGCAGAAAAAATAACCGAACTCTCCGGTTTCAAGGTCCGACTGGTTCGGGATTATCTGGACGGTTACGAGCCGGGCGATGAGGACATTGCGCTTTTTGAAAACATTCGCATCAATGCCGGTGAAAAGAAAAACGACGAAGCCCTCTCGAAGAAACTCGCCGCCCTGGCAGACATCTATGTGATGGACGCTTTTGGTACGGCGCATCGCGCCCAGGCGAGCACAGAAGGCGTCGCGCACTTTGCTCCGATTGCCTGTGCGGGGCCACTGCTGGCGGCCGAACTGAATGCCCTGGGTCGTGCGCTGGCTGATCCCGCGCGCCCCATGACGGCGATCGTCGGGGGCAGCAAGGTATCCACCAAGCTGGAGGTTCTGAATGCGCTGGTCGAAAAGGTTGACTGTCTGGTTGTCGGCGGCGGTATTGCGAATACCTTCCTTGCGGCAACGGGTGTTGAAGTGGGTAAATCGCTGTATGAACCGGACCTGCTGGATACTGCGAGGGCGCTACTCGATAAAACCAGTATCCCCCTGCCCACGGATGTCGTGGTTGCCAAAGAACTCTCAGCGGAAGCCGTGGCGGTAACCAGACCAGCCGATGAGGTGGCGGCGGATGAGATGATTGTTGATGTTGGCCCACAGACAGTGGCAAACCTGCGCGAACTGGTGCGACGGGCGCGGACCCTGTTATGGAATGGCCCGGTGGGCGTGTTCGAATTTCCGCAGTTTGCCGAAGGCACGAAAGCACTGTCGCTGGATATAGCCGAAAGTGATACCTTCTCTCTGGCGGGTGGGGGCGATACGCTGGCGGCCATTGATATGTTCGGCGTCAGCGACGGGATTTCCTATATTTCAACAGGCGGGGGGGCCTTCCTTGAATTCGTGGAAGGAAAGACACTACCGGCAGTGGCCGCGCTCGAAGCGCGCTCTGCCTGACTCAGACACATTTGGAGGTTAGATCATGGCATTGGTAAGTATGCGGCAGTTACTGGATCATGCGGCGGAACACGACTATGGCGTTCCGGCGTTTAACGTCAACAATCTGGAGCAGATGCGCGCCATCATGGAAGGCGCACAGACGACAGACAGCCCCGTCATCGTGCAGGCATCGGCGGGCGCCCGCCAATACGCGGGACCCAACTTCCTGCGACACCTGATCCTGGCGGCGATTGAAGAGTTCCCGGAGATCCCGGTGGTCATGCATCAGGATCATGGCGCATCGCCGGATGTCTGTCAGCGCAGCATCCAGCTCGGATTCTCTTCGGTCATGATGGATGGCTCTCTGCTGGAAGATCAGAAAACCCCGGCCAGCTATGAATACAACATTGACGTCACCCGCCGCACCGTGGAAATGGCGCATGCCTGTGGTGTGACCGTCGAGGGCGAACTGGGTTGCCTGGGTTCCCTTGAAACCGGAGAAGCCGGTGAAGAAGACGGCGTGGGCGCGGAAGGTACGCTCTCGATGGATCAGTTGCTGACGGACCCGGAACAGGCCAGAGACTTTATCGCGCAAACCAACTGCGATGCCCTGGCCATTGCCATCGGCACCAGCCACGGCGCGTACAAGTTCAGCCGCCCGCCCACCGGAGACATCCTGGCCATTGAACGCATCCGGCAGATTCATGAAGCGCTGCCGAACACGCATCTGGTGATGCATGGTTCATCCAGCGTGCCCCAGGACTGGCTCAAGGTGATCAATGAAAACGGCGGCGAGATTCCTGAAACCTATGGTGTGCCGGTGGCAGAAATCCAGGAGGGCATCAAGCACGGTGTACGCAAGGTGAACATTGATACCGACCTGCGACTTGCCTCTACCGGCAGCATCCGCCGCTTCATGGCCCGGAACAAAGCCGAGTTTGACCCGAGGAAATACCTGGCCGAATCCCAGAAGGCAATGCGCGACATTGTGATTGCCCGGTACGAGGCATTCGGTACTGCGGGCAAGGCTTCCGGAATCAAGCCGGTCTCTCTCGACGATATGTCACAGCGTTACCTGACCGGAGAGCTGGACCAGAAAGCTGCGTAGCCCGTGACCCTGCTTCGGCGGCTGGCGGAGATCTTCGGAGACAATCAGGTTTCCACAGACCCGCAGGACCTGGAGAAATACGGGCAGGACTGGACGCGCTTTGTTGAGCCGAAACCTCTCGCCATTGTCTTTGTTCAGAACACTGATCAGCTCGTAGCGCTGGTTGAACTTGCCCGATCAGAAAAGATTGGCCTTGTGCCCTCCGGTGGCCGCACCGGGCTTTCCGCCGGTGCCTGCGCCATTGATGGTGAGATCGTCGTCTCCTTCGACAAGATGAACCGCATCCTCGACTTCAACGAGGCCGAGGCATCGGTCAGGGTGCAGGCGGGTGTGGTCACGGCGGCATTGCAGGCGTACGCGGAAGCAAAGAATCTCTTTTACGCGGTGGACTTTGCCTCCAGCGGCTCCAGCCAGATCGGCGGTAACATCGCGACCAATGCGGGCGGCATCCGCGTAATCCGCTACGGCATGACCCGGAACCAGGTGCTGGGGCTGAAGGTGGTGACCGGCGCAGGTGATGTGCTGTCGCTGAATCGTGGCCTGGTCAAAAACAATACCGGTTATGACCTGCGCCATCTGTTCGTGGGCAGTGAAGGCACCCTGGGATTTATCGTTGAGGCAACACTGCAACTGCATGAGCCACCACCGACATCAAAGGTAATCCTGCTGGCGATTCAGAAGATGGCGGATTGTTTATCCGTTTTGACGACCTTCCGAAATCGCGTTCAACTCTCGGCGTTTGAGTTCTTTTCTGACCTGGCATTGCAGCATGTCCTGAATCATTCGGAGTTGCGGCGGCCTTTCAACGAACCATCGCCTTTCTACATACTGCTGGAATGTGATGAGGCCGTTGATGACCCCTGGATGCGGTCATTCGATGAGTGTGTATCAGCAGGCTGGGTGACCGACGGTATTGTTGCCGGCAGTGACGGGCAGGCCCGGGAATTGTGGCAGTATCGGGAGCGCATCTCCGAAGCCATCACCCCGCGAACGCCTTACAAGCATGATATTACTGTCACAATCAGCAGGGTGCCGGATTTTTTGAAGGAAACAGATGCGCTTGTGCGGTCACGCTACCCGGAGTTCGAGATCGTCTGGTTCGGTCACATCGGCGACGGCAATGTGCACCTCAACATCCTGAAGCCGGAAGGCTGGGAGACGGAGCGCTTCAGGGCAGAGTGTGAACAGGTCAGCGAAGACGTGCTGGCGATAGTTCAAAGAAAAGAGGGCAGCATCTCTGCGGAACACGGGGTGGGCTTACTGAAGAAACACCAACTTGGGTTCACCCGCTCATCAACAGAGATCGAAGCATTGCGGGCAATCAGGCGGGTCTTTGATCCCTGTGGCATTATGAATCCGGGGAAACTTTTATAGACCTGATCAGGTGCTGTTGATGTTAATTACGAGGACTACCACTGATGACTATGCATAACCCCCCTCATCCTGGCGAAATCATACGTGAACTATGTCTGGAGCCATTGAATATAACGGTTACGAAAGCTGCGGACGCACTGGGTGTAAGCCGCAAAACCCTTTCCGCGATCCTCAACGGGCGCGCTGGTATTAGTCCTGAGATGGCAATGCGGTTGGCAATGGCGTTCGATACTACGCCGGAAAGTTGGTTGAATCAGCAAATGCAGTATGACCTGTGGCAGGCCAAAACCAGGCTGGGAGATGTCAATGTTAAACCACTGGATGTCGCCTGACGTGCAGTTGACCGGGCTGAACCTGATTGGGTTCCTGTGCGGGCGCATGAATGCTTAACCTTCCCCGGCGTAGCTTCTCGAAGAAGCCGTTTTGCGAAGTTGTAACAAGGTGGCCCATTTCTTGATTCCATAGATGGAAAACCTTGTTGCTCTGTGTCACGGTATCGCCATGAAAATATATGGCATGGATTTCACCAGTAACCCCACCCGAAAAAAGCCCATAACCTGTCTGGAGTGTCATCTTGACGGTACGCATCTGCTGGCAGGTCCGCTCACTGAGTGGATAAACTTCGAAGACTTTGAGCGTGGCCTCCGCAGGCCTGGCCCGTGGATTGCCGGTATGGACTTTCCCTTTGGGCAGGCAAGGCGCTTTATCGAGACAATCGGCTGGCCCGATAGCTGGGAAGGTTATGTCACCCATGCCGCCTCTCTGGGTAAGGTCGGTTTTGAGACGGCACTGGAACAATATGCTGCTGGTCGACCTTATGGGGACAAGCTGCATTTTCGAAAAACCGATCGCAAGACAGGTTCCCAGAGTCCCCAGAAACTTCACTTCGTTCCCGTAGCAAAGATGTTTTTTCAGGGAGCACCGCGCCTCATAGAGGCTGGCGTCACGATACCCGGTCTTTATCAGGGCGACCCTGAACGGTTGGTGGTCGAAGCCTATCCGGGTGTGCTCGCCCGCTATCTGATCGGGAAAAGACCCTATAAAGCGGAATCAAAGAAGAGACAAACGGCAGAGAGGTCTAAAGCCCGGAAAGATATTCTGAAGCGATTGAATTCCGGAGAACTCATTGAGCATTATGGCTTGACGGTTGCAGCCTTGGATACCCTGACCGATGATCCGGCGGGCGATCAACTGGATGCTCTTCTCTGCGCTATTCAGGCGGCCTGGGCCTGGAACATGAGGACCCGGAAATTTGGCGAGCCCGAGGACCATGACCCTCTTGAAGGCTGGATTGCTGACCCGATGCCGGAGAATCGATCCGATTAGCTGAGGGCCGCACAGAGGTTTTCACATTGACCGGAACAGGTCCGAACCACGAAACTTGCACCAGATTGTAATTCGGGTATGAAATCATGCGCCTTCAACAGGGACTGAAAAAAGCGCTTGGGAGGAAGTGATGGAACTCAGGAAAAGCTGCGGGAACATATTTGAAGACCTTGGTTTTGACCCTGCCGAGGCGGAAGTGCTCAAAGTGAAAGCGCAGTTGAAACTCGATATTGAAAAGGAGATAAGGTCCAGAGACCTGTCTCAAGCAAAGGCCGCTCAGTTGGTGGGCATTGCGCGACCTGCTTTCAATCGACTAATGAACGACAAGCTGGAAGGTATCAGCGTCGACAAAATGATCCAGATGAAGTACCTGCTTGGACTTGGCACAGAGGTGCGCACAGTCAAGGTCCGGAAATCCGGAGACAAGAAGGCAAATGCTGCTTGAGAGTTCCAGAGGATAAGGTGGCGTAAAAATGATCGACCGGGACCACATACAACTCATGGCTCAATACAGCCAGTGGATGAACGACAAACTCTATGAGACCTGTGCACAGCTCAATGATGACAAGCGCCGGGAAGATTTAGGTGCATTTTTTGGTTCGATTCATATGACACTGACCCACATCCTTCATGGTGATCAAATGTTCCTCAGCCGTTTTGAAGGCAAGGATGAAGAATTTGCACCTGTGGGTACGGATCTCTTCCCTGATTTTGAAGATCTCCGGCGCGAGAGAAAGAAGACAGATCACCGGATGCTCGACTGGGCCAGCAATGTGGAGGAAGACTGGCTTTTTGTACCGCTGACCTACACAAGCATGACAGATGGCAAGACACGCACGATCGAACACTGGATTCTGGTGACACATATGTTTAATCATGGCACCCATCACCGAGGTCAGATAACAACTCTGCTGTCCCAATCAGGGCTGGATGTTGGGCAAACGGATATTCCTTTTATGCCGCGTTTCCTCACACCTTCTTAAGTTGCTGAAGCCATCTGCCCATTTAGGCAGCAGATTAGAGATAGAATTGATCAGGATGCCGACTTATCGAATGTTGTCTTTGCCGGTGGGCTACAACAAGGGCAAGTAGATCAGTGGGTGGATGATATGCAGGAAACAGGTTACTTTTCAGAAGATGACATTGAGGCTTTTAGGCAAAGTCTCAGCGCGCATGTTGGGCTTGAGGCAAGCTATCAATTGCCGGATGGTGCAGAGGGTGGCCGTTATGGCACCGAGGAGGCCAATCGGTGGATTAAAAGATACCGAAAGGCTCTGCCAGACGAGCTATACCACTTGTTTTAAGATATCAGGGGGAGATACACAGCCACCGGAAACCGCTCCTCAATGACCCAAAACCAGTAGCTTTTACCCTGTTCCCTCAACACCGAACCTCCCGAACACCGCCCTGCGTCCCAACCAACAACACATCCGCCGGGCGTTTCGCAAACAGCCCCTGAGTCACGACACCCGTGATGGCATTGATTTCATCCTCCAGTCCGCAGGGGTCTGTGATGCTGAGACCATGCACGTCCAGGATGACGTTACCATTGTCGGTGACCATGCCCTGCCGATAAACCGGTTCGCCGCCGAGTGCAACCAGTTGTCTTGCGACGGCTGAGCGTGCCATTGGAATCACTTCCACCGGCAGTGGGAAGCTGCCCAGTACCTCCACCTGCTTGCTGGCATCGACAATGCACACAAACTCTTTGGCGACGGCGGCGATGATTTTCTCCCGGGTCAGTGCGCCGCCGGCGCCCTTGATGAGTTCCAGCTTCGGATTCACCTCATCGGCGCCATCCACGTAGACCAGCAGTTCATCCACGGTGTTGAGATCATAGACGGCAATGCCGTGACCCTGTAGTCGCTCGGCGGTCGCCTCGGAACTTGCGACCGCCCCATCGAATTTGTGTGCGCTTTCTGCCAGGGCGTCGATAAAGCAGTTGGCGGTCGAGCCGGTGCCGACGCCTATGATCGACCTGCTATTCAGCAGAGGGTCAATGTACCCGGCGGCCCGCCTTCCGACGGCCTGTTTCAGTTCGTCCTGGTTCATGGTTTCTGTCTCATTTTTTCCAACTTATGGGTGCAACCGGCTCTGTAAACGGTGAAAGAAGTTAATGATTCTGATAATGACAAAAAGGAAGGGCAGCCTGCGGATGTATCCCCTGGCATCCGCGTTTTTTGCCAGCGTATTCAGCCTGGGCAGAATGTTCTGTTGCAGCGCTTCTCCGCCATCCACTTCGTAGTTGATGGTACCGACCACGATAAGGAATTTCAGGAAGGTAAAGAACATGGCATCAGCATACCCTCTCTGGAGCTGTTTGAACGAGTAGTTCGTGATGCCCTCAGCCATCAGGGCATCGTGATAGGTTCTGAGTAGCGGCTCCAGAATCTGGTGGTAATCCCCGGGTTCACTGGAAGACGCGATCAGGTTGGCGACATCCATGGCCGGTGTTCCTTTGGCAACCAGTTGCCAGTCAAAAATGGTGATGTCGTCACCCCGGATGTGCAGGTTGTTGCCATGAAAGTCGCCGTGGACCAGGGTCACCGGTTTCGGCAGGGGTGTGACCCTGGGCGCCTTTGGCAATAGTGCCAGCAGTCGATGGGCGCACGCTTCCGTGTAGGCTGTGTCGTCAGGACTTTGCTCCAGCAGTTCAATGGCATGACGCAAACTCTGCTCGTTGTTGTTTCGCGAAGCATCATTGCCATCGACAACGGGCCTGAGCCAGGCCTCGTTCAATATCGGACTGTTCCAGAAGGCTGCATGCAGTTTGGCCGCAGAGCGAAGCGCGACTTCAAGCTCTTCCATTGCGAGCGGTTTCAGCATGCGATGCGTCACATCGCCCAGGTCTTCCATGACGATGGCAAAATCATTGCCATTCAGTTCGGTGTAGTAGATGGTTGGAATATCCAGGTCGATATCGGAAGCGAGGTCCCGGTAGAACCGGATTTCCCTCAATAACATGTCCTGCACCACCATGGACTGTAGCGTGTCCGGGTCATCTACCGGCAGTTTGACGATTACGGACTCAAGACCGGAAGGCCGCTCCCGGTTGAGATGGACGCGCAGTACCTTGCCACCGAAACCCTTGCCGTCGCCGATGTTATCGATTCGATAATCGATAACACGGTTCGACCCCGAGTGTTCACCCAGGGCCCGGTTCAACCAGCCGGTGCTGATCTTGATGTTGGAAGGCATACCCAAGCCTATCGGACAACAGGCGGTTCGCAAAATTCCCGCAGGTGGCGCGAGGATGCCCATGTGGAAAAGCGGGTAATTCCCAACAGCTTCCGGCGGGCTGGCAGCGATCAGTTCCCCAGGTGATACCGCGCGTATTCCTCTTCGAATGCAAAAAGGGAAGGATCCTTCAATCGGTCCACATAGAGGATGCCATCCAGGTGATCGAATTCATGTTGGAACACGGTCGCCAGGAATCCATGTGCTTCACGACTGGCTGACCCGCCGTTACGGGTCGTGTAGTCAACGCGAATATGCTGCGGGCGTTGCACGAAACCCATCATGCCGGGTACGGACAGGCAGCCTTCCCAGTATCCCTGCTGCTCATCATTGTCGAGTTGGGTGATCGTCGGGTTGATGAACACTGCAAACGGCGTCTGTTCGATGGTGCCGTAGCGGGTCTCGGTATTTTCGATTTCAATGACCGCGATGCGGTAGCCCACGTCAATCTGGGGTGCCGCAAGGCCGATTCCTCCATGGGCATGGAGGGTTTCGCGCATATCCCCGATGAGGATTTCGAATTCTTCAGACCCGATCTGCCGGGTCGGGTAGGGCCGGGCGGGGACCCTGAGGTTCGGGTGTCCCATGCGGATCACTTCTCTGACAGTCATAGCGTTTTGTTTACGGGTTGATTCATGGCCTTTATCACTGTATGTTTCCCGCCCTTATGAAATTTGTTCAGATCCTGAGCATATTGCCGGACACCGCCGGATGCCAATAGCTCACAGATCAAGATGATAAGAAGTGACGCAGTGAAGAAGAAACCTGATCTTATGTTCGTACTGTTCCTGATCTTCGGCCTTGGGGTCGTCGTCAGCGCAGGCGCTGCCCTGATTTAACCCTCAGCAGAACACCCTCCTCGGTAATAACCGCATTCATCGGCACGTCGTGCGTAGCTGGTTCAAAATTCGCCTTCTGGCAGACAAAAGCCAGACCCACCAGATGGGGTTTCCTGAAACCACGAATGGCCAGCGACCTGTCGTAATAGCCGGCACCCATTCCTATCCGGTCACAGGTCTGATTGAACCCGACCATCGGGATGCACAGCAGGGGCAGTTCTGCGGCTCGAATACACTCGCCGATGGGGACATCGGGTTCCAGGATACCAAAACGGTTTTGTTTGAGTCTTGTTACATCGGGCAGGTACCGGGCGAACAGCATTGGGTCTTTGCGGAATCCGGATTGATTGACCACCGGCAGGTAGATCGCCTTCTCCATGCCATGAGCCAGTGACAACAGTGGTGCGGTATCGACTTCTTCAGGAGTGGATGCGTAGAGCCCGAGCGAATGGCCGCGCACAAAGGGCAGGTAACGGGTCAGATGAGTGAGGATCCGGAGAGACTTTTTCTGCCGGTCTTCCGAAGACAGCTTCTGTCTTTTGCCGCGCAGTTGCTTTCGCAGATCGGACATAAGAATAAGTTCCCCAAATTGCCGCTGTTCGGATAGGCCCTTGAACCCAGCGGTTCAAGGCGGTGGTCTCCTTATGGCCTCAGGCTTTCCGCTGAACGGATGTGCACATGGTCCATGAAAAAAGACCTCCTGGGTGTCGCATAAAGGGTCGAGGACATATCGACTGGCAAACAACCCAGGGAACATCCTGTGATTATAAACCAGATTAGCCGGAGTTGGCCCGGGTTTTCAGGCGATTGAGGGCCGTATCCAGCTTTTCACCAAGCTGGTCAATCCCTTCGGACTGGCTCAGAAGCCTGCCCTCGATTTCGGACTGCCTGGAATTCAGTTGCTTCGCCTGGTCCGACTGGGCGAGCAGGTCGTTGGTCAGGTTGAGTGCCGCCATGACAGCCAGGCGATCAAGACCGATGACGTTGCTGTTCTCTTTCATCTCGCGCATCTTCTGGTCGAGGAAGCTGGCAGACCGTTGCAGGGCTGCGACCTCATCGGCTTCGCAGCTAACCTGGTAATCCTTGTCGAGAATAGAGACCCGAACGGTTTTCGAATCAGCCATAAGGTTACTCTTGCTCCAGCGACTTCAGCCGCATGATCATGGCCTCGACCTTCGTTTTCGCCGCATCGTTCATTTTAAGCAGACGCGTACGTTCCTGTGCCCACTGTTCACGGTCGGCTTCCATGGTCGACAGTTTGCGTTCGAGCTCATCACACAGGGTAATCAGCTCGTCAATTCGTTTTTCCAGGGCGTTGATATCCACGGCTAGGACTATATAGCCCATCAATCCTGTTGTTCAAGCCGACTTCGAGTAAAATTCAAGACCAGTCAGGAATTCACATGACAGTATTTCAGCACTTTCACGACCAGTTGGTTGCCTGCGGGATTGACCTGCATCCATCAGAATTGCATGGCCTTTTGATGGGTTTCCTCTGTGCGGTGAAAGACCAGTCACAAAAAGACGCACGCATGGCAGTGTATGGCTCCTGGATGGGTGACTCTTTGCCGCATGACCTGGGAGACCTGCTGGAAGATGCGTTCAACCTGGGTCTGGAACATCTGGATGAGTTCGCCGACTTTGATTTCTCCCTGTTGCTGCCGGATGATGAAGCACCCATCAGCGAGAGGGTCAGGGCGGTTGGTCTCTGGTGTTCCGGATTTATTTCCGGCTTTGGTGAGACCGGCCGGCAGCTTGATGTCAACGAGAAGTCTGATGTCCATGAGGCCATGAAAGATCTGGCCAGTATTGCGGCCATGACTGACGCAGTACCCGAAGGCGAGGAGAATGAAGTCGATCTTATGGAGATCATTGAGTTCGTTCGCATCAGTACCTTGCTGATCTTTGCGGAAACGAAGACGTCGGGCGCGCACTGAGATGCCGGGAAGGAAACGCCGTCACGAGCGCAAGCAGATTACCCGGGCGGAATTCGCCAGGCGCCGCCGGGAACTGGCAGCCCTGATGGACGAAAACAGCATTGCCATTGTGCCCGGTGGCACCATGCGTCACCTGAACCGGGACAAGCGATTCCGGTTTCGCCAGGACAGTAACTTTTTCTACCTCACCGGCTTTGATGAGCCGGATGCCGTGTTTGTGCTGATCCCCGGCAGGGAGCATGGAGAGTCGCTGCTGTTCTGCCGTGAGCGGGATGCCGAGCAGGCCAGGTGGCATGGTGACATCACGGGTCCTGAGCGTGCCATGCCGCTCTACGCAATGGATGATGCCTTCCCCATATCAGATATCCACGACATTCTGCCAGGGCTGATCGAGGGACGAACGAAACTGTATTACGCCATGGGTATGGACGGTGAATTTGACGCTCAGGTGATCGAGTGGGTTCACAAGATCAATCGGCGCGGCCACCTGCCGCCGGGTGAACTGGTGCAACTGGAGCATCACCTGCACGAGCTGCGACTATTCAAGAGTGCCGGGGAAATTGAACTGATGCGTCTTGCGGCGGAGGCCACCTGCCGTGGTCATTGCCGGATCATGGCGGGCGTGGTTCCCGGCATAATGGAGTATGAACTGGAGGCGGAACTCAATCATGAATTCGCCATGGGTGGAGCGCGCTGGCCGGCTTATCCGGCGATTGTCGGCGGCGGCAACAATGCCTGTGTGCTGCACTACCTTGATAACAATGAACCGCTGCGCGATGGCGATCTGGTTCTGGTGGATGCGGGCGGTGAATATCAGAATTACGCCTGTGACCTGACCCGGACCTTTCCGGTCAATGGCAAATTCACACAGGCCCAGGAAGCCGTCTATGAGATAGTGCTGGAGGCGCAGTTGGCGGCGATCGACAAGGTTCAGCCGGGTAACACCTGGAATGACCCACATGATGCGGCCATTCGCAAACTTACCGAGGGCCTTGTGCGGCTTGGAATCCTGACCGGCGAGGTGGATGATCTTATTGATGAGCACGCCTGTCTGCCTTACTGCACCAGGCGTACCGGTCACTGGCTGGGCATGGATGTGCATGATGTCGGCAGTTACCAGGTCAATGGTGAATGGCGGGTTTTCGAGCAGGGTATGGTGACCACCATAGAACCCGGACTTTACTTCCCGGAGGACAGGGTTGAAGTGCCCGGTCGTTACCGGGGATTGGGCGTTCGGATTGAAGATGATGTGCTGGTGACAAAAAACGGGCATGAAGTGCTGACCGATGGCGTACCCAAAAGCATTGATGGCATCGAAGCGCTGATGCAGACAGGAGGATTGTCCAGCCATGGCTGATGTCGTTGTTGTTGGCGCCGGATTGGTCGGGTTGAGTTTTGCACTGGCCGCCGGGCGCCAGGGTCTGGACGTCCAGGTGTACGAGCGAGGCGCCCGACCTGTCCCGCCGGAGTCACTGTCTGCGAAGGTGATAGCCGTGAACGGAAGGTCGCGCCGGTTTCTGGAAGCCTGTCACGTCTGGACCAGACTGGCGGAGCCATACCTCACACCCTTTACCGCCATGTCCGTGTTTGATGGTGCGGGGACGGGTGCGATCAGTTTCAGTGCTGATGAAGCGGGATTCTCTGAACTGGGACATATCGTCGATCAGAACGCCCTGCTTTGTGCGCTGGCCGGGGCGGCAGATGACGCTGACCTGAAGGTTCACTGGGAAACCGCAGTGGATGTCGAAGATGCCGGGGCGGCCCTCATTGTTGCCGCAGACGGCAGTCATTCCCGGACCCGCGAGAAGCTGGGTTTGAAGAAATTCGGCTATGCCTATGATCAGCGGGCAACCGTCTGTGTTGCCGAATTCTCTGAACCCCACGGAAATACGGCCCGGCAGTGGTTCCTGGAAACGGGGCCGGTGGCGCTATTGCCCCTGGGTGAGGTCGGCAGGGTCGCCGTGATCTGGTCTTGCCTGACTGACCGGTCAGATGAATCGGAGGCTGATTTTGCCGATCAACTGACCGAGGTGACCGAGGGGCAGGCGGGTGAGGTTCGATTTGTGGGTTCGAGATTCAGTTTCCCGCTGATGCAGCAACATGCGTGTCGGTATGTGTCCGAAGGCGTTGCCCTGCTCGGTGATGCCGCGCATACCATTCACCCGCTGGCGGGCCAGGGTGCGAATCTTGGTTTTGCTGATGCCAGGGCTTTGGCCGGAGCGCTGGGTGACGCCCGTCTTGAGGGGAAGTCCCCCGGTGATCTCGCCCTGCTGAAACGATACGAGCGGGGCCGTATTGGTGAAAATCAAATGGCGGGTCTTGCCATGGAAGGCTTTTGCCGGTTGTTTGGCACACGTCAGCCGGTCATTGGTCTCGCACGCAGCCTCGGGTTGCGGTTCGTCCATGAAAATGCGGCGTTAAAGCGACTGGCGATTAGTGTCGCGGCGGGTGGAGTTTAGTAGAATACGCCGCTTTGCCTTTACTGGCCCGCAGGCATTACTCAAATGGGTAACAAGACCCCGCTATTCGATAAGCATGCAGCACTGGGTGCCAGAATGGTTGACTTCGGCGGCTGGGACATGCCGGTCCATTACGGCTCACAACTGGAAGAGCATCATGCGGTGCGTGGCGATGCCGGTGTCTTTGACGTCTCCCACATGACCGGTGTGGAACTGCATGGTTCTGAATGCGGCGCTTTTCTTGATCGGCTGCTGGCGAATGATTTCAGCCGGATGAAGCGGCCCGGCCAGGCAATGTATTCCGCCATGTTACGTGAAGATGGCGGCGTGCTTGATGACCTGATCGTTTATAACACGGGTGAGCCCTGTCTTATGGTGGTGAACTGCGCGACGCGCGAGAAAGACCTCGCCTGGATGCGTGGGGTTGCCGGGTCGTTCGATTGCGAGATCCGGGAGCGCGAGGATCTGGCAATTCTGGCCGTACAGGGTCCCAATGCCCTGGAAAAACTTGCAGTGACCATCAGTGAAAGCCAGGCGGAGGCGGTCTCGGAATTGAAGCTGTTTCAGGGCGCCTGGACCGACGGCTGGTTTATTGCGCGAACCGGCTACACCGGTGAGCAAGGTGTTGAAGTGATACTGCCTGCTACCGATGCACCGGCGTTCTGGGACCGGCTGGTGGAGGCGGGTGTTCGACCCATTGGTCTGGGTGCGCGGGATACGCTCCGCCTGGAAGCCGGGCTGAATCTCTACGGCAGCGATATGGATGAAACCGTATCGCCGCTGGAATCCAACATGGCGAATACCCTGGTGCTGGAAGGCCGTGATTTTATTGGCGCAGATGCCTTGCGCGCACAGCAGTCGGCGGGCGTAAGACAGTTGGTGGGTCTCGTCATGCAGGGCAGGGGCGTGCTGCGGGCTCACTATCCGGTTTACGCGGATGGCGAACGGGTGGGCGAGACTACCTCGGGCGCTTTCTCACCGACGCTGCAACAGGGCATTGCGCTGGCGCGGGTAAGCAGGGTCTCAGGCGATATGTCGGTGGAAATTCGTGGCAGGCGGCACCCGGTCACCTGTGTGGAGCCACCTTTTGTGCGCCATGGAAAACAGGTATACAAACGGAAGCAGAATTAACCGATCCGGAGCATTCAGATGGCAGAATTTCCTACAGAACTGAAATACCTCGCGACCCATGAATGGGTGAAGCTTGACAATGGTGTTGTGATCGTTGGTATCTCTGATCACGCTCAGGATGCGCTGGGCGATGTGGTCTTTGTGGAATTGCCCGAGGTGGATACCACCTGCTCAGCGGGTGACGAGGTGGCGGTGGTCGAATCCGTGAAGGCCGCCTCCGACATTTATGCGCCGATCAGTGGCACGGTTGTTGAGGTAAACTCGAACCTGGAAGATTCACCGGAGCTGGTCAATGAATCTCCCTATATCGACGGCTGGTTCTTCAAAATCACGCCGGACGACACCTCCGCGCTGGATGATCTGCTGAGTGCCGCAGACTACCAGGCTGTCTGCGAACAGGAACACTAAAACGTCATGCCATTCATACCCCACACTGAAGAGGATGAGCGCAGGATGCTCGCCTCTATCGGCGTGACGTCGATTGAAACGCTGTTCGATGAAATCCCGGAAAGCCTCAGGTCCGGTGAACTGGTCAATACTCCCGCAGGGATCAGCGAAATGGCCCTGCTGCGCCTGATGAATGAGCGCGCCGCCCGGGACACGGTCGAGCTTTCCTTTATTGGTGCCGGCGCCTATGAGCACCATATCCCGTCAGCAGTCTGGGATATCGCCAGTCGGGGTGAGTTCATGACAGCGTACACCCCCTACCAGGCGGAGGCGAGTCAGGGCACGCTACAGCTTATCTATGAGTTTCAGACGATGATCACGCGCCTGACGGCCATGGATGTGGCCAATGCCTCCGTCTATGACGGCGCCTCGGCGCTGGCCGAAGCCATGCTGATGGCGATTCGCGCCAACAAGAAGATCAAGTCTCGCAAGGTCGCTGTGGCGGGCGATCTGAATCCCGCCTACATCCGGGTCTGCGATGCCATCATCAGCAATCAGGGACTGGAAATGGTGCACCTGCCTTACGATGAGGCAAGTGGTCTTGTCTCCGGTGAAGGTGATCTTGAAGATATTGCGGCGATTGCGCTGGCTTACCCCAACTACTTCGGGGGTCTGCCCGACGTAGACCGTCTGACTGACCTGGCCCATGACAAGGGTGCCCTGATGATTGGCGCGGTGAATCCAACGGCACTGGCGCTGTTAAAGCCGCCCGGTCAGTGGGGTGAGTCCGGGGCCGATATTGTCGTGGGAGAAGGGCAGCCTCTGGGTATACCCCTTGCCTCTGGTGGACCCTACTGCGGGTTTATGTGTTGCAAGCGGGCGATTGTGCGCCAGATGCCTGGCCGGATTATTGGCAGGACAACGGATGTGGATGGGCGCGATGGTTTTACCCTGACCCTGCAGGCGCGTGAGCAGCACATCCGTCGCGCCAGGGCCACGTCCAACATCTGCACCAATCAGGGACTGCTGGTTACCGCCGCCACCCTCTATATGAGCCTGCTCGGTGATGATGGTTTACGTTCTGTCGCACTGGCATCCCATCAGGGGCTACAGGCGCTGATCGGCAAGGTGACGGCGATTCCCGGCGTCACCGTCCGCTTCCCCGGGCCCTGCTTTCATGAAGCGGTGATGGCAACGCCGCGCCCTGCCTCGGAAGTGCTGGCCGCCATGGCGGCAGAAGGTATTCTGGGTGGTTACGATCTGGGTCTGGAGTTTCCTGAACTGACCAACGGCATTCTGGTGAATGTCACCGAAACCAAAACCGCCGAAGACCTTACCCGCTATGCTGATTGTCTTGCGCGGGTTCTGGAAGGAAGTGCCTGATGCTGATTTATGACATCTCCAGCGAGGGTAGAAGCGCCGCCGCCCAGTACGAGAAGAACACGGACATTCCCGGCAGTCTGCCCGCCAATCACCTGCGTGAGGGGGTGGCGGGATTGCCTGAGGTCTCCGAACTGCAGGTGGTGCGTCATTTCACCAACCTTTCCAGGAATAACTTTTCCATTGACGGGCACTTTTATCCGCTCGGCTCCTGCACCATGAAGTACAACCCGAGAGGGGCGCATCGGGCTGCCAGCATTCCGGGTTTCCTGGCACGGCATCCGCTGGCACCGGAGGCAGGCTCCCAGGGATTTCTGGCCTGCCTGTTTGAGCTGCAGGAATACCTCAGGGATGTTACGGGCATGAAAGCGGTATCGCTGACACCCATGGCGGGCGCCCAGGGCGAGTTCGCCGGTGTCGCCATGATCCGTGCCTACCACGATAAGCGCGGTGACCTGGCGCGCAATGAAATACTGGTACCCGCTGCGGCACACGGTACCAATCCGGCGACCGCGGTGATGTGTGGGTACAGGGTGCGCGAAATCGAGGTGACCTCTGATGGTGATGTCGATCTGGCTGCCCTGAAGGCCGCCGCAGGTCCCCGGACGGCTGGCCTTATGATGACGAACCCCTCAACCTGTGGTGTGTTCGAACGCAGGATTCAGGAAATTGCCCGGGTCGTTCATGAAGCCGGTGGTTTGCTCTACTACGATGGCGCCAATCTGAATGCCATCCTGGGTAAGGTGAAGCCGGGCGATATGGGCTTCGACGTGCTACACATGAATCTGCACAAAACTTTCGCGACGCCCCACGGCGGCGGTGGCCCGGGTGCGGGTCCGGTTGGTGTCGGTGAGCGTCTGGCCCCCTTTATACCAACGCCCCTGGTCGGTGAAGATGAGCGGGGTCGATACCGCTGGCTGACGCGAACCGACATTCCCGATACGATCGGTAGCCTGTCTGCGTTCATGGGTAATGCGGGTATCCTGCTCCGGGCCTATGCGTACGCAAGATTGCTTGGCCGTGAGGGTATGCACCGCGTCGGCGAATACGCGACCCTGAATGCCAACTACATGGCGCGTGAGCTGGAGAAGGCAGGTTTTACGCTGGCCTATACGGGTCGACGTGCGACCCACGAATTCATCATCACGCTGTCAAAAGAGGCCAAAGAATACGGCGTCACCGCCATGGATTTCGCCAAGCGGCTTCTGGATTACGGCTACCACGCACCAACCACCTATTTCCCGCTGCTGGTACCCGAGTGTCTGCTGATTGAGCCGACGGAAACCGAAAGTCCGGAAGAGATAGACGGTTTCGTGGCTGCCATGTCAGCGATTCTTGAAGAAGCAAAAACAGACCCTGATCGGGTGCGTCAGGCACCGCACACCATGCCGGTAAAACGGCTCGACGATGTGAAGGCAGCCCGCGATCTGGATCTCGCTCTCGCACGGGAGGGATAACGGGGAAGTCTTCGGGCGGGCCTCCCTAGTTACGCAGAGTGATAACCCGCCAGTTTTTCTCCTCAGCTTCGGCGCGCAAAATGGGGTCGGGATCAACGGCGACGGGATGGTCGACCAGGCGCAGCAGGGGCAGATCATTGTGAGAGTCGGAATAAAAGTGGCTGCCATCCAGGGTGTGGCCGGTTTCCGCCATCCAGCTTTTTAGCCGCGTTACTTTTCCTTCTGCAAAGCTGGGAACGCCCAGGATATTTCCCGTATAGCGATGGTTGACAATCTCGGGGTCAGGCGCGATCAGAATATCAATGCCGAATGCCCCGATGATCGGGCGGGTTACGAATTCGATGGTTGACGTAACCACCATGACAATATCGCCGCGTTCCTTATGTTCGTTCACCAGCGCCTGCGCCTGGTCGAGCATCAGGGGTTCGATGCGTTCTTTGACGAAATCGCGTCGATAGCGGCGTAACTCCTCGATCGGGTATTGCGCCAGAACAGAACAGACGAATGCCAGGTACTCATCAATGTTCAGTTGTCCCGCCTTGTATTGCCGGTAAAAGGCATGGTTGCGGGCGCGATACTGATCGGCGTCGACCAGGCCATGATCGCAGAGGTACTGCCCCCATTCATGGTCGCTGTCGGCAGCGATCAGTGTTTCGTCGAGATCGAAGATGGCGAGCGGCATGTTGTGTCCGGATACTGATCGGCGCGGGTGGTAATAAACGAAGTGTAGCCTTTCCGGGCCGTTTGCTGAATCTCTGTGATTCAAGCACAATGATTTTTGATGCGTTGTCAGGGTTTGGGTAGTTGATAGATGAAGACGGGTACCGGCCGAATGTAGGGATCATTGTTGCGAACAGCGAAGGACGGGTGCTTTGGGCGCGGCGGTTCGGCGAGGGTGCATGGCAGTTTCCGCAGGGTGGTATCAAAGTATCCGAATCTCCGGAGGAAGCCTTATACCGGGAACTGGAGGAAGAAGTCGGCCTGCAGCCCGAGCATGTGGAAATTGTTGGCGCAACCCGGGGTTGGCTCAGGTACAGGTTACCGAAGCGACTGCGTCGCTCAAACAAATCATCCTTTATCGGCCAGAAGCAGAAGTGGTTTCTGCTGAAGATGCTGGCTGACGATGAAGCGGTCCAGTTTGATCGCTCAGACAGTCCTGAATTTGATCTCTGGCAATGGGTCAGCTACTGGTACCCGCTGGGACAGGTCGTGTCTTTCAAGCAGGATGTGTATCGTAGGGCGATGAAGGAACTTGCACCTTATCTGTCCAAGTGCTTTGTGCGGTAGCAGCGAGCGCCTGACCCATGCTTGATGTGCTGCGCAGTGTTATCCAGGAGGTCAACCGGGCCGGTGACCTGGCAAGCGTTCTGGACATCATCGTTGAACGTGTCAGCGTCTCGATGCAAACGGACGTTTGCAGTGTCTATCTGGTGGACGAGCGAGATCAGCGACTGGTCTTCATGGCGACCCGGGGTCTTAATCCTGAGGCTGTCGGCAAGGTATCACTGGCGCAGGGTGAAGGTCTGGTCGGTTATGTCGCCGAGCGTGCGGAGCCGATCAACCTGGAAGACGCGCAGAACCATCCCCGTAATCGCTTCTTTGCAGAGATCGGTGAAGATCCCTTCCACGCATTTCTGGGTGTGCCGATTATTCACCATCGCAAGACGCTTGGTGTGCTGGTAGTGCAGGTGAAGGAAACCCGTGGCTTCGGTGACGACGAGGAGGCTTTTCTGATCACCCTGTCGGCGCAGTTGGCCGGTGTGATTGCGCACGCGGACGCAACGGGTTCGCTCATGCTGGGCGATGACGGCCATCCGCAGTCACGCACGTTCAAAGGGATACAGGGCGCGCCGGGGGTTTTTACAGGCACGGCCATCGTCATAGTGCCGGAAGCAGAACTGCACAGTGTGCCGTTTCGGCGTACCAACGATATCGAAGGCGAGATTGAACTCTTCAAGGCGGCCATCCGGGCGACCCAGCAGGATATTTCCGACATTGCCAGACGCCTGGAAGACAGGCTGCAGCGGGAAGAGCTGGCGCTGTTTGACGCCTACCTGCACATGCTGGATGACACGGCCATCAGTGGTGAGGTGATCTCCCGAATTCACGAGGGTGAATGGGCGCCCAGTGCGCTCAGGTATGTGATTGGTGTTCACGTCGCGAATTTCGAGGAAATGGATGACGCCTACCTGAGGGAGCGTGGCGCTGACCTGAAAGACCTGGGTAACCGCGTCCTGGCCAACCTGCAGTCCAAGGACACGAGGCCGCAGTTTTTCCCTGAGCGCACCGTCCTGATCAGTCAGGAGCTGACCCCGGCGGACCTCGCCCGGGTGCCGCGTGACCGTATTGCCGGATTTGTTTCCGTTAAAGGTTCGGGTAAATCGCACGTCGCCATTCTGGCGGAAGCCATGGGTGTTCCCACAGTCATGGGGGTCGAGGATCTGCCCATTGAATTGCTGGATGGCAAGCCGGTCATCATTGATGGCTTCGAGGGCGTGGTTATCACCTATCCGAGTGAGGAACAGGTGCAGTACTACGAGAGAATTGCCGCCGAAGAAGCGGCGCTGGTCGAAGGACTCAAGGTAACCGGAGATCAGCCCTGCCACACCATTGACGGGCACCGGGTCAGGCTCTGGGTCAACACGGGTCTGATGACGGATGTTGCCCGATCACTGGACCGTGGCGCAGAGGGTGTGGGTCTTTACCGGACGGAAGTTCACTTCATGATGAACAACCGCTTCCCCACCGAGGAAGAACAACGGGTGATTTACCGTGAACACCTGCGGGCCTTTGCCCCTCGACCCGTGACCATGCGTACCCTGGATATTGGCGGCGACAAGGCGTTGTCCTATTTCCCCATCACAGAAGCCAACCCCTTCCTGGGCTGGCGTGGCATACGGGTGACTCTGGATCATCCGGAGATATTCCTTGCCCAGGTGCGCGCCATGATCCGCGCCAACGAGGGTATTGATACGGAGCTGCGCATCATGCTGCCGATGGTGAGCAGCATTGCCGAGGTTGATGAGGCGCAACGCCTGATTGCACAATGCTACCGCGAGATAGTGGAAGAGGGTGTCCAGGTCGAAATGCCGGATGTCGGGGTCATGATCGAGGTACCCGCTGCGGTTTACCAGGCCAGGGACATTATCAGGCGGGTCGATTTTCTTTCTGTGGGCAGTAACGATCTGATTCAGTACATGCTGGCTGTCGATCGGAACAACGCCCGGGTCGCTGAACTGTATCAGGAGTTTCACCCGGCGGTACTCTATGCCCTGAATCATGTCGTGCAGGCTGCTCACGGTGAGCGCAAAGGAATTGGTATCTGCGGTGAGATGGCGGGTAACCCCTCGGCGGCGGTCCTGCTGATGGCGATGGGTTTCGATGTGCTGTCCATGACGTCCACCAGCCTGCTCATGGTCAAGTATGCGCTCAGTCACTTCGAACTCTCGCAGGCGAAGGACATGCTGGCGACGGTACTGGAGATGGACAACGCCTATCTCATCAAGAACTATGTCGATGATGAAATGCGCAAGGCGGGGCTTGGCAAGATCGTCAGGAGTCGGCGTTACACCTGAACCTGAACCGGTTGCTGTCGAGCGGCGTACCGTTTTCTCCGAAGTTTCGTTCTGCAAAATGGACATTGCCGCCCTGTTCGATCATAACCACGGTTGCTGCCCGGGTCCCGTAGGTATCCGCTGCGATAAAGCTGTTGGAGAATTCCCGCTCGTCCCCGGTATGCATCAGCAGACCGAACAACGCCTCCATTAAATCGTCACTGGCATGATCGAAGGACTGAACAAGGCTGGCCAGCCTCTGCCTGCCGTCAACCACCTTCGGCCAGTCGCAATCCAGGAGCCGGTTGCTAAGGCCATAGCAGCCCCGGGTGAGCGGTTTCGGGTGACCGGCCCGGTTGCCGTAATACCGGCATCCCCGGCCGTCGGCGACGATCAGATTGAAGCCTCGATATTCCCGGCCCCGGCTGGCGATCTGTTCCAGGTAGGTCTCGGGTTCCGGGTTATTGATCAGGAAATTCGCAGGCAGCTCACCCCTTGACCTGGGAGGAATCGGGTCCGGCGGTTGTTCGCCAAAGTTGGTCACTGCCGAAAACCTGCCGCTGCGATTCACGCCCAGCCAGGTACCCCCCATCTCCCGGTCCCTGCCGGCTAACACGTCGGGATGATCGTTCCAGTAGCCCGCAGCCCTTGTCGGTCTGCTATAGAATTCATCCCGATTGGCAGCAACGATCAGCCGGTAGCGATCATTCGGATTTACCGCGAATAAAATCAGGCACATGCTGATACAGCGTGATTTCGATGAGCCGCGAGTTTATCAGACGCTCCGGATGACGGATAATGTCGTTTTCCGTGGGAATCAGGTCAATGTGGCACTATCCGGAATTTGACCCGATCGCGATCAGTGTGGGTCCGGTCAGTATTCACTGGTATGCCATCAGCTATCTCGTTGGGATTGGTCTGGTCTGGCTGGTCCTTAAACACAGGTCCGGGAAGCCGGGGCTGAAATGGACGGATAACGATCTCTCCGACATTGTTTTTTATGCCGTCGTGGGCGTCCTCCTGGGTGGACGTCTCGGCTATATGTTTTTCTACGGGATGGAGAATCTCATTGCAGACCCTGTCTCGGCGTTGAAGATCTGGCAGGGTGGCATGTCCTTCCATGGTGGCCTGATGGGTGTGCTGATCGGGGTCTGGGTGTTTGCGCGCAGGCGGGGTGTCGGTTTTTTTGAAGTGACGGATTTCATCGCACCGGCCATTCCACTGGCGCTGGGTTGTGGACGAATCGGTAACTTCATTAACGCTGAATTGCCCGGCAGGATGACCGATGCACCCTGGGCGCTGATTTATCCCGGAGAATCCTTCGCCCGGCATCCATCCAGCCTTTATCAGGCGCTCCTTGAGGGGCCGGTGTTATTTACCTTCCTCTGGCTCTACTCCATGAAACCCCGGCCAGTGATGGCTGTCTCGGGCCTGTTTCTGCTGGGATATGGTAGTCTGCGGATTTTCTCGGAGTTCTTCCGGGAGCCGGATGCTCACCTGGGCTTTGTTCTTTTTGAATGGATGACTGCGGGTCAACTGCTGTCGCTACCCATGGTGATCCTCGGGCTCTTTCTTGCGTGCTACAGTTATTCCAGGAACAGGAATTTTTCATGATTATCAAACCGCGTATCAGAGGATTTCTTTGTACCACTGCCCACCCCGTGGGCTGCGCTCGTGACGTCGACAATCAGATTGCTCATGTGCGGTCACAGGGCAGCCGCGATGATGGCCCGAAACGTGTCCTGATAATCGGTGCGTCCGGTGGCTATGGGCTGGCTTCACGCATCAGTGCGGCCTTTGGCTTTGGCGCTGCGACGGTGGGTGTGTTTTTTGAACGACCGGCAGCGGGAAATCGGACCGCCTCCCCCGGCTGGTACAAAACCGCAGCCTTTACCGAAAGGGCCGGGGCGCAGGGACTCTACGCCGCCAATATCAATGGCGATGCTTTTTCAGAGGAGATCAAGCAGGCCACCTGCGATCTGATCGAAAAAGATCTCGGCCAGGTTGATCTGGTGGTCTATTCACTGGCGGCGCCGGCACGACAACTGGCCGATGGTTCCGTGGTTCGCTCCGCACTGAAACCCATTGGCGAGCCTTTTGAAGGTATGACCATTGATTTCAATTCACGCGAGCTGCGTCCTGTTTTACTGGAACCGGCGAACGAGGAAGAGATCAGTGCGACGATCAGGGTCATGGGCGGAGAAGACTGGGAACTCTGGGTCGCTGCGCTCAGGGAGCGGGGACTGCTTGCACCCGGGTGTATCACGACCAACTACACCTATCTCGGCAGTGAAGTCACCTGGCCGATCTATCACCATGGAACCATCGGCAAAGCCAAGGAAGACCTGGATCGTGCCCGGCAGACCCTGGTTGAACCTATGGCGTCGGTCGATGGTCATGCCTATGTGGTCGTCATGAAGGGCCTGGTGACCCAGGCGGCTTCAGCGATTCCCGGCATGTCGATTTACCTGTCACTGTTGTTCAGGGCGATGAAGGCCGCCGGTTGCCACGAGGGCTGTATTGAGCAGACCACCCGGTTTTACAACACGCAGTTGTACGGTTCCGGAGACCTGAGACTGGACGATGGTGGCAGGATCCGTATGGATGAACTGGAACTGCAATCGGAGATTCAACACTATGTGGCGGACCACTGGTCTTCAGTGACGGAAGACAATCTCGACACGCTGACCGACTTCGAAGGTTACCGGCGGGCATTCCTGGAGATGCATGGCTTCGAGGTGGAAGGTACGGACTATGATGCGGATGTTGATGTCATGGTTGCTATCGAACTTCAGGCGGGCGGGGCGGACTGATTCCTACGCGAGATTACCGCTTGGCCTACATCATCAAATGCACACTTCCCTCAGGATGGCGTCATGGGACGTCGTCTTCTTACCGAGATAACCAATAGACCCAGGCAGTTCGGATATCTGCTTGCCACACTGATTCTTGCCACCGCCTCGCATCGGGACCCCTACCTGTATGCCTGGATGATCCTGCTGCTGGCATATCCGCCGCTGATGTCCAGGGTTCTGGACCGATTGCCTTCGGTCAAGTCTGCGCGCTTCTCCATGCTGGTTGATGGTTTGATGGTGGGCCTGCTGATCAGTCTGGTGGGTTTCAACTTTGAGCTGAGTGTCGTGTTTATCTCACTGCTTGTCATCAGTGCGCTGATCATCGGTGGCATAGCCTGTCTCTTTCCGGTGTTGCCCATGCTGGGACTGGGGGCGCTTGTCGGCAGCCTGCTGCACCCTGCCAGTTTCGTTGGCGGCGAGAGTTCCTACTTTGTGTCCTTTATAAGTCTGATTGCCTATGTTGTTTTTATCGGGTTGATGGTGTTTGACGAAACGAAACAGTTGAAGGTGGAACGCCAGTTGGCGAAAACCGCTTCGACCGAGCTGGAGAACTTTCGTCGCTGGGTGGAACCCTTTGTGCCGGTGCAGTTGCGCTCGGCGCAGGCCCGTAACGGCGGCCAGAGGAGAAAACGTCTCACGGTCTTTTTCTCGGATATTTCCGGGTTTACCGCATTGATGGATTCTACCGATGAGGGGCAGGTTGCCGAACTGCTCAACGACTACTTTACGGAGATGACAACGGTGGCGCACCGTTTTGGTGGCACTGTCGATAAATTCATCGGTGATGGCATCATGATCTTTTTTGGAGATCCCTCATCCAGGGGGTCAGCACAGGATGCGCTGACCTGTGTTGCCATGGCTCTGGAGATGCGGGACCGCTTTCAATGTCTTTCGGACCGATGGCAGTCTCTGACGGGCAGCGTACCGCTGCACCTTCGAATCGGCATTCATTCCGGCTATTGCCTGGTTGGAGATTTTGGCAGCAGCGAACGAAGGGACTATACGGCGCTTGGCAGTACGGTAAACCTGGCGAGTCGCCTTGAACGTCGCGCCGAGCCGGATGAAATCCTGGTGTCCGGTGAAATCATCAGACTGGCGGGCGCCCGATTGAGCGGGATACCCCGGGGGGAACTGGAACTGCGCGGTTTCACCAGACCGGTTCCGGCGTACAGTGTCACCGGTCTGTCCGCTGAAACCGGTGCGGCGGGATGACGGCTTTTCCGCCAGCGGATGTATAATTACGCGCTTTCCGCAGTATTCGCGCCCCATGACATCAGCACTGGAAGACTCCGTATTTCTTAAAGCCTGCCGCGGTGAACCCACGCCCTACACACCCATCTGGCTGAACCGCCAGGCTGGTCGCTACATGAAGGAATACCACAAGAGCAAGGGCGATACCCCAAGCCTTGAGTTCTTCAAGACGCCCCATCTCGCCGCCGAGGTTACCTGTGATGCCCGGAGAATACTTGGCGTGGATGCCGCCATTCTGTTTGCTGATCTTCTGCCGATTCTTGAACCCATGGGACTGTCGCTGGACTACCTGCCCGGCATCGGTCCCCGGATTGCCAATCCTGTGCGTGATGCCCGGGCGATTGACGGGCTACGGGTGGAACCCAGCAGTGAATCCATGCCGTATATCGGTGAGGCGATCAAACTGATTCGCAGGGAACTGCCCTGCGATATTCCGCTGATCGGGTTTGGTGGCGCCCCCTTTACGCTTGCGTCCTATGCCATCGAGGGTCAGGGGTCCCGTAACTACATCCGCGTAAAAAGAATGATGGCGAGTGATCCGGGCGCCTTTTCCGAGATCATGGCGCGGATGACCACCTGCGCCATCGACTACCTGAACTATCAGGTCGAGCAGGGCGTTCAGGCCATCCAGGTTTTTGATAGCTGGGTGGGTTGCCTGTCGGTAGGTGATTACCGGAATCATGTGTTTGAACACAGCAGACGGCTGTTGCAGTCAATTTCCGGTTCTGTTCCGGTGATTCACTTTGGTACCGGGAACCCGGCACTCCTGCCGCTGATGGCGCAGGCCGGTGGTGACGTGATCGCCCTGGACTGGCGTGCGCCTTTAGTCAGTAGCTGGGATCTGATGGGATCGACCGCCGTTCAGGGCAATATGGACCCGGTTGCATTATTCGGGACCGGGGAATCGGTGCGGGAGACAGCCGGTGCCATTCTGGATGAGGTTGGCGGAAGGCCGGGACACATCTTTAACCTGGGTCATGGCATTCTGCCGGAAACGCCGGTGGAGAATGTAAAAGCACTGGTGCGGCATGTGCAGTCCTACAGTGCTGAGCTTCGTGGCTAGGGGTTTGTGGACTTCTCACGCCATCATAACTAAACTTGAAATCTCTGCGGTGATAACCGGTATTTCACGAAATGATTCCGCGTCAACGTCACATTCAAAATGTTCTTAAAAGCCTGAAATCTTTCGAATGCGTCGCTATTCTTGGGCCTCGACAGGTTGGCAAGACAACGCTGGCGAAGCAGGTGGCCAAAGCCTACGCTAGAAACACGGAACACTTCGACCTCGAAGACCCAATCGACTTGAACCGCCTTGAAACTGATGCTCGTCTCGCCCTGGCTGATCTCAAAGGTCTGGTCATTATTGATGAAGTCCAACGAGCGCCGGATATATTTCCTCTCCTTCGTGTACTGGCTGACCGAAGGCCAAGACCGGCTAGATTTTTACTGCTGGGAAGTGCGTCACCAGAACTGCTCAAACAATCCTCAGAATCATTGGCGGGCAGAATCAGCTACTATGAACTCCCCGGACTGAACCTGGAAGAAGTAGGTAATACCCACCTCAACAAACGCTGGTTGCGCGGAGGTTTTCCCGATGCCTACCTTGCCAGGTCGCACGATGCTGCATTTCGATGGCTGGAAGAGTTTATCCGGACCTTTCTGCAGCGTGATCTTGCTGAACTCGGTTTCAGATCTTCAAGTACAACCATGCGCCGATTCTGGATCATGCTGGCCCACTGGCAGGGTCAGGTCTGGAATTCATCTGAATTCGCTCGCTCCTTTGGCGTTGCAGACACCACGATTCGACGATATCTGGATACCCTGTCAGACACATTGGTCGTGACCCAGTTGCAACCATGGCACGCAAATCTGAGTAAACGGCAGGTGAAAGCACCAAAAATATATATCCGGGACACCGGATTGTTGCACGCACTACTCCGCATCACCGATATGAAGTCGCTGGAGTCCCACCCAAAACTTGGCGCTTCCTGGGAAGGCCTGATTATCGAGTTGATCACAACTCACCTGGAGCTTGATGAAACCTACTTCTGGGCTACTCATGGTGGTGCGGAACTTGATCTAATGGCTTTCAAGGGATCAAAGACTCTGGGTGTGGAGATAAAACGCACGACAACACCCTCCATGACTCGATCCATGCGGCAAGCTGCATTAGATCTAAAATTAGACCGCCTGTTTATCATCCATGCGGGTCCTGACTCTTATGAACTGGAGAAAGGCGTGACAGCCATTTCGGCGACCAGGTTGATTGACGATCTCTGAACCAGGCCGCTTCAGAGAGATCAGTCAGTCTTACTACCTGAACCGGACAACATGCGACCGGGCGTCCCTGCAGACCAATTTTTTGATACCTTTGTTAAACACCAATTTAATCAGATTGAAATAGAAAGCGATGAATGTACCCGTATGCATAATTGGATGCGGCCCTATTGGTTTGACGGGAGCACTCCTGCTCTCACGCCATGGCATCAAGACCCTCCTGATTGACAAGCGCGGGGAAGTTAACACGCACCCCAGATCCCGCTTCATCGACACTAATACGATGGAGTTGATGCGTGAACTGGGCATAGAAAAGGAAGTGGCAGGAACTGGTCTTCCGCCAGTCTGGACTGAATATAATCGCTGGTTCGGCGCGGTGACGAAGAACCTTATCGCGGAAATCCCCAGCCCGACATTCCATACGGTTCCCCGAGAAACCAGCCCGACGATGCCTGTGATGACAAGCCAGGATTACGTTGAAAACGAACTGCTGAAACTTGTGCGCGATGATCCCAATATCGATTTGAGATTTAACACTGAAGCGATTGCGCTCTCGCAAGATGATGCTCACACCTACATGACAATTTCCAATCAAGAGCATGGGCAGGAAGAGGTCATTGCGACTTACACCATTGGTGCGGACGGTCCGCACAGCATGGCTCGAGAAGCCATCGGCAGTGAACTTGAAACGGAGCCAACATTGATCTTTTCACAAGATGTGATCTTTGAAGCAGATCTCGCAGAACATGTCACCGGCCGGGAAGGTGGATTGATGTATGTGGCTGCTGCGAGCGGAGTTTTCGTTTTCCAGCCATTGAATGGCATCACGCGATGGCGCTGCCAGATTTTTAAGGCGGGTCCTGAGCTTTTGTCAGACGAAGAAACCATCGCACGTATTTGTGAAGCCCTTGGTGTCGACGATGTTCCCATCACGATTACCAGCACGGGCATGTGGCAGCCAACGCCGGGATGTGTCGATAAGTTCCGGGACGGTAGAGTATTCCTGGCCGGAGATGCCGCTCATGTATTCACGCCGACCGGTGGGATGGGTAACAACACCGGATTTGCCGGTATCCGGAATCTGGCCTGGAAGCTGGCGTACGTTCTGAAAGGTGCCAGCGAGCCTGAGATACTTGAGACCTATGAGACGGAACATAAACCGCATGCGCTCAGGCGTATCGCGCTGGGCGTCGAGACTGCGCAGCACATGGGTATGATTTTCGCCGCCTACTATCAGGGCGAAGACGTCAGCCCCGGAGTGAAACTCACGCAGCAATATGCAGATCACGATGGCGTACTGTTGGGATTCGAGATTAAATCCGACCTGATTGCAGAGAACTCAGAGCCACCGCCGGCTGTTGAAAACGAGATCATTGATTTCATTCCGGCGATCAGGTCTGGCAGGCGCGCGCCACACATCTGGCAATCGGAGAATCAATCGATACTGGACTGGTTCGGTGAAAGCTATGTTCTCCTTGCAGGCCCGTCAGTTGACCCGACGAATTGGGAAAGTGCGGTAGCGCAACTGGTCTCGGAGAAAGGCTTTCCAATTGCGCTGAACAGACTGTCAGGGGATGATCTCGCGCCCTACGATGATATGGGTCTGGTGCTTGTTCGCCCGGATGGTTTCATTGCAGATCACTGGCAGGCAGAAGAGGTTCAAGTCGGCGGTGAATCATCACGCCTGTCTGAAAAACTTCCGACAGCAGGCTGACGAACTCATCCCATCAGGGCCGCAAACCTGTCCACCATTTCCCTGATCTGATCGAAAGGCGCCTGCGGGCGGAACACAATTTGCGTCGCGCCACTCTCCGTCCAGCCTTTGATCTGATCTGCCCAGGCCTCTTCATTGATCTCGGCGGCGAAGATAGTTGATTCGATACCAACCTCTTCGGGATTGCGCCCGGCTGCCTGAACCTGGGCTCTGAAGCCATCAAAAACTTTTGCAGCATCTTCGCCAGGTGCGGGTAGCATCGCCTGCCAGCCATCCGCAATACGAGCAGCGCGCGCGATTGCCACTGGCTGGAAGGCGCCAACCCAGACGGGTATCGGTTGCTGGATGGGCATGGGCGCAAGTCCTGCATCGTTGATCTGGTGCCACTTGCCGTCAAAGCTGACATGCTGCTCGGTCCAGAGCAGGCGCAGAACCTCGATCTGTTCTTCGAAGCGTTTGGCCCGATTCCTGAAGTTCATATCGAGGGCATCGTATTCGGGATCGTTCCAGCCGATACCGACACCCAGCTGCATGCGACCGCCACTCAGCACATCGAGCTGTGCTGCCTGCTTGGCGACCAGCACTGCCTGGCGCTGTGGTAGCACCAGAACGGCAGTTTTGAGTTTGATTGTCTCTGTGACCCCGGCGGCGAAGCCAAGCAGGGTCATGACTTCGTGGTGAGGAAACCCGGTGGTGTAGTTAGCGGCCATGGGAAAGTCAGCAACTGGCGTTCTTGTCTGAATCACATGATCAGGGACGTTGATATGACTGAAGCCCAGCACTTCGGCCTGCCGGAGGTAGTCACGCATAACCTTGAAATCATGTGGTATTTCCGCCTGGGGGAAATGAAGACCGAATTTCATAAGGTGCTTCTCCTTTTTTGCCGGTCAACCAATAAATAGTGTGCAGGCAACTGAATTTTACCGGAATTAAGGACCTGCCTTCTTTTTGATGCAATATCCGGCTAGAGCGATTTAGCCAGAACGGTTGAGCCGCGCTGATCGTTATACAGTGCCTGCCTGGCCTGTGGCAGCCTGTCGCGGTTGCTTTCGGTAAACCCTCTTTCGAGGAACCAGTGTGTGCTTTGCGTCGTCAGAACAAACAGGTCACTCAGCCCTGTCATCCTGGCCTGTTTTTCAATTCGTTCCAGCAGACGATCACCCCGGTCACTGTTGCGATAGTCCGGGTGAGTGACCAGGCAGGCAAGCTCACCCTTACCCTCGAAGGGGTAGAGCGCGGCACAACTGATCAGCAGCCCGTCACGCTCAATGACCAGGAACCGGTCAATCTCGCTTTCCAGCAGCTCTCTGGAACGCTTCACCAGAATACCGGTTGCTTCCAGCGGGGCGATCAGCCTCAGTATCCCGGGAACATCTTCCGTGGCAGCGGTGCGGACCTGCTCGTAACTGTGTCCCACGACCTGTGTTCCGCAGCCATCCCGGGTAAAGAGTTCTTCAAGCATGGCGCCATCCATGAGGTAGCTGAGAATATGGCAGCGGCCCACGCCCTGTTGGCAGGCCCGGTCGCACAGTGGCAGCAATGAATCCGCATCACTCACCGCAGCTTCCGGGTTGCTGAGATCAAACTCACTGATCAGTTCACCGGCGTCATCCATGAGACCGGGCAGGCCCGTGAGAAAGATCAGCTTGTCTGCGTTCAGGGTGCATGCCGTTTCACAGGCAACCTGCCGGGCATCCAGATAGAAGATTTCACCGGAAGGCGAGTATCCGACCGGGGGCATGAGCACGACAGCGCCACTATTCAACTGATTGACAATGGCGTCTTTCAAAACCCTTCTGACAGTGCCGGAGTTCTTATGGTCAACGCCGTTCAGGATACCGATGGGGCGCGCCTTGATGAAACTGCCGCCGGAGGTCAGCAGATCCCGTTTTGTTTTATTGAGCGCCGTGGGTAAAGCGGGAGAGCTGGCGGCAAACATCGCCGACAGGGCATGGGTCTGGCCACCCAGCACCCTGGTTACGGTTTCGATCTGTTCGGGTGTGGTAATCCTGGTGTCTCCGGCCATCTCCCAGGACGAACCCGACTGCTCAATGGCTGCATTGATGGCGCTGTCGCCGTTAAACACGATGACCAGACGGACACCCAGCGAATTTAACAGGGCGCAGTCAGAGATGACATCTCCAGGGGTCTCCGAGCGCAGGGCATCACCGGTCAGACAGATGACGAAGGTTCTGCCCCGGTGTGCGTCCATGTAGGGAGATGAATCCCTGAACCATTTGATGTATTCGGCGTTTAACGGCATGACTGTCTACCGTCGATAAATCGGGCGCGGATTATAGCAGTAAGACGCGGTTACACGAGACAGCGGTGACCAATCAGGTTTCGGATCAGGTCGATGGCGGGGTTGATCTGTTCCAGTGGCAGGTATTCGTTGGGCTGATGCGCCTGGTCAATGCAGCCGGGCCCGATCACCACCGTGTCGATGTCCATGTCCTGATAAAAGGGAGCCTCGGTTCCGAATGCCACACTTCCGGGCACCGTACCGACCAGTTCCGAGATCTCCCTTGCGAGACTGGAACCGTCGTTGTCAAACGCGGCCACCGGGGAATGCAGCGGTTCCAGATGGCAGACGAAACCCTGATCCCCCAGTCGATTCGTCAGCCGTTGTTTCAGGTTCCCGGCGAAGTCCGTCATATCCATGGACGGCAGGTTTCGCAGGTCGAAGGCCAGCTCCGCGTGATCGCAGATCCGATTTGGATTGTCGCCACCGTGGATGCACCCGAAGTTCATGGTTGGAAACGAAACAGCAAACTGACGATCCCGGTAATTCTGTTGCAGCTCTTCTCTGAACTGCATCAGCTCATCCAGTGCCTGGTGCATGCCCTCGATTGCATTACGACCCAGTGACGGGTCGGAGGAATGCCCGGAGGTGCCCTCAATGCGAAGCTGCATCATCATGATGCCCTTGTGTCTGGTAACGGGCTTCAATCCGGTCGGCTCTCCGATCACGGCGAATCCCGCATCGGCGACATCCCGGCGGGTTAACTGTCTGGCGCCGCTCATGGAGGACTCCTCATCGGCGGTTGCCATGATGATGAGCGGATGCTTCAGGGTTCCACCGGGATTGCCGGTCAGAAGGGGTCGCGCCGCCTCGATGGCTATGGCGAAGAAGCTCTTCATATCGCAGCTACCGAGTCCATACCAGCGATTGTCCTTCTCCGAGAGTTTGAAGGGATCGGACTGCCACAGGTGTTGATCAAAGGGCACGGTATCCGAGTGGCCGGAAAGAATAAGTCCGTCGCAGCCCGCACCTGCCCGGGCCATCAGGTTTTGCTTGCCCGGCCTGCCCTTGACCGGCGTGATTTTGATCTCGAATCCCAGCGGTTCCAGCCAGTTCGCCAGAAGATGGACAATGCCGGTATTGGACTGATCGAATTCGGGCTGCGTGGAGCTGATCGACGGCGTACTCACCAGTGAGTCGATCATCTGCTTCAGGGATGGCAGGGGTATGCTCATAGCCGCAGTGTAGCTTATCCTGCGGTGAATCTGGCAAAAGGTCCCCTGAAAAGGGGCGGGCAAAAGGTGTAAAGTAGCCGCATTACCTCCGCACAGAGGCGCGCCCTGAGCATTCAGGAAAGCAACGCGAAAAAACCGGATATCTCACTCAACCTGCGAACGGTTGCTGATGAGCTGGTACAGGACCGCCGTCTTGCCTCACGGGATGCGGAAAAGCTGGGCATGAAAACTCGCCGCAGGGAGCAACTCAACTGGAATCCCATTGAGTTGATCGCGGAAGGGAACTTTGATGATCAGGCGCATCCGGGGCGGTCTCTGGACCTGGAGGCCCTGACCATCTGGCTGGCCGAGCGTGCCGGGCAACAGTACATCCGCATTGACCCGCTTAAAATTGACGCCACCCTGGTTACCCGCGTGATGTCCTGCGAGTTTGCCCGCAAGCATCAGATTCTGGCGCTGGCAGTGAAGGACGATGAGGTCATTATTGTTAGCGCCCAGCCTTACGTCCACGGGTGGGAAGCGACCATTGAACAATCCCTGCCCGGCAGGGCACTGACCCGGGGTGTTGCCAACCCCTTCGACATCCGACGTTGTACCAGCGAGTTCTATACCATGGCCCGTTCGGTCAACAGGGCAAATGCCGCCGGTATTCAAAGCAGCCCACTAAGCAACCTGGAGCAGATGCTTGAACTGGGCCAGCCCGGGCAGATGGAGGCCAACGATGCACATATCGTCAATATCGTTGACTGGCTGCTCAACTACGCCTTCACCCAGCGGGCCAGTGACATTCACCTTGAACCACGTCGTCACAAAGGCCGGGTCCGGTTCCGGATCGACGGTGTGCTGCATCTTGTTTACGAGCTGCCGGACCCGGTCATGACTGCGGTGATCAGTCGTCTGAAAACCCTGGGGCGAATGGATGTCGCCGAGAAGCGCCGACCCCAGGACGGTCGACTCAAGACCAGGATGCCCGATCAGCATGAGGTGGAACTTCGTCTTGCCACCCTGCCAACTGCGCATGGGGAAAAGATGGTGATGCGGATCTTTGATCCGGACATTCTGCTGAAGACTTTTGGCCAGCTTGGGCTGGCCAGGGATGACTATGATCGCTGGGAGAAGATGGTCGAAAATCCGAGCGGTATTGTGCTGGTGACCGGGCCGACCGGTTCCGGTAAGACCACCACCCTGTACACCAGCCTGAAGCACCTCGCGACGCCGGAGATTAATGTCTGCACCATTGAAGACCCGATTGAGATGGTGGAACCCGGCTTCAACCAGATGCAGGTACGGCACAATATCAACCTGGGTTTTGCCGACGGTGTTCGCGCATTGTTGCGACAGGACCCGGACATTATCATGGTGGGTGAGATTCGCGATCTGGAAACCGCTGAGATGGCGATTCAGGCGGCACTGACCGGTCATCTGGTGATTTCCAGCCTGCATACCAATGATGCACCCTCAGCGGTAACCCGGCTGCTTGAACTTGGTGTAGCGCCCTATCTGATCAAAGCGACCTTGCTCGGTGTCATGGCGCAACGTCTGGTTCGTACCCTGTGTACCCACTGTAAGGCGCAGGGTGACCCGGACCCTGATGGCTGGAAGATGCTGACCAGCCCCTGGAAAATGAAGATGCCGGTGCACAGTTATCACCCGGTCGGCTGCCTGGAATGTCGTGATACCGGGTACACGGGCCGACAGGGAATATATGAGTTGCTGCCCATGACCGACGGGATCAGGGAAATGGTTGAAAAAGACGTTGATACTGGCCGCATTCGGACTTCAGCGATGCGGGACGGCATGAAGACGCTACGATTAAGCGGCGCGATGAAAGTCGCAGCGGGTGAGACCACCATTGCTGAGATATTGAGGGTCGCGCCTGTCTCCGGAACCGGGTAGCTGTGTCCGGAATGACTTCAAACTTCCCTGAAGTGCTTGCGCCCGAGGTCAGCCGAGTCGCTGAACTCAGTCCCTTTTTTGCAGCATTGATCGAAGAGGATGCGGAACTGGTGAGCAACGCCATGCAGGGGGTTGATGACCTGCTGACCGAAGACAGGCTGATTGAGCGGTACGCCGCCTTTCTTGACTCCGGGAGCCATGCGGAATTGTCGGAGTCCCTGTACAGGCTGCGCCATAGAGAGATGATCCGCATTATCTTTCGTGATCTCTCGCGGCGGGCGGCTACCCTTGAAACCACGGTCGAACTCTCGCATCTGGCAGATTTCTGTATCCGGAATGCCGTGGATCATTGCTACGCGGAAGCTGTGCGACGCCATGGTCAGCCACTGGCGCCCGATGGCACACCCGAGAAGCTGATCGTTCTTGGCATGGGAAAACTCGGCGCTTACGAACTGAATCTGTCCAGTGATATAGACCTGATATTTTTCTATGCCAATCAGGGCCAGGTTCAGGGTGGGAAACGGGTCAGCCATCAGGAGTTTTTTATCGGGTTGGCGCGCAGGGTCATCGCCTGCCTCGACAGTTCTGATAGGGTCCGGACAGTTTTCCGGGTGGACATGCGCCTGCGACCCTATGGCGACAGTGGACCCCTGGTGCTGCACCGGGCAGCCATGGAGAAGTACTACATTGAGCAGGGTCGGGACTGGGAGCGATACGCCTTTATCAAGGCGCGTGTTGTGGCGGGCGACATGGATGAAGGCCGTGACTTCCTCCGCTGGATGAAGCCCTTCGTTTATCGTCGGCACCTGGACTACAGCGCCATTCAGTCTTTGCGGGAAATGAAGGGACTGATCGCCCGACAGGTTGAGTTGAAACGGTTGGATCACGACCTGAAGCTGGGTCCGGGAGGCATTCGCGAGATCGAGTTTGTCGCCCAGGCCCAGCAACTGATCTGGGGAGGCAGGTACCCGGAACTGCAGGAATCCCGGGTGACGGTGATCCTGCGGCGACTGGCTGAGCTTGAGTTTATGCTGCCGGACGATGTTCAGGATCTGCTGGACTCCTATTACTTCCTGCGCAACTGTGAACACGCATTGCAGGCTGAAGAGGACCGGCAGACTCATCTGCTGCCAACGGACCCGGTGAGTCAGTCGCGGCTGGCGAGGGCGATGGGATACCCGGATTACGAGGGTTTCCGTCATGCACTTGAAATTGTCAGGAGCCGCGTGACCCGGTGCTTTGATCTGGTGGTACGGGGCTTCGTGGCACACGAAGCGGCGCCGGTTGAATCACAGTGGATCGAGTCCTGGCGGGGTTCTGCGGATCGCAGCCTCGCAGCCCTCCGAGCCGATATTGACAAGCTGAACCCGGATGAAGACGTCAATCAGGTGATTGATCTGCTGCTGCCGAGGCTGCTGAAACTCGCCCATGAATCCGGCAATCCGGACATTGCCCGGGAACGGATGTTAGCCGTTGTCCGTGCGGTTCTCAGGCGGTCTACCTATCTGGTATTTCTGAACGAGAATACCGAGGCGCTGCAACGGGCTGTGCATCTGGTGAGCATCAGCCCCTGGATTGCCGAACAACTTGCCACTTATCCGATCCTTTTGTATGAGTTGACGAACCGCGCCATGCGAGAGGTCGCGGTATCGAAGACCCGGCTGGAAGGTGAACTCAGGGAAGTCATGCGTTCTGTCGATGCCGATGACCTGGAACTGCAGATGGATGCACTGCGTCAGTTCAAGCTGGCTGCCATGCTGAAGATCGCTGCGATGGAACTGACCGGTCAGGTATCCATCATGCAGGCATCGGATGGCTTGACGGCGCTGGCCGAGGTGACCCTTGAGCGATCACTGGATATGGCCTGGCGCTACCTGGCGCAGCGTCACGGAACGCCCTGTGATGCAGAGGGCAGGCCCATGCCCGAACGTCTTGGGATTGTCGGTTATGGCAAGGCGGGCGGACTGGAACTGGCCTATGGGAGCGACCTGGACCTGGTGTTTCTCTGTCCGTCTCACATCAAAGGCAGTACGGATGGCAGTCATCCTGTCAATAACAATGTGTTTTATATGCGGGTGGGGCAAAGAATCATCCATATCCTGACCAGCCTCACCCGGTTTGGAATCCTTTACTCGGCGGACCTGCGACTGCGTCCCCAGGGTGACCACGGCCCTCTGGTGGCGACCATCAGCGCCTATGATCGCTACCAGGAATCCAAAGCCTGGACCTGGGAGCATCAGGCGATCATTCGGGCCAGGTTTCTGGCCGGTGATCCACTGATCGCCGAGGCGTTTGCCGGTATTCGCAAACGTATCCTTCAGAAGACCCGTAACCGTGCGGCGCTGCTTTCCGACGTGCTCACCATGCGCGTGAAAATGCGTGAACACCTGTCCACTGATGCCTCGCGCAGTGAAGACGGCAGCGAAATTCTTGGCCGTTTCGACCTTAAACACGACGTCGGGGCTATTGTTGACATCGAATTTATGGTGCAATACGCGGTCCTCGCGTGGGCGCCTGAGACGCCCGCACTCAGCCGTTGGACTGATGTCATGCGGCTTCTGGATGAGCTGGGTGATGCCGGTATTTTTTCCGAAGCCGATGTGGATGCCCTGCAGCGGGCATACCTGACATTTCGGGCGGCCGTGCATCATGGCTGGCTGGGCCTGGAAACGGATTTCCGGCGTCTTCAGGGTTATCGACGTGAGGTACACCGGATCTGGCAGGAACAGATGGCGGAGGAATAGAATCCCGGGCAGTCCTGCAGAATTTCAGGAACTCAAGGATAAAGGATAGTAGAAGAAACATGTCTGAATCCCTGGCAGATAGAGACGGCCTTATCTGGTTCGACGGCGAACTGGTGCCCTGGCGTGACGCAAGCGTGCACGTACTGACCCACACATTGCACTATGGTCTTGGGGTATTTGAAGGTGTGAGAGCCTATGCCACAGACCATGGCCCGGTGATCTTCCGCCTTCAGGATCATACCAACCGGCTTTTTCGTTCGGCACACATTCTGAATTTCCCGATGCCCTGGTCAAAGGAAGAGATCAACGAAGCCCAGGTCACGGTTGTCAGGGAAAACAAACTGAAAGAGGCCTACCTGCGCCCGATGTGTTTCTTCGGTTCGGAAGGCATGGGGCTGCGGGCGGATAACCTGAAACCTCATGGTGTTATTGCCGCCTGGGAGTGGCCCAACTACATGGCACCCGAGGCGCGGGTCGAAGGCATTCGTGTGCGCACCAGTTCCTATACCCGCCACCACGTCAATATCACCATGTGCAAGGCAAAGGCCAACGGCAATTACATCAACTCCATGCTTGCCCTGAGGGAAGCGTTGGACAGTGGTTGTGAAGAAGCCCTGTTGCTGGACAACGAGGGCTATGTTGCCGAGGGTAGCGGAGAGAACATCTTTCTGGTTGAAAAGGGTCATCTTGTTACGCCTGAGTTGACTTCCTGTCTTGAGGGCATCACGAGGGACACAGTTTTTGCCTTTGCCGATGAGTTGAACCTGACGATCAAGGAAAGGCGCATCACCCGCGATGAAGTCTATGTGGCGGATGAAGCCTTCTTCACCGGTACCGCAGCGGAAGTGCTGCCGATTAGTGAACTGGATGGGCGCGTGATTGGTTCCGGTAAACGGGGACCGATCACCGGGAAATTGCAGACTATGTACTTCGACCAGGTGATGGGCAGGCGATCTGAACATCCGGAGTGGTCCACGACCGTCTCCTGAACCGGAATAGGCGACTAATTGGCGGGACAAGCCCAACGAGTTCTGATTGTCGGGCCCGCATGGGTCGGCGACATGGTCATGTCCCAGGTTATTTACTCCGGCCTGCGGGCGGATAACCCGGATATAGAGATTGATGTGCTCACACCCCGAGCGACGCTCAGCCTGGTACAGAGGATGCCGGAGGTTAATCGGGGCATACTGATTGACCAGCGACATGGCCAGTTTGGCTTTGGCTACCGGCGGGCACTGGGCGGCAAACTGGCTGAAAACCGCTACGATCAGGCGATTGTGACGCCAAACTCCCTGAAGTCTGCGCTGGTGCCTTTCTTTGCGGATATTCCCCGTCGTGTGGGTTTTCTCGGTGAGTATCGCTACTTCCTGTTGAACGATATCCGTCTGCTGGATAAACGCCGTCTGCCATTGATGACCGACAGATTCCTTGCCCTGATTGACAAGACCCGGGCACAGATGATCCGCCCGCAGTTGATGGTGGATGAGGATAATCAGACCCGCTTTATCAGGGAGTCCGGACTGGATCTCTCGAAACCCGTGGTGGGGTTCTGCCCGGGTGCTGAATTCGGTGATGCAAAGCAGTGGCCGGAGAGCTACTTCGCTGAGTTGGGCCGACGGCTGGTGGCACAGGGGAAACAGGTCTGGATCCTCGGTTCCCCGGCAGACGAGCAAACCGGGGCGATAATCTCCGACGGCATCGGGGATGGATGTACGGACCTGTCCGGGAAAACGACACTGCTTGATGCCATTGATCTGCTTGCCCTTTGTGAGTCAGTGGTCACCAACGATTCAGGATTGATGCATATTGCGGCGGCGGTGGGTACGCCCGTGACGGCCATCTATGGTTCCACGAGCCCGGACTTTACACCGCCCCTGTCGGACCGGGCAAAGATTGTCAGACTGGGACTCGATTGCAGTCCCTGTTTCAAGCGTGAGTGTCCACTGGGTCACAGGAACTGTCTGAATCGGCTGTCACCTGACCTCGTTCAGGCTTCTCTGGCTGGCCATGAACAGGAAACTGTCTGAATCATGAACATCCTCCTGATAAAAACCTCCTCGCTGGGTGACGTGGTGCATGCCCTGCCCGCAGTGACGGAAGCGCTCAGCCGGGTACCGGGGCTGGTGCTCGACTGGGTGGTGGAGGAGGATTTTGCGGCTATCCCGAATCGACATCCTGGTGTCAACAGGGTGATTCCGGTGGCATTGCGTCGCTGGCGCAGGAATCCGGTAGCCAGCCGGGAAGAGTTCAGGCAATTTCGGCGGCAACTGCGCGAGACATCCTATGATCTGGTGCTCGACTCGCAGGGGTTGTTAAAGAGTGCACTGACGGGAAGGCTGGCGTCGGGGCCGCTACATGGGTTTGACCCTGCCAGCGCACGGGAGGCACTGGCCGGCTGGTTTTACCGGAAGACCTGGCCCGTTGACCGGGAACTTCATGCCGTGTTTCGCCAGAAGCTGCTGCTGGGTGCGGCCCTTGGTTACACACCGACTGATGAGCCGGACTTCGGTTTGCCGACGAGTGAACACCGGGACAACCGCATCATGTTGGTTCACGGAACGACCTGGCGCAGCAAGGAATGGCCTGAATCCTGCTGGGTCAGCCTGGCGCAGCGTGTGCTGGCGCAAGGCCATGAGCTGCTGGTCGCGGCGGGTAATGATCGTGAGCGTCAGCAGGCGGAGCGCATGACAGTCTCTGGTGGCGAGGTATTGTTTCGAGCCCCGCTGGCGGAACTGATGGACAGGCTGGCAGGCTGCGCCGGCGTTGTCTCGGTGGACACAGGGCTGGGTCACCTGGCTTCTGCTCTGGGGGTTGCGGTCGTTGGCATCTTCGGGTCGACCGACCCGGAACTGACGGGCATTCGAGGCACTCGGGCCCGGGTGATAGCGAATACTCACTTACCCTGTGCTCCTTGCAGAAAAAGAGACTGCCAGTTCAAGAAACCGGATGATTCAAGTAGTATTTATCCACCCTGCTATGAGCAGACAACGCCGGAGACAGTGTGGCAAGCGTTACAGCAACAGACTGGCAACCCGAACATAAGCCACGTTTAACCCTGGCATTCTGCCTTTACAAATACTTTCCCCATGGTGGCCTGCAGCGGGATTTTCTGAGCATTGCACTGGAGTGTCAGGCCAAAGGGCACAGGGTTCGTGTCTATACATTGAACTGGCATGGCGACATTCCGGAAGGGTTCGACGTTACCATTGTGCCCGTTTCAGCCTTGACCAATCACACCCTCTACGAGCGATTCAGCGAATGGGTCCGCAGGGCGCTGGTGGCAGACCCGGTGGATGCGGTCATCGGCATCAACAAGATGCCCGGACTGGATGTCTACTATGCGGCGGACTCCTGTTACGAGGAAAAAGCCCATTCCCAGCGCGGCTGGTGGTATCGATTATTGCCCAGGTATCACCATTTTTCCCGGTACGAACGTGCGGTGTTTGGGCGGGATTCCGGCACCGGGATTCTCATGATCTCCGGGGTACAAAAGCCCTTCTTCGACCATCATTACCAGACGCAGGAGGAACGCATGACGTTCCTGTCGCCCGGTATTGCCAGGGACCGGATAGCTCCCGACAACATCACTGAGTTGCGGCGGAGCAAAAGACTGGAACTTGGCATTGGTGACGATGAAAAGCTTCTGCTTATGGTGGGTTCCGGATTCGTTAAGAAAGGACTGAGCCGTGCACTCTATGCCTTCAAATCCCTGCCCCGGGAGCAGCGTGCAAAGGCGCGGTTTATAGTCATTGGAGAGGACAACCCTGCGCCGTTCAAGCGGCTCATGTGGCTATTGGGAATTTCAAGTCGCGTCACGATTCTCTCGGGGCAGGGCGATGTTCCGGAATTCCTGTTTGCTGCGGACCTGCTGATTCTTCCCGCACTGGATGAAGCGGCGGGTATCATTCTGCTTGAAGCCGTGGTTGCGGGGCTGCCTGTCCTGACCACGGAAAACTGCGGCTATGCCCATTACGTCGAAGAAGCGGGGATGGGCGAGCTGGTGCCCATGCCCTTCCGACAGAAGGCACTGAATGAAGGGCTCTCCCGCATGTTGCAGGATGACAATCGCGATCTCTGGATAGAAAGGGGCAGGAAGTTTGCCGAGAGTGCCGATATTTACTCGCTACACCCCTATGCTGCCAGGAAAATCGAAGAAATTGCCCTTGAGAAGGTCGCGCGCGCGGAAACCGGCATCATCGCCTACTGTCTGTTCAAGTACTTTCCCTACGGTGGATTGCAGCGTGACTTTCTGCGGATCGCGGAAACAAACCGCGAGCAGGGTTACCATATCCGGGTCTACACCCTGTCCTGGGAGGGCCCGGTCCCCGAGGGGTTTGAGTTGGTTACGATACCCGCCCACGCCATCACAAATCATGCCCGATATGCGAAGTTCCACAAGCTGGTCATTGAGCACCTGGCGTTGAATCCGGTCGACCGCCTGGTCGGTTTCAACAAGATGCCCGGTCTTGACGTCTACTATGCGGCGGACAGTTGTTACGAAGACAAGGCGCACAGTCAGCGGAGCTGGATCTACCGGCAGCTTCCCCGGTACCGGCTGTTTGCACGCTTTGAGCGGGCCGTATTCGGACGGGAATCTGAAACTGACATCCTCATGATCTCCACGGTACAGGTGCCTTTGTTTCAGCATTACTACGGCACGCAGCCGGAGCGCATCAACATGCTGCCACCCGGTATCTCCCGTGACCGCAGGGTGCCTGCGAACCGGGACAAGATCAGACAGGCGTTTCGCGCAGACATGGAGTTGCGCGAAGACGACTACCTGTTGCTGATGATCGGTTCCGGATTTGTCACCAAGGGTCTGGACCGCGCCCTGATTGCCATGAGCGCCCTGCCTGATGAGATAGCGGAGCGGACCAGGCTGATCGTGATTGGGCAGGATGCACCCGGCAGATTCAGGCGCATGGCGCGGCGCCTGGGTATCGCTGATCGGGTCACGATACTGAAAGGCCGTGATGACATTCCCCGTTTCCTGCTGGGGGCGGACCTGATGGTGCATCCGGCCTACCTGGAGAACGCCGGGAACGTCCTGCTTGAGGCGGTGGTGGCCGGGTTGCCCGTGATTGCGACTGATGTCTGCGGTTATGCACACTACATCACGGAGGCGGGCGCAGGTGAGCTGATACCATCACCCTTCCGGCAGGAAACGTTTAACACCCTGTTGCAGAGTATGCTGACCCGGCTGCATGACGAGCCCTGGTCAGAAAATGGTATCGCATTCTCCCGGCGGGCTGACATTTACGATATGCCGAAGAAAGCCGCAGACCTCATTGCCCGCAAGCTGATCGCGCCCCATGATTCGTGACTTTGTAGCACCGGAACTTCGTGCGTATTTTTCCGGCGGAGACCTGTTTGAACAACTGGATCGGATGCAGGGCGAAGTGTTCCGTGAGGTTGCCGCAAGACGAACGTTCAAGCTGGATATCGGGGGCAAACCCTACTTCGTCAAACTTCACCATGGGGTCGGTTGGGGTGAGATCTTCAAGAACCTGTTTCAGGGGCGACCGCCCGTTCTTGGCGCCCGTGACGAGTGGCTTGCCATTGAACGGCTGACGGCTCGCGGCGTTCCGACCATGACCGCCAGTCTCTATTGCGAGCGCGGGCAGAATCCGGCGGCGCTGCGTTCGGCAATTGTGACCGAGTCTCTGGAACCCTCGACTTCACTGGAAGACTACGAGACCCCCGACCCGCTGGTGAAGCGTCGCATACTGCAAGAGGTCGCGCGCCTGTCCAGGCAAATGCATCTGGCGGGTGTGAATCACCGCGACTTTTACCTCTGTCACTTCCTGATGCGGCGGCGGGAATCAGAAGACGCACCGGTTAAACTGCACCTGATTGATCTGCATCGGGCGCAGGTCAGGGACCGGGTGCCGCGGCGCTGGCTCGTCAAAGACCTGGGAGGACTGCTGTTCTCGGCGTTGGGCAAAGGATTGACCCGGCGGGATCTTCTGCGCTTCATTCGGACCTACAGCGACAGGCCGTTGCGAGAGGCGCTCCGCGACCGTGCGCTGTGGCAGTGCGTGGTTGCGCGAGCCAGAAATCTCCATCTCCAGGATCATGAATCAATCCCGGCAGATGTGGCCCGGTTGCTCAGATTGGAGCGGGCGTCATGAACTGGTGGGTCAGTTCAGGTGCCGTGGAACTTTTCCCGAGTATGGAAGCCTGTGATAGCGCCGAGGGGGAGGCTATCAATGGCAACCGGATGAGCCGGGTGGTCAGGGTGAGCGCCGGGGGTGCCGCGTATTACGTCAAGGTTTATGCGCGCCGGGGACGCTGGTTGAAGCGATACCTGGGCAGAAGCCGAGCGCGTGCGGAATGGGAAAACCAGAGGTTATTTCATTCGCTGGGAATACCCGCCGCCGAGGTGGTCGCCTGCGGAGAGCGTCCGCCCGGGCCGGACTACCGGGGAGTGGTCGTGACACGCGAGGTGAAAGGAACCCATGACCTGGATGCACTATACAGACACAAGAGCGACTGGTTTTCGAATCGCGCCTGGCGCAGGATGATCATGCATCGTCTGGCGGATGCGGTTCGCAGGCTGCACCATGCCGGATTTGTTCACAACGACCTGAAATGGCGTAACATTCTGGTGCAAACCAATGACGAACCGGGGGTTTATCTTATTGATTGTCCGCTCGGTCGTAAAACCTTTGGCCCCTTGCTGACCCGGGGTAAAGTAAAGGACCTGGCTTGTCTGGACAGGCATGGCAGGGTGCGGTTGAGTCGGACTGATCGCTTGCGGTTCTACCTTTGGTACAGGGGACATCAGCGATTGACAGAAGCAGACAGAAAGGAGATTCGCCGGGTTCTCGGTTTTTATGAGAGACGTGGCCGGAAGTTATGAATAATCTCGATGCCGACTCTCTGATCAGGGCGGGCCGATCTGCCAGGGAGCCGTTTCTGCTGTCCCTGGAGCGTGCCGACGGCTCGACCTTTGACCTGGTGGTGAAAAAAATTCTCCGCCTGCTGCCCGCCAGACGTATTGTTGCCGTTGCGGAAGCAGACGGCCAGGAATACCTGATCAAGATTTTTGTCGGACGCTCAGCCCGTGGCTACATGAAACGCGAAGTCAGTGGTGTTCAGGCCATTGAGGATTCCGGCGTTGTTACTCCCGCGCTGGCATGGCAGGCCATGCTGGGGTCGAGGGGCGGTTACGTGCTCGCGTTTGAGTATCTCCGGGAAGCGAGAAACCTGAGCGATGTTCTTGATGGAGCGAGCAGCGAGGCGGAAAGATCGCGACTGATTGGCAAGGTGATTCCCGTCCTGGCGTCTCTGCATGAAGGCGGGGTCGTGCAGAATGACCTTCATCCTGAGAATTTTCTGTTCTTCAACGACAGGATCTACACCATTGATGGCGGTGGTGTCAGTCGCCGCTGGTCTTACCCGGTTGGTGAATCCGGGAGTCTGCGTAACCTGGCACTGTTTTTTGCACAATTCAACGCCAGGCACGATCACCTGATCTCTGAACTGCTGGAGCGCTATCGTCAGGTGCGAGCCTGGCCCGACATTCCGGGACGGGCCAGGCGCCTGAACTACCTGACCAATAACATGCGCAACGCCCGCAAGGATGACTACATCAGCAAGACCCTGCGCGAATGCACGCGTTTTACTGCGGGCAGAAGCCTCGACAGATTCTGGGTTTGCGAGAGGCGCCGTTTTTCAACGGCAATGTCTGCGCTCATCAATGACCCCGATGCGGCAATGGCAACGGGAACACTGCTGAAAGACGGCCACACGGCAACCGTGGCGCTGGTGGATGGCCCCTTGGGTCCGCTGGTCATCAAGCGCTATAACCTGAAGAGTTTCGGGCATCGGCTGTCACGCATGTTCAGAAGGTCCCGGGCATGGATATCCTGGGCCAATGCCCACCGCCTGGAATTTCTTGGCATCAGTACGGTCAGGCCCGTTGCCCTGATTGAAGAAAGGCTGGGTCCGTTGCGGGGTCGGGCCTACTTCATCACCGAGTATGTCGATGGGCCTGATGCCACCGTCCTGCCGGAACGTGAGGACCCGTCTCCTGAAATCGTCTCGATTGTTGAGATACTCAGGGGACTGTCTGCGGCGGGTGTGACTCATGGTGATCTGAAAGCCTCCAACTTTCTGCTGGCCTGCGATGGTGCCGTGATCATTGATCTGGATTCAATGCATGAGCACCGGGACCCTGAAGAAAGACGTCGAGCCGGGGCCAAAGATCTGGAGCGGTTTCTGAGAAACTGGGAGCAGTCACCGCAGATGGCGGAACGTTTTTCTGATCTTCTGGGGAATAAGCTAGAATACGCGACCCGTATCAGCACATGAGCAGTTTCACTTGTCACTGGTTGTCCTCGGCCTTTCCGGCGCTCTCACTCACGACCCGTCTGCCGCCATCTATATTGATGGCAGGCTGATCGCGGCAGCGGAAGAAGAGAGATTCACGCGCGAGAAACATGCAAAAAAGGCCATGCCCCTGCATGCGGCACGCTATTGTCTCAGGGAAGCGGGGCTGAAACCCCGTGACGTTGATGTCGTGGCCTTCCCTTTCGGGAAAATCAGCATCCTTGGCAGGGCGCGCTGGCACTATGCGGCCCGGTACTGGTACGCGCCGGACCGTTCTCTTGATGCGTTACTCAACGGGAATCGACACTACCGGCGCAATGTCCGTAAGGTAAAGGCATTGCTCGACGAACTTGGGATCATCTGGTCCGACATCGAATTCGATGCTGTCGAGCATCATATGGCGCACGCAAGCAGCGCCTATCATCTGTCCGGATTTGCAGGCAGAACCGCCATCCTCGGCATTGATGGCAAGGGAGAGTATGCGACGACCTTCTTCGGGTATGGTGAAGGTGGCCGCATCCACAAGATCAAGGAATTCTATGATCCGGATTCTCTCGGGCAGCTCTATGCTTCGTTTACCGAGTATCTGGGTTTCGAGATGCTTGATGGCGAGTACAAGGTCATGGGAATGGCGCCTTATGGAGACCCGGACCTGTATGACCTGTCCCGGCTGATCCGGTTTGATGGCAGGGAGATCCGGGTCAATACCCGACTGGTGAATACCGTTGGTTTCAGACGTTACCGGGAAGGAGGCAGGGGCTACTACTTCAGCCGGAAGCTGGTTGACTGGCTCGGTCCCCGACGTGAGGGTGACATTGCCGATGACCCTTACATTCACTATGCCGCGTCGATGCAAAAGATGTACGAGGACATTTCCCTCGGGCTGATTGACACCTATCTCGGGGATATTCTGAAAGAAACCGGGCAGCTTGTATTTGCGGGCGGTGGCGCCCTGAACGTCAAACTCAACCAGAAGATTCTGGATCTGCCCTATGTGAAAAAACTGTTCGTGCAGCCGGCTGCCAGTGACGCCGGAACCGCCCTTGGTGCTGCGTCCTATGCTTCCTGGCGCCGGGGGGTAACACCGGAAAAAATGACCCACGTCTATCTGGGTCCCGGGTACTCAACCGGGCAGTGCCTGGATGCCTGCGAGTCCCACCCACAGCAACCTGTGTTCGAGCGACGCGATGACATCGTTGAAAAAACGGCGGAACTGCTCGCGGCAGGTAATCCTGTTGCCTGGTGCCAGGGGCGAATGGAATTTGGCCCGCGCGCCCTGGGGGGGCGCAGCATCCTCGGTTGCCCGAGCCACCCTGGCATCGCCGATAAGATCAACCGGCAGATCAAGTTCCGCGAACGCTGGCGGCCCTTCTGCCCGAGCATCCTTGATACGGTGGCGGAAGACATGATTCAGACGGATCATCCCGCACCCTATATGACCATCACCTTCAAAGTCTCAGAGGAATGGAAGGGGCGCGTGCCGGAGGTGGTTCACCAGGATGGAACCAGCCGCGTACAGATCGTCGAAGAAAGCACCAATCCACGATACTATGCGCTACTGAAAGAAATGCAGCGGCTCACGGGTAACGGTGCGGTGTTGAATACGTCGATGAATCGACGTGGTGAGCCCATGGTTTGCTCACCTGACGACGCATTGGACATGTTCTTCGGCTCTGATCTGGAATACCTGGTGCTGGAGGATTTACTGGTTACCAAGCGCACCCACTGGCAATAGATGGCTCAAAAACCGCGCATCCTGCAGATCTGCCACGACTACAAGGGACCCTTCCCGACAGTCGCTCGCCAGTATGCGGGTTGCTTCTCTGATTGTGATGTCACGACCCTCTTCCTGCATGGCCGGGTATCAACCAGTCTGGCCCGGGGAATACACGGTGACGTTGAATTCCTCACCCTGCCGCCCGGGGAACTTCGGGGGCTGAAGTTGTCCGTCACCCGTCAGATCAGGGATATGATTGCCGGGTCGCCGCCTGATCTGATCATCGGTCATCGTTACAAGCCGTTTTACATCGCGCAGCTCCTGAATTACCAGTTGGAGACAGGTGCCGTTGTCGGCGTCATGCACGAGTATGGTTTTCTGGACCGCTGGTCGCGATCCTTATTCTCAAGATTCTGGAAGGACAATGTGCATCTGATTGGCGTATCAGAACCCCTGCTTGACGCAACGTTGAAATCGCATCCGCATTTGAATGGTCGCCTTCATCTGCTTCATCATTCCATTGATGCGCCGACACTGCTGGACCCGGTTTCAGCAAGACATGAACTGGGTATTCCGCCGGGCCGTTTCTGTTTTGGCATCATCGGTCGACTGGTGCGTATGAAAAACCACGCGCTCCTCCTGGAAGCGATGGCGAAACTGGATGACGATTCCTTACTCGCGGTCGTTGGAGACGGCAAACTGGAGGAGTCACTGATGCGGCAGGTAAAGCGACTTGGTTTGAGCGACCGGGTAGTGTTCTGTGGCGCACACGATGATGCGCGCCGCATGATGAGGGCGTTTGATGCCTTCGTTTTCAGTTCAACGGAAGCCGACCCCTTCGGTATCGTTCTTCTGGAAGCCATGGCGGCTTCGGTACCCATCATCAGCTCTGATGCTGCGGGTCCGCTGAGTGTCGTGGGTGATACTGCGCTGACCTTTGCAGCGGGCAATGCCGGGGATCTTTGCGCCAGGATGGCGGCGATGCGGGCCATGTCGCCAGATGAAGCCTCGCGGCAGGCGGCGAGAGCCCTGGCCCGACTGGGCAGCCATTTTTCTGTTGCCGCCATGATTCAGAACATCCGTTCGATTCCCATTGTGGAACAACATGCGCCGCCGGGAGCAACGGGTGACTGACGGCAATCAGTAGGGACGCCGCACGCCTTCCGGCCTGGTCTTGAATCGTCTGTGGAGCCACCAGTATTGCTCGGGTGCCCGTGCGACACAGGATTCAACGACCTGGTTGTAGAGCGTGCAATCGGTAACGTCATCTCCCGTCGGGTACTCATCCGGCATTCCTGCAATCACAACCCGATAGCGGCCGGTGTCCGGATTGCGGTAGTGCGACATCACAAGCACGTTGGCACCCGTCATCTTCAATAAGCGTGACGGCGCAGTAATGGATGCCGCCTGTATGCCAAAAAAGGGGGCAAACACCGAGTGTTTGATACCATAATCCTGATCCGCGCCATACCAGACGGTTGCCCCCTGCTTCAGGCGTCTGATGACCCGCCGGATATCGTCACGTTCAATCGCCGAAGGGAAATGTTTCTCCCGACCACGCTTCATGATGGTCTCAATCAGTGGATTCTTATTGTGGCGATACATGACATCGAATTCGCTTCTCAGCCCGAGTGCGGCCCCCGCGAAATCCAGTGTGGACAGATGCATGCCCAGAAGCAGGACCCCCTGTCCTTCTTTCTGGGTATCAAGCAGTAATTCCAGGTTCTCAAAGTCGACAAGGTCAATGTATTTCTCCGCCGGGACCAACCAGGCCATGGCGGTTTCTATGATGCCGGTCCCGCTGGAGATGAAGTTATTCTTCACCAGCCTGTTGAGCCCCCGGTCATCCAGGTTCGGGAAGCACAATTTCAGGTTGGTCTCCACGATATGCCGCCTTTTTTTTGCCACCAGATACGCCAGTCGGCCAAGCCCGGAACCCACTGCCCAACGAATCCGTAAAGGCATCAGGCAGATCAGGCAGGTCACGAGAACTCCCAGCCAGGTCAGCCAGTATCTGGGTTTAAAGAATCCGGGTTGGGCAAGGGAGGGTCTGCTACTCACTGTGGCCACACTATCAGTTTTGTGCCGGGAGTTGAATTGGTTGGTTCAACTTCAAACTCACTACAACCACTATCAAGCCCACGACAGCATAGTATCGGGAACCCCGGTGGGGTACTATCAACCGGTTTTGGCGCAGAAGAACCCTGGCGCAGGCTGAGAGGCTTCAGCCACTGGATTTGACTATAGCCTCATTCAGAGTTTCCTTAGACAAGGTAACAGGTAGGTTATTAAATATGATCGGTAGCCTGATCCAAAAACTGAAGGCTTTTGATACTGATGACGAATTCAGGGAAATATTGCACGGTGGTATCTATTCTTTTATAGCAAAAATACTGGGAAGAGCACTGGGTCTTGTGTCAAGCATAATTATTGCGAGATATTATGGTGCGACGATAATAGGATATGTCTCAATTATTACTACCGTATTAGGGCTGACGACCCTGATTTCAAACGCCGGGATGTCAGTTTCTATTTTGAAGCTAATCCCGGAATATTCGGGGAAGTTTTCAGAAAAATCAGCATTCAAAATATACTACAAGATGTTTGTAACTACAGTTGCAATTGCAATGGTAACTGGCAGTATCTTATATGTCTTTTCAAAAGAGATTTCGAATAACATTTTTCAGCACAAAGAGCTGGAAGTTTTTTTTATGATTTCTGCAGTTATGGTTAGCATTTTTGCCATCTACTCTCTGAATATGTCAGCTATAAGGGCGATGAAACAGGTAAGGATGCAGGCTGTTTTTGAATTTCTGCCAAATGTAATAAGCATAATATTGTTGTTGATAATGACATTCGCATTCTATGACAAATTCAATCCGATATATATTTTATTTGCCACAACTACCATCATAACGATGCTGACATTTGTTTATATGAGCAGTTTGAAAAAAGGAAAGCTGACAAATGGTTCAATAGACGCCTCCCCTTCATATTTGCATATTCTGACACTTTCGTTTCCTATGTTCCTAACGGTCGGGTTGCAGTATGTTATGGCGAGTTCAGACATAATAATGCTGGGTATATTTACGAGTGCTGATCAGATTGGCATTTATGCCGTTGCACTCACACTTTCTACGCTGACCACCTTTATCCTGATGTCTATAAATACAATAGCAGCGCCAAAATTTTCAGAGCTTTACCATGATGGAAAAACGAAGGAGCTCAGGTATGTCGCACAAAAATCTACCAGAGTAATTCTTTGGGCAACACTGCCAATCTTTATGATATTACTGGTCTTTGGCCAAATGATTCTATCTGTATACGGTGATGACTTTACAAGTGGGTATGTGGCATTAGTGTTTCTTCTCATTGGTCAGCTTGTAAATTCGATCACTGGCCCTGTTGGCACATTTCTCAATATGACAGGTCATCAGGTTGCGTTTAGAAATATCGTATTGATTGCCGCTATACTGAATGTTGCTTTAAACTATATTCTGATACCTGGCTTTGGCATTAATGGTGCCGCATTCGCAAATATGATTGGTATTGTTAGTGTGAATGTAATGGCAGCATTATTTCAAATAAGAACATTTGGGTTTTCCACTATATATGTTCCGGGAAATGCCAGGTCCATAATTAAATCTTCCGATGTATCAAGTTGAATACAGGCATCTTTTACCGAATGATTAGAAAAGTCATGATGAAGGTCATGATTCCACCCATATCCCGGATTGTTTCGTTTGTTCTCAAATATCTATTTCCCGGGTATGAAAAGGTTATTTTCGTTGCGTCAACGGGGCGCAGTGGAACAGGTAGTATTTCCAGACTGTTCGCATCAATTGACGATGTATGTTCTTTGCATGAGCCCGAACCTGTTATTGGGGGGGCAACCATGATAGAAAAAAACAAAGGGAACGAACACCTTGCCAGAAAAATCTATACGAATGTCAAGAGCAATATGATTCGATTAGAGAGATTAACGGGGAAGAGAATTTATTTTGAATCAAATCATATGTTCATTAAAAGTTTCATTGAATATGCGGTGGAGGATTTTGGAAACAAGGTTACTGTAATTCATTTGTATCGCAACCCTGTCAGTGTGGCAAAAAGCTTGTTTGATTTGCAAATGATACCCGGGACAGAGCGCGCGAATGAATGGTATCTGGATTATAAGGGAAATGGAAATCAAATAAGGATAGCAGAGATACTGGATACAAATGAGCGTTTTGCGCACGACTTCTATAAATGCCTGTGGTACTGGTATGAAATAGAAGCAAGAGTCAGTTTCTGGAAAAACCGATATAAGGAGATCAGATTTGTTGATTTCAAAACGGAAGACCTGGGTAAGTATGGTTGTGTGAAAGAATTACTTCAAGAACTGGATATAAAATATGATGAGAAAAAGATCAGATCCAATATGGATAAAAAATTCAATCTAAAAGTTTCAGAGAAGGTAGTGACGCTTGACGTTAAGGAAGCGCAGGTAATGCATCAATCTTTTAGAGAAATGCTGAAAGAGGAAGGTTATGGATTGCAAAAATTCGGGGAGGAATGATAAATTTGAAACAAGATCAGATCAGATGCTGAAAAGATAACGCTCTTTTATTTCCTTATTTCTATTTGCTGGTTATCCAGAATATATGCGTTATAATCAACTTTGTTAGTCACTATGGACTGATGGTTTCTTAAGATATATCGATAAGTAGCAATGATCTCCTTTATTGCCTGTCTCAGATTATGTCTTCTATTTATACGAAGTAAACGATAAGCAAAATATGTCTGTCCGTATAAATAGGCCACCAGGTTTAGCAATCGCTTCTGATAAACCTCCTTGTGCCAAAAGATAAAGCGATAGAGAATACTCATTCTTAGCGCCGATATGTGAGTAACGCTGGCGTCATCACTGTCATGGTGCATTAACCTGAAATCTGGCACATGCATTAGTGAACCCCTGCCATAGTGCTTATAAATTTGATAACCCAGCATCACATCCTCACCAAAAGACCAGCGAATAAAGTCCTGATTAAACCTGAATCCGGCGTCGAATACTGCTTTTCGATATGCCAAATGACCGGCTGGTAAATACTGGATAGTTTGTTCCTTATACATAAAGAAACACCCACCATTTGTCCCCGACTTCAAAATCACACCTTTTAGACTATTGAAATACAGTAACTGTGCTATCAACAAGGCGAGAAACCTCCGGATAGTATAGTTATCGCCCTTAATCCCGGTAATACCTACCACGTTGGGATGATCGGCAAAATAGCTCAGTGCAACTTTGACATAGTTTTTATCCAATTCGGTATCATCATCTATAATAAAGACAAAATCTCCCCGGGCTTTTTCTATGGCCAGATTGCGTGCCTGGGCTGCTGATCTGATTGGGTGATAGTACAAATTAATCGTCAGATTATCGAATTGCCCGATCACTGCTTCCGCATTAGCCATATTACCTTGTTCCACAACAATAATTTCATCAAAACCCTGTGTGAGTTTGGTAATGGACTCTAAACATCGGGTTAAATCCTCCGGGCGGTTTAGAGTCGGGATGATGAGGCTGGTGTTGGTGGAGCTATTTTCGGACATGCTGACCTATCAAAGGAGATATCCTGATTCTCAATACACAGGATGGCGTAAACATAGAAACGCTCTTTTATCTCCTTATTTCTATTTGCTGGTTTTCCAGAATATATGCGTTATAATCAACTTTGTTTGTCACTATGAGTTGATGGTTTCTTAAGATATACCGATAAGTGGCAATGATCTCCTTTATTCCTTGTCCTTTATCATCTGTTTTACGCAACAAACGCTGAACGAAATATAACTGCCCATATAAATAGGCCACCAGGTTTAGCAATCGCTTCTGATAAACCTCCTTGTGCCAAAAGATAAAGCGATAGATAATACTCATTCTTAGCACTGATGCACTGGTAATCCTGGCTTCATCGCTGGCATGGTGTGTTAGCCTGAAATCTGGCACATACATCAGTGAACCCCTGCCATAGTGTTTATAAATCTGATAACTCAGCATTACATCCTCACCAAAAGACCAGCGAATAAAGTCCTGATTAAATCTAAATCCGGCGTCGAATACTACTTTTCGATATGCCAAATGACAGGTTGTCAGGTACTGGGTAGTTTGTTCCTTATACATAAAGAAACACTCACCATTTACCCCCGACTTCAAAATCACACCTTTTAGACTACTGAAATACAGTAACTGTGCTATCAACTTAGTGACAAACCCCCGGATACTATAGTTGTCCTTGCCGGTAATCCCGGTAATACCTACCACGTTGGGGTGATCGGCAAAATAGCTCAGTGCAACTTTGACATAGTTTTTTGCCAGTTCGGTATCATCATCTATAATAAAGACAAAATCTCCCCGGGCTTTTTCTATGCCCAGATTGCGTGCCTGGGCTGCTGATTTGATTGGGTGGTAGTACAAATCAATCGCCAGATTGTCAAATTTTCCGACCACTGCTTCCGTATTAGCCATATTACCTTGTTCCACAATAATAATTTCATCAAAACCCTGTGTGAGTTTGGTAATGGATTCTAAACACCGGGTTAAATCCTCCGGACGGTTTAGAGTCGGGATGATGAGGCTGGTGTTGGTGGAGCTATTTTCGGACATGCTGACCTATTAAGGGAGATATCCTGATTCTCAATACATACGATGGCGTAAACATAGATCCGGGGAACGAGATGGAACAACACATTGTACTGCAACGTATGTGCTTCCAACAACCTGACACTGGTTCCTGTGCTAGAATCTCGCGGTGATGAAACCCGTGAGATTCGACAGCGCTCGCGTCCTGACCATCGGCGATGCCATGCTGGATCGCTATTGGCATGGCGATACCCATCGCATGTCAGCGGAAGCACCCATCCCCGTGATTGATGTTTCTGAAACCGAGGACAGACCCGGTGGCGCCGCCAATGTGGCACTTAACGTGGCGACGCTCGGAGCCCGTTCCCTGTTGATTGCCGCCACCGGTCAGGATGAGATGGCGCAGATTCTCGACAGCAAACTGCGGGCCTCCGGTATCGACTGTTCTCTTATCCGGGTGACCGATACGCCGACCATTACCAAGGTGCGTCTGGTTTCACGAAGCCAGCAACTGTTGCGGGCTGACTTTGAGCGGCCCTTCGCCATTGATGTTGATGAACTGATACGGCGCGCTCGTGCGAGTGGTGACTATGACACAGTGATCATTTCCGATTATGACAAGGGCCTGTTCCGGGATACGACCCCCCTGATTGATGATCTCCTGAAACACAACAAAACCGTGCTGGTTGATCCGAAATTCAAACCCTTCTCCGCTTATCGCGGTGCCACGGTGATCAAGCCGAATCTCCAGGAACTTCGTCATGCCATCGGGGACTGGCAGAATGATTCGGAGATGCTGCGCAAGAGCCGGGAACTGATGACCAGCATTGGCTGCGGGGCGCTGCTGGTCACGCGGGCATCCGAAGGTATGACATTGATTGAGCCGGGCGACGAAAGTCATTTCCCGGCGAGAATCCGGGATGTTTCTGATACCTCGGGTGCGGGAGATACCGTGGTTGCCGTGCTTGCCGCCGCCCTGTCTTCCGGCCAGACCTTGAAAGACGCGGTGGCTATGGCAAACGTGGCGGCCGGCATTGTGGTCAGTCATTTTGGCGTGACCAGCGTGTCCTGCCCCGAACTGCGCGCCGGGATTGACCCGGAAGAACCCGCCGACAAAGGGAAGATGACAGCCGGGCAGTTGGCACAGGCGGTGCGGGTCGCGAAGTCCCGGGGTGAACGCATTGTATTTACCAACGGCTGCTTCGACATTCTGCATGCGGGGCATGTGGATTACCTGAAGGATGCCAGTCGCGAAGGTGACCGTCTGATTGTTGCCATCAACTCCGATGAATCCGCCCATCGCCTGAAGGGTGAGGGAAGACCGATAAATCCCCTGGACCGACGCATGACGATGCTGGCCGGACTCGCCGCGGTCGACTGGGTGGTCAGCTTTGAGGAGGATACACCGGAAGCGCTTCTGGAGATGATTCAGCCGGATGTGCTGGTGAAGGGTGGTGACTATGGCGTCGATCAGGTAGTGGGCGCTGATATTGTTCGTGCGGCGGGGGGCGAGGTCAAAGCGTTAAGGCTCATTGAGGATTGTTCCACCAGCGCCCTGGTCGAGAAGATTCGCAAGCTGTGAGCCCCCGGCGTTACCCGGGATGGTTTGCCGGGTAAACAGGCTTCAGGCGTCCATTATAGAAGACGCATTGGCTCGCAGGTGTTCCGGGTTGATGGTCCCGATAACCGCCGACGCATTCTCTGCGGCGTTCAAAACAAACGACAGGCTCTCGCTGGGCGGGTGATGTCCGCTGGCCAGAACCTTTTTCAGCAGCAGACCGCAACCCTGAGTTCTGGCTTCCTGAATCACCTCAAGCTGACTTTGATCCGCGAGGTTCAGGGTCACCATGAGAATATCACTGAAGACCAGCGCCGCCCTTGTGCCGGCCACCGTGCTTGTCGACATGCCGATGTGGCGAGCCAGCCCTTGTTCTTTGATGCGTGCCAGTGAATCAACGATGTCCGTGCCTTCAATGATATCCAGGTCATTCCCATCGGAGTGGATTAACAGGATATCCAGGTAGTCAGTCCGAAGATTCGTCAGGCTTCGGGCCACGCTCTGTTTCACTGCGGAGGGGGAATAGTCATGGTGGGAGTGTCCGTCCCCGTACGCTTCTCCGACCTTTGAGCAGAGAATCCACTCGGCGCGTTTACCCGGCAGTAGCCGACCGATTCGTGTTTCGCTGCTACCATAAGCGGGCGCAGTATCCAGCAGATTGATCCCGAGTTTCCGGCAGGTGCCAAGCAGCACCCGTATCTCATCATCGGTCGGCAGTTCAAATGGCGTTGGATACCTAACGTCGGTATTGCGACCGAACTTGACGGTGCCAAGTGAAATGCGACCCGTCTCAAGACCCGAATTACCCAGCACTACACCCACGGGGCTATTCCTGTCGATGGGATGGCCAGGGTATCGGGCAGGCTTGTCTGCTTATGCACCGGCTTTGGCATCAGCTTCAGAACCCTATCACCCAGCATGGGTGCCAGCGTCAGTTTTGTCGGCCAGCAGACCACCACATTGCCGTATCTCCGGGCGAAGGGCCGATCTGGCCGAAGGCGTTCGGACTGGCCCGCTTCGGCCCGGTCTATCCGGAGGGTGCTGAAAGTGCAGGCTGAGACATTGATCCATGGGACCAGGTCTGCGAGTTCCCGTTTTGCGTAGTCGATCTGCTCGGACTCGGTTCGCTGCACACCCGTCTCGGCCAGCAGACCGCCCAGATACCAGGCTTTCTCTTCCGCTGCCCGGTGGGTTGTGAAGGTTACCCTGGGCTTGTCCCCGGCACTCAGGGTCACCGCATGTGCATACAGCTCCGGCAACTCGCGACCCCTGACGATGACCTGGTGCAGAGGCCGCAGTTGCATGGTGACAGGAAGCCCAAGCATGTTGATGAGAGGCCCGTTACCGGCACCTGCGGCAAGAATATAGGTTCCGGCTTCTACGGTGATGTTGTCCAGGTTGAGACCGGATATCTTTCCCTGTTTATGGTTTATCTGCGGGTCGCCCCGTACCAGATGGCCGCAGCTTGCCAGATGCGTGATCAATGACGATGTGTCAAGAACGATGTCGTGCAGTCGATAAAGGTTCCCCTTGAAAGAATCGTTGGCAAAGGCTTCCGGGTAGTGTTTTCCGGGTACCGGTTGGACACGTCCCGCCAGTGCCCGGCTGCCGAAAAAAGCGGTAATCTTTGCAGTGACGCTGCTGTCTGAAAACATATAGTAGTCTTTTGCCAGCGTAGCAACGCCCCGCAGGTCGACCGGATCATCTCCGCCAAGGCATCGGCTCCAGCGCTCGGGCATGGCGGCAATGGTCTCTGAGGCTGCGGTCGTTGCGCCGCCCAGCGTGTACTTGATGCCACCATGGATCATGCCCTGGGACGCCAGGGTCTGACCTGAGCCCAGTTGCTGTTTTTCGATGAGGACGGATGAGTAACCGCTGGCGAGCAGGCAGTTGTGCAGCCAGAGTCCCGCTATGCCGCCCCCGATGATGGCGACGTCTACCCGTTGGCTATTCTGCATGTCAGTCTAATTTGCGCGGCAGGCGCAATGGTCCTCGGGATTGGCTGCGGGTATTATACATCGGCACATCCCGCTGGTTGGGCCAGGTTGCGAATTGTCTCGATTTTTCTACAGTGTGTTTTTCTACCTTGCCGTTCCTTTCGTTCTCCTGCGGCTGGTCTGGCGATCAAGAAAAGAACCGGAGTATCGCGCCGCCGTGTGGCAGCGTTTTGGTTTCTACCGGGTCGCCAGGCCCGGTGATGTCATCTGGGTTCACGCCGTGTCAGCCGGAGAGACGATTGCGGCGGTGCCACTGGTGAAACGCCTCATTGATCGTGGTTGCTCCTGTGTTGTGACCAGCATGACGCCCACCGGCAGGGAGAGGGTTCGCACGCTGCTGGGGGATTCAGTTGACAGTTGCTACGCGGCTTACGACCTCCCGGGTTCGGTCGCACGGTTTCTGACCACCAACAAACCGCGAATGCTGATCACCATCGACACGGAACTCTGGCCAAACACAATGGCTGCCTGCGGGCAGCGGCATATCCCTGTCCTGCTGGTCAATGGGCGTATGTCCGGGAAGTCAGCCCGTGGCTACGCCGGAATCAGGAGACTGTCTCAGCCGATGTTCTCCGGAATCACCCGGCTTGCTGTTCAGAGCGAAGCCCACAGGCACCGATTCGTCAGGCTGGGTGCTGATCCGGAGCGTGTCCATGTCACCGGGAGCATCAAATTTGACGGGGAGCGGGGCGATGATCTTTCTGACAGTATTGTGAAGGCGCAAAATCTGGTTGGCGCGCGGCCTGTTCTTCTGGGTGCCAGCACTCATGAAGGGGAGGAGTCGGCGCTGGTCGAGGCGTTTAATGTCGCGCGAAAGAAAGTGCCGGACCTGCTACTTGTTCTTGCACCCCGGCATACCCATCGTGTGCGGCGTGTTGCGGACCTCTGTCAGTCGAATGATCTGTCGCTGACCCGATTCAGTGATACCGGACACCAGGGCATAGAGACTGAGGTGCTGCTGGTCGATGTGATGGGTGAACTGGCTGCCCTGTACCATGTGGCCAGGGTCGCGCTGGTTGGCGGCAGTCTTGTGCCCGCGGGGGGGCATAATCTGCTGGAAGGTGTTCGTGCCGGGTGTGTCGTGATGATGGGACCGCATCTGGACAATATCGAGGACATTGCCGCCGGGTTCGAGGATGTCGGCGGTATGATCGTGGTCAGAAACACGGCAGAGCTATGTGATCAGGTTGTTGACCTGCTGTGTCATGAAGCGCGACGACGAGACATCATTCGGGCGGCAAACCGGGTGCTTGAATCAAATCGCGGTTCTCTTGACCGAATAGAGCAACTTATCGTTGAAGTGCTTGGAGCGGAGGGCTGAGATAACGATGAACGGACTTTTTCTGTGTACCGGGAACACCTGCCATAACACTTTCACAGCGACTTTTCAGTAACTTTCAGGGTCTTATTCACCGGAAGATTTCACGAAGATTGTGGTAACCTTTTCCCATGACGAACCCCTATATCTATGTGCCGGACCTGATCGCCGATATGGCTGAATGTGATGCTAATTACATTCGGTTGCACAGGCTTTTTGCGGATATGGACTCAGAAGATGTTATGCGGTTCGGGATTGAGACCCGCACCGCAGAAGGGGCGACCGTGATTATCCGCATCCGGGAACGCTGTCCGTTTACCACTATGGTTAGCGTCGATGTGTCCGGTGAGCAGGGCATGCCGCTGATCCGCTGGCCCTACCTGGAACTTCGTGTCTACCACGACGTTCGTTCCGCCGAGGTGGTCTGCTTCGAGCGGCATCGAAACTTCCGTTATCGGTACGCCACACCGAACGAGAACATGTTTCAGCCTGACGAGAAGTCGCAGATCAACAAGTACCTGGGAGAGTTGCTTAACTACTGCATTGAGCACGGTTACTCACTCGAACCGGTTGAATTTTCCTGAGCCGCCGTTTTTTCGGGAAATTCCTCTCCAAATCCTTATAATTTATCAGCGACCGCCTGCGCCGGACTTCCCGTCGGGCGAACCTCGGTCCGATACATCTTCCAACATGGACATCAATGGCCAGTAGTTATAAAGCAGACTCAATCGAGGTACTTGAAGGCCTTGAGCCGGTCAAGAAACGACCGGGCATGTATACCGACACAACCCGACCCAATCACATGGCCCAGGAAGTCATAGACAACAGCGTTGATGAGGCGCTGGAAGGCCATGCCAGTGAGATCCGCGTCACCCTGAGAAAAGATGGCTCCATGTCCGTTAGCGACAATGGTCGGGGAATGCCGGTGGATATTCATAAAAAGGAAGGGCTTTCCGGTGTTGAGCTGATCCTGACAAGGCTGCACTCCGGCGCCAAGTTCAACAGTGACAACTATAAGTATTCCGGCGGTCTGCATGGGGTTGGCGTTTCAGTGGTCAATGCCCTGTCTGAATCCTTTGAGGTGTTTATCAAGCGTGACAGCAGGCTGCACCACATGTCGTTCAGGGACGGTAAGAAGAAGACCGGGCTGACTGTGAAGGACAAGGTTGGCCGCCGCAACACGGGCACCATGATCAACTTCAAGCCGAACCCGCAGTATTTCGATTCGCCGAGGTTTTCCGTTCCCCGACTGAAACATCTGCTGCGTGCGAAGGCAGTCCTGTCTCCCGGGTTGCGCGTCATCTTTGAAGATGAGACGGCTAAAAATAAAGAAGAAAAACAGTTTGAATGGTTCTACGAGAAAGGCCTGGAAGATTACCTCGGTGCGGAGCTTGAAGGTCTGGAACTTCTGCCACATGAGCCGTTCACCGGTTCCATGGAAGGTGAGGAAGAGGCCGTGGACTGGGCGGTGCAGTGGCAGACAGAGAGCGGGGAGCTGATTACCGAGAGCTACGTGAACCTGATTCCCACACCCCAGGGAGGCACCCATGTGAACGGACTGCGTGCCGGTCTTCTGGAAGCGCTGCGGGAATTCTGTGAGTTCAGAAACCTGGTGCCCCGTGGACTCAAAATAACGGCGGATGACATCTGGGACAAATGTAATTACGTGCTTTCAGCGAAAATGCTGGAGCCTCAGTTCGCAGGTCAGACCAAGGAGCGTTTGAACTCGCGTCAGGCAGTCAGTTTTATCTCCGGGGTTGTGAAGGATAGCTTCTCGCTCTGGTTGAACCAGCATATCGAGCAGGGTGAAGCCATTGCGGAACTGGCGATCTCCAGCGCGCAGGCGAGACTACGCGCCGGTAAACAAGTGGCACGCAAGAAACCCGCCAGCGGGCCCGCGCTCCCGGGCAAACTTGCAGATTGTTCATGCGGCGATGCCATGATGGGGGAGCTGTTTCTGGTGGAGGGTGATTCCGCCGGTGGTTCTGCAAAGCAGGCGCGGGACCGGGAAACCCAGGCGATCATGCCGCTACGTGGCAAGATCCTGAACACCTGGGAGGTGGCGTCTTCAGAGATTCTCTCGTCACAGGAAGTGCATGACATCTCGGTTGCCCTGGGCATTGATCCCGGTTCGGATGACCTGAGCAAGCTTCGGTACGGCAAGGTCTGCATTCTGGCGGATGCGGATTCGGACGGCCTGCATATTGCCAGCCTGTTGATTGCGCTGTTCGTGAAACACTTCCGTGCGCTGGTTGAGAAGAGCCATGTCTATGTCGCCATGCCACCTCTGTATCGCATTGATGTGGGCAAGGAGGTTTTCTACGCTCTGGACGAAGGTGAACGTCAGGGCATCCTGGACCGAATCAAGGCCGAGAAGCTGAGCGGCAGGGTGGTCGTTCAGCGCTTCAAGGGCCTGGGTGAAATGAATCCAATGCAGCTTCGGGAAACCGCCATGGCACCGGATACCCGCCGCCTGGTGCAACTCACGGCGGGCAAGGAAAAAGCGGTCAATGACCTGCTCGACATGCTGCTGTCCAAAAAGCGTGCGCCTGACCGAAAAATCTGGCTGGAAAAGAAAGGTGACCTGGCAGAACTCGCCTGATACGGCGTCAATAGAGTAAACAATCATGACAGCAACAGTAATGGAAAGTGATATCGAAAAAATATCACTCGTGGATTACACGGAAAGCGCGTACCTGAACTACGCCATGTACGTCATCAATGATCGGGCTCTGCCGCACATAGGTGATGGCCTGAAACCCGTGCAGCGACGCATTGTCTACGCGATGAGTGAGTTGCGGCTGGGTGCGGATGCAAAGTTTACCAAGTCCGCCCGCACGATTGGTGATGTCATCGGCAAATTTCATCCGCACGGTGATGCCGCCTGCTACGAAGCCATGGTGTTGATGGCGCAACCTTTTACCTGTCGTTATCCGCTGGTGGATGGTCAGGGTAACTGGGGTTCACCCGACGATCCCAAATCCTATGCAGCCATGCGCTACACCGAGTCAAAGCTCACCGCCTATGCGGGCGTGCTGCTGGATGAACTGAAACAGGGCACGGTGGACTGGGTTCCCAATTTCGATGGCACGCTGATCGAGCCGGTGAACCTGTCGGCGCGGGTGCCGAATATTCTGTTGAATGGTGGCAGTGGTATTGCCGTGGGTATGGCAACGGACATTCCGCCGCACAATATCAATGAGGTCGTTTCGGCCTGTATCCGTCTGCTGGATAAACCGCGTTCGACACTGACGGATGTCATGGAGCACATCCGGGGGCCTGATTTCCCAACCGGCGCCGAGATCATCTCAAGCAGGGAAGAGATTCAGCAGATTTACGAAACGGGTCGCGGTGCGGTTCGCACACGGGCGGTGTACACCCGGGAAGACGGCGATATCGTGATTACCGCACTGCCGTATCAGGTGTCGGGTTCCAAAATCCTTGAGCAGATCGCCGGCCAGATGCAGGCAAAGAAGCTGCCCATGGTGGTGGATCTGAGGGACGAATCCGATCATGAAAGTCCGACCAGAATCGTGGTTGTGCCCAAGTCAAATCGTGTCCATGTTGATCAGTTGATGGCGCATCTCTTTGCGACGACGGACCTTGAACGGACCCATCGTGTGAATTTCAACATGATTGGCATTGATGGTCGCCCGCGGGTTCGCCCACTGGTCGAGATGCTGACCGAGTGGTTGAAGTTCCGGTCCGATACGGTTGTGCGTAGATTGCAGTTCCGCCTGGACAAGATCCTCGATCGACTGCACATCCTGGAAGGCCTGATGGTGGCCTACCTGAACATTGATGAAGTTATCCGAATTGTCCGCGAGGAGGATAAACCCAGGGGAGCCTTGATGAAGAAATTCAGGCTTTCGGATATTCAGGCAGATGCCATTCTTGATCTGCGCCTGCGCCAGTTGGCCAAACTTGAAGAACAGAAGATCAGTGGTGAACAGAAAGAACTGGAAGTGGAACGGGTTGATATCGAGAAAACCATCAAATCCAGGGCGCGTCTGAAAACACTGCTCAAGAAGGAACTCACAGCAGACGCGGAAACCTATGGTGATACAAGAATGTCGCCGATCATTGAACGTGAGGAGGCGCGGGCCTTCGCAGAGAAGGATCTGATATCAACCGAGCCCGTCACTGTGGTTCTATCTGAGAAGGGCTGGGTCCGGTCGGCGAAGGGTCACGATACCAATGCGTCTGAACTGAGTTATCGCAGTGGCGATAAGCTGCTGCAATCCGTGCCGGGAATATCCAGCCAGGATGCCGTGTTCTTTGATTCGACCGGTCGGGGATATACTGCGGCCATGCATACACTGCCCTCGGCGCGGGGCCAGGGTGAACCCCTGACAGGGCGGTTCAATCCACCCTCAGGCGCCTTCTTCACCGGTGTTGCCCTGGGCGAGAAGGATGCGCGGTTCCTGCTGTCCAGTGATGCGGGTTATGGTTTTATCGGCACACTGGGTGATCTCATCACCAAGAACAAGGCCGGCAAATCTGTGCTAACGGTTCCAAAAGGGGGCATTGTCAATCACCCGGCCCCGGTGACCGATGAGAAGCACGATTATGTTGCCGCCTTCAGCAATGAGGGCCGACTGTTGATTTTCCCGGTGTCAGATCTGCCGAGGCTCGGCAGGGGTAAAGGTGTGAAGATCATGAACATCCCCAGGGCGAGGGTAGAATCCCGGGAGGAATTCATGCCCTGCGTCCGGGTGTTCTCAGAGGTCGATACCCTGGTGGTTCACTCGGGCAAACGCACACTGACCCTGTCCATCGACGACCTGGAACACTACCGGGGCGAACGGGCAAGGCGCGGGTTGAAACTGCCACGGGGTTTCCAGAAGGTGGATGACGTGGTGGTTGAAAAGGGCGACGTCCAGGGAAACGCGGTTCCCTAACCCTGCATGACAAGGTGGTTCGCCTGCGAGTCCAGCAGTTCCTGGTTGATAAGCCCGGCAATGCGCGACAGGTTGTCCGCATCCACCAGGGCGTGCCGGAATGACTGAAGCTCCACACGGTCGCTGATGCCCGGGTCGTTGGCGGCAAAGATGAGATCACCCTCCGCAATCGAGGCCAGGTAACTGGCGGACTTCCGAACCTTGTCCGGTTCATCACCCAGCAGGTCCAGCGTGCCACCGAAGGAGATGTTGCTGTTAATCCGGCGAGCGATCTGCTGAATGAGCAGACCGGTGCAGGTTGCCATGTACATGGCATCCTGACTGTCGAAGTGGATGACCAGTTCCTCGGTTGTGGTTTGCTCGACAATGCCTCCATAGAGGATCGCGGCCTGGTGGAACTTATCGAAGTGTGATTCCAGGTGACGGGCGGGCCGGATTCGGATGACCAGGATGCATTCCTGCCTGGGGCCATGCAAAATCTCCGGCATCAAGGCATCGTCAGTCTCCCTGGGTCTGTCTTCTGTGTCAGTTGATGCGGCGGAACCTCTGACGGAAAACAACCAGCCTTCAATGACCGGCATGAACCAGACCAGCATGGCCAGGTAGAGCAGGTAGACGACCACGAAAGCCACGACGACAGGACCCGGATGGTAACTGCTGTGTGTGACAGCAACCCGGACCCCGCCAACCAGTGAATCCTGAAAGGTGATGTCCGCCGCGTAGGTCTCGGTTCCGCGAGGTGCCTTGCCGCTCTGGGCGACCAGCCGATTGTTGTCATCGTAGACGGCGACGAAGACGAGTGAGGTTTCACGGGTCAGTCTTGACGAAATCACGTTGAGTGACAGAATGTCGCCTTCAATGACATAGTCTGCCAGGTGATCAGCGACCTGAACGGCGGTTGATTGGCCGTAGGCCGCCTGTTCTCCGTTAATGGAATTCTGTGCCGCCTGATTGAAACCCAGGCCGATGACGAGCCCGGTCAGCAGAGGCAGAAGGGCGAGTAGCGCGATAAGTTTTTGTCGAACGCTGCTGTTCATTGCTGCCATGGCGCAAAAGGTCTTTGAATCGGTGCAGAGTATAGCGGATATCCTTGTCTCACGGCATGGTTAAAGGATAATACGCGCCATCATGAATGAACTGGTTCTGATCAGTGTCTCCGGTGAAGATCGACCCGGGATTACCGCAACCATCGCAAAGTTGTTGGGCGATTGGGATGTCGACATCCTGGACCTGGGCCAGTCCGTCATCCATAACCATTTGTCCCTTGGCATCCTGGCGAACATGCCCACTGAATCAGATCAGGTTACCAGGGCGCTCCGGCTTGCATCGCGCAGGTTGAATGTGCAGATTCGATTCGCGCCCATTTCCGAGGAAAGTTATGCCGACTGGGTGGGCCTGCGGGGTGCGTCGCGCTATATTCTGACGCTTCTGGCCCGCAAGGTGAAGGCATCGCACATTGCGAAAGTCTCTGAGGTCATCTCTGAAAATGGCCTGAACATCGACAACATTACGCGACTTTCCGGGCGCGTACCGCTTGCCGATGCCGACGAGACCAGTAAGGCATGCGTTGAGTTTTCGCTTCGCGGGTCAGCCCGGGATTCGTTCCGCGAAGAACTGCTGGCGGTGTGCTCCGACCTTGATATCGATATTGCCGTTCAGGAAGACGGCATCTATCGCCGTAATCGGCGGCTGATTGCCTTTGATATGGATAGCACCCTGATCCGGACCGAGGTCATCGACGAGCTGGCTCAGGAAGCCGGTGTTGGTGATGCCGTCGCGGTGATCACATCCCGGGCCATGGCGGGCGAACTGGATTTCAAGGAAAGCCTGCGTCGGCGGGTCAGTCTGCTGAAAGGTCTGCCGGAATCAGCATTGGTGAAAGTCGCAGGCAGGCTGCCGCTGACGGAAGGTGTTGAGCACCTGTTTCAGACCCTGAACCACCTTGGTTACAAGACAGCCATTCTTTCCGGCGGTTTCAACTACTTCGGAGAAGTATTGAAGGAGGCGCTTGCCATTGACTATGTTTTTGCCAATGAACTGGAGATCGTCGATGGTCGGCTGACCGGACGGGTTCCGGACCCCATCGTTGATGCCGAGCGGAAGGCGTCGCTGTTGCGAGAACTGGCCGAACAGCAGGGTATTTCCCTCAAGCAGACCATCGCCGTCGGCGATGGCGCCAATGATCTGGCGATGCTGGATATCGCCGGTCTGGGTATCGCCTTTCATGCGAAACCGCTGGTGCGGGAAACTGCGGGCCACTCAATATCAAACCTGGGCCTGGACAGCCTGCTTTACCTGATGGGCATCAGGGACGCGGAAGTGCGGGCTATTTAGAGTTCCCCATTAGAGTTCCTCAGACGGGAAGTCGTCGCTCATGCTATCCGGCCAGCACCTGTTTGGACGGTGCACCGGGAACCTCCCGTGCAAGTTTTGGCACGAGATAGCCGGGTAGCTGCGCGGAGATATGTTGAATAAGGCTCCTGCCTTCGGCTTCAGGTACGTCGAAGTGACCCGCTCCCTGCACCGGATCAAGCAGGTGAAGGTAGTAAGGCAGAACGCGCGCGGCAAACAGTTTCCGTGACAGCAGGGCGAGGGTGTCCGGGTTGTCGTTAACACCACGCAGCAGCACGCTCTGGTTCAGCAGGACAGGCCCTCTTTCTGCCAGCGTCTGCAAAGCGGTGGTAAGTGATTGATCCAGTTCGTTCGGATGATTGATATGGGTGACAAACACCAGTTGCTTTCGGCAGCTATCCACCCAGGACAGCAGGGGTTCACAGACCCGCTCGGGAATCACGACGGGCAGGCGGGTGTGAAAACGGATGCTGGTCACATGCGCAACATCATTCAAAGCGGAGATAATCGATGCAAGCTGGCGGTCATTCAGGATCAGGGGGTCACCCCCGCTCAGTATCACTTCCTGAATGGAGTCGTCATTGGCAATGTGTGCCATCAGGCGCTCCCAGTCGCTGCCGGAAAGTCGTTGCGTGTCGTAGGGGTAGTGTCTGCGAAAGCAGTAGCGGCAGTTAACGGCGCAGGTGCCGGTGGCGATGACGAGTGCGCGCCCCTGATATTTTTGAATCAGCCCTTTCCCGGCAGACATCGGCTGCTCGGACACCGGGTCTGTGGAAAAGCCATGCTGTTCGATCAGTTCCGCACCGGTTGGCAGAACCTGCCGCAACAGGGGGTCCTGCCGGTCACCCGGCCTGATTCTTTGCAGGTAGGGTAGTGGCACCAGGAGCGGAAAACCCGTGTCTATATCATCGAGTTCGATGTTCAGGATCTGTGCGAGCAGGCCCGTGTCTCGAATGGCATCCTGCAGTTGGCGTTGCCAGCCCCCGGTTTGCGAAACCTGGCTCTGCAAACTGTCTTTGCTTGGGGTTATCATGGTCATCCGAACATCGAAGGGTAAGTTGAATGGCACGTTATTCTACCAACGAATTCAAATCGGGTCTTAAGGTGATGCTGGAAGGAGACCCGTGCAGTATTGTTGAAAATGAATTCGTCAAGCCGGGCAAAGGTCAGGCCTTCAACCGGGTCAGACTGAAGAATCTCAAGACTGGCCGGGTCTGGGAGAGAACCTTCAAGTCCGGTGAAAGCCTGGAGGGTGCCGACGTCATGGAATACGATATGGAATACCTGTACACCGACGGTGAATACTGGCACTTCATGAAAACTGATGGCAGCTATGAGCAGCTTGCCGCAGACAAGACCGCCGTGGAAGAGAGCGTCCCCTGGCTGAAGGAAACCGACAGGGTGACGGTGACCCTGTGGAACGATGTCCCGATCTCGGTGACGCCACCGAACTTTGTCGAGTTGGAGGTCGTGGAAACCGACCCGGGACTCAAGGGTGATACCGCCAGCGGAGGCTCCAAACCGGCAACACTGAGCACCGGGGCGGTGGTGAAGGTGCCCCTGTTCATCAATGTCGGTGAAGTTGTGCGCGTTGATACCCGTACCTCGGAATATCAGAACAGGGTGAAGCAATAGCCTCTTTCCCCGACGCGGCGCCTGTTGCCTGCCGGGCAATGCTCCTGCGGGCCATTCGTGAGTACTTCCACCGGGAAAACGTCACCGAAGTGGTGACGCCGCTACTCCGCCCTTTTGGTAGCAGTGAAGTTCATCTGGACAACATCGTCCTTGATCAGGGGTACCTGCAGACTTCGCCCGAATACGGTATGAAATGCCTGCTTGCGGAAACCGGGCAGAGCATTTATCAGATCTGCTCAGCATTCCGCGCCGGTGAGTCCGGTGAACGACACCGGATTGAATTCCAGATGCTGGAATGGTATCGGGTTGGGTATCGCCTCACGGAACTGAGGCGCGAGCTTGAGGCGCTGCTGGCATCGATAGACTCGATGCTGGCTGAGGCGTTCGAGATTCGGCGGATTCGCCTGCCCCTGAGATGGGTCTCCTACCAATCACTGTTTCGTGAGCGCTATGGTGTTTGCCCGCATACAACGGACGACAACAGGCTGCGCCAGCTTGCTGAAACCCTGCCCGCAGAACATCTGGCGGATGACGCGAGACGTGCCGATCTGCTGGATGCGTTGTTTTCTTCGGGCATCGAATCGCAGCTTCAGGAAGCGACGCTCGTTTATGATTTCCCGGCCTGCCAGTCGGCGCTGGCTGAACGACACGCGGATGATCAGGGTTGTGAGGTGGCGAACAGGTTTGAGCTGTATCTCGGCGGCCTGGAGATTGCGAATGCCTACCAGGAGCTTACCGATGCGGATGAACTGCGTTGCAGATTTGCCGAAAACAACGCGATTCGCAGTGAACTGGGGAAACCCCCGGTCCCGGATGATCCGGAGTTGCTGGATGCCATGACGGCAATGCCAGCCTGTGCCGGTATCGCACTGGGCATTGATCGACTGCTGATGGCGTTACTGTCGGCGCCGGATATCGGGCGGGTTTGAACCATCACGCGACAGGCTGGCCCATTTTTACCGAATCCCCTTCGCTGACCTTGAAGTCCGGTCGATCCGGGAAAAGCAGAATCACCGTTGACCCCATCTGAAACTGACCCAGCTCGGAACCCTGTGTGAACGCCTCCTGCATCTCCATATTGACCTGCAGACGGGGTTTGAACGGCCTGTCCAACCAGGCGGGCTTTATACCTGCGACCAGCATGGCACCGACCATCACAAGCCCCATGGGGCCCGTTGCTGTCCGGAAACGACAGACCAGTCTTTCATTCCTGGCGAACAGGTCTGGCAGATGATCCACCGTGGTCTGGTTCACGGAAAACAGATCGCCGGGGACATAGGTGGCACGATGCAGTTCTCCATCACAGGGGACATGGACCCGGTGGTAATTGTGTGGTGCGAGATAAATTGTGATGAATGAGCCTTCCGCAAACTCATTCGTTGTCTCTGCCAGCAGTGTGTTGACGGAGTAGCTGTGCCGCTTGGATTGGATGATCGTATCGCCGGACAGGGTGCCCATTGCCGCGACCGTACCGTCCGCCGGACTGCAAATGCGTCCTGACAGGGGCCGCGCCTCGGGTTTCAGCGATCGTGTGAAGAAGTCGTTAAAGGACGCATAGTCGCTGCTCGACTGACGCTCCGCTTCATTCAGATCAATGGGATAAAAGTGGCAGAAAGCCCGAATAAGGGCCGACTTGATGAGGCCGGTCTCCGAGGCTGCGATGAAACCTGCCAGCCGGGAGAGGAGATGCTTCGGCATCAGCCGTTGCAGCGTTACGTACATCAATCAACCTGCCGGGTTTTCTATCGGTGTGTCCGGGTCATTACCCCATTCTGCCCAGGAACCGGGGTAGGCGCGGATGTTGAGGCCAAGCAGCCTGCCGACAAGGTAACTCAGTCCTGAACGATGATGCGTCTGGCAGTGGGTGATAATGCTCGCGTCAGCCCGAAATCCTCGTTCCGCCACCAGGTCGCCAACATCTTTTCGAAGGCGCAGGGCAGACTGTCGGTCCATCAGTTCCAGCCAGTCAAGATTGATGGCCCCGGGTATGTGCCCGCCCCTGGCTGCGGCAACTCTGGTGCCGGCCCATTCCTCCGGTGATCGGGCATCCCATATCTGCACGTCATCCCGACCCAGTGCGGCCAGTACATCTTCCTTTTCCGCGATAACATCCGGATGAATCTGCAACCCGACATCGGTTGGCTCAGGCTCCGGTACTTCCCGGGTGAGGGGCAGACCGTCCTGCGCCCAGGCGATCAGGCCACCGTTGAGACAGGACGCCCGGTCGTGGCCAATCGCGTGAAGGGTCCAGATGAATCTGCCCGCCCAGCCACCGCCTTCATCATCGTAGGCGACAATGTGCTGTTTCCCGGTGTAGCCGATTCTCGAAAACAAAGCTTCCAGCCTGGATAGTTCCGGAAGTTTGCCGACGGCGGGCTTTATGCCCGACATCAGTTCGCCCGGGGAAATGTGCACGGCACCGGGCAGGTGATGGCGCGCATGATTTTCATCCGAGCAGATGTCTACCAGAAGAAGCCCGTGTGCGGATGGTAGAGCCTTCATGAGCTCGGCGGGTTCAACAACAAGTGGCAGCATGATGATGGGGACCGCAAATCGGACGGGCTATTGTACCGGGATTTCCGGGGTTCAGTTAACATACGCCTCCTGCCTCGGGATAAAACATAGTGAGCGGCTTTTGATGAGCGAAGGTGAAACCAAACACAATCTGGTCTGGATGGACCTGGAGATGACGGGACTGAATCCCGAACAGGACCGGATTCTGGAGGTTGCGACTCTGGTAACGGATTCAGAGCTGAACCTGCTGGCTGAAGGGCCTGTCCTGTATGTCCGGCAGAGTGAATCACTGCTGGCAGGTATGGACGAATGGAACACCGAACACCACACCCGGTCAGGTCTGCTGGACCTGGTGCGGGGGCAGGGTGTCACGGAACGTGAAGCCGAACTCGCAACCCTTGGGTTTCTGAAGGAGCAGGCAACTCAGGGGGTATCGCCCCTGTGTGGAAACAGCATCGGGCAGGACCGGCGCTTTCTGGTGAAATACATGCCGGAACTGGAAGGGTTCCTGCACTACCGAAATCTGGATGTCAGCACCGTCAAGGAGCTTGCGCTGCGATGGCGACCGGACGTGGCTTCAGGTTACACCAAGAAAAATACCCACCGGGCGCTGGACGATATCAGGGAGTCGATTGAAGAACTGAGACACTACCGCCGGCACTTTTTCCGGGTCAGCCCGGAGGTTTCCTGACACTCGCCTGTTGCGCTGTCTGCTGCTCAAGCGCCCAGTGAATGTGTTCATCCACCAGCTCGGAGATGCCGAGCCGTGAATTCAACGCGTCAACAACCTGCTCGCTGAACGGCATATTACCCAGGGCCACGGCCAGGTTCCTCAGCCAGCCCTGGTATCCGGTGCGGCGAATGGCGGAGCCCTGCGTTCTCAGAAGGAAGGTTTCCTCACTCCAGAGAAAGAGTTCCAGCAACCCCGGGGCGTCAAGCCCGTGACGTGGACGGAAATCGGATTCCCGGTTTTGCACCGCATAGCGGTTCCATGGGCAGACAAGCTGGCAGTCATCACAGCCAAACACGCGGCTGCCCATCGCTTTTCGAAATTCTGCGGGGATACTTCCCCTTTGTTCTATCGTCAGATATGAGATGCATCTTCTGGCATCCAACTGGTAGGGTGCGACAATCGCGGCCGTTGGGCAGATATCCAGGCAGGCAGTGCAGGAACCACATCGATTCTGCGGGCGTTGCTGACCGGGCGGCAGGGGGAGGTTGGTCAACATCTCGCCGAGAAAGAACCAGGAGCCCGCATTTTTGTTGATCAGCAGGGTATTCTTGCCAATCCAGCCCAGCCCGGCTTTTTCGGCGATGGCCTTCTCAAGCAGTGGCGCGCTGTCCGTGAACACCCGTGCGTGAAACCCGGTAAGTCCCTGTTCACTGCACCAGGTTTCTATTTTCCCCACCAGCTTCTTCAGCTTCCCCCGGATGACCTTGTGATAGTCCCTGCCCAGGGCATAGCGCGAGACATAGGCGCTGTCCTTCTGATCCAGGACCTTTTGAGGTTCGGGTTCGGGTTCGAGGTAGTCAATGCGTACCGAGATGACGGTCAGGGTCCCCGGATGGAGCGCCTCCGGATGCCAGCGCAGGCTGTCATGTTTCACCATGTAGGACATATCGCCATGAAATTCCCGCTCCAGCCATGCCTGCAAACGTTTCCCGTGTTCCGCGAGATCAATATCGGATATTCCGACCGCACTGAAGCCAAGCTCCCTGCCCCAGCTTTGAATATGGTCTGCCAGTTGTGTCCAGTCGGTGGTCTGCATTGGCATATAATCGAGGTTTGTGGAAAGGGTAACAAGCAATATGACATCGCTTTACCTGGCGGCACAGGTTCGAGAGATTGATCGTATTACCATTGACGAGCGCAGAATCCCCGGTCTGACCCTGATGCGGCGGGCGGCCGATGCCTGCGTTTCGGCGCTCATTCAGAGGTGGCCGGAACCGGCAAAGGTGGCGGTCCTGTGCGGGTCGGGGAACAATGCCGGCGATGGTTTCATTATTGCGGGCCTGCTGGCGAATCGCGGGGTGCAGACCAGCGTCGGCCTGGTTGGCCGGATGCCGGAGGCTGACTCTGATGCCGGTGCGGCCTGCCGGTTTTGCCGGGACAGTGGCGTGGGTGTCGTGACGGCTTCAGAGGCCATGCACGATGCGGATGTCATTGTTGACGCATTGCTTGGCACCGGTATCACCGGAGCACTGAGACCTGGCTACGCAGAGGTCATAGCGGCGGTCAATCGTGGCAGTTGGAAGGTGTTATCCGTTGACCTGCCATCCGGCCTCAGCTCGGATACGGGCAATTTGCAGGGCAGCGCTGTCAGGGCCGATGTCACGGTTACGTTTATCGGACGAAAGCTGGGTTTGCTGACGGCGGACGGACCCGAGGTGACCGGTGAGTTGCTGTTTGCTGACCTTGATGTGCCGGATGATGTGTTGGCGGAAGTCGAACCCGCAGCGACAGTGCTCGACTTTGAGTCGCTGGTGCGGCGTTTGCCTGCGCGTCATCGAAACGCACACAAGATGTCCCATGGACACCTGCTGATTGTTGGTGGCGATGAAGGGATGGGTGGCGCGGTCCTGATGGCGGCGGAGTCTGCCATCATGACCGGCAGCGGTCTGGTTTCTGTTGCAACACACCCTGCCAATGTGTCCGCGATTCTGGCGCGCCGACCGGAGGTTATGCCGCGGGGCGTCAAGGGAACCGATGACCTGGAAGCGCTTCTGGACCGGAGTACCGCCGTGGTGCTCGGCCCGGGTCTCGGCCAGGGTGGGTTTGGTCAGGCATTGTTCGACGCCGTACTGGCCACCGACAAACCCCTGGTGCTTGATGCCGATGGTCTGAATCTCCTGTCAGAGAAACCGCACCGGCGAGACAACTGGGTTCTGACGCCACATCCGGGCGAAGCGGGGCGGCTTCTTTCTACCCGGGTTCAGGAAGACAGACTCAGTGCTGCCCTGGAACTGACGTCGAAGTTTGGTGGCGTTGCCCTGCTAAAAGGGGCGGGTACGCTGATATCAGACGGTGAACGGGTCTCCCTGGTTCCTTATGGCAACCCGGCAATGGCGGTAGCCGGAATGGGGGATGTGCTCTCCGGGGTCATTGGCAGCCTGCTGGCGCAGACTGGCGAGCAACTGTTTGCTACGCAACTGGGCGCGGTGGTTCATTCACTGGCGGCAGACATCATGGCCGGGTCCGAGGGTGAGTTGGGTCTGCTGGCGAGCGAGCTGATACCGCAGATGCGCAGGCTGTTAAACCAGTGAGTGAGGTAAGGGTCACCGTCGCCGATGAGGACGGAATGATGGAGCTTGGCCGACTGCTTGCCATCGGGCTGGGTGGCAGGGGCTCTGTTCACATCAGTGGTGATCTTGGCGCCGGGAAAACAACCCTGTGCAGGGGCATCCTCCGGGCCATGGGGCATTCGGGCGCAGTCAAGAGTCCGACCTTTACGCTCGTTGAGCCATACAGGATTGCCTGCCAGCCTGACAGGGGGGAGGTTTTTCACTTTGACCTGTACCGTCTGGGTAACCCGGGTGAGCTTGATTACATGGGCGTTGATGAGTATTTCCGACCGGATTCCCTGTGTCTGATTGAATGGCCGGAAAAAGCCGGCGGCTTTCTGCCCTCACATGATTTACAGATTGGCATTGATGTATTTGGCGAAAAACGGATCATAGGCATAACGGCGAACACCGATCATGGTGAGAAGGTTTGCAAACAAGTAAGAGAGGTTTACGGCGGGGCGCGCAATACCTGACCCTCATCGCTCTGCTTTTTGTGCCGGTGAGCGATGTGCTGCTGGCTGCCCGGACTTCCATTGATGGACTGCGCGTGCGACCGTCACCGGAACGTACCCGAATCGTCTTCGATCTGGGGAAGCCGGTTGATTACAAGATATTCCCCCTGACCGACCCGCATCGACTGGTCATTGATATCACGGATGCGGAACTGAAGGCGGATATTACCCGGCTAAAACTCGACAACACCCCCATCGCCTCCATCCGTTCCTCAAGGCGGAACGGTGATGATATCCGCGTGGTGCTGGATCTGTCCGAGGAGGTCAAGCCACGGTCATTTGTGCTTGAACCCATCATGCAGTATGGGGACCGGCTGGTCATTGATCTCTACGACAAGCACGAAAGGCCCGCCGCGCCGGTTGTTCAGAAATCGGAGCAAACCTTCACGCAGATGCGTGATGTGATCGTTGCGATTGATGCCGGTCACGGCGGTGATGATCCGGGGGCCATCGGTCCGGGAAAACTCTACGAGAAGGATGTCGTACTCTCGATTGCGAGAATCCTGCATGACCTGTTTGAGGCGGAACCCGGCTTTCGAGGGAAACTGGTTCGTGAGGGTGACTACTATGTGGCACTCCGAAAACGAACGGAGATAGCACGTAAGAGTCAGGCGGATGTCTTCCTGTCCATTCACGCGGATGCCTTCAAGACACCCGGGGTGAGCGGCGCTTCGGTCTATGCCATCTCACAGAAGGGCGCGACCAGTGAAACCGCCCGATGGCTTGCGGAAAAGGAAAACAGGACTGACCTTATCGGTGGTGTTGGCAGCGTATCGCTGGATGACAAAGATGACCTGCTGGCCGGAGTGCTGCTGGATCTGTCCATGACGGCGAGTCTTTCGGCGAGCCTGGAAATGGGCAATCGGGTTCTGGGGCACCTTCGCAAGGTCAACAGGTTGCACAAGAAGACGGTGGAACAGGCGGCATTTGCGGTTCTGAAATCGCCGGATATTCCCAGCCTGCTCATTGAGACCGGTTATATCTCGAACCCCGGAGAGGCGAGAAAACTTGCAACGAGCAGCCATCAAAAGAATCTCGCCCGTGCCATCTTCAGGGGTGTTCGATCCACCATCCAGGACAATCCCCCCACGGGTTCTTACCTGGCCCGTGCCAAACAGGACCGGCAGGACGGAGCGATCACCTATGTGATTGAGCGGGGCGATACGCTCTCGGAAATTGCCTCACGCTACCGGGTCAGTTTCAAGAAACTTAAAGACTTTAACGGGTTGCAGAGCGATACTATCCGAATCGGGCAGAAGCTGAAGATTCCGCCCGGCTGAGCCGGGAAATAACATGCAGACCAACAGAATCAACCAACTGGATAAGAGGCTGGCTAACCAGATTGCCGCCGGGGAGATCGTGGAGCGACCTGCCTCCGTCGTCAAGGAACTGCTGGAAAATGCACTGGATGCGGAGTCTCAGCGTATCGAGGTGGATCTCATCTCCGGCGGGGTAAAACTGCTTCGGGTTCAGGACGATGGCGTGGGCATTCATCCGGACGATCTGAACCTGGCGCTGGCCCGGCATGCAACCAGCAAAATTCACCAGCCGGAGGACCTGGCCGCCATTGAGACCCTGGGATTTCGGGGTGAAGCGCTTGCCAGTATCGCCTCTATTTCCAGACTCACACTGACCACGAATATCAGTGACCGGGCATCTGATGGCTGGTGCATGCGTGCCACCGGGACTGACATGTCCGCCGAAATGGCGCCGGCGCCTCATCCCGGGGGTACGACCGTTGAAGTGGCGGATCTCTTTTTCAATACACCCGCCCGCCGCAGGTTTCTTCGAACCGAGCGAACCGAGTATCTGAAAGTGGAGGACGTCGTTCGCAAGATCGGCCTCAGTCACCCGAACGTCACGTTTATACTGAATCACAACGGCAAGACCACACGCCAGTATACGGCTGATGATGAGCAGCAGCGCATTTCCAGTGTTTTCGGGCATGCTTTCCTGGAGAACGCCATCTTCTTTAATGAGGAGAGAGGCGGCATGAAACTTCGCGGCTGGATAGGCCTGCCCACGTTTTCGCGCAGCCAGGCGGATCAGCAGTTCTTCTTCGTCAATGGCCGTGTCATTCGTGACAAGGTCGTCACCCATGCCGTGAAACAGGGATACGCGGACGTGCTTTATCAGGGCCGCAATCCGGTTTACTGCCTGTTCCTGTCGGTAAACCCCGGACTCGTTGACGTCAATGTGCACCCGACCAAACATGAGGTGCGCTTTCGCGAAAGCCGTGATGTTCACGATTTCATCTTTCGCACAATCCATCGGGTTCTTGCCGATGTCCGTCCGGATGACGCTGTGCCGACGGAGGCCTCCGAGATGCCCATGAGACAGGCGCCCATGAGCTTCGGTCAGCGACCCTCGCCGTCTGGTCTGCGCGAACCGGCGACAGTGGCTTATCGTGAAATGTTTGCTCAGGATTCTGGTGCACCGGCGCTGCCGGATACGGACGATGTCACCATGCCGCCACTCGGCTACGCGGTGGCCCAGCTACATGGCGTCTACATTCTGGCAGAGAATGCGAACGGTCTGATTCTGGTGGATATGCATGCGGCCCACGAGCGAATCACTTACGAGCACATGAAGTCAGCCTGCGAGAGTGAAGGCATTCGCAACCAGCCTATGCTGGTACCACTTTCTATTGCTGTCTCTGAAAAAGAAGCGGACATACTGGATGAACATGGTGATGAACTGAAGCAACTCGGCATCGGGCTGGAAAGAGCAAGTTCGGAATCCATCATTGTTCGCGCGGTGCCCACCCTGCTGGCCAAAAGTGACGTGGAACAGTTGGTGCGTGATGTACTTTCAGACTTTGCCGAGTATGGCGCCAGTCAACGTATCGCGCAGCACAGAGATGAGATACTGTCGACCATGGCCTGTCACGGCTCTGTTCGAGCGAATCGAAAGCTGTCGATCCCGGAGATGAACGCGTTACTGCGTGACATGGAGGAAACCGAGCGCTCCGGTCAGTGCAACCATGGTCGTCCGACCTGGTGCGAGATGAGTCTTGCTGAACTGGACAGCCTGTTTCTGAGAGGCCGCTAGTTGAACGGCGCTCTGGTCATCACCGGACCGACGGCCAGTGGCAAGTCTTCGCTGGCGCTGGCGCTGGCCGCTCGACTGGGCGGCGAAATCATCAGTGCGGATTCGGCCCAGGTCTACCGGGGTATGGATATAGGCACCGCAAAGCCGGATGCGAAAGAACAGGCCAGGGTAAGACATCATTTGATCGACATCCGCGAGCCCACGGATCCTTATTCAGCCGCGGACTTTCGTGAAGACACAGTGCGTATTGTGCGGGATATTCAATCTCGTGGCGCACTGCCGATTATTGCCGGTGGCACCATGCTATATCTGAAAGCGCTGAAGGAGGGTCTTGCTTCTCTGCCGCCGGCTGATCAGAGCGTACGCGATGCCATCAATCGCGAAGCGGAGGATCACGGCTGGCCTTACCTGCATGAACAACTGCGCCGGGTCGATCCTGAGTCTGCGGCGCGGATCAATCCCACTGATCCGCAAAGGTTGCAACGGGCCCTTGAGGTGTTTCGTATTTCAGGCAGATCACTGTCCAGCCATCATCAACAGCCAGGTGAACCCTGTCCGTGTCCGTTGCTTGAGATTGCCATCCTGCCCCCGGACCGGGCCCGACTGCACAGGGTTATCGAAGAACGTTTTAAGCGGATGCTCAACCTGGGGCTGGTGGAGGAAGTGCGACAACTGAAAAAAAATCCTGATCTGCATGTTGAACTACCGGCGGTTCGGGCGGTCGGTTATCATCAGATCTGGTCATATCTGGACGGTGGGGTTGATGAACAAACCATGATCGACATGGCAGTCGCCGCCACCCGACAGCTTGCAAAGCGCCAGCTTACCTGGCTTCGGAGCTGGCAGGACCTGAATCCGCTGAACAGCCCTGACATGGCGCGGGCCTTGAAAATTATCAGCAACAGTACCATATTAGGGTAGTCGTCTGTATTTCGGGCCATCCGTGAGCCAGGTTGGCCGCCATATCGACAGGCGTTTGCTCAGCATTATTCATTTATCGATTCCTCCGTCACGATTGGGGCGGGTCAAGGAATCTCAGGAGAGCAATATGTCCAAAGGGCAATCACTACAAGACCCTTTCCTTAACGCCCTGCGAAAAGACCGTGTGCCAGTGTCCATATACCTGGTCAGTGGTATCAGGTTGCAGGGACAAATTGAATCCTTTGATCAGTTCGTGATCCTGCTTAGGAACACGGTGAGTCAGATGATCTATAAGTCTGCGATTTCAACGGTTGTGCCTTCCCAGGCAGTGATGATGCCAACCGAAGGACAAGAATAGAGTTTGTTTCTGGACCGTCCCGAGTCGGGCAGCGAGGCGCTGCTGATTCACATTCAACAGTATGATTCCGAGCTTGCGACAGCGGAGGAATTAAGCGAACTTGTCATCTCGGCTGGTCTGGTTCCGGTTGGCTGCCTATCGAGTCAGCGTCGCTATCCCCACCCCGGTACCTTTATTGGTGGCGGGAAGGTGGAGGAGATTGCCGCCTGGGTCGGCGACAACGAATGTGACCTGATTGTGTTCGGCGATGACCTGTCACCAACGCAGAAACGGAACCTTGAACAGGCGCTGGCCAGGCGTGTTCTGGGGCGAACGGACCTGATTCTGGAAATTTTTTCCCGCAGAGCACGGACCTACGAGGGCAAGCTGCAGGTGGAACTGGCGCAACTGGAGCACGCATCCACAAGACTTGTGCGCGGCTGGACCCACCTGGACCGTCAGAGAGGCGGTTCCGGGCGCGGGGCCGGCGCATCGTCGGGTCTGGGGGGTGCCGGTGAAACCCAGTTGGAAGCTGACCAGCGCATGATCGGTGACCGCATCAAGCGAATTCATGGCCGACTGGGCAGGGTCCGGGGCCAGCGGCGGCACAATCGGCGTGCACGCACACGCTCGGATACCAAAAGCATCTCCCTTGCGGGTTATACCAATGCCGGCAAGTCCACCTTGTTTAATCAGCTTTGCAGCGCCGATGTGCATGCGGAAGGTCAGCTTTTTGCAACACTGGACCCGACGCTGAGACGGCTGGAACTGCCGGTGGTGGGCAGCGCCGTACTCGCGGATACCGTCGGCTTTATCCGGCAACTGCCGCACACCCTGGTGGATGCTTTCAGGGCGACCCTGGAAGAAGTCAGTCAGGCTGATCTGATCCTTCATGTGATTGATGTCGCTACGCCATTGCGTAACGAACGCATCATGGAGGTGAACCGGGTGCTTGATGAAATCGGCGCCAGCGAGATTCCTCAGTTGCTTGTGTATAACAAGGTAGATCTGGTTGGTGAAGCGCCGCGCATTGAAAGAAACCACCATGGTGAACCCGGCAGGGTCTGGCTTTCAAGTGTGACCGGAGCTGGCACGAAGCTCCTGCTTGATGCCATTGCGGAACGCATTGGCGAGCAGGTGATTGAAACCAGTGTTATGGTACGGCCCGAAGAAGGCCGCATCCGGGCAAGATTTTTTGAACTGGGTGCGGTGATGCATGAGCAGGCCTGTGAAGATGGTTCTGTCGAAATGCACCTGCGAATAGAAGAGAGCCGGTTGAGGCAGATTGCACCCGGACTTGTGCTTCATGATTGAGTTATCCTGAAAAAGTGGGAGAATGCCTTTCCCGTTCGCCGTTATTCGGCGATTGACAGGTTACAGGAGGAAACATGGCTTGGAACGAACCAGGCGGAGGAAACCAGGGTGACAAGGATCCCTGGGGAAATCGCAACGATGAGGGACCGCCGGATTTAGACGAAGCGTTTCGTAAGCTTCAGGCTAATCTTTCGCGGATGTTTGGCGGCGGTGGTGGCACGAATCAGGGTGGCAGATCCGCACCACCGATAACTATGAATCTGATCGGTTTGGTGATTCTGGTGCTCGCACTGATTTATGGTGCCATGGGTGTCTATACGGTGGATCAGCAGGAACGCGGCGTGGTTCTGCGCTTCGGTAAGAAACTCAATGAGGTTGTGTTGCCGGGTCTGCACTGGAACCCGCCATTTATTGATGAAGTGCTGATCGAGAACGTGACCAGAGTAAGGTCCCGTCCCCACGATTCGGAGATGCTTACGGAAGACGAGAACATCGTCAAAGTGAAAATGACCGTTCAGTACGTCATAGATGATGTCATTGCGTACAAACTCAACGTCCGGGAGCCTGACAAGAGCCTTTATCAGGCTACCGAAAGCGCCCTGCGTCATGTCGTCGGCAGCACCGAGATGCACGGCATCCTGACAGAGGGGCGTGCTGCGCTGGCCCGTGATGTAAAAGCACGTATTCAGACCTATATGAACGACTATGGCACCGGAATTCGTGTAACCCAGGTCGCCATTGACGAGACTGCGCCGCCGGATGCTGTTCGTGCGGCCTTTGATGATGTGATCAAGGCGCGGGAGGACGAGGTCAGGCTCCGCAACGAAGCGGATGCTTACGCGAACCAGATTGTTCCGGAAGCTCGTGGTGGCGCACAGCGACTCCTTGAAGAAGCGCAGGCTTACAAGGAGCGGGTGATCGCGCAATCTCGCGGCGAAGCCGAACGTTTCAACAAGCTGTACACAGAGTACAAACTGGCCCCGGAGGTCACCAAGTCCAGGATGTATATAGATACGCTTGAAAGTGTCATGAGTAATTCGACCAAGGTGATGATTGATGTGGATGGCGGTAACAACCTGTTGTACCTGCCACTGGATAAGATCATGGAGCAGTCTCAGAGTGGCGGCAGTAACTATCGTCCTGAAACGAGCACGGGTCCCAGCTACAACACCACGGAACCGACAAGAAACAGCAGAAGGGAGAGACGCTAATGGGTAGACGATCTTTTGTTATTGGATTTATCGCGATCCTGCTTGTACTTCTGGGCATTAACTCCGTGTTTGTTGTAACCGAACTGGAACGAGCGGTACTGCTGGAATTTGGCAGAGTGGTTCGCGATGACATCAAGCCGGGCCTGCAGTTCAAATTGCCGGTTATCAACGAGGTGCGAAAATTCGATGGCCGAATTCTCACCTCCGATGCCCCGGCTGAACGTTTCCTTACCCAGGAGAAGAAGGCGGTCATCGTTGACTCATTCGCCAAGTTCAAGGTCGCCGATGTGCAGACCTACTACACCTCAACGTCAGGTGATGAACGACGGGCGGTGGAGCTGTTAAAGGAACGCATTAACGATGGCCTTCGGGATGAAATCGGTCAGCGCACCCTGCACGAGGTGGTTTCCGGAGAACGGGACGAACTGATGATGTCTCTGACCAGAAGTCTTGATCAGGTGGCACAAAATGAGCTCGGGGTCACCGTGGTTGACGTTCGGGTGAAGCGAATCGACCTGCCGGCTGAAGTTTCCCAGTCTGTTTACAACCGGATGAATACGGAGCGTGACATTGAAGCCCGGGAACACCGCGCCAAGGGTGAGGAACTGGCGGTGGGTATTCGTGCAGATGCGGAGAAACAGCGGGAAGTGATTCTGGCTGAAGCCTATGGCAGTGCGGAAGAAGTTCGCGGTGAGGGCGATGCGCAAGCGGCGTCGATCTATGCCTCCGCCTTCTCCAAGGACAAATCGTTTTACGAGTTCTACCGCAGCATGTCGGCCTACCAGCGGACCTTCTCCAACAAGGGCGACGTACTGCTTATTCAGCCGGACAGTGAATTCTTCAAATACCTGAACAGCAGCGAGCTGGACCAGGGAAACTCTGAATAATGTCTTTTTCCGCGATAGCTGCGTTGGACCCGTCCTCGAAACATCGGAAAATTAAAGCCTTTTTACGATTTTCTGCGGGCGCATCCGCCTTGCTCTCACGAAAAAATCCTATTATTCAGAGCTTCCCCGGGTTGAGTTGTTGCCGTTGACCCGCGTATAAGAACGGGTTAGTTTGCGCGTTTGATAGCCGGGTAGCTATGCGCTAGCTACCCGGTTATTGCGTTTAAGAGCGGTTAAAATTGTGTGGCATGATCTGGGAGTGGCACTGTGTCTGGTCCTCGTCATTGAGGGGATCGTTCCTTTTCTGTATCCCGGGCGCTGGCGGGAAATGGCCTCGACGCTCTCTGAGATTGATGACAAGACCATGAGGATCGCCGGGCTGACCAGCATGGTGCTTGGAACCGGGCTGTTGTATTTGATCAACTAGCGAATCAGGAAAATGGACATTGTTGATCGCTGGCTTCTGCCGGCTGGTGTTGAAGATGTGCTGCCCCCCCAGGCCCGACGGCATGAGGAGGTACGCAGACGTTTCCTGGACCTGTTCGAGTCCTGGGGATACGACTATGTGATCCCGCCCATGATCGAATACCTGGAATCATTGCTCACTGGTACGGGCCGGGACCTTGACCTGAAAACCTTCAAGGTGGTTGATCTCCTGACAGGTCGGACCATGGGCCTGCGTGCGGATATCACACCGCAGGTTGCCCGTATTGATGCTCATAGCCTGAACCGCGAGGGCGTGGCTCGACTCTGTTACGCGGGAACAGTCGTGCAGTCCCAGGCAGATACCATGCTTTGTAGCCGCATACCGCTCAGTGTCGGTGCCGAAATGTTCGGCGAATCCGGTGTCAAAGCGGACGCTGAAATCGTCAGCCTTATGATTGCGTCTTTGCGCTCTCTTGGTTTCTCTCCCATACACCTGGACCTGGGTGATGTGGATATCTTCAGACAACTGCTTGAGAGCCTGTCTCTTGCTGACAGCAATCAGGAACTGTTGTTCGACGCCGTGCAACGAAAATCCGTTGCGGAAATCAGGGAGTTATGTGCCGGCATGGAACTGTCAGATCAGCAGACCCGGCTCCTGGTTGAGCTACCGGGTCTGAGCGGTGATCAGGCTGTTTTGAGACGAGCGAAGGATATCTTCAAAGACGTGCCGGGGATTGTCAGTGCCATTGATAGCCTGCATCAGGTTTCAAAAACGCTGTCTGAACGGTTTGATGATCTGCATATCTACTATGACCTCAGTGAGCTGCGCGGGTATGCCTACCATACCGGCATCGTGTTTGCGGCGCATGTGGATGGCGTGCGCGAAGTCGTCGCCAAGGGTGGCCGATACGATCATATTGGTGAAGTGTTTGGTCGCAGCAGGCGAGGTGCGACCGGCTTCTCTGTTGACGTCAGGCTGGTCGCTGAGGCGGCGAATGTTGATCTGACTGAGAGACAAACGGTCTGTGTTCCCCGGGTTCCTGAAGGCCGGGAAACTTCACTCTGGCGGGAAGCGCAGAGATTGCGCGAGGCGGGATACGTGGTTCTGGAATCCGGTTCGGCAAATGGCCACGATTTTGAACTGATATATCAGGACGGGGGCTGGCAGTTGGTCCGGGGAAGCAGATAGGGATGGGCAAGAACGTTGTTGTCATCGGCACTCATTGGGGGGACGAGGGTAAGGGCAAGGTCGTGGACCTCCTGACCGCGCAGGCCGCTGCGGTGGTGCGTTTCCAGGGAGGTCACAATGCCGGCCATACACTGGTGGTTGGCGGGGAAAAGACGGTGCTGCACCTCATTCCCTCCGGCATCCTGCATTCAGGTGTGACCTGTGTGATCGGCAACGGGGTTGTTCTTTCGATTCCTGATCTCTTCAAGGAGATTGAGGATCTGGAAGCTGCCGGAATCAATGTTCGAGAGCGGCTGTTTGTTTCCGCCGGTTGTCCGTTGATTCTGCCGTACCACATCAGGCTGGATCAGATACGAGAGACTGTTCGGGGCAACCGGAAGATTGGAACCACAGGCCGTGGTATTGGACCCGCCTACGAAGACAAGGTCGCGCGTCGTGGCGTCAGGGTCATGGACCTGTTCGACGAAAATGGCTATCGCGCCAGGATTGAGGAGGTTCTCGACTATCAAAACTTCGTTTTGCAGAACTACTTCCATACGGACCCGGTAAGTATCGAGGACGTCATGGCGGCATCCATGGCTTTCGCGGATAAATTGAAGCCCATGGTGAAAGACGTTGTGGAAGAGCTTGGCCGGCTACGCAGGGCGGGCGCCAACATCCTGTTTGAAGGGGCGCAGGGCTCGCTTCTGGACATTGATCAGGGGACCTACCCGTTCGTCACGTCATCGAATACCACGGCGGGTGCCATTGGCAGTGGATGCGGTGTCGGCCCCCTGGACCTGGATTACATCCTTGGTATCACCAAGGCTTACACCACGCGAGTCGGTTCGGGGCCCTTTCCGACGGAGTTGTTCGATAAGGTCGGCAGTCATCTTGCCCGGGTGGGTAGTGAATTTGGCTCAACGACAGGGCGACCGCGGCGATGTGGCTGGTTTGATGCCCATGCACTGAAGCGGGTTATCAACATAAACAGCATCTCCGGTCTCTGCATCACCAAGCTGGACGTGCTTGACGGCCTGGAAAAGGTCGCCCTGTGTGTGGATTACGAGGATGCGGGGTCAGAAAACCCGAAGCCTGTTTATGAGGAACTGCCCGGTTGGCAGGAAACCACAGCCCGGGTTAAATCATTGGAGAGCCTGCCGACGAATGCGCGTGCATACCTTGAACGCATCGAGTCTGCCTGCGAGATCAAAGTGGACTTCGTATCCACCGGACCTGACCGGGAGGATACGATTATTCTGCACCGCCCTTTTGGCTAGAGGCTGGTTTGTGTTGGCGGGTTATTGGCGCCGATGGTGCCGAGGAGAGGACTTGAACCTCCACGGGGTTGCCCCCACTAGCACCTGAAGCTAGCGTGTCTACCAATTTCACCACCTCGGCATGAGGTCGCGCAGGTTACAATTCGCACCTGTGCTTGTCAAACCATATCAGACCACTATGAAAGATCCCCATCGAAGCCGCGAAAAAAGAAAATATGACCACCCGATTGCCAGCCGGGAGGCCATTCTGATGCGGATGCGGGATATTGCCGAACCCGTGTCGTTCAAGCGACTTGCGCAGGAGGTGGGCGTTGAAAATCGCCGTGACAAAGAGGCTCTGAAACTTAGACTGGCCGCCATGGTGCGAGACGGTCAGATCGTTGGTGATCGGCGCGACATGTATGCGCTGGCGGGGAAACTGGAACTCTTTGCCGGTGTGGTCTCCGCACACAGTGACGGTTACGGATTTCTCAGGTGCGATGAAGACCGGGAAGATATCTTCCTCAGTCATCGTCAGATGCGTGCTGTCTTTCATGGCGACCGTGTCATGGCGCGGGTTCGTGGTCGTGATCGCCGGGGTCGAGATGAGGGCGAGATTGTTGAGGTTCTATCCCGCAACACCTCGGAGCTTGTGGGGCGTGTCTACTTTGAAAACCAGACCCCCCTCATGGAGTCTCTCAACCGGCGCATCAGTCACGAGATCATCATTCAAAATCCGTCGCCTGAACTGAGCGAAGGCCAGATCGTTGTCGCGAAGATTGTTGAACCACCCGGTCTACACGGGCTTGCCTCGGTAGAAATCATCTCTGTGCTGGGAGAGCACCTGACGCCGGACATGCAGGTGGAAATTGCGTTGCGCAATCATGATATTCCCCATGAGTTTCCCGATGATGTGGTGACGGAAGTGGATGCGCTACCTTATGAGGTCAGACCCCAGGCAAAAAGGCAGCGAGAGGACCTGCGGCATCTCGACTTTGTGACGATTGATGGCGCTGACGCGCGTGACTTTGATGACGCGGTTTACTGTGAGAAGCGGCGGGGCGGTTACCGGTTGTTTGTCGCGATAGCGGATGTCGCCAACTATGTGAAACCGGATACCGGGCTGGACCGGGAGGCCTTTAAGCGGGGAACCTCAGTCTACTTCCCCCAGTACGTGGTCCCCATGCTTCCGGAGAAACTCAGCAACGGGCTCTGCTCGCTGAACCCGGATGTTGATCGACTGGTCATGGTTTGTGAAATGACCCTGTCTGAGCAGGGCCGTATCGGCAGCTACCAGTTTTATGAAGGGGTGATTCACTCCGGGGAACGGCTCACCTACACCAGCGTGGGCGAGTGGATAGAGCGGGACGCCTTCCCGCGCCATGAGCAAAGCCTTTCGAGCCTGGTGGCGCTCGCGAAGACCCTGATCAATGGGCGCAGTGATCGTGGCGCCCTGGATTTTGATACCCGCGAAGTCGGTTTCCAGTTTGATGAATCGGGTCGTGTTGCGGCGGTTGACCTGGTCAAACGCAATTTTGCACATCGGTTGATCGAGGAGTGCATGTTGTGTGCCAATGTCTGCGCGGCGCGTTTGATCGCAAGATCCGGGCTACCCGGACTCTACCGTGTGCACGAGGAGCCGGAAGCGGAAAAAGTCGCCTACCTGAAAGAGTTCCTTGCGACCTTCGGTATTGATCTGGGCCAGGGCAGGGCGGAGGACTACCAGTATGCAATCCGGGCTCTCAAAGCAAAACAGAACAGCCCGATCCTGCAGGTGGCGCTGCTCCGGTCAATGCAGCAGGCGGTCTACCAGCCGGAAAACAGGGGTCACTTCGGTCTGGGCTACTCACACTATACGCACTTCACGTCACCGATTCGTCGCTATCCGGATCTTCTGGTGCATCGCCTGATCAAATCACTGATTCACAGCGAGCGCGACCTGAAGGAGATCCGCCGACCGGGTCGACCAAAGCGCGTCAGCTTTTACCCCTATGAAGCAGAGACCGTATTGGCACAGGGTGAACATTCTTCGTTCACAGAACGGCGGGCTGACGAGGCAGTTTACGAAGTGCTGGAATGGGTGAAGTGCGATTACCTGAGCGAACATGTGGGCGATGACTTCAACGGCGTGATCTCTGCGGTTACCAGGTTTGGTTTTTTTGTGCAGCTTGAAGAAGTGCTGGTGGAAGGGCTGGTTCATGTGAGCACCCTGGTTGGAGACTACTATCACTTTGATATGGGTGAGCAGTCTCTGGTTGGGGAAAGGTCCCGGGTCGCCTTTGGCCTGGGTGATATGGTGACCGTTCAGGTTGCCAGGGTGGATGTGGATGAACGCAAGGTCGATCTTGAAATGCTCACACACACTCCAATCAGGCGGAAGAAAAGGGCAGCCGACAAGCGCAGGAAAAAAACCGCATCACGCAAACCCCGGCATCGCGGTCCCGGGCGGCGGCGCAAGAAACGGTGAAACAGGCCATGAGCAGACCGACACGTATCTATGGCATCCACGCCGTTCAGAACGCCCTGGTTGCAGGTCAGGGCATCCGGTTGCTCGTAAGATCAGGCAGACTGAATGATCGACTGGGCCGCCTTGTGCGGCAGGCGCATGATTGCGGCTGTGATGTGATAAGGGGGGACTTTGAATCCGGCGGGGCTGATCAGGGGGTCGCCCTGGAGATCCGAACGCCATCTTTCAGAACCGGGAAAGACCTGAAGCAGTCTTTGCAGGCCAGAGACGGCGCGAGGCATCTGTATCTGGTGCTGGATGGCGTTACTGACCCTCGCAACCTCGGCGCCTGTCTGCGTTCAGCCTTCTCCTTTGGTGTCGCGGGTGTCATTGTCCCCAAAGACAGGGCCGCACCCCTGAACGAGGCGGCGATCAAAACCGCGAGTGGCGCCGCCAGTCTTGTGCCGGTCTATCAGGTGGTCAACCTGGCCCGCTGTCTTGAAACCATGAAAAAGGACAATGTCTGGGTCGTCGGGGCAATTCCCGGGGCGGAGCAGAAGCTGCCGGACGTGGACTTGCGAGGGGATATTGCGCTGGTCATGGGCGCGGAAGACAGGGGAATTCGTCAGAAGGTCCGTGAAAAGTGCGATTTCCTGGCGGAAATACCCACCAGTTGCCCGGACCTGAGCCTGAACGTGTCTGTGGCGACGGGCATTTGTCTCTACGAGGCCGTTCGGCAGGGTGAAGGTCGTTAGTGGCGTATATTGACGCGAGTTCGCAACAGGGGCCTGAAGACTAAGAGCCGAGGTTGGCCACAACACTTCGGAATGAATTGAGGCCGGACTCGATGTTCTCAATGATTTCATCCGCCAGGACTTCGGGTTCTGGTAGATTGTCCAGGTCTCCGAGGCTCTTGTCCTTCAGCCAGAAGATGTCGAGACTGGTCTTGTCGCGTGCAATAATTTCCTCGTAGGTGAATCTTCGCCACCGTCCTTCAGGGTTCTGCTCCGGGTGCCAGGACTCCTTGCGCTTGTGCCGTTCTTTCGGGCAATAACAATCAACGAAATCCTGCAGATCATCAATCCGCATTGGCTTCCGCTTCAGCGTGTGATGGACGTTCGTCCGATAGTCATAGAACCAGACTTCCTTCGTTGCCGCCTCTTTGCTCGCGGGACGATTGTCGAAAAAGAGCACGTTTGCTTTCACACCATTGGCATAAAAGATGCCTGTTGGAAGCCGCAGGATGGTATGCACTTCGGTCGTCTCCATCAGCTTGCGCCGCACGGTTTCACCTGAACCCCCCTCGAACAGGACGTTATCTGGTAGAACGACGGCGGCCTGCCCGGTCGTCTTGAGCATGGTACGAATGTGCTGTAGAAAGTTAATCTGCTTGTTTGACGTCGTGGCCCAGAAGTCTTGTCGGTTGTAGGTCAGTTCATCTTTTTCCTGTTCACCTTCTTCATTGGTGAAGGTCATGCTGCTCTTCTTGCCAAACGGCGGATTTGCCAGCACGTAATCGAAACGCTCGCCGCTATCTGCTACCAGAGCGTCCGCCGGAGAAACACAGCTATTGCCATCGATCTCACCAATGTTGTGCAGGAATAGATTCATCAGGCAGAGGCGCCGGGTGTTCGCGACGATCTCATTGCCGAAGAATGTTTCATGCTTGAGAAATTGTTTTTGCGGGCGGCTTAGCTGGTATCGGTCCACCAGATAGTCATAGGCAGCGAGAAAGAAACCTCCGGTCCCGCAAGCCGGGTCTGCTATTTTCTTTTTCGGCTCGGGTGCAACACACTCCACCATCGCTCGAATCAAGGCCCTTGGGGTGAAATACTGCCCGGCTCCTGACTTCGTGTCTTCCGCGTTTTTCTCCAGTAGACCTTCGTAGATGTCTCCTTTGACATCCGCCCCGATCATCAACCAGTCCGTGCTGTTGACCATTTCGAACAGTCGGGCCAGTTTGGCCGGGTCCTGAATCTTGTTCTGGGCCTTGGTAAAGATTTGCCCGAGCATATCCTTTTGCCTGCCGAGTTCACGGAGCCCCTCTACATATCGGGTTTCCAGTTCGGCACCCTTCAATCGACTGATTTCCGGCCATGAATACTGCTTCGGAATGCCAATTTTCCGGTTGTAAGGTGGGCGACCGTATTCGTCCGCCATTTTCAGGAAGATCAGATACGTCAGTTGCTCCAGATAGTCGCCATAGCCGACGCCATCATCGCGTAACGTCGTGCAGAAGCTCCAGACTTTGGATACCATCGAATCAGTGCTCATAGGTTGGTCTCCGGGAAGATTAAAGGCAGGCTATCAAATAACCATCAAATAGGAAAATTCATAAAAATCAATGGCTTATGTGTATTTTGTGGCTCATTTGAGGTTTGGCATCAAATAGCGGGTCGGTTCTGGTTCAGCACACCGGCCCAGTACGGGACATAGCTGGCATGGCGACGCCCCTGGTCGGGGTCGGAGGGCAGAATCAAGCCTGAGTCCAGAGTGTCACTGATGATCCGAGAAATAGTGGCACGGTTGCGCGTCTCCACCTTGAAGCGCTCTCGAAGGCTGGCGTTGGTCATCGGTTGGCTTTCCACGAACCGGAGACAGGCGTGCAGATAGCAAGCACGCACCTTATCAGATTTACCCATGTCGCTGAGTTCTTTGTGAGCGAAAAGAACTGTCTTCGTTGAACCCTCTACCGTCTCGAAACGGGGTGCGGGCAGTTGGTAAAGCTCTGTCTGGAAAACGACCTTGTCAATCCCGCTACCCCTCTCTTCGCAAATTCCAATCCGGCGCAAAAGAGAAGCCAGTGCCTCATTTCTTGATTTAGGCGGCGCGTCCAGAAAGCGTTCTGTGTCCACCAGTGGCTGGCCCGGGTTGGTAATCTCCATCCGGCTGTCGAAAATTTCAACTATCGGTCCGTTACCCGACTGCGTGAAGTCCTGGTGAATAAGGGCATTGGCCACCAGTTCCCGGACGGCGAGTTCCGGAAACATGGGCAATTCTTTACGCAGTGCCTCGCCAATAACCTCGTTGGATGGGAGCAATCCGTTGATATAACTGATCAGCCCTTCGAATTCAGCGGCGTAACCCTTTTCCCTGACCTGCTCGCGAATCGCCTCAATGCGCCCCTCTCCCCGGTAAAGAACAACCCGCACAGCCTTTCTTTCAAGCGTTATGAAGTCGTCCAGGTTCCTGGCGAAAAGCACGGCACCCAGATTGGTGATGTTCCACCTTCCCGCATCATCGCGGACGATCAAATCATCGTCAGCAAAGGCGTTAACGACCCCGTCCGCACCTGCGGGTATGGGTAGGCCCAGCAGTTCAAAATAAGCAGGATAGTCCAGAATCTTCAAAACATCGGTGTCCGGCAGGTGGGATTTTGCAATCTGGCGCTCAAACGGGGTGGCATCGAAGAGTCGCCACAATTCCCTCTCTTTTTCAGGAAACTCTTTGAGTTTTTTCGTGTAGCTACCGACTCGCACAAACTCCTGGCCCTTAAACTGAACGGGCTGCCGCTTCGCTGTCTCAACTTCCAGCAGGCATACCGTGTTACCGTTGATATTCAGCTCGTGGAAGTCGAAACGGATTTTTGGCATAAGGAGCTTCAAAAGCCAGTTTTCCAGCTCTTCGTTGCCTACCTTCGCATTCTTATAGCGAAACCCTGTCCCGATTATTTCATGGCTTTCGTCATCAATACCCCAGAGCACATAGGCATGAACCTTGTTGACCAAAGCCGCTGAATTGGCCAGTGCGCTGATGTATTCTCCAATTTCCTCGGGGTCCGCCCTGTTGTGCTTGAACTCGACCCATTCGGTTTCGACCGATAACTTGACAAGTTCCTCGACCAGACCCCTGTGGTAGTCATTTGTGCCCTGGGAAGTCATGGTGAACAGGTCTCTTGTTGTGCTTTGGGTTTCTTGCGGGGGATTTTCTTCGCGGCCTTCTTCTTGCTCTTCCTGATAGTTTGCGCCTTTGTTTCGCGCTCGGCTCGAATACGTTCAAGGAGGACGCTGGCGGGCTCGTCATTGGCATCCTGGGGGACGAGTTTGCCGGAGAAGGCTCTTTTAAGGATAGCCTGGCGAAGGGCCTCAGCACGTTGCAGCGCAGCGTCAATCTCCCGCTCGTTCTGCTCGATGGCCGAAAACTGTTCTTCGAGAATGCGGACGATTTCGTGTTGCTCGGCGAGGGAGCAAATGGGTATCGGTGCTTCTCCCAACTGAGTTGTGTTGATGCGAGGTCTACCAACTCCATGAATTTGTGACTCAAGATACTTAAAGAAGTAACGGGACATGAATGCCTGTTCGACATAGTGACCTAAAAGGTTCACACCATAAATTCTTACGCAAAAGCAATCTGCTTTATTCACTGCTTTTGTAATCGTCGTTGGAATAAGCGTAGCTCGAACGGCATCGTTAATAAACGAAGAAAATACGATGTCCCCTGAGTATACTGTGTGCTTGGAGATTGTTTGATACTTGTTTTCAGAAACAAAAGACTCTTTTTCACCAATGAATGTGGCATGCCCAATGTTCTCTAATCGAACAACCCTGACCCCCGTTCCAACATAGTCACTTGTCTTGAGGTTCGATCCAAATGGGCCGTCCGAAATCTCCGTAGTGGCTTCAATTAACCGCAACCACAACCACCCCTCCGGCAGTTCGGGTAGTTCAGCTAACTCTTTCTCACTTAGCGGTTCGACGGGCTTAAGTTTTCGGGGTCGGGTCGGCTTTTTGCCGGTTTTGCCATTAGCTTCCCATTGGACGGTGGCGGTTTCCCAGTCGGCGAGTTGTTGCTGATAGCGGGCTTCACGTTCCTTTCGGATGCGAGCAAGGAGTGTGTCGGCAGCTTCGAGCTTGTCCGGGTTTTCGGTGCGCCACTGTTCAGTCAGCCTGCCCTCGAAGGCCTTCTTGAGCAACGCTTGACGGTAAACCCCGAGTTGCTTTTGCGCCGCCTTCAGGCTGTCAACACCGGTATCCAACTCGGAGAAAAGTTCCTCGATCCTGGCAACGATTCGGCGCTGTTCGTTTAACGGCGGTATCGGAAAGTCGTAGTTCCACAATAGCTCTGGGTCAACATGCGGGGTTCCCGTTCCACGAGCTTTGTTATTGATTTCAAGATACTTCGATTTGAGAAAGTAGAAAGCATAGGGGTTGTGAATACCTGGAAAACTGACACGAGCCAAAGTGCTGCCGAGTGCCCCGGAAATAGCCTTGCCTACCAACCCCGAACGTGACCCATCCCAGACGATCAAAAAGTCGTCCTCGTGGCATATCCGGCAGTTCCGTCCATCGGCCCACGACTTGATTATACCCTTCTCGAACGCCTCAATATCCACGTATGGGTAGCAGTGGCTTTTCGTCAGTTTAAGGGACTGGCTCTTCGGCTTTTTCCCTTTCTCGCTAATGACGAAATCACCGAGCTTTACCAACTCCCATGTTTTTGGATGTCCGTTTCCCATCACGCAACAAGGGCTTCGTTAAGTTCATCAATCAAGCTGTCCATTTGATCGCCGAAGAGTTGATGCATCCTGCCAAGCCCACCTTTTGCGTCGAAGGGGACATAATCCAGGTCGCCTCTTTCAAAGTGGAAACTGGTGCAGACGTGGTCACGCACGAGTTGAAGCCATGCGGTTTGTTCCTCGTTGAAGGGCTGTCCGGCATTGGCCCTGAGTATCCAGTCCCGGTAGTTGCGGCGCACGGTATCTGCAAACGGGGTGAGTTGTCCATCTATTCCCGTCACGCGACGGATAAGCGCAACCAGGGCTGTCAACTCATTCGCCGGTTGCTTCCCCTCAAGTTCATCGAGCTGTGCATACGCTTGCCAGACGTGTAGCGGTGCCAGCTTTGGTGCGTCTGTTTTCAGTTTGTCGAGCACGTCCTGGATCATCCGGAAGGTCACTTCACGGCGGCGGTAGGGCTGGTCGTAAAAGATGGTGAGCGCGGTCAGCGTGTCTTTGTTCGCTTCGAGAAAGGCAACGAACTCCCGGGTTATAGCCTGGGCATTCTGCGCGGCATCCTCGTCCCACTCGGTGCGGAGAACCGTGTCGAGATTGTCGTGGTCTATCGTCTGCTCGTGTTCGCGGCGAATGTCGTCAACAAGGTTGATCAACTCACCGGTCAGCACCTTCGCTGCGGCCTTCACGAGTTCGCCTTGTGCCTTTTCGCGATTGGCGTTACCCGGGTTTGCTTCCGGTGGTTGCCCTGACAGCTCAATAGCCCGGGTCTCGACCTTATCAGCGTCGATTGCCGCAAAAAGGTCTTTGACAAGCGCATTGAGCGGCTTCCCGGCTTTCTCGGTGATCTTATCCGACTCATCGGGTGAAAGTTGCTTGTCCAGCCGGGCGAGGCGACCGGCAAGGGACGATACGGTGTCCGTATCGCTGGCGCCCATCATCACAGCCATTGCCAAATCCTTCAGGGGCACCCCTGGCCTGGAAATTAGAGGGGGACTTGCTGTTTTCAGAGATTTGGTTACGCCAATAGCATCGACAATGACATAGTGGGTTTTTGCCGACCTGGCCGAAGGAGTGACTTTGCGCAGGTCATCATGGCCCAGTGTGCGCGTGCCGCGGCCTTTCATCTGCTCAAAATAGTTTTTGCTTTTCACATCACGCAAGAAGAGCAGGCACTCAATAGGCTTTACGTCTGTGCCGGTAGCAATCATGTCTACGGTGACGGCAATCCGCGGGTAGTAGTCGTTACGAAACTGGGAGAGCACCGATTTCGGGTCCTCCTCGTTCTTGTAGGTCAACTTTTTGCAGAACTGGTTGCTCTCACCAAATTCCTCGCGGACGGTCTGAATGATGTCGTCGGCATGACTGTCGGTCTTGGCAAAAATCAAAGTCTTCGGCACTTCGCCCCGTCCTGGGAATATCTCGGGGAGTTTGTCACGATAGGTCCGGACTATCGTCCGGATTTGATCCGGATTTACGATTTTCTTGTCAAGCTGCTTGTTAGAGTAGGTCTCATTTTCGTCCTGCTCTTCCCATCGTCGGGCCCTCGTCAGCTTTTCACGTTTCTCCACGAGTTGCCTCGCCTTAAGCTCCGAGCCCTTCTTTGTGATCTCCGTTTCGATAATGTAGACCTCATTTCCCACATTGACACCGTCGGCGACGGCCTCTTCATGTGTGTATTCACTGACTACGTTTCTTTTGAAAAAGCCGTAGGTCCGCGTATCGGGCGTTGCGGTCAGACCGATCAGGAAAGCGTCGAAATATTCGAGCACCTGGCGCCACAAATTGTAGATAGACCGGTGACACTCGTCGATAACGATAAAGTCGAAGAACTCCACGGGAAGGCGCTCATTGTAGACCACCGGAAAAGGTTGTTTTGTGCGGGGCCGGTGTTCGGCGGGATTGTCTAACTCTGCCGATTCATCCAACTCTTCTCCTTTCAGAATGGAATACATCCTCTGAATTGTGCTGATGCAGACTTGACTGTCCGGGGCTATGTAGGAAGAGTTCAGACGTTGCACCGTGTAAAGCTCAATGAACTTCCGGTTGTCGTCACTCGGGACATAGGCCATGAACTCCTGCTCCGCCTGCTCCCCGAGATTTTTTGTGTCTACGAGAAACAACACTCGCTTCGCCCTGGCAAACTTCAGCAACCGGTAGATGAACGTGATGGCCGTGTAGGTTTTCCCGGAGCCAGTTGCCATCTGGATCAAGGCCCGGGGATGGTTTGTCTTAAATGAGGTTTCGAGGTTGATGATGGCGTTTTCCTGGCAGTCGCGCAGCCCAGGGCCTGCTGATGGAACCTTCCCGGGGTTGAGTTCCGGGATTGACTCGATTCGTTGTCGTAGCGACGACTTCATTGACTTCGCCGTCAGACCTTCTCTCAAAGCCTCCGGGCGGTGAAAGGTGAAGACTTCCCTTGATTGGGGTTTTGGATCACGCCCATCAGTGAAACGTGTTAAAACCCCTGTGGCTTCATAAAGAAAGGGTAGAGGTTCCTCATTACCGATCCACTTGAGCTTCGCGTGTGCATAGTCTTTGGTTTGATCTTCGATGGTCGTAATATTCTGCCCAAGCGTCTCTTTCTTCGCTTCGACAATGCCTACTGGTTTCCCATCGACAAAAAGAACGTAATCGGCGGGGCCGACATCAGTTGTATACTCCTTGACCGCCTGGCCGTTGCCCTCACTGAAGTCGATGGCGGTCTTTTCCTGAACCGCCCAACCCGACGCGTGCAACATCCTGTCGATGCGGTCCCGGGCGATTTGTTCCGGGTTTTGATTCGCTCTCGGCATTACAGGGTCTCCCATGATGCAATGTGCCGTTCAACGCTCGCAATCTCAGGCCGCGCCTTGTGGGCCAGCTCATTCTCGCAGGGAAGCGCGACTGCATCCAGATTATGCCCGGAACCCCATAAGCACACGCTATGTTTTCGGGACTTGATCCTTTGTTTGGTCGCGCTTGTTGAAAACAATGAAACAAACAGGATTATCAAAAGCTTAGGCACGTTTACCCCTCTCTTTGTTTGTTAAATCTGCCTGTTCTTTAGCCTGATTTTCATCATTTAACCATACCCACCCGGGGCGTCCTCTGGAACCCTGATTGATGATCGTGCTTCCGTTGCGGAGACAGGTGAGCAGGTTATGCAGATAGACGATAGATAGATTTGCATCCAAACCGCGCTTTCCCTAAAATCCGCGTCCTTGAATTTCTCCTTGCTTCACCGCAGATAACCTGACGGGAAGCATTAACCCGAGAGGAGCCTCGATGAGACATTATGAAATAGTGTTTCTGGTGCACCCTGATCAGTCAGAACAGGTGCCCGGAATGATTGAACGTTACTCCAACCTGATTACCCAGGGCGGCGGTGTCATTCACCGTAGCGAAGACTGGGGGCGACGGCAGTTAGCCTATCCCATCAACAAGATCCACAAGGCGCACTATGTGCTGCTGAACGCGGAATGTGATCTCGACACGCTGGAAGAAGTCACCACAGCGTTCAAGTTCAATGATGCCGTACTGCGTAATCTCGTGATGACGTGCAAGAAGCCTCAGACTGAGGAATCGCCCTTGATGAAGCTCGAACGCGAAAGCAAAGAGAAAAAAGAGCGGGAAGAAACCAGCGTTCGGCCGCGAGCCGACTCAGACAGGGAATCTGAAACCGACGACAAAGCCCCGGTAGAAGAAGCTCCGGTAGAAGAAGCCCCGGTAGAAGAAGCTCCGGTAGAAGAAGCTCCGGTAGAAGAAGCCCCGATACAGGAAGCCCCGGTAGAAGAAGCCCGGGCGGAAGAGGAGTAACAGCATGTCAAGATTTTATCGAAGACGTAAGTATTGCCGGTTTACAGCCGAAGGAATCACCGAGATTGATTACAAGGATATTGAACTGCTGAAGGCATACATTTCCGAGACCGGAAAGATTGTGCCCTCACGTATCACGGGCACCAAGGCGAAGTACCAGCGGCAGTTGGCCAAAGCCGTCAAGCGCGCCCGGTATCTTGCGTTGATCCCCTACACTGATTCGCACAAGTAACCCCTGCTGACGAATCGGGCGTAAGCCAATGCGAGCGATAGCCGAATTTGCCATGCGTAGCCGCTGGCACGCGATTGGAACCAGCATGCTGGCCGCAGTGGTGCCCCTGATGGGGTGGCTGACCACGGTCATCGTGGCGCTGGTTGTGCTGCGATACGGGGTGGTCGCCGGGTCAATAGTGCTCCTCTGGGCGACCCTGCCAGTGGGCGTGGCGCTGTATTACGTCGGCGACCCGTCACCCATGATTGCCCTGACAGGCGCCTTTATGATGGCGGTGCTGCTCAGGCAGGCGCTGTCGTGGGAACTGGTATTGGTTGCGGCGGTGTTCCTGTCGGCGGTGGGTACCGTCATCTTTGAGTTTGGTGCGGCAGCCCTCCTGGAACGGTTTGCGACCTTTTACCTGGAATATCTGGCGCGAATCGACAGTAGTATCACCATGACCCGGGAACAGGCTGAGACGTTGTTACTGGGATTCTTTGCACTGGGTCAGGCGGTCGCAATGGTCGTCATGCTGATTATTGCACGATGGTGTCAGAGCGCACTGTACAACCCCGGAGGTTTCGGCAGGGAATTTCGCGCGTTGCGCCTGTCACCGGGAATCAGTGGCGGTGTCGTTGCGGCGCTACTGATTTGCTACCTGTTCGATGACGTCCTGGGCCGATGGTTGCCGTTATTGACGGTACCGCTGGTGTTTGCGGCGATCAGCCTGATGCACTGGCTGGTCAAAACCAAAGAGTTATCAACCGGCTGGCTTGCCGGGTTCTATGCGGGTCTGGTGCTGCTGTTCCAGTTGGTCTATCCATTGCTGGCGTCCCTGGCGCTGGCGGACAGTTGGTTCAATTTACGAAACAGAATAGAAACGATTCAAAAGGACTAAACCATGGAAGTTATACTGCTTGAATCCGTCGCCAATCTCGGTGACCTTGGCGACAAGGTCACGGTCAAATCGGGCTTCGGACGAAATTTCCTGATTCCGCAGAAAAAGGCGGTTGCCGCGACTGTTGAAAATGTTGCGCTCTTTGAAGAGCGTCGTACGGAACTTGAGAAGGCGGCGGCTGAGAAGCTCGCGGAAGCGCAGGCCAGGGCCGGGGAGGTGAACGAGTTGTCAATCACCATCACGACCAAAGCCGGTGAGGAAGGCAAGCTCTTCGGGTCCATTGGCGTTCGGGATATTGCCGATGCCTGCCAGGGCAAGGGCGTTACCGTCGAGAAGAGTGAAGTTCGGCTACCGGAAGGGCCGGTCCGGGTTCTGGGCGAGTACGAAATCGATATTCACCTGCATCCGGAAGTGGATGCCGTGCTCAAGCTGGCGGTTGTCGCTGAAGCCTGATAATTTAGGTTGCTCCCCACAACCGAGTCAGCTTCGAGACACCTGTTGGATGATGTCAGCCCCCTAAAGTTACCTCCCCACTCCATAGAAGCCGAGCGTTCGGTGCTGGGTGGGCTGATGCTGAGCGACGACGCCTGGGAGTCTGTTGCCAGCCTTGTCAGCGCCGAAGACTTCTACCGCTCAGACCACCGAATCATCTTCCGCTGCATGGCGGACCTGATGGAGCACAACAAACCCATTGATATCATCACCATCTCCGAGTCCCTGGAAAACATCGGGGAACTGGAGAATGTCGGTGGTCTCGCCTATATCTCTGACCTGGCGAGTTCAACGCCCACCGCATCGAATATCCACGCCTACGCCCAGATCGTTCGGGAACGGGCCACCGTCCGCAGCCTGATTGCCGTTGCCCATGACATTGCGGACAGTGGTTTTAATCCCGCCGGACGTGACAGCGCCACCCTGATTGACGAAGCCGAATCCAGGGTCTTCAAGATCAGCGACGACCGGCCCAGCACAGGTGGCCCGGAATCTGTCCGGCCCCTTCTGACCAAAGCCGTTGAGCGGATTGACATGCTGTACCAGACCAAAGGTGCGCTGACCGGTCTGTCCACGGGTTTCCGGGATATTGATGAGATTACCCTGGGGTTGCAGACCTCGGACCTGATTATTGTGGCCGGTCGCCCCTCCATGGGCAAGACCGCCTTCATGATGAACATTGCTGAAAGCGCAGTGATTTCCGGCGATGCACCGGTCCTTGTATTTTCCATGGAAATGCCGAGCGACTCTCTGGTGCTGAGGATGCTGTCCTCTCTGGGGCGCATCAATCAAAGCAAAATCCGTACCGGCCAACTGGGAGATGATGACTGGCCGCGACTGACGTCGGCGGTCACCCTGTTGAACGACAGGCCACTGTTTATTGACGACACATCCGCGCTCACCCCGAATGAGATTCGTTCCCGTGCGCGCCGTGTTGCGCGTGAACACGGTAATCTGGGGTTGATTATCATCGACTATCTGCAACTTATGCGGGTGTCAGGCACGGTGGAGACTCGTGCGGGTGAAATCTCGGAGATTTCCCGGTCCCTCAAGGGTATCGCCAAGGAATTTAACTGTCCGCTGATCGCCGGCTCACAGCTTAACCGCTCCCTGGAACAGCGTCCCGACAAGCGCCCCATCATGTCCGACCTCCGGGAGTCCGGGGCCATCGAGCAGGACGCGGATGTCATCATGGCCATCTACCGTGACGAGGTTTATCGCGAGGACGCCGAGGAGGGCATTGCCGAAATCATCGTCCTGAAACAACGCAACGGTCCTATCGGCAAAAAGAAACTGAGGTTCTTTGGCCAGTGCACCAAGTTCGAGGATCTGGCCGTCGGATACGACGACTATGACTACGAATGAGCAGTCGGCAGGCGACGGCGCTGATTGACCTGACCGCCATCTCTCACAACTTTGACCGGGTGAAAAGCCATGCACCGCAAAGCCGTGTCATGGCGGTCATCAAGGCGGATGCTTATGGCCATGGGGCGGTCCGTGTCGCCCGGGCGCTGAAGCAGGCCGATGCGTTTGCCGTGGCCCGGGTCAGTGAGGCGGTCAAACTTCGTGAAGCGGGCATCGGCCAGCCCATCTGCCTGCTCGAAGGTGTGAATGATCGCGAGGAACTGAACCTTGCAAGTGTGTTTGAGCTTCAGGTTGTCATTCATGATCACCGCCAGATCAAACTCCTGGAAGATGCCGGTGCCAGGCGCAAAATCTGGCTCAAGGTGGATACCGGCATGAGTCGGCTGGGGTTTGCCCCGGAGGATGTTCACGAGGTCATCAGGCGGTTTGGACATCAGACCCTGCTTGGCGTCATGACTCACCTCTCGAATGCCGGTGATACGGGCTCACGGAAAACGGCGCAGCAGCTCACGCGTATCAGGGAGGTCTGCGCCTCGCTGTCCATACCGGAAGCGAAGACACTCAGCATTGCCAACTCAGCCGGTATTCTTGCTCATCCGGACAGTATCGCCGAATGGGTAAGGCCGGGTTTGATGCTCTACGGAGCGACGCCGTTTGACGATCTGTTACCGGGACATGACCTGCATCCGGCCATGACATTCAGTGCCCCGGTGATTGCTGTGCGTACCGTCAGGCGGGGTCAGTCCGTGGGTTATGGCGGTATCTATACGGCGGCAAGGGATATTCGGGTTGCGGTGGTGGCAGCCGGTTATGCTGACGGTTATCCGCGCGAGATTGCACAGGGCACGCCGGTGCTGATTCACGGCGAAAGATGCGGGCTGGTTGGTCGTGTGTCCATGGATATGATCTGTGTGGAACTGAAGCCGGGAGATAGTATTCAACCCGGGGACCGGGCGGTGCTCTGGGGGGAAGGTCTTGCCGTTGAAGAGATTGCCGCCGGCTCCGGCACCATTCCCTATGCCCTGATGACGGGTGTGACGGCGCGCGTCTATCGTCACTATCGGTCCACCTGAGGGAGGTTGCCCGAGGACAGTATGGCCAAATCGAAAACAGTGTACGTCTGCAATGACTGCGGTTCGGAATACGCCAGGTGGCAGGGTCAGTGTCATGACTGCCGGGCCTGGAATACCCTGACCGGTCTTTCTGTTGATGCCGGTTCAACCGCAGGCCCCGGATACTCGGGGCAGATTGAGCCGCCGAAGAAGTTGAGTGAAGTCTCTGCGGAGGAACTGCCGCGAATTGCGACGGGCATCGGTGAACTGGACCGTGTGCTGGGCGGCGGCCTGGTTCAGGGATCAGTCGTGCTGATCAGCGGTAATCCCGGTGCGGGTAAAAGCACGCTCCTGATTCAGGTCATGTGCCAGCTCGCGGCGCAGCAGAAGGCGCTTTACGTGACGGGTGAGGAAAGCCTGCCACAGGTGGCAATGCGGGCGCGCCGCCTTGGGTTACCCATGGATGACCTCGAAGTCATGTCGGAAACGAGCTGCGAGCGGCTGATTGCCCGGTGGAACAGCATGAAGCCGGCTCTGGTGGTCGTGGATTCCATCCAGGTAATGCACACCTCGCGGAACGAATCCTCGCCCGGTGGCGTGGCGCAGGTCCGGGAATCTGCGGCACAGTTGATTCGTCAGGCAAAAACCACGGGTACCGTACTCTTTCTCGTGGGTCACGTCACCAAGGAAGGGTCACTGGCGGGGCCACGAGTCCTGGAACATATGATCGATACCTTCATCATGCTTGATGGTGATGGTGACTCCCGGTTCAGAACCCTGCGCAGCGCCAAGAACCGGTTTGGCGCCATTAACGAGTTGGGGGTATTTGCCATGACCGACAAGGGAATGCGGGAGGTCAGCAATCCATCGGCGATTTTTCTTTCCCGGTCGGTGGAACCGACACCCGGGAGTATCGTTATGGTGGTCTGGGAAGGGACGCGGCCACTGCTGCTGGAAGCCCAGGCGCTGGTTGACCTGAGTGCGCTGGGGAATCCCCGTCGCGTTGCTGTCGGCTTTGAACACAACCGCCTGTCAATGCTGCTGGCGATCCTGCACCGTCATGGTGGCATACAGGTCGGTGATCAGGATGTGTTTGTAAACGCTGTGGGTGGTATCCGGGTTGAAGAAACCAGCAGTGATCTGGCGTTGATTCTGGCTGTGGTGTCTTCCTTTCGAAACCGGCCCTTACCGGCTGATCTTGTATGTTTTGGTGAGGTTGGTTTGTCCGGGGAGATCAGGCCGGTACCCAACGGTCAGGAACGATTGCGCGAGGCGGTCAAGCATGGGTTCAGAACGGCGATTGTGCCGGAAGGCAACAAACCGAAACAGGAGGTCGATGGTTTGAACGTGATTGCGGTTCAAAAGCTGAGCGATGTCTTGAGTGAGGTGGAAAATCTGGTTTCATAAAACCATGCTTTAAAACTATGCTTTAAAACTATGCCTTACTTCTGATACGCGGCCTGTTATTCAGGGCTTCCCTAAAACCACAATATCCTGATAACTGAGGCCGCCACTTATCTGATTTGTTTTTGTCGGATGTCGCCACTGCTCCTGTCTCCAAAAGCCTTCAACCTCCTGAATGACTTCTAATGCTACCCCCCCCCCCAACATCTGCTCAAGTTTGCGCTCGGAAATGGCGATGGCGGCCATTGTCACCTTTTCATCCATCAATCTGTAGCCTTCTTTCTTTATTGGGAATTGAATCCCTGGGTTCGCTGACACCTCCTCATCTTCTTCCTTATACAGGAAAAAGGTCGCCAGGCATTTTCCGCCAGGTTTTAACACCCTGAAAATTTCCGTCAAATAGTGATCAATTTCTTCGGTTTGCATATGCGTGAAGACCGAAAACAAAAAAGCCAGATCAAATTGTTCATCTGCGTAAGGGAAGCGGAATTCGCTCGCACTCGCCGGGGAAGCACTGTTGTAAAAATCGTTTTTTAAGGGGGTATATGTGAAATTGAAATTTGGATGATCCCTCTTGATTTTTGCATTGCACCAGTTCACGCCCTTTTCCACGACGTCAAAACCTTCATACCTCCCATTTTCATTGAGAAACCGGGTAAACGGAACGGCCGTTCTGCCAATACCACTGCCGATATCGAGTACCCGGTCATCCGGTTTTAACCCGACATATCGTTCTAACAAATTAAACTGCTGGCGACCTGTGTCGATGAAATCCCCGCCGCTACCTGTGTAAAGGTCTCCTTTCGGTGGCTCATACGGATGCCTCTGGCCGGTGATTGTTTTGTAAAGGTCATACGGAAGGTAGTAGAGCTTCCTTGCCCTGAGCCTCATATCTGCCGGAAGCCAGTAAGATATTTTTCTTACCCGGTTTCTCAAATTCACCGAAAACCAGTGAGGTATTTTGTTCATTTTAGATATGATCCGTTTATTCAAGTGTACATTAAGGGCGGCTTGTCAGGGCATGGCCGCTGGTTGTATTGGCAGAAGACTACTGGTTAACCGCTTCCGCTGCAATTTTCCGCTGGCCGGGTTTGTTTTCCTTTAAGCCAGCTTTTTGTACCTGACGCGGGTGGGCACGATTTCTTTTGTGCCCAGTCGCTTCATGCGATCTTGTTCGTACTCGCTGTAGTTGCCGGGGAAGAACTCCACATGGCTGTCGCCCTCGAAGGCGAGAATGTGTGTCGCGAGCCGGTCCAGGAACCAGCGATCGTGTGAGATGATCATTATGCTGCCCGGAAAGGTTTCGATGGCGCCTTCCAGTGCGCGCAGGGTTTCCACATCCAGATCATTGGTCGGTTCGTCCAGCAGCAGGAAGTTTGCGCCCCTGGTCAGTAACTTTGCGAGATGCACGCGGTTGCGTTCACCACCGGAGAGATCCTTCACGTATTTCTGTTGATCCGCACCTTTGAAATTGAAACGGCTGACGTAACCCCGGGACTGGGTTTCGTACCTGCCGATCCGGATGATTTCGTTGCCCTCGGATATTTCCTCCCAGACTGTCTTGTCACCGTCCAGGGCATCCCGGGACTGATCAACATAGCCGAGCGTCACCGTCTCGCCGAGGCGGACCTCCCCCGAGTCAGGCTGCTCAACCCCTGCGATCATTCTGAACAGGGTCGATTTGCCGGCGCCGTTGCCACCGATAATGCCGATGATGGCCCCCCTGGGGACGGAAAAGCCGAGATTGTCGATCAGGACGGTGTTGCCGAACCTTTTGCTGACCCCGGCGACCTCCAGCACTGTGTCGCCAAGTCGTGGACCGGGCGGGATATAGAGCTCCAGGGTTTCGTTCCGGGTCTGGAATTCCCGGGAGTTCAGCTCCTCGAAGCGCGCCAGCCGGGCCTTGTTCTTCGCCTGTCGCGCCCTGGGCTGTGTTCGTACCCACTCCAGTTCGGCCCTGATGGATTTCTGGCGGGCCGCTTCACGGCTTTCCTCAACCTGCAGGCGTTTTTCTTTCGCATCCAGCCAGTCGCTGTAGTTGCCTTCGTAGGGAATGCCATATCCACGGTCCAGTTCAAGTATCCAGCCGGCGGCATTGTCGAGGAAGTAACGGTCGTGAGTGATGGCAACCACGGTCCCGGGGAATTCTTTCAGGTACCTTTCCAGCCACGCGATACTTTCCGCATCCAGATGGTTGGTCGGTTCATCCAGAAGCAGCATGTCCGGGCTGGACATGAGAAGGCGGCACAGGGCAACACGACGTTTCTCACCGCCGGACAGATGCTCCACCCTGGCGTCCCAGGGTGGCAGTCGCAGCGCATCGCCGGCGATTTCCAGCTTGCGGTCCAGGTCCCAGCCATCCATGGCGTCGATCTTCAGTTGCAGTTCACCCTGGCGGTCCAGAAGCCCGGTCATCTCATCGTCTGACATGGGTTGTGCAAACCTGTCGCTGATCGCATTGAATTCCCTGAGCAGATCAGTGAGTTCTCCCAGCTCGTCTTCGATGTTCCCGCGAACGTCCTTCTCCGGGTCCAGTGCGGGTTCCTGTGGCAGGTAACCCACTTTCAGTTCCGGCTGCGGCCTGGCTTCTCCGATGAACTCCTTGTCCACGCCGGCCATAATCCGCAGCAGCGTTGATTTACCGGCACCATTCAGGCCCAGCACACCGATTTTTGCCCCGGGGAAAAACGACAGCGAAATATCTTTCAGAATACTTCGGTTGGGAGGAACGATCTTGCCAACCTGTGACATGGTGTAAACGTATTGCGCCATAGGACATCAACTGAAATTTTGAGCCGCCTATTCTACTGGAAGCATCAACGGGTTGAAGAGAAAACCTGAGCTTGCGAAAAATGCAGTAAAATGTCCGTTTTCATCCGGAGTGATCAGGTGTACTGCCCTTTCTGTGCCCACAGTGAAACCAAGGTGACCGACTCCCGTGTTGTTGTTGAGGGTAACCGCGTGCGCCGCAGGCGTGAGTGCCAGGGTTGCGGTGAACGATTCACGACCTTTGAGACCTCGGAGCTGGTGCTGCCTCAGGTGATTAAAAACAACGGGTCGAGACAGCCGTTTGATGAGGAGAAGCTACGCAGCGGTTTGCTTCGTGCCCTGGAAAAACGCCCGGTTGAACTGGAAAAAATAGAGGCAATGATTGATCGCATCAAACATCATTTGCGAGCAACCAGTGAGCCGGAAGTCAATACCCGTGATGTCGGTGAGCTGGTCATGGATGAACTACGGGAACTGGATGATGTTGCCTACGTACGGTTTGCGTCCGTCTATCGAAGTTTCCAGGATATCAATGAATTCCGCCGTGAGATTGAAACCATGGATAAGCAGCGCGCCGAGAAGGATAGCTGATGGTCTCCGCAGACGACCTGTCTTACATGGCAAGGGCATTACGCCTGGCTGAAAAGGGGCGCTATACGACGCACCCGAATCCCTGTGTTGGTTGTGTGCTCGTGCGCCAGGGTGAAATTGTTGGTGAGGGGTTTCATATCCGGGCCGGGGAAGGGCATGCGGAAGCGAATGCTCTGACGCAGGCGGGGGATCGCGCCAGAGGTGCCACCGCGTATGTGACCCTTGAACCCTGTAGCTTTCACGGTAGAACACCCTCCTGTGCCCGGGCGTTGATTGATGCGGGCGTGAGCCGTGTTGTTGTGGCCACCCCGGACCCTGATCCCCGGAATGCCGGTGCGGGAATAGAACTGTTGCGCGAGGCGGGTATGGAAATTGCCGTTGGTGCCCTGGAGTCAGGTGCGCGGCGGATGATTCGTGGTCACGTGAAGCGTCACACGAAACAGATGCCGTTCGTTGGCCTCAAGCTGGCGATGACGATGGATGGTAAGACAGCGCTCGCCAATGGTGAATCCAGGTGGATTACCTCTGCTGCGGCACGCGCCGATGTGCAGAAACTGCGCGCCCGTAGTGCGGCGATCATTACGGGTTCGCAGACAGTGATTGACGATGACCCGCGCCTGAATGTTCGGGCGGAAGAACTGCACATGGATTGTGCACACCTTGCCGCGTCGATCACCCGACCCGTATACGTCCTGGATTCGCGTGGCAGGCTGCCTGGGGATGCCTGGTTGCTGCAACAACCGGATACGGTTCACGTGGTGGCCGGGGGGATGCGCGGCGATCTTGTGTTGCCGACGACCCGGGGGCGAATTGATCTTCAGTCACTACTGCGTGAACTGGCGATACGTGAACACAGTGAGGTGCTGTTTGAATGTGGTGCGACCCTGGCGGGGTCGCTTGTCCGGGAGCAGTTGGTTGACGAACTGACTATTTACATAGCCCCGAAGTTTATGGGCGCTGATGCACGTTCACTACTCAATATCCCGGAAGTTGGTAGAATGTGCGACCTTGCTGAGCTGGTGATCAGTGACGTCAGGCAGATCGGCCCTGACATTCGAGTAACCGCCAGCCCTGCGTAACGGAGTGTGGAAAGATGATGAAAGTAATTGAGGGTGATTTCTCAGCAAACACCGCCAGGTTCACACTGGTGGCGGGTCGTTTTAACAGCATGATTGTTGATGGGTTGATCAATGGTGCGGTCGATGCGTTGCGACGTCACGCTGTACCTGAAGCCAATATCAGCCTCGTGAAAGTGCCCGGAGCCTATGAACTGCCACTGGTAGCGAAGCGGGTCGCCTGTCGCGGTGAGAGTGACGCGATTATCGCACTGGCGGCTGTCATCCGCGGCGGTACACCTCATTTTGATTATGTGGCCGGTGAATGCTCCGGCGGACTTGCGCGTGTCGCGCTTGATCATGACATCCCGGTTGCCTTCGGCGTTCTGACCACCGATACCATTGAACAGGCGGTAGAGCGCTCCGGCACCAAGGCCGGAAACAAAGGCGCTGACGCCGCCATGACCGCACTTGAAATGGTCAGTCTGCTCAGATCGCTTGGATGAGGCCATCAGCCGCTGCAAGAAGCAGAACCCGGCAGTTTCTCGTCCAGGCACTTTATCAGGCCCAGCTTACCGGGGTTGGTTACGTTGATGTGAGTACACTCTTCATGAACGACCACAACATGAAGCGTGCTGACCTTGAGTATTTCCGTGACGTGCTCAAGGGCATTGATTCAGATGAGGCCGAACTCATTGAGTTTATAGAAAGCAAGGCGGATCGAAAGTTTGATGAACTGGACCCTGTTGAGAAGGGCATTCTTCTGCTGGGTACCTTCGAGCTCAGATCGCGCATTGATATTCCCTACCGGGTCGTCATCAACGAGGCCGTGGAACTTGCCAGGTCATTTGGCGCAACCGACAGTTATCGTTACGTTAATTCCATTCTGGATATTCTTTCCCGTGAATTCAGGACCCATGAGCAACATGACGACCCATGAGTTCGACATTATTGACAGGTACTTCAGGCGTCTTCAGGTGGAGAGCAGCGCCGTGGTGCTGGGATCAGGTGACGACTGCGCAGTCCTGGCTGTGCCTGCCGGTGAAGAGCTTTGTGTCTCTACAGATACGCTGATTGAGGGTGTTCACTTCCCGGAAAATGCGGCACCTGAATTAGTGATCTCCAGAACGATGGCGGCGAACCTGAGTGACCTTGCCGCCATGGGCGCACGACCACTCTCCTTTGTCTTGGCGATTACACTGCCCGATGCTGATGACGACTGGCTTGAGGCGTGCTCGACAGCCCTGGCGAATGAGATTGCACGATACGACATACCCCTTGTTGGCGGTAACCTGGCGAGGGGTTCCCTGTCATTGACGGCCACGGTGATGGGTACCGTGCCCGAAGGAGCGGCCATCACCCGGCTGGGTGCGGCGCCCGGTGATGAAATCCATGTCACAGGATCTCTGGGCGATGCCGCCAGGGGGCTTGAACTGCTCCGTGCGGGTGAGAAGTCAGATAACTATCTGGTGGCAAGGTATTGTGCTCCGACACCGAGGCTCAAAGCGGGCATGGCCCTTCGTGGCATTGCGACAGCAATGATCGATGTTTCTGACGGGCTCATGTCAGAGGTGGGCCATCTTTGCCAGGCTCGCGGCCTGGGCGCGGAGATCATGTCGGACGCGCTTCCCATCTCCGGGGAGCTGATGGCCGCTGCCGGTGAGGAAAATGCAACGCGACTGGCTTTGTTCTCCGGAGACGATTATGAACTGTGTTTTACGGCCCCGGCGGAAAGCAGCGACGAGATACAGGCGCTTGCTGAATCCTTGAAGCTGCCCATCTCCAGGGTTGGCATTATTGTTGATGAACCCGGAATCACTGTCAGGCACCCCGACGGGACTTCTCTGCCTTATGGCGATACGGGTTATCGGCACTTTTAACGCTATGTCCTCTGTTAAAGACAAGGTTTTCTCCCGACCCGATTACTTTCTCGCTTTCGGTCTGGGTAGCGGGCTTTCCCCGAAAGCACCGGGGACGGTCGGTTCACTGGTTGGCCTGCTGCTGTTCATTCCCCTGTTGCATCTGCCGGTGGTCGCCCAGATAGCCATTATCGCTGGTGGTTTTGCCTTTGGTTGCTGGATTTGTGATCGCGTAGCCAATGACATGTCGATCAAGGATCCCGGTGGCATTGTCTGGGATGAGTTTGTCGGCATGTGGATTGTCATGCTGTGGCTACCTGCTGGCTGGGTCTGGCTGGTGGTTGCGTTTCTGCTGTTTCGCGTGTTCGACATCCTGAAGCCCTGGCCGGTAAGCCTGGCGGACAGAGCGCTGAAGGGCGGGCTGGGCATCATGGTCGATGATGTGCTGGCGGGCCTCTATGCGCTGGGTGTGCTTCAGGCGATGGCCTGGGTTCTGTAAGGTGGTCTGTCAATATCTTATTAAACAATGACTTTAGGGCTGGTAAAATAATTGGCGAGGATAGATGATTGTACGCATCAAAGATCATTGTTGCCTGAATTGATCGGACAAACCTATGAAACTGCTAAAAGCACATATCGAGAACTTCAAATCAATCAAAGAACTTCCGATTGACTTCAACGGAACCTCCCAAAAGATACGTCACCTGACGTGTCTCCTGGGCGACAATGGCGCTGGAAAAACGACCGTCCTTCAGGCAATTGCGCTGGTGCTCTCTCTCGCCACCCGTCGAACTCGATCTATCAGCGAATTTGACTGGCATGGTTTTCTTTCCGAAAGGATAGCAAGTCGTGGGAGCACTCGCGTCGAGTTGACGGTTTGTTTCTCCAAAGACGAAATTGAATTGACTCGGGAACTATTTCGCAAATGGTACGATTCACTTTCCGCAGATTGGCGAGAATCCCACAAAATTGTAGAGCCGTCCGACCATCGTCAGGTGACGCTTGTTTATGAACAGAATCGACTTCTTGCAAAAGAGGGCTACCCCGCCGTAAACCAGTTTTTGGGCAGGTACTATGTCAAGGTGTTAAGCAGAAGTGAGCCGCAATTGCGATCTCATTTCTCAGAACTTGGAGACATCTTCTGGTTTGATCAACACCGGAATCTGGGAAGCGCGACAGCACGACGATACTCCACAAGCGATGATTCGCCTGAACCCATAGAAAACTGGCAAACCGGAGTAGAGCAATTACGGCAATATCTGCTCGGCTGGTGGGGATACCATACCTCGCCCAATAAACAAAATGGTAAGGACTATATTCCTGAACTGGAAAAACGGTTTCGTGCTGTCTTTCCAGATCGCCGGTTCGTTGGCCTGGCACCGATGGAAGATGTCGATACCGGACACGCAGATGACTTCTACTTTCTTCTCCAGTCACAAGATCAAGTATATGATCTCGCGGAAATGTCGTCTGGCGAGCAGGCAATTTTTCCTCTCATTTATGAATTTGTGCGGTTGGGTATCAGCAATTCGATTGTCTTGATTGACGAACTGGAACTCCATCTGCATCCGCCAGAACAACAACGACTGTTGGCGTCGCTACCCCATCTCGGCCCAGGCTGCCAATTTGTCACCTCAACACACTCGCCGTTTTTAACGGACGCTATTCCTAATGAACATGAGGTCCGTCTGGGAGTAAGCCAGCGATGCCTATAGCATTGTTGCTGGTCGAAGGGAATCTGGATTCCGAGGTCCTTTCTGCGTTATTTCAAGGCTTACCGGCAGTCCGACGCGGTGGTTCGAAAAACAGCCTCAAACCACAAGCACGCTATGAGCGCGAGCAAAATGACGTAAGAGCGGGATACATACGTGATCGTGATTTTGACTTTGACCCGCCTGGCGATCTTGATGCTCCCACCATTGACTCATGTTTTCAGGGTACAACGCTTGGCTGGCGCTGGTCGCGACACGAGATGGAAAACTACCTTCTCGATCCTGTCATCGTTGCAAAAGCAGTTTCTGTCTCTCAAGAAGAGTGGGCGACAATTCTTGTCGAAGCTGCGGCAAGAATACGCTGGTATGAAATCGCACGTTGGACTGTTGGACAACTCCGCCGACATCTGCCGCCTCAGTACGAACTTCAGACACGGCCTTCAGGCTTCAACGAACTCCAGATACCCGAAGCGACAGACGAACGGGCATCACGCGACTGGTGCATGAATTCCATTCACGAATTTGCAAACCAAGTAGAATTGCTCGCCTCTCCCGAAACGACTCGTGAGAAATTTCAGGAACGCGCCGAGAGTCTGAGCGAGGAACTTCTTTCAGACGCGACGCAAGTATTGGTTTGGTGTTCCGGAAAAGACCTGCTTGCCGCGCTGACCGAGCCCACTTTGGGGAAACTTGGGTTTAACAATGCGGGAGAGTTGCGGGGAGCCCTGAGAGACTGGATTCGAGATAACATTGAAGAATCTAAAAGTTTCTTTCAAGAATGGGAGGGCTTAATAGAACAAGCTCGAGCACCAGCACGACAGCAAGGATAGTACGAATTGACCACATTTCTTCAGGCGCACGCACGAGAGTATCATATCGCAGGTTCTATTACGGGTGGGGGTATCTGCAAGTGGCAGTAGAAAAGTTGCGTCGTTAATGAAAAAGATCAATTGAAGGCGAACGGTTGTATCAGTAAAATTGTCGCCGATGCCGCAAAAAAAGTTAATACGACAAAGCCCACGGTAATGAATTGGCGTATCCTGGATTCTTTTTCCATTGTCAGAAGTTTGTCCTGTGTGTCCCCGATTCTGGATTCAAGTGTAGCTATGGCATGAGTCATGTCCTCTCCGCCTTTGCTAACCATTGCAGCGATTTCTTTATTTTTAGTCTGAAGTTCATCAAGGTGCAGGGTTAAGTCTGTTTCGGAAAGTTTTGTCAGAATGGAACCACATGCGCTGGAAAATTTTTCAATATCTTGTACAATTTTTTCAGAGCTACTCAACACCGCATCGACTTTCTCTTGGGCGCTGTCAAGAAGATTTGCCGCATCTTTCATACGCTTGAGTTCATCGGCAACCTGCCGAATGAGTTGTTCTGCTTTCAGGGTTTCGTCGGTGTCAGGCATTACCGGTTTCCTTTCGTAAAGTTGTATAGAAAGTGCATTCTTCAAGGGTGCGGTTCACGCTGGCTAGAAGTAGTTTAACAGCATGTGCGCGCAGAGACTCGATTTTTGCAAGTTTTTCAGAGCCCAATATCAACCTGGAGAGTTCGACCGTACCGGCATCGCGGAACACGATTTCTCCGACTTCATTGAGTAGCTTGGGTCTGCGATCAACAATATCGTTCAGAATGGACAGAAGAATTGAATCAGAGTCGTCAAGGCGGTCCTGATTCTGTTTGATTTGTAACACGAGGGTGGTTGCTTCCTGCAGTACACTGGAATCGCTTTCCGTCTCGCTCTGGGCGCGGGCGCACATGGAGAGATAGCGCAAAGCCAGATTTTGTGGGTCTTCGTCAAGCATACGGCGCGCTGTACCTACCAATCGCTTTACTTCCTCCAAATCCTCCAGGGCAGTGACTTTTCCGAGTAGACCGTGTATGGCCTCCAGCCCAATGTCATTAAAATCACGGTTAATCCACTCACGAAGTTTGTCCGAGAACTTGGATTCCTGGAGATAGGCAAGTATGGATTTACGGAATTCTTGATCGTTTGTGAAATTCCGGCACAGTTCCCCCATAGTGCGGAGCGCCTGTTTACGCTTGGCGACAATCACGTCGTAGATGAAATCAATGAGAACATCCACTGCCTTCTGCAATGCATTTGTGGTCGTATCTTTGGGAATAGCGCTTACTTTATTTTCAGCAAAATCCGCGGACTTGTAATTCATGAGGTAACGGCGAAGTTTATTCTTCAATTCGGATGGGCTGATTCGCTTGACCGTTACTGCAAAATGACTTGATCCCCAATCAATGGTGTAGTCCTGTACAACCCCCAGTAGCATGAGACGAAAGATAGCCTTCTCTTTGCGTTCTCTATCTTTATCTTTTTCAAAGACAATATCCTTGGTGTTGGTTGCGCCAACCACCTGCATATCTGCGATAAGAGGTTCAAGATTTTCTTTCCAAAACTTGAATGTGAATTTCTTCTCTTCAGACCGCCCGCCATATGAATTAAACAAAAGCTGAAGCTGAACAAGGAGATCACCGCGATTATTCCAATTGATAGATTCAAGCCGCCCAAGCGCCGCCTTGTGATCAGACTCATTGAGAATTTCCAAAGCCGAATCCCAATTATCATCGCTGTAGAGAACAGAACAGAGAGCAGACTTCTCTTTTCCGTTTCGCCCCGCACGTCCGGCCTCCTGATAGAACGCCTCTACGGATTGAGGGACTACATAGTGAATCGTGTAACGGATATTAGGCTTGTCGATTCCCATGCCAAAGGATTTTGTGGCAACGATCTCCTGGACACGATTATTCTTAAAATTTTTCTGTAGTTTTTTCTTATGCTCGTTCCATTGCGACTCTCCGTCAAAATTTTGCGGCTTCTGACCGGCAAAGAAATTTTGATGTCCCAGTTGCTGTGCGACGGAGGTGACGCCCAGTGAACCATTAACGTGCGGACAAAAGACAATGCCGCTGTTCGTGCGATCTCCCTTCGGCTTATAGAAATTTTGAGAATTAGAGCCAAAAATACGCGGCATTCTCCTCTTGACCGCTTGCAGGGCTGGTGCCTTTTCCGACATAGGTACTTTGGTAACATCGAAGCAGATCTCCTTACGGTCGAATGACTGCGGCAAAATGATTGCCTCTTCATCTTCCACCTGCATCTCTGTCTGGATGTCGGCGAGAACAGCGAATGATGCCGTGCCAGTGAGTCCAACCAGCGTTGGCTTCCGACCTTCACCACTCGAGCAGTAGTGTTGCAGGTTGTGTGGCAGATGCAGATATGATGGACGAAAATCATGCCCCCATTCGGACACACAATGCGCCTCATCAACAACGGCAAGCGACACGGGGAACTGGATAACAACGGTCTGAAGTCGATTCCGAAAATCCTGACTCTGGAGACGTTCCGGCGAGATGAAAATGAAAGCCAGCCGACCGAATTCCATGTCTCGGAGGACGGCTTTCCGGTCTTCAGGTCCCTGTTGACTGGACACAGATTCAACAAGATCGATGCCCGCAGTCTGGAGGTTTTCGACCTGGTCGGCCATCAAAGCCACAAGGGGGTCAATAACGATGGTCATGCCCGGAAGAAGCAACCCGCTGAACTGGTAGGTGAGGGATTTTCCTCCACCAGTCGGCAAAAGCACGATGGATGCCTTCCCCTGGAGTAGCCGGGTAATAACCCGGAGTTGGCCATCCCGAAATTTTCGTTTTCGGAAGATATGTTTCAGAAAGAAGACTAACGCCTTCTGTTTTTCCTGAGGCATTGGTTCCTGGTTGTCGTCGTGCCGACTGATAGTGGCTTGCTCAACATCGTCAAGGTCGTAGCGCAAAGACTCACACCACTGAAGCGACCGCTCACCCCTGAAACCAATGGCATGGCGCAAGCAGACGTAGTTCTTAGGGCGAATCGGGAAATGCGTTTTCTCTATGCTACCCACACAACCGGTATCCAGTAGAAAACTATGGGAGAGAATAAGGTCATAGTTGCCGTCCGGGGCATCAAGGTAACGCACGGTATCCGCCGTGCTTAAAGCCGGATTTCCGCCTATGACATCCAATTTTAACTTGGGCGGAGGCGAGGTATCAGGGGCGAGAATATGAATCTTTTCCCAGATAGAACAGAGTATGCGGAATGCCTCAGCAGCAACGGCGCAGTCTTCCTCAATGATTAAAACCCGTTGTTGGTGCGCAGCATCTAAAACCTCATGTAAGTACAGCAGTAGCAAACCTCGCAGGCAACGCTGTACGGCGAGCGGGAGGAGAATGCTATTGAATGCGGCCGCATGAACCCCCGACCTGGCAGTTATGGTCTGCACAGAATCATGCTCGGTGGGATTGAGTATATGGACGTTTTCATCTTTCAATTGCTCAAGCAATGCCGTGTGCTTTTCACGAACATCTCCTGCGGGAACACGATGTACCGTCCATCCATATTGTTCCAGCAGGGTATCTCTTTGTTTATCCAAATGGTGTTGCCCTGGTTCGTTGTGTTGCTGACCATCAACCTCAAACACCCATCTGACGGGGCCGGATTGGAACACAAAGTCAACGCGACTTTGTCCGAGATTATTATCAGGTTGATCAACCAGTTCCCGGATGAGGACCTGCCGATGGAGTTTGGTACTCAAATATTCGCCAAATATGGTTTTGAATTGGTCGAGAAACAGATCTTCTTCCACGCTGATCGAGTCTCTGAGCTCGGGGGGCATTTCGCGGATACCGATTGTACTTCCGGTCTTGCTGCGATACGGCAGGAGAGATAAATCCTGTGCTGCCTTGAGAAGAGCATCTCGTTTCCCGGGGACTTTCATACCGGAAAACTTAAACCCAACAGCTTCTTCTTCAGCTTCTTCTTCCTTTCCCAATTCTTCGACGCTCAGGTATTGCTCACAAGGACCATTGAGTAATGTACGCTCAAAATCGAAGTCAACCAGGGTCGGGTTCCCGCGTGCAATGATCTTGTCGCAGATGGCGGTGATAGATGCGAGAGAAGGATCGTTAGTCGGGGTGAACTCGACTTGATCTGATTCAAGAACAGCATGGGAATTGTCCTGGAGTATTTTTGCCAGGGAATCAAGGAATTCATCGCGGTTATGCGGCACAGAATCCCATACACCAAGGCGCGCCGAGGCTGTATATCGAAACGTGTTCATGCGTATGTAGAGTACCATGCTCCAGATTGTATCGGTTAACTGAACCCTCTCCGGATTCACAGACTGGACCATATCTTGCTATTGAAGAAGCCGGTGCTACACTGACTGGTCTCTTTTTGTGCACCGGAGCTATTTTGTCTGCTACGTTTGTTGCATCCTGCCGACTGCCCACGCGTTTCGGGGAGTTCACGATACATGGCTTTGAAGACGCTGATACGGGCCAGGAACATTTGGCACTGGTTTATGGCGATGTCAGCGCCCAGGAAGCAGTGCTGTGCCGTGTACACTCCGAATGCCTGACCGGTGATGGTATGTTCAGCATGCGTTGTGACTGCGGCTCACAGCTTGAACATGCCATGACCCGGATATCGGAGAACCGCAGTGGCATCATTCTTTATCTCCGTCAGGAAGGCCGGGGTATCGGACTGATCAACAAGATTCGCGCCTACGAACTCCAGGACAAGGGTGCCGATACCGTTGAAGCGAATGAGCGTCTTGGTTTCGATGCGGACCTGCGCGACTACACCATTACCAGATCCATGTTTCTGCACTTCCAGATCAAGAAAGTCAGGTTGATGACCAACAACCCTGTGAAGGTGCAAGCCCTTTCCAAACTTGGGATCGAAATTGTGGAACGACTGCCCATTGCAACCGGGCAGAATGATCATAACGCGCGCTATCTGGCGGCCAAGGCCGGTAAGCTGGGCCACCTGTTCGGGGAAAGTTAGTTTTCAGAGGTTCCCCAGGCGGCTTTTAATCGCTTCTTCAATCTGACGTTGGGAAATGCCGGCATCCTCGCGCATCTTCTCCGGGTCATCCTGTGCGATAAACCGGTCGGGTACGCCAAGCATCGTCAGAGGTGTTGCTATCTGCGCCCGTGACAGGAATTCTCCCACCGCGGACCCGGCGCCGCCCGCAACGGCGTTTTCTTCCACGGTCACCAGAAGCTGATGGCCGGGCGCGAGTTCTGCGATGAGTGCTTCGTCCAGGGGTTTCACAAATCGCATATCGACAAGGGTGTAATCCTGCTCCTTCGCGACCGCCAAAGCGGTGTCGCGGGTCGCGCCGAAACACAGGATCGCAACCCGCTTTCCCTCGCGGCAGATCCTGCCCTTGCCAAGCCGGATACCTTCTTCCGGGTCACCGGCGTGCGCGTTGCCCCTGGGATAGCGAACCAGCGCCGCACCGTCGAACTCATACCCGAATTCCAGCATGGCGGTCATGTTCCAGTCGGTTGCCGGGGCCATGATCACAAGGTTCGGGATGGCGCGCGCAAATGACAGGTCAAACACACCTGAGTGGGTGGGTCCATCTTCCAGAAGTGAGGCTCGGTCCACCGCGAACAGGACATCCAGATTCTGGATTGCCACATCGTGAATCAGTTGATCGTAGGCGCGTTGCAGAAAGGTGGAGTAAATTGCGACCACAGGTTTGGCGCCGCCCGTAGCAAGACCCGCAGCAAAAGTGACAGCATGTTGCTCCGCAATGGCGACATCATGAAATCGCTCCGGAAAGGCGTGTGCGAATTCAGCCAGACCCGAGCCCTCCCGCATGGCGGGGGTGATGGCGATGAGCCTGTTGTCAGCGGCGGCCTTCCGGGTAGCCCAGTCACCAAAGACCGTGGCGTAGCCAGGCGCCCTGTTCTGACCCTGTTTTTCCAGCTTGGTCAGTGAATGGGAATCCACGGGAGATGCCTCGGCGGGTCCGTAGCCCTTGCCTTTGCGGGTTTGCACGTGCAACAGGCGGGGGCCGGTCTGGTTTTTCAATTCCTCCAGATTCTTTAGCAGTTGATCGAGATCGTGACCATCAACGGGGCCGGAGTAGCGGATACCCAGGTCCTCGAAGATGCTGCCGGGAACTGAAACCTCCCTGGCAAAGTAATCAGCCAGACCGCCCACGTTCTCGGAAATAGACATGGCATTGTCGTTCAGAACGATCAACACATCAGCACCGCACACTGACAGATGATTCAGCGCTTCGAACGCCATGCCTGCGGTCATTGCGCCATCGCCGATGACCAGAACAGTCCTGCTCTGGTCATCCCCGGGTTTGGCGAGTTGCAGGCCAAGGGCGGCGCTGATCGAGGTAGAGGAGTGCCCGGTACCAAAGACGTCATACAGGCTCTCATCGCGGCTGGGAAAGGGTGCGGGTCCCCCGGGCCGACGCAGCAAGGGCATCTGATCCTGTCGCCCGGTCAGAATCTTATGCGGATAGGTCTGATGACCCACATCCCAGATCAGGTGATCGACCGGCGTGTTGAACACCCGATGCAGGGCAACGGTGAGTTCCACAACACCCAGCCCGGCACCAAAGTGACCGCCGGTTTGACCCACGGTGTACAGCAGGAAGTGTCTCAGTTCATGGGCGAGACGGGGTAGCTCGGCGCGATTCAGGGAGCGCAGGTCTGCCGGTTGCTTGATCGTATCGAGAAGTGGCGTTACCGGCCTCGAGGTTGGAATCTCCTCGAATACGGCAGGCTGTTTACTCATCCGGATCGTCGAAGTCGACTTCGGTCAGCTCGCCGCTCTGCTCAATCAGAAGTTTCACTTTTTGCTCAGCGCTGGCGAGCGCCTGCTGGCATTCCCGGGTCAGCCTGATCCCTTCCTCGAAGGTCTTGAGGGACTCCTCCAGACCCAGGTCACCTCCTTCCATGCGCTCGACCAGCCTCTCCAGTTTCTCCAGAGACTGTTCAAACGGATAGCTTTTCCTGGCTGCCATAGGTGTTGTCATCAACGTGAATCGGCAACCATACGACTGAGTCGGCGTGAGGTCAATCAACCCCAATCCCCGGTTAAACCATCGTGGCTGTAGGTGCCACACAGTTTTTGGTGGTACCTGTGTAGTAACCGGAGAATTGCACTTACGGTGTCGGCACGTCGTCAAGGCAAAGTTACAAGCCCGGGATGTAACGACGTTCCGGCTGTTTCGGACGGTTTCTCACGCTGGTTACGGATAACCGCAGGATCACCGGAGATGCGAAGAGAGTGCAGCGAAATTAATCAGGTGTTCTTCAACGCGAGTATTATATGGGTCGCCGAGGCCTACAAAATTATTGGGATTTGTAGCGAGAGGGCATTACGATACCAAACGGCCATAAACCACCACAACAGTGAGAAACTGAAATGACAACAGGGCTTTCCAAATCAAAAATCCTATCCGGGTTGCAATGCGAGAAGCGGTTGTGGCTTGAGGTTCATCAGCCGGAACTGGCGGTGGTGTCGGCGGGGGCTGAGCGGACTTTTGCCGTCGGGCATGAGGTTAACGATGTGGCGCGGCTGTTGCACGAGGGCGGCCATCTGGTTGGGTTTGATGACGACATAGCGGGTGCGCTTGCCGAGACCGAGCGCCTGCTTGCAGAGTCTCCCGATGCGACTATTTTTGAAGCGACTTTCATGCACAAGGGCGTGGTGGTCAGGGCGGATATTCTGAAGAAGGGTGCGCGCGGCTATGAATTGATTGAAGTTAAATCGATCGGTAGCGTGAAGGAGCCGTATTACCCCGACTGCGCGGTTCAGGCCTGGGTGTTGGAAGGTTGCGGTCTGACCGTTGAGCGCGTGCAACTGGCACACATTGACATGCAGTTTGTCTATGGCGGCAATGGCGATTACCGCAGGTTGTTGTGTTATCACGATATGGATGCGGACATCGCCGATATAAAAAAAGAAGTGCCGCAATGGGTGAGCCGATTCAATCAGGTTCTGAATGGAAAGAAGCCGGACATTGCAACCGGCGAGCATTGCAACTCACCATATCCATGTCCGTTCATCGAGCATTGCTCGGAGTCGGGCGAGGGCGTGGAATATCCGGTAAGTTGTTTGCCGCGCAGCGGGAAGGTCGCCAAAGAACTCGAAGCGGAAGGCATCAAAGACATCCGCGACATACCACCGGGGCGTCTGACAAACCGGACTCAGGAATGGGCGCGCAGGGTGACCGTGGCGGGCAAGCCGGAACTCGACCCGGCGGTTGAAGGCGTAATAAACGCTTGTGCATATCCCCGCCATTACCTTGATTTTGAAACCATCGCTTTTGCCATGCCGATTTGGAAGGATACCCGGCCATATCAGCCGCTGTCGTTTCAGTGGTCGTGCCATATCGAAAGCAAGCCCGGCGAGATGACGCACACCGAATTTCTCGATACAAGCGGCGACTCGCCGATGCGTGCGTTCATCGAATCGTTGCTGGCTACGCTCGGACAGCGCGGCGCGATATTCGTTTATAGTCATTTTGAAAAAGCCCGTTTGAATGAGCTTGCCGTGCACTTTCCCGATTTGCGCGAAGAGATTAAGGAAGTGGTCGGCCGCCTGGTGGATTTGTTGCCGGTGGCAAGGAAACACTACTATCATCCCGACATGCGCGGTTCGTGGTCGATCAAAGCGTTGCTTCCGACCATCGCCCCGCATCTCGACTACAGCGACCTCGGCGAAGTGCAGGACGGCACTGCGGCGGGCGCGGCGTATCAGGAAATCATTGACCCGGACACCGGGCAAACGCGCGCGCAGTCATTGGCTGCCGACTTGCGTGCATACTGCAAGCGCGACACCGAAGCGTTGGTTGCTTTGGTGCGATTTTTCTCCTGCGAAAAACCGGATTAGATCATGCGAAAAGCCACCACCGACACTCGGAGACTGCTGACATGAAAGCCCCAAACATTTTTGATTATGCGACAAGTGAATTATCGCAGGACGCATTTTTGTGCTGGCTTATCGCCTGTTCGGATAGCGAAGACGAATCTCTTAAAAATCTTGGTCTGAATTTTATTCGGTTCTTGTATGATTCCACGATACTTGAAGGAGATCAGATTCTACAAGATAACGATAAAATTGATGGGTTGGTAAAAAATGAAAAAAGACCCTATCCGTGGAGGCAGCATGAAAAAATTGATGTTTATTTTCAGGTAAAAATCAACGACAAAACAATCTCCTTTATCATTGAAGACAAAACAGACACTGAAATGCACGGCGATCAGTTAGAAAGGTATAAAAATTCAATAGAAAGAGATGGAATTCAGGAGGATGAAATTCGAAAAATTTACCTAAAAACAGGTTATATTTATGATGACGAAAAAGAGTTCGCTAAAGAAAGTGGCTATGGTGTTGTTGACTTGGAAACGTTTATAAGGTTCCTGGAATGTCATAAGGATATTGAGAGTGAAATTTTCAAAAGTTATGTTGATTATATTGAAAATATCAAAAAAGAAAGAGATGCCATGTTGATGCGGGCAAAGAATTTTCATAGTGATCAAGATGATTACCACGACATTTTTCAATACACGTATACTCAGTGGGAATTCATGTTTGCGTTGGGTAAGGTTTTACAAGAGGTTTTAGATGAAGAAAAAAATAGCATTGGCTTTCTTGAAGAGCATGAGAGATTCGGCAGGGGGACGAATGTGGGCGGAGATCCCTGGACACAATTTTGGTGGCATGAGTCTTCAGGAAAATACCGGAATGAAAAGATAAATGAATCTCTTTTTTGGCGAGTAGACGGCTGGTATCAACTACGATTGTTCCACCGCGCCAAGCCAGATAAAGGCGAAGAATATGATGAATTTGGTGAAGACCGAAAAAAACAGCTTGGCTTGTACCGGGAAATTTTTAAAGAGGTTGGGGGTAAGGTATTTAGAACAGCACTGAAACTACCATCAGGAAGAACCGGATATGAAAGCAATGTCGGAGAAATTCAATTCAATTCTGAAGAAAACTCAGTACAAAATATTCTCGAACGCCTCCCAAAGTTTCAGCATAGTTTTATTCAACGCGCTTCTTCGAAAGGTTTGTTGATAAAGTGATGTTGGTTGGGGTCAATGGTTGTCGGATTACACTATGTTAGGGAAGCTCTGAATAATAGGCTTTTTTTGTGAGAGAAAGTTTCGTGAGAGCAAGGCGGACGCGCCCGCAGAAAATCGTAAAAACGCTTTAATTTTCCGATGTTTCGAGGACGGGTCCAACGCAGCTATCGCGGGAAAAGACATTATTCAGAGTTTCCTTAGTCAACTCAACACCCGATGGTGGCGGTTAGAAAACACCCCCCTCCCGTTAACAACGCCGCTACCTCGGCGGATAGGCGGTTGTGGGTTATGCTTGGTTGCAGTATCGCGGTATGCTCTTTGCCGGACCTAAAAACTTAAGAAGTGAGATAGTCATGAAACAACTGATTGTGATGTTGGCGCTGGTGATGTTATCCGGCGGAGCCCTGGCGGATGCCAGGGTGGAAACGGACTACCGTCAGGCGGTTATGAAATCCATTGGTGGCCACATGGTGTCCATGGGTACGATTCTCAAAAATCAGGTTCACATGCGGGACCTGGCGTTACACGCGCGTGGTCTTGCCGCCCTGGCTGAGGTCGCGCCGGGTGTGTTCCCGGAAGACAGCAAAACAGACAAGAGCAAGGCGCTGGCGTCAGTCTGGGATGACCCCGAGGGATTCAGGGCGGCTATGGACAGGTTTACGGATGCGGCCCGGGATATGTCTGTCGCAGCGTCATCCGGTGAGATGTCTCGGATAGGGCCGGCCATCCGGGCGCTGGGTGGAGCCTGCAAAGGTTGTCACGACGACTACAAGGCTGAGTGACCTAAGGGAGCTCTGAATAATAGGATTTTTTTGATGAGAGCAAGGCGGACACGCCCGCAGAAAATCGTAAAAACGCTTTAATTTTCCGATGTTTCGAGGACGGGTCCAACGCAGCTATCGCGGAAAAAGACATTATTCAGAGTTTCCCTAAAACTCGTTCACGAGGTAGTACACGATACCTGCACAAACGGCCATCACCATCAGGGCGGTGGCCGATTCCTTGAGCGGTTTGACATCTTCTGATGCCGCACCGCCGGTTTTTCCGGTGATCATGGGCAGCAGCAGCGATTCCCTGCGAACAAACTGATAGAAGACAACCGCCAGCAGGTGCAGACCAATCAGCACATAAAGCAGTTTCGAGTTGATGTGATGTACGCTGGTGAGGTCGTCACTCATCTCATCACCTGCCAGGTGGGCCAGCGGGCCTTCAAGGAAGATATCGTCATTGGCAAATAGCCCGGTGACGGCCTGGGTCAACAGCACGAGCAGCATGACGATGATACTGAGTGCGCCCAACGGGTTGTGTCCGGGGCTTTGGGTGGTCTTTTTTTCTTCTCTTGAGAAGAGTGAACGGGTGTACGACATCACGGCTCCGGGACTGACGAAGTCGACAAATCGGGCATGCTTCGAGCCGACAAATCCCCAGATGATGCGAAACAGAATCAGGGCGAGGATCGCGTAACCGGACAGCATGTGATAGTCCATTTCCTTGAAGCCGCCGCTCTGCCCGGTGTAGATGGAAACGGCGACCAGGATCACCAGTATCCAGTGAAACAGCCGCGTGGGTAGATCCCAGACCCGATAACAACGCAACCCGTCTTTCATGGCAGAGTCTCCAGTTCCATTTGATAACACAGTTGGTAGTCACCTGGCCCGATGCGGTATTCCGGCAGTGTGTCGGGACCGCAGCTTGCGCCTCCGAGGCCGCGCTGCATGACATCCAGCGACAGCCAGGTGCTCGCATGGGGTGACACCTCATAGGTATGAAAGGCAGGCGTCAGGGTTTCATGCGGATAGTGTGAGGCCGACGCCTCAATCCCGGGATCCGCCCGCACCGTCAGGGCCAGCGCGTTATCGTTCAACCTCAGCCAGATGACCTCCGTCAGGTTGCCATGCTCCTGGGGCAGGATGTAGGGAACATACTGATCGTGAACCGTCGATGTGTGTACCGCATGAAGGGCCGACGCCTTGCGGTCCCGGTAGGTCTCGTGGGGGCCATTGCCAAACCAGCTCAGCTTCTCAAACGAACCGGGAAGCTGCCAGCGAATACCGATCCGTGGCAGATCGCTGAAGGCTCGCGGAACCTGGAATCTATGTTGAGCGTGGATGCCGGAAGCACCCGGTGTGTATTCAGAGCGCACCTTGAGGGTGCCGCCGGCACATGATCCAGTGGAAACCTGAAGTACCCTTATCCGCGAGCCGACCTTGCGTACATCCAGATCATGCTGCCATTCGATCTGATCAAGGCCCAGGCTCAGCCACTTGCTCCAGGCTTTGTCCTGCTGGTTCGGCTGCCCCTTGATGCCATCGTTATCAGTGGGTGCTCGCCAGAAGTTGAATTGCGGAGGACCCTCAAGCAGTTCCTTTCCCTTGTAGAGCCAGGACACAAATCCTGACTGGTTTAACTGCAATTGCTGGTCCGGAGATTCCAGGGTGACATGCCCGCCATGCCGGGTGGCAGTGATGTCTTCGCAGGGTTTTTGTTTGAACCGACTGGTTTTTGCTTTTAACGGTAGCTGGTTTCTTGCGACCAGATGCCCACTGTCGGCCCAGGTGCAATCGCTCCTTAGTCGAAACTCGAACAGGATACTGGTTTCCTTACCGGGGGTCAGTTGGCCCGGCTCGATAACAAACTCCTCGTAGTATTGGGCGGGTGTCGAAAAGCGGGGCAGGTTGCCGCGTCGGGCTTCAATGCCGTCTTCGAGGATGATCCACGTACCCACATAGCCTGACAGGTCAATAAAGTCATGCTTGTTCAGAATGCGGAAGTGGCATCCGGCAGGGCCGACACGGGTGATGGATATGGGTTGAATGACGGTTTTGTATTCGATCAGGGCATTGTGTGGTGTGCCATCCGGCCAGCAGAGTCCGTCGCAGACAAAGTTAAGGTCGTGTCGCCATTCTCCGAAGTCACCACCGTAGGCCCAGTACTCAATACCGTTGGCAGATGCGCGTATGCCGTGATCTTTCCATTCCCAGATGAACCCGCCCTGCAGGCCGTGCCAGGTTTCTACTGCGTCCCAGTACTCTTTCAGGTTCCCGCAACTGTTGCCCATGGCGTGTGCATACTCGCACATGATCAGTGGACGAGGATCATCGCTGTCCCGTGCGTGACGCACAATAGCTTCCACGGATGGATACATGGGGCAAACCACATCGGTCCCGTGCTGATTATCGTTCCACATGTCCCGGACCGCCTGTTCACAGATCGCCGGTTCATTGTGGATTGGCCTCCCCGGATCATACTCGCGAATCCATGCCGTCATCGCCATGTGATTCGGCCCGAACCCGGTTTCGTTACCCATGCTCCACATGATGATGCAGGGGTGGTTTTTGTCGCGTTCGACCATGCGCATACCCCGGGCAAGGAACTGCTGCGACCACCAGGGGTCTTTACCAAGCCGGGCATAGTGGTGATGTGCTTCGAGATTCGCTTCATCGACCACGTACATCCCGAGTTCATCGCAGAGTTCATAGAACCGGGTGTCGTTGGGATAGTGACTGGTACGCACCGCGTTGATGTTGTGTTGCTTCATCGTCAGCAGGTCCCGCCGCATGTCCGCTTCAGTCAGGACTTTACCGGTCAGGTCTGAGTGGTCATGGCGATTGACACCCTTGATCAGAACCGCTACGCCGTTCACGAGCAGTTGCCGGTCTTCTATCCGGATGCTGCGAAAGCCAATACGCAGGGTCGCGGTTTCAATGATGCGACCCTGGTCGTCACTCAGCTCGACCCGCAACTGGTAAAGGCGGGGTAGTTCGGCATTCCAGGCCAGGACTCTGCGTTCCGGCGCTGACAGTTCAATGACGGGGCCCTGACCGACCACCGGGTAGAAGTTTGATGGCTCGATACGACCGGACAATGCGGGTTTGAACAGCGGCTTGCCGTCCGGTGTGAGAACAGTGACGCTGACCCGGTGATCCAGCGAGCTTCGGTTGTCGTCACCCAGTCGAACCGTGACGTTGAGCGAACCCCTGCCGGTGGCCTCGTCGTATCCGGGACGGGCGAATATATCCCGAATATGGACCGCCGGTGTCTGGTACAGGAATACTGCACGATGAATACCGGCATGCCACCACTGGTCCTGATCTTCAAGATAGCTGCTCTCACTGTAGCGCAGCACCATGACGGCCAGTTCATTTCGACCCGGCTGCAGGTGATCACTCAGGTCGAACTCCACCGGCAGGCGCGAATCCTTGCTGAACCCTGCCTCAATGCCGTTGCAGTACACATAGCAGGCGCTTTCCACACCGTTTAGTTGCAGGACCCATCGTCCTTCAAGCACCGGGTCGTCCAGCATGACAGCGCGTCGATACAATCCCGTCGGGTTCTGTGGAATCCGGGGCGGTTCAGCACGAAACGGCATTAGCACGTTGGTGTATATTGGCTGATCTTCGGGAACCTGCGGGTCCATAGTCCACAGCCCCGGAACATTGACTTGCAGCCAGTCGCTACAGTGCTCGTTCAACCAATCATGGTTGTCCGGCGGGTGTGCCAGACGCCGGAAATACCAGGGCCCATCAAGAGACAGTGTCCTGCCGTCACGCCGGAAGCTGGCGTGAGCCGGTAACCTGCCGTAACCGGTAACTTCAGGATTTTCCCAGTGTTTATGCATAACGAACCGAGCCCGTGCGGCTTGAATCTCACGGACTACATTACCTGAAATCAGAGATGCTCTGTGTCATTATGACGGATCGCCTGCAGGCACTCTATCTGCGACTTATCGAAGACGAGTGTAAAGGGCGGTCCTGATTACAGGCGGGCAGAGGATGACGATTCACATAGGCATGTGGTCGGGGCCGCGCAATATCTCGACGGCCATGATGCGCAGTTGGGAAAACCGCAGCGACTGTGTCGTGGTGGATGAGCCTTTCTATGCCTGTTATCTGACCGAAACCGGGTTGCAGCACCCGGGCAGGGAAGAGATTCTCGCCGCCCAGAGTAGCGAGCGCGAGGTCGTGATCGAACAACTGCGCGCGGACCTGGGCACCCCCTACGGCTACCAGAAACATATGACACACCACATGCCGCGGGGTATGGACATGCGCTGGTGTGCTGACCTCCGGCATTGTTTCCTGATTCGGGACCCGGCTGAAGTCATCGCCTCATATCTGCACAAAATGCCCTCGGTATCGAAGCAGGCTATTGGCATTGCGCGCCAGCAGGAATTGTTTGAAGAAATCGAATCCGTCACCGGGCAGAGGCCGGCGGTTATCGATGCCAACGATGTGCTGCGCGACCCTGCGAGCCTGCTAGCGCAGCTCTGTGATGCTCTCGGCGTGCCCTTTGATGAATCCATGTTGCAGTGGCCCAAAGGGCGCCGGGACAGTGATGGTGTATGGGCGCATCACTGGTATCACAAGGTGGAAGAGTCGACGGGATTTGCGCCCTGGCTGGAAAGGGAAGTGGACCTGGCCGCCGGGCACCGCGCCCTGGCGCAGGAAATGCAGGCGTATTATGCCCACATGGCGCAATACCGAATCCGGCCCTGAACTCTGGCCGGGTTAGCCCACCGACGAGTTCCGGTAGCAACATGGGGTAACGACATCATGGGGCAACGACATCGGCCATGAAGACATAGTATGATGCGGGTTCGGCCCAATCTGCTAACGACTGAACAATGGTGCAAAAACCCCGGAAGGCAGTGGTTATCCTGCTGGACTCTCTCAATCGACACATGATCGGTGCCTACGGTGGTACCGAGTTTGCAACGCCCAATCTTGATCGGCTGGCCGCCAGGTCCGTTACTTTCCACAAGCACTTCACCGGTTCACTGCCCTGTATGCCCGCCCGGCATGACATTCTGGTGGGCAACATGGACTTTCTATGGCGTCCCTGGGGTTCCATTGAACTCTGGGAGCGGCCTGTCACCTATCACCTGCGGCATAAGGATGTCGTCACGATGCTGTTCAGTGACCACCCACATCTGTTTGAAGTAGGCGGTGAGAACTACCATACGGACTTCTTTGCCTGGGAGTACCTGAGGGGACACGAGAGTGACCCCTGGAAAACCCGTGAGGATCCAAGCTGGATCGGCACCCCGGCAATTCCTGCCAGTGATAAAACCCATGCCGGACGTAGCACGGCGCCTTATGATCGGTCGCGAACCTGGTTTCGCGAAGAGCTGGACTATCCCGGTCCGAAAACCCTGAATGCGGCAGCGCACTGGCTTGCCGAACACGGCGAGGCCCATGAAAGCTTTCTGCTGTTTGTCGATGAATTTGATCCTCATGAGCCCTTTGATACCCCGGAGCCCTGGAACCGGATGTATGACCCTGACTGGGAAGGCGAGGCGCTTATCTGGCCGCCTTACACGGTTGATGGTGTGAAGAACGGGGTCATCACCGAAAGGGAAGGTCGTCAGATCAGAAGTAACTATGGCGCGAAGCTGAGCATGATTGATCACTGGTTCGGCAGACTGCTGGACGTTATGGACAGCGGCAACCGATGGGACGATACGCTGCTGATCCTGTGCACTGATCATGGTCACTATCTGGGGGAGAAAGACATCTGGGGTAAACCCCGTGTGCCGCAATATGAAACCCTGGGGCACACACCCTTGATGATCGCGGCACCGGGTGTTCAAGCCGCTGATTGTCCGGCACTGACGACCAATGTCGACATCAATGCCACGCTGGTGGACCTGTTTAATATCGAGATGAGTTATCGGACACATGGGGTTTCCCTGCTGCCCCTTTTGTACGGCGAGACCGATTGGGTGCGCGACTATGCGCTGGGTGGCGTCTTTGGCCAGTGGGTTCAGATATGTGACGGCCGACACAAGTATGTCCGCGCGCCGGCAGGTGATGGCTTTCCGTTGCACCTGTGGTCGAATCGCTGGTCGACCATGCCGATACCATCCATCCCGGGGTTGCGTCTGCCGGACCCGGATAGTCGTGCCTACCTGGATGCCATGCCCGGGTCGGACATCCCGGTCATCTGTCAGCCTTTTCAGGAAGGCGATCAGTTGCCCTTCTGGGCGATGAACCCCGCAGTGGGTGAACATCATCTTTATGATCTGGAATCAGACCCGGATGAAACTGAAAACCGTGTCGGTGAGGTGGCCGAGTCCGGGATGATTGATCTTCTGCGGCATGCACTGACTGAAGTCGAAGCGCCGTCACAGCAGTTCGAACGACTGGGACTAGCCCGGATATTGCATCAAAACACCTGACGACCTCAACCTGAGGTCGTTGTTCGGTTTTTGCTTCAACGGTGAGTCTCTCTCTAACAGTTTTGATGGTCAGAATCGCTGCTGACGTTGTTCCCGATAGATAAGAGGGTCATTTTTCGATTTTCAGGGTCGGGTTATCCTGGCGATACCACCTGAACCCAGCACGATTGAGTGGGTGATTGTCTTAGCTGGTATCGAGCCTTGCTACCACCTGGCAGAACAGTTGCTGATGCGGGTAGGCGCTGGAGAGGAAGAACTTGATCCTTCGGGTGTTGCGGATGATGACCGCACCGATCTTCAGCAACGTCAGTCTGATTGTTCCTACCTGGGCTTTCGCATACCCGGTGCCGCGCAATCCGATGTCTCGCAGTCGCTGCATCAGGACATAGGCCAGGGACGATAACAGCAGTCGGAACTGGTTCGGCCACCACCGGTGGCAACTGGTACGGTCTGCAAACAGACCCAATTGCTGTTCCTTGATCCGGTTTTCCATATCACCCCGCGGGCAATACAGCTTGTCGTATAGATACTGTGGTGACTGGGTCAGATTCGTCACCAGATATCGAGGATTGCTGCCGCGACTGCTGTGTTCAGCCTTGGCAATGACCCTGCGAGGGTACGGCCAACTACCGGCGCCATAGCGGAACTCGCCAAACAAACGCTGCTTCTGGCCCGTTTGCTGATAGTCTCGTTCTGCCTTGCGGATTAACCGGCCAGCGAAGCCATTGAGCCTGTCGTTGCGGGCCATACCGATCACATAACCCACATCATGATGGTCAAACCAGTTCAGCATGCGCCAACGACAAAAGCCGCTGTCACCGCGCACAATGAGCTTCACCTTCGGCCACACCTGCCTGAGCCGTTTGGTCAACAGCGCCAGAATCGCCCAGCTATGTTTGGCGCCATCAATCCTTGAGGGACGCAGATAGCTGACCAGCAACTTCTCACCACAAAAGACATACAGTGGCAAAAAACAATAGTGATCGTAGTAGGCGTGGAAGCCTCGATGCTCCTGCATACCGTGCACAGGATCATCCGTGGCATCAACATCAAGAACGAGGCGCGTCGGGGGCTTCTCAAAAGAAGCGATAAACTGATCAACCATGACTTCATGAATTGTCCTGGCCGTTTCCCTTGTTGCGGCGTTCTCCCAGCGACACAAGGTCGAGGGACTCGCCAGTGGTCGGTCACGATCAATGGCAGACTGTAGCGCCAGGTCGTGCCGGAGTTGTTGATGATCGTTAAGGTCTTCATCACCGATGGCCAGTGCATAGACCCGCTGACGCAGGAGTGACAACTGCGTGTGTTCACAACGTCCCCGGACACGGTCATCGGCCAGACGTTTTGCGACCTGTTTTGTGAGTCCGGTCAGGCGGTCGATCTTGCGTAGCAGCAATAGTCCGCCATTACCGGTGATGTCACCACCGTTGAAATTAGCGGTGACTTTACGTCGTTTAACGGCTTCGAATGTGAGTTCAGTTGCGGTACAATTTGTCATGGCAAGTCCTTCCGGGAATTTTTTGTAAGCAACTGAATTTTACCGGAAATTAAAGGACTTGCCTTCTTTTTGATGCAATATTGGGGCTAGCAGTCTGTCGGACTTAGATCAATAACCGCTACGCCCTCAAGTTTGTGTATCGGCTCTCGTCATGTCGGTGTGTAGTGCACTATAACCCTGCTTGAACTCTACCGCTGTTCTGACAGCCTCTACGGCTAAATGCTTTGCGCTCATCAAGCACGCATCATGTTGTGCATACGCTTACAATTGTAAGCCAGTGCCAGTAATTCCCATTCACCTGCCACCTTGATTTCACCTCGCAACTGGAACTGCCTGAACCCCATCGCATGTTTGAGCACCCCAAACACCGGTTCTACAGTTTGTTTCCTTAGCCGATACATGGCTCGATACTCACCTAGGGCCATCTTCTCTTTCATCTGTATCAACCAGGGTGCCTTCACTGCCTTTTCAGGCTTGGGCTCAGTGACCGGACGAAAGTCATGTGCGCGTCTGCGGTCTTCCGAACCCACTGCCACCAGCACCTCCATGCCTTCGCCAGACAACCGCTTAACCTCGTCACCGTTCGCATATCCGGCGTCCGCCAGAACGTGGCTGGGACGACCTATCGGCTTGGCAATAGCCTGGACATCAGCCACCAATTCGTGACTGTCACTGGCACACTGACTCACCCGTGCGCTCAGGATCAACTGACTGCCATCAGCATCGACCACCGCCTGTGCGTTGTAGCACTGCTGGTACTCACTGCGCTTATTCTTGCGCATCAAGTGACTGTCTGCATCTGTCAGGTTAGTTTGCTCATGACCTTCCGGTGTGTCCCTGGGCGGCTGGATGCGCTTACCTTTGCGTCGCCCCTGGCGCTTCTCCCGCGCCACTACTTTGCCTTGGTATGCCGCCTGTTCCGAGGCCGCGCGTGCCTTGGCCTGGCGCTCCAAACGCTCACAGGCCGCATCCAGTTCCGACTTCAGTTTCTCTCTGCGCGCCAGTTCTTTCGGTAACTGCTGAGGATCACTCGCCGCACTGGCGTCGGCTTGTTCCGCCTGATTCAGTAATCCTTCAATCTCACCCTGCAATTGCTCGCGTAATGCCTGAGCCCGGTCGTAGCGAATGCTACGCCGCTTACTCGCATTCGCCTTCATCTTGGTGCCGTCAACACTCACCTTACCAACTTTGAGTAACTTCAACTCCTTAGCCAACAATAGCACCTGCAGAAAACTATCACTGATCGCTGACAGGTTGTTCCTCCGAAAGGCGCAAATCGTATCATGGTCCGGGTGACAGTTGGCCGTAATGAAGCGAACTCCTATGTCTCGGTAGGTCGCCCGCTCGACCCGGCGGGACGCAAACATCCCGTTGGCATAACAATAGATCAGCAAACTCAGCATCATATGCGGGTGATATTGTGCAGAGCCTGTGCCGCGGTGATTGATGTTAAAACGATTGAGAGGAACCCGTTCCACCGCCTCAAGGACAAAGTGAGCCAAATCATCTTCCGGCAGCCAATCCCGCAAATCAGGTGGCAAAAGAAACGGCTGATCGCGATCTGCTTGCACAAATTTACTCATCGAATGATACGTCCGGATTTGTTAAGGCGTTAGAAATTCATTATAACCTATCTGCGAGCTAAGTCCGACAGACTGCTAGCCCGGATATTGCATCAAAACACCTGACGACCTCAACCTGAGGTCGTTGTTCGGTTTTTGCTTCAATGGTGAGTCTCTCCCTAACAGTTTTGATGGTCAGAATCGCTGCTGACGTTGTTCCCGATAGATAAGAGGGGTATTTTTCGATTTTCAGGGTCGGGTTATCCTGGCGATACCACCTGAACCCACACGATTGAGTTGGTGATTGTCTTAGCTGGTATCGAGCCTTGCTACCACCTGGCAGAACAGTTGCTGATGCGGATAGGCGCTGGAGAGGAAGAACTTGATCCTTCGGGTGTTGCGGATGATGACCGCACCGATCTTCAGCAACGTCAGTCTGATCGTCCCTACCTGGGCTTTTGCATACCCGGTGCCGCGCAATCCGATGTCTCGCAGTCGCTGCATCAGGACATAGGCCAGGGACGATAACAGCAGTCGGAACTGGTTCGGCCACCACCGGTGGCAACTGGTACGGTCTGCAAACAGACCCAATTGCTGTTCCTTGATCCGGTTTTCCATATCACCCCGCGGGCAATACAGCTTGTCGTATAGATACTGTGATGACTGGGTCAGATTCGTCACCAGATATCGAGGATTGCTGCCGCGACTGCTGTGTTCAGCCTTAGCAATGACCCTGCGAGGGTACGGCCAACTACCGGCGCCATAGCGGAACTCGCCAAACAAACGCTGCTTCTGGCCCGTTTGCTGATAGTCTCGTTCTGCCTTGCGGATTAACCGGCCAGCGAAGCCATTGAGCCTGTCGTTACGGGCCATACCGATCACATAACCCACATCATGATGATCAAACCAGTTCAGCATGCGCCAACGACAAAAGCCGCTGTCACCACGCACAATGAGCTTCACCTTCGGCCACACCTGCCTGAGCCGTTTGGTCAACAGCGCCAGAATCGCCCAGCTATGTTTGGCGCCATCAATCCTTGAGGGACGCAGATAGCTGACCAGCAACTTCTCACCACAAAAGACATACAGTGGCAGAAAACAATAGTGATCGTAGTAGGCGTGGAAGCCTCGATGCTCCTGCATACCGTGCACAGGATCATCCGTGGCATCAACATCAAGAACGAGGCGCGTCGGGGGCTTCTCAAAAGAAGCTATAAACTGATCAACCATGACTTCATGAATTGTCCTGGCCGTTTCCCCTGTTGCGTTGTTCTCCCAGCGACACAAGGTCGAGGGACTCGCCAGTGGTCGGTCACGATCAATGGCAGACTGTAGCGCCAGGTCGTGCCGGAGTTGTTGATGATCGTTAAGGTCTTCATCACCGATGGCCAGTGCATAGACCCGCTGACGCAGGAGCGACAACTGCGTGTGTTCACAACGTCCCCGGACACGGTCATCGGCCAGACGTTTTGCGACCTGTTTTGTGAGTCCGGTAAGGCGGTCGATCTTGCGTAGCAGCAATAGTCCGCCATTACCGGTGATGTCACCACCGTTGAAATTAGCGGTGACTTTACGTCGTTTAACGGCTTCGAATGTGAGTTCAGTTGCGGTACAATTTGTCATGGCAAGTCCTTCCGGGAATTTTTTGTAAGCAACTGAATTTTACCGGAAATTAAAGGACTTGCCTTCTTTTTGATGCAATATTGGGGCTAGGGCCTTAAGGAAACGCTGACCACTTGAGCGCTCAGGCGATCAACCAGATCTGCGTCGGCGAGCCGCCAGCCGCTGCTTATACGAACGACCTGACCCGGCCCGAGGGCGCCGATGGATGCGTGTTCCTGCCGCTCCCTGCCGTTAATGACAGCGGAAAACTGCACGACACCCGACTGAACCGGAACCGAACTATCGTTAATGACCATGGCGTATATCACACCGTTTTGTTCTTCTGTTGATACGTCGAAGTAGCGGGCCGGATTATCAGTAATGTCGAGCTTCACATACTTGTTGGTCGCTATCTGGCCCACGCTGCCGCCCGCCCCGGAAGCCTGGGCATAGTATTGTTTGGCCATGCTTCTATCCCCCGCACGCAGGGAAAGATTGCCCAGCTCGTTGGCGGCGATGGCCGTGGGCAGCAGTTCGTTGCTGCGTTCCAGGTCCTGTCTGGCCTGTTGGTGGTTTCCGAGCCTTGAGCGGGTCATGCCACGACCGAGGAAATACTCGTAGTAGGCATGATCGCGGTTGATTGCCTGATCGAACTGAAAGATGGCGCTGGAATAGCGCTGTTCGTTGTAAAGCAGGTTTCCCTTGAATCCATAGAACCTGGCTTCCCCGGGTTCCAGGGAGATGGCCTGCTCAATGCGATTTTTTGCCGCAGACGTTTCCTTCTTGTTCGCGAGCGTCACGGCCTGGTCATAGGCCGCATAAGCATCCGCCCTGCTTTTCAGGTGGGCGATTTTTTGCCGGTACCTGTCCCGGCCAACCTGCCATGACTTGTCCTGGCCCATCTTCATCTCTGCCGCAGTCTCGTGGTTTTTCTGCACCCTTTGTTGCGAGGGTGGATGACTGGCAAAGAGTCCATCCAGCCAGAAGGTGGATCTCCCCTGATTGAGTTTTACAAACTTCTGTTGCAGCGTGATGGCCGCATCCGGGTCGTATCCGGCTCGTGCCATGTACTGCATGCCGTAGTAGTCGCTCTCCAGTTCCGCGCCGCGGCCATATCGCTGGGTAATCAAGTGAGTGCCCAGTTGTGCCGCATCCATGATGTAGTTTTCATAGTCGTTTCCATCCGCGGCGATGGCTGTCAGTGCAATCGCACCCTGTAGCAGCAGGGACCTCTGCAGGGAACGGGCTCCGTGGCGTGCGGCGGCGTGGACGATTTCATGCCCGAGCACCGCCGCCAGTTCCGCTTCGCTTTCCAGGGTGACCAGGAGTCCGCGATTGATGGCGATCTTGCCGCCCGGCAATGCCCAGGCATTGGGCGTGGAATTGTTCAGTACAACGAATTCATACGGCAGCGGCGTATCACTGACGGCGGCGAGACGGTTACCCACCTCCCGAACGTAGTTGGTAAGTTCCGCATCAAGCCGGTACTGACCGCCCTCGGACTGCTGGGTGGGCAGGTAATGTTGTTCACCCATGGCAATTTCCTGACCCTGGCTGATCAGTGCCAGTTCGCTGCGACCGGTGACCGGGTTTGTTATGCAGCCGGACAGCAGCAGGGAAGCGAGGATGGTGATGAAAAATAGTCGGTTCATTGCTTGTTACAATACCCCAATGAGCTTAATTCATATAGATCGTATCAGGCAGTCGGTGCTTGATCACGCACCCAGGCAGTTCCCGGTCCGGGACAGGACCCGCCAGGCCGCCGTATCAGTAGTTCTCCGTCCCCGAAAGACGGATACCGAGGCGCTGTTCATCCTGCGGGCCAAAAAAGAAGGTGACCCCTGGTCGGGTCAGATGGCGTTCCCGGGTGGGCACCTTGAACCGGGGGACGAATCCCTGCGTCATGCGGCGGAACGGGAAACCCATGAGGAAATTGGCCTGGATCTGGGTCTTCACGGGGAGTTCATCGGTCAGATTGATTCGGTTCAGGCCAATCCCCGTGGCCGCGATCTGGATATGGTGGTTACGCCCTTTGTGTATGAACTGAAACAGCATGATGTCCGGTTTTCGCCGAACTATGAGGTCGCCGATGTCCTGTGGGGCTCTCTGTATCACATGCACACCGGCCATGCACACACCATGGGTGAATTCGTGGTTGCCGGAGAGCGGGTCAGCTACCCGGGTTATGGCGTTGGTGAGGAAGTTGTCTGGGGTCTGACCTACCGAATGCTGGACCTGTTCTTCGCGATGCTCGACCCGGACTGGGAAGTGCGTTAGGAGCTTCCCTGGTCAAACAGGATTCTGAATCCGGTACCCCTCTCCCGGATACGACCCGCAAATCCCGGTCCGAAGTGTGCGGGCAGCATTAACGCGTTCGTGTCGTGGCAGCGATTCAGAATCTGCGATCGTGTTTGCCTTGCCTTGTCAGGGGCCTCGCAGTAGGCACTGTTCCAATGCGGATAGACCACCTGGACAGGATGGTGGCAGATGTCGCCGGTGAATATCCCGAGCGAACCCGAATCAGACAGTTCGATTGCAACGGAGCCGGGTGTGTGTCCCGGTGCCGGACAGACTCGAAGCAGATCAGCAATCAACTCGGTCTCTCCCTCGACCAGGTCCGCCAGGTGCATGATCGGCACAACACTGTCATCAAATGTCTGGTTGTTTATCCGGGTGAAGGTTTCTTCTTTCTCCCTCTCTCGTTCATGCTTCCAGAACTCGTACTCATCTTTGGCAAAGATGTACCGGGCGTTAGGAAAGGTTGGCACCCACTGACCATTTTCAAGCCGGGTATTCCAGCCGACATGATCAACATGCAGGTGGGTACACATGACATAGTCGATGTCCTCCGGATTGACACCGGCGCCCCTGAGGTTCTCAAGCCAGGGCGTGTTCATTTCATGCCAGTCACGATACGGCATTCGCTGCTTGTCATTGCCGATGCAGGTGTCGATCAGAATCTTGTGGTGCGGGGTTTCAATCAGCCAGGAATGCATGCTGGCAATGATCTGGCCCGTCGACGCATCGACATGGTCCGGGTATAACCAGTCGCGGTGTTCTTCAAAGCAGGCGGGATCATAGTCCGGGAAAAACCGCACGGGATCGAACATAGGCCCGATCATCTCCTCGATACGGGTCACACTAACCTTGCCAAGCCGCCACTGCATAACGATGCACCTCAATCAGAATTACGGTATCTTGCTCTCCAGTTTGAAGACGACATCCGCGTGAGTCAAAAGAGGTGAGAAGGAATGACCAGGAAAAAAGTCGCCGTGCAGCTTCCCGCTGTGGCGAAACAGACCCCGCTGGAGGAACGCTATTCACTTGAGCTGGAAGCCCTGCGGGATATCGCCGAACTGTTTGAAGCAGACAGCTCCAGCCCTGCCAGTTTTATTGAGGGCGCACGCGATGCGGATGCGATCCTGACCTCCTGGGGCATCCGTATCGACCGGCAGATCATTGCCGGACTGGAGCAGTGCGCGGTGATCGGTGTCGGTAGTGTGGGCGTGGATATGGTGGATGTCGATGCGGCGACGGAGGCCGGCATAGTGGTGACCAATGTGCCGGACGTGTTTATCGAAGAGGTCGCAGATCACACCCTGATGTTCCTGCTTGCCTGTCATCGGCGACAGAAGCAGATGGACCGGCTGGTGCAGGAGGGGAACTGGTTCAAGGGCCGACCCGTTCTTGAGCGAATGCCGCGCCTCTGGGGCCAGACCCTGGGTTTGATTTCCTTCGGCAATGTGGCGACGGCAGTCGCGAGACGGGCCAGGGCCTTCGGGCTGCATTTGATTGCTTATGACCCTTATGTGACAGAACTGAAGATGACAGCCGAAGGGGTCCAGCCGGTATCGCTACGGGAATTGCTGACAATGTCTGATTACATTTCCGTGCATCCCGGGCTTAATGAGACTTCAAGGGCCATGCTGAGCGATGCCCAGTTTGCCCTGATGAAAGAGGGTGTCTGCATCATCAACTGCGGCCGGGGACCAACCATTGATCAGGCGGCGCTGGTCCGTGCGCTGGACTCGGGCAAAGTGGGTGCCGCAGGGCTGGATGTCCTGGAGAAGGAACCCATTGGCCCGGATGACCCACTGCTGGGAAGAGACAATGTCATGTTGTCCCCTCATGCCGCATCCGCCACGGATCGGATGCGACCTGAAACGCGTCGTCGCGCTGCGCGCGAAGTGCGTCTGGTGCTTGAAGGAAAGTGGCCCATGAGCTGCGTCAATCCCACGGTGCTGCCCGGGGTTGCTCTGGAACGCTGGCAGCCTTACCCGATGAACCGCGGCCCCAATCGTTAACGGAGACATTTTATGCTGGTTGCCAACGCTATCGCTGAGGTCCTGAAGCGAGAAAACGTGAAATTCATCATCGGTTACCCGGTGAATCCCATCATTGAGGCGGCAGCGGAAGCGGATATACGCACGATTATCGTGCGACAGGAACGTGTGGGGCTGCATATGGCGGATGCCGTCAGCCGACTCAGTTCCGGTGATGATATTGGCGTGTTTGTCATGCAGCATGGCCCGGGCGCGGAAAACGCCTTTGGCGGTGTTGCTCAGGCCTATAGTGAATCAGTGCCCATTCTGGTCATGCCGGCCGGGTATCAGCGTCGCATTGCCGGCTATTTCCCCAACTTCAACTCAACCTTGAATATGCAGCACATCACCAAATGGGCGGAACCCATCAGCATGGGCGGGGCGGTGCCCGAGGTCATGCGGCGGGCCTTCTCCCAGTTGCGTAACGGTCGCGGCGGGCCGGTCATGATCGAAGTCCCGCTGGATGTGTTCCGCGAGGAAGTCCCGGACGACTTTGTCTACAGGCCGAGCTTCAAGTCAAGGACCATGCCTGACCCTGCGGATGTGGCCAAAGCCGCCGCCGTTCTTGCAGATGCAGAGAACCCGGTGATCTATGCCGGACAGGGTGTGCACTATGCGAGGGCCTGGGATGAACTGAAGGCATTTGCCGAAACCTGGAATATCCCGGTGACCACCAGCCTTGAAGGCAAGAGTGCGTTTCCGGAAGATCATCCGCTGTCGCTGGGTTCCGGTGGCCGGTCATTGCCGAAACCGGTGCACACTTTCCTGCAGGAAGCGGACGTCATCCTTGGCCTTGGTTGCAGCTTTGCCCTGACCGGGTTCGGGGTCCGGATGCCACGCGGCAAGACTATTATTCATTCGACCCTTGATCCTGTGGATCTGAACAAGGATGTCCCTGTCGGATACACCCTGATCGGAGATGCGAAACTGACGCTGCAATCACTCACTGAGGCCATGGAAAGCCTGAGCAGATCGAAGGCAAAACAAAGAGCAGACGTTGCCGACCGGATCGCAGGTGAACGGCAGGGCTGGCTGTCAGACTGGATGCCGAAGTTGACCAACAACGATGCCCCCATCAGCCCCTACCGGGTCATCTGGGAGTTGATGCGGGCGGTCGATCCTGAGAACACGGTCATCACGCATGACGCGGGCAGCCCCCGGGATCAGATCTCGCCCTTCTGGGTGAGCACCAGGCCCCTCAGCTATATCGGCTGGGGCAAGACAACCCAGTTGGGTTACGGACTCGGCCTGGCGATGGGTGCGAAGCTGGCCAGGCCGGAGGCGCTCTGCATCAATGTCTGGGGGGACGCGGCCATCGGCTTTACCGGCATGGACTTTGAGACTGCGGTGCGAGAAAACCTCCCCATCCTGTCGATTCTGTTTAACAACTTCTCCATGGCAATCGAACTGCCGATCATGCAGGTGGCGACAGAAAAGTATCGCAGTACCGACATCTCCGGGAATTATGCCGATATGGCCGTGGCATTTGGCGGCTATGGCGAGCGTGTTACCGACCCCAATGATATTGCCTCAGCCCTCAAGAGAGGGATTGAGGCGACCCGGAAAGGTCAGGCTGCGCTGCTGGAGTTTATTACCGATAAGGAACTGGCGGTCAGCACGCCTCAGAGTGACTTCAGGTACTGACTGTAGGTCCAGGTCAGAAATCGCTCCACACCAAACTTGACATACTCCGTGCGGATGGACGGAAACACATCGAACGCATGTTGCGCCTGTGAGACTTCCAGCATGACCACCTTGTTGTCTGACACCTCGCGAAGCGCCTGCGCGAACACATGGGATGCCCTGACCGGAACCAGCGTGTCCAGCTCACCGTGAATCACCATCATCGGCGGCGCCCTGTTTGAGACGTACCGGATGGGTGACGCCTCACGGTAGGCGTCTTCATTGCCCGGCATGTCCAGTTTCAGGATGCTGTCCTCCAGGAATTCGGTCATGCCATCGTGGTGATTCAGGCCATCCTCGTCGATGAAATCGAACACACCGTAAAAAGGTACCGCGCCCTGCACCGACGTATCCCTGTCTTCAAATCCGGGCTGGAAGGCTTCGTGGCCGACACTCAAAGCGAGCAGGGATGCCAGGTGACCGCCGGCACTGCCACCGGTCACCATGATGAAGTCGGGGTTGCCGCCATACTCAGCGATGTGATCCTTGATCCAGATCAGCGCCTGTTTGCAGTCGATGATGTGATCGGGAAAGGTTGCGGCGGGGCTTAGCCGGTAGGAGATGGATACGGAGATCCAGTCCCGCCTGGCCATGTAGTTCATCAGTTGCACCGCCTGACCGTCATCTTTTCGGCCATAGGTCCAACCACCTCCGTGAATGTGCATGAGTACCGGCATCGGGTCTTCCGTGCCGGGTTTGCGTGGTCTTCGGATGTCCAGCCGCTGCCCGTGGTCACCATAATGAATACTGCGGATGTACTCGACATCCGGGTCGCGACCGGTCAGCGGATGCCGGATCAGTTGTTCGTTTGGCTCACTGCTGAATCGCCGGCGGAACGCCTCGTTGATTTCCTTCTCGTAATCTTCCCCCAGCCCCTCAACAAGCGCGTCAGTAACCTCGCCGCGAGCCCTCGATCCCTGATAGTAGTAAAGCGCCATCGTTGCCCAGGCACCCACGCAAAGCAGGAAGCCCAGTGCGCCAAAGAGTCCCCAGACCGCGCCAATCAGCACGAAAAAGGCAACCGTCAGGGCCTGCCAGAAGATGACGTGTGGCGCCAGCTCTCCGGTGGGCAGCCCGAAGGCAAAGCTCAGGAAAGACCATCTGGGACGGTTAAAATCAGGGTGATAAAGGTTCCAGGCCTGCCAGGCGAACAGCAGGGAGAGCAAAAAGAATACAGTAGTCATGGGCCGACATTATCACGTATCCCACCCGGTCGGGCCAATAAACCGGCAATGTTTCGGTTCGACAGGCATGAAAGGGCCGCCGGGTTTCTGCGTCAGTCACCCCTGGGTGTGATCGCCCCCTTGTGCTGAATCACCTCCGCCGCCACCTGATGCGCCGCCCTGGCTGCCGATTCGGGGTCATTCCCCCGAATACGGCTGGCAATGTAAGTGCCGTTGAACGAGTCCCCCGCACCGGTTGTATCTGCGGCTTTCGTCGTTATGGCCGGAATCTCCAGGGCCTGGCCTTCCCGGTAAACAAAGCATGAGTCACTGCCACGTCGCAGAACCAGTTCAGGGCAAACTGCCGATGCATCTTTCAGGAAGCCATCGGCATCCGGTGTCAGTTGTTCAAGATCTTCAATGGATGTCAGAAACAGGTCAGTCTCGGGAAGAATATCCGTTATCACGGACAGGGCTTCTTCCGGCGACCAGAGTCGAGCCCGGTAATTCGGATCAAAAATCAACTGGCTGCCCGCCTCTGCGGCATGTTTTATCAGTTGCAGGATTCGCTGCCGGTATTCCGGCAGGGTAGCGGCGAGCGTAATGCCACTGACATACAGATAGTCGGTCCGGGGTAGCCGATAGTCAGGTTCAAACAACCCGGGAAGACGCTTATAGGCTGATTGACCGCGCCAGTAGTAGAAGCTGCGTTCTCCGTCCGGTGTGTTCCGGATGATCGACAGGCCGGGCAACTCGCCGGTGATTCGCCGCACCAGGCTGGTATCAATCCCTTCCTGCCGCCACATATCCAGGATCTGCTCGCTGTAATCATCATCTCCCAGCGCCGTCAGGTATTGAACCGTCACCTCCGGGGCCGAGCGTTTCAGGTAGATGCAGGCATTGGATGAATCTCCGGCAAACCCCAGCTTGAGCTGGTCTTCGCCGGTATGGCTCAGTTCGACCATACATTCGCCCATGGCCAGCAGGGTCGTCATGGTGTGAGCCTGCGACGAATGAGATCGGCAAGGCACAGCGCATGACGATGACTGGCGTTGAGTGCTTTCACATAATGGAAGGAGCGCCCGCCCGCTTCAAGAAAAATGTCGCGGTTCTGTATCCTGATTTCTTCGATGGTCTCAAGGCAGTCCACCGAAAATCCCGGGCATACGACCAGCACGTCCTCAATGCCCGATTTCGGGAGTTCCGCCATGGTGTGATCCGTGTAGGGCTTCAGCCATGGAAAGGGCCCGAAGCGGGACTGGTAGGTCTGTATCCATCGATCATCCGGTAGCGTCAGTTTTGCTGCGATCAGTGCCGCCGTTCTGGCGCATTGTTCAGCATAGGGATCGCCCCGGTCTGACTGGGATTGAGGAATACCGTGAAATGAAAAAATGACCCTGGGTGAGCCCTTCCGGAAGGCGTGATGTGCAGCGATGCTACCTGCCACTGCTTCGATGTATCCGGGATCATCGTGGTAGTCATTGATCAACTCGAACGTCTGCTCGCTACCGGTTTCCCGGCTGGCCCGCTCCAGTTCATCAGCAACGGCTCCGGTGGTTGCACCCGCGTACTGGGGAAACAGGGGTAATACGATGATGTGATCCACGTCTGTCAGTTGTTGCAGAACGCCGGCGACAGAAGGGGCGCCGTAGGTCATTGCGGAGACGACTTTTACCTCAGGTAGCCGTGCCTGCAGGCGCTTGCCCAGGGCATGGGTAATGGTCCGGATGGGTCCATCGTGTGTTCCCCAGATCAGTTGGTAGTTATGAACCAGCTTTGGAGGCCGGGTTCTCAGGATGATACCGTTCAGGATCAACAGCCAGATCCATCTGGGGAAATTCACGACCCTGGGGTCGGACAGGAACTGCCTCAGGTAGCGGCGAATGCTTTCGACATCGGGACGGTCGGGCGTCCCGAGATTCACGAGCATGACCGCAGTTCGGGGACTGGACAGAATCAGACTCCCACAATCAGTCGTCGAACATATCCGGTTGTTCCTCGACGATGACATCGTGGATGGGTTTGAAACTGAAGTATCCGGCACCGGGTTTACCGACCTGGGAGTAGGTCAGTTCTGCGACGTCCGGTCGAATCTTCACGGGCGTGCCTGCGGCCTCGGCAAGAAGCTGTGACTGACAGGTGCGTTCCATGGTGATGAACCACCAGGCGACTTCGTCCACGGTCTTGCCAACCGTAAGCAGACCATGGTTCTGGAGGATTGCGGCCTTTTTGTCGCCCAGCGCCTCAGCGATCCTTTCACCTTCCGATGTATCCAAGACCACACCGGTAAAGTCGTCAAAGAGCACATGATCCTGGTAGAAGGCGCAGGAGTCCTGGGTGAGCGGGTCCAGCAGTCGGCCCAGCGAGGACCAGGTCTTGCCGTAGAGTGAATGGGTGTGCGCCGCCGCCGTGACCTGTGGCAGGTTCTTGTGAATCTGCGAGTGAATCGCAAAGGCGGCGGCGTTGAGTGGTCCTTCACCTTCGACAATGTCACCCGCGTGATTGACCAGAATCAGATCAGAAACCTTCATCTGCTTGAAGGAACGACCGAAGGGATTGACCCAGAAATGATCCGTTCTCTCCGGGTCCCGTACCGTGAAGTGGCCGGCGACGCCCTCGTCAAAACCGAACTTCCCGAACACTCGCAGGGCCGCCGTCAGCTTGCGCTTGCGCTCTTTTCGTTCGGTGTCCGGGTCGTCAAATGACGGAGGATAAGGGATACCTTCGGTGATATCCGGTGGTTCTGGTCGGGCTGCTTCTGACATGAATTGATCCTGTTACGCTTGATGGAATCATGCATTATTAGCATTTTTTCCGCGATGATTGTAGCTGTTATGGTTAAATGCGGACATGGCCCTGGATATTGAACCCATCACGCCCGGTATTGGTGCGGAGATCAGCGGGCTCAACCTTGCTGAGCCACTGGATGATGGCAGGGTTCTGGCACTGCGGGAAGCCTTTCTTCGGCACCTGGTCCTCGTGTTTCGCGATCAGTCCCTGACCCGGAACCAGCACAAGCAGTTTGGCCGCTACTTTGGTGAGTTGCACGTACATCCCTCGCACCGGTCTGGCATGAACAAAACCGGCGATCCCGAAATTTTTGTGGTAGACACCCCTGCCGACGCGAAGCAGAGTAATGGTGAAGCCTGGCATTCCGACGTTAGTTGCGAGGAGAATCCGCCGATGGCCTCGCTGCTTTACGTTACCACCGTCCCTGAAAATGGCGGTGGCGATACCCTGTTTGCCAACATGTACGACGCCTACGATGAACTCTCGAAGGATATGAAGCAGCTTCTGCTGGGCAAGACTGCCCGGCACGATGGCGAAATTGATCTCAGGAACTATGGTATCCGACTGCGACCCGATCAGACTTATCCGAAAGCCAGCCACCCGGTCGTGGTCCGACACCCGGAAACCGAACGGCCATTGCTGTTCGTCAATGGCAGCTTCACTTCTCACATAGAGGGCATTCCCCAATGGGAAAGCGATATGCTGCTGAACGGCTTGTACGACTTTGTTGCGCGCAATGCCCGCCTGCATTGCCGGGTCAGGTGGACACCGGGAACCCTGGTCATGTGGGATAACCGCTGCGTGCAGCACCAGGCGATCAGAGACTATGCCGGTTACGCACGCTATGGAGAAAGGGTTTCAGTGCTTGACCGGCAGCGCCCGGCAGCGGCTACCTGACACGCAGCGCCCCAGGCGGGCGTGATAGCATTCGTTACCAATAACGAGAGCAACGACATTGGAGCAGATATGAGCGCGCAGGCATCGGGTGCAAACGAAATTCCTTCCCATCATGGCGGACTGGAGAATCTGGACGCCGAATACGACTACCCTCTGGAGGATATTGAGGGAGACCTGCCTTCTGATATCAGGGGCACCTTTTTTCGCAATGGCCCCGGCAGGCAGCGGATCGGTGATCAGCAGTATGGCCACTGGTTTGACGGTGACGGCATGATCTGTGCGTTCACGTTTAATGAAGGCAGGGCACACTTTCGCAATCGCTACATCAGAACCCCCAAGTACATCGAAGAAACCGCCGCTCAAAAGATCCTGTATCGGGGATTTGGTACCCGGATACCGGGCGGGTTGGCGGCAAACTTCCTGAAGACGCCCGCCAACCCGGCCAACACCAATACGGTTTATCACGGTGGTCACCTGCTTGCACTGAACGAGGGCGGCAAACCCTGGGCGTTAAAACCCGGCAGTCTTGAGACCCTGGGTGAGTTTACCTACGACGGTGAACTGGAACCCTCCATGATGTTCAGCGCGCACGGCAAGGTACATGCAGGGACCGGTGACTACATTAACTTCGGTGGCGGTATTTCCGGCTTCGGGCTGAAGGGACTCAAGCCGTGCATCAACCTGTATCGCATCAATCCGGAGGGAAAGCTGTTCGATAAGGGGCGTATCCCGACGGAAACCTTCCCCTTTTGCCACGACTTTGCACTCTCTGATCGGTACGCTGTGTTTTTCCTGGGTTCAATTGTCTTCGGCAACATGCTGCCGCTGATTCTGGGCACGCGAACCATCTCGGAACAGGTCACCTTTGATGAGTCAGTGTCGATGCAGATCGTGGTGGTGGACCTCGACACCCTGACCGAAGTGAAGCGATTCGAAACTGACCCCGGTGCCATCATCCACTTTGGCAATGCCTTCGAGGAAGGCGACGAACTCATTATCGACGGCATGTTCCAGGACGACTTTGCCGCCAACGATACCCTGCGGGATGTGTTTAACCCGGATAACCGTTTTGGCGGCGGCTGGTATATGCGCTATCACCTGAACCTGAAAACCGGCGACATACGGGTAGCGCAGGTGATGGATACCGAATCTGAATTCCCGACCTTCAACACGACACTCGCAGGTTCGCGTCATCAGGTGACCTACACCGCATGTTCCGTCGACAACGGCTCAAACAGTTTCTTCAACGGTATCTCGCGTGTGACATTTGATGGCGATGCGACCCTGGTGACACTGCCACCTGGCTACTATGGCTCAGAGCCTCTGTTCGTGCCCGGCACAAACGCGCAGAAGGAAGACGATGGCTACCTGATGGAGGTTGTGTACAACAGCTTCGAACATAAGAGCGAATTGCAGATCTATCGGGCTGACAATATCAATGAACAGGTCTGCTCGCTGAAACTGAAGCACCATGTGCCGCATCAGTTCCATGGATTCTACAGTCCTGAGGTGTTTCCGGTCTGAGTCAGACCTCTGCGTGACTTCTTTCGTATGGATTTTTTTAGTTATCCGGATAAAATCGTCGGGTTTTTTATTGATGCCCGGAGGGGGACTGATGAAACTGAAGGTAATGACAGTTCTGCTGGCGGCTACTGTGTGTAGCGCTGCCCAGGCGCAGGAAACTATTGAAGAGGTTGTTGTAACCGCTATCAAGCGGGCTTCAACCATCCGGGAAGTGCCATTTTCGATCAACGCCCAGTCGCAGGAAGACATACGGCGTACCGGTGCGACCGGCATCGAAGAACTATCCCGCAATGTCGCAGCCCTTACGGTTCAGAATCTGGGGCCGGGTCAAAGTCAGGTCGCTATCCGTGGTGTCTCTGCGGGCCAGATCATTCGTGACCAGCCGGGTGTGAAGGAGCAGGTTGGTGTCTACCTTGATGAATCCGTGATCTCGCTGTCGCTCTTCACACCGGACCTGGATCTGTACGATCTGAATCGCGTGGAAACATTGCGAGGTCCGCAGGGCACACTCTTTGGTTCCGGTTCCGTTGGCGGCACCATCCGATACATCACGAACCAGCCGGAACTTGATGTCTCCACCGGCTCTATGGAATTTGACGTCAATACAGTCACCGACGGCAATGAAGGCGGTCATGTGAAGGCAATGGTCAATGTCCCGCTGACTGACAGCGCCGCGCTTCGTCTGGTGGGCTATTCCACGGAGTATGCCGGGTTCATTGATGCCCTGGGAGAAAATGGAACCCTTGACAGGGATGTGAATACCGGTAATCGCAGTGGGGTTCGGGCAGCGCTTCGATGGGAAGCGGCAGAGAATGTGGTCATCACGCCGCGTATTGTATTTCAACAAGCTGAAGCGGATGGGTTTAACCGTCAGGAAGTTTTTAATCTGTATGCGAATCCGCACACAACGACACGACCTGCCATTCAACTGGGTGAGCGGGAACAGTACCTGCTTCATGAGGAACGGTTTGAAGATGACACCAGGTTGATGGACCTGACCATTGAAGTCGGGTTCGACTCATTTGATCTGACCAGCGTCTCCAGTTTTCTGGACAGAGACATCCTCGTCAGCCGGGATGCGAGTGCCCTGAGCGGTAGCGTGAGTGTTGATCTTGAGTATCCGGATGAAGGGGTGTTGTTGCCCTCCAACCTCAGGGATACAACCGATCTTGAACAGTTCACGCAGGAGATCCGTATCAGTTCCAACAGCGATTCCCGGTTGCAATGGCTCGTAGGCGCTTTCTACTCGGATGTGGAGCGCAGGTATGCCCAGCGATTACCAACACCGGGTTATGATCTCTATACCGATATGACGCTGGGGGCAGGCACGTCTGACCAGGTTCGAAACGGCTTCCCCGAACCGGACTCCCCGTTTAACTCCAATCTGCCATACGATATTGAGCAACTCGCAGTCTTCGGCGAATTCACTTATGACATCAGTGACAGACTGAGCCTTACGCTCGGCGGGCGCTGGTATGACTTTGAAGAAGAACGTGTGATCACATCGGGCGGTCTGTTTGCCAATGGCGACTTCATGGTGGTCGATAAGACCGACTCGGACGGCTTTAACCCCAGGGTACTTGCCGCTTACGAACTGAATGACAGGGTCACGTTTAACGCCCAGGCGTCGCAGGGATTCAGGCTCGGTGGCGTTAATGACCCGTTGAATACGGGTCTGTGTACCTCGGGTGACCTTGCCACCTTTGGCAACTTTCAGGCTTACGACGATGAAACCATGTGGAACTATGAAACCGGTTTCAAGGCGGCCTGGAACAACAACGTAACGCTGAACTTCGCGGTCTTCCGTTCAGAGATTGAAGACCTGCAGGTGACCCTGGATGCCGGGTCCTGTTCATCTCGTATCTCCTTCAATGTTGAACAGGCGCATACGACGGGGTTGGAGTTTGAGCTGACTGCGGAACCGACAGAGAACCTGATGCTGACACTGGCCGGCAGCTTCCTTGAATCAGAGTTTGATGAGACCGTGGTTGCCGATACTGGCGGCGTTCTGGGTGGTGTTGAAGACGGCCATCGTCTTGCATCCGTCCCTGAACTGCAGGTCGCCGCATCGGCTACCTGGCACTTCACAACGGACCTGTTTGGTGGCAGCGACGGTTACTTCTCGGTAACGGTTAATCATGTGGGTGATCGTTACACTCAGCCCAGTGATCAGGTGGCCGGTGCCGGGGTCTTCCGGTCGGGACTGGCCTTTGGCGGTGCCACGGGTGATGAGCAGACAGTGCTTGACCTTGAACTCGACCCTTACACGCTGGTCAACCTTCGCCTTGGTATCGCAAAAGAGGATTGGGAGACAGCGATCTACGTGAACAATGTCTCCGATGAGAACGTGGATACATCCTTCGACCGTGAACGTGGTGGCCGTGCCAGGCTGGCTTTCAGAACCAACACGCCAAGAACCGTAGGTATTTTGTTTCGCAAGTATTTTGACTGAGGTTGGTGGTGAGATATAAATAGCCTGGCGTTTCGACTGCTCATTCGTAGTCATGGTCGTCGTATCCGACGGCCAGATCCTCGAATCTGGTGCACTCGCCAAAGAACGCCAGTTTCTCTTTGCCGATAGGACCGTTGCGTTGTTTCAGGATAATGATTTCGGTAATACCCTCCTCGGCGTCTTTGTTATAAGCCGACTCACGGTAGATGGCCATGATGACATCCGCGTCCTGCTCGATGGCACCGGACTCCCGGAGGTCGGACATGATGGGGCGCTTGTCGGGACGCTGTTCCAGGGAGCGGTTAAGCTGTGAGCCGGCAATCAGCGGGCAGTTGAATTCCTTGGCGATACCCTTGAGGGACCGGGAAATCTCCGAGATTTCACCCGCACGATTCTCCACCGTGCCTAACACCCGCATGAGTTGCAGATAGTCGATGATAATCAGCCCCAGATTACCGTGTTCACGCGCAACACGGCGCGCACGGGAACGAATCTCATTCGGGGTGAGCGCGGATGTATCGTCAATAAACAGTGGCCTGTCGTTCAACAGGGTGACCGCCGACGTCAGCCGCGGCCAGTCATCATCTCCCAGTTGGCCGGTGCGGATTTTGCTTTGATTGATGCGTCCCAGAGAGGACAGCATCCTCAGCACCAGAGAGTCGCTCGGCATTTCCATGGAAAATACAAGGACCGGTGCATCGCCGGAAATCACTGCGCTTTCAGCAATGTTCATCATGAAGGCGGTCTTGCCCATGGAGGGGCGACCGGCAACAATAATCAGGTCCGAGGTCTGCAACCCCAGGGTAATCTCATCAATATCCCGGAAACCCGTGGACAGACCGGTCAGCGCACCTTTGGTCTGGTACAGCATGTCAATCCGCTCAACGGCTTTGGTCAGAAGGGGCCGGACAGATTCAGGGCCACCTGTGCTGGGCCGGTCGTCGCTGATCTTGAAGACCCTGGATTCGGCTTCGTCAATCAGGGTGGCGCTGTCACGTCCGGCGGGATTAAAACCGCTGTCGGCAATGTCATGGGCAACGGCAATCAGGCTGCGGACGGTGGCCCGTTCGCGAACGATCTGTGCGTAGGCGTGGATATTCGATGCGGTGGGCGTTGAACTCGCCAGGTCAGAAATATAGGCGAGACCACCGACATTCTCCAGTTCCCCGACATTTTCCAGGGACTCGGAGATGGTGATGATATCAATGGGTTTGTTGTGCTCCATCAGGTCCGCCATGCAGCGGAAGATGATTCGATGGTCTGAACGGTAGAAGTCTTCGGCGCTGACAAGGCTGGCAACAGACTCCCAGGCGTCGTCGCTCAGCATCAGCCCACCCAGCACCGAACGCTCGGCTTCTATGGAGTGGGGTGGTAGCCTCAAAGCATCTTCCATAACCGGGTCACCAGAGTTGTAGCGCAACTGACATGGCGATGATTATGGGAACAGGAGGCGACAATGGGTGTCGTTCCGGCGCGAAAAGATCGAGAACCCAACCGGGAATCCATGCGACAGCCTCTGTCACTACGACTGCTACAATAAAACCATGACCGACACGATTCTGCGCCAGATTGAAATGCTGCGCCGTATTCCGATGAGGCCGGGCAAGGTGACGGCTGAAGACCTGGAGCGAGCACTGGCAGGTGAGGGCCTGGAAATTCACAGGCGGAGTGTGCAGCGTGACCTGATCAAGCTCTCGACCATTTTCCCGCTGGTATCCGATGGCGCCAAACCGGCGGGCTGGTCCTGGAATGTGAAAAACCTACTCGACATCCCTTCCATGAGTCCTTCTGCGGCGTTGACTTTCCAACTGGTAGCCGCCTGGCTCAAACCTATGTTTCCACCTCCGGTGCTGGACAATCTTGCGCCTTACTTTGAGCGCGCCACAGCAGTCCTGCAGGAGCAGAGAGACAGCTCGTTTCAGGCGTGGAGTGACAAGATATATCGGTTGCCCCGGCGGCTGGCCCTGGGCACGCCCGTCATGGCGGAGCACATTATCGAACCCGTCTATCTGGGTCTGCTGCACGACCGGAAGTTGCAGATTACTTATCTGGCCCGTGGAGAATCAGAAACGGCAACCTGGCAATTTAATCCCAGGGGCCTGGTGGTAGCAGACGAGATTATTTATCTGGTGGGTTCGATATACGATTACAGGGACGAACGCCACATCGCCCTGCACCGCGTTCTGGATGCAACCTTGCTGGATGAGACGATCACACCACACAAATCATTTCGGCTTTCTGATTATGTGGCGGAGGGTGCGTTCAGTTACGGTGATAGCGAAGTGGAAATAGATCTGGTGGCGCGTTTTGATAAGGAAGCCGCCCTGCACTTGCAGGAATCCCCGCTGTCACCTTCACAGGAACTTCATCATGAAGGCGATAGGACTGTCGTCAAGGCCAGGGTCAAAAACAGCGCCCGGTTGCGCTGGTGGCTGCTGGGCTTCGGGCAGCAGGTGGAAATACTCGAACCTGAATCGCTCCGGTCTGAATTTGCAGACATCGCCGGTGCCATGGTAAGTCTATACGCAAACAAACCCGGAGGATGAACACCATGAATACTAACAAACTTGTTACAGCGGAAGGTTTTTACAACGCATTTATAGAATGCTGGAAAAAGGAGGCCCTTGATACTGACAAAGAAACACTTAAATCAGGCATCATCGAAAAGTACGCCCAGTCCGGGGAATGGACTAAGTGCATGCTTGGAGACAAGGCTGCGGACAACCCTGAAGCCAATGAGTGGGCCGGAATGAAAGCCTCGTTTCTCTACAAGGTAAAAAGCAAACTTTGCTGCGGACTTCGCGACAGACCTAACGCCGATGGCAAATTACTTAGAATGTCGCGTGAATGGTATACGCTGGATGCCGTATTCTACAGCGGTAATAACCTGTTCGGTTCGCTGGAAAAAGGTAAGGAGTACCCGCCTTTGCTTGATGTTTTGATCGAGCACGAAAATGGCGGTGATGTCGAGACAGAAATGTGGAAACTGTTACTGTTTCGTGCTCCGCTCAAGGTCATTATTTTTTATGACTGGGGGTGTAACGATAAGATTCATACGACTGAGAAAAAGCGTAAAGAGCGCACACAATGGCTACCCGATAAACTCGGTGAGCTGGCCCTCATGGCGATGAAGGTAGAACACCTGTGGCCGGAGAATGAAGATACCGAATACCTTTTTATCGTCGGACACCGGGATAGTGAAGATCAGTTGCGCTGGATAAAGTTCTCCTTGAGTGAGCTTATAGAAAAATATTGCTGCGGTTCTATTACCGATGTGATTTTGGACAAAAGGAAAAACGCTGAGCCCCAGAGAAGTTCTGAATAACAGGATTTTCCCTGACCTTGCCAAAATGGGCCTATGATGGCAATAACCTGCCCACAGGACGCAGATAAAATTCGGCGGGCATCCGCTATCCGTTGAAGTTCAGCATAAAATCTATAAACTTCCAATAAATGGAAGTATCTAGATATTTTTATGCAAACACTGACCAGAATGTTACTTGATGAAGGTCTGCAGAACCGCATTCTGTCTGATGTGACGTTGAGTCACCTGATCACGGGCTCGGACCAGAGACGTTACCATCTGGTGAATCGTGCCATGAAACACGGGGAACTACGCCAGATCACGCGAGGGCTTTACCTTTTAAGCGTCGGGTTCCTGGCAAACCCGGTACATCCCTTTGCGATTGCTCAGGCCATCGAACCTGGTAGTTTTGTCACTGCCGAGAGTGCACTGTCTTTTCATGGCTGGATTCCCGAGGCGGTAAAGACCACGATCAGTTTGACGCCAAATCCGAAAAGCAAAGAGGTCGGGTCTGAAGACTTTGGCCGTTTCAGTTTTCACCCGATGGCCGTGCGGCGGGGAAGCTTTCTTGAACTGGTGCAACGACACGAACTGGGGAATCACGTTGCCTGGATTTCGACGCCCGCAAGGGCTCTGATGGATATGGTCTACCTGAACAAACTGAAGTGGGAAGGGCTGGAGTGGCTGGTGGGGAGTTATCGAATTGACTTCGAGCAACTGGAGACAATTTCCGGCGCTGATATCCGAACCCTTCGTGGTGTCTATAAGCAAAATCGACTTCTTGAATTTCTTGATAAGTTAGCGAGCGAACCTGGCAATGATTGAGATCATCCGGGAACGATTACATAAATATCATGGGCAGGCCACGCCGGAAGACGCGCTGAAAGAGATAATCCAGGAAGTTACGCTATTTGGTCTCTGGCGTGCAAAGTTCTTTAAGGTCGCTGCTTTTCAGGGTGGGACGAGTCTGCGGGTGCTTCATGATCTGCCACGATTTTCAGAGGATCTCGACTTTATACTCAAGGAACCCGATGAGACATTTGTCTGGTCGGAATATCTGGAAGCACTGGTTGATACGCTGCTCCAGTTCGGCATTGAAGCTGAAGTGAGTGAGCGTGGTGAAGTTGATCGCCAGATCAGGCGGGTTCTGATCAAGGATGATTCACTGGCCAATCAACTGGATCTTTCGTTCTACCGCAGCACACCCGAACAAAAACTCCGTATCAAACTGGAGATTGATGTTAATCCACCTGGGAACTCCGGCTTTGATTACACATTTCTTGATTTCCCTTCCGACTTTGAAATTTGCCATCAGGATCTGCCCAGCAATTTCGCACTCAAGATACATGCGCTGCTGTGCCGTCCCTGGGTAAAGGGGAGAGACTGGTACGACTTCAACTGGTATGTCAGGAACAGGGTTCAACCTAATATGGCACACCTCCGGTCTGCGTTGATTCAGTTTGGACCCTGGAAAGGTGAACAGATTGCGTTTGATGGCAACTGGTTGGCAACTGCGCTGCGAGAGCGCATTGCAAAGATTAACTGGGAAGAGGCAAGGGCTGATGTTGAACGTTTTCTTGAACCTGTTGAGAAAGATGGACTGGAACTGTGGAGTGTCCGCTTTTTTGAGTCGCGTCTTGATGAGTTAATGTTGACTCATGTTTGATAATTGGTGGAGGCGGCGGGAATCGAACCCGCGTCCGTCAGTTCTCCGCCCTCGGCTCTACATGTGTAGTTTGTCTATTGTTTAACCTTCCGCTGGCCCGACAAACAGGGATCGGAAGGCGAGCTTGCTTTAAGTTTAACTGCTTCAACCACAAGCCGGGTCTGACAGCGATCCCATGAGTCGTGCACCCGGTTTGAATACATGGGCACATCCGCCCCGGGTCAAGCTAAACCTGATGGGCTCTAAAGAGCTTCTCAGGCAGCTAGTGCGTAGTTTTCGTCGTTGGCAACTATAAAAGTTACAGCGATTGATTTACGAGAGTCACTACCCTCTCGACATGCACCTCGGGTTTCGCAACCGGCGTCGAAGCCAGGTCGCCCCCGTAACTGGTCAGGTATTATACACTTCTTGTGCATGGGCGCACTGCGGCAATTCAATCAGTGATTGCCCGCCTTCAGAATTCGTGACCTGTCACGATTCCAGTCCCGTTCCTTGACGGTCGCCCGCTTGTCGTGTTCTTTCTTGCCCGTGGCCAGAGCAATCTCGCACTTCACGCGGTTGCTCTTCCAGTAGAGGGCAACAGGAATGCAGGTCTGCCCTTTCTGTTGCGTCGCACCGATCAGACGGGCGATTTCCTTCTTGTGCAGGAGCAGTTTACGGGTTCGTTGCGGGTCCGCTTGAACATGACTTGAGGCAGACGACATTGGCGTAATGTTGCAACCCAGCAGAAATGCCTCGCCGCTTTTTAGCAGCACATAGGTATCCAGGAGCTGGCATTTACCCGCTCTGAGCGACTTCACTTCCCAGCCCTCCAGTGCAACCCCTGCTTCGAACCGGTCGTGCAGGTGGTAGTCGAACTTCGCACGTTTGTTCAGGGCAATGGTGTTTGCTTGTGCCTTTGGTTTCCCGGCCATGTGCGTACCCTCGGGGCGCGCCATTATAGGGAAGCTCTGAATAACAGGCTTTCTTTCTGAGAGCAAGTTTCGTGAGAGCAAGACGGACGCGCCCGCAGAAAATCGTAAAAACGCTTTAATTTTCCGATGTTTCGAGGACGGGTCCAACGCAGCTATCGCGGAAAAAGATATTATTCAGAGTTTCCATAGGCTTATCTTCCGGTTTGTCACGGAGCGATCAGGTGCGACAATGGCGGCTGTGGCAAGCCAGCAACAGGAGAAGGGGTAACCCATGTCTGAATCCATGCACGGTATGTGGTCGTCAAGACTGATGTTTATTCTCGCAGTGGCCGGATCTGCGGTAGGGCTGGGGAACATCTGGCGTTTCCCCTATGTCGCGGGTGAAAACGGTGGCGGTGTGTTCGTGCTTGCCTACATTGCCTGTATTGCGTTGATCGGTATTCCGATCATGATTGCGGAAATCCTGTTGGGCCGGGCGGGACGACAGAGTCCGATCAATACCATGCGGACATTAACCGCACAGTCGGGTGGTCATCCCGGCTGGCAGGTTGTCGGCTGGATGGGCGCACTGGCGGGGTTCATGATCCTTTCATTCTATGCGGTGATTGCCGGTTGGGCGCTTGCTTACCTTGTTGACATGGTACGAGGCGTTTTTGTTGGTGCGGAAGCCGAATTCGCGCAGCAATCCTTTGAATCCTTTACGGGTGACCCCTGGCAGGTTATCGGCTGGCATACTCTTTTTATGGCGCTGACCACTTTCATAGCGGCGCGCGGCGTGGGCAGGGGGCTTGAGATGACCGTCAGATACCTGATGCCGGCGCTTTTTGTTCTGTTGATTGCGCTTGTGATGTGGGCGGCGGTCAGTTCCGGGCATTTTCAGGAAGGTCTGGCGTTTCTGTTTGCCTTCAGGGCAGATCAGTTTTCCGGAGACTCGCTTCTTGTTGCGATGGGTCAGGCTTTCTTCACGTTGAGTCTTGGCATGGGGGCGATCATGGCCTATGGCGCTTATCTGCCCAGAGAGGCCTCGATTGTCAACTCTGCTCTAACCATTGCCCTGCTGGATACCCTTGTTGCGCTTTGCTCCGGCATGGTGATTTTTCCGATTGTGTTTGCCAATGGGCTGGAGCCGGCAGCAGGCCCGGGATTGATGTTCATCTCGCTGCCGATTGCGTTCGGGCAGATGGCGGGCGGGCAGTTCTTCGGAACACTGTTCTTTCTGCTGGTAGGTTTCGCCGCGGTCACCTCTGCCATTTCAATCGGGGAACCGGCGGTTGCCTGGGTGGTTGAGAGGGCAAAGGTGACCCGTCGGGTCAGTGCCGTCATCATCGGGTTCCTCGCCTGGCTTCTGGGAATCGGCAGTGCGCTGTCGTTCAATCTCTGGGCAGATTTTCACCTGTTGCCGGGTATGACCTTCTTTGACACCATGGATTATGTCTCGAACAACATCATTCTGCCCATTGGCGGTATTCTGATTGGCTTGTTTGCGGGCTGGGTGCTGAACAAAACCGTTCTGACGGAGCAGCTCGCAGGCACACCTGTCGCCCTTGTGACCTTGCTGACCTGGCTGGTCAGGGTGCTCGCACCTTTGGGGATTTTCGTTGTGTTTGTCATGACCATTTTCTTCTGAAGCATGAAAAGGGTTTCGCGATCAGCACTCTTGCCCTTCTCGGCGGAGCAGATGTTCGATCTGGTCAATGATGTCGCCGCCTATCCCGAGTTTCTGCCCTGGTGTTCTGACAGCCGGGTCATTGAAGCCTCACCAACGGAGATGCTGGCAAGCCTGACGATTTCAAAGGCGGGTCTAAGTCACAGCTTCAGCACAAGAAATCAGTTACAGAGACCGGAGCTTATTCGTCTTGTCCTCGTCGATGGTCCCTTCTCCAGCCTGGAAGGTAACTGGCACTTCAGCCAGTTGGGAGACGACGGCTGCAAGGCCGAGATGGGCCTGGCCTTTGATTTCAACTCGGTTGTGTTGAACGCGACGCTCGGCAAGGCGTTCTCGCATGCCGCTGACACGATGGTGGATGCTTTCTGTGACCGCGCCAGACAGATATACGGCTGATGACATCGGAATCGTTAAGGGTATCGGTCGCCTTTGCCCGTGCTGATCACCAGGAGGTGGTGGAACTGACGGTTCCGGCGGGAACCACGCTGGATGAAGCGGTCGCTTTGTCTGGTATTCAGTCGCAGTTTGTCGGCATTGATCTCTCCGGGTTGCCGAAAGGTATCTGGTACGAGAAAAGATCAGGCGATACGGTGCTCAGTGACGGTGACCGCATAGAAATCTATCGCCCTTTGACAATGGACGCCCGGGAGGCGCGGCGGCGCAGGGCGCGCCCGAATCAGGGCCGCTGAGCCTGGCCCGCAGCCCCCCTTTCGATGAATGCCTCATATTCCCCGGTAGGTATAAAGTCACCGATAAAGTAGCTGAGCCGGTCGCCAACGAAGTAGACACTCAGCACCTTTCTGATGGAGGAACCTCCGGCGATCTGGATGCTGTAGATGTAATCCCAGCGATCTTCATCCAACTGGTCATCAATGACGGCATTTCCCAACACGAATCGTACCTGGCTCCTGGTCATGCCGGGTTTCAGCCTGTCAATCATCTGCTGGGTAATGACGTTGCCCTGTTGAACGGTAATCCGATGAACGCCGGGGAACCGGACAGAGGAGCAGCCTGCAAGAAGCACAAAAATCAGAATCAGTGTGAACGGTTGGGTAAATCTTCGAGACATTCTGGGTGTAGCCTGATAATTCGCGCTATACTGTAGTTTATCCGCATCGTGGATACTACCTTTTGACTCAGGCGAAATTATGACTGCTGAATCCCAGGAACTCAAAGACGCCGGTCTGAAGATTACGCTGCCCCGAATCAAGATTCTGCAGATTCTTGAAAGCAATGATGTTCGCCACGTCAGTGCGGAAGATGTCTACAAACTGCTGCTCGGCAACGGAGAGGAGATCGGGCTTGCGACCGTATACCGGGTTCTGACCCAGTTTGAGCAGGCAGGGTTGGTGGTTCGGCACAATTTCGAGGGCGGTCATTCGATTTTTGAACTCTCACCGGACAAGCATCACGACCACATTGTCTGTGTTCGATGTGGTCGCGTTGAGGAATTCACTGACGATGAGATCGAACGTCAGCAGCAGAAGGTTGCAGACGATCTGGGCTTTGAGCTGACCGATCACAACCTGAATATGTACGGGCTTTGCCCGGATTGCCGCTAGGGCGAAAGCATTTCCTGTGCGTGGGCGATGGATTGTTTCGTCTTCTTGACACCACCCAGCATTCTGGCGATTTCATCAATCTTCTCTTCTTCGCCGAGAGGCGTCACGACCATGCTGGTGCCGTCTGATGTGGTGGATTTGACGACCACATAGTGATGATGACCCTGTGCGGCGACCTGTGGCAGGTGCGTCACGCAGATAACCTGGGCTGTGCCGCCGAGTTTTCGCAGCAGGTTTCCCACCACTTCTGCGGTGGCGCCACCGATTCCGACATCCACTTCATCAAATACCAGGGTGGGAGTATTGGCGGAGGTCGCGGTAATCACCTGTATGGCAAGAGAGATACGAGACAGTTCACCTCCCGAGGCAATGCCGGAGAGTGGCCCGGGTTCAGTGCCGGGAATCGTCGCGATGCGAAATTCAACACTGTTGATGCCGTGGACTGAGGAATCAGGGCCTGTTTCCACCGAGACGAGAAAGTCAGCGCCGTTCATTCCCAGCTCCTGGAGTACGGCGGTGACCTCGGTCTGTAGCAACTGCGCGGTTTTCATGCGTGATTGTGAGAGTTGTTCCGCGATGGTTTGATAGGAGGTTTCAGCCTCGTTCAGTTCGGACTCCAGGGTTGCCAGTTGTTCCCCCGCATTCAGGATGTTGTCCAGTTCGCCCTGGATCTGTTCTGCCAGCTCAGGCAGTTCGTCCGGCTGTACACGATGCCTGCGGGCGGCATCGTAGATTCGGCTCAGTCGATCCTCGACCTCCCGTAGTCGTGCGGGGTCGGCGGTGAAACGCTCGGCGGAACTGTTCAGATCATGAATGGCTTCATCGATCTGGATGCCTGCGGTCATCAGCATCTCACGAACGGGTTTGATGGATTCGTCATCAATGCCATCAAGCAGTGACAATGCTTTTGCGATCAGGCCTGCCGCGTTCTGCTCATCGTCGCCCCGGCACAGCGCAAGGATCTGTTCGAGTCTGGATTGAATGTCATCGGCGGAACTGAGGATCTTCTGCTCGGCTTCAAGCGCTTCGGTCTCCCGGGGTTTCACCGCCAGGTTTGCCAGTTCTTCCGCCTGATAGCTCAGAAGCTGTACCCTTTCTGATGCTTCCCCGGCTTCCTCGCGTCCCTGTACAAGGGCCCGTCGAATCCGTTGTGCTTCTTTGAAGCTATCACCCACCTGTGAGACAACATCACCCAGACCGCCAAACCCGTCCAGCAATCGCCGATGGGTCTCCCGCTTCAGCAGTGATTGGTGTTCATGCTGGCTGTGCACATCCAGCAGCATTTCGCCAAGGACTCTCAGCTCGCTCAGATTGATTGAACTGCCATTGATAAAGGCGCGGGACCGGCCATCTTTGGAGACTACCCGGCGTAGAATGCACTCCTGTCCTTCGTCCAGTTCCTTTTCCAGCAGCCAGTTCAGGGCGCGCTCATGATTCCCCAGATCAAAAGTTGCGTTGACCTCGGCTTTGTCGCCACCGGGCGCAATCAGGGATGAATCGGCTCGCTCACCAAGCGCCAGTCCCAGGGCCCCCAGGAGGATGGACTTACCGGCGCCGGTTTCCCCGGTAATAACACTCATACCCTGATCGAACTCAAGTTCGAGCTGGTCTACCAGGGTTAGCGAATTGACGGATAGATGGGTCAGCAATGCCAGATACCTCCTGTGCTATTAAACCTTGACACATTCCGGGAGTGCAATTGGAATCCCTCCGGCATTGTCGTATGCGCCCGCCTGAATTAGTATCTTGGCATGTCTGAATCGGAAGCATTGAGCGAAAAGTCCAAGATTCTCCTGAAGTCACTGGTGGAGCACTACATAGCGGAGGGTCAGCCGGTTGGCTCCAAAACGCTGGCGGATGCTGCGTCCGTGCAGGTCAGTCCTGCGACCGTGCGCAACGTCATGGCGGATCTTGAGGAACTGGGCTATGTAAGATCGCCACACACCTCAGCGGGTCGCGTGCCGACGGCGCTTGGCTACCGTTTTTTTGTCGATATCCTGATCAAGGTGGAGCAGATCGATACCTATGATCTCGCCAGTCTGAATCGAAACCTGAATCCCGATATGTCCTCCAAGGAACTGGTCGAATCGGCGTCCGGGATTCTTTCTGAGTTCACCCGGATGGCGGGTCTGGTCACGATTCCCAGGCGGGATCAGGTGACGCTACGGCATGTCGACTTCCTCAGCCTGGACAACAACCGGGTCCTGGTGATCCTGGTCCTGGATGATCATGAGGTTCAGAACCGGATCATTTACACCAAGCAGGTCTACTCCGAGATTCAGTTGCGCGAGGCTTCCAACTTTCTGAATGCACAATTCACCGGTGAGGCGCTCGGCAGGATTCGCGAACGGCTGTTGTCATCCATGAGGGCAGACCGGGAGAGCATGAATTCCCTGATGCAGACCACATTGGATGTGGTCGATCAGGCTTTCGAAACAGAAAGCACCAACGATTTCGTGGTGAAAGGGCAGGAGAACCTGTTTGCCACGGACCAGGCCCTGGATGATATCCGCCAACTGTTCGAGGTCATCTCAATGAAGGGCGATATCCTGCACCTTCTGGACCGCTGCATGGAATCTGAGGGCGTTCAGCTCTTTATCGGTAACGAATCCGGTTACGAGGTGCTGGATGAATGCTCTGTGGTGACAGCGCCCTATCAGGTAGACGGCGAACTGGTAGGTGTTCTGGGCGTGATCGGCCCGACCCGCATGGCTTATGGCCGGGTTATCCCCATCGTCGACGCCACTGCCCGCCTGCTCAGCGCCGCCCTTGATACCAGCAAGAGATAGCGCTCCTGCGTCCCACTGCCCGTGATGACGTGAGCTTCCCTTGAAAGCCGCCAAAGATGTCCCCATATATCACGGGTCATTTTTTCGTCACACCAGAGGTAGGAGTGATTCATGGCGGTGCCTGAAGACGAAACCAAACCGGAAAGCGAACAGGAAGCGCAGGCGGAGCCCCGGGAGATAACTGAGTCCGAGGAGCAGGCAGAGGCGGCAGAGGACAGCAAAGACAGCGAGAAAGAAGCAGATCCCGTTGACGAGTTGCAACAGGCGCTTGAGGCAGTAGAAAAGTACAAGGACCTGGCGCTGCGTGCTGAAGCCGAGATGCAGAACCTGCAACGGCGCACGGCCCGTGACGTCGAGAATGCGCACAAGTTTGCCCTTGAGAAGTTCCTGCAGAACCTGTTACCGATTGTGGACAGCCTTGAAAAAGCGATTGAGGCCGCAGAGCAGGCTGCCGAGAGCGAGGACGATCCGATGCTGGAAGGCGTTCGACTTTGCAACAAGCTGCTGCTGGACCTACTGGGCAGGGAAGGCATTGAAATGATTGACCCGGTGGGTGAACCCTTTGACCCGAATGAGCACCAGGCCATTTCCACGGTGGAGAACCCGGAGATGGAGCCGAATTCCGTCTTTGCGGTGGTGCAGAAGGGCTACCGACTCAATGGCAGGCTGGTCCGCGCGGCCATGGTTATGGTCACGAAACCACCTGCGGGCGCTGAAGAACAAGACGACCGGGAAGCTTGAATTTCCCGGGTTGGGAACAATATAGAAGTTATCGATTAACGAGACCGCCACGGTCAGCGTGGCGAAACCTGGAGAACTGACATGGGTAAGATTATTGGTATTGACCTCGGAACGACGAACTCCTGCGTCGCCGTACTTGAAGGCGGCGAGCCGAAGATCATCGAGAACTCGGAAGGGGACCGCACGACACCGTCTATCGTGGGTTATACCGACGATGGCGAGGTGCTGGTTGGTCAGTCCGCGAAGCGACAGGCAGTCACCAATCCCCAGAATACGCTGTTTGCAGTCAAGCGACTGATCGGTCGTCAGTTTACGGACGATGTGGTTCAGCGGGACATCAAGATGGTGCCTTATACCATCGCCAGTGCAGACAATGGTGATGCCTGGGTTGAGGTCAAGGACCAGAAAATGGCGCCGCCGCAGATCTCCGCACAGGTGCTGTCCAAGATGAAGAAGACGGCGGAAGACTACCTGGGAGAATCGGTGACAGAAGCTGTCATTACGGTGCCTGCCTACTTCAATGATTCGCAGCGCCAGGCAACCAAGGATGCCGGCAGGATCTCGGGTCTGGACGTAAAGCGGATTATCAATGAGCCGACGGCGGCGGCGCTTGCTTATGGCATGGACAAGGCAATCGGTGACTCTACCATCGCGGTTTATGATCTGGGTGGCGGTACCTTCGATATCTCGATCATTCAGATTGCCGATGTTGATGGTGAGAAACAGTTTGAGGTGCTCTCAACCAATGGTGATACCTTCCTCGGTGGTGAGGACTTCGACCTTCGTCTGATTGACTATCTGGCGAACGAGTTCAAGAAAGAACACGGGATGGACCTGCACAATGATCCTCTGGCTCTGCAACGTCTGAAGGAAGCCGCTGAGAAAGCCAAGATCGAGCTGTCCAGCAGTGGACAGACGGAAGTGAATCTGCCCTACATTACCGCAGACAACACAGGGCCGAAGCATCTGGTGATCAAGGTAACCCAGGCGAAGCTGGAGTCTCTGGTGGAAGATCTGGTTGAGCGTACCCTGGACCCGGTTCGTACGGCACTGAAGGACGCTGATGTCAGCGTCTCGCAGGTGGATGATATTATCCTGGTGGGTGGTCAGACCCGAATGCCGCTGGTGCAGAAGAAAGCGAAAGAGTTCTTCGGCAAAGAGCCGCGCAAGGATGTCAACCCTGACGAAGCGGTTGCGCTCGGTGCCTCTATCCAGGCTGCGGTTCTGGCCGGTGATGTGAAAGACGTCTTGTTGCTGGACGTGACACCACTGTCTTTGGGTATTGAGACTATGGGCGGTGTCATGAGTACGCTGATCGAGAAGAACTCGACGATCCCGACCCAGAAATCGCAGGTCTTCTCCACGGCTGACGATAACCAGCCGGCGGTGACCATCCACGTATTGCAGGGCGAGCGTAAGCAGTCGGCACAGAACAAGTCTCTGGGTCAGTTCGACCTTGCTGACATTCCGCCCGCCCCGCGAGGTACGCCCCAGATCGAGGTGAGCTTCGACCTGGACGCGAACGGTATTCTGAACGTCTCCGCGAAGGATAAAGCGACCGGCAAAGAGCAGTCGATTGTCATCAAGGCGTCCAGTGGACTGTCGGACGATGAGATCGACCAGATGGTACGAGATGCGGAGTCTCACGCCGAGGAGGATCGCAGGTTCGAAGAACTGGTGACCCTGCGCAATACGGCGGACGGCATGATCCATGCGACTCGTAAGATGCTGGGAGAGGCGGCTGACAAGGTCGAGGAGGAAGAGAAGACGGCGATTGAGCAGGCGATCTCTGAACTGGAAGAAGCCCTGAAGGGAGATGACAAGGCGGAAATTGAAGCCAGGACGCAGAAGCTGACGGAAGCGAGTTCTTCACTGGCACAGCGTATGTACGAGCAAGCGCAGCAGGAGGCATCTCAGCCGGAGGCGACCGATGCTGATTCGGATGGCGGTGACCCGGATGCTGTGGACGCTGAGTTCGAAGAAGTCAAAGACGACAAGTAACGCGCCCGATGCGGGGCTGATTCGGGGACAGTGCTCTGAACTGTCTCCGATAATACGGGCCTTTCATGGCCCGTTTGGTGTTTATTGAGAAGATACACAATGGCAAAACGAGATTATTACGAAGTGCTCGGCGTCGGGCGCGACGCGTCTGAACAGGCGATCAAGAAAGCCTACCGCCGTCTTGCCATGAAGTTTCATCCGGACCGTAACCCGGACGATGCGGATGCGGAAGAGAAATTCAAAGAAGCCAGTGAGGCGGCGGAAATCCTGCTCAATGCCGAGAAGCGCCAGGCCTATGATCAATTTGGTCATGCGGCACTTGATGGCTCGGGTGGCGCCGGGGGTTTTGGTGGTGCCGGTGGTAGCTTCAGTTCAATCTTCGAAGATGTCTTCGGTGATATTTTTGGTAACGCTGCGAGTGGTGGTCGTCGAGGCGGTCCATCGCGAGGTGCGGACCTGCGCTATGTTATGACCATGGATCTTGAGAATGCCGTCAGGGGCAGTAATCCAAAGATCAAGGTCCCCACACTCGTCGAGTGTATGGAATGTCTGGGTTCAGGTGCGGAGAAAGGAACAAAGCCGACTAGCTGTATCCAGTGTGGCGGCATGGGACAGGTCTCCGCACGCCAGGGGATCTTTTCCATTCAGCAGACCTGTCCGCGGTGTCGCGGCCAGGGCAAGGTCATCACGGACCCCTGCAAGCGCTGCACCGGCCAGGGGCGTATCCGGGAACAGAAGACGCTTTCCGTCAAAGTACCGCCCGGAGTTGATACGGGCGATCGCATTCGGCTGACGGGCCAGGGTGAAGCGGGTTCCATGGGTGGCCCGTCCGGTGATCTGTATGTGCAGATCGAGGTCCGGGATCACGATATCTTTAACCGGCGCGGTGAACATCTCTACTGTGATGTGCCGGTGAGTTTTGTGGATGCCGCGTTGGGTGGAGATCTGGAAGTCCCGACGCTGGATGGTCGTGTAAGCCTGAAAATCCCGCCTGAAACCCAGACCGGCAAGCAGTTCCGTTTGCGCGGCAAGGGCATCAATGTGGCCCAGGTCCGCAGGGGCGGCACCGGTGATCTTTATTGTCGTGTGGTTGTCGAAACACCGGTCAAGCTGACGGGCAGGCAGAAGGAGCTGCTGCGGGAGTTTGCATCTCAAACCAATGAGAAGCAGCGACCCCAACAGGCCGGCTGGTTTGACAGGGTCAGGGATTTCATCGATTCGCTGACGGATTAAAAGCGTTACAATCCACTCCTGATTTCTCAGCAGACAGTAACCATGACCAGGGTAGGGGTCGCTGGCGCGGCCGGAAAAATGGGCAGGACCCTGATCGAACTGATTCAGGGCTCTGATGTCCTGACGCTTGCGGCTGCCATTGAGCAACCGGGTTTGCCGGTTATCGGCGCTGATGCCGGTGAACTTGCGGGCGTGGGTGCGGCCGGAATCCATATCACAGATGATCTTGCCAGTATCGCGGTTGAAGTGGACGTTCTGGTTGATTTCACCATTGCGCGGGCGACCGTGGCCAACATGGAGGTCTGTGCAGAGGCTGGTACGGCGATGGTGATCGGCACCACGGGGCTCTCCCGTGATCAGCAGGCCAGACTCAGTGCCATCGCGGAATCGCAACCGATGGTCTTTGCGAGCAACTACAGTGTTGGCGTCAATGCCACTTTCCAACTGGTAGAGATGGCGGCAAAGATCTTTGGTAATTCTGTGGATGTGGAGATTGTTGAATCCCATCACAGGCATAAGGTCGATGCACCCTCGGGCACTGCGATGACTCTGGGTGAACGTGTCGCACGTGGCCTGGGCCGGGACCTTGATTCGGTGGCTGTCCATGGACGACACGGGCAGATAAACGCAAGGGATCGGGAAACCATTGGCTTTCATGCGATACGTGGTGGTGAGATTGTCGGTGAGCACACCGTCATGTTTATCGCTGATGGCGAGCGGCTGGAGATCACTCATCGTGCGCAGTCGCGGGCCAACTTCGCGGAAGGTGCCCTGCGTGCCGCAGCCTGGGTCAAGGGCCAACCGCCCGGGCTTTATGACATGAGTGATGTTCTTGGTTTGAACGGCTAGAAAAACTGGACCCGAAACACCGGCTTCATTACAATGCCGCACTCAGGATGACACCCCAGAGCAAAAGAATATGAAAGCGAGATGGAAGCCCCTTCCATCCGGTGATCAGGGCTACTTTTTCCCCAATCGAAAACAGATCCTTCATGTCTATTTGTCACGGTGGCAAAAACATCAATGTTGATCATCGGCTTGCGATCATGGCAAGCAATTGTTGATGTAATCCTTCAATCACATCTGTGTAGTTGGGATGTTCAGCCAGGTTTATGGTTTCATCACGATCATTGCGGTGATCAAACAGCATTCTGGCCTTCACTTGTCCCCGATCATCAAACCATTCGGTCAATGCAAAATCCTTTGTCTTTATCACTTCTCCTCCTCGCCAGCGCGGATAAACTGCTTGCTTTCCGGGCGCATCTGGATCTTTTAATTGATCGGAAAAACTTTCACCCTGTAATTGCTCAAGCCCTGCAAGGCCCAGCAAATCCAGTACGGTCGGATAAATGTCGATAAACTCAACCAGACCTTTTGTACTACCTGTGGTTTTGCCGCCAGGTACCCTGACTATTAAAGGTGTATGCGTTGCCACATCAAATGGGGAATGTTTGGCCCATAAGCTGTGCTCACCCAGACTCCAGCCATGGTCGCCGAACAAAAACACCAAAGTATTATCTGCCAGGTCCAGTTCGTCCAGGGCATTTAAAACCTTGCCAATTTGAGCATCGCTATAGCTGAGGCTGGCGTAATAACCGTGAATCAGGTTGCGTGCCAGGTCGTCTGGCATTAATTCAGGCACTGGAGGAACACCTGCATATTTTCGTAATTCTCCCCAATCGTGCCAGGCTTCTTTCGGTGCCCTTTTAGGGAATAATGGATTGATTGAAAGTGTTATATCCCCTTCCGGATACAAATCCCAATAGACTTTGGGTGCATTAAAGGGCAGGTGAGGTTTAAGAAACCCTATTGCCAGGAAGAAGGGTTTATCTGATTGTTTTAATTTGACCAGCGAGGCAACGGCGCGGTCGGCAATTTTACCGTCATAGTAGGTATTATCAGGCACATCCGCAGCTTCATAGGCGGGTCCCTTTCTGTTTTTCAGGAAAGATCTGATGTTCTCCGCCAACTGGTAGTCACGATGCCCCGTATCTTTTTCACGCTTTTCATCAAGACGCGGTAGCCACGGTTTTGTACTCCAACCATTCGCGGAATCATCACTAAAATGTACCACTTTACCGATACTTTCCGTGAAGTAGCCATGTTCCTTTAAGTATCCGAATAAGGTTTTGGCATTCACCGCATCTTCATCAATCCGCGCCCGGTAGCCGACAAAACGGTTTGCCGTTGGCCTGATCCCGGTCATCAAACTGGCGCGTGAAGCTCCGCACACAGGTACATTGGCGTAGGCATTTTCAAATACCACCCCTTCACTGGCCAGCCGTTCAATATTGGGAGACTGAACGTTATGTTTGCCGTAAGCGGGGATTTCAGGACGCAAATCATCGACTATCAGAAACAGGACATTGGGTTTTCCCTCGCTTGCGGTTGCGTTCAGGCCCAGCAGCAATACAAATATGCGGGAGTAGCCTGACATACGGAAATTTTCTATACTCATTTTTCTGTTTTTGATTGATCTTTGGCGGTATTGGAATACTGCTTTTGCTTCTTCGCCAAGACCTGATCCGGGATCATAAAGTGGCGTAAATCTTTTTCAGTTCCATCGCGTAACCACTCAGATGGAAACTCTGCTGCTTTTGAACGCCTGCGTTCTCGGAATACCGCCCCATGGCTGAATTTTTCCGTATAAGGCACTGTCAGCCCATTGCCGGATTCTGCCAATCTTGAAAATAACCTTTGTCTCATGTCGGCAATCATCTCCAGATATTCCGGCTCATGAATCAGATTATTCATTTCCTGTGGATCATTTTCCATATCGTAAAGTTCTTCTACGTCCCAGATGCCGTGGTAACTAATGAACTTGTACTTGTTGGTCCGCAATGCAAAGGTTGTTGGCGTACTTGGATAGTTGAACTCCCAATAGTATTCGTACAGTAGATCAATGCGCCAATTATCCACAATTTCTCCTCTGGCCAGCGGATATAAGCTGCTTCCATCAAAGTGATTTGGAGGTTCAACACCGGCGATATCCAGCACAGTTGAGGCGATATCAATGTTGGCGGCTATCTCTTCGACAACATGGTTTCTCCTGAGTCCATTTCCCCAGGCCAGCAGTGGCACTCGCATGGATTCCTCATAGGCATTTCTTTTGTCAATCAATCCATGCTCACCAAACATGAACCCGTTATCGCCCATGAACATCACTATCGTATCTTCTGCGTGTCCATTTTCTTCCAGCCACGTCAGAATCCGGCCAAGACCTTCATCAACTGCTGATAACGCTCGATGATATTGCATCTTATATGCCTGAACATTCAGAGGACTATGATAAGGGAAGTCGACGCCATGCCAACTGTTACGCTGGTTTTTAACCCACAGGGGTTTACCCTTATAGTTCTCTTCAGTATTTGCCTGACTAACCGGAACAGGAATTTTTTTTCCGGCATATTGATCTGCATGTCGCTCAGCCGGTGAAAAATCCGCATGCACGGCTTTGTGGGATAAATACATGAAAAACGGTTTCTCGTCATTGCGGGTATTCAACCAGTCGAGGGCATAATCTGTTAGTTCATCAGTAATATAGCCTTTTTGGTTTACCTGTTTGCCATTGATATTGAGCAAATTGGGTTTGCCATTTTTGTTGGTGGGAAAATACTCACCCTGCCCGGCAAAGCTCACCCAGTGGTCAAATCCGGGTTGTGGATCATCAGGCTTGCGAGAAGCGGATGCCCGCTCTCCCATATGCCATTTGCCAATAAATGCCGTATTGTAGCCGACGCTTTGCAGATGTTGTGGGAAAAAAATCGTTCCTTCCGGTGGTGGTTTGTTGTTATCGACCACCCCATGATTGTGCATGTATTGCCCGGTCAGAATAGATGCCCGGCTGGGGGAGCACAGTGCCGTAGTGACGAAAGCATTTTTGAAATACACACCTTCATTAGCCAATCTATCCATGTTGGGTGTCTCTATCACAGGGTTAATGAAGCCCAACTCGTCATAACGCTGATCGTCTGTGAGAATGTAAATGACATTTTTGCGCTTGCCTTTAAGATCCGGTGTGTTGCTTTCGTCCGCGCACCCGGAAGTAATCGCCAGAAAAAATATCAGAAAAGCTGGTCCGATAATTGTATTTGGTTTGAGTTTAATCAATTGCATTTTCATAATGACATTCATCTATATGTTGTTTATCCGGGGAATCTGTTCTTCGGGTTCTGAATTCATTCAATTGTCAGACACGCTATTATATACGGAAGTATTACCAAGTCAGGGTATGTACACATTTGAATATCGAAGCAGTCCGGCTCCAGTACACCGTTGGAGACGGACTCTCCGGATTTGATCAGAGCCTAATGGTTATATCGTATTCCCAAGGCAAACCGGCGACCGTATTCCCGATACGAGATTAAACGAGATTCGTCACCGGCAAACGTCAGTGGTGCTTCGTTATTCAGGTTAATTGCCTCAAAGGTAATCAAGAATCCGGTATCGCGAAAGGCGTAGCTCACATTCGCGTCTACCTGATCGTATGCTTTTTGATATACCGGCAAGCCTCCCAGACTACTGGTAAAAATCAGAAAGTCGTCCCGGTGTGTATAGGAAACCCTGGCAGAAAAATCGCCCCTTTCGTAAAACAGCACCATGTTCCTGCTTGAGTCTGACAAACCTTCCAAAGGTAGTTCCTTACCAAAGGGGTCGTCAATCCCGGTTGAACTGTCGATAAAGGTAATATTAAAAAGCGCACCAAAACCATCAAGCGGCGAAGGTAAAAATGTAAAATTCTGCTGGTAAGATACTTCGAGCCCTTTTATCCTGGCTCCTTCACCATTTTCAGGGGACGTTACCAGAAAACTCCGAGGGCTGCCAAAATCGTCAATTTCAAACCCGGGGATTACCTCCGTGGCCTGTGTCTGGGTAACAAACGATTCTATATCTTTATAAAATACGGACGCAGCCAGCAAGCTGCCCTCCGCGAAATACCATTCCAGTGATAAATCGGCCTGCCATGCAAGAAAGGGGTCCAGATCCGGATTGCCACGTGTTGCCGTACCTGCTCCCAAATTGATATTGTAGCCCAGAGTAAGTTGCTGAAAACTTGGCCGCGACATGACTTTGGCGACACCTCCGCGTAACAATAAGTCGTCCCGCAAAATATAAACGGCATTCAGACTGGGTAACACTTCCGTATAGCTGCGTTCATCGACAACAGGAACGGTATTTGCAACACCATCGAATGTATTGCTGTTTCCCGTTTGATCAGTATTGACAACGCGGACACCAAAATTGCCACTTAAGTTATTGAATGAGAAGTCCGCCATTGCGTAACCGGCTATAACCTTCTCAGTGAGATCCCAGTTGCTTGATCCATCTTGTCTTGGACGTATGGTTGGGTCGGCCAGCAGGCCACCGTAGGAAAAATCCTGCAAGACCCGGTCCGCATCAGGAAAACCCCACTCTGAAGGCAGACCGCCGGTAACCTTGAAATCATCGACGGGGAACAGAGAGTCACCCAGGTAAGTAGCTAAGGTGACCGTCGCACCCGTGTTGGGATCAATCACTCTTGCTTTTTCCAGACCCGTCGCTGCATCAACGGCCTTGACCTGGGTTTTGCTCCGATCACGATATTTGACACCGAATTGCACGGAAGAAAGCCAGCCGCTTTCAATTTCCCGCTCAATATCAAATTGTGTATTGAATTCCTCATCTTCGTTTGTTCTAAGGGCACGGGAAAGACCGCCGTTACCGTGACGGTAAATGGATGGATCAGCAAAGTCCGTACCGGTGCCGGAACCCAGGTTGAAAAACTCCACCCCCCTTGTATCATAGGAAATATCAGCATGGGTGCCGAAGGTGGCGAACAGGGAAGGGTCCTGTACACCCTCACCTTCCGAATACCCGATCTGGGTCGAAAGTTTCCATAGATCGCCATGCCATGCCACTTCAACACCGTAAGCATCGGTGCTGCTGGTGAAGCGGCGGTCCAGTAGCGCCACGAATTGGCGGCGATGATTGACGTTGTTGCTCCGACTGCCGTTCACAGCGACAAAGTTATCACCCTCAAGGACTGCACCGGCAATTCGGGTTATACCCACACCTCCCGGAGCGTCGGTAAAACGGTAGGCGCTGTTACTGGCATTCTCATTGCGCTCTAACTCCGTTCCCAGATAATTCAATTTGACATCAATGGAATCAGTTGGGTGCCATTGAAGAACGGCATTAATCCCGGTGCGTTCACGCTCTTCCAGGCGCAAGTTCTGCCGAATATCCTTGGGCATATAACCGTATTCCCTGGCTGGATCGGTATCTCTACCGGCTGCGGGGTTCCCCGCATCAACAATAGTTCCCGTAACCGGGTTGAAACCAACATAGCGATAGCCGAAGGACTCGACACTGTCCCGTCGAAATGGTTCATCAGATTTATTATAACTGAATAAAATCCCCAATCTGTCTTCAGCAAACGCGTCAGCATAAAGGAAAGAGTAGCTTTCACCCTGATCGTCCCGCAAACGATTAGAGGTCTTCTTGAAGCCCAGGGAGAATTTACGGGCTTCAAAATCCAATGGGGACCTGGTTTTCAGATTGACCGTACCACCCAATGATCCTTCATCCATATTTGCCGCAGGTGTCTTGAATACTTCAAGACTTTCAACCAGTTCAGGGGAAATAGTATTGAAATTAAAACTACGGCTACCACCTTGGGATGATGCCGTTGCGATTGTTTGACCATTGACTGTGGCCCGGTTCAGGGCAGATGGGGTGCCACGGACGCTGACCTCACTGCCTTCTCCCACACCGTCATTGTCTCCAACACTGATATTCGCGCCCCGGTTAATTTGTACGCCGGTCAGACGTTGCAACGACTCAGCAACATTTTGATCTGGAAACTTCCCGATATCCTCGGCGGTAATCACCTCTATAAGTTGTTCCGCGTTACGCTTTCGGTCTATCGATGCGGCCAGACTGGCGCGGATGCCCGTCACTATGACTTCTTCAATGGTTTCAATACCCTCTTCTTTTGTATTTGGTTTTTCCTCAATCTCCTGTTCTTGCCCATGAGCACATAAACCTGTCAAGCTAAAAGCCATGCAAATTAACATCTTGCTGAGAACTGTATTCCAGAAGGCATGTTTGCTCATCATAGTATCTCCTCACCCGATACGGGCTATTTTTTTGGATCGACACCTAGTTTGTTATACGGCAACCTTGATTCTATCCGGCTAACACTAATCACAATATCGGGGAAAGGGACAAATGACTGTAGGGATAACCCCACAAATAAAGTAAATCAGAGGAATTGGCACAATGGGTGTGGATTACCTGCCCGTCATTCTGCTGACCCGGTGGCTGATCGCAGGTCTGGTTGGAGGATCGATATACATCAGCCTAAATGAGACCTAACTGGTCAGAGGTATCTGGACTCTTAGACTGGCACCACCGGTTTGCCCATTGGTCAAACTAAGTTCCCCGCCGAAACCCAGTACGCGTTCCCTCATCCCCTGTAAACCGTAGCAGCCATCCTTACCTTCCCAATCACTATCCAGTCCCTTGCCATCGTCCGATATCTGCAAGGTAAACCAGTCATCACCGCACGCCATGGTGATTTCCACATTTTTGGCGTCGGCATGTTTCGCTATATTGGTCAGCGATTCCTGAACAATGCGGAACAATGCCGTAGTTGCCCCATCAGACAAGGTTAATGAGATATCCGTAGCCCGGATACGGCAGGTTTTTCCATAATGGGTCTCAAATTCATGGACAAGCCATTCGGTTGCCGCTAACAAGCCCAGATCTTCCAGCACACTGGGCCGAAGATCAGATATGATCCGCCGCGATGTGTTTGACGCTTTGCGTACTAAAGTACTCAACTCATCCAGTTGATCGAGAATGGCCCCTGAACTCCTGCTTTCCCCTTTCTTATCTTTCCGCACCAGATGACCCAGTTGCCGCACACTCATTATCAACGCCGTCAAAGCATGGCCTAATTCATCATGAATCTCGCGGGCAAGGATGGCTTTTTCTTCTTCGCGGACCTTGTCCATATGACGGGCCAGGTTGCGTAATTCCTGACTCGATTTTTCAATTTCTCTGGTTCTCTCGTGCACTTCAACCTTTAGTAGCTTGTTCCAGTGGAGGATCACGCTGAACACCAGCATTAGTAAAAGTAAAATACCGCCCCCCCAATAAAATATGCTCCGAAAATCGAGTCGCCGCTCGACTTCAACATTGATCCATTTATCAAAAATCAGGCGCTTTTCGCGTTCACTCAAGCCGGCTATGACTTTGTGGATCATTGGGATCAATGGCACCAAGTCACGATTAACGGCAAATTTGATAGTAAAGACATAGGGGGTCGTAGAGACAATTTTCAAGGGCTTGAGATTCAGCTTCCTCTGGTAATACTCTACTGAGAACACATTATGGATAAAGATATCAGCATCGCCGTTTTCTACAGCTCTCAGTCCTTCAGCAGGTGTTTCCACATAGAGTAGTGGCATCTCCGGGAAATCCCTAGATAGAAGTTCCTGGGCCCGTGAGGGTTTTTCAACCACTACCCGCTCCTTGTCCAGGGCATCCAGACCCGTAATTAGCGCCGCTTCTTGCCGGGCAAACATAACGATGGGCATTTGAATAATCGAATCGCTGATCGCTCCGGGTTCGACCCATGCCGGCGGCAAATAGCTGGATATATCTACGCGTTCTTCGTCAAGATATTTGCTCAGTGTTTCAAATTCCCGTGTAACTACGGTTTCGAAACTGATCCCCAGTTGTTCACCAATAATCTTGATGTAATCTGACGTCAGACCTCGGTAGACGCCATCCGCATCGATATATTCGAAAGGTTTGTGACCATCAACGATACCGTGGCGTAGTATTGCGTGTTCTTTTAACCATCGCCGGTCTCTGGTTGTAAGCCACGGTGCAATAGCGGTTTCTTTTGGAGCAGGCCCTTCTGATGTCTGTCCCAAATGTTCTTGCGGGTTATCTTCCCGGGGGTACAGTAATGCGGAGGCTGGCAACAACAATAAAAAGCACAGGAAATAACCATACCATACGGCAACACATTCTCTTTTGAATAATTTCTGATTCAAAGGCTTTATTCCGGGTTTTGTGAATGAAACAGCACCCTGGTAAAAAAATCCGGGAAGCACCCCGCAACTACATCACTCAATACAGACAGCTTTTACAATATCAATCTCTTGTGATTGGCATAGAGGATCAGCTCGGCGTTATTGGTAAAACCCATTTTCTGCAAAATCCTGGCTCGGTAGGTAGTAACAGTTTTTGCGGATAGCTGGAGCTTATTGGCAATTTCTTTGGGCCCTATCCCGGAAGCCAGTTCAAGAAAAATCTGGTATTCCCTGTTGGATAAAGCGTCATGCAGAGACCCCTCTTGATCTGAGATGTTTCGATTAACATGGTTTGCCAGTAGCTCACCGACAATTTCACTTATATATTTATGTCCGCTGATTGCTAATCGTATGGCTTTTAATATCTCTTCTTCCTCCGCATCCTTGTTAAGGTAGCCTGCGGCACCGGCATGAATCAGCCTGACTGCATATTGTGATTCCGGATAAGTGCTTAAAATTAGCACGGGTAGCTGTGGTTTCTCTGTTTTGATCTGTTTGAGTACATCGACCCCGCTCCGCCCAGGTAGTCTGATATCCAGCAACACCAGATCCCAGTGACTGTTTCTTATCTTAATGATGGTTGCATTGGCATCACTCGCTTCACCGGTTTCAACGGACTCCAGATTATTTTGTAGAATCTGCCGCATACCATTTCTCACAACGGCATGATCATCCACCAAAAGAACCCTCAACATCGCCCACTTATCCTTTTGGTAATGCCAGTCTTCATCTTATCAGAATCAAGGTATGCATAGGATAATCTTACGTCAAATTGCTCAGTTCGTTTAGGGCAACTTTGAAAAACAGCCGATTACTGGCCCGATAGGTTTTCCATCTACGGGATCAAGACATGAGCCAACTGGCTTTTGCCGAAGCGGAATATGCAGGTAAGAAGCGAAAAACACGACGCGAAAAGTTTCTGGAACGAATGGACCAGCTCATTCTATGGGAGAAATTGGAAAGCCAGTTGGTCAAGAAGTATTCGAAGGGCAAGATCGGGCGCAAACCGTACCCGCTGCGAGTTATGCTCCGAATCCATGTCATGCAGTTGCTCTACAACCTGTAGTGATCCAGCTAAGGTATTGAAAAGCGGCCAGCACACAAGGGCCGATATGTTGATTGGTTGATAGCGATGCGACCTGGTAAGCGAGCGCAGCTTGTGGCCTCGTCCCCTGTGTCACAGGCGGAGAAGTCGAAGGCCAGTGTAAGGGCCAGGGTGGAACACTGTTTCCATCGAATTAAGTGTCAGTTCGGCTACAACAAAGTTCGCTATCGTGGTTTGGAGAAGAACACCAATACGAGTTTTTCAGAGTTTCCCTAGAAAGACTGGACCCGAAACACCGGCTTCATTACAATGCCGCACTCAGGATGACACCCCAGAGCAAAAGAATATGAAAGCGAGATGGAAGCCCCTTCCATCTCGCTTTTTTCTATCTGCATCTGCCCGATGCCCCTGTTTTCGGAGATTGACACTTGAACGGTAGAGCGGTACTTGCACTCGAGAACGGCATGATCTTCGAGGGTACTGCTATTGGTGTTAGTGGTCTCTCGGTGGGCGAGGTTGTGTTCAATACCGCCATCACCGGGTATCAGGAGATTCTCACAGACCCTTCTTACGCGAGGCAGATTGTTACCCTGACGCATCCCCATATTGGCAATACGGGCACCAACACCGAAGATGAGGAATCCGGGCAGGTGTGGGCGACCGGGCTCGTGATTCGCGATCTGCCAATGCTCGCCAGTAACTGGCGCTACGAGCAGTCCCTTGAAGACTACCTGAAGGCCAAAGGTGTGGTGGCGATTGCGGAGATTGATACCCGCAAGCTGACACGTATTCTGCGCGATCAGGGTTCACAAAATGGTGCCATCCTGACGGCAGATGATCTGACTGAGGCGGACGTCGACAAGGCGCTTGCCGCCGCCGGGGATTTTGCCGGGTTGCAAGGTATGGATCTGGCGAAGGAAGTTACAACAAGCCAGCCCTATCCATGGAGCGAGGGCAGTTGGGTGATGGGTCAGGGCTACCCGACAATCACCGGATCGGAGTTCCATGTGGTTGCCTACGACTTCGGTGTGAAGCGAAACATCCTGCGCATGCTGACCGATAGAGGTTGCCGTCTGACGGTGGTACCCGCGCAGACCCCGGCCAGTGAGGTTCTCGCACTACTCCCGGATGGCATTTTCCTGTCGAACGGGCCGGGCGACCCGGATCCCTGTGATTATGCGATTGCCGCAATTCGGGAGATTCTGGAAACCGGAATTCCCGTCTTCGGTATCTGCCTGGGGCTTCAGTTACTTGGTCTCGCCGCCGGTATGAAGACCACCAAAATGGGGCATGGCCATCATGGTGCGAATCATCCCGTGCAGAACCTTGAGGACGAGACAGTTCTGATTACCAGCCAGAACCACGGATTCTGTATTGATGAGTCGGCATTGCCGGAAAGTGTTCGTGTCACTCACCGGTCCCTGTTCGACAATACCATCCAGGGCATTCACCTCAGAGATCGTCCCGCATTCGGAGTTCAGGGACACCCGGAGGCCAGCCCCGGCCCGCATGATGCAGGTCCGTTGTTTGATCACTTCATCGGTCTGATGAGGGCCCGGCATGCCTAGACGAACAGACATTGAAAGCATCCTGATCATTGGTGCGGGTCCGATCGTCATCGGCCAGGCGTGCGAATTCGATTACTCCGGTGCACAGGCATGCAAGGCTCTCAGGGAAGAAGGTTACCGGGTCATTCTGGTCAACTCGAATCCGGCGACGATTATGACCGACCCGGAAATGGCGGATGCGACTTACATCGAACCGGTTCACTGGAAGCATGTTGAGAACATCATTGCGAAAGAGCGCCCGGATGCGGTCCTGCCGACCATGGGTGGCCAGACCGGTCTGAACTGTGCGCTGGATCTTGCACGGGAGGGTATCCTTGAGAAGTACGATGTCGAGCTGATCGGCGCCACCAGGGAAGCTATTGATAAGGCGGAAGACAGGCAACAGTTTGATAACGCGATGAAGGCCATTAACCTGGAAACACCGCGCAACGCCATTGCACACTCGTTGGAAGAAGCGAAGCAGGTACGGGCGCAGTTGGGCTTTCCCTGCGTTATTCGTCCATCTTTTACTCTTGGCGGATCGGGTGGTGGTATTGCCTATAACCAGGAAGACTTTGAAGAAATCTGTATTCGGGGTCTGGATCTCTCACCGACGAATGAACTGCTGATTGATGAGTCACTACTCGGGTGGAAGGAATACGAGATGGAGGTGGTTCGGGACAGGAACGATAACTGCATCATTGTCTGTTCTATCGAGAATCTTGACCCTATGGGTGTGCACACCGGAGACTCGATCACCATCGCCCCTGCACAGACGCTGACGGATAAAGAATACCAGATCATGCGTAACGCTTCGCTGGAAGTACTGCGGGTCATCGGCGTGGAAACGGGTGGTTCCAACGTGCAGTTCGCGGTACACCCGGACACGGGTCGTCTGGTGGTTATTGAGATGAATCCGCGGGTATCCAGATCCTCGGCGCTCGCTTCAAAGGCGACCGGTTTCCCGATCGCCAAAGTGGCGGCGAAACTCGCAGTGGGTTACACGCTGGACGAACTGGCCAATGACATTACCGGAGGCGTCACACCCGCATCTTTTGAGCCGTCGATTGATTACATTGTCACGAAGATTCCCCGGTTCACTTTCGAGAAGTTTCCCCAGGCGGAGAACATCCTGACGACCCAGATGAAGTCGGTGGGAGAGGTGATGGCTATTGGCCGCACCTTCCAGGAGTCCCTGCAGAAGGCGCTTCGGGGACTTGAGATTGGCATTGATGGTTTGACGCCGATTCTGGATATGGGGAAATCCGAGTGGCGCAGCATCCTGAGAAAGCAGTTGCGCGTGCCCACCGCAGAGCGTCTGCGGTACGTGGCGGATGCCATGCGCCAGGAACTTGACCTGGAGGAAATACGGGAACTGACTGGCATGGACCCCTGGTTCCTGATGCAACTGCGGGACCTTGTGAATTGTGAAAAGGCGATTGAAGGCGGGAACCTTGCGTCATTTGAGTATGCGGAGCTTTTCCGACTGAAGCAGAAGGGGTTCTCGGACTCGCGGCTGGCGACGCTTCTCGGGACGCCGGAGTCCGAGGTCAGGGCGCATCGCCTGTCACTGGATATTCGGCCGGTTTACCGGCGGGTTGACACCTGTGCGGCGGAATTTGCCTCCTCAACCGCCTATATGTATTCCACCTACGAACAGGAGTGCGAGGCCGACCCCGGTGACCGTGAAAAAATCATCGTGCTGGGCGGCGGGCCGAATCGAATCGGCCAGGGTATCGAATTCGACTACTGCTGTGTACATGCGGCGCTTGCCATGCGCGCAGATGGCTATGAAACCATCATGATCAACTGTAACCCGGAGACAGTCTCAACGGACTATGACACGTCCGATCGTCTTTACTTTGAACCACTTACCTTTGAAGACGTCATGGCGGTTGTGGAACTGGAAAAACCCAAAGGTGTGATTGTGCAGTTTGGCGGGCAGACACCGCTCAAGCTGGCCAGTCAGTTGGAAGCGGCGGGTGTCCCTATTATCGGTACGCCACCGGATGCGATTGATGAGGCTGAAGACCGGGAGCGCTTTCAGCAGTTGATTCATAAGCTGTCACTGTTGCAGCCACCCAACCGGACAGTGAAAACGCAGGAAGAGGCTGTTCAGGCTGCCGGGGAGATTGGTTTTCCGCTTGTCGTTCGTCCTTCCTACGTGCTTGGCGGTCGTGCCATGGAGATCGTTTATGGCCAGGACGAGCTGGAGGCGTATATGCGCGAGGCGGTCGAAGTCTCTGCAGACTCGCCCATCCTGCTGGATAGATTCCTCGACCAGGCTATTGAGGTGGACATTGACGCTGTGTCCGACGGCAACCTGATAGTGATCGGCGCGGTCATGCAGCACATTGAACAGGCAGGCATTCATTCCGGCGACTCAGCCTGCTCGTTGCCGCCCTACAGTCTTTCCGATGAACTTCAGGCGAAGATGCGCGAGCAGGTCAGGCAGATGGCGAAGGAGCTCGGCGTTGTCGGGCTGATGAATGTCCAGCTTGCCGTTCAGGGGGATGATGTCTATGTGCTTGAGGTGAATCCCAGGGCATCTCGAACCGTGCCATTCGTTTCCAAGTGTATTGGTGTGAGCCTGGCGAAGATTGCCGCCCGCTGCATGGTGGGCATCAGCCTGGAAGAACAGGGCTTTACCGAAGAAATCGTGCCCGACTACTTCAGTGTAAAGGAGGCGGTCTTCCCGTTCGGTAAATTCCCCGGTGTTGATCCGATCCTGGGGCCTGAAATGAAATCAACGGGTGAAGTGATGGGTGTCGGCATGAGCTTCGCCGAGGCTTATGGCAAGGCGCAGACGGCCGCCGGCGATGCGATTCCGGCAAAGGGCCGGGTGTTCCTGAGTGTCCGCGATGCGGACAAAGACCAGCTACCTGACATTGCCAGGGGCCTTATTGACCTGGGATTCTCGGTTGTGGCTACCCGCGGCAGTGCCAGGGTGATCCGGGATGCGGGTATGGAAGTGCAGATTGTAAACAAGGTGGCCGAGGGAAGCCCGCATATTGTCGATATGTTGAAAAACCACGAAGTGAATTTCATCGTCAACACCACCGAGGGCAAGCAGGCGATTGCTGATTCCTTCATGATCCGTCGTACCGCGTTGCAGAACAAGGTGTGCTACACGACCACCATGGCAGGAGGCAGGGCCAGTGTCGCCGCGCTCAATCATGGAGAGGACACCACTGTGCGTAGTTTGCAGAGCCTTCAGCCGCGCTTGTAAGGAGCCTTCAGCCGCACTTGTGAGGAGCCTTCAGCCGAACTTGTAAAGAGCCTTCAGCTAGACAAACCCGAAAATCTTCTTGACACTACCCCCTTCAGCAAGAGCGAAACCCGGATATGGATAGAATCCCGATGACATTGGCGGGCGAGAAGCGGCTTCGCGAGGAACTCGACAGGCTGAAAGGCCGGGAGCGCCCGCGGATTGTTCAGGCCATTGCCGAAGCGCGTGAACAGGGAGACCTGCGGGAAAACGCTGAGTACCAGTACGCCAAGGAAGAGCAGGGTTTTATCGAAGGCCGTATTCTTGAGATCGAAGGTAAGCTGTCGAACGCACAGATCATCGACATCACCCGGATCCCTGAGTCCGGCAAGGTCATCTTCGGGACGACTGTCGAGTTGATGATTCTCGACAGTGACGAAGAAACTACCTACCAGATCGTTGGGGATGATGAGTCCGACATCAAGCTGGGGAAAATCTCGGTCTACTCACCGATCGCCCGGGCCCTGATTGGCAAGGAAGTGGGCGATATCGTTGTTGTGAACACCCCGAATGGGGAGGCTGAGTATGAGATCTGCGGCGTCAAGCACATTTAGACCGACACTCGACTCAGCTAGGGACTATTCGCTCTTTGAATAGTGGAAAGGCCGGGTTTCGGTTCGCGCGAGGGGCGATAAAGCAGCGCGACACCACCGATTGTCTGCACAACTTCGGTTGACGCGAGCAATGCGAGTTCCTTGATCACCCGGCTGCGTTCTTCCCGGTCTCCGATCACCCTGATCTTGATCAGTTCATGATCATCCAGCGCACGGTTGAGTTCAGCCAGTACCTTCTCTGACAGACCATTACCCGCGATGGTAACGACCGGCTTCAACCCATGGCCAATGCGACGGAACTTCTTTTTCAGCTTCTGGTTCAGTTCTGGTTCCCCGGGAGATGCCCGTGATTCAAAGTGGGGCGCGATTGTACCCACACTGCCCACGGTTTGCGATACTTATGGAAGCTCTGAATAATAGGCTTTTTTTGTGAGAGAAAGTTTCGTGAGAGCAAGGCGGACGCGCCCGCAGAAAATTGTAAAAACGCTTTAATTTTCCAATGTTTCGAGGACGGGTCCAACGCAGCTATCGCGGGAAAAGACATATATGGTCCACCCCGTTTTGCAAGAGTCAATCATTGTGTACATGAAGGATAAGTTGCAGTCATATATCCGGCCTCTCGGTGAAGGTTCTCGCCTTCGGGCCCTGATGGAATCCGCGCATCCCTGTCCTCATCATTATATCGGCTTTCCCACTGCTCAGCCTATGTCTAAACCAGGTTTTCAGGAATGCAGGTCTCTCCTTTCATGCCATCACTGATCTTTCTCTTCGCAACTCCATGGTGGGTTTACTCTCCTAACCTTGCCTTTGTCTGTGTCGTACCGACATCTGCCGAACCATCAGGCAACTATCTCTGGTTCTGACACGGTCATTCTGTCGACACAGTAGTCCTCTTCATACTTCAACAGCGCGTAGGCCGTGCGTACCATCTTGTTGGCCATCGCCACCGCTGCCACATTCTTGTGACGCCGCTGAAGTAACGCCTTGGCCCAGCGGCTACGCGGATCCTCTTTTTTGTCCACAAAGCGTAATACCGAGCGAGCGCCATGAATCATCAACTGACGCAAGTAAACATCGCCACGTTTGCTAATGCCCAGCAGGCGAGCCTTCCCTCCCGTGGAACTCTGGCGCGGTACCAGCCCCAACCAGGCCGCCAGCTCCCGACCATTGTTGAAGGCGTGGATATCCCCTATGGCTGCCACCAGAGCGGTAGCACCTTTAGGGCCGATGCCGGGAATGGTGAGCAAACGCTGGGCACGTTCATCTGCCTGCACCAGTTGCTCAATTTGCCGGTCAAAATCGCCAATACGCTCATCCAGACGGGCCAACTCATCATAGAGTGTCGATAAGAGTCCCCGAAAGCGCATCGTCAGGCCGTTTTCCGCGTCTTCCAAAATGAGCGGGAGATGTTTGCGTACGTGTGCTCTCCCTTGCGGTATCGTAATGCCGTACTCTAACAACAGGCCTCGGATCTGATTGACCTGGGCGGTACGCTGAGCCACCACCTGACTGCGAATGCGGTGCAGGCATTGAACGTCCTGCTGCTGCACGGTCTTGGCCGCAACAAAACGCATGCCAGGGCGCTGAACGGCTTCGCAAATAGCCTCTGCGTCAACACGGTCATTCTTGTTGGACTTGACGTAGGGTTTAACAAACTGTGGGGCAATCAACTTCACCTCATGACCGTAACCCGACAACCGCCTTGCCCAGTCATGGGCGCCGGCGCAGGCTTCTATCCCAACCAGACAAGGCGATAGCTTGCTCATAGTCGCCTTCAGTTGGTTGCGGGTTTGTTTTTTGGTTATCTGGGTTTGACCTCTGTCATCCACCGCGTGGAGATGGAAACTGGTCTTACCCAGATCAATACCCACTACCTTGATTGCTCGCGTTTCAGTACACTTCTTCATGGTCGCCTCTCTCTATCTGTTTGAATGGTGTATCCATTCTGGCGCATTGACGCCGATTGATGGAGAGGGGTGGACCATTCCATTATTATTCAGAGTTTCCTTACCATTCAGCTTATATTGAGAGCCTTCTGCTCGTGTAAAGACGCCCATGAAGAAATCAAAATCCAGTGCACGCTGGCTGAACGATCACGAAAATGATGAGTTTGTCCGGCGGGCGAAACGTGAAGGTTATCGTTCACGTGCGGCCTATAAGTTGCTGGAAATTCAGGAGAAGTACCGGATCCTGAAACCCGGAGAGACAGTGGTTGACCTGGGTGCGGCGCCGGGAGGCTGGATGCAGGTTGCGGCATCGGAGGTCGGAGACTCAGGTTTTGTGGTCGGTCTTGATCTGCTGGAGGCCAAACCACTTTCCGGTTGCACCTTCCTTCAGGGGGATTTCACCGAAGATGCTGTCCTTGAACAGCTTGCGGATGTCCTGGGAGGCCGCCCGGTAGACCTTGTAATTTCCGATATGGCCCCCAACATAAGCGGTGTAAAGGATATAGATCAGCCGCGGGTCATGTACCTGGTGGAGCTCGCGGTGGGGTTTGCCGTTGAGGCGCTCAAACCCGGAGGCGCCTTCCTTGCGAAGTGTTTCGAAGGTGAGGGTATTGACGACATTCGCCGTGTTATTCGTAGTAATTTCAAGCAGTTAGATAACGTCAAACCCAGGGCTTCCCGGGGCGGATCGCGAGAAATCTACCTGCTCGGACGTGGATTTCGTGGGCGCCGGGTTTGACTGTACGGGTCGAATGAACTGAAACCGGCATAGCAGTATAATACGGAGTCCCGCCTGGTCCGTAGCATGAAGCGGCTGGTATTTGAGGAAAGAAAATGAATGGCATGGGTAAAAATCTGTTGCTCTGGTTGATCATCGCAGCAGTGCTGTTGACGGTTTTTCAGAACTTCAACGTTCGTTCGGAGACTCTGGAAATCGATTATTCAACCTTCCTGGCACTGCTGAACCAGGATCAGCTCCGACAGGTCGAATTTGTTGACGAGCAGACCATTCGTGGTCAACGAGATGATGGTCAGACTTTTGAAACCATTCAGCCGCATATCATGGACAGCGCCCTGATCGGCGATCTTCTTGATCACAATGTGAGTTTCAAGGGAAACCGGCCAAAACAGCAGAGTATCTGGACACAACTGCTCATGGCCAGCTTTCCTATCCTCCTGATTATTGCGGTCTTCATGTTTTTCATGCGCCAGATGCAGGGCGGCTCGGGTGGTCGGGGTGGCCCGCTGACCTTTGGTAAGAGCAAGGCGAAGCTGCTTGGCGAAGACCAGATCAAAACGACCTTCGCTGATGTCGCGGGCGTTGATGAAGCCAAGGAAGACGTGCAGGAACTTGTGGAGTTTTTGCAGGATCCCAGCAAATTCCAGAAGCTGGGTGGCAGAATTCCTCGCGGTATCCTGATGGTAGGTCAGCCCGGCACCGGTAAAACATTGCTGGCCAAGGCCATTGCCGGTGAGGCGAAGGTTCCGTTTTTCAGCATTTCCGGCTCGGATTTTGTCGAAATGTTTGTTGGTGTCGGTGCATCCCGCGTCCGCGATATGTTTGATCAGGCGAAGAAACAGACACCCTGCATCATCTTTATTGATGAAATTGATGCGGTAGGACGACATCGAGGTGCCGGTCTCGGTGGTGGCCATGATGAACGTGAGCAGACGTTGAACCAACTCCTGGTGGAGATGGATGGATTTGACGGTAACGAAGGTATTATCGTTATTGCGTCCACCAACCGGCCCGACGTACTTGACCCTGCGCTGTTGCGGCCCGGTCGATTTGATCGACAGGTGATCGTCCCCCTGCCTGACATTCGTGGTCGCGAGCAGATTCTGAAAGTGCATATGCGTAAAGTGCCGCTGGGTACTGACGTGGATGCCACAGTGATTGCGCGAGGCACTCCCGGATTCTCAGGTGCGGATCTCGCCAACCTGGTGAATGAGGCGGCCCTGTATGCGGCGCGCCAGGACAAGCGCACGGTAACCATGGGGCAGTTTGAGCAGGCGAAAGACAAGATCATGATGGGCGCCGAGCGCAAGTCCATGGTGATGTCTGACAAGGAACGCAGGAACACGGCGTATCACGAAGCCGGACACTGTATTGTCGGTTACCTCGTGCCGGAACATGATCCGAGCTATAAGGTATCCATTATTCCGCGAGGTCGTGCCCTTGGCATCACGATGTTTCTCCCGGAAGAAGATCGTTACTCCATGAGTAAACGATCAATTCACAGCCAGATCTGCTCACTGTTTGGCGGGCGGATCGCCGAGGAGCTGACCCTCGGCCCGGACGGTATCACTACGGGTGCATCTAACGATATTGAAAGGGCGACCAAAATGGCGCGCGCAATGGTCACCAAGTGGGGGTTGTCCGAGGAGCTTGGTCCCCTGATGTACGATGAGGAGGATAACGAGGTCTTCCTGGGTCTGTCGGCGGGTACTTCCCGGTCACAGGTGTCGGAGGAGACGGCAAAAAAAATCGATGAGGAAGTGCGGGCGATTATTGATGACTGCTACTCCACGGCCAGGCGACTCGTCAACGAGAACCGCGATAAGCTGGAAATGATGGCGGAAGCGCTGCTTGAGTACGAAACCATCGATCGGAAACAGATTGATGACATCATGGCGGGGCGCAAACCCAGCCCGCCCGAGAACTGGGATGATACCGACCCTGGAACGCCCACAGGCGTAACGGAAGAAGAGCAGCAGGATCTTGATTCGGGCGCTCATCCGGGGTTTTCCGGAAAGGGCGATCCGGCGCCGGATCACTAGTCGCCACACATGTCCCGACTTGCGGCTCTGCTGCAACTTGATCGTCCTCTGGTTATGGGGATACTCAATGTCACACCGGATTCATTTTTCGATGGTGGCCGGTTCCGGAACCTGGAATCGGCACTTGCCCATGTCACAAAGATGCGTGAAGACGGCGCCGACATCATTGATGTCGGCGGCGAATCCACGCGCCCGAATGCCGGCGAGGTTTCCGTTGAAGAAGAACTGAACCGGGTCCTGCCGGTGATTCGGGCAATTCGTCGTGACCCGGAGATACCCATCTCTGTGGATACCAGCAAGGCCGATGTCATGCGTGCTGTGAGTTCGGAGGATGTGGACCTGATTAACGATGTCCGGGCGCTACAGGCTGAAGGTAGCCTCAGGGCGGCTGCGGAAAGTGGTCTGCCGGTCTGTCTCATGCACATGCAGGGCGAGCCCCGTACCATGCAGAAGGCACCGGACTATGAAGACGTGGTGGAAGAGGTTGCCGGATTCTTCAGGGCACGGGTCGCTGCCTGTGAACGGTCAGGTATTCCCCGTGAGCGCTTGATTCTGGATATCGGCTTCGGTTTTGGCAAAACGCCGGAACACAATCTGGCTCTGCTGAATCGTCTTGATCGGTTCAATGATTTTAAGATGCCTCTGTTGGTGGGACTTTCCAGAAAGAGTACCATTGGCAAAATCGTGAATGATCGGCTGCCGGGCAGCCTGAGTGGCGCACTGGCCGCTGTTCAGCGTGGTGCCAGGATGCTGCGGGTTCACGACGTGGCAGAGACAGTGGCCGCTTTGAAGGTCTGGCGGTCCATCGAACTGGAACAACCTGTTTCGACCTGATGGGCTGAACGGGCAAGCAGCATAGAGAATGAACGTGGATAAAGAGTTTTTCGGCACAGACGGCATCAGGGGTAAGGTGGGGGAGCACCCGATTACGGCGGAGTTCATGCTGCGCCTCGGCTGGGCTGCGGGCCGGGTTTTCATGCACAAGGATCACGGTCACATTCTCATCGGCAAAGACACACGCGTTTCCGGCTATATGTTTGAATCCGCCCTTGAGGCGGGGCTGGTGTCAGCAGGTGTGGATGTCTCCCTCCTTGGTCCGATGCCGACACCGGCGATCGCTTATCTCACGCGGACCTTCAGTGCCAGCGCCGGCATTGTGATCAGCGCCTCTCACAATCCCTACTTTGACAATGGCGTAAAGTTCTTCTCCGGCAAGGGGGGAAAGCTGGACGACAGTATTGAACTGGCAATCGAAAAGGAACTCAGGGCGGATATGCAGATGGTCGCGTCGGACCAAATCGGCAAGGTTTCACGCATTGATGATGCAGCCGGGCGCTATGTGGAATTCTGCAAGAGCTGCTTCCCGGGTGATCTGAATCTGCGCGGACTGAAAATTGCCCTGGATTGTGCGCACGGCGCGACCTATCACATTGCTCCGAAGGTGCTGTCTGAGCTGGGCGCTGAGGTAGTTGAACAGGGCATCAATCCTGACGGGTTCAATATCAATGAGAATGTAGGTTCAACGAAACCGGCATTACTGGCAGCCCTGGTTCGAGAATCGGGCGCTGATCTGGGAATTGCGCTGGATGGCGATGGTGATCGTGTGGTCATGGTGGATGCTGATGGCGCAATCGTGGACGGCGATGAACTCCTGTTTGTGATCTCCGTTGACCGCCTCACGTCGGCTCGGTTATCCGGCGGGGTTGTGGGAACGCTGATGAGCAACTTTGGTCTGGAAGAGGCCCTGCAGAAACTGAAGGTGCCATTTGTCCGTGCGGCAGTGGGTGACCGGTATGTGCTGGCGGAGCTGCTCTCGCGGAACTGGAATCTGGGTGGCGAGGGCTCGGGACACCTGATCTGTCTGGACATGACCACGACCGGTGATGGTATCATCGCCGCACTCCAGGTGCTGGCAGCGATACGTCGTTCCGGCAAGCCGCTGGATCAACTCAGGCAGGGTATGAAGAAATACCCTCAACACATGATCAACGTTGCCTGCGAGAGTAACTTTGATCTGTCGTCGCAGACCGGTGTGGCTGATGCGATCAAGGAAACCGAGAAGCAGTTGGCCGGTAAGGGACGTGTGCTGTTAAGACCTTCCGGGACAGAGCCGGTTGTTCGCGTGATGGTCGAGGGAGAGGATCTGCAGGCGGTTACCTCCCTGACAGAGGATCTTGCACAGCGAGTGGCGGAAGCACTTCCCTGACCTGGCAGTTGATGGAGTGATGGTTTGAAAGTTAGCAGCAAAGTGGTTAACATTCGCCGCCTTTTTTCGGGGGTCTTTCAGTGAGCGCGTCTCAAAGAACGCCACTGGTGGCAGGCAACTGGAAAATGAATGGTAACAAGGCGGGCATCGGGCGTCTTCTGCATGATATTCAGGCAGGACTGATGCCACTGGCGCTTCAGCAATGTCGTGTTCTTGTCTTCCCTTCATATATATATCTTGATGCGGTTGCAGCTCAACTGAAGGACACGGTTATTGGTGTCGGTGCTCAGGATGTCGATGAACGTCAGGAAGGTGCGGTAACCGGCGGTGTTTCGGCTGAAATGGTAAAAGATGTGGGTTGTGAATTTGCCATCGTCGGACACTCTGAGCGGAGGACGCTGTTTCGCGAGACTGACAACACGGTTGCTGACAAGTATGAGCAGTGTCGAGCCGCAGGACTGACGACCATCGTCTGTGTGGGAGAAACCCTGGACGAGCGTGAACAGGGTCGAACCCTGGAAGTGGTGCGCCGACAACTGAAGGCCGTGACGGACAGGGCAGGTGAAGAATTTGCCGGTTCCCTGGTGGCCTATGAACCAGTCTGGGCGATAGGGACGGGCAGAAGTGCGACCCCTGACCAGGCGGAAGAAGTCCACGGCGGCCTGAGGGCCTGTCTGGAAGAGGTGAATGCTGAACTGGCTGACCAGACCAGCATTCTGTATGGAGGCAGCGTATCTGCGGAAAACGCGCAAACGTTGTTTGAGATGAACAATATTGATGGTGCGCTGGTAGGCGGGGCATCGTTAGAAGCGAGCAGCTTCGTGAAAATCTGTGAAACCGCAGAAAGAGTAAAGCGATAAGTATGAATACGGTTGAAACCTTGATATTGGCACTTCACGTACTGGCGGCACTGGCCATTATTGGCCTGGTGCTTATTCAGCATGGCAAGGGTGCAGACATGGGTGCCGGCTTTGGCGCAGGAGCCAGTGCCACGGTGTTTGGTTCCGGCGGTGCAGGAAACTTTCTGACACGTATGACGACGATCATCGCGATCACGTTTTTCCTGACCAGTTTTGGGCTGGCATTTTTCGCGAAGGAAAAATCCGTGACAGCGGCGCAACTTGGCGTTCCCACGGTTGTGGAACAGGCCCCGGCCACAGAAGATATTGCACCGGTTGATGATGAATTACCGGCTTTTGAGGCACCCGCAGAAGAGTCGGAAATTCCTGAGGGGTAAAATGTTTTTATTGCCGAAGTGGTGAAATTGGTAGACACGCTACCTTGAGGGGGTAGTGGGGGAAACCCCGTGGAGGTTCAAGTCCTCTCTTCGGCACCAACCCGGAACAAACGGTCGCAAATTGCGGCCTTTCTTCCGAGGCGACCGGGTGTTGTTGACTCTGCTTCATTCACGCCCCTATAATCCGCCTCCTTTGTTGCGGGGTGGAGCAGTCTGGTAGCTCGACGGGCTCATAACCCGTAGGTCGTAGGTTCAAATCCTGCCCCCGCTACCACTTTAGTCTGGTGCTTACCGGCCACATAGGCAACACTTTCGGAGCGAAGGGATTCTTTCCCGCTGGCACCACCTTGTTAAGCTCCCTGTTAAAGAAGCCTCGCTCATCTTCGCGATGCGGAGAAAATCTGCACCCAACACCTCGTTTATCTGGTCTATACTTGTTTACCGGACGTGTGAATGCTGGACAGAAAACTGCCGGGCCAGGCCCTTAACCGGGCCGCTTCAGTGGGCTTCGCATGGACCCCTGGACCGGGACTTGAATAGGAGGAACATAAGATGTATTCAAATTTTTGCAAGGTATTCGCGATGGTGGCCGTTGGCGTAGTGGCAATGGCTGGTATTCATCCTGCGCTGGCTGACAATCACGGGGCTGCGGCGTTCGCTAAAGACGACCGGCCCGACTCGGATTACGAACAACACATGCAAAGAAAGTCCCGCGAGGTGCTTGCATTCAGCGGCATCGGTGCGGGGATGACGGTGATTGACATGGAAGCCGGCGACGGTGTGTACACCGAGATATTCGCCAAGACCGTGGGAGACACCGGCACTGTGTATATGCAGAACCCTCCGCTGTTCGATGCGATTGCCGGCGACGCCATTAAAGCCCGCGTTGCAGGCGGGCGACTTTCCAATGTGGAGCAGATGCGTACGGCGTTCGATACGCTCTCTGTGGAAGACGTCAGTGTAGATGTCGTAACCTGGTTCCTGGGTCCCCATGAACTTTGGTTCAACCCTGAAGGGGCGCCACAGGGCATCCTTGGAGACCCGGAGAAAGCCTTCCCTGAGATCGCCAGAGTGTTGAAAGAAGGCGGACTGTTTATCGCTCTTGATCATCGGGCTGCGGAGGGTGCGCCGCCGGAGACCGGTGGCGTGACCCATCGGATTGACCCGGCGATAGTGATTGAGCGGGCTGAGACCGCAGGACTGCTTCTGGTGGACCGCAGCGATGTGCTGATGAACGACCGGGATGATTATTCGAAGAACGTCTTCGACCCCAGGGTCCGGCGCAAGACCGACCGGTTCCTGCTCAAGTTTAAGAAGCAATAGATAGTTGGCCGAAATGAATTTTTCCGAAGTCGAATTACCAGCCAATCGCAAATTCGGTGGAGTGTTTACGTTAATTTTTGCCGCAACAGGCGCTTACCTTTTCAATGATGGAGCCAATACGGCTGCTTACTTATTGTTTGCGCTCGCCGTAACATTCCTTCTGGCTACTTTGATAAAAGCTGACGTGCTACTGCCGCTCAACAAACTCTGGATGAGGTTTGGTTTGCTACTGGGCATGATTATCAGCCCAATAGTCCTGGGGCTTATGTTCTTTGGATTATTCACTCCTGTCAGCATGCTGATGAAACTGTTTGGACGTGATGAACTTCGCCTGAAACTCACAGAAAGAGCATCACACTGGAAAGAACGTAACACGGATGCATCGCAAGCTGAGCCATTCAAAAATCAATTCTAAAACGGAAAAATCCAATGGAATTTCTCAAAGAACTCTGGACGTTTTTGCGAGTACGTAAAAAGCTATGGCTGGCACCAATCATTATCGTAATGCTGATTTTGGGTGGGCTGTTGATACTGGCAGAAGGTTCAGTGGTTGCACCGTTCATCTACACGGTGTTCTAAGGAAACTCTGAATAATGTCTTTTCCCGCGATAGCTGCGTTGGACCCGTCCTCGAAACATCGGAAAATTAAAGCGTTTTTACGATTTTCTGCGGGCGCGTCCGCCTTGCTCTCACAAAAAAATCCTATTATTCAGAGCTTCCCTGAAATGGTTTTCTTTTGTATATTTTAGGCGTTTCCGCCTTTTATCACGATAGCGCTGCGTGTTTGCTAAAGGATGGAGACATACTGGCTGCGGCACAAGAGGAGCGCTTTACTCGCAAGAAGCATGATGCCGGATTTCCACGTTATGCAATCGAGTATTGTCTGAAAGAGGCTGGTATTTCTGCGAATGAGATTGCAAACGTTGTCTTTTATGAGAAGCCGTTTGTAAAGTTTGAGCGATTGCTGGAAACCTATCTGGCCTTTGCACCTAAAGGATTTACGAGCTTCGCAAAGGCAATGCCAGTATGGGTTAAAGATAAGTTATTTCAAAAATCCCTGCTGACGAAAGAATTTACCAAAACACTTGGCGGCGATATAAACTGGCGTGAGCGTTTGTTGTTTTCTGAACATCACCTGTCTCATGCGGCGAGTGCTTTCTATCCGTCACCATTTGAAAGTGCGGCCGTTCTAACACTTGATGGCGTAGGCGAATGGACAACAACGTCATTAGCTTTGGGTAAAGGCAAAAACCTGAAAGTCGTTAAGGAAATCCACTTTCCTCATTCGTTAGGGCTTCTCTACTCGGCCTTTACGTATTATACGGGGTTTAAGGTTAATTCTGGCGAATACAAGGTGATGGGTCTGGCGCCCTATGGTGAGCCTAAGTATGCTGACCTGATCAAAGAAAAGCTCATTAAAGTAGCGGAAGATGGCAGCTTTCAGTTAGATATGAGCTATTTTGACTATGCCACCGGATTGAAAATGACAAACAAGAAGTTTGATACATTGTTCGGTGGCCCTCCGCGTACATCTGAAACAGATTTAACACAACGTGAAATGGACCTGGCTGCGTCTGTGCAGAAAGTAACCGAGGACATTATCGTTCAGATAGCTAAAAGAATTGCAAAAGAGACTGGCAGCAGAAACCTTTGTCTGGCTGGTGGTGTGGCGCTTAACTGTGTTGCAAATGGCATCCTTCTGCGTGAAAAAATCTTTGACAACATATGGATTCAACCAGCGGCTGGTGATGCTGGTGGCGCATTAGGTGCCGCACTGTCTGCCTGGTATTTGCATCACGCTAAAGAGCGAAGCGTTTCTTCTGAGCGTGATTCCATGAAAGGAGCTTATCTTGGCCCTGAATTCACTGATGATGAAATTGAAGCCGAGCTCTCCGCATGTGGCGCCAGGTTCAAAAAGCTTTCTGAAAGTGAATTGATTGAGCAGGTGGCAACTGCACTGGCAGATGAAAAAGCAGTAGGCTGGATGCAGGGACGCATGGAGTTTGGCCCTCGCGCATTGGGTGGGCGAAGCATAATTGCTGACCCACGTTCTCCAGTAATGCAGAAGCAGCTTAACCTGAAAGTTAAATACAGAGAAAGCTTTCGCCCCTTTGCTCCCAGTGTTCTAAGAGAGGATGTTGGGGACTGGTTTGAGCATGATGCTGATAGTCCCTATATGCTATTGGTAGCTGACGTCCAAAAGAACAAACGTCGTTCAATGATAGCAGAGGAAGAAGCGCTGTTTGGTATCGACAAGCTGAACGTACCACGCTCATCAGTGCCGGCAATTACTCATGTTGATTACTCTGCGCGCATCCAGACAGTACATGGCGACACAAACCCTCGCTATCATTCGGTGATTTCCAAATTCAAGGAAAAGACCGGATGTCCCCTCGTTGTTAACACGTCATTTAACGTTCGCGGAGAGCCAATCATCTGTACGCCAACTGATGCCTTCAAATGCTTCATGGGCACGGAGTTAGATGTCCTGGCTGTTGGTGATTACCTTCTTCTCAAAGAAGAACAAGACGAAGGCCTGAAAGAGAATTATGAGGAACGTTATGATCTCGATTAAAGCAAATGTTAGTAGCGGCGATCCACCACGAAGTTCGCCAACACGTTCATAGATTGCCGGTACTCAGAATCCGGGAGATTACTCAGGTGCTCTGTGGCCAGGCACTTTTCCTGCCTTGCCAGATTCTCGGTGTAGCCCAGAGCGCCGGTTCGGTTCACCAGTTCGATCATATGAGGCAGGTTTTCTACGCCGCCCTGTCTGATTGCCGTTTCGATAAAATCCGATTCGGCCCGACTGGCGTTGCGCATTGCCGCAATCAGGGGAAGGGTAACTTTTCCCTCGGCAAGATCGTCTCCGATATTCTTGCCAAGTTCCGATGCGTCGCCCAGATAGTCCAACTGATCATCAATCAACTGGAATGCGAGTCCGAGATGCAGTCCGTAGTCACGCAGCGCACACTCAGATGATTCGTCCGCACCAGCCAGCACGGCCCCGGAGTGTGCCGCTGCCTGAAACAACATGGCCGTCTTGCGCGAAATAATTTCCAGGTACTCCGGTTCCGTGGTTTCCGGGTTACGGACAGTACACAACTGCTGAACCTCACCTTCAGCAATCACATTGGTTGCTCTGGACAGAATTTCCATGACCCGCATGTTGCCGATTTCGACCATCATCTCGAAGGCCCGGCTGTGCAGAAAATCACCAACCAGAACGCTGGGAGAATTACCCCAGGCGGCGTTGACCGTTTTGCGACCCCGGCGCAGGCCGGATTCGTCGACGACGTCGTCATGTAACAGCATGGCGGTGTGCAGGAATTCGATAACAGCGGCCAGTTTGATGTGTTCCCGTTCCTGATAGCCGCAGGCCCTGGCGGCCAGTAAAACCAGAAGGGGTCTGAGGCGCTTGCCGCCGGCCTCTATCAGGTATGCCGAGATCTCCTCAACCAGAGGAACCTCGGAATTCAGGTTTGCCCTGATTAGGTTATCAACCGCCTGGAAGTCCTCCTGGACGGCTGACAGGAAGGGATAGGTCATGTAAATGTCTGATTTCCCGGGTATTTAGAAGGGTGAGAATGCGGTGGAGCACCTGCGGTGTCAAGGTGGAAAGCGGGAATCTTACTGTCCGGGTTCAAAAGCACAGGATTGGCAATCCCGGTGGCGTGCTATCAACAACTCATGCGGGTAGCCTGCCTGGTCTCACAGGTACTGAACCCGAAAAATCCGGGGTGGTAAACTTTATTGATGTTATCATCGTCGCCAGCACAGACACTTGACTTCTCTAAAGGCTTGAAATGGTTTACCAATCCAGACATTTACCAAATTTACTACTCTTCATTCTATCGAGCACGCTTGCGTTAGGTATTTTAGAAATTGGTCTTCGCCAATTCACAGCCTTTCCTATTCATGGGCTAAAAGCAAATCGTATTCCCGATGAGCAATTGGGTTATCGAATAGCGCCTTCAGTTCCTGGAATTGACGCAAATGGATTCAGGAATCCACAGACACAAAAACAAGTTGATTTGGTTGCCATTGGTGACTCTCATACTTATGGCAGTAATGTAAGGACCGAAGATTCCTGGCCGTATCAATTGGCTGATCTTACCGGTATGACGGTCTACAACTTTGGGCTTGGCAGCTATGGTATCTTGCAATATCACCATCTTATGGATAAAGCTATCAAGTTGAAGCCTCAGGTGATTGTTATAGGCCTCTATCTGGCAAACGATATAATAAACCCCTGTCAGCTAATCATCACTATGGATTATTGGCAAAACTGGGCTGATGGAAAAGGGTTTAACACCCAGCCATGTTCTGATGCCGATTACCTTTCGCCATTTTCACAACGCCAAAATGAGCGTTTGAGGCGGGGGGGGGGGGTAGATGCTATTGCTATTGAATATGTTTCTCAGCGATCGGCCATTGCCTCATTAACGAGATATCTTGCCCGTCAAGGCAAAAATATTATCTTTCCGTCAGATCCGATAACAACGCTTGTGATTTCAGAGCCAAAAAACCAAACAGTCATTTCGCATCATGAAGTTCTAAATTATAAATACCATATGGACCTACAGGAAATCGAGATAAATTTGGGCTTTGAAATCACAAAGGCAGTTCTCAAAGAAGCGAAACGAAAGTCTGATTTGAACGGGATTGATTTATATATCGCCTTTATACCCTCGAAAGTTCGGGTATTCTATGATTATCTTGTTGATCGTAATTATAAGCTTCCGGATGATTACCATCTTCTTGTTGAACACGAATACAACTTGATTAAAGAATTCTCGGCCTTTTTTAACGAGATTGACCTTGGTTTTGTTGATGTTCAACCGCAGGTAGTACAGGCATTGCAAAATACAGGTTCTGTATATCCTATATATCATGAGACGCATCCGCTTGAAGTCGGTTATAGAGCTTATGCTCAAGGGATTCACGAGCATTTTTTCGCCAGGGACGCAATAAACCAAATAAGATGAGACCCTGGGGCTACTCGATTTGTTGCAGGAATTTTGAACACATACTGCGGCAACCGGTCGAGTATCAGGATGACTACAATCAGCATCGACCCCACGACAGCACAGGATTGGCAACCCCGATGGCGTGCTGTCAACAACGAACCCGAACAACCTGCTTGCTACCGGCATCCTGTTCGCTTAGAATTGCGCGTCCTGAAAGTGGCGGGGTTCCTGCCACAACCCAACAAAACCGCGACCTGCACTATCAAGAGCGCGGTCATTGAAGAGATTTTTGGCATGTACGCTGTGATTGAAAGTGGCGGCAAACAACATCGGGTTGAACCGGGTGAGGTTTTGCGGCTTGAAAAGTTGGATGTTGCTGAAGGTGAGACGATCAATTTTGACCAGGTCATGTTGATCGGCGAAGGCGAAAAGGTGCGGATCGGTACCCCTTATGTGGAAGGTGGCAAAGTGACCGCGCAGGTTATGTCTCATGGCCGCGGAGACAAGATTACGGTCATCAAGATGAAACGCCGGAAGCACTATCGGCGTCAGGCGGGTCATCGTCAGCATTTCACCGCCGTGAAGATCACGGATATCACCGGAGGTTAGGCATGGCTCACAAAAAAGCAGGCGGTAGTACCCGTAACGGGCGCGATTCAGAGTCCAAACGCCTTGGTGTGAAAATTTTCGGTGGTCAGCAGGTTATTGCCGGAAACATTATCGTTCGCCAGCGTGGTACCAGATTCCACCCTGGCGCCAATGTAGGATGTGGTAAAGATCACACGCTTTTTGCTAAAGCTGACGGTGTCGTAGAATTCAGCGTTAAAGGGCCAAAGCAACGTAAGTATGTCAACGTAGTGGCGCAGGCGTAGTAAAGCACGCCGCTGAAAAGGCCCTGTCACTGACAGGGTTTTTTTTGCCCGAAACTTGAGAAACCGCTTGTGAAATTTGTCGATGAAGCCAGTGTTAGAGTTGAAGCCGGAAGCGGTGGTAACGGCTGCCTGTCCTTTCGTCGGGAGAAGTACATCGAGAAGGGCGGGCCGGACGGCGGCGATGGTGGTGATGGGGGCAGCATTTTCCTGATCGGTAATGCGGCCTTGAATACCCTGGTCGACTTCCGGTTTCAACCCAACTACCGCGCCGGGAAGGGTGAGCATGGTAAGGGCAGTGACCGGACCGGCGCCAGGGGTGAGGACCTGTATGTTCGAGTGCCCTGCGGTACCAGTGTGTTCGATGATGACACTGACGCCTACCTGGGTGATGTTAATGAAGAAGGTGAGACCCTGCTGGTAGCAGCGGGTGGCAAACACGGCCTTGGTAACACGCGCTTCAAGTCCAGCACCAATCGCGCGCCCCGTCAGATCACACCGGGTGAGCCGGGTGAGGTGCGAAGTCTGCGCCTGGAACTGAAGCTCATTGCCGATGTTGGCCTGTTGGGGTTGCCCAATGCCGGTAAATCGACATTGATCAGTGTGGTGTCGGCGGCGAAACCCAGGATTGCCGACTATCCCTTTACGACGCTTTCCCCGAATCTGGGTGTCGTTCGTGTCGACCATAACCGGAGCTTTGTTATCGCGGATATTCCGGGACTGATTGAAGGTGCCGCAGCGGGCGCCGGCCTGGGTGTCCAGTTCCTGAAACACCTTTCCCGGACCCGGATACTGCTGCATCTTGCTGATCTTGCGCCGCTTGACGGTTCTGACCCGGTGGAGAATTTTCGGACCATAGAAACCGAACTGGCCCGATACAGTGAAGGCATCGCGGAGAAGCCTCGCTGGCTGGTGTTTACCAAGGCGGACCTGCTTGGTTCGGAAGCGGAATCCAGGGCGCAAGAGATTGCCGATGAGCTGGGCGCAGGTCGGTTCTTCTGTATTTCGTCGGTTGCCGGTAACGGCACCCGTGCGTTGATGGTGGCGATTTCCGCCTACCTGGAGGAATTGGGGGCAGGTGATGAAGTGGAACATAACCGGAAGATTCTTCAAGAGGTACACGAGTTTTCTATGCAGAAAAGGCTTGAGCGCAGACGGAGGCGGCCTGGCGCGTCGGATGGTGACAATAGTGACTTCGACGTGACGGTCCACGACAAGGCATGAGCCGCTTCACGCCGGGAAAGGTCTGGGTAATCAAAGTTGGCAGTTCGCTTCTGACCGGCCAGGGTGCGGGTATGGATACTTCCCTGGTTCAGGGTTGGGTCGATCAGGTTGCCATGCTTCGGGCGGGCGGGGTCAGGGTGGTGCTGGTTTCTTCCGGCGCGGTTGCAGAGGGCATGCAGCGCCTTGGCCTGAAATCGCGCCCCCATTCCCTGCATGAGTTGCAGGCCGCCGCCGCCGTCGGACAGACAGGGCTGATCCAGATGTACGAATCCGTTTTTCAGCAGCATGACATTCACACGGCGCAGGTCTTGCTGACCCATGATGATTTGAGATCCAGGGAGCGTTACCTGAATGCGCGCAGCACCTTGAATCAGTTGCTTGATCTCGGGGTGGTGCCCATCGTCAATGAAAATGACACGGTGGTAACCGACGAGATTCAGTTTGGAGACAACGACACGCTGGCAGCCCTGGTTGCGAATCTTATAAGCGCCGACACGCTGCTGCTGCTGACGGATCAGCCGGGGCTGATGTCCGCCAATCCGGTAAGAAATCCTGATGCCAGTCTGGTCACGGAGATGTCAGCGAACAGCAGGGAACTGGATGCCATGGCGGGTGAAGGTTCCGCACTGGGTCGTGGCGGCATGGTTACCAAGGTGATGGCGGCCAGAACTGCGGCCAGAAGTGGTGCGAACACGGTGATCGCCTCCGGTCATCAGCAGGGTGTGATTACCCGGCTCAGCCAGGGTGAGGTAGCGGGCACCTGGCTGACATCTGACAGTGAAACTGTGGTCGCGCGTAAACAGTGGCTGGCATCACTGCCCGCCAATGGTTATCTCATGCTTGATGGCGGGGCATGCCGTGTGCTGAAAGAGAAAGGCCGCTCCCTGTTGTCGGTTGGCGTGACGGAATCTCGCGGTACTTATACCCGTGGTGATGTGGTCGCGTGTCTGGATGTTGACGGCAGGGAAATTGCGCGCGGTCTGGTCAACTACGGCAGTGAGGACGTCGCCCGGATATGCGGGGTATCCAGCGATCGCATTGAATCTGTGTTGGGGTATCTGGCGGAGGAAGAGTTAATCCACCGTGACAATCTGGTTCTGGTTTGATGGTCTGGTTTGATGTTCTGGCTTGATGGTCTGGTTTGACGAATTGCTGCGGCGGGAACGAAAGTATTAGCCTTTGAGGTTCTTTACTCCGGCATTCAGACGAGACTTATGTCGTGCCGCCTTGTTCCGGGTGATCAGACCGTGAGTCACAGCGCGATCAATGACGGGGACAGCGGTCTGGTAGGCGCTGCTTGCAGCATCATAGTCACCGGCTTCGACTGCGGCGACAGCCTTTTTGATTGCGGTTCTGAACGCGGAACGCTGGCTCGCATTATGCCGACGACGAGACTCGTTCTGCCGCGCCCGTTTTCTGGCTTGTGCTGAGTTTGCCACTTAGTTGTAACCTGATCTGAAAAAAAACAGGCGCGAACTATGCCGATTTCATGTGGTTTTGTCAAACAATGCGGGTCTGCTGTGAGATGATTAGCCTCCGGGGAAAGGTCCACCACACATGACAGAAAGGAACAAAAAGCCAGGCGGAAAGCTGCTTCGCTCAGGCGTTATAGTGTCTGCTATGACCATGATCTCCCGGGTACTGGGTCTGGTTCGCGACATGGTCATTGCCTATTTTTTTGGCGCCGCAGCGGGTGCGGATGCGTTCTTTCTGGCTTTCCGCATTCCCAACTTCTTCCGGCGACTGTTCGCGGAGGGCGCCTTCTCCCAGGCTTTTGTGCCGGTGCTTTCAGAGTACAGGGCCAAACGCACTCAGGCCGAAGTCAAGCGGCTTGTGGATCTCACGGCGGGTTCACTGGGGCTGGTTTTGCTGATTGTCATTACGCTTGGTGTTCTGGGTGCCGAACTGGTTATCAGTGTTTTCGCGCCAGGTTATCTGTACCACGATGAGGGCGCCAAATTTGCACTCGCCGTGGACATGCTTCGGCTTACGTTTCCTTATTTGCTGCTCATTTCCATGACCGCGCTCTCCGGCGCGATATTGAACACCTATGGACGTTTCGCGGCCCCTGCTTTTACGCCGGTTCTGCTGAATGTCTCTCTGATCGCCTGTGCCCTTCTACTGCGGGAACATCTTGATGAACCGGTTATGGCGCTCGCCTGGGGGGTTCTGATCGCCGGTGTCGCTCAACTGACCTTTCAGGTGCCCTTTCTGGCCCGGATCGAACTTCTGCCTGAGCCAAAACCCGGGTTCGGTGATGAGGGTGTCAAACGTATTGGCACCCTGATGCTTCCGGCGATCTTCGGTGCATCCGCAAGCCAGATCAACCTGCTGATGGATACGCTGCTGGCCTCGTTTCTTGAGACGGGCAGCCTGTCATGGCTGTACTATTCGGACCGATTGCTTGAGCTTCCTCTGGCCCTGTTCGGGATTACGATTGCGACCGTGATTCTTCCGGGACTTTCCAGGGAACATGCGGAGAATGCGACCGGGTCATTTACCCTGACGCTCGACTGGGCGCTCCGCTCCGTTCTTCTGTTTGGACTGCCGGCATCAGTGGCACTCGTGTTCCTGTCAGATGAACTGATTGCCACGCTGTTCTTCCAGGGAGAGATGACCGAGCGTGATGTGCAAATGGCCGGTATGAGTCTGGCCGCTTATGGTGCGGGACTGCTCGGCCATATGCTGGTCAAGGTATTGGCACCCGGGTTCTTTGCGCGCCAGGACACCAGGACGCCGGTTCGCTATGGCGTGATTACGATGGCCACAAACATGGTAATGAACCTGCTGCTTATTGTTCACTTCAAGCATGTCGGACTGGCGTTGGCGACCTCCTTGTCAGCATTTCTCAACGCGGCGCTTCTTTTTTCGAAGCTTAGAAGTGATGGCGTACTGTCGGTCGATGTCGCAGACTGGCGCCGGTACCTGATCCGGGTTGTTGCCGCCTGTGTCCTGATGTTCGCTGCGCTCTACTATCTGGTTCCACCCATAGACTGGTGGCTGGAACATGATTTTATGACACGTCTGCTCCGGATGCTGTTGATCTGTGTCGTCGGCGCAGTAATCTATGTGGCTTCGCTTGTTTTACTGGGCGTGAATTTAAGAAAACTGGTGCGTTGAGTGAACATCATTCGCGGCTTGCTAAATGTGACAGATGAACATCGGGGAGGGGTGGCCACTATCGGTAACTTTGATGGTGTGCATCTTGGACATCAGAAAATCCTGTCCGAGGTGATCGTAAAGGCGCGGGAGCTGAACACGCATTCCATGTTGATCTGTTTCGAGCCTCAGCCAAAAGAATTTTTTGATGTTTACAATGCACCGGCGAGACTCACTCGTTTCCGAGAGAAGGTGCAGTTGCTTGAAAAGCTCGGGCTTGATCAGGTGTTCTGCGTCAAGTTCGACGAGAAGGCGCGGAACATGTCGGCGCTTGAATTTATGGATGTTCTGGTGAAGGACCTGCAGATCGTGGCGTTGTTTGTCGGTGACGACTTCCGTTTTGGCCGTGATCGAAGCGGTGACTACCGGAAACTACAGCAGGCCGGGGAACAGCATGGCTTCTCGATGCATAACCTCTATACCATCGTGATTGAAGATACCCGTGTGTCGAGTACACGTATCAGGGAGTGTCTGGCGCAAGGTGATTTTGAACTGGCGGAGAAACTGCTGGGGCACAGGTACTCAATCACCGGGAAGGTAATTTACGGGCGGCGACTTGGCAGGGCGCTGGGTGTGCCTACGGCGAATATCCAGCTACATCGCTATGTCGCGCCGATATCAGGTGTGTATGCGTGCGCGACTGAAGTCGATGGCAAGACGGTTCAGGGGGTGGCCAACGTGGGCGTTCGTCCCACGATTGATGACAATACGCCGAGGCCGATCCTGGAAGTCCACCTGTTTGATTTCGAGGGCGACCTGTACGGCAAGACAGTGCGTGTGGTGTTTCGCCACAAGATACGGGAAGAGAAGAAGTTCGATGGACTGGGAGCGTTGAAGGAGGCGATCACCGATGACATCCGGGAAGCCCGCTCGTTTTTTGAGGCGCAAAATTAACGATGCCTTATGTTGTGCTGAGTGTGGCGGTAGTCATACTGGACCAGTGGTCGAAAAGGTTCATGCAGGAACTGCTGCCCCTTTGTGTCAGAGGGCAATGCGAGTCCATTGAGGTGTTACCGGTGTTCAAGCTGCTGCTGCTGCACAACGAAGGTGCCGCCTTCAGTTTCCTGGATGATGCCGGGGGCTGGCAGCGCTGGTTTCTGGTTGCTGTTTCCGGTGGTGTGAGTGTATTTCTCGCGGTCTGGCTCCGGCGAATTCACAGACAACAGAAGCTTCTGGCCTGCGCGCTTTGTCTTATCCTGGGGGGTGCGATAGGGAACCTGATCGACAGGGTGGCGCAGGGCTATGTCGTGGACTTTCTGGTGTTCTACTACGATGTGTACTACTTCCCGGCATTTAACGTCGCCGATACTGCCATCTCCACGGGTGCGGGGCTGCTGATTCTGGACATGGTTATTCAATACCGGAAGGAAAAATCGTCCGCACATGGCTGAGAATGTACCGGTAGGGCCGGGCACCCGGGTAACCCTGCGATTTACCCTGAGCATCCTCGATGGTGAGGTGATCGATTCAACCGGTGAAAAGCCAGCGGTCTTTGTTGTCGGTGACAGCAGTCTGCCACCCGGGTTTGAGCAGGCCATGTTCGGGATGAAGAAGGGGGAAGGCCGCAGGCTGGCCATTGCCGCTGACCGGGGGTTCGGTCAACCCAATCCCGATAATATCCACGTGATGCCGCAGCGACTGTTCAAGGATGTCCGCCCGGAACCGGGGCTGGTCGTGTCATTTGCCGATGGTGAAGGGGGCGAGCGTCCCGGGGTGATTGCCCGTTTGATCGGAGACCGTGTCGAAGTCGACTTCAATCATCCGTTGGCAGGGCGGGATCTTGTTTTCGAGGTGCGGGTGCTGGATGTTGAACAGGTTTCCGAAGAGATTATCCGGACGTGATTGCACCTTCACGAGACCGGTCGCATAATCAAGCAGCATGGGTCATATGACCTCAATGGAGAGGTGGCATTTTTCACTCGAAAGGTTATTCACTCGTTGAGTTGATGGTCGTTGTTGCCATTATCGCTATCATCAGCGTAATCGCGTACCCGGCTTATCGCAGCTATGTCGAAGATACGTATTTCGGCCGGATGCAGGCAGATGTCAAAGTCTGCGCCCTGACCATGGATCGTCTGTACACCAACAACTTCAGCTACGACGAATTGGACAAACACTGTACGCTCTGGTCTCCGGCAGATGGCCCGCAGGCAAATGCAAAATATAACCTGACAGTGCCAACGGCGACTGCAAGCGCTTACACCATCCGCGCAGAACCGGTCAGTGGTCCCTGTAACGGTCGCTGCTATGGGCTTGACTCAAAGGGTATCGAAACCGTCGAGTAAGGCCATCTTCCCCGGAAAGCCTTCCGTTCATCGGCGGCCCTGATGGGCGGTTTTCTGACCCTGTAAACATCGTCTGACCTACCCTGACCTTCCGTTGGCAGTGCGATAGTGCCCATGTGAGTGTCTGCGCGGGTCAAGGTTTGGAAGGAAGCGGGGGCGGTGATTTGATTCAACCGGATTACCGAGAGTTTTGAGGCTGTGATGATTTCAGGTGTTCCAGGTAAACAACGGGGCTTTTCTCTTATCGAAGTGCTCGTCTCCGCAGTCATTACGTCTGTGGGCGTTCTTGGTGTTGCGGGAATGCTGGTTGGCAGCATGCAGCAGAACAGAACGGTTCTCCTTCGCTCAGAAGCGCAACAGTTGGGCAGGGACATCATAGACCGGATGCTGGTCAACGTAGCCGCCGACTATTCGGGTGTTGGTTTTTCCGACACACCAACATCGGGAGTCAATTGTTACATTAATGACTGTGGCAGTGTGCCCATGGTTGTGTTTGATGTTACGCAGTGGAAGTGTGCGATTAATTCTGTCGACGATGATGGCAATCAGTACGACGCCTGCGCGACGCTCGGTATTGTCGGGTCACTTCCGGGCGGTGAAGGAAAAATCGAAGGTAAGGCCGATGCCGATGAGTGTGACATGTCCAAAGCCCGGGATGAGGGTGAGTATTGCGTGGTGATACGCTGGCTCGACACAGATGGTGTCACTTTTTCCAGGGTCCGGTTGCAGACTCGCGTGAAGTTCGACGAATCATAGAAATTATAGAAAGGCTTCGATCATGTTACTTCGCACCCGATTACGCCGCCGCCAGCAGGGTCTGTCGCTGGTTGAACTGATGATCTCACTCACGATGGGGGCGATGATCACTGCCGGTGTGGTGCGGCTCTTCAGTGCTAACTCCGAGGCATACCGGGTGCTTCAGGGGCAGGCTCGAATGCAGGAGTCAGCCCGGTTTGCAATGGAGTTTCTGCGCCGGGATGTGGAAAATGCCGGACGTTTGGGTTGTAACTCCAATCTTGACCCGGACGATGCCACCTTCTATTTCAATCAGGTGGTCCTGCCGCCACCCTTTGAGTACGACATCCATACGGCGTTCGTGCGGGGTTACGAGGGTCAGGCGGGCGGCGCATGGCTGCCGGCCCCGGGTGTCAGGGAACTGCCGGGCAAATCCGGCGGTGCTGATACCCGTGTATTTTTAAAGCGAACGGGCATCAAAACGGACAAGATCCTGCAAGGGACCGACATACTGGTATTCCGGGGTATTGAGCGAACCGATATGTTTAATTACCTGGAGTCCCCGATGACCACCGCCAGCCAGAAAGACATCAAAGTGGTTCGCCCGGAGGATGGGGTTGACGGGCTGGGGTTTGTTGAAGATGAACTGGTGCTCATCCACGATTGTGAGAAGGCCACCTTGTTTCAGGTCACAGACATCACGGATACAGATCCGATTGTTTTGAGCCACGCGACCGGGGTGCGGGACTGGTCCAATGCGTCGGATCATTTAACGACACTGAATACCTATCAGACAGACGCTGCGGTCAGCGCCGTGGTCACGTCGATTTACTACATCGCGCCCGGAGCCGGGCAAAACCGTAGCGGCAGTACACCCTTGTCATTGTGGCGGAAACAGGGCATCGCCTCGCCCGTTGAACTGGTAGAGGGTATTGAGGACCTGCAGATTCTCTATGGCATCGGGAATGCCGGTTTTCCGGCACGGTATGTGACGGCGAATCAGATCGGTGACAGGCAGATATACACGGTTCGGGTGTCGTTGGTAGCAAACACCATTGATGATGTTGGCGGTACGGTCAGCACAACCCACGGCTGCAAGGTTCAGACATGCTACGACGGAGAGGCTGTCAATGGTATTGATGGTCTGCAACGGCGGACGTTCACCCAAACAGTTGCGCTTCGCAACTGAGTGAATAGCAGGGGCCGGAATCTGTGAAGAATCGAAGAAGTCATCAGCGGGGGCTCGTACTGTTCATGTCCCTGGTCATCCTGTTGCTTCTGACTGTGCTGGGCGTGTCCTCATTTCAGACGACTGCGGTCCAGTTCCGGATGGCACGGAGCGTCGATGACATCAATCTGGCTTTCCAGTCTGCGGAAGCGGCCCTCCTGGACGGCGAAGAAAACGTCGAGGGCAGTGGCTATGTTGGTGGCAACGGATACTATCAGAAAGTGGATTCCGGGCAGGTTCCAAACTGGGCGTCCATTGATTGGGAGATAAACAGCAATTCCATCGCCGGAACAACCGGGATCGAAGGTGTGGCGGAACCGGCAAGGTACATCATCGAGTATGTCCGGCAGGTGAAGGCTGCGGAAGACTCTTTGAACCTTGCAAACATCAATGAAGAAATCGGAACCGGTGGTACCAGTATCTATCGAGTGACCGCCCGTGGGTCGGGTTTTGGCGAAGGCCGGGCTGTTGTCATGGTCCAGAGCCACTACGGCAGACGTGAATAGGTGCGAGCCTGCCATAACCACACCGGCATGGGCGTTCAGGTGCCAGTCAGTCTTGTTGCTTCTGGTTTTTGCCTTCTCACTGCCTCCAGCCGCCGAAAGCAATGACGGAACGGGCAGTGATCTTGCCGCAACCAGTGTGGCCGCTTTCGATCTGGCCAACATTCCGTTGCAACTGCCGGTCGGACCGGAAGCTAATGTACTCATCGTAAATGACGACTCCGGTTCCATGGACTGGGACATTTTCACAGACCAGACAGACGGTGTTTATTACTTCAGTACGGGTGATTATGTCCGCTACGTCATGAAGGCGACCGCAGGGAGCAATTATGTGGCTGCCAGTGAGGAGTCGGCGCCCGGCGCAGGTGTGTGGCGGCTCAGAAACTCCGGGTACAACCGTATTTACTACAACCCGGAGATTCAGTACCGGCCCTGGAAGGGCCTGAATTCCTCGGGTGTCGATTTTCCGGAGTCAACGCCGACTGCGGCGCTGCATAACCCTCTGGTGACATCAGGTTCGAACTACGCCACCAACCTGACGCTGCCTCAGGATTACACGGGACATGCGGTATTCACGACGCCGATCGCCTGTGAAGACGTGTGTACCAACACCGACAGGAACGGTGACTGTACCGGCTACGAGGAGCAGTGTACGGGTGGTAATACCCGCTGGCAGTCCGTCTCCGTCGAGGACTACCGGATTCCACGCTACTATAAATGGCACGACAGGAACGATAATGGCGTGCTTGATGCTACGCCGTCACCCTCCTCTGACCCCTCCGGGTCGGAAGGTGAACTCATCGAAATTCGCTCCGGCAATACCTATCCGAAGTATGAGAACCGCACCGACTGTGTGACGCTGCCCGGCCACTGTACCTACACAGAGGAGCTGCAGAACTTCGCTAACTGGTTTACCTATTCCAGAAACCGCGAGTACACGGCCAAGTCAGCACTGGGTCAGGTCGTTGCTGCGGCTGAGAACATCCGGGTCGGCTATGCCAGGTTGAACAACTCAAGTAACACGAGAGAGATCGAAACGATGAACTCCTCGGAGCGAACCGGCGCCAGGGCGAATCTGCTGGATGCGATCTACCAGACGGGTTCCGGTGGTGGTACGCCGCTGAGGCGGGCGCTGCGTAATGCGGGACGCTACTTTGAGTGTGTCGGCGATGACATCTTCGGGTCCGGCGGCAGTACGGACCCGGGTGAGGCCGGTTGTCCTGTCTATGAAGCGCCGGTCGGTAACTGTCAACAGAACTATACCTTGCTGATCTCCGACGGCACCTGGAACGGTGGCAGCCCCGGTATCGGTGACGCCGATGACCCGACGGATAGTGATGATCCGACGGACTCCAACTTTGATGGCGGTGTCTACGCGGGTTCCTACGACAACTCGCTGGCAGACGTGGCGATGCACTACTACGAACGTGACCTGCATACGGACCTTGGTAATGAGGTTCCGACGACAGTGCGAGACAGGGAGGGCGCGGCGAGCGATGCTTTCGAAGATATGAACAACGAGAAGATGCATCAGCATATGAAAACCTACACCCTTGGCTTTGGTGTCGTCGGCTCGGTGGAAGATGAGGATGTACCAACAGACTACACCCGGAGGTTTAACTGGGGCACACCCACTGTGTCCTCGGCTCGTAAGATCGACGATATGCGTCACGCAGCGTTAAATGGGCGTGGTCAGTATCTGATGGCTGATGATGCGTCCGGACTGGCAGATGCGCTGCTTGATGCGTTTAGAGAATTCCAGAAAAGCAATGGCTCAGCGTCTGCGGTGAGCTTCAACTCTCAGGAGGTGAAGGAAGATACCCTGGTTTTCAGGGCCCTCTATAACATCAGGAACAATACCGGTGACCTGATCGCGCAGAACTTCGAGGAGGACGAAAATGGCGTGGTGGTCATTGGTGGTGAAGCCTGGAATGCGGCGGCACAGTTGGATCTTGTGACCTACGATGAGCGCAACATCATCACAATCGACCGGGATGAGTCGAGGCTGTCGTTTGGTGATGGCATACCGTTCCGGGCCGCAAGCCTGAATGATGATCAACGGTCACTGTTCATCCCGGATGGCGGTGCATCGAAAGCTCAACAGAATCTTGAAGTGACCCGGCGGGTTAATTACCTGAGGGGTGACAGTTCGGGCGAGCGGCCGGCTGGTAAATTCAGGGAACGTCCGGGTGTTGAAGGTAAACTCGGTGACATCGTGCACTCCGCCCCGACCTTTATCGGTCCGCCAAACCGCAGGGGGCGCACGGCAGCGCCCTGGGCACGGGGATACGACAGGTTCATTGCGGACAACGAGGATAGAAGTGCGGTCGTCTATGTGGCGGCAAACGATGGCATGCTGCATGGCTTCGATGCGGATACCGGCGATGAGTTGATCGCGTATGTTCCGGATAACCTGATGACCGGCGCGTTCAGTCGCAGGATTACGGAGCTCTTGAACTACGAGTATTCCCATGAGTATTTCGTTGACTCGTCTCCTGCGATCAATGATGTTTATATCGACCGGGATGACGATGGTGACAAGGAATGGCGTTCCCTACTGGTAAACGGTCAGGGTGCCGGTGCCAAGGCTTACTTTGCACTGGATATCACTGATCCGTCACAGTTCGATGAAGCTACCGCAGATCAGGTTGTCCTCTGGGAGTTCACTGATGCCGATGATGCCTATCCGGTTGTCGATGATGACCCGGATACTCCTCTCACCAACGGTGACGGGACACAAAGGGTTGACTCGCAGGCGTCGCCGCAACCTGTGAAAGACCTGGGCTACACCTTTGGCGTGCCGACACTCGCCATGAGTAACCTGGTCGATGACGATGACAGCCAGAGATGGATCGCGGCCTTCGGTAATGGCTATAACTCAACAGCGGGTATTGCGAAACTGTTCGTCCTGTTCCCGGACCGCGGCGTCGATGGTGTCTGGTGTCATCCGGCGAAGAAACACAACGCCGTTCTTGACACTACGCCTTTGCCCGCAGGTTGTACGGACACTGGCCGTGAAGGTGACTACGATTTCATCAAGATAGACACGGGCTTTGGTGTGTTCCGGGATACGGAAGGCGACAACCTGCCTAACGGGCTTGGTGAGGTTCGCCTGATTGATATCGACGATAACGGCACGGCGGACTATGGCTATGCCGGTGATATGGAGGGCAATTTCTTCCGCTTCAATCTAACGTCGGATGACTTCACTGACTGGTCGGTTACGAAAATCTTCGAGGCCAGGTACAAGCCAGGTACGGTGGATGAGACGAAGCAGCCGATTACCACCCAGCCGCTCGCAACCTTTCATCCGACTCAGGGTGAAGGTGTGATCATCATCTTTGGCACCGGTGCCTACTTCCGAACCGGGGATGCCGTTGATGAAAAAATCCAGTCCATCTACGGCATCTGGGATCGATTCGGCCCGAATCTGATAAAAAAGAGCGAGTTGCAGGAACAGTGGTATACCGCGATCAACGATTCAACACAGGGTCAGGTCCGGGTTCTTTCGGGTAATGAAGTCGACTACTCGACTATGGGTCAGAAAAGAGGCTGGTTTATCGACCTTGATGTGCCGGAGCCGGAGGATACGATTCCAACGGATGAACCGTCAGGTGACGCTCAGTTCCCGGGCGAGAAGGCGGTGCGAAACATTCAGATTCGCGGAGGCCTTGCGTTCACGGCATCGGTATTCCCGAGACCGGCAGGTAGCTGTGTTGGTCAGGCCGGTGGTTCAATCTTCTCGTTCTGCCCGGATACGGGCAGTTCACTCTGCTTCCGGAACAAGGTGTTTGACCTGAACAGGGACGGAGACTTCGACAGTGATGATGCGCTGGCAGATGATGATCGCTCTGTTGCCGGTGTGGTCCTGGTTGATGAAGCCCCACCGACTGACTCCGTGTTCATCGGCAGCAAGCTGGTAACACAGCAGGGCGCGGGCCCGACAGTGATCGACGCCAACCAGACATATGGTGCGAACACCGGTCGCCTGTCCTGGCGGCGGCTGGATGCGACCTACTGACGAGGAGATTGTGACATGCAAAAACTGATTTTCCTGATCATCATCTGCATCGGAGTTCCGGGTTACGCTGAACCCTGCAGCGACCTTGTGGGCAGTGAAGATGCCCCTGCACACACAAGGACAGACCGGGGGGTTATTCAGGAAAGGGATATCGCAGCGAGAAGGATTCTGATCAATGGCTACAGTTACCTGATCGGTAACAGTTTCAAGACGCCGGTGACCCTGTTTGGCACATCAGCCGGTGCTTATGAGTTGCTCAACACTGGCATGAAGGTTGAAGTTGATTATTTTGACCTGGGCGATCAGGGCAGGATTGCGGTACGCATCGCTGAAATTCACCCCGACGAACAGATTGAGTTCTAACATCTGAGCAGTTTGCCCCTGCGGTCAACGGGGTAGCCGGTCTTGTTGATCCGATGGTTTCTTCTTGCGCGCCCCTGGATGTTAATCACAATCTGCCTGGCCCAACGCTGATTTCCGCTGGCGGGACAAGCGACGAAATTGCCGTTCTGATAGTTGGTCAAGCCGAGGGTGGTCATCTGAAGGTACTGACGATTTCCGAAGGCGCGCCATTTGATGCTGGCGCCTGAAGTGAGCGGCGGCACGACGCGCAGAGTCTGTTCCGACGTTTCTTTTTTCGCGTTGCCGTTCCTGTCCAGGAACACGGTCAGTTCACCCGACCAGGCAGAGCCGCATTTCCCGCTCGTTTTCAGGGCGCACAGTGTAACGGTGGCGCCATACTGCATGGCGGCGTGTCGTGAAAGGTTAATGGCAGCGATCATCCGGTTGATGGCGGTGGTCGTCGCCTGCCGTTCAAGCATACCGCTGATTGACGGATAGGCGGTGACTGTCAGCAGGGCGATGATCGCCAGGATCACCAGCAGTTCTGTCAACGAGTATCCCGATTGATTGTTCATACCTGATGCCTCAAGGGAAGCATAGGTTCTTGATGGAACGGGGGCTGTAGGCGGATGACGCTGTTTGATGTAGGCCGGTTTTACTCCGGGCCGGGTTGTTTCAAGCGCATTTAGCCAAGCAGCCCGAAAGTGATGATGTTGAGCCAGCCGCGTTCCTTGCTTTTTACGGTCTGGCTCTTCCTGAAGTTACCCTGGCCATCAACTGAAGGATGGTCGGGGTAGTTGCTGGCGAGGACTTGAAGCGCCTGGTCTGCCAGGTCATCCATCTCCAGCAGTTGATAGGCTTCAACCATGATCGCCAGCGCGTCAGGAACTGCGACTGATTCCTGGAAGTTTTCAAATACATAACGGCCACGGTTGGCAGCGGCAACATAGGCGCCTCGCTGGATGTAGTAACTGGCGACATGGATCTCGGACTGGGCAAGCAGATTACGCAGGTACTTCATTCGGCGCTGGGCGTCCGGGGCATACTCGCTGTTTGGGAATCGTCGGATCAGTTGCGAGAAATCGTTAAAAGACTCACGGGCGGCACCCGGGTCCCGGGTCGATGGGTCCATCGGGATGATGTTTCCCAGAAAGTTCTGGTCCTGTTCAAAGGACACCATTCCCTTCAGGTAGTAGGCATAGTCGACGTTGGGATGTGTCGGGTGTAGTCGAATAAATCGATCGGCGGCTGACCTTGCCGCTTCAGGCTGCGCACTCTTGTAGTAGGCGTAGATGATCTCCAGTTGCGCCTGCTCTGCATAGCGGCCAAAAGGGAAACGGGATTCCAATAGCTGTAACTTTTGAATAGCGCCCGTGTAATTGCCAGCCCGCAGACTGTCCTGAGCAGAGGTGTAGTAGGCGAGCTCCGTGGCCTCAAGGTCTTCTTCGATGTCGTCCTTCGAACAGCCGAAAGCGAACAGGAGAACGAGCAGTGGAAGACTGAGATGGCGCATAGGGAATCGGGCTAAGTGCTTGAAAACCGGCTAATTAAACCATAGCCTCTGAACAAACCCAAGACGTCTTGCCGTGTGTCGCTGCGCATCCACCACGAATTTGTCATTCCCGAAGATCATGTCCTGCAACGCCTTGACCAGGCGGTAGCCGCATTATTGCCGCAATACTCCCGTGCCCGGCTGCAGCAATGGATCAAAAAAGGAGAACTGACATTGGACGGCAGGGCGGTAAAACCGAGGGACAAGGTTTTCGGTGGTGAAACGGTCAGGGTTTCCGTGCTTCAGGAATCTGATGTTGATACGGCGGAAGACATACCCCTGGATGTGGTGTTTGAAGACGAGCATCTGCTGGTCGTCAATAAGCCACCTGGCCTGGTAGTCCATCCGGGGGCCGGTAATCCTTCGGGGACGATGCTGAATGCGCTGCTGGCCCATGAGCCAGATCTGGTTCACATTCCAAGGGCGGGGATTGTCCATCGCCTCGATAAGGACACCAGTGGACTGATGGTCGTTGCCAGGACCCTTGAGGCCCAGAACGGCCTGGTGCGGGATCTGCAGGCGAGAGTCGTATCGCGACTGTACGAAGCGGTCGTCTATGGTGTCGTTACACCGTTGGCAGGCGTGATTGAAGGCGCCATCGGTCGGCATCCGACCCACCGTAAGAAAATGGCCATCAGGCCCGGGGGGAAAGATGCCCGAACTCACTATCGCGTCGTCCGGGCGTTCGAAGAGCACTCCCACGTCGAATGTCGGCTCGATACTGGAAGAACACATCAGATCCGCGTCCATATGCAGTCGTTGGGATTTCCGCTGATCGGAGATCCGACCTATGGCGGTCACTATCGGCGACCGAAGAAGGGTGATGCTTGGTTGGAGCAGGCACTCAAGGAATTTGATCGTCAGGCGCTTCACGCGGGGAAGCTGGCGCTGACCCATCCGGTCACTGGCGAAGTTTTGAACTGGCAGGCTGATGCGCCGGAGGACTTCCGGGCATTGCTGGATTTTCTTTATGGCGATTGAATGGGTCGAACCGGACTGGCCGGTGCCGGGTAATGTCAGGGCGGTATTCACCACACGCATCGGCGGGACGAGCGCAGGGGTTTATGAGAGCCTGAACCTGGCGCAGCATGTTGGGGATGATGCGGAATATGTGGCGGAAAACCGTCGTCGTCTCGGTCTGCCCGGGCCGCCGCTTTATCTGAACCAGATACATGGAAACCACTGTGTTGATGCAGACGGGGTAACAGACAGCCTTGATGCGGATGGCAGTGTTACTCGAAACCCCGGTTGTGTCCTGGCAATTCTCGTCGCGGACTGTGTGCCTGTCCTGCTGACGTCGCGGCAGGGTAATGTCGTTGGTGTCGCTCATGCCGGTTGGCGGGGTCTGGCGCAAAAGGTTATATCGCAGACGGTCAACCTGATGGATTCGCAGGCTGTCATCGCCTGGCTGGGACCTGCAATCGGTCCCTGCCACTATGAAGTGGGGGATGATGTGCGTAACGCCTTTGCATCGGACATCGGTTTTGCCCTGAATGAACCGGGCAGGTGGCAGATGAACCTGTACGCGATTGCGCGAGCCGAACTGGAGAGTCTGGGCGTGGAGGTTTTCGGAGGTGACTTCTGCACCTTCTGTGACGATGCCCGATTCTTTTCCTATCGAAGAGACTGCGTCACCGGGCGCATGGGAGGTTTCATCTGGTTTGGTTCCGAACCGGGTGCCCGTTAATCAGAAACCGGCCCTGATCAACAAACACCCGGGCACCTTCATTGACTACCGATGCGGGATAAATGAGAATGCCCGCCCCCGCAGGGGCCGAAATTGTCACCAGTTTAGAGGAATATCGTGGAAAAGTTATCGGGCGGCGACATGCTGATCCACGCACTGCAGGATGAGGGCGTTGACTGCGTCTTTGGCTATCCTGGTGGTGCGGTGCTGCACATCTATGATGCTTTGTTCAAGCAGAATCAGATTCAGCACGTGCTTGTGCGCCACGAGCAGGCGGCGACCCACATGGCCGATGGTTATGCCCGGGCAACGGGCCGACCAGGTGTCGTGTTGGTGACCAGTGGCCCTGGTGCCACGAATGCGATTACCGGCATCGCCACAGCCTACATGGACTCTATTCCCATGGTCGTCATTTCCGGCCAGGTACAGAGCCACCTGATCGGCACTGACTCCTTCCAGGAAACCGATATGGTGGGTATTTCCCGGCCGATCGTAAAGCACAGCTTTCTTGTCAAGCGGGCGGAAGACATTCCGGTCACCATCAGGAAGGCCTTCTATATCGCTACTTCCGGCAGGCCAGGTCCGGTTGTCGTTGACATCCCGAAGGATACGACCAGCCCGACGGATTTCTTCGACTATGAATATCCCGGGAAGATCAGCCTGCGTTCCTACAGCCCTGCCAGCCGGGGGCATACGGGCCAGATCAAGAAGGCCATCAAACTGTTGATGGAAGCAGAGCGTCCGATGATCTACACCGGTGGTGGCGTGGTTCAGGGTAACGCCTCGCAACAGTTGACAGAGATGACCCGGATGCTGGGTTTTCCGGTCACCAATACGCTGATGGGACTGGGGGCCTTCCCTGGAACGGACCCGCAGTTTCTGGGTATGCTCGGTATGCATGGCACCTTTGAAGCGAACAATGCCATGCATCACAGCGACCTGCTGTTGGCCATCGGCGCACGATTCGATGATCGAATCACGAACACTGTCGCCAAGTTTTGTCCTTACGCGAAGATCATTCATATCGACATTGATCCCGCGTCTATCTCCAAGACGGTTAATGCGGATGTGCCGATTGTGGGCCCCGTTGATGTCGTGCTTGAGGCAATGACGAAGCTGCTTGAGCCGGAAATCGCCAGGCGCAGCGACAAGCAGAAGCAGATGCTGAAGGAGTGGTGGGAGCAGATCGAAGGCTGGCGGCGGCAGGAATGCCTCAAGGTGGTTCGTGACGACGTTGACGACGAGATGATTAAACCGCAGGAAGGCGTCCAGGCTGTCTACAGGGCAACCAGCGGCAGGGCCTATGTGACGTCGGACGTTGGCCAGCATCAGATGTTTGCCGCCCTGTATTATCCGTTTGATGAGCCAAGGAAGTGGATCAGCTCCGGTGGGCTTGGCACCATGGGCTTTGGTCTGCCCGCTGCCATGGGTGTGCAGATGGCGTTCCCGGATGAGCAGGTGATTTGTATCACCGGTGAAGGCAGTATCCAGATGAACATCCAGGAACTGTCGACCTGCTCTCAGTATGGGTTGCCAGTCAAGATTGTTAACCTGAATAACCAGTCACTTGGCATGGTGAAGCAGTGGCAGGATATGCAGTACGAAGGCCGCCACGCGCACAGTTACATGGAATCCCTGCCGGACTTCAGTGCGCTGGTCGAGTCTTACGGTCATGTTGGCTTCAAAGTCGAGAAGCGCAGCGAACTGGACGCGACCCTGTCGGAAGCCATGTCGCTGAAGAATCGCCTGGTGTTCGTTGATGTACTGGTCGACCCGAAAGAGCATGTCTACCCGATGCTGATCGCGCCGAACGGTTCAATGCGTGATATGTGGCTGAGAAAAGGAGTACGGACCTGATGCGTAGAATTATTTCTGTACTTATGGAAAACGAATCCGGTGCGCTCTCCCGTGTGATCGGACTGTTCGCACAGCGCGGCTACAACATCGAAACCCTGACGGTTGCGCCGACGGAAGATGAAACCCTGTCGCGTCTGACGTTGACCACGGCGGCCAGTGATGAACAGGTCGAGCAGATTACCAAGCAGCTAAACAAGTTGATTGAGGTGGTCAGGCTCGTGGATCTGACGGAGGGTGAGCACATTGAGCGTGAGATGATGCTGATCAAACTCAGGGCAACCGGTGCACAGCGTGCGGAAGTCAAACGCATCTCGGACATATTTCGCGGACAGATCATAGATGTGACCCAGAGTTCATACACCATTCAGTTGACCGGTACGACTGAGAAGCTGGATGCCTTCCTGCGTGCGATTCCGGAGGAGAGTGTCATGGAAGTTGTGCGCTCGGGTGTTTCAGGAATCTCCAGGGGCGAAAAGGTCCTGGCGACTTAGGGAAGCAGTGCCGGAAGCAGGTGCTAGAATAGGCATCTGAGCAGACTTGCGAGGCTTGATATGTCAGAACGGGAACCTGCCACACCTGAATCCTCAGTAACCCCGCTGCCGGAAAGGCGAGGGCTTAAAAAGGGCGTCTACCTGCTGCCTAATCTGGTGACCACGGGTGCGCTGTTTGCGGGTTTCTACGCCATCATCGCGGCGATGACAGGTGCCTTCGGAGCGGCCTGTATTGCGATTGTGATAGCCGGGTTCCTGGATGCGCTGGATGGCAGGATAGCCCGCCTGACCAATACCACCAGTGAGTTTGGCGTGCAATATGACAGCATGTCTGATCTGGTTGCCTTCGGGGTCGCGCCCGGTGTGCTTTTGTTCAGTTGGGCGTTGCAGGACCTCGGCAAGGTCGGCTGGATCATCGCCTTTCTTTATATGTGCTGTGCCGCACTTCGCCTGGCGCGATTCAATACATCACCTGACACCAGGGTGTTTTACGGCCTTGCCAGCCCCGCAGCGGCGGGCACCATGGCGACCATGGTGTGGACCTGGGTCGATAACCTGCCGCCGATGGAAAGTTTCCAGGTTTCTGTCCTGGTCGGCATTTTCACGACGGTTGTGTCACTGCTCATGGTCAGCAATGTCCGGTACTACAGCCCGAAGAACATCAAGGGGCGGGTGCCATTCCCCTACATGCTTGGTGCCGTGCTTTTGTTTATTGTTGTTGCCGTTTATCCACCGGGCATGTTGTTCCTGGTGGGTCTCGCCTACGGTAGTTCAGGCCCCATTCAGGCCGGACTGCGGTTTGCGGGCAAATCGACCTCTGACCCGGACGAGGCCGTGTAACATCGCAAGCGCGGACCCGTCTGTGACCTATTACATGACAAGACCATTGTGGAGGCACATATGTTGATCAGAAGCTCGCAACCGGGCGATATCAAACCATCTGAAATAACGAGCGAGTCCAGCTTTCTGAATCGCAGGCAGTTGCTGAAAGCCATGGGACTGGGAACCGCTTCCCTGGCAGGCGGCGGTGCACTCGCGAATCCGGCCCAGAGAAGCCTTTACACAAGCGACGCGCCGTTTACCGGCCCTGACTGGCTGGAAGACAAACTGAAACAACTTAAACCGGGCGCTTTCTCGACGCGTGAAGCAGCCACACCGCTTGAATATATCATCGGTTACAACAACTTCTATGAATTTGGCTCCGGGAAAACCGATCCTGCAAAACATGCGGGAAATCTGGTGACTGATCCCTGGAGTGTGGAGATCGCCGGTAAGGCGGAAGTGACCGGCAGGTTCACCCTGGAAGACATACTGAAGCCCCACGACCTTGAAGAGCGCGTCTATCGACTTCGCTGTGTCGAGGCATGGTCGATGGTGGTGCCCTGGGTCGGGTTTCCACTGGCGGACCTCATCAAGCGCTTCAAGCCCACTTCAGATGCAAAGTATGTGAAGTTCACAACCCTGTTTGACCCGGAACAGATGCCCGGCCAACGAGCGCTCTTTGCCTCGATTGACTACCCTTATGTCGAAGGTCTCCGCATGGACGAGGCTATGAACGAGCTTGTCTTCCTGGCCGTTGGTGTTTACGGCAAGGCGATGCCGGGCCAGAATGGCGCACCGATACGGCTGGTGGTGCCGTGGAAATACGGCTTCAAAAGCATCAAGTCGATTGTAAAAATCGAGTTTACACGCAGACGCCCGAAGACCACCTGGCAGAAAACCAACCCGCGGGAGTATGGTTTTTACTCCAATGTGAACCCGTCAGTGGATCATCCCCGCTGGAGTCAGGCAAGCGAGCGACGTTTGCCGAGTTCATTGTTCTCGCCGAATCGTATCGACACGCTCATGTTCAACGGCTACGCGCCGCAGGTCGCGCATCTTTATAAAGACATGGATCTGCGTAAGAACTACTGATGCTCAAGCGGCTGACTTTCCCGGTTTGTCTTTTGCCATTTGGCTATGTTGTCTGGCAGGTTTACCTGTTGCAGACCTCCGCATCAAACGAGCTGGGTGCTGACCCCGGGAAAGAGATAGTGTTGCTGCAGGGTGAGTGGGCCATTCGGCTTCTGCTGCTTACTCTGCTGATAACACCATTGCGTCGCATCACTGGTTGGAACGGCCTGCAGAAGATTCGCCGCATGCTTGGCCTGTTTACTTTCTTCTACGCTTCAACACACCTGTTGGCGTATGTGGTGTTCCTGCTGGAACTGGATTTTGCGAATCTCGGGGCGGATATCCGGAAACGCCCGTACATCACGACGGGGTTTCTGGCGTACCTGTTACTCATCCCACTGGCTGTTACCTCCACCAACTGGATGATGCGGCGATTGCGTAAGAACTGGCTCATATTGCACCGCGCCATTTACGCCATTGCCATCCTGGCTGTCGTACATGTGACCTGGCTCGCCAAATCGAGTTACGCAGAAGCGGTTGTCTACGGAGCACTGGTTGTTTTGCTGCTGTTTTTAAGGATAGTCCAGACAAAACCCGCCATCTTCCGTCAGGCTCTAAAACCGGCTTCCTGGCAACGTAAGTTTTTTGCGAAAAACCACTCAAAAGTGGTTGTATTGGGAGCAACTGGGCGTATAATGCGCGTCCTTGATCGATGAGATCGGACTGAATTACCGGACGTAATTCAGGGGCTGTTCAATATCTGGCAGCCATTCGGGTCAACCAACACACGAGACCAACCGTTGAACTGATAGTCAACGTGGGGTCTTTTGCGCAGAAAGTTCTGTGTGACGTGTGGATGGCTTGTCCGAAATAGCTCTTTAACATGGTTGGAAACAAACAATAGGTGTGGGTACTTGTTGGATGAATGCGACAAACATTCAGCAACAAGTTACCGACAATTTATTGAGTAGGTTACATTTCGCTTCGGCGAAGGTAACCAAGCGATGTCACATTTGCACACGCGCATGTGACAAGCATTACTTACTTTTAACGGTAATTTTAGTTTTGCTGAGCCTCGCTTGAATCAGGCTGGTACGGATGATGAAGGCGTTGAAAAGATTGGTGGCCTCAAGCCGCTACTGATGTCCTGAGGGAGCCTCAAAAGGGTGTAACGAGGGATGTCAGAAAAATGCTCTTGAATTGAAGAGTTTGATCATGGCTCAGATTGAACGTTGGCGGCAGGCCTAATACATGCAAGTCGAACGGTAACAGATCGCTGTGATCCCTTCGGGGTGAACTTGATGCTGACGAGTGGCGGACGGGTGAGTAACGCGTAGGAATCTACCCAGTAGCGGGGGATAGCCCGGGGAAACTCGGATTAATACCGCATACGCCCTACGGGGAAAGGGGGCCTCTTCTTGAAAGCTCTCACTATTGGAGGAGCCTGCGTTGGATTAGCTTGTTGGTGGGGTAAAAGCCTACCAAGGCGACGATCCATAGCTGGTCTGAGAGGACGATCAGCCACACTGGAACTGAGACACGGTCCAGACTCCTACGGGAGGCAGCAGTAGGGAATATTGCACAATGGGGGAAACCCTGATGCAGCCATGCCGCGTGTGTGAAGAAGGCCTTAGGGTTGTAAAGCACTTTCAGTAAGGAAGAAAAAGCGGGGCTAATACCTCCGTCTTATGACATTACTTACAGAAGAAGCACCGGCTAACTCCGTGCCAGCAGCCGCGGTAATACGGAGGGTGCGAACGTTAATCGGAATTACTGGGCGTAAAGCGCGCGTAGGCGGTTTATTAAGTGGGATGTGAAAGCCCCGGGCTCAACCTGGGAACTGCATTCCAAACTGACAAACTAGAGTACGAGAGAGGGGGGTAGAATTCAGAGTGTAGCGGTGAAATGCGTAGATATTCTGAGGAATACCAGTGGCGAAGGCGGCCCCCTGGCTTGATACTGACGCTGAGGCGCGAAAGCGTGGGGAGCAAACAGGATTAGATACCCTGGTAGTCCACGCCGTAAACGATGTCTACTAGCCGTTGGGAGGCTTGACCTTTTAGTGGCGCAGCTAACGCGATAAGTAGACCGCCTGGGGAGTACGGTCGCAAGATTAAAACTCAAATGAATTGACGGGGGCCCGCACAAGCGGTGGAGCATGTGGTTTAATTCGATGCAACGCGAAAAACCTTACCAGGCCTTGACATCCAGAGAACTTTCTAGAGATAGATCGGTGCCTTCGGGAACTCTGTGACAGGTGTTGCATGGCTGTCGTCAGCTCGTGTCGTGAGATGTTGGGTTAAGTCCCGTAACGAGCGCAACCCTTATCCTTATTTGCCAGCACTTCGGGTGGGAACTCTAAGGAGACTGCCGGTGACAAACCGGAGGAAGGAGAGGATGATGTCAAGTCATCATGGCCCTTACGGCCTGGGCTACACACGTGCTACAATGGAAAGTACAGAGGGTCGCAAACCCGCGAGGGGGAGCAAATCCCAAAAAACTTTTCGTAGTCCGGATCGGAGTCTGCAACTCGACTCCGTGAAGTCGGAATCGCTAGTAATCGCGAATCAGCATGTCGCGGTGAATACGTTCCCGGGCCTTGTACACACCGCCCGTCACATCATGGGAGTGGGTTGCACCAGAAGTGGCTAGTCTAACTTCGGAGGACGGTCACCACGGTGTGATTCATGACTGGGATGAAGTCGTAACAAGGTAGCCGTAGGGGAACCTGCGGCTGGATCACCTCCTTAACCTTTTGCATTACCGGCAAGTACTCACAACCTATTGTTTGATTCCGCACCTGTTATTCTTTCACAAGAGCGACAGGTGACATCGTCTGGATATCAGAAGTCAGAAGACTAATTCAGGATTAAGCGTTACCTGTTATGAGATTGAGATCAGGCTGTACTCAAGCGGTTCTCAGTAGTCTTCTGACTTCTGGCATTTAGCCGGAAGATTCTGTTGGTAGTCCCAACAGTAGCTCTTTAAGAAAGTGTATAAGTGATAAAGTCTGTAGACGATTTGGATTGATGTTTGATCTGAATCTGAAACAAAATGACATCCGCAAATGCAATGAGACGTTCTTATGTTCTGCCTGGTAACCTCAAACGCTACCTGGCAGGGTCTTTCCAAAGGGCATCTCATCATTTGTTTTATTCAAAATCTGAAATCTGCCGCAAGGCAAATTGATGATGGCGAGTTCGTATATTTCAAGCGTAATTATCCGGTAGAAACATATGGTTGAACGTGATCCTGCTTCGCAAAAGGTTGGGATAAGTTGTAATTCTGTGATGCACTCCGCTTCTCAGATCGTTCAAGTTATATGGTCAAGCGAATAAGCGTATATGGTGGATGCCTAGGCAGTAAGAGGCGATGAAGGACGTTGTAGTCTGCGATAAGCCCGGGGGAGCTGACAAACAAGCTTCGATCCCGGGATTTCCGAATGGGGAAACCCGACCGTAAGGTCATCATGCACTGAATACATAGGTGTATGAAGCAAACCCAGGGAACTGAATCATCTAAGTACCTGGAGGAACAGAAATCAACCGAGATTCCCTTAGTAGCGGCGAGCGAACGGGGACCAGCCAGCAATCTTTATCCAATTTGTCAGGGGAACGGTCTGGAAAGTCCGGCGATAGAAGGTGATAGCCCTGTACCTGAAAACATTTTGGAAGAACCAGGTTTGCAACAAGTAGGTCGGAGCACGTGTAACTTTGACTGAACATGGGGGGACCATCCTCCAAGGCTAAATACTCCTTACTGACCGATAGTGAACCAGTACCGTGAGGGAAAGGCGAAAAGAACCCCGGAGAGGGGAGTGAAATAGACCCTGAAACCATATACGTACAAGCAGTCGGAGCCCACTTTCTCTTGTAGAAAAGGGTGACGGCGTACCTTTTGTATAATGGGTCAGCGACTTATTTTCAGTAGCAAGCTTAACCGTTTAGGGGAGGCGTAGGGAAACCGAGTCTTAATAGGGCGCATTCTACAGTTTCGGCTGTAGGCACAGTTGCTGGGAGTAGACCCGAAACCAGGCGATCTATCCATGGCCAGGGTGAAGGTTCGGTAACACGGACTGGAGGCCCGAACCCACCTATGTTGAAAAATGGGGGGATGAGCTGTGGATCGGAGTGAAAGGCTAATCAAGCCTGGAGATAGCTGGTTCTCCGCGAAATCTATTTAGGTAGAGCGTCATGTATCACCACAGGGGGTAGAGCACTGTCTCGGCTAGGGGGCCATCCCGGCTTACCAACCCGATGCAAACTCCGAATACCTGTGAGTGCAGCATGGCAGACACACGGCGGGTGCTAACGTCCGTCGTGGAAAGGGAAACAACCCAGACCGCCAGCTAAGGTCCCTAAGTTACAGTTAAGTGGGAAACGATGTGGGAAGGCATAGACAGCTAGGAGGTTGGCTTAGAAGCAGCCACCCTTTAAAGAAAGCGTAATAGCTCACTAGTCGAGTCGGCCCGCGCGGAAGATTTAACGGGGCTCAAACTGTACACCGAAGCTGCGGGTGCACATCATTGTGCGCGGTAGCGGAGCGTTCTGTAAGTCTGTGAAGGTGTGCCGTAAGGCATGCTGGAGATATCAGAAGTGCGAATGCTGACATGAGTAACGATAAGGGGGGTGAAAAACCCCCCCGCCGGAAGACCAAGGTTTCCTGCGCAACGCTAATCGGCGCAGGGTTAGTCGGCCCCTAAGGTGAGGCAGAAATGCGTAATCGATGGGAAGCTGGTTAATATTCCAGCACTTTTAATTACTGCGATGGAGGGACGGAGAAGGCTAGGCTGGCGCGGCGATGGTTGTCCGCGTGAGAGGTCGTAGGCTGAGATCTTAGGTAAATCCGGGATCTTGAGGCTGAGGACAAGGACGAACTGAACCAATGTGTTCAGGAAGTGGTTGATGCCATGCTTCCAGGAAAAGCTTCTAAGCAACAGGTAATTAAGAACCGTACCCCAAACCGACACAGGTGGTCAGGTAGAGAATACCAAGGCGCTTGAGAGAACTCGGGTGAAGGAACTAGGCAAAATGGCACCGTAACTTCGGGAGAAGGTGCGCCGCTGATGGTGAAGGGTTTACCCCGTAAGCTGTTGGTGGTCGAAGATACCAGGTGGCTGCGACTGTTTACTAAAAACACAGCACTCTGCAAACACGTAAGTGGACGTATAGGGTGTGACGCCTGCCCGGTGCTTGAAGGTTAATTGATGGGGTTAGGTTTTACCGAAGCTCTTGATCGAAGCCCAAGTAAACGGCGGCCGTAACTATAACGGTCCTAAGGTAGCGAAATTCCTTGTCGGGTAAGTTCCGACCTGCACGAATGGCGTAACGATGGCCACACTGTCTCCACCCGAGACTCAGTGAAATTGAATTTGCGGTTAAGATGCCGTATACCCGCGGCTAGACGGAAAGACCCCGTGAACCTTTACTACAGCTTTGCACTGGACTCTGATTTTTCTTGTGTAGGATAGGTGGGAGACTTTGAAACCGGGACGCCAGTTTCGGTGGAGTCGACCTTGAAATACCACCCTGGGAACGTTGGGGTTCTAACTTGGTCCCGTTATCCGGGATAAGGACAGTGTATGGTGGGTAGTTTGACTGGGGCGGTCTCCTCCCAAAGAGTAACGGAGGAGCGCGAAGGTACCCTCAGCATGGTCGGAAATCATGCAATGAGTGCAATAGCAGAAGGGTGCTTGACTGCGAGACAGACACGTCGAGCAGGTAGGAAACTAGGTTATAGTGATCCGGTGGTTCTGTATGGAAGGGCCATCGCTCAACGGATAAAAGGTACTCCGGGGATAACAGGCTGATACCGCCCAAGAGTTCACATCGACGGCGGTGTTTGGCACCTCGATGTCGGCTCATCACATCCTGGGGCTGAAGCCAGTCCCAAGGGTATGGCTGTTCGCCATTTAAAGTGGTACGCGAGCTGGGTTTAGAACGTCGTGAGACAGTTCGGTCCCTATCTGCCGTGGGCGTTTGAGAATTGAGAAGAGCTGCTCCCAGTACGAGAGGACCGGAGTGGACGAACCTCTGGTGTTCCGGTTGTGATGCCAATTGCATTGCCGGGTAGCTACGTTCGGAAAGGATAACCGCTGAAAGCATCTAAGCGGGAAGCCCCCTTCAAGATTAGTTCTCACTGGGACTTCGAGTCCCCTGAAGAGCCCTCGAAGACTACGAGGTTGATAGGCTGGGTGTGTAAGCGCTGTGAGGCGTTGAGCTAACCAGTACTAATTGCTCGTGAGGCTTGATCATATAACTTGAGCGATACGTGAAAGTTGTATGGGATAAAGACCTTGAAATAGTCAGATACAAGATAGATATATCATCGCTGTATCAGTATCGAAGATGTCATATTTGTTGGCGGGAATTGTCACTTATTACACTCTCTTATTTTTGGATAAGAGAAAGAGTTGTAGGCCATCCAAGCGGGAAGCGCGGATGAACCGAGGTACGCCGTTACCGCCTTGAGGGAGGGAATTCTTCAAGTGGGGGACGGCGATGCCGCATCGGTTTGCCTGACGATAATAGCGAGTAGGTACCACCTGACCCATCCCGAACTCAGAAGTGAAACTGCTCAGCGCCGATGGTAGTGTGGGAGTTCCCATGTGAGAGTAGGACATTGTCAGGCATCTAAATTAAAAAGCCCCGGTCGCATAAGCGGCCGGGGCTTTTTGTTTACACCTTAGTGCCCCTTTCAAAGAACACCAAACGTCCGCTGGAAAAGTGTCTTATTGGTTTTCATGCGTTTGCTAAGGAAACTCTGAATAATAATGGTATGGTCCACCCCTCTCCATCAATCGGCGTCAATGCGCCAGAATGGATACACCAATCAAACAGATAGAGAGAGGCGACCATGAAGAAGTGTACTGAAACGCGAGAAATCAAGGTAGTGGGTATTGATCTGGGTAAGACCAGTTTCCATCTCCACGCGGTGGATGACAGAGGTCAAACCCAGATAACCAAAAAACAAACCCGCAACCAACTGAAGGCGACTATGAGCAAGCTATCGCCTTGTCTGGTTGGGATAGAAGCCTGCGCCGGCGCCCATGACTGGGCAAGGCGGTTGTCGGGTTACGGTCATGAGGTGAAGTTGATTGCCCCACAGTTTGTTAAACCCTACGTCAAGTCCAACAAGAATGACCGTGTTGACGCAGAGGCTATTTGCGAAGCCGTTCAGCGCCCTGGTATGCGTTTTGTTGCGGCCAAGACCATGGAGCAGCAGGACGTTCAGTGCCTGCACCGTATTCGCAGTCAGGTGGTGGCTCAGCGTACCGCCCAGGTCAATCAGATCCGAGGTCTGTTGTTAGAGTACGGCATTACGATACCCCAGGGGAGAGCACACGTACGGAAGCATCTCCCGCTCATTTTGGAAGACGCGGAAAACGGTCTGACGATGCGCTTTCGGGGACTTTTATCGGCACTCTATGACGAACTGATCCGCCTGGATGAGCGTATTGACGATTTCGACCGGCAAATTGAGCAACTGGCGCAGGCAGATGAGCGTGCCCGGCGTTTGCTCACCATTCCCGGCATCGGCCCTAAAGGTGCTACCGCCTTGGTGGCAGCCATAGGGGATATCCACGCCTTCAACAATGGTCGGGAGTTGGCGGCCTGGTTGGGGCTGGTACCGCGCCAGAGTTCCACGGGAGGGAAGGCTCGCCTGCTGGGCATTAGCAAACGTGGCGATGTTTACTTGCGTCAGTTGATGATTCATGGGGCGCGCTCGGTATTACGCTTTGTGGACAAAAAAGAGGACCCGCGTAGCCGCTGGGCCAGGGCGTTGATACAGCGGCGTCACAAGAATGTGGCAGCAGTGGCGATGGCCAACAAGATGGTACGCACGGCCTACGCGCTGTTGAAGCATGAAGAGGACTACTGTGTCGATAGAATGACCGTGTCAGAACCAGAGATAGTTGCCTGATGGTTCGGCAGATGTCGGTACGACACAGACAAAGGCAAGGTTAGGAGAGTAAACCCACCATGGAGTTGCGAAGAGAAAGATCAGTGATGGCATGAAAGGAGAGACCTGCGTTCCTGAAAACCTGGTTTAGACATAGGCTGAGCAGTGGGAAAGCCGATATAATGATGAGGACAGGGATGCGCGGATTCCATCAGGGCCCGAAGGCGAGAACCTTCACCGAGAGGCCGGATATATGACTGCAACTTATCCTTCATGTACACGATGATTGACTCTTGCAAAGCGGGGTGGACCATATATGTCTTTTCCCGCGATAACTGCGTTGGACCCGTCCTCGAAACATCGGAAAATTAAAGCGTTTTTACGATTTTCTGCGGGCGCGTCCGCCTTGCTCTCACGAAAAAATCCTATTATTCAGAGCTTCCCTAATGTATTGATAGCTTTACATGAACTATCATGCCCGGATGCGCCTATCGACAAACATCAACCCACCTGACAGATCAGACATGCCTCTTAACAATCAGGGGTCATCTGGAGCCGGGTTGTGCGCTAAGCGATGGGACAGTAAAGGTTGTCCGCAAACGAGAAAGACTTGTTGAGTTAGACCTATGATTCCAATAAATCATGTGTTGCGAACCTCACGCGTTCAGATTTCCATGGGATGGAAATCTTTTTCCCTTAACTCTCTTGGCCTGGGCATTGGTATAAGCGTTTTTACATTAGCTTCATTGTTCATCTATCAGCATCTGACCTATGATAACTGGGCAAATGACCCTGATTCTATTTATCGGGTTGAGGTAATTCAGAATAAACCTGGTCGGAGTCCGAAGCAAACACAATCCGCACCCGGCGTACTGATGACGCTTGTTGCTGGCATCCGATCTGTTGAGACCTCAGCCGCAGCTTTTCCCCTACAGGTAAGCATATCGAAATCTGGTAGGGTTCACCATCTACCAATGACCTTTGTTAGTGAATCCTTCTTTGAATTCTTCCCGGTTGAAGTGATAGAAGGGCATGCAAACATAGATCAGTTAGGACCCTATTCGATACTACTGACTGAAGCCTCCGCAAGAACACTATTTGGTGAAGGTTCAGTTGTGGGGAAGGAGCTGGTGACACAAGAAGGTCGGCTGGTGGTTTCCGGTGTGATAGAAAATTGGCCTAAAAACTCCCACCTTGAAATTTCCAGCCTGGCTGGTTTCGAGTCTGTAGAGTTTTCTGACCGGGAACTGTACCTGGATTGGGGTTCAATTGGGGGTAGCGTGTACCTCAAGGTGGTTAAAGGCACATCAATAGGACATACGCTACAAGAACTGGAGAACATGGTCCGCAAAAAGGCACCCCGACTGTACTCCGAAGGATATCCGGGAAAAGGTATAGCGCCATTCTATGATTACCAGCTTAGACCACTACAGCGCATCGTTTTTGATTCCAAAGGTCCGGGTATGTCAAGGCAGGGCACGGGATATTCTCAGATAATTCTTCTGGGAACACTTGGGGTTCTAACTTTTCTCATCGCGTTATTGAATCACGTTGGCATGTTGTCCACTCATATAGCATTAAACGCAAAGAGCTATGCAATACGGAGGATAGCTGGTGCTACCGGCAGCCAGCTATCGCTCTATATAATTTCACTTAGCTTTCTTCAGAGTCTTGCAGCCTCCGCTGTTGCACTGGTGATAATTTTAGTGCTATGGCCTATGGGAACTTCACAATTGGATATTTACAACCCTATTGGGGACTACAAGCAACTTGAAACTATGGCCATCCTTCTTGTTGCTGCGTTAATTAGCACATTACTTGGAATGATAGCGACACCACTCTTGCGAGCGCTACCCATACCAGAAGCCATACGTTCCATTACCAGCTTGAATCCACGATCAAAACTGGCGTTTTTTTCTGTAATGACTCAATTTTTCATGGCGGCAGGATTAGTTTGTTTTTGTATGATTATGGCGTCACAGGTTCGTTACCTTGATTCGAAACACGCGGGGATGGACTACGATGGGGTCTCAGTAGTATGGGGGCTAACTAACAAGGATCATGATGCAAAACGCTTCAAAGCCAGATTAATCAGTTCTGGATATGCAAATGAGGTCGCTGGCACACTTACTGTGCCTGGCGAACCATCCAGCTACTCCATGTCTGTGAAAGACAATAGTGGTGGCAATAGTACTTTGACGATGAGGTATTTGGTGGGCGATAGGAGCTTTCCATCAATACTAAGGATGCAGCCTGTTGCAGGGAGGTTATTCTCTGAAGATCGAGCGGCAGACCTCATTTCAGATTCTGTTGAGTCAACTGTACCAGTACTGCTTAACTTGACGGCTACAATCATGATGGGATTCGAAAATCCGACAACAGCACCAGGGAATTCAATCCAGATTATCTATGGAGATAAATGGAGAGTGGCTGAAATCATCGGTGTCGTCGCTGATTTTCATTTTGATCCATTGTTTTCAAAAATCGAACCGACACTAATTATTGCCGATGAAAATGCAGGAGCAAGACTGCTTGTAAGACTGAAAGACGAAATGTCTATTGATGTAATAGATCAGGTCTGGACCGATATGGGGGGAAGCAGTTTTCTTGAGCACGGTAGCGTTGATGGTACGATCAATGCCAGATACTATTGGGAGATTTCACAACTGCGTCTGATTTTACTGGTAGCTGCTGTTAGTGTTATTGTCGCCAGCGTTGGCCTTTTGGGTACAACATTAAAAATTGCTGATTCGTACAAGCGCGACGTTGCCATTCACAGAGTTCTGGGTGCGCCGCTCGCCAAATTGGTTGCAAATCTCGCAGTTAAATTCAGCAGTGCAGCTTTCACCGGGTTACTACTGGCAATACCTGTTTCATACTATTTCGGGTCAGACTGGCTCAGTGGTTTTTCCTATCGAATCGATGATTTAATATCACCGGTATTGATCGGATTGTGTGTTATCTCGTCCATCATCACGGCGGCGATTGGTGGAAGTATTCACAGACTGGTTAAGACACAATTACCGCTGCTACTGAAAGTCGAATAAGAGAAGTGCAGATTGTCGAATGGTATAATCGAACTGTGCGATATGGGCTTATTTTTGAATCTTACCATCCAGCATTTCTACTATCGAATCGGCATATTCGGCATCATGTTGAGAGTGAGTCACCATCACAATCGTTGCTCCCGATTGTTTTAGCTCACTCAAAATATTCAATATCTCGACACTGGTATCGTGATCAAGATTGCCAGTGGGCTCGTCTGCAAGAAGTACGGCAGGGTTGTTGGCCAATGCCCTTGCAATGGCTACACGTTGTTGTTGTCCGCCTGATAACAAAGATGGCAAATGCTTGCCGCGATGATCGATCTTTAGCTGTTCCAGCAGTCTGGAAACGGTTTCTTTTCTATTTGTTTTACCAACGCCTTGATAAATCATCGGTAACTCGACATTCTCTTCAACTGTGAGTTCAGCAAGAAGATTGAAATGCTGGAAAACAAAACCGATATTTGCTCTTCTGAGTGAAACAATGTCATTGCTGGAGAGAGTGCCTGTATCGTGGCCGTCTAGATGGTAAGAGCCAGAATTGGGAACATCTATCAGGCCAAGGATATTCAGCAATGTTGTTTTTCCGCACCCGGATGGCCCCATCAATGCTATGAATTCACCTTTCTTGACCGTCAGGTCCAGGTGTTGGAGAGCCGTAGTTTCTACCACTTCCGTCCGATAGATTTTGCAGATGTTTCTTAATTGTATTGATTCAGACATTAGTCGATTCGTAAAAATTCGAAATCAGCGTAATTTCGATATGTTGATATAACGATCTCCTCTCCTTCTTGAAGACCTTCAATCACTTCAACTACAGAATTGTTCGACTGCCCTAACTTCACCGACCGCCTTTCTGCTCGGGCCCTGTCTTCAGTGAATACGAACACCCAGGTCCCGCCAGTTTCTTTCAAAAAGCTGCCATGATCTACAACCAATGCTTTGTATCCTGAAGCAAAATTAAGCTTTGCACTAAATGCCTGACCTGTTTTTAAGTTCTCGGGAGGTGAACCTTCAAAGCGCATATCTACCCGAAATTCACCATTCTGTACTTCTGGGTACACTTTGGATACTGTGAGCTGAAATTCATTATTTTGAATCCCCGCTTCCACAGATTGACCAATTTCAATTCGGTTGATGTAAAACTCATCGATTAGAGTCGTCAGTTTAAAGCTATCCGGGCTGTCGATTTGCCCAATACGCTCTCCTTTCTGGAGTGACTGTCCGACAAGCACTTCAAACGACGTTAGTTGACCTGCTATTGATGCTCGAACTTCAAGGCTTGCCAAATTTGCTCTTGCAAAATCCAGGTTTCTTTCCAGATGCACAACGGCTGTTTCGAGTTGTGCCTTTTGCGCTTTTTGTAATTTTTCATCACTCTGCTGAGCTTCTATTGTGGCTTCACGAATATTCCGCCAATAGTTCAACTCCTCTTCTATCAGTTCGATTTCTTCTTCGCTCACGTGATTTTCGTATTTTAGTGCAGAAATTCGCTTGTGCCTGGGTTCTAACCTGGCGATTTTCCAGTCTACTTCAATAAGTTTTCTTTTATGGCTAAGCCTGTTTTGTTCAAGCTGAAGGTTCAGTGTATTTAGATTGTTTAGTTGTTCAGTTACTTCAGCTTCACGAGATATAACATCCAACTGTAGAGAGGGGTTGGATAACCTTAAGATGAGTTGGTTAGCGATGACCGAAGCCCCGTTTTCGACAAAGACTTCTTCCACTCGCCCTCCCTCTATAGTGTCAAGGAAGACCCTCTCAAGGGGAACGACAGTAGCTCTCAAAGGTATGAAGTCTTCGAACAATCCTTCCCTTACCAAACTTGATCGAATCTCATTTTCTGAGACAGTGAGTACGGTTGATTGGAGTTCATCTTGTGTGAAATAGATGACCAGCACCATAAGCACAAGTAGGCTGACTATGGACACAGCTATTTTTTTCAGATGACCTGCATTTGACTTAATCGGTCTGTCCAAGTTGTATTACTCGCCTTGTCTTTGTCATATTACGATGCTGATTATATCAGCCCTTTGATCCATTTTCGGTGGAAGTTGGCAAGGTGTTTGACCCGGGTCAGTCGAACGTTGGTGAACGGCTGGAGATGACGCGGACGATGAGTTGTCCCTCTAATCCTGAGTATCGTCGAGAACCTGCCCGAGGCGCTCTTCCGTGTGAGGATGTGTCGACAGGTAGTGAAGCAGATACGAGTCATCCACCTCATCAACGTCGTACCAGCCAGTCAACTTAACCAGCGCGGTGCGAAAGTCAGTCACATCCATGCCTGCTTCAGCCAGTGCGTCCAGCGCATAGCGGTCCGCCTCAAGCTCAAACTCCCGCGAATACGACAGGTCAACCAGTAGTGCCGGCAGGCCCACCAACAGGTCAAAATTGCTGAGGTCTCCGGTCACCAGAACCAGCAAGACTGCAATCGCGGAGCCTTGCAGAGACCGCCTGAGAAGGTGGCGATGCTCAACATGCCCGATTTCATGGTAGACGATGGCTTTGATCTCGTCCGGTGACTTGAGAACGTCGAACAAACCGTCCGTCAATACAATTGACGCGTCCGGCAATGCGTAGGCATTGGGCAGGCCCGCCCGGAAATGCAAGCTCACGTTAGAATGCCTGTCGATGATTGGCTGCAGGAAGGCGCGAATCTCAGCCTGCCGGTCGGTCGGCAACTCGCTGGGTTCAAACACCGTGCGGTCGAGCAGTTGCAGGCTGTTTGCACCCAACTTATCCACGACCTCCTGCGAGACATTGTGCGCGATGTAGTCCGCCCCGCGTGGTATGCCCACTGTTACCACCCAGGCCAGAGACAACACCGTCACAATCGCAGCGATCAGGACCAGAGGAAGGTGGGATTCCAGCGTATGTAGCAGTCCCGATCTGCCTACCTGTGCGGCCAGCAGCTCATCGATGCCATCATTGTCTGGCGTCTCGAACTGGGCACCGTCCGGGAATGTCAGGTAGCGGGGTGTCTTGCCCAGTCGTGAACTGATGGTGACCGCATCAGCGGGATATGTCTTTGTCCCGGCCTCGGTTTGAATGACAATCCCCGACCCCGTGACCGACAGCGTTGCCGGTACGACCCGGGAGGACTGACCGTCGGCGTATTCGCCCGCGACTGCCATTTAGAGGGTGCCGATGTCGAAGTCGAACGCCTCGCCCATTTCCTCAGCCAGTGCAGAGACCTGCTCCTGTTCCGCGGCAACAAAGTCATCGATGGAAGCAACGGCGACAAAGCGGATGTGCCCGGCCTTGTACCTGGCCAGGCGCACCTTGGCGGCGGGCAGGTAGAGACCCAGCGTGACGATGATCAGCACCATGTTGACGGTGTAGACCTTCAGCAGACCAACCGTCTCTAGGTCGGCATCAAAGTGATTATCGCCCAGGCTGGTCGAGTTGTAGTAAAGGTTGGTGGCGTTCGCTGTGAACCAGACGAAGATCAAGCCGAAGATCACAACGCTGAGGATTGCCTGCTCTACGACAGCGAGCGGTACCGACCAGCCGACCAACAACCCGAGACCATTCGCGCCGATGAAAGAAAAGACCAGAATAGCGTACTGCCTGTAGGTCGCATTAAAGGTCAGGCGCGAGGTTCCGTAAGCACTGTTGTTGACGATGAACTGGTTGACGCGCAACAGGGCCAGCGGATACAGGATGCCAAGGGTGAGCATGCCGAGCAGTGGCCACACCAGCAACACCATCACTGCCTCGCCATAGGTGCCGTGAAAACGGAACTGGATGTTGCGGTAGGCGGACATCCGGTGATTAAACGCAATGGAGCGAACAATCAGGTATGGCATCACAAGCGTCAGGATCAGCGCCACCGCCAGGCCAGGCCCGGGCAGTAGTTCAACGGAGACGATGTAGGTCACCAGAAACACGATGGCGATGATCCGGCCCACCAGAATGGCGATGGGGCTGGCCAGGTACCGGAAACTGAGATCGTCCAGGTAAAGGTTCGAATAAAAATAGCGATTGGTACGGACCTTGGCCCAGGCCGAGTAGATACCCAGGGTAAGAATGGTCAGCAGGATATTGACGATCCATATCTTGAAGAACTCAAAGCCGTCGCCGCGAAATTCCAAAGGGATTATGCGGGTTTGTTCGTCTTTGAATGCCGAGGTTTCTGTCATTGTTATTCCCTCTCCTGAGCTTCCGATTATGTTGTGTCTCGACTCTCAGGCTTGTCAAGCACTTGTCCCCCCGGCACTCGGCCCCTGGCTGGCTTGTGATGTAAACCGGAATGCTGTAAACATTTTGCCGGAGAAAACAGGGCAGGTTACACAACCGGCATGAAGATTATGCTGAAAGAGAGTTAGTTGTACCCATGCAGAAGGTCACTCTGGCGGATGCCGAAAAACGATTTCAGCGAATGTTCAGTGCTGGCCGGATGCGCCGCATACCCAGGGGGAAAGCCGATACCATCCTGTTTCTGGCACTTGCGGCGTCCACTCTGGACCCCCGGGAAACCTACTCCGAACCTGAGCTGAATCGGGAACTACGGGAATGGATGGCGGATTTTGTCGACGCCCGTGTCTTCGACCATGTGACGGTGCGGCGATTCCTGGTTGATTACCGCTATCTGCTACGAGATGCGCACGGTACGCGCTATACAACCAATCAGGCCATGATCAGCCACGCCATTGAACCTGAGGTCCGCTCTATTCAGCTTGAAATGATATTCCAGTCTGTGGAAAAAGCGCGGGCCCGGCGTAAACGCGCGGCGACCCGCAACTGAACCTTTCATACAGAACCTCGTAGTGTTGATAAAATGCGGACATGACTGATTCGGCCACCGAAAACTGGCAAGCCCACAAGGCCGCGATGAAGTTGGAGCCCAAGCTGGATGTGCCCCTTATGCAGGTTCAGCGGCTGGTGGCATCACAGTTCCCACAGTATGCCGACCTTCCTGTTCGCCCGGTCGAGCCGGATGGTTGGGACAACTGCACCTTCCGGCTCGGAGAAGCTATGGCAGTGCGCCTGCCAACCGCTTCTTATTATGCCGACCAGATTGCGAAGGAACAGGCCTGGCTGCCAGGGCTCGCACCGCAGCTACCTTTTCCTGTTCCGGAGCCGGTAGCCATGGGTCAACCCGGTGAGGGTTATCCCTTCCCCTGGTCTATCAATCGCTGGATTGACGGAGAAAACGCATCCCGTGATTCGGTCACGGACCTGAATGACTTTGCCCGCGATCTGGCCGGGTTTCTGAAGGCTCTGCACCGGGCGGATACCGAAGGCGCACCCGTCAGCGGCTTCCACTGTTTCTATCGTGGTGGTGATCTCAGGGTCTACGACAGGGAAACTCGCGACTCTATCCGTACACTGGGATCTGCTGTCGATGCCCGTGCCTGCCTCCGTGTCTGGGAAGCGGCCCTGTCATCCTGTTGGACATCGGACCCGGTCTGGGTTCATGGCGATTTTGCTATCGGCAATGTTCTGGTGAAAGACGGTCGCCTGTGTGCGGTGATTGATTTTGGTGGCTGCTGTATTGGGGATCCTGCCTGCGATCTGGTTATCTGCTGGACGTTTCTTGAGGGAGAAAGTCGTCAGTTGTTTCGGTCAGTGATGGAACTGGAGGCGGATACCTGGATGCGCGCCAGGGGCTGGGCGCTCTGGAAGGCGCTGATTACCCTGGAGAAACAACGCAGGCATAACGGCAATAACGGAGAAACCGTTGGACTTATCGCCGAACTGCTTGCGGCACCGGTCGAGCATTAACCCGGTATCGCCCGAAGTTGTTCAATTCAATGTTCGGGTAAAGCCGTGTTGTTGTTCGAGTTAATGCAACAGTGACGCCACCTTCTGGTGCAAAACCGTTGCAACTGGTTTAACTTGGCGCTGAGAGGTGCGCGAGGAAGGTAATATGTTCAAAGTGTATTTTCTGATACAGCCGGGGGAAGACCCCTATCGCTATCAAGGGGACGATGCGGCGGCGGCAGTTCGCCGGCACTTCCCGGAAAGCTGCGGCTATGTTCAGACCCGCGCCCTGCCAGGCCAGGAGAACCCGTCTTTTTCCGGCACGGCGGAACTCTGGTTTGACCGGGCGGAGCAGGCCCTGGCCGCCGTGCAGAAAGACTTCTCACCCATGATGACCGCGGCGGCGCAAGCCCAGTCTGCTCTGGTCGGCATGGAGCGAGTGGTGATGCGTACACCCGGGTACCTCATCGACAAGCGTATGAAGGGTGTGTATCTCTTCTGTCGCAAGGCCGGTATGACCCTGGATGAGTTTCAATCCTACTGGTGGCACACCCATGGGCCCATTGCCGCTTTGACCGAAGAAGCGCTTGCCTATGTGCAGATTCATCCGCTGCCGGAGTCTTATGACATTGCGTCACCCTTCTTCGATGGTATCACCGAGATTACCTGGCGGGATGCGGATGCGGCGATGCGCGGTATTACGTCACGGCAGATGAAGGAAGATCAGGCCGGTGATGCGTCTAACTTTGTCGAGAATAACAGTGTCGCCCTGTATCTTGCTGAAGAAGAAATTATTATTGCGCCCTGAAACCAAAAGAGCAGAAGCGTACAGGAGGGAACACAATGAGTGCATTCTGGATGCTGGCCATCGGACTTGGCATGGCTTTTCATGGCCTGCTGATTCTCTGGGTCGGCGGACTTCCGCGAGCCCTGACGCCGGGAGAAACGCCCACGGCAGAGCCGGGCACACCGGAAGCCTTTGGCCTGTTCTGGCTTGATCAGTACAGCTATATCGGACTGACGCTGGTCGTCATCGGCGCGGGTCTCGCGGTGTGGGGGTATGTGTCATGATCCCGATTACGGCACTTTATGCAGGCCTGCATGCACTGCTGGCGGTCGTGTTGGCGAACTTCGTGCTCTATGTCCGGCTTCGGGGCCGCAAGGTACCGGCCTGGCAACCGGATGCTGCGCTCAGGGTACAGGCGAACTTCATTGAGAATGTTCCCATAGCCCTGCTGCTTCTATTGATCCTGGAGATTCAGAGCGTACCGGTCAGTCTGCTGCACGGCTTCGGCATGACACTGTTCGTGTTGCGTCTGCTGCATGCCTACGGTCTGGGTACCTGCGAAGGCGCTAACTACCCGCGGCTGATCGGAGCCCAGGGGACTTTTGTCCTGATGTCGGTCATGGCCATTGGTGCGATTGGCACCGCGCTCCAGATAGCCGTTCTTAGATAACCATTCTTAGATAACATAGCCGTCACCGGATGCGCGCTCCCAGCGCGGCGGTCTTTTCACAGACCAGTTGACCGGACCCTTAGAAATAGTAACGAATGCTGGCATACAGCGTTTTCGGGTTCGGGCCATATTCTGACCCGAACTCGGGTACTCCCTGGCCATCCAACGTGAGGTCATCTCCCACAAAATGGTAGTAGCCAAAATCCATGTAGAAATTCTCGGCGATATTGTACTCGGCACTGATCGAGACAAACGCGGAGTTGTCCGACAGGTTGACGATTGCCTGGGCCGCCAGGAACCAGAGCGGCGACAACTGCACGGTGAGGCTGGGCATCAGGTAGTGCTCGCCCAGGAGGAAGACGCCGCCGCGCTGGTAGGGCAGGGTGTCGAAGTTCGCCAGGTAGGCTTCCGGGTCATCACTGCCCGCACCATTGTAGTGATACTCTACCTGACCAAAGGTATTCTCCGAGAAGGCATAGTCAACACCGGTCGACAGTCTCAGATAATCTTCATCGCCCCGGACCCGGGCAGCCTCGAACCAGAAGCCCATGTCGCCGAGAGCACTCTGAACCCCGAAGCCGAACAAGTGCTGTTCTGCGAATCGCATGGCTGCCAGGTGATAGTCCACGCCATTGGCGTTGGTTCTGAGTTGCAGGAAGGCGGCTGACGTTTCCGGGTCTGCGCCGTCTCCCAGAACAACGCCCAGATCAATCTCGCCCAGTTCTCCCCAGGGTTGCTGGAATCGGACCGCGTCAACGCCGGTCCGGTATTCCGTGTTAAAGGTGCGCACATCAAAGGGAAGAAAGATGTCGGTCGGGTTAATGATGCGCGCCGAACCGAACGAGATGGCCTGGCGGCCAATGGTCAGGTCACCGGCAGCCATCTGAATCTGCACATTGAATCGATCCAGATTCTGATAGATCTGATTCTTGTTGTCGTCACCGAGTAATGTTGAATCAATATCCGTGACACGGTAGCTGTCGCCCACCGCATTAAAGGTCGATACCGTGCCACCAACAGACTCCGATACCAGTATCGGGCTCAACTCGTAATGGAACTGCCACACGATGCGTTCGGAAAATCCTTCCCACATAAGCCGCAGGCTGTTCTGGGATTGATAGGTCTCATCAGACGTCAGTGCCGGGTTATCCAGTTGCGCCCGGGCGACGGCAAAGGATTTGGCATAACCGCTAAAATTGACGTCTGCGAGGAGCGGATGCGCGCAGAGAAGTGCCAGGAAGAAAGCTGCGAGCCGCACTTATCTGCGTTCATCCCTTTCGATAACGCCATCACGCAGATGGATCAGCCGCGTTGCCCGCTCCATGATCTTTTCGTCATGGGTGGAGAAAACAAACGTCATGTTTTGCTTTTCATTCAGTTCCCGCATGACATCCAGCAGGGCGATGCCGGTTTTTGAATCCAGATTGGCCGTGGGCTCGTCCGCCAGGATGATGTCGGGATTTGAGGCCATGGCGCGAGCCACGGCGACGCGTTGTTGCTGCCCGCCCGAGAGTTGGGCCGGACGGCGGTCTCCAAGACCGGTCAGGCCGACCAGCGCCAGCATTTCCCGGACCCGGGTCTTGCGTTCTGCCGCCGGAACACCCTGTAGCAACATGATGTACTCGATGTTCTCCTCGGCGGACAAGACGGGAATCAGATTGTAAGCCTGGAAAATGAAACCGATGTGGTCCCGACGAAAGTCCGGAAGCTGGTTACCGCTCATTTCGGCGATGTTGATGCCGGACAGAAAGACAGAGCCGCTGTCAGGTTCATCAAGGCCGCCGATCAGGTGCAGCAGGGTGGTCTTGCCGGAACCGGATGGGCCGATGATGGCTGTAAATTCCCCCTTCCCGATTTCAACAGAAACCCGGTTCAAGGCGATCACTTCCGTTTCGTCACTGCCGAATTTTCGGTACAGGTCTTTTGTCTCAATTACATTAGTCATGGTGAGTCCTAAAGTGCCCTCTGTAGTGCCTGTGTAGGTACAATGCGCGAGGCGAACACGGCGGGATACGCGGCCGCCGCCATGGTGAGCAGCGTCACGTAGATTGGAAAATTAATGAACTGATAAGGTTCCATGCGGCTGTACATGTTGCCGTCAAACACCACGCCGGACATCTCCATCTTACCCATGGGAATACCATTCTCACTGAAGTAATCACCCAGAATGTAGGCACAGGCAAGGCCGAAGGCGCAGCTAATCATTGCCAGCAGGAAGGCTTCGAACAGGACCAGTTGAATGATCTGCCGGGGTGTGGTGCCGATCGCCTTGGCGACCCCGAATTCATAGATACGCTCGTAGATGGACATGAACATGGAGTTGATCACACCAAGGGAAGCCAGCAAAAACAGGACAATGCCGATGATGAGGGTGGAATAGTTGGACATTTCAATCATGGCGCCGATGGCTGGTTGCAGGTCCAGCCAGCCGCGTGCTTCTATGCCATCCCCGCTGAGCGAGTGGAACAGCGGCAGTTCCGGGTCTTTTGACAGTTCAGGGTCCCGGAATTGCAGGGCGATCTGGTGCAGGTGACCTTCCATTCCGAGCAACGTCTGCGCCTTATCCAGATTGATGAAAACCAGATTCTCGTCCATGTCCTCGGGACCGAACTCAAAAACACCGGTGAGTCGAAACAGTTCCTGGGTGATCTCGTTGGTATCGACGGTAGCGGCGGTGATAACCAGGCGGTCGCCTATTTCGATTTCGAGCAGCTCGACCATGAGAGCGCCCATCAGGAGTTCACGGCCATTGCCCGTCAGGTACTCACCCTCAACCATGGCATCCGGATGCGGCTGACGTTCAGTTCCCTCTTTGCATCCACGCCGTAGATCAGACCGCCGGTGGTGTTGTAGCTGGAGGCGATCATGCCGCCGATGATAACGCGGGGCGCATAGCCGCTGACCTTATCGTCGGCTTTGATGATGCCGATCAGTGGACCCGGGTCTTCAATAAAGTATTCGACTTCCAGATTGGTGCGAAAGTCCTTGTGCTGGACCTGGGCCTCGCCTTCGAGCGTCCTGGTAATGCTGCCCACCATGACGTCGATGACTCCGAGTATCATGCCATCAACCAGAATCAGTGAAACGAGTGACGAGGCAATCAGCAGAGAAGTCAGAATGGTTCTGCGGGTATTGCGAAACAGATTGCGCCAGGCGAGTTTCAGGCTGAGCATCAATGAGCCCCCAAAGCTGCTTTCGGGAGGATGCGTGCGGCGCGGATGCCCGGGGGAATGCTGATAACGATCGCCGTCGCCAGAATGAACAGCATGGGATACAGGAAGACCCGAACCGAGAATTCGCCCTTCATGTGTTGAAACTCAATGCCGTTCATGTCAATGGGTTCGGGTATCAGGAATCCAATCCGGGTCAGCCAGTACACGATCGGGATAACCAGCACGAAACCAAGCGCCAGGCTGATGCTGGCCAGCATGGTGGTTTCAAGGGTAATCATGCGAATCAGCGAGCCCGGGCGCGCACCGATAGCGCGCAACACGCCAAACTCGCGGGTGCGCTCCAGTACGGACATAAGAACCGTATTCAAAACGCCGATAAAGACCATGAAGACAATCAGCACCATCATGGCATAGCCGCCCTGCTTGTCGGACTGCATGGTTTGATAAAAGGTAGCCTCTACTTCCTGCCAGGGCGAGATGGTCAGATCAGGCAGAGCGGCGGAAAGATCCTGCGCCACCTGCAGATTCCGACGGCGATTGTCGACCAGCAGAGCGTATTCGTGAACATCGTCGCCCAGGGTGAGAAACATCTGCGCCGCCGGGAGCGGCAGATAGACGGCCATACGATCAAAGGAGGTTCGGTTACCGATCAGGGCAGAGATGATGTAAATGTCGTTGGCGATGGAACCATCGGCGCCCTGGGAGATCAGAACGATCTCATCACCGACTTCCAGCTTCAGGGAAATGGCCAGACCGCGCCCGATCATCGCCTGAAAGTATCCGTCAGTATCGGGTTCCGGGCTGAAGTAGGTCCCTGCCGAAACCTTTTCTTTCAGGCGGGAAACCATGGGCTCACGTTCCATGTCGACGCCGATGACCCTTGCCGGTGCCGTCTTCTCGGTACCGTAAGCAAGCGCCGGTGAATACACCCGCGGCGTGTAGTTGATGATTCGAGGGTGAGAGTCAAGCGCCTCCTCCACCCTGGCGCGGGCCCGAATCGACTTATAGATCTTTGGCTTGTCCAGATAATCGTCCTTGTGGATCTGGATATGCCCGGTGTTATCCAGGGTGAAGATGTCGATCAGGTTGCCGTAACTGCCTTCCGTCAGTGAGTAGGAAAATACAAACAGCATATAGCCGCCGGTTATGGACAGGCCGGTGAGCAGGGAGCGCCGCTTCTGCCGAAGGATATTGCGAAAGGCGATGCGCCAGGTCAGCATCAGAAGCGGGCTTTCAGGTTGCGCATCGAGAATGTCTGCTCGGTGATGTCCGGCACGTTGAAGTCAATGGCATCGTAAATGATGCGGGTCCTGTGACCCTCTTTGTTCAGCGGGGTCATCTCCAGAATGGAGGGCATTAGTTTGCCGTCGTATTCCTTCGGTTCCATGAAGGTCAGCTCGCGGATCTTCTCGCCATCCTCGTCGAAATAAGACTGGGTAAGCGGCAGCATCGGTTCCCTGGAGATGACATAATCGATCTTGCCCCAGACGGTCACGGTCTGCTCCTTCGGGGTCAGCGTAACATAGTATTTTGACTCATCCTCGGTCATGGAAAGGTGATAGGCATCAATCAACTGGGTTTCCTTGACCAGATCGTCATTGGTGAAATCGCTGCCCATCCAGGCGCCCATCATCATGGAAGGCGGAACCTTGATGACCTTGTTGATCTTGGGAAAGTAGTTCCACATCTCCTCATCCCGTTTCAGGGTCGTGACGCCGCGATCCTTCTTTGGTGACAGAATGCGGAAGAATGCCAGTTCCTTGCCAAGACTTTGCGCGGACATCTTGAGCATCCGCCGGTACTGTGGGGTGTGAACCTCCATGGTAATGGTGGCGTCGCTGGAATCCCCGCGATAGAGCTGTTCCATCCGGTCGATAACAGCGCGGGCCCGCACTTCCTCCCGGGCCATGACCGGAAGCTGGGCGGTCACGGTGAGGCAAAGCAGGGTGATGATGATTCGATACATTTTGGCTACGGCTTAATGATGGGCGTGAATGCCATTATACTGGGACGTTATTGATTAAATTGCAATTTGTAGAAAAAAGGAACGCGCTGATGAGCGAGAAGTATATACCAGTCCTGGTTGGTGTCGGTCAGGTCACTGAGAGAGAGGTAGCACTGGATGGATCTTCGGTGCTTGATCTGATCGAGCGGGCGGTTTACCGGGCTGCCGATGATGCGGGTATCAGTAAGAAGGCGCTGGCCGACCTTGATACGCTCGCCATTGTGCGCAGTTTCCGCGAATCGACCCGGAATACGCCTGAAGCCCTTGCCAACCGCATTGGTGCCGCCCGTGCCAGGCAATGGCTGATGCCGAATGGCGGTAACGGACCTCAATATCTGCTGAATCACTACGCCGGGGCCATTGCCAACGGCGAATGTCAGTTCGCGTTGTTTGCGGGTGCCGAGGCCATGGCAACATCAAGAAAGATTGTGAAGGAAACCGGTGAACAACCAGCCTGGCAGGAACCGGTCTCCGGTGACCCCGAGTATCTGGTGCCGGACTCGGCAATGACCAGTCCCCATGAGCAACAGCACGGGATACTGACACCATCCTGGGTTTATGCCATGCACGAAAACGCCCTGCGGCGGCACCTGGGCCGGTCGCCGGATGATCACCAGATTGAGCTGGGTCGGCTGTTCTCGAAGTTCACCGAAGTGGCGGCGCAGAGCCCCCACGCCTGGTATCCGGTCCGGCGTTCGCCGGAAGAAATCGCTTACCCCTCTGAGAAAAACAGGATGGTGGCCTGGCCCTACACCAAGTACATGAATGCCATGAACCAGATCAACCAGAGCGCCGCGTTGTTGTTCACATCGGTTGACTATGCGCGCAAGCTGGGTATCAGCGAAGACCGGTTCGTTTACCTGCACGGCTGCTCGGATACGAAGGAAAAACCGGTTTCGACCCGACCCAGTTACTACCAGAGTGATGCCATGCGTGTGATGGCGGAGCGGGCTTTTGCCGGTGACCTGGACATGGATGACATGAAGTACATCGACTTCTATTCCTGTTTTCCGGTCGCCGTTGAGTTTGCCTGCCATGCATTCGGCGTGAAGCCCGGCGACCCCAGAGCGCTGACCGTGACCGGCGGGCTGCCGTTTCATGGCGGTGCGGGCAACAACTATGTCATGAACTCCATCGCTACGATGGCTGACAAGGTGCGTGCCGACCGCGGCAGTTATGGGCTGGTGACAGCCAATGGCGGCTACTTCAGCAAGCATGCCGCAGGTGTATATTCCACGAATCCGGTCGAGGGCGAGTGGTGCAGAACACATCCTTCCGAGTACCAGTCGGAGATCGACGATCTCCCGGATGCGCCCTTTACCGAGACGCCCGAGGGTGCCGCTTCCATTGAAACCTACACCCTGGTTTATAACAGGGACAACCAGCCCGGGCAGGGTTTTGTGATCGGTCGCCTCGGTGATGCTGATGATCCGGGGGCGACGCGTTTTCTTTCCGTAGTCGGCGCAAGCCAGGGTGAACTCAAGGCGATGACCGGGCAGGACATGATCGGTACGGCGGGTTCAGTCGCTCAGGTTGACGGCGTGAACACCTTCAAACTGGCCTGATCAAGATGACTGAACTTTCCAAAGACCTGTGGGATGGCTTGCTCGCCCTGGATACCCCGACTGTCTGTAATGCCCTGGAGGTGGTGAATCCGAAACGCCGTGACCGGGGATTCAACATCCGGCCCTTCGTCTGTATCCGCCCGGAGCTTGGCAGCCTGCTGGGTTATGCGCGTACCCTGCGGATTCGCGCCGCGCACCGGCCAACCACGACGGTGGACCGGGATGACTACTACAGTTACATCGCTGAAGGTGGACCGACGCCGAGCATTACCCTGGTCGAAGATATGGATGACACGCCCGGCTATGGCGCCTTCTGGGGAGAGGTGAATACCAACATCCACTATGGTTTGGGGAGCCTTGGTGTGATTACGAATGGCAGCGTGCGTGACATTCCTGACAGTCAGCCGAAGTTCCAGATGCTGGCCGGCATGGTGAACCCATCCCATGCCTGGGTGCATATGGTGGACTGGGGCTCACCGGTCACGCTGCATGGTATGGAAGTCAGCGATGGCGATCTGGTGCATGCCGACAGGCATGGTGCCGTGGTGGTCCCGGTAGCCGATGCGGCCGGCATTGTTGAGGAAGCGGTGCGTATCATGGCGAAGGAGCGGGTGGTCATTGAGGCGGCACAGCAGCCGGGATTTAATATGGAAAAACTGCGTGAGGCGTGGAAGGGCCAGTCGGAAATCCACTAGGGAAACAGAGCTTCCCTGGGATTTTCCTGATTACCTGAGATCCTCGAATATGTCATTCAGCACTGACAGTCCGCACAGGGTGTGCAGTACCCCGACCCTGTCCGTCAGGTTGAAAATAGCCTCGTAGCCACCCGAGTTACAGCGGTTCTCGTGGAAGTCCACGTTCACCACATCCCGCAGGAGGCGGTCCAGAGCCTGGGTATTGGCGTAGGGGACCAGGCGGTCGAACTCGGAATGATAGAGGTGCACCAGGGCGGAGGAATCTGCGTAGTTGGTGGAAGCCGACTCCAGATTGGTAAGGCTGTTGAGTTGCAGGATGATCTTCAGCGGGTCATAGGCAGCTTCATTGGCCAGAAAGCCGGTCACCAGGCTCGGACTCAGGCGCTCCCCCGCCACCAGCTCACTCAGCTCCAGGCCAACGTCGGTGTAGGCGGTCACAGCGGGCAGGACACGATCAGTCAGGAATGGCACCGTCGTTTCGTCATCCACATAGCGACAGTAATCATTATCGTCGCAGGTGCCATTGGCAAACTGTAGAATCCCGTAAAAGGTGCGATAGAGATCGTGGGGTGCGCCGCCCGCATAGACTTCACGGATGTCGAGGTCTGCATCGTGACTGACCAGGTGCTGATACAGGGCCATCGCACTGTGCCCACCCTGGGAATATCCGATAATGGTGACCGCGTTACCATCGTAGATGGCATCATAGCTGCTGCTTTCCTGAACGGCCGCCAGCAGGTCATGGGCATTGCGAGCGGTGCGGTTTGCCATCAGGTAGGTTTCGGCGGCCTCGCCGGTGCCACCCCGGCCATAATTGTCCGGGGCGATCACCAGATAGCCACGGGCCGCAAACTGGTTGGCAAGAATGAACCAGGCATCAGCAGGGTTCTGGTCCGAGGGTGTCGACCCGGTGGCGTGCATCAGCACGAGCATCTTGTCTCTGGCGGTAAAGGTGGGTGTGGATGCCGTGACCGGATAGGCGATCAGCCCGGTGAGGTCCATACCGGGTGATCCATCCGGTGCCGAAGACAGGTAGGACACCCGCTCGCTGCGAACATCATAGAGTGCCTCCGGGTCAGTGAGGTGCTCCCAGGTGTCTCCGGCTATATCCAGCAGGGCTGACTCAACATCGCCGGCCAGATCAAACCGACCCATCAGTGCACCTCTGACATAACCGGCAAACAGGTTATCAATGGCGCTACGCGGAAGATCACGGGATTCCCGGGGCAGCAGGCCGCCGGGGCTTGCCGTGGTCGTGCTGATCGTATGCTGCGCCTGAAAGGCAGCGTCGTTGCTGCGTGTGCCGTCTGCGGTGAACGTAAAGGTACTGTTCCCGGTCAGATCACAGTTGACCCGATGATCCAGCAACTGGTCGAACTGCGACTGCGCCAGGTCGAACAATTGTCGGCGCAGCGTGGTACCGGAGAAGTTCGTGCAGTCACCACTTAATGTTATCTCCAGGTCGGAGTGACCCAGGTGTGCAAAGAATACCTGCCCCTGCTGCGGGTCGGCACTGACCCCGGATGCCGGCAGCGCATCCAGCAGGGTCAGTGATGTTGGTTCAGGGTCCGGGTTGGTGGGTTCGGGCGGAGGTTCCGGCGTGGCGGGAGAAGATCCACCACCGCCGCCGCCACAGGCGGTTATGCAGGCACACAGCAGGAGAAGGGTAAATCGGCGCATCAAATGATTTTACAGGAGTCAGGTTTGAATAACACCGTCAGTCTTCCGGCAACCCTGCCACAAGGCTAACCAAAGGTCTCTGAGAAGACCTCCTCGTTGAACCCGACCAGACAGGTCTTGCCCACCTTGATGGTGGGTGCCCGGAGATTACCGGTTGGCCCGAGCATGGCTTCAACAGCCTCGCTGCTGACGCCGGATGAGACGTCAAACCTGGAAACCTTCCTGCCCTTCATGGCGATCAGTTCACCGGCCTCCCTGAGCAGCCTCGATGCGTCGCTGGCCTGTAGCTTCCTGCTGGCCATGACTGTTTCCCCGACGGGGATATGACTGGCTTCCAGAAACCTGGATGCTTTGCCACAGCTCGTTCATCCCTTACGGAAGTAGTACCATTCTGCTTTCTTTGCCACGACCCTGATCCTCCTGGTGAGTTTGTCCTGATGTCCTTCCGGCCCTCTGGATGAAATTAGCAGTTTTGTCGACAAAATGCATGGGTTTACCAAATTACCCATGGACGAAAACAGCCTGCCTGTGGTGCAATTCGTTTTCTCTTCCGCCCGCCCACTGGGATATGAATGAAACACGCCGGTCCTGGAAAATTCATGAAGTCTCAAATTGTTAATCTTCTGTGTCTGTTGCCGGTATGTTTGCTGACAGGCTGCACCGGCCCATCCCCCACACCTGCCGGGGTTGCAACGGCACCGGAGATCACGCGGAGCCCGAACGATGAACGTGAATATCGATACCGGGAGCTGGAGAATGGCCTGAAGGTTCTGCTGATTGCCGACAGGAAGGCCGACAAATCAGCCGCGGCGCTGACCGTTTTCCGGGGCAGCTATGACGACCCGGTGGAGCGCCCGGGCCTGGCTCATTTCCTGGAACATATGCTGTTCATCGGCACGGAGAAATACCCGGAACCGGATGCCTACTTCAAGTATGTCCAGGCCCATGGCGGCAGTTCCAACGCCTACACGTCCGATGATCACACCAACTATTTCTTTGACGTCCAGCCCCGGGCGTTTCGCGAGGGGCTGGACCGGTTTGCGCAGTTTTTCATCGCGCCGCTTTTTTCGAAGGCGTATGTGGAGCGGGAAAAGAATGCGGTGAATTCCGAGTACCAGTTACAGATCAAGGACGACGGTTGGCGATCCTTTGCGGTACAAAAGGTTGCCGCCAATCCGGATCACCCCCTGTCCCGTTTCAATATCGGCACGCTGGAAACACTTGGCGGCGATGTGCACGGTGCACTGCTGGATTTTTTCCGGCAGCATTATTCGTCCAACCAGATGTCGCTGGTGATTCTGAGTCCGGAACCACTGGATGAACTGGAACCCTACGTGGTCTCTCTTTTCTCGAACGTCAGGAACCGTGAACTGAAGCCGATGGTGCGTGCGGGCCAGGTGTTCCCCCGAAACGGAATCCCGGCCACCATCCGGCATGACAATATCAAGGAGCACTATGAGGTCAGCTACACGTTTCCGATTCCCGCAACCCTGCCGCACTTTCGCAAGAAGCCGGTCCAGTATGTCACCAATCTGATTGGGCATGAGGGCGAAGGGTCGCTGCATAAGCTGCTGACCGACAAGGGCTGGATCAGTTTTCTCTCGGCAAGTGATGTCAAACTGGATGACGGTACCAGTGCGCTGGTGGTTTCCATTGAGTTGACGGAGCAGGGGGCGCAGCATATACCAGAGATCAATGGTTACCTGTTTGAGTACCTGGCACTACTCAGGTCATCGCCAGTCGAGGAATGGCTCTATGGAGAGCAGGCCAGGGTCGCCGAACTGGGTTTCCGCTTTGCAGAAAAGATGTCTGCCATCAGGACCGTGCAATCCCTGGCACCCGGTCTTGCCGAATATCCGGTGGAAGATCTTCTGGTCGCCCCCTACCTGATGGAGGAATTCGACCCGCGGCTGATTCGTCGTTATATCAGGGAGTTGCATCAGCAGAATGTCCTGGTCTCGGTGTCGCTGCCGGAATATGAGGGAGAACAGACTGAACGCTGGTTCGGGGTTTCCTACGATCTGAAACCCGGCCCCGTGGAAATAGCCGAAGTTGATGGCGCTGCGTTGCGCCTGCCGGAACCTAACCCGTTTCTGCCGGCATCACTGGACCTCCTTGAGGACGACCCGGCTATCCCGAAGATTGCGGTCAGTGATGCGGGTCTTGAGGTATATCTCGACACTGATCTGGAGTTCCGCGTGCCGCGTGCGGTCACGCATCTCAGCCTGAGGAATGATAAGGGTTTTACCACTGCCCGGGACCGCGCGAATGCCTACCTCTATGCGATGCTGGTGCGGGATGATCTGAATGCCCTGGCTTACCCGGCCTATCTTGCGGGTATGAGTTATGAGTTGGCGGGTCCGCCCAGGGGATTCCGGGTAACCATTGGTGGCTACCAGGACAGGCAGCTCCTGCTGCTGGAAGAAGTCATTGACCGACTGGTTAACCTGGAAATCGACCCGCAAAGGTTCGAGGTGCTCAGGCAGCAACTGGTTCGTGATCTGATCAATTCAAAACTGGAACGACCCTACCTTCAGTCTTACCAGAGACTTTGGGATGAACTTCTGAATACAAGGTGGACGGCGGATCAACTGCTGGAGCCGGTCTCAGGGATTACCCCGGAAGCGCTTGCGACGTGGCGGGACAAGCTGTTTGAACCCGTTTCTGTACAGGCCCTGATGACCGGGAATGTCAATGCCGCCAATGTGGAGGCCCTTCAGGCTATGTTGCAGCGTCACCTTACCCTGGCGGATGTTGAAATTGCAGAAACGGTGCTCGCGCCCCTTGCCGGTGCCGGATCCATCACCCTCAGCATTGAGCATGACGATGCCTCTATGGTGCTTTATGTTCAGGCGTCTGACGATTCAATTGAGGAGCGTGCGCGAATGGCCCTGCTACAGCATCTGATTGCACCCGGTTACTTTGCGACGCTAAGGACCGATCAGCAGCTCGGATACCTGGTGGCCGCCACCAACACGACACTCCAGGAAACCGGCGGCCTGAGCTTTATTATCCAGTCTCCCGTGGCGGGCCCGGGTGTCCTGCGTGAGCGCACGCTGAACTACATGGCCGGAGAGACGCAACGACTGCAAGACATGCCTGCCGGGGAATTCGGTGCGAACAAGGGCGGGCTGATTGCCAGGCTGACGCAGAGAGACAAGAGCCTCGGTCAGCGGGCGGCGCGCCACTGGTCGGAACTGGATCGTGACATTACGACGTTTGATGCAAGGCAGCAGTTGGCGAAGGCCGTCTCTGAACTGAGCCGGGAAGATATGGTGGCCTACCTCCGGCAGGTGAATGAAAAACTGGATAACCGGTACCTGATGATTGTCAGCGAGGGCAGGTTCGCCGCTCCCTGATGCTCCCCCTTGATACTACGGTTGGTGCCGGTGTTAGCTACTTGAATCAGGCTACCCTGACGGTTCAAAACAGGAGAAGTCTATGCGTATGATTCCACTGTGCCGGTTCGTCAGCTTCTGGGCGCAGACCCAGGGTGACCGTGTTGCTATCTACCATGAAGGCGACACCCTGACCTGGAATGAGCTTGAGCGGGCAACCAATCGGCTGGCACGAATTTATGAATCCATGGGTGTGGGTCAGGATGATTTTGTCACCATTGCCCTGCCCAATGGTATCGAGTTCTTCCTCTCGACCATTGCCACCTGGAAGGCGGGTGCCACACCGCAGCCGGTGTCCGCCAGGCTGCCCCGGTTGGAGCGTGATCAGATTGTCGAGGTCGGTAAGCCCCGGTTGATCACCGGCGTCGAGGATGGAACCCATCCTGGTTATCAGACCCTGCCGGTCGGTTTCGAGATTGATGAGTCGATTGATGATTCACCTTTGCCGGAGAACCTTGCAGCGTCCTGGAAGGCCATGACGTCCGGCGGCAGCACAGGACGACCCAAGTTGATTGTATCGACCCAGAACGCTGTGTGGGACATGGATGCCGAACGACTTCAGCTACGACTCGGCGGCTCCATGCTGATACCGGGTCCGCTGTATCACAATGGCCCGTTTGTCTGGGGGTTCAGCGGGTTGTTCCTTGGTAATCAGGTGACGGTGACCACGCGCTTCGATGCGGAAGACACACTCGGGCTGATCGAATCGCAGAAGGTCGATATCGTTTATCTGGTGCCCACCATGATGCAGCGCATCTGGAACCTGCCCGAAGAGGTCCGATGCAAATACGACCTGTCATCCTTGCGTACACTCTGGCACCTCGCTGCGCCCTGTCCGGTCTGGCTGAAGGAGGCGTTTATCGACTGGCTGGGCGCGGACGTCATCTGGGAACTCTATGGCGGCACGGAAGGTCAGGGTGGCTCGGTCATTTCCGGGGAAGAGTGGCTCAGTCATCGCGGTTCCGTAGGCAGGCCAAACCCGGGCTGCGAGATGGTTATCGTAGATGAGGATGGCAACCAACTGCCCACTAACGAGATCGGTGAGGTGTACATGCGGCCGCTGACAGGGCCGGGATCAACCTATCGCTACATAGGCGCGGAGCCCAAAGCCATTGAAGGCGGGTTTGAAAGCATCGGTGATATGGGTTACTTCGATGAGGACGGCTACCTCTATCTTGCCGACCGGCAGACTGACATGATTCTGAGTGGCGGAGCCAATATTTACCCGGCGGAGGTGGAGGCGGCGATCGATAGCTGTGCGGGTGTACGGTCCTCTGCGGTGATTGGCCTGCCCCATGATGACCTGGGCAACTATGTGCACGCGATTGTTGACGCTCCCGGGGGTGTGACTGAAGAAACGCTGCTGGCACATTTGTCGGAGCGACTTGTCCGCTATAAAATTCCCCGCACCATGGAATTTTCTGCCGAGCCGCTGCGAGACGATGCCGGCAAGGTGCGCCGTAAGGCATTGAGAGAGGAGAGATTGCAATGAATGACGCAACCGACAAATAGCTGTACATGATTGTTATAAAAATCATGACACAGTTTACAGGATTTATTTTTTATATGAGGAGTTATTATTGGAAATATTGGAAGGTTTTTTTATTTCTATTCTATAATTTACATTGGCGACGCATACTCATCTCACCATTCTTTTCAAATCTTTCCAACCATTCGGGAGTACAACAAGAAGATGGAGCTCTAGTAGTATAAACAGAACCTAGAGACAGGTCTTTGAGATGTTTATTATAAGTACAAATATCATCTGGAGGATGCCATGTCGCCATGCCCTCTCCGAGATTACGGGGTACCATGGATAAATCTTCAATAAGAGGAAAATTTCGAAAAAACTCAGGTTCAATATCCCTTATAAGAGCATGACCCAGGAAGACAAACTTTATAAGTTGATTGTTTTGTTTAAAAAGATTTGTAGGTAAAGTTGACATATTATCTGCTTCAATTTCTACAACCTTTAAGTGAGGAAGACCATGAAAAAGATTTTCTGGTATTTCGGATTGGTTGGTTTCAATTCTTACTTCTTCTAAGTTAGGGAATTGAGCAAAAAATTCATTTGTGAATGGAAATAAATGAGAGATACCTAGTTCTTGCAGCTCTTCTTCATCATAGGCTAGAACATTAACTTTACGCAGATAAGGATCTAATATAGAGCAATCTTGAATTTCACCATTTGCCAATTTTATATGAGTTTCACTCACATAATTAAGTTCTTCTTCCGTCAGCACATAATAAAGACCATCATACATACTGTCTAACATACGTGGGTTTTTTTCAAAATCACAAAAAGCCATTTTTGCTGAGGCAGGATAAGGCGCAAACAAGATTAAAATTGTTATGAATATGATTTTCATACCCCTGAAGATAAAACGAATTTCAAAAATTGTCAAACTGTTTGTCAGAAGCTGTTAGGAGCACATAAACTGTCGGGTGTGACTGAAGAAACGCTGCTGGCACATTTGTCGGAGCGACTTGTCCGCTATAAAATTCCCCGCACCATGGAATTTTCTGCCGAGCCGCTACGAGACGATGCCGGCAAGGTGCGCCGTAAGGCATTGAGAGAGGAGAGATTGCAATGAATGACGCAACCGACAAAACGGATAAAGGATCACCACCGCCAAGGTGGTTTCTGAAACTGTTCACGAAGATCAACGTCTTCGTTTACAAGACCTCAAAGGGTCGCTGGTTTAGTGAAGCGGCAGGCGGGCCGATTATCCTGGTGGAGATGACCGGCGCCAGGTCCGGCAGGATCATCACGATTCCCGTGATGTATGTTCCCTATCAGGATGGCTTTTTGCTGGTGGGGTCCCAGGGCGGGGCGCCGAAGCACCCGGTCTGGTATCACAACCTGATAAAACACCCGGAGGTGCGAATTACCTTCAAAGGGGAAACCACGCCCATGACGGCCCGTCTGGCGACGGATGAGGAGAAGGCAGAGGTGTGGCCAATCTGCTGTGAATACTATCCGCCTTATCAGGCGTACCAGGGCAGAACGGACAGGAACATACCGGTCTTTATCTGTAGCTAGTAATGCTCAGTACTGGGTCGCGCCGCCGTCCACACTGAGCTGGGCGCCGGTAATGCCCGCGCCCGCCTCGCCGGCCAGCAGCACGGCCATGGCGGCGACTTCTTCTACCTTGTTGGGACGCTTGATCGCCGTCTCTGAGGTAAACCAGTCGATAAACTCATCAAAGGTCATACCCAGTGCTTTGGCGGTATCCGGTGCGGTGCGCATGACGACATCGGTCATGATGAGGCCGGGGCAGATCGCATTGACCGTGATCCCTTCCTCGCCAACCTCGCGCGCGATGGACTTGGTCATCCCGTTGATGGCGTGTTTTGCGGTGGTATAAGCGGTGACAACAGGCTTGCCGTGCTTGCCTTCCTGGGATGAGATATTGATGACGCGACCCCACTTGTTGGCAAGCATGGTCTTGAGTGCGCGCCGCGTTGCCCAGAAGGTGGAGTACACATTCCATTTCATGCACAGGTCGAATTCTTCATCCGACAGGTTGACCGTCGGCTGCAGATCACTGCCGGCACCGCCCGCGTTGTTCACCAGGATGTCAATGGAACCAAAAGCCTCGACGGTTTTGTCGATATAGCCTTCAATATCGTTCTGACTGGTCGCGTCTCCCCGGATAAACACAAGGCGGTCTCCGGCGCCGACTTCATCCAGCATCTGTTCCGCCTTGTCGGCGTTGCGGGCCATGATGGTGACCTTTGCGCCTTCCGTGAGGTATGCCTCGACGATGCCGCGCCCGATACCGGCGGAACCACCGGTGATGGCTGCGACTTTATTTTCAAGCTGCATGATTCAATCCTGTCTGATGAGTTCAAATGCGTTCAGTTCTTTGATGCTGCGCAGGGAGTAGGCCAGCAGTGTCGCTGCCAGCCTGCGCCCCCGTTCGTTGGCCTGGTCCAGTGTGCCGGCAATGATAACGGCATAACAGACAAAGTAGAGCGTGCAGTAGCGAAACCGCTCCCGGCTGAGTGAAAGATCATAGTCAATGCCATCACGGGTCAGGAGTCGGTGATAAACGGCGACCCAGTCCTCCGCGCGTCGTATGTCGTCCGGCAGGCTCTGGGTGACGAAATAGGAAAGGTCGTGCTCCGGCGCTGCCTTGCACACGGCCTGATAGTCCACCAGGGCGTTACCCCTTTCCGAAAAGAAGATGTTGTCCAGGCGCACATCACCGTGGGCGATCACCAGTGGACCGTCGTGAATCTTGTCGAGCAAACGGCTCACATGCTCCGGCATGGTGGCCAGTAGATTGATGTCATCTCTGGTCAGTTCGGCCTTCAGAATGTCACTGAAATTTTCCAGCACACCCGGCCACCCAACGTCGAAACCGCTGACCATGCCTTCCCTCTGGTAGGGCATGTCGTGTCGGTTGATCTGAATCTCCGGGCCCGGCCGCCAGGTTGAGCCATGCAGTGCCGCCAGGTCGTTGACCACCCGGTGCGCTTGTTCCAGGGTGCATCCCGCCACCTGATCACCAAGCTGGTAGCCTTGCAGGTCTTCCAGAAGCAGCACAAAGTCCGAGTTTTCTTCGGTAAACCCGGCGTGGTAACACTCGGGCGCACGAATCGGCACATTCGATGCCACCTGGGTATAAAAGCGATACTCCCGACCATACATGTCGTAGGTGGTGGCAACGAAACGGTTTTCCTCGGCTTCGGAAGGAAACTTGGCGATCAGCGTTTTGAGTGCGCCATCGCCATCAAGGTGCACGCGGGTGACCAGGCCAAGTAAACCGCCACCCTCCCCGAGACGTTCTACCGTGAAGTCTGTGACCTTGCAGCCCAGTTGCTCGCCGAGCCATTCCGCCGTGAGGTCCTCGGGTTTTTGGGGAAACGAAGACAAGGCTATCGGACCCGAATGGACTCTTCTCCCCAGGGGGTTATCGGGCCGTTTTCCGACTGAAACTTCTCCGGCAGTTCTTCAACCATATGCCAGGTTGCTGCCAGTCGGCCAAATCCCAGGAAGAAAGCCACGGTTATGCCCAGTTCCACGATCTGTCTCTCGGTAAAGTGCCTGCCGAGTTCACGGTAAAGGTCGTCATCAACCGCCAGGTGGTTGGTGGCCATCAGTTCGCCGTAGCGGACCGCGATCTTCTCGGCTTCCGTCAGATCATCCGCTGCCATGGGTTTCTCCAGTGAGCAGACCAGGTCTTCTGTGAGTCCATCGGCGATGGCATCCTCGTAGCGGATGGCCATGCAGCTACGACACTGGTTGTGAAAGGCAATGCGCAGCCGAACCAGTTCCACCAAGCGTTCGGGAAGTTCCCGATGTGCCTTGAGTGCCCCGGCGAAAGCCATCATGCCCTTGGTGATTTCGGGTGTGTGCGCGAACATTCGGGTGAGACCCTGTTCCAGAGCCGTTGCGGAATCTGCGCGGGCCATTTCGCGCAGTTCCGGGTCCCACTCATCAACTTCCAGCTTTCGTATTCTTGTCACTCGGTTTTCTCCGCTGAGGCAGGCTGACATCGGGGGGAGCATACCAGCAGGCCCGGGTCGGACCAAATCGTTCCGTTGATGACAGGCGGGCAGGTCAGGCGTAAGCGACCCTGGGGTCGTTGGGATATATCCATTCGTCGCCGATCACCTGCTCAACGCGCAGTTCCGGTGGGATATTCTCAATGCCGATGACCCGATCAGCCTGCTGGTTCCAGTGGTAGATGCGCGCCTCCTGGTAGGAAAGGGGGACGCTGCGGAAGCCATAGGATTCCATGGACTTCTGAATCCAGACACCAAACTCGGTATCTTCAAGGAGGACCTGGGTCAGGCGTTCGCCGTTGTTTTCCGTCCAGTAATCCGGCCCTTCACCGTCGCCCCAGTCCGGTGCCATGGTCCAGACCTCAAACAGTGTCTTGTCAATCGCCAGTGGCCAGAACAGCAGGGGCGGCACTGCACGATGGCTGAGCGGTGACACCCAGTTCGGGAAGATACCGTAAGACTGGGTGCAGGTTCTGCCAAGTTCACCCACAGTTTCGATTTCGGGCAGTTCAGGTAGTTCAATGGCCGACTGCATATTGCCGCCTTTCGGTCTCGGCGCAATCATTCTTCCGTGACCGTTGGGGTAAAAGGTGTTTACGTTGCGTCGATCATCCAACGCAGGCGCGACGGTCGACGGATGGATACTCTTGACGTGGTAGACCTCGGTGTTGGCCTCCATGGCGATCTTCCAGTTGCAGTTCAGGACGAAAGTGTGGCGTGCGGCGAGGCGTAAGCTGTCCATCTGGAACTCATCCCACTCCCCGGCAATGGGGCCGAGATACTCGCTCAGGCTGATGCAGTTGTCATCAAAGTTCACGAAAATCAGGTTGCCGAAGCGCTCGCAGCGAATTGGGATCAGGGCGCGGCATGAGAAGTCCAGATCCCGGAAGTCTTCCGGGTCACGTACCGACACCAGTTCGCCCTGATGCGTGTAGGTCCAGCCGTGATACCTGCATGTGAGTCTGCTACGGCGGCCTTTTTTCTCTGTGACAACCGGTGCGCCCCGGTGCCGACAGGTGTTGTAGTGGGCGTAAATCTCACCGTCATCACCATGAACGATAATGACCGGCTGACCGGCATTCTCCCAGAGCATATAGCAGCCCGGGTCTGGAACCTCGTCGATATGCGCGGCAAACAACCAGGATTTGCGCCACAGGTGTTCTTTCTCCAGCTCAAAGAATCGCTGGTCAATGTATCTGCCCGCAGGGATGTCCGGCAGGTTCGGAAAGCCGGCGGGTGGTTCGGTTCTGGCAGCCTCATATTCCATCAGACGTTTGATCGTGGAAATCTGCGCTTCGCTTATGCCCATGTTTACTGGTCCTGTTGGCTCGCCGTCGGTCAAGCCTATCGGCTGGATATTGGCATTGCAACGTGTTACAAAACCTGCCCCCTGAAGCTGAAGCTGGTGGTAGGGAAGCTCTGAATAATAGAATTTTTTCGTGAGAGCAAGGCAGACGCGCCCGCAGAAAATCGTAAAAACGCTTTAATTTTCCGATGTTTCGAGGACGAGTCTAACGCAGCTATCGCGGAAAAAGGCATTATTCAGAGTTTCCGTAGATACGTGTTTGACGCGCATCTGTTACGTTATAGTCACGCCTCAGCCTGGCATTTACCATTCGTTCAATCGGGGAAGATAAGGGAGAGATTTTTTGGTAGCGAAAAAGAAACCACCGGCGAAAAAAAAGGCTGCAAGTGCGAGGAAGAAGACGGTAGCCAGGGCGGGAAAAGCAGCCGCTAAAGCAAAAAAGGCGCCCGCCCGGGCCGCCCGGGGTCCCTCTGATAAAGTGCTTCAGGAACTGCATCTGAAGATGGTGCGTATCCGCCGCTTTGAAGAAAGCGCCGGCAAGATGATGGAAGACGGCAAGATTCCAGGTGCTCTGCACCTGTACGTCGGCCAGGAAGCCGTCGCAGCGGGCGTCATGCAGCATCTTTCCAACCAGGACTGGATTACCTCGACCCACCGCGGCCACGGTCACCTGGTTGCCAAGGGCGGAGAATTCAAACCGATGTTTGCCGAACTGTTCGGTCGAGCCACCGGCTACTGCAAGGGTAAGGGTGGCAGCATGCACATCTCCAACATGGACCTGGGTATGCTGGGCGCTAACGGCATTGTCGGTGGTGGGCCACCCATTGCCATGGGCGCGGCCTTCTCCAACAAGTTCAAAAAGAACAAGCATGTTGCCGTCGCTTTCTTTGGTGATGGTGCTTCCAATGAAGGCAGTGTGCATGAGGCGGCGAATATGGCCGCGCTCTACAAGCTGCCCTGTATCTTCGTCTGTGAAAACAATGGCTACGGTGAATACACAGCCCAGGCGCGTCATCAGGTGATCATTGACGTGGCGGACCGTGCCGCCGGCTATGGTATGCCGGGTGTGATCTGCGATGGCATGGACGTAATGGCAGTTTATGAAGCTGCCGGAGAAGCCATCGAACGTGCCCGCAAAGGCGGTGGGCCGACCCTGCTGGAATGCAAGACCTACCGTTATTATGACCATGTCGGGGTGCGTGGTATGGGTCTCAACTATCGGGCTGACGAGGAAGTTGAGGCGTGGAAAAAGAAAGATGCGATTCAGTCATATGAAAAACGTCTGCTTCAACTGGGTGTAATGACCCGCAGGAAGGTCAATGCTGTTCATGCGGCGGTAAACAGGGACGTTGAAGAGGCTATTGCCTTCGCCAATGAATCCCCCTATCCCGAACCGGAAACGCTGCTCGATAATGTATACAACGAACAGGGAGCTTGAGATGTCTGAAGCTGCAACACCACAAGCGAGAGAACTGCCTTATGTCATGGCGATCAACGAAGGCATCCGTGAGGTTCTGCGCGAGCAGAAAGATGCATTTATCGCCGGCGAAGACGTTGCGGTCGCGGGCAGTGTGTATGGTTATTGTGTCGGCCTTCTGGATGAATTCGGCTCCGACCGGGTGATTGATACCCCGATTTCCGAGAAGGGGATTATGGGTCTGGGTGTGGGCGCTTCAGCAACCGGCTGTCGACCGATCATTGACCTGATGTTCATGGATTTTATTGGCGAGTGCATGGACGAGGTTGCCAACCAGATGGCGAAGATGCGCTTCATGTTCGGCGGCAAAGCAACCCTGCCGGTGACCGTTTTGACCATGGGTGGCGCCGGTGGCAGCCTCGCCGCCCAGCATTCCCAGAGTCTTGAAGCATGGCTGGCTCACCTGCCCGGCATGAAGGTCGTGATGCCGTCGGATGCCTATGACGCCAAGGGTATGATCATTGCAGCCTGCCGCGACGATAACCCGGTGTTTGTTGTGCTGAACAAGGCTTCACTGGCGATGACAATGGAAGTGCCGGAAGGCAGCTATCAGGTGCCCCTGGGTGAAGCCTGCATTCGCCGTACCGGCGCCAATCTGACCATCGTCGCGTTTGGCCGAATGGTGCACGAGGCCATGGCGGCTTCCGACAGGCTGAAAGATCTGGGAATTGATGCCGAGGTCATTGATGCTCGAAGTGTTCAACCGTTTGATACGGATACCGTCATCACCTCTATCAGGAAGACACACCGCGCCCTGGTGGTTCACGAGGCCGTGAAGTTTGGCGGCATCGGCGGCGAGATCACCGCACAAATCCAGGAAGAAGCATTTGACTATCTGGATGCGCCGGTGATGCGAGTGGCGGCGCCTTTTTCGCCGGTCCCATTCAGTCCCGCACTTGAGCGGGTTTACATCCCGAACGCGGACTCGATTGTCGCCAGGGTCAAAGAAACCCTGGCGCTGTAATCGCGCCCGAAGAGAAGGACCTGAACGGTGACAGCGCAGACCCTTGGTATTGTCGCCAACCCCGCTTCCGGAAAGGACGTGCGTCGCCTGGTGGCGCGGGCCTCCGTGTTCGACAACCGTGAAAAGTGCGCCATTATCCGCAGGGCACTCTCCGGGGCCATCAACACCGGTGCTGACCAGTTCGCCTGGCTGGATGACTCGCACAACATCGCTGGCGGGGCACTGGATGAACTGGCAGAGATGGGTGAGCAGTTCGATGCTATCAGGGTTCCCTGCCTTCAAACCTCCTCGGTCCTGGATACGATCCAGGGCGCACGCAACCTGAAACAGCATAATCCCGTCGTCACCCTGATCCTGGGAGGCGACGGCACCAGTCGGGCATTTGTCAAAGGATGGAGAGAGGCGGTGCTGCTGCCCATTTCAACAGGCACCAATAACGTGTTTCCAGAAATGTCGGAAGCCACCGTCGCCGGTGCGGCTCTGGGTGTGGTGGCGGCGGGTGCTGTCAGCCTTGAAGAAGTGGCTGTGCCGGTGAAGATTATTGATGTGGAGATTGAGGGAGAGAACCCGGATATTGCTCTGATTGATGCCGTGGTGACGTGCGATCAATTCATCGGCAGTCGGGCGCTGCTGGATGGGAACGCCATCCGGAGAATACTGCTGACCCGGGCGGAACCTTCTGCCGTGGGCATGACCTCGGTGGGGGGGTTGATACGCCCACTGCCGGAACAGGATGATGCGGGACTGTATATGACGCTGGGTCCGAGAGGCCGACACAAGGTACACGCGCCGATTGCGCCGGGACTCTATGAAACGCTGAGTGTCAGGAAAATCGAGGTCCTGTCTTTCGGCGATGTGATTGAATTTGAAGGTCCGTGTGTACTGGCGTTCGACGGCGAACGAGAACGTGAAATCCAGCCGGGACAGCAGGTACGAATGCGCGTCAGCCGCTCGGGACCCAGCGTCCTCAATATCAACAAAACCATGCAGCTTGCGGCCTGTCGCAGGGTGTTCAACCAGAGTTACAGGAGCAACTGATGCCCAAAGAGATTTACCTGGTCAAGGTTGGCATGTCGATGACCGAGGGAATGGTGGCGGAGTGGTATATCCCCGACGGTGGTGAGGTCAAAAAGGGTGAACTGGTGTACGCCCTGGAAACCGAGAAGGTAAACCTCGATGTGGATGCCGAGTACGATGGCACTGTGAAGCACCTGGTTGATGTCGGTATCACGCTGGAACCGGGCGATGTGGTTGGTTATATCTTCGAGCGGGGTGAAGACATCCCCGACGACCCGGTAGCGCCCGCGGCCAGGGCCCCGGTGGCCGGTGGCGGGTCCGCCGAGGCGCCGGCACAGGAGCCATCCGTCGCTCCCGTAGCCGTCTCATCGGGTGATGGGCATGTCAGGTCATCACCGGCTGCACGAAGGCTGGCGCGGGAGTTGGGCGTGGATTACAGGCGCGTGGCGGGGTCAGGCCCGGGCGGAAGAATTGTCGAAGCCGACATTCAGGCTGCCGCCAGTTCGGGTGCCCCGGTTGCCGTATCGGGTCCCGAACCCAGGGCATCCCCCCTGGCGAAACGCATTGCCGCGGCAAGGGGTATTGATCTTGGAACCGTTCGGGGAAGCGGTCCGGGGGGCCGCATTGTGCAGGCGGATGTCGAGGGCGCGACCCCGGCTTCTGCCGCACCCGCATTTGCGGCGAAGATACCGAAACCGGGTGAGCGCATTCCGGTGAAAGGTATGCGTAAGACCATTGCCTCTCGCATGCATCACAGTCTCATGGAAAGCGCGCAGCTCACCATGGACATGGCAGTGCTCATGGATGATGCGGTGAAGATGCGTACCGGGCTGATTGAGGAATGGGCGACCGAGGGCGTGAAACCAACCTACACCGACCTTGTTATCAAAGCCTGTGCCAGGGCATTGCGGATTAGTCCGATGATGAACAGCCAGTTCACCGGCGCTGAGATTATTGTTCAGAATGACATTAATGTCGGCATGGCGGTTGCGCTGCCGGAAGGGCTGGTCGTGCCCGTGATCCGGCACGCGGATCAGCTCAGTCTGAAAGAACTGGCCAGGGAAAGCTCACGCCTGGCCTCTGCGGCACGTGATGGCGCACTGGGCCTTGATGACTACGCGGGCGGGACCTTTACGGTGTCCGCACTTGGCATGTACGGTGTGGATTCATTCACACCCATTATCAATGAGCCGCAAAGCGGCATCCTGGGTGTTAACCGACTCTATGATGGCGTGGAATGGGATGGCGACCGTCCCGTGAAGACGAAAAAGATGAACCTGTCGCTGACCTGGGATCACCGGACACTGGACGGCGCACCGGCGGCAGAGTATCTGGTGGCGGTCAGGGAACTGCTGGAAGCGCCGTTCCGGCTGCTGGTCTAAAAGGGGTATCGCGTGGCCGAACATAATCTGGATCTACTGGTCATCGGCGGCGGCCCCGGCGGCTACACGGCGGCGATACGGGCCGCGCAGCTTGGCTTCAACGTCGGCCTTGCCGAACGGGCGGAACTGGGCGGCGTTTGTCTTAACTGGGGTTGCATACCCACCAAGTCCCTGTTGCATACCGCGGACGTCCTGCGCGAAGCAGGGTCAGCGTCGGAGCTGGGCCTTGAGATCGCCAAACCCGGGTTCAACCTGAAAAAGGTCGTCAGGCGATCAAGAGAAGTCGCAGCGCAACTGTCCGGCGGTATTGCACACCTGATGCGCAAGAACAGGATCGCCGTATTTGCCGGTGCTGCGGTGTTCCGGGACAAGAACACCGTCGTGGTGGCCGATGATGTCATCGTTGCTGACAATATTGTTATAGCGACAGGCGCCAGCGCTCGCAATCTACCGCATATCGAGGTGGATCATGACCTTATCCGGGATGCGCGGGATGCGATGACGCCATCGTCCATGCCAAAAAAACTGCTGATTATCGGCGCTGGTGCGATCGGCGTGGAATTCGCCAGCTTCTATAACACCCTGGGGGCAAAGGTCACTCTGGTCGAAGTTATGGACCAGATTCTTCCCGCTGAGGATGCGGAGATTGCAGCCATGGCGAAGTCCGCCTTCGAGTCCCAGGGAATAGAGGTGCTGACCGGGACTACTGTTGACCAACTCGCCACGGCAAAAAAGCACCTGACCGCGACGATTAACGGTGATGGCCGCAGGTTTGATGTGGCGATACTCTCGGTGGGCGTTTCGGGTAATACCGATGGCCTTGGCCTGGACGCCATCGGGGTGGAGCTGGATCGGGGGTTTATTGCGGTCGATGAGTACCAGCAGTCGAGCGTTGATGGGATCTATGCCATTGGTGATGTCGCGGGTGTACCCTGTCTCGCACACAAGGCGAGCCATGAAGGTGTTATCGCCGTTGAAGCGATTGCCGGGGAAATGCCGCAGCCGTTGAACCGACAGAGAATTCCCGGTTGTACGTACAGTCATCCACAGATTGCCAGCATTGGCATGACGGAGGCAGTGGCTTCAGAGCGTGGACCCGTCAAGGTGGGTCGTTTCCCGCTGCTTGCCAACGGCAGGGCAGTTGCCGTGAATGACACTGACGGCATGATCAAGACTGTTTTTGATGAAGTCAGCGGTGAGCTGCTGGGCGCGCATATGATCGGACCCGGGGTCACTGAGATGATCCATGGGTTTGCGATTGCCCTTGGCCTTGAAACCACGGAAGCGGAACTGATGGCTACCATCTTCCCGCATCCGACCCTGTCTGAGGCGATGCATGAATCCGTGCTGTCAGCCTATGGCAGAACCATTAACTTCTAACCCTGGATGCGAACCGGGAATCACTGAGTCATGACATTTGCCAAACCCTACGCAGACGAAAATCCGGATCAGATTGCCATTCGAGACCCGCAGACAGCACTGACCTGGGGAGAAGTTGACGATCAGTTGAATCGTTGCGGCAGTGGTCTGCAGGCCATGGATCTGGGACCGGAAACTCGAATTGCCGTGTTTGCGGAGAACGCCGTTGAGACAGCATTGGCCAACCTTGGCGGTCTGATTGCGGGTGCTTCGGTGGTTCCGGTGAACTTTCACCTGACGGCGGAAGAAGTGAACTACATTCTCTGTGATTCCGGTGCGCGAGTTCTGTTTGTGGGTCCGGAAACCCGGGATCGGGGTATTGAAGCGGCAAAAAACTCCAATGTACACACGGTGGTTGGCTGGGGCGCACCGACGGATACTGAACTGACGCCATGGGGGCAATGGCTCTCCGTGAATGATGCCGCAGGGCCGGATCAAAGCGTGCCACCACGACCGAACCTGCTGTACACGTCAGGGACAACCGGTCGACCCAAGGGCACCGACCTGCCGCCCACCATGTTTGCCGGTGGTGAAACCGTGGATGAACACCTCGTTAACTTCAAGGCCGGGGTGCTGGAGAGAACCGGTGGTCAGATTGGCACACAGTTGGTGGCAGGGCCGATGTATCACACGGGTCCCTTGTCAGGAACCCGTCAGCTCATTGCCGGGATGTGCTCCGTCATCCTCGGACGATTCAACGCGGAGAAAACCCTGGAAGCCATTCAGACCTACAGGATCACCAACACGATCATGGTGCCCACGCACTTTATTCGCCTGCTGGCTTTGCCCGATGATGTGAAGGCGCAATACGACGTTTCTTCCATAGCCTCGATCAGTCACACCGGCTCCAGATGCCCGGTGGATGTCAAGCGCGCCATGATCGAATGGTTTGGGCCGGTGTTTATTGATGCTTATGGGGCGAGTGAGGTGGGCACCACCTGCATGATCACATCCGAGGAATGGCTGCAGTATCCGGGTTCGGTGGGCAGGGCGGTGCCGCCGTTCACCGCGAGGATTCTGGACGATGACGGCAACGAGTTGCCGCCCAACACCGAGGGCCGACTCTTTTTTGAAGATGCCACCGGACGTGGTGTGATCTATCACAATGATCCCGAGAAATCCGCCGCCGCCCATATTGCGCCCGGTGTGTTTACCCTGGGCGAGATCGCCTATATGAATGAAGAGGGTTACGTATTCATCACGGACAGGTTCAGTGACATGGTGGTTTCCGGTGGTGTGAACATCTACCCGGCGGAAGCTGAGCAGGTACTGATTGAGCATCCGGCGATACTGGACGTCGCCTGCATCGGGGTACCGAACAGGGATATGGGTGAGGAACTGAAAGCGCTGGTGATTCCCGGGGAAGATGTCGGACAGCCGTCATCCGACGAACTGATCGCCTGGTGTCGTGAGCGGCTCTCTCACTACAAGTGTCCGAGGACCCTCGATTTTGTCAATGACCTGGGACGCAATACAATGGGGAAAATCAACAAACGAAAGCTGCGCGCGCCCTACTGGGAAAACGCGAGCTGACCCGACACCCATGAGCCAGCCAAACCATCAACAATCCCCGACCAACCACAAGATGGGTAATAACGCCCGGAGACCTTCCTGATGATTCTGAGAACCCTTGGCCTTGTCATACTCCTTGTCGCCATTGGCCTTGCGGCAACCTACTGGTTTGTCTGTCCCTGCGAAACCATACCCGGCGGTCCGCTGGCCGGTGAAGAGGTAACACAGCCGGTCCGGGACTGGTCCTTTGTGAACGACATCGAGGCGGCGGCGCTCTGTCAGATTCAGGTGGACTTCCCGATACCACGCTCCATGAACGTCAACTGCATGTCCACCGGCGGTGAACTGTTTGTCAGTTGTTCACGCTGTGCGGACAAGCAGTGGGCGGCACGCGCACTGGAACACCCGGATGGTTTTATTCGTGCGGCTGGCCGCGTTTACCCGATCACCTACCAGCGGGTCACGGATGAGAGCCAGCTTGATACCATCTGGGCGGCGCGTTTTACCAAACTCGGCAGAGAGCCGTCACCGAGGCCCGGTCACTGGTGGGGTTTCAGGCTTTCGTCCCGCTGAGGGCTTTTTACAACTCTGGCTGAGGGCTCTTGCAACCAGCATCAGGCAAAACAATAGCGCGTAGCAGGCGCTGCCGAACATCAGAACGGTCCGATTATCCGTCCATTCCACGACCTGGCTGGTTATGGCCGGGCTGACAGCCGTTCCCAGGGTGGCACCCAGCAGCAGCAATGACACCAGTCTGGGGCTGGGTACAGCCACCATCAGGGTTGCCAGCGACAGAGTGGCTTTCAGCATGGCGAGATTCAGGAAACCCCAGACCAGGGTCAGGATGGTGAGTGTTCCAATGTCGGTCACCAGCCACAGTGGCATGGACCCCAGGCAGGTCGTGGTTGAACCGATCAATACCAGACGGCGAACGCCGATCTTGAGCACCCACCAGGCGACAAACAACTGGGCGGAGAACATACCCAGCCAGTATTGACTGACCAGGTTCCCGGAAGCCGTCTCGGTCGCTGACAGTTGCGTAAGGGCGTAGTTGGGTAACCAGAACAGGATGGAATACTGCCCCAGGGTATATAAAAAGAGGCAGGCCACACACAGCCACACAGCCACCGGCCAGGGTCCGGGGTTCACCCGTACCGGTTCTTCGGGACTGGTCCCGGGAAAGCGAGACAGGACGGCGAGGACGACGATGGTTGACGTGGCCAGCCCCAGGATCTGATAGGTGGTGCTCCAGCCGAACTCACGTCCGATCAGGAAGGTGGTCAGCCAGGCTGAGACAAATCCGGCAACACTGAAACAACTGTCGGTGAGTACCAGCATGGAGGCGCGCCGGTCCTCCGCGTAGGTCAGGGATATCACAATGGCGGCACCGGCGAGCCCGAGGCCACAGCCGACCCCGACAACACCCAGGGCGATGCCGGCGAAAGTCAGACTGTCGGCCATCATCAGTGAAAGCAGGGCAGCGGTCATGATGCCGTAAACGCAGAGGAACACCCGGCGCAGATCGATCCAGGTATAGATCATCAGTGCGATCACGGCTCCCGTCAGGATGCCACCGGTGAGCCAGCTAAACTGTCGGGTAACTTCAGGGACTGACTTTCCGAAGTGTTCCGCCAGGGGGGTTGAGATGATGCCGATGGGTGCCAGCATGGCGGACATCACGAAATAGGCCAGAAACGCCAGCAGGGTAATACGTTGAGTGTTGTGCATGATATTGCTCTGTTGATAAGGGGAGTTTGACACAGGCGCGGCAGTGTTACACCGGGTCAAAAGTGCGCTACAGTGGCCGACTAACGAGCGCTGTCCGGCTCGCAAACAATCAGGAGAGCAAGATGAAAAATGTTGGCCAGATCACCCTTGTGGCGTGGGTTATTACCTGTCTGCTGGGATACTTCGGCCTGGGCGCCTATCTCTACGAAGGTGCCGAGGGTATGGATCTTTCCATGGTGCCACTGGCGCCATCGGTGGTATTCGGGGTCTTCCTTGTCATCAGCCCGGTGCTGACCATCATCTGGGCGAAGAATCCGGGCAGCGAACTGCCGCCATCGAAAGCGCCCGGCGGCAGACGCAGGTTTCTGCTGGGCGGTGCAGCCGTCACGGGGGGATTGATCGGCGGCACCGCAGCCGTGGCGGCGAAGATCATGCCCTGGATGCAGACGACCATCCCCATGATGCGGGAAACCGGACCGGATGAGGCGACGGCTGATGTGCCCCATGAGAGCTGGAAGGACGCAAGGATTGTCGCGAAACGTCCTCTGGGCAGTACCGGATTCATGGCCTCGGATATTTCGATTGGTACCGGTGGCATCATGCGACACACGAATCCCGGAGATCTCCTGCGCGAAGCGCTTGATCGTGGCATTAACTACATAGACACCTCACCGGACTATGCCGGTGCCCTGTCGGAAACTACCGTCGGTAATGTCATCAGGGACCGTAAGCGTGACGAACTGTTTGTTGTGACCAAGTGGTGCACTTCAGAAGGTCATGTCCGCCACGGCTCGACGGTGGAAGACTATATTGCCGCCCTGGATGACAGCCTGTCCCGGCTACAGACTGACTATGTTGACCTGGTGCATGTGCATGCCTGCGACACGGTTGAGCGCCTGCTTGATCCGAACATGCTGGAAGCCTTCGAAACCGCCAGAGCGCAGGGCAAGGCCAGGTTCCTGGGCGTTTCCACGCATACACCCAACCTGGAAGAGGTGGCAGATGCGGCTATCGACAGCGGCAGGTTCGACATCATGATGCTGGCCTATCACCATGGTGTCTGGCCGAAGCAGCGGGACATCATCAGGCGGGCGGCGGAAAACGGCATGGGTATCGTCGCCATGAAGACACTGAAAGGGGCGAAGCATCGGGGACTCGTGGACTTCCGGGATGAAGCGACTTCCTATGCTCAGGCTGCGTTCAAGTGGGTCAATGCGAATCCGGATGTTTCCTGTCTGGTGGTTTCCTTCTTTGAAACGGAACATCTGGACGAGTATCTCCATGCCTCGGGCAAGACCCTGACTGAATCCGATGTGGCGGTGCTGAACAAGTATGACGAGTTAATTGCGGGTACGCATTGTTTCGCCTCCTGCGGTGATTGCCTGGAAAGCTGCCCGGAGTCCTTGCCGATCAACGACGTGCTGCGCCATCGCATGTACTTTGAAGATTACGGCGATGAGAAGGAGGCCATGAGGCTGTATGCCGCCCTCGACCGGCAGGCGGACAAGTGCGTAACCTGCGCGGCCCCATGCATGGGTGCCTGTCCCGAGGGGATTGATATCAGGCACCGCATGATGGGTGCCCACGAGCGCCTGACGATGATCGCATGACCTGTCCCCGGCAGCATGGGCGAGGCGCTACAGGGAATATACGGGAGAATGCCATGAGGAAATCAATCACAGCAATGACACTGCTGATGCTGGGCAGCCAGGTGATGGCGGAGCAGGCATTTTCTCCCTATGCGGGCCGGGATTTCCCAACGAAAGTACTATGGGGCGATACCCACCTGCACACGGATATGTCCATGGATGCCGGTGCCTACGGAAACCGCCTGGGGCACGAGCAGGCTTATCGGTTTGCAAAGGGTGAGGAAGTCACCAGCACCGGCGGGCTTGCGGCCAGGCTCTCGGAGCCACTGGATTTCCTGGTAATAGCGGATCACTCGGACAACATGGGATTCTTCCCCGACCTGTTCAAGGGCACGGATTACATTCTCTCTCAGGAGATCGGGCGGGACTGGCATCAGCGCATCCGTTCGGGCCAGGGTGCGAGTGTTGCCTGGGAAATCGTGACCAGTTTCTCCCAGGGTGTGTTCCCTGAAAATATGGTGTATTGGCCGGACTCGGAAGCCTACCGGGGCGCCTGGGCGAAATCGGTGGCGGCGGCGGAGAAGCATAACGACCCGGGTCGGTTTACCGCCTTTGTGGGCTACGAATGGACGTCGCTGGCTCTCGGGGGCAACATGCATCGCGTCGTTATCTATCGCGACGGTGCCGACAAGGCCGGGCAGATGGTGCCCTATACGACGACGGCGCCCTATGGCAGCCTGGACCCGCGTGAACTCTGGAAGTGGCTTGAACGGTATGAGGCCGAAACCGGCGGTGACGTGCTGGCAATTGCCCATAACGGTAACCTCGCCAACGGCATCATGTTCCCGATTGATGAACAGTACACGGGGCGTAAGCTGGATCAGTCTTACGTGCGGGCCCGCTACAAGTGGGAGCCCATCTACGAGGTCACGCAGATCAAGGGCGACGGTGAATCTCACCCCTTCCTGTCACCCAATGATGAGTTTGCTGATTATGAAAACTGGGATGAGTGGAATCTGGATCGTTCCACCGCCAAGACCGATGACATGCTCGCAGGCGAGTATGCGCGGGAAGCGTTGAAACGGGGCCTGCAACTGGAACAGCGCCTGGGGATCAATCCCTACAGGTTCGGCATGATCGGCTCGACGGATTCGCATACGTCACTTGCCACGGCGGAGGAAAACAACTTCTTCGGTAAACACTCCTCGCGGGAACCGGGTGTCGGTCGTATGGACCATGATCGGCTCGGCTGGGAGATGGTGGCTTCAGGTCTTGCCGCTGTGTGGGCGCAAGAGAATACCCGGGCGGCCATTTTTGATGCCATGGCTCGGCGGGAAACCTATGCGACCACGGGGCCGCGCATGACGGTACGCTTCTTTGGCGGATGGGATTTCACCGATGCCGATGCAACATCCGGTACGCGGGATAAGATCGGATACGGCAAGGGCGTGCCCATGGGCGGTGATCTGACGGCGGCACCGGGCGGAGCGTCCCCCGGCTTCCTGATCTACGCCGGCAAGGATCCGTTCAGTGGAAATCTGGATCGTATCCAGGTGATCAAGGGATGGCTGGACGACGCGGGTGAGGTTCACGAAAAGGTGTATGACGTCGCCTGGTCGGGTGATCGACAGCCTGATGCGAAGGGCAAACTGCCCGCAGTGGGCAACACGGTGGACGCGGCGACAGCGACCTGGACCAACTCCATTGGCGCCCCGGAGTTGTCGACGGTCTGGACGGACCCGGACTTCGACGCTGGCCGGAATGCCTTTTACTATGTGCGCGTGATCGAGATTCCAACACCGCGCTGGTCCACCTATGATGCGGTCAGGTTTGGCATCGCACTGCCGGAAGAGACGCAGCCCTTCACCCGGGAGCGGGCCTATACCTCGCCGATCTGGTACAGCCCGTGATGTGAAACCCGGGTCAGGCGGCGCGCTCCGCAATGGTGGTTCGATGCAGCAGGCGATCATAGCCGTCGAAGCCACCATAGGCCCGGTGGACCACACTGCGGTTATCCCACATCAGCAGCATATTCGCCTGCCAGGTGTGCCTGTAGACAAACTCCTCACGGGTCTGCCACTGGTAAACCTCCATGAGAAGATCTCTGGCTTCATCGTCCGGCATACCCTCAATACCGATGATGTAGCCGATACAGCCGAAGATGCCTTCCACGCCGGTTTCCGGGTGACGACGCACCAGTGGGTGACGCTGTGTCGCCATCGCCTCCTCTGAAATGATGATGCGCATGCTACGGTCGGCTTCCTGGTTCCGGTCTCCGTAGATACCATCAGGTGCGTACCCGGAGCGGGCAGAGTGGATGGCAATCGCATCGCGGACCTGAGTCTTCAGCGCCGTCGGCATCTGCTCGTAGGCCAAATGCTGGTTCACGAAGCCCGTTTGACCGCCGACCGGTGGAATCGTGATGCCGTACAGGCAGGTTCCCGCTGGCGGGACCTTCTGAAAACTCCAGTCGCTGTGCCAGGATTCGGCAAACAGCGGCGCCTGCTCGTCTGCCTTGCGCTCAATGGCGACGATGTTCGTGTGGTCATCAATAGGGGCGAAATATGGGTCGATACCAAATTGACCGAAGTAGAGGGTATAGCGCTCCAGGTCAGCGTCGGACAGTTGCTGATCAGGAAAGATCAGGAGATGGCTCTGCAACCACACCTGTCTGAGTGCGGCAACCTCGGTGCTGTCAAGCTGAATGCCGAGATCCAGATCCTCTACGATTGCCCCGAGCGGGCCGTCGGTTTCCGATACCGAGATGGTCATTTCCGGCGTTGCCTCCCACTGATTGTGCTTGCTGTCTTATTGGCCAGGTGACGGGATCAGGTACTGAGGATCGTCACCCCTGAAATACCCGGTGCGCCATACACATGGGTGTAGGCAACTTTCGGCTCGTCCGGCACCTGGCGCCTGCCGGCACCGCCACGTAACTGCAATACATTCTCATACACCTGCCGCAAGCCCGAAGCGCCCACCGGCTCGCCATTCGCAAGACAGCCGCCATCCGTGTTGACCGGCAGTTTCCCGTTGATTTCCGTTTCTCCCCTGGCCAGGATTTCCTCCTGTTCGCCATGCTCGCAGAAGCCATTTTCTGCCATGTGCATGACCTCCGCGCCGGATTCTGTGTCCTGCAACTGGGCCACGTCGATGTCTTCCGGACCCACACCCGCAGCTTCAAAGGCCGCCCTGGATGCGTCCACCGTGGGGCCATCCGTGTAGTCGAGGGCCAGTGACGGTGCCAGGACTTCAAAGCTGCCGTAACGCCGCGAGCGCACCACAGCGGACTTCAGGAAGATTGGCCGGTCGGTGTACTCGTGTGCCTGGTCTGCCCGCGCCAGGATCAGCGCCACGCCACCTTCGCCGGGTGAACAGAACATGTACTGGGTGAGCGGATAGGACAGCATCTGTGATTGCAGCACTTCTTCCTCCGAGAACGCCTGACGACGCCATGCGTTTTCATTCATGGAACCGTTGCGGAAGGCTTTCGAGGCAACACGGGCCAGGGAATCCTGGGTGATGCCGTACTCTTCCATGTATCGGTTGATCTTCATGCCGAAGAACTGTGTGGTGAGCGCCATTCCGCTGCCGCCATACCAGTCGCGTTCGCCCTGTCTACCGGTCTGCACCCGGAAAGCACCACGCTCATGCTTGTCGAAGCCGACGGCAACACCCAGGTCGAAAGCACCGGATTTGATAGTGTTGTACGCAGAGATCAGGGCCGAACCGCCGGTGGCACAACCGTTAACAACGTTGATGAACTGTAGACCGGACAGGCCCATTTGCGAAACCATATGGTCCGGCTGACCCGCTGCGACACTGCCGCCGAAAGCGAACTGCAGGTCGTTCCATTCGATACCGGCATCAGAGCAGGCCTTTCTGACCGCGACCCCGCCCTGTTCCATCCCGCTGACACCCTCATGGCGTCCGAAGGGATGCATTCCAATACCAACAATTGCCACATCATCACTCATAATTTTCTCCTCGTTAGGTGACCGGCGCGAACGCGAAGGTGACCAGGTCGTTACCCTCCTCATCCGGTCCGATGGTTTCACCGACAATTTCCATTTCCATACCGTTTTTCAAAGCGGTGGGATCGGCGATAGTCAGTCTTGATTCTATCTTGAGTTGCCCCGGCAGTTCGATATAGCCGACACCATAGGGTTTGAATTTCTCCGGGTCCGTTTCGCCAAGGTAAGGTGGCGCCTTGGGTGGGAATCCCTGGATGGTCCATGCCCAGAGCGTGCCCCGGGTGCCGAGTTGAACTTCCTCAACGTCATCGGAGGTGCACTTCGGGCAGCCCTTCTGCATCGGGAACACATGGTTATTACACTGCCTGCAACGCATACCCTTCAGCCGCGGACCATCCGGTGTCAGGTCCATGACGTTCTCGTTGATTGACACTTGACCCATTCGTACCCTCCGGGTTCAAAAGCTTATCGCCTGTAGTTGGCAAGGCGCAAAGAAAAAAGATAACAGCCTTTTGTAGTAGACGCCAGTTTCGTTCCGGCGTCAGTCAGGCTGACTGGATTCCGGCTTCTTCGTCTGTTGTCGTATCAGGATTTCCCCTAGGTGCTTTTTTGCCTTCTCAATCATGCTGACACCCGCCCGGGTCAGGTTCTGGCCTGAACGAAAACTGCCACACGATCAAGCGCTTCATCAGCTTCGGGCAGTTCAGCAAACCCCTGGAAAACATGCACCAGGGTGGGCCAGACTTCAAGTATGACTTCGCTGCCTTCCGTTGCCGCCTTGTTGGCGTAGCGCAGAGCGTCGCCGTAGAGCATCTCATCCCGGGACACCTGTATCAGGGTGGGCGGCAGGTTGTTCAGAGGCCCCAGCAGGGGAGACATCACCGGATTGTTGCTGGCGATTCCTCCCTGGAGGTGTCCCAGGACATGACGCAGGAGTGCCGGGACTTTTAATGCGCGACCAATGCCCGGTCCCAGAAAGTGATCGGAATGCAGGTTCTTCCGCCAGGTCGGGCTGCTCATGCTCATATCGGTTAAAGGTGCAAAGGCGATGACGCCATCGGCGGCACGAATCCCCTTGTCCCGGGCCCAGGCAATCAGAGACAGGGCGAGGTTTCCGCCCGCTGAATCACCGGCGATGAACAGTTTGGCCGGTGCGCCCTGAACCGAAGGTCCCTGCTCAAGCATCCATTGGCAGGCGGTTCTCGTATCCTGTTGGGCGGCAGTCAGTTTGTGTTCCGGGCGCATGCGGTAATCAATGGCGAGGACGGCAGCTCCGGTCTTTCTGGAGATTTCGGATGTTATGTGCCGGTGGGTTTCGGGACTCCCGACAATAAAGGCGCCGCCGTGAATATACAGCAGACGCCGGTCCGGGTCGGCCCCTTCAGCGACGATCCACTCAGCGGGAACACCACCGGCATCCACCGGGACCGGTTCAATGCTCACGGGCCGTGAGAATACCGCATGAAACCTTCGCCGGGCCTCCTGCGCGTTCTTCGCCAAAGGTGCGCTGTGGTAGTCACGGAGTTTCTCGACCACCTCGTGATGTGCTTCGCTGATATGTTCCGGCGCTTTGACCAGCGACGCCTCGGGTACATCAAGATGGCTCATGTCCGGTACCCGATAGAGAAAAGAGAGCCAGACGAGCATCGCGATGAGGCTGGCGGCGATAATCAGTGTGGTTGTCATAATGAATCCTCCAGTCGTACGATAATTCCCGCATTGGCGATGATGATGGCATCCCTGCCGTCGTCAGCCGGAATTTCCAGCCCGCCTTTTTCTACGGTGACGCTGACCGTGCCGTAGGGAAGCGCAGCGGCAACCCGTTCTTTATCTACCTGTTCCGGTTCGGGTACGCCAATCATCAAATCGATGAACATATCACTGGCTGTCTTTCCCAGCGGTGCGAAGAAGTGCAGGCTGGAATGATGGATCGCGTCGAACACGGCGCGTTCGGCCGCCCGGGTGTAGTCACGTCCGTGAACGTCCGTACCCATGCCCATCTCGGTGATATAGCGCGTTTTCATTGGTTCTGCTCCCGCGGGCTGTCTGACTGGGTCAGCATTGGCACCGCCCGACGTGCCAGCTTGCCGAGATCATCCAGGATCAGGTAGCCGGAGGGCACCACCAGCAGCGTTACCAGGGTGGCGAATAAGACACCGAATGACAGTGACACTGCCATGGGTACCAGAAACTGCGCCTGGACGCTCTTGTTCAGCATCAGGGGTAACAGGCCGACAAAGGTGGTTATGGAGGTCAGCACGATCGGCCTGCAACGGGATACGGCGGCATTAAGTACGGCATCGTGGATAGATTCACCCATGCTGCGCCGGTAGTTGACGCTGTGCACCAGCACCAGTGATGAATTGACCACCACCCCCGTTGCCGCGACAAAACCGAGTACTGACATCATGGCAATGCCGGAAACGAATCCGAGGTTTTTCATGATCAGATGCCCCCAGATGGCGCCGACGAACGCGAATGGAATGACACTCATGATGATCAGGGGTTGGATATAGGAGCGTAGCGGAATGGCCAGCAGTGCGAAGATGACGAACAGGGCGACAATCGTATTTGGCACCAGGCTGCTGATTGATTCACTCTGATCTGCCTGTGCGCCTTCCAGTCGATAGGTAACGCGGGGGTAGGGCGCCATCAGTTCCTGGATGGGTCCGGAGCGAAGGTCAGCCAGAACCTCGTTCGCCGTGACCTGCGAGCGGTCCACATCCGCGACAACATTCACAACCCGGCGGCCGTCGGCACGTCGGATGGATGAAAAACCCCGGCCCGGGTCTGCCTTTGCGACGACCGAGAAGGGGACTTCCGAACCATCCGGTGTTCGGATTCTCATGGCATCCAGTGTGCCAAGAGAGCGTCTTTCGTCTTCCGTATAGCGCACCATGACGCGTACATCATCCCGCCCTCTTTGAATGCGCTGGGCTTCCTCCCCGTAAAACGCCTGCCTGACCTGGCGCGCCAGACTTCCGAGATTGAGACCCAGGGATTCTCCGGAGGGGAGTATGGAAAGTTTTACTTCCCGCTTGCCGGACCGGAAGGAGTCAGTGATGTCGATGACGCCGGGATATTCCGCCAGTTTCAGGCGCAGCTTCTCTGCGACCACGCGCAATTCCTCCACGTTGTCCCCTTCAAGCTGGATGTCGATGTCGTTGCCCGCAGTGAACAGGTTGGCATTGAACTTCAGTTCCACGGCATCCGGTATCAGGCCGTTCGCGTCACGCCAGATATCCGCGACCTCGCGGGTTCCGATGTCCCGGGTCTGGCTGGGTGTGAGTTGCAGGAAGACTTCACCCAGGTGGCCGTTCGAAGCGCCACCGGGGGTAGCACTTGAACTGGGCGGCCCACGGTTTCCGGACAACTGGCTGCCAACTACCGACAGGACGTGCATAACCGGTGGCGCATCCGGGTATTCCCGGTTCAGCCGCTTCCTGACGGCCTTTGCTGAATCTTCCAGTTGCAGGATGCCTGCCCTGGTGGCTTCCGCACTGGTGCCCAGGGGCATGGTGAGCTTCGCGATTACCTGATCGGAAGCAAGCGGTGGAAAGAAGGAAAACGGCAGACGACCGCTGGCCAGGATGGCGATGGCAGACATGAGTGCCACCAGGGCGATGGCAGCCGTCATATACCTTGCCTTGAGGGCGGTACGGGCCGCAGCCCTGAACTGATAGTTGATAAAGGATTCCAGGCCATCGGCGAATCGTGATTGAAATCGGATGACCATCTGCGCGAATCCTGCGAAGTAACCGGCAAGATGCAGCGCGAACAGGGCACTGGCAATGGCAATGGCGAAGGCAATATAGGACCGCAGATCCCAGGCGATGCCCGGCAACAGGATGGCGATGATGGGTACCAGCATCATCCCGACTTCACCCGAGGCGGATTTAACATGGGTATGTCCCAGGTGAGCCGGCAGAACCATCTGCGATTCAATGAGCGAAAACACCAGGCAGCAGATTACGGTGGTCGCGATGACGCTCATAACCTGACCCATAAACCCCGTGACGAACAGGAGTGGCATAAAGGCAGCCACGGTTGTCAGCACACCGAAGGTCACCGGAATGGTGACCTGTTGTGCACCTTCAATGGCAGCGGGCAGTGGCCGGATACCCTCCCGCTGCCTTGAATGAACGCTCTCGCCGACGACAATGGCGTCGTCCACGAGAATACCGAGCACGAGGATGAAGCCGAACAGCGAAATAGCATTGATGCTCATCCCGACAGTGTTTGCCAGGAAGATGGCACCCAGGAAGGCGACCGGGACACCCAGGCTCACCCAGAAGGCAAGGCGTGGCCGCAGAAACAGCGCAAGCAGGATCAGAACCATCAGAAATCCCTGGCGACCACTGTTCAGCAGGGTCTCCAGGCGGTCTTCCAGGATGGTGCTGTCATCATTCCAGACGGTTAGCTCGACACCTTCCGGCAGTCGTGGCGCCACGTCTTTAACGTACTGCCTCACGGTTCCTGCGATATGCTGGATATCCTGCTCTCCCATTCTGGCAACACGGATGAGTGCGGCGGGTCGGTCATTCATCAGCAGGGCCTGATCCGTGTCTGCGAAGCCGTCAACGACACTCGCCACATCCTTCAGGTAGACGCGTGTGCCATCGGGGCGGGTTGTGACCACCAGATCCTCGAATTCCTTACCCCAGTAAGCCTGTCCCTTGGTGCGTAGCAGAATTTCCCCGGCCCGGGTCTTGATGGAACCGCCCGGCAGGTCGAGGGACCCGGTACGAACTGCCGCCGCCACCTGATCAAAGGACAGGTTGTTACGCCGCAGGGATTTCTCTGACACCTCGATGGAGATTTCATAGGGGCGCACATTGGATACGGTCGCCTGGGTGACGCCGGGCAACTGTGTAATGTCATCGCGAATCTGGTAGGCCAGTTCCTTCAGGGTTCGCTCGTCCTTTGGGCCCGTGATGGTGATATCCAGCACATTGCGAATGGGCTCCACCAGAGTGGTGATGGGCTTTTCGGTTTCCTCGGGGAAGGTATCGATAGAGTCGATCCGGTTCTTCACTTCGTCCAGGGCCCTGGATTCATCGGCACTCTCATAAAGCTCCACGGACACGGAGCACATGCCCTCATTGGCATTGCTGCGTATCTGCCTGACGCCCTCGATACCGTCAAGTTCCTCCTCAATGCGGACGCAAACGCCTTCTTCCACTTCTTCCGGAGCGGCGCCGAGGTAGGGCACAGTGACACTGATGATCGGAATGTCGATGTCAGGAAATGACTTTCGCTGCATCTGCGGCAGGGTCACCAGCCCCGCCAGGATGATCAGCATCATCAACAGGTTGGCGGCAACAGGGTTCGCTGCGAACCAGGCAATGATCGGTTTCATGAGGCTGCCAGCCCCGCTTCGTCGACCGGCCTGACCCGCATACCCTCAATGGCATTGTTCACCGTAGACAGGCAGACGGTTTCACCGGGGCTGATACCGCTCTGTACATAAACTTCTTCGCCGACGATGCGCAAAATTTCAACATCACGGAACTGTAGCCGGTTATCGCTGCTGAGTACGTATACCTGCTCGTTGGCCTGTAGTGCAGAGCGCGGCAGGATAAAGACGTTGTTCACCCGGTTGCCGACAATTTCCGCTTCAACAAACAGACCCACCGCAAGGGGCGGTTTGTCTCCCTGATCGTAGGGTGAAGCCACCTGGGCGATGACATTGATCATGCGCGTCTGAGGATCCAGTTCGCCCTCCGTTCTGACCACCCTGCCCTCCCAGGTATGTTCTTCCCCGGCGAACTTCGCGCGCAGCATCACCGTGGGCTGAATCGCTTTCCTGACACTGGCGAGCGGCAGTTCCAGGTAGGCCAGTTCCTCATCGTGAATCGGCAGCCGCACCTCGGCCACATCCGTGGCATAAAGACTGGCGAACGACTGGCCCCTGGTAACGAACTGCCCGATGTCCACGCGTTCACTGCGGACACGACCGTCATAGGGTGCGGTGACCCGGGTGCGTTCCAGATCGCGGCCGGCCTTGGACAACCTTGCTGTGGCCTCACGCAGCGATGCCTGTGCGAAACGGAGCCGATTCAGCGCATCATCCTGCTGCGACTGGCTGGCAGACTGCTTTCTGGCCAGATCCTGCTGCCGTTTGTAGGCACGCTCTGCGTTGTCCAGGTCACTGCGGGCGGAAGCCAGGTTGGCTTTTGCCTGTTCGAGGGCGACCTCGTAGTCCAGCGGGTCAATCTCCAGCAGCACATCGCCTTCGTTGAAAAAGCCGCCCGATACCATGGCGGGAGAGATGCCGGTGACCCTGCCCGAAACCTCGGGAATCAGTTCACTTTCCGTTCTCGGTAGTACGGTGCCGTGGGTAATTGACGTAAGCTGCACCGTCTCCGCATCGGCGCTCCAGGTTCTGACAAGAGGGGCATTTGAGCGTGGTGGTTGCTGTTCAAGCCTGGGTCCGGTCACGATAATGGCAGCGGCGAGACCGAAGCCCACGAATAAGATAACTATAGGGAATAAGAAACGCTTAATCATAGTCGTATCCGTTATTAGTCTGCTTCAGGCCGGACTGAACGAAGTCAATCAGGTGAGGAAACCCGGAAGTGAATGATTCCGGGGTTGATTCACTTCCGAGAGGTGCGTGCATTTGAAGCAAATGAATCATGGAACCGATCAGGAAATGGAACCGCCAGCGAAGATCGTGCCCGGATACCTGAGGCATCACAGTGGCCAGGGCATCAATGTACTTCATTGCAACTTCCTGGAATTCTTCTTCCAGGATGGGGCGAATCAGGGATTCCGGTTCCGCGTACATCCGGCCGATCAGGGCGGGTGCGCAGGGATTGGAAATACCTTCTTTCAGGGGCTCAAAGAATGCTTCCAGTATGGATCGTAGGGTAAGTTGGCGCTTACCAACCTGCGCTTCATGCTGCAGTCCGGCGAGCCGCTGCAAACGGTTCTGGTTGATTGGCTGGATACGACGATGTAACACTGCCGCGAACAGTCCCTTTTTGGACCCGAAGTGGTAGTTGGTGGCCGCCAGGTTCACGCCGGCGCGTGCGGCGATGGCGCGCACCGAAGTCGCCGCAAACCCGTGTTCAATGAACAGGGATTCCGCAGCATCCAGGATTTTCTCACAGGTATCGGGGCCGGTATTGGTGGCGGTTTCGCTCATGGTTTCAGATAAACCCAGTCAATCAAACGATTGTTTGAATCCTGTAGATTAGCAGTGTGCCCGCATGATGCAAGTAGTTTATGTACGAGGGGGCTGCCGATGAGCCGACAAGCCAGCTACTTTACCGGCCCGGGTTCGGGGAACCTGCCGCCTGGCATACTGGCGAGGTATTCCGGGAGTTGCTCCGGGTCGGGCGTTTCGGTGATGATGTCATCACTCGAAGGGGATTGAAAAGCCATGCAGGTACCGACAATTGACCTTGAAGCTGGCGAATGTGACGCCGGGCTTCTGAAACCGCTCGACCATGCCTGTCGTGATCACGGTTTTTTCCTGCTGGACAATCATGGCATGGACGACGCCATTGAACGCATGTGGCAGTCGGCGGAACAGTTCTTCACACAGCCTGCGGAGATGAAACGCAGGCTGCTGCGCACGGCGGAAGTGCCACTGGGTTATTACGACCGGGAACTGACCAAGCGCAAGCGTGACCTGAAAGAAGTTTTTGACTATATGCAGCCGAGGGCGGACGGCTCTGACGTCAACCAGTGGCCGGAAGCCAATCCGGAATTCCAGGCGTCTCTGACGGGCTTTTTTGAGGCGGCGACATCGGTGGCCGAGCGGACATTGAACCTGGTTTACCGGGCGCTCGCCGGAGACAGTGTTGATCTGAAGGCACTGCCGCCGGGAGATGGCCGCACCAGCACTGTCCGGCTCAACTACTATCCGATGACTGACCCGCTCAGTGCCGGAGAGCGGGTGGCGGTGGCAGACCTGGGAGACATGGCGCTGCATCATCATACCGACCCTGGCGTGCTGACCCTTTTGTTACAGGATATGACCGGCGGTCTGCAAACACTGTCGCAGGAAGATGGCTGGATTGATGTGCCGCCGAAGGCCGGAACCATCGTGGTTAACCTGGGCGATTCTCTGCAGGTCTGGACCAATGACGTGTACCGTGCGGCGGTTCACCGGGTGTTGCCGATGCGGGGCACAGGTCGTTACAGCACCCCCTATTTCTATAACCCCGGGAATCGGGCTGTGCTGGAGCCTGCGCCGCTCCTGTCAGCGGATTCGCCCAGGTATCGAAGTTTCACCTGGCGTGAATACATCCGGGGTCGGGTGGACGACAACTACACTGACCTGGGTGAAGACGATATCCAGATTGATCGCTTCCGCCTGACGGGTTAACCCTGTTGTTCAGAGCTTCCCCAGGTAAATGCTGATCAGCTCCTCACGCACCCCCGGTGTCAGAATTTCCAGCCATTCCACCGAAGACCTCTGGTAACCCAGCGCCTGAATGCAAATCTCATGCAGGTCATCGCGGCTACACAGCCCCTGATCCAGAATATCTTTCGCGGGAAAGATCATGGCGCCCCGCAGTCGTCTGATGACATCCGAGGTCACCTTCCTGTCGATGCTGTTAACCCTGTCCACCTTCCAGGGTTCATTGCGTTCCTGTAGTGCCGGCGCAGGCGCATAGCCGGAGCCAAGCACGGCAAGATTGCGACTGGCGGCGGCCATGACCGGCAATCCCACCAGATTCATCACGGCAAAGGGACCAGACCCTGCGCCCAGTCTGGACGTGGCTATCTGGTCAATTTCCCCGGGTGTTGCTATGTCCAGGCAGCGGGCTGCCTCGTTGATGTACGGCAGCGACTGTCGATTCAGGACAAAGCAGGGTGTATCAGCGCAGCGGATGGCCAGCTTGTCAGCCTGCCGCATCCACCGGTGAATGCCCGCCGCGATGGATTCATCGGTTTTTGCGGAAGCGATAATCTCAACCACCGGGTTCTGGTCCGCCGGATGGTTGTAATGCACGCCAACGAATCGTTCAGGGTGCGCGACCGGCTGTGAGAGGTCCTCGATCAGCAGAGAACTGGTATTGGAGGCGATTACGCAATCAGACCGAACAAGGGATGAGATCTGTTGCAGTACTTCATGCTTGACCGAAAGGTCTTCAAACACCGCTTCGATCACAAAGTCACGATCTTTCAGGTCGGCAAGCTCGGTGGTGAACCGCATGGTTTGATTGCCCGGAGCGGTGCCAGCGCCTTCCAGTTGTGCCAGTTGTGCCAGTTGTGCCGGTGAGGTATCCGTCACCAGGACATCCACCTGATGTCTGCAAAGATGCCGGGCGATACCCGATCCCATGTGGCCCGCCCCGACCACGGCGGCCTTGTTGATCATCACTACCAGCCAGGTCGGATGGACAGGCCGCAGTCAATGGTCAGTACCGTGCCGGAGACAGAAGCAGCGGCATCGCTGGCGAGGAAGACCACAGCAGCGGCAATGTGTTCAGGGTCTACCAGCCGACCCAGTGGCGCCGCTGACTTCCAGGCATTCACGCCTTCCGGCCAGCCCTGCTCAATGCCGTCACGGTGAATCAGCCCCGGGGCAACAGCGTTCACGCGAACGCCGCCCGGTCCGAACTCCAGCGCAGAAGCCCGGGTCAGCATCTCAAGCGCGGCCTTGGACGTCGCATAATGAGCGTGACCGAATGTCGGCCGTGACCCTTCGATGGACGAAATGTTCACCACGGCACCCTCGATTCCCTGGGCGGCGAAACGCTGAATGAGTTTCATGGGAGCCTGCACGTTGGCCCGCTGCGTGGCGGCCCACTGTTCATCGGACAGGTTGGCAAGATCTTCGATCGTTTGTGATGCCACCGCCGCACAGTTGATAAGGATGTTAATGGCGCCCAGGGCTTCACTGGCATCCGTGAACAGCCGCTCTACCTCGGATGATTTGCCCAGATCTGCCCGGATAACCGCAGTCTTGTTTTGACAGAGGTCCGCAACATCTTTCGCACCTGCCTCGTTGTCATGGCAGGCAATGGCAACACTGGCACCGGCGGCGTCAAGGGCTCTGACGATGAACGGGCCAAGACCGCTGCCAGCCCCGGTAACCAGGGCATTGCGATTGCTGAGGGACAGGTGCACCCGGGCTCCTGCTGACTGATGATGTCGGATCATAACACTGGTATTGTGCCGGTATGTCGGAACAACCTTTCCCCAGCTATCTTGTAAAGGCCAGTGGCGGCGAATTTCTGACCGACGAGCGTTGCCACATCACTGAATTGTGCAATAGCCCGAAGCTGGCGACAGCATCCCTTGCCATTGCCAGGGTGGCGGCCGGTGTCACCACCCAGTTGCACTCGCTAACGGGTGTCACAGAGACCTGTATTGTTATTGAGGGCAGAGGGCGCATGGAAGTCGGCGAGGATACCTTTGAGATTGAACCGGGAGACCAGGTGGTTGTTTCTGCGGGTGTTGCACAGCGGGTAACCGCGCTGGAGAATGCACAGCTTCGATTTTATTGCCTGTGTGCGCCCCGCTTTCACCCGGAATGTTATGTAAATCTTGAGGACTGACCAGGGTGATGAACGACAGGCTTGAGTGCATACTGGTACTTTCAACGGGGAGAACAGATGACTGATTTGAAACTGGGATATGTAAACTTCTTCGTCTCTGACTTTGATCGATCACTTGAATTTTTTCGTGATCGGCTTGGTCTTGAAGTGAAGACAGAGGACGCGAACTTCGGCTATGCCTCTTTTGCCGTGGGCCGTGTGCAGATGGCCTTTGCTGTTTCCGGGGACCAGCCGGAATTGATCGGCAGGCACACAGGTATCGGGCTGATGGCTGAGGACATCCAGGCCGCCTATCAGGAAATGACGGCGGCCGGTGTTGAGTTTGAAACGGCCCCGGAAAAACAGCCCTGGGGTGGGGTGCTTGCCCTGTTCAGAGACCCTGACGGCAACATCTTCTACCTTGATGAATTGCCCGGGTGACCTGCGGGTTTGATATAGATACCCGCGTATCGCGTGTATCAAGGGCGCAGGGGGATCTGTTTGAGGGGCGGGTCGATGCGGGCTGGAACATTGGCGACATTCCCAACGGCGGTTATCTGCAATCCCTGGTCAGCGCCGCCATTGCCGAGTGTGTGGAACATCCTGATCCGCTTTCTTTCACCACCCATTTTCTCAGGCCCGGTGTGGCGGATGCGGCCTGTGAGATTCGCATTGATGTGCTGCGGACCGGACGCACGCTCAGCACAATCAGGGCCACGCTGATACAGGAAGGCAAGGAGCGCCTGGAGGTGATGGCCGCCTATGGTGACCTGTCAGTGCCCGCCGGGGTCAGCGCAGACCTGACCCTGACCGCCCCGGAAATACCGCCACCGGACCAGTGCATTCCACGCACGGAGAAACTGCAGGAGATAGATATCGCGATGCTGGACAAGCTGGATATCATGCTGCATCCCGAGCTGTCACGACCGGGTCAATCGGAGTCCCCGGAACTTGGCGGCTGGATTCGCTTTCCTGATGGTCGTGAACCGGATACCCGCGCCCTGTTGCTCTTCTGCGATACCTTTCCCCCGTCGCCGTTTGGTGTGCTCGGTGTCGTTGGCTGGGTACCCACGATTGAGCTAACGGTTCATGTAAGGCGCAGACCGGCGCCTGGCTGGGTGCAGGTGCACCTGGTCACGGACGACCTTGCCGATGGGCGGATGATTGAAACCGGCGCCCTCTGGGATTCCACCGGTCAGCTTGTTGCCCAGAGCCGCCAGATTGGCCTGGTCATGCAAAAGGATGGGGGAACCGGCTAACTCACAAGGGCCGTCAGGGCGATTTGCAGGCTGCTTGCGACCGCCTGTTTTACCTTGTCCTGATGCGGATCATAGGTCTCCATGGAGGCATCATCCTGCGCCAGCGGATTGCCATCGATGGCCGCGACCGCAGCCGTTTCCACCCCATGCAGTCCACAGATCACAAACAGGGTCGCCGCCTCCATTTCCACGGCGGTGACGCCAGCCCTTTGCCACAGAGGCAGGTCGCTGCCCAGGACGTGGTGCGGGTAGAACATGTCAGAGGTCAGCAGGATGCCTTCGTGCGCCCGGATACCCAGTGATGCGGCCGCATTACCCATGGCGATCACCAGTGCGGGCGTTGCGACCGCAGGAAAACCCGGAGGAACCAGTTTCGGTGACAGTCCGTCTTCACGGACGGCAGCCGTGGCAATCACCACGGCACCGGCGGTGATATTGTCCTGCATACCACCGGCAGACCCCGAGCGGATGACACGTCTGGCCCCGGATCGACAGATTTCTTCAAAGCAGGCACCGGCACCGGCAGAACCCACGCCGTGTGAAACCGCGCCTATTTCTGTGCCCAGGAAGCCTCCCCGAAGGCTGCGGTATTCGCGGTTATGCGCGATTTCCACAACGTCCGTCAGCGATTCCGCGACGACATCCAGTCGACCCGGGTCGCCCACCACCAGTACTCGCTCGGGAATACTTTCCGCTTCGGTTTTCAGCAAGGGTAAAAAGGTCATCGGCTATTTCCTGCGTGCGCGATGGACTTCCGCCATCAGTGTGAATATCTCCGTGGTGTCTCCGGCGCGGGCATCGCCCCTGTACTCGCGATAAAGCGTATGCACGTTGACGGCAATGCGCTCGGCATCACTCCAGGAGTCAAAATCGGACAATGAAATGTCGTGAGCGGCATCCCGAACGCTCATGCCCGCGTCGTATCGCTTTCGCGCTTCCCGGTCCACGTAGCTCAGGTAATCCCTGACTCGCCGGACGCCTGCAATGTCCGTGATGGGCCCATGGCCCGGGACAATCACATCCGGATTGTGTTCAATGATCAGATCACAGGCGTCCAGCCAATTTCTGACCGGCCCGGCCCACATAATGGGTGTGCCGTCGATAAACAGGATGTCCCCGGTAAACACCGTGTTGTCTTCTTCCGCGAAGACCAGAACATCGCCCCGTGTGTGGGCCGGACCCACCTCGATCAGCCGGATGGTCTTGTCGCCGACCTTGAGTTTCATCTCGCCGCTGAACGTCTGCGTCGGCAGTTTTTCCGAGACGTCGCCGAAATCGAACGGCCCGAAGATCTCGATCAGGTATTCCCCGAGTTCACCCAGGCCGGGTGCCGCATCCATCAGGGCCTTCATCTGCTCCGGACCAAAGGCTTCCATTTCCCGTGCACCGGCCTGACTCGCGATCACCTCGGCGTGCGTGCAAAGACCGTTGCCATGGGTGTGATCACCGTTGGCGTGGGTGTTGACCACCGTGCCGATGTCATCAGCGTGAATGCCCGTCGCATCCTGCATGGTCTTCAGCATCTCCCGGGTCATGGCGGCATCGAACAGGGTATCAACCAGCAGGGACTGATCACCGTCGACAATCAACCCGCTGTTAGACCAGCCCCAGCTACCATCGGGTTGCAGATAGCCGTAGATGCCGTTGCCGGTTTCATGAAGTCCCCTGGTGAAGTTCCAGGCGGTCATTGTCTACTCCCTTCAGGCTCGGATTTTGACAATATCAGGATTGGCCGGTGCATGGTATGTTGCCGCTTGCCAATGTGAAACAGAGGGAGAAAAGCGTGCGGGACTTTGTCGGCAAGGTGGCTGTGGTGACGGGGGCGGCCAGTGGTATTGGAAAGGCCACGGCAACGAAATTTGCCGAGGAGGGTATGAAGGTGGTGCTTGCCGACATTGAAGAGGCAGCCCTGCAAAAGGCCGTCCGGGAACTGAAAGACAGGAACTTCGAAGTGGTGGGTGTCCCCACCGATGTATCCCGTAACGAGGCAATCGAAAACCTGGCCCGGGAAACCCTTTCCGCATTTGGCAGGGTCAACCTGGTACATAACAATGCCGGGGTTGTGGTATCCGGGCCGGTTGAGGAGTTGAGCCTCTCGGACTGGGAGTGGGTGCTGGGTGTGGACCTGTGGAGTGTGATCTATGGTGTGCGTACCTTCCTGCCACTGATCAGGGAGGCGGGTGAGGGGCATATCGTGAATACCGCCTCCACCGCCGGACTTCAGGCTTCCGCGTCCATCGCGCCTTATAATGTCGCCAAGTTCGGTGTCATTGCCCTGACGGAAACACTGCGAGTTGAGCTGGATGAGGCAGACTGTGGTGTCTCCGCATCCGTATTGTGCCCGGGCGCGATCAACACACAGATTGTGCGCAGCGAGCGTAACCGGGACCCGGCATCCGCGAAGGACCACAAGGAAAGTGAGTTGGAGAAGGCGTTCATGAAGAGGGCCGGCACACTGCTCGCCGAACAGGGTAAGGACCCGGCTGAGGTAGCTGACATGATTGTAAACGCGATCGTCAGGGATGATTTCTGGATACTGACACATGAAGAATGGAAGGACGTGTTGCAGGACCGGGTGGCTGCCATAGCGAGGGACCGCAGTCTTCACCGGGCATTCGGAGGCTAAACGATGGCGGCAGTCACGGGCGGCGGCAAGGCAACCATCCCGGGTCCGGGAGGAATGTAGCTACTGGGAAACGTCAGCCCATCCCTGGGACCCGGTGGACCCGGAATTGCCCGGTTTCCCGGGCAATCCGTCCTGGCTGACAAGATGACTTACCCTGTGTGAATTTTTCTTTGATATTCACCGTTTAGGTAAATATTGCTTCACTAATCACAACATTTTATTGTATATTTTATCTTGATATTCCCCTATTTGATGAATTATGGATAAAAAAAGACAATCCATGGGGCTTGCACTCGCAGACGACCTGGTCGCTGAAGGCATGACATCTTTTAGTTTCAAGGAGGCGCAACATCGCCTGGCACGGTCTCCTGTCGCCACCGCTTCAGTGCTAAAGCGGATGCTCGATCTCGGCCTGGTCGACCGAGTCAGGCGCGGCCATTACGTCATCCGCCCGCTGGGTTTTTTAGGGACTCCTTCCACCGCTGAAGAAGTTGCTCTGGCCGTTGGCGCCGCCTTCAAAAACATCCCGCATCGAATCGGGTATCGATCAGCGTTGGATGAACATGACCTTATTGTCCATCCCGCACGCACGATTCATGTCGCCGTTTCCAAACCGATTGGGGCAAAATCCTTGTCCGGGCAGGCATTGCGTGTAATCAGAGAGCCTGAAAACAGCATTCCTGTTGGTGCAATGAAATGTGGGGAGTCCCGGGTGTCCGACCTTGAAAGGTCGCTGCTGGATGCTGCCCGGCGGCCCAATTTGATAGGCGGGGCTGAAGTATTGGCACAAGCCGTCACCGCCGCCGCTGCCGAAGTCGACCCCGAGAAGCTCACAAGGTATGCGATTGATCTCAATTGGCCTTCGGCGATAAGGCGGCTTGGATCATTGGCCGATGCATTAGAGCTGCCAAACCTGTCGAGAACACTTTCGCCTATTCGCCCCATCCGTGCGGACCTGGACCTGGAACCGGGAACCGAATCCAAACCCGCCTGGCGAGACAGTCGGTGGCACCTGCGATGGCCACAGAGTATTGAAGAGTTCGCAGCCGTGACAGAACAATGATCACCAAAGCACAAATCACTCAGCGTGCGGAACGCGACGGTGTGCCTGTGCAGACCGAAGTCCTCGCCCGCACCCGGGCCCGGGTGGAGGAGTTGGAGAAAGAGCTTGAAGCCCTGATGGCCCGGCTGGAGAGCGACGACCACTGAAGGGTTTTCTGAGCCGTTCCTGTCAGACTCGGTTTTAACGTCAGAGATGTTAGTCTTTTAGTTTAGTTCTGCTTTCGAACTCTTGAGGTCCCTGTCCTTTTAATTCTCGACCTGAAATCAATCAATAAGCCCGCGCATCTTTTTAGATATCGTATCTATCTTACCCAACTCAAACTTGATTTTACTTTTTTCTTCTTTTTTAGCTGAATTGAACGCATCTTTAGTTTCTTCCTTGACGAGCCACATGCGGAATCGATTAAGCCTTTGGTATGCTTCATTAGAATTGCCAGATAATCTGACGGCATGAATCGCATCGTTAAAATCATAAGAACCATCAATGAGCTTATTAATTATTTTAGGTTTTGCTTCTGATAGGAATTTTAACCCATCACGAAAATCTGTAGCCTTTTCCAATTCACCCGACTGAATCTTCTTTACAATTACGTCATCTAGCAAATCAAAGTCTTTTCTAATCCTTTTTATTTTTCGAGATTTAACGTACTCATAGTAGTAACTCCACTTCGCGGTATTCGTTATTCTTCTACCAACCATAAAATCATACGTGTTAAGTAAGTTCTTAGTTTCTGACGGTCGAAGGCCCAATTCGTCGGAAAGTGTAGCTATATCAATGCCCTGCTTCTTATGCCGCCTATACAAGAATCCCGCCTGTTCAAAGGGCAGCCAGTCTTTTTTACCTTTTACATGATACTGCCCCAAAAGCGCGAATATTGATGCCTCGTCAATATCCTTCGGTAGCAAAATACTTCGCATAGTGCCCCATTTAATGGGATCCATTTTTATCAGCTCACGGTAGGCCGCAAGTCTGCTGTTGCCCTCGAGTACCTCAAAACTACCATTCTTTACAATGATCGGATCGATTAAACCGCCATTGAGCTGAATGTCATGAATCAACTCTTTGACGTGTTCCATGCGCATCAGTTTCGCTTGAATTTCGTCTTGAGAAGGTACAATTTGGTCTGCACCTATTGCTGAATAGATTCGAGGATTTTCTGGGAAAAACATCAGCTTGATTACTTCGAGTCGACAGTGTTCTATTGGTACATCTTTTCCTCTGATGGTTAGACTTTCTCTTGCCATCCTTATGTCTCCCCAGCTTCTAAAAGGTTATTATCTTCATTGAGCCCCAATATTCTTCGAAGAACTTCGCCAAAGTCATAGTTCATGGAAGAGGTAAATTCTTGCTCATCAATATCCCCTTGTCCCATCTTTGCTGCCTTCTCCTTAGCCTCTAGCAATACTTCAACCCATTCGTCCACACTATCTGCCATGATAAAATTGTAAACATAACACCTCTTATTTTGAGATATTCGGTGAATCCTGTCTTGCGACTGTAGGTAGTCATCAAGACTAAACGTCCTATCGTAGAACAATACATGATTAGCGACCGTCAGTGTCAAACCCTCCTTTGCCGCTCCGGGCGTAGCGATCAGGACCTTGTGGTCGGGATTTTCAAGAAAGGCATTAACCGCCCGATTTCTATCATCTATCGCCATTTTACCGTGAATTTTCTTGGGACCGTATTCTTGTAGGCGAGACCAAAGCCAATCTGCATTCTTCACAAAAGATGTCCAAACGATCGCCTTCTCTCCCAAACCTATTATTCTGGAGAGTTCGGCATCGAGATAGGGGAATTTCCCAGGCACCATTCGGTACTCTTCATCAACTATCGATGGATTGGACGCAACTTGAACGAGGCGCAGTATTCTCTTTAGGATGCCTTCGGATTCGTCGTATGTCGGGATTCCGTTTTGAACAACTGTTGCGCCCATTTCATCTCGAATAGACTGGTACAGTTCGTATTGCCTCGTCTCCCATTCAGTTCGGATCTCCACATATTCCTTGCTGGGTAGAGAGATTCTACCCCCATCCTTCGTCTCTCTGACGCAGAACTCAGATATTTTTGGATAGATATCTGCGAGTGCGTTTTCAAAGGCTCGCCGTGATCGATTATCGTGCATATCGGGAATATTGAGAATAGAACGGAAATCGTCAAAATTACCTCCCAAATGAGCACCTTGGTCAAGAAAGTTAATTAAGCTCCAAATGTCATATGGTCTATTCGCAATAGGTGTGCCTGTCAGAATTACCCTCTTCTTAAATCCGGGAGCAAGTTTAAGAAAGACTTTCGTTAACGCCGCATCTGGATTCTTTATCTTATGCGCCTCATCAAGAATAACACCGACTCTTCTCGCACTCTGAAATAGCTTTATGCGGCCTTGTTCAGATTTGAATACCTCATAATGAGACAGATAAACCCTGATAGGGCTATTAAACGCATGGAAATTAGCCTTTTTGTCTTGCGTGAGCACTCGAGGAGTGATGCGCGTATGTGAAGCAAGCTCCTTTTGCCAGTTGTGTATCAGGTTCTTCTTAACCACAAAAATCACAGAGTCGACCAAGTCTTGATCCAACCAATGGAGCATCATGTCGATTGCAATTTTTGTTTTCCCTAATCCTTGTTCATGAAAAATTGCCCCGTATTCCAATTCTTTGAGTTGATCAACGGCTTCCGATTGATAATCAAATGCTGCGTGGACCGGGTTGAGATTCGGTTCTCGTAGTAGTTTAAAGCCAGTCATCTGAAATTATTGCAGCATCGCCAAATTGATCCAACACTGCGTATCTAACGAGCGGAATATTGTTTGAGTGGCATACGTTTTTTATTAACGTATGTGCATAACGGACATAATCCCATTGCGTAGCAATGATAATTGCTCGATCGGTTCTTGACGCTACATATAGAATAAATGCTTGTAGTTGCCGGAAAGATCTTGCTGATTCTAAGTCCCGAGGTGTTTTGGCTTCGCCAATAATTTGATTACTACCAGTTAATGCGTGCGCGAACAGGTCGGGACGATACTCATCTATTGTTGGCGGCCTAGTCTGTGATGTCGCATCCGGACTATCGAGATAACACACAGAGCGTTCTCCCAAAAAGCTACACTGTCCTGTCCAGAACTGAAGTTGCATAACCAGGTTGATATGTTGTCTAGACTCACTCAATGCTAATCAGCTTTCAAATCATCAATCAATTTCAAGTATGAATCTTCCAGATCAAACAACGCAGACCTGTCCGGGTCGTTGGGATCATCCTTCATTGCGGAAAATTTTGAATACTGAAGGTTATCAATGGCTCGAGCCAGTGCGCGGCACAAATCTGCCATTTCAAGGTCCGATAGGACTCGGTTCACATTCGGGCTATCCAAAGCTTTGAGCGCTTCCCGGGCGCCTTGCGTAAGAAATATATCGCGAGACTTCTCATTGCCTAAAATCTTGGGAAGTTGTCGAACCGTTGATAAGGGATCGATTTTTCTATCTCGGATCCAAACCGAAAAATCTTCTAGTGTGTGCCCTGACTTTATAATAGCGTGTTTCACTTGAGTTCTTTGTAGCTCAACAAACCCTGAAAACCGTGTTGTATCAAAATCATTGTCGCTATCCAGCACCGGACGATAATAGTTTTCCATATCTTGATAGGCGTCGATGTAGTTTTGAATGTTTCGTTGTTTGCCTCCACAGTAGGCATAAATTTTATCAATCGTCATATGCTCTTCATTATGGAGATAATCCAAGTACTTAGCCTTAGAATATGGGTCCCATGCTCGAGGACCGACGAGATGTGACTGCAAGCGAACGGCATCTTGATGCTCTTCGCTTAAACTTTGGTAAACGATTGCAGGAATTGTGCTCCAGTCTCCCGGAGTATTCGAATCTTTGAATTCTTGGTAAATAGCGAGGCGGGTATTTCCTTCGATTACGGTTTTTGCTTTACCATCATCATTGACGATAATCGGATGGTTAATACCCTCGCTCGCCCGAATAGACTCTCTCAAACTTTGAAAGGTCGTGCCGTTCTCACTTTGTTCATCGCCAGTGGCAACACCGAGCGCGAGCTTTATATTGTTGACGTTCGGGCGGTCGTAATACTCGATCCATTTCTTTATTCTTGGGTTATTAACGTCGAGTGTGAGCTCGTCGATATCTATAAGCTGGTACTGTCCTTGATTCGTCATTCAGTCAACCTCCTTGAACTCCTGCTGGCATATTTCGACCGCTCCTGATTTGTACCAAACCTGCTTGAAAAATCGGCATATCCGGCAGACCTGACAAATGTGTCTAGGAAAATCAAATTTTTCTATGAAATTGCATTTATTTGATGCAAAATTGCATCTATGGGATGCAGTTTTGATTATATACAAATGCAATCAATAGAACTAAAAGGAATAACAGGTGCTAATGGTGGTGTCAACTGCTTTATTGGCTTCGCTCCTGCAAATCTTCTTTACCAGTACAGCTTCGCAGATGTTCTCGACGAAAAGTCAGGCAAAGGGTACCAACGTCGATTTAATGATAAGCACAGCCTCGATTTTCGAAATTACATTCAAGAGAAGGGTAGCTCTACGGTCCCTTTGACGTTCAATCTGAGGCGAGAGTGTGCCGAATACTGGCGGATTGAGACCATTGATGGGGCGGATGTACTGCGCGTTACAGAAGATGAGAAGGTATTTTCTCAAGTAGACTGCCAGCATCGGCTAGGGTATTTGGCCGACTCAGGGGTTTCGCTTCCTTTCATGACCTACATCGGTCTGACCCAGAAAGAAGAAATGGCGGTCTTCAACGTTATCAATGCGAAGGCCAAGGGGCTTCCGGGGAGCCTGATCGACTTCCATGAAACCAAGTTGGTAGCGGATATTGAGAAACTGAAGCCTGAGCTTGTTTTGGCAGTACGGCTAAACGATGATGCAGCTTCACCCTGGTACAAAATGCTTGACCTCGGGGGTAAACGCACATCCGGTCTCCAGAGGAAAGCCTCACTCAGAACGATGCAAAAGGCGATTCGCCATTTTCTGAGAAACCTTGGCCCCGGCAAATCCTTCGGTCAGGAAGAACTCTACGAAATTATACTTTCGTTTTGGCTATCGGTTTCTACAGTGCTTGAAGAAGAGTGGCAGAACCCAAGAACGCACATGATATGCAAGGGTGTGGGAGTTTATAGCTTGATGAATATCGCCTCAGATATTTGTAAAGAAAAATCCGAACTACCGCACCTTGGTTGGGCCGAATTTATTCGGCTCAAGTTTGGTTCTTTTGCCAGTGATGTTGATTGGAGCAATAAAGGGCCGCTCAGGAGGCTCGGTGGTGAAGGTGGCGTAAGCAAAGCAACCGAGATTCTCAGAACCTCGAGAGAGAAGTCAAAGCTTAGGGTAATAATAAATGCCAAATAAAAACATCCTTTTGATTGAGCCAGGGTACAAAAATAAATATCCCCCACTGGGCTTAATGAAGATTGCACAGTATCACGGGCCGAGAGGGAAGAATGATAGTGTACGATTTGTTAAGGGTGAAACGCCGGAGGTTCTAGAGCAGTCGTGGGACCGAATCTATGTGACGTCGCTCTTTTCCTTCGAGTGGAAAAAGATATCGGACGCAATTGATTTCGCGCTCAGGGCTGCCAATGGACTTTCATCCAAAGTGTTCGTCGGAGGTATCGCCGCATCACTAATGCAGGAAGATTTCCTTGCTGAGGCGCGCTGGAGAGGTGTTCGAGTCATTAAAGGGCTGTTAGATAAATCACCCGCTGAATCTCTGCAACTCGATGAGTTTGCAGAAGAACTTTACTCCGATGATTGCGACGGCACGCCCATCGAAGATCTAATTCCAGATTATTCAATCCTCGATCAGATTGAATACACATATCCCGTCAACGATGCCTATTTCACTTATGCTTCACGAGGTTGCATTCGGAAGTGTAAGTTTTGTGGGGTTCCGAAGCTAGAAGGACATCAGCGTGATGCGGCGTCCATAAGTTCTGTCGTACAAGGCATTGATGCATTATACGGTCCAAAGAAAGACCTAACATTGATGGACAATAACGTTGTTGCATCAGCCAGGTATAAGGAAATAATTGCAGAGATCATCGACTCGGGGTTTCACGCCGGTGCCACACTTGAGCGGAATGGACATGCGTACAAACGTCGTGTCGATTTCAATCAGGGCGTGGATGCCAGAATTCTATGTAAAGATCAAATGTACCTACGAGAGATGTCAAAGACCTGCATTGATCCTCTCCGGATTGCCTTCGATCATGCGGGAATGAAAAAACCCTACGGACAGGCGATTCGCTATGCCGCTGAAGTTGGGCTTACAAAGTTATCAAATTACATGCTGTACAACTTTCATGATACTCCGGAAGATTTGTATGAACGTATGCGACTAAATATTGATCTTAACGAAGAACTGGATATTCGCATATTTTCTTTCCCTATGCGCTACCAACCAGTTACGTTAAAAGATCGTTCGCACATCGGGGAGCATTGGAATCGATACTATCTCCGCTCCGTTCAATTGATACTACAAGCAACGCATGGAATAGTCAGTGGAGCACCCGATTTTTTTAAGAGGGCGTTTAGCAATAGTGAGCAGGAGTTCATTAATCTGTTATCTATGCCGCACCACTTCATCTTTAATAGAGAGTGGTACGAGAATTACGGTGGTCGAGCGGAACTTGACTCGTTTAAAGTTCAGTACAAAAACCTATCAAAAAATGACACAAATGAACTCCTTGAAGTTCTCTCTGAAGGACCTCCTGGTTCTTGGGAGCGGTCTTTCAAATCGGTGAAAAATCGAAAGGTAAAAAATGTTTCGGAACATTACCTTCCCCCGTCTCACGATTTACTCCGTGAGATTTGGGACTCAATGAAAAAAGAGAAACGATTTAATCCCGATGAACTGGTTGCAGCCGAAGAGCGTGTAGAAGATGCAGGACTGGAAGCATGAACAATATTGAAGCAATTAATATAACTGAAACGACCAAACCTGTACGTCGTAGTAGAAAGCAGCAAGGCACTGCCGATGCTTTTGTTGGAAAAGACATCTTGGAGATCATTAGCGTCTCAATGTATGTTGAACCGCTTACTATGTATAGAGAGTATATACAAAATGCGACCGATAGCATTGATCAAGCAGTGGCGAGCGGTCTATTGAGTGACCTTTCTCAAGGCGAGGTTCGAGTCGTTATCTCACAATCGGCGCGATCGATTAATGTTCGAGACAATGGACAGGGAATTTCAAGTCGAAAGTTTGCAAAAATCATGCTTTCGTTCGGTGCCAGCGAAAAACGTGGTACGGAGGCAAGAGGCTTTCGAGGCGTTGGACGCTTTGCAGGTTTGGGATACTGTCAGCAACTGACGTTTCGAACGAAAGCTGCTGGTGAGTCGAAAGTGTCCGAGATTGAATGGGATGGACGAATACTCAAACGTCTGCTTGCAGATAATACTGAACTTTTGTCTATATCAGAGTTGGTAAAGCGTGTAGCAGTCTTATCGCAATATGAATCTGATAACCCAAGTGATCACTTTTTTGAAGTCGAAATTAAGTCTGTTACACGGATGGGCAATGATGTGTTGCTCAACGAAGAGTTGGTAAAACGATATATTAGCCAAGTCTGTCCGGTTCCCTACTCCGACGAATTCAAATTCAAGAACCAGTTAGAATCTTTGCTCGCTAAACACGAGATTTCCTGTGGTTACAACATAGTAGTGGAAGACGACTTTAGCGATTCGGTTCATATTCATCGCCCCTATCGGGACCACTTCCGTCTCACAGAAGCGGAGTCGGATGAAATTTCCCAACTGGACAGGTTCGAGATTGAAGGAGTAAATGGAGGAATCGCCGCCATTGGCTGGATTTTCCAACATAAATATAAAGGCCTCGTTCCATCTGTAGGGAATATCCGTGGGATAAGAGTTCGGGTCGGCAACACGCAAATAGGGGAAGATTCTCTAATGACCCCTTGTTTCCCTGAGCCGCGGTTCAATTCATGGTGTCTTGGCGAGATACACATTCTTGAGCGGAAAATCACACCAAACGGTCGTCGTGATAATTTCGACACCAACATCCACTGGCTCGAACTTCAAAATCAGTTCACGAGCTATGCAAAGAGTATCGCTCGAATTTGCCGTAAGAATTCGGCGGAGCGAAATGCAATTAAACAATTTAACGCAGAAATAGATAGGGCCGCGCAGTATAAGGTTGTGTTGGACAGCGGTGTACTTTCAAAGGCGAAAGCAAAAGAAATAAGAGATAACTTGGCCGAAAGTCTAATAAGGGCTGAAAACTTAGCAAAGGCCAGGCAGATAGGAGAATCTGCGCGCACGAAACTTGGCAAAGTACTAAAGAAACATCGTAATAAGCCAAACCCAGATAGAAATCAAAATAGCAACGCCCATGAGGTTTTCGATGTAATTCCAAGGAACAAAACAGCCGCTGTGAAGGAGATTTTTGATTTTATTTTTGAATGCAGCCCTAACAAAGTGGTGGCACAGTCACTGATCGACAAAATTATTGATCAGTACAAAATTCGGTATAGGCGCTAAATTGAATAGACTCGTAAAGTTGTAGCAGTAACCCGCTATTATTGGTGATATCACCACCGTAGAAATTATCTGTGGTTTTGCGTTTGTTCAACAGGAGCCCGGGCAATCCGCGAGGTTAACAGACGCGAGCCTCGGGCCAGAGTCGAAGGAAGTTTTCGCTGTAAAATCGCGTCTTCTCGGATTCTTCACGCTCTGCCAGGCTCGACTCGAATCTGCCGATTGGATTGCGTCCACCTTCGACATGGGGGTAGTCACTGGAAAAGAGGTAAAGGTCAGCGTTGGATTGATCGATCAGGTCCGCGACATTTTCATGGGGGAAGGGTGTAAAACCCATCTGCTCCGTTAGCTGCTGCGAGGGTTTACGCTCGAACCTTACTGATTCATCGACACGCCCATAGATGTGGGTCACCCAGTCCAGGCGTCGCAGCAGTTCCGGAACCCACCCGGCGCCAAGTTCAACGGCAGCGCCTCGAAGTTTCGGATGGCGCTCGAACACGCCATCCAGAAGCAGCATGGAGATAAAGGTTTCCGGTGGCTGGTGCAGCAGGGCGGCATCCTTGGTGCGCACATTCTCGCCACCGCCCATCCAGTCCTTGACCGCCGCCCGACCATTATTGCTCCAGGACTTGAGTGCCTGGAGTGGTGAGCCACCCACGTGTATAACGAAGGGTGTACCCGACTCCGCCAGCAACGCCCAGAATTTCTCAAGATCCACGTGTCCGGGTGATCGTTCACCGGGTGCGCGATGGGGAACCCAGATGGCCTTCATGCCAGCGTTGATTGCCCACTCCGCTTCCGCGCAGGCGGATTCAGGATCATCCAGTGGAACAATGCCAATGCCCATCAGACGGTCATCTTCGCTACAGAAATCTGCCATATGGCGGTTGTGCGCCCGGGTTGCACCGTAACGCAGATTGACGGATTTCTTCTGACTGGGATGAAATGGCATGGCGACACTGTGGGTCGCGAACACCAGTTGTTTCTTGAACCCGAGCAGGTCGAGGGCTTTGGTACGGTCGGTTCCGTTAAAAGCGCCCAGGGCCTGTATTTCCTTGGAACTTTCGATCAGCTTGTCGCCCAGCGCTATCTGGGCGGCGACATGCTCTTCGCTGTGTTTGCCGCCCTGCTGCATGATGATTTCAACTTCCTCATCCGTGACCAGAGAGGCGCTGTAGCTGACCTCCGGGATCTCATCCCGAATGGCCGGGTCCGCGTAGGCTTTCAGAAAATCCGGCAGCTCCATGATGTGGCTGTCGGCGTCGTAAAAAGGTCGATCTTCCGGGGCGTAGGGCATTGTCTTTCTCTCTGTCTTTGTCTTTGCTTTCTTTAGATTTTCACCATACCACCATCAACCACCAGTGTCTGGCCGGTGATGTTTATGCTGTCCTCGGACACGAGAAAGCGAACGGCATTGCCCATGTCCTCAACGGTTTGTTCCCGCTTCAGGGGAGTGCGCTCAAACAGGGTGGGGTAGCTGTCGTTAAAGATACCCTCAAACCATTCACGCGGGTCCATCCCCTTGAACTCGGGCATGTGTTTTACCGCATTTTCCGCGTTGTGTCTCCAGGCATCCGTGTAGACGATACCCGGACACACGGCATTGACGTTGATATTGTCTGGCCCAAGAAGGTCCGCAAGTGTCTGGGTGTAGTTGATCAGCGCGGCCTTCATGGCGTTGTAGCCGGGATGCACGAAACCGGTCAGCATCTTCGGCGAAAATGAGCCCAATCCCGCGATGGACGATATGTGCACGATCTTGCCGTACTGCGCCTCCTTCATATGAGGCACCACTGCCTCGGTCATCAGTACCGCCGACAGCAGGTTCTGACGGTAGAGGGCATTCCACAAGCCTTCGACCGGGCCCAGCGGATGTTCCGGTGGCGGGTCCATCTCCTTCGGTCCGGCACCCACGTTGTTGATCAGTATGTCAATCTGACCGAACTGCCTGATGGTATTATCTGCGACCTGTAGCATGAACTCAGGGTCGGTAATATCGCCGGGCATCGCGACCGCCCGGCTACCCAGGGATTCAATGTCCTTAACGGTATCCCGGGTCGTGTTTTCGCTGTATGAATTTACGACAACCGTTGCGCCGGCCTGTGCCAGGGCAAGGGCGATACCCTTGCCGATACCCCGGCCTGCGGCGGAGACGATGGCAATCCGGTTATCCAGGCTGTTGTCACTCAAGTTGTCACTCATGTGCGGCTCCCCGTTATTATCTTCTACCAACCATGGCGAATGGCCGGTCAAGATGCAACTCCCACTCTCCCTGTTCAGCCAGATTCAGGCGCGGCTGTTCTGTACCGCAGCTTTGCAACATAATGGGCTGCTCCAAATTCATGCAGAACCTGAGTGTTATTGAACATTCTGACCACAGCCCTGTTGTTGCTCCTGCTGTTGCCTTGCTCCGGTATAACCGCAGACGAGCGTCGTCAGGCCGCTAATCCGCACGGAAGGGATTTTTCCGGTCACTGGGAATTGGACTACCAGTTGAGCGATCATCCCAACGAAAAAATTCGCAGTCTTTACATTCAGGCGAAATCACAGGCTGAGAGACTGGCGGAACGTGCGCAGAACTCCGGGCGTTACGTGGACTCGCGGATATTTAACTACCGGTCGATCATCGGGCTGGGCAGGCTGGCGGAAAAAATTGCACAGGCGACGGTGCTGGACATCCGGCAGGAAGCCGATCACATCGTGATCAAGCGCAACGATGATTATTCTCTGGTCTGCGACTTCACCGACATGGGTTTCAAGCTGAATGCCGTTGGCACCGAAGGTTGTGCCTGGCAGGAAGATCAGTTGACCTTCCAGGTGGCGCTACCGACAGGATTAAATGTTCTGCACCGGTTAAGCATTGCCGCTGACCGCAGTCGGTTGAACATTGCAACCACGGTGTTGGTAGACGGCATCCACCATCCGTTTACCCTGAACCGGGTCTATATGCCCTACGAGCCGGGCGAAGGGTTATATGATTGCGAGTACACCATCGCCACGCAGACCACCTGCACACTACGCGGCCGGAGCGAATGACCAGAGCCCTCTTGATCCTTCTGTTGTGTGGTGGTCTGCTCAGTGCCTGCCGCTCGACGCCGCAACGGCTTGAGAGTCCGGCGCTACCCGAACCCCTGTCGGCAAGGCTGGATATTGCTGCGGTTGCCCCTGCCACCAGGCTCAATGTGGGGATACGTGTGTTCGATGCAACATTGGCGGCAGCCAGCTCCCTGTACGGTGCTGAAAAACAGGTGCGGTCCGTTGAGAGACGATACCTGCCCTACCAGTTGAAGAAAACACTGGATCGGTCCGGATACTGGGGCGCTGTGCGCGTGATGCCGAGGGAGGACCTGTCTGCTGAACTCAATGTTTCAGGCAGGCTCATCAGGTCGGACGGTGTGGTTCTGGAATTTGCACTGCAAGCGGTGGACGCCGCAGGCAGGGTCTGGCTGGATCATACATACGTGGATTCTGCGACCCATTCAGACTACGCAAAAGATCCGGATTATCGACTGGACCCGTTCCAGGACCTTTACAACCAGGTCGCCAACGATCTTGCTGAGGTGCTTCAATCAAAAAGCGGGACGGAGCTTCGCTCACTTCTGGATATCGCCACCGTGGTGTATGCGCGTGACTTGTCCCCCGGGGCATTCGCTCGCTATCTGCAACAAACCGGGCAGGGCCTGTCGCTGGTCGGGTTACCCTCGTTGAATGATCCGACTTTTGATCGTATTCAGCGAATCCGGGAGAGTGAATATCTGTTTGCCGACAGCATAGATGCCCACTACGACATCCTGCAGCGAAAGCTGGGCCAGACCTATGCCTGGTGGCGTTACTACAGTTACGAACTGATCGTGGGGAATCGCAGGCTGGAATCCATTGATGCGACGCGGGGTGCGACCCGTGGTTCCTGGTACTCACTGGACCGGGTTTACAAGACCTACCAGGAATCCAGGATGAATCAGGATGCCCTGCGGGAACTGACCGAGAGTTTTGACCGTGAGACAGAGCCCACCGTGACCGAGATTGCGGGCAAGGTCGTGCAGTTGCACGGGACGCTGGACTTCCAGGTGGATGAATGGCGGCGATTGCTCAGGCAAGCCTATGAGCAGGAGACCGGCTTCCAATAGCGTCGACTTTTATGGCTTCAGTTATGATTCGAGTTCAGCCAGAGTGACCAGTTGTTCAGCGATAACCTCACTGGATTCATCGCGCAACTGCAATCTGACCTCATCCCGGTCCCAGTCCACCAGAATCATGCCGTAGTTGGTTTCATAGTAGGGTTTTGACAGCCGGTGCGGTCCGGGTTCGTCCCGGGGGTCATCTACCCACCCGGTCAATGGCAGGTTGAGCGACGAGCTGGTTATCTCATACAGGGGGTAGGGCGTGACATCAGTGCGTTGATACAGGGCGGCCATGTGGCGGTCGCCGGATACCATCAGCAGCCTGTCGGATTCGGCAAGCAGGTTGTAAAGCCGCATCTGCTCCCCGGGCATCATGGCCCAGGCTTCCCAATAATGCCCTTCGGCAATCACCTGCAGACTGGACACAAGAATTCTCAGGTCTGCCGGTTTCTTCAGTTCGCCTGCCAGCCACCGCCATTGATCCTCGCCGAGGAGATTCTGATTCGGGTCTGTACTGCGGGTGTATCGGCCAACCTCCGGGTCCGGATTGGGTTCGAAGGAAGTGCTGAAGAAGCGGGTATCCAGCACAATGATCTGAAGGCGTTTGCCGTCAGGCCCGACCATTCGTGAGTAATAGGTCCCCGGGCGTTGTCTGCGCGCATCCTGCCGGGGGACTGCCCAGACGTGTTCGAATATCTTTTCGGAAAAGTGGCGGGCCGCGAAGTCACCGCCGGTATCGTTTTTGCCGTAGTCGTGATCATCCCAGGCAACGATCAGTGGCGTGTCCGCCCGCAGGGTCGCGAACTTCTGGCTGATCGCCAGTGCGCCATAGGCATGGCGCAGGCTCATAAGTTCCCTATCTTCGGACTCATCCCTGGCATAGACGTTGTCTCCCATGAACAGGAAGACATCTGGTGTCTGGGCGACGATCTCACCGAAGATGGCATCGGACTGATAGGGCGTGAAACAGGACCCCAGTGCCACCCGTGTTATGGTTTGATCGGCGGGCAGTTCCGCCGAGGGCATTGGGCGGGCGGGAAGATAGTCGTCGTCGGATGCGGCGACCGCCGGAAACAGTAGCAGCAGGGTCAGACAGGTCAGGTAATTCATGTGAACCAATGTAGCGTCAACTGGTGGTCGGGCCAAGGGCTTTGTTAAATTAAGGACTTTGCAAATCAAGGAGCCCCCATGGAAACGCCCCCGGAGACACCATCGCCCTCTATCCCTCTTTCGACAAAGGTTGCACGCGCCATCTATGATGCGAAGGCAAATTCCCCTTACGCTAACCTTCTTGAAAGACTGGCGGCCTTCCTGATTGATACGGCGATTGTCGTGCCGCTCACCCTGGCTATTCATCTGGCCATGTGGCAACTCTCCGAGTTCTACGACCATCCCTTGTTTTATGTCCTGCTTTATCCGCCGTGCCGATGGCTCTACACGGCTCTGTTTGAAAGCTCAACCAGGCAAGCCACTGTCGGTGAGGCGGTGATGGGCTTCAAAATCTTCACCGAGGACGGCAGGCGCATCAGTTTCCTGCGGGCGACGGTGCGATGGCTTTTGGGGAAGATGGTGGCTCTTGTGGTGTCGTTTGGAGTGGGCTTTCTCGTGATGCTCTTCACACCCAAGCGGCAAAATCTGCAAGACCTGTTCACCAAGACGGTCTGCCGCAGAGACCAGTGAGCCGGGCCGCGCCGGTTACGCTGAGTCATCGCCAACAGATGGCGGTGCTGAAGATGCAGGATAAGGAAAGGTATCGGGAAGTGATCGAATTGGCACCTGAATTGGCTGTTGATTTCTGAAGTTGTCTGCTCCATAAGGCTCTGCTCCATAAGACATGGATCAGGTAAATACCGAAGCCAGGTAGGGCAGGTGATCTTCGATTGCCGCGAGATTCCTTGCGGCAAGTTCAGTGCCTTCATCTTTATCCCCGTGCGCCAGGATAAGTCCGGGCAGGTACAGGGTCGGCAGGAGCGCTGTTCGATAGGTGTTTAGAACTGATTCCTTCGATTCACTGATACCGAAACCGCCAAGGGTTTCCCGGTAGGTCGCCAACAGCCAGGCTTCCCACGACCGCCGGTTTTCTATGGTCAGGCTGGAAACGAGGAAATTGGCGAGATCGAACCCCGCCGGGGCATGGGTACTTTCCCCCCAGTCCAGGACGATCAGATCATCCGGAAATCTCAGGTTATCCAGGCGATAGTCCAGGTGAGTAAACACCTGGTTCTGCTGCTGATAGAGATGAATGTAGTCATCGCTGCCAGCGGCATAGTGCGCGGCCAGTCTTTGTGCCGGTGTATCTTCAAGCTGCTCAAGGTTGTGCAGCACGAAGGTCTGCATGTCCGTGACTGCCGAGCGCAACCCGACCTCAATGGTCTGCCGCAGCTTCGGGGGATGCAGGCGAAAGTGTCCGTGTATTTTTGCCAGCGTCTGTATGGCCAGTTCTGCCTGCTCACGCGATGCGCCATCCATTGCCGAAACAATACCTTGATCGCCCAGGTCTTCCAGCAGGAGCAGAAACCGGTCATCGGCACTGTGGTAGCAGTGCGGCACCCGGAACGGTAGATTCTGATTCAGGCTGGTGTAGAAATGTTGTTCGTTTTGATAGGAGCCAAACCGCTCTGCAATGGCGCGCCTTTCGGGATCACTGCTGGCGACCTTCATGATAAGCGTGTCAGGGACATCGACACCACTTGGTTCAAGGCGATAGATGTCAGCCATGTAACCATGAGGCGCACCCCGGACAGGTCGGGCAGTGAAACGGCTGACCTCGCGCCCGATGGCTCTGCTCAGTTCGCGGGTAGTGATTAGAGGGCTTCCCATGGTGCCATTCTAAACCAGTCGATAGATTCGACCCCGCCCCCGGATTGACCTTGCCACCATATAAGGGCTTAATCCTCGTATGAAAAAGCTTGTACTTGTGACGACCCTGATGCTCGCTGCCTGTTCACCGGTGCCTGAACCCGAAGCGGAACCGTCGGAGTCCGCCGCTGAGTTCGTTGAGCGGGTCAACCGGGAATACCTTGATCTGTTCACCGAGGTAGGGGCCATCTGGTGGCTCCGGGCGACCCACATTAGTTACGACACCGGCCTGCTGGCAGCAAGGGCCGAGGAAAAATGGGCCAGATGGAAGACCGAGGTTGCCGAAGGGTCCATGAAGTTTGAGGGCCGGGAGATGACCGCAGAGACAGCCCGCGCCCTGCAGATTCTGCGTCGCGATACCAGCATGCCTGCCCCGCGCGATCCGGCAAAGCGAAAAGAACTTGCCAGACTGATTACCGATATGGAGGGCCTGTACGGGACCGGCAAGTGGTGTCCCGAAGCGGGTGAGTGCATTCCCGGCACGGAACTGGAAGAGCGAATGGCGACGGTTCGGGACCCGGATGAACTGCTTGCCATGTGGCAGGGCTGGCGCGAGGTCAGCATCCCCATGCGCAGCCAGTATGAAAGGTTCGTCGAACTGACGAACGAAGGCGCCAGGGAACTGGGTTTTGCCGACACGGGTGACATGTGGCGCTCCGGTTACGATATGGGCTCCGATGCGTTCAGGCTGGAGGCGGATAGATTGTGGCAACAGGTCAGCCCGCTGTATGACCAACTGCATTGCCATGTCCGGGCAGAGCTTTCAGAACAGTATGGCCGGGAACGGGTACCCCCGGACCAGCCTATCCCGGCTCACCTGCTGGGTAACATGTGGGCCCAGACCTGGGATCGGGTTTACGATCTGGTGGAGCCATATCCCGGTGTGTCACAGGTTGACGTGACGCCGACCCTGGTGACCGGGAACCACACGCCGAAGGAGATGGTGCGGTCTGCGGAAAGTTTCTACACCTCCCTGGGGTTTGCTCCGCTGCCGGACAGTTTCTGGGAGCGTTCTCTGTTCACGAAGCCGCAGGACCGTGAAGTCCAGTGTCATGCCAGTGCCTGGACCCTGGCCGGTGAACCCGATGATGTCAGGATCAAGATGTGTATCAAGCAGACCCATGAGGAACTGGGCGTCATTTACCACGAGCTTGGACACGTCTATTACAACCGCACTTATGCGCATCTGCCGGTTGTCTTCCGCGAGGGCGCCCACGACGGATTCCACGAGGCGATTGGCGATGCCATTGTTCTTGCCATGACACCTGACTATCTGAACGAGGTGGGTCTGCTGGGTGAACAGGTACAGAGCAATGAGGCCCTGATCAATCAGCAGATGCGTACCGCCCTGGAACGGATTGCAATCCTGCCCTGGGCCAGACTGGTTGATGAATGGCGCTGGGGGGTGTTTTCCGGGGAGATTGCGCCGGAGCAATACAACCAGGCCTGGTGGGATCTCAGAACCCGGTATCAGGGCGTCGCATCACCTGTGCCACGGGACGAATCCCATTTCGATCCGGGTGCGAAGTATCACATACCGGCCAATACACCCTATGCGCGTTACTTTCTTGCCGGCATCCTGCAGTTCCAGTTTTACCAGGCGCTGTGTGACATCTCCGGGCACGAGGGACCACTGCATCAGTGTTCTTTCTACCAGAGTAAGGAAGCGGGGGAGCGCTTTCAGGCAATGATGGCCCATGGCTCCAGTCAGCCCTGGCAGGACACACTACAGGAACTGACGGGTAGCCGCTCGATGGATGGCTCCGCCCTGTTCACCTACTTCGAACCCCTGATGGGCTGGCTGAAAGAGCAGAATCAGGGGCGGCAGTGTGGCTGGTAGTCGGCAGGACCGGGCGGCCCCATCATAGAGCGCATGCGAGGCTACTCCAATCTGGCGTAGTAGGCAGCGATGTCCTTGATATCCTGTTCTGTCAGTGGATTCACCATGGGCGCCATGGTGGGGTCAACGCGCACTCCATCCTTGAATGCCTTGATTTGCTTGATGAGATACCCCTCCTTCTGACCGGCGAGATTAGGCCAGATGTCGGTGGGTGATATGCCCCTTATGCCGTGACAGGCTGCACAGATTTTTGCCCTGGCTTCTCCGGCTACCGGGTCTCCTTCTCCGGCCAGCGCTGTCAGTGAAAACCACGCAAGGCACACAGCGATCAATGCACGCATTTACGGCTCCTGTCCACGAAAGAATGTAGCGCCATATTAAATACAAATCAGGCGTGAGGAAATTGATCCTTGTCAATCTGTTTGAGACTTTGTTGATCCTGGTCAAGGTTAATGTCCCATGGGCCATTAAAATTTCAGTTTCCCGATAAGAATCTGGCGATACACAATGATTGAACCAGTGTCTGAAGCCAATCTCCTTGCTGCGGCACTTGCAGGCGCCTTTGTTGTTCTGGCGGGCGTGGGATATGCACTCTTGTTTGCCTTGTCCCGTGTTCTGGACAAACCCTCCCTGATGCCTGTTGCCTATGTGAGTTATGTGCTGCTGGCGATCTCGGTTGTTGTGCTGGCCGACAGTCTGCATCTGGGCGGTTACTGGCGGGCACTGGTGTTCCTCATGCTGGCAGGTTACCTGCTGGCACCCCATGGTATATGGCACCTGTGTGTTGCTGTGCATGAAGAAGAATCCGGCGAAGAGGTTGCGCGATGAATAGCGAACCATGGTGGTCGAGTGAGGATTTCTGGAGAAAATGCGCGGCAATTGTGACAGGCGGGATGTTTGTGGTCCTGATTTTCCTGACTTTTCACACCGTCAGTGTCATCACGGCAGGCACAGAGCGTGTGCCCGGATACAGCGTGATCAATCAACGCATCTACTACAAGTTCAATGACGACCGAAACATGCTGGAACCGAGGATCGGCGACGATGCTCCGCTTTTTGGTGAGAAGTTATCTGAGGAGGATGCTCAGGCGCTTGTTGACCTCGGCAAACTGACGGTGCAGGCAAAGAACTGCATCAACTGCCACACGATTCTGGGTAACGGCGCCTACTATGCGCCCGACCTTACCAAAGCCTGGCTTGATCCCGCATGGGGAGCCGAATCTGTTCGTGAGCCGCTGATGTTGAATTTTCTGTTGGACCCGGAGACCAATGCGCGGGGATTTGGCACCAATCGCAAAATGCCCAACCTGGAACTTAGCGAGCAGGAGGCAAAGGGGGTTATAGCCTTCCTCAAATGGACATCCGCCATTGACACCAACGGATTCCCGGCAAACTTCACACCGATTAGACAGAAGGGGGATTGACGATGGCTGCCTTTGAAAATGCCAATCTGAATTCCGGTCAGAAGGTTGCGGTTAAGTATTTCTGCGCGGCCATCGTACTGTTCCTGGCGCAAATGCTCTCAGGTCTGTTGGCCGGGTTGCAATACATCTATCCTGAATTCCTCTTCAACGTGCTTGATTTTAACGTCAATCGCATGGTGCATATTAACGCCATGGTGGTTTGGATGCTTTATGGATTTATTGGTTCAGTGTACTGGCTGATTGAGGATGAATCCGGCACGGAACTCGTCGGCGTCAAGCTGGCCAACCTTGGATTTTATGTTCTGACGCTCGCGGTTACGATTGTTGTGTTGGTATACCTGTTTGTTCAGACCGGACCCGGTAACAAGGAGACGCTCTGGCTGATCAACGAAGGCCGGGAGTACATCGAGGCGCCGCGCTGGGCGGATATCGGCATTGTGGTCGTTATGCTGATGTTTTTCTATACCGTTGCCGCCACTTTCATGAAGGGGCGATGGAGCGGTATATCCGGTGTGCTTGTGCTGGATCTGATCGCTCTCGCCGGAATGTACCTTGCGGGCATGTTCTACGTGACCAACATTTCCATGGACCAGTTCTGGTGGTGGTGGGTAATCCATCTTTGGGTTGAGGCTACATGGGAAGTCCTGGTCGGCTGCATTATGGCCTGGGGTCTGATGAAGACCATCAATGCCAGGCGGAGAATTGTTACGACCTGGCTGTACATTGAAGTTGCGCTGATGTTCGGCTCGGGAATCCTTGGACTCGGGCATCACTATTTCTGGATCGGAACGCCGGAATACTGGCTCAGTATCGGTGGCTTTTTCAGCGCCCTTGAACCCATCCCGCTGGTAGCGATGGTTGTCCATGCGGTGTATGACGCCGGAAGCCACAACTTCAAGTCCAATAATCATCCGGCCCTGGCCTGGCTGATTGCTCATGCGTTCGGTAATTTCCTTGGCGCGGGCGTCTGGGGATTCTTCCAGACATTACCGCAGATCAACCTTTATACCCATGGAACCCAGTGGTCTGCCTCCCACGGACACCTGGCTTTCTTTGGCGCTTATGTGACGATCAATATTGCGATGTTTTATATCGCGGTGCAGCACTGGCGCGGAAACGCCTACATGAGCGGGGGCCTGCCCGATAACGGCTGGAAGTGGAAGTGGTCCCTTGCTCTGCTGAATGTCGGGATGATGGGGATGACCATGGCCATGCTGATTGCCGGCTACGAGCAGGCGTTTGTTGAACGTGCCCTGGAAGGCTCGACCTGGTACGGATACTTTGCGGCCCAGCAAAAGCCCTGGTTTGTGCAGTCGATGATCTGGCGTGAGGTATTTGGCGTACTGATGACGGTGGGTGTGTTGCTGCTGATATGGGATTTGCTGACCATTGGCAGGGCCGAAACCCGGCTTGCCGAGGTTTTTGCCGAGCCAGCCCCGGCATAATGTGAATGGGTTCGCGCCGGTTACTTTAGGCTATCAATGCATCAAGTGCCGCGTTGAAGGTGGCAGACGGGCGCATCGCTTTTGAAGCCAGTTCCGGGACCGGAGAGTAATAACCGCCGACATCAACGGGTTCACCCTGGGCCGCCAGGAGTTCATCGTTGATCTTGTCTTCGTTTGCGTGCAGCGTGTCTGCCAGCGTCTGGAATCTTTCTTTAAGCGTCGGATCAGCATTCTGTGCCGCAACCGCTTCCGCCCAATACATCGCCAGATAGAAATGACTGCCGCGGTTATCAATCTCGTTCACCTTTCTCGAAGGCGACTTGTTGCTTTTCAGGAACCTGGCGATGGCGTCGTTCAAGGTATCAGCGAGGATCTGCGCCTGCCGGTTCTCAAAGGAATTCGCCAGATGCTCCAGTGAGGCGCCCAGGGCCAGGAATTCGCCCAGCGAATCCCATCGCAGATGACCTTCCGCCTCAAACTGCTGCACATGTTTTGGTGCGGACCCACCGGCGCCGGTTTCAAACAGACCGCCGCCATTGATCAGCGGCACAATCGACAGCATCTTGGCGCTGGTGCCCAGTTCCAGAATGGGGAAAAGGTCAGTGAGGTAATCTCGCAGCACATTGCCAGTAACGGAAATGGTGCTTTCACCCTTGCGGGCGCGCTCCAGTGACAGGCGTGCGGCTTCCGGCACTGGCAGGATGTGATGCTCCACACCCGTCAGGTCATGCTCGGGCAGGTACTGCTTCACCTTCTGAATCAGGTTGGCATCGTGAGCGCGATGACTGTCCAGCCAGAATACGATCGGCCATCCGGTTGCTTTTGCCCGGTTAACGGCAAGCTTCACCCAGTCCCTGACAGGGCCGTCCTTGACGCGGCACAGACGCCAGATGTCCCCTTCTTCGACCTGATGCTCCAGCAGCGTGTTGCCGCTGCGGTCGATGATCCGGATTGAACCATCACCGGGCGCTTCGAAGGTCGTGTTATGGGAACCATATTCTTCGGCTTTCTGCGCCATAAGACCCACGTTAGGTACCGAGCCCATAGTCGTCGGGTCGAAGGCGCCGTTGGCGATGCAGTGTTTGACCGTTTCGTCGTAGAGACTCGCATAGCTGCGATCAGGAATCACGGCTTTCATGTCATGCAGCTCACCGTCGGGTCCCCACATCTTGCCCGACTCACGAATGGCAGCCGGCATGGAGGCATCAATGATAATGTCTGAAGGTATGTGCAGGTTGGTGATGCCCTTGTCTGAGTTAACCATCGCGAGGTCAGGCCCGTTTTGCAGGCAGGCGTCCAGATCTGCCCTGATTCCGGCAGCCTGATCAGCCGGTAGTTGCTGAATTTTTTCATAGGCATCGCCAATGCCATTGCTGGCATCGACACCCAGCTTCTCGAACATGACCGCGTGTTTCTCGAATGCAGCCCTGTAGTAGGCACGCACACAGTGGCCGAACATGATCGGGTCTGACACCTTCATCATGGTGGCCTTGAGGTGCAGGGAGAACAGGACGCCGGGTTCCGTTGCGGCAATCTGTGCTTCCAGGAAACTGCACAATGCCTTTTTGCTCATAAAAGCGCAGTCAACGACTTCACCCTCGGTGACGGCGACCTGCTCGGCCAGAAGGTTCTTGCCGGCACCGCCCTCGAATTCGATCATCAGCGTATCGCCGCCGCTCATGACAACCGACTTCTCGCTGCCATAGAAATCGCCGCCATCCATGTGGACAACGTGAGACCTGGAATCGCCGGACCACTCGCCCATGCGGTGTGGGTATTGGCGGGCGAACTCCTTGACGGCACTGGCGGCACGACGATCAGAGTTGCCTTCGCGCAGTACCGGATTCACCGCGCTACCCTTGACCTTGTCGTAACGCGCCTTGATGGCTTCCTCTTCCCCGGTTTTTGGCTCTTCAGGATAGTCAGGCAGATCGTAGCCTTTTTCCTGTAGTTCCCTGATGGCCTCGTGTATCTGCGGGTTGGAAGCGCTGATGTTGGGCAGCTTGATAATGTTTGCCTCGGGTCTCCGGGTCAGCTCTCCCAGATATGTCAGTTCGTCCGCAATGTGCTGCTCTTTGGTGAGTCGCTCCGGGAAGGTCGCAATGATGCGTCCGGCCAGCGAGATGTCGCGCGTTTCGACCGCCACACCGGCGGTGTCTGTAAAAGCCTTGATGATTGGCAGGAAGGAGTAGGTGGCCAGCCGTGGCGCCTCGTCTGTGTCGGTATAGACGATCTTGGGTGATTCAGTCATCGAAATTCTTTTGCCTTCTCTGATCGGTATCTTGTGGGTACTTGTTATACGTGGTCGCCCGGGTCAGGGCTGAACGGGTGCTTAAAAAAGCGGGGGCATTATAGAGGATATGTGTGCCGTTCGCATTCGCGTTCACGAAGTTGCCGATCAGGGCCGGTCCCTTCCCCTGAGCATGGTTATTCCCCTTTGAATTCCGGTTTGCGTTTTGCCAGAAATGCCCGGATGCCTTCCTGGCCATCGGTGGACCTTGCCATATCAGCGATTCCACGGGTCTCCAGTTCCATCTGGGTTTCCAGTCCATTGTCGAAAGACGCATTCAGCAGCGATTTCACCTGCCCGTAGGCCAGGGTCGGGCCATTGGCGATGCGGGAAGCAAGGGCGGCTACGGCGTCGTCGAATTCATCTTCGCTCACGACCTGATTGATCAGACCCCAGTCCAGTGCCTCTGTAGCAGAGAGCATACGATTGGTGATCATCAACTCACGGGCCCGTCGATCACCGATCCGGCGCGGCAGGAAGTAGGTAGAACTGCCGTCAGGTGACAGGCCCGCGTTCGTGTAGGCCATCATGTACTTTGCGCTGTCGACTGAAACGACAAGATCAGCCGCCACCGCAAGGCTGAATCCCGCGCCTGCCGCCGTACCGTTGACGGCTGCGATGACAGGTGCGTTCATCCGTGTCAGACGGGAGATGCCCATGTGCAGATCGCCTGCCATCTGTTTCACCACTGCGGCAGCCTTGTCTCCCGCGTCGGCGAACACAGTGAGATCACCCCCGGCGCAGAACATTTTTCCGGTTCCGCGAATCACGACGGCGCGGACTTCGCCGGATTCATCACATTCGATGGCGACGTCGCTGAGTTCCCGGGCCATGGTGAGGTTCAGGGCGTTGGCGGCATCGGGGCGGTTCAGGGTTATCGTCGCTACCCCGTTATTAACGTCGTAAATCAGCGTTTCGTATGACATGAAAGGTCCTGGTGGGTGTCAGTGTGAGCGTTGCATTGTAATAGTGGATGCGCCGTATCACCATCGACGGATAACATCGTTTGCGTATGGGCTGGCGGAAGCGGAATGCTGAACACCGGGCGGGCCGTATCAGCCCCTGAACAACCCGCCTTCTCCGGGCAGGCGCTGACCCCGACGACAAAGGATCAGAGAAGTGACGAAGAACCAGATCACAACAAGCAGGGTGGCTAAGGTATCCCCCGGAGGATGCCGGGTGATCGGTTGCACATATCGGTCGTAACTCCTGAGCCATGGGTCCGGTTTACCCAGGCGCAGTCCCGCCCAGAAGAAAAATTGCCAGAAATTGCGGTTGGCGTAGCGGCCAATGCGGTAGCAACGAGCCAGGCCAGTCAAAAAGCCATCTGCCATGAGCGAACGCCGCGCCAGATGAAAGAAAGGTAGCGGGTCTATGTGGCCGCCGGCGCTGACACGGTACATTCCGGACGCCTTCTCGAAGAAGTCATCCCGCTTGAGGTGAAACATACCCATGATGAGGGTGTTCAGCATAATTCGTTCGTCGACGCCTTCCTGTTCGAACCGCCTCGCCGAGGTTCTGAGAGGGTCGGGCAGGGTGATGAATTCGCCATACCCGGAGAAGCGCTCGCCGAAGTCCTGATCTTCAAGGAACGGATATCGCTCCGAGAAGCCGCCAAGAAGATGAAATGCTTCCGCTCGTATCAGTAGCCCCTGATCGCCATTGAAAGTGCCTGGCCGGTTCAGGTGGGTTTTGGCGGCAAAGTATTGCAGCCCGGAAAGTACCAGAGGGTCTTCGGACACGAACTCCAGAGGGAAGTGAGCTGCGGTATCGGCCTCCCGGTGTTGCAGAATCTCCAGGGCATCTTCCAGTTGGCGACGGCTGGTGAATGCACTGTCCGCGTGGAGGAACAGGAGATGGTCACCATCGGCAATACCCGCACCTTTGTTCAGTTGTTTTCCCCGGCCCGGGTCGCTGTCGGCAATGGTTGCGCCGTGAGAGCGGGCTATCGCCCGGGTGCCATCCTGTGATCCGCCGTCCGCGACGATGACCTCAACATCTTTCAGGGACTGATCCTGAATCGCGGCCAGTAGCAGGGCGATACCGGCCCGTTCGTTGAGCGTCGGAATAATGATACTCAGCATGTCAGGGCTTATAAGGTGCCATGGTGGTCATCCTGCATCATCAGCACCGGGATCAGCCGGTCAGTCGATTGACCGCCTGTTCTGAAAGGGTCAGGGCACCGTCGATTCGTGTGCGCATGTGTTCCAGGTCGACACCTTCACTGCTCTTCTTTCCTTCCAGGTAGCGTGCATACACGCCATGGACGATGCACGCTGACTTCCAGCGGTTGAAACCCGTGTAGTAATCAAGGTTTGAAAGATCATGCCCCCTTCTTTCGGCATACCGGGCCGCCATCTCTGTTCGGCTGGGAAACCCGGGAACTGCGGTAGCCGCCTCGGGGGCAATGGGGATGGTGTCGCTTGGGTCCGGAAAGGAATTCAGTGCATAGGCCAGGTCTGCCAGTGGATCACCCAGTGTTGAAATCTCCCAGTCGACCACCGCCGCGATGGTCGAGTCAGGCCCCGTCAGGCAGTTGTGCAGACCATAGTCGCCGTGAACGACCTTGATGTTGCCCTGTTCAGGCAGGTTATCGAGAAAGAACCGCTGAAGTTCGTGAGCCCGCGGGTCGTCGAAATCAGCGCCCTCGATGGATGATGTCCAGGACCGATACCAGGTTTTCAACTGGCGTCCAACATAGCTGTCTCTTTTACCAAGCTCACCCAGTCCAATCTCGTCAGGGTCCAGCGTGTGCAGGTCAGCCAGGACATCCACAAATGAGTTAGCCAGGGTAATGCGTTTGTCTTCGGGTACCCATTCCAGGGTTTCCTCGTTGTTGTACAGCGGTCTGCCATGGATGCAGCCCATGATGTAAAACCAGGCACCCGTGACATCCGGGCTTTCGCAAAATCCCAGGGCTTCGGGAACCGGGACAGGCGTCGGTCCGAGTGCCGAAATCAGTGCCCATTCACGGCTCATGTCATGTGCCCTGGGTAAAAGCTGCCCCTGGGGAGGACGCCTGATGACGGCTTCTTTGCCGTTCCGGTCTTCCAGGCGATAGGTAAGATTCGAATGACCACCTTCGAGGCGTGTCCACTGGAAGGGTGGCATCAGGTTGGGCACATTCTCTTCAATCCAGGTCTCAACCGCATCGACCTGATAGCCTTCGGGCGCTTCTGCCATAGTGTTCACTGTTGAATTAAAGAATGGGTGGATTCAGGGAAACTCTGAATAACAGGATTTTTTCGTGAGAGCAAGGCGGACGCCTCCGCAGAAGATCGTAAAAATGGGGAATTATGTAGCACAGTCCGCAAACTAGAGGGTATATATACTTCTGTGTAAATGGTCGGCTCATGTCAGATTGATGATTTTCCGTAGGCTGTAGTTCATCTGTCCAGGGAGGAAGCGATTGAAGAAATTCTTAACGTGTGAAAGATAGCGAACAAGGAAACAGTTGTTCGTTCAGTTGCTGATGGTGGGCTTCTAAATATTGAGTAGAGTAGAGAAAGATATCATTACAGAAGGTGTTTTCTGTAAAGATTCGATTGAGTCGGTCAGGGAGATTCCTAGTGACTCCGTTCATCTAATCCTGAGCGATATTCCGTATGGAATTGGCGCAGATGATTGGGATGTTTTGCGCTCGAATACGAATTCCGCTCTTTTGGGGAATAGCCCCGCACAAGCAAAGGCTGGTGCCGTCTTTAAGAACCGGGGTAAACCGATCAACGGATGGTCAGAAGCAGATAGAGCCATACTTAGAGAATATTACGATTGGTGCATGACGTGGACGGCAGAGTGACTTCGTGTTCTGAAACCCGGCGCATCCGTCGATGTTCGCCCATTGCGCCAGGGTTATGGCAATCGGTACGATGTGGAGTTGATCATTCAGGGACATTCTCTGGAGCTGCTCGGAAGCCTGTCGGCCGATGTTGCTTCCCGACTCAATGAAGTTCCCGGTGTCCTGCAAATCGAAAATACACTCGGGGTTCGTGCTGCTGAGGCTAATCTGCATTATGAAGAGGCAGGGCTACATGACCTCGGCATCAACATTCGTGACTTGGTTGATATTATGTAGGTTGGGACCGTTGGTAAGGCAGTGGGACAGATACATGACGACAACAAGACCATTCCGATAACCCTTCGCAGCGGGTACAAACGCGAAGATGAATTGATCCTTGATTTACCCGTTGAAAGCACCCTGCTGGATGAGCTGGTTCCGATTGGCAATGTGGCATCACTGGGCCTGGGTTTTTCAGATCAACAGATTCGACGCTGGAAGAGGATCCGGGAAGTGACTCTTGGCATTCGAACGACAGAAGCAAACGGCGCACGGATCAAGAGAGAGATCTCACAAATGGCAGAAGATCTGCAACTGCCCCCCGGCTACGAAGTCAGCCTACAGGGCAGAAGAGTGGAAGAGCGTAACTCCTTCTTTGATCTCATTCAGCACCTTCTGCTGGCCATCCTGTTGATTTACCTGATCCTGACCTGGCGGTTCAATTCGTTCTCACAACCACTGCTGGTATTGAGCGCCTCAACGATTCCATCATCGTGTTGGAGACCGTCAACAAGACATCTTCGGACTCGGTTAAACTCGCCGTACAAACGGCGCTTGAAACGAAATTCAGGGCTATCGTTATCACTTCAGTGACGACAATTGGTGCAGCCCTGCCCCTGGTGTTTATGGGTAGTGACTTCCTTGCCCCACTGGGTATCGCGATTATTGGCGGTTTTATCGCCAGCACGCTTTCCACCCTTTTCTTTGTCCTACCGCCGTTGTATCATTACGCCCGCGTTGAATCCAGCAATACTCGGCAACATTCTGCAACATCTTTCTTAAAAGGATTTTCGGTGGCCATGGAGAAGGTTTTCTCCCCTTTTACTATCAGGGGAATTGAATTTCGCAATCGTTATGGGTTGAGCCCGATGTGCCAGTACGTCGCGAAAGACGGACTGGTCCAAAAATGGCATCACATCCACTACGGTAGCCGGTCCATGGGTATCGGACTGGCAATTATCGAGGCTACCGCTATCTCCAAGACAGGCATGGTGACCCCCGCCGACCTGGGATTGTGGTGCGACGAACAGATAGATGGCATGTCTGAACTTGCACACACAATTGTGTCGATGGGAGCCGTACCAGGCGTTCAAATATGCCATGGTGGTCGAAAATCAAGCCGGACAACACCTGCGGAAGGTGACGTGATGTTAAGCCGAGAAGAAGGTGGCTGGGAAATCATGGCACCCAGCCCCATTCCATTCTCAGTTGGCTACGATACCCCTTCTGAGATGACCACCCAGGAGATCGAGCAGACCATCACAGAGTTTAAAGAATCCGCATTAAGGGCTCTAAAAGCGGGGTTCAAAGTTCTCGAACTGCATGGTGGACACGGAAGACTGATACACAGTTTTTTGTCACCGATTTCAAACAAAAGGCAAGATCACTATGGTGGTGAGAGTTTTGATAACCGAACCCGGTACGTCGAGGAACTGGTCACCGCCATCAGGGAAGTGTGGCCGGCTGAACTTCCCCTGTTCTTAAGATTGTCCTGCGTCGACTGGCTGGACGATGGATGGACGATAGAGGATTCGGTGCAACTCGCAGTCAAACTCAAAATTCTGGGAGTTGACCTGATCGACTGCACCAGCGGCGGAATCATCCGGCCTATCACCAAAGATGTATACGATGGCTACCAGGTCTCGTTTTCTGAAACGATTAGAAAAGAAGCTGGTATCCAAACTGCTGCAGTTGGTGTCATCAATTCCGTCGAGGCAGTGGCCAGCATTATTGATAACGACCAGGCTGACCTGGTGCTGCTGGGTCGTAAACTGATTGAAGATCCATTTATGCCAGCCCGCATAGCGGTTGCGTTAAACGCATCCTATGAAGCGCTACCGATCCCTTATCGACGCGCCGTCAGATCAGTGCTGGAACGTCAAACCGAGTTTATTCCTGAGTTGTAATAATGTTGATTGAAATTACGGGCATCGACGGCAGCGGAAAAACCACTGCGATTCAGACCCTGCGTCGCAAAATCAACGAAGAGACAACAAGCTGGGCTTACGAACGCAGTTTACGTTCTAACGGTATTCGACTTCTGGAAAGTATCGCCCAGGAAAATGGTCATTCCAGACCCTATGAGTTCTACTCCCATGAAGAAACAGAACTCGCTCGCCTGCTTGAGCTTGTGCAAGCTTCCTACAATGATCTGATGCCGGGTGCAGATGCTCCCGGTCAGTGGTATTTCGTTGACAACTACGTACTGGAGTGGATCGCCAGGTTGTTTGACCGTTCAGTATCTCATCCTGAGAAGCTGATCCCAATCTGCAGAAAAGCCGTCAAACCGAATCGCTCCTATTATCTTGAAATAGATGCACCAACAGCCATTGAACGCATGCGAGCCAGGACCAAGGGTGACTCTCTTTTGCTTGAGAAGAATCCAGAGGAATCAGTCGATCAGCTTCGAATTTCCTTCGAAAAAGCCATTGAGGCCAGCGGCACACAAGTTGTGAGAATTGACGCAACCCAGCCACCCGAAAAAATCGTATCTGAGATTTGGGACGATCTGTTTGGATAGGAAAACCAACGTCACAGTCTGGCTGACTGCAATCCTCTTGTTACTGGTGGGTCTCGCCCAGAGTATCTTCCTGCCAGTTCTGCCGATATTCGCTAATGGAATTGGACTTTCGCTGGCAGAAACCGGGATCGCCATCAGCTTGACTCCATTTATCGCAATGCTGCTGGCACCAGTGTGGGGGAAATACTCCGATCAAATCGGAACCAGGACAGTTCTGCTGATCCTGTTCAGCCTCTCGGGTTTTGCCACCTGCCTGGCGTACACGGCTGTGACACCGACCGCCTTCTTCATCAGCCGCGCAATTCTCGGGCTCGGCATGGCCAGCATCGCGGTGCTGAACGCAACCCTGATGCAAAACACCCCGGACGACCAGAGAATTCGAGTGCTGGGACTCGGAGCAGCGACCAGTACTGTTGGTTTTACGTTCGGCCCGGCGATTGGTGGATGGTGGGCCACTGAATACGATCAACTTGGTTCCATCTTCCTGGTTTCGACAAGCCTGTTTATGATTGGTCTGCTCGCCTTACCTTTTCTCAGTTCACGAAAAGCTACTGACACTGAGCCGCAAACCGAAGAACGGGAAAGCACCGGCACAACTATCAAAAAGCCAGCAACACTGCTGAACATGTGCACTATCGCTATCGCAGCCAGCGTGATTACTGCATCAACGGCATTTCTGCCTGTTTGGGCTTCCTCCAGCCTGGTACTCACTTATCAGGAGATTGGGATTTTACTCTCGCTGATTGCATTGACCGTCGTTATCGGCCAAACGCTCTCAGCAAAAATCAAACAACTGGGTGTCACTACCAGTCTTGCGGCGCTGGGTCTTGCTGCCTGCATGGGACTGGTAACCACTTTAAATTCCACAGCAGTCATTCTCGCTTTCTTCCTCGCAGGTGCGCTCTGCCTTGGGTTGATTCAACCGCGACTGACCGCCTTGATGTCTGAACTCATGTTGAAGTCAGAATCGGGAAAGGCAATGGGGATTGACGCCTCCTGCAAAGCAGCCGGCCGCTTCATCGGTCCTATCCTCATTTCTCTTGTCGTCACGGTTTATGGCGTCGAAAACTTCACCGGAGGTCTGTTTGCCTTCACCTGTCTGCTACTGGTCTTGATAGCAATTTTTGAATACGGAATATCGGAAAAAGAATATGAACGATAACGCAAAGGAACAGCACGCACTTTTCAAACTGAATCGTGACGAGTTTGATCAAAAGCTTGCTAACCTCGATATCAACCTCGAAGAGATTTGCCTGTCGCATCTGAAATCGAGTGACGATGTTGGTATCCTGCTGGTTGGTTCATTCGCAGAGGGTTTCGCAACCGCATCGTCTGATGTAGACCTGCTTGTCCTAGTACCAGACAGTAAAACGTATACCGAACGACAACAGGACGTGAATCTCCGATCCGGTCGTTCCCGGGAACTACTCACATACATTAACGGGGTAGAGATCAACGTTGACTTCGTTGCGTTTGATGAGATTTCAGGTCTGATCGAATCGTTCATTGAAATCTCACCTGCCCTGTATGACCCGACGGAACTGAAACGCATCCCGCTGATCGAAGCATTTGATCTGAAGTTTCTGCATCGACTGCGGACGGGAGCCGTGCTTTTTGGCGAACAATCCGTCGCCAGATGGCGTGATGAACTGATGGTCAGCATGCTGCCAATGTATCTTTCACTTCGGCATTTTTTCCTCAGCCAGGAAGCCCTTGAAGGCGCACGCAGTGCCCCGATAGAGATCGATGGGACCGTACCCTTTATCACGCGGGTTGCGGCCGAACACGCCATGATTGCTCTTCTGGCACACGACGGATTCACCAGCCAGAGTAAAAAGTTCATGTTCAGGTGGATACCCAACATTGAAAACCAGGCCAGAAAAGAGCTGGCTGAATCTGGCCGGGAGTTGTTGTTCCCCAGTTTCAAGATGTCAAAAGCAGAACTCGAGACCTGGCAACAACGAGTCGATAATTTCATCACAGGTGTCGAGACTGAACTTAGAACCAATGACAACGTGACCCGTTGCCTCGACTATTTAAGGGCTCATATCATTTATGCTTAGCAAGGATCCCGGTAGCCATACTGCTGCCAACAAAGTGGTAAGTCGTGTTGTCCAAAGTAACGCACGCATGAGGGTTGATCTTGCCAGGGAAGTTGATCGCTACGGTTACTTCCGGTCAGCGGAATCCCCGGCTTCTCCGATTACTGTTATAGAGGGCAGGAAGCAAATCAACCTTGGCTCCAACAACTACCTGGGTCTTGCAGATGATCCCAGGGTTCAATCTGCTTCGGTTAAAGCCGTGGAACAGTATGGTACCGGATTGACAGGTTCACGCTTGCTCAACGGATCATCTCGCCTGCACGATGAGATAGAAGAATCGCTGAAAGACTACTATGACGTTGAAGATGTCATCGTGACAACCACGGGATTCACGGCCAACCTGGCCTGCATATCCGGCCTGTTCCAGAAAAACGACGAGTTGCTGCTTGATAGCGAAAGCCACCCATGCCTGATCGATGGTGCCACCCTCAGTACGGCAACCACCCGGAGGTTTAAACACAATGATGTTGATAATCTTGAGAAGAGAATAGACATTCACGGTGCCCCTGATGGCATTGTTGTAGAGGGGATCTATTCACTGCATGGTGAAACTGCCCCACTGGCAGGGTTTGTCGATGTAGCTGAAACGCACGGTTGCCTTTTGATGGTAGATGAAGCTCACGGTCTTGGCACAGCAGGAGAACTTGGCAGAGGTGCTTGTGAAGCCGCAGGTGTACTTGACCGCGTTGATCTGATTACGCTGACTTTTTCCAAGAGTCTTGCCAGTTGTGGCGGCGCCATCCTGGGAAACAGGGATCTCATTGATTACATCAGAAACACAGCAAGTCCTTTCCTTTTCGCTGCCAGCAATGTTCCAGCCAGTATCGCTGCCGCACACACCGCCCTCACGTTGCTGAGAGATAACCCTTCTTACGTCACTGAAGTCAACGAAAAGGCGGTCTGGTTTGCAGATATGCTGCGAGAATATGAAGTGCCCTGTACTCACGAGGGTAGCCCTATTGTGACAATTCCAGTCGGTGAAGATTTCAGAACGCAGCAGCTCTGGAAAATGGCCTGGAACCGGGGTCTTTACTGTAACCCGTTTATGTCACCTGGTGTGGCCAAGGGGAAAGGCATGCTCAGAATGAGTGTTATGCGCACGCACGAACCCGAACACCTGAAGAAGGCTGCAGAGATCTGCTCAGGCCTGAAAGGATTTTTAAACAAACAGGACAGCGCCTGAACCATGAAAGATATCTACTACAAAGAAGCCTCTTCAGGGCAAACTTCCATGGCTTCTCGGAACCTGCAGGAGCGATGGAGCGACGTGGAGTACCTGGCGGACCTTCGGTCTGAAGATACTGTCTTCGATGTCGGTTGTGCTGAAGGCCTACTGACACTCGAGGTCGCCAGCATGGTCGCGAGCGTTCATGCCATCGAATCGGATGACGCCCGATACGAGAAAGCAACCCGGGTTCTCGCAGAAACTCCAAACGTCACCCTTGAGCATGCTTCTATCGATGAAATTAACCTGACAACAAAGTATGACGTCGTGCTGTTCCTTGGGGTTCTACACCACTTGGAACCAGAGTCACACCAGCATGTGCTTGAAAAATTGTGCAGTGTGACCGGAAGACAACTCGTCATACGAACTCCGATTCAGAACTTTCGTGATCGCTGGGACAACCTCTCAGTTCAGGCAGAAGTTGTCGAAAGAGAACGGGTTAATCGGTTGCAGATGATTGTCGATACCTGTCAGCGCCGTGATCTGAAAACGCATGTCTTTGCTACCAACAATCTCAAAAACGGCAACCTGATTATCTCCAACCGGATGTCTGAGGACATTTTTCACAAAGACAGGTACCCACCCCTCAGTCTGAGCATCACCCAACCATGAGCGGTACCGGCTCAGGAAAAATCTGGCCCTACTACAGTTCTGAAGACACGCTGCAGCGAATAACAAAAGCCGTTGCCAGTGGCGTGGTTTATGACGGGAGCTCGGACAACCCGGTACGCGAATTCGAACAGTTATTCAGTCATCACTTTTGTGAAGGTGCCTATTCCATCTTTCTTAACTCCGGCACGTCAGCGTTGCTGGCAGCGTACAAAGCCCTGGGCATCGGAGCGGGTGATGAGGTTTTGTGTACAACCAACACGTTCAGGGCAACAGCAACTCCTCTCATGATTCTCAGCGCTACACCCGTGTTTTGTGATGTTCACGACTCAAACGGCTTGATCAACCTCAAAGATGCAGCGGCACGGGTTTCAAAAAAGACTAGGTGTCTTGTGACCACGCATATGTGGTCTCAGCCTTGTGATACAAGAAAACTGAGGACCTTCGCCGACAACCATCATCTGTCTCTCATCGAAGACTGTTCACATGCCCACGGCTCAACCTGGCGTGGGCGGCCAGTCGGTCAGGACGCTGATGTCGCAATCTTCTCGGTCGGAACCACAAAAATGGTTTCCGGTGGACAGGGTGGGGTTCTAACGACCAGAAGCCTTGAACTTTATGAACGGGCAACCGTATACGCTATGCCGAGCTATCGGTTCAAAGAACTGAGTGACGATCACCAATATCGGAAAATCAGAGATACGGGCGGTGGTGTTAACTTAAGGGGCGGGGTCATCGAAGCCATTCTCGCCTCAGAACATCTGTCGCAACTTGAAACAGTTCTTGAAGACAAGAACCGTATGATTCTTGGTCTCGATGAGATTCTTCGAGATCTGTCATTACCTCTCCGATTGTTTGAGCGACCCAGTCAATGGGATCAGGGTACCTGGTACATGAGACCTGTCCTCTGGCAAAGCAGCGAGCCAGACCTCGCGTCCTTTCTTGAATACTGCAAACAGAAAAAACTTCGCATCAGCAAAGCAAAAAAACCACTGCATCAGTTAAAAGGGTTTGCAGCAATCGGCCTGACGCAAGAACTGCCAGTGGCAGATGAGCTGATACCACGCACGCTGTTGTTTGACACGAGAGACATGTACTCGTACGACGAAGATATTCTCGACCACTACAAATCCAGCCTGGAGGCAGGCTACCTTTGATCATTTGTCACTCTCAACGCTATGTTTTCGTGAGGTGTAGAAAGACGGCGAGTACAAGTCTTGAGATAGCGCTTTCCTGTCATGTTGATGAATCAGATGTGTTGACGCCACTCGGTGAACGGGATGAGAAGCTGCGGTATGAACTGACCGGGGAAAAGGCAAAAAACTACGCTCACTTGGGACTGACCAATCACAGCCCAGCCCTGGAAGCGAAAAGCAAACTCGGAGACGACATCTGGCAGAACTACTTTATCTTCTGTTTCGAACGTAATCCTTTCGACAAGATTGTGTCGCTTTATTTTCATCGCCACAAGGGACCCGAGAGACCAACGATAGATGAGTTCATTGATTCGGGCGAATACCTGGACGCACGCAACATGCCGCTGTACACAGATCAGGACAATAAGCTGATGGTCAAACAGGTCTATCAATATGAACAGTTGGAAGAAAGCCTGAACGATCTTAGATCGAGGATTGCATTGGGCTCTTTACCTAATGCCAAGGCCCAGTTCCGACCGCGACAATCACATCATCGAGATGTCCTGAAACCCAGGCACATCGATGTCATCAGCAAAAACTTTGCGCTGGAACTGGAGCTGGGTGACTACCAGTTCTAGGCCGCAATCTCAGGCAGGCGGGTATATTCCTGCCAATAGTGTGGGTAGGTCTTGGCTACAACCTCAGGGCTTTCTATGGTGATTTCAGACATCGAACCAATAATAGAAAATGCCATCGCCATGCGATGGTCATCGTAGGTCGAAATACGACAACCCTGACGAATATCACCCGGGTTGGTGGGATAAATGGTAATAAAATCATCACCAAACTCGACCGGAATACCCAGTTTCTTGAGCTCTCTTGCAGGACACTCAATTCGATGGCACTCTTTGTGCGCCAGTGAACTGATTCCCGTGATGGTTGTTGCCGTGGGGAGAAACGGTGCCAGGCACATCAGTGTTAGCGCAGTATCTGGCATATCTTCCATATCAACCTCATTCAGGGCGTTAAGTTTGCCAAGGCCGGTTATCCGGGTCGAATCACTCTCCCTGACAACGCTGGCACCAACTTTTTCAAGTATCTCCAGGAATCTGTAATCCCCCTGCCGAGTGTTTTTGCCGAGGTTGGTGAAAGTTACAGAACCCCCATGCAAGGTTGCCATTGCCGCAAAATAGCTCGCACCTGATGCGTCCCCTTCAACATCGCAGGTACCACCCTCGTAGCTCGACCCCACATAACGCAAGCTTAATTCTGACTCCCACTCAACCTTGATACCACGCTTGGCCATCTCAGAAATCGTGATATCTACATAGGGTTTACTGACGAGCGCATCAGTCAGTTCGATCCGCGTCTGAACGCCAGTCACCGGCAGAGCAATCAGCAGCGAAGAAAGATACTGACTTGAAATTGACGTATCGATCTCTACGCGGTCACCAAGCGTGATGGGTCCAGACAACTCGACGGGCAGGTAACCACCTTCGGAAACCACACCGCAACCCATAGAAGATATGGCATCCAAAAGGCTGGCATTACTTCGCGCACGCAAGGAGGCATGGCCATCGAGCTTGATTGAACCCGAGATGAGAGAGCAAACTCCGAGGAGCAATCTCGTCGATGTGCCACTCATTCTCAGATCCAGTTCGGCACGATCAATTGACATATTAATGCCCTTTTCAAAAGTAACGAGATCACCGTCATACGTATAAACCGCTCCCAGTTCGGCGAGACATGACAGCATGGCCTGGATGTCATCACAATCAGGGATACCCGTCAGGGTAACGAGCTTCTGACACAAGCCTGAGATGGCCAATTGCCGAAGGGCAATTGATTTGCTTCCTGGCAAATTAACAGACAAATCGTACATAACTATATCCTGGACTACTTTTCTCACCATGGCTCAAAAAATGACGCCAGAGCCTATCTTTTACCAGATTAAGGCCTATTTCTATAGCAATGGTGTGAAATATTCGGGCTAATTCCCTTTCCGATGTTTCGAGGATGGGTCCAACGCAGCTATCCTAGGAAAAGACATTATTCAGAGTTTCCCTGGCAGAAAAAAGGGGTGTTCTTCGATCCTTGCCCTTGTCGCAGAAGATCCCGGAAACAGGCCGGATGTTGTCCGGAACAGACGCGACAGCCAGTTCAGAGTGCCTGGTCCAGACCCCAGGCCTGCATCATACCGCTGACACCGGCCACATCGTGGCTCATGATCAGCAGGTCATGCTTTTCGCCAGCCGGGTCTTTCACATGGTCACGGAACAAGGCTTCTGAACGAAATCCCATTTCCTCGAATACGTTGATGGCCGCCTCCTGGTCCAGGAGCATGCGCACGGTCAGTTTTTCCAGGCCGAGGCTGAGGCCGATCAGGAAGCTTTCCTGAATCAGTTGCCTGCCAAGACCGATGTCGCGCGCCTCCGGGTGAACCAGGATGCGCAACTCGCCGACATGAGGTGACCAGGAATGCCTGTCGGTGACGACGGCAGTCGTGCCAACAATTTTTGCCTGTCGCAGCGCGGCGAGGGTAAAGATCTCGCCTGACGCAAGGCTTCTTGACCAGGCATCCAGTACCCTGGGTTCCCGGATATCCCTGCTCAGAAACAGCAGATCTTTTTCCGGCAGTGAGGCGGTGAATTCACGGATCTCCCCGGTCTCCAGTGAATTCTGGACCTGTAGTTCGATGTCCTGACCCTTGCAGTCGATGGTCCTGGGATACCTGTCTCGTAACTTCTTCAAACCGAGCGCTCCGCCAGCCATTCATTCACACGCGGCCACATTCGTTTGGTGGCGTTGGGTCCGGCAATCAGGCTGACGTGTCCTCCCTTGAGGACGAGTTCCTGCTTGTCCTCCGAGCCCACCAGGTCCAGCAGTGGTTTGGTGGCCTGATACGGCGCAATGTGATCGTGCTGCGCCATAACCGCCATGATCGGGATTTTCAGGTTTGCCAGGTCGGCAATCTTGTCACGCTGCTTCAGCTCACCCTTAAAGAGTCGGTTTTCCCACATCAGCTCCCGGGTGCAGTCGCGGTGGTACTCGCCGGGCAGGGGCAGGGTCTCGTCACCCCAGCGCTGAAAAGCACGGTATGACGTCACAAAGTCGTCGTTCCACAACTGGTCCCAGAGCCTGAGTTGACCGGCGATCCTCTGGGCTGGCCTCAGCATCTCAAAAGAATTGACGATGAACTCCGCCGGGATAATGCCCAGTGTCTCCACCATATTATCCAGGTCCATGTATTCCTCGTTCGACCACAGGCGGAACAGGCCCATCTGGTGCATGTCGATTGGGGTGGTCAGGCAAACGAGGTTCTTCAGGGGGCCGTTCGGGTGAGTGGCCGCATAGATCAGGGAAAGGACGCCGCCCTGACAGTAGCCCATGATGTTAATGTCCTGTTCGCCCGTATGTTCCCGGACCGCTTCAACGCAGGTTGGCAGGAAGCCCTGGGTGTAGTCCGCAAGTCCGAGACCACGCTCCGGCATGGCAGGGGCCGCCCAGTCGATCATGAAAACATCGAAGCCATTGTTCAACAGGAATTCGATCATGCTCTGGCCGGGAAGAATGTCGAACAGGTAGCCTTTGTTGGTAGTTGCCATGACAATCAGCAGGGGAATCCGGTAGACCTCATCGACAACCGGCTCGTAGTGATACAGTCGCAGGGTGCCCTTCTCCAGAATGATTTCTTTCGGGGTAAGACCGACCGGGGTTGTGCCGGCCCGAACATAGTCGAAACCTTTTACGCCGCGCTGAATCGTCTTATCCACCAGGTCCCGCATCCGGTTGGTGAGATCAGCCTGTTCACTCATGATGCCTTTCCTTTCGCCGGGTTGTTGTCATTTTCGTCGCCCGTTTTTCTGGCGGGTGGTTTTCGTGTTCTATTCGGCGCTGACTTTTTCTTTGCGGGTTCTTCAAAGCTGACATCGGCATTCGCCAATGCTTTCTCTATGCGCGAAAGTCTTGAGTCGATGTTGCGGAGCTGCTCGCTGATAGTTATCACTTCATCGCGGCTTGGCATGTTGAAGTTGGCCAGTTGCGTTGCCATGGCCTCGGAGAAACTCTTCTGAAATTCCAGTTGCATGCGCTGCCACTGGTTTATGGACTTCGAGAACTCATCCGTACCCATCACCTGGTTCGAAAACTCGTTAAAGGCGCGTTCCCATTGTGTGACCAGCTCGGAGAAATCCTGTTGAGGCGGCACTGAAGGTTTGTCTGCCATATCGGTCTCCCTGGGGAGTGGTTGCATTACAGTCTGAGTATGAACTTCCCGGATGAATCTGCAATAAATAATATCAGTCGCGCCTGGAGAAGGTCAGGCCGATGATTATTGACGGCATCGGCATGAACGACCGTTACCGGAAGCATTAGTCGGTGCCCGCAGCCCGGCGGCGGAAGTAGTCCTCTCTCGGCTCGAAGGTCGGCTCATCTCTGAAGTTTTCCCTGACCCAGGCAAGCGCCCCTTCTTCGTCCAGTGAGGTATCCCAGACCCTGCCCTGTGGTTGGGCTACATGCCAGGGGGTATCCCAGAATACTTCGAGGCCGTTACCCTCGGGGTCGTTGAAATAAACTGACAGGGTGTTGCCGTGAGACAGTGGCAGTGTGTCAGTCCCGCGATTCTTCAAGGTTGCCTGTAGTGCCGAGACCTCCTCAAAGCTCCGGACACGGAACGACAGATGGTTAAGCGAATTGGCAGTGTCTTCGTCTTTGCGTGTGTTGACCATGGCCAGTTGATGGTGTTCTTCCGGGTCCTGGCTCATAAAGACGATCTCTGAACCGTCATCACCAAGGACCCCCCGGTCTGTCACCCGGAAGCTCAGCACCTGCGTGTAGAAATCCAGCATCCTGTCAATGTCCCGCACGTTCAATACTGCGTGTGACCAGCTTAGTTTCATCTGATATCTCCTCTATTTTGACTGCTTTCTGTGGTTTGTAAGCGCTAACTTTACTGCTGCGGTTCCTATCAATTCGTCAACTGAACACTGGTCCGTAGTATGCCCGAAAACCAAGCGGTCGGGTCTTACCAGGGCCGCCGAATGTTTCCGGAACAGGCGATCAAACCGACCCCGCACAGGTTCCATGCCATGCAGGCTGACCAGGTTCGCATCCAGTTGGTCCAGGATACCCCTTGATTGATCGGTCAGTTTGATCTGTTCTTCTTTGCTGACCAGGGCGAAACCCGGACCCAGCAGGCTGTCAAGTTTGTGTTCCCGCCCCTTGAACAGAACATCGGGCTGGCTAAACAGGTAGCCGGTGGCGCCGGTGTCACTGACCTGTTCCCGCATGACAGCGCCGCCACGAACCGGCGGCTGGGCTCTGCCCTGACCGTATCCGGAAGATTGCATCTTTGCGGGAGCCTCTGGCGGCGTCCTGCCTTCCCGAACAGCAAGTTCAACTTCCGCAGTATGGTCCATCAGTTTTCCGATGTTCACCGCCCAGTCCACAAGGTCGTGGGCATGTGGCCCGCGTTCGGGTTCATAGGTGTCCAGCAACGCATCGTCTGCCCTTCCCTGCATGACAAGCGGCAGTTTCCAGCCGAGGTTAATGGCATCGCGCATCCCGGCATTCATGCCCTGGCCGAGGAAAGGTGGTGTCTGGTGTGCGGCATCTCCGGCAATGAATACATTGCCGGTCCGCCATCGGTCAGCAGTGGCCGCATGAAACCGGTAGACCGCCGCCCGACGAATGTCGTAGGTGCCTCTTGGGGTCCAGGTGTCAATCAATGACAGGATCCTGTCTTCCTGCAGCATCTCCTCCGGGGTTTCGCCGGGATTGAACTTGAACTCCCAACGGCGGTAAGGGTCCTTGGTGCAGACGTAGGTCTGAATACGGTCCGGGTCACAGACCTGCAGGGTGTCGTTGTTCAGGGTGTGACCGTCCCTGACCGTAACATCCACGACCAGCCAGTCGCAGTCATACCCGAGGCTCTGCCAGCCAATGTTGAACGAGCGTCGAACAAAGCTGGACGCGCCGTCACAGCCGATAACATAGGTAGCAAAGAGTGTTCCCGGATCGCCGGTTTCCTTCTCTGAAATATCAAGTTCGATGCCGCGCCCGGTACTTCTGATGGCCTCTGCCTCGAAGCCAACGAAGGAAACCACATTGGGATGTTCAAGGGCCTGCCGCCTGAGGTAGGTTTCAAACTCTGGCTGATGAAACATATTCAGTGGCTGCCAGCCGTTTGAACCAAAGGCAGCGAAGTCCTGGCCGAACAGCCACTCCCGCCTGGAATTGGCGAAGCCACCACGGTCATTGGCCCGCACCTTCTGCATCAGTCGGTCGACGGCTTCCGCTCTGCCAATGCGCTGAAAGGCCCGGATGATTTCACCATCAAGGTTGACCGCCCTGGGTAGCTGGTAGACCTCCCGGTCGCGTTCCACGGCAGCAACGCGCACCCCGGCTTCTGCCAGAAACAGGGCGGCGGTACAGCCTACGGGGCCAAGACCGACAATGGCCACGTCATGTTCATTCGAGATCACGATGATTAAAAAATTGACTATAATCATAAAATTAAACTATCATTTATGATTCGAGTCAATAATCTAGTGAAATGATTCCAGATCAGCGACAAACGGTGATGTCCGAACAGGTCCGGCACGAGTCAAGGGTCGCCAGAAAACGCCGGGAAGCGAGAGCGCGCATTGTGACCGAGGCCGAGCGTCTCATGCGTTTGAAACCGGTGGATGAAGTCACGATTTCGGAAATTACGGACGCGGCTGATGTCGGTCACGGCAGTTTCTATCTTCACTTCAATTCCAAGACCGAGGTGCTGATTCCGATCATCCGGAAGGAGGGCGCCAGATGGGATGGCCTGATTCAGGAAAACCTGAAGGGAATAGAAGACCCGGCGGAAATTTTTGCGTTCTCCGCCCGGCAGATGGGCAGGGTGATTGCCAATGATGAGTTGTGGCGCTGGTTCCTGCAACACTCCGGGGTACCCACGGAAGATATGAAAAACGCGGTGGGCACCTACAGCGCGCGTGACCTTGGCCGCGGACTGCTCTCTGGCAGGTTTGCCGTGCCGGAAATATCCATCAGTTCTGCCTTTATGATCGGCGGGTTCGTGCATGGCATACTCGCCGCCTTCGAAGCAGCGAATCCGGAAAAGGCAATTGACCAGATCGTCGAGATACTGCTTCGTGTTCTGGGCATTGATCAGGTTGAGGCCCGCGAGCTGGCGCACAAGCCGCTGAAGCCGCTGGCGTTGTGAACGAACAGAAATCTGCTGCGCCATGCAGCATTACACTGCAAGAGGAGAAACACGCATGAAGCTGGTGACATACAAGTTAAATTCAGGCGGCGGCCCGCAGGTCGGGGTTGTCGTAGACGACCATGTGATCAACCTGGCGTCCTGCGGGTTCGAAGGAGACATGAAGACCTTGTTAGGGGCGGGCATTGATGTTGGTGCCATTGAAGGCAGCCTTGAGAAACAATCCGGGGTCTCTTTGGACGAAATCGAACTGCTTGCGCCCATAACCAATCCGGGCAAGGTGCTTGCGATTGGACTCAACTATGGCGATCACATTGCTGAAAGCGGCATGGAAGCGCCCAGGCACCAGATCTGGTTTAACAAGCAACACAACTGTATCAACGGGCCGTACGCGGGCATCAATCTGCCATCAGTCTCACCGATGCTCGACTATGAGGCGGAGCTGTGCCTGATTATCGGTAAGAGGTGTAAACACGTTCCGCGTGATCGGGCGCATGAGGTGATCGCCGGGTATTTCTGCGGCAACGATGTCAGTGTTCGCGACTGGCAGCTTCGAGCGCAGACCTTCCAGATCGGTAAGTCATTCGATACCCATGGACCGATTGGTCCGTGGATCGTAACCCCGGATGAAGTCGGCGACCCGCACAATCTGGAGATTCGCTGCCTGGTGAACGGTGAGGAACGGCAGAACTCCAATACGAAACACCTGATTTTTGACTGCTTTGACGCCATCGAACACCTGAGTCAGGCGTTTACCCTGGATGTGGGTGACGTATTGTTCATGGGAACACCGGCGGGTGTCGGTGCTGCGATGAAACCACCGGCCTGGCTCAGGGAAAGCGATGTGGTGCGCGTGGAGATCGAGCGACTCGGCCATCTGGAAAACAGGGTGGTACCGGAGCGGGCGGAAACCGTTATTGGTTAGTCTGTTTGGGGATCAGGGTTTTATGACCTTGATCTCTTCGCTACCGGATGGCAGTTCAAACCAGTCCCTGTCGTTGGTAACGACATAATTCCCCGGCAGGTTGCGTTCGAATACCTGCGCCATGATGAGATTCCCGGGAACCGGGACCAGGTGGTAGTAACCCACCATACCCACATCCACCTTCCCGTTGAGAGCAACAAGGGACTGAACAGATGCGTGGTAATCCAGAACGTCGTACATGATCCTTGACATCCGGTTCAGTCCGGCGGTCTCCGCCGCACGCGCCATCTGTGTGACCAGTGGCGTGGATAATGCATCATGGAGCAGCAGGTCAGCGCCCCTGCTGATGTTGATGGTTTTGTCGGTGACATTGCTGTCGCCGGAGATCACGACACTCCTGCCCCGGTAGTCAAAGCGGTAGCCGACGGCGGGTTCCGCCGGTTGATGCTCGGCGATATACGCCGTGATGGTCAGGTCACCGTCTTCCAGAATCACGCCCTCCCTGACCGTTTCGTGAGTGAGTTCCCCCAGATGTTCAGGCAGGAGATCACTGCCATGGTGTTCTATCCGGTACTTCCGGTCCAGTTCATAGGTGCTGTTTACACCCTGAACGACACTGCGTACACCCCTGGGCCCGAACACCCTGAGTGGTTCCGGCCTGCCTCTGACCCATGACGCCAGGTTCATTTCATAAAGTTCCGCAATATGATCGGAGTGAAAATGAGTCAGCAGAATACCCTGCAACCGTTTGACTGGCAGGTTTTCTCCCGTGACCCTGGCGCCGGAACCCGCACCTGCATCGACGATATAGAAGTGCCCCGGGGTCAGTACGGCAACACAGGCCTGGGCCCGGTCGGAGTTCCCCAGCGGTGAAGCGGTACCACACATGAAGACGCGCAAAGCATCCGGGTTGGGCGGGCCATCGCTGTTGAGTTTTATCGCTGCGCGGGCCATCTGGTTCATGGCGATGTCCTGCATCGCCTCGAACTCCAGTGAATAGCGCAACAAGCCACCCAGAACGACAATTGCCAGAAGCAGATACAACAGAAACTTTTTCATGATTTCACCCTTCGTGCGATCTCTGATTCAACCAGCCAGAGTCTGTCCTGGCCCCAACAACTAAATGGTGGTGCGTCTCCGCCGGTCACCCTGAAACTTGGAACACCCCATAGCCCGGCGGCAAGCATATCTGAAACATTGTTCTCCAGCAGTGGCTGCCACTCGGAGTTTTCCATGGTAGCCCGGGCCTGCTCCCAGTCAACACCAACGGACCGCACCACCTGCGCCAGTCCTGAATCGACGGTAATGTCGACAGCGCGAGTCCAGGCAGCACGCAGGTATTCAGCGCAGTATTCAATGTCCCTACCCTGGGCGCGCATGTGCGGAAGCAGCGAGAAGGCACGCTTCACCGGTTCGCCGAATGGGTCCACGATGGGGCCGAACGGTTCGCCGTACAGATCGGCTTCCCGTTTGGCATCAGTCATGATATAGAACTGCTTCATCCGGGGAGCGGGAATACCCCGCATCATCATTGGCATCACAGGTCGCAGTTTCAGTTGCACACCGGTTCTGCGAGCCAGCTCGATGGCCCGGTCATAGCTGATGGCGGTGTAGGGACTGCGCAGGGATGGAAAGTATTCCAGTCGAATGTGCCCGGCATCCCCCGATACGGTTTCCGGCTTCGGTCTGGGCACACAGATGTCGGCAGGATCGTGCGACCTGCCCATGTTTCTCAGTCGGTTTTCCAGGTGCACCAGGCGATCGACACCCCAGTACCACTCGCCTTCGAAATAGAAGGTGGCACTGAGCCAGTGACCCAGCTTGTGCCTCAATGCCGTGCCCACTGAAACAGCATCGGTGGCAGGGCCGTCGTCGGTAAACCGGCCCGACCATAATTCTGTTCCGGTTCTGACCGCCCGGTCTGGAAACTCGCCGGATGCCAGGTAGCTGGCCAGATAGCGTTCCGCACTGGCAACGGTAGCGGCGGCGGGCGAGTCAATGTCGGTGGGTAACTCCGTGCCATAGTCAGAGGCAATGCTGCGGGCATCGCGCAACGCCCGGCTTGTGAACCGCTGGCTGTCTCCCTGCTCCTCGGCGTTCGGCGCGGCTACCATGTGATACTCAAACTTCACGGCGTAGCGCCGGGACAGTTCGTTAAGCTTCTGGGCGGCAAGGTGACTGTAGGGATCATCCACCTGGTGGAAATAGTGTACGACCGGCGCGCCGCGCCGCTGTAACCTGCCAGTGAGGTGTGCCAGTCGCTGACGCGATCGGCTGATCAGCGCGTCCATGATGAGTCGTCTCAATAATACGGCGGGTTTCATGCGGTGAGTATATCAGCAGGTAGTTGTTGTATTAACGGGTTAACCAGGACGGGTTAACCAGGAGATACCCTCAGGCTTATGCTTCACTTCCCTGCCGCAGTTTTATCTGCCGGTTGTGGATATGGGACAGGGTGAGCAGGGCGGTAACCGCACCGATCAGTGCAAACATCATGTCTGACTGGGTATCCCATTCGTATCCCTGTGTGCCGAGAAAAGCCTCGGCCCCCGCACCGGTCAGTGCGGCCACCCACCATTCGATCAGTTCATAGAAAGCGCTGAATCCCAGACAGAAGGAAATGACAAACAGCGCCAGCCACCAGCGGCCTTGAACCACCCGCAACCGGAGCAGCAGTTCGCGTGCGACAATGGCGGGTACAAAGCCCTGTGCCAGATGGCCAAGTTTGTCGTAGTTGTTTCTCTCCATGCCGAACAGGTTGTCGAAGAACGGCACCTCGGCGTAGGTGTAGTGCCCGCCGACCATCAGGATGATGCAGTGAATCAGAATCAGCAGGTAAGCCAGTGTCGTGAAGCGGAATCGATGCCAGGTTGCCGCCAGCAGAACCAGCGCAATGACTGCCGGCAGGATTTCCAGGAACCAGGTGAACCGGTCCGCGGGATTGATGGCGGACCACAGCAGTACGGCGGTAAAGATCAGCACCCAGATTAGTGAGTAGCGGTTCATCCCGGTGTCCCTGCCCTGTAACGTAAATAACTCAAGGGCCTGCCGGGGGCGATTGATACTGCCGAGTATTTGCTGTCCGTTGGGGCGCCAGGCGCCATTTGGGAAAACTCTTCTTCCATTGTTGCACATTCAACACGTGACAACTTGCAGCGATTGACCGCTTCCAGCGTATGGACTTTTTCCCAACCGGCAATTCATGGCAAAGTTGTTTTTGCATAAAAGCACTCAGGGCGTTTTCAAAACCAGCGAGAAGGCAGATGTAATGAATCTGTTTTGCAACCTTGTCTTCGGCATGGCGAAAAAGATACGAATCCCGGTATTTATACTTAAGATAGTTTTTCAACCAATTTAGGTGCTTTTGTCTATCTGTCGGTTCATCTCCGGCATCTGCCGTTCCCTCTTTGTAAATTTCAGAGTCGCGATAGTCTTTGACTTCCACAAAAACATATTCGTCCTTAAACTCGGCGACAATATCAACCGCTTTCACTGGCAGACCGTGATAAGTCGGCTTTGTTTGATCCGTTTCATCAAAAACGAAGGCATCCAGCGCACCGGTAAAATTGAAAGAAAACCCGTCCGTAGTGACTTTCATTTGCCAAGTTTCCCCATGGACCTCTCAATTTCTCTGTCCACAATATCGCCAAATGTGTCGTCGATGGCGTTTCGAGAAATTTCCGTGTATTCGTGAGTTGAAGACAGTTCAATCTCGTCTGACTCAGGGCTTCTGTAAAGACTGTGGAACATAACTTTGTCATCCGAAGCAGTCTGCAAATCAAACTCTTTCAAAATCACATAGTCGTGTGTGATCAACAGTATTTGCACCCCCATCCGTTGCAGTTCAATCAATATGCCAACAATAGATTTCATCAGTTTAGGGTTGAGATTGGTTTCCGGCTCATCCCAGAAAAGAACGGAGCCTTTCAACAGTGTTCCGTTCTGAATCAGAAGCCAAAGCAGTCCGAGCTTGCGATAACCTTCCGCGAGCAGAGTGAACTCAAGTTCACCGTGTTTGTTTTTCAGGAAAAACTCCTCATTCCTGGCTTTGACCTTGCCGGCCATCGCTTTTTGCAGTCTGTCCAGCAGCAGTTTTCTCTGTTGGTCCGTTGGTCCTCTCAAAATCGGCAGGAACGCTTTTCTTACTATGTCGGCATAGATTTCCTCAAAATGAATTTCCCTGTCTTCATAAAGAGAGCGAAACCCCGGAGCGTTTGCCATCATGTCTTTGACGGGAATGTAGGCGGACTCTATCGGGTTTTCATTCCAGAGTCTGGGCGAACCTGAAACGCGCGCTTTTTCAGGTTTTGTTGTGTGGTTGGATATTGAAAGGCGCAAAGTCAGGTTTTTGCCGTCCCGGGTTTTTCTGACAACTGCCAGGCTTCCCCTGCTACTCACTGATGACCGCTTGACCAGACGCCCTATCTGTTTATCGTAAGGGTAAAAAACATTGTTGATCTTTTCGGCAAAATTGCCTTCACGTTTTGCAACATCGCAAGCGGCATAAGCGCCTTTCAGGATATGGGTTTTGCCAGTTCCGTTTTCGCCGATCAAAATGTTAACTCCCGGCGAAACTTCCATATCAAGTTTTTCAAAAGCGGTGAATTTTTGAAATTTGATTTTCTTGAGCACGGGTGCTCCTCCGAAGCTACGGTTCCGCTATTCTACTAGCTCACCCACCAGTCACAAACACCGCTTCTTTCCCGCCTTTTCATTGCTGGTGAACCGATCCGCAGGATTGATGGCGGACCACAGCAGTACGGCGGTAAAGATCAGCACCCAGATTAGCGAGTAGCGGTTCATTAATTTAGTGATGTCGCCAGTTCGGGTCGAAGTCAATCAGCACCTCGCTGGACGTCAGTTGTTGAAGGTCGGTATCGCTCATGTTGAGCCACTCTTTCAATACCTCAAAGCCATGCTCACCACGATGCGCTGCCGGACCGCGCACGCCGCTCCTTGCATCGGAAAAACGATAGGGCGACTGGGTGATGGGTCTGGTTGCCCCGTTGCGGTCGTCGATGTCCGCAATGCTGCCCCTTGATGCAATCGTTGGCTGGTCTCGCATGGTTGCCGGGTTTCTCACGTCACCCCATGCCACGTTGATGGCACGCATGGCATCAACGAACTGCTCCCGGGTATCCAGAGAGTTAATGAATTCTCTTGCAGCGGCGCGCCGAACTGCGATCTTTTCTTCCAGTTCCATATCGGGTGTCGATGGATCCTCGACGCCGAGAATAGTCGTAATCAGGCGAAAAAACAGTCGAAAGTCCGTTGACAACAGAACGGGTCCAATCGGGGTTTCCCAGATTTCATTAGGCAGAGGACCGGTACCTTTGGCAACTTCCAGATCGTAGTGCATCTGATCGTCGGTTGCGACCGTGGCATCAATCATGGCGATGTCGATGTGCTGCCCCCTGCCGGTTCGCTCCCGCATATGCAGGGCCGACAGGACACCAACAAGCCCGTGCAGCGAGGCGTTGGTGTCTGCAACGGATAGGGGAAGGTCATGCAACGGCACATCATGCTTTCGGGCATTGCGGGCGATCAGTCCGGATTCGGCGTGAATCACCGGGGCATAGGCTGGCCGTCGGGATTCCGGGCCATCCCGACCAAATCCGGAGATCGACAGCATGATAATCCGCTCATTGTCGGCGCAGAGGTCCCGGTAGCCTATACCCAGCCGGTCCATGACATCAGGCCGGTAGTTTTCAATCACGATGTCGGCTTCACGGACCATCTGCCTGACCAGGTCGGAGGCCCCGGGTGCCCTGAGGTTCAGGCAGATATTGCGTTTCCCGGCGTTCTGCTGGTGAAAGTAACCGGCGATATTAGCGATGTCTTTACCCCAGTAGCGGGTGATGTCGCCATCCGGCGGTTCGATCTTGACCACGTCTGCCCCCAGGTCCGAGAGCATGCGACCTGCAAAGGGTCCGGCCAGAACTCTTGAAAAATCAAGAACTTTTAGATCACTTAATGGGTAGTCCATGAATCAAATCCGATATACCAGCGACTATCTCGTCATGATTCGATTCTGCAACCAGACATTCCTGCCCAGGGCGACCTGAGTCTCCGGTCCTGATGTCGCCCTGGCCGCCGCCACGTTCGAGCCGGCGATCACCGTGGGGCAGCTACCATCTTCCCGATACTGCAGGGCAGCCCTCAGGCGTCCTTCCTCAGGGTCGCCCAGTTGTCTTGAGAAATCGTCGGACACCAGACAACCTGGAATCGGTGTGCCTTCCACGCGGGGCGTGTTCATCGGTGAAAACCCGTCGGAATAGTCTCCGAATCCTTTCTGGTTGACACCTCGAAACTGGGTTGAGAAATAGGCGGTGCCGCAATTATCGAATGGATAAAAGCCGTAAGGTTTGCCACAGGTCGTTGCACCAATCAGAACCACCTCAACGTCAATGCCGCGCAAGCCGTTAATGATGGCTTCACTGGCGCTACAGGTTCTCAGTCCGCTCAGGACAAAGACCCGGTCCAGGCCCAGTCTCGGCAGTGGTCGACCTGTGGGGCCTGAAAACCCCCGCGATGTGGTGTGAAAGTTGATCGGTTGCAAGCGGGCACCGGTGACCGGATTGATGTCCGGATGCTTGTCATTGAACTCCTGTCTCTCAAATACCTGTCCGGCAGCATCGTCACCGGCGATCATAAAGGCCAGTTCGTTGGCGATATCCAGGTAACCGCCTCCGTTGTAACGCAGATCAAGTACCAGATCGGCGATGTTCGAGTTTCGGAGATAAGTGATGGCATCAATCAGTTGCGCTTCTGACGGTTGAATATGGGAGTTGAATGTAAGATAACCGACCAGCCCACTGTTGGTTTCCAGCACGCGGACGTTCTGTACCGGCGTGGAAGTAATCTGGGCTGATGTCATGGTGATGGTGCGGGTTTCGGTCGCGCCGGCGTCCCGAATCAAAAAAATATGTGTTTCGTCATCGTCCGGAAACAGACCACCGTTAATTGTTGCCACATCGTTGCCGTTCACAACGTCAACGCCGTCAATTTCCAGAAGCTCTGCGCCGCGTTGCAGATTCACCTCAGGCGAGGTGGCTGGCGTATTCGGTTCCGTATAGGCCACAACAATCTGCCTGGGTGGACTGCTCTGCAGGACGGTAAATTGAGCACCATAGCCACTGCTGACTCCCGTCCGCGACCGGGCCAGATACTCATCGGTCGGGATCGTAAAGTGGAATCTGTCCTTGTCTGCGCCGGAAGGTGTTACCTCAAAAGTGCGCATCCGCTCAAAATACCTGGGTGTGCTGAGACTCGCCGGGTCTACGTCGGCAATCTCGTCATACCAGAGATAAAGTTCGTTGCTCCAGGAGCGCAGCCAGTTGTTCTCATCCTCGGTGGTGCCCTGTACGTCCGGAAAGGTCCGACCGTCGGCATCGACGCCGAACCGGGGATTAGCGCACATCTGTTGAAAGTTTTCATAGGGATCAAAGGTACCGGCTACGAATTCGGTCGGGGGTGATGGAGCGCTTCTGGCACTAATCCGCACCTGGTGGGTGTCGCCGGGGATAGGGATACAAATAGTGACGTCTCCCACAAATGGCAGGGTGACAGTGACACAAGTGGTCTCCCTGAAGTTGTAGGTGCCGGGGGTTGTTTTTAAGATGTTTGCGGAACGGGAAGGGTTCGACCAGCTATTAACTACCGTACCCGTGCTGGTTACTTCCTGGAGCGTACTTGCAGTCCATGTCAGTGTAAACTCCTGGCCGGTGAAACCTGTCGTGGGGCCTGTAATAACAGCCAGTGCCGAGACGGGGAACAGCAGGGCGAGAGCCAGACAAATGAGCAAATGACGATTCAAGAGATTCCCTTGGGCAACATAGTGACGGCCCTATTGTAATAGCCACTCAAGCCTACTGCCACTGGCAATCAATCACTGGAATAATGCACAGGAAAGAACCCTGTTTAACCGGAGAACTGCAAGTGCGTAAGCAAGTGCCTGAGGTAACCCGCACTTACATCAACCCCCATCTGGATTCCACGCGCTGGGAGATTTACACCCCGCGCCATGATGATCTTGTGGTGACGACATCTTACAAATGCGGGACCACCTTCACCCAGCAGATTCTCTACAACATGCTGGTGCAAAACACCTATGAAGCCGAACACTTTCCCGAGATTGATACGATTTCTCCCTGGATTGATGCAAGGTTCCACCCTGAAAGCAAGTCCGAACTCCGGGAACTCGTAGAACAGATGCCGGGCCGCCGCTTTCTGAAAAGCCACCTGCCGCTGGATGGGCTGCCTTACTTTCCCGAGGTGAAATACCTGATCATCGCGCGCGACCCCAGGGATGTATTCATGTCGCTTGTTAATCACTACGGCACCTACACGGACCTTACGTACCAGGCCCTGGTATGGGACGGCGAGCCTCAGATGCCAAGGTATGACGGTGATGTCAGAACCCTGTGGCGCAACTGGATTTCCCGGGGCTGGTTTGACTGGGAGCAGGAAGGTTATCCGTTCTGGCAGAACATGGGGCACACCCGGAGCTACTGGCGTTATCGGAACCTGCCTAACTTCCTGTTCCTGCACTATGCCGACATGATCCGGGATACGCCTGCCGCCATCCGCCGCATTGCTGACTTCATCGACCACCGGCTTGATGACGACGAGGTTGCTGATATTGCCAGGGCGGTTTCGTTCAAACGGGTGAAGGAGCAGGCGATTGCGGAAACGCAGGCAACCAGAGACGAACCCCAGGGGTTTATCGGTGGTCAGGCAAGTTTCATCAACAAGGGGACCAACGGACGCTGGCGGAATCTTCTGAATGAGGAGGATCTGGAGTTGTACCGTGCAACCAGGGATAGAGTGCTTCCCCCGGATTGCGCCAGATGGCTGGAGGAGGGAGGCGAGGTCGTCTGACCTTATCGCTTGTCGATGACCGGATATTCCTTGCCAAAGAAAATAGTCGAGCGCGTCATATCAATAAACCTGTGCTCGTCTTCGATAAACGCCGCGTTGCCGGCTCGGGCTTCGGATGTTCCGGGGAGCCTGCCCTGATCTATCCAGGCTTCCGCGTGTCCGAGGTAGGATTCAACCTGGGTTCCTCTGGCTTCCTGCATACCGGCATCCAGCGGTGAGTTGGCCCTGTGTACCTGCCGGTAGCAGAGGGTACCGGTGGCCCCGCTGTGAGACCGGACAATGGGCCCATGATGTGTGAGCCAGTAGTGCCTCGCCTCTTCCTCGGAGAGTTCGGGTTTGTGCCGCAGGGGGAAGAACACTCTTACAATGTTCGACTTCCGGCGGGCCACGATGTTCTCCGGTGCGGGATTTATCTGCGGGTATTCATAGGCGAACCACAAGGGTGAATTGGGCAGGTCGATAAACTTTGCCTCGTCTTCCAACAGCGCGGCACCGGCACGGCGGGCTGCTTTATTTTGCAAATTCTCCATCAAGGCCGGTTCGCTCTCCCACCAGAGTTCAGCGACACCATCGTATTCCGGCTCCATATCACCGCGAGCTTTCTGCGCCGCCTGGTTCGCGGCATCGGTCAGGGTGTGGGTCTGCACGTAACGATGGATATCCAGGTCTGTCGCGAAACCCGCTACCAGTGGCGCATGTTGTTCGCGCCAGTAGTGCTGAAATTCCTCTCTGGAGAGTTCCGGTTTACGTCTTAGAGCAAAGACCAGTCTGATCATGATGTCCCTCTGATGTGTGTTCCACGGTATCTGGTATTGTCTGGCTCAGGTGGCGGGGCGACGGTGCCCTGATTCAAGACTACACCAAATTTGCGGCCAAAAGGATAACCGGGGCATGGCCCCTTTCGTTGCCAGGAGATTTTGTGATAACTATCCTTCTGTCGATCCGTTTAACGAAGGGGAGAAACAGCCATGAGCGAGAAGGAAACAGCCATGAGCGAGAAGGAAACAGCCATGAGCGAAACCGGCAGGGTACCGACGCCGGAAGAACTGGCAGACCGAATGGCCATCCAGGAAGTGATCCATACCTACGCACGCGGACTGGACCGAGCCGATGCAGACATCCTGAAGTCTGCCTGCTGGTCTGATTCCGAGGTTGACTACGGCGGTTACAAGGGACCGGCGCATCCCTTCTGTGATGCGCTACCGGGGAGCCTTCGCAACTTCGTCAACACCCAGCATCAACTCTCGAATATGTTGATTTTTCTTGACGGCGACAGTGCGAAGGCGGAAACCTACCTGACCGCGCATCATCGACGCCCGGACGCGACCGAGATGACTTATATCGGTCGTTATCTTGATGACCTGAAGAAGCGGGACGGCGTGTGGAAGATCAGTTTCAGGAAGATCGTGATGACCTGGCATCAGGATGCGGCGATCAGTGAGGACTTTGAGAAAAATACCTCACTGGCACCCGTTGCGCGGGCTACCAACCAGCCGGATGATCCGTCCTATGAGTTTTTACACCGCCAGCCCCGATAACGCATTAACAATAGCCGGGTTTTACGACTCGTGATATTGCTTCTTTGCATTAAGCAGGCATGCAGCTCTTCGTCTTATATCTGCCCACCAACCCCTTTAAACTTCTCTACAAAGGCCGAAATTTTTTGAAAAACGGTCTGTTTCTTTGTTTTGTATTGCGGGTTCAGCGGACTCATCTTCGGAAGCGTAGCATTGAGTGCTGTACCATTCTCCGTAGCATATTCACGCTTTAAGGACGCCTTGATGTAACGCCTTGCCTCCTCCTGATTCAGCGCCTCGGACTGGATTAACTCTTCTGCTTCGCGCTTTTGTTCCGCTTGCGCAAACATGAAGAAGGCATCGATCACGCTCGCCTTGTCTCCAATGTCGTCGAGATTGGTTTGATTAATAAAGTCAACAATCAGGCTCTCTTTTGCCCGGCTCCCTATGCTGGCTCGGATCACCCGCCTCACTTCATCAATGAGGTCATCCTTGTTCTTGTTCTTCTTGTTGTGCTCAAAGATGAGTTCCAGAATGTAATCGAGGTTAATCTCCTGGGATTTCAACAGATCCACCTCAAAGACCACATCATCCCAATCAACGGTTGGCTTGTCCTTCTCCTCCCCATCTTTCTGACGCCGCAACCAGTCGCGAGTGTCATTGTAGGTGGATCGGTAATCCTGGATCAGGCGTTCAGATGGCACTTCGATCTTTCGCATCTCTTCAAGGTCGTCATCGCCAAGGTAGTGCTTCGCCTTAAATGCCTCGACCGCTTCCGCATCTTCCAAATCGACCGCTTGTAAGGCAGTGAGCCCGGTAAACTCATCGTAATTGCGAAGAACGTTCTCCGCCCGCAGATATTCTCCAAACAGCTTCACGAAGTCTTTTTTATCTTGCTCTTTGACGATCTCGCTCGGTTCGGGAAAACGACTTTGCAACTCGTTCACAACCTCGACATAACCACGACAAGCCTTGCCGGTGGTGATATCGATAAAGCCTTCCATGTACTCCTTGTAACTCTTTTCCAACACCACGTTTTTAGTGTTCGCATCGCCAAAGAGCGTGATCGCATCAACAGTGCGCTGCTCAAGGTCGCGGAAGGTCACGATATTGCCAAAGGTCTTGGTGGCGTCAAAGATCCGATTGGTGCGCGAATATGCCTGAAAGAGCCCGTGGTAACGCAGGTTTTTATCGACAAAGAGTGTGTTAAGGGTCGGGGCGTCGAAACCTGTCAGGAACATCCCTACCACGATCAGTAAGTCCACCTCCTGTTTCTTCACCCTCTGAGCCAGATCACGGTAGTAGTTTTGGAAACTCCTGCTTTCGACGCCGTAGTTTGTCTTGAACACTGCGTTGTAATCGTCAAGGGCAGCACTGAGGAATTCCTTGGCACTGCTATTCATAGCCGACACTTCGAAACTCTCGTCGGCAATGTCCCCAATCGCATCCTGTTCCTCGTTGGCGGCGAAAGAGAATATGGTGGCGACAGTGAGCCGTTTTTTCTCCTCTACGCCGTCTTGCAACTCGCAGAACGCTTCATAGTACGCCTTTGCAGCATCGACACTGCTCACTGCAAACATGGCATTGAAACCTTTTGCTCCCATGTGCGCCCGATGCGTCTTCAGCGGGAAATTTTTGAGGATGTAGCCGGTAATCTCATGAATACGATCCGGGTGCAGCAATGCCTGCTTGTTCTCTGCGGCACCGAGCTTCTTCTCATCCTGTTCGGTCTCAATGGCTTTGAACCGGGGGCGCACATCGTTGTAGTCCACCTTGAACTTCAACACCTTCTCATCGCGGATCGCATCAGTAATCACGTAGGAATGCAGCTCCCGTCCGAAGACACTGCCGGTCGTTTCGGCCCCCAGGGCGTTCTCGGGAAAGATCGGCGTGCCGGTAAAGCCAAACTGGTAATACTGCTTGAACTTCTTTTGCAGGTTCTTCTGTGCCTCACCGAATTGACTGCGGTGGCACTCATCAAAGATAAAGACCACTTGCTTCTGGTAGATGGGCAGTTCGCTCTCTGTTCGCATCAGATTATTAAGCTTCTGAATGGTGGTGACGATAATCTTGTTGTCGTCCTTCTCCATATTCCGCTTCAGCCCCGCCGTGTTCTCGGAGCCGTTCACGCTATCAGGAGAGAAGCGTTGGTATTCCTTCATCGTCTGGAAATCCAGGTCTTTGCGATCCACCACAAAGAAGACCTTATCGATGAAATCAAGCTCAGTGGCCAGCCGTGCCGCCTTGAAGCTGGTGAGGGTTTTTCCTGACCCGGTGGTATGCCAGATGAAGCCGCCGCCCTCGGTGTCACTCCAATTCTTCCCTTGATAAGCACACTTGATCTTCCACAGTATGCGTTCGGTCGCAGCAATCTGATAAGGACGCATCACCAGCAGCGTATCGTCCGCATCGAAAACGGAATACTTCAAAAGCACTTCCATCAGGGCATTCTTCTGAAAAAAGGTTGCGGTAAAGTCCTTCAGATCTTTGATCAACGAGTTATCCGCCTTCGCCCAGTTCATCGTGAAGTCGAAGCTGTTCTTATCCCGCCGGGTCGTATTGGCAAAGTAGCGGCAGTCGGTGCCGTTGGAGATCACGAAAAGTTGCAGGTACTTGTACAGGGAGTTATCCGAATTAAAACTCTCTTTGCTGTAGCGGTGCACCTGGTTAAAGGCTTCACGGATAGCCACCCCGCGTTTTTTGAGCTCAACCTGCACAAGGGGCAGCCCATTCACCAGGATGGTCACATCGTAACGATTGGCGTGACTGCCTGTTTGCTCAAACTGCTTGATGACCTGTAGCTTGTTGTTGAGCACATGTTTCTTATCCAGCAGGTAAATGTTCTCGATGTGACCGTCATCGAAGACGAAGTCATGGATGTAGTCCTCATGGATTTTACGGGCCTTGTCCGTGCTGTTCTCACTAGCCGGATCGAGATACTTCTCTACAAACCGCTGCCATTCATCCTCTGTAAATCGCACGTTGTTCAGCGTCTCAAGCTGCACACGGACATTGGCCAGCATCGCCTCGGGTGTGCGGATTTCCGTGGCGTAGGCGTACCCCCGGTCTTCCAGATCACCGATAAATTCACGCTCCAGGGCATCTTCGCTCTGGTAGTCTTCATTGACCTCCCTATCCCGCTGGTAGCGGTCAAGCACGATGAAGTGCGTGGTCTCGGCGATGGTGTTGTATTCGGTCATAGCGCGTTATCCAGTTGCACCTTCTTATCGCTCGCCATGAGTTGCCCGGCGATGTCTCTCAGGGTCTGGCTCATCTCAGGCAACGATCCCGGTTTGATGTTCAGGTTTTGGGAAGTTCAGCAACAAGTCGCGGTAATACTCGTATTGCTTTTGGCGTAGTTCGATTTCCCGAGGAAGCCCCTCGCTGATGGAATGGATCAGCGTATCGAATTTGTCGAGGATGGCGACGATGCGGGCTTGTTCGGCATGGGACTTTTCGGGGTCGTTTGCAAAGGGAACGGGGATGCATACTTTAGGAAAGCTTTTTATCAACAAGGTCTTAACCTTTGTCCGCACTATATGCTTTGACTTATCGGTAATAAACTTTGTTGCCTGCATGCAGTAAGAGACGTACTTAGGATTCAGAGAATGTCGGAAAGCATAGCAATGATCATGAATCGCTACCTCTTCATTTCCAAGCCATGCGACGGCCTTGGCGACGTCCTCCACCGTTTCACCGACATCGGTTATCACCACATCTCCGGGTTTTGCGTAACGTAATGACGATGCCATTTCTGGTCGAACTTGTGAAAGCGCACTTGTGGTTGAAACTCCGTAATGTGTATAAATCTCACCGTAGTGGATCACGTCTATTCCATCTTCCACATAGTCTGCCTTCGTAAACCGCTTACCTCTAATGAATTCACCAATTTCACCGAGCATCTTCCACTCCACTTCTCCTTCCTCAAAAGCCAGAAGCTGGTCGCGATAGTAGTTGTATTGCTTTTTTCGGGCTGTAAGCTCGGCTGTAAGCTCGGCTGTAAGCTCGGTGAAGGTGTCGAGGATGCGGACAATTTCCGTCTGGATAGCCAGCGATTTCTCAGGGCTCTCCGGGCAGGGAATGGGGATAGAGATTTTCTTGAACCTAGCCTTAGATACATTAAAGCGTGTCACGCCACTTGCGGTTTTTGCGATTTGACTGCGCATAAATCGACTGCGGAACAAATATTTTAGAAACTCAGGAATTAGCTCCACATCTTCTTTAAATCTAACGCCAAATGAAAAACTATTTAGATAGACTAAATCTACAAATTCTGTGGTTACTGCTGAAGACATTCCAGCTTCGTCGGCAGTTTCTGATGATCCAGTGAATAAAACGTCACCATACTCAACATTGTGCTGCTTTTCAGATTGAGCAATCTTGACCGAATCAAACCCGTTCGAGTTAATTTCAATGTTGTTGAATATTTTTTTATATGAAATGTATTCTGCATTTCCATTTTCAAAATCAGCTTTACTCTTGCCGGTAAGGCCACCATATATCTCAGCGATTTCGCCTAACGCCGTCCACTCCACCTCCGCACCATCGAGCAGCTTTTCCAGAAAATCACATGCTTGTTCACCTGTGCCCATCTGCGCCTCTTTTTGCCCGGACCCAGTCACGCCGCACCTCCCTTCTTGCGGCAGTTGTCAAGGATTCCTTGACAACTGCATCCTCTCCCAGTTCTCCATCTGCAAATATATTCTTCAGATGGAGTGAGACGTTCTGCTTTGTGGCGCTGAAGAGTTCGGCAATTTGCAGTTGGCTCAGCCAGACGGTGCCGCCTTCGAGCTTCAGGTCGATCTTCGTCTGACCATCATCGGTGGTGTATAGGATGATGTTGCTCACGCCTCATTCCCCTCAATTTCCGCAACGATTGAGTCTATGTCCTTACGCAGTCCGTCGATTCTGTTGACAGTAGCTTCGATTTGCCGGTTCAACTCGCTGATATTGATCACCTCGCGGTTGTCCCTGGCCTCCACGTAGCTGCTGACGGAGAGGTTGAAATCATTCTCCGCGATCTGCTCCATGCGCACGGATGTGGCGACATGCGCCACATCCTTCTTGCGATCGAACAGTTTCATGATCTCTGCGACCTGTGCATCTGTCAGCACGTTGTTATTAGTTTCCTTCTTGAAGAAATCCTCCCCAGAGGCATCAATGAACTGCACCCTGGTGTCAGGCTTGCTCTTGGAGAGCACCAGGATGTTCACGGCAATAGTGGTGCCGTAAAAAAGGTTCGGCGCCAGTGAAATGACGGTCTCCACAAAATTGTTCTCAACCAGGTATCGGCGGATTTTTTGCTCGGCGCCACCCCGGTAGAAAATCCCCGGAAAGCAGACAATGGCCGCCCGCCCCTTGCTGGACAGATAGTTCAGGCAGTGCATGACGAAGCCGAAGTCTGCCTTGGACTTGGGTGCCAGCACACTGGCGGGCGCGAAGCGGTCATCATTGATGAGGGTGGGGTCATCGCTGCCGACCCACTTCACCGAGTAGGGCGGATTGGAGACGATAGCGTCAAAGGGCTTGTCTTCGCGAAAGTGGGGTTCGGTCAGCGTATTACCCAACTGGATGTTGAACTTGTCGTAGTTGACGTTGTGCAGGAACATGTTCATCCGCGCAAGGTTGTACGTCGTGTGGTTGATCTCCTGCCCAAAGAATCCATCCTCGATCAGGTGGTCATCCATGTGCTTCTTCGCCTGTAGAAGCAGGGAGCCGGAACCTGCGGCAGGGTCGTAGACTTTGTTCACGCTCTTTTGCCCGTGGATGGCAAGCTGGGCAATGAGTTTGGATACATGCTGGGGTGTGAAGAACTCACCACCCGACTTGCCCGCATTTGCCGCATAGTTGCCGATCAGGTATTCATAGGCATCCCCGAAGAGGTCGATCTCGTTATTCTCAAAGTGACCAAAATCGAGATCATTCACCCCTTTCAGCACAGCGACGAGACGACCATTCTTGTCTTTAACCGTCTTACCCAGGCGGTTGCTCGTGGTGTCGAAGTCGTCAAACAGCCCCTTGATGTCCTCCTCAGAGGCATAATTCATTGCCGAGCTTTCAATGGCTGTGAAGGTCGCCTTGAGATCCGTATTGAGGTCTTCGTTATCATTCGCCCTGGCGACGACATTTTCAAAAAGCTGACTGGGGTAGATGAAGTAGCCCTTGGTCTTGATGGCATCATCCCTGATTTCGCCTGTGATGATGTCGTCAGCAAGTTCCGCGTAGGTGATACTTTCATCACCGCCTTCGATGTAGCGGGAAAAATTTTCGCTAATGAATCGGTAGAAAAGCGCACCAAGCACATACTGCTTGAAGTCCCATCCATCTACGGTGCCACGCACATCGTTGGCTATCTGCCAGATGCGCCTTTTCAGTTCATCAAATTGTTGGGTGCCCGTCATAGCGTTATTCTTGTTCCATTCAGGAAAATCCGGGTTGGCTCAGTGAGAGCATAACACCCGGACGATTGGCGAAGGGGTATGGCCTTCTAAAGCTGAAGATCAAATAGTGATTGGTTTCAACTGTCAGGTGTTTTGATGCAATATTCAGGCTAGCAGTCTGTCGGACTTAGCTCGCAGATAGGTTATAATGAATTTCTAACGCCTTAACAAATCCGGACGTATCATTCGATGAGTAAATTTGTGCAAGCAGATCGCGATCAGCCGTTTCTTTTGCCACCTGATTTGCGGGATTGGCTGCCGGAAGATGATTTGGCTCACTTTGTCCTTGAGGCGGTGGAACGGGTTCCTCTCAATCGTTTTAGCATCAATCACCGCGGCACAGGCTCTGCACAATATCACCCGCATATGATGCTGAGTTTGCTGATCTATTGTTATGCCAACGGGATGTTTGCGTCCCGCCGGATTGAGCGGGCGACCTACCGAGACATAGGAGTTCGCTTCATTACGGCCAACTGTCACCCGGACCATGATACGATTTGCGCCTTTCGGAGGAACAACCTGTCAGCGATCAGTGATAGTTTTCTGCAGGTGCTATTGTTGGCTAAGGAGTTGAAGTTACTCAAAGTTGGTAAGGTGAGTGTTGACGGCACCAAGATGAAGGCGAATGCGAGTAAGCGGCGTAGCATTCGCTACGACCGGGCTCAGGCATTACGCGAGCAATTGCAGGGTGAGATTGAAGGATTACTGAATCAGGCGGAACAAGCCGACGCCAGTGCGGCGAGTGATCCTCAGCAGTTACCGAAAGAACTGGCGCGCAGAGAGAAACTGAAGTCGGAACTGGATGCGGCCTGTGAGCGTTTGGAGCGCCAGGCCAAGGCACGCGCGGCCTCGGAACAGGCGGCATACCAAGGCAAAGTAGTGGCGCGGGAGAAGCGCCAGGGGCGACGCAAAGGTAAGCGCATCCAGCCGCCCAGGGACACACCGGAAGGTCATGAGCAAACTAACCTGACAGATGCAGACAGTCACTTGATGCGCAAGAATAAGCGCAGTGAGTACCAGCAGTGCTACAACGCACAGGCGGTGGTCGATGCTGATGGCAGTCAGTTGATCCTGAGCGCACGGGTGAGTCAGTGTGCCAGTGACAGTCACGAATTGGTGGCTGATGTCCAGGCTATTGCCAAGCCGATAGGTCGTCCCAGCCACGTTCTGGCGGACGCCGGATATGCGAACGGTGACGAGGTTAAGCGGTTGTCTGGCGAAGGCATGGAGGTGCTGGTGGCAGTGGGTTCGGAAGACCGCAGACGCGCACATGACTTTCGTCCGGTCACTGAGCCCAAGCCTGAAAAGGCAGTGAAGGCACCCTGGTTGATACAGATGAAAGAGAAGATGGCCCTGGGTGAGTATCGAGCCATGTATCGGCTAAGGAAACAAACTGTAGAACCGGTGTTTGGGGTGCTCAAACATGCGATGGGGTTCAGGCAGTTCCAGTTGCGAGGTGAAATCAAGGTGGCAGGTGAATGGGAATTACTGGCACTGGCTTACAATTGTAAGCGTATGCACAACATGATGCGTGCTTGATGAGCGCAAAGCATTTAGCCGTAGAGGCTGTCAGAACAGCGGTAGAGTTCAAGCAGGGTTATAGTGCACTACACACCGACATGACGAGAGCCGATACACAAACTTGAGGGCGTAGCGGTTATTGATCTAAGAAACCTCTGAATAATGTCTTTTCCCGCGATAACTGCGTTGGACTCGTCCTCGAAACATCGGAAAATTAAAGCGTTTTTACGATTTTCTGCGGGCGCGTCCGCCTTGCTCTCACGAAAAAATCCTATTATTCAGAGCTTCCCTAAGTCCGACAGACTGCTAGATACCTGTCCAGCGTCTTGTGAAAGTTCCTGATGCGGACTTCCTGATAGTTGCCGAGGGTCTGCCCTGCCTTCCGGGAGGCATTCATACCCGCCCATTGGCGGTGGAAGTTCTCCGTGTCCTGGTCAAGGACATGGGCCAGCGCAAACCCTTCTACCTGCTGGTAGGAATCTTCAATACCCAGTCGATTAACCTCTGCCGGCGCGGGTCTTTCGGCACCTTCAGGGAGTGGTTGCAGGATCAATATCTCGTGTACGCAGGTGCCAACAGAGGTGGGTCTGAACCGGTAAATCAGCGGTATCTGAATGCCCGGGAAAAAGCAGGCGTTGGGAAACAAATGGTATTCGATGGAATCCAGCATGATAGAGGTGTTGACGTTGGACAGATCCACGCCGAATGCCTGGCCCATCGTCTTGCGCAGGTTCTCCGCATGCTGCGCGCGCGCAGTTTTCCCCTCAGGTAAATCGTCAGGGTCGTAGCCCAGAATGCCATAGATCTCCGCTTCGGTTTGCTCCATGTGTGGATTGCCGGTGCTCAGGTTTTGCAGAAAGCGGGTGACGTTGTTTCCGAAGACATCGTATTGCGTATTCGCCCAGGACGACTGCCCCAGTGCTTCAGGGTGTGTTTGCAGTACATGGAAGGCTTCAAGAAATCCCTCCATGCACATCTTCCAGTTGCCGGGCAGATCCTTGCAGGTGTGAATGGCGACATAGCGATTTTCCAGCCCCCAGTCTCTGAAGTGCTCCGGCAACACCTCCAGGAAGTCTTCAAGGGGTTCACAATTCTGATCGAAGTTGATGAAAACAAACCCGGCCCAGGTACCACAGGGAATTTCTGTCAGGCCAAACTCGTCATCCTTGATATGCGGGAAGTCCCAGCGACACGGAACATCCCTGAGCCTGCCATCGAGATGCCATGACATCCCGTGGAACGGGCACCGGAGGAACTGTTTGCCCTTACCCCGGGTGCCGGGGTCGAAGAATGCCATACCCCTGTGCGGGCAGGAGTTAACGAAGGTGCGAATCCTGCCGTCCTGACCACGAATGACCATGGCACTATGGTGACCTACGTCATAAATATAGTAGTCGCCGGTGTTGGGGACGTGTTCTTCCCGGCAGGCCCACTGCCAGACTTTCGGCCACAGATGCTGCATCTCCAGGTCGTAGAATTCCTGGCTGGTGTATCGTGCAAAGGGCAGATCATCATCACCCAGAAACTGGTAGCTCTCTGCCATCAGCCCCCGGTCCCGTGCGCTGTCTTCCCTGCCCAGGACATCCTTTACTGATCGCCCCGGACACCTGGCTTCACCCGGAGCAAGACCGGGGTTAGCCGGTTGGCTCAGATCTTCGATCATCTCTTTCATGGCGGGATTTGTGCTATTACAGGAGACTTCAATAATGCACCCTCGGGTTGTTTCCGTTCAAGACCCATCGTACAGGGACAGTAATCAACCTGTCGCTTCAATTCGCACGGGCACAGACTTGTGCCAGGGCGTGCCTGCGAACCTGTCCCTGTCGTCAAGAGAAGTCAGTTCATTCGGCGCAACGCCAGTGAGCCGTGACCTGCCATCGGCATCCGGATAGCGCAATCCCATACCATTCGGAATAGAGACGTGCCCACGCATCATCCGGTCTGACAATTCGACCAGCACCGGCGTTTCACCCGACCGTGAGAACAGCATGGCCGTGGAACCCTCACCAAGGTTAAGACGCGCCGCATCCTCGGGATGAATCAGTAGTGCGCCTTCACGGTCTTTTCGCCGCCATTCCGGGTCCCGGACAATCGTGTTGGCGGTAAACGCCCGACGTTCACCGGCGGACAGCAGAAACGGGTATTCCTCTGATGTTTCTTTCGGTTCACCGGACCTGAGTACGGAGATTTCATTCAGAAGCTCCGTATTATCCAGGCGGATTTTTCCATCGTGGACCCGGTTCCACATGTCGTCCCAGCTCTCGGAGGAAATGCGGGTGCCGGATGGATGACTGATAAACGCATTGAACAGGGCATTACCCAGGCCATCGCCCTGATCGGTGATGCCAACCTTTGCGAGTTGTTCCGGCTGTTGCAGCGCATACTCCTGCGCGAGTGCCCAGAGTCCAACGGCATGTTTCATGTTTTCGGGAATACGTTCACCCAGGGTTCTCGTGAGCAGAGCGGGGGCGATCCCCATGATGGATGGATCTGCCGCGATACTTTCAAAAACCCTGGCAGTAAACACGCTCAGGGACTCATCCAGCGCGGCATTGAGTTCGCTGACCAGTGCCTCCGGCATGGCGCCCATCGCTTCCACCAGACGACAGTGAATCTCGCTTTCAGTCAGTACGGATGCCGGAGGTTCGATCAACGGTTGCCTGACATGAAAGTAGTTATCGGGAAACTCGAAGTTGAAGAAGGCGGCTTCGGCTTTTTCGTACTGGTTGGCTGTTGGCAGTACATAGTCAGCCTGCATGGCGGTTTCGGTCATCGCCACGTCAATCACAACGGTGCATTCGAGCCTGCGCATGGCCTCGCGAAACTTTTGGCTGTCAGCCAGTGAGTGAACCGGGTTACCGGATTCGATGATCATCGCACGGAACCGATTGGGGTCATCGGTGAGAATCTCTTCTGCGACCGAGTTACACGGGATCAGCCCGGCGATGATGGGGGCTCCGGTAACCGGTGTGGTCCCGGCTCGCCGGCCATTGCCGATAGCGCCGAAGGCAAGTGGCAGATAGTTCGTGCCCTGCCGGCCAAAGTTGCCGGTCAGTATCCACATCAGGCGTTGCAGGTAAGACACCAGGGTGGAATGACGATTCATTTGTACGCCGAGATCCTCAAGGACGGAGACACGGTCGGCATCGACGATCATCTCCGCAGCCTGACGCACCTGATCCATTGATACACCGGCAATACCTGCGAATTCTTCCGTATCAATATCCTGAAGAATCTCGAACAGTGCCTCCTGTCCGGAAACCCGCTCCGTGATGAATGCCGCGTCAAACATTTCCCGCTGAACGATGGTGGCAGCGATGGCCGCAAGCAACCAGGCGTCGCGTGCCGGTTTCACGGCAAGGTGAAGATCGGCGAGGTCGGCGGTTTCCGTTCGCTTTGGGTCAATGACGATGATCTTGCGGTTGGGGTCCTTGTTAATTTCCCGGAGGGTGGCCCTTGCCCTTTGAAAGCCGTGACTGTGCCAGGGATTTTTACCGATGAAAACCGCCAGATCGCAATGTTCAAAATCCGGGTGTGGCCAGCCGCCAAACATCTCGTTGCATACCCAGAACTCCCCGGTCTTCTCCTGCGCCAGCGCGTTTGATCGGTACCGGATACCCAGCGCAGAGCTGGTGCTGCGGGAATATAGCCCTGGTGTGTGGTTACCCTGACCGCCACCTCCGTAATAGAAGATCTTGTCTCCGCCATGAGTGTCACGGACATGGGTCAGTTTTCGGGCGATTTCGCTGATCGCCTCATCCCAGGTGATCTCATCAAACCCGCCTTGCGGATTTCTTTTCAGCGGATGGAGAATGCGGTCTCTGGAATTGATGTAGTGGTTAAGTCGTGATGCTTTGTTGCAGAGGTAGCCCCGGGACCCGGGGTGATCTTCATCGCCCTTTATCTTGACCAACTCACGATTGTTTTCTCCGCCGACCTGCACCCTGATGCCGCAGTTGACCGAACACAGAACACAGCAGGACGATTGCCACTCCGACACCATAGATCTCCCGAATATGATTGATCTTTCGAATATACATGCCTGGCCCCGGGGTTTCATCACTAAACCTGACAAATTTCGGGCCGTGGCGAATCGTCGGAGACGCGCCTTCCATGTTCACCTCCGGTTTACCGGAGGTCGAATTTACGGCTCAGGTGCCACAGAAGGTCTGGCGAACGACCTGCTCCGGGCGCGGCTTTTTCACCAGTTTCTCTGGTTTGTCCGTCAACAGGAAAGGTGTAGCCAGATGATCAACCAGCGTGTTGAACAGGTCGAAGTCACCGTCGATGGCATCACGAATCGCCTCTTCAATCAGGTGATTTCTGGGAATGATGGCAGGATTCACGGTCTGCATGGCCGCCTGACGATTCGGGTGATCTTCCCGCTGACAGCGTTCCTGCCATCGCGTCATCCAGTCATCAAACGCGCCCGGAAAGCCAGCCAGTTTGCCGACATTGGTTTCCGGCTCGGGACCTGCCAGCTCAGACAGACGTCTGAACGACAACGTAAAATCCAGTTGGTGTGCTTCGAGTAAATCCAGGAAGTCCTTTGCCAGCACCTCGTCATCATCCTGATCCGTCAGCAGGCCCAGTTTTGCGCGCAGTCCTTTGACGTTTTCCTGAAGGAAACAGGGTGGAAATTTTTCCAGGGCTTCCCTGGCAAGTTCGATGGCGCGCTCCTCCTCATCTGCAATGACGGGAACCAGCGCCTGGGCCAGGCAGGCAAGATTCCAGTGGGCGATGCCCGGCTGGTTGCGGAATGAATAGCGGCCGCCCTGGTCGATGGAACTGAACACGGCTTCCGGATGATAGGTGTCCATGAAGGCGCAAGGGCCGTAATCAATGGTTTCCCCGGACAGCAGCATGTTGTCAGTATTCATGACACCGTGTATGAACCCGACCATCTGCCAACTCGCGACCAGTACTGCCTGTGCCTGCATGACCTGGTCGAGAAGCAGCAGTGCCTTCTCGCCAGGGTCGGCATCCGAACCCACCGCGTCGGGATAGTGCCTTGCCAGAACGTGATCGACCAGCAGGGCGAGTGCCTCGCGGTCATCGCGGGAAGTAAAGAACTGTAGGGTGCCAATGCGGATATGGCTGCTGGCAACACGGGCGATAACCGCGCCCGGAAGCGACTCCTCGCGGTACACCGGTTCCCCGGTTGTCACCGCCGCCAGCGCACGACTGGTGGCGATACCCAGGGACTGCATGGCCTCGCTGACAATGTATTCGCGCAGTACGGGTCCAAGCGGCGCCCTGCCATCACCCATTCGGGAGTAGGGTGTCTGTCCCGCCCCCTTCAGTTGAATATCATATCGTTGACCGTCGGTGCCGATGACTTCTCCCAGAAGGATCGCTCTGCCATCGCCCAGTTGCGGGTTCCATGCACCAAACTGGTGGCCTGCATAGACGGTGGCGATTGGGTCGGCGCCCTTTGGGATATGGTTACCGGCGATGCTGGAAATACCTTCGTTACTTTGCAGCCACTCGGGATCGATCCCGAGTAAACGGGCCAGTTCATTGTTGCTCCGAATCAGTTCCGGATTCGCGACAGGCGCAGGATTCTGTCTGGAATAGAATCGCTCCGGCAGTTGGACGTAGGTGTTGTTGAAAGGCACACTCATGGCCGCGACTTTATCACATCGGGAATCTGATCAGAGATGGCCCGTGACTTTGCGTAACTAGCAGGTACTTCCGTCTTTGACCATCTCAGCGTAGACATCGTCTCTGGCTTGCCACAACTCAACCCGGTGGCCGTCCCCGTCAATGATGTGGGCGAAGCTGCCGTAGTCATACTCCTCAATCTCGCTGACAATCCGGACACCCTTCTCGCGGAGTTCATCCAGTAGCCCCGGAAGATCATCGACCCGGTAGTTAATCATGAACGGTGCATCAAAGTAGTCGCTGTCTGATCTGAAAGGAGACCACTGGGTAAAGCCTTTGGCTGTGTTGTCTTTCGCCTGGCGCCATTCGAAGGCGGTGCCGTGGTCATCGGTGTTGAGACCCAGGTGCTCCTTGTACCAGGTGCGGGTGGCGGCTGTGTCTTTGACTTTGAAGAAGACACCGCCAATGCTGGTTGCTCTTGGCATAATCAATGCTCGCAGTTGTTCTTGGGGAGTGTTCCAGATTCCGGCCTCAGATGGAATTGCTGCCAGCCTTCAAGAAAACCGGCAGTCGGGGTTTTGATGGTTCGAGCGCCATGGATTCCACCTGGTCCTTGAGAAATCGCGTCAGTTCCCTGCGACTGTCAATGTGTGCCATCGCCTCAAAGGGAACAGGTTCGCCGATGGTGAACCGGATAGTGGTTCCAATCTGTCGGCTAACCTCATGGATAAACAGTGACAATCGGGCAGATTCCCCGAGGCTGCTGGCGAAGTGGAACAGGAAGCTGTTTTCACCCTGGAAGTGCAGTGGAACCACGGTTGCCCGGGATTGCCTGACGATCTTTGCGGTGAAGGTGGTCCAGGGCAGTTCTTCCAGAGGACCCATGCCGAACCGCCAGCGAGTGGCAACACCACCGGCGGGGAAGATGATCAGCGTACCGCCGCCTTCAAGGAATTTCTGCGCTGCCTGCCTGGTTTCCAGATTGCGCTTTGTGGCCTCTCTGGTGCCATCGAAATCCACGGGCAGGAAGAACTGGTTGAGATTGTCGTCCTTCATCAGCCGGTTGTTCAGCAGGATGCGGAAGTCACCACGGATGCGCGAGGCCAGCTCGCACAGGATAAGCCCGTCAACAATTCCGAATGGATGATTGGCAATGAAAACCAGGGGTCCCTCACCGGGGATATGTTGTTCATCGTATCGGTTGTAGAACAGCTCCAGGTTTCCGAGTTCGATGCCTTTCTTGAAGAAGTGAGGAATCTCGAAGGGGTCCTGCCGCAGGATTCGGTAAATGTCGGTGAGTTTCTCTCGCCCGGTCAGGATCTCAATCAGATTAACCAGATGCTTCTTTAGAAAACTGTCCGACTCCTGGACGTAGGAAATCGTTGGCTCGTCGTCTTGCATGCCTGGCTCCCTGGGTTAAGAAGCTGTTAACAGCGGTAGGTCTGATCAGTTTAACTCAGCGGATAGGGTTCTGTCCGTTCCAGTCTCGGGCGGCCTCGGCGACCCTGGCAAAACGCTGCACCATGTCCTCGTTCCTGGTGACGACTTCCAGCATGCAGCCCATCAATGGCCGGGCGTCAAAGTAGGCGAACTGAACATGCCTCACCTTGCCGGTGTTCGCAGCCGGGTAACCCAAAGATTCCATATAATGAAGATCAGCGTCAAAGTCATGGGTCCAGACGCATATATGATGAAAACCCGTCTGCCCTTTCGGCACACTGTCGCGGTATGCACAGATTTCCGAAACAGGCTCAATCAGTTCAATCTGCACCGGGCCGGCCTGGGCAATGGCGACCCTCATGGCCAGTGTTGCCGGCTGTCCTCGATAGGTGACCTGCTCAAAGGTATCTGCCGTGTAATCTGTCAGGAAAAAAGGACCGATACCCATCTCGGTCACCCACTTTCTGCAGGCGGCTTCAATATCATCCACGACCCAGGCGTTCTGGAAGATAGCGCGGTCAGTAGGCTTGTCCATAGTCTCTTACCGGGTTTCGACGTTCGTACTATAGTGCCTGAAGGGTGGCCAGACGAGAAAGGGGTGATGTGGCTTAAGTACACGAAATCCGAAGCGGTATCACTCATGCCGATTGACAGCAGCAGGTTCCGGCAAGTCAGTTTTGACCGACGGCGGAAGGTCGTCCCATTGGTCCGTAACCTGATCATCAGCCTGCTGTTCATCTCAACCCAGACCCATGCAGACAGCTATCTCGACCTGGTGAACTCGCTGGGTTTGCAGGAACTGGTGGCTATTTCCGATGAGTCTGTGCTGGGCAGGTATGGCACCTCGTTGACCAGAAACGAACGTCGGGCCGCGGCTGTCCTGGTAGACCTGGGTGTGATCTACGCCCATGACCTGGCGCAGCCACGGGTTGCCCGATCGAAGATCGTCGATTTCGCAGCAGTCGTTGTAGAACAGCATCCTGACCTGATTGGACGCATTGGTGATCCGTCGGTGTTTATTCATCTTGAAAAGCCGCCCGATCACGAATCCCTGTTGCAGGATGACGACTTCGTGAAGGCGCTACACCAGTCCCTGGCGGATGGTGTGCTCACCGGTTATGACCTGCGTCGGGTTGGTGTCTATGACGGGTTCCCCAGGGGACGATTCTTTGTTTATTCCCATTCCAGCCCGGAGCATGTGCAACAACTGGTCACGCTGCTACATCGCGAGCGCATTGGTGGCTGGGTATACCTGGTCCCGAAGGTCTCAGCGTTCCTGTTCAGGGATGACTGGGGTCCCCCGGGCGAGAATGTCGTGGCGCTTCCCGACGGACGCCTCGTGGTCCAGGGTCGGGAGTTGGCCGTATTGTTCCGTTTTGACCAGGCATCAGACCGAAAGCGTTTCCATGATCTGGTCACGCGCTATGCCAAGAAGGATGAAGTCGGCGAACCCGGATTGATTGCGAGTTCCTGGTGGCAGCCGTTTTATTACACGGATAGCAACCTGGAGGGTTTTGAACCGATCTCCCTGGTGATTTTGTCAAAAGGAGACTATGAGGCGACGCTCACAGTACGCGAGGAGCGAACCGAGGCCGTTGTTCAGGCACTGGAGGGTGGGCCCTGGGATTTGCGGGTCGAACAGGTGTGGGTAAATCCTCCCTTCTTTCGATTCCTGAACGGAGGGTCCAGGTAACACTGGCAACTGCCGGGGTGAACCCCTTCAGGGTGCTTGCCCACGTACATGAGAAATCGGTCCGGTTACATCATCAAGAAGACTGGAGTCCGCTAGATTGAGTTAGCGATTAACACAATGACGACGGTAGAAAGCAGCCACATCAAAATCGTATAAAGACCATTCCACCGCATAATATCAGTTGGACGAATCTGCCAGCGAGCGATGAACGCAACGGATGTCCCTGAAATCGCTGCCGCACCGGCTCCTATCGCCCAACCGGCAAGAAAAACCATCGCCAGGACTGTGTGATCAATGCCTGTCGGTACGAGCAGGGAAGCAACGATAGCGATACTGATTAGCGGGTGTATGCCGGCGTAAGTAACCAGAATCATCAGGCCGAGTACCACACCGATATTCCGGAAATTCGGGTTGAAACCGCCTGGGGAATCCATGCCTGGTAATGCCTCGACTACCGTTGAACAGCCAACTGCGAATATCCCGGCGGCGAGAAACAATACCACCTGGTTGCAAGCGCCGGGGAGTGTGGTTCTGGCATGGTTAAGTATTTTTTGTGGAAGGTCGGCGCCTGCATTTAACGCCAGGGAAACAATGGGGGCTGCAAGGGTAACCTGTTGAATGATGCTCAACGGCGGACTCGTAAGGTTGCAAATCACAATACCCGTAATCAATAGTGCGGGCACGGCCAGATTGACAGGAGACGTGGCAAAACCGTCAAACTCGGACAAGTCATGCCGTTGGCACTCGAAGTAGGTGTACGTCAGGCCGAAGAGTGCGATCAGGGCACCAAAGCCAAATACGATTGCCGGTTGCATGAGGGGCGCATAGGTCGCGGCTACCCCTGCCGAAATAAAAAAAGGGGACCAGTATGCGGCGGCACAAAATGATCGGGTCACTGCGATAGTCTGGGCTTTGGACAGGCTGCCGTGTCGCTTGTACATGGCGTCACCAACGATGTACGGCATCGGCAAACTGATAAGACCACCCAACAGGTTCAGGTTTGCCAGGGTAGAAGCAAGATGAGGTTTCCCGGCTGTCTTTTGCCTGAATTTATGTGTGGTAAGGCTCAGGAAAGTAACCGCGAAAAACAGACTTATGATCTGCTGGTTTATGCCGAATACGTCAGGTGCGCGGCTGGGTAATGACATTGGAATCGAAACCAGTAACATCAAGAGGCCAATGCCACCAAGAGCCAAAGCCAGCTTCTTTGTACTGCGGGAGCAATTTTTGAATACCAGTGCCCCGTAAATCCAGGTCAGGAGGCAGGCAACCTCCATACCCTGACCGGCGAGTAATGCCAGCAGATAAACAATCAGTGCAGACATACCCACGTAGCCTGCGCTGTGTTCAAGTTTCATGTGAGTCTGTTTTCCGGTGTTTCGAGGACGGGTCCAACGCCGCTATCGCGGAAAAAGACATATATGGTCCACCCCGTTTTGCAAGAGTCAATCATCGTGTACATGAAGGATAAGTTGCAGTCATATATCCGGCCTCTCGGTGAAGGTTCTCGCCTTCGGGCCCTGATGGAATCCGCGCATCCCTGTCCTCATCATTATATCGGCTTTCCCACTGCTCAGCCTATGTCTAAACCAGGTTTTCAGGAATGCAGGTCTCTCCTTTCATGCCATCACATTGATCTTTCTCTTCGCAACTCGCTGGTGGGTTACCTCCCTTAAACTAGCCTTTGTCTGTGTCGTACCGACATCTGCCGAACCATCAGGCAACTATCTCTGGTTCTGACACGGTCATTCTATCGACACAGTAGTCCTCTTCATGCTTCAACAGCGCGTAGGCCGTGCGTACCATCTTGTTGGCCATCGCCACCGCTGCCACATTCTTGTGACGCCGCTGTATCAACGCCCTGGCCCAGCGGCTGCGAGGGTCCTCTTTTTTGTCCACAAAGCGTAATACCGAGCGCGCCCCATGAATCAGCAACTGACGTAAGTAAACATCGCCACGTTTGCTAATGCCCAGCAGGCGGGCCTTCCCTCCCGTGGAACTCTGGCGCGGTACCAGCCCCAACCAGGCCGCCAACTCCCTGCCATTGTTGAAGGCGTGGATATCCCCTATGGCTGCCACCAAGGCGGTAGCACCTTTAGGGCCGATGCCAGGAATGGTGAGCAAACGCCGGGCACGCTCATCTGCCTGCGCCAGTTGCTCAATTTGTTGGTCAAACTCGTTAATACGCTCATCCAGGCGGGCCAACTCATCATAGAGCGCCGATAAGAGTCCCCGAAAGCGCATCGTCAGACCGTTTTCCGCGTCTTCCAAAATGAGCGGGAGCTGCTTGCGTACGTGTGCTCTCCCCTGGGGTATCGTAATGCCGTACTCTAACAACAGACCTCGGATCTGATTGACCTGGGCGGTACGCTGAGCCACCACCTGACTGCGAATACGGTGCAGGCACTGAACGTCCTGCTGCTCCATGGTCTTGGCCGCAACAAAACGCATACCAGGGCGCTGAACGGCTTCGCAAATAGCCTCTGCGTCAACACGGTCATTCTTGTTGGACTTGACGTAGGGTTTAACAAACTGTGGGGCAATCAACTTCACCTCATGACCGTAACCCGACAACCGCCTTGCCCAGTCATGGGCACCGGCGCAGGCTTCTATCCCAACCAGACAAGGCGATAGCTTGCTCATAGTCGCCTTCAGTTGGTTGCGGGTTTGTTTTTTGGTTATCTGGGTTTGACCTCTGTCATCCACCGCGTGGAGATGGAAACTGGTCTTACCCAGATCAATACCCACTACCTTGATTGCTCGCGTTTCAGTACACTTCTTCATGGTCGCCTCTCTCTATCTGTTTGATTGGTGTATCCATTCTGGCGCATTGACGCCGATTGATGGAGAGGGGTGGACCATTCCATTATTATTCAGGGTTTCCCTAGCCGGATTTGATGTCAAAGTCCGCAGCCGAATGACGTTCGATGACCCGCGTTTCTTCGGGTCCCCAGGGTCGGTTGACCCGTCTGCCGCGATCAACCGCAGGTCTTGCTTCAATTTCCCTGGCCCAACGCACGACGCTGGTGTAGGAGTCAACCTCCAGGAAGACGGCCGCATCATAGATGTTGTGCAGAACCAGAGCGCCGTACCAGGCATAGTTCGCCATGTCAGCAATGTTGTAGTCAGCACCGCAGAGATACTGTCGGTCCGCCAGGTTGCGTTCAAGCACGTCCAGTTGCCTCTTCACTTCCATGGCGTAGCGATTTATGGGGTATTCCCACTTCTCGGGCGCGTAGGCATAGAAGTGACCGAATCCGCCGCCCAGGTAGGGCGCGCTGCCCATCTGCCACATCAGCCAGGACAGGCATTCCGCTTTCTCTGACAGGTCGGTCGGGATGAACTTCCCGAACTTCTCCGCAAGGTAGATCAGAATGGCGCCACTCTCAAAGACCCGTGTTTCGGGATCAGTGCTGACATCCAGCAACGCCGGAATCTTTGAGTTGGGGTTGATATCCACGAAGCCGCTGCCGAACTGATTGCCCTCTCCGATGTTGATGAGGTAGGCATCATACTCGGCTTCGGAGACCCCCAGTTCGAGCAACTCCTCCAGCAGGATGGTGACCTTGACCCCGTTGGGCGTGGCCAGTGAGTGTAGCTGCAATGGGTTTTTACCCCGGGGCAGTTCCCTGTCATGAGTCGGACCGGCAATCGGTCGATTGATGTTGGCGAAACGTCCGCCGCTTTCAGTGTCCCAGGTCCAGACTTTGGGTGGTGTATAGGTATCAGTCATGATTACTTCCAGGTTTGTAGAATCTTTGGTCTCATAAGAGCTGTTTGCAAGGCTACAATAAAGCATGCTTCAACAATACAGTGCCAGTCACTGCCTTTCGGAAGAAGAATTGATCAGCTATCGTCGGCATGGTTTCCTGGTCAGGGAAGGTGTGTTCTCCGGGCAGGAGCTGGTGCAACTGCGTGATGCTGTTGAAGCGGCTGTTTGCCGCGCCTTTGCCGAGACCCGGGGAGGCACCACCTACTTTCTGGATGGCAGGCGTTTCGTCGATGTGGGTGATATGACGGTTCAATTTGAACACGCGAAGGGAAGTGAGACGATACGGGTTATTGAACCCGTTCAGCATTTACATCCTCTGATCCGGGAGCTGGTCTTCGATGTGCGGATTCTTGACCCGGTGAAAAGTATTCTGGGTACACAGGCGGTCAGTGTCTGGACGAACAAGCTGAACCTGAAGCGAGGCCGGGAAGGTTCCGGCTTCGGATGGCATCAGGATTCGCCCTACTGGGTGCACGACAGTGATGACGTGGACCTTTTGCCCAACGTCTACCTGGCCTTTGATGATGCAACCGAGGCCAACGGTTGCCTGCGGGTGATTGCTGGAAGTCACCGCAAGGGGTGTCTGCCGGGCACCAGTGATGGCTCACAACTCGGGGGCTTTTTCACGGACCCTGACTGTTTCAGCGAGCGGGATCAGGTGCCGATGGTGTGTCCGGCTGGCTCACTGGTGTTCTTTGACCCGCACACTATCCATGGTTCGGGTCCGAATCAATCGGACCTGCCGCGCCGGGCGATCATAATGACCTATCAGCCCGCGGGCTGTCCGATGCTGAAAACCGGGCAGGTTTGTAATCTTCCCTGAAGCATTCCGCCTTTCTTTCATGAAAACGGCTCTCACGAAAAAATCCTATTATTCAGAGCTTCCCTAAAATCGAAGGCTGATTTCCCGACCGTTTTCCAAAAATTTTTGTTCTGAATCCCAGCCCATGCGATCAACAATTTTCTGCACAAGGATTAAACCCAGCCCATAACCATGTTCATCTTCAATATCCGGGGAAGTATTGTGATTGCGGATGGTGCATCCGTCGCTGTCAAATTCGATATGAATGGTTCCGGCATCAGTGTATTGCATGGCATTGCGGATCAGGTTGCTGAGCGCAATTTTGCAGGGGGTTTCTGGCACCATTAATGCAGATGATCCGGTGACACACACTTCGACGGGCTTGTCTTGCAGCAGATAAGCGTGTTCCTCAAGGATCTCCTCAATCATGGGCTCAAGCATGACCGTTGTCGCCGGGATGGATTCTCCGTTTTCCCGGCTGAGCCAAAGCAATGTCTCAGTGACCTGCTGCATGTTTTTGGCGGCGCGTTCAATCCGCTCAACCGCTCGTTCCGAGTTGCTTTCCGCAGCGTGACGGATCATGAGTTCGACATTTGAACGAATAGTGGCGATTGGGGTGCGCAGTTCGTGGCTGGCATAGCGCAGGAAGGTTTGTTCGCGCTCAAGAATTTCGGTGATTCGCACGAATGCCTCAGAGAGCTGTTTTGAGATGTCGTTGAACTCTGCAAATCCAAAGCCCGGCGGGGCCCGGTCACAATTATCCAGTGTCAGTGAATGCGCCCAACTGGCCAGATTATTCGTGCGGGTCGCGATTCGTCGCAGAATCCAGAAGGTGCCAAGGGTCCATATCACCAGGGAAACGATCCCCATAAAGAGCATTCCCGTGATGAGCCGTTGAATGACCGCTGCGCGGGCGATATAAACTTCTGACGGCAAAAGCTGCACGAGATACAGGGTTTGTCCGTCGGATAGCACATAGGGCATGAAATAATAGCCTGATGAGAAGTCGTCATCGGGGTTGAGCGAGGCCGCCAGCACTTCACGTTCCTGGTGAATTTCCGGCGGGAAGATGGCCAGCACTTCATCAGGTAGCTCAGAGACACCGAGATACGCGCGCAATGAGTAGGATTGCGGAAGGGGCGCATCCGGGTTCTTTTGCCGGGCGCGATCATAGGCCCTTGCCTCGGAATCAAATACCAGTCCCGTTGATTCAATCTCGCCGGTTTCAAAATAGACCGGCAGTAGTCCGCTGTAGGTCACGATGAGTAACAGCGTTAGCGTCACGCTGAAGATCACAAGTTCCCGCCGAAGGGTCTGGCTAATGCGCATTCGAATCATCCCTGAGTGCTACGCCGTGGCCGGGCACCGTCACGATCAAGGGACAGTCGAACGCATTGTCAACGTCCTGCCGCAGACGGTGGAGATGGACTTTCAAGCTGTCTGATTCCGGCGGATCCTCTCCCCAGACGGCATCCACCAGCCGCTGCCGGTTGACGACGTTCGGGCTGGCGCGCATGAGCACTTCCAGCAGGGTCCAGCCAATCGGTGACAGGGTGAGCGGCCTGCTGTCTCTGGTTGCCTGGCGGCGATCAAGATCCATGGTTATCCCGAAGGACTCAAGCCGACGCGCCTCGCCGCTTCGGCGTTTCGAGAGAGACCGGATGCGCGCGATGACTTCGGAAAATTCAAAGGGTTTGATGACATAGTCGTCGGTGCCCGCGTTGAAACCGGCCAGCTTGTCATCCAGTGAGTCGCGTGCGGTGAGCATCAGGACGGGGGTTTCAACACCGGCCTGGCGCAGCACCTGGCACGCCTCCAGACCATCCATTTTCGGCATGGCGACATCAAGCACGATGACATCGTAGGGCCGGGCACTGGCGAACTCGACACCGGCTCTTCCGTTGGCGGCGTACTCGCACTCCATACCTTCCAGCGTCAGGTAGTCGATCATCGTCTCAGCGAGATCCGAATCATCATCCACGATGAGTATTTGTAATGGCATGGCCTGCCTCCGTAGTTTCGTCAGGTGTCGTAAGACGCCACCACAGGGATTTAATGTCTTCACCGACCCGTATCAGGACGGGAATCAGCAGCAGGGTGATTGCTGTTGCGATTAGTATCCCATACGCGAGACTGGCGGCGGCAGGCTTCAGATATTGCGCTTGCTCGGATGGTTGGGCCATCAAAGGCAGCAATCCGGCGAATGTCGTGATGGACGTCAAAACAATCGCGCGGAGACGATCTGAGCTGGTAGCGAGAAGCGCCGCCGTCATATTCTCATGGTGTTCTTTAATCTGATTATAGCGATAGAGCAAGAGCAAAGCGTCGTTAACCACAACCCCGGTCAGAGCGATCAGTCCGAACATGGAGAGAAGGCTGATGGGGAGCCCGTGCAGGGCGTGGCCCAGCACGGCCCCGATAAAACCGAAGGGGATGACGATCATGATGACAATCGGTTGCAGGTAACTCTTCAACGGGATCGCGATCAGGGTGTAGATCATCATCATGGCGAGCACGGCGACCTGAATCAGTGAAGCGATGATGGTGTCGGCTTCTTCGGCTTCGCCGCCCAGGTCGATACTCAGGCCGGGGTAGGTACTGCGCAGTGTCTGAAACACGCCTGCCTCGAATGTGGCGATCACCCGGGCGGGCGTGGATACGGCCAGGTCGACATCAGCGAAAATGGTGGCGACGCTGCGTCCGCGTAAACGGGAGGTTTCCGGGGTCGGAAATGACGTTGTCGGCGTTGCGACTGTGTCGAGCGGTACGACATTGCCGGCGGGTGTGCGTACCCGCATTTTCCAAAGGTCCGTCAGGTTCCGGCGGGCTTCATCGGGATAACGCACGCGCACCCTGATCTCATCAATGCCGCGCTGAATCCGCTGTGTTTCAAACCCGAAGAAGGCTTGCTGTACCTGCTCGGCAAGATCCTGTGCGCTCATACCCAGGGCGCGACCCGCATCCGTCAGGGTCAGCTTGATCTGGGGCACTCCAGCGGAAACATTGTGCGAAATGTCCAGGACGCCGGGCGTGGCTTCGAGTTCTGTCAGCAGGGACAATGCCGCCTCATTCAGTGTCCTGGCATTATCGGCGCCCAGTTCGATCATCAGGCCCTCCGGTGCGCCCTCATCGGACGCGATCGTGAGATAACGAACGCCTTCAGGCAGGCCCACGACCGTTCGCCAGCGGTTTGCAATGGCGGACGCCCCGATGGTGCGGCTCGCAGGGTCTGAAAGTTCAACCAGGACTTCTCCGGTCAGGTCATCTGTCATCTGTGCCCGGATATTGCGGATGACGGGCAGGTCCAGCCCGAATTCATCGGTCAATGATTGATTGATGATGTGCGCCTCCTCTTCGATACGATTCAGTGCCGCTTCCGTGAGCGCATAACTCCCGTCCTGTTCGATTCCGAACGAGGCGATAATGACATTGGTGGGAATGGAGGGGAAAAATACACTTCGAATGGTGCCGTTGGCCACCATGGCCATCGTGCAGATCAGGGCTGCCGCAAAGAGCAATAGTGTCGCGTACCGGTAATGTAGCGCAGTCCTCAAAAGCGGTATGAAGTATCGGGTCTTGAATGCCTGTAGACTGCGGTCCACCCGGGTCCTTAGCCACTCGATGGGGTGGCGGGGGTTCGGTTCGGCCACGCTTACAGGCGTCAGGTGTGCGGGCAGGATCAGTTTTGATTCAATGATCGAAAAGACCAGTGCGGCTGCGACGACCACGCCGAATAGTGCGAAGATCTGCCCGAACTCTCCCTCAACCAGCATCAAAGAGCCGAATGCGGCGACGGTTGTGAGTGCGCCGAAGATGGTGGGCACCGAGACCTCACGGACGCCATTGACGGTACTTTGAAGGGATTGTCCGTGGCGTATTCGGTGGGTATGGATGTTCTCTCCCACAACAATGGCGTCATCCACGATGATGCCCATAGCCATAATAAAACCGAAGGTCGTGAGTTCGTTGAGCGATACGCCGACAAAAGTATCGCCCATTACGATCATGGCACCGGCAAAGCAAATTGGCAGGCCCATGGCCACCCAGAAGGCGACGCGCAAATTCAGAAACAGGGTCAGGATGGCGATCACCAGCAACAGGCCACCGAAGCCGCTTGAGAACAAGGTGCTCAGGCGGTTGAGGATGGATTCGCTGCGGTCATTCCAGGTGGTGACCTCGACTGACGGGGGCCGCCCGGGGCTTGCGCGCCATGCCTCCACGACCTGTCCGGCCTTCTCGACCACGGTAACAATGTCATCCCCGGTGCCCATCAGAATCTGTAAACCGACTGAGGGTTTGCCGGCAAACCGCATCCAGGTGTGTGGCGAAGTGTCAAAACCGTCGGTAATGGTTGCCACATCGCTCAGCCGCACGCGGCTGCCGTCATCGAGGCTCATCACAACAATGTTGGCAAAGTCGCGATAGCGATAACGCTGTTGATCTGCTTTCAGATGGATGATGGCGTCGCCGGAACGCAGCGAACCGCCGACCCCGGTAAAGGATTCGGCGGCGATGACCCGCGATACATCCGCCAGGGTCAGATTGTAGGCTTGCAGTTCCGCTTCGTTCACTTCGATGGTGATCTCGGGGTTTTGTCTGCCCGACACCGATACCTTGCTGATAGTTGGCTCGTTCAGGAGGCGCTGCCGAATATCGTCAGCCGCACGCTGCAACAGGGTCTGATCGGCGTCTCCGAAAACCTGTATCCACACGGCGTGCTCATCCCATTGCTGTGCGCGAATCACCGGTCGTTCGGCCCTGGCGGGCAGGGTCGGGATGGCATCGACTTCGGCCTTCACATCGTTCAACAGTTGATTGATGTTGACGCCCGACCGAGCCTCAATAGTGACCGTGGTTCCCGTGGCAGTGGAGGTTGAGGTGGTTTTCCTGATGCCCGAGACGTTTTGCAGCGTTTCTTCGATTTTGACCGCTATGTTCTCTTCAGCCTGGCGCGCAGAGCCGCTGTCATAGAACACGCTGACCGTAATCTCATTGGGTGCGATGACGGGGAATGACTCTTTGCGCAGATTCATGGCCGACACGGCACCCACGATCAGGATAAATGCCATGAGCAGATTTGCCGCCACTGAATTTGCCGCAAACCATCCCACCAGGCCCCGGGGTGTGGCGTCGGGGCTCATGGTTGATCCTCCCTGCGGGGTATCACGGTTTGACCAATGCTGTAGTTGCGCAGGGGTCGAACCAGGGCTCGCAAGGCCGTGTGTTGCACGGGCAGTTGCACCGCGACCTGTTCTGCCAGGGTGTAGGTTCGCATGGGCGTTAATGTGGCGAGGCGGTTCTCCTTATCGACAAACCAGATTTCACCACCGGGCGTCAATGCCGTTGCCGGCAGGGCTACGGCATTGTCAATCTCGCGCGTGGGAATCCTGGCCGTGACAAAGGTTCCGGCATACAGCGGGGTCGGCTGATCAAGCGGCTTGTCTACGGCAACGATCAGTGCCCGCTGTCGATTGGCACGGGTGATGTGTTTTTCTGCGCGCAACACATAACCCCGCCAACGCTGATGGTTGTCCCTGGCTGTGAGTTCGACGATATTATCCGGGTTGGTCGAGACCGTTTGCCACTGGCGATCAGTGAGCGGGATGCGTATCTCAACCCGGTCACTACTCAATAGACGCACCAGTTCGGTACCTGCGGGGACAAATTTCCCCGGTCCGACCAGCCGCTCGACGACGACGCCATCAAAGGGCGCACTCACCCGGGTATAACCCAGATTCTTTTTTGCGGCGGCCAGATTGGCCCGCGCTTCTTCCAGCGCGGCATTGGCCGCATTGAGTTGCGGCTTTCGCAGCACGAGATCAGAAAGGGGCTCACTATCCAGGCCGGATGCCGTCCATTCCCTTTTGGCCTGTTCCGCACGGTGTTGCTCCTGTAAAAGCATGACTCTGGCATCGGCCAGCGCCCTTTGAGCGGTTGCGAGCGCCAATTGAAAGTCGCTGTCTTCAATACGCATCAAGGTCTGGCCGATATTGACGCGGGCGCCGGATTCCGCTTCCGGCAGGGTTTCTTCAATGCGCCCGGCAATGTTTGCTGACAGGGTGATGTCAAAGCGGGCTTTCGCTTCGCCAAAGGCTTCGATGTGACCTCGCAGCTTTGCGGGGCTTGTGGTCACGATGGATACCTCGGGGATCGGCTCAATGACAGGAGAGGCTTTCTCTACGGAAGTTTCACTGGTCAGGAACAAAACAGTCAGGCTCAGCGGCATGGCGAGCGCTGCGAGTATCGTAATAAGTCGCTGCTTCCTATCCATGGATACCCAGCCCCAATGACAATCCCAGGGTGATGCGATTGGTTTTCCGGGATTGCCGTACCTCCAGATACTGAACCTCGCGATCAAACGCCTGTTGCTGCGCGTTCAAGAGATCGAATATATCGGCCAGGCCGTCCCGGTAGCGTTCTTCAAAAATGCGTTTGCTGTTTTGAGCCCGCACAAGCGCCGTCGCCAATGCCCGTTCCCGCAGGGCGAGCGCGGCCTCCTGCCCGAGGGCATCTTCGACCTCTTTGAGGGCCACAAGGAGACGCTCCTGATAGGCATGGTAAGCCCGTTCGGCGGCATACTCTGCCATGTCCGCCCGGGCCCGCAGCCGCCCCCCCTGAAAGATCGGTGCCGTTATGCCCCCGAGCAGACTCCAGACAGGGTCCGCTTTGAAGGCGTTGCCCGCCGTTGCGCCCGTTTGAGAGATTGAGGCCGTCAGTTGAACACTCGGCAGCAGGGCTTTGAGGTTCGCACTGGCATTCCGGTCAGCCGATTGAACCCGTAGCAGGGCTGCCCTCAAATCAGGCCGTTGGGCAACCACTGCACCGGGTATGGGCGCAAGGGGGGTGTGTACCGCAAAACCCTGCGGCGGCAGGACCCCGGTTTCCAGGGCTGTGTCTCCACGCAGGAGGCCAAGCGCACGCTTTTGCCCGGCCAGGATTTCCCGGCGGCGATAAAGGGTGGCTTCCGCTGCGGCTTTCGCGGAGCGCGCCGTTTCCAGGTCGGTCAACTCGCCGATGCCGGCGAGATAGCGGTCGCGAATAAAAGTCTCGTTGAGGGTCAGCACCTGTAGTCGCTGTTGCTCGACATCAAGCAAACGCTGCGCGGTGTGAATGGAAACAACCTGCTGCACGATACGCCCGGCCAGTGAATTGCGGGCCGCCTCAAAATCCCCGGCAAGCGCACGCTCATCAAGTCTTGCACTCGCATGCCGGTCGGCGAGGCGACCCCAGACATCGGCTTCCCAGCTCAGGGACAGGGATAAGGTGTTCATGGCGGCACTTGTTGGCCCGGACTGGTCCTGGCGTTGAACATTCGCGTTGGCGCTCAACTGCGGCAGCCGGTTCGCACCCTGTATGCGCGAGAAAGCCCCGGCTTCCCGCAAGCGAAGGGCCGTTTGCTGAAGATTCGGGTTGGCCCGCAGCGCCTCTTCAATGAGTGCTTCGAGTTCTTCGGCCTCGGCCAGTTCAAGGAGTCCGGGCGCGGTGAGTCCCGACTCTTGCGCGTAGGACCATGCTTCCGGCAGCGCGTCCGCCCGGACCCGGTCGGTCTGCGGCGTTGGCGCTGTCGCACAGCCGCCCAACAGGAGGGTGGCAGTCAGCAAAATGACGGTTGTGTTTCGCTCAGGCATACCGGAAGCCTGCCGTCAGCGAGGTTAATGATTGGTTAAGCCGATGGGCGCATTCTTTAACCTGTCCTTAACGTCGTGACAGGCATCGTGATCACGGATATTCCGATCTAACCCGGAGGTGTCACATGCGTTACATCATTTCATTGTTTTTGCTGTTCACGGTTCTGATTTTCACAGGTTGTGCGACACACGGTAGTGGTTCCGCCGATCAGCATGCGGATAAGTTCGAGAACTACAACCGGAAAATGCACAATTTCAATAGTGGCCTGTATCGGCGCGTACTGCACCCCGTCGGCAAAGCTGTTGACACGGTGACGCCGGACATCCTGCTGGACGGCCTGGATGCAATACTCGTTAATCTCGAGGTGCCAAACACGGCATTCAACAATCTTTTGCAGGGTAAACCCAAAGCTGCCGGTCAGGACATCTCGCGGTTTGTCGTTAATACGACCCTGGGAATCGCCGGCCTCATTGATTGGGCATCCATGTGGGGCATCCCGGAGCATGAAGAAGATTTTGGGCAGACACTCGGCATGTACGGGATGGCACCCGGTTCCTATATCGTGCTTCCTGTGCTGGGAGGCATCACGCCGCGTGACTTTTTTGGCGGCCTTGTGAGCATTGATCCGACCTATGCCCTCAGGGGTGATGCACTGCTGGCTTATGAAGGGACGGGTATTATTGCGGGCCTGGCGGGAGCATCCGACATGGAAGAACTGCCCTCATACCAGGATGAGCGTGAGATGTTCTACGCGTTCCGTCATTGCAGTGTTCAAGATGGCGCAGAGGTTGCCTCACAAAGTTGCATGAAGGTCTGTGAGCAATTCGAGGTGATGCTGGAAGAAGAACTTGAGGCAATCAGTCCGGAACCCGATCACCCTGATCGGCTTCAGATGCTGGAAGAAGCTGACGAGTTCATGCCGGCTTACTGCAAATTGTAGTTGTCGCTCCTGTCATTCCTGCATCCGAAGGCGTTCCATCGGGTGCAGGGGTTAGGTTTTGTTGTTACATGACCCGGTCTGGCCTGGTCTGGCATTTCCCGCACCGTCAATCTATTATCGGTGCTTTGCCGCTGATGTAGACCGCCTTTGTCCGAGGTTTCCACGCCAACCCGAAGGGTCGATCTTTCCACCAAGATTTATTATGGCGCTGGTGCCGTTGCCAATGGTGCCAAGTCGAACGGTTTTAACTATCTGCTGCTTTTCTACTACAGCCAGGTGATCGGTCTGCGGGCCGACCTGGTATCAGTGGGCATCCTGATTGCGTTGATCTTCGATGCCGTGTCCGACCCGATGGTGGGTTACATCTCGGATAAATTCCATTCACCCCTGGGGCGGCGTCATCCTTTCATGTATGCCGCAGGGCTGCCGGTGGCAGTTGCCTATTACTTCATGTGGGCACCGCCCGCACTGGATCAGGGGTCGCTGTTTATTTATTTCGTGTGCATGGCGATTTTGATTCGCACACTGATTACCTTCTATGAAATACCCTCAACGGCGCTGGTGGCAGAGTTGACGGACGATTATGACGAGCGGACGGAGATGATGAGCTTTCGCTACTTCTTCGGCTGGTGGGGCGGGCTGACCATGGCGGTACTGAATTACCTCGTGTTCCTGCCGGAGAGCAAGGGTGGCCTGGAGTATGTGGAAGGCTGGGAGAACTACGGCCTGACTGCCTCGATTGTGATCTTTGTGTCGATCTACGTTTCATCGGCGGGCACCCATCGTCATATTCCGAATCTGAAAAGCCCGCCGACAAAAAGCCCGTTCAGTTTTCGGAAGACGAAAAGCGAGCTACAGGATACGCTGTCCAATCGTTCGTTCTTTGCGCTGTTTATCGCTGCGCTGCTGATGGCTGTTGCAGCGGGGGTATCGACGTCCCTGTCCATCTACTTCTCGCGTCACTTCTGGGAGCTGACCAGCGCGCAAATCGGTTACCTGAACCTGCCCTATTTCTTTTCCGCCTTCATTGCGTTGATGCTTGCGCCCAAAGTATCTCGTTTGTTTGGTAAGAAGCAGGGCGGCATGTCCGTGCTGATCGCGGCCTTTTCCCTGGCGCCTTTACCCTTCGTTCTGCGTATTCTGGGATATTTCCCGGAAAATGGTACGAACGAGCTGTTCTGGTCATTGTTTGTGTTTAACACCGTTGAAGTCACATTGATCATCATGGCATCTTCGCTGATCGCGGCGATGATTGCAGACGTGGTCGAGGAGAGCGAACTCAAGACCGGGCGCCGTTCGGAAGGTATTTTCTTCGCGGCGAACAGCTTCGCTCAGAAGGCGGTGAACGGGCTGGGTGTTGTGGTCGCCGGGCAGATACTCGCCATCGTAGCCTTCCCGACGCAGGCGGGTCCGGGTGAGGTCCCGGTTGAAACCGTGTACGAATTGACCTATCTGTATATCCCCATCGTCTTCTTTTTTTACCTGGTGGCTGTGGGAGTGCTTGGTCTTTACAACATCAGCCGTGAGGACCACTCTGAGAATCTCAGACGCCTGTCTTCCGAATCAGGTTGACCACGACAGGAGGGTGTTATCAGCAACGATCAAGAGAACTCCGGAACAAGAATCGTCAGTGATTCCCTGGGTGAACTGGAAATCCCCGCCGATGCCCTGTACGGAGCACAGACACAACGAGCCGCAAACAACTTTGCCATCAGCGGCCTGACCCTGCCGCGCCCCTTTATTGAAGCGTTGGGGCTGATCAAGGCGTCCTGTGCGGAGGCCAACCATCGCCTTGACCTGCTGGAGGAAAAGTATTCCTCGGCCATCATCAGGGCGGCGGGTGAAGTTGCTGCCGGTGACCACGACGATCAGTTCATCGTCGATGTGTTTCAGACCGGCTCTGGTACCAGCACCAATATGAATGCCAATGAGGTGATCGCGTCACTGGCGGCCCGCCTGTCTGCGGCAGAGATACACCCCAACGATCACGTGAATATGTCACAGAGTTCCAACGACGTGATCCCGTCTGCGGTGCAGGTGAGCGCCTGCCTGGGCATTGAGCGACACCTCCTGCCGGCGCTGGCCGAACTTGAACACAGGATTCGAGAAAGGGCCGCTGAGTTTGAAACCCTGGTCAAAACGGGGCGGACTCACCTGATGGATGCCATGCCGGTCACGCTGGCACAGGAAATGCTGACCTGGGCCGAGCAGTTGAAGCTGGGTCAGGCTCGCGTCATGGATTCGCTGAAGCGGTTGCAGCAACTGCCCATAGGCGGTACCGCAGTCGGTACCGGCGTGAATGCACCCGCCGGATTCCCGGAGGCTGTCGTGGCAGGACTGGCCGCAGGTACCGGTTTGCCCTTTGCCTCCAAGGATAATCTTCTCGAAGGTATCGCCAGTCAGGATGCGGCGGTCGAAATGAGTGGCCAGTTGAACACCCTGGCCGTCAGTCTTACCAAGATCAGTAATGATCTTCGCTGGATGAACAGTGGACCTCTTGCCGGTCTTGGGGAGATTGAACTGCCGATACTGCAACCGGGTTCGAGTATCATGCCCGGCAAGGTCAATCCGGTCATACCGGAGGCGGTACTGATGGCCATGGCCCAGGTGATGGGTAATCACACCACGATAACCATGGCGGGCCAGTCAGGAAATTTCCAGTTGAATGTCATGTTGCCTGTCATCGCACACAACCTGTTGCAGAGCATCGAGCTGATTGCCAATTCAGCCAGCCACCTGTCGAGACTTGCGATTGCGGGCTTCACGGTGAACCGGGAAAATCTGGCCGCATCCGTAGACCGCAATCCGATGCTGGTGACTGCCCTGAATCGCGTGATCGGCTATGAACAGGGCGCTGCCATTGCAAAGAGGGCCTATGCGGAGAAAAGACCTGTTTTGGAGGTCGCTGTGGAATATACTGACCTCAGCGAAGAAGCATTGAAAACGCTGTTGGACCCGTTCCTTTTGACGAAACGGGAACAATAATATAAGGAGAGAGAAATGGAACCTATGGAACCTGTCGTTATCGTAATTCTGCTGGCTATTGTGGAGTATATCGTGCTGGGTGGCCGGGCCGGATTCGCGCGTGGGCGCACCGGAATCAAGGCCCCGGCGGTGACCGGCAACGAGGAGTTTGAGCGTCATTTCCGGGTGCACTACAACACTCTGGAGCAACTGATCATTTTTATTCCGGCCATCTGGTTTTTTGCACAATACGTGGATGTGCTCTGGGCTGCGGGAATCGGCGTCGTTTACCTTGTCGGTCGCGCCATCTATGCCATCAGCTATGTCAAAGACCCGGAAAGTCGCGCACCTGGCATGATGCTCTCGGTACTACCCTGCTGGATACTGGTGCTCGGCGCACTGGCAGGCGTGGTCTGGCCAATGGTCAGCTAGGGAAGCTCTGAATAACAGGGATTCTGCCAGGGTCTTGTTTCTGCGGACTGGCGTGATGTAATGTTTGTAGTCTGCTACAAAAACGAGGATTCGCCATGACCGGGAAGACCCCGAATCATTTTCTGACTGACATGAAGTGTCCGGTTAATCTGGATGAGGTTGATCTGTTCTCACCGGGTGCCCAGGAGCACTGGTACGATGCGTACCCCATTCTGCACAGGGAAGCGCCGGTTTATGTTCTCAAGGGCGAAGGTCTGACACCGGGTACGGACGGCTTTGTTCTGACCAAGCATGAAGATATCAATCGTGTGGTCCGGGATGCGGAGCGATTTCCTCCGCTCATGACAGAAGCTATCCGCGAGATGGCGGATTCGGGTGTCGATGTTGAGAAGGTGCCGAACCTCAATGCCATGCAGGCGTCGATGGTCACGCTGAGACCGAACATGGAATTGTGGCGGTTGCACAAGCAGGAACTAACAGACCCCTGGGTGGGTCCGGGTGCGAACCGTCACGAGGAGATGATCAGGCAGCATGTGACGAATCTCATAGACAACTGGATTGACAGGGAGGAAATCGATTTCATCACGCAGTTTGCGCGTCCCCTGCCGCAACACGTCATGGCCAGTGTGCTGGGCTTTCCTGCGGAAGACATCCCCCGGTTGGCGAAGTGGGGCGAGGCCCAGGTCAAGTCTTTTGTCTATGGGCGAGGCCATCTGAACCAGCTCAACGAAGAAGAGATCAGGGATCAATTCGAGCTGCTGGATGGGTTCAAGGAGTATGTCCGGGAACAGGTGGAAGAAAAGCGTCGAAACCCCCGGGACGACATGATCACCTTCCTCACCCAGGTCACTTATTCACCGCTGGGTCGAAAGCTGACTGACCTGGAGGTTAACGGCATTGTTTACGCCATGATTATCGGTGGGCTGGAAACCACTCAGTACGCCCTGGAAGAGCAGGCGCAGTTGATGTGCGAACACGAAGGGTTGTTTGAGACGCTGAAGAATGACCGAAGCCTGATCCGTCAGTTCACGGAAGAGGGCATGCGTATGCGATCCCCCACCCAGGGATTATCGACCCGCCGTACCAGTCAGGACGAGGAATTCCAGGGTGTGAAGGTTCCGGCTGGCTCAGTCCTGCACCTTCGATACGGCGCAGCCAATGTTGACCCGGACGAGTTCGAATGTCCCTATGAACTTCGCCTGGACCGCAGGGCGGTGACCCGGCACCTGACTTTCTCGGCGGGTCCGAGGGTCTGCCCTGGCGCCGGCATCTCCAGAATGGAACAGCAGACCGCCTGGAACCTGCTGCTGGACCGGCTGGATGGCATCGAGTATGCGGACGGGAATGACTTCCTGCATCAGCCAGGTATCATGCTTGGGACCCTGTCGCTAAAGCTCCGGATCAGGAAGGCTGCCTGACAGGTACAGTTGTGATGTCAGCGGTAGCGCCGTTGAGTTTTTGATTTCCGTAACGGCGATGTGTGAGTGCACCTCGCCAATATGCGAGAGCCTGGTCAGTCGTTCTCGCACGAACAGTTCGTAGTGGCGAATGTCCTTCACCACGACCTTCAACATATAATCCCAGGTACCCGCCATGGTGTAGCACTCCATCACCTCGGGTAGAACCCTGACCTCTTTTTCAAAGTCCTCCAGATTATCCCGGCCCTGGGTTGTCAGGTTGACGGTCGCAAATACGACCACTTCCATCCCCAGCTTCTCACGGTTGAGCAGCGTCACCTTTCGATCAATAAACCCCTGTTCCTCCAGCTTGTTGATGCGTCGCCAGCATGGCGACTGAGACATATTGATCTTATCGGCGACCTGCTGTGTGGTCAGATTGCCGTCTTTTTGCAGGAGTGCCAGGATCTGGGAGTCGGTGCGGTCTAAAATCATGCTCTGATGGCCGGTGAATTGGATAAATAATACCTTAGCATAGCGATATTGGGGGCTAATAGCATAAATTTTCTCGCTTATTGCGGGTAAATTAGGTCTCCCTGTTTCCCCGTTAAGGAGACCCCATGCCCGGGACACTGCGAGCTGTTTCCATGGATGACAAATACGCCCTGGATACTACCCGGGCGTACATGACCGGAATCGAAGCACTGGTCCGCCTGCCGATTCTCCAGCATCAGCGTGACCTTGATCGGGGTTTGAATACCGCAGGATTTATTTCCGGGTATCGGGGCTCTCCGCTCGGAGGTGTTGATCTGGCCATGTGGAAGGCACAGTCCTTCCTTGATCAGCACAAGATTCACTTTCAGCCCGGGATCAACGAAGACCTGGCAGCCACCGCCGTGTGGGGCAGCCAGCAGGTGAACTTCTTTGAAGGTGCAAAGTACGACGGCGTGTTCAGCATGTGGTACGGCAAGGGGCCGGGTGTTGATCGCAGCATGGATGTCATCCGGCACGCCAATGCGGCAGGTACTTCCAAATACGGTGGTGTACTCGCCGTGGCGGGTGATGACCATGCCGCAAAGTCCTCAACACTGCCACATCAATCCGAGCACATGTTTATTGGTGCATCCATCCCTGTGCTGAACCCGGCTAATGTTCAGGAGGTGCTGGACCTTGGTGTCTATGGCTGGGAGCTGTCACGTTACTGTGGTGCATGGGTGGCGCTTAAAGCCATCACTGAAAACATGGATTCCGCCATCTCTGCCGAGATTGACCCTGATCGGGTCAACATTGTGATTCCCGACCGGTTTGTTTTGCCCGAGGATGGTGTGCATGCCCGCTGGCCGGACACGGCGCTCGATCAGGAAAGACGCCTGAACAAGTACAAGATTTACGCCGCGCGTGAATTTGCCCGGGTGAATGGGTTGAACCGCATCGTGCTGGACAGTGAGCGCCCGCGACTCGGCATTATCACAACCGGTAAGGCGTATCTGGATGTCATGCAGGCGCTGGAGGACCTCGGTATTGATGGCCGCAAAGCCGGACAGATTGGCCTGCGTGTGTTCAAAGTCGGCATGAGCTGGCCATTGGACCCCTTCTCTACCCACGAGTTTGCCGAGGGGCTGGAGGAGATTCTGGTGGTGGAGGAAAAGCGTTCCATCATTGAAGATCAGATAACGGGTCAGCTCTACAACTGGCCGGTGGGCCGTCGGCCTGGAGTGTTTGGCGAGTTTGATGAAGAAGGTCGTGACCTGCTGCCCAACCTGTCTGAACTCACACCGGCCATGGTGGCCCGCGCGATTTCCTCCAGAATATCCCGCTTCTATCAGGATGATCTGATCGAACAGCGACTGAAGTTTTATGATCACAAGGAAAAGGTGCTTGCCAGTCCCCGGGAGAGAATGTCGAGGACACCGCACTACTGTTCAGGTTGTCCTCACAGTACTTCTACCCGTATCCCTGAAGGCAGTCGCGCACTGGGTGGTATCGGCTGTCATTATATGGGTACCTGGGAAGTGGGTGATCGGCGTGCGGACACCTTTACGCAGATGGGTGGCGAAGGTGTGACCTGGGTTGGCCAGGCGCCTTTCACCGACACCAGACATGTGTTCCAGAACCTGGGAGACGGCACCTATTTCCATTCCGGTTTGCTGGCGATTCGCCAGGCACTGGCCGCAAACGTCAACATGACCTACAAGATTCTGTACAACGACGCCGTTGCGATGACCGGAGGCCAACCGGTTGATGGCGCCCTCTCCATTGAGCGGATGATCCTGCAGTTAAAGGGCGAGGGCGTAGAGAGAATTGCGCTGGTCAGCGATGACCCAGGCAGACACCGTGACGTTACCCGGGTGAAAGGTCTGACCATCAGCCACCGGGATGATCTCATCGCCATCGAAGAAGAACTCCGCGACACGGAAGGCTGCACGGTGCTGATCTATGAGCAGACCTGTGCCGCTGAGAATCGACGCCGCAGAAAGAAGGGGTTGATGGAAGACCCTGACGTGCGTGTGATCATCAATCCGGAAGTCTGTGAAGGTTGCGGCGACTGCGGCGTGCAGTCGAACTGTCTGTCGGTGATCCCGCTGGAAACGGAACTGGGACGAAAAAGGCAGATCGACCAGAATGCCTGCAACAAGGACTATAGCTGCGTTAAAGGTTTCTGCCCTTCGTTTGTCACGGTCACCGGCGGCGAACTGAAGAAAAGAGAGGCGGGCATGGATGCTCCCGACTGGGAAGCCCTGCCTGAGCCGGTTGTTGCAGATAGCGGGAAGCGACCCTGGAACATCGTTGTGACGGGTGTTGGTGGCACGGGAGTCCTGACGGTCGCTGCGGTCGTTGCCATGGCCGCCCACATTGAGGGCAGGGGTTGCGCCACGATGAATCAGACCGGTCTGGCGCAGAAGTTTGGCGCCGTGGTCAGTCATGTTCGTGTTGGCGAAACCCAGGCAGCCATCAATGCGGTGCGTATTCCGGCCGGTGATGCGGATCTTTTACTGGGTTGCGATCTGGTCGTTGCAGCGGGAGATGAGGCGATTGCGAAGGTTAACGCGGAGCGTTCATACGCGGTGGTCAATGACTTTTCCTCTGCAACGGCTGAATTCGTTTCCGATCCGGATGTGAAGATTCCCACCGATTCCATGAAGGCGCTGATCGAATCCGAGGTGGGTGCGGGCAAGGTCAGCTTTGTTGAGGCAACCGAACTGGCGACGGGGGTTTTGGGAGACTCCATCGCGAGTAACCTGTTTCTGCTGGGCTTTGCCATGCAGCGTGGCCTGCTGCCGGTTTCCCGCGAAGCCCTTGAACAAGCGATCCGACTCAATGGTGTTGCTGTTGACTTCAACCTGAAAGCCCTGACCTGGGGGCGTCGGGCGGCACTGGATTTGCAGCGTGTTGAACTGGCAGCCGGCAGACGCAAGGAGTTCACCCCGTTAACTGACCCTGAAGAGATTATTGCGGATCGTAAGCGCAGGCTGGTTGACTACCAGTCGCCGGCATACGCCGCTGAGTACGAAACCTTTGTTCACCGAATCAGAAGTGCCGAGAAGCGAGCCAGCGATGATCCGGGACTGCCGTTCACCAGGGCGGTGGCCCGGTCATTGTTCAAGCTCATGGCCTACAAGGATGAGTATGAGGTGGCTCGCCTCTACACGGACGGCACCTTCAAGCGATACCTGACCGATGTTTTCGAAGGCGACTACTCGCTCAACTTTCATCTGATGCCACCGGTCTTTGGCCCGGTGGATACGGCGACGGGTTTACCGGGGAAGCGCCGGTTCCCGGGATTCACATCCCTGATGTTCCGGATTCTTGCGCCCTTCAGGTTTCTGCGCGGTACCCGTTTCGATCCTTTTGGCTACCGGCGAGAACGAATTGAAGAAAGGCAGACCCTGAAAGAGTACCGGGAGCTGTTCACGAAACTGGCCTTTGATCTGGACGGGGAGAACCTGGCCTCCGCAGTGCAGATCGCGGAACTGCCGATGCAAATCCGGGGTTACGGGCATGTGAAATCGACTAACCTGGCGAAAATGAACACAAGAAAGGACATCCTGCTTCGACAGTTCCGGGGGGAACTTGTACCCCTCGCGACCGAAGTGAGTGTGGCGGCCTGATTGGCCGGGGGAAGGAGCTATGAACCAATTGGATATTCGAAATCATCCGGACTTTGATCACCACGAACTGGTCGAGGTGCAACAGAGTGAACATCTGTCTGCGATGATTGCTGTGCACAACACGAACCTTGGACCTGCGGTGGGCGGATGTCGCATGTTCTCCTATGTCAGTACGACCGATGCGCTGGCCGATGTGCTGAGGCTGTCCAGAGGCATGACCTACAAGTCTGCCCTCGCGGGGATTCCACTCGGTGGCGGAAAGTCGGTGATCATCGGTGACCCGCGAACGGACAAGACGCCCGGGCTTCTGCACGCGATGGGTGACTTTGTGGATTCTTTACGTGGCAGGTACGTCACCGCTGAAGATTCGGGTACCAGTGTCGCGGATATCGCCATCATGGGCGAACGAACCCGGTTTGTGTCCGGCGTAGCCAAAGATGATCAGTTTGGCGGTGACCCTTCTCCATTGACGGCCTATGGCGTATTCGTGGGCATCCGTGAAGCACTCGCTCATCGTGGTTGCGCCGACCTGGAGAATGTCCGGGTCGCTGTTCAGGGAGTCGGCAATGTCGGTATGCATCTGACAAAAATGCTTGTCAGGTCAGGGGCGAAGGTCGTTGCTGCCGACGTTTGTCAACGCAATGTCATCAGGGCCGGGGAGCTGGGTGCGGACATCCTGGATCCTTCAGAGATTCATGCCGCGAATGTTGATGTGTTTGCCCCCTGTGCGCTGGGTGGTGCAATCAACCGGGACACCGTCCGGGACATACGTGCCGGTATTGTTGCCGGTGCGGCGAACAATCAGCTCACTTCCAAAGAGATGGGTGGCCTGCTACTTGATCGGGGCATCCTCTATGCACCCGACTATGTAATCAATGCGGGTGGCATCATTGATGTTTACTATCAGCAACAGGGTGACCGGAATCACGACAGGATTGCCGGCCATATTGATCGCATAGGGGAGACATTGAGGCATATCTTCCGGGCTTCCGACCTTCGGCGCACGCCGACCGGTGAAGTGGCTGACGAGATGGCTGAGGCGATCTTCAATCATCCGGCTGCGGGTGGAAAGATAGCTGCTGTCTGATTTGGTTAGGCGTTTGACAGGGGTCTTGGCGCAATTCCGATGTTCAGGAGCCGGTCGTACTCCCGTTGCGAAATAGCAGAGTAAAAATCCGGCCACCCTGCCGCTTCCGGTGTTCTGTTCCATCCGCGTTCTGCAACCGCCAGCAGGCGAGGGAACAGGTAGTAGTCCATCAGTTCGCCGGTGAACACTGTTTCTGTCCATAACTGAGCCTGAATGCCCATCACGTTTTCGTCTCCGGAGAGATCCCAGGAGGCGAGCGGGTCGAAATGGTAGATGCTCTCCATGTCCACGTAATTCGCCCAGGGCAGGCCGGGTTCTGTTGCTGACATCTCACAGGGCATGTCGAGGTAAAGGTGGCTGGCGTTCGATATGACGAAGGGGAAATTATTTTCCAGAATGTGATCCAGTGCGAAACGGTCGCCCCGGTCGGTCAGCCATACCGTGTAGTAGCTTCGATCATCCCCATGCGGCGCCATTTCGTGCCAGAATCCGGGTAGTGTTCCCGGCGAGGCTTCGTTCACGATATTGAGCATACGCCGGTAGTGGTAACCCATCAGGGCCGCAGTTGCCGATTCCTGATCTGCCCGGCTGTCCATGTTCCAGCCCATGTCCCATACCGGCAGCGCGTGACAGGCGGGCGAGTGCAACCAGGCACCCTGGGGAACTTCATCGCCCCCCAGGTGCAGATGGCTGAGAAGAACGCCGGCTTCATCGTACATGGCCCGGATGTCCGCAATGATCCTCCCGGCGACCTGGTAGCTGTCTGCCAGACCAACATTCAGCACGTTCCGGCTGTATCCCTGGGCTGATCGGTAAGCGGAGGTATCGTCAGGGTCGATCAGTTGCCAGCTACCGGAATCATCGAAGGCTCGCAACAACGCATTGGCATGACCGGGCAGGTTGAACTCCGGGACCACAGTCACATGCCGCTCTGCGGCGAATCGCAACAGGTCAACAAACTCCGCCCGGGTCAGGAAACCGCTCACTTCCTCCGGGCCGTCTCCCCAACAGGGAAAGATCGGCCCCTGCGGACTGCGGCGTGAACCTGTCTCCGTCAGTTCAGGCAGACCTTTGATCTCAAGCCGCCAGCCTTCGTCGTTTGACAGCCCGAGCTGCAATCGATTCATCTTGTAGCCGGACATGGCATGGATGATCTTTTTCAGTTGCGCGGCATCGTGAAAATGTCGGGCTATGTCGATAAACAAACCCCGATGGCTGAAGTCGGGATGATCCCGGATCAGCCCGATGGGTAGCTCCTGATGATCTGTCATCAGTTGCTGTAGTGTTTGTTCTGCATGGAAGGCATCGGCGGCGCTTCGGGCCGTGATGGAGATGCCCGCCCCGGCAATTTCGATCTGGTAGCCGTCGGTCAGGGCGCCGTCGATCACCGGGTCTGCCGCCCTGTCTGGAAACTGTGCCCGGTTGCCGGAGAACCCGGCAAACTTCGGGGCCGGAATCATTGCGAGGCGTGCATCACTGATGACGGGTGCCGGGTTTTCATGTGTGCGGACAGCGGGCGACAGGGTGGGTATTGATGCGTTTCTGATATCCGTCAGCGGTTGAAGCTGCGGGGGCGGGCAGTCGGGTTTACCCAGTAACCGCTCATGCCCCTGCTCGTCAACCTGAGCCAGGAAGAACCCCTGTCGAGCCACCAGATTCATGCCGGAAAACAACCAGTTCTCAATCTGAATCCTTTGACTGCCGCCCGGCACCAGCGGTTGCCAGTTGTCGCCGGGTTCCAGATAACCGTAGCGTCCGTCGATCAGGACCTGTCGCACCAGGGTGTCATTGATCGGCGTCAGCCCCAGCGAAAAGTACAGCCGCCAGTCGTGATTGAGTGGTGAGGCGCCCTGATTGGTCATCTCCAGCCAGGTAGCGACCTCGGAATCGCCTGACGGTGTTTCGACAATCGTGAGGGTGAGATCAGCGGCGATCACGGCTCTAGTGAAACTGTTCCATATTCTTCAGCATGTGGGCCGGACCATGCACACTGTTGATGGCCGCATTTTCGCCGTACAGCGCTTCTTTCATCTTCCCATAGGCCTTGCGGTTTGCACCCAGACGCGCGAGTTCCGTAGCGCGTGCGATGGCACGGTCCCGTAGCGCCTCAAGGGGCAGCGCTTGTTCGGCAATGCCGCCTTCAACCGCATCGGGACCCGTCCAGCGTCTGGCCAACTGCACCGTCTGGAAAAAGGTGTTCATGGGCAGCTTGTGGCGAAACAAAGCGAGTTCCGGGTTGGGGATGACCATGCCGAGCTCCACCTCGTTGGCGCAGGCAAAGCCACGGTCCTCTCGCATCAGGCGGATGTCATGGCAGAGCGCGGACATCAGGCCGGCACCAAAGGCATGACCATTGATGGCGGCAATCGTTGGCATCGGAAAAGTGATGATCCGACCCATGAGCGCCATGAATTCTTTCCCGAATACCTTACGGTCTCCACCCGGGTGGTCTCCTTTGTCGGACAACCACTCCAGGTCCAGACCATTGGAGAAAAACTTTTCAGTGGAAGAGGTCGTCACCAGAGAGGCTGGACCTTCCGAGGCTTCAACTTCATCCAACGCTTGTGCAAAGGCGCGTGTGAAAGTTGTGTTCCAGCGGTTTTCACCCTCATCCATCGTGAGTATGAAGACTTCATTTTCTTTTTCCAGATTGATCAATTTCCCGGTTCCTGTGCCAAATCGTGAGGGGGAATACTATCAGGTTGGCCGGGGTTCGGGTTCAGTGTTAGTAGCAAATAGAATTGTCCGGTTTCGTAGCAAATAAACTGTCCGCTTTGCCTTAATGTCCTGGAGGCCACGGAGGGCATAGCCCGACGGGGCCTCCAGGGTGCCAGTCGAGTGAGCAGTGTTTTCGGATGTGCTCTGTTATGGACTCGCAGCAATCGCCAATCGCCGTTAGATACTCTATATGCTTTTCAAACCGTTCAAATTGGTCCCGGATTTCGGGATGCGCTAAAAACCCCCAGACTCACTTTCCCGCTCAAATCCAACATTCCCCTCCCTGTCAGTTTTCATCATGTATGGTGAGCGTTTATATACACTATAGTCTGTCTTTCGCCAGAACAGGGCGTTGTAGCCGGTGTCAATAGGATCAAGACTTAGCCTTTTACCCAGAGCTTCAACCTCTTGAACGAGACTTGCTATCTCGTCTTCTACCATCGTCGTTGCTTCTATTTCAACGAATTGTCCAAGTTGATCCACCTGGTCGACACACAGTTTCAGCCTTCCTGACCGAAACTCGGTTCTGGTTTTGTTGATTTCCAGCGTCTGATCCAGTTCGTTGGCTTCCCTGAATGCCTCAATGTCTGGCGAGGGTGACTCATTCATACCCAGTATGTTAAGTGCGCTGTTCACGCTTACCAACTCGTCCTCAATTAACGGATACTGATACGTATATTCAGAACACACCTTGTGCTTTCCAAGTTTCGTTTTTGAGCGGATATCTTCAAGATTAAACTTAAAGTCGAGTCTGGAATTGTTTCGAACCCTGATAAAGATACCTGTTACGAACAATCTCGCGTCGCTGGTATCGAAGTATGTGTCCTTTATTCTTGAGCGCTTGATGAACTCACCTGAATTTTTCAGGTGGCCATCGAGCTTACCGGCATCCAAAACACGAAACTTGGACTCTACTTCAAACAAATGCAGTTCCTTTTCTCTATCTTGAGTTATCTTCTGTGTCGTCGAAGAAAGGTGGATAGAGTATAGACCACCATTAGCGTGAAGGTGTCCTCAATTGTCAGACGCTTTTGTGGGCTGTCATACAGTGTCAAGGGGTCCGGGTTCAGTTGGCGGTGAAACCCCTTTATCTGTAGGATGAAAAAGTCAGAATTGACGGTTTGTTTCGGAGAGGAGAGGGGCCATGAAAGTAGGGTTGGCATTTGCCAGTAGCATAAGCATTGAGGGAGACGAGGCGCTGGAAATCTGTCGGCGCGCAGAGGCCAGTGGCTTCGAGTCAGTGTGGGGCGGGGAGCATGTCATTCTGCCGGATTCAATCGCCTCCCGTTACCCCTATACCGAGGACGGCAAGATTCCGGCTGAACCGGATACGCCCATTCCGGACCCGTTGATCTGGCTGTCGTTTGCCGCAGCGGCGGCGCCCACCCTGCGACTTGGCACCTGTATTCTGATCGTTCCCCAACGTAATCCACTGGTGCTGGCGAAAGAACTGGCGACCCTGGATCGTCTGTCAGGCGGCAGGGTGGAACTGGGTCTTGGTGTCGGCTGGCTGAAGGAAGAATTTGATGCCCTGGGGGTTCCCTGGGAGGCGAGGGGCCGTCGGAACGATGAGTACATTGAAGCCATGCGTGCGTTATGGAAGGCGCCCCATGCGGAGTTTCATGGTGAGTTCGTGGACTTTGACCCCTGTACCTGTAGCCCGCGTCCGGTGAATGGTGATATCCCCGTGATAGTAGGAGGTGACTCCGAGGCGGCGCTGCAACGAGCGGTCAGGCTGGCGGATGGCTACTTCCCGGGCGAGGGTGATCATGAGCGACTGGCGGGCCTGCTGGACCGACTTCGCGTCCGGGCGGAACAAGCCGGGCGCGATCCCGCATCCATAGAAATCAACGCCATGTTCGGCGCACAGATGGCTGACCCGGTGGCGGGTGTGGAACAGATGGCATCCGTCGGTGTCGGCAGGATTATGATTCCGGCCTTTTTCTTTGCGGGTCCGGGTGGGCTTGATCGCATGGAAGCCCTTGCAGAGCAGGTGATACCTGCCGCCAACGAAGCATAACCCGCTTATTCGGTGAGCCTGCTGACTGCCGTCAGCGTCATTGCTGTGCTGAAGGGTACGGATGAACCTGACCGTTATCTGGTGATGAGAGGTGACATTGATTCACGTGTCACTGATGTTATGGATTTCACTTCTGATTCCCTGTCGCGCAACCTTGCGCGGTATATCGACCGGATTGCAGATCAGTTGCTTTTTGAACGCATGCATGATTAATTTCAAGCTTCAGATTCATACATTATTTAAGAACGTAGGCAGTTATGAGTTATCGTGTGACAAAGAAGTTAGATAAAGATTCGGCTCAGGCAGTGGAGATGTTAGAGAATCTTTTTTCTGGTGATGAACGGGCTGAACTTTTCCTTGAAAAACATCGCTTTCGCTGCGCGAATGATGTAGACAATATCCTATCTCTTGGTCATCCGGAAAAGATTTTGAATATTGGTGGCACTCCTTACATATTTGAAGCTATAGCGAAATCCAAAGGTCTTGTGGTTGACTCGGTAGACCTCCATCCAGACCGTCATAAAAACGTTATTGAAACTTTGAACCTGAATGTGGAAAAAGTGGACATTGAATATCCTTCTGATGAGAGAGACAGGCTCAGGATTGCTGATTATGATGTCGTGGTTTTGGCGGAAGTTCTGGAACATATGAGGATAGATTTAATCGGTACATTGAAGTTCATATGCGAAGGACTGCGGGGGGGGGGGTACCTGTATTTAACAACACCCAACTTCTTTTTCTTCAGGAACTTTCTGCATTATATAATAAGAGGTAGATCCGGGCCGCCTCCTGTTACTGAGTGGGCTGGGGTAAACCAAAAGCATAGGAATATGGGTCATGTACGTGAGTATTCCAAAGTGGAGCTAATTGAGTTGTTCGAACATGTCGGTTTTGAAATTGTCGATATAAAGTACAGAAACCGTTCTCATCCGATAAAGGAGTATAACAGCTCGATAATATATAAAATATTTTGTGCGATTATGGAGAGTTCATTCGACTTTTTCGCTCAGGAACTTGTCTTTGTTCTTCGGAAAAAGAACTAAAACTATTGCCGCAGCTAACAGGTCTGTCATCCATTGTCGCTGATCGCTATGACCGCCTCAGGTCGCGGCTATCGAATCGCGATCGGGTTGATAATCATCTGAACTGCGCCGCGCACCTTGGCCTGACCCAGAACAAACATAAACTCGTAAGCCTTGTCGCGAACCAGTGGCCCGGTATTCATGGTTTCAAAAATGTAGATACCATTCTCCTTGAGGTAGACCCTGTGGCCGTAAAAAGGTCTTTCCTCGACTTCTGAAGGTATCACATCCACCCCCCAGGTATCCGCGCCAACGGCAACGACTTTCCTGCCGGCAAGATAGTCGGCAACGGCTTCAGACTGACCTGGCTCCCCGGATGCCCAGGCCAGCGGGTCCTGCTTCAGTCTGGCGTCGGTCCAGCCGGTATGAAACAACACCACATCACCCTCGCGGATGGGTGTTCCCTGCTTCTTCGCGACGGCTTTGACATCCTCAACGCTGAAGGTCTGTCCCGCTTCCATGTGCTCGACGCCCAGGTGGCCCGCCATGTCAAGAACAATGCCTCTTGCAACGATGGGTGGCACCTTCTCGATACCCAGTCTGGTGAGACCGCCGATGGCGGCAAAGTCCCGTGCATGGTTACAGTTGTAGTACATGCCATCTTCACCCAGGTGCCCCAGCCCATCAATCTGGGATCCGATGCCCAGCCAGCCGGAAAAGATGTCGTCGTTGTAAGTCATATTGTGAAAGGGTCGGGCGCTTTCCTGTTGATTCGGTTGAACAATGGTCAACGACAGGCCGCGTGGCGGGAAGGCAGGGGTTGTTGAATCAATGGTAATGCCGAGCGAGTAGGTTTTCCCGGTCTTGATGAGTTGTGAGGCGGCGAGGACGGATTCAGGGGTGATGCGGTTTGCAGCGCCTGCCTGATCGTCAGGACCCCACTCGGAAACCCGGCAGTGTTCATCGGCGAGCAGGGTCAGTGGCAGCATTAATGGTAACAACAGCAGTAATAGAACGATTCTCATAGTTGGTCTCCGGTTTATCAAGGCGTCAGGCGAAACACGTTGGCGCTGGTGAGATCATCGGCGCTTAGCTCATAGTCGTACTTTTCAATGTAGACTTGGCCGGCAGCCATCTTTTCATCTTTGTCGGTAACCTCTGTGGCCCTGAGTTCATAAATCTTGCCATCCATACGCACCCTTACCCGGCTGTCGGACCGGATGAAGGGCAGCCATTTGGCTCCCTGCGTTGCCACATAAAGCCTGTTGTTGCTGACCACCGCCCAGATGTTGATTGAATAGGGGTCTGTCGGTCTCATCTCCAGTTGAACAACGTCCGGAACCGTGCCCCAGGTGGTGGGAGTTGCAACAATTTCACCACTCAGTTTGCCGCCGGGGATACCGATGACCGGGCCGGTGCAGCCGGATAGGATGAAGCCAAAAATCAGGATTGGAATTAGTCTCATTGGGAGTCTCCGTGATGTATTGGTCGAATAGAGGATAACTGTCTCATCTTGTGGCGAAAAAATCATGCCCGGGTGGTAATCTATTTGTCATTGAAACTGGATATCTCAATGGACGAAGAGATTGCAGCGCTGCTCTCCGGAAACAAGTCATGGGCTGCTTCAGTGGAGCAGGAAGACCCGGGTTTTTTTCAGCGCCTGGCAGAACAGCAGAAACCGCGATTCCTCTGGATTGGCTGTTCTGACAGCCGTGTGCCCGCCAACCAGATCACAGGGCTGCTGCCTGGGGAGGTTTTTGTTCACCGCAACGTGGCCAACCTTGTGTTGCAGACTGACGTCAACTGCATGAGTGTTGTCGAGTTTGCCATCAGTCAGATAAAGGTTCGCCACATTATTGTGTGCGGGCATTACGGTTGCGCGGGTGTGCAGGCGGCGATGGACAACAACACTGACGGTATTCTGGATACCTGGCTGTCACCGATACGCGCACTTTATAACCGCCACAAAAACTCCCTTGGGGCGCTTGAGGCCAGTCAGGCGGCGGAAAGGCTGTGTGAACTGAACGTGATCGAACAGATTAAATCTCTTTGCGGTACCAACGTCATCGGGGATGCCTGGCAGCGTGGTCAGGAACTGGATGTCCACGGGTTTGTCTATGGCATCAGGGATGGGCTGCTGAAGCATCTGGGGGTCACCATTACCCGCCCCGGGGATCTTGACAGGCTGGAAGAGGTTTAATGGCCGATGCCGGTTGAAGATCGCCTTTCGTTTCTGATTGAGCTTCGGGACCAGCCGGGCGCGTTGGAGGCTGCGTTGCACGTCTTCACCCGCTACGGTGTGAACCTGACACATATCGAATCCCGTCCCGAAAAGAATGGACGCTTTGACTTTTTTGTTGATTGCGAGGGCAGTCGCGGCTCAGAGCCGATCAGGAAAGTGATTGCGGAACTTGAGGCTTCATCGGAAAAACTTCTGGTGCTGGATGACAGGGATGTGCCCTGGTTTCCGCGTCACGTCTCGGAACTGGACCTGCTGGTAGGCCGTACCCTGGACGCCGGTGTGGAGCTGTCTTCAGATCATCCGGGATTCAACGACGAGACCTATCGATGTCGCCGTGCCATGATTGAACAGTTGGCTCTGGAAAATTCTTTTGATGCGGAGTTTCCGACGGTTGAGTATACGGATGAAGAAACTGGCACCTGGACACAGGTGTACCACAAGCTTGGGGACCTGCATCAGCGATACGCCTGCCGTGAATACCTGAATGCGATGGAGGCGCTTCAGGAACATTGCGGCTTCAGCGAGACTGAGATTCCCCAGGGCAGAGACATCAGCAGCTTTCTACAGTCGAGAACAGGATTTCGACTGCGACCGGTGGCGGGGCTGCTCAGTTCCCGTGCCTTCCTGAATGGTCTGGCTTTCCGGGTCTTCTTCTCGACACAGTACATTCGTCACAGTTCGGTCCCGGATTACACGCCTGAGCCTGATATTTGCCATGAACTGATCGGTCACGCGCCGATGTTTGCCGACCCCGCATTTGCGGACCTGTCTCAGGAGATCGGGCTGGCCAGTCTTGGTGCGAGTGAAGCAGATATTGAGCGCCTGGCGAGATGCTACTGGTTTTCGGTGGAGTTTGGTCTGGTGCGGGAGGGTAATGACATCAAGGCTTATGGCGCCGGATTGCTTTCAAGTTGCGGCGAACTCGCCTATGCCTGTGGTGGGGGCAGGGCGGAACACAGAAGGTGGGGTCCACTCCAGGCGGCCCGGCAGGATTTTCCGATCACGGAGTATCAGCCGGTGTATTTTGTGGCTGACTCCCTGCAGTCTGCGAAAGAACTGATGAGACAGTTTGCACAGGATCTGCCACGTCCATTCTATGCGCGGTATAACCCGGTCACGCAGCGAATCTGGGTTGATCGTGCGGTGCGTCGGGCAGGTCATAAAGGCCAGTTATCCGTTCCAATATCCGGCGAGAGTATCGTGTGACAACGCGCTACAATCCCTGACTGCGCTATCTGAAGAAGTATTTGAACATGAACCATTACGACGTCGTTATTGTTGGTGCCGGTATCTCGGGTATCAGTGCCGCCGTGCACCTGCAGAAGATGTGCCCGAACAAGACCTTTACGATCCTTGAAGCACGTGATGCCATCGGCGGTACCTGGGATCTGTTCCGTTATCCGGGTGTTCGTTCCGATTCCGACATGCATACGCTGGGTTTCGCGTTCAAGCCCTGGACGGAGGCAAAGTCCATCGCCGATGGTCCTGCCATCCTGAATTACGTGAATGAAACCACTGACGAGTACGGGCTGCGTGATCGCATTCAACTCGGGCGCAAGGTAAAGAAAGCAGAATGGTTGTCACAGGAATCACGCTGGAAGCTGACCATCGAGAAATCTGATGGCAGCAGGGACCAGCTCACCGGCGGTTTCATCAGCATGTGTGGTGGTTATTACCACTACGAGGAGCCACATGACCCCGGGTTCACCAACATGGGGGACTTTGAAGGGCAGATCGTGCATCCGCAGTTCTGGCCCGAAGATATGGACTATCAGGGGAAGCAGGTCGTGGTGATCGGCAGCGGTGCCACCGCGATGACGCTTGTCCCGAACATGGCGGACCGGGGCGCGCATATCACGATGGTGCAGCGTTCGCCGACCTACGTGGCATCAAGGCCGGATCAGGATGGGATTGCGAACTTTCTGCGCAAGTGGTTGCCGGAAAGCTGGGCCTACGCCATCACCCGCCTCAAGAACACACTACTCCAGGGTTATTTCTACAAAAGGACCCGGGTTGCACCCGATTGGGTCAAGAAAAAGCTCCTGGATGCCGTTCGCAGCCAGTTGGGTGATGAGATGACGGAAAAGCATTTCACGCCTTCCTACAATCCCTGGGATCAAAGACTTTGCCTGATTCCCAATTCGGACCTTTACAGGGCAATTAACCGCGGCGATGTTGAGGTACGAACGGAGCATATTGATACCTTCGTCAAAGACGGTTTGAAACTTCAGAATGGCGAGATTCTTCCGGCTGATATTATTGTGACCGCCACCGGCCTGAAGCTTGTCGTTCTGTCCGGTGTGGAATTCATCGTTGATGGCGAGACGATCAACCCTGCTGAGTGTTTCAGCTACAAGGGCATGATGTACTCACGGATTCCAAACATGTCGCAGACGTTTGGTTACATCAACGCGAGCTGGACGCTGCGCGCAGACCTGACATCTGAGTATATGTGTCGCCTGCTTAACTACATGGATGAGATTGGCGTGAGTTCCGTCACCCCGACGCTAAGGGATGAGGATCAGGGTATGCAGGTCCGGCCCTGGATTGATGGCTTTCCGGCTGGCTATATGATGCGCTCCATGCACCTTTTCCCCCGGCAGGGGGAGGGCCCGTGGCGTAACACCCAGGACTTTGCGCTCGACAAGAAGATGGTGCGCAAGATGCCAATTGCTGATTCAGCGCTTGTGTTCGGGAGAGCAACCGGGGGATCAATGAACGGCACTGAGAGCCTTGAGAAGCTCGCTGCCACGGGTACCTGATTCGGGACCCGCAGTTTTTTAGCGCGCCCGCGCTTTCCTGAATTCCTCGGTTGTGTTCATTCTCGGGTAATCGGTGCCGGGTACCGGTACTTCGAGAAACCTGCACAGTGGTTGCCAGCCCTGCTTTGCTTCGAACACCAGCAGCCTGTCGGCGGGTACTTCGTCGATCACGGACTGGTTGTGACGATTAAAGATGCCGATAACATGGGCTTGATCATCCATGCGATTATCAAATACCCGGTGCCAGATTATCTCGAATGCCCATTCTCCCAACCTTCTGGTGGCCGGGTCGTCGGATTCCAGTGCCGCTCGGGAGCTGGAGTAGATGGTATTGATGATGCTCTCATACCAGTTCTCCGGGTCGCGCAGTGACAGGAGCACTTTTGCATCAGGATAATGGGCAGCCTGCTCTCGCCAGAAGTTGCAGGAAGGCCAGTCGACACTGGCCTGAAATCCGTCAAACAATCTATCCCAGTCGACTGGTCTTCCCTGGCGGGCATCAGACCAGATGCCGCGATGCCCTTCCGCTACCTCCCACATGTGGTAGCACTTGTTGAAACCCAGTTGTTCGAGGGCGTGCTTCAGGGAGTAGGTGCCGGTCCTGCCGAATCCGGCACCGATGACTTTGATGGTCACAAGCAATCTCTAGAAGTCGATTCGGACGCCCAGTGTAGCAGTTCGGTCCTTGTTCGGCCTTGCCCCGTAAGGATGCCGGCCCATAATGTCTTCCTCTCCCGTGACATTCTCAACCTTGGCGTACAGCTCCATGGTGTCGCTGAACGCATAGTGTGCGGAAAGATCAACCGTCAGGGCATCGTCCGTTTTCTCGAACCGGCCACAGCTTGCCCTGACGCACACTTCATCCACGTAGTTGACATTGACAAACCCTGACCACCGGTTCTTCTCGTAGCCCAGGCTGACATTGAACTGATGTTCCGGGATATAGGGAATGGGGTCTCCCTCGCTCACCTTGCCAAAGAAGTCAGTGTCTGCGATGTCGGAATCAAATTCGCTGTCAATCCAACTGTAATTGAAGGTCAGCGGTAGGCTGAAATCTCTGTGGGACGCCAGATTGGCGGCAAAATGCAGTTCGATACCCTGAACGGTAGCGGCATCTCCGTTGAACGCCTCACCGATGGTGCAATCAGAACCGGACGACGCGGTACACTCGCCAAGCAGGTTGTCATAGTCGCTCAGGAAATAGATGGCTTCTGCGGAAACACGATCATCATTGAATCGCAGGCCAAGTTCATAGTTGATTGATTCTTCCTCATCAACGTCCGGTGCGTTGCTCGGTGCGGTGAAGCCCTTATGGATACCGGCGACCAGGGTCGTCGTTTCAGTCAGGGAATAGAGCACACCCAGGCCGGGCAGCCACACCTGCGTGTCGTTGCTGCGGGTATCGCGAATGTTGTCGGCGTCGCGTGAGGCCGGGTTGGTTGTTCTGCCTGAACGGGTTTCCCAACGAGTCCGCTCCTGGTCGATATCCTCGTAGCGCAGGCCGGGTGTCAGGACCCAGTTGCCAAATTCGATGCGGTCATAGATATGGAAGGCGAGGGCCTGCGCTTCCTGCAGCCGGTTACCCGCGTTCCCCGGCAGACCCGGGTCATCCGGGACCAGTTGGCCGGACTCCTGATGATAATTGCTGTTTCGTTGCAGGCGGTCTTCTTCATCCTCGTGGATTCTGAGCCCGATTTCGATACCGTGGGTAACATCACCGGATTCGACCCGCCACTCGAATCCGAACTGAACGCCACGGGAGAAATACTCACGTGCGTTTGATCGAACCTGGATGCTGCCAACCGGAGTATCTGTGGTTCCGTCCAGAATCGCCCGCATGTCCGCCGGCGTCAGGCCGCCAGATTCTTCTCCCAGGTTGATCGCGTTGATCAGATTTGACCAGCTTGTTCGAGAGAACGCTTCAGCGGTGGCGCTGCCATCGAAATCAATGCCCTCGGTCTTGAACCAGGCACGCTCATGTTCGTTATTGTAAGTGGTGGCCGTAAACGCCATGGCATCGTTGATGGCGAAGCGATAACGCAGGATCTGTTGTTCATGTTCCGTATGAATGTTGTCCAGCGCGGACAGGCCGTAACGCCGGAAGGCATCGTCGCTGAAGTCGGTATCTGTGAGACCCAGATAGCTTTGTTCCGAATCCTGCCTGACGTAGTGCAGTTTCAGTTCAACGCTGTGGCGGTCAGCGGTGTAAGCCAGCTTGATGGTGTAGTCTTCGATGTCCAGCCCGGTATCGGAACTGCTACGATCAATATCCTGGAAACCATCCGATTGCCATTGGTGGGTTTCCAGCAGGAATCCGAAGCCATTATCGCCGGTGCCGCCGTAAATGGCGTGAATACGGTAGGTGCTGTCTTCTCCCGCCTCGGCCCTGACGGAGCCGCCCCGGCTACCGGGGATGGGTGTGGAGATCATGTTCATCGCACCACCGATGGTATAAGGACCCTGGGTAATGGCCGCCGGTCCCTTGAGAATTTCTACCGCGCTCATGCGGCCCACGGTTGGGAAGTAATAGGCGGAAGGCGCCGAGTAGGGCGCCGGTGCTATCAGGACGTTGTCCTCAAGCAGTGTGATTCGCCCGCTTCGTTCGCTGGCAACACCCCGGATACTGATGTTCGGTCTGAGTCCGTAGCCATCCTCCACCTGTAGCGAAACGCCGGGCGCCTGACGCAGAATCCTCTGGATGTCGGAATACGTCTGCTGTTCCAGTTGGGCGGCGCCAATGTATTGAGAGGCCCCGGTAATCTGGTGAGCCCTGTGTTCGCCGACAATGGTGACTTCTTCCAGGAAAGAAGCATCGTCGGCCAGCGCAGATAGTGTGAGTGAACTGGCCAGCAGACCTGCCAGAACCGGTCGGGCATGTTTCATCGAAAATCGCCTCATAACACCGCAGATAGTTCGACGAACATATCCTAAATGAGAATCATTATCAACATGAGAATGATTCTCATTTGTGTACTACAGAAGAGAGCCTGCTGACAGGGCGATGACCAGCCCGACGAAGGCGGTAACCAGCGTGGGCGTGCGCAGCGGCTCCGATGATACACCGAGCCAGAATCCGCTCAGTAGTATCAGGACCAGTCCGGGTGCCATGATTTTCTGTAATGTCTTGAATAGCCCCGGGCCGTGACCCTTATGCAGTTCCACCAGCCGCTTCACCAGGTCAGGTTCGTTCAGTGTCACGGCGGGAACCCCGGATGAGACGTCGATCATATAGTAGTCGCGTGAAGTGGGCCGGGTGATCAGGCTGGACCCGGATACTTTTACATACTCAAAGTTGTGCACGATTCCGTTGGCTTGCAGCAGGCCGTCAATGTCCTGTTTCAGATCAGGTGACCCAGGGTCGATTCGGACAGGATTGGTTATCTCGACCGGAGAGGTTGCCACATTGCCCTTGATCCCGTTCAGATAAAGCCCGCCGGAAATTGCCATCAGAAGCAGAAACGACAGAAAGAATGAAGCAAGGTAGAGATGAATTTTTACCCAGAGACTGCGCATGATATTGATCGGCTGTTTTTTCAGAAGGGCGGCGACTCTAGCAAACTTGCCGGAAATGACCAACAGCGTGTGTGCTATGCTCTGATGACTTTCCGGCCATCATGGCCATGAGCCTGCTATGAGTCATAGTTGATGCCATCCGGGCACTACCGTTGGTATATCGTTGGGGTAACCCTGGTCAACCAGGCGCTGGCACTCGGTATCATGATCTACAGCTTTGCGCTGTTCGTCGTGCCATGGCTTGAGACCTTTGGCATCAGCCGTAGCGAGGCCATGCTTGCCATTTTCTCTTTCCAGATTGTCTGCGGGGCTGTCAGTCCTGTTTTCGGAAGGGTGATGGACGGTTATCCCATGAGGCTCCTTGTTGTTGTCGGGGGCCTGGCCGGTGCTTCAGGTTTGTTTCTTATCTCCTGCGCGACGGCCTTCTGGCAGATCATCCTGATTCACATGACGCTGCTGCCGGTGGGGATGATGCTCTGCGGTACCCTGGCTTCACAGACCATGGTCAGCAAGTGGTTCACCGATAAGCGCGGTCTTGCGCTTGGTATTTCCGCCATGGGTACCTCAATGGGCGGGCTGACGATTCCACTTTTATCGCACGGGTTGATAGAGGCGTTCGAGTGGCAGGATGCCATGTTTTACCTCTCGATGCTGATGGTCTTTCTTATCGTTCCGCTCAATCTCTGGATTCTGCGCCAGGAACCTCCGGAACCGGAACCCTCTGTTGTCGACAGCGGGCACCTTGATGCGAAGGCATGGAGTAGCAAGGAGATTCTTTCCACACGTAACTTCTGGCTTCCGGTCATCGGGCTGATTCCCATTAATGCGGCGTTCAGTGGGGTCCAGTTCAATATCGGCGCCTATGTCGCTGATCTCGATATGACTCAGGAACTGGCGGCACAACTGATTGCGCTGACATCTATCTCGATGATTGTTGGCAAGTTTGTGTTCGGCAGTCTGGGTGACAGGGTGGATCACCGATATCTCTACTGGTTTATGTCGGGTCTTTTGCTGGCTGCCCTCTACTTTTATCAGGGAAATCCTGACCAGCAGTCCCTGATGGTGGCCGCTGCTCTTCAGGGGTTTTCCACCGGCGGGGTCATGCCCATGATGGGAATTATGTATGCGAGTCGGTTTGGAACCTTTTCATTCGGACGGATCCTGGGGCTGGTCAACCTTTTCCTGATGACTGGCGGCTTTGGTTCGATCTTCTCGGGATGGATGTTTGACCTGACGCAATCCTACGATGCGGCATTCTGGACGTTTGGCATTCTTTTGCTGCCCTGCATCGCGGCGATGTTGTTTCTGCCATCTCCGGTTCGGGTTCAAAAGGCGTAGATCAGTGCATGGTCTCGAACGTTGGTTTGTGACGAATCGCAATCATCCAGTTCCGATTGCTCGAACACATAGATGTTCGATGGCCCCTCATCCCTGCTGACGATCACGTTGATGCGCTCATTCTTCGGCAGGTTTCGCATCGTACCGCTGTAGTCACAGAAGGCGTTGAGTACCAGCGTTTCCATTTCCTCGAATCGTTGGCGCCGGACCTCCAGGCGTTTGGCCCGTTTCTCTTGCATCGCGTTTTTCCTGGTTTTGACCTGGCTGGCCAGGTTTTCCTTAATCTGTGCTTCTTCCCGGGACAGGCGTTCCAGTTCCTGAAGGATTTCAGTCTCCCGCTGCTCCAGCTCCGTGAGTTCGTTCTCCTCGGCATGGATCGCCTCAATTTCGATTTCTCGTAACTCGCGATTGGCCTCCCTCAGTTCAGCCCGTGCTTCACGAAGCGCCTGGCGCGCACTGCGGCTTTGTTTGGACCAGTCGCCGTCCGCCCGGATCGTAAAGCTGCTGAAGTCTTCGTTGGCAAGACCCGTCTCCACACCTTCGAGAATACCCTCAACCACCAGCGGGATGGCTGCTATGCCTTCTGCAAAGACCTCGACGTTCTCTTCAAAGTCCGGGGTCTTGAACGCATACGCGTGACGACCGGACGCGGGCCTGACGTTAAAGACGACACCCTGGTCCGCGAGGTAGTGACCCGTGACATGAATCCGGCAGGACCTGCAGTCTTCCTCGTTCTCGAACGCAGATTTGACAATACCGATCATGATGTTGATGTCTTTGCGCATGAGATCATAGTCCGGGTCAGCAATGCTGTGGAAAGCGATTGCGGATGCGATGATGACTGCAACCAGATTCAACATCAGATTGCGGCGCTTGATTCTGTTTCGAATGTTCATGGAGTAACCTCTACATGTTGTTACCGCGTTTCACTGATCTGGCGAAACGCATTGGATAGTTGATGGATGTCTTTCTCGTCTTCGGCCTGGCTGGCCAGCAGGTAGCGCAGGTTCTCTTCGGTTTCACGGTATTGCTGTGCCTGGGCGCCGGTCCAGTAGCTGACCAGAGCCGTCATTTCTTCCTTGCGCTCTTCGCGGCTGGCCCGGAGCACTGAACGGAGCACCAGTTGATCGCCGGCGACCTGTCGTGCCGACAAATCGCTCAGGCGTTGGTCCCACCTGTCGGTGAGCTCTGCCTGGTTGTGCGCGAAGGTGTCTTCAGTCAGGTAATTGTCGGAACCGAATTGCAGAACCACGCCATCGCCGGTGTTGATGCTGGCATCCGTCAGGACGAGAATGATGGCGAGAATCGAAGCGGCGGTCGCGAACATCTCGGGAAACCGCCATCCGCGACTTTCAAAGTCTGCCGTTTTGCCCCTGTCATAATTTCCGGGAGCCCGGTCCTGCCAGCGCGTGGCCACGAGGCTCATCTGCCAGATGTCGTTCAGCAGAGCACCGCAGTCATTGCATGACTTCAGGTGGGTATCCACACTGGCGGCTGTTTCGGCGGGCAATCGGCCTTCGTGGAAGTCGAAGAGCAACCCCTCGCATTGTTCACAATTCATCCCGGTCATAGTCATACCTGTTTCAGCAGGCCATCGCGCCTGCTTCCTCCGTGCCTCTCAATTTCTTCAATGCGGCATACAGCCGCGATTTCGCAGTATTAGAACTGATGCCCAGTTGCGCTGCGATTTCATCGAAGGTGAAGTTCTGGAAAAACTTCAATTCGATAACCTGGCGCTGCTCGTTGGGCAGGCTCGCCAGCATGCGGACAATGTCGCCATTGGACCTCACCTCTTCATAACCGCGCGCCGGGTCGTTCCTGTGGTCTGAGTCCGGCAGTTCTTCGTATTCGCCCGGTTGCGGTTTTTTTCGCCTCAGGTGGTCGGTGCAGCGAAACGTCGCGATCCGAAACAGCCATGCGACGAAAGGTGCATCACCACGAAACCTCCCGAGATTTCTGTAGACCGACAGGAATACGTCCTGCAGCAGATCCCCTGCATCATCAGGGTTACCCACCATCCGCAGTGCATGGTTGAACAGGCGGGTTTCGTAACGCCTGACCAGTGTCAGCCACGCATTCTCAGAGCCTTCCAGTGCCCGCTGGATGAGTTGCTCGTCGCTTTTGCGACCGATTCCTGATTGAACTTTCATGGGGTCCGGCCCGACTACCTGAATATATAGACGGCCACGGGTTGGAAAAAGTTTGATAAAAAGTGAAAAAAATGCGGGATCAGGGTAGACGGCTATCAAATGGCCAGTTTCAAAACAGCGTCAGTTGCTCGTTGGTCCTGCGGAACCGTCCGGTATCAAGCTCGAATCGAAGATCGTTCCGATAGCCCAGCCTGCGGCTTGCTACCCGCCATCGGTTATGCAGCAACATGGCGAACTCACCGGTACCCACCATCCGCTCGCCGAACACGCTACTGTAGTCCTTACCGCCGCGACTCTGGCGGATGATACTCATGACCTTTCCGGCCCGTTCAGGAAAGTGCTCATTCAGCCACTCCCGGAACAGGTCGCTGATTTCATGGGGTAAACGGAGAAGAATGTATTGGGCGGAGACAGCCCCGGCCTGTTTGCCCTGACCCAGGATATGTTCCAGCTCGTGATCATTGATAAAGGGAATCATCGGCGCGGCAAGCAGTGTCACCCTGATGCCTGCTTCGCTGAGCTGCCGGATCGCATTGAGCCTGGTCAGTCCCCGGGGCGTGCGGGGCTCCAGAATCCGCTTCAGATTGTTGTCCAGGGTGGTCACGCTGACGGCGGCGCTGAACAGATTTTTGTCGGCCATTGGCCCAAGCAAATCCAGGTCTCGCAGAATGAGGTTACTTTTTGTGATGACAGAGAATGGATGCTCAAACTCAGCCAGGACCTCAATGATGCTTCGAGTGATGCCGAGTTTTGCCTCTGACGGCTGATAGGGGTCGGTGTTTGCACCGATCATGATGGGGCTGACCCTGTATCCGGGCCGGGTCAGCTTTTGCCGGAGTAACCCGGCGGCGTTGGGTTTGCTGATGATCTTTGTTTCAAAGTCCAGTCCGGGGGACATATCCCAGTAGGCATGTGTTGGCCGCGCATAGCAGTAGATACATCCGTGTTCGCAGCCTCGATAGGGATTGATGGATGCATTGAACGGGATATCCGGTGACTGATTTGAGCTGATAATCGTCCGGCAGTTTTCCTCAAGGATTTGCGTCTTTGGCCGGCCTGGTTCGTCTTCCGGCAGATCCCAGTCGTCAAAAAACCTCTCTGTGACCTGGTGTTGGAAACGGTTGTCCGGATTCGACAGGGCACCCCGGCCTTTCAGTTTTCCGGCTTTGCCGGTTCTGTTCGGGTCTGTGTTGTGCATGGGCATAGCCTACATGAATACTGTATATAAATACAGTAGTTCAATCGCGCCATAATGCTATGCTTCAGCCATCACGCCAACCAAAAACAACGGGAGGGAAATCATGGCGCAAACCCACGATCATGAAATGGTCTCAATCTATCCATTTACCGACGAAGAAGTGGATCAGCTCATGAACAACTCAGTTGAGTGTGTACTCATGTGGGCAACCAAAGACGGTTGGCCAGTGGGTGTGACTCATGCCTTCGTCTGGCATGAAGGCAGGATCTGGCTGACGTTTGCCGAACACCGTCATCGAACGGCTGCGATACGTCGCGACAATCGTGTGTCCGTCAATGTCAGTGCCATGGGTTATCCTCCGGGTGCGCCTGCGGGTCTGCCGGGTGGTGCGATCACTTTCAAAGGCACGGGTGAGTTCTACCAGGACGAGGAGAGCAAGCAGTGGTTCTACGAAGCCCTGTCGAAGAAGCTGAACCCGAACAGCAGGGAAGGTGAAGAATTCTTTTACAACCTGCTGGATTCGCCTCTACGTATTATTCTCGCGATCACTCCCGTCAAGAAAATCATGTACAACGGCACGCTTGCCGGTAAACACATGGCCGGTACCGCTGATGAAAATGAACTGGGTGACCCGCTGGATGTGGACCGTGATCGTATGAACAAGTTGCGCGAGAAAAAGGGTCTGCCCGCACGCGAGAAGGTTTGATGCCGCCGGGATTACGCATCGGTCAGCAAATGAGGTGCCAGGTTACCGGCGGGCGGTCTCGGCCTCGAAAGCCGCAGCGATAGCCGCAATCTTCGCATCAGCCAGGCGTGAACCCACGAAGGACAGTCCGACCGGCATGCCCCTGATGTCGCCCATGGGAACCGTGATGTGGGGATGCCCGCCGATGGCGGGCAGGCTGGACATGGAAGGGCCGTGGGAGGCATCGCCATTAATATCGTCGATCATCCAGGCAGGGCCGACCGTGATTCCGACGATAACATCCAGTTGGTGCTCTCCGAGCAACCTGTCCAGTCCATCTTCCCGGGCCGCCCGCCTGATGGCGGCAAGTTTCTCTCGGTACTGCTCTGCGGTCATCTCCAGTGCCTGTGCTTTCTCAAAGATGCTTTGATCAAACAGGGAGAGTTCGACCGTGGATTGCCGGTTGAATGCTATTATCTTCGCCAGCGTCAGCCTGTTGAGTTCGTCAGGCAGGCCCGCGAGGTATTGATCAAGCTGATACCTGAATTCATAGAGGAGCACCTGATATTCATCACCACCCAGTCCCTGGTAGGGGGCTGCCCTGAGATCAGGTATCAGTTCTGCGCCGAGGCCGGTAAGCAGTTTCAGGTTGTCCGACAGCAGATCATCCCGGCGCTGATCAAAGCCCTGGGTATCTGCCAGCACACCGACCCGGATACCCGCCAGGGAATCCGGCACTTTAAGGTCAATCAGGCCTGCACGGAGGCCGCTCAGTGATTCATCACCCTGCATCATGGCGCCCAGTGCCAGAGCAGCATCGGTGACGCTGATGGCGATGGGACCGGCGATATCCTGTGACGCCGCCAGTGGAACAACACCGTCACCGGAGACAATTCCATGGGTAGGCTTAAAACCGACCACACCATTGACAGAGGCAGGGCAGACAATGGAACCATCGGTTTCGCTGCCGATGGCAATGGGAACATAACCCAGTGCAACGGACACGGCGGACCCGGAACTGGAACCGCAGGGAGAACGTCTGGGATCGTGAGCGTTTCGTGCCTGCCCACCGACGGCGCTCCAGCCGGAGATGGATTGTTCTGACCGGAAGTTGGCCCATTCACTGAGATTGGCCTTGCCCAGGATAATGGCGCCCGCGTCACGCAGGTTGGAGATCAGGGAGGCATCCCTGCCGGTCTCGTTGCCGGCCAGGGCCAGTGACCCGGCGGTGGTCGGCCAGCCCTTCGTTTCGATGTTATCTTTTACCAGAATGGGTACACCGCCCAGTGGCAGTGTTGACCGCTCCGCAGCAGGCAGCTTGTCCAGTCGGGCTGTTTCCGAATTCACACGGTCGCCGCCGGCGATGATGACCGCATGATAGTCATCGTCCATTGCCTCAATTTTCTGCAGGGCAGATTTTGCGATTGAGGTTGCGGACTCGCCTCGTGCGAAGCTGTCCCGGATGTCCGAGGCTGTCATGAAGTCTCCCTCTGCGGATGAAGTGGAGAAAGGAATAAGGATTGTAGCGACGAGAATCGTTGTAAGCAGCAGCCTGTTCATCTGTCGTCTCTATGGGTTGTCAGTGACCGGCGGACCGCCGACAACCGGTATATAACACGGCCTTGAAGCGGCTGTCATTCACCCTTGCGGGGGGATTGTGTGGCTGAGTCTTTAATTCCTGCCGCAGGAAGTGATACGGTTCCTGCTGTTGTCAACGGTCAGGGGAATATCACGCGATGCTTAATAAGTTAGATGACTTTCCGATTCATCAGACGCCCGAGCCTGTTGCTCATCCGGTCACCAGTGACAGGAATGTCTATGATCGCACCTGGTTTAATGGCTATGCGCCGGATGGCTCATATTACTTTGGCGTCGGGATGGCAGTTTACCCGCACCGGGGGGTCATGGACTGTGCCTTCAGCGTGGTTCAGCCGGGTCTGAGGCAGCATTGCTTTTATGGCTCCCGCCGTGCTCCGGTTGAGAGAACTGACATGGATGTGGGTCCGTTTCGGATCGAAGTCATCGAGCCCATGAGAAAGACCCGCGTCATTCTGGACGATAATGAAAGTGGTGTTACCTGCGATCTGACCTTCTCGGCGCGCACGGCGTCTATCCAGGAAGGGCGGCAGATTCTGTGGTCCGGCACGCGCCGGATGATGGATGCGACCCGCTTTGACCAGTTTGGTCGCTGGCAGGGTGAAGTGCATCATCCGGAGGGCAGTATCAAGGTCGAGGAATCCATCTGCCACGGTACCAAGGACAGAAGCTGGGGTGTGCGGGGTGTCGGGGAACCGGAAGCGGGCGGTGCACCGAACCTGCCGAACGGAATTTGTTTTGTCTGGGCGCCGCTCTTTTGGGAGGACCATGTCTCTCACGCGATCTTCTTTGATGGTCAGCGAGGAGAGCCGCTGGTTCGTGAAGGGCTCGAAGCGCCACTTTACGCCGCTGAGGCGGATATCCCCGGCGTTGAGGATGGCAGGGTGGACCGCAAGCTGACCGCGCGACATCGCATTGAATACCATGAGGGCACGCGCCTCGCCAAACGCGCCGAAATTGATCTGGTCAATCTGGATGACGGAATACGGACCATCACTCTGGAGCCGAAACTAACCTTTATGATGAAGGGGCTGGGCTATGGCCACCCGGAATGGAGGCAGGGCGCATGGAAAGGAGAACTCGCCACCGGGCATGAATCCTTTGACACACGTCAGCTCGACCATGAGTCGCCGGAAAACCTGCACACCCAGCAGGTGGTCAGTGCCTCTGATGGTAAGCGGGAAGGTGTCGGTGTGCTGGAGCAGATTGTGTTCGGTCCCTATGAGCCGGCAGGTTTCAAGGACTTCTTTGACGGATACCGACCCTGAGCGGAATTACGTTTGTCTGCATTTATCCGATGCTCTGGCCGGACCTGCCGACAGCCGTCACGCCGCGAGATCGGAGTGGACATTGTAGTCGCTGAACAGCTCTTTCAATTCATCTTCGTTCAATCCGAACTGCGCGAGTGAGTAACGATGCCCTCCGTGCTTTCCCTTGGGATTGTTGGCGACGTAGCTGTGTAGCGATTGCCGCGCCGTGTTGTCCAGCGATATCCCGGAAAATTCGAGAATTTTTTCGCAGGTTGCCAGGGGGTCCCGGACCAGTTCCCGATAGTGTACGTCCATGAACATGGTTTCGGTTTCCGGATGTGTGTTTCGATAGTTCAGTGAATTCTGCAATCCCAGATGCCACTGCCGGGTGACGTCGCGACCGATTTCCGTCAGGTCCATCTTGCGTGTGAAGGGTCGGCGAATATGCATGAACAGACTGGCCATGCTGGGTATGACCTCGCAGGGGTCACGGTGCAGATGAATGATCGTTGCATCCGGATAGTGCCTGATCAATTCGGGCAGGGACAGCAGATGGCCCGGTGCTTTCAGAACCCACCTCGGCGCTTCACGACCGAACTGCAACCACTGCAGGTACCACTTGTGGTAGTCGTAGGCCGGAGCCCAGTCACAGCTCTCCAGCCATTGATTGTACTTCTGAAGATTGTGCGCCGCGTGGAACTGCATGGTGCGTAGCGAAAGCGCCTGCAGGGTGATGCATTCGTGGGGCAGGTGTGTCCCCAGATTGTGTACGCTGCGAAAACCGGGCGAGAGAAGATCAAGGAGGCGAATCTGCGCTGACGTGAACCATTGCCTGGCCTTGTCCATGGAAGAGTGTCCGGGCGCGAAACTCGCTTCCCAGAATATGGGGGCGCGCAATTCACGGTGACTTGCCAGAAGTTCATGCAGAAGTGTGGAACCGGTTCTGGGCAGCCCGAGAATAAAAATCGGGCGGTGTATCTTCTCGTTATCCGCCGGTGTGGTTTTCATAAAATGATTCAAACGAAGTCGGTTGCACAGCATCCGGTGCAGGTAGATCCAGGATGAGGCTATGCCCTTCAGATTGAGGTTTGCCGAACTGCGGTAGTCCTCAATCAACAGGTCGAGCGGCTCCATAAAATCGTTAGAGCCGAAGTCGCTGAGACCCGTTGTGAGGCGAGCCGCGCTTAGAATTTTGTCCTGAGTGCACAACATGTCGAAGGGAACCCTAGCATGTTTGTAACCCCCACGGAATTCCCGCAAGATTGAAACCTGCTCCCGTTTGGAGGGGATAGATGGAGTCGTATTTTCTCTCAGCCAGCGATGGCCACCGGGTCGCGTGTTATCGCTGGCCGGTTGACACACCCAGGGCCGTGATTCAGATCGCTCATGGCATGGGCGAGCATGCCAGGCGGTACGACTGGGTGGCGCGGCAATTAAACGACGGGGGCTACTCTGTCGTTGCCAGTGACCATCGGGGGCATGGTGAGACAGCGGGGCCTGTGCGGGGATACATGGGACCTGACGGCTGGAACCGGACCCTGGCCGATATGTATGAAATCAATCGTGAGATACGCGGTCAGTACCCGGGCAGGCCGCTTTGTCTGCTCGGTCACAGCATGGGTTCCATGCTGTCTCAGCAGTACATCACGCGTTACGGTCACAGCATTGATCTGCTTGCACTTTCCGGCTCACCGGGGTTCAAGGAGAGCCGATTGAACTTTATTGGTCGCTGGGTGCTGAAATTCGAGCATTGGCGCCTTGGCCCGGACGGAACCAGTGAACTGATGCAAAAGTCCCTGTTCGGCAGTTTCAACGACCCGTTTGACAGTCCGGAGGCAACCGGGTTTGAGTGGTTGTCCCGGGACGGGGAGCAGGTGCGGCGATATGTGGCGGATGATCAGTGCGGTTTCGTGGTCACGCCGGGCACCCTGATTGATATGGGGCAGGCGACCCCCGTATCCCAGTCACTGGCGGCAATCGCCAAAGTCCCAGGGGACCTGGTGATGTATGTATTCTCCGGATCTGAGGACCCGGTTCATGGGCAACAGAAGGACCTGGATCGTATGGTTGCGGCCTACCGGCAGGCGGGCTTTTCTCCGACCTGTAAACTGTATCCGGGTGGTCGCCACGAGATGTTTAACGAAACTAACCGGGAGGAGGTCATGACAGACCTCCTGAACTGGCTTGCAGACAACCTGAAGGAGACCTGAGGTGAAGAAAATTGCGGTGATGGGGCTTGGTAACTTTGGCACGGCCCTGGCCTGTAACTGGCTTGCCGAGGGGCTGGATGTCAGTGGGTGGACCGTGGAACAGGAGGTGTTCGACAGCATCCGGGCGACGGGTATCAATGAAAAGTACCTGAACGATGTATCGCTACAGGGCCTCAGGGTCTCCATGGACATTGCGGAGACCGTGAACGGCGCGGAGATTGTGGTGCTGGCCCTACCTTCCGGTGTTGTGCTGAGTGTGGTTGACGATCTGTTGCCACACCTGGGCAGTGATCAGATCCTGCTGGATCTGGCCAAGGGACTGGCGCCGGGCGACCGGATGATCTCGGATGTGGTTGAAGAGAAGCTGGAGGCAGCGGGGCTGAACTGTCGTCTTTGCGTCATGATGGGACCCACCATTGCGCCGGAGCTGGCAAGAGGCGTGTTTACCACGGCATTGGTGACCAGCAGTGATGCATCCCTGGCCGGGAGTGTTGCAACCTCACTGACGACTCGAACACTCAAACTGTCAGCGGCGACGGATTCCCGCGGGTCTGAGTACTGGGGAGCGTTCAAGAATGTTATTGCTCTGGCCTGTGGTGTGGTTGACGGGCTGAAATCCGATGGTCGGGGCGGGGACAATCTGAAGGCTGCGGTTTTTACGGCGGGCTACCGCGAGGCGGTGCGAGTTCTGCCGGAACTGGGGGCTGACCCGGACACCGCCTTGTCCGCCGCTGGTATTGGTGACCTGTTTGTTACCGCCACTTCGCCGCACGGGCGAAATCGCGAGATGGGTGAACGGCTTGGAAAGGGACAGACGCTAGAGCAGGCTTCATCTGAAATGGTCATGGTCAGCGAAGGTGTCAGATCTGCCCGCATGTTTCATTCGCTTTTTCAGGGTAAAGGTATTGACGCGCCATTTGTGGCTGCGGTCTGTGGCCTGCTGGATGATGGCGACCCTGTTGATCGGTTCCTGGAGAATATCGTCGGCTAATGTTGATCCTGAAACAACCCCTGCTTCATTTTCTGCTGTTGGGCGGACTGCTGTTCCTGATCTTCGAATTCACCGCGCGCTATGACGATGATGACACCATCGTCGTCGACAGGGCCGGTTTGATGACATTCATGCAATTTCGATCCAGAGCCTTTGACGCGAGCCGGTCCGGCACCTTTCTTGACGATATGCCACCTGAAGGCAGGCAGCGGCTGATTGACGATTTCGTGCGCGAGGAGGTCCTGTATCGTGAGGCGCTTGCCCTCGGGCTGGATGCTAATGACTACATTATCCGCCGACGGCTGGTGCAGAAGGTTGAGTACCTGGCGAGAGGATTCGAGACACCGACCGACATCGACCCGGAAGCCTTCTATCAGGAAAACCCGGACCTGTATGTCGTTCCCGCCAGTGTCACTTTCACCCATGTGTTTGTCAGCTACGACAATCATCCGACGCAAGAGCGGGCACAGAGGGTTGCCGAAGCGTTGCGACGGGAACTGGTGGAAAAAAACGTCAGCTTTGCCGGTGCCCTGACCTACGGGGAACGATTTGCCTTTCACAAGAACTATGTGGACCGCAGCCAGGAGTTCGTTGCCTCTCACTTTGGCACAGCATTCTCAGAACGCCTGTTTGCGCTGCCGGTTGAGCAGTGGGCCGGACCCGCGGAGTCTGCCTACGGGTTGCACCTGGTACTGATCAGACAACGCAGCGTCGAAAGAACGGCGACTTTCGCGGAAGTTGCACAGGATGTCCGCTACGATGCGGAACAGGCCGCCATAAAGGAGCAGACCGAGCAGGCGATCCGGAAGATCCTGGATCGTTATGAAATCGTGGTTAAACCCTGATCATGATTCGATTGCGGTGCCTGCTGTTTGTTTCCTGCGTGGCTGTCATCCCGCCGGGTGCCATCGCCCACGATGCTCGTCCGATTTCCCTGGAAGTGACCAGGACCGGCGATCAGTTCCGTTATGTCACACGACTCAAAGTGCCCGATACGCTGCGGCGCCCGCCGGTGCTGCTCATGCCCGAATCATGTGAGCCATTGAAGGAAGCGACCAGGGTGCGGATGCCGGGCGCAATAACCGTCCGCCAACCGTTTGAATGTGATCAGTCTATCCGGGGAAACAGCATTGCCCTGGAATTTCCCGGCTCGAATCCATCGCTGTCGACGGTTGTGCGTGTTGTTCTGGCGGGGGGGCTTGTGTATTCAACGATACTGCCTCCCTCGAAAACCCGGTGGCAGGTTCCCGAGCAGGAGGAGGCTCTCATGGTTGCCGGCCAGTACACGTGGCTGGGCGTTGAACACATCTGGCTCGGTATCGACCATCTTTTGTTCGTTCTGTGTTTGCTGTTTGTTGCCGCCCGGGTGCCGGAGAAGCGTTGGCGAAGGATGCTGATTACCATCACAGGATTCACCGTCGCACATTCCCTTACACTCATCCTGTCGATACTGGAACTGGTGTCACTGCCCACCGCTGCGGTGGAAGCGGTCATCGCCCTGTCTATCGTTTTTCTTGCGCTGGAAATTCTGCGCGATGATCCCGGCTCGTGGACTTATCGGTATCCGGTGTCCGTGGCTGCGAGTTTTGGCCTGTTGCATGGGTTCGGTTTTGCGGCCGTGTTGAGAGACATCGGTCTGCCTCAAACCGAGTTGCCGGTGGCGTTGCTGTTCTTCAACGTGGGTGTTGAAGCGGGCCAGATACTGTTTGTCTTGATGGTGCTGGCCTGTGCACGTCTATTCGGTGGACTGGTAACCGGGCGGGAGGTCTACGCCCGGGCGCTGGCGGGTTATTTCGTCGGTGCCGTTTCAACCTGGTGGCTGATTGATCGCACCTTTTCCTTCTGGATCTGAATTTTTACGGATTCGTGTCTTCCGGATCTGACATTCGTGAGATAATCCGGGCATGAGTGAGTTGTCGAGACCTGAACGTATCCTGTTCGCCCTGGCGGCGGTCGCCATTGTGGCGGGCGCCATGAAGGCAGCATCCGGTGTTCTGGTTCCGGCACTGCTGGCAATGTTTATCGCCATTGTATGCACGGAGCCGATGTACTGGATGGTTGGGAAGGGCCTGCCCCGCTGGCTCGCGATTATACTGGTGGTAATCATGTTGCTGGCAATCTCTTCGGTTGTCCCCCTGGTCATCAGTGGTTCCTATGTGCAGTTCACCCAGCAGTTGCCGGTTTATCAGGAGCGCGCCGACGGGTTGCTGGAGCAGTTGCTTGTCTGGGTGGGTGATTACGGCTATGACATTGACAGCCTGCGGGCGATTTTTGACCCTGCCGGGGCGCTCGGTTATGTTCAGGTGATCCTGGCTGCGCTGGGTGGCATCCTGTCACGCTACCTGCTGATCATGCTGCTGGTGGTTTTTATCCTGGTGGATGTGCCGAGGGCGCTGAACAACCGGGATACCATCGCCGGTGAAATCATCAAGACGGTCCAGCGTTACTTTGCCATCAAGACGTTTACCAGTATCCTGACCGGAGGATTCATTGCCGTCTGGTTGATCTTCCTGGACGTTCAGTACCCGCTGCTTTGGGGATTCCTCGCGTTTCTGCTCAATTTCGTACCCAACATCGGATCAGTGCTTGCGGCGGTCCCGGCTGTCATCCTGACACTGCTGTTCGACGGCTATGTTTCCGCGCTCATCGTGACCATTGGTTACGTGATTATCAACGTCGGGATCAGCAACGGTCTTGAACCGAGGATCATGGGCCAGCGTCTTGGCCTCAGATTTGTCTGGATCTTTGTATCCCTGATAGTCTGGGGCTGGATACTCGGGCCGGTTGGCATGTTGCTGGCGGTACCTTTGACGATGACCCTGCGGATCGCGCTGGAAAAGCATCCCAACACCCTCTGGATCGTCAATATTCTGGTGCCGGAAAACCTGATGAAACCTGTTGGCGAACCCGTTCAGGAACCGGCGGAAGAACCGGTTAGCTGATCAGCCGATTCAGTTCGTTGTGGAAATGCTGCACGCGCATTTCATCGTCATTCAGGTGAACCCGGTGGAAGCCGCCTGAAGCCATACCCTTCTGAACACCGGCAAGCAGTTCAACGTCCTGGTCGATGGTATCGGTCATGGATTTTTCGCCGGCGATGACCGCATCATAGTGAAACAGGTCTCGTTCGGGCCGCCGGTAGTCTGCCGGCAGAAAAGCTGACTGTCCCTGATAATGGCGACCGGCCGAAAGAATGGCGTTTGCTGATTCCGTTGATTCAGGGTCGGAAAATCTCACCAGGCTGAGCTTGTCGAACTCACACCTGGCGGGGTCTGTCGGATGCGGCCTTGGTCGCAGAATCCAGCAATGCTCCGGGGTGAATGACAGGATAGCATTGGGGAAGAGGTTGTACTGCCAGACGTCCGAGAGCTGATTGTCGGTCAGTTCGTCATAGTCCATACCGCGTTCCCTGCCGATGCGACGCTTTTGTTCCTGTATGGCGCGCCTCACTTCGAGCACCCGTCCCCTGAAGTCTGCCGGGTCCAGTCCGATGGACTCTAGCTGCACCGACTGGATATCCGTTGGCATCTCCGGCACAGGGAAACGGGGATTGACAGTGGCGCCGGGTACCTCGACACCGGTATGACCGCGTTCGAACAGCCTGACGGTATCGTTGCAGCAGTCCACCATGCGCTTGTGCTGGGGATGTAGAAAATCGACGTGATAAAGCTCGCTGAAATTATCCACCACCGCCTTCCAGTTGCAGCCCAGATGAACGGTCTGGTCCTGGACCAGGGTCATCTTCTCGAAGTGATAGGGTTCCAGTATTGTTTTCAGAGAACCGAGAAACCCCTCCAGGGGCTCCGGTGACTCAGAGAGATTGACGAACACAAGTCCGTTCCAGATTTCCGTGTGAACCTTTTTCAGTGCGAGGTCGTCCTCCCGCAGACCCCCGGTGAAACGCTCCCGGTAAGGGACAATCGACAGCTTCCCGTCAATATCGTAGGTCCATGCGTGGTAGGCGCATCGGAAGGTCGACGCGTGACCGCAGGATTCTGTCACCAACTGGTTACCGCGATGCTGGCAGACGTTGTAAAACCCCTGAACTTTCTTGTCTGAAGTCCGCGTGATCAGTATTTGCTCGCGGCCCGGATCAAACACAAAGAAGTCGCCGGGGGAGGCCACATCACTGACGAGCCCGGCCAGCAGCCAGTGTGTGCGCCAGATTTCGGTCCACTCCCGCTCCATGTAGGCGGGATCGACATAACGATCCCTGGAGAAGTTATTGATTCGGGCTTCGTGGTTTGAGTAGTTCACGATTTCGATGGTCATGGATCAAGGGTATGCCAGGTTTCTGGACTTGTCACTTCTCTGTTAATGTGGGGTTCCAGGGGGTCATGTCTGGAATGTTTTTAACTCTGGTCGCACTGTTGTTGCGGAAGAACCGTTCGATTCAGTTTGCCACAAAGGTCACTTCGCTTTGAGTCCTCGTATCCCGGAGAGTAACTGCGGTATGGGCCGCTACCCGGTGTCTAAAGCCATTATCACGGTAAATAGTCTGCGCTCCCGTGACCCCCAGGGTCTTCTGGTGGTCTGATGCCCAGGGACCTGTCCGCCTTTCGACTCGGTGACATAAGGGGCATCTATCCTGACGACATAGACGAAACCTTTGTTGAGGGTTTCGCGCATGCCCTTGTCGGGCGTTTCAACCTTTCGGGCAGAATTGCGACCGGTCGAGATATGCGTAACTCCAGCGAGGCGCTGCAATCCGCGCTGAACGATACGCTTTCCCGTATCGGCATTGAGGTCGTCAACATCGGCCTGTGTCCGACGGAACTCGGTTACTTTGCCTCCGCCATGCCGAATATCGAAGCCGCGATTGTCGTCACGGCGAGCCACAATCCGGCCAGGCATAATGGTTTGAAGTGTGTGTTGAGTAACGGACAACCAATCACCCGGCAAAGCGGACTCTCGGATATTCGCGCACTGATGGCGGGAGATTATCGTCACCGGGCGGCAAGAGGCTCCATCGTTCGGGAGGATTTCCACGCGCGTTATCTGGATTTCCTGAAGCAGCACTTCCCACCTGAAACACTGCGTCATGGGCAGGTCGCTTTGAACGGCCTTAATGGTACCGCCGCCACCATGGCGGACATGATTGCCACGGAGTTTGAACTGCCGGTGACCTGGTTCCGGAAAACCCCGGGACCCATGCCGGAACAGGGCGCGGACCCGACGAATCCGAGACTGGTGCGGGAAATGAAATCTTTTATGGCTGAAGAAGGTTTCAGTCTGGGTGTCGCATGGGACGGTGATTGCGATCGGTGTGTCTGTTTTGATAACGACGGAGACCTGGTGCCCACCTATTACCTGATCGGTCTGCTGATTGAGAAGTTCCTGGGTGAACAGCCCGGCGGGGTGATCGTTTTTGATACCAGGCTCTGCTGGAACACGCTGGACACGATCACTCGCCTGGGCGGGGTTGGTATACCGGCTGAAACGGGTCATGCCTTTATGAAGGACAAGATGCGTAGCCACCGTGCGGTCTACGGTGGTGAGCTGTCATCACATCACTATTTTGGAGATTTCTTCGGGTGCGATTCAGGCATGTTTGCCTGGCTGACGGTGCTGGGTCTGCTCGCGCGGAGTGAACCATCCATGCGGGAGATGATCGAGGTTCGCAGGCAGGAGATTTCCACGACCCCGGAAATAAACCTTGCGCTCACCGACGTGGATCGTGCCTTTGCCTCCGTGTTGGCGCACTTCGGGGCGCAGGCGATGGCTATTGATCATTTTGATGGCCTCAGTTTTACCATGCCGGACAACTGGCGATTTTCACTCCGTCGGTCCAAAACAGAGCCGGTGGTAAGGCTCAACTTTGAGGCAAGGCGGGCCAGGGATACGCTGCTTGCTGAAGGCCCGCGCGTGTTTGAGGTGCTGGCACCGTTCCGTGGTGACGACCGGGACTGGATGAAAAATTTTTATATTCAGTAGAGATGAATTAACGCAAATTAAATGTTATTTCCGGCCAATCTGTGGTACATACTCCGAGGCAACCGTGCGGTGGCAAAGATGCCTCTTTCTTTCCTGGCATATCGGAGCACAATTACATGACCCAACATTTTGATGCCGGTTTAAGCGAGCTTACGCGGTCAATAAAAAATCCTGCGAGCCAAAAATGTCTCGACGAGGCATTGAGGCAACTTGCTGAGTTGGATGATTACGCGGAGACAGGCGAACATTTGCCGCCGTCGCCAACCGCCAGGAAATCGGCGCAAAATTTGCTTGGGGTACTTGCCCGCAAAGCGCCACGCGATTACATGGTCTCTTTGTGGGAAGATGGCGATGTGGTTATTTATTCCAGCGGTGCCGGATGGCGTGTTGACATTTACTGTCGCGCTAACGGTGGGATCGCTTTTTATGTAAGTCCTCCCGATAAACGTAGCTACGAAAGGCACTATCCTGCAATACAGGGCAGACCTGTAGGCGACATTATTAATGCGCTGAAAAAAATCCCGGCGTGATACCTTCTTCTTCGCCGGGGGCCGTGGTCACTGACGGCGCGGTCGGACGCGCCATTTTTCAGAGTGGTGACTGGAAGAAGATGCAAAAAGGAACAGGGAATACCCCCGTCAGCATTTTTCTCGACAAGAAAAGCCCGCTTGCCATTTCCGTGTTTCGTTTGGACATCACATCAGACGCCGAATTGACACAAATCGGCGATGACATGGCAAGCCTGCGCGGTGAAAAGCGCAAATTCTACGGCTGGGCGGAATTATCGGTTGCAGTTGGTGCACAGAAGGTGGGTTGGTCACTGTCACTTGCGAGTTCAGATAATTTGCGCGACAGTGGGGTAAAGATGAAGTCAAGGAGCCGCCATGGCAACGACTACCCCACTCGATGCGACCTTTGGTGCCATCGTCACTGACATTGACCTTCGGCAGTTGCAAGATGCTGACTTCGCCGGGATTTACGACAACTGGCTGGACTTTGCGCTGCTGATTTTCCCCGGTCAGTTTCTGACGAATGAAGAGCAGATTGCCTTTGCCCGCCGATTCGGGGAGCTGGAATTTGACCTTGCCGCCATCAGCAATGTGCGGGGTGATGGATCGGTCCGTGCGCCGGATGATAATGATGGCGTCATACAGATCCTGAAGGGCAATATGGGCTGGCACTGTGACAGTACCTATATGCCGGTTCAGGCGAAGGGCTCGGTGTTCACAGCCCATGTTGTTCCGGAGGATGGCGGGGAAACCGGCTGGGCTGATCTGCGCGCAGGCTATGAGTCACTGGATGCGGCCATGCAGAATCGCCTGGCCGGATTGTCTGCGTACCACTCCCTTTACTACTCCCAGGAAAAAGCGGGATTTGTTCCCGAAGAAGGCGGTGACTATCAGGGTTACGGTTTCCATGGTCAGCAGCCACCCCTGCGACCATTGGTCAAAGTGCATCCGGAAACGGGGCGAAAATCCCTGTTGATTGGCCGACATGCCTCCGGCATTCCCGGGCTTTCGTCCGAGGCGTCAGAACGGCTGCTTGAAGAACTGCTGGCGCATGTCTGCCAGCCACCCAGGGTATACCACCATCACTGGACTGAGGGTGATGCCGTACTCTGGGACAATCGTTGTCTGCTGCACCGGGCCTGCCCGTGGGACATGACCAGACCGCGCGTGATGTATCACACGCGGATAGCGGGTAATCAGATCAGTGAGTTTGCGGCCACGGGTTAATCCAGGGTCAGCAGGTAGGCAGACAGGGCCAGTTCATCTTCTTCGTTGCCGAGTCTCACCGGTGGCATCGGTGGTGTGGGTGTCTTGTAGAAGTCTGCCAGACTGCTCAGCGTGTACTTTTTGCTGATCCCGGCAAGTGGCTTCAGACCGAAAGACCCCTTGTCCCTGTTGGCCAGGTGACAGGCAACACACCCACGGGTTTGAAAAAGGTGTTCTCCCCGCCGGGTCAGCCGTGACAGTCGTTCCGCATCAAATGCCTCAAGCCCGGACTCACTGATTCCCGTGTCAGCGGTTGCGATGGCATCACTTTGCGTTTCCCCGTAGCACACCCGGTAGATAGACATGGCGAAATCGTCCGAGATATAGACGCAGCCGTCAGGCCCCTGGGCGATGTCAACGGGTCTGCCTATCACATCTCCGTCCTTCTCGAATCCTGACAGGAAATCCTTTTCTACGAAGCGACCATCCGTCTGATGATGCAATGAGACGACCCTGTATCCGTCATAGGTGGATCGGTTCCAGCTACCATGCAGGGCAACCAGCGCCGCGTCGCGATAGGCTTCGGGGAAGGTGTCCAGGTTGATGAATCGAATACCCAGTGGGGCATTGTGCGCCTTAAAACCATGAACGGGTGAGGTCGCCCCTGCAAGACTGGCCGGGTCACCGAAGTCAGGGTCCGGGTCACCGAAGCCGTTCACCTGTGGCCAGCCGTAGAAGTGCCCTGCCTCGACCCTGTTCAGTTCGCAGGGTGGATAGTCATCGCCGAGCAGGTCCCGACCATTGTCCGTGGCATACAGGGCGCCATCGAACGGCGCCCAGTCGAATCCGACAGAGTTGCGCAATCCGGTGGCAAACCGCTCCTCTCCGGAACCGTTGGGCTGGTAGCGGGTAATCGTCGCCCGCTGGGTGTCTTCTTCCATGCAGACGTTGCATGTTGAGCCGGAGCTGAGATACAACATGCCATCCGGACCAAACCTGATGCTCTTGGTCCAGTGGTTCCCGGTATCTCCCAGGTCTGTGATGATGCGTTCATAATCGCCGATCGTGGTTCCGGTCACATGATCGAACCGGATTCGACCCACAGCGTTGGATTCACCGACATAGAGATAGTCCCCGAAGAAGTCGATACTGTGTGGGCGCATCAGGTTTTCCATCAGCACCTCGCGGCTGTCCGCCCTGCCATCCTTGTCAGTGTCGCGCCTCAGCAGGCTGATCATGGCTTCCCGGGGCTGCGCGATGACCAGGTCCCCGGAGCGGGTGAATTCGATAAATCGTGCATTCCGGACATTGGCGGCGTAGAGCCCGACTGAAAATCCTTCCGGCAGTTGCAGCCTGCTCTGAAGCGTTTCCTCGTCCGGCGTTTCCTTTCCCTGACCCCAAAGGGCGTGTGCCAGGATGCCCGGGGTGATGTTGACCTGGCTCAGCAGTACAAGAAACGCCATGGCCGGGACAGCGATAAGGCCCAGGAGAATTTTCCACCACATAAGTTGTTACCGGATAGTTGTCGATCGCTGATGATACGTATCAAGCCGGGTCTTGTCTTGATGTCGGTTCAGGGTTGCCGGATACTGCCGATGTAGGGCAGGTTGCGATTGCGCTGTGCATAGTCGATGCCGTAACCGACAACGAACTTATCGGGAATCTCGAAACCAACCCATCGGGCCCTGACTGCCACCTCGCGTCTTGATGGTTTGTCCAGCAGGGTGGCAAGCTCCAGTCGCCTCGGTCCGCGCCCCTGAAGAAGCGTCATCACCTGGGTCATGGTGTGCCCGGTATCGATGATGTCTTCGACCACCAGAACGTCACGGCCTTCAATTTCCCCGCGGATGTCCTTGACGATTCTGACCTCGCGTGAAGACGCCATGGCATCACCATAGGATGAGACTTCGAGGAAGTCGACTTCCACCGGCATCTTCAGTTCGCGCACAAGATCGGCGATAAACATGAAGGATCCCCGCAACAGACCCACCACCACCAGCTTGTCCGTACCGGAATAGTAATCAGAAATTTCCCTGGCGAGTGATTCGACACGCGCCGCGATGGATTTCGCCGAGATCATCTCATCAATGACATAGGAGGCGTGGTCAACTGACATGGTTACCGTTCCGGGGCGGCGGCATTTCGGGCAGTTTGCCGTATCTCGACGCCCGGAAAAAGTGTGCGAATTGCTATCGGAGTCGGTATGCTTCGCCGAGCAGAGGGTGTATGTCAGAAAACAACAAGAGCAAGATGCCGGGCGGCTGGTACCCGCATTACGTACTGTTCGTTCTGGTCATTGTCTACATTTTCAACTTTATTGATCGAAACATCCTTTCGATTCTTTCCCAGGACATTCAGAAGGACCTGGGTGTCAGTGATGCCGAGATGGGCTTTCTTTACGGCACCGTGTTTGCGGTGTTCTATGCCGTGTTTGGTATTCCGCTGGCGCGATTTGCAGACGTCTGGATCAGGCGAAGCCTCATCTCAATCGGGCTGATGTTCTGGAGCCTGATGACCGCCATGTCGGGATTCGCGCGATCCTTCCCGATGCTGGCAGCGTTTCGTATCGGCGTCGGCATCGGCGAGGCAAGCGCTTCGCCCGCCGCCTATTCCATGCTCTCGGATTACTATTCACCGCGCCTTCGTGCAACGGTTATCGCCATCTATTCGTCCGGTGTGTACATCGGCGGCGGTATAGGTCTGTTCCTCGGTGGTTTTATCATGGAAACCTGGAACGGCGCCTTCCCTGACCCGGTACACTCACCCCTGGGACTCAAGGGTTGGCAGGCGGCGTTCCTGGCGGTCGGGATTCCCGGGATATTGATGGCCATCTGGGTGCGGACCCTGAGAGAGCCGGTGCGCGGCGTCAGTGAAGGGCTGGTTGCGAAAAAGCATCCCGCTCCCTTCTCCGTGCTGTTCGAGGAACTGGCCACCATGATGCCCGGCTTCAACCTCATTGGTTTGCGCAGGGTTGGCGCTTCATTGTGGGTCAACCTGATGGCGGCTGTCGGTATCCTGTTGCTTGCGATCGGGCTGATCTACCTGACCGGCACCATTTCCCAGTGGATTGCACTCGGTATCGGTATCTACGTCACCTTTTCCTGGGCTCAGTCTCTCAGGGCACGAGATACCGTCACCTTTCACATGATCTTCCGGTCCAAGGGCATGATCTTTACCATGCTGGCATTTCCCTCCATTTCCTTTGTGACCTATGGCGTTGGCTACTGGACAGCGCCCCTGCTGCTTCGGCTGCACGAGGACGACACGTCCGCAACCGAGGTGGGCATGTACATCGGGCTTGGCAATGCGCTCGGTGGTCTGCTGGGTGTTACCCTCGGGGGTATCCTTGCAGACTGGGCGAAAACAAAACATCCGTCGGGAAGATTGATCGTGGGATATGTTGCGGTGTTCGGCACAGCGCCGCTCGTGCTCTGGATGATCTACACCGAAAATCTGATGATGGCTTTCATCCTGAACTTTGCCCACCACCTGTTCAGTGCCGCCTGGCCCGGTATCCCGCCTTCGACAGCGGCAGATCTGGTTCTGCCGCGTATGCGTGCTGTTGCGGGCGCCTACTATTTGCTGATCAACACCATGATCGGGCTTGCCATGGGTCCCTATTTTATGGGGCAGCTATCGGACATGTACGCGGCAACCGGGATGGATTCGGCGACGGCGCTACAGGCTGCGATTGCCAGCGCGCTGTTGATCTTTGTGCCGACGCTGATCCTGCTGACTCTCGCCTGGCGTTACCTGCCCGCTGATGTGGCCTCAAGGCTTGAACGTGCGAGATCCCGGGGCGAAGAGATTTAACGGAAATGACAATGACCGGTATCGACCTGCTGTTGTTTTTCTAATAGGCTCAACCTCCTGCCCGCCAAATCGCATTGAAAGGAGTTGACCATGCCCGACCTGGAAGCCGACCTGTTTAACCTCGCCATGAGCGAACAAGCGCAGCCTCTGATGGATGCTGTGCAGAAACACATCACCGGGAATATAGAGCCGATCACTGAAGAATTCTTCGCCCTGGACAAGGAGAAAGAAGATCGCTGGTCATGGCATCCCCGGCAGCTTGAACTGCTTGAAGGCGCCAAGAACAAGGCAAAGGAATCGGGTCTCTGGAACTTCTTTCTGCCGGGCTATTCCGAGACCGGCGAAGGGCTGACCAATCTGGATTACGCCTATATCGCAACGGAACTGGGTAAATATGCCCTGGCCTCGGAATCGCTGAACTGTAGCGCACCTGACACGGGCAACATGGAGGTGCTGGAGCGGGTCGGAACGGAACAGCAGAAAGAGCAGTGGTTGAAACCGTTACTGAACGGGGAGATTCGCTCGGCCTATGCAATGACTGAACCCGGGCTACCGTCTTCAGATGCCAAAAACATCTCGACCAGCGCCGTGCTGGATGGTGATGAATGGCTCATCAACGGTGAAAAGTTTTACATTTCCGGAGCCGGAGACCCGCGCTGCAAGGTCATGATCACCATGGTAAAAACCGACCCGGATGCAGCGCCATCCCGGCAGCAGTCCCAGATTCTTGTGCCCATTGATACCCCGGGTGTGCAAATTCTGGAGGCGATGGAAGTCTTCGGGCACGATCATGCACCCTATGGCCATATGCACATCAGGTTCGACAATGTTCGTGTGCCAAAAGAGAACATCCTCCTGGGTCCCGGTCGCGGGTTTGAGATTTCACAGGTGCGCCTGGGTCCGGGCCGCATTCATCACTGTATGCGTTCCATCGGCAAGGCGGAAAAAGCGCTGGAACTGATGGTCAAGCGGTCCGCTACCCGTGAGGCATTCGGCAAGCCCATCGCGAAACTGGGTAAGAACCTGGAGGTTATTTCACGCGCGCGAATCGAGATCAATGCCATGCGACTCGCCGTGCTACAGGCAGCCAGGGCCATGGATGTTCTGGGCAACAAGGAAGCGAGGGTCTATGTCAGCGCCGTCAAGGCGATGGTGCCGGAGAAGGTCTGCCTGATCATTGACCAGGCGATTCAGATGCACGGTGCGGCCGGCATTTCGCAGTGGACGCCCCTGGCAAACATGTACACCGATCTGCGCCACCTCAGATTCGCTGACGGGCCGGATGAGGTGCACCATATGGTGGTGGGCAGGGCGGAGTTGCAGAAGTACGATTTATGGTAGGGCCTGTTGCCTGACGTTTTCAGCGGCGCACAAAAGAATCGCCATCATGCGCTGATTGCGTGAATTCAAAATAAAAAAGAGAGGTGTTAAACCATGTTTTTCATCAAACAAAGTTCGTCACATATTCGTCCCGACATACTTTCAACTCTGCGATGGTTACCGGGTGGCATCACACTCTTTTTGCTACTGATGCCATCGCTGGTGTTTCCCCGGGAGGCAGGGCCTGAAGCACTTGAAGAAGTCGTGGTGACCGGTTCCTATATTAAAGGTTCCCCTGAAGATGCCCCTTCACCCGTTCAAATCCTGAATCGAGAAGCTATTGTCACCTCCGGTGTTTCCGATGTGTCAGAACTGATTCGTAACCTCGAAATTGCCTCTGGCTCGGATACGGCCTCACAGAATGAAACCCGTTTTAACGGTAACTCCGGTTCCGGCCTGGCGAACGTCAATTTACGTGGTGTGGGCCCAACAGCTACGCTGGTTCTGATGGATGGCAAACGCCTGCCTTTTGCCGGTCAGAAGCTGGCAGATGGCGACCGCTTCGTCGACGTCAACACTATTCCGATTACCATGATAGAACAGGTTGAGGTATTAAAAGATGGCGGTTCGGCAATCTATGGCTCAGATGCTATTGCCGGTGTGGTGAACTTCATCACTCGTTCGGAATTCGAAGGTTTTGAACTGTCCGCCAAATACCAGGAAACGACCACAGGTTCACAGGATGATGTTACCTACGGTGGCATTTTCGGCTGGGCCAGTGATGATCAAAATACTCGTTTTGTGATTGGTGGTGAGTTTTTTGATCGTGGCCATCTGGCATCCCGCGACCGCACTGACCTGACCCGTGACGTGTTTCCTTTGCAAAATCCTACCATTGTGAATCGTTTGTCATTTAATGGCCCTGATAGTCAGTGCGGTAATGAAGACCTGGGGGGAGGGTTCTTTATCAATAACGGATTTAGTTCTGACCCCAACTCCTGTAATCGTAATGGTAGTGATACGGAACTGCTGGCTCCGGCGCAGGAACGCGCCAGCGTGATGGCAACTTTTACGCATACCTTCAGTGAAAAAGCCGAGGTCTATGCCCAGGCTTCCTGGTTTGATTCCCGCAGTGGCGAAAGTCGACCGATTCACGTCGGTCCGATTGAGCCCAAATATGCCATGCCAGGCATTTTGAATGCGCTGACAGCCTTTGGTATCGGTTCGGACCCGGCCAATGATCCATCGCTGATAGTGAACGGCGGAAGCACGATACCGCCGATATTACCACTGGAACTTGTAGATTATGAGGTTCGTATACCTGGTGTTGATCAGGATCGTGAATTTGATACCCATAACGAACAGACCACGACGCGTTACCAATTGGGTATTCGCGGTGATTTTGAACTGGCATCCCGTGACTGGAATTATGATTTTTCTGTCACGCGTGGTGATTCAGAGTTTTCAACACACTTCCTGGGGCTGGACAGTGATCGACTGGAGCTTGCTCACTATGGTCTGGGTGGGCCGAATTGTACGCCAGATGGAGATATCAACAACCCGATTGCCAGGGGTTTGCTTGCGGGGGCAGATGGAATTTTCGATACCACTGTCGGCACGCCTGGCGCGGTCGGGCCTTTGGAGAGCACCATTTTGGCATTGACAGGTACGCTGCCAGGAGCGCCGGCTATTAATCCCGACAATCTGGTTATTGCCATGACCAGTAGCAATCGTGGTGATAACTCTCAAGGCTGTTTCTTCTTCAATCCCTATTTGACACGTATAAGCACGCCAGGTCTGGCCAATTCCGAAGAATTGCTACAGTGGCTGGAAGTATCTATGAATGACGCACAAAGCTCCGAAACCTTCCTGACCTCGATTGATTTCGTGGTTGCCGGTGAGTTATTCGATTTCAGCGCAGGTTCTGTGGCCATGGCGTTCGGATTGCAATATCGGGAAGAAGGCCGCGAAACAACTGTAAATCCCAAAAGCATCGGTGCGGTGAACAGCTTTGGACAACTCAGTGGTCAGGAATCGGTTGCCGGTTTATCTGAGAACCGTAATTTTGATGCCGAGCGCGACATCATGGCAGCCTTTGTAGAATTTCAGGTGCCACTGCACGAAGATGTGGAAATGCAACTTGCCGCTCGCTATGAAGACTATGGCGATGATATTGGTTCAACCTTTGATCCAAAGCTGGGCCTTCGTTGGCAGGCATCAGATTCTTTGGTGCTGCGCGGTTCAGCCAGTAGCTCATTCCGCGGTCCCGGCCTCGCCCAGATCGAAGAGGGCACGGGCTTCAGTCTGGAATTCGGTGTGCGCGATGTGTTGGGCGAAGGCACTAATCCTTTAGGTCAGAACTGTGTTCGTACTGGCCGTTGTGCCATCCCCGGTGACGCCGAGGCACCCACCATTATTATTGTGAAACAAGGACTGGCAACACCTTCATTGACACCTGAGTCGGCTACGACACTTAACTTTGGTGGCATCTGGTCGCCGGTAGACGGCCCATTGCAAGGTCTCACCGTTGGTCTGGATTACTACATGATTCGCTTTGAAGATAAAATCATTGATGTACCTACGCAATCCCTGCTGATAGAAGAACGCGCCCTGTTCGAGGCTGCGCTTGCCGCCAATGATTTTGTGATAGCAGTGCCCGGGCAGCCTGACTTTGGTCAGTCCTGTGACCCGACTGCTGCGGAATTTAATCCGGGTGCAGGCCGTAGCGAAGTATGTCAGGTCAACCCGAATGCGTATGCGGTTAACCCCGGCAATTCAGGTTTTGATGGTGGCAATATCACACGTCGTGTCGATGTGTCCCGTGACCTGCAAATCATCTCCAGTGGTGCTCTGAATACCGGTCAGGTGGAAACTGACGGCATTGATGCCAGCTTCAGTTATAGCTGGGGCAGCGACCTTGGCAGCTTTGCGGTTGATGGGCGTTTGAACTGGATTCGGGAATTTGTTGTGAGTGGTTTTCCTGGTGGTCAACCTGATTTCGATGCGGCTGGTTTCACCAATAATGACCCGACTCGCCGGTTAACCCGTTCAATGCCTGATCTTCGAGGCAATCTGGGGTTCAGTTTTCTGCGTGATGGCCATGCGGCAAGACTCAATATGCGTTTTGTTGGCTCCTATACGGACAATGGCGCATCCAACAATATTATTGGTGATGGCGACATCGACGCCTATTATGCGTTTGATTTTAACTACAGCTATACCATGTCGATTGCCAATAACAACTCCAATCTGACGTTCAATATTGGTGCCATTGATCTGTTTGACGCTGATTTACCGAAGTTGAAAAATGCCAACGGCACTGACTTGCTGGTATTTGATCCGCGCGGTCGTCGTGTCTACGCATCAATCAAATACGTATTGTAGGAAGCATTTCTTACTCGACAGGTGTGCCGGTTCAAAACGTATTTTACCCGCCTGTCAGCAGGCTGGCGGCGATCATCCACATGACCGCTGCGATGATCACGTCCAGGATTTTCCACGACACCGGCTTGCTGAAAAGCGGCGTGAGCGCGCCGGCGCCATACCCCAGCGCGAAAAAGAAGGTGAAAGACGCCAGTACCGCGCCGCTTGCAAATTGTAAACTATCATCGGGATATTGGGTCGAGACGGAGCCCAGTAATACCACCGTGTCGAGATAGACATGCGGGTTCAGCCAGGTCAGCGCGAGGCAGGTCGACACGGCGGCGGCCAGGGAGCCGGTGGCATTGTCGGCGGCGGTCAGGGAGTCGGAGGAGCGTAGCGCCGCCCACAGACTGCGCGCGCCATAGACCAGCAGGAACGCTGCGCCGCCATAGCGCGCCGCCGTCTCCAACCGGGGGAATTCGTCAATCAGCAGGTCAAAGCCGAAAACCCCGATGACGATCAGCACCGCGTCCGACAGCGCGCACACCAGACACACGGCGAACACATGCGCTTTGTTCAAACCCTGCCTGAGTACAAACGCATTCTGCGCACCGATGGCGATGATCAGCGAAAAGCCCAGGCTCAGGCCGGCATAGAAGGCGATCATAGCGCGGTCGGCTCCCGGCGAGGCATCGGCCAGGGGTTCACTAACAGATGAACGGGTAACTCCTGAAATCTCCAAGGGTCTGCCACCAGTATAATTGTTGAAGCTGGTCGGGAATACCGATCAGGACAATGGGTTCGTGATGCTCCGGCACAGGCTTCGGAGGTCCGGATTATTGATTACCATTGAGGTGAAATTATGAATTATCAACCAACAAACCCTTTCCATCCCGGCGCAATATTGCTCGAAGAATTCTTGCAGCCCGCAGGTATTTCCCAGGCTGAATTTGCACGTCGGATTGGATGGACCAAAGCTCGACTGAATGAACTTGTCCGGGGAAAGCGCGGAATAACTGCCGATTCCGCATTAGACCTCTCCGAAGCGCTTGGCACTTCGCCTAAACTCTGGATGAATTTGCAGGCGACCTATGATCTGGACAAGGCCGTTGCAAAACGCGTGGCATGATGGATGACGCCCCCGGCAGAGACAGAGCCAGGCGGGAATGCTCACGAACCTGCGCTTCGCCAGAACCTGAGCATCCTGACTGTGGTATCGTCTTTGGCCACGAAATGGTGATAGGCCGCAGCCGCGATATGAATCGCGATCAGGGCGATAACGGCATTGGTGGCGAATTCGTGGAAAGGCCGTAACAACATAAAGGTTGCATCGTCTGTCTGCCCCAATACGATGTCGAACTGCCCGAACAACGGGATGGGTGCGGTCGCGTTAATGGCGGTACTGATGCCACTTAGAATCAGGAAGCCGATGAAAAAATAAAGGGCAAAGTGCACCAGCCTGGCGGCTCGTCTCTGCCAGTTCGGCATGCCTGCGGGTAAGGGCGGTGCACCGTGACGGAATCTCAAGTAGAGTCGGATGATGAACAAAGCCGCTATGATTGAGCCCAGGGATGCGTGATCTATCCTTGATTCCAGTCGATCCGGGTCTGCCATAACCCTGCCAAATTTTTGTGCCACAAAGAGATCAAGAATGATCAGGATACTCATCAACCAGTGCACTATTTTCTGACCGATGGTGTAGTCTCCGGATACTGTCATGGCATTAAAACCTGCTGATTTGGCTGAATGTACTGTCGGATGCCTTTTGTACCAGATGTCGGCAGGGATGCAACCTCCTTCTATGCGGGCTACCTGTGCGGGTGTCTGTTATTTGGAGAGTCAGGTTAAAATCAGCGACAATAGTACGCTTTATTACAGGATAACCCCCCTCTATGTTTGATTTTCTGATACCCGCAGCCTGGGCCGCCGAGTCGGGCGCGTCGCAATCGAGTCCCTTGCCCCTGGACCTGTTGATCATTGTTGCCTTTGCCCTTGTTTTCTACCTGATTGTCTGGCGACCGCAAAGCAAGCGTGCCAAAGAACATCGTGAACTCGTCGGCGGGTTGGCCAAAGGTGATGAGATCATCACCAGTGGTGGTCTGGTGGGTCGCATCACCAAAGTAGACGACCAGTTCATTGTGTTTGAAGCGGCTGACAATATTGAGTTGAGACTGCAAAAATCCGCTGTCACTCAGGCACTGCCGAAGGGCACCATCAAGAACATCTGACCGGCCTGTGATTAACCGATACCCGCTCTGGAAGAACCTGCTGGTTCTTGTTGTTGTCATCCTCGGAGTGATCTACGCACTGCCGAATGTCTACCCGCCTGACTTTGCCGTCCAGATATCCAACGAAAATGCGGACGGTGAATTCACCCGGGTTGCGCTGGATACTGCGACCGGGCGACTGGATGCAAAGGCCATCCCTTACTTTGGCGCCGAACTTGAGAATAACCGGGGGCTGATTCGTTTCCCGGACGATGAATCTCAGTTGCGCGCGCGCGGTGAGATTCAGCTTGCCCTGCACGATCTACCTGATGACTATGTTGTGGCGTTGAACTCTGCGCCGACAACACCTGCCTGGCTGGTTGCGCTGGGTGGTGAGCCGATGAAGTACGGCCTCGATCTGCGAGGTGGTGTGCACTTCCTGATGGAGGTGGATACGGAAGCCGCGATTGCCGAGCGTGTGGAAGGCCTGGAGCAGGACATCAAGCGTTTGTTCCGGGAACGGGGCGACAGGATTCGTTATACCTCGTTTGAGTCGCCCGAGAGCGGGGTGCTGGAAATTAAATTTGGCAGCGAAGAGCTTGAAGACCGGGCGGAACGGAAGTTGAAGGAACGCTACCCGCAGTATCTGGTGGAAAGTAATCCCGCGACTGCGGCGTTGCGCATAACCATAGATGGGAACTCCATTCGTGAGATGGAAGACTTTGCCGTTCAACAGAACCTGACGGCAATCCGCAATCGTGTCAACGAACTGGGTGTTGCCGAGCCACTGGTTCAGCGTCTTGGCCGAAACCGTATTGTGGTTGATCTTCCCGGTGTTCAGGATACGGCCCGGGCGAAGAACATTCTTGGCAAGGTGGCGACCCTGGAGTTTCGCATGGAAGCACTGCCCGATGCGGGCAGGTCGTCGACCCAGGAGTTTGATTATGAGGGTTTCAATGCTCGCATTGAGCGGGATGTCATCCTGCGCGGCGACAGGGTACTGGATGCCCAGGTTGGCTACGATCCGGATTCCGGTTTGCCGCAGGTGAATATTCGCCTGGATGGTGATGGCGGTGAACTGATGCACCGCGCGACGCGCCATAACATCGGTCGCCGTATGGCGGTGATCTTCATCGAAACCAGAACACGGGACCGCAAGGTTGTTGAGAACGGCGTCGAGATACTGAAACCTGAACCCTATGTCACGAAGCGTGTGGTCAGCCTGGCAACCGTCCAGGCGGCCCTGGGTGTGAATTTCCGCATTACCGGTCTTCAGGCGGGTGAGGCACGGGAATTGGCGTTGCTGCTTCGTGCGGGTGCGCTGGCTGCCGATATGTTTATTGCCGAAGAAAGAACCGTCGGGGCGAGCCTGGGTGCCGAGAACATTGAACTGGGCGCCTTCTCCGTCTCCGTTGGCCTGGGCCTGGTGATTGTCTTCATGCTGGTCTACTACAGGGTCTTTGGTTTTGCTGCGAACATGGCGCTAACGGCCAACCTGATTCTGCTGGTGGCGATCATGTCCAGCCTTTCGGCGACCCTGACGCTGCCGGGTATTGCGGGCATCGTGTTGACCGTTGGTATGGCGGTCGATGCCAATGTCTTGATTTTCTCCCGTATCAAAGAGGAACTGAAAAACGGCCTGCCGCCCCAGCAGGCGATCAATGCAGGATTTGAACGGGCGTTTGTGACCATCCTTGATGCAAACCTGACAACGCTGATTGTCGCCGTCATTCTCTACAGTATCGGCACTGGCCCGGTGAAAGGCTTCGCCGTCACGCTTTCAATCGGCATTGTCACCTCCATGTTCACTGCCATTATGGGCACAAGGGCCATCGTTAATCTCATCTATGGTGGTCGTAAGGTCGAGAGGCTGTTGATCTGATGAAAACCCGATTTGATTTCATGGCATATCGAAAAATCGCCGGTGTGCTTTCGATACTCCTGGTGCTGGCATCTATCGTTTCACTGGCGCTGAACCAGGTGGAGTGGGGGCTGGATTTCACCGGTGGCTCGCTGGTGGAGGTTGAGTATGGCAGCCCGGCAAACCCGGAATCCATCCGCGATCAATTGACGGCTGCCGGGTATCAGGGGCATGTCGTTCAGTATTTTGGTTCTGATCGAGACATCCTGGTGCGAATGCCGCCACAGAAAGACCTGGATGATCAGGCGAATGCCAAACTGGGCGACCGGGTCATCAATACGCTGCGCAAGGTCACGGGAGAATCCGTTGAACTGCGCCGTTCTGAATTTGTCGGACCCGCGGTTGGTCAGGAGCTGACTAACCAGGGTGGTATAGGGCTGCTGACAGCGCTGGGTGTGGTGTTGCTTTATGTCGCCTTCCGCTTTCAGCTAAAGTTCGCAATCGGCGCCGTGGTTGCCCTGTTCCATGACGTGGTCATCACGCTGGGAATATTCTCGGTCACCCGCTGGGACTTTGATCTGACGGTGCTGGCTGCGCTGCTTGCGGTTATCGGCTACTCGCTCAATGACACCATCGTCGTGTCGGACCGGATTCGGGAGAACTTCCGCAAAATCCGGCGCAGTACACCGGTTGATACCATCAATACCTCCCTGAACCAGACGCTGGGCCGTACCCTGGTGACCTCGTTGACCACCTTGATTGTGCTGGCAACGCTGCTGGTGCTCGGCGGTGAACTGATTAGCGGATTTGCCATTGGTCTGATCATCGGTGTCATGATTGGTACCTACTCGTCCATCTACGTGGCGAGCAGCATCCTGATCGTGATGAACATCTCGTCGGAAGATCTCGCCGTACCGGAAAAAGAGGGCGCAGATCAGGAGGATCTGTCGGGCGGCTAGTTCAGGCGAGGTATTTCCTGACGGCTGATGCCAGGGGCTTGAAACACTTTGGTGCCGCAGCGACGATGTTACCGCTTTTCATGTAGTTGGCCCCGCCTTCGAAATCCCCGATCAGTCCGCCCGCTTCCGTAACCAGCAGAACCCCCGCTGCCATGTCCCAGCGTTCAAGACCACGCATGTACAGACCATCCAGGCGACCGGCGGCGACGTAGGCAAGTTCAAGTGCGGCACTGCCCGGTTGTCGGGTGAAGGCTCTTGATTCAAGAAGATGACGGTAGAGGGCGGTCTCGCCATCCAGATGCAGGTGACGGTCTCGTCCACCGGTTGCGATACTGGCGCCATCAAGTGATTTAAGCTCGCTTGCCCGAAGGCGCCTGCCGTTCAGGGTTGCCCCCTGGCCTCGACTGGCGGCGAACTCTTCCTGCCTGATGGCATCCAGCACAACGGCGTGTTCAATGCGCCCCTTGTGCAGGCAGGCAATAGACACGCAGAAGTGCGGTACCTGACGGGTGAAGTTGGTTGTGCCATCCAGTGGGTCAATGATCCATTCGTAGTCGGATGAGCCATTCCCAGAGGTTCCGGATTCTTCACCGGTGATCATGTGGTCGGGGTATTTCTCACGCAGGGTCTCAATCACCATCTGTTCCGCCTCTCTGTCGATATTGGTCACGAAATCGTTGTGACCCTTCGCGAACACCTTCACCAGATCGGGACGATCGAAGCCTCGAACAATATGCTGACCCGCCAGCCTGCCTGCGCGCAGTGCAATGTTGGCCATAGGTTCCATCGTGATCGTCCCCTTTTGTGGTGGGTGGTGTTGTCGCTGGTGTTGTTGATGGTCAATGCGGTCGCGCATCATACCAGAAACCCTGTAATATTCTGGCCCATTGGCCGTATCAGACCCATGCATGAACGCTGCAAACCTTTTTCCCGGTGTCAGGGTGATACTGGTTGAAACAACTCACCCGGGTAACATAGGCGCCGCCGCACGTGCGATGAAAAACATGGGGCTGACCGAACTGGTCCTGGTCAACCCCTACCGGTTCCCTGACGAGCAGGCGGTGTATCGTTCCGCCAGTGCTGAAGATGTCGTTCATGGGGCGCGTGTGGTAGAAACAGTGGATCAAGCCATCGCTGACTGTCAGTTGGTGATTGGCACCTCAGCCAGGGAAAGACGCATTCCCTGGCCTCTGTTGTCACCGAAAGCCTGCGGTAACAAGGTTAGTGCCGCGGCTGAGGCCGGCCAGACGGTCGGTCTGCTGTTTGGACGTGAATCCCGGGGTCTCAGGAATGACGAGCTACGGAAGTGTCATTTCCACGTCAACATACCAACAGGGGAAGCCTACAGTTCACTCAATCTCGCCATGGCCGTGCAGGTGATCTGCTACGAGGTGCTTCAGGCGCGGCTGGGTGAACCCCCGGCGGGGGACGATCACTGGGATATGGAATTTGCGGATGCCGGGTCGGTAGAGCACTTTTTCAACCATCTTGAAGATACCCTTGTACAGGTTGGGTTCCACGACCCGGATAATCCCAGACAGCTCCTCACTCGCCTTCGGCGACTGTTCAATCGGGTTCGCATGGACCGGATGGAAGTTAATATCCTTCGGGGTTTTCTCTCTGCAATCAATAAGTTAGCTAACAAATAGCAGAATGCCATGAGCATATTGCCAATCGGTCTGGCCCGTCCTGGAAAACTTCTTATATCCGACTAAAATAGTCAGTTATTTAGTGGACTAAAATAGTCAGGAATAGGATACTGAACACCCGCGCCACCCTGGGTCCGGGGTTTCCGGAACAGGTCGGCGGACGCGGGTAGCGAGGAAGGCGAGGAAGGCGAGGAAAGTTATGAGACTGACAGCAAAAGGCAGATACGCGGTTACAGCCATGCTGGACCTTGCCGTACATGAAAACGAAGGTCCCATCAGCCTGGCGGATATTTCGCGTCGCCAGGGTATCAGCCTGTCTTATCTGGAGCAGTTGTTTGCCAAACTGCGCAGGCATGGGCTGGTCAACAGCGTGCGCGGACCCGGTGGGGGTTACCAGTTGAATCGGTCTGCCGACCAGATTTTTGTCGCCGAGATTGTTGATTCAGTGGACGAAATTGTTGATGCGACCCGGTGTTCGGGCAGGGCTGACTGCCAGCAGGGCGAAATGTGCCTGTCCCACCAGTTGTGGTCGGATCTCAGTAGTGAGATTCACCACTTCCTCGCAGGTATCGACCTGGCGAGCATCATTGCAAAGCGTGAAGTGAAACAGATCGTGGCTCGACAGGATGCTGTCAGAGATGACATCCCCGAAGAGACTGTGAAATTACCGGCGCTTGCCGAAGGGTAGCCGCCAGGGAAGGTAAAGAAGGATGGAAATGAAGACACCAATCTATTTTGACTATGCGGCAACGACACCGGTTGACCCGCGCGTTGCACAAAAGATGAGTGAATGCCTGCTGGCGGAAGGCAAGTTCGGTAACCCCGCCAGCCGCTCGCACAAGTTCGGCTGGGAGGCGGAGGAGGCAGTTGAGATTGCCCGTCGCCAGGTTGCGGACCTGGTGAACTGTGATCCCCGTGAGGTCGTCTGGACCTCCGGGGCAACCGAGTCAGATAACCTGGCGATCAAGGGTGTGGCTCATTTCTATGAGAACAAGGGCAAGCACATTATTACGTCCAGTATTGAGCACAAGGCGGTGCTTGATACCTGCCGACACCTGGAGCGAAAAGGATTCGAGGTTACCTACCAGGAGCCGGGACCTGATGGCCTGATCTCGCCCGAGAGTGTCGCGCAGGCTATCCGTGAGGACACCACGATCGTCAGCATCATGCATGTGAACAACGAGATTGGTGTGGTGAACGACATTGCGGCGATCGGTGAAGTCTGCCGTGAAAACAAGGTGTTTTTCCATGTAGATGCGGCCCAGAGTGCGGGAAAGATTGATATTGATCTGCAGGAGTTAAAGGTCGATCTCATGTCATTTTCCGCCCACAAGGTCTATGGCCCGAAGGGCGTCGGCGCTCTGTTCGTTCGACGTAAGCCCCGGGTTCGCCTGGAAGCCCAGATGCACGGTGGCGGTCATGAGCGCGGCATGCGGTCGGGCACACTCGCCACTCACCAGCTTGTCGGTATGGGCGAAGCCTTTCGTATCGCCAGGGCGGAAATGCACGAAGAGGGCGAACGTATCCTGGCATTGAGACAACGCCTCTGGGATGGGCTGAATGACATGGAAGAGGTGTATGTGTCCGGTGACATGAACCATCGCGTTCCGGGCATCATCAACATCAGTTTCAATTTTGTTGAGGGCGAATCGCTGATTATGTCCCTGCCGGACCTTGCGGTGTCATCCGGTTCGGCCTGTACTTCAGCCAGCCTTGAGCCGTCCTATGTGCTACGGGCGCTTGGCATGAATGATGAACTGGCACACAGTTCACTGCGCTTTTCCATCGGTCGCTTTACGACCAGGGAAGACGTGGATCAGGCCATCGGGAGTGTGCGCACTGCCGTTGAGAAACTAAGAGAGCTGTCGCCGCTCTGGGACATGTACAAGGACGGCGTGGATATGGACAAGATTGAGTGGGCAACCCACTAACCAACAGGAATCAAAAGGTCAGGAGAGAAACATGGCATACAGCGACAAGGTACTGGATCACTACGAGAACCCCCGTAATGTTGGCAAGATGGACGCGAGTAGCGAAGACGTCGGAACCGGCATGGTTGGCGCTCCCGCCTGCGGCGATGTGATGCGCCTGCAGATCAAGGTAGGTGATGATGGCGTGATCGAGGATGCCAGATTCAAAACCTACGGCTGTGGCAGTGCCATCGCTTCCAGCTCTTTGCTCACCGAGTGGGTGAAGGGGCGCACTCTGGACGAAGCGGAAGGTATCAAGAACACGGAGATTGCAGAAGAGCTGACTTTGCCGCCCGTAAAAATTCACTGTTCCGTGCTGGCGGAGGATGCCATCAAGGCGGCGATCAAGGACTATCGTTCCAAGCATGACCGGGACGACGAGTCTACCGCAGCCTGAGGATGGATCATGGATGTAAGTCTGACGGAAAAAGCGGCGGAGCATGTTGTCGGCTACCTGGAGCATCGCGGCAGGGGTGTCGGTATACGACTGGCTGTGAAGACGACCGGTTGCTCCGGTCTCATGTATGTCCTTGAACCCGTGGATGAGGTGCAGCCTGAAGACCTCAGGTTCTCATCCCGGGGTGTTGATGTGTATGTGGATCCCAAGTCTCTGGTGTATGTCAAAGGAACAGAGATGGACTACGTCAGGCAGGGATTGAACGAGGGATTCGAGTTCAGGAATCCTAACGTACAGGGCGAGTGCGGCTGCGGCGAAAGCTTCACGGTTTGACACTTCAGAGCAGGGCGTCTCACCCCGACGTTTCAAAGTGAATTTCAATCAGAGTTATTTCGAGATATTCGGTCTGCCCGCAGCTTTCGATGTGGACCTGGACCTGCTCACAGACCGTTTTTTTGAGTTGCAGAAAGAGGTGCATCCGGATCGTTTTGTCAGCCGCACGGATCAGGAAAAACGTCTGGCCATGCAATGGACCACCCTGATTAACACCGCGAGCGACACACTGAAATCTCCCTTGAAGCGGGCGATTTACCTGCTCGGGTTGCGTGGTGTGGAGCTGGCGGAAAATCCGCAGTTGCCGCCGGAGTTCCTGATGGAGCAGATTGAATTGAGGGAGCGACTGGAAGAAATCGAGACGGGTGATGCGAGCCTGGAAGCGCTGGACGGGTTCAAGAAGGAAGTGGGTACGGTTATCAGCTCGCTGGAAGACCGATTCTCTGGCGCCCTGTCTGACGATCCGGGCCGGGCCGAAACGCTCGTCTATGAGATGCAGTTTCTGAACAAGCTGCTCGTTTCCGCCAACCACCTGGAAGAAAAACTGCTGGACTACTGATGGCGTTACTTCAGATAACAGAGCCGGGTCAGGCCGTTGATCCCCATGATCGCAAGCGCGCCGCAGGCATTGACCTTGGCACGACCAACTCGCTGATCGCCGGCGTTCGGGCGGGTGCCGTGGAAGCCCTGCCGGATGAGCGTGGAAAACAGATGCTGCCGTCCGTGGTGCGCTACACGCGTGATGGCGTGATCGTCGGGGAACAAGCCCTGAAGATGGCGGTGCAGGACCCGCACAACACCATCGTATCGGTGAAAAGACTGATGGGCCGGGGTGTTGAAGACGTCGGGTCCCTCGGCGAGCAACTGCCGTATGAATTCGTTTCCGATGGCGGCCTCGTCAGGATAGATACCGTGGCGGGCGTTGTCTCGCCGGTAGAGGTATCAGCGGAAATTCTCCGGGCCCTGGTGGATCGAGCCAATGAAACCCTTGCCGGTGAACTCGACGGGGTTGTGATTACGGTGCCCGCCTATTTTGATGATGCGCAACGCCAGGCTACCAGGGATGCGGCAAAGCTGGCGGGGGTCAATCTGCTCCGCCTGTTGAATGAACCGACGGCGGCGGCGATTGCCTACGGGCTGGACTCCGGCGATCAGGGTGTGATTGCGATATACGATCTCGGTGGCGGCACCTTCGACATCTCGTTGTTGCGACTGCGCCGGGGTGTATTTGAAGTACTGGCGACGGGCGGGGATTCAGCACTCGGTGGTGATGACTTTGATCATGCGGTCGCCGAGTGGCTGATTAACCGGGCGGGTCATGAGGGCGCGCTCTCGCCGCAACAGTATCGTGGTCTGCTTATGCAGGCCAGAGCCGCCAAGGAATCCCTGACCGGGTCGGCTTCGGTGGCCGTCCGGTACCGGGAAGCAGATTTCATGGTTGATGTGGTGTTAAGTCGGGATACGTTCAATGAGCTGGTCACACCTCTGGTCGACAGCAGCATCCGTGCGTGTCGCCGGACCCTGCGTGACGCGGGTGTTGACCCCTCGGCAATCGACAAGGTCGTGCTGGTGGGTGGATCGACCCGTGTGCCACTGGTCGTTGAGAAGGTCGCCGCCTGTTTCGGCAACCATCCGCTGAATGATATTGATCCGGACCAGGTCGTTGCTGTGGGCGCCGGTCTTCAGGCTGATGTGCTGGTGGGAAACAAACCCGATGAAGAAATGTTGCTGCTCGATGTACTGCCCCTCTCATTGGGGCTGGAAACTATGGGCGGACTTTCTGAGAAGATTATTGCGCGAAATACACCGATCCCGATTGCTCGAACCCAGGAATTCACCACCTACAGGGATGGTCAGACAGCCATGCTGATCCATGTACTCCAGGGGGAGCGGGAACTGGTTGCGGATTGTCGATCTCTGGCGCACTTTGAGCTGGCTGGCATACCGCCCATGGTCGCAGGCGCGGCAAAAGTAGAGGTGACCTTTCGTGTAGACGCTGATGGTCTGCTTGAAGTGACAGCCAGAGAAACCGGCACCCATGCTGAGGCCAGTGTGGAGGTCAAGCCTTCCTATGGGCTCACGGATGATGAAATCACGGAAATGTTGAAGTCCTCTTTTGACTATGCGGCGCAGGATGCGGCACAGCGTTCCCTGGCAGAGGCGAAAGTCGAAGCCGGTCGGGCCATTGAAGCACTCGGCAACGCCCTGGCCGAGGATGGTGAACGATTGCTTCCCGTCCGGGACGTGGAGATGCTGCGGCAGGCGATCACCAGACTGCGGGAACTGGCTGAGGGTGACGACCACCAGGCCATCAGCGAAGGTACGGAAATGCTGGGCCGTGCCAGCGAAGAGTTCGCCTCCCTGCGCATGGATGCTGCGGTCAGAAAGGCCCTGGCCGGACGGCAGATCGCCGATGTAGACAACGAGATTTGAAGACAGGAATAATGATGCCGCAGTTGATTTTTCTACCCCACAGTGAACGTTGCCCGGAAGGTGCCGTCATTCGGGCGGAAGCGGGAGACAACCTGATTGAGGTGGCGCTGGATAACGGCATTGATATTGAGCACGCCTGCGAGATGTCCTGCGCCTGCACAACCTGCCACGTCATTGTCCGTGAAGGTTTTGATTCCCTGGATGAGTCCGATGAACTGGAGGACGACCTGCTGGACAAAGCATGGGGGCTGGAGCCGGATTCAAGGCTGTCCTGCCAGGTGGTCGTGGGTGATGAAGACCTTGTGATTGAAATCCCCAAATATACGATTAACCAGGTATCGGAAAACCACTAGTGTCCTGTCCCGTTAATTCGTTCAATTACATTACTGACTGACTCAATGATTTTGTCAGCGGACTTTGTCCATTGGAATGGCCTGGGATTCTCGTTGTGTATTTCAAGGTAGTTTCGTATCGCTTGTTCCAGCGCAGGAACTGACCGGTGAGTCCCTCTGCGCAACTGATGCTCTGTCAGAGTAGCAAAGAACCGCTCTACCAGATTGAGCCATGAGCTGTACGTCGGGGTGAAGTGGCAGTGAAATCGCCGATGCCGTAACAGCCAGTTCTTGACCTTCTCCGTCTTGTGAGTGCTGTAGTTATCCAGAATCAAGTGGACCTCCAGATCGGCAGGAACCTGGGAATCGATATGTCGTAAGAAACTCAGGAATTCCGTACTTCGATGGCGGCGTTTGAGTTTGCCAATCACTTTGCCAGTGGCCACGTCCAGGGCGGCAAAAAGCGTTGTCGTACCATAACGTCGATAGTCGTGCGTGTGTGTTTCCGGCAAACCGTAATCCATCGGCAGGGATGGCTGGGTCCGGTCCAATGCCTGAATCTGGCTCTTCTCGTCCACGCACAAAACCAGGGCTTTATCCGGGGGATCAAGATAGAGCCCAACAACATCCCGGACTTTTTCAATGAAATGAGGGTCAGTCGATAGCTTGAAACTATGTGACAGGTGGGGTTTGAGACCAAACGCACGCCACACTCGGTGAACAAAGCCACGCGATATGCCCAACTCTTCAGCCAGGCTACGAACACTCCAGTGCGTCGCGTTCTTTGGCCGCCGATTCAGCGTCGCATCTAACACAAACTGCACCTTGTCATCACCATACTGACGAGGCTGCCCACTACGTGGGGCATCGGACAGGCCAGCAAGCCGGTCGCGGGCAAAACGGCGGCGCCACTTGGTGACTGTTTGTTGACTGGTATGGCGGCGCTTTGCAATTTTTTCACCGGAATATCCAGCGGCGCAATCCAGTACGATACCGGCTCGGAAATGCAATCCTGCTGTCGTGTTGCGTCGCCGACGCCAGCTTTCGAGGGTCGATTGTTCGTCTTCGCTCAATACAATTTCAACGGCAAGACGTCCCATGGTAGAGTCCTCATCAGGGTAATAACCATACGACAACTTTCTTGCAAATTAGTTCAATTAATTTACATGACAGGACACTAGGATGCAATTATGAAATGGAGCGACGTTAACGACATCGCGATTGAACTGGCGGATACCCACCCGGAGGTTGACCCCCTGACGGTGCGCTTTACCGACCTGCGGGAATGGGTCATGGCGCTGCCGGAATTTGACGATGACCCGGAGCGCTGCGGCGAGAAGGTGCTTGAGGCGATTCAAATGGCCTGGTTAGCCGAACGCGACTAGCCCGGGAAGGGCATCTGCGTATAATGCGCGCAGTTTTCAGCCACCAGATGGAGTCGTCCCCATGGACACGGAAAGAACATTTTCAATCATCAAGCCGGATGCTGTCGCGAAGAATGTTATCGGGGAAATTGTCTCCCGCTTCGAGAAGGCCGGTCTGCGCGTGGTCGCTTCCCGCATGGAGCATCTGACCGTAGAGATGGCCAAAGACTTTTATGCTGAGCATGATGGGAAACCGTTCTTTGCAGACCTGGTGAACTACATGAGCGCCGGGCCCATCATCGTTCAGGTCCTGGAAGGTGAAAATGCCATTGCACAAAACCGCGAGCTGATGGGCGCGACCAACCCGAAGGAGGCAGCGGCGGGAACCATCCGCGCAGACTTCGCGGAGTCCATTGATGCCAATGCTGTTCATGGTTCTGATTCTCCCGAATCGGCGGCTCGCGAGATCGACTACTTCTTCACGACAGATCAACTCTGCGATCGATAACCCGATGAACGACGAGGCACGACAAAAGGTCAATTACCTGGGATATACCCGGGATGACTGGCGCGCCCTGCTCGAAGACCTGGGTGAAAAACCCTTTCATGCCACGCAGATCATGAAGTGGCTGCACCACCGCTTTGTTGATGATTTCTCGGCAATGACCGACATCAGCAAGGGGTTGCGTGAATACCTGTCGGCCCACGGTGAGGTCAGCGAGCCTGAAGTGATCAGGGAGCTTGTCTCCAGGGACGGCACCCGCAAGTGGCTTATCCGGTCTGAATCCGGGAGCCAGGTGGAAACCGTATTCATTCCGGAAGATTCCCGTGGCACCCTCTGCGTTTCATCCCAGGTCGGTTGCGCGCTGGATTGCAGTTTCTGTTCCACCGGAAAGCAGGGATTCAACAGCAATCTCACCGCAGCAGAGATGATCGGTCAGTTGCGTATTGCCATGCGCAAACTGGCTGAGGTCTATCCCGACCGGAATCGGACTGTGACTAATGTCGTCATGATGGGAATGGGAGAGCCGTTGCTCAATGTCGACAGTGTTCTGTCGGCGGTTGAACTGATGATGGATGACCTGGGCTATGGTATCTCCAAACGCAAGGTGACAATTTCAACGGCAGGGGTGATACCCGGAATCGAAAAGCTGTGCGAGTCGACGGATGTATCGCTGGCGCTCTCCCTGCATGCGCCGAATGATGAATTACGCAACCAGTTGGTGCCCGTGAATCGAAAGTACCCCATTGCCCGGTTACTCGACATCTGTGGCACCTACGCCCGGAATCTTGGTGAAAAACGGACCATCACCATAGAGTACACGCTGATTGATGGTATTAACGACGCGCCGGGGCATGCGGAAGAACTGTCTCGCCTGCTGCAGGGCTTTCCGTGTAAGATCAATTTGATTCCATTCAACCCATTTCCCGGTACGGGTTACAAAAGACCTTCCATGACCGCAGTGACAGGATTTCAGAACCGACTGGTGAACGATGGCTACTCTGTCACGGTTCGTACAACCCGTGGTGATGACATCAACGCAGCCTGTGGCCAGTTGGTCGGGCAGGTGGCGGACAAAACCCGGCGGCAGGAGAAGTACCGGAGGATCCAGACGGGTCAGGCTGTATGATGATGAGATTGTTCATTATCCCGGCCTTTGTCTTACTGATGGCCGGGTGTACCGGCACGACCCTGGCCCCGGACCCGAAGGGTGAAGTCGAAGCGCTGCTGCAACTCCAGATGGACCTTGCGGTGGGCTACCTGCGTAATCGCGACTATGACAGGGCGAAGGAAAAACTGAATCGCGCCCTTGAGATCGAACCCGGATATTCACCCGCGCACTCGACCTACGGGCTGTTATTCCAGGCGGAAGGTGAGACTGAACTGGCGGAGAAATTCTTTAAGAATGCGATTCGATACAACCCTGAGGATGCCCGGGCAAGAAACAGCTACGGTGCCTTCCTGTTCTCGGAGGGGCGTTATCATGACGCGGTGAAACAACTCAAGAAGGCCAGCGAGAATCATTCCTACGCGAATCGCCCGGTAGTCTTCGAGAATCTCGGCAGGACCTATCGGAAGATTGGCGACCTGGAAAGCGCGGAATATGCGTTCACCCGGACAATCCAGTTGAACGCTTCCCAGGCGGGTGCAACCCTTGAACTGGCTGACATCAAGTTTGACCAGCGTAACTACAGGGAGGCTCAAACCCTGTATGGTCGTTACAGCGAGATGGCACCGTCGAGCGCACGATCACTCTGGCTCTGCGTTCGACTGTCCCGGATATTCAAGAGCTACAATGAGGAAGCCAGTTGTGGCGAGGCGCTGGAAGGGATTTTTCCCAACAGCGAAGAGTATCGTTTGTATAAAGAGTCCAGTTGATGTCTGAAGAAGAAATTCAGGAAACAGTTTCTACCCCCGGCGTTTCTGAGATTCTGGTGGCTGCGCGCAAGCATCTCGGGTATTCCCAGAAAGAGGTGGCAGACAAGCTCTACCTCACCACCACGTTTATCAGGTACATTGACGCCGGTGAGTTTGACAAGATTCCCAAGCAGGCGTTTGTAAAGGGTTACCTGCGTTCTTACGCACGGACGGTTAATCTGTCCGATGACGAGATTGTCGCCCTTTATGAAGCAGAGCTTGAGTCCCACGAACCGGAGCCGGAAATCAAGAGGGTGACGGAAGAAGACGTCAGCACCTCCTCGATCACAGGCCCCGTATTGCAGACCGGACTGATCGGATTCGGTGTCCTGCTACTGATCGTCGCACTGGTCTGGTGGCTGGTCTCGGAACCGAAATCTCCAGCGCCCAGGGTGACTCAACCCACCGTACAGCCCCCGGAACCACCGGAACTGGTGGAACCGGCGTTGCCGGAATCCACGGATTTTGATGATGCGGTCTCCCGGACTGAAGATACCCGAACTGAAGATGCCCGAACTGAAGATACCGGGACTGAAACTGCCGCGACAGTTGAGGCATTACCCGCAGATGAGGACGGGCCCGGGGAGACGCCACCGGAATCGCCGGAACTGACCGCCACTTCAGCATCCACCGGAACGAGTGAGGAGGTCGCTGACACCCTTGATGAGGCGCCGGAATCGGAAGAGATTCTCTTTGAGCGGACCAGCGATGGTGAGCGCAGCTTTATCACTGTCGATGCCGGAGGTTTTGACCAACTGGAAATTTCCTTCACGGACGAGTGCTGGATCGAGGTCGGAGATAGTGAGCAGGGTCTCATCTACCATGACCTGAATGACGACGGTGACGTGCTGACCATCTACGGTACCGGGCCCTTTGAGATCCTCCTGGGCAGGGCAACGGGTGTTGAGATGATTTACAATGGCCGGTCATTCGACGTGGAACCCTACATCAACCAGGACAAGACCGCGAAGTTGACCGTTTCCGACTAGGCGACCTTCAGCCACCAGACCTAATTCATGAAAATTCAAGCAGTAAAAGGAATGCGGGGCATTCTGCCTGCACAGAAGGCGATTTTTCGACGTATCGAGGATGTCGTGCGCTCGATATTTTCCGGATATGGCTATCAGGAAGTGGGATTACCGGCGCTGGAACAGACAAATCTGTTCCGGCGCCTCGTGGGGCAAAGCACCGATATTGTCGAAAAGGAGATGTACACCTTCGATGATCGCAATGGCGACAGCCTGACACTGCGCCCCGAAGGTACGGCGGGTTGTGCGCGGTTTGCCGAGGAAAACGGCCTGTTGTTTAATCAGGTTCAACGACTCTGGTACAGCGGTTCCATGTTTCGATATGAGCGACCGCAAAAGGGTCGTTACCGGCAGTTTGACCAGATTGGGGCTGAATGCTTCGGCATGGCGGGACCTGATATAGATGCGGAACTCCTGCTGATGAATGCGCGGGTCTGGCGCGAATTGGATCTCGCAGACGACATCCGGCTGGAACTGAACTCGATCGGCACACCGGAGGCTCGCGCGAACTATCAGGAGCGCCTTGTGGCCTACCTGGATAAATATCGTGCGGACCTGGACAAAGACAGCCAGCGGCGTCTTACAACCAATCCACTTCGTATCCTGGACAGCAAATCAGAGAAGACCCGGGCAATCCTCGTTGATGCCCCGGTTGTCGGCGACTTTCTCGACAACGAATCGAAGCAGCACTTTGCCGGTCTCCGCGAACTTCTGGATGACAACGGACTGGTTTATACCGTCAACCAGAACATTGTGCGCGGGCTGGATTATTACAACAAGACGGTGTTCGAGTGGACCACCAACACCCTGGGTGCGCAGGGTACTGTCTGCGGCGGCGGGCGGTATGATGGGCTGGTGGAACAACTGGGCGGTAAACCCTCGCCCGGCGTTGGCTTTGCCATGGGCCTGGACCGGCTGGCCCTGATGCTGGCGGAGAAAGCGGAATCATCAGCGGTCGCTGATGTCTATGTCGTGTCACAGGGTACCGAGGCAAGACGTTTGGCCATGCAGGTGGCTGAAGAAGTGCGCGGTGGCGTTGAGGGTGTGCGTGTATTGGTGCACTGTGGTGACGGTAAATTCAAGGCGCAGTTGAAAAAAGCGGATGCCTCCGGTGCCGGGCTGGCCCTGATTCTGGGTGAGGATGAGGTGACGAACAATACCGTCAGCATCAAGATGCTGCGGGAAAGTGGTGATCAGATCACCTGTCAGAGAGATAAGCTGGTGGCCCGTTGCCGGGACCACCTGTCGCGTAAAGGAGAATAAAGTTGGTTGAGTCCGACGAGGAACAACTGGAACAACTGAAGAACTGGTGGGATGAGAACGGCACCTCTTTGATCTTCACGGTTGTGATTGCGCTGGGCGGTGTTTTCGGATTCCGTGCCTGGGAGACCAGCGTGCAGCAGACCGGCGAAGCGGCCTCGACTGTTTACGAGGATCTGGTAGCGGCGGTAGCCAACCTGGAGTCAAATGAAGCAGCCATGCGGGCTACTGCCGACAGTCTGTTCAGTCGTCTCAAGGACGAATACGGCGGGACCACCTATGCGGTGTTCGGTGCCATGCACATGGCGAAACTTGCGGTGGACAGTGATGACCTTGCTACCGCCCGGGCGGAACTGGAGTGGGCGCTGGAGAAGGTTGACGATGCGAGCCTGGAGACGATGTTAAGGGTACGCCTTGCGCGCGTGCTCAACGCCAAAGGTGATGCCACTGCTGCCATGACGGTTCTGGTCAACTACGAGCCGCCTGCCGGACAGATCGCCTCGGTTGAGGAAGCCCTGGGAGACACCTACCATTCGCTGGGTGATATGACGCGCGCACGGGCGGCTTATCAGAAGGCGCTTGACCATCTTGAAGACGGTGTTTCCAAACCCATTCTTGAGATCAAACTTGCGGACATACCGGTGACCCAACCGGTGGATGAGGGCGCATGATGTTCCGCGAAGCGCTCCGAACCCTGGCGGTCCTGTTGATCATCGGCATGACCGGCGGCTGCGGCTGGTTTGGTGATGATAACGAGCCGGAGGAGATCAAACCGAATCCGTTGCCCGCTATCGTGGAAGAGGTTGAACTGGATGCCATCTGGAGCAGGAAAATTGGCAATGGCGCCGGAGACCGCGCTATTCGCCTGAAACCCGCGGTTGTCGGCGGGCGGGTGTTTGCCGCCTCTGCGGATGGATATATCAGGGCGCTGACTACGGATACGGGCCGTGAGATCTGGGCGGTTGAGGTTAAAGACTTTTACACCGATGAAGAGATGGCCAATGGCTTTTCCAGAAAGCTGGATGTCATTACGGGCGGTGTGGGCGCCGGCGGTGATCTCCTGGCGCTGGGAACCGGTTCCGGCGATTTGCTGGCACTGAACCAGAGTGATGGCAGTCTTGCATGGAAGGTAAGGGCAGGCAGTGAAGTGCTTGCACCGCCCCAGATTGATAGTGACACGGTTGTGGCGCAGACCATCGATGGCAAGATAGCCGCCTACGATGCCTACGACGGCACGCGCCGCTGGATATACACGAGCAATATCCCTTCTCTGACCCTGCGCGGTACATCTACCCCGATACTCTTCGGTGAAGTCATCATTGCCGCCTTCTCCAATGGCAGGGTTGCCATGCTGTCCAAAGACCAGGGACTCGCCGGTTATGACCAGCGGGTCGCCGTGGCTCAGGGAGCGTCCGACCTGGAAAGACTGGTCGACATTGATGGCGCCATGGCGCTGGATGGTGGCCGATTGTATGTCGCCGCCTTCCAGGGGCGTCTGGTCGGTATCGACATGGCGAGAGGTGGCATGCTCTGGGCCGAGGAAGCCTCCAGTATTGCGGGTGTCGGAACGGGTTTTGGTAACGTCTACCTCGCTTCTGCGGACAGTCAGGTAATCGCCTTCAGCGCCGCTGACGGTCGGGAAGTCTGGCGCGTGGACGCGCTTCTGCATCGAGGTATCAATGCACCGGTGGGTATTGGCAGCTACCTGGCGTTCACTGACTTTGAGGGATACCTGCATCTGCTGGCCCAGTCCGACGGCCGTTTCGTGGGTCGTCGCCGTATTGATAGCGGCGGTGTTCGTACTGACCTTGTTTCAGAAGGCGGTCGCCTGTTTTCGATGGGCAACGGCGGCGGCCTGACCGCGCTGGAAATTCGTTAGGGACTCACCATGCTTCCGGTCATCGCGTTGGTTGGTCGACCGAATGTCGGCAAATCAACGCTTTTCAATCGTCTGACCCGAACCCGCAATGCACTGGTTGCGAGTGTTCCCGGTCTGACCCGGGATCGTCAGTACGGCAAGGGCGCCGTTGGCAATTTCGACTATCTGGTGGTGGATACCGGCGGGCTTTCGGGCGGCGAGCAGGGCATCGAGCGACCCATGGCCGCACAGGTGAGGCAGGCCGTTGAAGAGGCGGATGTCGTCATGTTCCTTGTGGACAGCAAGGATGGCAGAACTGCCGGTGATGAAAACATTGCGACCCTCCTGCGAGAGAAGAACATCCCCTGTCTGCTGGTCGCCAACAAAATAGACGGACAGAACCCGGACTTTGCCACCGGTGAATTCTATGCCCTGGGCATGGGCGAACCCTTCTTTATTTCAGCCAGCAATGGCACCGGTGTCAGGCAACTGGTGGACGACCGGATGGAGCCCCTGTTGAATCTGCTCGAAACGGACGAACCTGTTGACTCCGTGGATGAAGAAGCAGGCATCAAAATCGCTGTGGTCGGCAGGCCGAATGTCGGCAAATCAACCCTGGTGAATCGCCTGCTGGGTGAAGACCGGGTTGTGGTGTTTGACCAGGCAGGTACGACCCGGGACAGCATCTATATCCCCTATGAACGTGAACAGCGCCGTTACACGCTGATCGACACCGCCGGGGTAAGACGACGCGGCAGGGTCACGGAAAAGGTCGAGAAGTTCTCCATTATCAAGACCCTGGAGGCAATATCGGACGCTAACGTCGTTATCCTGATGGTGGATGCCAGGGACGGCATTGTCGATCAGGATCTGCACCTGTTGAGTCATGTGCTCGACGCGGGGCGGGCGCTGGTCATTGCAGTCAACAAGTGGGACGGCACGAATCCGGAACTCAAGGTTGAGGTCCGCAGGGGGCTGGAACGCCGACTGACGTTCATTGACTTTGCCAGTATTCACTACATCTCGGCTCTGCATGGCAGCGGTGTCGGTCATCTTTATGACTCTGTTCACCAGGCATACAACTCGGCGACGCTGAAAATTTCGACCTCTCGCCTGAACGGCATCCTTGAACGGGCACTGTTTGAACATCAGCCACCGCTGGTTCGTGGTCGCAGAATCAAGCTGCGCTACGCGCACCTGGGAGGCAGTAATCCGCCGGTTGTCGTGATTCACGGTAATCAGACCGAACAGGTGCCGGATTCCTACAAACGCTACCTGATGCATCGCTTCATCGAAGCGCTGGAGTTGAAGGGCACACCTCTGAGACTGGAGTTCCGCACGGTAGACAATCCCTTCAAGGGGCGGAAGAACAGGCTAACCGAACGTCAGGCGGGGCGGCGAAAGCGCCTGATGGATCATGTGCGTAAGAACAAGCGCAAACAGAAAAAGAAGCGGAAGCCCGGTTAGTCTTTCGGTAGGAACAGCCCCGGATTGACCCGCGCATTATTCAGGCTGACGCCCCAGTGCAGGTGCGCGCCGGTTACCCGACCGGTCTTGCCGACCCTGCCCAATAATTCACCCTGAGTAACACGCTGGCCGGGCTTCACATCAATCTGACTCATGTGACAGTACAGGGTGACCAGACCCTGTCCGTGATCAATCAGCACCGTATTGCCATTAAAGAAGTAATCACCGGTTGCGGCAATCACACCGGCAGCCGGGGCAAGGATGTCCGTACCCTCAGGAGCGGCGATGTCCATGCCACTGTGGGGACTTCTGGGTTGATCGTTAAGAATTCGTCTCAGCCCGAAGGAGCCGGAGATAACACCCTCAGTGGGTTGTCTGAACGACAGATCGACATTCCGGCTGACCGTAAACGACGTGAAAATACTGTCCATCTCCCGTCGTTCCCGGGTAATGCGCTCCCTGTCTTCAGCGTAGGGGTTTACCTTGCGCCTGTCTGCAATCGTCAGGCGCTGCACCCGGTATTCCTTCGGCTTTACCTCGAAGCTGATGACACCCCTTCCCGTCTCAAGCCGGTGCTGCCCGGGGGTCGTTGACAGCGGCAGGCCAACGACAGCCAGGTTAGCGGCCTGGGTACGGGTGACCAGTACCGGTTTACCGTCATAGCGTGCAGAGACCGCAGCGCCGATTTCCAGGACCGCGACACCGCCCGGAACAGGGTCATGATCCGGCAAAGCCTGTGCAGCAACGGCGACAAGCATACCGATGAACCCGCCAATCACCTTCATGGCGCGTTTTTGTCCTTGATCTCTGCGATGAGTTCCCCGGTCTGCAGGCGTGCCCTTATGTGATCGCCGACACTGACCCCTGATTCGTCAGTGACCAGATGACCTTCGGGTTCCGTCGTCACGATGGCGTAACCGCGTTGCAGGGTTGCCAAAGGGCTCAGTGCGTCCAGTTTTGCGGCGTCGGCACTGAGACGGTTATTCAGAGCAGTTCTGCGGACGGATTCGGTTGTCCTCAGCTTGTTTGTCAGAAAGTGCAGGCGCAGCTTTCCGGCATCCACCAGCGCGACAGGAGGAGCCAGTCGACAACTGGCGAGGCGGTTTCGCTTATCACCGACGGTCGTATTCACGGCCATCGTAATCCGGCGCTCTGTTTCATCCAGTCGTTGCGCCAGTTCTTCGAGCCGGGCGCTCGGATGACGCAGGCGGCGCCCCAGATGCACGAGTTCACGGGCGTGATCGCCCAGAGCCTGGGTCATGGACTGATGCAGGCGTCGGCCGAGCGTGTTCGCGGCGTCTGCAAGAACCTGCCCGTCAGGCGTTATGAGTTCAGCGGCGGCGGAAGGCGTCGGCGCCCGCAGGTCGGCGACAAAGTCTGCAATCGAGACATCTGATTCATGGCCTATCGCGGACACCACCGGCAGTTCGCTTGCGGCGATAGCGCGTGCGACTGGCTCGGTGTTAAACGACCAGAGATCCTCCAGGGAGCCGCCTCCGCGGGTCAGCAGAATCAGATCAAACGGGTCTTCATCCCGGTTGTTGGCGCGCTCCAGCGCCTGAACGATCTGCGGGACTGAATCTTCACCCTGAACCTGGACCGGCAGAATGCTGATACGGACAGCGGGGAATCGACGACGCATGACGGTAATCACGTCCCGGACCGCCGCACCGCCGGGTGATGTAACCATGGCGATATGCGCGGCAAGCACGGGTATTGGCCGTTTGCCCGCCTCGTCGAACAGGCCTTCTTCCTGGAGGCTGCGTTTCAGGTTTTCGAAGGCCAGGCGGAGCGCGCCCTCTCCGGAATCTTCGAGAAACTCGGCGATCATCTGGAACTCGCCGCGTCCCTCGTAGAGTGAAATCCGCCCGCGAACGATGATCTGCTGTCCGTTTCCGGGTTTGAACCGCACCATCTGATTACGATTACGAAACATGGCACAGCGCACCTGAGCCTTGTCATCCTTGAGCGTAAAATACCAGTGGCCGGACAAGGGTTGGGCCAGATTGGAAATCTCGCCCTCAACGTAAAGCAGCGGAAATTCCGATTCCAGAAGACGCCTGGCATCGCGGTTCAACTCAGAGACCGTAATGACCTGTCGATTGGCTGATGTCATCAGCGCATCGTGACAGGTATAATCACCCCTTACCAGCAGTCGGTCAGTTCCATTCCTTCCATGCCCTCGTCACACCCGGATATCCATCAGGAAAGAATCCTGATTCTGGATTTTGGCTCGCAATACACACAATTGATTGCCAGACGGCTGCGTGAGGCCGGCATCTATTGCGAGATACGGCCCTTCAATCTGGAAGAAGAGGGTGCCCGGCGTTTCGCGCCCGGTGGCATCGTTCTTTCCGGTGGTCCTGAATCGGTCAATGCAGAGCAGACGCTGGTTGCCCCGGAGTATGTGTTCCGGATGGGTGTCCCGGTGCTGGGTATCTGCTATGGCATGCAGACCATGGCCAGGCAGTTGGGTGGCGTCGTTGAAAACTCGGACAAACGGGAGTTCGGTTTTGCGCGGGTCAGGGTGGTTGGTTCTTCCGTGCTCCTGGGTGACCTCCGGGACGGTACGGACGGCGAGCCATACCTGGATGTCTGGATGAGTCACGGCGACAAGGTGGTTCGTGCGCCGGATGGTTTTACCGTGATCGGTAGCAGCGATAACACTGACATCGCCGCCATGGCTGATGATGACCGTGGTTATTATGGCGTGCAGTTTCATCCGGAGGTTAACCATACCCTTCAGGGTGCGGCCATTCTGGACAGGTTCATCAAGCAGGTCTGCGGCTGTCAGGCACTCTGGACGCCCGGCAACATCGTTGCAGACATCATAGATAGTGTCCGCGACCGGGTCGGTGATGCCAAAGTGATACTGGGGCTGTCCGGGGGGGTGGACTCATCCGTGGTTGCGGCGCTGCTGTCCCGTGCGATTGGTGATCAGTTGACCTGCGTGTTCGTCGACAATGGCCTGCTTCGTATGGACGAGGCGCAGCAGGTCAATCGAATGATGGGCCAAGGGGCGGACAACACCTTTACGCTCAACCTGGTGACCGTTAAAGCCGAAGACAGATTCATGCAGAGGCTTGCCGGAGTGACCGACCCGGAGGACAAGCGCAAGATCATCGGCAATACCTTCATCGACGTGTTTGATGAGGAAGCCGGAAAGCTGGAAGGCGTCAGGTTTCTTGCACAGGGGACTATTTACCCGGATGTCATTGAGTCTGCCGGTCACAAGGACGGAAAAGCGCATGTCATCAAGTCGCACCACAACGTAGGGGGACTGCCGGACAATATGCAGCTTGCGCTGCTGGAACCCTTACGTGAACTGTTCAAGGACGAGGTGCGCAAGATCGGCCTGGAACTGGGGCTGACCCATGAAATGGTTTACCGTCACCCCTTCCCCGGACCGGGCCTGGGTGTTCGCATCCTGGGAGAAGTGAAAAAAGAATATGCCGACCTGCTGCGTCAGGCCGACAGGATTTACCTGGAAGAACTGCGGGCGGCGGACCTGTACGACCAGGTCAGCCAGGCGTTTGCCGTGTTCCTGCCGGTGCGTTCCGTCGGGGTCGTCGGCGATGCGCGTCGATACGAATATGTCATCACGCTGAGGGCTGTGGAGACCATTGACTTCATGACGGCTCGTTCGGCGCGGCTACCCTATGAATTACTGGAGCGCGTCTCAAGCAGGATCATCAACGAGATAGATGGCATCTCCCGGGTCACCTACGACATATCCAGCAAGCCGCCGGCGACGATTGAGTGGGAGTAATAGGGTGACGCTATCCTATTGATTCATCAAGTTTTTTGAGTTGCAAAGAAGTTACAAAGAGCCCCGTTTTTGGGGCTTTTTTACAAGGAAAGTTACAAACGGTAGCGATTATTGCGCGTCATAAGTATCATGTATTCGTGCTCAGTGTACTTGAAGTTGATACACATGAAATGGCGCTTACCATGTATGAGTACGTTAACTCAGAGAGGTAAGCATGACAGCAGCAGCCCGTTTAGCTGACGTGTTGTTGAACTTATATGGGGAACTAGTGTCCTGTCCCGTTAATTCGTTCAATTACATTACTGACTGACTCAATGATTTTGTCAGCGGACTTTGTCCATTGGAATGGCCTGGGATTCTCGTTGTGTATTTCAAGGTAGTTTCGTATCGCTTGTTCCAACGCAGGAACTGACCGGTGAGTCCCTCTGCGCAACTGATGCTCTGTCAGAGTAGCAAAGAACCGCTCTACCAGGTTGAGCCATGAGCTGTACGTCGGGGTGAAGTGGCAGTGAAATCGCCGATGCCGTAACAGCCAGTTCTTGACCTTCTCCGTCTTGTGAGTGCTGTAGTTATCCAGAATCAAGTGGACCTCCAGATCGGCAGGAACCTGGGAATCGATATGTCGTAAGAAACTCAGGAATTCCGTACTTCGATGGCGGCGTTTGAGTTTGCCAATCACTTTGCCAGTGGCCACGTCCAGGGCGGCAAAAAGCGTTGTCGTACCATAACGTCGATAGTCGTGCGTGTGTGTTTCCGGCAAACCGTAATCCATCGGCAGGGATGGCTGGGTCCGGTCCAATGCCTGAATCTGGCTCTTCTCGTCCACGCACAAAACCAGGGCTTTATCCGGGGGATCAAGATAGAGCCCAACAACATCCCGGACTTTTTCAATGAAATGAGGGTCAGTCGATAGCTTGAAACTATGTGACAGGTGGGGTTTGAGACCAAACGCACGCCACACTCGGTGAACAAAGCCACGCGATATGCCCAACTCTTCAGCCAGGCTACGAACACTCCAGTGCGTCGCGTTCTTTGGCCGCCGATTCAGCGTCGCATCTAACACAAACTGCACCTTGTCATCACCATACTGACGAGGCTGCCCACTACGTGGGGCATCGGACAGGCCAGCAAGCCGGTCGCGGGCAAAACGGCGGCGCCACTTGGTGACTGTTTGTTGACTGGTATGGCGGCGCTTTGCAATTTTTTCACCGGAATATCCAGCGGCGCAATCCAGTACGATACCGGCTCGGAAATGCAATCCTGCTGTCGTGTTGCGTCGCCGACGCCAGCTTTCGAGGGTCGATTGTTCGTCTTCGCTCAATACAATTTCAACGGCAAGACGTCCCATGGTAGAGTCCTCATCAGGGTAATAACCATACGACAACTTTCTTGCAAATTAGTTCAATTAATTTACATGACAGGACACTAGCTGGTTTGAGTTGTGTGTGGCGTGGAGCAGCCGAAACTGAGAAAGACTGCAGGCAGAAGAGTAGATGGCAGCACATGGCTGATTTTCATCTGTTATTAGCGGATGAGGTAGTGCATAGGCTGCTTGATAGGGCAAGAGAATGAAAGAGGGAGCGTGTAAGGCTCCCTCCAACATTGGTTGGTAGCGTTAGCTAATTTCAGTCTTGCTAGGGCACCCTCCTATATCCGTAATCATGTCATGCACTTCATCAACAAAGTTGCTTAGCGCATCGTAATCACCATTGCTGTTTCATAGACAAATGTGCTCATCCCATCTTCACAGTTGCTCTCACTGAGTTCAACGTCCTCCCATTTTTCAAGCACTAAGTCTTCAATAGTGTCTGCGAACCCCGTGCAGACTTGCACTATTGCGCGCGTTTCTAAAGTTCTATTTTTCATTTTTAACTCCATTCAGTTGTGGTTTATGCACGCGTTATTGCGTGCGTATGACTATTATCTGCGATCACAGCGGTATATCATTTTCATATATATAAGCGTCTAATACTTGATATACCGAAGTCATACACACAGCTCTTCAGCAGATGTGTACTATTATCCGGCAATTTTTCGAGGTATCATGTTCGAGTAGATAAGTTATAGATACTTGATATATGGCCGCGCTTTACTTTCCAAAGCCGCAACCGCTATCACCACTGAGCACTGCAAGGTGGCGGATGGGTGACGATTTGAAGTACTACCAAGTCATCAAAGGCAAAAAGAGGTTGGTTAAAGGGGTAGAGCTCAGCGAGAGCATCTACTATTGGTGGTATGAGTACTTAAAGCTCAGCGACAAGTTCCAAAAGCTGTGTATGCAAGATGTGGTCTTAGAGAGCTGCAGCGAGAAAGAGTACTCTCAGTGGAAGAAAGACTTTGGCAACAAGCTGCTCGGAGACTTCGGCAACGTATTTGAATACGAAGGTGGAGAGGGTTTCTGGCAGTGGTGGAATGAGCGGGGTCAATACCTTTTTGGTATCAACCCTCTGCATGGCTTAGATCAGTTCGCCTCTGTGGACAAGGTTATAGAGCACAGGCAGCTCATAGACAGCGGCGCCGTTAAGCTGGTGGCTTTGCCAACAACACTGACCAGAGCAACCCTGCAAAGACGTCTAGCCAAGCTGATCGATCAAATGTCGTTGAGTGGGGAAGGCGAGCAAACTGCCAAGTACCATCCGCATAGCGTCAAAGTCGATGTCGGAAGTTTACGCGACTGCTACGATGCGTACGTGCTCAAAAAAGATGGCAAGAGCAATGTGTTTATTGGCGCTTACTTTAGCTTTGGTATTGATGAGCAAAATGAATTTGTCAGAGACGGTAGAAAGAAGGGTAAGACCTTTGATCGTCCGGCTTTGGAAGAATATCGACGCAAGCGCAATATTACCGTTGAGCAGGAAGATGAGGCCAATGAACGGCAAGAAGTTGTGTTCTTTATGGACAGTGATAAACGCACTGCAAAGAAAAACTACATGAATGTTAAAGCCAGTAGGATGATTAAGAAGGTTAGAGAAAACATCAAAGCGGTAGAGAAAGGAATATTCCCGTTAGGGCACTAGATGCAGCGGACAGAGTTAAGCTGAAGGCAATTGCACTGAATGAAGCGCTGCAAATTACTTTGGTGAGCTGGAAGAAGAAAACGCTAACAAATCAGCTCTTTTTTTAAAGGAAATTACAGAGATATATGGAAATGGAACTAAACGGGGTGAATAGGAATAAGTTCGTCGCTTCTGCTTTTAAAGATCCCTAAAATATGCATAAACTTTATCGCCACTTACAGGAATTTATAGAGTAAAAATGGAACTACCAAAAAACAAGAAAGATATATACCCATTTAATAGAGCTAATGACTTTAAGGAGAATACTCGATCTACTAAAAATTATACCCACTTGTCATCTGATGATACGTTGCTTTTGGAAGGAGATTCACTAGAAGTTATTAAAAGTATTAAGGGATCATCCATCGATTTGATTTTAACTGATCCGCCATATCACTCTACTAAAAAGAAAAATATCTATGGCGATGCGGATTTTGATGAAGATAAGGATTTTTTGGAATGGGTTGATCAATACGTAGATCAATTTATTAGAGTTCTAAAGCCTAATGGTTCTATGTATCTATTTTGCTCCTCTGATATGGCTCCATATCTGTTCGTTAATTTCTCAAAAAAAATGAATATGCATAACGTTATTGGCTGGAGCAAGCCGAACGAGCCCGGCTATGACGGGTGGAAACAGAAAATGAAAAAAACTTCGTTAAGACGATGGTATCCGCATAGTGAAAAGATAATTTTTTGTTCTCCAGCGGTTGATGGAAACCTCAAAAAAAGTTCGCTGGGTTTATTTCTTAAGGAATGCAGGAGGGTTTGTGGGCTTAGTGCTAATAGATTGACTGAAATGGTTGGAGCGTACAACAAGGTCAATAATGGTGGTGCGGTTTCGAATTGGGAGACGGGGAGGAATATACCTAGCAGAGAGCAATATGCCAAAATAAGTCACGCGTTCATTTCAACGAAAAAAGTTAAATTTATGCCTGAATATGAAGATGTTGTTCGTGCTTTTAATGTTGACCCAAAGGACTGTTTCGTTGATATTTGGGATCACATGAATGTTCGACAATACAGAGGCAAGCACCCTGCAGAAAAGCCTTTGGATTTATTGGATTTGATAATAAAGACTAGTTCTTACGAAGGTGATGTCGTGCTTGATACGTTCGCTGGGTCAGGCGCTACGCTTGTTTCAGCTGCAAAAAATAATCGTAAGTCAATCGGTGTTGAGATAGACCCCAAATGGGTGAAATATGCGGCTGAGAGAATAACGGCCCAAGTTAAAGTACAGGATAAGCAAAAACTAGTTAAGCCAAAAGATAACTACGAGGATCTTCCATTATTCTCTCAACAGTAAATCATTCCGCTTTAAGACTGAGTGCATCCAGTCTAGCGTTTTCCCAATTCCAGCATCTTTGCATACTATATTGCAGTGATGGTGGCCCCAGCCTAAATTATAGGGACGGTGATTAAGAGTGCCATATGAAAGCTCTTCGATGTGGAACAAGTTGATTTCTGTGACAGTTAAATCGTGCCGCTCCCTTCCGGTCGCTTGAGGTAAGCGGCTTAAAAAGCCAGCGGAGCTAATAGGCTCTTTGCATAGAGGGCAAATCAGCTCGTTGTCTTCATTGATTATTCTACTTTGAATCAATAAGTCCTTATCTATGAGGTTAAGCTGTTTAGCTTTATCAGTGATTGCGCTTCGTCGAATCGAAATGTTTTCTATGCTCATACCTGCTCGCAACATCTTTTCATCTGCGTCCACACAACACCAAAACAGAGCCTCCAATTGAATTCGACATTGCTTAATTATGGAAATAGGTGCATATTCATACTGTCGTATGCCAGCTCCCTTAAGCCCTTTAGTGGTGTATCCAGTATTTATTCGCTTGTCACCTGTGGCCGTCGTATTTGCAATTCTAGCTACAAATTGTCCACCTAAGGGAGATCTTCTACTACAGGCTTCAGTATAGCCTCGCTCAAACGGATTGAATTCTAACCAGTCTTGTCTCTGTTCATAAAACACCAGTAAATTATCACCCAATTTCAGGTCTGATCGTGCGTTATATTTCTCGTTATCCTCAAAGAATTCATTAGGTGTAATAAGCACTGTATAGCCATTTTCATAATCTTGCTCACGTACGAACTGATTCGTGTCCCATACTGAAAAAGGTATTAGTGCCGTAGAGTTTCTTCCAACACGATTTTGGTAGATCTGGTCGTTATCTGCTCCTCGTGTCTGACCGGTCTTATAGATTTTTCTATGAATTAGTTTTGGTAAGCTCGGTAATCTAGCCATATAGATACTCCTTAGTAAGGTGCTCAGCATGTCTTTATGAAGCTGAAGGATATGGCCTTCGCTGATGGGGATGTCCTCATAGTGTTCAAAGACACGTTCCAGCATTTTCAGGTAGCCCGCAACTTCCTGCTCATCCCGTGTCTTAAAGGACTTGATGCGCGTGTTGCGGTAAAGCGCTTCCACTTCTCTATCACTCAGCCGGTTGCCCTCAATCCGGTTTGATGCGCCGGTAGAAGTGACAATGACAGACTGTGTCAGACGCTGAATCGTTTGCGGCTGTAGCCTGTGGGTCAGGGCGTAGGTATTCTTGACGGCATCAATTTCGGCAATCATGACGTATATTCTCTCCGTCACTTCCGGAGAAAACTGCAACCGCTTGTCCAGTCTTGAATCTTGCCATTCCATACGTTATATAGTGTGAGATTATGTGACATTAAGCAAATTTACGGCGCGTGATCGATCATTGCACAACCGCTCAACAGCGTAACGAGAACGAACGACAGGAGGACTGACGATGAAGACCTATGAATTTACACTGAAGTTCAGCCTCCCCGATGAAGGCCACGTTGATGATATTGACGAACTGGTCGAACGTTTGGGCGAGGCTGGCTGTGATGATGCTCTGGTGGGTATCGGTAAATCCGGGCGTCTGGCGCTGGATTTTACCCGCGAGGCCGAATCTGCTTTTGATGCTATTTCATCGGCGATTGCTACTGTCAGGAAAACAATTCCCGGTGCCAGGTTGAGGGCCAGGTACTGATCCCGGCCATAATGCTGTAACCACAGATCATTTATGTTGTCGAGATTGTTGATAAACACTGCTGGAGCGCGTCTCAAGCAGGATCATCAACGAGATAGATGGCATCTCCCGGGTCACCTATGACATATCCAGCAAGCCGCCGACGACGATTGAGTGGGAGTAGGGGGCATGTTATGGCGGAGGTAAAACTTACATATTGACATGGATAGACGAGAGTGTACTATTTGAATGTGTACAATTATCCAAGAGGGTAAGGTAATGCCTCGAATACCTGTTGAAAACAATGATCGGATGTCACTGCGAGTTGCTGCGGAGGAAAAGTCCCTTCTGGTTCGCGCTGCCGCTCTACAGCGTACCAATCTCACGGAGTTCGTCATTCGCACAGCGGTGTCCAATGCCAGAGAGGTCATTGAGCAAAGCGAGCGGCTCGACCTGACGGAGCGTGACAGCCTCCAGGTCCTGGATTTACTGGAGAACCCACCGGAGCCCAATGAGAAATTGATGGCCGCTGCCTTTGCGATGCCAAAGGTCTCGTGACGTTACCTGACTGGCATGAAGAGGCCATTGAGAAGCGACATAACCGGGCTGCCTTCGATTGTGGTGATGCGGACCTGAATACGTTTTTGCTACGTCACGCACGGCAGAATCATGATAAGGGTGGGGCGAAAACCTTCCTGGCAGTGGACAATGGCACCTGCAAGGTTCTCGGGTTTTATTGTCTGAGCCCGGCATCTGTTGCTTATGAGCGCACACCAGACATCATCAAACGAGGCCTGGCTCGGTACGAGGTACCCGTATTTCGACTTGGTCGTTTAGCCGTGGACCAATCAACCCAGGGACAGGGTTTGGGTGGACAATTGTTGCTTGCTGCAGGTCGGCGCTGCCTGCGGGTTGGCACCGAGGTGGGTGGTGTAGCGCTACTAATTGATGCAAAGAATGCCGGTGTGGCGGATTGGTACGCCAGTTATGGCGCTGTGCCACTTCAGGATGCGCCCCTCTCGCTTCTTCTCTCGCTCAAAACAATTCACGCGGCTCTGGTGGTGGCGGGCCAACACTGAATGTTGGCGGTGGTTGTCAATATCCTAAGTTGCTATTTCCGCATTGATTTCACTCTAAGAGGCAGTCGTTAATTCAATATCCAAATGCCCGACCTGTCTTTGATGTGGCATTAAAGAGGAGGGTCAAAGTAGCCGGGCTCAAGGTCGGGAAGGAAACCACCGAGATCCTTCATGCACTGGTATCTCTCGAAGGCGTACTCGGGAGTAACTGACCCGTCAGATGCGAGCATCCTTAGCAGGCCAATCGAGCCGGTAACGCGCCCATCGCCAATTAATTCCTTTGTGATCTTTCTAGCTTTTCTGTCATCAATCGCTATAACGAACTCCTCTTCTTGAATGGCAACAGTCAAACACTCAGTTTCTCCTTTTCCCAAACTGTATTGGTTCAGCATTTCAAGGAATAGGTCACCGTTGATTGTATCCGCTGAAATGGCACGCCATCTCCTTGGGAGCTGCTCGAACTTTTGTTTTTGGGGTTTGTACGCAGTTATTTCTTGCAGGACGAAATAACCAAAATGAAGCTTGCATTCGTTGTGTTCAATTAGGACATCAAGAGTGTCAGCGTTTAGTAGATTTATTGCAGACGAAGCATCAAGTACTAATTTCAATGAAGTGTTTCTTTCCTTAGTTCGAGAATTTCAGGGATGCTGCATCCTAGGTACTCGCTCGCATTTGTTAGCGAAAATTTTCCATCAATAGCCCCCTTGAATACTTGATCGACAATAGATAGATTGACTCCATCGAATTGGACCTTTGGTCTGTCAGGAAGACCAGCATCAAATGCTCTCTTCTCAGGACTTCCGTGTTCTTTTCGAATGTATGCAACGAGTGATGCTGTCCCGCCGGATGGAAGGAGCTGAAGCTCTTCACATTTGTAGCCGGCAGCTTCAAAACTCACCCCAAAAATTCTAGAAAGGTAAAGAATTTCTATATCGCTGATCTCGTCACTGGAAGCATTAGAGGTCTCCTTTATCGCCTTTATTGCTATCGCCACACCCTTGTTAGGTAGTAGCAAAGCAGATGCGAAACGATTACAAAATTTTTCTTCAGCCAAATTAACTTCGATCCCGCGGTTAACTATGGGCCTAGCTGAGTTTGGAACGTTCTCAACGACAAGGGTATCTTCTCTTCCCGCCCTGAAGATCAAATGCCCAAGTTCATGAGCTAGAGTAAATAACATCCTCGGTTGAAAAGATCTATGTGCCAGAAATATAATAGGGTAATTGTCAACGTAGCTACTAGCGCCGTCAACTTTCATTCTTAGTGGGTAAATAAGGATTTCACATTTACTTCGGAGAATTGATGGTAGATCAAGCAATGGTCTTTCGAAGTCGGACTGAATAAACGCGTCTCGGAAAAAGGAGGCGGCATTAGATGGGTCAATTTGGTTACCCTTTACTATGCTTTCTGAAAGCCAGCTAGGGATGTCCGCCAATGGTTTTAACTGAACGATTGCGTCAAGCTTCGACTTTATTTTCGCCATTGATGAGATATAAGAGCTTCCTTGTCCCGCCTGTGTTATTCGCAGTGCCAGGTCGTGTCCTGATTTTCCTAGGAAGCTGGCAAGTTCGTTAACGGTGATTTTCAAGGCAGAAGAAATAGAGAGTATCTCTTGCAAGGAGGTGCTTTCTCCGGATGTGATTTCAAGGATGCGTTCTTGAGTAATACCTGATTTTCGAGATAACTCTTCCGGTTCACATCCAAAGTGATCTAGTATCCTCTGTAATTGCAACTTATTCGTTCCTAACTTCTCGCATCCACTCTAGGATCGCATTTACTTGTGTGGTGTTTAGTTTGTGATGCCGGCCCATGATATCTATTATTCTATTTCCGGGCTTCTCGAAAAGTTCTCCAAGTAACGGCAACGTATCGGCTCTTGCCCTTTCTAACTCATCGGGCTGAGAAAAGAAGACTGGCGATTCTCCAATGATGTAGTTTTTAATTCTCTCTGAAAAATTTTTTTGTGGATGATTGTCAAGTGGATGTTGTTCTCCAGTGTTAGTTACAATTATGTTGCCAGTGATCTCTCCTTCATTATTCCTTCTAAGTCTGTTTTCGGGATACCTGTCATAGGCCGCAAGCGCATCAAGCTTTTCTTTCACTTGAAACCCTCCAACTATGTACTGCTGTACACCTTCTGATTTTCCGCTAACTACGAATATGTGATCACCAACTTTTACAACTCTCCGTATATTAGGCATGCATGCTCCCAAGGAAACGGTTCCCGTGAAAATAGGGTCATCGAATAGATCTCCTTTACCGGGATCTATTCCTTTACCCGTGATATAGATATGCCCTTCCATGTCTTAACTTCCTTGAGATTTTAGTTGTCTCAGCGTGTTGATAAACGGGTTGGCAATAACGGCTCGATCCGTAACAGAGATAGTACCGCATATCTGGCATAAGTGTTTCTTCGACGGTGTTAAAGCACATTCCTCTTTCGAAAGAATTGGATTAGAACAATTCTTACATATTAAATGGCATAGGCGAGACGGCTCTTGAAGTATTAGTCGTTGTGCCATAAAAATTTGGGTTTCAATGAGATTGATTGATATTCCGTTAATCCTGACCTTGGCGTAAGTGCCGTCAAGTGTTCGCTCATGTCGAGTAGAGGAGAAGGCATGTACATGTATGCCGCTCTCTTCAGGTCTCTGGGCAGTCCATAGAGCGGCAGGATTCGATGCCCAGAATTGATATCCTCCAGGGTGTTTTTTTGTTTGTAAATCTAGCTCATCCGGTGCCGCAATGACTGATTTAGCTCCAAGGATTTGTTCAGATTCCACAAAATGGCGTGCTAGCGGATTGGACACAATTTTCTTTTTGCTGGAAAAATCCCTTCCGCAAGATTTACAGGAATGCTTTTCGTGAGGGATGGCGGCGAATTTCTTCTCATCGTGATGTGCTGCGCCACAGTGGTCGCAGGTCACATAGGATGGATATGTTCCGAACGCATGTGAGATAAAGAAGCTCTCAAGGGTGTATTTGTCGAAAATAACTTCATTGCTGAAGCGGTCTCTTTGTATTTCTACTGTAAGTGAATCTACGGATTTATCTATATCTTTACTTCCGTCTACAGTTTTTCTTGCGTGTACGTGTATCGGTGGTGATTCGTCAGCAGTGAATGACGAAAAGGCAGGAGGAAGCTGGCACCATACGCCAATTCCGCCAGGGTAATCCGTACCTTTCAAGGAAAGATGGCTGTTCTTGGGCTTTGGTGCTGTCTTTGATTTTGCGCAGGCGGTAACTGAGCCATCGGTCCCTGATGCGTTGTATTTGTGTGTCAGACACCAAGACCCACTGCTATCATCCCGATCTTTTTGGGCAAGGCGAATTTTACAGGTAGTCATGTCAGTAACTCTGATCTGCTCCGAAAAAGGGCCGGACAGCATACTAAGCGCCACTTTGTGTGTCAAAGTTCTCAGGATTGAGGTGGCCAAGCGAACATAGACTGCAACCGCGATGACAGTCAACCTCAACTCCTTGCAGTGAACCTCTATGGGAGCATATTGAGGTGCTGATTGTCCGATTGAGGCAGCAGAAAACGTGGCGGTCTGTCTATGCATCTGGTTTGCTACCAACCCACGTAGCAGCAGACAAACTCTGAAAGGTGGCGGTGGTGGCGGGGCTCCGGGATGCATCACCCAACACTTTCAAGATACAGATGTTTTTGGAAATTGATGAAAACATTCCTTATTTCACCGAGGTCGCCTAAAACCCGTTCAGCATCCGTGTTGGATTGGTACTTGAGCGTGATTAGCTGGCCCAGCCTACTATCGTCGAGTTCATCAACACCGTCTCTGATGTAGTTGCTTAAAACAAACTCGATAAATTCCTGTTGCTCACTATTCAGGAAGGCGTAGATATTATCCTCTGCTTTTGATACCCGCTCACGTCTGGTAATAGGGGTGCGGGCATAGCTGATGTATTCGAGCACATCGAACAGATCGCTGTCTTTGGCATCAATCATTTCTTGCAGGTCTAACAAATTACCTTTGGAGCAACCCTCATTTTCAAGTCTTGCAAGCAGTTCGCGTCGGGTTATTGGACTGGCCCATAGCTCTCTGAGTTTATCCTCGCTACCAAACAGTTCAGGCAGTTGTAGTGTGTCGAATACCTTTTTGAAGAATTCCTCCACACCAACCACGTTGCCATCCACAAAAAACAGGGAGGATGACATCGACTTAATTTCTCTCTCTTTGCCATCCTTTAGCTTGATTTTTATCATCCTGGGTGGTGCTTCAGGGTCATCAGGGTCGAAAGGTGGCTTGTCAGGATCTTCCGGTCCGGGTGGGCGAGGTTCTACTGGCTCAGGTTCAATGGGTTCGCCGTCCCACTCGGGGTCGCTAAAATGGTGGTAAGCATCAACGAAGTCGATGATAGTGAAATAGTGTTTGCTATCGAATAGTCGTGTGCCCCGGCCAATGATTTGCTTGAACTCAATCATATTGTTGACGAGACGCATTAAAACGATATTCCGAATATTCCTGGCATCAACACCCGTTGATAACTTTTTGCTGGTTGTCAGTATCGTCGGTATCTCTTTGTCATTATCCCGGAAGTTGCGCAGGTGCGTATCACCAATAGCGCCATCATTGGCAGTCACTCGAACACAGTAATCGACTCTGGTACTGCCAGACTCCTGGTTAATGATGTCTCGTATCATTGCGGCATGTTCCTGGCTGGCACAGAAGGCAAGCGTCTTTTCACTCTGATTGATGCTTGCCAGCATATCCCGTACCCGCTTGCGTTCTCTTGCTTTAATCTCAATGATTTTATTGAAGTCTTTTTCTTCGTATAGTCTGCCTTCTGTTACCTCTCCATCGACAACCTCATCATCACTGGCATAGGTGTACTCGTCTATGGTGCTTTGAATGCGCTTGACCTTAAACGGTGTCAGGAACCCGTCCCGAATGCCCTCCTTGAGGCTGTATATGTAGATGGGTTCACCGAAGTAGGCATAAGTATCGACATTATCGTTGCGCTTGGGGGTTGCGGTTAAACCCAGTTGAACGGCTGGGTGGAAGTACTCAAGTATCCCCCGCCAGGTGCTTTCATCACTGGCCCCACCCCGGTGACACTCATCAACGATAATGAAATCAAAGAAATCTGCGGGGTATTGTCCGAAGTAGGGTTCATCCGTAGCACCTGACATAAAGGTCTGGAAGATAGTAAAGAACACATTGGTATTGGTTGGCACGCCACCTCGCTTGCTGATTTCACTGGGTTTAATGCGCGTGAGAGCATCTTCACTGAACGAACCGAAATCCAGATAGGCCTGGTTGGCAAGAATGTTTCTGTCAGTAAGAAATAAAATACGCGGTGTGCGTTTGCCGTCCCCTTGCAGGTTCCAGCGGGACTTAAAAAGCTTCCAGGCTATTTGAGAGGCAATGAATGTTTTACCCGTACCCGTGGCGAGGGTGAGCAGAATGCGGCTCTTGTTATCCGCTATTGCCGCCATGGCTTTGTTAACGGCTATCTCCTGATAGTAGCGGGCCGGTTTAAGGCCGCCGACGGTATCAAGAGGGACACTGTCGAATTTATCCCGCCATTCGTTGGCATCACCAAAGGTTTTGTTCCAGAGATCATCCGGTGACGGGAAGGCCGGGACTTCACCCTCTTTGCCTGTCTTGAGGCATATCTCATAGATGGCTTTACCGTTAGCCGCACAGGATGTTTCCAGTTGGAGCTTTTGTGCATAGAGTTTTGCCTGTCCCACACCTTCACCGACTTCCAACTCATCAGCCTTGGCTTCAACAACGGCGAGCTTTCTGTTTTTATAGCTAAGAATGTAATCGGCTTTGAGTTGTCCGGCACGGATACCGCCCGCGCGTATTTCACCGGAGTTAATCGAATATCCCCTTTGAATACGGCTGCCCTCAACTTCACCCCAACCGGCGGCTTTAAGCTGAGGGTCGATAAGTTCGGCACGGGTATCCGCTTCGTTCATGCCACATCCTTTGTCAGTTCACCTGAGAAGGCCTGGTTGAGAATTGATTTTTTGAGTGATGCAAATTCTTCCAGTTTATTTTTTTGGGTAAATATTAGTTTTTTTATCTGGGTTGAAAAATATTCTAGCCTGTCTGTGAATTCCTGCTGAATTTCTATATCAGGAACAGGTATTGAATAGCTCTTTATCATTGGGACTGTTAGTTGCGGTATAGCGGACCCAGAGCTATGAATTGTCAAGGCCTTTAATGCATATTTTAGAAAAATTGGGGTTATCATTTCTAATTTTGGAATTATTACTATAAGCCTTACTATTGGAAAAAATGGGTACTCCCTTATTTCCACGTGCCCTGTTCCGCTCCCACGTGCAGCAACAGTAACAGAATGTTCTTCAACACGAGCTACATTTGTATACCCATACAACCCATTGTCCTTAACTGCATTGGCTATTATTGGAATTTGACACTCAGATGTTTTTTGTTTTGAGAAATGATTTTTGGGAGCATCGCCGCCAGCAAATATAGTCTTACTAATGTCTTCAATCGTTAATTCTTTTTGACAAAATTGTACAAGCTCTGATTTTAGATAGCTGGAAAACAAAGCCTCAGCATTCTCGATATTCTTCTCAGTTGCACTAATTGCCTTATCAATACCAGCAAAGGTGGCATCAAGTTTCTCGACAATTTGTTTTTGTACTGGGAGGGGTGGTAGCGTAATTTCAAGCTCATCCACTGTGCTGTTAGTAATGGAAGGCAGGGCGGCTTTGTTTGATAATTCATATAAGTTAAAACCTAAAAATATTTTATGCAAATATTCTGGAGAAATGTCATATTTTGGTATCACCCCCATAACATTATTGTCAAATGCTGCATCACAAGTAAGTATGCGTTTTTTGTTCGTAGATATTGCTCCCCCAATTTTCGGGAATACTATTGTTCCCGCTGGATGATGTTTTGCTTTCATTCTACGTAATTCTTCAAAACTCACATAATTCGCAGCCTTTTTCATAAACACTTCGTTACCTTCAGTATTCATATCGCTCACTTTGAAAAATGGGTAGTGCCCTGCTGTTTTTCCTTGATACTTCTTCGGAAAGCCAGAGCCACCTGTGGCTTTTGCCACATCACCAAGCTTCACAGTCTTCCACATCATAGCAACTCCTTTATTGCCACCATAGCTTCGGTTGCCTCATTATCAAGAGCCTCGATCTCAGCCAGTATTTCAGAAGGCGTGCGTTTTTCGCTGGTGTCTTCAATATTGGGATTGCTGGGTGTTAAATCCCAGGTCTCTTTATCAATATCATCAATAGAGACGGTCCAGGAGTTATCGCTATCCGCCCTGGTTTTCTGTAGTGATCTAAAGTCCGCTAGGTCCTTTTCATTCAGCGAATTGGTTTTGCCCAAATTTCTGCCCAGATTAAGCTGGTAATACCAGATATTCCGGGTTGCTTTCCCCTTGTCAAAAAACAGAACAATTGTCTTAACCCCGGTGCCCGTAAAAGCGCCCTGGGGCAGTTCCAGGACTGTATGCAGATCGCATTCTTCCAGTAACTGCTTACGCAAGGCGATACTGGCATTGTCGGTGTTACTTAGAAAAGTGTTCTTGACAACAACACCGCACTTGCCATCTTTGTGCAATATCTTGATGAAATGCTGTAAGAACAGATAGGCCGTTTCACTGGTGCGAATGGGGAAGTTTTCCTGAATCTCGGCCTGCTCACTGCCGCCAAAGGGAGGGTTGGCGAGCACTACATCCACTCTATCCTGCTCTTGAATGTCTGTGATGTTCTGATTCAACGTATTGGTATGCAGGATATTGGGGGCTTCAATCCCGTGCAGGATCATATTCATGATGCCGATAATGTAGGCGAGGGATTTTTTCTCTTTGCCGTAGAAGGTGTCTTTTTGTAGTCTCTCGGATTTTTGGGTCGTTAACTTATTGTGGGAACGCATATAGTCATAGGCTTCACACAGGAAGCCGGCGCTACCTGCTGCGCCGTCATAGACTTTATTATCCAGTTGAGGTTCAACCACTTCAACAATGGTTTTTATGAGCGGACGGGGGGTGTAATACTCACCGCCATTACGCCCCGCATTGCCCATATTTTTGATCTTGTCTTCATAGAGACTGCTCATCTCATGCTTTTCTTCATTACTCCGAAAGCGCAGTTCATCCACCTTGTTGATGACTTCCCGAAGGCTGTAGCCACTTTGTAGCCTGTTCTTTATCTCGCTGAAAATTTCCCCGATTTTATATTCCAGAGTGTTGGCGCTTTCAGCATCGGTTCTAAACCGGGTGAGGTAGGGGAATAACTGATTGTCGACGAACTCTTTTAAGGAAACTCTGAAAAACAGTTCATTACTGGCACAATAGGGTTTTCCATCTACGGGATCAAGAAATGAACCAACTGACCTTTGCCGAAGCAGAATATGCAAGCAAGAAGCGAAAAACGCGACGAGAAAAGTTTCTGGAACGAATGGACCAGCTCATTCCATGGAAGAAACTGGAACGCCAATTGGTCAGGAAGTATTCGAAAGGCAAGATCGGGCGCAAGCCGTACCCGCTACGAGTTATGCTCCGAATTCATGTCATGCAGTTGCTCTACAACCTGAGTGATCCAGCGATGGAAGATGCTCTGTACGAGATTGAATCAATGCGTCGTTTTGCCGGACTCCGTATGTCGGACAATTTGCCCGATGAGACAACCATTTTGAATTTCCGCCACTTTCTTGAGAAGCACAAGTTTGGCCAACGCCTGTTCGGTGCCATCCAATCGCACCTGGAGTCACACGGGTTAAAGCTCCAGGAAGGCAGCATCGTAGATGCAACGATTATCGCAGCGCCCTCATCCACGAAGAATGAGAAAGGTGAGCGTGACCCCGACATGCATCAGGTAAAGAAGGGCAAGCAATGGCACTTTGGCATGAAACTGCATGTCGCCGTCGATGAATCATTGGGGCTGATTCATAGTCTGATAACCACACCAGCCAATGTGCACGACATTACTCAGGCCGATCAGTTGCTACACGGAAAAGAAGAACGGGTCTGGGGTGACGCAGGATATCAAGGTATTGAAAAGCGGCCAGAACACAAGGACCGGGATGTTGATTGGTTGATAGCGATGCGTCCTGGTAAGCGGGCACAGCTTGTGGCCTCGTCCCCTGTGTCACGGGCGGAGAAGTCGAAGGCCAGTGTAAGGGCCAGGGTGGAACACTGCTTCCATCGGATTAAGTGTCAGTTCGGCTACAACAAAGTTCGCTATCGTGGTTTGGCGAAGAACACTGATCGGCTTTACCTGCTGGCGGGCTTTACGAACCTGCTTCGGGCAGAGCCGCATATGGTGACTTAACGGGACAGGTTCGTCTGGAATTTGCAGAAAAGCGGATTCCAGACGGAACAACCGATAAAAACACGAGGCAGTAGGTCCCTGAGAACCAGAAACGCAGGCAACATGAAAGAATCGCGCAAATTTACGAGTTTTTCAGAGCTTCCTTAAGTCATCCCCCGTGAGAGCGGCATTAAAGTCGAGTCTGCCATCCGCTGTTTTGGGCGCGGCCCAGGTTGTCCAGCGATATTCATCGGCAATAAGTGGGGTATAGGATTCCCCGCTCAGCCCAGCGCTGGTCTCCCTGTCCTTTTCATAGTCATCCAGGTATTTGAGAAACAGCACCCAGGAGGTTTGCTCAATGTAGTCAAGCTCAGTGCTACACCCCGCGTCTTTTCGCAGCGTGTCATCCAGATTCTTAAAGGTTGCCTCAAACATTGATTGGATTGCCTTGGTTCTGTGAGTGCGCTTTACACTCGTTGGTTTTGTGCCACCAGTATGTCTGACAGTGGGCTAAAGTACACCCGATCTGGTGTCCGTTCGTCCAGACCTGCTGGAAGCGCCTTGATATGGTAGCTACCATGCTCAATTCAGAGCGCTTATCCACTTTACACTGTCTCAATCCCCGGTTAACCCATCTTGGTTGCAGGTATCGCAGCTTATCGCGTGCTCGATAGCAAGGCGGCTGTCTCTTCACGTGATTTTGGTTGTTCCCGGGAGTCCTGACAGAGCGCCTGGCTCCTGCACAGGCATCTACTACCAGTTTTTGGTGCCACGCGCCCAGGCGCTACCCGCCCAATGACAGGTGTTGGTGTTAGTTCGAAGCTGAGATCGACGCTATTCCAGTTGCAAGGCCGCGTACAGCAGCCAGTCCAGCCTGAAGTTGTTCTTGGCAAAGTCCAGACGATAGCGCCTGCCGGTTTTTACCAGACGAGCCACTGAGCGCATCAAATAGCGGATCAAAGGTCGCAAGCCATGTTTCCGGGCAGGCTCGGGTAGCCACTGATACTGCATCGCCATCAACAACAACTGTGCTATCTGACCGCAGGCATAAAACGCCTGATTGGCGGCAAACCGCCGACAGGGAGGATGGTGTAAATCCATTTCGATTAGCGGACCCTTGACGGCATTCTCCTGTCCCTGCTTGCCGCGATGGCGCCGCACTAATTCATCCACCGGCAAGTCGTCACGGGACACAAGAATGACCGTATAAGCAGGCGTCAGACGCTGTTGTGGGCCGTCATAGAGCTGGCGAACGACGACATAGTGTTGCGTCTTCCAGCCGCTGGGTCGGTGCAACACCAGCGTCGCAGACTCGCCTCGCCCTATATCAGACCAGGCGCTTTCAGGTAATCCTTCCAGTTGGCGCAGCACCGGGCGGCGGTTATTGTCATTGGTCACGCTGATCGAGTAATCCCAGCCCTTGTCAGTACAAAACCGGACCAGGTCGCCACGATAATAGGCGTTGTCTGCCCGTAGCCAGACCGGCGTACCCTCCGGTAGCAACGGCGTCACGTCGTCAGCCAACTGTGTCTGCCAACCCCTGGCGACATCAACGCCACCCAGGTGCAGTAAGCCACTGGCCCACAATCCTCCGAGGAACACATTATGCAGCCACAGTTGCGGCTCACCATTGTATCCCCTGTTGGCACCTTCAAAGAGATGACCATCCACCTCAATCGCAGTGCCATCGATAAACACTGGCACATAGCCCTGTGTCGTCACATGGTGATCAATGATGGCCGGTGCAACCTGCTGTGCCAATGCCTGGACCACGCCTCGCAGAGCGGTCACCTCATCCCGGCCAAAGCGGCTGAGATATTCGCCGAGACGCCGGCCTGAAGGCGCTTCACTCAAACCCAGCAGTACCTGCCCGGCGGGGTTGGCACGCAGGGCATCCAAATCAGACAGGGCACCATGACCGGCTGCCAGAGAGGCAATGAGACTCCACAGCATCTCGGCGTCAGAGGCACCGCGTCGGCGTACTTTGAGGTGAACGGCTTGCGAGAGGGATCGTAGCAGTTCGGTTTGTTGAGCCATTTTGGCCAGTAGAGACCAGCCGCCAGTGCCCACCAGAGCGGCATCGGTAAAATCTATCTCGACGTTTGCAGGCTGAGGGATTATCTTTGTCATAGGCGCACTTGCTGGGTGAGAGTTTGGATACTCGGTATTTTGCCAAATCACGCAGCAAGTTGCGCCTTCTACCTGGCTTATCCTTCGCCCGTGTCACCGCTTAACCGGGAGTTAAGGTTACACTGTGCTAAAACTTCTGAGGCCACCCCCATAAGGCTATTCTGACATGATCGAAGTTGATGTTGAAGGTTATGTACTGGTTCAGTACATATGAGACTCATCAGGCAGCCACCCATTGTTGAAAGTACTCGTTTGGCGTCATTGAGTCCAACGCCTGATGCGGTCGATATTCGTTGTAACATTTCAAGTACTCTATCAAGCCCTCATTCACCCCCGCCACTGTCGGTTCGCCTGCGTAAAACGGGTAGAACTCCTGCCTGACTGTGCGGTTGGCCCGCTCCACACAGCCGTTGTACTGAGGACGTTTCGGCGGTAGCACAATCAGCGGAATGTCCCGGTCTGCACAGTCCTGTTCAAACTCGGCACAGAACTCGCTGCCGCCGTCCACCTGGATGGAATGCACCGACATCGTCTTGAGCAGGACATTCAGAAAACACCTGGCATTGCGGGCAGTGGCGCGGCTATAAACCCGTGCCACCATCCGCCGGGTGAACGGACAGACGGCTCTGAACTCCTTGAATGATTTTCCTTCCTTCAGATTGACGGTCATGTGGTCGATCTGCACGAGTTGTCCCGGCTGGTCTTTATGCCGATGCTCGCGGTAACGCCAGCGTTGAGCGTGGTGATCCCAGCGCCGTTTGCGCCTGACTTTGACTCGCCCGCCGTAGAAGGCGCAGGGCTTTATCCAGTTCAGACGGATGGCTTTACTGAGAATTCGCCCGACGGTCGATTCACTCAGGTTCAGACCGTGATCGCGGGTCAGAATGTGGCACAGGGTCTTTTTACCCCAGGCAGGGAACCGGCGGCGCAGGGCCAGCACTTGCTGTTCCTGTTGTCGGTCCCATTGCCGTCGGCGCACCCGGTGAGGCCGACGGGACTGATCCACCAGGCCCTTGAGACCTTGTTGCTTAAGGCAGCGCTGCAAGCGATAGTACTTGGCGCGGGACCAGCCGATGATGTCCAGGGCAAGGTCTTCGGATAAACCCTGTTCCCGCATTTGGTGATACTGCTCAATCTTTTTGAGCCGCTCGATGGCTTCCGGCGGAGTTGTGTCATCAATGGTCCAACTGCGGTAGGCTATGGTCCGCAGGCTTTTGATCTGCATCTTCGGTACTCCTTCGTTGTGGTAAACAAAAGACTACCTGAAGATAAGGCTCAGTGGGGTAACTCACTGGGCCTTTTTCATCGCTGAAATGTCTCACATGTATCGGAACCTACACAGGTTAACTCTACTCACTTGTTAGTAACTTGTGATATATTTATTTCTAGTTGAGGGGGGCTGGGTGACGCAGTCTAGGTTAGAAGGCAGTTTGGAAAGGGTTTAGAGTGGTAATTGAGGAATAGAGCCATTACCACCATCATCTCAGTGATCCTCTCTGTCTGCATTGACCTGAAAGCCTCTGGTTATAGTTGAGAATTTCAGCCCTGCCAGAATCGGTCGGGTTAAGGTGTTTATACGATGGTACAAGTTACATTTGCTTATAGTTTTTTTCAGAAGTGATGTGTTCTCATTAGTTACATGAGCGTTCGAAAATTCATTGACCTGTTTGCAGGGTGTGGTGGTCTTTCTCTCGGGATGACAAGGGCTGGCTGGCGTGGTTGCTTTGCGATCGAAAAGAATCAAGATGCTTTCAGTACTTTTAAGCACAACCTGATTGATAAATCGGAGTGCTTTGACTGGCCTGAGTGGCTTGACAAGAAAGCTATGACCATAGAAGAGTTACTTGATGATCATGCGGAAAAACTAGGTCGATTAAGCGGCAAAATAGATGCCATCGTCGGTGGTCCCCCATGTCAAGGGTTTTCGATCGCAGGACTTAGGCAACACGATGATCCTCGTAATCAGCTTGCCAACAAGTACCTGAAACTTGTCGAGATCACAAACCCCAGAGTAGTTCTGCTTGAGAATGTAAAAGGGTTCAATGCCAAGTTTGCGAAAGCTCAAAAAGCAGTGCCTTATTCAAAGGTCTTTCAAGATAAACTGGAAGGGTTGGGTTACGTTGTTACCAGTAGTTACGTTAACAGCGCGAGGTTTGGAGTCCCCCAAAATAGAGAAAGATTCTTAATGATAGGTCTTCAGAAAACAAACTCAGATCAGCAGCCATTCAGTGTATTGAATGACCTTCGCGAACAGTTCCTAATTGACAAGAACCTGCAGAAACGTCCGATAACTGTGTCTGGTGCTATAAGGGATTTGGAGACCTTAGACAAACGATTCATTTATCATTCCGGGTCAGAATCCAATCCGTTCTATAAGATTGATTATGTTCCTCCCAAAAGACCTAATGCTTACCTCAGACTCCTAAGAGCGGGGAAAGAGAAGGTCGCTCCTAATAGTCTACGCCTTCCTCGTCACAAAGCAGAGACGATAAGAAAATTCAAAGATATTCAAAAAAACTGCGAATCAGGATGCCAGTTAAATAAGAAGCAAAGAGCCAAACTAAAAATTAGAAAGCACTCGACGGGTGTCCTTGACGGTGCGGGTCAAGCAAGGACCCTAACGACACTTCCAGATGATCTTCTACACTACTCTGAACCTCGAATACTGACAGTTAGAGAATCTGCGAGACTGCAGTCTTTCCCAGACAGCTTTGAATTTCTTGGGAAGTACACAACAGGAGGAAAGAAAAGGACTTCAGAGTGTCCTCGTTACAGCCAAGTGGGAAACGCGGTTCCGCCGCTCTTAGCGGAGGCGCTGGGAACAATGCTGGCTCATTTACTAAATATTCAAGAAGCGCGAAAAAATGCAAAAACAATTCAAAGTTAGTGCTCATTTAAAGAACATCATCGGTAAAGAGCTGATCACTGATGATCTCGTAGCGATTTTTGAACTCGTCAAGAACGCGTTCGACGCAAACGCGACTCGCGTAGACGTTGATTTCAATCATTCTGGAGAAAAGATTAGCAAGATCGTCATAAGAGACAACGGGAAAGGAATGGATCAGGCTGATATAGATAATAAATGGCTGTTTGTCGCCTATTCCGCAAAGAAGGAAGGAACTGAAAATTTCAGAGACAAGCAATCGACCCATCGAATTCACGCGGGTGCAAAAGGAATAGGTAGGTTCTCTTGTGATCGTCTTGGCAGTGCGTTGACGATCTATACCCGAAGGAGCAAATCGTCGAAATTCTCGAAGCTTGTAGTGGATTGGGGCGAGTTCGAAAAAAACATGAAGGAACGGTTCGAAAAACTGAATCTAGACTATTCTGAGGTGCCTTCTTGCCCATACCCGTTACGAACCGGAACAATACTTGAGATAACGGAAGTAAGATCAGACTGGGATAAAGAAAAATTCAAAAGGCTTAGAGCTTCACTCGAAAAACTAATTAACCCTCTTCAGAGAGATAATGCAGATGCTTTTGAAATCCATCTCAATGTTCCAAAGTTCAAGAGCGAGGATGCTCACGCAAAAAAATCTGGCGAATTGAGTATTAATGGACGTATTAACAATTTTATATTCGAGAAGCTGAAACTTAAAACAACACATATCGCCGTAGATATATCTGAAGATGGGGAACGGCTGACCACAGAACTATTTGATAGAGGAGCCTTTGTCTATCGTTTAGTTGAAGACAACCCATATAAGACTGATAAGTATAAACTCTCAAACATTAGTATCTACTTATTTGCGCTGAACCAATCTGCGAAAACAGCCTTTGCTCGGCACATGGGGATCCCGGTCGTCGATTTTGGTTCTGTGTTTGTATACAAAAATGGCTTTAGGATACATCCGATCGGAGAAATTGGAAAAGGAGATGTCTTCAGCTTAGACCGCCGAAAGCAACAAGGACACGCAAGATACTTTGGGACCCGTGATCTCATAGGTCGCATTGAGATCAACGGTGACAATGACGAGTTAAAGGAAGTTTCTAGCCGAGATGGTGGGTTGGAAAGAACCGAAGCTTTTTTTTCCCTGGAAAAATGTTTTATCGAATCAGCATTAAGAAGATTGGAAAGATACGCAATCAATCTAGTCAAGTTCGGATCGTACGAAGATTTCGACCCCAAAAAGCTACCCCAGCACTTTCGTAAAGACGAAGCCCTCGCCTTGATTCATTCTATTGCAGGGGGCAAGTCAGTACGCGACATCTCTTACAATCCACACATTTTCGATGTGCTGAGTGATTCTTCATCTACAAGCCTAAGAGCACTCCTTACTAACTTGGAGAAGATTGTGGCTGAAACGACTGAGAGTGGACTGGGCAAAGAAATCAGGCGAATTAGAAGACGAATTAGTGAGATTGAGAAGGCTGTTGAGGAAGCGGAACGCCAGGCTGAGACTGAACGCACTGGACGAGAACGTGCCGAACAGAAAACTGCCATTGAAACAGAAAAAGCAAATAAAGCAATCAAGGTAGCAAAGAGTTCGGAGCAAGCGAAAGAGGTTGCGGTAAAAGAGTCTGTGTTTCTTCGCTCTCTGGTATCGTCTGATCTTGAAAATGTGGTGTCGCTACATCACCACATTGGCATCGCGGCTGGAACAATCGAGAACCACATAAGGAGTTTTTCTAGACAGATCAAACAAGGCAAGCCAGTAACTACAGAGACATTTCTTGAGATGCTAGGGGAAATTTCTTTAGTAGCACGACAAATTAGGACAACCGCAAATTTTGCAACAAAGGCGAACTTTAATTTAGAGGCCGAGAGCGTTCGAGAGAACCTGTCTGATTTTATTACCCAGTATATTACCAACGTGTGTCAAGGAATCTACACGATCAGCAGCGGATTGAAGGAAGTTAAATTCGAAGTAGTTGAAGTCCCGAATGAAGGATTTGTCACAAAGTTTCGACCACTTGAAATCACAATGATAATGGACAATTTGATTAACAATTCGATCAAGGCAAAAGCCGATTCAATTTCTTTCAGCTCTAGAATTGATTCTGATTCACTCGTAATCGATATCAAAGACAATGGCAAAGGCGTTAAGCGAGATGAGGACAGGATTTTCGAACTAGGTTTTTCGTCGACAAATGGGTCAGGGCTCGGTCTATCTCATGTGAAGAAAGTGCTAACACGTATGGGTGGAATTATAGAGAATGTACCCTCGGACAAAGGCGCCATTTTTAGGGTAACGTTTCCGAGGGGTACAGTATGAAATTCAGAGTGGTGTGGGTCGATGATTCTAAGGACTGGGTAGAATCAATAAAAGATGAAATCCATGATCATTTCAAAAAACTGTTCAATCTAGATCTTCTTTGCTTTGAAGATGTTGATTCTGCCCGAGAAACTTTCGAACACAAATATGTAGATTTGATTCTGGTCGATTGTAATCTGGGAAATATCTCTGGTGATTCTTTTATATTGGAACTTCGAAAAAGCCGAATATTTTCTCAAATCGTCTTCTATTCAGAGGATCGTAAGAACTTGAATAAACTGAAAGCCGGGGATTTCTTCCTAAGAAAAGTTCATAGAGATGACTTAAGGGACGCGGTTAAAGAAATTGCATCAAGTGCAGACGAACTCTATCGGAACCCAGCTTTCATGCGTGGGATACTTCTTTCTGAGATCATAGACTTGGAAAATCTCATGGAAGATTTAATTGCTAGAGCATTTAAAGGCAGGGCGAAATTTTTTCGTGAAATGATAATTGATAATTATGATGCAGGATTTACGTTTGATGCGAAGTTGAGGTTCGTTAGTAGACTAATCAAGTTGACGAAAGAAAAGGATGAGATCAAAGATAAGTTGAGTGATCTAGAGTTTACTGATACGAAATTCAGGAAAAAGGTACTCAAAAAAAGAAATATTCTTGCTCATGCCTCTCTCCGCTACGATCGGGGAACCGGAAGAACCGTTTTGATCTCCTCTGAACTAATCGATTTTTCTCCTACTTGGTTTCATACAACCAGAGAGGACATACACGAGTTTAAGCAAAAAATTAAGGGCTTGCGAGAATTGAATATAGCTGGTGCGTAGAACCAGGGGTTTTCAACACCGAAATTACCCTATGGAATTCGAACCGGGAAATCATAAGCAAAGCAACCTCTCAGTTATTTCACGTAGGACAGTTTTGTGTCGATGGGACACTCTCAGTTCACCATGGACCGCGCCAGCTGGCGCGTTATGACACACAAGGACAGGAAATCGTTGATGACATGCCGGCAGCAGCTTAGTGTCCGCAGCTCGGCTGGCGTCCTGGAGGCCCCGTCGGGCTACGCCCTCCGTTGCCTCCAGGACATTAAGGCAAAGCGGACAGTTTATTTGCTACAAAACCGGACAATTCTATTTGCTACTAACAAACGAAAAGTTGTCAGTTGACAACTTTGTATTCTTTCATTAGCATTTCACAAATTGACGGACGATCTGGATGGCCAGGAAGCGACACTCAAAATCTGAGGTAGAAGAGGCTCTAAGGTATGCAGAAGCGAAGGGTTGGCGTATCACAACTGGCGGCTCACATGCCTGGGGGAAGATGTATTGCCCCTACAATGATGAAACCTGCCGCTGTGGCGAATTCTGCATTGCCAGCATCTGGAGTACGCCGAAGAATCCAGGTAACCATGCCCGTAAGATACGGCGCGTGATCGATAATTGCACAACCGCTCAACAGCGTAACGAGAACGAATGACAGGAGGACTGACGATGAAGACCTATGAATTTACACTGAAGTTCAGCTTCCCCGATGAAGGCCACGTTGATGATATTGACGAACTGGTCGAACGTTTGGGCGAGGCTGGCTGTGATGATGCTCTGGTGGGTATCGGTAAATCCGGGCGTCTGGCGCTGGATTTTACCCGCGAGGCCGAATCTGCTTTTGATGCCATTTCATCGGCGATTGCTACTGTCAGGAAAACAATTCCCGATGCCAGAATCGTGGAAGCAACTCCGGATTTGGTTGGGTTTACTGACGTGGCAGAAATTATCGGATGCAGTCGTCAGAATATTCGTAAGATTATGCTGACCGATAGTGCAAACTTCCCGGTCCCGATTCACGAAGGTAAGTCTACCCTTTGGCGTTTGTCGAATGTGTTGGCCTGGTTAAGAGACAATCGTCCCTATCCGGTGGCGGATGAGTTGATGGAAGTCGCATCCGTCAATATGCAAATTAACGTAGCTAGGGAAACAGGATCGCTGGAACCGTACAATCGGGCCAGGATATTGGCGTTAGTAAATTAACTGACGCCAGTACCCGGGCGAATCCCCGGTACCAGGTTGAGGGCCAGGAACTGATCCCGGCCATAATGCTGTAACCACAGATCATTTATGTTGTCGAGATTGTTGATAAACTACGCGCTTTCAAATCGCCGTCACCCTCCCTGTGGTTACCAACAAGTCGCAAACCCCGGAAGACTTTCCGCAAACCCTCAATGACACCAGGCGGCTGACCAGTGCCGCTACTGAATGGCACTAATGTTTGAAACCTGGATGCGCGCCGCCCTTGAACTGGCGCAAGAGGCCGCCGATCAGGGTGAGGTGCCGGTTGGCGCGGTGGTTGTCCGCGAGGGAAAGATTATCGGGCGCGGCTGCAATGCGCCGATCACGAAAGCTGACCCCACCGCCCATGCAGAGATCAACGCCCTGCGTGAGGCGGCGATGACCGCCGGTAATTATCGCCTGCCCGGAGCGACGCTGGTTGTGACGGTCGAACCCTGTACCATGTGCGCCGGTGCGCTTCTCCATGCCCGAATCGAAACGCTGGTATTCGGGGCTCGGGAGCCCCGTGCCGGTGCGGTCTTCTCCTCGGCGAAGGTGCTGGACAACCCCGGATTGAACCACAGGGTCACGGTGGTCGAAGGTGTGCTTGCCGAGCAATGCGGGGCCTTGATGTCATCCTTTTTCAGAGAGCGCAGAAACTAATGGTTATGCGGATTTTTCCGGGTCCGACGGCCCTGTCGGATTTCAGGGTCAGCAAGCTGCACACTGAACTGGCGGCATCGGGCGTTGAGGTTCGCCGCATAGATACGCAGTTTCTGCATTTCGTTGAGCTGGATACAAAGCTGAACCGGGAAGAAGACGCCATGCTGGCCGGGCTGTTGAGATACGGTGCGGAGCAGGAACAGCGTCCGGAACTGATGCAGACAGATCAGTGCCTGCGCCTCGTCGTACCCAGGCGGGGAACCAGGTCGCCCTGGAGTTCCAAGGCCACGGAGATTGCCCGAATCTGCGGGCTGGATAAGGTAACCCGAATTGAACGGGGCCTGGCCTATTACATTGATGCCGGCGAACCCAAGGCGGCAGACCCTCTTATACACGACCGCATGACCCAGGAAGTGGCCGACTCGACCGAGGTCAGTTATCTGTTTGAATCGGAAGAACCGGCTCCCCTGAGCATGATTGATCTTGAGGGGCAGGGGCCCGTGGCACTTCAGGCAGCCAACATCAGTCTCGGGCTGGCGCTGACCGACGATGAAATCGCTTACCTTGTTGATGCCTACCGTGAGCTGAACCGCAACCCGACGGATACGGAACTGATGATGTTCGCCCAGGCAAACTCAGAGCACTGTCGACACAAGACGTTCGGCGCGCAGTGGACCATTGATGGAGAGGAAAAACCGCATTCCCTGATGGACATGATCCGGAACACGTATCGCCAGACCAACGGCGAGGGCGTTCTGTCGGCCTATGAGGACAATGCAGCGGTGATTCAGGGCGCAAGGGCCAGCCGTTTCTATCCTGATCCGATGACCAGGGAATATGGCGAGGTCCGGGAGGATGTGCATATTCTGATGAAGGTGGAGACCCACAATCATCCGACGGGTATCGCGCCTTTCCCCGGTGCGGCAACCGGTTCCGGTGGTGAAATCCGGGATGAGGGCGCGGTGGGCAGGGGCGGCAAACCGAAAGCCGGTCTCACGGGTTATACGGTTTCCAATCTGCATATCCCGGGTGCGCAGCAGCCCTGGGAAAAAGAGTACGGCGTCCCCGCACGCATCTCGTCGGCGCTGGAAATTATGACGGATGCCCCCCTCGGTGGCGCCGCGTTCAACAACGAATTTGGTCGCCCGAACATCACGGGCTATTTTCGAACCTTCGAGCAGGAAGTCGATGGCGAGGTTCGCGGCTACCACAAGCCGATTATGATTGCCGGGGGCATTGGCAACATTCGTGAACAGCATGTACGGAAAGAACGCATCGAGACGGGCGCGGCGCTGATTGTGCTGGGCGGCCCGGCGATGCTGATTGGCCTGGGAGGCGGTGCCGCTTCATCCATGGCGACGGGAGAAAGTCTCGAAGAACTGGATTTTGCCAGCGTGCAGAGGAGCAACCCGGAAATGCAGCATCGCTGCCAGGAGGTCATTGACCAGTGCTGGCAACTGGGTGCTGACAACCCGGTCCAGTTTATTCATGACGTCGGCGCCGGTGGCCTGTCCAATGCCCTGCCGGAACTGATCAAGGATGGTGGTGTTGGCGGCGACATTGAACTGCGCTGCATTCCGAATGCGGAAATGGGCATGAGTCCCACGGAGATCTGGTGTAACGAGGCCCAGGAGCGTTATGTGCTTGCTGTCCGATGTAACGACCTGGATCGATTTACACGTATCTGCGAGCGGGAACGCTGCCCCTGCGCTGTGGTTGGCCGGGCAAAGGAAGGTAACCACCTCTGCGTTAGTGACAACATCCTGGGTGAACGCCCGGTCGATATGTCACTGTCGACCCTGTTCGGAAAGCCGCCGAAACTGCACAAACGGGTGGCACATGCTCCCCCGGGGCTGTCGGCCTTTGATACCCGGCGTAATCTTGCCGAAGCCCTGCTGCGGGTGCTGAACCATCCGACTGTCGCCAGCAAGAAGTTTCTGATCACCATCGGTGATCGAACCGTGGGCGGGCTGGTTTGCCGGGATCAGATGGTCGGACCCTGGCAGACGCCGGTTGCGGATGCTGCTGTTACGGCGTCGGGGTTTTCGGGTTACACAGGTGAAGCAATGGCTATGGGTGAGCGTACACCGGTCGCGCTTATCTCAAGTCGTGCCTCTGCCCGCATGGCGGTTGGAGAGGCGATTACCAACATAGCTTCCGCCAGGGTTGCGCGACTACAGGACATCAGCCTGTCGGCTAACTGGATGGCGGCGACTGGTGCCAGGGGCGAAGATGCGAATCTGTACGATGCCGTGGAGGCAGTGGGTATGGAGCTTTGCCCCGAGCTGGGCATTGCCATACCCGTGGGGAAGGATTCACTGTCCATGCAGACCCGCTGGCAGGAGCAGGGAGAACTGAAAACGGTTTCATCGCCGCTGTCGCTGATTGTGACCGCCTGTGCACCGGTGCTGGATATCCGAGAGACCCTGACCCCGGAGCTTTGTTCGCTGAAAGAGGAAACCGTCGTGCTTCTGCTGGACCTCGCCGAAGGCAGGCAGCGTCTGGGCGGCAGCATTCTGACCCAGTGTTACTCGGAACTCGGTAACGAGGCACCTGACCTTGAGAGTCCGGAAACTGTGAAGCGTTTTTTTGGTTTTATTCAGGAACGTCGCGCAGATGTGCTCGCCTACCATGATCGATCTGATGGCGGTCTGATAACGACCCTGCTGGAGATGGGTTTTGCGGCCCGCTGCGGACTTGAGGTAACTGTCCCGGATGAAGAGGACCCTGTGCCCTTCCTGTTCAACGAAGAGCTTGGCGCGGTCATCCAGGTCGAGGCAGAGAAGGCCGACGAGATTGTGGCAGAGCTGACCGGCCATGGAATCCCGGCCACACCGGTGGCCGGCGTCAGGAAGGACCAGATGGTCCGTCTTATGCATCGGGGCAAGGAACTGATGAAATCCTCCAGGGCCGGGCTTGAACGTCAATGGAGCAGTCCCAGCTTCAGGATTCAGAGGTTGAGGGATAATCCCGAATGCGCGCAGGAAGAATTCGACAGCATTGGCGAAGACCATGATCCCGGCCTGATTGCTGAATGTCGTTTTGATGTCAATGAGGACATAGCGGCGCCGATGATTGCGACCGGTGTGCGCCCGCGGGTTGCCATACTCAGGGAGCAGGGCGTCAACAGTCAGACGGAAATGGCCGCAGCTTTCACGCGGGCGGGATTTTCGGCTGTCGATGTCCACATGTCAGAGATCTTGAAGGGTGAAACTGCGCTGGCAGGGTTCACCGGGCTGGTGGCCTGCGGGGGCTTTTCCTATGGTGATGTACTGGGTGCCGGAGAGGGGTGGGCTAAGTCTATCCTTTACCATGAACGAACGAAGGACTGCTTTCAGGAATTCTTCGAGCGCCCGGATACCTTCACGCTGGGTGTGTGCAACGGGTGCCAGATGCTGGCCACGCTGAAGAAACTGATTCCCGGTGCCGATTTATGGCCGAAGTTCATCCGAAACGAATCGGAACAATTCGAGGCGCGACTCAGCCTGGTCAGGGTCGAACGAAGCCCGTCAATTTTCCTTCAGGGTATGCGCGGTGCGCTGCTGCCGGTTGCGGTCAGTCACGGCGAGGGCCGGGCGACGCTCACCGGGATGGCTATGGATGGCCTGGAAAGCCGTGACCAGATCGCCCTGAGATTTTCCGATCACTTTGGCGACCCGACAACAGGCTATCCGGACAATCCCAATGGCTCGCCGGGCGGTATGACCGGGGTGACCAGCCCGGATGGCAGAGTGCTCGCGATGATGCCGCATCCCGAGCGGGTATTCCGGACGGTTCAGCATTCGTGGCATCCGGATGACTGGGGGGAAGACGCTCCCTGGATGCGGCTGTTCAGGAATGCCCGTGTCTGGGTGGGTTAGTCGGCTCCCTTTTCCTGTCGATGACAATGTCTTGGGAACGAACCGGGAAATGATGATTCGGCAGATCACGGAAGTAGTGCTTCAGCGTTTCCGTGATGACGGGGAAAGCCAGTTCATCCCAGGGTATCTCTGATTGATCGAATAATCTGGTTTCCAGCGACTCGGCGCCGGGGGAAAAGTCCAGGTCAGTCAGGCGGGCGCGATAAAAAAGGTAGATCTGCGAGATATGAGGCAGACTGAACAGGGTATAGAGATCAATGATCTCGGCCCTGGCGTTGGCCTCCTCAACGGTTTCACGCAGGGCGCCCTCGGTGGTGGTTTCTCCGTTCTCCAGGAAACCAGCCGGTAGTGTCCAGAAACCGGAACGCGGCGCAATGGATCGCCTGCACAGCAGCACCCTGTCCTCGTGAAAGGGCAGGCAGCCGGTGATGACCCTGGGGTTCTGGTAGTGGATCGTCTCGCACTGCACACAGACGAACCTGGGTCGATTGTCGCCGTCGGGTATCTGCCGGGCAACAGTGTCGCCGCATTGGCTACAATACTTCATGGCGTCAGTATAAAGGATCACAGGCGCTCGATGACATTGGCAAAAGGTACGGGAGGAAACAATGATCTATACCCTGGGTGACAGGACCCCGGAGTTCAAAGGTGACCACTGGATTGCAGACAGTGCCACGGTGCTCGGATGGGTGGTGCTGGGAAACGATGCCAGTGTCTGGTTCAACGCGGTGCTGAGAGGCGACAATGATCTGATCACTGTCGGCGAGGGCTCGAACATCCAGGATGGCTCGGTACTGCATACTGACCCGGGAATGCCGCTCACCATCGGCAAAGGTGTGACGGTAGGGCACAAGGTGATGCTGCATGGTTGCACCATCGGCGATAACTCGCTTATCGGCATCAACGCTGTTGTGTTGAACGGTGCGAAAATCGGCAAAAACTGCCTGATCGGTGCCAATTCGCTGATCCCTGAAGGTAAGGAAATTCCGGATGGATCACTGGTGATGGGTTCTCCGGGCAAGGTGATACGAGAGTTGAACGATGCTGCCATCAAGGGGCTGACCCTGAGTGCCCGGGGCTATGTGGCTAACTACAAGCGCTACCGCAAGGAATTGAAACCACCGGGCCAGCCGTTTATAGTGCGCCCTTGACTATCGGTAATCCGCAGAGCGAATGAACACAGCGACTGACACGCAGGTTCTTCCCGGCAGCCCACTTCAGTGGCTGCTTTCGCCTGCACAGCTTTCGGACCTGTTGCTACGACTGCCGTTGTAGGCGGCCATCCCAAATACCTGCACTGCTTGAGCGCCTGCAATCCGCAGGAAAGATTCAAACATCCGAGATACCGAACATGAATGCTGAAAATTCATCGATAAATACCGATAACGTGACGGCGAAAAAGATGCCGTTTCACAAGTACAAACCCTTCCAGCCGATCGCGCTGAAGGATCGAACCTGGCCTGACAATGTTATTGCTGAAGCGCCTCGCTGGTGCAGCGTGGACCTGCGGGATGGCAACCAGGCCCTGATCGAACCTATGACACCTAACGAAAAGCAGAAGATGTGGGATCTGCTGGTCGAGATCGGTTTCCGGGAAATCGAGGTGGGGTTTCCCGCCGCGTCACAGACTGATTTTGATTTCGTCAGGAAGATCATCGAAGAAGATCATATTCCTGAAGGCGTTACGATCCAGGTACTCTGCCAGGCGCGTGAGGAGCTGATTCAGCGAACCTGTGAAGCGGTTGCCGGTGCGAAGAACGTCATCTTCCACCTTTACAATTCAACTTCCACGCTGCAGCGTACAGTCGTGTTTGACATGAGCCGGGAAGAAGTGATCAGGCTTGCGACTGATGCAACGCAGGTTGTCTGGGACAATACGCGTGACCTGGTTGCCTCCGGAACCAACCTGACGTTGGAGTATTCACCTGAAAGCTACACGGCGACGGAAATGGATTTCGCAGTTCAGATCTGCGCCGCTGTTATGGAAGTATGGCATCCGACGCCCGACAAACCGATTATTCTGAACCTGCCCTCGACTGTCGAGATGGCAACGCCGAACATCTATGCGGATCAGATTGAGTATTTCATTCGCCACCTGCCCGACCGGGACAGTGCTGTTATCAGCCTGCACACCCACAATGATCGGGGCACGGGTATTGCCGCATCAGAGCTTGGTTTGATGGCCGGTGCCGAGAGGATCGAGGGAACCCTGTTTGGCAACGGTGAACGAACCGGCAACCTTGATGTCGTTACCATGGCGATGAACATGTTCTCTCAGGGGATTGATCCGAAGCTGTATCTTTCGGATATGCCGGGGATTGTCGCGGTCAGCGAGGCGTGCACCAAGATCCCCATTCATGTGCGTCAGCCCTATGCCGGTGAGCTGGTGTTTACCGCCTTCTCGGGCTCCCACCAGGATGCCATCAAGAAGGGGATGCGGTTTGTGGAGGCCGGCGGTGATTCCGCCTGGGAAGTGCCCTACCTGCCCATCGACCCCGCTGATGTCGGCAGTTCCTACCGGGAGACGGTTCGCGTGAACAGTCAGTCCGGTAAAGGTGGTGTGGCTTTTATTCTGGAACACCACTTTGGTGTTTCGCTGCCTCGTTCCCTGCTGCTGGAATTCAGCCCTGTCGTGCAGAAGCTCTCTGAGGCCGACGGCGGTGAGCTTAAGCCGGATGTCATCTGGAAGGCGTTCGTCGATGAGTACATCGAGGTGGCGGGCCCCTATCAGTTGATCGACTACCAGGTGCACTCGGAGCCGAACGGCAGTGAATCCTGCAAGGCAACGATCAGGGTTGGTGACAATGAGGTCGAGATCAGGGGTTCCGGGTCCGGCCCTATTGACGCCTTTGTCAAGGCCATGGAGGAAACGCTGAATGAGCCGCTGAACGTGGTTGAATATCAGGAGTATGCGCTGAACGAGGGGGCTGAGGCGCAGGCGATCTGTATTCTGGCGATCACCGATGAGCGGGCTAACCGTTACTATGGTGTTGGTATCAGTCAGAACACCACCACGGCGGCCTTCAAGTCGATCATTGCATCAATCAACCAGAAGTGGAAAGTCTAGTATCAGAACGGCTCCGGCGGTTCTGACAGCTTGGCGGTTCTGATCATGTTGTCCTGAATCTGGACGATCTCGAAGCGATATCCTTCGATGGTGAAGCAGATATTCGCATCCGGGATTGTCTCCAGATACTCGGTGATCAGGCCGTTAAGCGTTTTCGGGCCGTCCACCGGCAGTTCCCAGCCCAGGGTTCGATTGATCAGCCGGATCTGTGTGCCGCCGTCGATCAGGTAGGTGTCATCCTTCTGGGGATGAATATCAACGCTGGTTGATGCGAGGTCTGTTGTGAAGTCACCGACAATCTCTTCGAGGATGTCTTCCAGCGTCACGATGCCCTGGATATCACCATACTCATCAACCACCATGGCGATGCGTTCTTTTTCCGCCTGGAAGTTGATGAGCTGGGTTTCCAGCGGTGTGTTTTCCGGCACGAAGTAGGGAGTGGTTGTTTCCCGGAGCAATGCCGCCCTGGTGAGATCGCCGTCGATCAGGAACCTTGCCATGTTCCGGACATGGAGCATGCCGATGATCCGGTCAATGTCCTCCTTGAATACGGGCAGGCGGGTATGCTGAACCGCCCGAATCTGTGCAACGATTTCATCCATGTCGTCATCAATATCGATACCGACAATCTCGGTTCGTGGCACCATGATGTCATCGACGGTCACCTTTCCCAGGTCAAGGACGCCGAGCATCATGTCCTGGTGTTTTCCGGCTATCTGTGAGCCTTCATGCACCACGGTTCGCAGTTCTTCCACACTCAGGTGATCCTCACCTGCTTCATCGTGGCGCACGCCGAACAGGTGAAGCAGACCATTGGCGATGCTGTTCACCAGCCAGACAAAGGGGTAGGTCACCCAGAGCAACAGTTGCAGAAGATAGGAACTGGGCAGGGCGACCTTCTCCGGGTAAACGGCCGCGATGGTCTTGGGCGCCACCTCTGCGAACACCAGGAATATGATGGTGCAGATAACAGGCGCTACGGCCACGCCGGCCTCGCCAAGCAGTTTCAGGGCGAGCAGGGTGGCAAAGGACGCCGCGGTAAAGTTGGCGAGATTGTTCCCGATCAGAATGACACCCAGCAGGCGATCGGGTCTTTCAAGCAGCTTCTCGGCGCGACGGGCGCCACCGTGCCCCTCTTTGCTCAGGTGTTTTATGCGATATCGGTTGAGCGCCATCATGGCGGTCTCGGAACCGGAGAAGTACGCAGAAACGATAATTAGCAGGATGATGGAGCCGAGTAAGATGCCGGTCGACGGATCGTCCAAAAATGGAGACCTCGAAATTGCTGTGGGGGGTGCAGTTGTACGAATTAGCCCGTCTGCTGTCAAGTGATTGTATTGGTTCAGTATATATGAGACTCATCAGGCAGCCATCCGTTGTTGAAAGTACTCGTTTGGCGTCATCGTGCGGAAAGCGCTGAGGCCAACTCCGGTGCACCGAAAGTTACGACAAGGGTAAGGCAACCCAAAAACAGGCTGCGAAATTTAATAACTGACATCATAAGTTCTCCTATGGTTAGTTTGTTATGTCTGGATTGCGGCTACACACAACAGGTGATGCACACTGGCCTTCGGCCAGTGAAAAGGGAAAAACACAAAACCCCAAACGGTATGGCTCCGGCGGCTACGCCGCTAAAGCGTCCTGGCAAGCCGAAAACCGATGTTCGTAGTGCCGAAAGCCGCCCCATACCAATCGCGGTGAGCGGAGCGCACCACGGCGGGCCCGCTGAGGAAGGACCCGCCGCGCATAACGCGGAGGTCGCAATCGCCACCCCTGACCCAGGCGCTACCATCCACCGGCGCGCCTGCGTAGTTTTCGTGCCAACAGTCCTCAACGCATTCCCCCACATTACCGCTCATATCATACAGACCAAACTGGTTAGGTATGAACGACCCTGTCGGTGCCGTATTTTCGTAGCCACCACTCGGCCAACCACGCCCCCTGGCGTTTGCGTGCCTGCCACTGGGACTATTGCCCCAGGAGTATATCGTTGTACTCCCCGCCCGCGCCGCATACTCCCATTCCGCCTCGCTCGGCAATCGGTAACGTTGGCCTGTCTCCTGGCTCAACCACTTCGCATAGCCCTGAGCATCTTGCCAGCTTACATTCACCACCGGGCGATTGCCTCGGCCCCAGCCCCTATCATCCGGCTTTTCCTTACCGGTCGCCTGTGCATAGCGATCATACTCGGCAAAGGTCACCTCGTACCGACCCATTGCGAACGGCTGCGCTATGCGAACTTCATGGACAGGCTTTTCCGATGACTTGCCACCCCCGTTCAAATCGCCCATTCGGAACTGACCTGCCGGTATCACAACCATCTCCGGGCAATTCGGGCAATCCCGAAATCGAAATATCTCTTCGGGTGCCGAGGCCAACTCCGGTGCACTGAAAGTTACGACCAGGGTAAGGCAACCCAAAAACAGGCTGCGAAATTTAATAGTGGGTAGCATAAGTTCTCCTTGTTCCTTATCCTCATTATTGAAGTTTAATCAAGGGATCGTTACACCCCTGATAACCAAAAACCAATCGTGATTGGTTGTGTTGAAAACACTCAGAAAGTGTACTGCTCACACTTTTCAACAGTTAGAGCCGGTCGCACGGAACAGGAACGGGCGATGCACACTGGCCGCATGTCTTTCCCCGGGAGTCCGGGGGCATTTAAAAACGAGACCTCAAGGTGAGATTAACCGGCTGGTGGCGGCTACGCCGCTAGAGCGTCCTGGCAACCCGAAAACCGTGGTTCGACCAGCGGCGGCTAGCATCCGAAAAATTTGATTCGCGGGATGCGGGGCGCACATAGCGGGGGCCGCTGATGGAGGACCCGCCGCGCATAACGCGGTAGTCGCAATTGCCACCCCTGACCCAGGCGCTACCATCCACCGGCGCACCCTGATAGCCGCCATCATGCGAGCAGTCCTCAACCCACTCACTCACATTACCACTCATATCAGCCACCCCCCAGGCATTGTGCTTGAAAGAACCGACCGGCGCGGTGGAATCATAGCCATAGCCATCACGACAAGTAGCGCGCTCCTGCATATGGCTTCCGTCAGAACTCGGCGTTTCATCGGCCCCATTGCCCCACTGACATAACCGGGTCTCGTCATTACCAAAAGAGTAAACGGACGTACTGCCCGCCCGGGCGGCATACTCCCATTCCGCCTCGCTCGGCAACCGGTAACGCTGGCCCGTCTCCCGGCTCAACCACTTCACATAGCCTTGGGCGTCCTCCCAATTTACGCTACCAACCGGGTAATTGCCTCGACCCTGACCATGATCATCCGGTTTTGTCTTACCTGTCGCCTGTGCATAGCGATCATACTCGGCAAAGGTCACCTCGTACCGACCCAGCGCAAACGGCTGCGCTATGCGAACTTCATGGACCGGCTTTTCATACGAAACGCCACCGTACGTAGGGCTATGCCCGTTTATATCACCCATCCGAAACTGACCTGCCGGTATCACAACCATCTCCGGGCAATTCGGGCAATCCCGAAATCGAAATATCTCTTCGGGTGCCGAGGTCAACTCCGGTGCACCAAAAGTTACGACAAGGGTAAGGCAACCCAAAAACAGGCTGCGAAATTTAATAGTGGGTAGCATAAGTTCTCCTTGTTCCTTATCCTCATTATTGAAGTTTAATCAAGGGATCGTTACACCCCTGATAACCAAAAACCAATCGTGATTGGTTGTGTTGAAAACCTCAGAAAGTGTACTGCTCACACTTTTCAACAGTTAGAGCCGGTCGCACGGAACTGGAACGGGCGATGTACACTGGTCGCATGTTTCTCCCTGGGGTTCCGGGGGTATTTGCGCCTCTGCTTCGCAAGCATGTATCCCGTTGGCTGATAAAGAATTCGTGCATTCGATAATTTTCTTAAACCATACATCTGTCCGGCGGTTCTCCAATCCCAGGTCCGTGTCGTAGCATTCTGTTCCACCTTCTTTTTTGGTATCGCAAAACCTGCGGTGCTGGCACATTTCAGAATAGGAGCCCCACTCATGCGATATTACGTTAATACGATCTGCCGGAATTGTTTTATCGGAAACAATAATCTCTTTTAACATCTTCGCAACGTTCCAGGCGCGTAATTCCGCCATGCACAGATTAAATGCATTCGACAACCTCAGATTGTCATAGCCATTCACCTGATTGCTATTCGTCCTCTCATAACAGGATTCCTTTCCCCCTTCCTTTCCCCCTTCCTTTACCTTGTTTTCTACTTTTTCTCTGAAGTCTTTATCATCCTTGAGAGATAGCAAACCAGACGAACTGCTAAAACCAACGATTTTCAACTCAACCTTTTGTTCCGAACTTTCATAAGCGGATAACCATTTCAGGAGGGCGCGGAATCCGGCTTTGGCAAGCTCCTTATCAGGTTTTACGGCGCAAGAGCCCGGGTCATTTTGAGAAGCCTGGCTGTATAGGCAGTCTTTTCCGTATTTTCCATTCACCCAGTCATTTGCCCTGGCCTCATACGGAAATGACACTGCGGTAATGACAGAAGGGGGCTTGTCATCTTTATTAACCAGAGGATTCTTAGTTGATGACTCTACATTAGGTTCGAAATTCATATAAACATAGTTATTAAAAATATTTGTGTTTTCCATAACTTTACCAGCAGAAGAAATCATAGCTGATAACAGAACCGTGGCAAGTAGCAGCACTAGTAATCCGCCTAATCCAATCATATCATTTATTGTACGACGTAGTATTTTTTTTGTTTCTTTAAGTCCTTTTATTATTTTTATTGCCGGCGGGGAAAGTGAATCCTTGAAATTTTTGACAATTTGTTTAATGTAATTCTGTACCGTCTGAAAGCTTGGTGTCATGAATTGTGACAAGTAATTAATAGCGAAGCCGTTAATAACGAAGGATAAAGTAGCGACCACTACGTCAGGTTTATGGTCCATTATAGACCCTATAGACCCTATAGACCCTATATACCTTATGCTCGCTATATTTTCTATCAGCATCCCGTAACGATCAAAGACATATAATGCAATACAAAAAAAGACTACGGCGAATACAGCAAGTAGCAAAGGACCAAATGCGATTCTCAATGCGTAGTGAACCAAAAAGAAGGCCCTTATTAAAAGCCAGATAATAGCTTTTATTATGCCTTTCGCTACCCAGTAAACCAAAATTGAAATCCAGACAATAGCTTTTATTATGCCTTTCGCTACCCAGTAAACTAAAATTAGAAGCCAGGCAATAGCAACTGTAAGGTTATAAACTATGCGACGCGGGGTTAATTTCAATAGATGGATAACATAAGCGGCTGTCAGCTTTCTCCAATAAGCAATGAAAGCAGTAAATCTACACCATATTTTCCCCCATTTTTCTTTCTGCTCGCATTTTTCTTTTTTCAGATTATTATTTTCTTTCAGAGCAGTTTTATATTTTTCAAACTTTTCCCTTATTTCCCCTAGTAGCCTATATGCCAAATCCTGTCGATGCTTTTTCTCTTTCTCCTTCCATGCCCGTAAGTTGTCTATGAATTTTTGCTTTTTCTCCGTTTTCGGTTCGTCTTTATCGCCCCATAAGACTGCCCTCAGATACCTGTATATAAAGCCCATATTTCCCCCACAGATAATTGTTTTTTGTATTCATTGTTAAGCGCGGACAGTTCAACATCAATTCTTCAACAAGGAAGGCGCTGGACCAAAATGTGCTTGTTCCTCTCCCCGTAGTCCGCCCCGATAAACCGAATTTCGTTACGGGCATAGTCGTTCAGCCATTTTTCGGTTTGCTCCATCGTCTGCTCGGCCTGCCCGTAACCGCTTGCGGTAAATACAAGCAGCGCTAAAAACAGACTGCGAAATTTAATAACTGGCCTCATAAGTTCTCCTGTGGCTGGTTTGTTATGTCTGGATTCGGGCAGGTCATTCCACATCCACCACAATGCTGGCCTTCGACCCGCCGCCGCCCCGGTGGCGCCAGGATTGAACCTGGGAATTTTTGCCCTCAACGCGAATCTCCCCGGTGTTTATATCGGCATGGGAACACGCGCCCTTGTTGCCGGTGCCGTTAATTGCGTACAGTTCCACCCGGTTTTTGCCGCTGGTGACGCGCACGTCCTGGCAATCCCAGCCGTTGTCAATCTCTCCGCTGAACACCTGCGAGCCGTTCACCGACACCAGGATGCGGTCGCCGTCTTCACACTCGTGGTCGCGTACACAAACCCGGACCTGCGGGTTCGATGACGAAACCTTGATATTGAAATCCTGCAAGGGTATCGCCGCTACCTTGTCTGAGCCCCAGTTGGTGGCGATGACCTGGTCGTATATGCCTCCTCGCTTATCTTGACGCATTTTGTATTCCAGGTCCCGGACCGCCGATTGATGGTTTTTCATAAGGTTAGCGAGGCAACGCACAGGCCAGATAGTGCTATATTGGTATTGGTCTTCAATAAAGTCGAGGAATTCAGATTCATAGCGATGTGCGATGCTGTAGTCTCCGGGAAACACGGCGGAGTAATAGACTCGGCTAGTGTCGTCCTGCGAGAGGGCAGGGGGGATGCTCAATACGCAGTAAATGTAATCATCCGACCCGACGGCTGTCTGCGGTGTACACAAGGCAGACCCGAGCAGGCAAAAACCGGTGATAGCGTTCTTTGGAAATTTCATTTCCTCTCCTCAAAGTAGATAATTTTCTGACGTGTACACACCACTCCCGGTGGTTGTGGTGTGGTAATCGGTTGACTTGCCAAGGGCTTTCTGGCCCGGGCCGTGGATGCGTTTGTTCGGGTTTTTATCCGTGTCATCGGTTGCTCCTGCTTAGTTGCTGAAAAGTACCGTAAGAAGCTAAAGCCATTCCACGACCCTGGTCCAAGGTCATTCTGAAGTTGTTGCGGGAATAGTGATGATGACTGCCATACCAGGCCCGCTTGATAAGGGACCAGAATCCTTCGATGGTGTTGGTATGGGTATGACCATCAGCATAGCGTTCCTTGTGCTTGATGACGGCTCTACCGTATAACGGGGAAGCTACTTGACAGGCTGTGTATTCATCGGTGATTAACAGGGAGCCGACAGGGTCAATGGTGGTTTTGAGGAATCTGAGAATGCCCTGGCCGGTAAGATTACCTGTGCCGTCTGCGGCTCTTGCTACAACTTTCCCGCCGCGCTCTACTGCACCGATAACCGGCGTTTTACGAGTTCCGCGACCTCTCGGATTATGCGGGGGGGGGGGTAACTCTTTGTTTTTACTACGTATTTTACCTTTTCGGGGTTTTCCGCCGCCGCCATTGCCGCTCGGATGCGCTTCTGCATGAATATGGAATGAGCCGCAATGTGGGCAATAGGCGTCGTCATGCCAGCGGATTTGTTCAAGGGAAGCTCTGAATAATAGGATTTTTTTCGTGAGAGCAAGGCGGACGCGCCCGCAGAAAATCGTAAAAACGCTTTAATTTTCCGATGTTTCGAGGACGGGTCCAACGCAGCTATCGCGGAAAAAGACATTATTCAGAGTTTCCCAAGGTGTTCAATACAGGCTTCCTAGTCAGGGAAACGCTGGCAGATAGAAATCAGATTCAAGGGTGTTATCTCTTGTGGTTATATGAATCCAAGTGTCCACTCTGCAGGATAGGAATGTCAAGCCGATCAGGCGCGTCCCAGAATTACCTCCAGAACCAGCTTGCTACCGAAATATCCGAGGGCCAGCAGCACAAATCCGGCCAGTGCCCAGCGCGATGCGATGGCGCCCCGCCAGCCCAGCCGATAACGGCCCCACAACAGCACCATAAAGACGACCCAGGCAGCCAGCGTGATTACCGTGTGGTGGATCAGACCGGGGCCGGACAGATCCTCAAGGAAGACGAAACCGGAAACGATACTCAGGGTCAGAAAGACCAGCCCCGCCCATAACAATTCGAACATCAACGCTTCCATGGTCTGTAGCGGGGGCATGTTTCTCAGCAGAACAAGTTGATGCTGGCGTAGCAGGTTGTCACCCAGCGACAGCAAGACTGCCTGAACTGAAGCAATCGTCAGGATGCTGTAGGCAATGATGGAAAGAACGATGTGGCCGATAATACCCTCAGTGATCCTTCCCCTGGGCGTGTAATCGCCGATGAGCAGAGCGTCCATCAGCACCGTCACTGCCGCGAGAGGAAAAACAAGGATAAGCAGGTTCTCAACCGGACGGTGAAAGCTGCTGATCAGAAGGATGCCGACAATGGACAGAGCCATCAGCGACAGCATCGGGTAAAGGCCCAGGTCATAGCCTTCATGGCTGAAAAAGCCATTGCAGATTGCAAAGCCGTGACCGATGACCGCGACCGCGCCGAGGGATTTGACCAGCCCGGAGCGGTGCCTGCCTTTCCAGATGCTCTGCACCTGCAGCACTGTGGCGATCAGGTAGCAGACGCAGGCGAACACGCCGACAATCTCGCCGACAATCAGTGTTAGCATAGGTGGCGTATTTCCGAACCCCGGGATTCGTTATACTAGCCCACTCAGCGGTAACTTTCAGGTAGTTCAGTGTTCGAATCCCTGACTGAGCGTCTCAGCGGGACGCTTTCCGGCATCACCGGCAAGGCAAGACTCAACGAGGACAATGTTCAGGAAGCCCTGCGCGAGGTTCGCGTGGCGTTGCTGGAAGCAGATGTCGCCCTGCCGGTTGTCAAGGATTTCATCGCCAAAGTCAAAGAACGCGCACTCGGCACGGAAGTCTCAAAGAGCCTGTCACCCGGGCAGGTGTTCATACGCATTGTTAACGATGAACTGGCTTCCATCATGGGTGCGGGTGAGGTGGAACTGAACCTGGCGGTGCAACCCCCTGCGGTCATTCTTATGGCCGGTCTCCAGGGTGCGGGTAAAACCACGTCGACGGCGAAACTTGGCCGCTTCCTGAAGAAGCGTCAACAGAAGTCGGTCATGGTTGCCAGTACCGACGTTTATCGGCCGGCGGCGATTGACCAGTTGCGCACGGTGGCCGGGCAGGCCGAGCTGACCTTTTTTGAGTCTTCTACGGACCAGAAGCCGGTGGACATCGCCAGGGCGGCTCTTTCTGAGGCAAAAAAGCAGTTTGCCGATGTACTGATTATCGATACCGCAGGTCGCCTGGGTATTGATGACGAGATGATGCAGGAAATCAGGGACCTGTATGTGACCCTGTCACCGGCAGAAACCCTGTTCGTGGTCGATGCCCTGACCGGTCAGGATGCCGCCAACACGGCAAAGGCTTTTTCTAATGTGTTGCCCCTGACAGGGGTCGTGCTGACCAAGGCGGATGGTGACAGCCGTGGTGGCGCCGCACTGTCGGTTCGGGCGGTTACCGGTAAACCGATCAAGTTCATGGCCGTTGGTGAAACCGTTGAAGACCTGGATGTTTTTCACCCTGATCGAATTGCGTCGCGGATTCTTGGCATGGGAGATGTGCTGTCTCTGATAGAGGAAGCCGAGCAGAAGGTCGACAAGAAGAAAGCACGGAAGCTGGCGGGCAAGATCCGGAAGGGGCGAGGTTTCGATCTTGAGGACTTTCGGGATCAGATTCAGCAGATGAACAATATGGGCGGTATAACCGGGATGCTGGATAAGCTGCCGGGTATGGGACAGATGCCCCAGGCCGCGCAGCAGAAGATGAACGACAAATCGTTTGTTCAGATGGAAGCCATTATCAATTCAATGACACCGGGGGAAAGGCGTTTCCCCGATACGGTTAACGGGTCCCGAAAGAAGCGCATTGCCAGTGGTTCGGGAATGCAGGTCCAGGACGTCAACCGGCTGTTGAAGCAGCACAGGCAGATGCAGAAGATGATGAAGAAGCTGGGCAAGAAGGGCGGAATGGCCAACATGATGCGCGGCATGATGCCACCTTCTGCCGGTGGACTTCCCGGCAGATAAGCGCGTCGATTTTAGAATAACTATCTAATATCAACGAGTTAGCGCTGTGGCCCTGTGCAGGATCGGTTCCGGAACGCTGGTTTTATTTCCCTGATCTTTCCCGTACAATACGCCACCTTTTGGCCGCCCTGGATGATTCAGGGGGCTTTCGAAGCAAAATTTTTTAAGGAAAACAATCAGATGGTCACTATTCGCCTGGCGAGAGGTGGTAGCAAGCAGCGTCCGTACTACCACATAAACGTGGCTGACCGACGTGTGTCCCGTGACGGCAGGTTTATTGAACGCATCGGATTCTTTCATCCGCTGGCGCGCGGTGCCGAAGAAGGCATCCGAATTGATCTTGAGCGACTCGACCACTGGGTCCGTCAGGGCGCTCAGATGTCAGATCGTGTGAAGAAACTGGTTAAGGATTACCGCAAGGCAACTGCGGGTTCTGCCAGCGGGGAAGCTGCGTAAACCGCGGCTCACCGCCGGTGACGGAAATTCGCCTGGGCAGTATCAACGGCAGTCACGGGATCAGGGGTTGGGTCAGGGTTTTCTCCCATACTGACCCGATGGAAGCCATTCTGGATTACTCCCCGTGGGTTCTCAGGAAAGGGCGAGAAGTCAAAGAGGTAACAGTCAGTGAAGGGCGGCTCAGTGGTAAACGGCTGATAGCCCGACTGGCGGACGTGGAATCCCGGGATATTGCGGATGCATTGATCGGATATGAGATTCACGTCGCACAGGAAACACTGCTTGAACTGGAACGGGGCAATTACTACTGGTTTCAGTTGGAGGGACTCGCTGTCAGGAACAGGGAAGGCACAGTGTTTGGCCGGATCGACCATATGCTGGAAACCGGCGCCAACGACGTCATGGTGGTGAAACCGACAGAGTCGAGCATTGATAATCAGGACAGGTTGATCCCGTACGTTATGGAGGAGGTTGTTGCTGAGGTCAATCAGGAAGCCGGCGAAGTGGTTGTCGACTGGCAGGTTGACTATTAAGTGCGGGGTAACTGAAGAGGGCCAGACTCATGCGGATAGGCGTTGTGTCGCTGTTCCCCGAGATGTTTGAAGCAGTTTCCGGGTCGGGAATTACCCGCAGGGCGATTGAAGATGGGCTTCTCGCACTGCGGACCTGGAACCCGAGAGACTTTGCCACCGACAGGCATGGAAGGGTTGACGATAAGCCTTATGGCGGCGGACCTGGCATGTTGATGAAGGTTGCGCCCCTCAAAGCGGCGATTGATGCGGCGCGGGTTGCAGCGGGGGAAGACTGCAGGGTGGTCTACCTGTCTCCCCAGGGAGTGCCTCTGACCCAGGCAAAACTTGAGGCGTATGCCGGACAACGGGAACTGATTCTGGTTGCCGGAAGATATGAAGGCATTGATGAGCGATTGATGGCATCGGTTATTGATGAGGAAGTCTCCATTGGTGACTATGTCCTGAGTGGAGGTGAACTGCCGGCGATGGTGCTGATTGACGGAATTACCCGTCTGTTACCCGGAGCGGTAGGTGACAGGGAATCGGTCGAGCAGGATTCGTTCACGGATGGCCTGCTGGACTTTCCTCAGTACACGCGACCCGAGACGGTAGATGGCCTTGAGGTTCCGGCGGTACTGATGAGTGGCGATCATGGAAGAATCGCCAGGTGGCGCAGTATGCAGGCGCTGGGAAGGACGTACGAGAAACGCCCGGACCTGATGACTGACCGGCTGCTGACCGATGAAGAACAACAGTTGTTGAATGAGTATCTTGCGTTGGGCGAGGCGAAGGGAACCTGAAATGAAAAGCAAAATTATCGAACAGATCGAAAACGCGCAGTTGAAGGCTGATGTGCCTGACTTTGGCACCGGTGACACGGTTGTTGTTCAGGTCCGTGTCCGGGAGGGCAGCCGCGAACGTCTCCAGGCATATGAGGGTGTTGTTATTGCCAGACGCAACCGGGGATTGAACTCCTCCTTCACGGTTCGCAAGATTTCTCATGGTGTGGGCGTGGAGAGAACCTTTCAGACCCACAGCCCGCTGATTGACAGTGTCACAATCAAGCGGCGCGGCGATGTCCGCAAGTCGAAGCTTTACTATCTCAGGGAGAGAAGCGGGCGGGCGGCTCGAATCAAGGAAAAGCTCAACTAGGGAAGCTCTGACAGATTCCAGGAAAGCCCGGCCAGTCCGGGCTTTTTTGTGGCTGTCGGTTAAAACGGTCTGATACCTCTACCGTTTGGGGCTAAGATAGGGCCATGGTGCAGCCCGATGATCAGTCCCTGATTGAAAGATTTCTGGATTCCCAGTGGTTGGAGAAGGGGCTGAGTGACAACACCCTGAAAGCTTATCGTCAGGATCTGGGCAGTTTTGCCGCCTGGCTCGACCAGACCGGTGTCGGCCTTCTCAAGGTGCGGCGCGAGAGCGTGCTGCGTTACCTGGCTTACAGGATGGACCGGGGACTCAAGGCCAGGTCCACGGCGCGCAGCCTGTCCTGTCTGCGCGCCCTGTATCGGTTTCTGCTGCGCGAACATCTGGTGACCGAAGATCCGACATTACGTGTCGAAAATCCGAAGCTGGGCAGACCCCTGCCCGATACGCTGACCGAGCAGGATGTTGAGCGGCTGCTTGCCGCGCCGGATATTGAAACGGCGATTGGTATGCGAGACCGCACCATGCTTGAGGTGTTGTACGCCTGTGGTCTCCGGGTCAGTGAACTGACGGGCCTGCGTCTCAACGAGATTAACCTGCGCCAGGGTGTGCTCCGTATTGTCGGTAAAGGCTCCAAAGAGAGACTGGTCCCGATGGGAGAAGAAGCCATCGACTGGGTGTCACGGTATCTTGAAGGTGCGCGCCGGGAACTGTTGAAACAGAACCTGATGGAAGACGCTGTCTTTCCAAGCAATCGCGGGTTGGCCATGACACGCCAGACCTTCTGGCATCGTATCCGGGTGCATGCACAGACAGCCGGGATAGAGAAAAAGCTGTCACCCCATACCCTGAGACACGCGTTTGCCACACATCTGCTGAATCATGGTGCCGACCTGCGTGTCGTGCAACTACTGCTGGGTCACGCTGACCTGTCCACGACACAGATATACACCCATGTCGCTCAGCAGCGGATGAAAGAGCTGCACCAGATGCACCATCCACGAGGATAAAAGCGGGCTACAGGAGAGCATTCATTGCAGAAACCGGTCTCTTCATGCAAGACTCGCCCAACCCCGGTTACCTGTTAAGGACCCCATGCAAAAACCTGTCATGCTCATCGTCAGCCTGGCCTTGTCTCTCTGCGTCTATGCCGGGGATGGCCAGGACAGTGTGTCCGTGGATGAAGCCCGCGCGAAATTGCTGCAGGCGCTTCCTGACCTGCCCCTCAGGGAAATCAGGAAGAGCGTGCTGCCGGGTTTCTTTGAGGTCGAAGTGCAGGGCGGCATGATTCTCTACATGGATGCCCAGGCCGGGTTCTTTATCGCCGGGGATCTGTTTCATGTGCAGCCCGGTGGTCTGATCAATACGACAGAGGTGGCGCGCGCGAGCAGACGCAGACAACTGCTTGATACCCTTGATGAGAAGGACATGGTGGTTTTTGCCCCGGAACCGGAGAATGTTCGTACCACGGTCACGGTGTTCACCGATATTGATTGCGGATATTGCCGCAGGCTGCATCAGGAAGTCACTGAACTGAACAGGCTGGGTATTGCGGTCCGCTACCTTGCTTATCCGAGGGCCGGTCCGGGCTCCGTGTCTTATCAGAAGGCGGTCGCCGCCTGGTGTGCTGATAAACCGAAGGTTGCGCTGACGCTTGCCAAGGCCGGACAGGACATCACCATGAAAAACTGTGACAACCCGGTCTCAGAACACTATGCAATGGGCGGCGAGATCGGAGTGGCCGGAACTCCCGCTGTCGTCTACGAAGATGGTACGCTACAGTCTGGCTACCTGCCTGCTGCCGAACTGGCACGGCGGCTCGGAATAAATTAACAACCTCGACAAAATATGAGCGAATCACTGGCTGCGCGCCATGCGGAGCAGCGCTATGAGATATTTGTCCGGCGCAATCTGACACGCAACTTCTTCGTTCTCCTTGTGCACGGCATGCTGGGCCAGACCGGCTTCCGTTTCATCAATGCACCGACGTTCATTCCCGCCTATATCCTGATGCTGTCCGGTGGCTCCAATGTTGCCGTTGGGCTGGCCCTGTCATTGCAAGGACTCGGCATGATGCTGACGCCCATGATCGGCGCCAACCTGATCTCGCACCGGCGCCGTGTTCTGCCAATCGGATTCATGGTCGGTGCCTCCATGCGGACGTGTGTTCTGCTGATGGGTCTGGCAGGGCTGTTCTTGTCGGAAAATACCACGCTGATTGTCGTGATCTGCCTGATGGGTCTCCTTGGCATGTTCGAAGGTATGCAGGGGGTGACCTTCAACTTCCTGATGTCCAAAACCATACCCGTGTCCAGGCGAGGTCGCCTGACGGGCATGCGTAGTTTTCTGGCCGGCATTATTTCTGCGCTGGTGGCCTATATCGGGGGAACCTTTCTGATCGGTGAAGAACCCTCAATGGCGGGTTATTCATGGACGTTCATCCTGGCCTTTGCGCTGACGGCAACCGGACTGATGACGCTGCTTGCTTTGCGGGAACCGCAGCCGCCCACAGTCCGTCCACCCAGTTCCCTGTGGCACCAGCTACGTGAAATACCCGCACTGCTGCGTTCAGACCCTGTTTTCACCCGGTACTTTATTGCCCGGGCAATCGCGACCATGGGGCGTATGGCGATGCCCTTCTACATACTTTATGCCGGAATCTCCATCGGCCTGTCCGGGGTGACGCTCGGTATCGTGACCTTCGCGTTCACCATGTCAGGCACAGTCTCCAACCTGATCTGGGGTTTGATTGCCGATGCGCGCGGGTTTCGCCTGGTGTTTCTTCTGTCCTGCATGCTCTGGATTATCTCGTCAGCGCTGCTGCTGGTTGCACCGACCTTCCTTCTGACAGTGTTGGTGTTCGTCGGCATCGGCGCCGCCCATCAGGGGTTCGAAAACTCATCACGCAATATCGTGCTCGAATTCGGTGACCGCGAGAACCGGCCCACCCGGATAGCCATTGCCAACACCGTAGCGCAGATCGCCGGTGCCATCGGTCCACTTCTGGGCGGCACCATGGCGACCCTGCTCGGTTACGAATCTGTGTTTATCACCGCCATCTTCTTCCTGTTTGTCGGGGCCATGATGGTGCGGGTTTATGTGCCCGAACCCAGGCACACGAATTCCGCTCGGTAAAACTCGTTTTGATAGCAATTGCTCTGGCCTTGGGCGATGGCGTCTTCCTTGCGTGCTTGCCAATCGGCGTTCGAATTAGCGTTTTGATCAATTGATACCTTAGCTTCTGAACCGCTTAGTTATCAAGTTTGGATTCATAATGTTTGGCACCTTCGCCTTGGGCGGCGCGCTTTCCACGGTGTTCCCAGTCACCACCCATAGCAGTGGAAATTACTTCCTCCGATTCAGTAGGTTGGGCACCAATGTCATCTCTAATCGGGGTCGGACCTTCAACTATTCGATTGGTCAGTTTGCCCAAGCCTTCGACTTCTACCTCGACTATGTCCCCCGGCTCTACAGGTCTGCTATTTGCAGGTGTACCAGATAACAGAATGTCTCCTGGCTTGAGCGTGATTGTCCGGGCAATGTCAACGACAAGGTAATGCATGTCCCATTCCATACTGTCAGTCGTATCGTCTTGAACAACACTGCCGTTTACATAGGTGCGAATCTGCTTGCCGTGGTAGTCCCAGCCTTCAACTAATCCCGGTCCGACCGGACACAAGGTATCGGAGCCTTTCACTCTCAGCATGGACCCAGCATCGGTGTCTCGAAAATCGTGTAGACCATAGTCGTTGGCAACGCTGTAGCCCGCGATGTAGTTACCGACCTCATCTGGCGCAACATTTCGACAGTGCCTACCAATCACGATAGCAATCTCGCCCTCATAGTTCAGCCATTTACAGCGCTGTGGTCGAACGATATCGCCCTTGTGCGTATTCAATGCGCTGACGGGTTTGTGGAACCAGGTAGGAGCTGGCGGCAGCCTGGTCATGAATTCATTGACGCGACTGTGGTAGTTCAAATGCACACAGATGATTTTTGAAGGATTTACCGGCGGTAGATGAACAGCTTCTTGCACATGAACTGAACGGCCATCTTTAGTGTTTAGTTGATCTCCGTCCCGAATGGCAAGAACCGGGTATCCATCTAACAAGATCTTTCGGTATTCGATCGTCATGGTTTCACTTCCCAAGTTTGAACTATAGTGGGGACATTATCCCCGGGTACCACGGTGAGACTTAGCAGAATAGGACATTATTGCGTTAACACCACGTCAACGATTCACGTCGACAGACGTTGCGCCTATAGTAATTATTCTGATCATCGGACAACAATAAAGAGGAGATTCTAACTGTGTCTGATTTTTACTACCCCCGTACCGCAACCGGAAAGGCAGCGATCCTGCCGTCGGTACCCTGGCACTATTCTGGAGAATTGATCACATTAGAGTATCGCACCGATGTTGATGCCGTCCGATCATTGCTTCCAGAAGGCATCGAACTGGCAGACGAGGATCCTGGCGCTGTCGCTGCGATCTGGGCTGACTGGCAGAGTTGCTCGAATGATTTCAACGAGTATCTGGATCCAGTCCGCAGCCAATACAAAGAAATGTTCATTGTGGTTCGCTGCAAATACCAGGGGCAGACATATTCTCGTTGTGTCTTCATCTGGGTTGATCGGGATTACGCTATCTTGCGCGGACAACACCAAGGTTATCCAAAGAAACTTGGGATCATCCAGATGAGCAAACCAGCCTATGTTGGCAAAGGCGGTCCTCGACTGGAAGTTGGCGGAACTTTCGGTGCTACATTAGCCGCTTTTGACCGTCGTTTGTCAGAAGCACGCTTTACCATAACGGGCGAAGCTGAGACACCAGGCTTCGTTAACGGCCATCCGATGATTCACCATCGCTGGTATCCTGCGATCGAAACTGATGGTACCGATAGTCTCGAAGAGATCGTTACCATGAGCAGTTTTGACGTGGAAAAGGGTCGATGTTTCGAAGGTGACTTTGACCTTGAATACTTTGATTCCCCTGTGGAAGAACTTTCCAGTATCGCGCCGAAAGAGCCTATCGCAGGCTACTGGCATGAAATCGGCGTTTCGTGGAAAGGCGGTACGACACTCGCAAGAAAGACATTGACAGATTTTTAGCCGAAATGCCTCCTCAACATTTTGGTGTTCCCCGGCTTTTTAGCCGGAGAAATTTCTAGAACCAACTCTACGATAAAAAAGTAACTGGTGTTCAATGCCTCCAAAAATAATGATGCTTCTCAGCGAAAATTGGACGATTACTGACGGTCAGAACTTGCGATCATTAGTCGACTGGGCTGTCATGGCCGAGCAAGCCGGTGTAGACGGCGTTATGATTAGCGAGCATATCTCCCTGGGTCCAAGTGCAGGTGCTAAGGGTCGAGAACCCAATGAGCGTGCCTATATGGCACCGGGTAACCAAGACCCCGCGACACCGTGGCCGTATTCCCAATCACTACTTTGCGCTATTGCTGCACGCACCTCGGAATTACGTCTTTTTAGTGGTGCGATCATCGCGCCATTGCGGCATCCAGTACACTTGGCCAAAGAGCTGGCCACTCTTGATTGTCTCTCTGAAGGGCGGCTAATCGTTCAACCAACAGTAAGTTGGCACGAAGATGAATACAAACACCTCGGGGTACCATTCAACAAGAGGGGAAAGCTACTCGATGAGCAGTTACGAGCCCTCGAATTGTTGTGGCAAGAATCACCCGCGAATTTCGAGGGTGAGTTTTATCAGTTTGAGAATTGTTACAGCGACCCTAAACCCTGGCGGGAGGGTGGTCCCCTGCTATGGTTTGGCGGCCAGTCGCTACATGGTCCGCTGATAGAACGCTTGATCAAGTATGGAAGTGGTTATCATCCCTTTGGTGCGCCCTCGGACGACGACCTGGCGTACTTGCGTGAATCGCTTACGCGGGCAGGACGCGATCCAGACAGCATAGAAATGATCGGAGGTATTCGCGCCACTTTCCCTGACGACCACTCGCCGGCCGATCTGGCACGGGCACTGGATTTCATACCACCTCAGATTGAGCAGGGCTTTACTACCTTCTGCGTCAAGCCGAATCAGTTTATTGACGATGCCCGAGACATGGGGGAATTCCTTGATCGTCTGGTATCAGGTTTTTCAAGGATGACCTGTTGAAACCTGGCAGCCTGAGGGATGTTGATCAGGGCATCTTTACTTCAGATTCTGTTCACTATCCGCTCGGAATACCAACTATGTGAGAGGATTGACTACGACCCGATGTTCCGATGGTTTGTCGGTCTTGGTATGAATGATCCCGTGTGGAGTCACTCCGCGTTCAGCAAGAATCGTGATCGACTGATGGCTTCGCAAATCGATGACCTGATGTTTGAGGCTGTCAAAAAGCCGGGGTATGCCAGGCAACTCTTGCCACGGGATCATTTCACTATTGATGGCACGTTGCTGGAAACCAGCGCCTCGCTGAAGTTCTTCAAACCGAAAGATCGTCTTAACAGGGCAGGACACTAGTGGGAATTGATAACTGTCAGATCATCTACAGGAGCCTTCCAGGATCTGCAAAGTCTTTAGGTCTGCATGAAACTCCAGAGCATAGTGACCACCCTCTCGGCCCAATCCACTATGACCGATACCACCGAACGGTGCCGTGAGATCTCGTACCAGAAACGTGTTTACCCAGACGGTTCCGGCGCGAATCATACGACCGACTCGCTCAGCCCGCTCGGCATTCCCCGTGTAAGCGATACCCGATAAGCCAAAGACGGTTGAATTTGCCAATGCAATGCCCTCTTGCTCTGTTGTGAAGGTCTGGAGGGTTAAGACAGGCCCGAAAATCTCGTTTTGAACTACCTCCGACTCGTTGCTACAGGGAACAATTAGCGTAGGTTCGTACCAGAGTCCATCTTCCCTGAATTTTTTACCGCCACGAACGATCGTGTCTCCAGCCTTTCTTGCTCGCTGTACAAACCCATCAACCCGTTCCATGTGATCAGGGTGAATCATCGCCGCCATGGTTACATTCGGGTCCCGACTATCACCCATGACATGCTGGTCGGTGTAGTGGTTAAAACGCGTTAGGAATTCGTGCTTGATACTGTCCTCAACAATCAGTCGTGAACCTGCCATGCATACCTGACCGCTATCATCAAACTGCTCAGCTGCTTTCTTTGCAGCGGCATCGATGTCTGCATCTGCGAAAACAAGGAGGCAGGATTTGCCCCCAAGTTCTGCGGTGAAGGGCACAATGTTTTCCGCAGCAGCCTTACCGATTATCCGTGCCGTTTGCACTGACCCGGTGAATGAAATCCGCTTTACGCCCGGGTGGGTTACGAGAGCAAGACCCACTTCAGAGCCGAGACCCTGTACTATGTTAAAAACACCTGGTGGGAAATTTGCCTTGTCGATCATGTCGGCGAGTACAGAGGCTGACAGGGGAGACCATTCTGCCGGTTTCAAGATCACTGTATTGCCCGCTGCTAAAGCCGGTGCACACTTCCACGTTGCAAGCATGAACGGAGCATTCCAGGGAGTAATGATGACGGCTGGTCCTGCTGGCATGCGAATAACGCGGTTTGTGGTGCCTTTTGAGTTCCAAACACGTTCTTCATGTTCTATGGCGAGGTCTGCGTAGTTGCGGAAGTTCTCTGCCCCACGCAGGGTCAGTCGTTGTTCCATACTTTCAAAAAGAAAAGCCATATCTGTACATTCGACGTTGGCGATATCAGATCGATGTTCCTCAATGAGATCAGCCAGGCGATGGAGATAGACACCGCGTTCCTTCGGCGAGAGCGCCGCCCATTTTGGAAACGCTTCGGTTGCTGCCTTGACGGCTTCATCTGCTATATCGCTATTCCCTCGGGCAACTTTGCCCAAGACGATATCCCAATGCATAGGTGATCGTGTTTCAAACGAGTCAGGTGATGGAGCCCGCCGACCATTGATATAGTGGTCGCCCGATACACTGACACCATTAACGTCAAATCGATTCATGAAAGATTCCTTCGTCAGAAAGCAGTTAGCTTTAGTGGTAGTCGTTTAATACCCAGAATAAAGTTAGATCGTAGGTAGGCGTGCTCCCCAAACTGTTCTATTCTTTTCACCCGTGTGGAAAGTTCTTCAAGTACGATTCTGACCTCTAGTTTAGCCAGCATCATGCCAAGGCAAACGTGTGGTCCACCCTGACCGAAAGCAAGGTATCGATTTGGCTTGCGCTCCAGATTGATTTCATAAGGCGATTCAAACACCTCAGCATCTCGATTAGCTGAATGGAACCAAAGCACGACCTTGTCATTCTCGCTAATATGTTTGCCGCCATACTCGAAGTCACGGGTTGCTGTGCGACGGAAATGTGTCGTCGGGGAGGCCCAGCGAATTAGTTCGTCCGTTGCGGTTTTAAACTGCGCTCCGTCCTTAGCGCCGCGTAGCTGTTCGAGCAAGCCAGGACTATTCGCCAGCGAATGCAGCGCTGCTGAAATACTGAATCTTGTCGTGTCGTTACCGGCCGCGACTGCAAGGCAGAAGAAATTTCGAAAGGCGTCGTCAGACATCACTTCGCCTAGATCGTTCGGTTGCATCACCAGGCTCATTACACCCACATCTTCACCGGCTCGTATGCGTTCAAGAAGCTCGTTGGCGTAGTCAAAAAGATCGAGTGCCGCTGGTGATCGAAAAGGCAAGTGACGATATTCATCGGTATCCACCTGATCGATGACAAAGTCTGTGAATTCCGAATCCGTATTCGATATCAACGCATCACCTTTTTCTACCAGCCACTCGGTATCTTCTTCTGGTACACCCAGGATTTGGCCAAGCATGCGCATGGGGAGTTTTGCCGCAATGTCTCGTGTGGCATCGATCTCTTCTTTCTCTAAAGCTTCATTCAACAGCGTGGTGGTGATCTCGCGGATCCGATCTTCGAAGCGACTGACCTGTGTAGCAGCGAATGCTCTGTTGAGTAGCCTGCGTGTGTGCGTATGCTCAGGAGGGTCGGACTCCTGAAAGGTTTTTCGCGCTTCGAATTCATCTTCGGTCTGTTCTTCAATCCGAATACCGCGCGCAGAACTTAGCAAGTCTGTGTCTTTGTTTAGTCGCAGGATATCGCTGTGACGCGTCACTGACCAAAACCCCCGGCCGTTCTTCTCTTCGCACCAGGCGATGGGGTCTTCAGTACGAAGTCGTTCAAACGTTGCATAGGGAGCACCTTCAGAGAAGGCGTCATAGGAAGACAGGTCTACGTATGGGTTCGTTGAAGTAGAGAACGGATAGGCCCACTGAACCGTCATTACATTGTCTCCTGATTCGTTTTTGGTAGTTTCTCGTATCTAGATAAATGGCGAGTAATAATCAAAGTGTTGCTCAACTGAATATTCTTTCAATTCTTCAATCTCTTCGCGTTTTACTGCAACAAAGTTATCTACCAGTTCCTGACCAACTGCCTCGACCAGTTGCGTGTCTGCAACAAGGTTATCGAGGGAAGTACCAAGGCAGGTTGCCGTTCTTCGGCTGGTGCTGACCGATTCAATGCCGTCGCCGGATTCTGGAGACAGTAACTCGTACTGGTTTTTGAACCCGATGAGTGCGGCTTGCAGGACAGCCGCCACACCCACATAGGGGTTTGCGGCACAATCACCGACCCGGTGTTCGATCCGGGATGCGGCACCGCCTTCGCTCGACACGCGGACGGCAACGCTGCGGTGATCGAAACCCCAGTTTGCCCAGCACCCCGTCAGGGTTCCCGGCGTAAGGCGTGCATAGGAATTAACGGTCGGTGCGAGTAGTCCGCCAAGACCTTCGTGATGTTGCAGAAGCCCCGCGATACAGCCATTGACCAGTGGTGAAAGGTTGTTTCTGCCGGTTCCCCCTGCCATTGCATTGTTACCCTCACTATCAAGGAAGCTGATGTTGATGTGCATTCCAGTACCGGACAGTCCCGGGATCGGCTTCGGCATAAAGGTCAGCAGGTAGCCCCGTTTGTAGAGTAGTTCCCGTGCCATGTTGCGAAACAGGAAAAAATCATCGCAGGCTTTAAGGGCGTCTGCATATTCAAGTGTCAACTCGAACTGCGGCGTGTCAAATTCAGCATTCAGCGATTCAATGGGGAAACCGCAATGAACTGCCATGTTCCAGACTTCATCCATCAGGCCGGCAGGGTCGGCAAATGGACCGGTGCCATATACCACGGCGCCCGGTGTGTCGTAGGGTCGCCAGCCTTCGGGCGATTTTTCGAACACGTAAGCCTCGCCCTCCAAACCAATCATCGGATCAAAGCCTAAATCCTGCCATTGCTTGATAGTTCTCTTTAACGCGGAGCGACCGCACAAAGGCGAGGGTTCTTCGCCTTCGTAAACGTCTGCCAGTGCCACTTTTGTATTTGTCTCCCAACCCGGCCTCATATCATTTGGATCGAAAACCATCTCCATATCCGGCAGACCCTCATCCTCTCCCGCACCACAGTTCTGCACCATCTCGCGTTTGAAAGTAACGGCGTATACACCCTTGCAGAACCTTGCATTACCTTTTTTAGCGAAGTTCATGGGTAGATATTTCCCCCGGGCAAGGCTGAGTTGATCTGAGAACAACACCCTGACTTTTTCTATACTGCCGACATTTATTCCCGTCGCGTTGCCTGAACCGGACATTGTCACGGATACTCCTACATAAGACTGGATAACACCATAAAGTATGGCGTGTGATTCTTTTATGTCTTAGCAGATGCGGCCAGACTCGGTGTTAGACTTTCCGGTTGATGAGACAGGGGGTTAGTATATGACCTCATCGCTCTCAACCTGAACTAATTGAGGAAAAACAATGGGCGAGATTGTCGGCGCAGCACTGGTATCACACGTACCCACGATTATGCTGCCAAAAGAGATACGACTAGAGATCAATGAGGGCAAAGAAATCTCAATCGTGACGGGGCTGGAAAGGCTGCGATCTGAAATCCTTGATGAATTGAAGCCGGACACCGTTGTTGTATTCGATACCCACTGGGCAACCTTGCTTGAGTTTGCGGTCACAGCCGCTGATCGACGGCACGGTAAGTTCACGTCCGAAGAGTTACCCCGAGGCATGTCTCAGGTACCCTTTGATATGAAAGGTAACCCGGCGCTTGCCCAGAGTATCGCGAACGAAGTTCAGGCACTCGATTTGCGATGTACGCCAATAGATGATCCATATCTACCTGCTCACTATGGCACGATTAACCTCGCACATTACCTTAACCGTGGTGAGGAATGGTTGTCGATAGGCGTAGTCATGACTGCGGGTCACGAGGATTATCTGACTCTTGGCAAAGGCCTGGCCAGTGCTGTTGAACAGTCCGATAAGCGTGTTGTCTTGCTCGCCAGCGGGTCCATGAGTCACCAATTTTGGCCGATGAATGAACTGCTTGAGCATGAATCATCTGACCCCAAACACATTTTTGCACCAGAGGCTCGAGAAGCCGACTACGAGAGGTTGGAATGGTTCAAGCAGGGGGACCACGCTTCGGTGATTAATACTATGGATGATTACTTGCAACACAAACCTGAAGGCAGGTTCGGGCACTACCTTATGATGGTTGGCGCATTAGGGGGCGTGGACTGCAAGGCAAAAGGGCAGCAGTACAGTGATTACGAAAATGCGGTTGGCACCAGCCAGGTCCATGTCTGGTTTGATCGACCGGAGGGGGGTTGGACTTCTGCGGATTGACAACCGTCCAAGCTAAGGAAGCTCTGAAAAACTCGTAAATTTGCGCGATTCTTTCATGTTGCCTGCGTTTCTGGTTCTCAGGGACCTACTGCCTCGTGTTTTTATCGGTTGTTCCGTCTGGAATCCGCTTTTCTGCAAATTCCAGACGAACCTGTCCCGTTAAGTCACCATATGCGGCTCTGCCCGAAGCAGGTTCGTAAAGCCCGCCAGCAGGTAAAGCCGATCAGTGTTCTTCTCCAAACCACGATAGCGAACTTTGTTGTAGCCGAACTGACACTTAATCCGATGGAAGCAGTGTTCCACCCTGGCCCTTACACTGGCCTTCGACTTCTCCGCCCGTGACACAGGGGACGAGGCCACAAGTTGTGCCCGCTTACCAGGACGCATCGCTATCAACCAATCAACATCCCGGTCCTTATGTTCTGGCCGCTTTTCAATACCTTGATATCCTGCGTCACCCCAGACTCGTTCTTCTTTCCCGTGTAGCAACTGATCGGCCTGAGTAATGTCGTGCACATTGGCTGGTGTGGTTATCAGACTATGAATCAGCCCCAATGATTCATCGACGGCGACATGCAGTTTCATGCCAAAGTGCCATTGCTTGCCCTTCTTGACCTGATGCATGTCGGGGTCACGCTCACCTTTCTCATTCTTCGTGGATGAGGGCGCTGCAATAATCGTCGCATCTACGATGCTGCCTTCCTGGAGCTTTAACCCGTGTGACTCCAGGTGGGATTGGATGGCACCGAACAGGCGTTGGCCAAACTTGTGCTTCTCAAGAAAGTGGCGGAAATTCAATATGGTTGTCTCATCGGGCAAATTGTCCGACATACGGAGTCCGGCAAAACGACGCATTGATTCAATCTCGTACAGAGCATCTTCCATCGCTGGATCACTCAGGTTGTAGAGCAACTGCATGACATGAATTCGGAGCATAACTCGTAGCGGGTACGGCTTGCGCCCGATCTTGCCTTTCGAATACTTCCTGACCAATTGGCGTTCCAGTTTCTTCCATGGAATGAGCTGGTCCATTCGTTCCAGAAACTTTTCTCGTCGCGTTTTTCGCTTCTTGTCCGCATATTCTGCTTCGGCAAAGGTCAGTTGGTTCATTTCTTGATCCCGTAGATGGAAAACCCTATTGTGCCAGTAATAAACTGTTTTTCAGAGTTTCCCTAATCAAAATCGCGCACGTGATTCACCCAGTTAAGTATCTCCAGTGATCGAGTCCGGTCGTCGAGCACGTCATCGTCCAGACCAAGCTGCCATGCTAGCGCTTTATTTGTAGGGTTTGCTTCAAGAGCTCGATACTTGTCCAAATACTCGTTGTAGTTCTGTCGGTCCACAACAAATCCCTGCTCGAGCATGTCCTCTCGATACAGTTCGAACAGCATGCGCAATTGAGTAAGGTCGAATTCAGGATGGTACTGCACCGCCCAGACTTCAGAATTTCGCAACGGGACGATGGCACCTTGCACCTTACTGTGGTTGTTACTGCAAAGGAGCGTTGCGCCCTCTGGCAGGCGCGTAACTTCATCGTAATGTATGCAAGGGGAATCGAACACGGCTCTCTTACCGTGGAAGAATGGATGGGATTGTGCTTCTGCGGTCAACGAAACCTTGCGCGCAATGCCCAGTTCCCGGCCAACGCTGCTTTTATTTACTTCCCCACCGGTCGCAACGACAGCGATCTGCAGTCCCCAACAGCTGCCAAGAATGGGTCTGCCTGTTTCTGCATAGTCGAGCATCAACTGGATTTGATTGGTTACCTCAGGTGAAGTGTCGTAGGCATGCATGCCAGAACCGCCCATGATCAGGCCGCCATAGTCTGAATACATTCTGTTTTTGGGCAAGCGCTGTCCGTCTGCGCCAAACAGAACATCACATTCGACATCCGGCTCGAAACGCTTTATTGCGTCAATGTATGTCTGGCTTGCCGAGCGCACACCTATCCGACTAGCTTCTTTCACACGGGCAAGTGTATTGCCCTCTGCAACCAGCAATCGGATTGTCATAGGGCTTGGCCACTTCTCGCCAAGCAGGCATCTCGATAGATTCGTGGTGCCATGCCCGACCAGCGCCCAAACGCTCGAGTGAAAGTACTGTGCTCGGAGTAGCCTAGTTTCAACGCCATCTGTGAAAATGACAATTCCTTGGCGGTCGCAAACTCCTTAGCTGCCAGCTCCATGCGGCATTCGTCGAGTAGTTCCTGGTAAGCCAGACCCTCTTGGGAAAGCTTGCGTCTGAGAGTCCTGCTGGATAACGCAAGTGATCGTGCGACGTGCTCCTGTGAGGTCCGAGAATTCAACAGTTCAGAGAAAATGACATATCGCGCTCTGGAGGCGACCGACATGGCACGATTTTTTCGTGCCAGGCATTTAGACAGGTATTGAATATGTTCAGGATTGCCGGTGTTATTGTTTCCCAGAGGAAGGTCGAGCGTTTTCTTCGGAAAGCTAATGGAGTTGGTTGCTGAATCATAGGTGACGGGTGCGTGAACAATTCGTGACACATCTTGCTGGAGTGCTGAACGCGGTGATTCAAGGGCAATTCGCACCTCTGACCAGATGTCTGGGTCGGCCGCACGGATCAGGGTTGAGAAAACCCCAAGGGAATACAAGGTGTCCTGGTGTCTGGGCCAAATTGTAGGATCCAGGATCTGATAGCTCAGTGTTGCGACCTCGTCGCTCACCTCCAGCTTGAGACGGGTCGCGTCTTGTATTAATGGATAAAATTTACACAGCCAGTGTAAACTGGCACCCAGGCTACCCGCATTCATCACCACATCGCCCAATAACCCCCTACTGCGGTAATCTACCTGCTGACCAAGTTGCCAGGAAAGATTTGGCTGGCCAATCTCGTTGATGGCATTCTCGAACCATCGAACAAAAGCGCTCAGTTCGGTCAGCGTCTCGGCTTTGTCATTGTTGTTATAATGGGAGGGAAAGAAATTCTGCAAGCTGCTAATTACGGTTTCATCTATTTTTGGTTGATCCATTTTTGTTCCCCGTCGTTTGATTTGTTGTTCTTAAACATCAAGCCAGTATTGACAATACTGAAGTCTGCATCTTTTCTTTTACCTTTTTGTGTCTATAAAATATCTTTTTGGATCAGCTATCTGTTAGGCTGGATCATCAAGGCGGCCAAACATGCCAAGTTTCAGCAAATACAACCATGGGATAATCAGATACCCTTTGAAGTAGGTCAGCCGCCATGACGCAGGACAGTAGCAACCAATCTGTAGACAAGTTTGCCACCCTCCTTTCTGGCATTGTTCTGGGCACGATCGGTGTGCTTTCCTTCATCGTGCAACCGGGATTGGTGCAGGGCTTTGTGACTGAGTCGGGGCTTTCCGAAGCGGATGCCAATCAGTTGGCATTCATGGAGATGTTGGGTGTTGCAATCGCAACCTACATCACGGCGTTATTTGCGCCAAGGGTTAGCTGGCGCCTGATTCTTTCGATTGCGTTGATCGTGGCTGTTTTGGGTAATCTGCTGTCATTGGCGTTGATTTCTTCGCCGTCTATTGGCTATGCGCGCTTCATTACCGGCCTTGGTGAAGGGGCAATTATCTCCTTAAGCTTCAGTGTCATTGGTCTGACTCAGCGTATAGAAAAAAACCTGGCACTCTATCTGGTTCTGTTGCTGACTTACGGTGCGCTTGGACTCTGGGCTATGCCCGTTGCATTCGACGTCATCGGTTTGCAAGGCATATTCCTTTTTTGGGCGATACTGACGGCACTCTCGCTCCTAACTGTTCGGCATATTCCAACATCATCTCATGACCATATTCAACATCGGGAATCTGCCCGGCAGATGTCGTTGAAGTTGCGGGTTTATGGTCTAACCGGTGTCCTGTTGTTCAACCTGGCTGTGGGCATTGCCTGGGCGAATTTGTTCCTCATCGGCATGGAAATTCTGCCAGACGAGCAGAAAATTGCTAATGCCCTGCTGCTATGTCAATTTGTTGCAATCGGAGGAGCGGTTATTCCGGTTTTTCTGGAAGAGAAGTCGGGAGTCATCTCACCAATTGCTATCACTATCTTCGGGATATCGGCGTTTATTGGGTTGTTGCTGGGTAATCCAACCTACGTGACTTACGTTTGGGTCGTGTGCGGGTTCAATTTCCTTTGGAACATGGGTATGCCTTACATCCTCTCTGCTGTGGGTAACATGGATTTGAGCGGCTCCATGATTACCATTGCCATCGCTTTGCAAATGACAGGGCTGGGATTCGGCCCTTTGCTGGCTGCGGCGATCTTGGGGCAGCAGGGTACGTTTCGTGAGGTCGAACTGCTCACCGTTGGCCTCTTCATAGTCAGCGCTATACCTCTGTTCATAGCTTTGTGGGCTCATAAAAGGACAATGGCCATCAAGGAGCAAGCCCTGTGACTGTCATTGATTTGTCCCTGCTGGGTGAGCGAACTGTCACCGATGACGGACTCGTTGTTGAAAATCCTGCGACGGGCGAACTTATAGCCAGCGTACCAAACTTATCTGCTGAAGATGTTTTGACTGTCATCGAACAGGCACATCAGGCCATGCCTGACTGGGCGAACCGTGCTGCTAAGGAACGCTGTTCTATCCTGAGACGCTGGAACGATCTTGTGCTCGACCACCGGGAGAAGCTCGCCGCTATTATGACTGCTGAGTGCGGTAAGCCATTGATTGAGTCTCTGGGTGAAGTGGCTTATGGCGCGTCGTTTATTGAATGGTTTGCAGAAGAATCCAAGCGTATTTATGGCGATACGATTCCACACCATGCCGACGGCAAGAGAATCCTGGTTATACGCCAACCCGTGGGTGTGTCAGCCTCCATTACGCCATGGAACTTTCCTTTAGCAATGATTACACGCAAGGCATCACCGGCGCTGGCCGCCGGTTGTCCTATGGTGGTCAAGCCTGCTGAAGCGACCCCACTGACTGCGTTGGCACTCGAGCAACTCGCTCGAGAAGCTGGCATTCCACCCGCTATATTCCGCGTGGTTACAACAAAAGATCCTGCCAGTATTGGCGAGGTCATGTGTAAAAGCGATTTGGTCCGAAAGTTCTCATTCACCGGATCTACCCGTGTTGGCAAGTTGCTCGCAGCAAAATGCACGTCAACCGTCAAAAAGGTCAGTTTGGAGCTCGGTGGCAATGCACCATTCATTGTATTCGACGATGCCGATCTGGAATCTGCTGTCGATGGTGCTATTGCTTCTAAATATCGAAATGCAGGTCAGACCTGTGTCTGCGCCAACCGATTCCTCGTGCAGCGAGGCATTCACGATGCTTTCGTAGAAGCACTGACTGACCGTGTTTCAAGAATGAAAGTTGGTAACGGTGCTGAGCCTGATGTGACCATTGGTCCTTTGATCAACACTTCCTCTGGCGATAAAGTAAACAAGCTTGTGAGTGAGGCAGTCGCAAGTGGTGCCAAGGTGGAAATAGGAGGGCACAACATTGATGCGGTCGGTACTTTTTACGCGCCCACGATCCTTACGGGAGTGTCCTCGAATATGGCGATTGCCAATGAAGAGATATTTGGTCCTGTCGCTCCAATTATCTGTTTCGAGAACGAGCAGGAAGCGATTGGGATTGCGAACGATACACCCTACGGATTAGCGGCATATTTTTACAGTCGTGATCTTGGCCGCGTATGGCGCGTGATGGAAAGGTTGGAATACGGCATGGTGGGTGCTAACGAGGGAATCATCTCGACTGAAGTTGCACCATTTGGAGGTATCAAGGAATCTGGCATAGGCCGAGAAGGATCGCGTTACGGCATAGAAGAGTACACTGAACTTAAGTACTGTCTGGTTGGGGGCATAACTTGAGACTACTGCGAGCCTGAAATGCGAGAGCAAGTTACCGAACCTGTCATATGGGCCTCGGTCATTCGGAGCATGCTCGTGCCCTTAAGTGAGCGCAATCTCAATACAGAAACGCTTTTGAGTAGTTGCAATATATCGCATCGTGATCTTGAACATCCACACACTGGGATTCCGGTGTCCAAATACCTAAGTTTTATGGAACTGGCAGCGGAGGAGGCTGATGATTCGTTGCTGGGAATAAAAATGGCGAATAGCTCTGGCGCAGAAATCCTGGGCGCTCTTGGGTTTCTATTCCTTTCGTCCCAAACGTTGTTGGAAGCGCTGAATAATTTGTACCGGTACCAGGCCCTACTCCAGGATGCGATGCATATTTCCCTCAGGCGTGAAGGCAACGAGATGTGGTACAGCTACGAACTCTTAGGTATTGACTCTTCGACATGCCGCCAAGACACCGAGTTCAGTATCGCCTTCACCTGTCGGCTGATCAAGATGTTTTGCGGAAATCAAATAGACATATCAAGGATTCAGTTTCAGCATCGACCCAGCGCGACGATCCAGCAGTATCGGCAACTGCTTGGTACACGTGTTTCATTTGAGGAGGAATACAATGCTGTTCGAATTCCTATCGACATGATACGACACACTGGCAGGCTCTATGACCCTAGCCTTTTTCAGATCCTTAAGGACTATCTTGATGCGGACCTGGAGAAAAAACAACATCAGGTCTCCTTCAAAGAGCAGATTACTCAGATTATCTATAATGGAAACGTGAGAGCGCCTGTTACCGCCGAGATGATGGCAAATCATTTGGGTATTTCAACTGCGACACTCAATCGACGGTTGCGTTCTGAAGGTGTCGCGTTCAAGCAGGTGGTAGATAATATTCATTTCGATGCGGCAAAAAGACTCTTAGCTGATACTTCACTTGGCATAACCCAGATTGCTCAGGCCATCGGTTTTGCTGGCAATGCGAGCTTTACCCGGGCGTTCCTGCGCTGGAGCAAAGGGGTTAGTCCGAGCCTGTATCGAAAGGGTGCGTACCGTAGCTAACAGCAAATGGGGAACTGAGCGAGCAGAAGTCGCTGTTTCCAGCCTGCCCCCAGGTTCTTTTCAATTAGAACCTTCATAGTTTGGCCGCATTTGCCAAACATCATTTTCTCGACTCATTCACAATCAAACTCGCTTTGCTGTTACTGCGGTGAAAAAATAGGGGAAATCCGAATATGAAACTGATAAAAAAATATGTTGTAGTAGCTGCTGCGAGCCTGATAGCACTGTCGAATCCGGCTTTCTCAGCCAGCGTCATTGAAGAAGTAGTTGTCACAGCCACTAAACGCCAGGAGTCCATTCAGGATGTATCCATATCTGTTTCGGCTATGACAGGCGAGCAGCTTGATGCGCTCAACCTGAGCGATATGGCTGACGTCACTCAGCAGTTCCCAAATTTTCAGGTTAACGCATGGTCCCCTCAGCTCACTATCTTCAACCTGCGCGGGATAAGCCAGAACAATTTCGTTGACAACCTGGAAGCACCCATCGCGGTTTATCAGGATGAAGCTTATATGGCCAGCATGAATGCAATCAGCGGACAGCTGTTTGATACCAAACGAATAGAAGTTTTACGTGGCCCTCAGGGCACATTATTCGGGCGGAACGCCACTGGCGGACTCGTTCACTACATTAGTCGTGGCGCTGATGACGATGAACTAAATGGCTACCTTGAAGTTAATGTCGGAGAATATGACAGACGGTCAGTGGAGGGTGCTATCGGAGGTGCGCTAAGCGAAAACGTTCGTGCCCGATTCGCATTTAAGCATGAAGAAGCTGATGGCTATATTGAGGCGGATACCAGCATTCCTCCCGTTGATGAACGTGCTATTGGGGGTGCAGATGGCTATGGGCTGCGTGGCACCATCCAGGTGGATTTCTCGGACTCGTTACAGGGTGACTTTATCATCAAAGTGAGTCGCGATGATGATGTACCAACGGGTGGATATGTCTTCGAGAATTGTCAATTTGATGAAAATGAGCTTTGTCCTGTGGACGCAAATGGTCGTGCAATTGTTACCTCCGGTGTGGTATCAGGTGATGTTCACCTACACCAGAACGACACCAAGGGTTCCCTGGACCGTGAAGTAGAGAACTTTACCGCCAAGTTCACCAAGGAGCTGGAAAGCGGGAATGAATTCGTTTCAATTACCAATTACATGAACATGGACAAAGAGTATGTGGAGGATGGTGACGCTTTTCCAGCGCCTATCGTGGTCTTCGGACAGGATGCTGAAGTGACACAACTCACGCAGGAGTTCCGGCTGTCGGGGACAACCGACAAGATGAAGTGGCAGGTCGGCGCTTACTATATGGATTATCAATTCGAAGGTGATGCATTCACCATCGGTGCTCCAAACATTGACCTTTCCTTTGAACTTGCTGGTGCGGGCATTATCGGCAAAGCGGTTGTACCCGACGACAATCCATTTGATGGCAGGTCGGATCGTACTATCGATCTCGACGTAAAAAATGTGTCTATATTCGCCCAGGTCGACTACGATTTGTCAGAGAGCATGACACTGACTGCCGGGTTGCGTTGGTCGGATGACCAGAAAGACATTAACTGGACAGGTTTCTTCACTTCTGATGACGAACCGACACCTATCCCCTACACCACCACGGCTAATAGCGAATTCGCTGGTGATGCTACAATCCTGAACTTTTTTGATGAAGACGGAATTGACTACAGCGACTACGCCGCGCGGTTAAGCCTCCAGAAGCAGTTCAATGAGGAGACAATGGGCTTCATCTCTTGGAATCGAGGCATCAAAGGCGGTAACTGGACAATCTCTTCAGGTGTCAGTCCCAGCAGATTCACGCACAACGAGGAGGTACTGAATGCCTTCGAAATTGGCGTGAAGTCTCATGTGAACGAGTATTTGCGGATAAACGCCACCGCCTACTACTACAACTATGAGGATTATCAAACCTTCGTAGCCATACCCCCCGGCGGGACTTCTCCCAATCCGCAGGTTGGCAATTCTGATGCTACTGCACGGGGAGCGGAGTTTGAGTTCTTCATCACCCCTGTTGATAATCTCGATATCATTCTCGGGCTAGCCTGGAACGATTCGGAGGTCGACGAGGTTGAAGCAGGCGCTAACCCTATCACTGACGCTGAGTTCCCCAACGCACCAGACTTTTCCGGAAACTATCTGATTCGTTACGCTTTGCCCATCGACGATTTTAAGGAGTTAGTGTTCCAGTTCGACGGAGCCTACTACGGCGATCAATACCTGGAACTGACCAATGGCCCTGGCACTGTTCAGGATTCCTATAATGTGAGTAATGCTACTATTACTTTGATGTGGGGTGATTTCAGCGTTGCTGTTTGGAGTAAGAACATCTTTGACGAGACCTATAAGGCGTATTCTCTGGATCTCGGTGCTCTTGGTGCAACCACATACTATGCGCCACCTCAAACCAGTGGTATCAGTTTCACGTATGACTTCTAGTTAGTTTGTGGAATCAGCTGGTGCCTTCAGGTGCCAGCTGATTCCTGAGAGCTTAATAGATGATTTCATCAGCACGTCTTCTCCAACTGGTACTATTAGTCAGCCTTATCCTCACAGGTTGCTCCACCAGTCGGCTAACCTCGTCTCCACAGGCCGCACCACACAATCGAACTAATGTTCTACTGATCGTCGTAGACGATATGGGATTCGCCGATCTTGGTAGCTTTGGTAGTGAAATTCCCACTCCTCATCTTGACCAGTTGGCTTTTTCCGGTGTCAGGTTCACTAACTTCATCACCTCATCAGTGTGCTCGCCTACGCGAGCAAGTCTGATGACCGGAGTGAACCCGCATATCGCCGGTTTCGGAAATCTAGTCGAAGAATTGGCACCGAACCAGGAAGGTCAGCCGGGATATGAGGGTGCGCTAAGTGACAGGGTGGTAACCATTGCAACTTTGTTAAAGGATGCTGGTTACCGAACCTACATGACGGGCAAGTGGCACTTAGGTAAGACCTTGGATAGTAGCCCTTGGGCACGTGGTTTTGAACGATCTTTCGCATTGTTGTCCAACGCCAGTCACTTCTCTGATATGCGACCTGCGTACTCACCTGACCCCAACGCCAAAGCATCGTACCGGCAAGATAAAGAGATTCTGGATTCCTTACCTGATAATTTTCACTACTCGTCTCAATTCTTTGCAGATCAGCTGATTAAATACATAGACACAACTGACGAAGACAGGCCATTTTTTGGGTTTCTCGCCTTCTCTGCCCCTCACTGGCCAATCCAGGCACCGGATTCTGCCATTGCTGAATTTGATGGAAAGTACGACGAGGGATATGACGTGCTAGCTGAAGCACGACTCAACCGACAAAAACGCCTTGGCATAGCATCAGAGGGAGCCGTTCTTTCCGAACGCCCACCGAAGGGTCAGCCCTGGCATGCGCTCAGAGAAGATCAAAGGAAAACCCAAATTCGGGCTATGGAAATCTATGCGGCAATGATCGCAGAGATCGATCGTCATGCCGGGCGTGTAATTGATCACCTTCGTGAACGTAAACTGCTTCATAACACAGTTGTCATATTTATGTCAGACAATGGTGCGGAAGGTCACGACTTTGATGAGACCTGGCCAGAGCACGCATTTCCTGAAATTCGCCGCACAATCCAGGCGCGGCACGATTTCAGCTACGAAAATATGGGACGGTCGGGCTCGTATACTTTTCTGGGACCTAATTGGGCACATGCTTCCGCCCCCAGTTTTTACCTGCACAAAGGATTTGCGAGTGAAGGTGGACTACGTACCGCTGCCTTTGCGTACTCAAGCAATCATTTCAATGACGGTTCCATCAGTTCGGCACTGATAACACCTAGCGATATCGCAGCTACGATTCTGCAGCTGGCTGGCGTTGATCATCCGGGAAACCGGTACCAAGGCAGGGACATCGCTCCGCTTAGAGGCAGGTCGGTGATCAATTCTGACGGTGTCCTGCAGCTTGAAAACAAGGACCGTATCCATATCAACGAAACTATGGGCAAGATAGCCGTCAGGCAGGGGGAATGGAAGCTCACGCGTATGCCACCACCCTGGGGTACAGGCGACTGGTGTCTATTCAATATGGCCTCGGATATCTCTGAATCCAACGATCTTGCACAAATGTATCCCGAGATCCGCCAACGACTTGAGTCTGCCTGGTTACGCTACGTTAAAGAAAACGGAGTCATTCTGCCAAATTGGGCAAGTGGATACTGAATCTCGAGGTGATTAATCGGTTTGATCAGAGACTAGCTGATACTGCGAACGACTCCTGTACCACGATCAGTCTTTTTCATGAGAAAGTCGGTTACTCGTGCGAGACGCAGAATCCGAGCAAGGTTCTTCTGCCGAGCGACGGACTTCCATACCTACCAGCGGGCATTTGATCCGCCGAACGGTAAACAGCTTAAGTATGTCGTTCCGCAGAAACCCAAGGCATACTTGATGAGCCTCATGACCTCCTGTATTTGGAGCACTCGAGATAGAAGTCAGTCGAAAATCTTGTGCCCGTGCCGTGCCTAATGGATCTCAATCGACCTGGTATGCATCTAGCCCGGATTATTCGTGAATAGATAAAACAAAAGCCTAAGGTGTGAGAAAATAGTGTTTGCAAACAAATACTTAATCACAAAAAAGGCTTTTGCATGGCAAACAATACCATTAAACAGGGTGTCTTGTTCAAGGGGCTGAGCAAAAAGAATATTGTTGCCCAATTCGATCAGGAGCACGCCAGTTCCGACGGTGGTGCAGTGCTGCTGAAGGCACTAGATGATCGCCTCAAACTGAGCAGTACGCTTGCGGCGTGTTTATCGGATACACGACAGCAGTCCAAGGTCTTGCATTCGCTGCCAGAGCTTTTCCGGCAACGTATGTTCAGTATCGCCTGCGGTTATGAGGACGCCAATGATGCTGCCCGGCTGGCGAACGATCCAGTGTTCAAGTTGTTGACCGGCCGTGATGCGATTAAGGGCGAGGCACTAGCATCGCAGCCGACATTGTCGCGGTTCGAAAATGGTGTCCGGCGTGCCGATCTGCTCCGCATGGCGGAGAGCCTGGCGGCGACCGTGATCAATCGCCACAAGCGGCGCAAGAAAAAGGCCAGGCTGATCACCATTGATCTCGACCCGACCGAAGATCCTGCCCACGGCAGTCAGCAACTGTCGTTGTTCAACCGGTTTTATGATGGTAACTGCTACCTGCCGCTAGCTGGCTTTTTGACGTTCGACAAAGAGCCCGAACAGTATTTGTTCTGTTATCTGTTACGTCCCGGCAATGCCACGGCCAAGTTGGGTTGTCTCGGTCTGTTGAAGCGACTATTGCCGCGCTTGCGCAAAGCGTTTCCGGAGGCGCGCATCCGTATCCGCCTGGACTCTGGCTTCACCGGACCGGAGTTGTACGCGTTTTTTGAGGCACAAGGTCTGGAGTATGTCGTTGGCATGGGGAAAAACAGTGTTTTGCTCAAATTGGCGGAACCGGCAATGGGCGTTGTTCGGGCCGACTCGGATAGCAACATCGAGACAATTTGTTACGACGAAGCCCATTATGCGGCAGGCAGTTGGCCGCATAAACGGCGGGTCATAATTAAAGGTCAGATGACCTATCATGAAGGTCGCAAGCCGAAAGAGAACCCGCGCTTCATCATCACTAATGTCAAGGGTTCACCGCAGCATATCTACGAGAAGATCTATTGTGCGCGCGGCGATGCCGAGAACCGAATCAAAGAACTGAAAGACGGACTGCAGATTGACCGCACCAGTTGTACCAGCTTCAAGGCCAATCAGTTGCGCGTGTTGCTGACTGCAGCCGCTTACGTACTCTTCCAGGAACTACGGCTTCATGCCCGCCACACCGGTCACGCTCGGGCACAGGTGACAACGCTGAGGTTACATCTGCTCAAGCTCGGCGCCTGGGTTGAGTCGTCCGTACGAAGAATCGTGATGCACCTGCCATCGTCTATGGCTTACATTGACGATTGGCGTCGCATCGCGCGCTCGGTCGGCGCAGTACCAACCTGACAACACATCTAAAGCCAAATTTCTCCCGCATCGGGGTCACCGGAGGTACTCGCTCGCATCGTAACTGAGTAGCTGCCGAATGATTGCGGCACGCCGACACCAGGATGGACTGTTATCGTCGCTTGGACCGGAAAAGTCACTCGGTGCCAACAAAAAGAATTGAAATCCGTTACAAGTACGCCACAATACTTCTTTGTTGTGCCCGACATGAATAGTCCGGGCTAGAAGGTCACGTTGGTTTTTCCCTATAAATCAAATAGCTATTAACAACTTCAGTTAGGATCAATTGAGGTTGAACATCATTTTTACATTCATAATGCTGGGGTCGGCGTCTGGGGCACCAGCCCGATCAGTTCACCCGTAGCTACCAACACTATTTCGGCGCATAGCACCGAAATAGTGGACCTTAAAGCGCCTAAGAGCGACAGCGTTTTCACCAACGACCGCCTCACTGGCGGAGTATTTTCCAATCCGTAAATGAGTCTAAAGGAGGGCTGCACTGAGTTCATCTCAAGCCCTTTTCTTCTCCCGTTCATGGATTGATTTGAACAGTTGCCGACGAGCCTTTTGCAGCTTGTCAGCAGCTTCGTTATCGCTTTGTTCGTGCGCGATAGCATCCAGTATTTCAAAGCTCAGGCCGGGTTTCAAATACGCCGCTGCCCCAGGCAATGACTTGAGCTTTTCATAAGGTGTCTTGATCGCATCGTATGGATACCGCTTGCGCTGTTTACCTTTGCTATCAGTGGTCATTTCAGGGAACAGGCAGGGACGATGATAGTTGATGTAGGGGTTGAGGTGCTGGCGATTGAACTCGTTAATCTGCGCTGCCCAGCGCTGTGGAATGTGGTCATGACCGAAGATCTTGCGCACCACATGGCCGTTCTTGCTCTCTGCCAGGGCGTTGTCATTGGTCTGTCGGGAGCGTGACTTGGTGAATTCGGCCCGCAGTTTCTCAAGCAGCTTTGCCACCTGCTTGTTGATGTACTCCGAGCCGTTGTCGGAATGAAAGCCCTGGATGACGAAGGGGAAGTCATCCAGCAGTTGCTCCAGTGCCGGAATGAGATAACGCTCGCTGATTTTCTCCACGCTGACGACCATTTCCACCTGGGTCACCTCATCGACTGCATTGACGTGATAGACCCCTTTCTGCCCGTCCCAGTCGCCCTGGTGGACCGTATCAATGCGGATATAGCCGGGTTGGCCGTTGGGCCTGGGTTTGCGTCGCTCGCCGATGCGGGCGCTTCTGGGGCGGGTCTTCTCGACATGGCGGCGGTAGCGAACATAGCCGGTGGCCTTCCTCAGGTTGTACAGGTGCGCCACGGAGACCGAGGCCAGGCGTTGGTACTCGGCTTGACCATACAGCGTATAGGCGCGTTCGCAGAGTTTCTTCATGGTCAACCCGTTGGGGGTGCTATGGCGCTCGTCCATGGCTGCGAGCAGGCGGATGTCTGCTGCGGTAAATCGCCGTGAAAAGCCATTGACGGTGCGTTGTTGGCGCACCAGTCGCCCGGTATCGCGGTATTGCTTGATCAGTCGGGTGATCTGCTGACGCGAATAACCGCTGATCTTCATGAGGTAGCGGATCAGCACGCCCTTGTCCGGCCTGCTCAGTGACAGATAGTGGAATTTGACCAGAGTGCGCTGTACCCATCGGTAGCGGGAATCCTTATCGTCGGCAACCTCAAAGGCCACCCGCTGGGTGCCTTCAAGGAAGGCGATCACCTGGTCGATCGTGGTCAGGTCTTCAATATTCATGATGGTTTTCATCCTGCCATCATGAACGGGGAGCAACGGCTATGTCAGACTCATTTCATGGTAGAAACACAGTCCTCCTTCAGACCCATTTCATATTGGAAAAGACTGGCGGTATCGTTAATCGCCCAGCTTCGGTAAAATTTGATTCGCGGATTTTTAGTTTGCATCAGGTAGCCTCCTGTGGCTTAACAACTCACAGGCTACCCGATTTTATTTCTCGAAAAGTCTCACGCCTATCCGAACCCAGGCATGCTGGACATGAGTCCCGTTTTGGGACTATGATTGCGAATGAGGATTATCGCGTTGTCGACACTCAAAGCGTTCTGGGAAGAAAGCCCTGGATATGCGGATGCTAAGGACCCCGTGTTCACGTGGTATCGACATGCGTTGGAAGCCGATTGGGCAACACCAGCTAAAGTTAAACAGGACTTCGGTAATGCCAGCATCCTCAGAGACGGGCGGGTGGTGTTCAACATAGCGGGCAACAAGTACCGCCTGGTGGTATGGATCAACTATGCTTACAGAGTGATCTACGTCCGTTTTATCGGTACCCACGCGCAGTACGACAAAATTGATGCGCAGACCATATAGCCGGAGATTCAAGTGATAAATATCAAACCGATTAGAACTGAAGCTGATTATCGGGCAACCCTCAGGGAAATTGAAACATTGATGGATGCCGAACTTGATTCCCCTGAGGGCGAAAGACTGGATGTACTCACCACGCTTGTTGAAGCCTGGGAATCCAGGCACTATCCCATGGAGTTACCGGACCCGGTCGAAGCCATCAAATTCGAGATGGAACGGCGCGACCTTACGGTGAAAGATCTCGAACCGATGATCGGGAAGAGTAATCGCGTGTATGAAATACTGAACCACAAGCGCACGCTCACCCTGAACATGATCTGGAAGTTGCATGAAGAACTGGGAATTCCAGCAGAGTCTCTGATCAAGCGACCGAAACAAAAGCGAGTCGGGTCTAACCGGTAATCATGGGCTCAAGCCGCACCGTCGATCGATTGCGCCATGGGATGTTTCATAACCGGCATCCCGATAATGCCGGTCTGAATTCTTGTGCAGGCCCGGCTTTTTTTGTCCTGACCATGACCACCAGGCGACAGTGACAATGGACGAATTTCCACGAATCAAGCGATTGCCCCCGTATATCTTCAGCATTACCGACCAGCTCAAGCGGGAAGCGCGGGCGCGTGGCGAGGACATTGTTGATTTCGGTATGGGTAACCCGGACCAGCCGACGCCACAGCACATTGTAGACAAGCTGGTGGAAACGGTTCAGAGGGGAGATACGCACCGCTACTCGCAATCCAGGGGGATACCCAGGCTGCGACGCGCCATCTGCAACTGGTACAAGAACAAATTTGATGTGGACCTGGACCCGGAAAGCGAAGCCATCGTGACGCTGGGATCAAAAGAGGGTATTGCACACCTGGCGATGGCAATACTCGGGCCGGGCGATGCGGTACTGGTGCCCAATCCGTCTTATCCGGTGCACCCCTATGGATTTGTGATTGCCGATGCGGATGTGCGCCACGTCCCTTTGACCAGGGAGGTGGATTTTTTTGAGGAGCTGGAACACGCTATTGCGAACACCTGGCCGAAGCCGAAGGTGCTGGTGGTCAACTTCCCCGGAAATCCGACTACTGAGTGTGTCGATCTGCCCTTCTTTGAGAAGCTGATTGCCATCGCAAAAGAACATGGCATCTGGGTGGTGCAGGACCTGGCCTACGCCGACCTGGTGTTCGATGGCTATGAAGTGCCGAGCATTCTCCAGGTTCCCGGCGCAAAGGACATCGCGGTTGAATTCTTTACCATGTCCAAGAGTTACAACATGCCCGGGTGGAGGGTTGGCTTCTGCCTGGGCAATCCGACACTGGTTGGCGCCCTTGCGCGGATCAAGTCGTACCTCGATTATGGCACCTTTACGCCGATCCAGGTGGCTGCGATTGCGGCACTGGAAGGTGACCAGACCTGTGTCGACGATATCCGGGATATGTACCGCAGTCGCCGCGACGTGCTCTGCGAAGGGCTGAATTCCATCGGCTGGGAGGTCACGCCACCCAGGGCCACGATGTTCGTCTGGGCCAGAATTCCGCCGCAGTTCGAGAACATGGGTTCCCTGGAGTTCAGCAAGCACCTGTTGCGGGAAGCCAGGGTGGCGGTATCACCGGGCATCGGTTTCGGTCAGTATGGTGACGATCATGTGCGCTTTGCGCTGATTGAAAACGAGCATCGAACGAGGCAGGCATTGCGCGGAATCAAAAAGATGTTCAAGAACTACTCTGAAGGGAGTTGAGTGTGCGCGTAGGAATCTGTGGTCTTGGCACGGTTGGCTCAGGGTTGTTTAACCTGTTTGCAACCAACCGGGATGAAATCAACCGCAAGCTATCCGATGAGGTCCGCCTTGTGCAGGTGGGCTGCCGCCGGGATCACCCGGACTGTGATCTGTCCCCGGTGGCCGTGACCCGGGATATCTTTGATGTGGCGCGCAACCCGGAGGTGGATGTCCTGGTCGAATTGATCGGTGGAACGGATACCGCAAAGGAACTGGCGCTGGCGGCGATCAACAATGGCAAACATCTGGTGACCGCGAACAAGGCACTGATCGCCCTGCACGGTGACGAGGTTTTCGCCGCGGCTCAGAAAAAGGGGGTCACCGTTCGTTATGAAGCCTCTATCGCCGGTGGTATTCCCATCGTTAAAGCGATCAGGGAGGGACTTGCCGGTAACCGAATCCAGTGGGTTGCCGGGATCATCAACGGCACCACCAATTTCATTCTCACGGAAATGTCCCGTGAGGGCAGTAATCAATCTTTTGATGATGTGCTGAAAGAAGCGCAGACGCTGGGTTATGCCGAGGCGGATCCGACCTTTGACGTGGAAGGTATTGACGCCGCACACAAGCTGACGATCCTGGCCGCCATCGCCTTCGGAATCCCTCTGCGCTTTGATGCCGTGTACACGCAGGGTATCTCCGGGATAACCGTCGCCGATATTCGTTTTGCGGCGGAACTGGGCTACTGCATCAAGCACCTTGGCCTTGCTCAATGTATGGGAGATGACGTGGAACTCCGGGTGCATCCGGCGCTGGTCGCTAACAATCAAATGCTGGCGCAGGTCAACGGGGTCATGAATGCGGTCATGGTGGGCGGCGATGCGACCGGTGCGACCCTGTACCATGGCGCCGGTGCCGGTGCGGGACCCACTGCATCCGCCGTTATGGCGGATATCATTGATACTGCGCGCGGAACCCGGGTTCCCAACCCCGGATTCAACAACCTGTCGGAACCGAACTTCCTGCCGGTCTCTTCCATACAGTCTTCTTATTACCTGCGACTGGGCGTCGAAGACAGGGCGGGTGTGATGGCAGATGTGTCAACGGTGCTGGGCAATCATGATGTCAGCATTGAGGCGCTGATTCAGAAAGATGCGCGTGTTCGTGATGCGCAGATCGTTATTCTTACCAACGAAGTCCGGGAATCACGGATGGACGCGGCAATCAATGAACTGGAATCACTGGATGCTGTGACGTCCGCCGTGTCGCGGATAAGGGTTGCCGCCCTTTGATCCGGTCATGAGAAAGCGCATTGTCCGTCGTAAGGAACAGGTTCCCCTGGCATTCACGACGCCGTTGCTGGCGCGGGTGTTGTCCGCTCGTGGTGTGCGCTCGAAGAATGACCTTGATCATTCGCTTACCGGATTGTTACCGCCGACGCTCAAGGATATTGAGTGTGCGACCGATATTCTGATTGATGCACTCAGGGAGAACCGTTCGATTCTGATTGTCGGCGATTTCGATGCGGACGGGGCGACCAGTTGCGCGCTGATGGTCACCGTGCTGAGGGCGATGGGCGCAGCACGGGTCAACTATCTGGTACCCGACCGTTTCCGGTTTGGCTATGGCCTGACCCCCGAGATTGTCGAGGTCGCCCGGGAGTTTTCACCTGACGTTATTGTTACCGTGGACAATGGTATTGCCAGTATCGAGGGTGTATCCCGTGCCAACGAGCTGGGGGTCACCGTGGTTGTCACGGATCATCATCTTCCCGGCAATCAACTTCCCGATGCGGGCGCCATCGTGAACCCGAACCAGCCGGGGTGCTCCTTTCCCGGCAAATCCCTTGCCGGTGTGGGTGTTGCCTTTTACCTGTTGAGTGTGCTTCGAAGTCGGCTCCGTGAAGACGGCTGGTTCCAGTCCCGCCCTGAAATCAATCTCGCTGAACATCTCGACCTGGTGGCGCTTGGTACCGTGGCCGATGTTGTCCCTCTGGATCAGAACAACCGGCGGCTGGTGGCTGAAGGGCTACGCAGGATATGTGCGGGACGGGCCAGGCCGGGTTTACTTGCCCTGCTGTCGATCGCCGGAGTCGATCCGAGGCATCTCACCAGCCGCGATCTCGCTTTTTCCATTGCACCGCGCCTTAATGCAGCCGGCAGGTTGCAGGATATGAGCCTTGGTATTGAATGCCTGATGGCGGAAGGTGAACGCGCATCGGAGCTGGCTGAACATCTTGATGCGTTGAATGCGGAGCGCCGTGAAATTGAAACCAATATGCGTGATCAGGCGTTTGAGGTCCTGGCGGAGATATCCTTCGATGACAGGGACCTGGCGGGTCTTTGTCTCTACGATCCGGGCTGGCACCAGGGCGTCGTGGGTATTGTCGCATCCCGCATCAAGGAAAAATCGCAGAGACCGGTCATTGCTTTTGCCAACGCCGGGGAAGGTGAGCTCAAGGGTTCCGGGCGATCCGTGCAGGGATTTCATCTGCGGGACGCACTGGATTCTATTGCGACAAGAAACCCGGGATTGCTGAACAGGTTCGGTGGCCATGCGATGGCGGCGGGTCTCAGTCTTCAGGAGCATCTGTTCGACCGGTTCCGCCGGGCCTTTGATGAAGAAGTCCGGCGCGAGCTTGGGGAGGCACCGATTGAGCAGGTGGCGGTTACCGACGGTGTACTGAATGAGCCGATTACGATTGAACTGGCCCGTGACCTGGAGACAGCGGCGCCCTGGGGTCAGAGTTTCCCGGAACCTGAGTTCGACGGTCGATTCGAGATACTGGAACAACGACTGGTGGGTGGCAGACACCTGAAACTGCTGCTGCAACCGGACCAGGGTGAGCCGGTGGATGCCATCTGCTTTAATCATCCCGCTTTAATAGAAGGCAGGCAGGTTGAATGCGCGTTTCGAATCGAGGTCAATCGTTATCGGGGTTTTGAAAACCCGCAACTGCTGGTGACGCTCATTCTGTAAACATATACAATGCCGCGTCCTTTTTAATCCTCCTGAACAACGCGAAACCCCATGTTAGAAATCAAGCCCATTCAAACCCGGATCAAGGACCTCAGGGAACACACTGATGTGCTGAGGGGGTATCTTTGACTATGACAACCGAAAAGAAAGACTGGCAGAGGTAGAGCTGGAACTGGCGGACGCCGGGGTCTGGGATGATCCTGAGTATGCGCAGAAGCTGGGGAAGGAACGCGCCACCCTGGAAAACGTCGTTTATACCATTCATGAACTGGATACCGGGCTCGGTGATATTGAAGATCTGGTCGAACTGGCCGCTGACGAGCAGGATGAATCCCTGCTTGCTGAGGCGGTAGCCGATCTGGACAAGATGGAAACCCGGCTACAGGGCCTGGAATTCCGACGTATGTTTTCCGGCGAGATGGACCCGAACGCGGCCTACCTGGACATTCAGGCCGGTTCCGGTGGTACGGAGGCACAGGACTGGGCGGAGATGCTGATGCGTATGTATCTTCGCTGGGGCGAGAGTCACGGTTTCAAGTCGGAGATCATGGAAGTGTCTGACGGTGATGTGGCCGGAATCAAGGGCGCGACGATTTATTTCAAAGGTGAGTATGCCTTCGGGTGGCTCCGAACAGAGACGGGTGTGCACCGCCTCGTGAGAAAGTCCCCGTTTGATTCGGGTAATCGTCGGCACACCTCTTTTGCGTCGGTGTTTGTCTCCCCGGAACTGGACGATGACATTGATATCAATCTGGATATGTCCGACGTGCGGGTTGACACCTATCGCGCCAGTGGCGCCGGTGGCCAGCACGTCAACAAGACGGACTCCGCGATTCGACTGACCCACGTCCCGAGCGGGATCGTGGTGCAGTGTCAGAAGGAGCGATCCCAGCACAAGAACAAGGACTATGCGATCAAACAGCTAAAAGCGAAACTGTATGAACTGGAAGAACAAAAACGTCGGGCTGAAATGCAGGAGATTGAGGAAAACAAATCCGATATTAGCTGGGGCAGCCAGATACGTTCCTACGTACTGGATTCAGCCCGCATCAAGGACCTGAGAACCAACGTGGAAACCAGCAGTACCCAGGCGGTGCTGGATGGCGACCTTGATCCCTTTATTGAAGCCAGTTTGAAAATGGGCTTGTAGCATGACCGAAGAGCGAGACGATGAAAACGAGATTATCCGGCTGCGCCGGGAAAAGCTGGCTGCCATCCGTGAGAAGGGCATCGCCTTTCCGAACGACTTCCGCCGCAAACACCTGGCCGGAGAACTGCACGAACTCTACCAGGAGCAGAGCAAGGAAGACCTTGAGAATACGGAGGCGGCGACCTCGGTAGCCGGTCGTATCGTATTGAAGCGTCTGATGGGGAAAGCGGGTTTCCTGACGTTGCAGGACGTCACAGGCCGCATCCAGCTTTATGTCACCCTGAATGCCCTGGGTGAAGACGCCTATGAGGAGTACAAACACTGGGACATTGGGGACATTGTGGCCGCCGAAGGCACCGTGATGAAGACCAACAAGGGTGAACTGTCGGTCAAGGTTGCCGGCATCCGACTGCTGACCAAGTCGCTGCGTCCCCTGCCGGAAAAACACAAGGGGCTGACAGATACTGAAACCCGCTACCGACAGCGATACCTCGACCTGATTATGAACAAGGACAGTCGCGATCTGTTTCAGAAGCGCTCGGCGATTGTTGACGGCATCCGGCGTTTCCTGATAGATCGGGATTTCATGGAAGTGGAAACCCCCATGATGATGAACACTCCGGGTGGCGCGACAGCCCTGCCTTTTGTCACGCACTACAATTCACTGGATGTGGATATGTTCCTGCGCGTCGCACCGGAACTGAATCTGAAGCGCCTGGTGGTTGGTGGTTTCGAGAAGGTCTTCGAGATCAACCGGAATTTCCGCAATGAAGGCATGTCCGGCAAACACAGCCCCGAGTTCACCATGCTGGAATTCTACTGGGCCTATGCCGACTACAATGACCTGATGGATATGACCGAGCAGATGCTGCGCGATCTCGCGACCAGGGTGCTTGGTAGCACGGAGATTACCTGCAACAACGTCACCATAGACCTGTCAAAGCCTTTTGCGCGCAAGTCCATGGGACAGGCGATCTGCGAGTTTAACGATCATATCAGCCCGGATGATCTGAAGGACCTGGGCAGGGCCCGTGCGCTGGCGCAGAAGTCCGGTATTGAGGTCAATGATGCCTGGGGTATCGGCAGGCTGGTTATGGAGCTGTTTGAGGCTCTGGTGGAAGACCGCATACAGATGCCAATGTTTATCACCCAGCATCCGACGGAGGTGTCGCCACTGGCAAGACGCAATGATGACAATTCGGAGATCACCGACCGTTTTGAGTTGTTCATCATGGGCAGGGAGATTGCTAACGGTTTCTCCGAGCTGAACGATGCGGAGGATCAGGCCTCGCGCTTTCGCGACCAGGTGGCGGCCAGTGAAGCCGGCGACGATGAGGCAATGCACTATGACGACGACTATATTACGGCGCTGGAGTATGGCTTGCCCCCCACAGCCGGTGAAGGCCTGGGCGTTGATCGGCTGGTGATGCTGTTTACCGATTCTCCGTCCATCAGGGACGTCATGCTGTTTCCGCCTATGCGCCCCGGGCGCTGATGGTTTATCTGTCATGAGCGACGCGCGTCAGGTGCAACTGGAACCAGGCTGGCTCAGCCAGTTGGATGCGGAGTTTCCCAAACCCTATATGCAAAACCTGCGTAATTTCCTGGTCGAGGAAAAATCAAAAGGCAGGGTCATCTACCCGGCGGGCAGTGAATACTTCAATGCGCTGAACTCCACCCCCTTCGATGCGGTGAAGGTCGTCATTCTTGGCCAGGACCCTTATCACGGTCCGGGTCAGGCGCATGGTCTCTGTTTTTCCGTCCGTCAGGGGGTTGCCCTGCCGCCATCGCTGGTGAACATCTTCAAGGAAATCCAGTCAGACCTGGGTTGCCCGGAGTCAGACTTCTCGCACGGCTGTCTTGAAAGCTGGGCCGACCAGGGCGTTCTGTTGCTGAACAGTGTGCTGACCGTGGAACGGTACAAGGCGGCATCTCACCAGGGAAGGGGTTGGGAGACATTTACCGACAGTGTGATCGAAAAGCTTTCCGCGCGGCAGAAACCCTGCGTCTTTCTGTTGTGGGGCAGCTACGCACAGAAGAAGGGCGCTGTCATTGATACGCAAAGGCACAAGGTGCTGAAAGCACCGCACCCGTCACCCCTGTCCGCGCACCGTGGCTTCTTTGGCTGCGGGCATTTCTCGGCCTGCAACCAGGCTTTGCAGGCAATGGGTGAAACGCCAATCGACTGGCGCATCCGATGAATGGGCTTCAGGCAGACTGATGGAACCTCTGGTTGAGTTTGAAACCCTGGGAGAGAAGGGCAATATCGGTGTTGCCCGACTGGTTCGTGAGAAACCGCTCAACAGTCTGCTCCTGAAGACGGTTGATCTCCTTTCGGAGAAGCTGGGTTCCTGGCTGGAAGACGATCAGATTCACTGCATCCTGCTGGACAGCAGCAGTGAGCGGGCCTTTTGTGCCGGTGCTGACATTACTGCGCTTTATCGCAGCATTGTCGAGGCTGCCGGTGGTGAGAATTCCTATGCGGACAACTTTTTCCTGCACGAGTACCGGCTGGACTATGTGTTGCATACTGCGCGGAAGCCGGTGATTGCCTGGGGTAATGGCATCGTTATGGGTGGCGGTCTGGGTCTGCTGGGCGGCTGCTCTCACAGGATTGGCACACCGGCCACGCGAATTGCCATGCCGGAGATTACGATTGGGCTGTTTCCGGATGCCGGCGGTACCTGGTTGCTGTCGAATCTGCCGGACCGCCTGGGCAGTTTTGTCGGGTTGACCGGTTGCCAGTTGTCGGCGGCAGATGGTCTTGGTCTTGGTCTGCTCGACCTTGTTGTCGATGCGGCCAGCAAGGCGTCAATACTGGGCGAACTCAGCGGGCTGTCGTTCACCGGAGACCCGGAAGGCGACGGGGCGCTGATATCGAACCTTCTTGAAAGGTTTGCAACGACCGAGGCGCTGCCGGAACAGCTTCTCGCACACAAAGCGTCTGTGCGCGACCTGATCGCTGCCTGTGAGAGCAGTGATGACTACCTCACAACCTTTGATCAGGGTCTGGCGGCGCTGCCGGAAGATGACTGGTTGCAGGCTGCCCGGGAAACCTACCGGAGTGGGTCGCCGCTGACGGCGAAGATTGTTGTGGAACAGATGCGGCGCGCCAGAGGCATGTCGTTAGCTGACATGCTTCGCATGGAGCTGGCTATCGCTTACCGCTGCGTCCGGGGACCCGAGTTCCCCGAAGGCGTGAGAGCCCTGTTGATCGACAAGGACAGGAATCCCGAATGGCAGTTCCGGGGTCATGGTGAAGTACCCGATGCCCTGGTAGCGGAACATTTTGTGCCGTCCTGGAGGGGCGCGCATCCGCTGGCGGAACTCGGTTAAGGAACAGACACCGGGGTCGCTGTGACGGACCCGCCGCCCGATGCCACCTCTATCTCATCGCCGGAAGTGTTGTTCAATACCACCAGGCTGTGCCGTGACCCGGTCGTGATTACATCCCCCGATTCCAGTTCACTGACCGGTTTTTCAGTGCGATGCAGGCGTCGCTTCAATTCACCCCGGTATTGCATGCGTGCCACAATTTCCTGGCCAAGATAACAGCCCTTGTCAAAGTCGATACCGCCAAGTTCGTGATAGGCAAACATTTGCGGCAGGAATTTTCCGCTGGTCGAATCGTTCACCCAGGCAATACCCTGTTCAATTTCCCGGTCGACCCAGTGATGGTCCACGGCAACCGCATCCGCAATATCGCCCGGCTGCCAGAGTTCAGAGCGATTACCGAGCGAGATGGTGATATCGCTTCCCTGCCGGCTCACGGCGGCTTCCGATTCGCTGCTCTCCAATCGGCCAAAACAGTGCAGGGATGCAGACATATCCCGCAACTCCGCCTTTGAGAACACGATATACTTATCAAGAAACGTGATGGTTTTTTCAACCAGCGGGCGTTCCATGCGCAGGAGAAGGTCAGTGCCCTTTCGAATCACCAGAAAGCTGGTCAGCATTCGTCCCTGCAGGTTACAGATGGCGCCCAGTTGAACAGACTGCTCATCCGGAAGATCCAGATTGCAGGTGGTGTAACCCTGGAGAAAAGAAACAGCGTCCTTGCCGGTAACCTTCAGGAAGCCGAAGTGATCGAGTCGATAGGTGGTCATGGCCGTTATTCTACAACACACTGCGCGCTAACTGACCTCGACCGGGCAGTAACCGTTAGCGGCGATAGAAGGAACCGTTTCATGGCGCTTGATCAGATGCAACGCAACCGGCTGCGCTGGCGTTCCCGCCGCGGGATGCTCGAACTGGACCTGCTGCTGCTGCCCTTCTTCGATGAAGTCTTCGATACCCTGTCGGAACCGGAGCAGGCGGCGTTTGTCCGCCTGCTGGAGCAGGACGACCCGGACCTGTTGCAATGGTTTTCAAGAAACCTGGCACCGGAAGACCCTGAACTGGCCCGGCTGGTTGAGCAGATTCTGAATCGCGTGCAGCCCTCGCCCTGCCCGCCGTGACGTTTACCCTGCAACGATCACGCTTGTTGACCCTGCTCAGCGTGTTTATTCATGGCATTGCGCTGGCATCCATACTGGTCAATAACCTCCACTCGCCCGAGGTGTCCGGCCTGCTTGTCGTGCTGATCATCGTCTCCGGCCTGCGAACTGTCAGAACCGGGTCGCCGCGGACACTGCGCCTGCAATCAGGCAGGTGGTCGGTGGACCGGGATGAGGCGCTTCGACTGGAGAGCCCCGTGTTCATCGGACGCTGGTTTATCGTCCTGGGATTTGTCGGCAGACCCGGATATCTGGTTATCGGTCAGGACAGCCTGCCCCGGGATGAATTTCGAAGACTGCGGGTATTGCTTCTGGCACGGGCTAACCGAATGATGGCGGCGTGAGAATGGTATCTTCAGCCTCGGCGGACACTTCGGGATAGTCCAGCGTATAGTGCAGGCCCCGACTTTCCTTGCGTCGCAGGGCGCACTGGATCATAAGGTCCGCCACCTGGATGAGATTTCGCAACTCCAGCAGGTCGTTGCTGATCCGGTAGTTGCTGTAGTATTCGGTGACCTCCTGTTGCAGAAGCTGCACGCGGCGTCTTGCCCGTTGCAACCGCTTGTCTGTTCTGACAATGCCCACATAGTCCCACATGAAGCGCCGCAGTTCATCCCAGTTGTGAGAGATGATGACATCCTCGTCAGAGTCAGTGACCTGGGTGTCGTCCCAGCCCGGAATGGAAACCGGGTCCCGGGGTGCATCGGGATGAGCATCAATATGCTCCGCGGCTGCCTGAGCGAATACCATACACTCCAGCAGTGAGTTGCTTGCCATGCGATTTGCACCATGCAGCCCGGTAAAGCTGGATTCCCCCACCGCGTAGAGATAGGGCAGGTCTGTGGCACCGGATTTGTCGGTCACGATGCCGCCGCAGGTGTAATGCGCGGCAGGCACGATGGGGATGGGCTCTTTCGTGATGTCGATGCCGAGGTCAAGACATCTGGAACAGATATTCGGGAAGTGTGACCGGATGAATCCGGCGTCCTTGTGACTGATATCCAGGTAAACACAATCGCACCCCAGGCGCTTCATCTCATGGTCGATGGCGCGGGCAACAATATCCCTTGGCGCCAGTTCAGCCCGCTCATCAAAGTCCGGCATGAACCGATGCCCGTCCGGCAGGATCAGTCGGGCGCCCTCACCACGCAGTGCCTCTGATATCAGCAGCGACTTTGCATCCGGATGAAAGAGGCAGGTCGGGTGGAACTGGTTGAACTCCAGATTGGCAACACGGCATCCCGCCCGCCACGCCATGGCGATGCCGTCACCGGAAGCCGTGTCCGGATTGGACGTGTACAGGTAGACCTTGGAAGCGCCCCCGGTGGCCAGCACGACATACCTGGCTCGAAACAACTCGACCTGGCCGGTGTGCAGGTTCAGAGCATAGGCGCCGACACAGTCCCTGCCGCGCAGTCCGATCTTGTCACGGGTAATGAGATCAATGGCAACGTATCGGGGGAGAACCGAAACATTGTCATACTCTTGCAGGTGATCACTCAATGTTTCCGAAATTTCCCTGCCGGTCGCATCAGCCGCGTGAATGACCCGGCGGTAACTGTGTCCGCCTTCCCGGGTCAGATGGAATTCGGTTGTTCCGTCATCAGTGGTGCGGGTATCAAAGTTGACGCCCAGTTCCACCAGCCAGTTAATGGTTTCGGCGCTGCGTTTCACCGTGAATTCGACCACGTTTTTATGGCAGAGTCCCGCACCGGCAACCAGCGTGTCCTCGATGTGCGATGAAATCGAATCATAATCATCCAGGACCGCCGCCACGCCGCCCTGGGCGTAATAGGTGGAACCTTCGGTCGGATCGTCTTTACACAGCATGGCGATTCGATGGCGACGACTCAGTTTCAGGGCGAGGGTCATCCCGGCGGCACCGCTGCCGATGATGAGGACATCATGTTCGTGTCTGATCCGGGACATCAATGTTTGGTGTGAAGAAAAAGAGGCAGGGCAGATTACACCGTCTGCCGGAACGGGTCTATTTGATATGATGCGCCTTTTCCGGACGTGAGTGGACGTTGAACCAGACCGAAGAAAACGACAAGCAACTCGTTGAAAGGGTGCAGCGCGGTGACAAACGCGCCTTCGATCTGCTGGTGCTCAAGTATCAGCATAGAATCGTATCGCTGGTTGGTCGCTATGTCCGTGATGCCGACGAGGTTCTGGACGTGACCCAGGAAGCGTTTATCCGTGCATATCGGGCCCTGCCGAGGTTCCGGGGGGACAGTGCCTTTTATACCTGGCTATATCGAATAGCTATTAACACCGCCAAAAACTATCTGGTGTCTAAATCCAGACGGCCCCCGGATACGGATATTGATGTTGATGGGGAATTTCAGACGGATTCTGCTGTCTTATACGATGTTGCCGGTCCGGAAAGCCGTCTGGCGACGGAGCAGCTTGAAAGTGTGATCTTCGAGGCAATCGAGAATCTACCTGAAGAACTGAAAGTAGCGGTGACTCTCCGGGAGTTCGAGGGGCTCAGTTACGACGAGATCGCAGAAGTCATGGAATGCCCGGTCGGGACGGTCAGAAGCCGGATTTTTCGCGCCCGTGAGGCAATCGAGAAAAGCATTGCAGCCATTGGTTGATTGCCTTATATTTTTTGAGGCTTGAGGGACAAGAGTGACAAAAAGTAGAAAAGAATGGCTATCCGCCCTGATTGACGGAGAAGCCAGCGAGATTGAGGTTCACCGTCTGGTACGGGAATTTCGCTCCGATGAAACGCTGAATAGCAGTTGGGCGGTCTATCAGAAGATTCGGGCCACGGCCCGGACAAACACTGACCGCCTCTCCATTGAACATCACCAGCGGCTGTTTGATCGTATTTCCGCCGCCGTCGAGGGTGAAGACACCCACAGTGGTTCCCTGTCGGCATCGACCGGCTTTTCGAACACTGGCTTTTCGAAGAAGGTGGTATTCGGCAGTCTTGCTCTCGCCGCCTCTCTGGTGGTTGCCGTGTTTATCGGTGTATCGCAACCCGGGGGGGATACACCCCTGGCGGGTTCTTCACCTGTCGTCAATAATGCTCCCATTGCCACTGTGCCGGTTTCCGTGTCGAATCTGCCCGCCAATGACCGGTTGGCGGAGAGCACACCGGAACTCATTGAACTGGATGAAGAGAAACAACGACGTTTACGCGCCTACATGAATCAACATGATCGAATGGCCCGAATGAACCCCGGCAAGCAATTGGTGAACTACCAGGAAACCCCCGATAAGTAACAACACGCCCATGAAGTTGTCTGCGGTCCGAAGATGGTTCTCAGTACCATGTTTGATGGCAGGCAGTCTTATCGCTCCGGTTCATGTTCTGGCGGACACTGCTCTGGCGGACACTGCTTTGGCCGACGTTCAGGCTGAAGATAGAAACCACCCTGTTGCCTGGCTCTCAAGAATGCGCGATGCCCTGCGGCATCAGAATTATGACGGCATCTTTACCTATATGCGCGGCAGTACTTTCGACACGGTCAGGATTGTGCATCTTGCTGAAGATGGTCATGAGATGGAGCGCCTGTTCAACCTGAATGGTGAGGTGCGTGAGCTGTACCGGGAGGACGATCAGGTCCAGTGCTTTCACCCGGAAGATAAGGGAGCGCTTCATGAGATCTCTGATCACAGCGTTCAGATCGGACCTTTTTCACCGATATTCACGGAAAGGGTGCTGGCGGCCAGGGGACTTTACAATCTTTCCATGCATGGTACCGACAGGATTGCCGGTCGATCAGCCGTGAAGTTGAGCGTGTCGCCGCGCTTTAACGACCGTTACGGTTATCGTCTCTGGCTGGATCAGGACACCGGACTGCTGTTGCAGTCGCACCTGATTGATCGGGGAAACGTCAGGGAAGTGTTTCAGTTCACCAGCCTGGAAGTGGGTGGCGCTGTTTCCACAGCGAGCCTTGATACCGCGATCAGTGGTGAGACCCGGTCACACCGGTTGGCGCTGGAGTCCAACGATGCCACGGAAAAACCGGTATTCAAGGTCAAATGGCTGCCGGACGGTTTCAGGGCCGTTCGCGTTCAGGGAAACCGGCTGCACTTCTCAGATGGGCTGGCAAACTTTTCCGTGTTTGTAGAGGCGTGGGATGCCGCGTCGCTACCGGAAATGACAACCACCGTGGGTGGTACGGTGGTCATTACCCGTCGGTTTAACTCCGGTCCCCAGATTACCGTGGTTGGCGAAGTACCGATTCATACGGCCCGGAAGGTAGTCAATTCGGTCGAACCCGTTATTTACTGAACCTGCCCCCTGCCACGATGACCATTATCAAAGTCGAGCAAATCAGCCCGGATGCACCTGACTACCGTGCAGTGTTGCCGTCATGTCATGGCTGTCGCGGTTGCGGCACGGGGCATCGTGTGATCAGGCTACCGCAGGCAGGTCGCCGTCTGGCGCGTATTGAGATGTCGGGTCCGGATCAGTGGCGGGTATTGTTGAACAGTTGGTTGAAACCCCTGTTGATCCTGGTGGGCGCCAGTGTGGTCTGTAGTATGTTTTCCCCGGTGCCGCAGCTTGAAGTGAGCCTGCTGGTGTTTGCGTTTATGCTGGGGGTCTGGTTTTGCCGCGAGGTTCCGGCAATGGCACTTTCCTGTACGGAAGAGGATTCATGAATCGGTATTGCGTCGGCTTCCTGATGGGTACGGTACTGATGGCTACGCTCTTCCAGGAGGCGAGGGCGGAATTCCCGGAGTTTGCGGAGCTGGTTGAGAAAGCTTCACCGGCGGTAGTCAATATCAGAACGGCGCGGGTCGCCGACAGCAGCCCTGACGGCTTGAATGAGCAGGATGTGCCGGAGATTATCCGCCGCTTCTTCCCGGAGATGCCCGATTACAGGGCACCGAGACCGCGTGCAGGGTCGGGCTTCATTATCGACTCGGATGGCTACATCCTGACCAACAATCATGTGGTGGACGGTGCTGAAGAAATTATCGTTGCGCTGAGTGACCGTCGCGAGCTTGATGCGGAAATCATCGGTCAGGATCCGCTGTCGGACCTGGCATTGCTGAAGATCAATGAAGAAAACCTGCCGACCCTGGATATCGCCAGGTCAGGGGACGTGAAACCCGGTCAGTGGGTCGTGGCGATCGGTTCTCCCTTCGGTTTCGAGCATAGCGTAACGGCGGGTATTGTCAGTGCTATTGGTCGCAGTCTGCCGGAAGACAATGGCAGCTATGTGCCGTTTATCCAGACCGACGTGGCCATCAATCCCGGGAACTCCGGCGGGCCACTTCTGAATCTGGACGGCAAGGTCGTCGGTATCAATTCACAAATCTTCACGCGCTCCGGCGGGTTCATGGGACTTTCCTTTGCCATTCCCGTGGATGTCGCCATGGAGGTTACAAAGCAGTTGAAGGAGAAGGGTTCGGTGTCGCGCGGCTGGCTTGGCGTGCTGATTCAGCGAGTGGACCGGGACCTGGCTGAATCCTTCGGGCTGGATCGCCCTTCCGGGGCTCTTGTTACGCAGGTGTTCGCTGACAGCCCCGCTGAGGCGGGCGGTCTGCGAGAAGGCGACATCATAATTTCCTTTAATGGCAGCCTGATTGACCTGTCCACAGATTTGCCCCATCTGGTGGGTAGAACCAGGGCAGACAGCAGGGCGAAACTCAGGATTGTCAGAAATGGCGAACGACAGACCCTGGAGGTCATCATTGGCAAACTCAATGACCGGGATCTGCAGGAACCGGGGACCAGTTCCCCTGCGGCGAACGGTAATCGCATTGGTATTAATGTGGAAGACATGGACGACGCGGACAAGCGCCGTCTGGGTGTTGAGCGCGGCGTGATCGTCAGCCAGGTATTCTCCGGGCCGGCCCGCGAGGCGGGTATCCTGAGCGGGGATGTCATTACTGAACTTGGCGGAGAGGCGGTGACGGGTACCTCAGAACTGGAACACATGGTGGAAGCGCTGCCTTCGGGGCGCGCGGTTCACGTGCTCATTGTCCGGGACACGGTACCGCAATATCTCGCAATCAAGATTCCCGAGTAATCGGAACCATGGCCCTGTTCAGTGCGCCTCCAATGGTGCCCGAACCCGCTTTCCTATAGACTTCATCGGCTTTTTCGAGGCTCCCCGCTACTTTTGTGACCGATCCCGCACATATCAGAAATTTCTCGATCATTGCCCATATTGATCACGGCAAGTCGACCCTGGCTGATCGTTTCATCCAGCTCTGTGGCGGGCTGACGGAGCGGGAGATGGAGGCGCAGGTCCTTGATTCCATGGACATTGAGCGTGAGCGAGGTATCACCATCAAGGCGCAGAGCGTCACTCTGTACTATGAGGCGGAGAATGGGGAGACCTATCAGTTGAATATTATTGATACGCCCGGGCACGTGGATTTTACTTACGAGGTCTCGCGCTCCATGGTTGCCTGTGAAGGTGCCCTGCTGGTGGTAGACGCCGCCCAGGGCGTTGAGGCGCAGTCCGTGGCCAACTGTTATACCGCGATTGAACAGGGACTCGAAGTCTTGCCGGTGCTGAACAAGATCGATTTGCCGCAGGCAGAACCGGAGCGGGTCTGCCAGGAAATCGAGGAGATCATCGGTATCGACGCGACCGCCGCACGGCAGGTGAGCGCCAAGAGCGGGCAGGGTGTCAAAGAGCTTCTGCAGGAAATCATCAACGTTATCCCGCCACCGGAAGACCATCGTAGCAAGCCGCTTCAGGCGCTGATTATCGACTCCTGGTTTGATAATTATCTGGGTGTGGTATCGCTGGTTCGGGTGATACAGGGTGCCATCTCGGTGAAGGACAAGATTGTCGCGAAATCCATCGGCAGGTCGCACCAGGTCGATTCGGTCGGTGTTTTTACACCGCACCGCAAGGAAACAGGGGCGCTTCACACGGGTGAGGTCGGCTTTGTGGTTGCCGGTATCAAGGACGTCAGGGGTGCGCCTGTCGGGGACACGATTGTTCTGGGCAGCCAGATGGATGAGGTTGCCGCTTTACCCGGATTCGAGCGAATCAAACCGCAGGTGTATGCGGGTATGTTTACGGTGAGCTCCGATGATTTTGATAACTTTCGCGATGCCCTTGAAAAACTCACCCTGAATGATGCCTCTCTGATGTACGAGCCTGAGAGTTCTGATGCCCTGGGCAGTGGTTTCCGGTGTGGCTTTCTCGGCATGCTGCACATGGAAATCATCCAGGAACGCCTGGAGCGGGAGTATAACCTTGACCTGATCACGTCGGCGCCCACCGTGATCTACGAGGTGGTCACCAAGTCAGGTGAGGTGCTGCAGGTCGACAATCCGTCACGACTGCCCGATTCATCAGTCATCGAAGCAATGCGCGAGCCGGTTGTGCGCGCCAATATCCTGGTTCCCTCGGAGCACCTGGGTAATGTCATTACCCTGTGCGTGGCAAGACGCGGGGTTCAGAAGGATATGCAGTTTATTGGTCAGCAGGTTTCCCTGACCTATGACCTGCCGATGAACGAGGTCGTACTGGACTTTTTTGACAGGCTGAAGTCAGTATCCCGTGGCTATGCGTCCCTGGATTATTCGTTCGACCGTTTTGAAACCTCTAATCTGGTGAAGCTGGATGTGCTGATAAACGGCGACATTGTGGATGCCCTTGCCGTGATCGTGCACAGGGATGATGCAAGATCCAAAGGTCTTGCGCTGACCAGGAAGATGAAGGAACTGATACCGAGGCAGTTGTTTGATGTGGCCATTCAGGCGGCCATCGGCGGGCAGATCATCGCCCGACAGACTGTCAAGGCACTTCGTAAGAACGTGACCGCCAAGTGTTATGGTGGTGATATCACGCGCAAGAAAAAGCTGTTGGAAAAACAGAAGGCCGGGAAGAAGCGGATGAAGCAGCTTGGCAGTGTTGAAATTCCCCAGGAAGCCTTCCTGGCAGTACTCAAGGTAGAGAAATGAGCATTAATTTTCCTTTGATTCTGGTGATTGCGACGGGCGTTACCGGCCTGATCTGGTTGCTGGATCACCTGTTTCTGAAACCGGGGCGGGCGCGGGCGCTTGAAGCCGCCGGAGAGGTTGACGAGGAAACCCGCGCAAAACTTCTGGCAGAACCGACGGTGGTCGAGTACTCCATCTCCTTCTTCCCGGTACTGGCCATCGTTCTGGTGATTCGGTCCTTCTTGTTTGAACCCTTCCAGATACCGACCGGCTCCATGATCCCCACGCTGCAGGTGGGTGACTTTATCCTGGTCAACAAGTACACCTATGGTGTGCGGTTGCCGGTGACCGGTACCAGGATTGTCGATATCAACGAACCCAGAAACGGCGAGGTCATGGTGTTCATTCCGCCCCACCAGGACGAATACTTCATCAAGCGGGTTGTCGGCATACCGGGAGACAGGGTTCGTTATCAGGACAAGACCCTGTATATTAATGGCAGGAAGCAGAAGCAGATCTTTGTTGCCCAGATTCCGCCGGTCAATCCCAGATACCTGCAATATCGGGAGAATCTGGGTGACATTGAGCATATGATTCAGCGAAATCCTGATCGCGAACCCAGGGTAGACGAGTGGGTGATCCCGGAAGGGCACTACTTCATGATGGGAGACAACAGGGATCAGAGTAGCGACAGTCGGTATTGGGGGCTGGTGTCCGAGGATAATATAGTGGGCAGGGCTGTGGCGGTCTGGTTGCACAAGAAGCCGGGGCTGAGACTGCCGGAATTCTCCCGCAACGGCGGGATAAAGTAGGGGTTTGATACACCGCGAGACTGAATGGGTGTCGAAACTAGGCAGACTTGAGACCAGACTCGGCTACATCTGCCGGCAGCAGTCGCTGCTGGTTCAGGCACTGACTCACCGCAGCCATAGTGCAGCCAGCAATGAACGCCTGGAGTTCCTCGGCGATGCCATCCTCGGCTACCTGATTGCCTCCGCGTTGTTTGCGCGATTCGAGAATGCGACGGAAGGTGAACTGTCCCGTCTCAGGGCACGGCTGGTGAAACAGTCAACCCTGGCGGCGGTGGCGCGTGAGCTGGACCTTGGCGGACACCTGACCATGGGCGCCGGTGAGGTGAAGAACGGTGGACTTGAACGGGACTCCACTCTTTCCGATGCACTGGAAGCGATCATCGGGGCGATCTATCTGGATGGTGGAATTACCGCCGCATCCGACTGCGTGAACAGGCTGTTTGAATCCCGGCTCGACAATCTCTCGGCCACCGATCTGGAAAAAGACGCCAAAACAAAACTCCAGGAATACCTGCAGGGTATCGGTGAGCCTGTTCCTGAGTATGAACTCGTGCAGTTGAAGGGCAGGTCACCCAACCAGGTGTTCAAGGTGGAGTGTCGATCAGGCCGACTCAAATCGGCCATCCGTGCCACGGGCACCTCGCGCCGCCGCGCCGAGCAGAGCGCAGCAGACCTGGCCCTGCAGGAACTGTGCGGGGAACAGAAGGGGCTCTTGTCTTGACCCGCCGTTGCGGTTACGTGGCGATCATTGGTCGCCCCAACGTCGGCAAGTCCACGCTGCTTAACCGCTTGCTGGGTCAGAAAATCAGCATTACGTCCCGGAAACCGCAGACGACGCGCCACAACCTGCTTGGTATCAAGACACAAGATGACTGCCAGGGACTGTTTGTTGACACACCCGGGATCCATTCACCGGAACCCCGTGCTATTAACCGCTACATGAATCGTAGTGCGCTGTCGGCATTGCGTGATGTCGATGTCATTCTCTTCCTGATTGATCGTGAAAAATTCTCTGAGGATGACCACAAGGTGGCGGAGTTATTTCGTCAGGCGAGCGGGCGAAAGGTTCTGGTCATCAACAAGATTGACCTGTTGCCCAACAAGGCGGCGTTACTGCCATTGCTACGGAAGCTGCAGGAAAGTTTTCCCGACGCCTCCCTGGTCCCTGTCTCGGCAGAGAAGGGCGATAATCTGGAGCAACTTGAGAAAGTGATCTACGCGGCTTTGCCGGAATCACCCTTTTACTTTGATGAAGACCAGGTCACTGATCGGCCTGCGCGATTCCTGGTGGCCGAGGTCATCCGGGAAAAGCTGATGCGGCAACTGGGCGACGAGCTACCCTACGCCCTGACCATCCGGATTGATCGGTATGATGAAGAAGAAACGATGGCACACATTGATGCCACGATCTTCGTAGAGAAAGATAGCCAGAAACGAATACTGATCGGCAGGTCCGGTGAAAGGCTCAAACGGGTCGGCATTGATGCGCGCAATGATATTGAAGAACTCCTGCGGAAGAAGGTGATGTTGAATACCTGGGTCAAGGTCAAACGCGGCTGGTCTGATGATGAGCGGGCAATGAAAAGTCTCGGATACGATGATGTCTAGGCAGGGTGTCCTTGAGCCCGCCTATGTTCTGCACAGTCGTGATTACCGGGACACCAGCCTGATCATTGATGCGCTGACGCGGGAGTCCGGGCGCTTCTCCATGGTGGTCAGGGGAGCACGATCCGGTAAATCAAGGTTGCGCGGCCGACTACAGCCGTTCACGCCTCTTCTGGTCGCCTGCCTGGGCCGCACTGAACTCAGGACCGCGACCACCATAGACTTTCCCGCCCGGCCTTATCGTATCCGGGGTCAGAACCTGATGCTTGGGCTCTACGTGAATGAACTGTTGTACCGCCTGCTGGGCCGTTTTGATCCGGTTCCCGGAATCTATGCGGCCTATGAATCGCTGCTTGCCGAGCTTCAGGGGTTTGAGTCGGCGGTTTCTGCGGTCCGGCAGTTTGAACTGAACCTGCTGGCGCAACTCGGTTACGGAATCAGTTTCGCCTATGATGCGGGTAACGGTGAGCCCGTCAGTGCCGACAGGCGCTATCGCTTTATGGTCCATGAGGGCTTTCGGGCGACCGGGTCGCAGGAAGCTGACACCTTCACCGGGGATGAACTGATGCACATTGCCGGTGGAGAACTTCGGCGGGTGAGTGATCGAAAACTGAAGTCTGTGACGCGCGCCTCGCTGGCGATACTGCTTGGTGACAAGCCGCTGAAGTCGCGCTCCCTTTTCAGGGGTACCGGCCAATGATTATCGGTGTGGGGACAGACATGGTGGATTCACGGCGCATTGAACAATCGCTGCGTCGCTTTGGTATGCGGTTTCAGAATCGGATACTGGGCAAGGGCGAGCACCGCGCACTGGATGAACGGGAGCTTGCGGCTTACCTGTCTCGTCAGTTTGCCGCCAAGGAGGCGGTTGCCAAAGCGCTGGGCACCGGGATGAGGCAGGGCGTAAGTTTCAGATCTATTCGTATCTATCGTAACGAGCAGGGTGCGCCTTTCGTTTCTCTGGTGGATGCCGCTGAAGACATCGCGAGCCGGCTGGGTGTCACAGAGGCCCATATCAGCATATCCGATGAACGACACTATGCGCTGGCATTTGCTGTTGTTGTCAAAACCCAGGGAAGCTCTGAATAATAGGCTTTTTTTGTGAGAGCAAGGCGGACGCGCCCGCAGAAAATCGTAAAAACGCTTTAATTTTCCGATGTTTCGAGGACGGGTCCAACGCAGCTATCGCGGAAAAAGACATATATGGTCCACCCCGTTTTGCAAGAGTCAATCATCGTGTACATGAAGGATAAGTTGCAGTCATATATCCGGCCTCTCGGTGAAGGTTCTCGCCTTCGGGCCCTGATGGAATCCGCGCATCCCTGTCCTCATCATTATATCGGCTTTCCCACTGCTCAGCCTATGTCTAAACCAGGTTTTCAGGAATGCAGGTCTCTCCTTTCATGCCATCACATTGATCTTTCTCTTCGCAACTCGCTGGTGGGTTACCTCCCTTAAACTAGCCTTTGTCTGTGTCGTACCGACATCTGCCGAACCATCAGGCAACTATCTCTGGTTCTGACACGGTCATTCTATCGACACAGTAGTCCTCTTCATGCTTCAACAGCGCGTAGGCCATGCGTACCATCTTGTTGGCCATCGCCACTGCTGCCACATTCTTGTGACGCCGCTGAAGTAACGCCTTGGCCCAGCGGCTGCGCGGGTCCTCTTTTTTGTCCACAAAGCGTAATACCGAGCGAGCACCATGAATCATCATATATGGTCCACCCCGTTTTGCAAGAGTCAATCATCGTGTACATGAAGGATAAGTTGCAGTCATATATCCGGCCTCTCGGTGAAGGTTCTCGCCTTCGGGCCCTGATGGAATCCGCGCATCCCTGTCCTCATCATTATATCGGCTTTCCCACTGCTCAGCCTATGTCTAAACCAGGTTTTCAGGAATGCAGGTCTCTCCTTTCATGCCATCACATTGATCTTTCTCTTCGCAACTCGCTGGTGGGTTACCTCCCTTAAACTAGCCTTTGTCTGTGTCGTACCGACATCTGCCGAACCATCAGGCAACTATCTCTGGTTCTGACACGGTCATTCTATCGACACAGTAGTCCTCTTCATGCTTCAACAGCGCGTAGGCCATGCGTACCATCTTGTTGGCCATCGCCACTGCTGCCACATTCTTGTGACGCCGCTGAAGTAACGCCTTGGCCCAGCGGCTGCGCGGGTCCTCTTTTTTGTCCACAAAGCGTAATACCGAGCGAGCGCCATGAATCATCAACTGACGTAAGTAAACATCGCCACGTTTGCTAATGCCCAGCAGGCGAGCCTTCCCTCCCGTGGAACTCTGGCGCGGTACCAGTCCCAACCAGGCCGCCAGCTCCCTGCCATTGTTGAAGGCGTGGATATCCCCTATGGCTGCCACCAGAGCGGTAGCACCTTTAGGGCCGATGCCGGGAATGGTGAGCAAACGCCGGGCACGCTCATCTGCCTGCGCCAGTTGCTCAATTTGCCGGTCGAAATCGCCAATACGCTCATCCAGACGGATCAGTTCATCATAGAGCGCCGATAAGAGTCCCCGAAAGCGCATCGTCAGGCCGTTTTCCGCGTCTTCCAAAATGAGCGGGAGATGCTTGCGTACGTGTGCTCTCCCTTGCGGTATCGTAATGCCGTACTCTAACAACAGACCTCGGATCTGATTGACCTGGGCGGTGCGCTGAGCCACCACCTGACTGCGAATACGGTGCAGGCACTGAACGTCCTGCTGCTCCATGGTCTTGGCCGCAACAAAACGCATGCCTGGGCGCTGAACGGCTTCGCAGATGGCTTCTGCATCAATACGATCATTCTTGTTGGACTTGACATAGGGTTTAACAAACTGTGGGGCAATCAGCTTCACCTCATGACCGTAACCCGACAACCGCCTTGCCCAGTCATGGGCGCCGGCGCAGGCTTCTATCCCAACCAGACAAGGCGATAGCTTGCTCATAGTCGCCTTCAGTTGGTTGCGGGTTTGTTTTTTGGTTATCTGGGTTTGACCTCTGTCATCCACCGCGTGGAGATGGAAACTGGTCTTACCCAGATCAATACCCACTACCTTGATTTCTCGCTTTCCAGTACACTTCTTCATGGTCGCCTCTCTCTATCTGTTTGATTGGTGTATCCATTCTGGCGCATTGACGCCGATTGATGGAGAGGGGTGGACCATACCATTATTATTCAGAGTTTCCATAGCCTGCGGGGTGCAACAATACGTCCTTGTTCTCCCGTCGCCAGGCAATCAGCGCGGCAATTTCACCATTCAGCAGATTAAGCAGCAGAGAAACCTGATGCTCATCGTCCTGCTTCAGGGCAGTCTCAAGTTTTTCGATTGCCCGGGTCAGTCTTGGCACACCACAGTAGTGCACGGCGCCATGCAGTTTGTGTACGGCCTTCTTCAACGCCGGATAGTCAGCGGATACGTCGTTGATGGCCTTCTGATCCTCCGGCAGTCCGGCCAGCAACAGATTCAGGAGTTCAGCGGCCAACTCGAATCTCTGGTTGGCATTGGCCAGTGACAGAGCCAGGTCAAAAACGGGAATCCTGATGCCCGTACCGACGGCGAGTGGCGGACGCGGGTTGCTTCTACCCATGTGTTGAATCACAGCTTTCAGCTTCTCCCCGTGCACCGGCTTAATCAGCACATCATTCATGCCCGCATTTTCGTAGTCTTCCCGCTCCTGTGCCGTCGCATGGGCGGTAAGGCCGATGATTGGCAGTTTGTGATTGGAGGCCCGGATACGTCGCGTGACCTCGGCACCGCTCATATCCGGCATCTGTATATCCATGAACACCAGGTCAAAATCGTGCTGTTCGACCTGGGTCAGTGCCTCGGTTCCCGAGCGGGCGGTGAAAACCGTATGACCCAGCTCATTGAGTTGCATTTCCAGGAGTTGGATATTGGCCTGGCTGTCGTCGACGGCGAGAATGTGTTTGCTCCCTGATTCGTCTTTAACCCTCGCTATGTCCCGGATGTATGTGTCCAACTGTTTCTGGGTGACCGGATCATCGACCTGTAGCCACAGCGGTTGCTGATAAACAGTCCGGTTGCCGAGAAGCAGCACGCAGGTGGCATCGGACAGGTAAGGGTGCAATGCCCGGAACGTCTCGCTGGTCTCGTCACCTACGACGCAGATGTCCACCGGCAGGGAACTGAGTTCTGTCGTGCACTGCAAACCGAGGCGCGAGAGCCTTCCGGTAATGCTTCGACGTTCCAGATCTGACCTGGCGACCACCAGGGCTCGAAGACCGGTATCGGCGGGCAGTTGTCCCGCATGTGGCCGCACGGGAAACCTAAGCTGTCCTTCAGACCAGGTGGCGTCGTTCTGCTCCAGCGCGTTGCCCAGTTCCATCGTGATGCCGGGAGCAAAGTCAGGTGTTCCGGTTTCAGTCGTGAATGACAGAGTGACATCCCTGCCATTGATTCTGAGTTCAATGCCGACGCTGCCCGGGTTGGCATTGGCGAGATGTTGAATGAGCAGATGGAACAGGATGTCCTGAAATTTTGGTGCGTTGATTTCAACCCTGGACAAAACGAAATCGGGTGGAATCACCAGATACCTGCAGCCAGATTGCGCGGCGACCGGTGCAAGTCTTACCAGCACGTCGTCAATCAGTTCGAGGATCGGGAAACCGCTGATCTCGCTTGTTGAAAAGGGCGCTCTCAGCAAGGCAGTCAGGTGGGTTGCTATGTCGGTTGCCCGGCTGTGCTGCCCCTGATTGACGGCGATGACAAAGTCATGAACCAGTGACTGGTTGCAGGTTTTAATGGCCTGCTGATAGCGTTGATCATCATGCAGTTGTGTCTGCAGGGTTTCCAGGCGGAGGCGTTGATCATCAAGCTCCCCCTGTTGCAGGGAAAACTCCAGTTTCCGTTGTTCGACTTGTTTCTCTAATTCTTTGCGATAGAACTGCCGGTCAACCGCCTGCCTGAGGGTTTTTATGAATACCCGGCGAGTGCAGTAAATGCCAAGTGGCGCTGCTGCAAGCCCGATAAGAAGGAGTGAGAACCACTCAAATCGCATGCTGGAATTTTTGGTTTGAATGAATTTGAATAGACATTCCTGATATTATAGGAATCGCCGGATATCTCCTATCATGGCGCTCTTTCACAGGCAAAGCTCACAACCGGGAATTCACAGGTAGAACGTGACTGATTATCCAACCGTCGAAGACTGCATTGGTGAGACGCCACTCGTAAGGTTGCAACGTGTTCCCGGTGGCACCTCGAACACGGTGCTGGTAAAGCTGGAAGGCAACAATCCTGCCGGTTCAGTCAAGGACCGTCCGGCTATCAGTATGATTCAGCGTGCGGAGCAGCGCGGCGATATCAGGCCCGGTGATACCCTGATTGAGGCAACCAGCGGGAACACCGGGATTGCTCTGGCCATGGCTGCGTCGATCAAGGGTTACCGCATGGTTCTGATCATGCCGTCTCACATGAGTGATGAACGAAAAACAGCCATGGCGGCTTACGGTGCCGAACTGATCATGGTGACGCAGGAAGAAGGCATGGAGGGCGCCCGTGACCTGGCACAGTTGATGCAAACCGAGGGTAAAGGCAGGATCCTCGATCAGTTTGCCAATCCGGACAACCCGATTGCCCATTACGAGGGCACTGCGCCGGAGATATATCGTCAGACCAATGGCGAAATCACGCACCTTATCAGTTCCATGGGCACTACCGGGACCATCATGGGCTGTTCCCGATACTTCAGGGAGATCAAACCTGAAATAGAAATCATCGGGTTGCAACCGGTAGAGGGGTCGCAGATTCCCGGCATTCGACGGTGGCCTGAGGCCTACCTGCCGAAGATCTACCATGCAGGTCATGTTGATCGGGTGATTGATATGGAGCAATCGGTAGCGGAAGTCATGATGCGCCGCCTTGCGAAGGAAGAGGGCATCTTCTGCGGCGTTTCCTCCGGCGGGGCGGTTGCCGGTGCGCTGATGGTCAGTGAGCAGGTCGAAAACGCCGTCATTGTCGCCATCGTGTGTGACCGCGGTGACCGCTACCTTTCTACAGGTGTCTTCAGCAATGGTTGAACCGCCGGGTGAAGAGTCCTGAAATCAAGGGGTTAGACCGGGTAAATAAGGTACTCTCTGACCCGTCCGGTAATGATGCGGAAACCCTCGTGAAAAAACTTGCCAGTGGTAATATCCGGAAGGTAGTGTACGTTTCCTCACACAATCCGGATAACCTCCGTCGCGCTTCCCGTCTGAAGAGACATGCTCGACCAGGATCTCAGGCTACGCGTAGACGCATTCATGGTTAAAGTCAGACAAGAACAGCCATTGTTGATTGATGGCTCAGTCAACATCGAGATGTGGTTGTGCAATATTGGCGATGACCGGCCTGAAATTAACCTGGCCCGACTTCGGGACGTCTGCGAACTTTCCGAGCAGGCCGAAGAAAAAGCCATTGCGTCAGACAGTATCTGGGCGGAAGGTCACAGCAGTTTCCGCACTGGCCTGGAAATGGCCGAGATTCTAAATGAACTGCGGGTTGATGAAGAGGGTCTTGTGGCTGCGATCATCTACCGGGCCGTTCGCGAAAATCAGCTCACAATCAATCATGTGCGCAAGCAGTATGGAGAGGCAGTCGCCGGGCTGATCGAGGGTGCGCTGAAAATGGCTGCGATCAGCGATATCCAGTTTGGTGCGCGCAAGAAGGTCCTTGGCGAGCGTATGGACCAGATGGAACAGGCCAGACGCATGCTGGTTTCTCTGGTGGATGATGTGCGGGTTGCGCTACTGAAACTGGCAGAGCGAACCTGTGCTATCCGGAATGCTGCGAAGACCGACAACCCCAGGGGATTGAAGCTGGCGCGCGAGGTGGTGGAAATATACGCGCCTCTGGCCCACAGGCTCGGTATTGGTCACCTCAAGTGGGAACTCGAAGACCTGGCCTTCCGGATTCGGGAACCTCTGTCTTACAAACGTATCGCCAACCTCCTGGATGAAAAACGAACCGCCAGGCAGGAATACATCGGCGATGTCCTCAGTGAAATCACTCGTCGGCTGCGTCAATTCGCAATCGAAGCGACAGTAACCGGGAGGCCAAAACACATCTTCAGCATCTGGAGGAAGATGCGCCGTAAAGGCATTCCCTTTTCGGAGGTCTACGACGTTAGAGCCGTGCGGATACTGGTAAACCATGCTGACGATTGCTACCGGGCGCTGGGTGTGGTTCACAACCTCTGGCGCAACGTCCCCCATGAGTTTGATGATTACATCGCGAACCCCAAGGGAAATGGTTATCAGTCACTGCACACTGCGGTAATAGGGCCTGAAGGCAAGGTCCTGGAAATCCAGATCCGCACGCAAAACATGCACGAGGAGGCCGAGTTTGGCGTCTGCTCTCACTGGCGGTACAAGGATGGCGACCACAGGAAGGGCTCAGAATCCTACGAACAGAGAACCGCCTGGCTACGTAACATTATTGACGGGCAGGAAGAATCCGAAAGCGAACTGGACCTTGCCTCCGAGATGTCGCTTGACCGGATCTATGTGTTTACACCTGAAGGTGATGTGATTGACATGACATCCGGCGCGACGCCGGTCGACTTTGCCTATCGCGTGCACACGGAAATCGGTCACAAGTGCCGTGGTGTGAAGGTCAACGACCGGGTGGTGCCACTGAACACCGAACTGAACTCCGGTGACCGTGTTGAGGTTATCGTCGGTGAAGAAGCAGAACCACGCCGGGAATGGCTGCACAAGCATCTTGGCTATGTCGCGACGTCCCGGGCAAGAGCAAAGATTCAGGCATGGTTCGCACGACGCGAACGTGAAAAGAATGTTGATGAGGGCAAGAAGGTGCTTGTCAATGAGTTGAGTCACCTCGGTGTTGAGAACCTCGATTTCTCGTCACTGGTGGGTCGCGTGGGCTACAAGTCTGCCAATGACCTCTTCTATGCCATAGCCATTGGCAATCTCTCTGCCTATGAGGTTGTTGAAGAGGCTGCCGACCTGGTGAATCTGGATATGTCGGAGCAGCAGTTGACGTTTGATATTGAGGAATCAAAGGAAGATGCCTCTCTGATCACAGGTCAGGGAGACCTTGATTGCACGCTCGCTGATTGTTGTCAGCCGGTTCCCGGTGACCTGATTGTCGGGGTCGCAGATGACAAGGATCTGGTTTATGTGCATCGTCAGGATTGCCTGCAGGCGCTTCGAGCAGACGTCTATGGCAGATTGATACGGCTTGAATGGGCTGATGCTGTTGAGGTGACCTTCCCGGTCAGCATCGAGATCGTTGCCTATGACCGATTTGGCCTGTTACATGATGTGACCGGTATCCTGATGCGTGAGCAGACCAATGTTCTGTCCGTAGCAACCCGGAGCGACAGGCAGAACAACCGGGTCAGCTTGAAAATGGTGATTGAAGTGTCGCAGCTCAACAGGCTGCTGAAGACGCTGGAGAAAATTGAGCGACTGCCCAACGTCGTGAGCGCGAAACGCACCATATCCGCTACCTAAATCTGATTGGCAACACCGCAGGAGTCAAAAGTGAAACTTATCTTACTGGGTGCCCCCGGCGTCGGAAAAGGAACACAGGCACAGTACATCATGGAGAAGTACGACATACCCCAGATTTCCACCGGAGATATGCTTCGCGAGGCCGTGCGGGAAGGCAGCGAATTGGGCAAAAAGGTAAAAGAGGTCATGGACAAAGGTGCGCTGGTGACCGATGGGATCATTCTTGACCTTGTTAGAGAGCGTATCCAAAAGGATGACTGCAACAACGGCTTCCTGTTTGACGGTTTCCCGCGCACGATTCCCCAGGCCCGGGCGCTACTGGACCAGGGCATTGAGATTGACTGTGTGCTTGAGATCAATGTTTCCGATGACGAGATTGTGTCTCGACTCTCGGGTCGCCGCATGCATCCGGAATCCGGCAGGGTGTATCATGTCACCAACAACCCGCCAAAGGTTGAAGGAAAAGATGATGTGACGGGTGAACCGCTGATACAGCGCGATGACGATAAGGAAGAAACGATCGCGGAACGTTTAAGTGTTTATAGAAAACAGACAGAACCGCTGGTCAGTTTTTACAAGGACCTGTCCAACAAGCGGGGAGGTCGTTTGAGTTTTCACACCATTGATGGGCTGGGTGATACGGATGACATCAAGGCAGTGATCTTCGATATTCTTGGGCCACTTGGCTGATGCATGGTTGTGAATGTTCTCGCAGACGCTAACGGTTTGCGTTCGACGCACACAACAAAGAACAGAAGCTACCAAACGAAGTTTGCAAATTACCTTAAAAAAGGTGTGCAAATTCAATTCTTTTTTTCTAAACTTTGCACCGTATTGCCATGGTACTGACTGTGCTTGCTGGTTTTTAGCAAGTGACCGGTGAATACAATGCGGTACGAAGACTTTTCAACGTACAACAGGAGCGATGAAAGTGGTTGCAAAAAGAAAGCCTGCCAGGAAGAAGCCAGCTAAGAAGAAGGTTGCCAAGAAGAAGGTAGCCAGGAAAAAGCCGGCTAAGAAGAAGGTAGCCAAGAAGAAGGCCGCCAAGAGAAAGCCGGCTAAGAAGAAGGCTGCCAAGAAGAAGGCCGCCAAGAGAAAGCCAGCTAAGAAGAAAGTAGCCAAGAAGAAGGCTGCGAAGAAAAAACCGGCCAAGAAGAAGGCCGCGAAGAAAAAGCCAGCTAAGAAGAAGGTAGCCAAGAAGAAGGCCGCCAAGAAAAAGCCGGCAAAGGCAAAGAGGCGTAGGTAAGACAACACAAAAGCCCTCACTCGTGGAGGGCTTTTTGTTTCCCTAGACTTTCTTTCGCTCCGGCGAAGGGGGGCGTTTTCGCCTCCGCCGCTTTTCTTCCAAAGAGCAGCCCGTCACTACTGCGGGCTACTCAAGCTGACTGGCCTCGTTGATGTTGGCAAGGAGGGGTGCGTTAAACCGGACTCTTTCGATCCGGTGCGTGTCAAGCCAGCCGGTCACAGACCGGCCTCCGGTGGCGAGATAATCTGAAGTTGAGTCAAGGCTCCCGGATTTCGCCAGCATGATCAGGGGTTGATCCCGTTGTTCATCTGTTGCGATGCAGATGTCTGCCTGTTGCAATCCGACATTCAACCTGTCGACCAGATCAGCGGGCAGGTTCGGTGTATCGCAGGGTACGACGAGTGTAAGCGGAGTTGTTACCATGGAAATGCATGTTGCGATTCCGGCCAGTGGTCCATCGAAGCGGTCGCTGTCATCTGCAAGACAGGTGTAGGGCAGATCATCGTATCGAGGGTCCGGTCGATTGCGCGAGATGATGATATGGGTGACCTGGGGCGAAATGCGATCAAGCACATGCCTGATGAGGGGTCTGCCCCGATGAATGGCCCAGGCTTTTTCCTGGTAATTCATCCTTGAACCCCTGCCGCCCGCCAGTACGATTGCCGTAGTATCCATGATCCTGTAAGGCTAACGCCATGGAGTCTCTAACTGAAGTCTTTGACAGACTGCCGGAAGTCTGGCCGGACTATGAACAACGCCCCGGTCAACTGGCGCTGGCTGAAAACATTGCCTCCGTCATTGATTCCGGTAGCGTGGGGTTGTTTGAGGCGGGCACGGGGACCGGAAAGACACTCAGCTATCTTATTCCCGCTTTTCTTGCTGATGGCCAGGTCATCGTTTCGACCGGGACCCGGCACCTGCAGGATCAACTTTACCTGAAGGATATCCCGCAACTGTCAGGCCTTTTCGCTGACAAAAGAGTCAGGCTCCTGAAGGGGCGTGCCAACTATCTCTGCCCATATCGACTGCACAGAAATCTGGAATCCGGGTCGGCGTACCCTGAAATCAGGCAATGGTGGTCGCGAACTCGAACCGGAGATCTGAACGAGATACTGGACCTGGAAGAAGCCAGGTCAATACTGCCGTTGATTACCAGTACCCGTGACAACTGCCTCGGTTCTCGTTGCCCGGATTTTGATGCCTGCCCGCTTTACCGGGCCAGACAGCGAGCGCTCGAAGCTGACCTGATCGTGGTTAACCATCACCTGTTGTTTGCTGATCTCGCCCAGGCGGATGATCATATTCCCAAACTCCTGCCTGATGCCGCCGCCGTGATCGTCGATGAAGCACATCAGGTCCCGGAAACAGCACGTCAGTTTTTCGGTCAGCGTTTTTCCAGTGCCGGGCTTCATGACCTGGTTCGCGATGTTCGGGCGGAACTGTCGTCGTTAGGCAGTGATGACCCGGCGACCCTCTCGGTGGTAGCCGGGTTTGAACAGACGATGGACCGATTCAGGCAGACGATACTGGATCTGTCAGCGGAACGGTTTGTTCACTGGCTGCAGGAAGAAGGCGGGGATCAGGTTCATGTGATGGATCATGCATTGACTGACCTGTCCCTGCAGTTACGCCGGGTAGCAGACCGAAGTGAGGGCCTGCGCCAATGCACAGAACGAACACAAAGACTGCAGGATCAGTTTGCGCTTCTGACCGGGGACGTCAGCGGGGACGATCAGTTTATCCACTGGCTTGAACAGCGTGAGCATGGCTATGTTGTGCACCTCTCTCCCAGGCGAATCGCCGATGAATTGGGCCCCGTGCTTTCAGAATCCCCGGCAAGCTGGATATTCACTTCCGCGACCCTGTCGGTCGATGGATCTTTCACGCACTTCAGCCGGGAGTCAGGTGTCAGCGATGAGATCTCTGCGACTTTTCCCAGCCCGTTTGACTATGATCGTCGAGTGCGGGCGTTCATTCCGCCAGACCTGGCGGAACCCGGGGATGAGGCACATACCCTGTCGCTGGTAAACGGCTGTGTACCCCTGATTCATGCCAACAGGGCTCGTACTTTATTTCTCTTTACCAGCCACCGCGCGTTGCAGCAGGCAGCCAGGTGCCTGGAAATTCTGGAACGCCCGCTGCTGGTACAGGGGCGTCGATCAAAACATGCCCTGATTGCGGCATTTCGTCAGCAGGAGCGCAGCGTGTTGCTTGGAACTCAAAGTTTCTGGGAAGGTGTTGACGTCAAGGGCGCTGATCTCAGATTGCTGATTATCGACAAACTGCCATTTCCCAGCCCGGGTGATCCTCTGTTTGAAGGCCAATCGCGGATGCTGGCCGAAGAGGGCGGTAACCCATTCAGGGAACTGGCGCTGCCCAGGACCGTCATGAGTTTGAAGCAGGGATTCGGACGATTGATCAGAGAGGAATCTGACCAGGGGCTGTTTGTCCTGGGAGACCCCAGGGTGATGCGACGCTCCTACGGCGGTTACATCAAGACCAACCTGCCCGACATGCACTGGTGCACGAGCCCGGATGAGGCGTTGCAATGGTTGCGCACGTTATAATGCAGCGGTGAATTTTCTTGTTGTTGACACATCCGGCAGCGCCATGGTTCTGGGTCTGGCGAAGCAGGCAGACGTTCTGGATCGAACCTCCGGTGAAGTAAAGACCCACAGTCGCGAGATACTGCCTTCTATTGAACGGCTCCTGAATGACGCGGGATTGGCGCCGGGGGAACTGGACGCGATCATCTACGGTCAGGGTCCCGGGTCATTCACGGGTCTGCGCATTGCCGTTGGTGTCGTTCAGGGACTGGCCTATGGTTTGCAGATTCCGGTTGTGCCTGTCTCATCCATGGCGGCAATGGCCCATGCGGCAGCCTGCGCTAACGATCTTACTGAGGCGAAGGTCTTTGTCGGTCTCTTTGCCCGGTTGGAAGAAATCTATTTCGGTGCCTATCATCTGGTTCCCGGTCATGCCCCCGGGCTTGTTGTGCGGGAGGGTGTTCTGGACGTTGCGGAGCTTCCGGCCCTGAACGAGGGACCCTGGCTGGCAGTTGGCAACGCCTCGGAGCTCTGGCGGAGGATTGAAACCTCGACGGGTGTGAAGTTTGAATCCATCACGGAAAATGTGACCCCATCGGTGCAATCCCTGCTGGAACTTGGACGGCAGGCGTTTGCGGCGGGAAACCTGCAGGATGCGATGCATGCAACGCCCGTCTACCTGAGAGAACAGGTCGCTGACAAGCCCGGGAATTCCTGAGATGGGGCGCTATCGTCTGGCCAGGGATCAGGAAGGATACTATCTCAAGGACAACTTCAGCCGACAAAAACCGCTCAGGGCAGCCTTTGATGAAGCCTCACTGTTGGCGCGGCTGAAACGTGCCGGTCGTAAGAATGAACTGGTTGCCCGTGCCGTTAAAGTATCGTCTGGCCGAAGGGTGCTTGACTGCACCGCAGGATTGGCCCGTGACAGTCTGATTCTCGCCTGGCTGGGTTGTGAGGTGACGTTGGTTGAACGATCCGGGGTGATGGTCTGTCTGCTTGAGGATGCGCTGGCGCGGGCCCGTCATCACGAAATCCTCGGCGAGGCGACGCAGAGGATGTCACTGGTGCACGCTGATGCGCGTGTTTATCTGAAAGGGTATTCCGACGGCGACGCCGATGTAATCTATCTTGACCCGATGTTTCCGGAGAAGGATGGCAGTGCGGCCGTGCGCGGCGGCATGCAGTATCTGCACAGATTTCTTGGCGGTGATCGGGACGTGACGCAGTTGCTCAACCTGGCATTGAGATCCGGGTGTGATCGGGTTGTCCTGAAACGTCCCGCACGCAGTGACTGGCAACCGGAGGTGGCCCCGATGCATGTGTATGCCAACCGCAACAGTCGCTACGAGGTGTATTCGCCGGATTCTTCCGGCCCGGAACGGGCTGCCACGTAGTGCGCCACTGTCTGCAGGATGTTGTACCTGACATCGGCATCAAGGGACCGGGCAATAATCGCTTCCACGGCATCAAAGCCTTCCGCCACTTCGAGTTCCGAACCGATGGTCTTTTGTCGCTTTAGCGAGGTGAGGAAATTGGAGAACAGGGATTTATCAAAAAAGTCAGGAGAGTTAATACCGTAGAGTACGGACATCTGTTCTGCGACTCCGGCAGAGATGGTTTCCAGTTCCTTCAGCGACACCCTGGTTGAGGCGCGAAGCAGTGTGATCACGATGAAGAATCGTTCCAGGATGGCATCGCTGATGCGCGCCATATCCGACAGTGCATTGTACTCAGGTGAACCCGGCCCCGGCACAGTCAGGCTGGAACTGAACTGATTGATTATGCCGCTACCCGCCAGGGTCTTGATGACCCTGCTGACGACCTCGTCCAGCGCCTGCCGGGGCCAGGGCAGGAACATTTCGCTGCTAACATAGGGGTAGATACCGCTGATGAAGGCGTTTATATCGGCGGGCGTCGTCTGATTTTCGGCCCTGACAAATCGGGCCACCAGCGATGGCAGTGCAAACACATGGTTAACATTGTTGGCATTGTAGGTCAGGTTGACCGACTGTTCAGGTGAGGCGGAAACAATGGTGCCGAACCGGTGACTGCGCCGGGTAAGGCCGATGACCTGCACGGCGGTATTGAGGATATCCTCCGGTGATTCATTGGTGACCGAGCAGTTATCCGGTCCGCAGTTGATTGCGATTTCCCGGAGCCTTTGAATCTGGGCCAACAGGTACTGCTCTTCAATGTTCTGGCGCGTGGTGGACAGCAGGGCGACGGCCACCAGATTGGTGGGTTTCACCGCGACGGCGGAGTTGATCCGTGTCGCCAGCAACTCCGCCAGGTTCTGGCAGGCGTCAGTAAAGGACGCGGATGTCACCCTCAAGGGCTGATCCCAGAACTCCAGGCGTTGATCCAGGAAATCATGTAACAGCACCGGTTCGCCGAAGTTCACCGTCACCCGCCCGAACTCCCGTTTGAACGAAGAAAAGATACCGAACACATCAAATACGGATTCGCTTTTCTTGTCCTTCCCGGAAAGCTCCGCCATGTAGGTTGACGATTCCAGAACGCGTTCGTAGCCGAAGTAAACAGGCATAAAGGCAATGGGTTTCGTCGAATCCTTCTGGAAACTGCGCACGGTCATTCTCAGCATGCCGGTTCTCGGGGGCAGTGTTCTGCCGGTCCGGCTTCTACTGCCCTCAATGAAATACTCGACGGAATAACCCTTGGTAAACATCTGGTGCAGGTACTCATCAAACACTTCCCTGTACAGGGCATCGCCCTGGAAACTGCGCCGCATGAAAAAGGCGCCCCCGCGGCGCAACAACGGGCCGAACAGTGGCAGGTTGAGGTTCTTTCCGGCGGCGATATGCGGCGGTGTCAGGCCGTTGTGGTACAGCACGTAGGAGAGCAACAGATAGTCAATGTGACTGCGGTGGCAGGGTATATAAACAATCTCAAAAGACTGTGCATGCTTCTTGACCACTTCGATATTGTTGACTTCGATTCCGCCATAGAGGTTGTTCCACAGCCAGGTGAGCAGGACATCAAAAAAACGGATTACCCGGTAGGACTGATGGGAGGCTATCTCTTGTGCATAACCGGCGGCTTTCTTTTCAACGGTTGCATAGGTGGCGCCACCGCTTCTGGCTTCGCGGTCAATCGCGTTGCGCACACCCTTGCTGTCCAGCAGGGTATTGATCAGGGTCCGGCGATGTGAAAGGTCCGGCCCGATGATGGCCCGGCGCTGACTGTTGAAATGCACGCGCAGAAGGCGCAACAGTTTGCGAATCTGGCGAGGCCGTTCTTCCTCCGATGCCATCAGTTCATCCAGGGGTATCGGGGTACCGCACTGAACCAGAATATGCCCGGGGTGAAACAGGCCGGCAAGAAGCTTCTTCATGCTGCTGGTGGCGCTCCAGTGTTCGGACAGCAGGATCTTGAACAGTGACTTTTCCCGGTCGGGCTGATGACCCCAGAAGATTGAAACAGGGACAATTTTGATTGTCCGGCCTTCAGGCAGGAACGTCTGGTGCTCGAACAGGCGCGTCATGCGCTCGGACTGGCGGCGCTGGGATTTTCGACCCAGGGTACCTTCCGGTCGACTGAGGAAAAACACCGCACGACCTTCGTCAATCTCACTGACAGGGTCGACAGGGGATGGCAGGCCGCCGAACTCGCACGCCATGTCGGCGACCAGCAGATCAGCCGTTGAACGGAAGGGCAGAACGTAGCAGACGAGGTCCGCGTCGTCGATCGTCAGGTCTCGGCGGGTATTGTCAAGAAAGGTCGGGCGAATCCAGCCAGCCAGAATCTTTCGTGAAAGCGTGAACCGGGCGTTCTTCAGCCTGCTTCCGGATTGCCGCAGTCTAGGGTGACTTGCCATCGAACAGATCAGAGATAACCCTGGCCGGGTCTCTTCCCTCGATTTCCACTTCGTAGATGCCATCGAACTTTTTGGTCGTAGCGTTGGCAATAGCATCGCGGTTATCCAGAATCGTGGGTCTCAGGAAAATCAGCAGGTTCTGTTTTTCAATGGTGGTCGAGTTGCTGCGGAATAAGAATCCCAGACCCGGAATGCTGCCCAGCACAGGTACCCTGGAGTCATCAATAGTTTCCCTGTCCCGGATCAGGCCGCCCAGGATGATGACTTCCTGATTATCGACGAGGACGGTGGTGTCAATGGTGCGCTTGTTGGTAATCAGGTCGGCGTTACCCGTAGAACCGATCGTACCCAGTGATCTCATATCCACCTCGGAGACTTCCTGGTGGACCTTCAGCCGCACCAGATTGCCATCATGTATGTGCGGTGTGACCTGCAGGGTCAGTCCGACGTCTTCTCGATTAATCGTCGTGAAGGGGTTGGTGGCACCGTCACTGCCAGTCAGGGTGGAACCTGATCTGAAGGGAACACTCTGACCGACAATGATTTTAGCTTCCTCATTGTCCATGGTGGTGATACTCGGGGTGGACAGCAGATTGACATCATCATTGGTTGCCAGGGCCCGAATGATCAGGCCGAAGCTGCTACCCTCTTTATCGACGCGTCCGGCGGCAATAAATGGCGCCCTGCCCAGATTGACCGGGGTTGGTGTATCGCGCGTAAGATTCTGCAGGACCTGGGCGAGTGTGCCCGAGGGTGCCGTCAGACCCAGCGGCACATTACCGCTGCCGGAGTCGGCGACAAACAGTTCCGTTCCCAGTTCCCGGGTAAACTCCTCGTTCACCTCGACAATCGCAGCTTCGATCAGAACCTGCATCCTTCTGATATCAAGGCTGGCAACAATGCCTTTGATTTCCAGCATGGTCGATGGGTCGGCGCGGACCACCAGGGCATTCAGTGCCTCATCCGGCTGAATGCTGACCTTGACGGAGTTGCTGTTTTCGTTCCGGTCGTCCTCGCCGATGATGTTCACCAGAATCTCGGCGAGTTCCACGGCTTCGGAATGGGCCAGTCGGATTACCTGGGTGGAGCCAGCGCGGTTGGCCGGAACGTCCAGGCGCTCAATCAGGAGTCTTACCCGGTTGGCCGTTTCGCGCTCGCCTTTCACCACCAGCGAATTGGTACGTTCATTGGCAACTATGGTGACCCTGTTCGGGCGTTTCGCATCCTGGCCGATCTGATCAGGGGCCAGTTCCTTCAACAGGACGACCATGTCTGCAACCCAGGCTTCCTTCAGGTCGACGATTTCGACGGTCTGGTTATCGGCCACATCAATGCGCTCGACGATCCGGGTCAGGCGCGCAATGTTGGAGGCATGGTCACTGATGATCAGCGCGTTGGGAGACTCGATTCCGGCCACATGGCCATACTGGGGAATCAGGGGTCTCAGTATCTTGACGAGTTCTGCGGAGGGAGAGTTCCTGACCGGAATGACGGAGGTCACCAGCTCTTCCGAGGACTGATTGACCAGGAAGTCCTCCGGGTTGCCGCTTTGCTTGGCCAGCACCTGCTGCACCACCTTGGTGACGCTGCCTGCGGGAACCGCAGCATAACCGTGAACGCGAAGCACAGAGAGAAACAGTTCGTAAACCGCGTCCGGGTCCATGGAGGCGGTTGAGATGACGGTAACATTGCCCTTGACTCGCGGATCGACCACAAAGCTTTTTCCCGTGATGGTGGAAACCTGGGTCACGAACTCACGGATATCGGCGTTCTTCAGGTTGACTTTCCAGGTTTTCTCTTCCGCATGGCTGCTGACCGAACAGCAAAGCAACAACAAGGTGAAGATCAGGAATCGTTTATTCTTCTTGGCGGGCATTCGGTTTATCTCATTATGCTTTGATGATAGGGGACTGTCGGCGGCAATCCCAGTTTATTTTGGTACCGGAACGGTAAGGAAGAAACGACGACTACCTCGCCGGACTTCCACCCTGACCCGTGAGGATGCCATGACCTGTTCGATCAGCGCGGAATCTCTGGTTACCATGCCAACCGGTCGCCCGTTCACGGAAAGGATAACGTCACCGGGCTGCAAACCGGCCTGCCTAATGGCGGACCTGGCATCTGACCCGACGCGATAACCCCTGGCCTCGCCGTCTGAGACGGCTGTGATGCCAATCTCATTCAGGGTGCCCTGTGGATTATTCCTGAGCCTGTCACGGTACTCGGAAAGCCGACTGGCTGCGCTACTGCCTTCTTCGGAACCCGGTATCGGTGATATCCGGCGTTGCAGGCGATCATCCGTCTGACCCTCAGTGCCGACGACGGCTCTGAACCTGCTGTCCGAGAACAGGAGTTTCTCCATCCGGGTGCCGCGCCTGATCAGGACATAGTCTTCAAAGACGGAAGCAAGCGTGGCGTTACCGGGCAGCCTGTCCCCGATGGAATACAGTTCGCCGTTCTTGTTCTTCTCGCCGATGATCGCCGTGGAGCGTGACTCGCTATCGGTAATGAATACGCCCTGAAGTTCCAGGTTGAGCTTGGTTTCCGGCGCCCTGATGGCCTCCCGTACCTCAGTGCTTTCCTGTGCCCTGCCGAACAGCTCCATTGACGAAACCTTGAAACCGGGTTTCCTCGAACTGCCGGTCATCGTCGATTTGCCTGCGGGAATCACGCCGGGCGGGTTCATATTCTCCAGGATGAACAAGACCGTATGGGCGACCGAAAGGCTCATCAGAACGACCAGAAAAACGCTGACCCCCGTCGCTATTTTCCGACTGTGTTCAGTGAATAGCTCTGTGACGTTGTCCAAGGGATCCCCGATCAGGCTGGCATTAGGTAGAGCAATGTTAAAGTAACACAGAAGCGTTAACTCAATATTAATCCTTCAAAGAATCTTTTCTTCCAGTAGAACAGCCGTTTCTTCCCGATTTGCTCCCGCCTTCCCCGGCACGGGCAGCCCTGCCATGTCCATAAAGGCGAAGCTGACCGCAGCCTCCACCCATCCGTCCGGCTTCAACGTGATGTCAATCAGCCGGGTCTGCTGGCCGGTAGTGCGAAGCCGGACATTATCTTCGTTCATGTACAGGTTGCCGCTGAGCGCGGGTAGATCGACACTATACAGTTGTTGGGGTGTTTCAATATGCACAAGCCCCCCGGGCCAGTTCAATTCACCGGTTGCGCTGGTGATCCGGTTATTGTCAAAGGCAATTTCATCTACCGTCAGGGAAAACTGCCCGGAGAGGTTCAGACCATAGTCCAGGGAAACCGGATTGATGTAACGGGCATCAATGAGTGCGGTGGCATTGGTGACCTCCCCGGCGGCCCCGTGCGTTGCGAGATGAAAGCCGGCATCCAGGCCATCACCATGCAGCTCAATATCGGCGGATACGCTGCCGATGAGCAGGGGCAGGGCGGCCAGATTCCAGTTCAGTTGTGCGGGAAAGCGGCGGTATTGAATCTGCGCGTTGCCCGACCAGATGCGTCCTTCCACCCGGCCTATCTCAAGGTCCGGAATGCGACCCAGGCTGTCCTGAGCCATGGATACTGCCAGGTTGGCGGGCGCCATGATGAAAATAAAACCCAGGGAGGTCACCAGGCCGATGACAACCCAGATAAGCCTGTTCATGTCAGCAGGCGGGTCAGGATGTCCTGATAGATGTCAGAGAGCGTATGCAATGAGGCCACCGACACCTGCTCATCCACCTTGTGGATCGTCGCATTGCAGGGGCCCAGTTCAACCACCTCGACGCCTCGCGGTGCGATAAACCGGCCATCGGAAGTGCCCCCGGATGTGGAGAGCCGGGTCTGTAGCTGCATACGCTCACGGATGACCTCCTCTACTATCGGGATCAGCCTGCCCTTCCTGGTCAGGAAAGGCGGACCCGACAGTTGCCAGTCAATCTGATAGTCCTCAAGGTGCCGTGCCGCGATCTTCCCGGTTCTTGCCCGAAGTGAATCCTCTGACGATTCGGTCGAAAATCGGAAGTTGAAATTGACCCGCACATCACCGGGAATGACATTGTTGGCGCCCGTGCCTCCCCGGATGTTTGAGATCTGAAATGAAGTTGCCGGGAAGTATTCGTTGCCCTGATCCCAGATGGTGTCTGTCAGCTCCTTGATGACGGCGCCGCTCTCATGAATGGGATTGCGCGCTTTATCCGGGTAGGCCACATGACCCTGGATACCGCGTATGTGCAGCGAACCGTTCAGCGAACCGCGTCTGCCAACCCGAATGACATCACCAACAACTTCAGTGCTGGAGGGTTCGCCGATGACGCAGTAGTCAATACTGATACCCTGGCGATCAAGTTCATCCATGACCCTGACGGTTCCGTCGACGGCCAGATCTTCTTCATCGGAAGTGATCAGAAACGCGATACTGCCCTGATAGTCTGAGTGGCCGACAAGGAATCGTTCGCAGGCCGAGAGCATGGCGGCAAGGGAACCTTTCATGTCGGCAGCGCCGCGACCATGCAGGATGTCGCCTTCGACAAGCCCCTCGAAAGGTGGATGCCGCCACTGCTCTTCCGGTCCGGTCGGCACCACATCGGTGTGACCGGCAAAGCACAGAAGGGGGCCGGGAATCCCGCCGGGGCGAATTGCCCAGAGGTTCTTGACCGGACCAAAGGGCAGATGCCTGACCTCGAACCCCAGGTCTTCAAGAATCCCGGCTATGATCTGCTGGCAGTGTCCGTCTTCCGGCGAAACGGAAGGCTCACGGATGAGCGCCTGTGTCAGGCTGATCGTATCGACGGGCATGGGTCAGTTATGGCTGTGCAGCGCTGCGTTCAGCTCAATGGCCCTGCGGTTCGTGCGGCACTCAACTACGCCGTTCCGGGAATTCCTGATAAACAGCATATCCGACTGCCCTGCCAGTTCTCTTGCCTTGACCAGCCTCAGCGCATTGCGTTCTTCATCAAGAATCTGCACAACCGTTCCCGGTGTAACGTACAGGCCCGCCTCAACCGTGCAGCGGTCGCCCAGGGGAATACCCGTACCGGCGTTGGCGCCGATCAGACAGTCCCTGCCGATGGTAATTACAATGTTGCCGCCACCGGAAAGGGTCCCTGTCGTGCTGGCACTGCCGCCCAGGTCGGTGCCGCTGCCCACGGTGACGCCCTGGGAGATTCTTCCTTCGACCATGTTGGGGCCAAGGGCTCCGGCATTAAAGTTGATAAAGCCTTCATGCATGACCGTTGTACCCTCGCCAACATAGGCGCCAAGGCGCACGCGGGCTGAGTGCGCGATACGGACACCAGCGGGTACCACATAGTTCGTCATCCTGGGAAACTTGTCCACGGCGGCGACTTCAAGCACGCGACCCGCCAGTCGCGCTTCAATTTGCAGCGCTTCCAGTTCATCCAGGCCGACCGCGCCCTGATTAGTCCAGGCAAGGTTTGGCAGCAGCGGATAGATACCTTCCAGATTCTGTTGATTGGGCAGAACGAATCGATGCGAAAGCAGGTGCAGTTTCAGGTAGGTCTCCGGCGTCGACCGCAGGGCGGAATCCGTGTCCAGCAGGGTCAGCACCAGAGGCTTTGCAGACCCTGAGAGCATGGCGAGCAGTGATTTCTGGCTGGCGTCCGACACCTTGTCGCCGAGGTCGGCCACGGTTGGCTGATCCAGGTCGATGTCGGTGTTCCCTCCGGTGTAGCCGGTGACAGAAGCGATTTCATCGACCAGTGTCTGCCCGGGACGAAAAACCGGTCGAGGATAGTAGACCTCAAGCCACTCGCCTTTTTGATTCCTGGTACCAATACCCAATGCCAGCGCGTACATGTTGTGATTACCTTTCTTTGATGTGAAAGTTTTTCAGGGCGGGCCGCCTATTATAGTCGTGCCTTGTTCAGGATGCGAAACCCGCCCTTCACAGGCTGTCCCAGCAGTCGACGATGCGCGTGGCTGCCTCAATGCACTCATCCAGGGTGGCTACCAGGGCGATGCGAACGCGGTTGGCCCCGGGGTTTCCGGCTGCGGTATCACGGGAGATAAAACTGCCGGGGAGCACCTTCACATTGGCCTGTTCTATCAGACGGACTGCGAAGTTCGTATCTTCCATGGGGGTTTTGGGCCATAGATAAAATCCTGCTTCCGGTAGCTGCACCGGCCATACCGGGTCCAGAATGTCGGCAACCGCCTTGAACTTGGCGCGATACAGTTCCCGGTTTTCGAGCACGTGATCTTCATCCTGCCAGGCCATCACGGAGACCCGTTGATGATGCACCGGCATGGCTGATCCGTGATAGGTGCGGTACAGCAGGAACCTGTCCAGAATGTCCGGGTCACCGGCCACATAACCGGAGCGCAAACCCGGCAGATTGGATCGCTTGGACAGTGAATTCACAGCGATGCAGTTCCGGTAGTCGTCCAGGCCCATGTCGTGAGCGGCACCCAGCAGACCCGGTGGTGGACTGTTTTCATCCGGGTAGATTTCCGAGTAGCACTCATCGGACACGATGACGAACTGGTACTGTTCGGCCAGTTTGATGGCTCGTTGCAGGTCTGCGGTTGTCATGACCGCCCCGGTCGGGTTGCCGGGTGTACAGAGATACAACAGGTCGCAGGCCCGCCAGACAGCTTCGGGGACGCTGTCAAAATCCGGCAGGTAGTTGTTATCCGGCGTGCAGTTCATGTAACAGGGCCGGGCACCGGACAGAATCGCCGCCCCTTCGTAGATCTGGTAGAAAGGATTCGGCATGACGACAGCCCCGGCCCGATTCGACGTGACCACGGCCTGTGCAATGGCAAACAGGGCCTCACGGGTTCCGGTAACCGGTAACACCCGGGTTTCCGGGTCCGGCATTCCGCCGAGCCGGTAGCGTCGCGCAAGGAAGGCGGCAATGGCCTCTCTCAGTTCAGGCAGCCCTCTGGTTGGGGGATAGGCGCCCAGTCCCTCGCGGATCAGTTGTTCATCCTGCAATGCGTTTACCAGGAAGTCAGCCGCTTCGTGCCCGGGTTCTCCCATCGACCAGGCAATCAACGGGGCACTGGATCGGGTTGTGACACCTTCCAGCAGTTGATTAAAGCGCTGGAAAGGGTAGGGATGCAGCAGGTCGAGTTGGTGGTTCATGTTCAGACGGCGAGCTTGTCAACCAGTTGGTCCAGTTCAATGCAGATCGCGGAACGCACATTTTCCAGCAATCCCTCGTCGACCAGCGGGCCGCCTTCGGCATCTGTCACGTAGAAGATGTCTTCAATCCGGTCACCCAGCGTTGTGATCTTGGCGGAAACGAGGTTGATCTCGTAGTCAGCGAACACGCCGGCAATCAGCGCAAGCAGACCCGGTCGGTCAGAGGAAATCACTTCCACGGAGGTCACGCCGCGTTCCACGTCCTGAGAAATGTTGACCCGGGTCTTGTGCCTGAACTGCTTCAGTATGCTCGGCATGCGCCTGGGTTGGGCGACCCTCACTTCATTTTGTTCAAGGTGTCGCGTGATGGTGCTTTTAATCTTCTCAATCCTGGCAGGCCGGTCACCCACCGGTTGCCGGTTGCTTTCAAGTACCGTGAAGGTGTTGAAGGTGAGATCGGCGGCGGAGGTTGCAATACGGGCATCGACAATGGTCAGCCCAAGCCCTTCCATCGCAGTGACGGTGGCGACAAACAGATCCTTGCGATTCCGGGTGTGCACAAAGATCTGTGTGAAGCCGGAGTCAGTTCGGTGAGACATGTCATCCTGAACGAGGATGATCGGTCCGTCGCCATCACTGCCGAGAATCGCTTCCGCATGCCACACGATGTCACTGACCCGCTCAAGCAGAAAATACTCCTCATCCACATGATTCCAGAGCTCTTCGATGCGCGCAGGGTCGATTTTGTGCTCGGTCAATCTTGCAATCGCCTGGTTCCGGACATCTTCCACATACTCGTGCCGGTCGACGGCTTCCTCCAGACCATGACGCAGCGCTTTTTTCGTTTCAGAGTAGAGCTGGTTCATCAGGCTGGCACGCCAGCCGTTCCACAGGGTCGGGTTGGTCGCGTTCAGGTCAGCGACGGTCAGGGCGTACAGGTAATCCAGCCTGACTTTTTCCCCGACGACCCTGGCGAACTCATGAACCACTTCCGGGTCCTGGATGTCCCTGCGTTGTGCCGTGGTTGACATCAAGAGGTGGTGTTGCACCAGCCAGCACACCAGATTGGTATCCCAGGTCGGCAGACTGTGACGTTCACAGAAGCTCCTGGCGATGCCGATACCCAGCTCAGAATGGTCTCCGCCCATACCCTTGGCAATATCATGGTAAAGGCCGGCGATATACAGCAGTTCAATCCTGGGCAGCCGTGAATGAATGTGTGCGGCGATGGGAAACTGCTGGGTGTTGTTCTTGTATCGGAACCGGCGCATGTTCCGCACCACCTGTAGTGTATGTGCATCCACGGTGTAGATGTGGAACAGGTCGAACTGCATCTGGCCGATCACGCGGTCGAACTCGGGCAAATAACGGCCCAGAATACCCCAGCGTCCCATTCTCCTGAGCTGTGTAAACAGGTGGTTGTTGCAGCCGAGCAGTGCCAGGAACAGTTCGGCATTATTCGGGTCGGCCCGAAAGGCATCGTTGATCAGGTGGACATGCCGCTGCGCTAACCGGATGGTTGAGGCGCGAAAGCCTTCAATGGTGTCGTCAGACCCGATGATAACGAACATCTCAAGCAGGGAAGACGGTGAGTCGATGAACACCTGCTCACTGGTTGCCTCCAGCATGTTGTTGACCAGGCGGAATCGATCATTAACAGGCTTCACCCGTAGCCGGGAGCCGGCCTGGGCGATCACTTCATCAAAGTGCTGCAACAGCGTTTCGTTGATTGTGTTCACCCGCAGGGCTGTTCGATAGTAATGCTGCATGAACTGCTCAACCGCGAGCTGGTCACCATCCTCATAGCCGAACAGTTTTGCCAGTTGCCGCTGGTGCTCGAACAACAGGCGGTTTTCGTCTTTGTCGGTGAGGATGTGCAGACCGAACCTGATTTTCCAGAGTTCAGCCATGGAGTGTGTCAGTGCAGTGCTTTCTTCTTCGGTCAGAATATCCCGGGCGATCAGGTCAGAGAACTTCCTGGTGCCGTAGTGCCGCCTGGCAATCCAGGTGAGTGTCTGAATATCGCGCAGTCCGCCCGGCGAGGATTTTACGTTGGGTTCAAGGGAATACTCGGTGTGATCAGACTTCTCGTGGCGGTCCTTCTGCTCTGCGCGTTTCGCCCGGTAGAACGCCCTGGCATTCCAGACCTTTCCGGGCCCGATGCGAGCCTGCATTTTCTCCAGCAGTTCATCGTCACCAATGATCGTGCGTGATTCCATCATGGCCGTGAGTACCGTGACATCCGCTGCGGCCTGGGCCCGGCATTCGGATATGGCGCGGACACTATGCCCAACGTCCAGCCCGATATCCCAGAGCAGGGTGGTAAAGCTTTGCAGGTTAGTGCGATGGGTGCTGTGGCTGTTTCTTTCCAGAAGAATCAGCAGATCGATATCCGAATTGGGTAGCAACTCCCGCCTGCCGTAACCGCCGACGGCTACCAGGGAAATTCGTGACTTGCGCCAGGAGTGCCGATTCTCCTGCCAGGTGAACCGGCGCCAGGCGAGCCGCATGACACCGTCCATAAAGCGGGTATGTTCGCCAATCAGCGCCTCGGTGTCCGCACCGGCTTTGAAACGGTCTACCAGCGAGGTTCGAGCCTCGGCCAGCGTTTCCTTGAACAGGGGGTTGATGCGGTTTGCGCCGTCGAGATCGAATTCAAGCCGCGCCAGAATTGAATCCAGCATGAGCCTTAGCCGCACCTCGGGATGGTGTCATCCTTTCTGTGGGTAAGGATTTCGTAGCCGGTTTCGGTCACCAGTATCGTGTGTTCCCACTGTGCCGTCAGCTTGTGGTCCTTGGTCACCACGGTCCATTGGTCGGGTAACAGTTTCACGTCGGCCTTGCCGGCGTTGATCATCGGCTCAATGGTAAAGGTCATACCGGGTTTCAGTTCCGGGCCTGTGCCCCGCTTGCCGTAGTGCAGAACCTGGGGTTCATCGTGAAAGACCCTGCCGATACCGTGACCACAATAGGTGCGGACAACGGAGAATCGGTTTTTCTCAGCAAAAGTCTGGATGGCGTGGCCGATATCGCCCAGGTGGCCACCCGGTGTCACCGCCCGGATGCCAAGGTACATGGACTCCTGGCAGATTCTGGTCAGTCGTTCGGCCATCACGTTTGCCTTGCCGACGAGAAAGGTCTTACTGGTATCGCCGTGGTAACCGTCTTTGATGAGCGTGACATCAATGTTCACGATGTCGCCATTCTTCAGGACCTTGTCGTCGTTGGGAATACCGTGACAGACCACATGGTTGACCGACGTGCAAATGGATTTTGGAAAACCCCGATAATTCAAGGGCGCGGGAACCGCCTTCTGCTCGTTCACCGTGTAGTTGTGGCAGATGCGGTCCAGTTCGCCGGTGGTCATGCCAGGTTGGACATGTTCTTCGATCATTTCGAGCTGTTCGGCGGCAAGCGCCCCCACAGCGCGCATTTTCTCGATGGCGTCCGTGTCTTTGATTTCTATGGGCATTCAGGATTCAGGTTGGATTTCCGGGCAGCGCACTATAACAGATTCGGGTATCAGGCTCCCTCGACGGTCTGCGCGTTTTCGGACAGGGGATTCCCGGGGCCGTCAATCGCGAGAGCCCACCCGCCGGGAGCATTGGGCTTTTGCCTCATTTGTGGTATAAAGTGCCGCGCTACGGGATGTCCCGTGGTGACAACATAAAATACTCACACATACCGACACATAGTTCGGGTGCCGGGAAGGGTCAAGTGCTTGACCCGGTTGGATTATGGGGTGTGTGGAGGCGTAACCCAACACAATTCGGAGAGACTATGTCCAGCGTATCTATGCGGGACCTGCTGGAGGCGGGCGTGCATTTTGGTCATCAGACCAGGTACTGGAACCCGAAGATGAACCCATTCATCTTTGGCGCCAGAAACAGCATTCATATTATCAACCTTGAGAAGACGGTACCGGCCCTGGATGAGGCCATTGAGTATGTACGTCAGCTCGCTACCGGGCGAAACAAGATTCTGTTCGTCGGCACCAAGCGAAGTGCGGGTAAGGTCATCAAGGAAAACGCTGAGCGTTGCGGCATGCCTTATGTCGACAAGCGCTGGCTTGGCGGCATGCTGACCAACTACAAGACGATCCGTCAGTCCATTCGCCGTTTGCGTGACCTGGAAACCCAGGCAACGGATGGCACCTTTGACAAGCTGACCAAGAAAGAAGCCCTGTCCCGTCAGCGCGATCTCGACAAGCTCGAATTATCGCTTGGCGGTATCAAGGACATGGGTGGTCTGCCCGACGTGATCTTTGTCGTGGACGTTGATCACGAGAGTATCGCCGTTACGGAAGCCAGGAAGCTGAGCATTCCGGTTGTCGGCATCGTTGATACCAACAGTTCACCGGAGGGCATTGATTACGTCATTCCCGGTAACGACGATGCGATTCGGTCCATCCGCCTGTTCGTATCTGCAATTGCGGACGCCATAATTGCGGGCAGGGCCGAGGCTCAGGGTGACGTTAGCCCGGATGACTTTGTCGAGGTTGAAGACAAGACAGCAGAAACGGCGCCGGAAGCAGCAGCTTCCGTTGAAACCGGGGCTGCTGTTGACGCTGAAGCTCCTGCTGAAGTTGAAGCTCCTGCTGAAGTTGAAGCTCCTGCTGAAGTTGAGGCTCCCGTTGACGCTGAGGCTCCTGTTGAAGCTGAGGCTCCTGTTGAAGTTGAGGCTCCTGTTGAAGCTGAGGCTCCGGCTGAAGTTGCAGACCCCGAGAAGTCCGGGTAACTAAGGAAACTCTGAATAATGTCTTTTCCCGCGATAGCTGCGTTGGACCCGTCCTCGAAACATCGGAAAATTAAAGCGTTTTTACGATTTTCTGCGGGCGCGTCCGCCTTGCTCTCACGAAAAAATCCTATTATTCAGAGCTTCCCTAACTTTTCGTGACGCAGGGTGCGTCGCGCACCTGACAATGAGGATGAACGATGGCTGATGTCACAGCGGCAATGGTTAAGGATCTCAGGGAAAGAACCGGCCTGGGAATGATGGATTGCAAGAAGGCGCTGGTAGAGGCAAACGGCGATTCCGAACTTGCTATTGAAAACCTGCGTAAGTCCAGCGGCATGAAGGCGGCCAGGAGGGCCGGTCGAATTGCCGCCGATGGTCTGCTGGGCAGTAAGGTGGACGGTGCCACCGGCGTTATCGTCGAGGTGAACTGCGAAACAGACTTTGCGGCCAGAAACGAGGACTTTGCTGCCTTCGTCGATACGGTGACGAACAGGGTTTTCGAGACGGGTGCAACGGATATCGAAGCACTGGGTCTTGAGTCTGAGCGTGAAGCGCTGGTTCAGAAAATCGGTGAAAATATCTCCATCCGACGCGCGGAACTGTTCAAGGATGAAGGACAGGTTGCCAACTACATCCACACAACCACCGGCAGGATTGGTGTGGTTGTCGCTCTTGAGGGCGGCAATGAAGAGCTGGGCAGGGACATCGCCATGCATATTGCGGCGTCCAGTCCGTCAGTGGTCGCCCCGGACGATGCACCGGCGGACCTCGTTGAGAAGGAACGCGCAATCTACACGGCCCAGGCCCGGGAATCCGGCAAGCCGCCTGAAATCATTGAGAAGATGATCGACGGTCGCATCAGGAAGTATCTCGCCGAGATCAGCCTGGTTGAGCAGCCCTTCGTGAAAGACAGTGATATGAAAGTCGGCGCCCTGCTGAAGAAGGAAGGCGCAACCGTCAACCGCTTTGTCCGGTACGAGGTGGGTGAAGGTATTGAGAAGGAAGAAGATGACTTCGCCGCAGAGGTGCGCAAGCAACTGGGTGGTGACACATAGGACCTGAGCAATGCCTGCGAAGAAAACGGGAACACCAAAGTACCGACGCATTTTGCTGAAACTCTCCGGGGAGGCACTGGGTGTCGACGGTGTTGGCATTGATCCCAGGGTGCTGGACCGAACGGCGCTTGAGATCGGTCAGTTGGTGGGCATCGGGGTTCAGGTCGGCATTGTTATCGGTGGCGGCAACCTGTTCCGGGGCGCAGCGCTAAGTGCGGCGGGCCTTGATCGGGTGACCGGTGACCACATGGGTATGCTGGCGACGGTGATGAATGCGCTGGCCATGCGCGATGCCCTGGAGCGTGCCAACATCCATACCGACGTTATGTCTTCGATACCCATGAGTGGTGTTGTGGAACACTATGACCGCCGTATTGCGATCCGCCATCTTGAAGCCGGCAATGTTGTGATCTTCTCAGCGGGCACCGGCAACCCCTTTTTTACCACGGATTCAGCCGCCTGCCTGCGCGGGATCGAAATTGATGCTGACATTGTTCTTAAGGCGACAAAGGTGGATGGCGTCTACACCGCTGACCCGATGATTGTCTCCGGCGCAACCCGGTACGACATACTGACCTATGATGAAGTGCTTGATAAACAACTTGGGGTCATGGACCTGACCGCGATCTGCCTGGCACGTGATCACGCTCTGCCGCTGCTGGTCTTTGCCATGGAACAAAGTGGCGCGCTCCGTAATGCGGTCGTTGGCGATGGCGAAGGCACTCTGATTGTAAATCGTCTATAGTTGCATCGGAGGACAGCATGATTAACGACATCAGGAAGGACGCTGAGGAGCGAATGGACAAGACACTTGTCGTGCTTGATGCGGCTTTTGCAAAAATCAGAACCGGCCGGGCTCACCCGAGCCTGCTGGATGGCGTCACCGTGGCTTACTACGGAAGTGATACGCCGATTAACCAGGTGGCGAACATCACTGTCGAAGACGGTCGCACACTGGTGATTTCTCCCTGGGAAAAACCAATGATTCCCGAAGTGGAGAAGGCCATTCTGAAATCGGACCTGGGTCTGAACCCGAGCGCCTCGTCAGACAATGTCCGGCTGCCCATGCCACCACTGACCGAGGAAAACCGCCGGGACCTCACCAAAATTGCCAGGGCGGAGGCCGAGAATGCGCGGGTGGCAGTGCGTAACATCCGTCGTGATGCCAACAACGATCTGAAGGATTTTCTGAAAGAGAAGGAAATCACGGAAGATGAGATGCGTCGTGGTGAGGATAGAATTCAGCAACTCACCGACGCCAAGGTCAGGGAAATCGATTCAGCACTGGAAACGAAAGAAGCTGATTTGATGGAGTTCTAGCCGGTCCATGCTTCGCCAGCGTATTATCACCGGCATCATCATCGCCCCCATCGCACTGGCCGGGGTCTTTCTTCTGCCCCCCGGGGAGTTTGCGCTGTTCGTGGGTGCGGTGCTCACCGTCGCTGCCTGGGAATGGGCGAACTTTGCCGGACTGTCCGGCGTCATGCGTTTCGTCTATGCGGCCATGATTGCCGCGGCGATGTTCGGTATTTATTTCCTGCCCCCCGTCCCCGTGCTGCTCGCCGGTCTGCTCTGGTGGACAATCGCTCTGGTGCTGGTACTCGGCTATCCGGGATTCGATGAACTCTGGGGCAATAAGGCAGTCATAGTCATCATCGGCTTTGTGGTCTTGCTGCCGGGTTTTTCCGCCCTGAACGCGACACAGCAGTTTCCGCAAAGTGACTTTTTGATCTGCCTGCTGTTTTTCCTGATCTGGGGTGCTGATATCGGTGCCTACTTCAGCGGCAGGGCATTCGGCAGGCGTAAGCTGGCGCCCAGGGTCAGCCCCGGAAAATCCTGGGCGGGTTTTTTTGGCGGCATCGCAACGTCTGGTGTCATCGCCGCGCTGATGGCGCTTTACCAGGGCAGCCCTGTCTTGATGAGCCGGACAGGTCTGGCGTACCTCGCGGTCTGCATGGGCATCGCGGTAGTTTCTGTACTGGGAGATCTGACCATCAGCATGTTCAAGCGGCACAGGGACATTAAGGATTCGAGTAATCTGTTGCCGGGTCACGGCGGTTTCCTTGATCGGATCGACAGCCTCCTGTCAGCAAGCCCCGTGTTCGCCCTGTATCTTCTGTTCGCCAGTTGGCCCCAGGAGGCCTAAAATACCCGCTATGATTGAGTTACTTCAGACTATCCTGGTACTCATCGTCACCATTTCCATTCTGGTGACCATCCACGAGTATGGCCACTACTGGGTTGCGCGTTTGTGCAACGTGCATGTCATTCGCTTCAGCGTTGGCTTCGGCAAGGCTATTTACGTCAAGCGGGGCGCCACGCCCGAATACAAATCTGAAACCGTCTATGACGAACATGGAGACCCGGTACCGGTCAGAACGCGCAGCAACGAACCGCTGGCGCCGACCGAGTTTGTCGTGGCGATGATTCCTCTCGGGGGTTACGTCAAGATGCTGGACGAGCGTGAAGGTTTTGTTCCGGACGACCGGTTGCATCTTGCATTTAACCGCAAGTCCGTTTGGCAGCGCATTGCGATTGTCTCGGCGGGACCCATTGCCAATTTCCTTCTGGCAATTGCGGTCTACTGGCTGCTGTTTGTCACGGGCGTGACCGGCGTTATGCCACTGCTCGGTGAGATGGGGAAAGATTCGGTTGCCCACAAGGTCGGCCTGCGAGAAGGCCAGGAAATCGTGGCGGTTGATGGTGTGCCTGTAAGAACCTGGACCGATGTGAACATGCGGTTGTTTGACCGGCTGGGTGAAACCGGTGACATCACTGTGACGGTCATTGAAAAAGACAGCTACGATGCACGGAACGACTATCGGATTCCGATTCTGGACTGGCTGTCTGATGAAGAATCTCCCAGCCCGGCGAGGGATCTGGGGCTTGCCCTGTCTCTACCACATCTGCCCGCTGTCATAGGTGCTCTGAACGATGACGGACGTGCCAGTGCCGGAGGCATCCGGGTCGGTGACGAGATTCTGAGTATTGATGACGAGATGATCAGCGGCTGGGATGCCCTGGTCGACAGGATTCAGGCCAGCCCGGAAACCACGCTCACCCTGACGGTGCTGCGTGACGGTATCGAGATGGACCTGACTGTCACACCCGCTGAGATCAGGCGCGATGGCCGGACGCAGGGATTTATCGGCACCGCACCGCAACCGGTCAGTTTCCCGGAGGAAATGCTGCGCGAAACCAGTTACCCGGTCTACTATGCCTGGCTTCCGGCGGCACAGAAAACCTGGGAGGTGACCCTATTCACGCTGGTATCTATCAAGAAGATGATCGTTGGCGCGATCTCGCCCAGGAACCTCAGCGGGCCGATCACCATCGCCCAGGTGGCGAACGCGACCGCCGAGAATGGTTTTGAAAGTTTTATCGGGTTTATCGCGTTGCTCAGTATTTCACTGGGTGTGATTAACCTGTTGCCGATACCGGTACTTGATGGCGGGCATCTGCTCTATTACTTTATCGAACTGGTTGCCGGAAGACCTGTTCCTGAACGAGTTCAGGTGTGGGGACTCCAGATGGGTATGTTTGTGATCATGGGCATCATGATGCTGGCTTTTTTTAACGACCTCACAAGATTGTAGGAATATTTGGTGGTAAATCAGGTCCCTTCCCTCAGGAAAAACGCGAAAGCTGTTCTCTTCTTCTTTGTTCTGCTCTATGGTGCTTCCGCCTTCGGCTTTGTCATATCCGACATCCGGATTGAAGGTTTGCAGAGACTGTCGGCGGGTACCGTGTTTGGCGCTATCCCCTACAGTGTTGGTGACAACATCGGCGCCGTGGAAATCAGGACGATTGCCCGTTCACTGTTCCAGACCGAGTCGTTTGATGATGTCCAGGTCGGTCGGGATGGCAATGTCCTCGTTATTGTAATACGAGAGCGGCCCACGATTGACTCCATCGAGTTTGACGGCAACAAGGCCATCAAGACTGAAGCGCTTCTTGAAGGATTGCAAAGCTCAGGTCTCGCCGAAGGGCAGATTTTCAAGAAGGTGACCCTGGAGCATATTGCGGCGGACCTGGAGCGACAGTATGTCTCGCAGGGTCGTTATGACGCTACGGTGGTTGCCAATGTTGAAGATCTGCCTCGAAACCGCGTGGCCATCAAGGTGGATGTATATGAGGGTAATGTCTCGGGCATACGCCATATCAATATTGTTGGCAACACCATCTATGATGATGAAACGCTGATTGATCTGCTGGAATTAAGCCTCCCTGGCTGGCTCTCTTTCTATACCAAGGACGACCAGTATTCCCGGGAAAAGCTGCAGAGCGATCTGGAATCGATCGAGTCCCACTACCTCGATCAGGGGTATCTCAACTTCCGCATTGAATCCACGCAGGTTTCCATCGCACCCAATATGGAAGACGTTTACATCACCATTAACGTCAACGAAGGTGAACAATTTACGGTGTCCGGCGTTGATGTGGCGGGCGAGCTGAGAGATATCCCGGAAGCGAGCATCCGTGCACTCATCATCACCAGGGAAGGCCAGTTGTTCTCGCGTCAATTCATGACCGTTAGTGAAGAGCGTATTGAGACGGCGCTGGGTAATGCCGGTTACACCTTTGCCAGCGCCACCGGTGAGCCGGTTATTGATGAAAACGGCGAGACGGTGACCGTCAAGTATTTTGTCGACGCGGGCAAACGCGCCTATGTCAGACGTGTCAACTTCCAGGGCAACACGGTCACGCAGGATCATGTTCTGCGCCGTGAAATGCGTCAGATGGAAGGTGGCTGGGCGTCTACCGCCCTGATTGAAGGCTCCAGAATCCGGCTGGAGCGCCTTGGTTTCTTCAAGGAAGTGAATGTGGAAACGCCGTCGGTGCCGGGAACTGAAGATCAGATTGATGTGAACTACACGGTGGAAGAGCAGCCGTCAGGTTCCATTTCCGCAACTCTCGGCTATGCGGGAGCCAGGGGTCTGATTCTTGGCCTTGGCTACAAGCAATCGAACGTATTCGGCACCGGCAACAGTACGAATATCGGCATCAGCCGCAGTAAATTCCAGGAATCGCTTAACTTTTCTTTCTTTGATCCTTACTACACGGTGGACGGTGTGAGTCGCGGCTATTCCTTCTTCTTTCGGGGAAGTGACTATGAGGAAATCAACATCGCGAGCTTCTCTACGGACAGCTATGGCGCAAGTATCAACTTTGGTTATCCCATTTCGGAAATTTCACGGATCAGTTTCTCCGTCGGTTATGAGCACACCGATATCCAGGAAGGGGTTGTCCCGGCCCAGGATATCTCCGAATTCCTGGACAAGGAAGGCAACGAGTTTGACCTTTTTACCTTCCAGGCTGCCTACAGTATGTCCGCATTGAACCGCGGGTTACTGCCGACCGGCGGTCGGTCCCAGTCCATGTCACTGGAGCTGACGGTCCCCGGCAGTGAACTGGAGTTCTACCGATTTAACTACAGCGGCCAGATTTTCTTCCCGCTGTTCAACCCCTTTGTACTGAGACTGAGAACCAATCTTGGCTATGGCGGAACCTATGGGGACACGGATACCTATCCCTTCTACAAACACTTCTTTGCGGGGGGTATGGGATCGGTCAGGGGATTCGAGAGCAACACCCTGGGCCCAAGGTCAACACCTTCACCACAGGACAGGTTCAACGACCCTGACCCGATCGGTGGTAACGTGTTGATTGAGATGAGCGCAGAGATACTGTTCCCGCTACCGTTTGTTGAAGACCAGAGCCAGATGAAGTCTGCGTTCTTTGTTGATGCCGGTAACGTGTTTAACACCAACTGCCCGGATATCAGTGTTTATTGCCTCGACCTGAATGATGGTGAACTGCGTTACAGCGCCGGCATCGCGTTCACGTGGATTACCGGGTTCGCACCGATCAGTTTTGCCCTGTCAGTGCCGATTAATGAGAAGGACGGCGACGAGTCGGAAAGCTTCCAGTTCGAACTGGGCGGAACTTTTTAGACATCCCATTGCCCCACCTCTGCTAACGATGGGGCGCTACAAGGTACCAAAAATACGACAGGCAGTGGTATTGCGACGGTAAATAGATATCTTAACTCCCGGTTAAGGGGTGACGTCGGCGAAGGTAAGTGAGATAGAAGGCGCAACTTGCTGCGTGATTTGGCAAAATACCGAGTATCCAAACTCTCACCCAGCAAGTGCGCCTATGACAAAGATAATCCCTCAGCCCGCAAACGTCGAGATAGATTTTACCGATGCCGCCCTGGTGGGCACTGGCGGCTGGTCTCTACTGGCCAAAATGGCTCAACAAACCGAACTGCTACGATCCCTCTCGCAAGCCGTTCACCTCAAAGTACGCCGACGCGGTGCCTCTGACGCCGAGATGCTGTGGAGTCTCATTGCCTCTCTGGCAGCCGGTCATGGTGCCCTGTCTGATTTGGATGCCCTGCGTGCCAACCCCGCCGGGCAGGTACTGCTGGGTTTGAGTGAAGCGCCTTCAGGCCGGCGTCTCGGCGAATATCTCAGCCGCTTTGGCCAGGATGAGGTGGACGCCCTGCGAGGCGTGGTCCAGGCATTGGCACAGCAGGTTGCACCGGCCATCATTGATCACCATGTGACGACACAGGGCTATGTGCCAGTGTTTATCGATGGCACTGCGATTGAGGTGGATGGTCATCTCTTTGAAGGTGCCGGTAAGGGATACAATGGTGAGCCGCAACTGTGGCTGCATAATGTGTTCCTCGGAGGATTGTGGGCCAGTGGCTTACTGCACCCGGGTGGCGTTGATGTCGCCAGGGGCTGGCAGACACAGTTGGCTGACGAAGTGGCGCCGTTGCTACCGGAGGGTACGCCGGTCTGGCTACGGGCAGACAACGCCTATTATCGTGGCGACCTGGTCCGGTTTTGTACTGACAAGGGCTGGGATTACTCAATCAGCGTGACCAATGGCAATAACCGCCGCCCGGTGCTGCGCCAACTGGAAGGATTACCTGAAAGCGCCTGGTCTGATATAGGGCGAGGCGAGTCTGCGACGCTGGTGTTGCACCGACCCAGCGGCTGGAAGACGCAACACTATGTCGTCGTTCGCCAGCTCTATGACGGTCCACAACAGCGTCTGACGCCTGCTTATACGGTCATTCTTGTGTCCCGTGACGACTTGCCGGTGGATGAATTAGTGCGACGTCATCGCGGCAAGCAGGGACAGGAGAATGCCTTCAAGGGTCCGCTGATTGAAATGGATTTACACCATCCTCCCTGTCGGCGGTTTGCCGCCAATCAGGCATTTTATGCCTGCGGTCAGATAGCACAGTTGTTGTTGATGGCGATGCAGTATCAGTGGCTACCCGAGCCTGCCCGGAAACATGGCTTGCGACCTTTGATCCGCTATTTGATGCGCTCAGTGGCTCGTCTGGTAAAAACCGGCAGGCGCTATCGTCTTGACTTTGCCAAGAACAACTTCAGGCTGGACTGGCTGCTGTACGCGGCCTTCCAACTGGAATAGCGTCGATCTCAGCTTCGAACTAACACCAACACCTGTCACCGGGCGGATAGCGCCTGGGCGCTCGGTGCCAAAGACCGGCAACGGATGCCTGTGCAGGAGGCAGGTGCTCTGTCAGCACTCCCAGGAACAACCAAAATCATGTGAAGAGACAGCCGCCCTGCTATTGAGCACGCGATAAGCTGCGATACCTGCAACCAGGATGGGTTAACCGGGGATTGAGAGGTAAATAGACATTGAATCGGCAGGGAGGATATGTAAATATCCGCTTCCGTTGTGTCTCCATCGCAACCCGCCCACACATGCTTGAGGAGATTACTGTGCAGGTAAAACAAGGCATCCTGGCTATTCTAACCACCTGTTTATTGGCCATGATGTCGCCAACTGCCCTTGCCGAGGTGAAGATTGGCGTCTCCGACCCGCAGCGGGCAATCCTGCAGTCAGAAACCGGCAAGCAGGGAATCGATCAGATCAATGCAAACTTTTCTGAGCAGGAAGACGTGCTCAAGGAAATGCAGTCAGAGATCACGACCCTGCTCGAAAAGCTCAAGAAAGACACTGAGTTGATGAGCGACCAGGAGTTCCAGAATCTGCTCCAGGAAATTTCAATCAAGCGTAACCAGATGTCACAACTGCTTCAGGAACTGAACCAGGTGAAACTGCAACAGCAAGACCGTCTGATTCAGGCGCTGACACCCCGTTACCAGGAGGCCGTTGAAGCGCTGGTACTGAGTGAAAAGTACGATCTGATCGTTCCGCGCCAAAGCGTTCACTATCGTCACGAACTGTACGATGTGACCGCGAAAATCACCGAAAAAATGAACGCCCTCCAAAAGTAACGCTTCATCACCGTGAAACTGGGGGATATTGCCAATCAGTTTCAACTCGAACTGTCTGGCGATGCAGAGGTGGAAATTACCGGCATCGCCAGTCTGTCTGATGCGGGCGCCAGTCAGCTTGCCTTCCTGTTTAACGCCGGCTACCGGGAGCAACTGCGGGCAAGCGGGGCTGCGGCGGTCGTCCTGAGACCGGAAGATGCGAGCCTGACGGATAAACCGTATCTGCTGTCAGACAACCCGCGCATAAGCTGCGCGCAGATCGCTGCGCTGTTTGATCCCGCACCGCTTGCCATGCCTTTTATCGATGAGTCCGCCTGGATCAGCGATACGGCCAACATCGGCAGGGGTGTTGCCATTGGACCCATGGCGGTAATCAAGTCCGGCGCCCGGATTGGCGATGGCGCGAATATCGGCCCCGGCTGTCATGTCGGTGAGGGTGCGAGTGTCGGGGCCGGTACCAGGCTGAATGCCAACGTCGTGCTCTACCATGATGTGCATCTGGGTGAGCGCTGCATCATTCACGCGGGCACGGTGATCGGTGCTGATGGTTTTGGTTTTGAGCTTGACCGCTCTACCGGCGACTACGTCAAGATTCCGCAGATCTATTCAGTCCGGATTGGCAAGGATGTTGAGATAGGTGCGGGTACGACCATTGACCGGGGCGCGCTGAACGACACCACCATTGGTGACGGTTGCAAGCTCGATAACCAGATACAGGTGGGGCATGGTACGCGCATTGATCACCATACGGTCATCTCGGGCTGCACCGCGATAGCCGGAAGCACAACCATTGGCAGCTACTGCCTGATTGGTGGTGCCGTGGGAATCGTAGATAATATAGAAATCACTGACCGGGTAGAGATCACCGCGATGTCACTGGTAAGTCAATCCATCCCGGAAAAGGGTCGCTATTCATCGGGAACTGGTCTCATGCCCGGATTCGAATGGAAGCGCAGCGTGGTCGGCTTCAGAAAGCTGGACGACATATTGAAGCGCCTGAGGCGCCTGGAATCGGATCAGTAGAGAAAGATCATGGAAGTAACCGAAATTCAAAACTACCTGCCGCATCGGTACCCGTTTCTGCTGGTGGACCGGGTGATCGACTTTGAACAGGACAGGCGTATCGTCTGCATCAAGAACGTCACCATCAATGAACCGATGTTTACGGGACACTTCCCGGTGACTCCGGTATTCCCGGGCGTGCTGATCGTCGAGGCCCTGGCGCAGGCGTCGGGCCTTCTCGCGTTTAGAAGCCGCAACCGGACCCTGGACGACGGTTTCATCTACTACCTCGCGGGCACCGACAAGACCAAGTTCAAGCGTTCCGTTATCCCGGGCGACCAGCTTCGCCTGGAAGTGGAAGTCATTAACCTGCGCAAGCACTGGATGAAGGTTTCCGGCAAAGCCTACGTGGACGACAACCTTGTCTGTTCTTCGCTGCTGACCTGCGCTGAACAACAGGTAATCTGAGAGTGACCGGAGCGGAAGGTTCCCTCACCATAGCGATGGTGGCGGGGGAAGCATCCGGCGACAATCTTGGCGCGGCGCTCACCCGTGAAATTCTGAAATCGGTACCGGACGTCCGCTTCCTCGGTGTCGGCGGACCTGCCATGATCGCGGAAGGCTTTACCAGCGATCACGATATGGAGCTGTTGTCCGTCAATGGTTTTGTTGATCCACTCGTGAGGTTGCCGATGTTGATCCACCTGCTGTTTTCCCTGCGTAATAACATTGTGGCCAGTGGCGCTGACTGCTTCGTCGGGATAGATTCCAACTTCTTCAACCTGTTACTGGCCGGGATGCTGAAACGGCGTGGGGTGCCTACGGTGCAGTATGTATCGCCAACAGTCTGGGCCTGGCGCAAAGGCCGCATCAGGAAGATCGCGCGCAATGTTGATCTTATGATGACACTCTATCCGTTCGAGACTGAAATCTATCAGGCCAGCAACATTCCTGTGGCGTTTGTCGGCCACCCCACGGCCGGCGAGATTGCCCCGGATGAGGGCAGCACCGGCCAGGCAGGGGCGCGCTCTGAACTGGATCTGCCGGATTCCGCTGAGATAGTCGCCGTCCTGCCGGGCAGTCGCAGCAGTGAGGTTGCCCTGTCCGGACGGGACTTTCTGAACACGGCGGTACACCTCCGCAATCGGGTTGACCTGTTCGTGATTCCGGCGGCCAACGAACGGCGACATCAGCAGCTATCCCGACTGCTCGCGGAATTCCCTGAACTGGAGGGCAGGGTGCGCCTGGTGCGTGGCCGCTCCCGGGAGGTAATGACGGCGGCGGATGTTGTGCTGGTCAACTCGGGAACGGCAACCCTTGAAGCCATGTTGCTCAGAAAGCCCATGGTGATGTCTTACCGGTTGGGTAAACTGACTTACAGTATTGTGTCACGCATGGTGAAAACCCAATGGTTTGCGTTGCCGAATGTCCTGGCGGGCGAGCGGCTTGTCCCGGAGTTTATCCAGCATGAGGCGGACCCCGTCAGAATGGCGGATGAAGTACTGCGGCTGTTGGGAAGAGAAGATCACGAGCACCTGATGAATCGCTTTTCGGAAATACACGAACACCTGAAGTGCGGTTCCACGCCCGGCGGCGCGGCGGCCAGGGCGGTCCTCAACCTGGCCCGGACGTCAGACTGAATGTATCGCAGGGAGTTTGTCGCAGGCATTGATGAAGTGGGGCGTGGGCCTCTCGCCGGTGCTGTCTATGCCGCAGCGGTGGTTCTTGATCCGTTTCTCACCATCGACGGACTCAAAGACTCCAAGCAGCTCACAGAAAAAAAACGTGAGCAGCTTGACCTCAGTATCCGTGAGCGGGCGGTGTCCTGCTGTGTGGCCCGTGCTGAAGTCTCTGAAATTGACGAGATCAATATCCTCCAGGCCAGTATGCTGGCGATGCAGCGCGCGGTGGCCGGGCTGAAGGTGCCGGTCGAATTTGCCATTGTCGACGGCAACCGGGTGCCGGCATTGAATTGCCCCGCGGAATGGCTGGTGAAGGGCGATACCAAAAGTGACGCGGTCAAGGCGGCTTCCATCATTGCCAAGGTGGCTCGGGACCGTGAGATGGTTCGCCTGGATAAAATCTATCCGCAGTATGGTCTGGCGCGGCACAAGGGGTATCCGACGGCGGTCCATCTGCAAGCGCTGAAACGGCATGGGCCGTCACCTGTGCACAGGATGTCATTCGCGCCCTGTAAAGAGATAATCCGGCGGGTGCGCTGTTAATCCGGTAACAACCTGAAGGAAAATATCCATGAGTGGACTGAAAAGGAGCAGGGCATGTTGTTACAGGATGAACTGATACTCGAACAGATCCAGATTGGCCCGATGGAGAATTTCACCTACCTGGTGGGTTCAAAGGCGACTCGTGAGGTCGCGGTGGTGGACCCCGCCTGGGATATCAAGAGACTGTTAAACCTGATTGATGAGCGTGAGTACAAGCTGACCTCGGCGCTGGTGACGCACTATCACCCGGATCACTGTGGTGGCAGCTTTGGTCAGAACACCGTGGAAGGTGTGGCGGAATTGCTGGAACTGCGTCCTGTCAAAAGCTACGTGCACAAGCTGGAAGCGGATGGTGTAAAGAAGGTCACCGGTATTTCCGACTCTGACCTGGTCAGGGTGGATTCCGGCGACCGGCTGAGCATAGGTGACATTGAAGTAGAATTTCTGCACACGCCCGGCCACACACCGGGTTCCCAGTGCTTCATGATCAAGCAGACCCTGGTGTCAGGCGATACGCTTTTTATTGATGGTTGTGGTCGGGTTGATTTGCCGGGTTCCAACCCGGAAGACATGTATCACAGCATCCGGAAACTGGAGGCGCTGCCGGATGAAACCCTGCTGCTGCCGGGCCATAACTATTCTGCGGTACCCCATGCCACCATGGGCGAAACGAAAAAGCGCAACACCTATATGCGTATTGGCGATCTGGAGACCTGGAAGCAGCTAATGGGCGGGTAGCTCAGAAGCTCACGTTGCCGGGCGTCCTTGGGAACGGAATACAGTCCCGGATATTCTCCATGCCGGTGACGTAGGTAAGCAGCCGCTCGAAGCCCAGCCCGAACCCGGCATGCGGCACGGTGCCGTAGCGACGCAGATCCCGATACCACCAGAGTTCTTTTTTCATGGCCTCGTCACGTATACGCGCATCCAGCACATCCAGGCGTTCTTCCCGCTGACTGCCGCCTGCAATCTCGCCGATACCCGGTGCCAGCACGTCCATGGCCGCCACGGTTTTCTCATCGTCGTTCAGACGCATGTAGAAGGCTTTGATCTCCGCCGGGTAGTTCATCACCACCACGGGACGCCCGACGTGTTTCTCGGTCAGGTAGCGTTCGTGCTCTGATTGAAGATCCAGCCCCCACTCAACAGGGAACTCGAAATTCTCGCCGCTCGCCTTCAGAATATCGATGGCTTCCGCGTACTCCATGCGCTCGAACCTGTTGTCGATGATGGCGCGCAGGCGTTCGATCACGGTCTTCTCAATCCGCTGCTCGAAAAACGCCATGTCATCTTCGCGTTCATCCAGCACGCGACTTAACACATTTGTCAGCAGGTCTTCTGCGAGGTCAGCGTTATCATCCAGGTTCGCAAAGGCAATCTCCGGCTCTACCATCCAGAACTCCGCCAGATGCCGGGAGGTGTTGGAATTCTCCGCACGGAAGGTCGGCCCGAAGGTGTACACCCTGGACATGGCGAGGCAGTAAGCCTCAACATTGAGCTGACCGGATACTGTGAGGAAGGATTCGGTCCCGAAAAAGTCCTCGGAAAAATCCACCCGGCCATCGTTGACCGGCAGGTTCACCAGGTCCAGCGTGCTGACACGAAACAGTTCCCCCGCGCCTTCACAGTCACTGGCGGTAATCAGGGGCGTATTGATCCAGTGAAAGCCCCGTTCAAAAAAATAATTGTGGATGGCATTGGCAAGCGTGGTACGTACACGGGTAATGGCGCCGTAGGTATTGGTCCTGGGCCGCAGGTGCGCCACGGTGCGCAGATACTCGAATGTATGCCGTTTCTTGGCAATGGGATAGGTTTCCGGGTCGTCGACCAGGCCAATAGTTTCAACGGCGCCTGCCTGGATTTCCACTGACTGCCCCCTACCTTCGGAGGCGGCCAGTTGCCCGGTGACAATCACGGCGCAACCGGTTGACAGGGCCAGGACCTCGTCCCGGTAATTGTCCAGGTCTTCCGATACCACGACCTGTATCGGATCAAAACTGCTGCCGTCATGCACGGCGACAAAACTGACACCGGCTTTTGAATCGCGCTTGCTGCGGACCCAGCCTTTTACGGTGACGGTTTCGCCAACAGGTATTTTGCCTTTGAGCAGGTGTTCAACAGATACTGCATTCATGGGGCAATAATACCAGACCGGTTTTGTGAGTGGTGTTACTATCGCGTGGATGGCACCGGAGAGATCATAAAGATGCAGTGGGTTGAGCCATATACCGGTTTTGAAATCGATCGGATAGCAACCTGCGTCACGCGGGACTATCAGGAAGAAAAATTCGCCGCACTCGGACTGGATGCGGGCATCTACGGGGACAGGGTTGATCCGTCCTTCTACATCGGGCTTGGCATTCATGCCGGGATTGCGAGCGGCATCTCCGCCGAGGGCAACGTCAACATGCTCTCCGGCATCATCCAGCATCGTCCGGTCGCTCTGGGCGAGAGGCTATATTCGGCGGGCCACATCGAATCGGTGGAACCGGTACCCCGGGGCCGAAGAGTGATCACTGACGTATGGTTTGAAGACGAAGTGGGCAGGCGCGCCGTCTCTGTGCCGAGGCAAAGCCTCAAACCGGACCCGGAAAAATCTTCCCGGGGTGCCGGGGACCGGCCGCCGCCGGTTATCGAAAACGCTTCTTCCCTTCAAGTGATCGGGGAGTACCCGCTCACACCGGAAGGCACGCGAGGCTACAGTACCGAAGGCAACGCCATCCACTACGAGGAAGATGTGGCACAGGCCGCAGGATTCCGGGCGCCCATCATCGGCGGCGGGCAGGGCGTGCATTACCTGATGTGGCATCTCTGGCGGAAGGGGATTGACTCGGTGAACCTGACTATATTTTTCCGCAGACCCATCTTCTGGGATGATGTGGTACGGGTGGGCATTGCCGCCGATGAATCTGCCATCGCACTGCTGCGGGAAGGTCGTGGTGGTGAACCCTCCAAAGTGCTGACCGAAATCAGGATCAACGAACTGGAGAGGCATGGATCATGAGAACCGCAAAGGAAACCATTGAAACCCCGGAAGGCAGGACCGCCATTGGCGGGTTCATGGTGAAGATGAACGGGAGCCGGTAATGGATGTACGCACATTGATGCACCAGGCGGTGATCAACCATGCTGACCGGGAGTGTGTCGTGCATGGTGACCGCAGGCTTACGTTCACCGAAGCCTGGGCACGAGGCACAAGACTCGCCAATGCACTGCTGGCGCTGGGACTGAAACCGGGTGAGCGGGTTGGTGTGCTGGAAGACAACTCTATTGAGGCGGCGGACTTCTTTCATGGCGCCGCCATCGCCAACCTGGTGCGGGTACCTCTCTATCCGCGCAATGGTATGGAAGCGCATGTGCATATGCTGTCTCACACCGGCTGCAAGGCGCTGGTGGTGAGCGACAACTACCTGCATGAGGTCGAAGGCATGGTTGAGGCTGTGCCCGAACTGGAACATCTGGTGGTGCGTGATGCGGGCTACGAGAACTGGCTGGCAGAGCATTCTGATGAGTTGCCGGACATTCAGATTTCACCGGAAGACAACTTCATCATTCGTCATACCGGCGGTACGACCGGACCCTCCAAGGGCGTCGCCTATACCCACCGGGCCTGGTTGCACGCAGGCCGGGACTGGTTCTACACCTTTCCGCCGGTAGAGCCAGGTGACAGGTGCCTGCACCTGGGACCCATCTCTCACGGTTCCGGTTACCAGTACCTGCCGATCATGTTAAGTGGTGGCTGCAACGTCATGATGGATCACTTTAATGCCGAGGAAACCCTGGATGTGATGGAGCGTGAGCGCATTGGCTATATGTTCATGGTGCCGACCATGCTGAACGCCGTGGTGAGGGACAACACGGCGCGGGGCCGAGGCTTCTCCGGATTGAAGTGCCTGCTGGTGGCAGCCGCGCCCATTGCGGATGCGACGGCTCTCGCGGCACGTGAGGTGTTCGGGGATGTGCTCTACCAGGGTTATGGTCAGACCGAAGTGCTGCCTGTGGCCATGATGGGACCGAAGCAGTGGTTTGCCGGGATTGAGGGCAGTACGCCACTTCGCGCCTGTGGCATGCCGCTGCCGTATGCACAGATAGAAATCTGGGATGAAGAAAACAACCCGCTGCCCAGGGGAGAAGTGGGCGAGATTGTCGCCCGGTCCGACGGACAGATGTCCGGGTTCTGGGGAAACGAGAAAGCCACCGCCGAGCGCATTGTTCGCGGATGGGTGAAGACCGGGGACATGGGCCGCCTGGATGATAATGGCTACCTGTACATCGTTGACCGTGCGGACGACATGATTATTTCCGGTGGTTACAACATCTGGCCGATGGAACTGGAAAACGTCATCTCCGATCATGAGGAGATCATCGAAGTCGCCGTGTTCGGAGTGCCGCACGAAAAGTGGGGTGAAGCGCCGCATGCGGTTTGCGTTACCACGGACAAGCCGTCAGTCACCGCAGACGAGATTATCGAACTGTGTGCGGAACGACTGGGTTCCTATAAGAAACCGAACGGAGTGACCTTTACCACCGATCCGCTACCGAAAAGTCCGGTTGGCAAAATCAAAAGAAAAGACCTGAGAGAACCATTCTGGGAGGGGCGTGATCGCCGGGTGGCGGGCGCCTGAACGTCGCGACTGATCTGTCGGTGGCTGATCTGTTGGTGAAAGGGGTCACTTGGTCAGCTTTCTTTCCAGTTCCCCGATCACATAGGATACCGGGTCTTCAATATGTGACAGCTCGTTCCATATCTGCGGGAACAGTACCCCGTGTCCGTTGCGCTTTGCGAACGGCGCAATGTTGAACGGCATATCGTCCACCAGGCAGGCGTTGCCATGGGCCAGTCGGTTCTTGTGCCGGGTGAATATAAAATCCGCGAAGTCACTGCCGAATCGGTTGATCAGCCATTCATGTTTACCGGAAACGCACCCGGGTTGTCCTGTCGGGGCTGTCAGGAACACGACGTGTCCGAGACGGTTCAGTTCCTCGTACAGATGGTCAAACCAGGGGTAGGGGACAAGCCCTGCCCAGAAGTCACTGTTGCTCAGGTGTTCGTGGGTGAAGAACTCCATGGCGGGAACGCCCATAAGCGCTTCCGGGTAGAGTGAACCCGGCTGTTCTTCCCGCCAGTGCCTGAGCAGTTGCTCCGCATCATAGCCCTGTACACGCAGAGCCGCGCCGATAAAGTCGACACAGACGCCATCCATGTCCAGATAGATTTCGGCGGTCATCAGGTGTTACCTGTCCCGGTGATCAAAGGCGGCGCCGATACCCGGTGCGCGCTCCGGGTATCCATCCTTGAACTCGGGATGCGAGAAGATCCGGAACTCCTTCATGTAATTTCCCTTTTCCCGATGTTCTTTTTTCAGGTCAGCATGATACGTTAGGGAGTCAGGGAGGCATAGATGCATAGATGATCATCAAGAGTGATTACCGCATACCCAGCGTAACCGATGCTTACGGGGTACTGCTGCGCAACAAGCATCTGAATGATTCAGACCATAACATGCCTGGCCGCAGCGTCTTGTTTGTGCATGGCGCAACCTATGGTTCGACGATGACATTCGACTACGCCATCAATGGCGAATCCTGGATGGATGTGATGGCGCTGGCAGGTTTCGATGTCTGGTGCCTGGACCTGCTGGGTTATGGCGCCTCTGACCGGCCCGGGCAGATGAGTCAGCCGCCGGAGAATAACCCGCCGATTGTCGATACCGGGCATGCGGTGGCAGAGGTGGACCGCGCCGTGAACTACATCCTGAAGGACCGTGAGGTCCCGCAGGTGAACCTGATTGGCTATAGCTGGGGCACGGCCATCTGTGGCACCTATGCCGGACGCTTCCCGGAGAAGGTGGCGAAACTGGTATTGAGCGGCGCCCTCTGGGTCTCCCGGGGCGCGCAGGCCAGGGTAATCAATGCCGAACCGGGCGCTTATCGCACGATGGATGCTGATGCCATGGCAAAACGGTGGGCGATTGGCCTTGAACCGGATGAGTTTGAACAGATAGTGCCACCGAAGGTTGTCCGCCAGTGGTCTGAGGATGCCGTGCTGTGCGACCCGGAAGGTGCGGAGACCGGGTTGCTGCGTGCGCCGACCGGTGTGCTCAAGGACTTTCAGCATTGCGCCGGCACCGGGGAGCCCTGGTATGACCCGTCACTGATTCGGGCGCCGACGCAGATCGTGGTGGGTGAGTTTGACAGGGAGACCACACCGGACCAGGGCAAAGAAGTGTTTCAGCGGCTTGTCAATGCGGCGGAAAAGCGGATGACCGTCATCGGCGGCGGCACCCATACGTTGCTGCTGGAAAATCAGCGGGCCGCGCTGCACGATGTTGTGAAATCGTTTTTACGCGGCTAGTAGTTTTTTTGTGGTGGCTTTCAGCCATTTAAGATCATCACCGGAAAGCAGAGGCGATAGCTTCTCCCATACTTTGCCGTGATAGTTGTTCAACCATTCGATTTCCTGCCCGGTCATGAGGGACGGGTCGATCAGCCGTTGGTCAAAGGGCGCAAAGGTGATGGTTTCAAAGCACAGCATGCCGTCTTCACGTTCAGTCACCACCACCAGATTTTCACAACGAATGCCGTAGCAGCCTTCCTGATAGTAGCCGGGCTCGTTGGAAATCACCATGCCCGGCAGCAGTGCCTGTTGCGGCCCTGACTTTGAAATGCGTTGCGGTCCCTCGTGTACGCTGAGAAAAGCGCCAACGCCGTGACCGGTACCATGGTCATAGTCCTTGCCGTGTTGCCACAGGAACTGCCTTGCCAGCGCATCCAACTGAATGCCGGAAGTACCGTTCGGGAAAACCGCGCAGGCGAGCGCAATATGCCCTTTCAAAACCAGGGTGAACATCCGGCGATGCTCGTCGGAAGGCTCACCGATGATGATGGTTCGCGTGATGTCCGTCGTGCCGTCGAGATACTGGCCGCCGGAATCTACAAGGTAGAGATTATTCATCTCAAGATTCGCCGGGGTGCCATTCCCGTGGTGGTAGTGCGCCAGCGCCGCGTTTTCACCGGCAGCGGAAATCGTATCGAACGACAGGTCCTGGATATCAACCAGTTCGCGCCGGAAGGCTTCAAGCTTATCCGACAGTTCCGCTTCGTTGTAGATTTTGCCGGCGGCAACCTCGCGGTCAATCCAGGCGAGATAGCGGCAAACAGCCGAGCCGTCTCTTACATGACAGTTTCGGATGCCCGCAAGTTCGGTCGGGTTCTTCTGCGCCTTCGGCAGAAGCACGGGATCATTACCCGCGATCAGGGTGGCACCGGCCTCCCGGCAGCGAAGCTGACACCAGGCATTGGCCATGGTCGGGTCCGCCAGAACCCTGCGTTGTTCCCCGCCCAGCTTGTTCAGGTCTGCCGTAAGCCGGGTATCATCAAAAACTTCCACACCACTGCCGACATGCCGGGAGAAGTCATTGGGCAGTTTCCCCGGGTTGGTGTAGAGCGCCATGCTGCCGTCGGCATCCAGGGTCGCAAAACCCAGCAGCACGGGCAGACGCGGCACATCCCTGCCGCGAATGTTCAGCAGCCAGGCGATGGAATCAAGCTGGCTCACCAGGGCAAGGTCGGCACCGGCCTCCGCCACCGTTTTACCAACACGCCTGCGCTTGGATTCACTGGATTCCCCGGTGTAACTTTCATCCAGTAACATGGCGAGCGCGGCTTCCGGCTCGGGTCGGTCCTGCCAGTGCAGGTCGATGGGGTTTCCGGAAACAGGCGTGAGTGTCATGTCCTTTTTGCCCAGCAGTTTTTCCGCATCCTCAAACCAGGTGAGCGTATGCATGCGGCTGTCCACGCCCACACGGGCGCCCGCCGCCAGGGTTTCACTCAGCCACTTGATGGGCGGATTCTCAATCAGGTGATGAAATTGAAAAGCGACGTCCGGGACCTGCTGCCGGACCTGAATGGTGTAGCGGCCATCAACGAAGATGGCGGCGGTCTCACGCAGGACCACAGCCATCCCCGCCGAGCCGGTAAACCCGGTGAGCCAGGCCAGGCGCTCGTTCTGTGGTGGCACATATTCGCCGAGGTATTCATCAGCCCTGGGGACGACGAAGGCATCGAGTTGATGCTTCGCCATTTCCTGGCGTACCAGCGTCAGTCTCAGTTGTATCCGGTCGATATCGGAGCCGGTCAGTCCGCACACATTCATAAGTGCCTCAGTTGAGTGTTTGGCCCATCGTTTGGCCAATAATCAAGGGTTGTGGGCTGGTCCGCAAGTTCCCGGTTGGCACTCGCAGGTGAGCGGATCCTCATTGGGTCGGCTTGAACTCACGCGATAACTTCTGCGCTTCGGCGATTTGTGCGGCGGTCATCTCGTCTTGCAGGATAGTCTTACCTTTCTTGGCTTCTTCAATGCCCTGTGCCGCCGCCAGATTAAACCAATGATACGCTAATACATTATCTTCCGGCACACCCTCGCCGATGAGATACATCGCCCCAAGCTTGGTTTGCGCCCCCGCGTCCCCTTGCCCGGCGGCACGGCGAGTCCATTTCAGCGCTTCGGCATCGTCTTGCGGTACACCCTTGCCGTTCTGATACATCCACCCAAGGTTATTTTGCGCCGACACATGCCCTTGCCCGGCGGCACGGCGAGTCCACTTCACCGCCTCGGCATCGTCTTGCGGCACACCCTCGCCTGTGGCATACATCACCCCAAGGCGATATTGCGCCTCCGCATACCCTTGCCCGGCGGCGCGGCGAAGCCATTTCACTGCCTCGGCATGGTCTTGCGATACACCCATGCCTCCGTAATACATCGCCCCAAGGCTAGTTTGCGCCCGCACATGCCCTTGCCCGGCGGCGAGGCGGTACCATTGCACCGCCTCGGCATCGTCTTCCGGCACACCCTCACCTCTGCGATACATGTTCCCAAGGTTATATTGCGCCGACGCATGCCCTTGCCCGGCGGCAAGGCGGTACCACTTCACCGCCTCGGCATCGTCTTCCGGCACACCCTCGCCATTGGCATACATAACCCCAAGGTTAGTTTGCGCCGACGCATCCCCTTGCCTGGCGGCGAGGCGATACCATTGCACCGCCTCGGCATCGTCTTCCGGCACACCCTCGCCATCGCTATACATCACCCCAAGGTTATATTGCGCCGACGCATCCCCTTGCCCGGCGGCACGGCGATACCATTGCAGCGCCTCGGCATAATCTTTCGGCACACCCCTGCCGTTGGTATACATCACCCCAAGGTTAGTTTGCGCGTCCGCTAATCCTTGCCCGGCGGCAAGGCGATACCACTTCACTGCCTCGGCATCGTCTTGCGGCACACCCTCGCCTTCGGAATACATCACCCCAAGGTTATGTTGCGCGTCCGCATCCCTTTGATCGGCGGCAAGGCGATACCATTGCACCGCCTCGGCATAATCTTGCGGCACACCCTTGCCGTTTTGATACATCCACCCAAGGTTAGTTTGCGCCCATGCTTCCCCTTGCTCGGCCAACGGCTTCCACTCACGCAAGGCGGTTGCATAATCACCGGCATCATAGGCCGCTTGACCAGCATCATAATCCGCGCTCATCGGCAGCGCCGCCAGCAGACCCAGGCCGATGCCGAGCAGTGCATTTTTTAATCCTGTCTTCATTGCATACCTCTCTTGTGGGTGGGTTGTCAGCAAACGCTGCATGATAGCGATTTTTAGCGTCCGGCGTCCCACATGCTCAACTATTCTCACGCACAGGAGGCCAAGAGTCGAATTTGATGGAACCCGATGATTGACATACTAAAAAAGATATATATACTTTTTTTAGTATGTGGGTGATATTTGAGCATCGACGAGTTGATAAACAGTTGAAAAAAGCGCCGCTGGATGTGCAAAAACACTACGAAAAATGGAAAGACATTGTAGAGCTGTCAGGCCTGGCGGGGTTGAAACTGATCAGAGGCTTTCGAGATAAGGCGCTTCGGGGTGAGTGGAAAGGGTATCGCTGTTCCCGCTTGAATCAGCAATACCGCGTGATCTACAAAATCCGGGGTAATGAATTAGTCGTTCAGGTAGTCGAGCTTACCCCCCATGATTACCGGAGGAAGTCATGATGAGCAAATTTCAAAGGGCGAAAAGGCGTGTTCCCGTATCTACCGGGGAGTCAGTCCGTATTATTCGTGAGCTTCAGGAATTAAGTCAGAATCAGCTTGCTGAACTGTCGGGTATTCCGCAATCGACCATCTCGGCGATTGAGCGTGATCGGGTGAATCTCGGCGTGGAGAGGGCCAAATCCCTGGCCAGGGCGCTTGAATGTCATCCGGCGGTATTGGTGTTTCCCGGATGGGAAGTCGGGGCGGAGTCAGTCGCGTGACATATCACGCATCATATCACCAAACTCCTGCAACAATCGCAACACTTCTTGCGCTTCGGCATGCCCTTGCTCGGCGGCATGGAGAAACCATTTCATCGCCTCGGCACCGTCTTCCGGCACACCCCTGCCGAGGAAATACAGATCCCCAAGGTTATATTGCGCACCCGCGTACCCTTGCTCGGCGGCAAGGCGGTACCATTTCGCCGCCTCGGCATAGTCTTGCGGCACACCCTCACCTTTGTGATACATGCGCCCAAGGCTATTTTGCGCCGACGCATTCCCTTGCTCGGCCAACTGCTTCCACTCACGCAAGGCGGTTGCATAATCACCGGCATCATAGGCCGCTTGACCAGCATCATAATCCGCGCTCATCGGCATCGCCGCCAGCAGGACCAGGCCGATGCCGAGCAGTGCGTTTTTTAATCGTAATTTCATTGCAAACCTCTCTTGCGGGCGGGTTGTTAAGGCACCTCTACCTTCGGCTTGAACTCGCTCGATAACTTCTGCGCTTCGGTGATTTGTGCGGCGGTCATCATGTTTTGCAGGATGGGTTTATTTTTCCTGGCTGTTTCGTTGCCCTGTGCCGCCGCCAGATTAAACCAATGATACGCCAATACATTATCTTTCGGCACGCCCCAGCCGTTTTTATACATCAACCCAAGGTTATATCCTGCTGGCGACGAATTTCACTATGCCTAAAATCAGCATCACCAAGGAGACAATGCCCATCAGCATGCTAATCCAACTCCACACAATAACATCACCCGACGCACCCTCGCCTTTGTCATACATCACCCTAAGGTTATGTTGTGCGCCCGCGTCCCCTTGCTCGGCGGCAAGGCGATACCAACGCGCCGCCTCGGCATCGTCTTGCGGCACACCCTTACCCTTGTCATACATCCACCCAAGGTTATATTGCGCGTCCGCATCCCCCTGCCCGGCGGCAAGGCGAAGCCATTGCACTGCCTCGGCATCGTCTCGCGGCACACCCCTGCCTTCGTGATACATCACCCCAAGGTAATATTGCGCCCCCGCTAATCCTTGCTCGGCGGCGAGGCGAAACCATTTCAGCGCCTCGGCATTGTCTTCCGGCACACCTTCACCTGTGGCATACATCACCCCAAGGTTATATTGCGCCCATGCATCCCCTTGCCCGGCGGCAAGGCGATACCATTTCAGCGCCTCGGCATAGTCTTGCGGCACACCCCTGCCGAGGAAATACAGATCCCCAAGGTTAAATTGCGCACCCGCGTACCCTTGCTCGGCGGCAAGGCGGTACCATTTCGCTGCCTCGGCATCGTCTTCCGGCACACCCTTGCCATCGCGATACATCAGCCCAAGGGCATATTGCGCCGACGCATGCCCTTGTTCGGCCATCGGTCTCCACTCACGCAAGGCGGTTGCATAGTCGCCGACATCATAGGCCGCCCAGCCGCCAGCAAAATCCGCGCTCACCGGCATCATTGGCATCGCCGCCAGCAGGCCCAGGCCGATGCCGAGCAGCACATTTTTTAATCCTGTCTTCATTGCATACCTCTCTTGTGGGTGGGTTGTTAAGGCACCTCTACCTTTGGCTTGAATTCACGCAACAACTTTTGCGCGTCCGCATGCCCCTGCCTGGCGGCACGGCGAAACCATTTAGCCGCCTCGGCATCGTCTTGCGGCACACCTTGACCGACGGCATATATCGCCCCAAGCATAGATTGAGCCCATGCAAACCCTTGCCCGGCGGCAAGGCGATACCATTTCGCCGCCTCGGCATAGTCTTGCGGCACACCCTCACCTTTGTGATACATGCGCCCAAGGCTATTTTGCGCCGGCGCATTCCCTTGCTCGGCCAACCGCTTCCACTCCCGCAAGGCGGTTGCATAATCGCTGACATCATAGGCCGCTTGACCAGCATCATAATCCGCGCCCACCGGTATCGACACCAGCAACACCAGGCCGATGCCGAGCAGTGCATTTTTTAATCCTGTCTTCATTGCCTATCTCCTTTGCGGGCGGGTTGTTAAGGCACCTCTACCTTTGGCTTGAATTCACGCAACAACTTTTGCGCGTCCGCATGCCCCTGCTCGGCGGCACGGCGAAACCATTTCGCCGCCTCGGCATCGTCTTGCGGCACACCCTTACCTCTGCGATACATCACCCCAAGGTTAAATTGCGCGTGCGCATGCCCTTGCTCGGCGGCCAGGCGATACCATTTCAGCGCCTCGGAATCGTCTTCCGGTACACCCTCGCCTTCGTCATACATCCACCCAAGGTTAAATTGCGCGCCCGCATGCCCCTGCTTGGCGGCCAGGCGATACCAACGCACCGCCTCGGCATGGTCTTGCGGCACACTCCTGCCGTTGTCACACATCACCCCAAGGTTAAATTGCGCGCCCGCATGTCCCTGCTTGGCGGCCAGGCGATACCATTTCAGCACCTCGGCATCGGCTTGCGGCACACCCTCGCCATGGGCATACATCCACCCAAGGTTAAATTGCGCGTTCGCATCCCCTTGCTCGGCGGCACGGCGAAACCATTTCAGCGCCTCGGCATCGTCTTCTGGCACCCCCTCGCCGTTTTCATACATCGTTCCAAGGCTGGTTTGCGCGTTCGCATCCCCTTGCTCGGCGGCAAGGCGAAACCATTTCGCCGCCTCGGCATGGTTTCGCGGTACACCCTCGCCGTAGTAATACCTCGCCCCAAGGTTAATTTGCGCGTCCGCATGCCCCTGCTCGGCGGCGCGGCGATACCACTTCAGCGCCTCGGCATCGTCTTCCGGCACACCTTCGCCATCGCGATACATCACCCCAAGGTTAGTTTGCGCGTCCGCATGCCCCTGCTCGGCGGCGCGGCGATACCACTTCAGCGCCTCGGCATCGTCTTGCAGCACACCCCTGCCTTCGCGATACATCACCCCAAGGCTATATTGCGCGTCCGCATCCTCTTGCTCGGCGGCAAGGCGATACCACTGCACCGCCCTGGCATAGTCTTCCGGCACACCCCTGCCTTCGGCATACATCACCCCAAGGTTAGTTTGCGCGTCCGCATCCCCTTGCCCGGCGGCACGGCGAAACCATTTCACCGCCTCGGCATCGTCTTCCGGCACACCTTCGCCATCGCGATACATCACCCCAAGGTTATTTTGTGCATCCGCATCCCCTTGCCCGGCGGCGAGGCGAGTCCATTGCACCGCCTCGGCATCGTCTTCTGGCACACCCCTGCCGTTGTCATACATAATCCCAAGGTTATATTGCGCGTCCGCTAATCCTTGCTCGGCGGCGAGGCGAGTCCATTTCACAGCCTCGGTATCGTCTTGCGGTACGCCCCTGCCTTCGGCATACATCCACCCAAGGTTAAATTGCGCGTCCGCATACCCTTGCTCGGCGGCAAGGTGATACCAATGCGCCGCCTCGGCATCACCTTCTGGCACCCCCTCACCGTTGGCATACATCACCCCAAGGTTAAATTGCGCGTCTGCATCCCCTTGCTTGGCCAGTGGTCTCCACTCACGCAAAGCGGTCGCATAATCGTCGGCATTGTAGGCCGCCAGGCCGACATCAATGTCCGCGCTCACTGGCATTGTCGCCAGCAGACCCAGGCCGAGCAGTGTATTTTTAATCCTGGCTTCATTGCATACTTCCTTTGCGGGTGGGTTGTTAAGGCATCTCTACCTTCGGCTTGAACTCACGCGATAATTTCTGCGCTTCGGTGATTTGTGCGGCGGTCATCACGGCTCGCAGGGTAGTTTTGCTTTCCTTAGCCTGCTCTTCGCCTTGTGCAGCCGCCAGATTAAACCAATGATACGCCAATACATTATCTTTCGGCACGCCCGCACCGTTTTCATACATCCGCCCAAGGCCAACTTGCGCCAACGCATATCCTTGCTCGGCGGCAAGGCGGTACCACTTCATCGCCTCGGCATCGTCTTGCGGCACACCCTTACCCTCGTCATACATCCACCCAAGGTTAAATTGCGCCAACGCCTGCCCTTGCTCGGCGGCAAGGCGATACCAACGCGCCGCCTCGGCATAATCTCGCGGCACACCCTCACCTCTGCGATACATCATCCCAAGGTTAAATTGCGCCAACGCATGCCCTTGCCCGGCGGCAAGGCGGTACCAACGCGCCGCCTCGGCATCGTCTTGCGGCACACCCTTACCTCTGCGATACATCCACCCAAGGCTATTTTGCGCCGACGCAACCTCTTGTTTGGCGGCAAGGCGATACCATTTCAGCCCCTCGGCATAGTCTTGCGGCACACCCTCGCCATCGCGATACATCACCCCAAGGTTATGTTGCGCGTCCGCATTCCCTTGCTCGGCGGCACGGCGAAACCATTTCAGCGCTTCGGCATTGTCTTGCGGCACACCCTTGCCGTTCTGATACATCACCCCAAGGTTATTTTGCGCCTTCGCCTGCCCTTGCCCGGCGGCGAGGCGAAACCATTTCACCGCCTCGGCATCGTCTTGCGGCACACCCTTGCCTTCGTCATACATCATCCCAAGGTTATATTGCGCGTCCGCATTCCCTTGTTCGGCCAACGGTCTCCACTCACGCAAGGCGGTTGCGTAATCGCCAGCGTTATATGCGGTATACCCATCCGTGCTCACCGGCATCGCCGCCAGCAGGCCCAGGCCGATGCCAAACAACATATTTTTAATCCTGTCTTCATTGCATACCTCTCTTGTGGGTGGGTTGTCAGCAAAGATGCATTATAGCGATTTTCCGCACCCGGACACCTGCCCCGGCGCGGTACAGGCGCAGCCGCCCGTCGATTTCCGGCAGGGTCATCAATTGAGGCAGGGGGAGATAAACCGTTGGCGTGGTGTTGGTTCTTCGTAGTTGGGGGAGTGCGACCCGACAGGGGGAGTTTTGAGCATGAATAGACCCTGCGCTAAAGTGCACCAATAGTATGAAGAGCAGGGTATAAGCAGAGGGTCTGCCAATGGGCACCAAACGCAAAACCATTACCATCACCGACAGTCAGGATAAGTGGCTAAAAAGCCAAATCAATGCGGGGGGATTCACGAATGACAGTGAATATATTCGCGACTTGATTCGGCGTGATCAGACCAGCCAGGCCGATATCGAAGTTATCCGTACAGCTTTAATTGAGGGCGAGGAAAGTGGTGAGCCACAACTATTCGACGTAGCCCGGTTTAAGAGCGCAATGTCTGCCAGGCATGGCTGAACCGGAGTACCGACTCTCGCCTAAAGCGCGAGACGATATGGAATCCGTGTGGTTGTATACGCTTTCCCGGTGGGGTCACGAACAAACCGAAAAATACATTGATGATCCTGCACCTTCAGGTACCCAAATATCACTGCCGGGGCTGCGGACGCTATTTTCGCCATCGCTTTGCGGGCCTCAGGCCCCGATACCGCTCCTCGGACACCTACCAGATGGAAGCGATGGCCCTGGGTTTGGGTCTGCATACCCTGATTGATGGTGTTGCCCTGGGTGTGGCGCTGCGTTCCGATGTTGGCCATACTGGTGCACCGGGACTGCTGGGTTTGGGTGTGTTCCTGGCGATTGCGCTGCATAAGCCCCTTGATGCCTTGCCTATTACCAGCATGATGCAGGCCGGTGGCTGGGTTGAAATATGGTCAATTGACAAAAAGAGCTATTATGGCCATTCTAGCTTTAATAGTTTTTTTAAGAATAGCAGGTGAACTATGAAAACGGTCAGTTCGGCAGAGGCTAAAAATACCTTCGGACAAGTCATCATGAGGGCGCAGCAGGAGCCTGTGTGTATCAGTAAAAATGGTAAACCTGCGGCTGTTATGCTGTCCGTGGAGGAGTATGCACGCATACAGGCTTTGCGCGAACATGCGTTACATCAACGCCTGGATCAGGCGTTGGAAGATGTTAAAGCCGGGCGTGTTGTCGATGGACCGGAGTTTATGGAATCGCTGAGACAGCAATATTTTGATGGCGACTTATAAATTAGCAAAATCAGCCCAACAAGATGTTCACGATCTTATTGAGTACACCTTGGAAACCTGGGGCGAGGAGCAGTCTGAAAGGTATTATTCCGGTTTTACCAAACAGGCGAGTTTGCTGGCTGAAATGCCTACCCTGGGAAAGCCGTATGAGCCCTATGATGGGGTGAGGGTTTTTCCTTACGAAAAACAACTGATTTATTACACGGAAGCATCCTACGGCATCACGATATTGCATGTTTTACATGGGGAGATGGATCAGGGCCGCCATGTCAGCGATAGCAGCAGGGATTAACGTGCTGGCAGCAGACGGAACTCGGTAATAACTATCGTATCCATGAAGAGAATGGCGATGTTGTCGGACAGCAGTTCCCTGGCGACGCCAGCCCGATAGATATTTGTAGTCCAGTCTTCTCTCAACCCTTTGCCCGTCGATTTCCGGCAGGGTCATCAAGCGTATAAGATGATTGCAAAGCGCACCCGGGTGTCGACTTGGAACCCCTGATTATTCTCCTGGCGTTTGTCGCCGGGTTAGCATTCAAGAAGATTGGCTATCCACCCCTGCCCGGGTATCTGCTGGCGGGTTTTATCGCGCACGGCTTCTCGCTGGGCGAAGCGGATCTCATCCGCGAGATTGCCGATATCGGTATCCTGCTGTTGCTGTTCACCATTGGCCTCAAGTTGAACCTGCGGGACATCACAGCGCCGCAGATATGGGCGGTTGCCGGTTTGCAAATTGGCATTGCGGTGCCGTTGACCACGGTGGTGATCATTGTCGCGGGCATTGCGTTTCCAGTGCTGGCGCTACAGGACACCTGGTCTGCCTGGGTGCTGGCGTTTGCGCTGTCTTTTTCCAGCACGGTGTTTGCCGTCAAGGTCTTTGAAGACCGTGGCGAGACCGCCAGTTTCCACGCGAAGATCGCGATTGGCATTCTGGTGATCCAGGATATTCTGGCGGTGACTTTCCTGGTAGTAACTTCCGGTCAACTGCCCTCGGTCTGGGCACTCGGGCTGCCGCTTCTGGTGTTCCTGAGACCGGTCCTGTTATGGCTGCTGAAAATGGCCCGTCACAGTGAACTGGTGATTCTGATGGGGATGGCGCTGGCTCTCGGCGGCGCCGAACTGTTTGAATCCGTGGGTCTGAAAGGTGGGCTGGGTGCGCTGCTGGTCGGGTTGATTCTGTCGAATTCCGGCCTGACCAGGGAGTTGTACAACAGTCTGATTGATCTGAAGGATTTGTTCCTGATCGGATTTTTCCTGCAGATCGGTTATTACGGTCTGCCGGAACAGCACATGTGGTTTGTGGCGACCGCGCTGGCGTTCCTGATCTTCCTGCGCCCGATGATCTACTATTTTTTGTTTGTCGCTTTCAGACTCCGGGCCAGAACGTCGCTGCTTGCCAGTTCCGCGCTGTTCAACTACAGCGAGTTTGGCCTGGTGGTTGCTGTTTATGCGGTGGCCGGTGGCCTGCTGCCGCAGGAATGGGTAACGACGATTGCGCTGGCAGTCTCGATTTCGTTCTTTATCGCAACGCCGCTCAACACCCGAATCCACCGTTTGTATTCGCGCTATGGCTCATGGCTGCAACGGGTGGAGAGGGCCGCCAGGCTGAAGGCTGAGGTTCCGGCTGATCTCGGTGATGCCGAAGTGGTGGTGCTTGGTATGGGTCGGGTTGGTCTTGGCGCCTACCAGCGTCTCAAGGAAATTCATGTCCACAATATCGTTGGTGTGGAAGAGGACTACCAGAAGGTTCAGCGCCACCGTGAGCATGGCATCAACTGTGTGCATGGTGATGCCAGCGACTATGATTTCTGGGCCCATTCGGGGCTTGGGGACAGAAAGCTGGTGCTGGTCAGCCTGACCAATCATGCAGAGAATCTGGTGGCGGTTGAACTGGCGAAGGAACTGGGTTTCAAGGGCACGCTCTCGGTCGTCTCCCGCTTCCCGGACCAGCAGCAGGAACTGGAAGCGATGGGTTGTATTGCCTTTAATCTTTACGGCGAGGCGGGGCATGGTTTCGCCGAACACGTCATTGAGCGGATGTCCCGGGGTTAACATCTTGACGGTGCGTTGGCAGGTTCTTCGGCCAGGGCCAGCCAGTGACATTCAAACCTGCCCCTTTTTTGGAAAAAGGATTGTGATTTTTCAGAAATTGGCTAAGATTTCAGACGTAACCCTTCCATACACCAGACAATAGGAGACCCGAACCAATCCTGGCAACGCAGAGAACACTTCACGGTTAACGATTCAGGTAACTTACTTTATGGCGAAAAGAAACCGCGCACGTATGACATCAAATCGAAGAAAACCAGAAGGGAGAAAATCAAAGCAGTCCGGCAAACAGAATTCAGAAGACTACAGTGGTGCTGATATCTACACCCTGCACCCCAACGCTCATCTTGAAACCGTCTATTCCCCACCCCGCGCCCACCAGCCTCTGGAGGCGAAAAACAAAGCTCAAAAACGATATCTCTGTGCCATCAAGCGCCACTGCCTGACGTTCGGCGTTGGCCCTGCCGGTACCGGTAAGAGTTATTGTGCGACCGCCATGGCGGCGGACGCGCTGGCGAATGGTCGGGCAGAACGGATCATCCTGACGAGGCCCGCCGTTGAAGCCGGCGAACAACTCGGCTACCTCCCGGGTGATCTGGATGAGAAGTTCAGTGTCTATATAGATCCCTTTCGCGACATTCTGAATGAACGACTGGGCAAAGGGGCTGTTGAATATAATCTTCGACATGGCCGTATTGTCACGGCGCCGCTTGCCTTCATGCGAGGCAAGACCTTCGGTAGCGATACGTTCGTCATCCTTGATGAAGCACAAAATAGCTCAATCGCCCAGATGAAGATGTTTCTGACCCGGATTGGTGAGGACTGCAAAGTTGTCGTGAATGGTGACGTCAGGCAGAGCGACATCCGCGGGCGGAACGGGCTGGCCGATGCCATTCAACGGCTGAGAGGTCTGCCGGGCGTCTGCATTCACGAGTTTGAGCGTGACGACATTGTCCGAAGCGGACTGGTCCGCTACGTGATTGATCGCTACGAGGTTGAAGAAGAGGGTTAAGCCGGGGAATTCACCGGTTCAATTCGTCATCAGGATTGACCACAGCCGGGCTGGGTCGTTCTTTTGGCGCATTGAACTGGTTGAGTTTCCGCTTCACCCGGAATGAGTCCGGGTTGGTCTCCAGCGCTGTTTCCAGCGCGAGTCTCGCATCGTCCCAGCGTTTCAGCCTGATCAGACTGAGTGCGCGGTTGTAGTGAACAATGTCCTTCGCCACACCACCGACTTCCAGTGCGGTCTGATAGTCCTGTAGCGCTTGATCAAACTCCAGTTGCTGGTGAAAGACGTTGCCACGGTTCACGTAGATTTCCCCCAGTTCAGGCATCAGCAGGATGGCCTGGTTGTGATCCTTCATCGCTTTTTCATACCGGCCACTCGCCGCATAGATAATGCCGCGATTCGTGTGAGTTGCCGCCAGGTCGCGCAGTGTCAGGCCATCATGGCGAATGGCATCGGTGCAGTAGCGAATGCCCGAACTCGCCAATGGCATGTTGCTTTCCTGGTAGCAGCGCGTGGCGTTGTCGGAACCGAAGGTGGTTCTGGCCTGGGCCAGTGCATCGGCTGTGAGGATCAACAGCAGGGTTGCGAGGAGTTTCTTCATGGTTGTTCGGTTACTGAGACGACGCGTAGTCCACGTCGTAAAGTGATTCAAGGTTAAAGGCAAACCTGAGCTGGACGTTATCCACACGCACCCGATCACCGCCAATCTCCCTGGGTTTGAATTTGAATCTTGTAACGGCATTCAGCGCCGCTTCATCAAACAGGAGGCGCGGTTCTGATTCGACGATGATCGGGTTGGCCACGGTGCCGTTTTCCCGCACGCTGAATTCCACCAGGACGTATCCCTCGACCTCTCTCATCGCCGCCCTGAGGGGGTACACGGGTTGCACAACATTAACCGGCATCAGTTCGGAGTGCGGCGCTTCCAGATGCAGGTTAATGTCTTCCGGCCCAATCAGGTCCGCGATACTGCCAAAAGTCGGTCGTTCCGCTTTCATCTCCACCCGCGCGGTTTTGTTGACCGCGGTTGCCTGTGGGTCCGGGGGAGGCTGTAGCGGCAGCATCTTCTGTGGCTTCCTGCGAATCGCGATGGGGTCCACTGCTTTTTTTTCGGCAATGGCGGGATGAATGTGAGAGGGTGTCGCGATCTCGACGTCGACCGAGAGTTCGCTGCTGATCAGGAACAGCATCAGGTAGAAGCAGGCACAGGTCGCCAGTGCCGCTGCGAGCGCCACCACGACGAATTTCAGGAAAGAGTGCATCTCAGTCATTGCCTGAACATACACCGAGTTTTCCTGTCCTGCCAGTACTGTACTGTGTGGGACAAACGCTCCCGGGCTCGGGAAGAAGGCGGTCTGACAGGACTGGTTATTTCAGGATTGCAGGCTGAAGGGCGGATTGAATTAAGATGGACCTTTTTCGGTATTGAATTTATGGCAGCTTCTCTGGTTTTTACGATAATTGGCGCTGACCGGCCTGGTCTGGTTGAACAGATTGCCCGTACGGTGAATGAGCACGAGGCGAACTGGCTGGGGTCGCGCATGGGTCAGTTGAGCGGTATGTTTGCCGGTATGATCCAGGTTGAAGGGGATGCGGCGCAACTGGGTCGGCTGAAAAATGCCCTGGATTCACTGCCCGACCTGACGGTTGTGGTGGAATCCGGTGCCCGGGACGCGAGACTGCCCGGTGACCCGCAGCGGGTGGTGACCATGCTCGGCCTGGACCGGCCCGGTATTGTCCGCGAAGTGTCTGCTTCCCTGGTGCTACAGAATCTGAATGTGCTCGAACTGGAGACCAGTGTGTCCCAGGCGACCATGACCGGTGGCCTGCTGTTTCATGGTCGGGCGGTGGTTGAGGCTCCTCAGGGGCAGGATTGGACAAAGCTGGCGGAAGAACTCGATCGGATTTCGATCAGTCTGGGTGTGGATATCGAGTTGCTGGAGAAGGAGTAGGAACCTGCCATCCCGGTGGGCCCTGGTTCAACCGTTCAGGGCTTTTCCTTCAGAAGCGGCGCCCCTTTCAGGGCATTGGTGCCGGATTGTGGGAAGTAGTCCTCGGGATTACCGATCTGACGCTGCGCCTGGAGGCTCTGCTTGATCCGTCGGCTCGCGCCCGCCGGGTGCCCGGCCATCTGGCCGGCAATCTCCCGGCATCTTGCCACCACCTGATCATCGGGTTGAATCTCGGTGGCCAGCCCCAGGTCCAGGAGTTCCCGGGCGGTCACCCGGTCGCCCAGAAATGCCAGTCGGGCGGCGACGATTTCAGTGGTTTTGATCTTCAGCCAGGCGGCATTCATCGGTATGCCCGCACCCTGTCTGATCTCGCCAATCTGGAAAAAGGCGCTTTCACCACAAACAATCAGGTCACAGGCCAGGGCCAGGGATGCCCCCGCATTGATGGCGAACCGCTCAAGCGCGGCGATCACCGGCGTGGTGCACCGATACAGGGCAAGGTGCATGGCTCGTATGGCACCGGTATCTTTGTCGGCCCATTCAGGGGGAGGGTCTTCCTGCAACGCCTTCAGGTCGATACCTGAGCAGAAATAGCCGCCTTCGCCGCGCAGAACAATCGCCGCCATCGCATCATCCTGGTCCAGGTCTTCAATGGCCCGGCGTATCTCTCCGGCAAGAGGTGGAATCAGGGAGTTTCGACGCTCAGGGCGATTGATGATGATCTCTGCCCATCCGTCATGGGCTTCTATACGGCAAAGCGGGTCAGTCATGGCGATTTCGATCAGTGACAGGTATCGACACTGTAGCGGGAAAAGGTTTCCCGCGAAACATTGCCATTTGGCCCTTATCCCCGGTCAGCCCTTGAAACGCCACGCACAAAAAAACGACCCAACTCAACGGGAGGTATCGTCGCATATTTTTACCACCCGGCAGGTGGTAACTATGGAAAGACGGAAGGTCGAACCAGCGAACTGAGTGGTGTTTCTTCCCAGTTCCGACAGCACTCCGCAGTGCTGCCTACACTGCTACGACATTTTCCGCCTGCGGACCCTTCTGGCCCTGGGTAATCGTGAACTCGACTTTCTGACCTTCTGCGAGCGTTTTGAATCCGTCCCCAGCGATTGCGCTGAAGTGAACGAAAACATCGGGGCCTGACTCTTGCGAGATAAAACCGAAGCCTTTTGATTCGTTAAACCACTTAACGGTTCCCGTTGTTGTCGACATGCTGTTCCCTACTTCTTGTTTCTGATTAACACAATACTGAATGTATTTCTCCGAGTAAGCAGATCAGAAACAAACATAATAACTTCATCACCGACTAGAGCTACCTTCAGGCAGGCCAAGTATAGGCACCTTTAGCATCAGGCTACAAGCTATTTTCGGGCATCTGATCGCAGGGGTGGGAAATAATCCGGTATTTTAGGGGGAGATGAACCAATTAACCGGCAACTGCGACGAATTTCATGGATATTGAATTCACACAGTGGCGGATGTTCTTCTCCGTGAGCCCCTCACCCTCGAACACATGCCCCAGATGCCCGTCACAGTTCGCGCAGAGGATCTCGGTACGGTGACCGTCCGCATCCGGCTCTCGCCGGACGGCGCCTTCGATCTCATCATCGAAGGCGGGCCAGCCGCAATGGGAGTGAAACTTGTGTTCAGAGCGATACAGCGGCGCATCACATTGCTTACACACATAGTGGCCGCCGGGTTCAAAGTGGTCGGTGTACCTGCCGGTAAAGGGCATCTCGGTGCCTTTGCTCAGGATCACCTGCTGCTCGTCCGGAGTGAGTTGATTGTATGCCGTCATCTTGCTCGTTGTTGATCTTCAAAGGTTGCGGAAGGGTACCACAGACAAAACATGAGAGGCAGGGCGCTTCCGGAGTAGCACCTTTGCGCGGGCCAGATGTTATAGTCGCTCCCTGAATGGATAGAAAGACTTCTGACTATGACACATTGGAAACTCATTGTTGTATTGACGGCTCTGATGGGCCTTGGTGCCTGTTCGCAGCCAGAGGAACCGGCTGAGCAGCCAGTAGAACGGGTTGATCCCGGAACGGCATATCTCCTGGCCAACGCGCAGAAGCCAGATGTGAAGGTGACCCCATCGGGTCTACAGTTTGAGATTCTGAAGTCGGGCGAAGGGAGGTCTCCGGGGCCGACATCGTGGGTCGTGACCCACTACGAAGGCTCTTTTATTGACGGCGGGGTGTTCGACAGCTCCCTGGACAGGGGGCAGCCGGCAGAGTTTCCGGTCAATGGGGTGATTGCCGGCTGGACCGAAGCCTTGCAGATGATGAAAGAAGGAGACAAGTGGCGCCTGGTGATCCCGTCGGGTCTGGCCTACGGCGAACGGGGCGCTGGCGGCGGGCAAATTCCACCGGATTCCGTCCTGGTGTTTGAGGTTGAACTGATCAGGGTGAAGGAAGGCTGACGGCCGACTGCGCGCGATCTGCCCGCTTAAATGACCGTCCCGCCAGGAACAGCAGATGAGTACCCTCGATAAATTCCGTGCCGAAACCCGAACATGGCTCGCAGCAAACTGTCCCGAAGGTGCACGAGGACCGGGGCAGACACCGATCGGCAGCCAGTCCCAGCCAATGGAGCCGGATACCCGACGCTGGCTTGAACGGATGGTCGGAAAGGGCTGGACCGTGCCGACCTGGCCGAAAGCCTGTGGCGGCGCTGAACTCAATAATGATGAGTACAAGATCCTTATTGAGGAACTCAAACGAATCAACGCGCGCACGCCACTCACCGGACGGGGCGTCAACTACATAGGTCCAACGATCCTGGAGTTCGGCACGGATGAGCAGAAGGCCAGGTGGCTGCCCATCTGTGCACGTGGCGAGGGTGCCTGGGCCATGGGTTACTCGGAACCGGGTGCGGGGTCTGATCTGGCATCCCTGACAACCCGGGCGGTTCGCGAGGGCGATCATTATGTAATCAACGGGCGCAAGACCTGGACCAGCGATGCCATGATCTGTGATTACATTTTTGTGCTGGTGCGGACCTCGCCTGAAAAACCCAGGCATGAAGGAATCAGCCTGATTCTGGTGGACATGCACCAGAAGGGTGTCTCGGTTAGTCCGATCCCGCTGATCTCCGGTGCATCGCCATTTTGTGAAACGACCTTTGAGGATGCCATCGCCCCGGTCAACGACGTGATTGGCGGCGTTGATCGTGGCTGGACCGTCGGCAAACGCCTGTTGCAGTTTGAGCGCTCGACCCACGCGGGCATCAATATCTCCGGTTCCCAGGGCGGCCGGACTGAGGAAAGCCGGTTGCCTGAACTGGTCCGTCGATACATGGGTCTGGACCAGGGCAGAATTGCCGATGCGGCCATGCGGGAGCGGTTGACCTGTCATGAGATGAATACCCGCGCTCAGCAGATCACCCAGCGGCGAGCAATCGCTGAGCTACAGAGCCGCGCACCGGGCTTCACCTCGTCGGCGGTCAAGCTGACGAATGCGCTGAATATCCAGGAAGGTGATGAAATCCTGATGCAGGCGATGGGCACGCAGGGTTATCGCTGGAATACAGACGGTGGTGCCACGGAGGATGAAGTGTCCGCACTCAGGAAGTGGCTGTATCAGAAGTCCCTGACGATTGCGGGTGGCACCGCGGAAGTCCAGTTAAATATTATTGCCAAGCGAGTGCTTGGTCTGCCGGATTAAACATTGAATCAGGGGCTACCTGTCTCTTTGGCTGACCCGGGTATCAGTTCACTGCCGCAGACTTCGGCAGTGGGCGAATTGATGTGTTTTGCAATGTCAGAGGTGATCTCATAGGACTTGAGACGCGCCTCGTGGTCAAAGATGGAGCAGACAATGATCAACTCGTCCGCACCGGTTTCATCCAGGAATAACCGAATCTGCTGTTCCACCATGTCGCCGGTGCCGACAGCCGCGCAGCGTGACATTTCCTTCAACATGCCCTGCTCGGCATCAGACAGGGTGCTTTCAAAGCCGGGCATGGGCGGTGGCAGCTTCCCCGGTGTGCCGCGCCGGAGATTCACAAAGGATTGTAGCGAAGATGTCCTCAGAAAGTTCGCTTGCTCTGCGGTGTCAGCGGCGCATACGTTATAACCGAGCATGATGCGGGGCTTCTGTAGCTGCTCGGAAGGCTGGAAGCTGTTTCGATAGATTTCCATGGCTTCCGTCATGGCCCTGGGTGCAAAGTGCGATGCAAAGGCGAAGGGCAGACCCAGCATCGCGGCCAGTTGTGCACCGAACAGGCTTGAGCCGAGTATCCATAGCGGCACCCGGGTACCAGCCCCCGGTGTTGCGACAATACGCTGGCCTTCCCCGGGTGGCTTCAGATAATGTTGCAGTTCAACCACATCCCTCGGAAAGTCACCGACTTCCTGGGTGAGTGAACGCCTCAATGCCTGCATGGTCATCTGGTCGGTTCCCGGAGCGCGTCCCACGCCGAGATCAATACGGTCCCCGTAGATGGAAGCCAGTGTGCCGAACTGCTCGGCGATCATCAGGGGTGCATGGTTGGGTAGCATGATGCCACCGGCACCGATGCGAATGGTTGAGGTGGCGCCCGCAAGATATCCCATCACCACGGAGGTGGCGGCGGAGGCAATGCCGGGAATGTTGTGATGTTCGGCAATCCAGTAACGTTTAAAACCCCAGCGCTCGCAGTGTTGTGCAAGGTCCAGGGAATTGCCCAGCGCTGTTTTTGCATCACTGCCCTCACAGACAGGCGCCAGGTCCAGGACAGAAAATTCGGTCATGGGTTCTCCGGTTTTCGGACAGTGAAGCAGATATCAGCCCCGGAGCCAACAGATTCTTAACTCCCGGTTAAGGGGTGATGTCCGCGAAGGTAAGTGAGGTAGAAGGCGCAACTTGCTGCGTGATTTGGCAAAATACCGAGTATCCAAACTCTCACCCAGCAAGTGCGCCTATGACAAAGATAATCCCTCAGCCTGCAAACGTCGAGATAGATTTTACCGATGCCGCCCTGGTGGGCACTGGCGGCTGGTCTCTACTGGCCAAAATGGCTCAACAAACCGAACTGCTACGATCCCTCTCGCAAGCCGTTCACCTCAAAGTACGCCGACGCGGTGCCTCTGACGCCGAGATGCTGTGGAGTCTCATTGCCTCTCTGGCAGCCGGTCATGGTGCCCTGTCTGATTTGGATGCCCTGCGTGTCAACCCCGCCGGGCAGGTACTGCTGGGTTTGAGTGAAGCGCCTTCAGGTCGGCGTCTCGGCGAATATCTCAGCCGCTTTGGCCGGGATGAGGTGACCGCTCTGCGAGGCGTGGTCCAGGCATTGGCACAGCAGGTTGCACCGGCCATCATTGATCACCATGTGACCACACAGGGCTATGTGCCAGTGTTTATCGATGGCACTGCGATTGAGGTGGATGGTCATCTCTTTGAAGGTGCCGGTAAGGGATACAATGGTGAGCCACAACTGTGGCTGCATAATGTGTTCCTCGGAGGATTGTGGGCCAGTGGCTTACTGCACCCGGGTGGCGTTGATGTCGCCAAGGGTTGGCAGACACAGTTGGCTGACGACGTGACGCCGTTGCTACCGGAGGGTACGCCGGTCTGGCTACGGGCAGACAACGCCTATTATCGTGGCGACCTGGTCCGGTTTTGTACTGACAAGGGCTGGGATTACTCGATCAGCGTGACCAATGACAATAACCGCCGCCCGGTGCTGCGCCAACTGGAAGGATTACCTGAAAGCGCCTGGTCTGATATAGGGCGAGGCGAGTCTGCGACGCTGGTGTTGCACCAACCCAGCGGCTGGAAGACGCAACACTATGTCGTCGTTCGCCAGCTCTATGACGGCCCACAACAGCGTCTGACGCCTGCTTATACGGTCATTCTTGTGTCTCGTGACGACTTGCCGGTGGATGAATTAGTGCGACGTCATCGCGGCAAGCAGGGACAGGAGAATGCCTTCAAGGGTCCGCTGATTGAAATGGATTTACACCATCCTCCCTGTCGGCGGTTTGCCGCCAATCAGGCATTTTATGCCTGCGGTCAGATAGCACAGTTGTTGTTGATGGCGATGCAGTATCAGTGGCTACCCGAGCCTGCCCGGAAACATGGCTTGCGACCTTTGATCCGCTATTTGATGCGCTCAGTGGCTCGTCTGGTAAAAACCGGCAGGCGCTATCGCCTTGACTTTGCCAAGAACAACTTCAGGCTGGACTGGCTGCTGTACGCGGCCTTCCAACTGGAATAGCGTCGATCTCAGCTTCGAACTAACACCAACACCTGTCATTGGGCGGGTAGCGCTTGGGCGCTCGGTGCCAAAGACCGGCAACGGATGCCTGTGCAGGAGCCAGGCGCTCTGTCAGGACTCCCGGGAACAACCAAAATCACGTGAAGAGACAGCCGCCTTGCTATTGAGCACGCGATAAGCTGCGATACCTGCAACCAAGATGGGTTAACCGGGGATTGAGAAACAGATGGCGGCGATGGTATAGTCTGCTGATGCAAAGATTCACCAATGCCCGGTGGCCTGACCGGGATATGGCTCCCGGCTTTGAGGTTCTGAAACCATGAAGAAACTGTTACTGATGTTCACCTGCCTGGTCATCGTCGGCTGCACCGAGCCCGAACCGTCATCCGGACAAAAGGTCTCAGAGAGGCAGGCCGGCAAGCCGGCAAAAGACGCGGCCATCTCCTGGTACCAGGGCAGCATTGAATCAGCTTTTGCCGAGGCTGCTGAACAGGACAGACCGATCTTTCTCTATTGGGGGGCCGTTTGGTGCCCACCCTGTCAGGAGATCAGGCATACGGTGTTCAAAAGTCAGGAGTTCATCAACCTGACCACCCTGTTTATCCCGGTCTACCTGGATGGCGACACGGAACGAGCCCAGACCTGGGGGGACAGGTTTGGCGTCATGGGTTATCCCACCATGATTGTGTTCAATCCCGCTGGTGAAGAGCTGACCCGTCTGCCGGGGAACATTGACATTTCACGTTACAACTCGGTGCTGGAACTCAGCCTTAACCAGATGAAGCCGATGTCGAACATCATCATGGCGGCGCTGGCTGACCCGAGCCAGCTATCGGAAGCGGACTTCAGGCAGCTTGCCTACTATTCCTGGTTCCAGGATGTCTCTGCGTTGCCTGAAGATGCTGACAGGGAGGCTTTTTTCCATGCCCTTTCCGGCCAGGTAGCCGACGACGAACTGAGCACGCGCTTCTTCATGTTGTATCTGCTGGCCAGACTGGATCAGGAGGGGGCGGTGATCAGCAACGATCAGGTTGAACGTCTCCAGTTCATTCTGGCATCCGATGAGCTGACCCTTGCCGCCTGGGACACCCTGGCGTACCAGTGCGAAGAGATACTGGCGCTGGTACCGGAAGGGCAGCGGGCCGTCGTTGCAGAGCAGTGGTGGCGGCGGGCTTTTTCATTGCGATTTGCGGAACCCCTGTCCAAGGCGGAAAAACTGGCTGGCTGGTTTCCGAGGTTGTACCTGCTGACCAAAGACGGTGCGACCCTGGGCGACGATGTCCGGCAACAGATAAAAACGGAGTTGGCGGTCGTTGATCGTGCCACGCCGGACAGCTTCGAGCGACAGAGTGTCGTTAATCAGATGGGTCATGTGTACCGGCGTGCGGGTATGATGGAGCAGGCAAAGTCACAGCTTGTCTCTGAACTGGAAAGGTCCGCGTCGCCTTATTATTTCATGAGTACCCTGGGGCATATCGCGGAACAGGAAGAAGGTTTCGCCGAGGCGCTGACCTGGCGGGGCAAGGCATACCGGACTGCCGTTGGTGAGGCGACCCGCTTCCAGTGGGGCACGGAATATGTGCTTGCGATGATTCGTATGGCACCGGAGCAGGAGCGGCAGATAGTTGATCAGGCTGTGGCGCTGCTGAAGGAGTTTGATGATCAGGGCCAGTTGCTGGCCGGTCGAAATTTTACAAGACTGCGACAGTTGTCCGACGAACTGGGGAAGTGGCGGCAGAGCCGGCCCACGGTCACGCCCGCGTTTACCGCAGAAGTTCAGGCTGTGTGCCGGGCGCAGGATGCGGGCAGCCGGGAAGCCGAAAACTGCCGTGAACTGATTAGCGACAGCGACCTTGCCGCCGTCATTTAGTCGGCAACCCGGATAATTCGTGTCCCGACGTTGCCCCCGGCCAGCAGGTCAACAAATGCCCGGGGCGCCTTATCCAGCCCCTCAACCGTATCGTTAACCGGGTTCAATTGACCGGATTGTATCCAGGATTTTATGTCGTCCCGCGCCTGCTGGTAGCTGCTGAGATAGTCAAAAACCAGAAACCCCTGCATACGAATGCGTTTGTTGACCAGCAGTCCCGGAACACCCTTCGGGCCGCCGCCCGGATTGCTGGTATCGTACTGGGATACCACGCCGCAGCAGACGATCCGTCCGTGTTCATTCATCCGAAAAAGGGCGGCACCCAGAACCTCGCCCCCCGTATTGTCAAAGTAGATGTCGATGCCATCCGGGCAGGCCGCTTTCAGATCAGCCCGGAAGTCCGGGCTGCGATAGGAAACGGCGGCATCAAAGCCAAGATCCCGTAGCAACACACCACACTTTTCCCCGGTACTGGTGGTTCCGACCGTCCGACAGCCTTTGATCTTCGCGATCTGACCGACCAGATGACCGACACTGCCCGCAGCCGCACTCACCAGAACGGTTTGACCTTCCCTGGGTTCACCGACATGAAGCAGCCCGAAGTAGGCCGTCAGGCCATTGGTGCCGAGTGCGCCCAGATAGTGGGCAGGGTCAATGTCATCGGTAACCTTCAGGCAGCGCTTCGCGTCATGGACGCTGTAATCCTGCCAACCCGTCGGGCAGGTCACGAGATCGCCGACGGCGAAACCCTCACTGTTGGAAACCTCCACCCGTGCGACCCCGGAACTGTTCATCACGACATTGGTCCGGGGCGCTCCCGCATAGCTGGCGCTACCCTGCAAACCGGCGCGACTGCCGGCCGCCACTGTGGTGAGCAGGGTACGGCACAGCAGTTCATCGGCTCCGGGCGTCGGTGCTTCGGTGGTCACGAGTTTGTAGTTGTCGGCAGCCAGCCGTTCTTCGGGGAGACTGTCGATCAGAATCTGTCGGTTTTCCATGGTGGGTTATCCTCACATTGACTTTTGAAGTGAAAAGAATATGATACCCCGCACTGAAAAACCGAACAGCACCATGAACATTTCATATCTGACAAGTCGCCGCACGATCGCATTTACACATGCGACCAGGGGGGACGTATATCTGTCCTTTGCGGGAGATGCATACATTGCACGGATGGAGGAATCCTGCCCTGTCAGTCTGGATGCAGGGAACCGAAAGCAGAACGGCGACGACACTCCACTGACCTGACGAATATCCAGCGAGATTCGGAAGGTCACGAAAGAAGGGCCTTCCGGAGAGATCGAAGATCGAAAACCCCGGTAGGCGAACAGCAACCGGGGTTTTTTTTACCCCGCAGAAACAGGGGAAAAGCGATGTTTGACCTGAAGGTCTTCGCTAATCCGGCAAAACTGAAAAGAGATTTCCTGGCGACCACGGAGGTGGCGGACCAGGCGATTCCGCACGAACTGGCGAGAGAGTTTGAGCAGCTCCGTGAAGAAAGCCCGGAAATCCTGATGAGCAGGAACTTCTGGTGGGATTTCGTGCGCACCTATCGCCGCCATATCTCGGGACTGGTCGCGGGGCGTGCGGTCATGACGGTACTGATCCTGATCGCGGTGCTGGCCAGCCAGCAAATACTGGATGAATCCAACTCACTGACTGCGGCTGTGTGGCTGCTGGGGTTCTATGCGCTGGTACAACTGACCGCCAAGGTGGTGAACGCCTGGTCAGCCCTGAGGCAGAGCCAACTCCTGGTGGCTACGAGAACTTTTGTGACACTCCGCATGAACGCGAAGCTGCTGCGCATGGGCGCTCTGTCCGGCGAAGAATTCTCGACCGGCAACCTGAAGACGCTGATTTCATCCGATATCTATCGCATCGGTGATTTCCTGCATGCGGTTTCCAGGAACGGGGTTCCCTGCATTCTGGCGGTCCTGATTCTCGGGCCGGTGATTGTCTACCTGATGGGAATACCGGGATTACTGGCCATGACGGTGGGCTTCGGCGCCATGCCGCTGGCGTTCCTGTTTGGTCGATATGTTCATCGCAAGGAAGAACGCATCAAGCGTGAGGAAGACACCCTGGGGACGATCATTACCGAGTGGGTGACCAATGTTCGTCTGCTGCGTTTCCTTAACTGGGAGACCCTGATGCGGCACCGGGTGGCGGAGCATATCCGGTGCCTGGTGATTCAGGCGACGAAACAGCATGGTGCCAACCTGATCAACTTTGGTATCAGTGTTACCTGGTGGCTCCTGCCGATCATTGTACTGATCTGGTCGAACGAGTATCTGGTGCCCGGGGGGAACACGGATATCCTGGCCCTGTTTGGCAGCATCTGGATGTTGAATCACATCACCCTGTATATCCGCTGGCTGCCGAATATCTTCATTGATTACGCATCGGCCTCTGCCTGTGTGAATCGCCTGGAGAAACTGCTTCAGCACCGGGATATCAACGACGATCTGCTGCCGGACTGGCATCAGTCCGTAAAGACGGCAAAACCGGTTCGGGTTCACTTAAATGGTGTGTCCTTCCGTTACAGGGCGGATGTGGGTGTATTGCAGGACCTCTATCTGACGCTGGACCTGGGTGAGTCGGTCAGTGTCATCGGACGGGTTGGCAGTGGTAAATCCACCCTGCTCAAGCTGCTTTGCGCGGAACTTAAACCCACCGGCGGCACCATCCAGGTGGAGTTCGATAATGGTGTGATTGCGGACCTGTGGCACGCAAACGTCTACCGGGCCTATCGCAATCACATTGGCTATATGCCGCAGGAGACCTACCTGTCGAATGCGAGTTTTGCGGTCAATGTCTCGATGGATGCGGGCGTTGAGGGCGGGGATGTGATGCGCGCCATTCAGATGGCCGAACTGGAAGCCGATGTCAGTCAGTGGCAGGGCGGTCTTTCCGAGGAAGTGGGTGAGACGGGCGTCAACCTTTCCGGCGGTCAGAAGCAGCGGGTCAATCTGGCGCGTGCCCTTTACTCGGGACGCGGCTATCTGGTGCTGGATGACCCGCTCAGTGCCGTGGATACGGACACTGAAGCAAGGCTTATGCAGAACCTGCTGGGGCATACGAACGGCTTTCTGCTGTCCAGCCATCGCCTGGCGGAGCTTCGGCTGGTGGACCGCCTGCTGGTATTGGATGCAGGGCATATCATTGAAGACGGTGTGCCGAACCAACTGATGAATGATCCGGGGTCAGAATTCAGTCAGCACCTGCTGGCTGGCGACTTCGGACTGGAGGAGTAAGTGATGAGTCAAAGGAATTTTGTGACGATAGAAGAAGTTTCTGCAAAGCAGAACAACGTGAAGACGCTGATCCGGTTCGCCGGGTCACTGTCGCTGCTGCATAAGCTGGTGGTGCCGACGGTACTGGTGATGTTTTTTGCTGCGGCAATCCCGCCCTACTTTCTGTGGTTTGTCGGGGAGATGCTGGGTTGTTTCGGTGATGTGGGGTGCACGGTGGCCCATGAATTGTTCAGCCGGGAGATCGTGATCCCTGCCACGACATCGACACTGGTGGTGCTGGTCCTGCTGGCCATGTTCTGCCGCATCAGTGCCTGGATGCTGTTTGAACTGTCCGGTCAGTGGTCCACGCAGAATGTCCACCGCGAGCTGATGCGGTCCATGTCGGGTGTACGCACGACTTTCTTTGATGAGAATCCGTCGGGGCGGCTGCTTAACCGAATGCTCAGCGACTGGGGCATGCTGCGCCTTGAAGGTGTCATGTCCTACGGTGACACTGCTAACGGGCTGATTGAGGTATTGTGTGTCGGTGCGCTGATCATGGTTGCCAACCCGGTTGCCGGTCTGCTGATTATTCCCGCAGTGGTCTGCTATATCGCGTTGCAGGCGCAGCTTGCGCCCATGATGAGCCACGCGAGAGAGATTCGGTCGGTGAAGATCGGGGAAACCCTGCACCGGGAAACCGATCTGATTGAGGGCAGGACCATCTTCAAGCTGTATAACACCCAGGCGAATCTGCTGGAGCGGATTCACAGGGCGTTTGGGGATTCCATGAACATCCAGTTGTTCTACGCGCGCCTGATGGCGTGGGGGATGCTCTGGATGGGGCTGATCTCGGCGGTATACGCGGTGACCGTGTACGGTTTTCTGGTTTATGGTCTGCATGCGGGAATAATCACGACAACGCTGGCGGCGGTGATCATCACGGCAGTATTCAACCTGAACAACCTGTTCTTCAACCTCGCCTGGGACATGTCGTTCCTGGGCGAGACGGCGTCTCATGCACGGCGGGTTTTCTTTATGATTGACCTGCCGAATGAGACCACGGAAGAAAGCAAGGCGTTGCCGGTGCGGCCAATGATTCGTGATGCCGAGCTTGAAGGCGACATAGTGTTCGATAACTACACCATGTCATACCGTCCCGGTCTGCCCAGGATACTGGACGGGCTTTCCCTGATGATTCCGGCCGGCAGGAAGGTCGGAATTGTCGGTCGGACGGGTGCCGGTAAGTCGTCCATGATGCAGGCGTTGTTCCGCATGGTGCATCACCAGGCCGGTGATATCCGGATTGGCGGTCAGTCGCTGTTCAACCTGGATGTGAACTGCGTGCGTTCGCACTTTGGTGTGGTGCCCCAGGACCCCTACCTCTTTATGGGGGATATCCGGTTCAACCTCAGGGGTGACCTGGATGTCTCTGACGAGGAAATGCGGGCGGTACTGAAAATGGTGGGGCTGGATGTCAGTCTGAATGCCCGGGTGCTGGAAGGAGGCAGGGATTACAGTGTTGGCGAACGCCAGTTGTTGTGTATTGCCCGACTCATTCTGCTGGATAAGAAAATTATCCTGATGGATGAACCAACCAGCGCGCTGGACCGCAAGACGGATGACATGATTCAGAGACTGATGCGCACGGTCCTGGCGAACAAGACCGTTGTTACCATCGCGCATCGCCTGGAAAGCCTTGAGCGGTATGACCTGATTCTGGAGATGAAGGATGGCCGATTGCTGCGGGAAGGCACCCCGGGGCAGATGATCTCCGGCCTGCAGGATCAGTTTGTTGCATAGCCGGGGTATATTTGGCGAGCCAGTTGAGACGGGTAAGGAAACTTACCCGTTTTTTTCTTAAACTGTTACCGGATATGACTTACATCATTCAACCCCGGGAACCCGCCAGTCTGTCAGTGGCAGACTCCGGGCGGCGATTTCCCGTCAACAACATCTTCTGTGTGGGACGTAACTACGCGGATCATGCGGTTGAAATGGGCGGTGATCCCAGCCGGGAACCGCCCTTCTTTTTTATCAAACCATCTTTCGCCGTGCTGGCAGGCAATCAGCCAATGAAATATCCGGCATTCACCCGTGACCTGCATCATGAGGTGGAACTGGTGGTTGCCATGGGTGAGGACGGGATTTTCGGGTATGCCGTGGGTGTGGACATGACCCGCCGCGATCTTCAGGGGGAGGCCAGGGAGAAAGGTCGACCCTGGGAGGCGGGCAAGTCCTTTGTGCATGCCGCGCCCTGTGGTGCCGTTCAGCCAGTCAGCCGTGAGTTGAACGATGCCGCCATTCAATTATCCATCAATGGTGAGATCCGGCAGTCGGGCAATATCAACCAGATGATCTGGAAGGTGCCCGAGGTTATCGAACGGCTTGCGGGGCTGTTTAGGGTGCAACCCGGCGATCTGATATTTACCGGAACGCCGGCGGGCGTAGGTCCGGTGCGGGTTGGTGACCAGATCGAGGCGAGCGTTGCGGGGTTACCGCCACTGTCATTCAAGGTGTGTTCATGAGCATTAACTACAATGCGGAAAATCCAGTTTGGGAGAGCCCGATGTTAAGGATGTTAAGGATGTCAAGACTGCTTCTTTTGTTGATTCTGCTGGTGCCGGTCGCCCGGGCCGATAACTATGACGGCACCCTGGATGTGTTTGAGTCAGCGCCGGACCTGAAACCCTTTTTTGAGCATGCCTATGGTTACGCGGTCTTTCCCACCGTCGGTCGCGGTGGATTTGGCATAGGCGGGTCCTATGGCAAGGGCAGGCTGTACCGGGGCGACGAGGTGGTCGGCAGGGTGTCGGTCGCCCGGTTCAGTATCGGTTTCCAGATGGGCGGTCAGGCGTTCAGCCAGGTTGTTTTCCTGCAGGACCAGCGCGCCTTTGATGAGTTCACCAGTGGACGCTTTGAATTTGAAGCCTCTGCTTCCGCTGTGGTGATAACGCTGGGTGCCCAGGCGCAGGCAGGCACCGCCGGCGCTTCTGCCAGTGCCGGGACGGGTCCTTCATCCACCCGGCAGGTGGGGCATGGTTACAACAAGGGTATGGCGGTCTTTGTTCACCCGCTGGGTGGCCTTATGTATGAGGCATCCATTGGTGGCCAGCGCTTTACCTATGAACCGCTGGAACCCGAACTTGAGGACGAGCCCGGGGAAGAGACCCCGGAAGACGCGACCTGATCAGTCGCGTGCCTCGCCGCCCATGGCGCTGAACAGGGCGGGCAGGAACCGGGACAGTTCCAGGGTCATATTGACGAAGGCGGCATCCAGCCGGGCCACCGGGTCAATATCTTCGTTCATGGCATCGTCACCGGACAGAACCTTCAGTTGGCGCAGCACCAGGTCTTTATCAAGCGTGACTTTCAGGTCGCCGTGCCAGATCACGGAGATTCTTGAGCAGATCTTGCCGGCATCCAGGTGCGCCCTGACCTCGCTGGTATTCAGGTCCTGCCGGCGGCAACTGACCGCACTGTTGTCTTCCGGGTCAGTCAGGTCACATTGATCGCCGAACGAGAACCCCTCGGGCAACTTTCGATTGCGTAGCCAGTGGGTGAAGATATCCGTCGGTCTGGATTGCACCCGGGGCACCACCACCTTGAGCGACCCCAGGGTTTCCCGCAGACAGGTGAGGAACATTTCCGCTTCCGGCGAAGAGGCCGTATCAATCACCAGCAGATCCTCGGACTGGCTGATGTAACCGTAGATCTGTTTTGATTTCGGCAGCGCACGTGGCAACAGCTCCGCCAGGGCATCTTCCTTGAGCCGCTGCTTTTCTTTGGCGCGAATTGGCCGGTCTTCCAGGGTTTCCAGGTGCGTGATCTTCTCGTCCAGGACATCAGCAAGGGCGCTGGAGGGTATGACCTTGTCCTCGCGTTTCGCGCACAGAAGGAAGCATCCTGATACCTCGTGAACCAGTTCACCGTCGGCGACAGGCGCTACCCAGCCGATGGAAGAAGGCCGGACCCCGGTGCAGGGGGTGAAGGTGTGTTCCGAAAGCGGGTCGATGAATTGTTCGCCGGACAGGTTCAGAGGGCTGGTCAGACGGTAGATGTGTGCATTCTTGAAAATCATAGGCGCGGCATTCTACACGAATTGGGCTACATGAATCGGGCTACACGAATCGGGCCTGCTATAATCGCGTCCTTTTGGCTTTCATCATGCTACGGGTAAAAGGGTTGTCGTGTATTCGCGGCCAGAGACCGTTGTTCACGTCTCTGTCCTTTTCTGTGGGCGCTGGCGAACTCCTTCAGGTGGTGGGCGCAAACGGCAGTGGTAAAAGTACACTGCTCCGTTGTCTGCTGGGACTCTATACCGGCTATGACGGTGAGATTGACTGGCGGCTGGATCAGGCGCCGCTCTACCTGGGGCATCGTGCGGGCGTGAAAGGCTCGTTGACGGTACGGGAAAACCTCCGCTGGCTCGCCAGGCTCCGAAACCTGCCGGTGGCTGATGAAGATGTGCGGCAGACATTGCAGGCGTTGCGCCTGGAAGGTTACGGCGATGTGCCCTGCGGGCGGCTATCGGAAGGTCAGCGGAAAAGGGTCGCGCTGGCACAGTTCCTGGTCTGTCGGAATAGCTGCTGGATCATGGATGAACCCTTCAGCGCCATTGATGACCGGGGTCTGGAGTTTCTCACCGCCCGGATGATGGCTCACCTCGACAGCAGCGGCATCATTATCCTGTCAAGTCACCAGGCGGTTCACGTAGACCGGCCCGTGAGTTCGGTGACACTGGGATGAGTTTTTTCCCTGTATCGGTTCTGCGGGACCTGCGTGTCCATGTCCGCAAACCGTCCGAAGTGCTGAATCCGCTGGTGTTTTTTGCCGTCGTCATCAGCCTGTTTCCTCTGGGTATCGGGCCATCGCCCGAACAGTTGAGTCTGGTCGCGCCGGGTATCGTCTGGGTCGCGGCGCTTCTGGCAACCCTGATGTCCATGGACCTGCTGTTCCGGTCAGATTATGAGGACGGCAGCCTGGAACAGGTGATCCTGTCAGGTCAATCCCTGTTTGTATTTACCCTGTCCAAGGTATGCGCTCACTGGCTGATCGCGGGTCTGCCCCTGGTGGTATTGATGCCGGTGGCGGGGCTGGCGCTGTTTCTGGATGTGGACGAAATCCGGACACTGGCGCTGTCACTCCTGCTGGTATCACCGACCCTCAGCCTGCTCGGGTCCATTGGCGCTGCGCTGACCGTCGGATTACCGAGAGGTGGTCTGCTGGTGACGATTCTGATACTGCCCCTGTACGTTCCGGTACTGATTCTCGCCACGGCCATGGTGCAGGCTGTGGTCAACGGGGCGAATGTCACGGGATATGTCTATTGGCTGCTGGCCATACTGCTGCTGTCAGTGGCGCTGGCACCGCTTGCCGCCGCTGCCTCGCTACGCCTTGCCGCTGATGAATAGGACCTTCTGCTATAATTGCGGGTCTCGGGAGGCACCTCCTTTTCCTGTTGCGTTATTACAATGCTTGAATGGTTCCATCGGCTGGGTTCCCCGCGAACATTTTTCGAGATGACTTCCAGGTGGCATCCCTGGCTGCTTGCCCTGACAGGGTTGGTGCTGATGGGCGGGATGATCTGGGCGCTGCTGTTTGTGCCGCCTGACTACCAGCAGGGCAACAGTGTTCGCATTATGTATATCCATGTACCGGCAGCGATGCTTGCACAATCCGGATACCTGATGATGGCGGGAGCCGCAGTTGTGTTCCTGGTCTGGCGCATCAAGCTGGCCGATATGGCGCTACTCGCCGTGGCGCCACTGGGCGCATCCATCACCTTTCTCGCCCTGGTGACGGGTGCCATCTGGGGCAAGCCGACCTGGGGTACCTGGTGGGTCTGGGATGCCAGGTTAACCTCGACGTTGATACTCTTCTTTTTATACGTTGGTGTTATGGCGCTGAGGTCTGCCATGGAAGGGCGTGAACGGGCAGGGCGGGCCTGCGCCATTCTCGCTATTGTCGGTCTGGTCAATCTGCCGATCATCAGGTACTCAGTGGACTGGTGGTACACGCTGCATCAACCGGCCAGTTTCAAACTGATGGAGAAGCCAGCCATGCCTCTGGAAATGTGGCTGCCATTGCTGGTCATGGTGATCGGTTACTATCTGTTCTTTTTTACGATCTGGTTCATGCGTATCCGCAATGAGATCCTGATCCGCGAGCAGAGCACTGAGTGGGTGCGTGGCCGGGTGGCGGAGCGATGAAGTTCGAGAGTTTCCAGGCGTTCCTGAATATGGACGGACAGGGTCTGTTCGTCTGGGCGGCCTATGGCATTACCTGTATCGTGCTGCTGCTGAATGTCTGGTGGCCGGGGATGGCACTTGCCCGCATCATCAGGACGGGTAAGGCACAAGTGGCTGGCCGACAACCGGGCGCCGGGGTCGAGGAATCATGAAGTTTGGTGCCATGAAGACGCATCGCCGTAACCGGCTGTTGCTGATCCTGTTCCTGCTGGCCGGTGTCGGTGGCGCAACCACGTTTGCCCTGCTGGCGCTGAATGAAAACATCAACCTGTTTTACGCACCGGAACAGATCGCGAACGGCGAGGCGCCGGTCGGCAGAAGGGTCCGTGCCGGTGGCATGGTGCTGGCGGGCAGTGTTGTGCGGGCCGATGACAGTCTCAAGGTCAGCTTCGTGATCGGCGATATGAAGGGAGCGCAGGTGCCGATTGAATACGAAGGTATGCTTCCTGACCTGTTCCGCGAGGGGCAGGGGATTATCGCGCTGGGTCAGTTGAACACGGGCGGCGTATTTGTCGCCGAGGAGGTGCTGGCCAGGCACGATGAGAACTATATGCCGCCTGAAGTGGCGGATATGTTACAAGAGGCTCACGGCACGAATGATTCCTGAATTCGGGCACTTCGCCCTGATGCTGGCGCTGGGACTCAGTGTGGCGCTGGCGGTTGTTCCCGCCCTTGGTGTCTATCGGCGGGACCTTCTGCTGATGCAGTCGGCGGGTTCGATTGCGACCGGCCTGTTCATCTTTCTTTTGTTCAGCTTCTGCTGTCTGTTGTACGCATTTGTACAGGATGATTTCACCGTCAGCTACGTCGCCAATAATTCCAACTCAGCACTTCCTGTGCAGTACAAGGTATCCGCCCTCTGGGGTGCGCATGAAGGCTCCTTCCTGCTCTGGACCCTGATTATGGGCGGCTGGACGCTGGCGGTGGCTGCCTTCAGCGGCAGTCTGACCCCGGATATGAAGGCGCGTGTGCTGTCTGTCATGGGTGTGCTCAGCATCGGTTTCGTCAGCTTCCTGCTGTTCACATCCAATCCCTTTGAACGCAACCTGCCGTTTTATCCGCCGGACGGTTCTGACCTGAACCCCCTGCTGCAGGACTTCGGCCTGATTGTGCATCCACCTATGCTCTATATGGGATATGTCGGCTTCGCCGTGCCTTTCGCCCTGGCCATTGCCACGCTTACCACCGGCAGGCTGGATGCCGCCTGGGCGCGCTGGTCCCGTCCCTGGACCAATGCTGCCTGGGCATTTCTGACCGTCGGGATCACTCTCGGTAGCTGGTGGGCCTATTATGAACTGGGCTGGGGCGGCTGGTGGTTCTGGGACCCGGTGGAAAATGCCTCCTTCATGCCGTGGCTTGTTGGCACGGCCCTGATTCACTCGCTGGCCGCCAGTGAAAAGCGGGGCGTGTTCAAAAGCTGGACGGTACTGCTGGCGATTTCAGCGTTTTCCCTGAGCCTGCTGGGTGCCTTCCTGGTTCGCTCCGGTGTGTTGACCTCGGTGCATGCGTTTGCCGTGGACCCGACCCGCGGACTCTTTATTCTGATATTTCTCATCATGGTGATCGGTTCATCACTGCTGCTTTACGCCGTCAGGGCGTCCGGTATTCGCAGTGAAGCAACCATGACGCCGACTTCCCGCGAGGCGATGCTTCTGATCAATAACCTGCTGCTGGTAGTGGCAACGGCGGCGGTGTTGCTTGGCACCCTGTATCCCCTGCTGTACGAGGTGATGACAGATGGTCTGAAGATTTCCGTCGGCCCCCCTTATTTCAACGCGGTTTTTGTGCCGATTGTTTCGTTGTTGTTCCTGGTGATGGTGTTTGCCCCCTTCTCCCAGTGGCGTCGGACATCCACCAAAATCCTGTTGACGCAGCACTGGCCCCTGCTGCTTCTGGCGCCGGTGCTGGTTGTTGCAGTCGCGTTCTTCGTAACCAGTGTGATGCACTGGGTTGTGCTCGGTATTGAAACCCTCGCGTTGTGGATACTGTTTTTACTGGGCAGCCATCTGTATCGTACCGGGAAGATTCTGAATGCCTCTCACCTTGGCATGATGCTGGGGCATGCGGGTATCGCCATTGCCATCCTGGGGGTCGTGGTGACCGTGTATCTTTCGTCCGCCAGGGACGTGCGTATGGAAGCCGGTGACCGGGTCAGTCTGGGTGGCTATGAGTTTATCTTTGAAGGTGTGGAACAGGTGCAAGGCCCGAACTATCTCTCCGACCAGGGCAGCTTCCGGGTACTGCGCGATGGTTCTCTGGTCACCACACTGCACCCGGAGAAACGATTCTACCCGGTCGCGCAGAACGTGATGACCGAGGCGGACATCGATCCGTCTCTGTTTCGTGATATTTATATTGCGCTGGGTGAACCTGTTGGCGATTCCGCCTGGGCGGTGCGCCTGCATGTGAAACCGCTGGTTCGCTGGGTCTGGCTGGGTGGCCTGCTCGTGGCCCTCGGCGGCCTGATGACATTGCTGGATCGCCGCTATCGTCGTGTGCGACAGGCCGCAACATGAACTTTAACCGGTCGCTACTGATTCCGCTGGTGGTGTTCATTATTCTGTGCGGATTTCTCGCCCTGGGGTTCCGCTTGCAGAACCCACACCTGTTGCCCTCGGTGCTGATCGACAAGCCTTTCCCGGAGTTTGAACTGCGGGACCTGCATGATGCCGAACGCACCCGGACACGGGACGACCTGCTGGGGCAGGTCGCACTGGTTAATGTGTGGGGAACCTGGTGCCCGAATTGTATTATCGAACACCCGGAGCTGATGCGTATCAGCCGCGAGGAGAACATTCCCATTTACGGTATCAACTACAACGATGACTCGGCAAAGGCGATTCAGTGGCTGGAGCGCCGGGCAGACCCCTACCGGTTCAGCATTGTCGATGATCAGGGCAGGCTCGCCATTGATCTCGGGGTTTACGGTGCGCCGGAAACCTTTGTGCTGGATACCGGGGGGGTTATTCGTTTTCGATACGTGGGGCCGGTGACAAGTGACGTCTGGCGCAACGAGATTTATCCCGTGGTCAGGTTTCTACGAGAGAACGAGCGGCGGGCGGGAAACAATGCTTAGGTGGGCTTTCCTGTTACTGGTTCCGATGTCTGCGCAAGCTACGATCGACGCCTATCCTTTCCCCAACGAGATGCTTGAGCGGCGTTATGACGCCCTGATTGCCGAACTCCGTTGCCCCCAGTGTCTGAATACCAACCTTGCCGGGTCTGACGCGATGATTGCCCGCGACCTGAGGCGGGAAGTGCACCGGTTGCTCCTTGAAGGCAGGACCGATCAGGAAGTCCGGACCTTCATGCATGAGCGCTATGGTGACTTCATTCTGTATCGGCCAGGGATGAATGGCGGTACCCTGGTGCTTTGGTTTGGTCCCATGGTTCTTGGGTTTATCGCCGCCCTGATCTGGTGGCGGGTCGCACGGTCGCCTGAGGCTGAAGTCGAAATCTCCGGTGACGAAAAAGCCAGACTGGATGATTTGTTAAAGAAAGACCGCTCATGATTTTTTACTTTGGTGCCCTGCTGCTCGCGCTGACAGCCTGTCTGTTCGTTCTTCTGCCGATGCTGACAGGTGGTCGGCGGCATAGTGTGATTGAACGTACCGACTTGAATGTGGCGCTGTACGAGGAACATGTCGGCGCACTGGCAGACCGGGAAGATGCGCGGCAGCTTAGGCTGGAAGCGCAGAAGGCTCTCCTGAGTGATGTGGCAGAAGAAGCGCCAGGGCCGCCGGAATCCGTAGCCGGTCGGCAGGTATTGCTGTTCGTTGCCGGGCTACTGCCCGTGTTTGCTGCGCTGATATACCTGGATGCGGGGTTCGGGCGGGGGTCCATGCCGGATGTGCAATTGACACAGCAGATGCTGGCTACCAGTCCGGCGGATCGCCCGGCCTACCGGCGGTTTGTCGCTCAGGTGGAGGCCCGCGCAGAGCAGCAACCGGACGATGAGGATATACACTTTCTTCTGGCCCGTGCTTATCTCAATCTCGAAGAGTTTTCTGAATCAGCGGCAGTCATGCGTGCGCTGCTGGGTCGGTTTCCTGATGATCCCAATCTCCTGTCCCAGTATGCCGAAGTGCTGTACCTGAAGGCGGGACGTCAAATGACCGGCGAGGTGGATGGCGCCGTCAGTGAGGCGTTGCGCGCCAATCCCGGGGATGTCACGATGATGGAGATTCGGGCGATCTCGGCCATTGAGGCGGGTGACCGCGACACAGGGCTCACCTGGTTTCAGCGAGCGTTGGCCACCGGGGTTACCGGTCGGCGGGCGGAAATCATTCGCACCGCGATCAACCATATCGGTGGGGATGAGTCTCAACCTGCGACGTCCGGTGGCCGGTCATTGCAGGTCCGGGTCAGCCGGGCGGCGGGTCTGGACCTGACCGATGCTGCGGTGGTATTTGTCTATGCCCGCGCGGCCTCCGGACCGGCTGCGCCACTGGCGGTTCAGCGATTCCCGGTAGCGGCTCTGCCCGTAGAACTGGTGCTGGATGAGTCTATGGCGATGGTGCCCGGCATGGGGCTCGGGAACTTTGATGAGGTTATTGTGATCGCGCGCATATCACAGACGGGTCAGGTCACACCTTCCCCGGGAGATTACGAGGCCCGGTCAGATGTGATTGATCTCAGCGGAACGACAAATCCGGTCAAACTGGATATCATCAAAGTGATTCAGTGAGTAATGCCGGGCCGAACATCAGGCCAGGTAATACACCGAATATGACAAATCCCATAAGGTCAGTATGGATCGTACTTAGAGAGGAAATTCAAAATGCACCGAGTTACGTTACTATTTGCAATTGCGATGCTGGTGTCTTGCACTGGCGAGATGCCGCCCGTTGATCAGGCAGAACAAACTGCGGCTGTGCCAGAGCAGCAGACACAAGGCAGCGGCCCACGCTTCGGGGGTCTGGGTCTGGAAATGCCAGCGGGTACCGTCAATTTCACACCAGCCGAGAGCGCCGGGCGACAACCTCTCTACGGCGATCTGCACGTTCATACCAACTATTCCTTCGACGCCTTTGCGTTTGGCACGATCGCAACGCCTTACGATGCCTACCGCTATGCTAAAGGCGAAGCCATCAAGCATCCTGCCGGCTTTGACGTTCAACTCAGAAAACCGTTGGACTTTTATGCAGTCACCGACCACGCAATGTTTCTTGGCGCGGTTAGGGAAGCGGCGGATACGACTACCGAGTTCTCGCGCTACGCTCATGTTCATGATCTGCACAACTTAAACGCGGCTGAAAATCTAAACTTCGAAAGCCTGCCGGATCGCGTTAAGGCATTCTCAACCTTTCTGCCTGAAACACTCAGACGTATCGTGGCAGGTACGGTGGATGGTGACCTTGTCGACCAAATTGCTACAGATGCCTGGGCCGATATTGTTAAAGCAGCCCAGATCCACAATGATCCGGGTAACTTCACGACTTTCGTCGCCTACGAATACACCTCTTCCACCGATGATCGCGGCAACCTCCATCGCAACGTGATCTTTCAAGGCGCAGATAAACTTCCCGTCAGGCCGTTTTCACGATTTCACTCACAAAACCCTGAAGGCCTGTGGGACTGGATGGACGGCTTGAGAAATAACGGTATTGAAGCACTCGCCATTCCTCATAATTCGAATGGTTCAAATGGCCAGATGTTTAAGCTCGTCGATTGGGCCAGCAACCCTGTTGATGATGAGTGGGCACGTAAGCGTATGCGTAACGAGCCGCTGGTAGAACTCACACAGGTCAAAGGAACCTCCGAAACCCATCCATTGTTATCTGACACCGATGAATGGGCCGACTTTGAAATCATGCCCTATCGTGTTGCCACAACCCTCCATAGCGAACCCAAGGGTTCCTATGCCCGAGAAGCCCTGCGTGACGGCCTGGCGTTGGCAGACGGCGGCATCACTAACCCTTATCAATTCGGTTTTGTGGGTGCTTCAGATACCCACACAGCGGCTGCATCCCTGGATGAATCAAACTTTTTCTCCAAAGTGGGGCTATTAGACGCCGATAGCGGACGACGCGGTTCTGTCCCAATTAGCGATGGCGACGCTGAAGTGTTGCGTGTTGCCGGTCGCGTAAACGTGAAAGAAATCGATGGTAAGAACTACGCTATAGGCGCATTCGAAACATGGAGTGCTGCTGGCTTAACCGGCGTGTGGGCTGAAAAAAATACACGCGATTCAATCTATGCTGCGCTCCGCCGGAAAGAGACCTTCGCCACGTCAGGATCACGCATTCAGGTACGCTTGTTCGCTGGGTTCGACTATGAAGATAGTCTCTCCGTGCAGGATGCTTATGAGCGTGGTGTACCCATGGGTGCGGAGCTACCCGCACAAGCGGAAGGCTCACTGAAACTCTTTGCGTCTGCGGTCCGTGACGCAAATTCTGCCGCTCTACAGCGCCTGCAAATCATTAAGGGCTGGTCAGTGGATGGCGAACACTTCGAGCAGGTGTATGACGTCGCCTGTTCGGATGGAGGTACAGTGGATTCTACAACCCACCGCTGTCCAGACAATGGCGCTTCCGTGGACATAAGTGATTGCTCAATTACCGAAGGTGTCGGGGCGGCAGAGTTACAAACGGTTTGGCAAGACCCCGACTACAACCCGGATCATCGGGCATTTTACTACGCACGTGTATTAGAAAACCCAACCTGTCGTTGGTCAACCTGGGATGCAGTTCGAGCGGGTGTACAACCCAGATCCGATCTCCATAAGACCATTCAAGAACGTGCCTGGACTTCGCCGATCTGGATAACGCCTTAGGAAGTAATGGCCATACTCATCTACGAAGGTAGAGTTTGAGCGATGTAAATCACCTGGTCTATAAAGACGTTAGTGGTGTTGCCCTGGCCGCCGGTGGCTTTGAGATGAACCAGGAGTCCCAAACAATGAATTGGCTAAAAGACCCACTTGTTACCTTCCTGATCGCAGGCGCAGCGATCTTCTTTATTGCCGGACTCTTCTCCGACGAAGAGATTTCTTATGACGTAGAAGTGCGCGATGCTGACATTAAACGTCTCTACGACCAGTGGAATATGCAAATGCGACGCCCGCCAACCGACCAGGAACTCGCCGGTTTAGTGGATCAATTTGTAAAAGAAGAAATCTACTACAGAGAATCGCAACGCCTGGGGCTTGATGCTAATGACACGATTGTACGCCGTCGCATGGTGCAGAAGCTCACCTTCCTGACTGAAGATATTGCGACAGCCACCCCCCTCGAAGAGAGCCCTCTGCGTGAATACTTTGAAGAAAACCAGGAAGACTACCGCGTGCCTCAGCGTTTCTCTTTCTCGCATAGATACTTCTCATCGGATCGGCGGGAAGATGCAAAGAGAGACGCGACAAGAGCACTCGACACGGATGACAATGGCGACCCATTTATGTTGCAAAAGGAATATAACGGTCGATCAGAACGCGAAATCGGGGATCTATTCGGGCGCGGTTTTGCGAGAGCTCTGGCTGAGCTGGAACCCCGCGATTCGGATCAAGGCCCCATTGAATCGGCATTCGGTTGGCACACCATCAGGCTCAAAATGGTTCAGACTACGTTCGTGCCGACGTTTGATGAAGTCGCAGAACGCGTTGTGATTGATGCTCAACAAGCAGTTCGACGCGCCGCCAACGAAGCCTACTATGATGACCTTAAAGCTCGATATAACGTGATCTTCACTGAACCAACCGAGGCAATTCAGTGAACTCTCGATTTTTGCTAACTGCATTGATTAGCACGCTCTTCGCGAACATCGTCCTTGCTCACGAGGTCCGACCCGCCTATTTGCAACTCACCGAGGTCGACGAAGGCGCGACCAAATACCATGTGCTCTGGAAACAGCCGATCATGCAGAACCGTCGCCTTCCTATCGATCCTGTTTTTACTGAAGACTGCGTCATGTCGGACCTGGCACCGCCAGAAGTCACTAGCGCCGCGCTTCTGTACCATTGGCGAACCGAGTGTGACCTCAGCGAGTCGTCGATCCGCATCAACGGCCTGACAGTGACACTCACAGATGTGCTTGTTCGCGTAGATACTCTGGACGGCGAAACGGCCAACTACATACTTCGGCCCGAAAACCCAATCCTCGACCTAAACGAGGCTGAAGCGCCAGGGCTCAGCTATTTCATGATAGGCATCGAGCATCTTGTGTTCGGCATTGATCACGTGCTCTTTGTGATCGGTCTTTTTCTCTTCATCAGAGAACCTGTCGCGTTAATTAAAACAATTACCGCATTTACGTTTGCACACAGCATTACCCTGGCGCTTTCCGCGCTGGATCTGGTCAAACTTGACCAGGGTCCCGTTGAGGCGATCATCGCCCTATCGATTTTGTTTTTGGCCCGCGAGCTGGTTCAAGACGAAAGTGAACGATCACGCCTTACCCTGGGTCGTCCCTGGGTGATGGCGTTTATATTTGGACTACTGCACGGCCTGGGGTTTGCCGGGGCATTGTCCGATATCGGCCTGCCTGAAGACGACTTATGGTTCTCGCTCCTCCTGTTCAATGTTGGTATAGAGGTGGGTCAGATAGCCGTCATTCTTGTACTCGCTGCACTCGTATGGCTCTTGTCACGGATGCATTGGCAAAAGCACTTTTCTACAACAGCCGCCTGGGGCATGGGATGCGTAGCCGCCTTCTGGACAATTGATCGGACTCTTCTACTGCTTTAGGACCGATGCCGGTTATTATTCGACTGCCGAAACCGGGGCGAAGGCGCTCGATGGCAATGTCTTCATCATAATTGCCGTCATAACTTACGCAGTCGACCCTCGTGGTAATCCTGCCCCAATCGGTGAAAACAATTTACAACCTTTTCGATAACTTGTAAGTTGCGCACCGTTAAAGCGTTGTTGGTGCGCTTCTTGATGTTGTTTTGATATTGCTTTGATGTTGATCGCTGAGAAGATCAGGCTTTTCTCATTGGCCCTGCTGTGTATTGCACAATCCCAGTTCGCCCTGGGCGATGAGTTTGCTGCAAAATTTGAACGGGACTATGTTCTGCCGTTGATAGACCAGACACCTGGCGCGGCTCTGGTGGTCGTTGAAAATGGCAGGGTGACTCGTCAGGCCACCTACGGTGTGCGCGAAGTCAGTTCTCATGATCCCGTTACGACAGAAACGCTCTTCCGGATTGCCTCGCTGTCAAAAACATTTGCTTCCGCCGCCGCCGCTATCCTGGTAGAGGACACGCCACTGACCTGGCAGACGCCGCTTAAAACAAACCTGGTGGATTTGCGATTCAAGCAGTCCGACTATGGCAGTCAGATCAATCTCCATCACCTGATGTCCCAGTCCACGGGACTGATGCCCCATGCGTACACCAACCTGATCGAAGAGAAGATGTCATTCAGGCGAATGGTGGACCGCCTGGACAGGGTTGGTTTTGTCTGTCCTCCCGGAAGATGCTACGGCTATCAGAATGTGGTTTTCAGCCTGGTCGGTGACCTGGTGGAATCTGAAACGTCCATGCCGTATCAGGACTATGTCTTCAGGCGGATATTCAAGCCGCTGAACATGACGCGGGTTTCATTCGGATACCGCCCATTCACAGAGGATGAGGACCACGCGAGCCCCCATGTCTGGAACGGCAAGCGCTGGGTTTCGGTCCGACCGACGCCACACTATTACAAGGTCCCACCGGCTGCGGGAATTAACGCCAGTATTTCGGATATGGCCGTCTGGCTGCTGGCGCAGTTGGGACAGAAACCGGAAGTGCTGCCGGACGCAATGCTTGAGGAAATGCACCGGGGAGTGATCAAGACCTCGCGTTATCAGGCCCACTATCCCTATCGAAAGGCCCTTGGCGATGTCTACTACGGACTGGGCTGGCGGATTTTTGACTATGGTTCCCAGTCGGGTTTTGTCCACCATGGTGGCTATATCCAGGGTATGTGCAGCAGCATGGTATTTCACCGGGAGACCGGCACTGGCATGGTTTTGCTGACAAACTCGGAACCCGGCGGCATCAACAGCCTGGTGCTGGATTTCGCCGGGTTACATGACAGGACCTATGGCAGTGCCCCGTTACGGGTTGCTGACCGCTGACACCTTTGGGCGGGCCTGAGTGGAAAGCCCCATCAGGTTGGCGGCATAGGCACCGGATTGTTTCAGGCGCTTGAGTGCGGAAGCAATGCTGTTTCGACTGCCAAGGTGTTTGAAATGATCGGGAGTGAATACCCAACCCCTCTTATTTCCATATATCGTGCTAACTATTTGATCTGAAACTGATATTTTATCTTTTCCCATGATTCTTCTGACACATATATGGCTATGTTTTTGTGTCAGATACTTTAGGCACTTCGACCCCTGATGTCGATACTTCCAGTTGTCCAAACAGGAATCTTTCCGGGTAACCTGGCCCGAACCTGCTACGCCTGGTCCAGAAATTCGACCCAGTTGCCGTCCGGGTCTTCGACCATGGAGATTCGGACACCGGGTCGAACGTCCACCAGCTTGACCGGAACCTTGTAGCCGGCATCTTCACAGGCTGCTGTGATCTCATCCAGGTTGTTGACGGTGATGGTCCAGTAGCGATAACCGGTGGCACCCGCCAGTCCTCCGGGAGCGGCCCTGGCGACCGGTTCTTTTTCGTGTTGCAGGATCTTGATCAGACTGTCGCCGCACCAGAGGCGGTGCATTCTGGTACCACCGGGCATATCCAGCGTGGCTTCAAAACGAAAGCCAAGCAGGTCGCGGTAGAAAGCCAGCATGGGCTCTGCGTTCCCGGTGACAATACCCAGATCAATAGCGCTCTTCTTAATGTCCAGTGGCATACCGACTTCCCTGATGTTTGCCGATGTTATCTCATAGCTCCCATCAATGGACAACTCCTCAATCCTCGGTTAACCCATCTTGGTTGCAGGTATCGCAGCTTATCGCGTACTCAATAGCAAGGCGGCTGTCTCTTCACATGATTTTGGTTGTTCCCGGGAGTCCTGACAGAGCGCCTGGCTCCTGCACAGGCATCCGTTGCCGGTCTTTGGCACCGAGCGCCCAAGCGCTACCCGCCCGGTGACAGGTGTCAGTGTCATATCGAAGCTGAGATCGACGCTATTCCAGTTGCAAGGCCGCGCACAGCAACCAGTCCAGCCTGAAGTTGTTCTTGGCAAAGTCCAGACGATAGCGCCTGCCGGTTTTTACCAGGCGAGCCACTGAGCGCATCAAATAGCGGATCAATGGCCGCAAGCCATGCCGCCGGGCACGCTCAGGTAGCCACTGATACTGCATCGCCATCAACAACAACGGTGCTTGCTATCTGACCGCAGGCATAAAATGCCTGATTGGCGGTAAACTGCCGACAGGGAGGATGGTGTAAATCCATTTCGATCAGCGGACCCTTGAAGGCATTACCAGATCAGGTCGCCACGATATAGGCGTTGTCTGCCCGTAGCCAGCCCGGCGTACCCTCTGGTAATAGCGGCGTCATGTCGTCAACTAACTGTGCCTGCCAGCCCTTGGCAACATCGACGCCACCCGGGGGTGTAGCAAGCCACTGACCCACAGCCCTCCCAGGAACGCATTGTGCAGCCATAAAGCATGTTTGATATGGATGAGGAAACAGGAGAACCGCTGTCAGTAACCCAGGAAGCGGAACTTGCTTTGATTGAGGAACACCGAGGTATGGTCTGGCTAACACACCCTCCGACCACCACCATACCCTTCTACCAGGCACGAAAAGATCACACGAATGGCAGCAGACCTGCTAATGGGCGCTGGACTCAATGACGCCAAGCGAGTACTTTCAACAATGGGTGGCTGCCTGATGAGTCTCATATGTATTGAACCAGCACAGAGATTAGACGTTTATGATTATTCAGAGTATTGTCAAGCCTTGGAGCTTAATCCTAAGGAACAACTTAATTTTCTACAGGGATAATGAGGTATTGTCTAATTAATAGACTATTAGCCCTCTATTTTGGGATCGCCATATGGTAGTTGACACCACAGCACCGGAGTATCGAATTCGCCCCTCTGCGAGGCTGATTAATACTATTGGTAAAGATTTAGTCAAAGATAAATTTGCAGCAGTAGTTGAACTGGTAAAAAACTCGTTCGATGCGGATTCTCCTGATGCCAAGGTCAGTTTGACTTATGAGGAAGACAAGCAAAGACTGACTATTACTGTAGCGGATACCGGCCATGGAATGGATTTGGAAACAGTGGTCGATAAATGGCTGGTACCTGCTACGTCGGATAAGCTTGACAGAAAGGTCAGTGAGAAAGGCAGAGCCCTTCAGGGAAGAAAAGGAATTGGGCGTTTTGCCGCAGCAGTTCTCGGCAATAGTATCTACTTAAACACAAAAGCAAAAGGGCATGATGAGGTGTCCTTACTGCTGGACTTGGATAACTTTTCCACCAACAGGCTTCTCGAAGATGTGCCTATTATCATTGATCAGGAAAAATCCAATCGTGAGCCGGGAACACTTTTAGAAGTTACAAGAACTGGCATCTCGATTGAAGATCTCAATAGCCACTGGGATGAAAAACAGCGCAGCAGCCTTATAATTGAACTTAGCAAACTACTGATTCCATCGGAAGTGGCCAGGGTAAGCAAGAAACTTGGACTTCTAGGAGCTGAAGATTCCTTTAAGGTGTCTGTAGAGTACAAGGGCTTTCCTGATACTGAAGACTCTGTAGTAGAGGTCGAACCTTTTGGGGTCATTGATCTGTATGACTATCGTATCCATGGAACCATTGATAGTAAAGGCAATGCCTCCTTTGAATATTACAATCAAATTGTGAAGGACATCAAACCGGAAAAATATAACAAGAAAGTTCTCCTTGAAGACAATAATAATCAAGGTTATCCAGGAGAGGTTAGTTTTGATCTCAGAATATTTGATAGAGACCCTGAGTCGATAGATGAGCTAATTGAAAGAGGTTTAAAAGATCCATTTTCAGAGGATAAGGTTGGTAAGAGGAAGGCCAGAGAAATCCTTGATGCATATTATGGGGTTTCGATATTTCGTGGCAGCTTTCGTGTCAGACCATATGGCAACCAGGATTTTGACTGGCTTCAACTGGATAGCCATAGGGTTCAGAACCCGTCAATGAGAGTAGGTCATAATCAGATTATCGGTTTTGTCGGGATTCAGCCTGAAGAGTCCTCTCATCTTGAGGAGAAAAGCGCGAGAGATGGGCTGATCGAAAACAGGTATTATGCGGGCCTGAAACACCTGATTTTATATGCAGTTTACCAGTTAGAAGAAAAGCGCTTTGAATATAGGAAGCAGTCATTTCGTGGAAGGAAGTCAAAATCTGTAAATGACCGTATTGATGACCTTCTCAATTTTGAAGGTGTTACCCGTTCTCTCGAAATTAAAATAGGAAAGCTTGGGATAGATGAGGAATATCAACAGTCAATTGTCAGTATTGTCACAGATGAAATAGACAAAGAGCAGAATAAAAAATCAAAAGAGTATCAGAGAATTAGGGAAACTATAGCTCTTTATCAAGGGCAAGCAACTCTGGGGAAAATCACGCACATTGTTTTGCATGAAGGCAGGAAGCATATTAAGGTAATCAATGAAGTTCCAGCACGATTGATTAAATGGGCAAAAGAACTTTCAGAGGAATTTAGTGAGGAAATTCAAGAAAAACTAATAACACGTTCTGATTTGCTTGTAAAAAGCTCTAAGGCACTTGCATTAATTTTTAAGAGAATAGAACCTCTTGCTATTGCCAAAAGACCGAATAGAAAACAAGTAGGTCTGCTTCGTGAAACCAAATCATCGATAGATATATTTGAATCTGGTCTGGCTAGAGTTGGAATTCATGTAAATATTGATATTCCTGAAGATTTCAAAGTTTATGCCACTTCGTTTGACTTGGCAACTATATTTGCAAATCTGATTGAAAATAGTATGTATTGGCTCGGTATATCGGAATTGGATCATAAGGAAATAACAATAGAAGCCTCTGTTGTGTCAGAAGGTATAGAGCTTGTGTTTTCGGATAACGGACCAGGCTTTCAGGGATCGAATTTGGAATTGATGTTTGAGCCTGGGTTTTCGATGAAACCTGAAGGGACAGGACTTGGCTTAGCACTTGTTGGGGATGCCGTCGAAAGGTTGGATGCAACAATACGAGCAGCAAAATATGACGAGGGAGCTTGCTTCGTTATTAACTTTAAAAAGGTGTAGAAATGTCAGATATAAGTATTTTGATGGTAGAGGATGACCAGGGTCAGCAAAGTCTGTATAGAGACGCAATAGACGATTACAACAATGATAACAGCAATGAAAAGAAAATCGTCTTGGATATCGCTGATACCTCTGACGATGCAATAGAGAAGTTAGATCAAAAACATTACGATGCAATATTTTTGGATTTGATATTGAAGGGAGATCCCATAGATAGATCTAGTGCTTCTGGAAATGATGTTCTTAAATATATATTAGATAATAAGAGTAAGCTACGATTAGCCGTCTATGTTATCAGTGGGACATTAGGTTCAGTAAGCCAAGATTATGACGATGACTTTGATAATCCGTTGATGAGAAAGTTTGAGCGTTCCGAAGATACCAGTATAGTTATTGATGATCTGATCCGGGTATGGGATACAGGAGTAACAAAGATACTAGGAGGGTCTGGCAAACTGGAGGAACTAATCAGCGATATCTTTTTTAATCATCTCTCTAAGGGGTTCAACTTTTGGGTTCATAAAGATCGAGACTGTGAAAAAGAGCTGCTTAGATACACCGCATTACATCTGTTGGAGTATTTGGATGAACCAACACCTGAAAATAATGAAGACTTGAAGTATTTTAACCCTGAGTTCTATATATATCCGCCGATTAAGAAGCCCATTGCTACTGGAGATATAATCAGTATTGATGGGGGGAAACATGTGATCCTGTCTCCATCTTGTGATATTACTCCAAGAGAAGGGGAAAATGGTAAACCAATTTTCAATGTTGAAGTTGTTGTCCTGGCAGAAATAATTCCTTTGGAAAAAACCGTGTTTGAAAGTATGTCTATTTCATATTCTTCTTCTGGAAAGACGGATTCCGGAGCATGGAAAAAGTTTTTGTCGAATCAACGTGGGACCTCACCTAAACAAAGATATCATTATCTTCCTCAATATTTGGAAATCGATGAAGCTGTTATTGACTTCACGCGCATTACTTATCGGCCTATCTGTAATGTTCTGAATGATGAAAGGATAGCTACTATTAGTTCTCCGTTTGTTCGTGATGTACAAAGCCGGTTCTCAGCATATTTTGGGCGTCAGGGTCAGCCAGTGGGGGAATGGTCTGTCTAGAATGACTGATGTTCTTTCCAAAAGCCAGCGTTCTTTTTGCATGTCAAAAATAAAGGGGAAGAACACCAAACCTGAAATTATCCTGAGGAAGTCGCTATTCGCAATGGGGTTTAGGCATAGAATAAAAAACAAGCTGCCAGGAAAGCCTGATATTGTTTACCCGGCCTTTAAAACAGTGATCTTTGTGGATGGGTGCTTTTGGCACAGATGCTCAAAACACTATCAGGCGCCCAAGGCGAGGGCTGAATTCTGGGAAAAGAAAATTTCCGAAAATGTAGAGCGGGATAGGAAAAATAATCACCTGTTAGAACGGCAAGACTGGCTGGTTATTCGAGTATGGGAGCATGAAATAAAAGAGTCGATAGCCGACTGTGTTGAACGGTTGGTAGCGAATCTTATTGAGCGGAAAACTGTATGCCTTCCAACCAATGGGCTATTGAGGAAACAGAGCCAATCCGCTCTTTCAATAGAGAAGTAATATCGTTAGCTGAGATAATAACCACTGGGTGGCCATCTTCTTTGAGTTCCGTGTAGGCTTGGCGACCAAGATAAGATGTAGTGACTAAAATACCGAACTGTCTATGGCGTAGCCGGGACAACAGCCGTGATAGTTCCTTAACCCCGACACTGGAATCAGGTTTGTAGCACTTGGCTTCAAGGGCAAACTCCACATCAATAGCGCTGGGTCCAGAGCCAATCCTGTATGTGCCGACGGCATCTCTCCCTCCATCGCGCCAAGGCCTGGTTATTTCGCAGCTACTAACATCAGGCATCATCAACCGGGCGATTTCAACGGCGCATTTTTCAAAATCGAATGGGTTTCTTTTAAATTTCTCATAAATCAGGGATAAAATCGTTTGACTTTCCTGACCCTGTGGAAGTTGTTGCTCCTTGCTGCGTATCTCTATGGTGTGGGGTGCAAAGAGAGGTTTGTACGTTCGGGACTTAACCCAATAGAGCCATGGTTTTGGGGCGTGTTGTGATGTAACGGTGATTCCATGTTTAATGTCATTAATCCACGCTCTTTCTATTGTAGATACATCCAGGACAGTGAAGGTGGATTTGTAGTTCTGAAACCTTTCATCCGCTGCTCCTTTGACACGCCAGATCGCTACGAGATCTTCATCAGGGCCAAGATTTTGTGCTCCCGGCACAGCCAGTCCCAGAAATCTCACATCACGATATTCCCCTGTACTACCAAACAGAAGTATGACTGGGAAGTGATTAAAATCAGTAGTGGAATGCGGGCGTCGAATAGGTTGCGAAGAATAAGGTTTCCCTGCCTGGGAGTATCGTGAATATCACCAACTGACTTATTGTCTCCATAATAGGTGAACAGGTCGTTCTCTGTATTCAGGTTGTCCGGCCAGTCAGGGTCGTTAAAGTTTGATTTGAGTGCAAGCAACTCTAAGGTATCAATACCTGGACGTTTGCCCAAGTGCCGAAAACCGGCGCTGTTATCCACCCCCAGTAGTTTTGGCAAAGGGTCATCAGATGCGTTCCCATTTCGTGACCCTCCGTAGACTCGGTCAACAACAAGGTCGCACTGTTCTAAATCCATCTACGAAACAAGTTCCATCTCGCAGGCATACACATGAGAGATCTTTTTAAAGATAATTTCCATAACGGGTGAGCAAACACCGTTACCACACAGTTTCACTTTATCTCTTCTGTTTCCATGAGGAAGGATGTGTTTGGAGCCCGCACCCATTGCCTTCATTAGCTCTGGTGGCTGTAGCATCCGCAGGTAAGGCTTATCGCTTTGCCATGTTACCAAGCCAAAACGATCTAAGGTGGTGATAGTGCGCAAAGGAGAATCAAGGGATTGCCAACCTCCTGCATAATCAGAGCCGTAGTAGACAATAATGAAGTCTTTTTTCCTGCCCAGCTCCTTCATGGCGCGTTTTGCCCGGTCAATTGTTGCCTGAGCCCGGCCCTCTTTGTAGAGGGGGGTGCTTTTATATTGCCCTGACCAATCAATGATGTCTTTGGCAGCCCTATTGCTTCTGCGGTGCAAAGACTTAAGGTCTTGCTCAGTGATGACGGTACCTTTTCGGTCACATATCAGGAATACGCGCTTGCGGGACTGTGGAGTACCAAAGTCAGCTGCATTCAACAGTAAATCATTAACCCGGTAGTCATAGGACTCAATTGTGGCTATCAGTTCGTTATGACGCTCCCACTTCTTCATACGGTTGACATTCTCTATGATCACCCAACGAGGCTGCATGGCTTCGATCCAGGGGATGATGCCAATGACTGTCTCCTTGCTCTTCTCGCAGCCTGGTTTAGCTCCTCTGGCAATGGAGTGGGAGGTGCATTCTGGTGAGGTCAGAAGTACATCAGGTTTATGTTTCCTGGCCAGTTGCTGGGGGTTCAGGTCTTCGATTGGTGAACAAATAACCTCTGCATCTGGGAAATTACTCTGATAGGTCTCAGCAGCCAAGTCCCAGGCATCCACAGCCAGGATGGGCTGTGCCCAGGCTTTATAGGCTCCTCGGCCTCCGAAGCCGCCACCACAGAACAAATCCACAAATTTAATCATTATCAATAACCCTTTTCCTTGGGGCTGGATAGTACCAAGTTTATGGGATTAGTGCCCTACATAGTCTTTTTCAATATGAAATAATGGAATGGTCCACCCCACTCCATCAATCGGCGTCAATGCGCCAGAATGGATACACTGTCAACGGCAACTTAAAACTGACCCCCTTTGGGTCGATATCGGCAATCTAAAACTGACCCCCCTGGCTAATCTGACTGCTCCTTCGATGGTTTCCTGATGATGCCGGCTTTGTGCTTCCCTTTGAGCCGGTAGCTATCACCCCGTATCTGGATAAGATGGGAATGATGCAGTAACCGATCCAACATGGCCGAGGTCAGGGCGGCATTGCCACCAAAGGTCTGCTCCCATTCCCCAAAGCTGAGATTGGAGGTCAGGATCACTGATCCTGACTCATAGCGCTTGGCAATCACCTGGAAGAAGAGGTTCGCCTGGTCACCGGTTAATGGCAGGTAGCCGATCTCATCAATGATCAACAAGCTGGGCCCCATCACGGATCGTCGCAGTACTTCCTGATAGCGCCCTTGCCGTCGCGCCGTCTCCAGTTGCAGTATCAGGTCAGCTGCGGTCATGAAGCGCACTTTGAGATTGTGCTGGGTCGCCAGGTAACCCAGGGCGATGGCGAGATGGGTTTTTCCCGTACCGCTGGGTCCCAGCAAAATGATGTTTTCCTTGCGCTCGATAAAGGCCAAGTCTGCCAACGTCTGGATGGTCTTCTTCGGTGCGCCGGCAGCGAAGGTGTAGTCATAGTCATCCAGGGTCTTGATGGTGGGGAACCCGGCCATCTTGACCAGCACCTGTCGGCTCCTGGCCTGGCGGGCCTCATGTTCCGCCTTCAGTATCCGAGCCAGGAAGTCGACATAGCTATCTTCGTTGTTGACCGCCTGCTGCGCCCACTCCTCGTACTGGTCAGCCACCACCTGGAGTTTGAGCCGCTCACACAAATCGGCAATTTGTTCGTGAAGCAGCATGGATGTCATGAACAGGCTCCTACCAGCTGCTCGTATTCAGTCGGCGGGCGCTGCAGGGTTTCCACCGGCCAGGACCGCACCGGCAGTGATTCAATGGGTTTTGGCTGGTCAGCATGGAACACCGGCAAGGACTGCAGGGCCTGCCGTTCCTGTTCCAGGCGCACAGCTGGCACGTTGCCAGTGGTCTTGTGGGTGCGGTTGTTGGCCACATCGCGCAACCACTTGAGGACCTCGGCATTCGCGGTATCAACATCCAGGGTCAGGTTGGCCTGTTTGAGTGAACTCTGCAGGGGATAGTAGAAGCTGTTGCGCAAATACCGGTTAAAGCGCTCCACTTTGCCCTTGGTTTGCGCACGGTAGGGGCGGCACAGTCTGGGGGTAAAGCCATAGTGCTTGCCCAGGTCCCACAAGCCGGGGTGGAAACGGTGTAGCCCCGCCCCAAAAGTATTGCGTTCCAGCACCACGGTCTTCATGTTGTCGTACAGAATCTCCAGCGGCACGCCGCCAAAGTACTCGAAGGCGTTGATGTGACAGTGTTTGAGTTGGTCAAATTGCTCTGTGGCGACAAATTCCACGTAGGTGTAGCGGCTGAACCCCAGCGTGGCAACAAACGCTGACAACGGGTGCTTGCCACGACGGAAAACACACCAGTCAACCTGGAGTTGGCGGCCGGGGTCGGTCTCGAACCGAACAACGGGTTCCGGTACCGACAGGGGGTAGAGACTACTGACGTGGTTCCTGACGGTGCGTTCTCCGCCCGTGTAGCCCAGGCTTTGAATCTCCCTGAACAAAACGGTAGACGGCATCCGGTGGGGACGGTTGGCTTCCACCCGCTCACCAATATAGGCCTTATAGGGGTCCAGTATGCTGCCTCGCGATGGGCGCTGATAGGCGGGCATCTCCGGTGAACGCAGATAGCGCCGCACGGTATTGCGAGAATGGCCGGTGAGCCGGCAGATCTCTTTGATACTTTTACCCTGTTTACTCAATATTCGTATTTCCATACACCTTTCCTGATCAAGCATGCGCACCTCCTGTAGAGGTGCAGGTTACGGGAAAGGGGGGTCAATATTCAGTTGCCGAGGGGGGTCATTATTACATTGCCGCTAACAACACCATTCAAACAGACAGAGAGAGGCGACCATGAAGAAGTGTACTGAAACGCGAGCAATCAAGGTAGTGGGTATTGATCTGGGTAAGACCAGTTTCCATCTCCACGCGGTGGATGACAGAGGTCAAACCCAGATAACCAAAAAACAAACCCGCAACCAACTGAAGGCGACTATGAGCAAGCTGTCGCCCTGTCTGGTTGGGATAGGGCGCCCATGACTGGGCACGACGATTGTCCGGCTACGGTCATGAGGTGAAGCTGATTGCCCCACAGTTTGTTAAACCCTATGTCAAGTCCAACAAGAATGATCGTATTGATGCAGAAGCCATCTGCGAAGCTGTTCAGCGTCCAAGCATGCGTTTTGTCGCTATCAGGACCGTGTAGCAGCAGGACGTTCAATGCCTGCACCGTATTCGCAGTCAGGTGGTGGCTCAGCGTACCGCCCAGGTCAATCAGATCCGAGGCCTGTTGTTAGAGTACGGCATTACGATACCCCAGGGGAGAGCACAGGTACGCAAACAGCTCCCGCTCATTTTGGAAGACGCGGAAAACGGTCTGACGATGCGCTTTCGGGGACTCTTATCAGCGCTCTATGATGAGTTGGCCCGCCTGGATGAGCGTATTGACGAGTTTGACCAACAAATTGAGCAACTGGCGCAGGCAGATGAGCGTACCCGGCGTTTGCTCACCATTCCCGGTATCGGCCCCAAGGGTGCGACCGCCCTGGTGGCAGCCATCGGGGATATCCACGCCTTCAACAATGGTCGGGAGTTGGCGGCCTGGTTGGGGCTGGTACCCCGCCAGAGTTCCACGGGAGGGAAGGTCCGACTGCTGGGCATTAGCAAACGTGGCGATGTTTACTTACGTCAGTTGCTGATTCATGGCGCTCGCTCGGTATTACGCTTTGTGGACAAAAAAGAGGACCCGCGCAGCCGTTGGGCCAAGGCGTTACTTCAGCGGCGTCACAAGAATGTGGCAGCAGTGGCGATGGCCAACAAGATGGTACGCACGGCCTACGCGCTGTTGAAGCATGAAGAGGACTACTGTGTCGACAGAATGCCCGTGTCAGAACCAGAGATAGTTGCCTGATGGTTCGGCAGATGTCGGTACGACACAGACAAAGGCTAGTTTAAGGGAGGTAACCCACCAGCGAGTTGCGAAGAGAAAGATCAATGTGATGGCATGAAAGGAGAGACCTGCATTCCTGAAAACCTGGTTTAGACATAGGCTGAGCAGTGGGAAAGCCGATATAATGATGAGGACAGGGATGCGCGGATTCCATCAGGGCCCGAAGGCGAAAACCTTCACCGAGAGGCCGGATATATGACTGCAACTTATCCTTCATGTACACAATGATTGACTCTTGCAAAACGGGGTGGACCATATATGAAAAGCGAGAAATCAAGGTAGTGGGTATTGATTTGGGTAAGACCAGCTTCCATCTCCACGCGGTGGATGACAGAGGTCACACACAGATGACCAAAAAACAAACCCGCAACCAACTCAAAGCGACCATGAGCAATCTGTCGCCCTGTCTGGTTGGGATAGAAGCCTGCGCCGGTGCCCATGACTGGGCACGACGATTGTCCGGCTACGGTCATGAGGTGGGGACTCTTATCGACACTCTATGATGAACTGATCCGTCTGGATGAGCGTGCCCGGCGTTTGCTCACCATTCCCGGCATCGGCCCTAAAGGTGCGACTGCCCTGGTGGCAGCCATAGGGGATATCCACGCCTTCAACAATGGCAGGGAGTTGGCGGCCTGGTACCGCGCCAGAGTTCCACGGGAGGGAAGGCCCGACTGTTGGGCATTAGCAAACGTGGCGATGTTTACTTACGCAAGTTGCTGATTCATGGCGCTCGCTCGGTATTACGCTGTATTGACAAAAAAGAGGACCCTCGCAGCCGCTGGGCCAAGGCGTTACTACAGCGGCGTCACAAGAATGTGGCAGCGGTGGCGATGGCCAACAAGATGGTACGCACGGCCTACGCGCTGTTGAAGCATGAAGAGGACTACTGTGTCGACAGAATGCCCGTGTCAGAACCAGAGATAGTTGCCTGATGGTTCGGCAGATGTCGGTACGACACAGACAAAGGCAAGGTTAGGAGAGTAAACCCACCATGGAGTTGCGAAGAGAAAGATCAGTGATGGCATGAAAGGAGAGACCTGCATTCCTGAAAACCTGGCAGACTCTTAGGCTGAGCAGTAGGAAAGCCGATGAAATGATGAGGACAGGGATGCGCGGATTCCATCAGGGCCCGAAGGCAAGAGCCTTCACCGAGAGGCCGGATATATGACTGCAACTTATCCTTCATGTACACGATGATTGACTCTTGCAAAACGGGGTGGACCATATATGAGTCTGACATAGCCGTTGCTCCCCGTTCATGATGGCAGGATGAAAACCATCATGAATATTGAAGACCTGACCACGATCAACCAGATGATCGCCTTCCTTGAAGGCACCCAGCGGGTGGCCTTTGAGGTTGCCGACGATAAGGATTCCCGCTACCGATGGGTACAGCGCACTCTGGTCAAATTCCACTATCTGTCACTGAGCAGGCCGGACAAGGGCGTGCTGATCCGCTACCTCATGAAGATCAGCGGTTATTCGCGTCAGCAGATCACCCGACTGATCAAGCAATACCGCGATACCGGGCGACTGGTGCGCCAACAGCGCACCGTCAATGGCTTTTCACGGCGATTTACCGCAGCAGACATCCGCCTGCTCGCAGCCATGGACGAACGCCACAACACCCCCAACGGGTTGACCATGAAGAAACTCTGCGAACGCGCCTATACGGTGCATGGTCAAGCGAAGTACCAACACCTGGCCTCGATTTCCGTGGCGCACCTGTACAACCTGAGGAAGGCCACCGGCTATGTTCGCTACCGCCGCCATGTCGAGAAGACCCGCCCCAGAAGCGCCCGCATCGGCGAGCGACGCAAACCCAGGCCCAACGGCCAACCCGGCTATATCCGCATTGATACGGTCCACCAGGGCGACTGGGACGGGCAGAAAGGGGTCTATCACGTCAATGCGGTCGATGAGGTGACCCAGGTGGAAATGGTCGTCAGCGTGGAGAAAATCAGCGAGCGTTATCTCATTCCGGCGCTGGAACAACTGCTGGATGACTTCCCCTTCGTCATCCAAGGCTTTCATTCCGACAACGGCTCGGAATATATCAACAAGCGGGTAGCAAAATTGTCATTGCAGTCGCGAAAAGCGCTTAGTCGATTTGTATGTAGAAATTGCAACAGGGGCTCAATTTTTTGTTCGGGATTTGCGACTAAAGACAAGTCAATCGCATGGCCCTCTGTGTATTCGGCGCACAACTTTGTTGCGACTGCGTTTACTTTCCTAGCTTCGCGCATTCCTCTTTTTCCGAGATCGAACTGATTAGTTACTTTCAGCAAAATCAGGAGCACAAATGCTCCAGCTAACACTTTAGAAACACGCGGTCGAATAGGCGCTTGGTCAGATTCAGCATTGATGCAGATGTAGATGAGAACGAGTGTCCCAAGCCAGAAGAAATTGGCGAAAGTAACATACCGATATACAAAGCCATGGTCAGTACCGAAGTGCACACGGCCGATTGCCGCCAGCAAGCCTGCGCCACATGCGTAAAGTATGAAGGCAAGAATGGGGGCGATCTTTTTGACTACTCCCACCTTAGAACTGATTAGTAAATATAATGAAGCTAGGGCCACTAGGATACCTAGCGGAGTAGTAAAGACAGCCCAGTCTTTTGAGAAACGAACCATTGCGCCCGACAGAAAGTTTCCAGAATAGACAAGGATTGCCCCAACTTTTTCCGATGAGTAAGTTGACGTTATGCCAATATTGGTCAAGTAAGAACTTCCTGTCTCACTGAACAAGTTCATCTTCAGGTGCCATAGGATAAATACGCTGAAGATAGTCCACGTTAGTAGTGAGATCGTTCTTCTAGTTGAATTTGGGTGCGTGAATAGAATCAGTAAAGCGATAGGTAATAATAAGAGACCTGTCGCGAAGCTATATATTGAGACGCCTGCGGCAAAACACGCGATTAGAATCCGAACAGCAGTGATTACTGGGCGCGATAGGTAGTAAACACAAACCAGGAACCCCAATATATTCATGTGTACTGCTAACTGCCAACCCCACAACCAATTAGCAGCTTGGTCTATCGAGAAAACCATAAAAGCACAAAGGGCCAGCATCGCCCACTCACTATTCTTTACACCACAGCTCTTCGCGCACTCAATGGCAAGCGATGAGGCAATGGCAAAGCTAAGCGATGCTGCCAAGAAGCCGAATATTACCTCTGCAAATTGGGAGTAAGAACTAAGTTTGGCGAGTAACTGCATCACCATGTATCCAGTGGCGTGCCAATGAGCCCCATGAGAATCAAAAAATTGCGAGAGTTCGAATCGCCCTTGTGATTGATTCCTTAAAAAGCGTACAAAGTCCCATCCATCAAAATACGGTATCTGATAGTGAAATGCTGAGATATAAAAGATTAGGCCGAAGAACATAGAAATAACGACCAGTAAATATTTACGATCCTCGCCTCTGATTTGAAATTGATTGGCGACGTTCATCGAAGCACTCCTTGTTATGTATGTTGTCCTAATTGAAAACCAAATTTCGGCTTAGCAAATACGTGAAAGGGGGGACGATGAATATTGTAATAACAAAAGCTATTAAGTATGAAAGATGGAGATACTCAAAGGATACTGCGAACACTATAAAATTAAGTGCACTAGAAAAAATTGAAACAAGCAAGAAACGACGAATTGCAATCATGTGTTCTTCATTTGCTGCAAACGTAAGATAGTAGTGCCCTAAATATGATACCAAAAACGCTACAGCATAGGCCAGCAGGTATGAAAGCAGAGGGTAAATATCAAATCGCTCAACCAACAGAACGAGTATTAGAAAATTCACAGCGGTCGCTGCCAACCCGACCATAGCGAAGACCGTGACCCGCTTGCTTTTGGAAACAATAAGTCTAATCGTCATTTTCTTTTTGAATCAAATCTCGAACGATATAAGAAGGTCGATTCTTCACTTCGGTAAAGATCTGAGAAATGTACTCCCCTAGCAGGCTGTTGATTTTCACTCAGCTTCGAACAGATTGACCGTTTAAAGCTTGAATTTTCGGTTCTATATGACAATTTGAGCCTGGTTTCCGCCCTTATGGGCAACCACCGTCACGGTATTGCCCCTGCCGGGCGGAATTATCCCTGTAACGCCCTCATCCGGGTCAGATTCCAGCCAATCATCGTTAGCATAAATACGCTGTTCACCTTCGATAAACCACGCACTTTCATCTGCCTGATCAAACCAACTGACTTACCCCAGCCAAAAGGCTCTTCCACCCGCTTCCTGTTCCGTTGGCTAATCTTGTAACCTGCGTGTCGGCTGGTACGACCGTCGATGGCAGAACCGCCTGCCCGGTTATCATTCCTGGCAACATGGGGCGTCACATTCAGAACCCGGCAAGCCGCTACGAAACCCGCCGTATCATAGTTCTTGTCCGCACCCACTGTGCGCTTCTTCGTTCCCGGGAGTTTCGACAATAAGTCTGCCGCTACTTCCCGTTCGGCCTTGCCTGTCGCATGGCTGGCCGCCGCCTTAACAATCAGGCCGTTCTGGTTTTCCATCACAGTGTGACCCATATAAGACAGTCTGGCTTCTTTGCCAGGACCTTTCTTGGCCAGTCGTGCATCACCGTCTGTTTTTGACTCGTGGGTCTGGTTACTACGCTTTTCCCCGTGGAAATTAGCTTCGCTGTTGCGTCCACCACCCGCTGAGGGTTCGCTATCATCATCCTTGCGACGGTAGCTTTTCTGCGAAGCCCAGGCCTGGATCAAGGTGCCGTCTACGCTGAAGTGCTCGTCGGACAGCAGCTTTTGCTTTCTGGCAAGGCCAACCACCTCTTCAAACAGTTCGGTGATGACATCGTTTTCCAGCAGACGATCCCGGTTGATGCTGAAAACGGAGTGATTCCAGATCGAGTCATCAATCGTTAAGCCGACAAACCACCGGTACAGGAGGTTATAGTTGATCTGTTCAACCAATTGCCGCTCGCTACGGATGCTGTAAAGTACCTGAAGTAACTGCGCCCTGATGAGTCGCTCTGGCGGGATCGATTCCCGACCAGTGTCACAATAGATACTACCGAAGAGCGAGTTCAGGTTCTTCATCGCCTCATCAAGGAGTGTCTTGATGGGTCTCAGCGGATGATCCTCTGGGACAAACGATTCCAACTGCACTGTTGTGAAAAGGGATTCCTGGAAAACATCTTCGCCACGCACTGAGTCAAAATCCTTAATCAAGTATAGTTCTCAGTATTATATCTAACCCAGTATTACCGGGCCACAAAATCAACAGCCTGCTAGGGTCAGACACGGGGCGGATCAGATATGAGCGAATTGAATCTCCTGGTCATCGGCAGCGGTGGGCGAGAACATGCGCTGGCCTGGAAGCTTGCCGAATCCGGGAGGGTTGAAAAGGTCTATGTGGCACCGGGTAACGCCGGGACTGCCCTTGAAGCGAAGCTGGAGAATGTTGATATCAGTCCGACTGACTTCGATGGGCTGATTGCCTTTGTCAGGGACAAGGGCGTTGATTACACAGTTGTCGGGCCGGAAGACCCGCTCGTGTCGGGCATCGTGGACAGGTTCAACGAGGCGGGCCTGCGTTGTTTCGGACCGGGCATGGCCGCGGCGCAACTTGAAGGATCAAAGGCGTTTACCAAGGCTTTCCTTGAACGGCATCAGATTCCGACGGCCGGGTACGCAGTATTTGATGATATTGCCGAAGCGTCGGCTCATGTCGAAACGCTGACACCGCCGATTGTGATCAAGGCGGATGGCCTTGCTGCCGGAAAGGGCGTTGTTCTTGCCGATTCGATTGACGAAGCGAAGCACACGCTGGAACAGATGCTGAGTGGCAAGTTGCTCTCCGGCGCAGGCTCCTCCGTGGTCATAGAGGACTTTCTTGAAGGTGAGGAGGCCAGTTTTATCATCATTGCTGACGGTGAGGATTATCTGTCGTTCGCAACGTCACAGGACCACAAGCCGGCCTATGATGGAGACAGGGGGCCCAACACCGGTGGCATGGGTGCTTATTCACCCGCTCCTGTTGTCACCGCAGAAGTCCACCGGAGAATACTGGATTTGGTGATTGAACCCGCGCTTCGCGGCATGAACAGCGAGGGCCATCCCTATCGCGGTTTCCTTTACGCCGGGCTGATGATCGACAAATCGGGTTATCCCGGCGTCGTGGAGTTCAACTGCCGTTTTGGCGACCCGGAAACCCAACCCATTATGACTCGCCTCCGGACAGACCTGGTCGAATTGATCGAAGCCGCACTGGATGGTCAGTTATCGAGTATGGATGTTTCCTTTGACGCCCGGCCTGCGCTCACCGTAGTGATGGCATCCGGTGGCTATCCGGGAAGCTACGAGACGGGGAAGCGCATCTCCGGGCTCGATCAGGTCACTGACGCGAAGGTCTTTCATGCCGGGACCACCTTGTCTGGCAGTGATGTCCGGACGAATGGTGGCCGGGTGCTTGGCGTAACCGCCCTGGGCGACACGGTTTTGATGGCACAACAGCGTGCCTATGATGCGGTACGGCAGATAGGGTTTGAAAACGCAGAATATCGTTCTGATATCGGCTTTCGGGCGATCGCACGGGAGTCAGACGGTTAACTGGCCACCATCGACAGCCAGGATCTGGCCGGTGACAAAACCGGCTTCCCCGGCAAGAAATACCACCGCCCTGGCGATATCGTCAGGCTCGCCCGGTCTGCCCATGGGGATCTTGTTCAGTCGATCCTGTTTGTCCTGTTCAGACATCTCTGCCGCATCTTCCGGCCATAAGATGGCGCCGGGAGAAACCCCGTTAACACGAATCCGGGGAGCGAGTTCCAGGGCCAGCGAGCGGGTGAGCATCACCAGCGCGGCCTTTGAAAGGCAGTAAGCGAGATAGTCAGCGAGGGGTTTTTCTCCGTAGATGTCCACGATATTAACGATGGCGCCCTCTGCCATAACCTGCGCCGCCGCTTGTGACAGCAGCAGCGGGGCTTTCAGATTGACGTCCAGGGTCTGATCGAGCCGGGCGATGCTGAGTTGATCGAACGGGGTCGGGTGGAAGACCGAAGCGTTGTTCACCAGGCAGTCAAGTTGTCCGAAAACACTGTGGGCGTGTTCAACAAAATCACTCAGGGCTTCCGATTCAGCAAGATCCTGAACGATGACCACGGCACTGTTCGGGCGCTGTGCATTTAGCCGTTCAGCAAGCCGATGTCCGTCATTGATGGATTGATGACAGTGGATCAGTACCCTGTATCCCCGTGAATGGAAACGCTCAACGATGCTCGCACCGATACGCCGGGCACCGCCGGTGACAAGTACAACCTGCGTGCTATTGGTCATTTAATAAATCTCCTATGCTCTGAACCTGCGCCCGGCGCACTGCCCTTCCGGCGGCAGGGCCAGTCAGGTCCCGGGCCAGATCCCTCGCCCTGACCTGGCGGACCCTGCGCGCAATGGCGAACCAGCGGGGTGCCAGGCGCCCGCCGGAAACAGCATCTGCGCTCTTGCAGAACTGCTCAAAACGCTCCTGTTTGCGTAGCGCATCCAGATCATAGAGGAAGTCGACGATGTCCTTCGCGCTCATGGTGTTCAGCGCTGCCCAGCGGTCCAGTTGAGTGGCGAGCAGCAGGCTCAATTCCCGCCGCTGATTGGTGCATTTCAGTCGCCCACAAAGATTCCTGATCTGCGTGTCATTCAGGTCCATCAGCAGGGTGGCGAACCGGGTTTCGCGATCAGCGGAATCCAGCCGTGTCAGTCGGTCAACCGCAGTATCACTGACTTCAGGCCACAGGTGGGCAGACGCACCAATCTCACTGAGATAATGGAAGAAATCGGCGGGGTTTTCGGTAACCAGAGCCTTATCCATCTCCAGCAGAACTCTTTCCGGTGTCAGTTCAGAGAGCTGTCCTTCGCTGACCATCTGGCTCACAAGTGCTGTGGTTGAGGGGTCTACGCGGAAACCGGAATTCGACAGGTAAGCCAGAAATCGAGCCAGGCGGAGGATTCTCAATGGATCTTCAACGAATGCGTCGGAAACGTGTCGCAATACCCGGTCTTCAAGATCCTGTTGTCCGGAAAAGGGATCGACCAGCCTGCCGTCCCTGTCCATCGCAATCGCGTTGATGGTCAGGTCGCGCCGACCCAGATCCTCCTCCAGTGTCACATCCGGTGCCGCATGGCAGACAAACCCCTGATGTCCCGGTCCGGTCTTGCGTTCCGTTCTTGCCAGGGCATATTGCTCCAGGGTTTCCGGATGCAGGAACACGGGAAAGTCCCGGCCTACGGAACGAAACCCGGCGGCGCGCATCTCCGCCTCGGTGGTACCGACGACGACATAGTCTCTTTCGCGCACTGGCAGACCCAGCAGTTGATCCCGCACGGCACCACCGACCAGATAGGTTTCCATCAGCGATGCACCTGCGCCGGAACGGTGAACATGTTTTCGTCGTCAAGCCTGATCGCTGTCAATGTTTGCCCCCAGACACATCCGGTATCCAGGGCAAGGGCGAAGTCGGTTCCGGCTTTACCTTCCAGGGCTGCCCAGTGGCCAAATAGAATGCGTGTATCGTCAGGACGCGGGAAGCTGAACCAGGGTGAGAAGCCGGATGGTGCGACGTCGGTCTTGTGAAGCAGTTCGAGTTCACCGTCAGCGGTACAGAATCTCAGCCTGGTGAAATAGTTGGTGATCAGCCTGAGTCGATCCATGCCCGTGAGGTCATTTCGCCACCGGGCCGGTTCATTGCCGTACATGGCGGCGAGAAACCGGGGGCAGTCATCAGAGCGGATCATCTGCGCCACTTCAGCGGCCAGGGCAAGACACTGGCGGGTATCAAGGTTTGGCGGAAGTCCAGCATGAACCATGACGAGGTTTCTTTCTGCGTCGAGATGAATCAGCGGTAACTGGCGCAGGTAGTCGATGTAGTCATTCAGCCGACTGCTGTGTAACAGGTCGGCAATCGTGTCTCTACGTTTCTCTGTCTGGCTGCCCATGGCCACAGCCAGAAAGTGCAGGTCATGGTTGCCCAGGACTGCCGTGACCCTGGGCAGTTGCATGAGCAGATCCATGACGCCGACATTATCAGGCCCACGATTGATCAGATCGCCGACAAACCAGAGTTCATCAATCGATTCCTGATAGTTGATCTCCTTCAACAGGTGTTCAAGTTCGTTGCGGCAACCTTGAACGTCTCCGATCACATAGGTACTCATGAACGGTCTGCTACCAGATTTGTGCAGGCAATATAGTCTTCGACGGACAGATTTTCCGGGCGCAGGGTCGGCGAGAGCCCAAGGCTCTCCAGTTCGGATTCGCTAACCAGACCTTTCAGGGCGTTGCGGATGGTCTTGCGTCGTGACGAGAAGGCTTGAGTCAGGATGTGCTTGATAAGCGCCGCATTAACCTTGATAACTTCCTCCCGGGGTTCCAGCCTGATGATGGCGGACTGCACCTTCGGTCTTGGATTGAAAGACTCGGGTGGTACCCCGAACAGTTTTTCCGCGTGGCAGTAGAGCTGGGTCATAACGGAAAGTCTGCCATAACTGCGGGTCGAAGGTTGTGCGGTCATGCGGTCCACAACCTCAAGTTGCAGCATGAGGTGCATATCACTAATCAGTTCAAGGTGGTGAAACAGCTTGAACAGCAGGGGCGTTGAGATGTTGTAGGGCAGGTTGCCGATAATACGCACCCGGCCCCCGGATACCAGTGATGGCAGATTTGTCTTCAGTATATCTTTGGTGATGAGCCTGGTGCCCGGATAGCGGCCTGCCAGCAGTGAGGCCAGGTTCCGGTCGATTTCAACCAGCGTCAGATCGCAGCCGGTTGCCACCAGATGATCTGTCAGTGCTCCCCGGCCCGGCCCGATTTCGATGACCTGTTCTCCGGGTTGCGGGTCAATGCGGCGGATGATTTTCCCGATCAGTCCCTGATCGACAAGGAAGTTCTGACCAAATCGTTTCCTTGCCCTGATCACTGGCCGACCTTTGCGGCTTCCCGTGATATTGCCAGTGACTGCGCGGCCCTGATTGCGGCGATCAGGCTGGACGCATCGGCTTTGCCGGTGCCCGCAAGGTCCAGGGCGGTGCCGTGGTCTACCGAAGTTCGAATGAACGGAAGTCCCAGGGTGATGTTGACCGCCTCACCAAAGCCCGCGTATTTCAGTACCGGGAGCCCCTGGTCGTGGAACATGGCAAGAACGGCATCAATGTCCTTCAGGCGTTCAGGGTGAAAGGCCGTGTCAGCCGGAACCGGTCCGACAAGTTGCAGGTTTTCAGCGCGCAACACTTCCAGGACGGGTGATATAACCTCAATTTCTTCGCGTCCCAGATGTCCGCTTTCTCCGGCATGTGGGTTAAGGCCGCAGACCAGGATACGCGGCGTGTGAATGCCGAACCTGTGCCGCAGGTCCGAATGCAGGATTCTGATGGTGGTTTTCAGTGAGTCCGGTGTTATGGCGGCGCTGACGTCAGCCAGCGGCAGGTGTGTGGTGGCCAGTGCGACCCTGAGTGACCCTGAGACCAGCATCATGACGGCCCGCTCGGTGCCGGTCCGCTCTGCCAGCCATTCGGTGTGTCCGGAAAAGGGGATACCGGCCTCGTTGATCACACTCTTCTGTACCGGCCCGGTAATCATTGCCTGAATGTCGCTGCGCTCGCATCCGTGAACAGCCGCGCCCAGGCAGTCAATGACATAACCGGCATTCCCGGGCAGGCACTGTCCGGCCACCACCGGTTCACGAACGGCAACCGGGTGTACGTTCATCGCTGCCGCCGTGTATTCCGATTCAGCGAGATTGTTGATCCGCACATGAATGCCCAACTGCCCGGCTCGCTCGGCAAGGAGGTCCGGGTCGGCAAAGTAGATGATGCCCGACTCGAAGGGTTCCGCATGGGTTTGCAGGCAGATGTCGGGTCCGATGCCGGCAGGTTCTCCGGGGGTGACCCCGAGGACGATGTCAGAGTTTGATTTCGACGAACGCTTCATCACGAATTTCACGAAGCCAGGTATCGAGTTCCTCGTCGAATTTCTGATTTCTGAGGTAGTTCTCAGCCTGGCCAATCTTGAAGCGTTCCGAGAAGTCTTCCACTCGTCTGCCGGTAACTTCCAGGAAGTGATACCCATGGCTGCTACGGAACACCTGGCTGATCTCGTTGATTCCGGTGTTGTTCATCATCTGCTCGAACTCGGGCACAAAAACACCCTGGCGACTCCATCCGAGATCGCCGCCACTCAGTGCGGAGCCAGGATCGTTGGAATAAAGCTTCGCAACTTCTTCAAAGTCCCGACCATCGGTGATTTCTTCCCTGAGGGTTCCGGCAAGATCTTCCGATTCCTGATTTGATCGAATTTCGTTCGGCTGAATCAACACGTGGCGAACCCGGGTCTGTTCTATCTGCCCCTCTGAGGTGGCACCCCTTATTTCCATCAGCTTGATCAGATGAAACCCCCGCCCGCTTTTGATTGGGCCGCGCAGGTCACCGACTTCCATATCTTTCACGAGGTCAGAGAACATGCTCGGAAGCTGTGCCGGCTTGCGCCAGCCCATATCACCGCCATTGAGTGCGTTCTGTCCCGATGACCATTCAATGGCAAGACTGGCGAAGTCCGCGCCTTCCTGCAATTGTTGGGACAGGTTGTCACCCCGCGCCTTCATGCTACGAATATTGTTGGCGGATGGGTTGTTCGGAAGCGCCAGAAGAATGTGTCCGAGGCGGTACTGGTCAGCGGTAACCGATTCACCCAGGTCCGAAGCGAGGAAGTTCCGCACCTCCTGTTCACTGACCTTGATCCGTCGGCGCATCACACCCTGTTGCACACGGCTGATGGCAAATTCCCTCCTGACCTGTTCCCGCATGGCCGCCCAGCTCATGCCGTCATTTGCCAGTGCGATACGAAACTGGTCCAGCGTCATGCTGTTCTGGACAGCGATTCCTGATAGCGCCTGATTCAGCTCTGCATCGCTGATTCGTATCCCGGCGCGATCTGCCATCTGAAGTTGCAGGCTCTCTATAATCAGTCGCTCTATGACCTGGTTCTGCAGGATGTCGTCTGGTGGAATCTGTGCATTTGGCTGTCCGGCGAACTGTGCCTTGATGACGCGTATTCGTTCATCAATCTCAGACTGCATGATGACGTCCTGGTCGACCACCACGGCGATCCGGTCGATCAACACCAGGGCGGCGTGGCCCGATGCAGAAATCATCCACAAAACAAGCAGGAAGGTTAGAAAGCTGAATGGTCTTCGATTGGTCATGGTTTATCGTTCCGGAGTAAATCCCCGTATTGAATTGCTTAACAGGTTGTCCAGTCTTCCCCCCAGGGAAGCCAGTCCTTTTAACTGAAACTCAAAGTAGATGCCACTGTCTGCACGGCGGTCCACGACGAGCCGGGGGGGTGCGCCGGGCGTCGTAACAGCTATGCGTCTTGGTTCTTCCAGGTGGTGCCTGAACACTATCCTGGTTGTCCAGCAGCAGTCATTGTATTCGAGACCCACCAATGACTCTATGGTCTGGCCGGTATCCCAGCCATAGTTCCAGCGCCCGATCAGGCTCCAGGTGTCGGTTTTGCCCAGGGGCCAGAATACGGAGATGTCTGTTTCTTCGTCCTGACGTGGGCCCGGACCTCGCTGTTGTGCTTCGCTGGTCATCGCATAATGGAAGTTGAATACCGCGTTGTTGGCGCTGCGCCAGGTTGCTGAGAAGTATCCGCGATTGGATACATTTTCCCCGGTGTCGTGTTCATAGGTCGTGCGTAGCCGCCATTTTCCGATATGTGCCCCAAGTGAGACAAAAACCGGTGATGTATCCGCCGTGGGATCATTTCCGGTGAAGTCGCCGTCCAGAACCCTGCGCTTCTCGAAGTGAAACATCTGACCCACACTCCCCGTAAAAAAATTTCGACCATCGGAGTTACGGTATAAATTGCTCGTGACCCCGATGGCAACTCGATTGGCATCACCGATGCGATCATAACCGGCATATCGCGTCTGACGGAAAAGCTCATTGTAGGAGGGGGTCAGCCTGATGGTGTCAAAAAATGGCAGGTCATCCTGAAAGTCTTCTTCAACATACAGGTAATAAAGCCGCGGTTCGAGGGTTTGCGTCGCGGGGTTTCCGCGCCAGGACATTGTTCTCTCGAAAACCAGCCCTGCGTCCAGGGAGGCGATGGCGGTTCCTGTGCGGGCATCGTCCCTGTCACCGGGGAGGGTGTCATCCAGATTGTAGTCTCGGTGAATGTACCGCATACCGGGGGTGACGAACCCCCAGCTTTTTCTAAAGGGCAGCCTGGCAGATACATCCGCAACCAGGCGAGTGCCTTCCGGGTCGCCATCGTCTGACTTGTCGAACACGGTGGCCTGAAACAGTCCTTCAGTCTGCAGACGACCGAATCGCCTGTGCCCGCTCAGGGTGAACCGGGGCAGGGTTTCATATTGCCCGGGTTGAACCTGATTCAACGCCTGGAAACTGCGCAGTTCAAGTGTTGACCGCCAGTTGGTTGCGGTATAGGCCAACCGTCCCTGACGGAGCAGCGCGGGTGCGTCACTCCGGTCCAGGGTTTGATCAAACTCCGAATCGGTGCTGGTGAATCCGCCCAGATCCTCCAGGTAGTCAATGTCTGAGACCCGGGTGTAGCTGATCATGGATGACCAGGGTCCCTGTCGCCCTTTGTGGCTAAAATGTGTGAGCCACCTGTCCTGTTTTTCGAAATCAGGATTGCCGGTGTCAATGACGGTGCGGTTGTCGAACTTATCGTCTGAGGGCAGGAAGGTTCCCGCGATCGTGTTTGTTGAATATCCGTTCATGAATCTGAACTCGCCTTCGTGCATAACGCCACGCTGCCAGATACTTCGGAGGGTATAGGTCGCGTCATAGTGTGGCGCGAGATTGAAGTAGTAAGGGATAGCGATGTCGGTGCCACCGGCACTGCCTTGTCCCGCCGATGGCCAGAGAAATCCCGATTGGCGGTCTCCGATGGGGAAACGGAAGTAGGGAAAGTAGGCGATGGGTAGGTCCCTGATCTTCAGTTTCATGTCTCGGGCGACACCGTATCCCTTCCGGGGATACAGGTTGATTTCCCGGCCGCTGACAGACCAGGTGTTATCGTCGGGCTCACAGGTTGTGAATTCCCCGTCCCGGATACTCAGCCTGTCCTCGCCACCTCGCCTGATGACCCCTGCCGAACCCCGGAGCCGGTTCTGGTGCATCAGGAAGCTGGCACTGTCTGCAACTGCCGTGTCGTTGACGATATTGCCCGTGATCTTTGTGCCTTTAAGCAGCAGGTCACGCTGTCGCAACATGACATTGCCCTCGGCGGTATAGGTATCAGTCGCCGAATCCAGGGTGGCGAAGTCACCGGTCAGCTCGCGCCTGTCCTGCCGGATACGGACATCGCCGACAAAAGTTGTGGTGTCGTCCTCGACATGCAGAATGCTGCCCGCCGTCGCATCAATCCGTCCGGATTCGTCACCCGGGATTTCCCGTTGCACGTATCGGCCTTTACACTGCCCGAGGTCAGTTGCGGGTTGCCAGTCAGTTTCTGCCGCGGTCTGCGCGAAGTGGGTCCCGGGGAAAACGGCGGTCAGACACAGAAGTGTCAGAGAGAGACGGGGATGCTTCGTTGGGCGCAGGTGGGCTGGTGATTTTGTTGTTCGAAGCATTGCGGGGATAATAAAGCATTCGATTTGTCTGGTCAGTCGGTTTTCATGAAAGATGTCAGAGTGGAGGCGCTTGCCCGCTGGGCGAGAACAGTGGACCCTGGCGCAGTCATACCTGACTCGGCTGACCTTCAACCGGTTTCAGATGACGCGAGTTTCCGTCGCTACTTCCGGTTCCACGATGCGGGGTCTGCGCTTGATCCTGGCATGGTGTTTGTGGACGCGCCCCGCGAACATGAAGACAACGACAGTTTTCTTAAAATCTCCGCCGCCCTCGCAAAGGCGAATCTCCACTGTCCGCAGGTGATTGCCAGTAATCTGGAGCAGGGATTCCTCGCGGTCACGGACCTGGGTAACACGCTTTATCTGGAAGTCATGTCAGCGGAACCTGCGCGTATTCCCGGTCTGTATCGTGACGCCGTTCAGGGCATTGTGCGAATGATGGAGGTGGCGTGTGATCTGCCTCCCTATGACAGCACGCGACTGCGTGACGAGATGTCCCTGTTTCATGAATGGTTCCTGGAAAAGCACCTGGGTCTGCAACTCTCTGATTCAATCATGGACATGCTCCGGCGGACTTATGATGATCTGATAGAAAGCGCGCTGGAGCAGCCGACTGTGTTTGTGCATCGTGACTATCATTGCCGGAATCTGATGGTCGTGGCGGAGAATCCTCCGGGCATTATTGATTTCCAGGATGCGGTCATGGGGCCTGTGACCTACGATCTGGTATCCCTGTACAAAGATTGCTACTACCGGTTTGCGCGTGCCGAAGTGGAACGGGCGGTTCAGGATTTTCACCGGCGCCTGGTGACGCCCGGTCGATTGTCCCGGGATGCCCCGGTACTGCGCTGGTTTGATCTCATGGGCGTGCAGCGCCATCTGAAGTGCGCCGGTATTTTCAGTCGCCTGAACCTGAGAGATGGCAAGCCCGGTTACCTGAAAGACATTCCCCTCGTGGTCTCCTATCTCCTGGAGGCCACGGCACTTTATCCTGAGCTTTCCCCGTTGCAGGAATTCCTGTTGAGCGAAGTTCATCCCCGGCTGAAAGCGACATGAAGGCCATGGTGTTGGCGGCGGGACTGGGGACGCGGCTGCAACCCCTGACCCTGGAAGTGCCAAAGCCTTTGTTGGAAGCCGGCGGTCGCTCGCTCATCGAATACCAGTTGGACAAGCTCGCTACCGCAGGCGTAACAGAAGTGGTCATCAATCTGCATCATCTGGGCGACCGGATTGAGCGTGTGCTGGGTAATGGGACCCGATTTGGCCTGAATATCACCTACTCAAAGGAGGCTGAATTGCTCGAAACCGGGGGCGGCATTGTGAAAGCGCTGCCGCTTCTGGGTAATGCGCCGTTCCTGTGTATCAGTGGTGATACCTATTCCGGGTTTGATCTCAGGCAGTTGCCGGAATCTCTGCCGCCCGGGAGTCTCGGGCTGATGGTGATGGCAGACAATCCGGCGCATCATCCTGCCGGGGATTTTCTTCTGGCTGAGGACGGCGGATTGCATCTGAAGGATGCCAGCGCAACCGGAAGGGTGCTGACCTATACGGGGACTGCGATCTTTTCCCCCGAATTGGTCAGGGGAGAGCCGGAGCAACCATTTGCGTTGAGGAGGGTACTCGACAGGGCGATTGCGGCGGGCAGGATGTATGGTCTGCACTATGACGGGTACTGGTGTGATGTCGGCACCAGCGAACGGCTGGAAGAACTTCGCCTTCATCTCAACCAAAAACAGTACAATGGCATCCCGCTCCGGGAGGAATAATCTTGAACAGGATGATTGCACCTTCAATTCTTTCAGCCGACTTTGCCCGACTGGGAGAAGAAGTCCAGGCTGTGCTGGATGCCGGAGCTGACCTCATCCACTTTGATGTCATGGATAACCATTATGTGCCGGTGCTCACCTTTGGACCGAAGATCTGCAGTGATGTGCGAAAGTTCGGCATTGATGCGCCCATAGATGTGCACCTGATGGTGAAGCCTGTTGACGGGTTGATCCGGGCATTTGCGGATGCCGGGGCAACCTGGGTGACCTTTCACCCGGAAGCCTCAGAGCATATTGATCGCTCGTTGCAGTTGGTACGTAGCAGTGGCTGCAAAAGTGGACTCGTGTTCAACCCGATGACGCCACTGACCTACCTGGATCACGCGATGGACAAGGTCGATATGATTCTGATCATGTCGGTGAACCCGGGATTTGGCGGGCAATCCTTCATTCCTTCGGCGCTGGACAAACTGAAAGAGGCGAGGCGGAGGATTGATGAGTCAGGCCGGGACATTCGTCTGGAAATAGACGGAGGCGTCAGGGTTGATAACATCCGCAGCATCGCTGATGCGGGCGCCGACACCTTCGTTGCCGGGTCGGCAATTTTCGACAGTCCGGACTACTCGGCAGCCATCGCAGCCATGCGTTCAGCGCTTGCGTCATAAGTTGTCAATCAATGACGCTCGTCCCTGTCTTTCAAACCTGATCTCAAATTTGGTAGAGAGTTATGACGCCTGAACAATTTGTTCAACTTGGAAATGAAGGATACAACCATATACCGGTTGTGCGGCAGCTTTTTGCTGACCTGGAAACACCTTTGTCCTGCTACGTCAAAGTCGCCAGAGGCCCTTACAGCTATCTGCTGGAGTCGGCCAATCAGGGTGGGGAGAAGTGGTCCAGGTATTCGGTGGCGGGTCTGCCATCCGGTTATGTCGTCAAGATCCACGGTCACCGGGTAAGCATTTTCGAGAGCGGGGAACTGACCGGGCAGTTTGACTGTGAGGACCCACTGGATTACGTGGAGAAGCTGCAGGCGAGATTTTCCTATCCGGAGTTGCCGGATCTTCCTGTCTATACCGGCGGCCTCGTGGGTTACTTCGGGTATGACACGATTCGTTACGTAGAAAAGAAGATCAGTGCGTCAGCGCCCCCGGATACGTTGCAGACACCGGACATCCTGCTCATGGTCTCAAACGATGTGATCATCTTTGACAATGTCCTTGGCCGTATTCACCTGATTACGCATGCAGACCCTGCCCGGGATGGCAGTTACGAGCAGGCCCAGGCTCGACTTGATGATATGGAAGACCGTCTTCGCAGTGATGTTCCGGCCGCTCTGCGACAACCAGCGCGGGGTCCGGTATTGCATGAGGCTGACTTCGTTTCCAGTTACGGTGAAGAAAATTTCAAGAGCGCCGTGGAACGCATCAAGGACTATATTGTTGAAGGCGATGTCATGCAGGTTGTGCTGGCACAACGCATGTCTGTTCCCTTCGAAAGCGACCCTCTGAATCTGTATCGCGCGCTGCGTTCACTGAATCCTTCCCCCTACATGTATTTCCTGGATCTGGAAGATTTCCAGATTGTCAGTTCTTCACCGGAAATTCTTGCACGTCTGGATCATGGCGAGGTCACCGTGAGACCGCTTGCGGGTACGCGTCGGCGCGGGGCAACGGAAGATGAAGATCTGGCGATGGAAGAAGAACTGCTCGCGGACCCGAAGGAAATCGCCGAGCATCTGATGCTGATTGATCTCGGTCGCAATGATATTGGCAAGGTCTGCCAGACCGGAACCGTTGAAGTCAGTGAAATGATGACCGTAGAACGCTATGCCCATGTCATGCACATTGCCTCCAACGTCCGCGGTCGCATCAGACCGGACATAGGCGCCGTGGATGTTCTTAGGGCGACACTGCCCGTCGGTACCCTGAGTGGGGCGCCCAAGGTGCGCGCCATGGAAATTATTGATGAACTTGAACCGGACAAGCGGGGCATCTTCGGGGGCGCTGTCGGATACCTTTCCTGGAATGGCAACATGGATACGGCCATTGCCATTCGCACCGCGATTGTTCGAGACAACCGTCTTTATATTCAGGCGGGAGCGGGGGTGGTCGCTGATTCAATCCCGCGCCTTGAGTGGAAGGAAACCCTCAACAAGGCGAGATCTATTTTTCAGGCAGCCGCCATGGCGGAGGCCGGCCTGGACCTGAGTGGTGTCACGTTGGAAAACCAGCGCAGCTATGACAGGGCGGAATCGCGTCCTGTGGTTGGCCGGGGAGAGGAGTAGTCATGCTGTTGATGATTGATAATTATGATTCCTTCACTTTCAATGTCGTGCAGTACCTGAGGGAGTTGGGTGCTGACGTTGAGGTCTATCGCAATGATGAGATTTCCGTTGAGCAGATTGCTGACAAAAAGCCGGAGGCGATCGTGATTTCTCCCGGACCCCGCACGCCCGGCGAGGCCGGGATATCCATGGAGGCCATCAGCACCTTTGACGGCAGGATGCCGATTCTCGGTATCTGTCTCGGCCATCAGAGTATCGGGCAGGTCTATGGTGGCAGGATCGTTAAAGCCGGGCAGGTGATGCATGGCAAGACGTCCCTGATTCATCACAACAACGCCGGATTGTTCAATCAGTTGGAGAATCCTTTTACAGCGACGCGCTATCATTCCCTGATCATTGAGTCGGCTACCCTGCCGGACTGTCTCGAAGTCAGTGCCTGGACTGAGAACGACAAGGGTGAGGTAGAGGAAATAATGGGCGTTCGACACAAAATCCGGCCTGTCGCTGGCGTGCAGTTTCATCCTGAGTCGATTCTCACCGAGCATGGGCATGATCTTCTCCGGAACTTTCTGAATGGAGCCTGTTGATATGGATATGCCAGCAGCCATTGCTGCGGTCATTGATGGTCGTGATCTCTCCAGGGCGGATATGAATGCCCTGATGACGCGGATCATGACCGGCGAGGCGACTGATGCGCAGATTGGCGGTTTCCTTGTGGGCCTGCGGTTCAAGGGAGAAACCGTCGATGAAATTGTCGGTGCCGCCGAAGTGATGCGTCAGCTTGCGACCCCGGTTTCCGCAGATACCGCCGGCCTGGTGGATACCTGCGGCACGGGAGGTAGCGGTGCCAACAAGTTCAATGTGTCGACGGCCAGTGCCTTTGTCGCTGCCGCAGCCGGTGCGCGGGTGGCCAAACACGGAAACCGTTCCGCATCTTCCAGCAGCGGCAGTGCGGACCTGCTTGAGACCGCCGGGGCGGAGATCATGTTGTCACCGGAACAGGTGGCTCGGTGTATCGATTCGGTCGGCCTGGGCTTCCTGTTTGCGTTGCGTCACCACAGTGCCATGAAGCATGCCATCGGGCCAAGAAGAGAGATGGCCGTCAGAACGATTTTCAACATACTGGGCCCTCTCACCAATCCTGCCAGTGCCAGGAGGCAGTTACTGGGCGTGTACGAGGCGCGTCTTGTCAGACCGATGGCCGAGGTGCTCGGCAGGCTGGGCAGTGAGCATGTGATGGTCGTGCATTCCGGGGATGGGCTGGATGAAATCAGCATTGCGGCGAAAACCCATGTCGCTGAACTAAAAGATGGCGAGGTTCGCGAGTACGATATTGAACCCGGAGACTTTGGTCTGAATGTCGCCTCCCTTGATCCACTGCGGGTTGAAAACAGTGAGCAGAGTCTTGCGCTGGTCGAGCAGGCACTTGACGGGTCCATGGAATCCGCATCGGACATGGTGGCCATGAATGCCGGTGCCGCCGTTTATGTTGCGGGGGGTGCGCTCAGTCTGAAACAGGGTGTGGAAATGGCTCGTGATGCGATAGGTGGTGGACTCGCAAGCGAGAAGATGAAAGAGTTCGTGAACTTTACGCAGCAGGTAAAGGACAGCTAACCATGTCGGAAGACATTCTGACCGGAATCATTGCGAAAAAGCACGAGGAAGTCTCCGCAAGGCGAAAGGTGCTGACAGTCAGTGAGCTCAGGAAACGGATAGAGCGGCAGCACCCGCCCCGTGGTTTCATCGAAGCTATCCGAAAGCGGGCCGGACGGCGGCAGGCAGCCATCATTGCTGAAGTCAAAAAGGCGTCTCCTTCCAGGGGTGTGATCCGGGAGGACTTTGATCCTCTGGCGGTGGCCATGAGCTACGAGCAATCAGGAGCAACCTGTCTTTCCGTGCTGACGGATGTGCACTTCTTCCAGGGTTCTGATGAATACCTGCAAATAGTCAAATCCGGGACGTCGCTTCCGGTCCTGCGCAAGGACTTTATGGTCGACCCCTATCAGATCTACGAATCCAGGGCGATTGGTGCCGATTGCATTCTTCTTATCGCGGCCATTCTGGACCCGGAAACCCTGCACACCTTCCATGACCTTGCCCTGAGCCTGGACCTGGATGTCCTTGTGGAAGTCCACAACCGGGAAGAACTGGAAAAAGCGCTGACACTTTCACCGGAGCTGCTTGGGATCAACAACCGGAACCTGAAGACGTTCGAGGTTTCCCTCAATACAACCCTGGACCTGCTGGCGGAGATCCCTGAGGGGATCTGTGTGGTCACGGAAAGCGGTATTCATCAGCGGGCGGATGTGGCCCGGATGATGAGTAACCATGTCTACGGGTTCCTGGTCGGTGAAGCCTTTATGAAGGCACCGGACCCCGGGCAGGCGCTGAAGTTTCTTTTTTCCTGAAGCGGTCCTGTTGTTCAGCGCAAGACCAGGCATGGGGAAGAGGCTGCGACTCAGCCTGTGCTATCCTTGCCGCCCCTTGAAGGGGTCAACGGTCGGGTAAGGACTCGGGTATGAAAGCAACGGTTCGATGGATAGATGACGTGATGTTTCTTGCGGAATCCGGCACCGGACACACCGTCACGATAGATGGCCCGGAGTCGGAAGGTGGCAGCAACAAAGGTGTCAGGCCAATGGAACTGATACTGATGGGCATGGGTGGCTGCACCAGTTTTGATGTCATGAAAATTCTGCGTAAATCACGTCAGCCGGTGGAAGACTGTGTTGCCCGGATTGAAGCCAGGCGGGCCGATGAAGTGCCGGGTGTCTTCACGGACATACACATTCATTTTGTGGTGAAGGGCGCAGACGTCAAGGAAGCGCAGGTAAAACGCGCCATCGAGTTGTCTGCCGGGAAGTACTGTTCGGCGTCCATCATGCTGGGACGAGGTGGTGTGAACATCACTCATGACTATGAGATTATTGAATAGTGGAGCGTCCGGGTAAGACCAACGGCATGCGTCATGTTGCGCTGTTCGTTGACAGGCTGGAAGAGTGCGAGCACTTCTACACGGAGCTTCTCGGGATGGCGGTTGAGTGGCGTCCGGATGCGGACAATGTTTACCTGAGTGGCGGCAACGACAACCTGGCCCTGCATCGCGTTCCTGATGCAAGGGAAGCGGGTCAGCTCGATCACATCGGCTTTTTCGTCAACGACTTCGAGAAGATTGACCGGTGGTTTGAGTTTCTGAAGGGCCACGGCGTTGAGATGCTCACCGAACCACGTACACATCGGGATGGCGCCCGCAGCTTTTATTGCAGGGACCCGTCGGGTGTCCGGGTTCAGATCATCTATGGAAGCTCTGTCGCGCAGTACGACGGGTCTGATCAGACCCGGTAGGTGCTTCCGGTCATGATCCGGCTGAGGCCGGTCATCAGCGATTTGATCGGGCCGGGAAAGTCAGCGCCGCCATGATCCAGGGCACTGGTCCGGTGATGGTCTTCGTCCCGTTTCATCTGCGCCAGGATCTCGCGTGAGCGTTGGTCGTTCACCGGCAGTTGCTCAATATGTTCCTCCAGATGTTTCACCACCTGTTCTTCGGTCGCCGCGACCAGGCCAAGATTGACCTTGTTGCCCAGTAAGCCGGAGAGTGCGCCACCCGCGAAGCTGAGCGTGTAGAAAACAGGATTCAGGTAGCTTCGATGCGTATCCAGTTCCTCCAGCCGCGCTTCGCACCAGGCGAGGTGATCAGCCTCTTCCCGGGCGGCGCGTTCCATGGCCCGCTTTACCCGGCGGTCCCTGCTGGTGAGTCCCTGACCCTGATACAGTGCCTGAGCGCAGATTTCCCCACAGTGATTGACCCGCATAAGACGACCGGCGCGTACGCGTTCCTCGTCGTTCAGTTCAGTTTCGGGCAGATCATCAGCGGGGCTGGGTCGCTCACTTCGAGAGACACCGTTCAGTACCCTCAGTGCCTGATCAACGTGACCGATCAATCGGTCGGCAATGTTTTTTCGGTCGTTCAACGTCTCAGAGTTCTCTTAGCAGGCTGTTGATTTTGTGGCCCGGTAATACTGGGTTAGATATAATACTGAGAACTATACTTGATTAAGGATTTTGACTCAGTGCGTGGCGAAGATGTTTTCCAGGAATCCCTTTTCACAACAGTGCAGTTGGAATCGTTTGTCCCAGAGGATCATCCGCTGAGACCCATCAAGACACTCCTTGATGAGGCGATGAAGAACCTGAACTCGCTCTTCGGTAGTATCTATTGTGACACTGGTCGGGAATCGATCCCGCCAGAGCGACTCATCAGGGCGCAGTTACTTCAGGTACTTTACAGCATCCGTAGCGAGCGGCAATTGGTTGAACAGATCAACTATAACCTCCTGTACCGGTGGTTTGTCGGCTTAACGATTGATGACTCGATCTGGAATCACTCCGTTTTCAGCATCAACCGGGATCGTCTGCTGGAAAACGATGTCATCACCGAACTGTTTGAAGAGGTGGTTGGCCTTGCCAGAAAGCAAAAGCTGCTGTCCGACGAGCACTTCAGCGTAGACGGCACCTTGATCCAGGCCTGGGCTTCGCAGAAAAGCTACCGTCGCAAGGATGATGATAGCGAACCCTCAGCGGGTGGTGGACGCAACAGCGAAGCTAATTTCCACGGGGAAAAGCGTAGTAACCAGACCCACGAGTCAAAAACAGACGGTGATGCACGACTGGCCAAGAAAGGTCCTGGCAAAGAAGCCAGACTGTCTTATATGGGTCACACTGTGATGGAAAACCAGAACGGCCTGATTGTTAAGGCGGCGGCCAGCCATGCGACAGGCAAGGCCGAACGGGAAGTAGCGGCAGACTTATTGTCGAAACTCCCGGGAACGAAGAAGCGCACAGTGGGTGCGGACAAGAACTATGATACGGCGGGTTTCGTAGCGGCTTGCCGGGTTCTGAATGTGACGCCCCATGTTGCCAGGAATGATAACCGGGCAGGCGGTTCTGCCATCGACGGTCGTACCAGCCGACACGCAGGTTACAAGATTAGCCAACGGAACAGGAAGCGGGTGGAAGAGCCTTTTGGCTGGGGTAAGTCAGTTGGTTTGATCAGGCAGATGAAAGTGCGTGGTTTATCGAAGGTGAACAGCGTATTTATGCTAACGATGATTGGCTGGAATCTGACCCGGATGAGGGCGTTACAGGGATAATTCCGCCCGGCAGGGGCAATACCGTGACGGTGGTTGCCCATAAGGGCGGAAACCAGGCTCAAATTGTCATATAGAACCGAAAATTCAAGCTTTAAACGGTCAATCTGTTCGAAGCTGAGTGAAAATCAACAGCCTGTTAGAACATAGGCTGAATAGCCTTCTTCATTAAGCTGGTAGGCGCCGAGTTCCGAGCGCTTGCCGCCATCACAGACCGTCACGTAGACGGCATCTTCCCTGAGCTTGTCCAGATTCTCGCGAAGCAGCAGCAGTGGCAGGTTAAGGCTGCCCGGAACCTTGTTGTCTTCCGCTTCTTTCGGTGTGCGAACATCAATAATGTAGGTTCTGGGCTCGCCCTGCTGAATCATTTCCTGGACTTCATCCATGGTGACCGTCTCGATAACGGGACTCATAAGTAGCGCCTGGAAATCCGGTTCCGACAGACGCATCAGCGTGCCGCTGGTCGTCATGGTGACAGTGGCGTTTCTTGGAGTGTCGCTCACCAGTGCATCCTGCCCGAAGTTGTCACCTGCCCTGAGTTCAGCCAGCATCGCTGTCTTCTCGCCAGCCGACCGCTCGACCTTCGCCTCGCCCGCCCGGATGACGTAGAAATAGTCGCCCTTCTCTCCCTGCGTGATCACGACATCGCCCGCCTGGTACTTTATCGGTTCAAACCTGCTGAACAATGTCTGAATGTTGGACGGGGGAATAAACTCAAACAAGGGCGAACTGAGCAGTGTCGACATCCAGTCAGCGCCTTCCTCGACATCTTCATCGGCAGCCACTGAAGCTGGTCCGCCACCCGTATGAATTGCCATGGTGCTGCGATCACAGATCAGTATCCTGGCGTTGTCGGTCGTAATGGCCGTCAGTCGGTGAGGTGAGTTGTTGTCAATCGGATTCCTGGTGACTTCTTCACCCGCTTTGCGATGCTTTGCTTTGAACTTCTCATCAAGGAGGTCAACGCCGCCGGTGAGGAGCCAGTAGACCTTGTCATCCTCTTCTGCGCGCTTGAAGATCATTTTGCTTTTTGGCAGCTTTTGTACTTCTGACTGATCAAGCACAGCGGTGAGATCACTCTCACTCATCCGGTTGAAGGGGATTAAACCCCTGATCAGTTCAAAATCGGCAGCGTCCACTCAATCCCTCTGACTGCTATGGTCCCACGGGCTATCAGGGTCGGATCAAATCCCCCCGGTGTCTGCTCCGGCGGGACTCCCGGGAGCCGGGTTGTTCCGATACCTGAAGGCAATGATTGTCTCCGAATTCAGGTGATAGTGCCACCGCTGACCTGACGATGGTGGCGCCTTCCGGCGGTTGCTTTTTTGCTGCCCGTCCTGTCAATTTGGGTGTGATACACTCGCGCGGCACCATGCAGGGCTATCTGGACTGGCTGGTGCCCGGCAAAATGACCCCAAGAGGAACAGGAGCGGGCAAATGACTGAACGACTGGTCAAGTTTGAATACGAGAAAGAAACCAAAAACAATGTCCGTTACCAAGAGGTTCCGGAGCCCGGCAACCCTCCGGTTATAGGTACGCTATACGTGCAGAAGTGGTTTGTCGGCGATGCCAAAGCCATTGAACTCCAGATCAGCTTCAACAATACGCCGGACCAGACCGAATCCTGACTATGAGGGGTCATTCAGGGACGCCGGGAGACAGGTCTCGCCTGGAATACCCGGCGAGCTAATCAACCCCTCGCGTGATCTTCACTCCGACGGCATCTGCAATGGCTACCGCCCCCGGCTTTGTGACCTGAATACTGATCTCCCGGATTTCGAACTCACTCAGAAGTATCTCTGCCAGTTGCTCCGCGACTGCTTCGATCAGGTTACACCGGGTTTCCTTCACAAAGTTAAAGGTACGTCGAGAGATGGCGTCATAATCCAGTGCGTCTGCAAAGCTATCGGTCTGACCTGCCCTGCGTGTATCACAGAAGAGTTCCAGGTCGATAATGAGATCCTGCGTAATGTCCCTTTCGTGCTCGTAGACACCAATGGTTGTGCCAACTCGAATGCCTTTGACAAAAACCGAATCCATCAGCGGATGTGGCCTGCGGAATTCAGCTCGGTCATGGGCCAGCGGGGCCGAACGTGAATACCCGGATCCTCCTGATGGCGATTCAGCAATCTGAGGTAACCGGCATAGGCGATCATGGCGCCATTGTCGGTGCACAGGCTCAGTGGCGGATAGAATACCCGCCGTCGATGTTTGCTGGCGGATTCATCCAGCCGTGAGCGCAGTTCAATGTTGGCACTGACACCACCGGCGACGACAAGCCGGTCCAGGCCGGTCGAATCCAGCGCGCGTTCGCATTTGATGCGCATGGTATCCACCACCGCTTCCTGGAAGGCGGCAGCGATATCCGCGCGGTCCTGTCCGGTCAGGGTACCCAGATCATGGATGGTGTTCAGGGTGTAAGTCTTCAGACCGCTGAAACTGAAGTTCAACCCGGGCTTGTTGGTCATTGGTCGGGGAAAACTGAAACGGTCAAGATCCCCGGCGAGTGCCAGTTGCGCGATAGCCGGTCCTCCCGGATAGGGTAGCCCCAGCATTTTTGCCACCTTATCGAAGGCTTCACCGGCGGCATCATCCTGGGACTCACCCAGCAGTTCGTACCGGTGTGGTTCGTAACAGGCCATCAACTGAGAGTGGCCGCCGGAAACCAGTAGCGCGACGAAAGGATACTCGGGCGCATCGTCTGCGAGTTGAGCCGCCAGCAGGTGGCCTTCCATATGGTGCACACCGATGGCGGGTACCTGCCAGGCGAAGGCCAGGGACTTGGCAACGGAGGCTCCGACCAGCAATGCACCGACCAGACCGGGACCTGCGGTATAGGCGATTGCATCGATAGCGTTTCCGTCACAATTCGCTTCCTGTAATGCCTCATCAATCATCGGGAGTGTGCGCCGAATATGATCGCGGGACGCCAGTTCCGGAACCACGCCACCATACTCCCTGTGCAGATCGATCTGGCTGAACAACTGGTTTGCGACCACACCCTGACCCTCGCGGTAAACCGCGACACCGGTTTCGTCACAGGAAGTTTCTATACCGAGTATGTTCAAGCGCGGATACCTGTCATCAGAGGGTTGTATACTACTGATTTTGCAAGGGAAAATCTTGCCGCCGGGTTGCTTGAAACCCGAAGTGGCCGCTTTGCATTCGGGTTTGTTTGTCGCTAGAATGCGCGACCTTCAACAAGCCCATGGGAAAACAGACTTAATGCCCTACGTTAAAGTCAAAGAAAACGAGCCTTTCGATATTGCTCTGCGACGCTTCAAGCGTTCCTGTGAAAAGGCAGGGGTCCTGGCTGAAGTTCGTCGCCGTGAGTTCTACGAGAAGCCGACATCCGTTCGCAAGAGGAAGGCCGCCGCCGCAGTGAAGCGTCACGCCAAGAAGGTGCAACGCGAAACCCGCCGCATGGAGCGACTGTACTAGCCGAATGGCTGACTCCATCTATCAGCAGGTCTCTGCTGAAGTCAAAACAGCTATGAAATCCCGAAACAGGGACCGCTTGGCGGCCCTGCGTCTTATCATGTCCGAATTCAAGAACGTCGAGGTCAATGAAAGAATTGAGCTGGATGATGCGCGTATCCTGCAGATCCTCGACAAAATGACCAAGCAGAGAAAGGACTCCCATCAGCAGTTTGCGGATGCCGGTCGCGATGACCTTGCGGATAGGGAAGCCCTTGAGATTTCGATCATCGCAGAGTTTCTGCCGTCACAGCTCTCTGATGATGAACTGACCCGGATTGTTGACGATGCGGTCTCCGAGGCGGGCGCCGCCTCCATGCGGGATATGGGCAGGGTCATGGGTATTGTCAAACCCAGGGTTCAGGGCAGGGCAGATATGGGCGCCGTGTCCGGACTGGTGAGGGCGAAGCTCAGTTAGGAAAGCTCTATTCAGAGTTTCCTTAGTCTCACTGCTTCTTCCTGCTTGCACTCTATATGACGGAGTGCCATTCTCTTCTTCCCGCTTCTGATTCACTGACTGCGACCAACAGGTGATTCCCCAGGAATTTATTGATGAAATCTTGTCCCGTGCGGACATCGTCGAGATCATTGAGTCCCGCGTCACGCTGAAAAAAACCGGCCAGAGCTACACAGGGCTGTGTCCCTTCCATAATGAAAAGTCACCTTCCTTTTCCGTCAGCCAGGACAAGCAGTTCTATTACTGCTTCGGTTGCCAGGCGAGCGGCACGGCACTCAAATTTCTCATGGAGTTTGATCGGATGGACTTCGTGTCCGCCATCGAATACCTGGCGCAGCGGGTGGGTATGGAGGTGCCGAATGAACGACAGGTGGACCGGGGCGCCACCGAGCGCCGCAAATCGATTTACGATGTTCTGGCAAAGTCCGCAGAATTTTACCGGGACCAGCTTAAACATCATGAGAACCGACAGCGAGCCGTAGACTACCTCAAGGACAGGGGTCTGACCGGAGAAATTGCCCGGGACTTCGGGCTGGGTTATGCGCCCCCGGGGTGGGACAACCTGATGAAAAAGCTGGCAGTGACCAATGCAGACCGTCAGTTGCTCATCGACTCGGGCCAGCTTACGGAGCATCAGGAAGAAGACAAAATCTATGATCGTTTCAGAGACCGGATCATGTTTCCGATACGTGACCCGCGAGGCCGGACCATAGCTTTTGGCGGCAGGGTGCTGGATGCGGAAGCCAAACCCAAGTACCTCAACTCGCCGGAAACGCCGGTATTTCACAAGGGCCGGGAATTGTACGGACTCTATGAAGCCCGCAAACGGGTGCGACGCCTGGAACAGCTTATCGTGGTGGAAGGCTATATGGACGTTGTGGCCCTGGCACAGCACGGGGTGGGCTACAGTGTTGCGACGCTGGGCACGGCGACCAGCACGGAACATGTGGAACGAATGTTCAGAATCGTACCCCAGGTGATCTTCTGTTTTGATGGTGATGCGGCGGGTGCGAATGCCGCCTGGAAGGCGCTGCTGAACACCCTGCCTGCCATGGAAGATGGTTGTAGCGCCAGGTTCATGTTTATTCCGGAGGGAGATGATCCGGATTCCCTGATCAGAAAGGAAGGGAGGGACAGGTTCGAGGCGAGGGTTGCCGCGGCGATTGGGCTCAGTGAATTCTTCTTCTCTCATCTCTCGGAAGACCTGAACCTGGAAGCGGCGGAGGACCGGGCGGCCTTGTCCGGGAAGGCAGTGCCGTTGATTGCCTCGGTGCGGGAAGGCGTGTTCAGGGAATTGCTGATTAACGAACTGTCTGAGAAGACGGGCCTTGATACCCAGCGCCTTCTGGATGCGACCGGTCTTGACAGGATGACATCGGAGCAGGGTCAGACGATGCCAGTGCCGCCCGACCATTCCCGGCGGCGCCTGAAGCTCTCCAGGCTTGGAGAGCACGCGACCTCCATACTCCTGCGCCAGCCTGACGTCGCGAACCTGCTGGATGACGATGATCTGACCAAACTGGACGGTGTCCCGGAATGGCAGATGCTGGTGGAACTCACCCGGTGGGTGCATCAGGCGCAGGATGCCTCACCCACGTTGTTGCTGACCCACTATCAGGAAACACCCTACTTTGACGATCTCTGCCGATTGGCGGAGCGGGACCCGATGCTTTCCCAGGAACTGCTGCCTGACGAGTTTCTTGATACCTTGAAAAAGATGCTGAAGAACAGTGATCTTCAACAAAAACAAAAGGTTATGGAAGAGCTAAGCAGAAAACCCTTGTCAGAACTGACGCCGGAGGAGCGGCGGATGTTCGTGAATTACCGACGGGATAACCCCCGAAGCTGAAGATTCTCCCATTATTCTCATGAATAACGGGTGCCTTCCTTCATTCATAGCTGGAAGAGAGAGGGTCCAATGACTATAATATCTGGTTCTGTCATTTTCACACATCCAAGAGGTTCTATGTCTAGTAGTGGTCTGGCGCAGCAGCAGTCACGTCTGAAGGATCTGATCAGTCGTGGTAGAGAGCAGGGCTACCTCACCTATGGCGAGGTAAACGACCACCTACCCGATGAAATCACTGATCCGGAACAGATTGAAGACATTATCGGTATGATCAACGACATGGGCATTGCTGTCCATGAGTCAGCCCCGGACAGTGACGATCTGCTCGCAGAAGGAGACTCCACCGACGAACTTGCTGCGGAAGAAGCGGCAGCGGTTCTGGTAGCCGTTGAAAATGAAGCGGGTCGAACCACTGACCCGGTGCGTATGTACATGCGCGAGATGGGTACGGTGGAACTGCTCACCCGTGAGGGCGAAATTGTGATCGCCAAGCGTATTGAAGAGGGCATTCGTGATGTCCTGCATGCGGTTTCACAGTTCCCCGGTCCGGTTGCGATGACCCTCAATGAATACTCCGAGACTCAGAGTGAGGAAGGCAAACTTGCTGACCTGCTGATTGGTTTCCTGGACCCGGCGGAGCATGTGCCTCCTGCGGCACAGGTTGTTCCCGGTCAGAAGAATGATGACGACGATGATGCGTCAGAAAGTAACAAGGGCGCCGACCCGGAACTCGCTGCGGAGCGATTTGCCAAACTGGAACAGCAGTTCAAAAAGACGCAGCGTTCTATCAGGCGTAATGGCCGTGATTCCAGGCCGGGCAAAAAAGAACTGGATGCGCTGGGCGAAGCTTTCCGGTTTTTCAAGTTTATACCCAGACATTACGACGTCATCGTGGAAATGGCGCGCACAACGCACAATCAGATTCGTCGGCAGGAACGCCACATCATGAACACCTGTGTGCGTCGTGCAAAGATGCCAAGGAAGATCTTCCTGGAAAAATTCACCGGCCATGAAAGTGACCTGAAGTGGGTGCAGAAGCAGGTCAGGGCGGGTCATGACAGGCTGAAGAAGTTCGAGGACGATATTGTTCGCGCCCAGAAGCGCATCAAGCAGGCATCGGAAGAGTGCGGCCTGGAAGTTGCCGAGATCAAAGACATTAACCGACGCATGTCCATCGGTGAAGCCAAGGCGCGCCGTGCCAAGAAGGACATGGTTGAGGCAAACCTGCGACTGGTGATCTCAATCGCCAAGAAATACACCAACCGCGGTTTGCAATTCCTGGACCTGATTCAGGAAGGCAACATCGGTCTGATGAAGGCGGTAGATAAATTCGAGTACCGCCGGGGTTACAAATTCTCCACCTACGCCACCTGGTGGATTCGTCAGGCGATTACCCGGTCAATCGCTGACCAGGCGCGGACTATCCGTATTCCGGTGCACATGATCGAGACGATCAACAAACTGTCACGTATCAGTCGCCAGATGCTTCAGGAGATGGGTCGCGAGCCAACCCCGGAAGAACTGGGAGAGCGCATGGATATGCCGGAAGACAAGGTCCGGCGTGTGCTCAAGATTGCCAAGGAACCCATTTCCATGGAAACGCCCATTGGCGACGACGAGGACTCTCATCTTGGAGACTTTCTGGATTCAGATTCCAATCTGGGCGAGGGTGCCTCTGTAGGCTCACCGATTGACACGGCAACGGAAGAGGGCTTGCAGGAAGCCACACGGGGTGTGCTTTCCGGTCTGACCGCGCGGGAAGCCAAGGTGTTGCGTATGCGGTTCGGTATCAATATGAACACTGACCATACGCTGGAGGAAGTCGGCAAGCAGTTTGACGTGACGCGAGAGCGTATCCGTCAGATTGAAGCCAAGGCGCTGCGCAAGCTACGTCATCCTTCCAGGTCAGACCACCTGAGGGGCTTTCTCGACTAGAGACCTGGCACGAACAACGCTATACCAGCGAATTTCCTAGTGGCGTCCCTGCTGATTGAATGCTGTTGACCTGGAATCCTTGCCAGCGATAAATGGCTATGCATAATTAAAAGTCCAGGGCCATTCATCCATAGTCGGACCATGGGATCGAATAGTCTTTGTTGCCCCTTTAATAACCGATGCTTCAGCGCCCTCCACATCAATCTTTATAAAATCACATTTCGGTAAACCCAGTGAATCAAGGGTCTCAACCTGCACTTCTTCGGTTGCGTCCCCTGGTGTCTCAGTCAGCGACACACCTCCAAAATTTCCCGCCGCTGAGTAGTTAACCCGAGGGACGTGCAAGGTTCCTTGCTCATGTCCCAGTGCCCCATGCGTCGTGTCGACATGAGTGGCGCTTGTCTGAGTCGTAGCGGGAGAACCTGTCTCGATATCTGGAAGACTATCCTGTGCTCAGAGCCATGTATGAGGCTAAACAAAGACTTAACCGCTACCTGCTGCTCAAGGCGCTGAATCCCAGTGCAGCGAGCCAGCAATTGCCAGGGTTTCTTGAGTTGATCGATCAGCTCAAGGCCAGTCCGTTGCGCTCACTGGCCATGACGCTCAGTTCATGGCTCGAACCGATTATTGCCATGTGGCGCTTCACCAGGAGCAATGGCATTACCGAAGGGTTTCATACCAAGATGGAAATGATGACAAGAAGATCTTTTGGATTTAGGAATTTTGAGAATTATCGATTGAGGGTTCTAACCCACTGTGGGTGGGATGGTATGATCAATCGTGTTTAGGGGTTTAATGGATAGGGTCCATCCCCCGTTAAGTGGGTAGAGCCGGTAAGCACCAAAGCGAGTTGGTAGCTACGGGTGGACTTGAACCACCGACCCCAGCATTATGAATGCAAGAACGATGATTGACGTTAATCTACCTCTTCTCCCCTTATCTGTAAGTAATTGAATCGCAAAGCCTGAAGGTATCCCGTTCATCAAGGCTTTTAACGTCAATTAAAGTCAATTGGGCACGGCACGGGCACGAAAATCAGATCACCTTGTTATCCCTAATCCAATTGTTGACCTCGTTGAAAAGTTCATCAGCCAGAGTGAGGCAGGTCTCAAGTTCTTTCTCAGTTACTGGATCGCCCGAATAATCGGCAACGTTTCGAGCCTTCCGCAAGGCATCCAATTGGATGACTCTGTCATTATTCAACCCAATGGTCTTAGGTAAAGACTGGATCATCGTCTGGTGGTGACCTGGTTTACTCGTCAGCGTACGGTAGCCATTCGCCTGTAGCGCAGCGTTAGAAAGTTGCATGACCGCCTTGTATGCTAGATCAAATCGGCTGTCATTACTGATAGTCTCAATTTTCGAATCCTGCAATGATTGTTCAGCGGCCTGTAGCAGCTTCAAAATAGACGAAGCATCTACAGATACCTTCTCAAGGCTCTTACCGACCAGGTTCTCTAATGTCATCCTTGTTTCCTATTATTCGGATTTCCTTCGTGCTCAGGAGTTCAGCCATAAATGCAGACGGTCTTTTTATGAGATTGAGCCACTCAGCGGCCGAGTATATTTTTGGGTTGATTTCCCTCTGCAGGACATGTTGGGTATCCGACAAAGCTCTGACAGCTTCTAGATAATCAACATCACCGATGATGCACAAATCGATGTCGCTACCAGACGTGCTCTTTCCATTCGCTATGGAGCCATACACGAAAGCTGCTTGTATGTTTTTCGACAACGGCAGCAAAGCTTCACCCAGTACATCTGCGATACCAGAAGTCTTCCTCAAAATGCTCGCTAACTCCTCGAATATCACGCAGTCGGTATTGGCGCGATAGTGCAACTGATTGCCTTGAGTCTCCCGTGCCAAAAGTTCAGCCTCTGCCAGGGTGCGTAACTCCCTGTTAATAGTTCCCGCCACCGTTCCTGTTATTCTGGCAATTTCACGAACATGAAAACTTTTAGCGGGATGCAAGAGGAGCAGTGCCAGAACCTTACGGCGGGATTCCTTAAAGAGTATCTCTGAGAGCTTTTTGTTCACGGCACTATTGTAGCCTAAATCGCTACGTTTGTAGCAAAAATAGCTACGCGGTTAGTAAGAATAAACACCCTTTTTCAACATTCAGAAAAGTATGCGGCGGTGGTGCTTCAGGATCTTCTGAATAATCTCAGGATCCTCAATCGATGCGATGATTCGAACTGATCCACCACACTTCTCACATTTCACAATTTCGATGGCAAACACCCGCTTGAGCCGCTTCGCCCAGGTCATCGAGTAAGACTTCGGTTTCTGGTTTTCTTGTTCTTCTACGGGTTTCTGCGGGACAACGTCTTTACGCAGTTTGCTATTGGGCGAAAACACCCCATGGAATCTTGTTAGATTCACCCGTGGTCTGGGTACCAGCGCCGCCAGCCTCCCCATGAATTCCATTGGGCTGAGCACTACATGAGTGGTGCCATCATCGTAAGGCGTCTTTAGAGCGATGACGACATTGCCGTGGTTGGCCAGGGACAATCGTCTTTCCGCAATCGCAGGTCGGGTAATGTACCGGCACAAGCGCTCAAGCTTCTTGCGCTGATGAGACTTGCAGGCAATACCAGCATGCAGAGAAAAACCCGCCTGCTTGCTGACCAGATCGTCGCCTTTACGCGATTCATTTCTGACAGGAACTGTCTGTAACGTTAGCGCTTTCCGGCCCGCAGTGGGACCAAATGCCAGTTTCCAGGGTGTACGGCCTCGCTACCGATCAACAGAAGCGTTTCGATTAGAGGTTTTCGAAGCCCACGAAGGCGGTGTCAGCCAGCGATAAATGACTATGCATAATTAAAAGTCCAGGGCCATTCATCCGGTGCCTGAATCTCGGCTCGGCCCTTCATCATTAACGGGGTTTAGTGAATACTGGCTATCCCCCGCTAAGTGGGTAGAGCTGTGGGTAGAGCCCGGAATAGACACTTTGAATGTTGGTGGGCCCACCAGGACTCGAACCTGGGACCAAGAGATTATGAGTCTCCTGCTCTAACCAACTGAGCTATAGGCCCAGGCGAGGCGCATCATATCAGAATCGCCCTAATCAGTCGCAAAGTTAATCAGCAGGTCGGTCAGGACCTTTACGCCACGTTCAAGGTTTGCGATGGATATCCGCTCATTGTTTCCATGCACGCCGGTGCGCTCGCCGGACAGGAAAAAGAAAGGCGCAAAGCCATAGCTGACAATGCCCCGGTCACGGAAGAAGTGACTGTCGGTAAAGCCCGTTGATACGCTGGGAATGACCACTGCGTTCTCGAAGTTCATAGCCACCGTGTCTTCGATGGCCGCGAACAGGGGCGTATTTGTTTCGCTGCTGGCCGGGGTAAAACTCAGAATGCGGGTGATCTCGATCTGATCATCGTTGATGATTGTCTTTAACTTCTCCACGAACTTGTCCGGGTCCTGATCCGGCAGCAGGCGACAGTCCAGTTCCAGGGATGCCGTGGGTGGAACCACGTTGATCTTGCTGGAGCCTTCCAGGGAGGTCAGTGAGCAGGTGTTACCGAGCAAAGCCGCTCGCCATGGTTCATCCAATTGCAGTGCGAGCATGAATCCTTCGTTGTCGAGCGCCTTTGAAATGTCTGCCATCATCTGCTGACGTTCACCTTCCTGGTAGGGTGCCAGCGCCGCGAAGTAGGTTTGCACCTCGGGAATCACACGGCGTTCGAATCGGGTATCCGCGATGCGCTGTCCGGCTCTGAGGATTCGTTTGACCGAACTGTTGATTCTGGGGGAACTGCCATGGCCCGGAATATCTATCGCCGTCAGTCTAAGCCACAGTGGTACCTTCTGAGTGATTTCTATGTTGAAGGCGGCGTCCTCGTGCAGCATGGTGCCACTGCCGCCTTCGTTCAGCAGGAAGCCGACCCCCTCGAAAATCTCGGGCCTGTTCTCCAGAAGCCAGCCGGCACCGTAGAGGCCGCCCGCTTCTTCATCAGCGGTTGCCATAAAAATGACATCCCGGTTCAGAGACTTGCCGCTTTCTTTCAGCCCGATGAAAGCCTGTAGTTGCGCCATACCGAGGCCCTTGGTGTCGATGGCTCCCCGGCCATAGATGTATCCCCCGTCGATCTCGCCGGACAGAGGTGGGTGATCCCAGTAAGCCTCATCAGCAGGCACGACGTCGATGTGGTGCAACAACACCAGTGCCGGTTTGTCGCCGCCGGGTAGCCGTGCCCAGATATTGCCGCGCCCCGGGGCTGACTCTGCGGTTTGATAGGGGATACCTGCTTCCTTCAGCAGACCTCCGAGGTAGATAACCCCCCGGGATTCATTGCCTGGCGGGTTGATCGTATCAATGCGCAGGTATTCCTGAAGCCGCTCGGTTATCTGATCGGCATGACCTGCCTCGCTTAAAAGAAAGAGCAGGGGCAGGGCTGCCAAAATAGTGAGATTTTTCATAGGGTTACCGCAGTAAATAATGAAACAGAAAACCACGAAAGTGCATGGCAGTCAAACGTCATCCCGCGATCTGGACAGTTTTTTTCTTTTTTTCTATAGTTCGCAATCGTTGGCCCTGACCCGAACGGGACGGGGACCGACCGGTCAAACTACAAACGGAATACAGATCATAAGGGAAGTTCTATTATTCAGAGTTTCCTTAGCTGGACTTGATCCCCGGGGACAGGTACCTATGAACAAATGCCATCAGTCGCGTTCCGCGAACCTGCTCTCGCTGAAACAGCCAAAGCGGGCGGGCAATCTCATCGACAATGGGTCAGTGACCTAGCCATGCTGCTCTGTCTTGATGTGGGTAACAGCCAGGTCTTTGGTGGCGTATTCGACAGAGAAGATCTGAAGATTCAGTTTCGCCGCACCTCCCAGTTGCGTTCGTCTTCCGATGAACTCGGTGTGTTCTTTCGTTCGGTCCTGCGGGAAAATGACATGGAACCGGACGATATTACATACGTCGCCATCTGTTGCGTGGTTCCGGACCTGCTGTACTCCCTGCGGGCCTGCTGTCAGAAATACTTCTCCCTGGACCCGCTGATTCTTCGCCCGGGTATCAAGACCGGCCTCAAAATACAGTATCGTGACCCGAAAGAGGTGGGCGCGGACCGCATAGCGGATGCCGTCGGTGCCCTCAAGATGTTCCCGGGGCGCAATCTTATTGTTACGGACTTTGGTACGGCGACGACCCTTTGTGCCATCAGCAAGAACAAGGAGTTCATAGGGGGTAACATCGTTCCGGGTGTTCGCCTCTCCATGGAAGCCCTGGAGGAAAAGACCGCGCAGCTACCAGCGGTTGAGATTCTGCCACCGCGCACGGCGCTGGGGAGAACCACCATTGAGAGTATTCAGTCCGGGCTCTACTGGTCCAACGTCGGCATGGTTCGCGAACTGACGCGCCGAATATCTGAAGAACAGTTTCCGGAAGACTCGCCGTTGATCGTCGGCACCGGCGGTTTCGCCCAGTTGTTCAACCGGGAGAAACTCTTTGATGAGGTCGTACCGAATTTGATTCTCACCGGCCTGCAGGAAATAGTCCGGCTCAATAGCCAGGGAGGTTTTTGAGATGGTAGCCTCTCCCTACATCTACAACGAACGGCGACAATAGATGCGATATCGGAATCTGCAATACTGGGACGGGCTGGGTGAGGTGCTTGCCGAGGGTGACATCCGGGTATCAAAGGGTCTCTTTGCGAGTGAAAGTGATGGCGGCAGCCGCGACCTGGCCGGTTGTTATGCCATTCCGGGTCTGATTGATGCACACATTCACCTGTGCCTGAACCCGGAGATCAGGAACCCTGATGATCAGACGCTACCCGAACCCGCCCAACTGATGTCGGAGATGCGTCGGCGAGCCGGGGCGATGTTGCGGGCAGGTATTACGACCGCACGTGACCTGGGTGGTGGTCAGTATCTGGAACTTGAAGTGCGCGATGAGATCAACCGGGGAGAGCTGATCGGTCCGAGGTTGATCTGCGCCGGCCAGCCAATCACGTCGGTCGGTGGACACTGTCACTTCTGGGGCGGTGAAGCCGGGTCAACGGACGACGCCCTGACAGTTCTGGCACGTCAGGCTGATCGTGGTGTTGATCTGATCAAAGTCATGGTGACAGGTGGCAACATTACGCCGGGCTCGACACCAAAAGACAGTCAGTTCGAGGATGATACGATCTGTGAAATTGTTCGGCGGGCAAATTCCCTGGACTATCACGTGGCGGCTCACTGTCACGGCACCAACGGTATCCGTCAGGCGGCGCAGGCTGGTGTCACCACCGTCGAACACTGCTCCTGGGTGGGCGATGATGGCTGGGGCAGAAATTTTGATGAATCCGTTGTCCGGCAACTGGCGGACAATCAGGTCTGGGTATCGCCAACGATCAGCTCGGGCTGGAAGCGTTTTAAGCAGGACGCCTTTATCGGGATGATCAACAGTAACTATGAAAAAATGAAGGCCGCCGGTGTTCGGCTGATTGCATCGACGGACGCCGGTATCCCGAATGTATTTCACCATGACCTTCCGGCAGCTTTGCCCGTATTCGCATCCTTCGCAGGCTTGTCGCCCGTTGAAGTGCTGAGAAGCGCAACGTCCGATTGCGCCGCGGCCATTGGCCTGGGGGAGGTTACCGGCGCTATCCGGCATGGCCTGTCTGCGGACTTTGTTGTCTACGAGGGCAACCCGCTGGAGGATCTGGAAGTTCTGCAAAACCCCGTGCTGATTGTCAGCAGGGGTATTGAAACGGAGCCGACTTAACGACTGCCCGATGTTCCAAGCCATTCGTTGATTTCCGTTTCACTTTCACGGGTCTGTGATCTTAACTCCCGGTTAAGGGGTGATGTCCGCGAAGGTAAGTGAGGTAGAAGGCGCAACTTGCTGCGTGATTTGGCAAAATACCGAGTATCCAAACTCTCACCCAGCAAGTGCGCCTATGACAAAGATAATCCCTCAGCCTGCAAACGTCGAGATAGATTTTACCGATGCCGCCCTGGTGGGCACTGGCGGCTGGTCTCTACTGGCCAAAATGGCTCAACAAACCGAACTGCTACGATCCCTCTCGCAAGCCGTTCACCTCAAAGTACGCCGACGCGGTGCCTCTGACGCCGAGATGCTGTGGAGTCTCATTGCCTCTCTGGCAGCCGGTCATGGTGCCCTGTCTGATTTGGATGCCCTGCGTGTCAACCCCGCCGGGCAGGTACTGCTGGGTTTGAGTGAAGCGCCTTCAGGTCGGCGTCTCGGCGAATATCTCAGCCGCTTTGGCCGGGATGAGGTGACCGCTCTGCGAGGCGTGGTCCAGGCATTGGCACAGCAGGTTGCACCGGCCATCATTGATCACCATGTGACCACACAGGGCTATGTGCCAGTGTTTATCGATGGCACTGCGATTGAGGTGGATGGTCATCTCTTTGAAGGTGCCGGTAAGGGATACAATGGTGAGCCACAACTGTGGCTGCATAATGTGTTCCTCGGAGGATTGTGGGCCAGTGGCTTACTGCACCCGGGTGGCGTTGATGTCGCCAAGGGTTGGCAGACACAGTTGGCTGACGACGTGACGCCGTTGCTACCGGAGGGTACGCCGGTCTGGCTACGGGCAGACAACGCCTATTATCGTGGCGACCTGGTCCGGTTTTGTACTGACAAGGGCTGGGATTACTCGATCAGCGTGACCAATGACAATAACCGCCGCCCGGTGCTGCGCCAACTGGAAGGATTACCTGAAAGCGCCTGGTCTGATATAGGGCGAGGCGAGTCTGCGACGCTGGTGTTGCACCAACCCAGCGGCTGGAAGACGCAACACTATGTCGTCGTTCGCCAGCTCTATGACGGCCCACAACAGCGTCTGACGCCTGCTTATACGGTCATTCTTGTGTCTCGTGACGACTTGCCGGTGGATGAATTAGTGCGACGTCATCGCGGCAAGCAGGGACAGGAGAATGCCTTCAAGGGTCCGCTGATTGAAATGGATTTACACCATCCTCCCTGTCGGCGGTTTGCCGCCAATCAGGCATTTTATGCCTGCGGTCAGATAGCACAGTTGTTGTTGATGGCGATGCAGTATCAGTGGCTACCCGAGCCTGCCCGGAAACATGGCTTGCGACCTTTGATCCGCTATTTGATGCGCTCAGTGGCTCGTCTGGTAAAAACCGGCAGGCGCTATCGCCTTGACTTTGCCAAGAACAACTTCAGGCTGGACTGGCTGCTGTACGCGGCCTTCCAACTGGAATAGCGTCGATCTCAGCTTCGAACTAACACCAACACCTGTCATTGGGCGGGTAGCGCTTGGGCGCTCGGTGCCAAAGACCGGCAACGGATGCCTGTGCAGGAGCCAGGCGCTCTGTCAGGACTCCCGGGAACAACCAAAATCACGTGAAGAGACAGCCGCCTTGCTATTGAGCACGCGATAAGCTGCGATACCTGCAACCAAGATGGGTTAACCGGGGATTGAGAGTCTGTGAGGCTCGTTTGACAGTCGCCCGGGCAATGGTTACTTTCCGGCGACGTTTTTTTACAGGGGGACTTATGGAAAACCTGTTTGATCTTTCAGGGAAGGTGGCGGTGGTCACCGGTTCCAGCAAGGGTATTGGCCGGGCGATTGCCGAACAGATGGCCTTTCACGGTGCGGATGTCGTGATCTCCAGTCGCAGGGAGGACGCCTGCCAGGAAGTGGCAGAGGCAATTAACGGTGAGTCCGGAGACCGGGGCGGGTCGGCGATTCCGATCGCCTGTCACATCGGCTACAAGGAACAGATGGAAAATCTGGTGAATGAAACCCGATCAAAACTCGGGAAGATCGACATACTTGTCTGTAACGCTGCGGTGAACCCCTACTATGGGTCCATGCTGGATATTCCTGACTCTGCGTTCGAGAAGATTCTCGATTCGAACGTGAAGTCCAATCACTGGTTGTGCCAGTTGGTGATTCCAGAAATGGTGGAGCGAAAGGACGGTGTGATTCTCATTGTTTCCAGTGTCGGTGGATTGAACGGCAGCGCCGTTCTGGGCACCTACGGCGTGTCGAAAGCCGCAGACATGGCGCTCGCCAGGAACATTGCGACCGAATTCGGGCCGCATAACATCCGCGCTAATGCCATTGCACCGGGTCTGGTGCGTACGGATTTCGCACGTGCCCTGTGGGAAAATCCCGAGACGCTGAAGAACGCCACTGCGAACGCCAGCCTCAGGAGGATTGGTGAGCCGGAAGAGATCGGCGGCGTGGCGGTATTCCTGGCTTCCAGGGCCGGCAGCTTCATGACCGGACAATCGGTCGTTGTTGACGGAGGCCGTTAGAGGCTTTTCAAGGTCTGTCGTTCCCTGATGGTCGTTTCTCAATGGAGTATTTTCCAATCCGTAAATGAGTCTAAAGGAGGGCTGCACTGAGTTCATCTCAAGCCCTTTTCTTCTCCCGTTCATGGATTGATTTGAACAGTTGCCGACGAGCCTTTTGCAGCTTGTCAGCAGCTTCGTTATCGCTTTGTTCGTGTGCGATGGTGTCCAGTATTTCAAAGCTCAGGCCGGGTTTCAAATACGCCGCTGCCCCAGGCAATGACTTGAGCTTTTCATAAGGTGTCTTGATCGCATCGTATGGATACCGCTTGCGCTGTTTACCTTTGCTATCAGTGGTCATTTCAGGGAACAGGCAGGGACGATGATAGTTGATGTAGGGGTTGAGGTGCTGGCGATTGAACTCGTTAATCTGCGCTGCCCAGCGCTGTGGAATGTGGTCATGACCGAAGATCTTGCGGACAACATGGCCGTTCTTGCTCTCTGCCAGGGCGTTGTCATTGGTCTTTCGGGAACGTGACTTGGTGAATTCGACCCGCAGTTTCTCAAGCAGACCCGCCACCTTCCCGTTGACGTATTCCGAACCGTTGTCGGAATGAAAGCCCTGGATGACGAAGGGGAAGTCATCCAGCAGTTGCTCCAGCGCCGGAATGAGGTAACGCTCGCTGATTTTCTCCACGCTGACGACCATTTCCACCTGGGTCACCTCATCGACTGCATTGACGTGATAGACCCCCTTCTGCCCGTCCCAGTCGCCCTGGTGGACCGTATCAATGCGGATATAGCCGGGTTGGCCGTTGGGCCTGGGTTTGCGTCGCTCGCCGATGCGGGAACTTCTGGGTCGGGTCTTCTCGACATGGCGGCGGTAGCGAACATAGCCGGTGGCCTTCCTCAGGTTGTACAGGTGCGCCACGGAGATCGAGGCCAGGCGTTGGTATGTCGGTTGACCATACATCGTATAGGCGCGTTCGCAGAGTTTCTTCATGGTCAACCCGTTGGGGGTGCTATGGCGCTCGTCCATGGCTGCGAGCAGGCGGATGTCTGCTGCGGTAAATCGCCGTGAAAAGCCATTGACGGTGCGTTGTTGGCGCACCAGTCGCCCGGTATCGCGGTATTGCTTGATCAGTCGGGTGATCTGCTGACGCGAATAACCGCTGATTTTCATGAGGTAGCGGATCAGCACGCCCTTGTCCGGCCTGCTCAGTGACAGATAGTGGAATTTGACCAGGGTGCGCTGTACCCATCGGTAGCGGGAATCCTTATCGTCGGCAACCTCAAAGGCCACCCGCTGGGTGCCTTCAAGGAAGGCGATCACCTGGTTGATCGTGGTCAGGTCTTCAATATTCATGATGGTTTTCATCCTGCCATCATGAACGGGGAGCAACGGCTATGTCAGACTCATTTCATGGTAGAAACACAGTCCTCCTTCAGACTCATTTCATATTGGAAAAGACTAATGGTTGCCTCGTTTATTTGAATGGGCGAAGATGCCATGACTCTGCGCTTACGCCTAAAGTTCTTATCATCAGGAGGGAGACCTTGGAAGAGGTAAAGCTGTCAACACGTTCACTGCTGGTCTGGGCGGTCCTCGCGCTGGTTATCCTGCTGGCGGGGCCACTGGGTTACAAGTTGTCCCTGGTACCCTTGCAACCGTCTATTGTCAGTCTGCTGATCGCCGTTGCCGGTGGGTTGCTGGTTTTTGCGGTGGGTCTGATTTATCTGGTGATAGCTATTCGGAAGCGCCAGAGTCGTGACAGAAACCTTGTGATCGTCGCGATGATCCTTGGCCTGATGCCGGCGGCGATGATTGGTCCACAGATGTTAAAAGCGAGAGAGGTTCCACAGATCCATGACATTACCACGGACACTTCAAATCCCCCCGCCTTTGTCGCCCTGAAGGATGTCCGGAAAAATGCCCCCAATGGATCAGAGTATGGCTCCGAGCTGATGCCCGCTGAGGCGCTGGCAGTTCTGACACTTGAAGCCTACCCGGGGGTTCAACCCCTTGTCTCGAATCTGTCTGTCGCTGATGCGGTAGCCCGGTCCCGGGCGACGCTGGAAGCAATGGGTCTGGAAATCGTGGCGGTAAATCCGGACGAGGGGCGAGTGGAGGCCACCGCGACGACCTTCTGGTTTGGTTTCAAGGATGACGTCATTGTCCGGGTCCTTGCCGAGGGCGAGGGTTCCCGGATTGATCTTCGATCCATGTCACGTGTCGGCAGAAGCGATATCGGCGCCAATGCGGCGCGCATCCTGGCATTCAGGGAACACTTCTGAGTCAGCTCAACTTCTCGACAATCAGTTCGTTGACCTGCCGGGGGTTGGCTTTACCACCGGTTTCCTTCATGACCTGACCCACGAAAAAGCCCAGTACCCTGGTCTTGCCGCTTCGATACTGTTCGACCTGTTTTGGGTTGTCAGCGATGATCATATCAATGATGGGTTCGAGCGCGTCTGTGTCTGAAACCTGGACAAGCCCCTGCTTTTCTATGTATTCGTCTGCGGAGTTCGTTTCACCCTTCCAGAGCGCGTCGAACACGGTTTTGGCGATCTTGCCGGATATGGTTCCGTCCTTGATGCGCAGGATAATCTGACCGAGGCTCTCAGGTGACACCGGGGATTTTTCAATGCCGAGTTCTTCCCGGTTGAGACTGGCCAGCAGTTCACCCCTGACCCAGTTGGCGGCAAGAATCGGATCATCGCAGGCTTCAACACAGTGTTCGTAATAGGTTGCCAGGCCAAAGTCCGATGAGATCAGTTGAGCATCCTCCTGCGGAATCTGCCACTGTTCCGTATAACGCTGTTTTTTCTGAGCGGGAAGTTCCGGCATATTTTCCTGCACAGCGCTAATGTACGCCTCATCAATAACCACCGGCAGGAGATCCGGTTCCGGGAAGTAGCGGTAGTCGGTTGCTGTTTCCTTACTGCGCATCGGTCGGGTTTCGTCCCGGTCCGAATCATAAAGGCGGGTTTCCTGGGCGACGCGGCCACCGGCTTCCAGGATTTCACGCTGCCGGTTAATCTCGTACCGGATGGCCGCCTCCAGAAAACGGAAGGAGTTGACGTTCTTGGTTTCAGTCCGGGTACCCAGTTCCTGGTCACCCTTTTTCCTGAGAGAAACATTGGCATCACAGCGCATTGAGCCTTCCGCCATGTTCCCGTCCGATACGGAAAGATAGGTCACCAACTGATGAACGGTGCGGGCGTAGGCGACCGCTTCCTCGGCGCTACGCATATCCGGTTCGGAGACGATCTCCAGAAGCGGTGTCCCGGCCCGGTTGAGATCAATACCCGTCATGCCGTGGAAGTCTTCGTGCAGGGATTTACCGGCGTCCTCTTCAAGATGGGCTCGGGTCACCCGGATGGTTTTGGTTGAACCGTCCTTCAGCGTGATGTCGACGCTTCCGCCCAGTACGATGGGCTCGTTCATCTGAGTGATCTGGTAGCCCTTGGGCAGGTCGGGGTAAAAGTAGTTCTTCCGATCAAAAACGGACCGCTGGCCGATGCTGGCCCCGATACTGAGCCCAAAGGCCACAGCCCTGGGGAAAACAGCCTCATTGACAACCGGCAGGACACCGGGCAGACCCAGATCTACCGCGCTTGCCTGGGTATTGGGTTTTGCACCGAAAGCCGTACTGGCACCGGAAAAAATCTTGGACCGGGTGGCGAGTTGAACATGAATCTCCAGCCCGATAACGACCTCCCACTCCGTGCTCATTGCACCGTCCCCGGGATGTCCGGTGCCTGACGGTGCCAGTCAGTTATCTGCTGATACCGATGCGCGACCTTCAGCACTTTCGCCTCATCAAAGTAGTTCCCAATGAGTTGTGCCCCGATCGGCATTGATTCTGAAAAACCGGCGGGCATGGAAAGTGCCGGGAGTCCGGCGAGGTTGGCCGGGGCCGTGTAGATATCCTGCAGGTACAGGCCTTTCGGATCATCAACCTTTTCCCCGATACGAAAGGCCGACCCCGGTGTCGTTGGGCCGAGGATCATGTCGACCTCGGAGAATGCCCGCTCAAAGTCCTGCTTGATCAGGCGACGAATCTGTTGAGCCTTCCTGTAGTAGGCATCGTAGTAACCTGTCGACAGGGCAAAGGCGCCGACCATGATCCTGTTTTTGACCTCGGCTCCGAAACCCTCGCTGCGGGAACGTTGATAAAGATCCTCAAGATTTTCCGGACTTTCGCAACGGTATCCGAATCTGACACCGTCATAGCGTGCCAGGTTCGCGGAACATTCGGCGGGCGCAATAATGTAGTAGGCCGGAATCGCAAGATGGGAATTGGGCAGGGACACGTCCTTGAATTCGGCGCCCAGGTCCACCAGATTCTTCCGGCAATCCTCCAGTATCCCGGCGACATGACTGTCCAACCCGTCCATAAACTCCCGGCAGATCCCTATGGCCAGCCCCTTGAGGCTTCCATCAAGGGAAGCGCCGTAGTCTTCGGTGCTGACTGCCGAGGAGGTTGAGTCGCGCCGGTCCTCTCCTGCCATCTGCGTTAAAAGCAGCGCGCAGTCTTCAGCGGACCTGGCCATGGGACCCGCCTGATCAAGGCTCGATGCGAAAGCGATCATGCCCCAGCGGGAAACCCGCCCGTAGGTGGGCTTGAGTCCGGTAATGCCACAGAAAGAGGCGGGTTGCCGGATACTGCCACCTGTGTCCGTACCGGTGGCGGCGCTACAAAGTCCTGCGGCGACGGCGACCGCCGAGCCGCCGGAGGAGCCACCGGGAACCCTTGCCGTATCCCAGGGGTTGCAGACCGGCCCGTAGAAGCTGGATTCATTGGATGAACCCATGGCGAATTCATCCATGTTGGTTTTGCCAAGGGAAATAGCGCCGGCATCCCGGAGCCTGGCCACGACGGTGGCGTCATAAGGTGAGACGAAATTGTCCAACATCCTTGAGCCGGCTGAGGTCCTGACCCCGTACTCGCAGAAGATGTCCTTGTGTGCAATCGGTATTCCCAGAAGTGGACTTTTTTCACCCGTTGCGCGCCGCTTGTCTGCCGTGATTGCAGCCTCGACTGCCCGCTCGCCAGTCACGGTGATGAAGGCATTCAGCGATTTCCGGGAATTGATCTGCCCCAGGTAGGCTTCGGTCAACTCCCGGGACGAATAGGTGCCGGTTTCGAGGTCGCGTACCTGTTCGGCAAGCGTGCGCTGGATTATGGCATCGCTCACTCAACGACCCTCGGTACCAGATAGAGCCCGGCTTCGGTTTCCGGCGCCATCGATTGATAGAGTTGGTGCTGATCCGTTTCCGTGACCTCATCAGTTCTCAGTCGCTGAGTCGCATCCAGAGGATTGGAGACAGGCACCACGCCTTCTGTGTTGACTGATTGCATCTGCCCGGCGAGTTCCAGGATGTTGCGCATACCCGCCGAAAGACTTTCGAGGTCCGATGCCGCCACTTTTAGCTGTGCCAGTTCGGCGATATGCTGGACGACTTCCTCGGTAACTTCCACGATATGTTCCGGTGTTCTGATGCGGCGAGGAATGCTAATGAGGTTTGCCAAAATACGCAAACCTGCCAGTGATTTTGGGGTCAGGTGTCGCAAAGCGCAGAAAATGGAAGCATATCCATTTTTCAGGGGATGAAAGCGGCTAAAAAATGATCGGAGTGCCTGTATAAAATCCACCTTGAATGATAGAGTTACGCAAGTTTTTGAATCCAGAAGTTAAGGTCAAGATGACCGCATTCATACCCAGCCTGTTTTCCATGTTGCGAGGTCTCCGCTAGATGTTCAAGCGCCTCAGAGGCATGTTCTCCAATGACCTGTCGATTGATCTTGGTACGGCCAATACCCTCATCTACGTGCGCGAACAGGGTATCGTGCTGAATGAACCTTCCGTGGTTGCGATTCGGGACAACAACAATCAGAAAAATGTTGCCGCTGTTGGCATTGATGCCAAGCGCATGCTGGGTAGAACACCTGGCAACATCACGGCGATCCGCCCGCTCAAGGATGGGGTGATCGCCGACTTCCAGGTGACTGAACGAATGATTCAGCACTTTATCAAGAAGGTTCATGAAAACAGTTTTGTCCGGCCCAGCCCTCGGGCGCTGGTTTGTGTTCCCTGCCAGTCCACGGAGGTGGAACGACGCGCTTTTAGAGAATCGGTAGTCAGTGCCGGTGCGCGCGATGTGCGACTGATTGAGGAACCCATGGCAGCCGCAATAGGCGCCGGCCTGCCCGTTCACGACGCCGTCGGAACCATGGTGGTCGACATCGGAGGCGGAACAACGGAGATTGCCGTCCTCTCGCTTAACGGTGTTGTTTATGCTCACTCAGCGAGAGTGGGCGGTGACAGGTTTGATGAAGCAATCACCGCCTATGTGCGACGCACCCAGGGCAGTCTGATTGGCGATGCTACCGCCGAAAGAATCAAACAGGAAATTGGTATGGCATTCCCGTGTAACGAAGTGCGGGAGATTGACGTTAGAGGTAGAAACCTGGCGGCAGGCGTGCCGCGAAGCTTCACGCTGAACAGCAATGAGATTCTGGAGGCACTTCAGGAACCTCTTTCTGTGATCGTGGATTCGGTGAAGAGTGCGTTGGAGCAGACCCCACCGGAACTGGCTTCGGACATTGCGGAAAGCGGCCTGGTGCTGACGGGAGGCGGCTCGCTTCTTCGTGAGCTGGATCGACTGCTTTCCAGCGAAACCGGACTGCCGGTGATTGTCGCCGAAGATCCTCTGACCTGTGTGGCGCGGGGGGGCGGTCGTGCGCTTGAGTTGATGGACGACCGGGTCGACAGCGACCTTCTGTCCATTCAGTAATCACTACCCCTGCCGTTCACGGAGTAGCCTTATCGATTTGGTAGTATGTAACCGCTGATTGCGCGAGCAGGAGGTAACCAAATCAAAGCACTGTTCCTCGAAGAAACGATTAGCGGCTACCGGATGGCCGGGCTGGTCCTCTTGTCGGTTCTCCTTATATTCATTGACCATGTTGCTGACTGGCTTGATGAGCCGCGTGCGGCTATGACGATTGCAGTGACCCCGGTCTTCGTTGTCGCTGATCTTCCAAACCGCAGTGCGCGAAGTCTGTCAGAGATGCTGAGTTCAAGGGGCGATCTGCGCCGACGCATCACGGAACTGGAAGGCGAAATTACCCTACTCAGGGTCAAGACAGGAAAAATGGCGGCGCTGACGGCAGAGAACAATCGCCTGCGCGACCTTCTCGGATCAGCCGCCAAATTGCAGGACACTGCCATCGTGGCGGAGTTGATCGGCGTTAATCCCGACCCGGAAGAGCAGGAAGTTATCATCGATAAAGGCTCTGTGGATAAGGTGTTCGCTGGCCAGCCGGTCCTGGACCCCCAGGGGCTCATGGGGCAGGTGGTCGAGGTCAGCCGATACACCAGTCGAGTCCTGCTGATCAGTGATCGGGCGCACTCAGTCCCGGTACAGGTGTTACGCAGTAACCTGAGACTTATTGCCCAGGGAACCGGGATTGGTCAGACACTGGAGTTGCGGCACGTCAACTCCACCGTGGATATTCGCGTTGGCGACCAGTTGTTGTCTTCGGGGCTCGGTAACCGGTTTCCAGTCGGCTATCCGGTGGGTGTTATTGATCGCGTGGAATATGAACCCGGCAAGCCGTTTGCCGAGGTGACCGCAGTACCCAGCGCACAACTGGACCGGTCACGCCACGTACTACTCGTGTTTACCGAGGACCGAAACCCGGCGAATCCGGGCAGTCCGGATGGAAACAGTGGCGGATAATCAGTTGAATGGCATCGTCGCGATTTTTATGACCGTGGTGATCGCGATGGTTCTCGCGGTTCTGCCGTTGCCGGAGTTTGTTCCGGCTGAGGTGGGCTTTCTGCGGCCAGACTGGATCGCCATGGTACTGGTCTACTGGATGATTGCGGTGCCGCACAGAATAGGTATCTTCACTGCCTGGACTGTCGGTCTGGTGGTCGATGTGCTGCTGGGCAGTCTGCTGGGTCAGCACGCGCTTGCTTACGTCATCATTGCCTACGTCTCGTTGAATCTTTACCAGCGGCTACGCATGTTTACCGTATGGCAACAGGCGCTGGTACTGTTTGCATTACTCGGCCTGAACCAACTGATCAATTTCTGGGTGGAAAGCATTGCCGATGATACTGGCTGGAGCATGTGGTACCTGATGCCTGCGGTAGCCGGCGCTTTTCTCTGGCCCTGGGTATTTATGCTGTTGCGCTATCTTCGCAGGAGGCTGGCAGTCACGTGAACAGGTTGCTGATCCTTGCAAGCGGATCTCCCCGGCGCCGGCAGTTACTGACCGGGCTGGGTCTTGAGTTTGATGTGCATGTTTCCGATATTGATGAAACGCCGTTGCTGAACGAGCCTGCAAAGCGCTACGCCGAGAGGCTGGCGTCAGAAAAAGCCGCCGACGTCGCATCTGCTCATGATTCAGCGAGGGTTGTGCTGGCCGCTGATACAACCGTTGTGCTTGACGGGAACATCCTGGGGAAACCGGAATCAAAAGAGCATGGCCTGGAAATGCTGATGCGGCTCTCCGGGCGTCGTCACCTTGTATTGACGGGTGTTGCAGTAACCGGCAACGGGCGGGCACAAGTGCTTTCGGTTGCAACCGAAGTGGTGTTTCGAGCGTTAACCCCGGATGAGGTGGCCTGGTACTGGAATACGGGAGAACCCCGGGACAAGGCGGGCGGCTACGGCCTGCAGGGAATCGGCGCCGCGTTTGTGAAAACACTCTCCGGCAGTTACAGCAACGTGATCGGCCTGCCCCTCAGTGAAACCGTGGACCTGCTGCGGGGCTTTGGTGTGCCCTGTTTCGGGGTGAACGAAAAAGAATTTGAAGTTGACGCAAGGCAGTCGAATGGCTGAAGAGATATTTATTAATGTATCGCGGAATGAAACCCGGGTAGGCATTGTTGAACAGGGGCTGTTGCAAGAGGTTCATATTGAACGGGGTGATGCTCCCGGCACCGTTGGCAATATATACAAGGGCAGGGTGGTGCGAATCCTGCCGGGCATGCAGAGTGCTTTCCTCGATATTGGTCAGGAGAAGGCAGCCTTCATACACGTGACCGATCTGATAGATGGTCACGAAGTGCCGGACAGGGCGGCAGGGGATGAGTACCCGGCGATCACGGACCTGCTGCACGATAGTCAGGAGTTGATGGTTCAGGTAACCAGGGAACCCATCGGTAACAAGGGCGCCCGCATTACCGGCAATATATCCCTGGCGAGTCGCTACCTGGTGTATCTGCCGGGCAACACGCATGTCGGGATTTCCCAGAAGATCGAGGATGCAAAAGAGAGGGCCAGGCTCAGGCGAATCCTGGAATCCGTGTCGCAGGGTGATGCAGGTTTCATCGTCAGGACGGCAGCCGAATATGCGAGCGAAGAAGATATCGTCAGGGATGCGGGGTGCCTGCAAACCAGGTGGCGGTTGGTAAAAGACGAAAGCAGCCGGTCCGGGAGTCCCAGCCTGGTCTACGAAGACCTGCCGCTGCCGCTGAGAGTAATACGCGACATCATCAACAGTGAGACGACCAGCATCCGGGTGGATGATGTGGATACGCACACGATCATGGCGCGATTTCTGGCGGACGATATTCCCGAGAAGAAGGCGTGTCTTGCCATGGCGAATCCCGGAGAAGCGCTCTTCGATCTCTACCAGTTGGAGGATCAGATAGAGGCCGCACTGGACCGCAGGGTACCACTCAAATCCGGTGGCTACCTGATCATTGATCAAACGGAGGCGATGACGACCGTTGATGTGAACACCGGCGCCTTTGTCGGACGCAGGGATCTTGAGGACACAATCTATCGCACGAATCTTGAAGCCGCAGCGGCGATTCCCCGGCAACTCAGGCTGCGAAATATTGGCGGCATCGTAATTATCGACTTTATTGACATGATTGATGACGAACACAAGCGGCAGGTGCTGCGTATGCTGGAAAAGGGTCAGGCGTCTGATCGTATGAGATGCAATATTACCCAGATCTCAGAACTGGGCCTCGTGGAGATGACACGCAAGCGCTCTTACGGCAGCCTGCTGAAAGTGATGTGTGAACCCTGCGAGGTCTGCAATGGTCGGGGATTCATCAAGTCAGTGGAGTCGGTGTGCCTTGAGATTTTCAAACAGATTCAGCGTATGGCGGACCGGGTCCAGGGCAGGCAGTGCCTGATTATGGCCTCTCAGGCGGTCGTCGACGGGTTGATTGATGAGCAGGCGGACACTGTTTGTGAACTGGCAAAGCTGCTTGAAACCTCGATCTCCTACCAGGTGGAGCCGGGCTACACCCAGGAGCAATACGACATTGTTGTTTCGATTGCTGAAAGGGCCCGGGCAAGATAAGGAAACTCTGAATAATGTCTTTTCCCGCGATAGCTGCGTTGGACCCGTCCTCGAAACATTGGAAAATTAAAGCGTTTTTACAATTTTCTGCGGGCGGGTCCGCCTTGCTCTCACAAAAAAATCCTCTTATTCAGAGCTTCCATAAGTGATCGCACGGGGATTTTTCCGGAGTGTCTGGTGGTGCCTGCTTCTCGGGCTGGTACTCGTGGCCCTTTACCTGTCCCTTGGCAGACTTGCGACCCTGTCTGCCTCGGGTTACCAGATTCAGATAGAACAGTTCCTCAGAGACAACGGATTGCCGTTTGTCAAGATCGGGGAACTAAAGGGTGGCTGGCGGGTTCATGATCCTATCCTGGAAATCACCAACCTTTCAGTGCAGCCTGCCGATGAGCCTGCGGTAGAGATCTCTCGCCTCACCTTGCGGCTGGACTCCCTGCACAGTCTGTTGAATGGCCGCCCCGTGGTGAAAGAGATTGACGTCTCCGGGCTGCGCTTCACCGTAGAACGCAATGATCAGCGTCTCTGGGTGCGCGGATTTGAAGGTGGTGACGGCGACCTTGATTTGCAGTACCTCCTTGATTCGATTCCGCACCTTGAATGGTTGCGACTTGACGACATTCAGATCGAGTTTGTCGGCACTTCAAAAGGTGTCCGGCTGCTTTCGGAGCCAAATCAGCCCTGGGTCATCCGTGCCGAAGACGACATCAGGCGGTTGCATCTGCCGCTGGTACTTGAGCGTGCGCTTGCCGATGGCAGTGTTCAGTCCGGCAGCATCAGTATGACCGGTCACTATCAGGGGGACATCAGGGACCCCAGGTTCATGGCGGAACTCTATCTGGATGCCCAGCATATCGACCTGGAAGAATTCCTGCCGGTGATGCACGTCGGTGAGAAGCCGTTGACCTCAGCCGCGCTGAACACGCAACTATGGCTGAGTCTCAAGCCCGGCAGGGTCGATCTCGTTGGCAATGTCAGTATTCGTGATGTTCGAATTGGCAGTGCCGAACCCGTTGCGGATGAACTGTCCGGTGATTTTCGTTTCACTGGCCCGGAACTGACCAGCGGCCTGCTCAGCCTGCCCGGATTCAGTCTCAGGCAGGGGGACTTCGAGTTCAACCTTGCTGACATCGACATGACCGTGGACCTGGCGAACGGTGGTTTACTGGCGGGCCAGGCGGGTTTGCTGGATATGGCGGAAGTCACCGCCCTGTTTTCTTTTCTGGCAGACCGGGCGCTGATTCCGGAGCGAGTGGGTGCTGCGCTGTCTGCTGTCTCTCCCAGGGGAGAACTGCGGGATCTGTTGTTTTTCGCCGACCTTGAAGAGAACCGGCCAAAGGTGGTTGGCCGTTTGCGTGAGTTTTCCGTGGATTCGTTCCTTGGTATTCCTGCGATCAGTCCGGTAAACGGTTTTCTGTCCGCCGAACCGGACCGTGGTTACCTGGACATCGACAATGATGCGTTCATGATGCATTTCACCGGCCTGTTCCCGGAAGCCTGGCAGTTTGATTCCGGTCGCGGTCGTATCGCTTACCGGGTCGAGGAAGACAGCGTCACGGTCACGAGTGGATTGATTGAACTTTTGCAGGGTGACCTGTCAGCGTTCGGCAGGGTGTCACTGAATCTGCCAGAGACTCGGGAACTACAGTCCTGGGGTCTGACCATTGGTGTATCCGATGCCGAGCTACTGCACGCCGGCAGGTACATCCCCAACACGGTTCCCGATGGCGTGATAAGTTGGTTGAACCGGACCATTCTCGGTGGCACGGGTATCAAGAGCGGGATTACGATACATGGTGCCCTGTCACGCCGGGCGCCGCGTGTGTGGAAGACCCATGACCTCTTTTCCTCGGTGGCGGATGCGGACATTTCCTACGCTCCCGAGTGGCCCGTTATTACTGACCTCGAAGGTACCGTACACGTCAACAGTTACTTTGTGCGGGCGGAAGATGTAACTGGCCGGGTATATGAAAGCGAAGTGTCTGATGCGAATGTCTTTGTGCCCGTCAGCGCAGACAACAAGATAGACACAGTGCTGGTTGACGCCAGGGCCCGGGGGGCTTTTGCCGACGGTATTCGGGCCCTGAATGAAACACCCCTGGCGGAAATTACCTCAAACATGGCAGGGGCGTGGACGGGTACCGGCGAGGTGGACTCACGATTGTCGCTGAATGTTCCGCTGGGTGAACGGTCCGGTGAGAAAGCAGGGGTTACTGTCCGGGTTGCCCTGGAGGACAATGATTTCGACATGACAGACTTTGATCTGTTTATCGGTGATCTTACCGGGCAGGTGACCTACAGTAATGATAAAGGTCTCGGGTCGCCCGGCTTTACCGGCACAGTGTTCAACGAACCGGTTACAGGGCACATCAGGTCCCGGCTGAATGGCAGCGGTGGTGAAGTCGTAATAGCCGTGGACGGTCACGTGTCCGTGGCGGACCTGTTTGAGTGGTCAGATCAGTTGCTTTTGTCCAGGGCTGAAGGCCGACTTGCCTACCAGACCGAGGTCCGTGTGCCCTACGGCGGCGAGAAGGATGAAATCATGGTGGAAGCCGTTTCAGATCTTGCGGGCGTCACGATTGACCTGCCTGAACCGCTTGCCAAACCCGATGCCTTATCCACTCGTGATTTTCGCTATGTCCAGACCTTTAAGGATTCCGGTTTCCGCATGGCAGTGGAACTGGACAGGCGTGTGCGGGCATCGCTGAAGGTTGAAGATGGTCTTGTCGTCGGCGGAAGAATTCATTGTGGCGAGGAGCCACTCGGTGCGGTGACTTATGATGCGATTCGAATGACCGGGCGACTGCCATACCTGTCCTACGGGGACTGGATGACAGCAGCGGACGAACTTGCCGCCATGACGGGTATTTCCCTGGAAGATGAAATCTCCGAGCATGTGGCTTCGGTCACCCTGAACGTTGATGAGTTGATGGTGTTCGACCTGCCCCTGAAAGAGATCGACATCGTGATGACTCGGGATGAGGCGCAGTGGGTGGCGCATCTGCGAAACGAGACCCTGGACGGGGAGGTGCGGGTTCTTGATGACAAGGCAGCGCCACTGGAGATTGACCTGAACCGCCTGAGTTTTAAGGGAGACCTTGAAGACGGGGACCCGTTCAGGGATGTAAACCCGGCTGAGATCGCCGATGTCAACTTCAGCGTCGGGCAATTGCTTCTCAATGACGAAGATTACGGAACCTGGGACTTTCATTTCAGGACGGACGATCAGGGGGCAAGGTTTGAATCGCTTGAGGCAAGCGTGCTTGGTGTGGATCTGGTTTCGGGTTCCGAGGTGACCTGGCGCTACGGAGAGGATGGGCATGAAAGCCGCTTAAAGGGTGAAATACGGATTGATGATCTGGCTGAGGCGCAGCGCCGGTTCGGGTTCGCACCCAGTATCGAAGGACAGGGGGTAAAAATTTCCTCGGACCTTGTCTGGTCAGGGTCACCGGCGATGGTCGACGCAAACGAAATACGTGGCACTGTTCAGATTCATGAAGGCAAGGGACGTTTCGTGCAGGCAGAGACGGGTGGGGCGCTTAAACTGCTGGGTATATTTGATTTCGCGTCTATCGCCCGGCGCCTTCGCCTTGACTTCTCTGACGTGGTTGACAAGGGGTTTGAGTTCAACCAGATCAGTGGCGTGACAGCGTTTGATCGTGGAGAAATTGATGTTAAGGAGCCGATTGTGATCAACGGCAGCAGCGGCAGGTTCAAAGTTGGTGGCCGCGTGGACCTGAACAGCGGGACACTCGATAATGACATGATCGTGACATTGGGGGTGGGCCGGACACTTCCCTGGTACGCTGCCTATAGTGCGATTGCAACGAGCCCGCTGGTAGGCGCTACCGTGATGTTTGTGCAAAGAATGTTTCGCAATCAGATCGATCAATTCAGCAGCGCCAGGTACAAGATTACCGGTACGATTGAGCAGCCAAACATCGAATTCGTCGCCATCTTTGATGACAAGGTTCGTAAAGCCCAGGGAAGTGACGAGGGTGAAGTGACGCAGCCGGCGGTTGAACCGGGTGAATAAATCATCGCGTATCGCGCTGGTGCAGCTTACACGGACACTATCGTGAGTCGGATACCTTTGAGCCCGGGACTGACACTGTTGCCGTTGATACGCCCCTGGGCAGAGTGGGCTCTCAGTGTGCTATGACCTTCGCTTTCCGGAACTTTACCGGGAACTGTTCCTCCGGGATGTTGACATCATTACAGTGCCATCGGCATTTACCACGACCACCGGTGAGGCTCACTTTCGTCTGCTGATGAGAGCGAGGGCCGTGGAAAACTGTTGCTTCACTATTGCCGCATGTCAGGGCGGCAGGCATGACTCGGGCCGGGAAACCTATGGTCACTCCCTGGTCTGTGACCCCTGGGGAGAGGTCCTGGGTGAACTGGACCGGGGAGAGGGTCTGTTGCTGGTCGATCTGGACAGCTCCGTGCAGGAACGCCTGCGGCGGGAGATGCCCGTCAGGAAGCAGACGAAGCTGCCTGATTACTGATTTTCGGTGACGGACTTGAGAAACTGAAACAGTTTCCTGAAATGAATCTTCTGACCGGGGTTGTCCGCAGCCGTTTTTGTTGTCGCTTCCTGCTGAGCCTGCCGGACAAGCTGACGAAAGTGCTGCCTGTCCGTATCCGGATAGCGACTGAGAATGTCGCCCATCACATCCGGGTCGCCCTTGATCAACAGTTCCCGCCAGATCTCCAACTGATGGAACTTTTGAACATGCATCGCACTGCCGGCGTCCAGCTTGTCAACGATGGCCCGGATGGGTGTGTCATCCGTTTTCGACATAAGCCGGGCGGCATATTGAAGCTGTCGTTTCCGGGCGTTACCCCTGGTGATTTTCTTTGCCGCCAGCAGGGCTTCGCGGATGCCGTTGTCCCGCACCGCCTCCAGTTGTTCTACGGATAATTCAGATAATCGCTGAGCCAGATCTTTGAGCGCCCGCATGTCACGCTTGCGTTGTGATTTGCTCGGCCCCTCGTCGTCGAATGTGTCTTCAATCATGCGTAGAAGATGGTCGCCAGTCCAAGGAAGGACAGGAAACCGACAACGTCAGTAATGGTGGTCAGTACAACCGTGCCGGCGATGGCGGGATCAATGCCAATCGAACGCAGGAAACCGGGAAGGAGCGCACCGGAAAGTGCGGCGACAAAAAGGTTTATGACCAGGGCGGCGGCGATGATCAGCCCAAGCTGACTGTCCTGGAATACCACGGACGCGACAATGGCGACGATCACCGCCCAGAGAAATCCGTTGATGGTACCCACGGCCAGTTCCCGTCGGGTCAACCAGCCCAGATTGTTCCCGGACAGTTCGTACTGGGCCATGTTCCGAATAACCAGGGTCAATGTCTGACTGCCGGCAACGCCCCCCATGCTGGCGACAATGGGCATCAGAACGGCCAGCACGACAACCTTCTCGATGGTGTCCTTGAACAGATCAATCACCGAGGCGGCGATAAATGCCGTGATCAGGTTTGCCCCCAGCCAGATGGCGCGGCTTCGTGCGGTTCGCCAGATCGGAGCGAAGGTATCTTCGTCCTCGGTCAGACCGGCCATACCCAGGATCGAGTGATCCGCCTCATCAATGATGACATCAACCACATTGTCAACGGTGATTCTTCCCAGCAGTTTGTTGTGTTCGTCAACCACAGGCGCGGATACCAGGTCGTAGCGTTCAAACATGGCCGCCACATCATGGTCCGACATTTCTGCGCGCAGGGCGGTTGTTTCGGTCACCATCATCTCGCGTACCATCAGGGATGTATCTGAAACCAGCAGAGTGGATAGCGGCAGCACCCCGACAAAGTCATTACTCGTATTGACCACGTAGATGCTGTCCGTCATGGGGGGCAGAGCCGAGTGACGCCTGAGATAGCGGAGCACGACATCAAGCGTGATATCGGCACGGACCGAGATCGTGTCGGTGTCCATCAAACCGCCCGCCGTATCTTCAGGATAAGACAGGAGTTTTTCCACGCGGGTCCTGTCTTGAGCGTCCATGGCTTCCAGGGTGTCGCGGATCAGGTCTGCCGGAAGCTGTTGCAGGATATCCGCAGTGGTATCGCCATCGGCCTTTTCCAGGACGGTGGCAATTTCCTCACCGGATTTATCGCCCAGCAGCGAACGGACAATATCTTCATCGACGTGCTGAATGATCTCGCTCTGGTGGTCCTCTCCGAAGGTATTCCAGAGTTCCGCCCGCTGCGTGGGTGGTGATGATTCGAGAATGTCAGCGAGATCTTCGGAACGCAGATCCCTGATCAGGCTGTCGATGTCCTGCCAGGCACCGACGTCCAGTTTTTCCTTGATCCGGGTGATGGCGGAGAGTTCGGGCGCTTTTTCGAGTTCACTCACTCGTCTTCTCCAAAACGGTCAGCGACGAGTTGTTCGATGGCGTTCATGGCTTCAGTCTCGTCGGCGCCCTCAATGACGACCTTGATCTCGGAACCGAAGGCGGCTTCCAGCATCATCATAGACATGATGCTTTTACCATTGGCTTCTTTCTGCGGGCTGATGACTGAAATCCGGGAACCAAAAGCGCCGGCGGTTTTTACGAAGACAGAGGCAGCCCGGGCATGTAGCCCCAATTTGTTCTGAATTTGCAGTCTTCTGCTGATCAAATGTGTCGCTCGCTTTTTAGTCTTGTGTCCAGCTCCCTGTGACGCACCTGTACATTGGCAAGCCGGGACTCAAACTTTTCAAAAAGCTTCCTGCACATGAATACGGATCGGTGCTGCCCTCCGGTACAGCCGATAGCGACGGTCAGATAGCTTCGATCATTAGCCTCGAACTTTGGCAGCCAGTCCTCCAGGAATTTCGAGAGATCATTGAACATGGCGACAAATTCTTCCTGCCGGTCCAGAAACTCCCGGATTGGTTCATCAAGCCCTGTCAGTTCCCGCAGTCCCGGTTCCCAGTGTGGGTTGGGTAGACAGCGAACATCAAAAACAAGGTCGGTATCAATGGGTATGCCACGCTTGTAGGCAAATGACTGAAAGAGCAGAGTAATCTCATGAATCCCCCGGGCAACCCGGGTTCTGATTTCATCACGTAATTCGTGAATGGTGAGGCTGGTGGTATCAATCGTCAGCGCCGCCATGTCCGAAATAGGGGCCAGCAGTTCACTCTCCAGTTCCAGTGCTTCACGCAGGTCCCGCTCTCTCGAACTCAACGGGTGCTTGCGGCGTGTCTCACTGAATCGCTTGACCAGGGCCGGGCTGGCGGAGTCCAGGAAGATGATCGTGGCGTCAACCTGGGTTGAATCAAAATTTTCGAGAACGCCGGGAAAGAGCAGCAGGTCTTCGGCGATGTTGCGTGCATCAATGCTGACCGCGACCTTGTTGATGTCATGATCAGGGGACAGTCTCGCTACCAGCGGTGACAGCAGGGTTACCGGCAGATTATCAATGCAGTAGTAATCCATGTCCTCCAGGACATCAAGTGCCGTGCTCTTTCCGGAGCCGGATCGACCGCTAATGACGATGAGGGAAATCATTGCCCACCGGATGATTGAGCCCTGGCGTGATCCGTGTGCCGGATAGCCCGCTGGTACAGGGTTTCGTTGTCAGCAGCGTTGATCAGATCGTTTCGGTAGTTATCTTTCTGCAGTCGTTCAGCCAGCATGGCCAGAGTGGACAGGTGCTCGGAAGTTACCGACTCGGGTACCAGGAGGACGAACATGATCTGAACCGGCTGATCATCGGAGGAGAAATCAACACCTTCATCAAAGACGAAAAGGCTGCCGGTGATACTGTCGCAGGAAGCGAGACGACAGTGCGGAATAGCGACGCCGTCACCCAGCCCGGTTGAACCGAGTTTCTCCCGCTCGATCAGGCTTCGGTAAACATCACCCGCGTCCAGTTGCGGCAGAGCGTTGACGATCTTTCGAGCTGCGAGTTCGATAGCACGTTTTTTACTGCTCGCCCGGACGCCGGAAAAAACCCTGTCCGGTGCGAGAATAGACTCCATGTTCATGCGCTGCGGCCAAATTGATTGATGACCACATTATAGCAATCGCCGGGCCTACCTCGTAGCAGCGCGGTGCTTGTGGTCTTTTTGTTTTTCTTTTTTCTTGATGAGTTGACGGTCCAGCTTATCGGCAAGCATATCTATCGCGGCGTACAGGTCGTCATGCTCCGCATCGGCGTATATTTCCCCGCCCGACACATGGATGGTGGATTCCGCTTTCTGTCGTTGTTTTTCCACCGAGAGGATAACGTTCATGTTAGTGATCCGATCAAAATGACGTTCCAGCCTCTCCAGTTTTGTTGAAACATAATTCCTGAGGGAATCGGTTACTTCTACATGGTGGCCACTAACATTCAATTGCATAAAGCATCTCCGGCGATGTATTGGGCAAGACTATAACACTCCTGTCGGCAAATGTTTGATCTGGATCAGGGTCGGCGGTTCTTCCGGGTTTTCTTCCCTAAATCAACTGCTTACGTTCGTTGGAGGGGGGAATCAGAAGCAGTTCCCGGTACTTGGCGATGGTGCGTCTGGCGACGTTGATATTCTGCTCTTCAAGCAGCTTTGCAATCTTGCTGTCACTTAACGGCTTGCGCGGATATTCTTCCGCAACCAGCTTCTTGATCAGTGCGCGTATGGCCGTTGAAGACACCTCGTCGCCGGAGCTCGTGGAGACGTGACTTGAGAAAAAGTACTTGAGTTCAAACAGACCGGTCGGGGTCAGCATGTACTTCTGTGTGGTCACACGGCTGATGGTGGACTCGTGCAGTTCCACCGCCTCGGCAATATCGTGCAGCACCAGCGGCTTCATGGCCTGCTCCCCGTGCTCGAAAAAGTCTCGCTGGAACTCGACGATTTTCGCTGCTACCCGCAGGAGGGTGTCGTTGCGTTGCTGTAGACTCTTGATGAACCACCGGGCTTCCTGAAGATGATTCTTCATGCTGGTGGCATCATCGCTGGTGTCACCCCGCCTGATCAGTGCGGCATACTCGGGAATCACACGAATTTTTGGTGCGGACTTTGGGTTCAGGGCCACTGTCCAGCGGCCCTTCTGCCTGGAGACGATGACATCCGGCTCCACGTATTCCACCCGGTCCTGGGCGATGGTTGATCCCGGGCGAGGATTGAGGGTTTGAATCAGAGAGATCACCTCTTTCAATTCGCCTTCCTTGATTCGCAGTTTCCGCGTGAGTTGAACATAGTCCCTGTTGGCGAGCAGTGAGATATGGTTCTCAACAAGCCGCAGCGCAATCTGCCGGCCCGGTGTGTTGTCCGGCAACTCCCTGAGTTGTATCGTCAGGCACTCCTGTAGCGACCTTGCAGCGATACCCACGGGATCAAGATGTTGAATCAGGTGTAGCACGGCCTCGATTTCATCAAGCTCCAGGTCCCACTCTGCCGGTGCTGACTCAACAATGTCCTGTAGGTCCAGTTGCAGGACGCCTTCATCATCCAGGCTGTCAATGATAGATGCGGCGATGTACTGATCGGATTCGGTGAGGTTCAGCAGATTTAGCTGTTCCAGCAGGTGACTCTGGATCGTCGTGCTGTCAGCGTTGCGTGTCTCAAGGAAGTTTTCATCGGACAGGTCGCCGAATCTTGTCGAGACAGGGAAGTTCTCGTCGTAGACATCATCCCAGGAGGTATCAATCGGCAGGTCAATGGCAATGGACTCGGTGTCCATTTCATTGCGGGTGTCGGCGACCTGGTCACCGTCGATTTCCGGGTCCGCAGGGGGTTCTGAGCCATCAGGCTCCGGTTCAGAATGGTCGCTATGGTTTTCCTCCGGGGAGGATTCTTCAGGAGTGTCTTCGCCTTCCGGGTCGATTTCTTCAAGCATGAAGTTAGTGTCCAGGGCTTCCTGGATTTCCATTTCCAGATCAATACTGGAGAGCTGTAGCAGACGGATAGCCTGCTGTAGCTGCGGCGTCATGCGCAGTTGCTGACCGAGCCTCAGAGAAATGGATGGTTTTAGTGACACGAGACCGGGTTACATCCTGAAGTTTTGTCCCAGATAGACATCCTTGACCTGCTCGTTCGCCAGGATTTCTGCGGCGGTTCCCTCGGCGATGATCTGGCCATCGCTGACGATGTACGCCGTCTCACAGATATCCAGGGTTTCCCGGACATTATGATCCGTGATCAGCACACCGATGCCCCGGTCCGACAGGTGACTCACGATATCCTTGATGTCGCTGACGGAAATTGGATCGACACCGGCAAAGGGTTCATCCAGCAGGATAAAGTCCGGCTCAGTCGCCAGTGCGCGGGCAATTTCAACCCGCCTGCGCTCACCGCCTGACAGCGAGATGCCCAGATTATCCCTGATGTGACTGATTCTGAATTCCTCCATCAGTCGTTCAGCGGTTTCATGCCGGGCATGGGTATCCAGATCCTTTCTCGATTCCAGAATGGCCAGCAGGTTGTCCCGGACTGAAAGCTTCCGGAATACGGAAGCCTCCTGTGGCAGATAACCGATACCCCGATTGGCCCGTTCATGTACGGCGAGCTTCGTGATGTCGTTACCGTCGATGGTTACCCGGCCGCGATCATGGGGGATGGAGCCCATAATCATGTAGAAACAGGTAGTCTTGCCGGCGCCGTTTGGGCCAAGCAGCCCCACAACCTGACCGCTGTTGACGGATAGAGACACATCGCGAACAACAGGATGCCCGCGATAGCTTTTGGCCAGATTTTCTGCGTTGAGACCGGGCATTGACTACCGGGATTTCCCGGGCGTAATGGTCATGTTGACGCGATTGGATTGGTCGCCGGAACTCAGGTTTGCGATACCCCTGGCCATGTCGTAATACAGCAATTCACCGGTGAAGACATCCTCTACCTGTTGCAGTCGAGCCTCGCCGGAAAGATGGAGCCGTTCTTCCTGAACCAGATAGGTGATTTTCCGGGCGTCGGCGTAAACCATGTCGTCGGCTTCATTCATCTGCTGCTGGTAGTGCGCCAGGTCTTCTGAATCCTTATCCATCCTGGCGATGATCTGGGTAATTGCTCTTTCTGCGGTATGGATTTCCACCTCGTCGGCGGTAACCTCAAGCGTGCCCTGGGTAATGATGACGTTGCCCCGATAGACAAAGGTGCCCTGATTCTCGTCAACCTCGCCGTCATCGGCCCGGATAGTGATTGGTTGCTCCCGGTCCGTCTCCAGTGCCCGGACGAACGGGGCGCCAGTGGCCAGCACCAGTATCAATGGGATGCAAATTTTCAGCATAAGGCCGATTCTAGCCTAAAAGGCTACGGCTAGTTTGGAAGAAATGTCGTAGTGACGCGCTCACTGCCAGTGGAAAAGAACATGAAGCGTCCCGCATCAAGAAAGGCGTTCATGCCTGCGGCTGTCGTTCGACCGGTTTCGCTCTCGATAGATACCCTGGCGTCTGTTTCAAGGTAATCCCGTTCCGGATAGATCGTCAGACTTTCCGTCTGAATGTTGATAAAGCGACCCTGCCGCCCGTTTCGTGCCGCAAGCACATTGTTCCAGAGTTCAACAATTTCCTCACGATACTCCGAACGCGGGATGATGCGACCTTCTTGCGCGGTGATATTCCAGGGTTCACGATCCCGGGTTTGAGCCAGGGCGATGGTCGGCGACATCATCGTCGTCAGATCAGTCAGGGGGAAATGAGTGAGACGATTCGCGTCGATTCGATGCTGCAATGAACCCTTACCATCAAACTGTTCGATGGTGGCATTGAGCATGTAGAGATCAGGCTCATTACCCGGTTCCTGTTCCTCCTGCTCCCTGGGTTCTTCCAATACCCGGTTGATCGATAGCGCCAGGGCAAGCAACAGTGTAACGAGCATCACAACTCGGTTGATCATGACGGCTATGCTATCAGAGTCTCACGGAGGATCCATCCATGGCGGGAAAAGATATTATTCAGAGGCTTCCTGGTCTACGATTAATTCTGACGGGTTGATCGGCCAGTTCCTGTTGGCCGGTTCTAAAGGAGATTTCATGCGAGTATTCACCGCTTTGTTGTTGTTAGTGTTCACGGGCACGGTCCAGGTCGAAAATGCGTACGCCCAAAGCGCTTACGAAAGTGTCAGTGAGTCGACCGATGTTCTTCTGCAGCAACTGGTAGAGGTTCAGCCTCTCCATGAAAAAGACCCGGAGAAATACCATACGGCTGTACGGCAGGCGCTTGACCCCTATATCGACTTTGAGGGCTTTGCGAAGCGGGTGATGGCGAAACACTACCTGTCTGCCACAGAAGCCCAGCAACGGGCCTTCGTGGAACGTTTCCGGGACGGCCTGGTTAAGACCTACGCGACCGCACTGCTTGAGTTCGATAACCAGAAAGTCGAGGTTGTCGAACCGACCACGCCAGGGAAGTCCCCACACAGGGCGACGATACTCATAAAGGTTTACTCGGGTTCAGGTACGGTCTATCCCGTTTATTACCAGATGGGCCTTGAGGAAGACGGTCGCTGGTTGCTGCGTAATATCATCATCGACGGCATCAACATCGGCTTGCAGTTTCGATCTCAGTTCAACGCCTATATGCAGAAGTATAAAATGGACATTGATCTGGTCATCGAGAACTGGGAAGTTGAAACCAGTGATGCGTCTTGAGCAGGGTGTCCCGCGCCTGGCCGGAGACCTCAGTCTCTATCTCTTCAGCCCCGTAGGTAAAAGGAACTGTATATGTTTGAAGTAGAGTCCAAGTTTCGTGTTTTGGATGCTGGTAAGCTCGATGGCCACCTGAAAAAATCAGGTGAGTTCATCAAGCACTCAAGAATAAAGGACACATACTTCGATACCAGCGACGCGAGATTGTTCGTAACAGGTATCTTTATCAGGGTTCGAAACAATTCCAGACTCGACTTTAAGTTTAATCTTGAAGATATCCGCTCAAAAACAAAACTTGGAAAGCACAAAGTGTGTTCCGAATACACCTATCAGTATCCGTTAATTGAGGACGAGTTGGTAAGCATGAACAGCGCACTTAACATGCTGGGTATGAATGAGTCACCCTCGCCAGACATTGAGGCATTCAGGGAAGCCAACGAACTGGATCAGACGCTGGAAATCAACAAGACCAGAACCGAGTTTCGATCAGGAAGGCTGAAACTGTGTGTCGACCAGGTGGATCAACTCGGACAATTCGTTGAAATAGAAGCAACGACGATGGTAGAAGACGAGATAGCAGGTCTCGTTCAAGAGGTTGAAGCCTTGGGTAAAAGTCTAAATCTTGACCCTGTTGACACCGGTTACAACGCCTTGTTCTGGCGGAAGATGGACTATAGTGTATATAAACGCTCACCCTACATGATGAAATCTGACAGGGAGAGGGATTTTGTCTAAGCAGTCGAATTTCACAAGGTAGCGGAGAAGCAACCCGGCGATGGCGATCAGGTCAGAAGGTGTGCCGCGCAGCGTAGTTCGCGAGTCTCGAAGGCAGGAGCCAGAGAGACGAAGCGGTGCCTGTTCCGAGTAAAGGCAGGGATGCCGTAACGAGGTAAGCGAGCAGGGACACCTTCTGACCCGGTATTACCAAAGGTCAGAAACTGAGTATTGGAAAAGACCGGACCTGCCGTCTTGAATGCCCGCATGATAAGATAGCCCGCTTTTATCTAACCCGTTCGAGTCAAATCTCATGGATGTATCGGCTATTGAAGCCATGTTGCGAAAGGCTTTCCCGCAGTGTGAGCTGGAACTACAGGCAGAGGGTAACAAGCTGGGTTTGAAAATCGTCTCTGATGCATTTTCCGGGTTGAACCGCGTCAACCGCCAGCAGAAGATCTACGCGATTCTGGATGAGAGAATCAAATCCGGTGAGATCCACGCGGTCTCAATGATAACCCGGACTCCGGAAGAGGCCGATTAGATTATGGATCGTCTCATGATTCACGGCGGCATCGTGCTTGATGGTGAATTGCGCGCTTCCGGCGCCAAAAACTCCGCCCTGAAAATGTTTGCTGCGGCGCTGCTGGCCGATGAGCCGGTGACCATCTGCAATGTGCCGCATCTTCGCGATATCACCACCATGATCGAACTCCTGGGCTCTCTGGGTGTGGGAGTGGTTATCGACGAGAAAATGAACATTGAGATTCACGCCAACACCATCAAGAGTTTCAAGGCGCCCTATGATCTGGTGAAAACGATGCGTGCATCGTTCAACGTGCTGGGTCCGCTGCTGGCGCACTATGGTCAGGCGGAGGTTTCTTTGCCCGGCGGGTGTGCCATTGGTCCGCGACCGGTGGATCAGCATCTGCGGGGGCTCGAAGCCCTGGGCGCCCGGATTGAAATGATTGATGGTTACGTTAAGGCCACGACCAACGGCGGACTGAAGGGCGGGCATATCTACTTTGACTTCAGTACGGTGGGCGGCACCGAACATATCATGATGGCGGCCTGCCTTGCGGAAGGCGAAACCATCATGGAGAACTGCGCGCGCGAGCCGGAAATTACCGACCTCGCCGATTTCCTCAACAAGATGGGCGCGCATGTGGAAGGTGCGGGGACTGACACCATACGTATCATCGGTGTGCCTTCCATGAAAGGATGCACGCACCGGGTAATATCTGATCGCGTTGAAACGGGAACCTACCTGATTGCCGCAGCGGCTACGAGCGGTCGTGTGAAAATCCGTGATGCCAATCCGGAGCACCTGGACGTGGTCATCGGCAAGCTGAAGGAAGCCGGTGCCACCGTCACGCACGATGACACCACGATTGAGCTTGATATGCAGGGTCGCCGTCCGCAGGCGGTCAGCCTGGTGACTGCCCCCTATCCGGCATATCCCACCGACCTGCAGGCGCAGATCATGGCGATGAACACAGTGGCCGAAGGCACAGGCACCATTAAGGAAACCATCTTCGAGAACCGGTTCATGCATGTGCATGAAATGAATCGAATGGGCGCGCGTATTCGCCTTGAAGGTAACAACACCACTGCAATTATCGAAGGTGTTCCCCGGCTGACAGGAGCCCCGGTGATGGCGAATGACCTGCGTGCCTCCGTGTCACTGGTGATTGCAGGTCTGGTTGCGGACGGCGACACGATTGTTGATCGCATCTACCACATTGATCGTGGATACGAGCAGGTTGAAGAGAAACTGCAAAACCTTGGCGCGAACATCCGCCGTCTGGCTTCAGAGTGAAATCCCCCGGAGTGGAATATGTCTGACAAGGTGGTCATTGCGCTGACCAAGGGCCGGGTGCTCAGTGCGGAACTGAAGCTGCTGTCCCGTGTCGGTATCATCCCGGACAAAGACCCGAAAAAATCCCGCAGGCTGGTGTTCCGGACCAACCGCTCTGATGTGGACATCATGATCCTGCGCGGTATGGATGTTGCGACCTACGTTGAGCACGGTATTGCTGACATGGGAATGTCGGGCAGGGACGTATTGCTGGAGCATGGCGGTGCCGGTTTTTATGAACCCCTTGACCTGGGTCTGGGCAGGTGTCGCATGATGGTGGCCGGCCTGAATGACGAGCCGCCGTTGCCGGCCCGATTGAAGATAGCCACCAAATTCACCAATACCGCCAGGCGATTTTACGCGGCCAGGGGCGTGCAGGTGGACATCATCAAACTCTATGGCGCCATGGAACTGGCGCCCGTGACCGGGCTGGCACACCGCATTGTCGATATTGTTGAGACAGGTAATACACTGAAGGCCAACGGCCTGGTGCCCATGGAACTGATCACCGGAATCAGCACCCGGCTGATCGTTAATGAATCGGCCTACAAGACCAGATTTGCAGCCATCAGGGCGATCATTGATGCCCTGGAGGCTGCGTTGTGATTACAACCCTTGATTCGGCGTCTGCGAACTTTTCACAGCAACTGAACGAACTGCTGACCTTCGCTGAGGATGATCGGGCAGAGGTACGTCAATCAGTCTCGGAAATACTCCTCGACGTGCGGCGCCGAGGTGATGCGGCGGTCCTGGAACTGACCCATCGGTATGACCGGCAGAAAGCCGGGTCCATGTCTGACCTGGCCCTGAAACCGGAAGACCTCAAGGCTGCCTGTGATGGCCTCGAACCCCTGGTCCGCGATGCGCTGGAAGAATCTGCAAGTCGGGTTCGCGCATACCACGAAGCGCAACTCTCAGCGATGGGCGGGGGCGACCACTGGCAGTATGAAGATGACCTTGGCAACCGGTTGGGTCAGCGAATTCATCCCATAGCGCGTGTTGGCATCTATGCGCCGGGCGGTAAGGCAGCCTACCCGTCGACCATTATCATGACGGCGGTGCCGGCGCGGGTTGCCGGTGTGGAAGAAGTCTTGCTGTGCGTGCCGACGCCCGGCGGTGAATTGAATCCGACCCTGCTGGCGGCGGCGCACCTGAGTGGTGTTGACCGCGTCTTTGCCATTGGTGGCGCGCAGGCGATTGCGGCGATGGCTTATGGCACAGAATCGGTGCCCCGCGTCGATAAAATCGTTGGGCCGGGCAATATCTACGTAGCGACCGCCAAGGAACTGGTGTTCGGTGATGTCGGCATCGACATGATTGCCGGTCCATCCGAGGTCGTTATTGTTGCTGACAGATCTGCTGACCCGGACTGGGTGATACAGGATATGTTCGCTCAGGCCGAACATGATGAAATGGCGCAGGCGATTGTCATCTCACACGATGCGCCCCTGCTAAAGAAGATTCAGCAGCGCCTGCCGGAGATGCTCGCGCAGCAGACCCGGGGGGACATCATCGCCACGGCTATCAGGGACAGGGGGGCCGTGATTCACGTCGCCAGCCTGGATGAAGCATTCTCCGTCGTTAACAGAATCGCGCCGGAACATCTGCAACTTGCTCTCATCGATGCGCCTGACCACCTTGATAAGGTGCGCCACGCCGGAGCCATCTTCCTGGGTGTTGATACCACGGAAGTGGTCGGCGACTACACCGCCGGCCCCAGCCATGTACTGCCCACCAGTGGCACCGCCCGCTTTGCCTCTCCCCTTGGCGTCTATGACTTCCAGACCAGGACATCCGTGATTCAGTGTTCCAGGGAAGGCGCTGTCCAATTGAACCGCACCGCCGCAATCATAGCGGTGGCAGAGGGACTTGATGCGCACGCAGGGTCTGCGCGCTATCGGGTAAAGGGCTGAGAGATATTCCCAGTCATGTCCGGGCCTCTGGAAGGGTACGAAGCTGGTGTGCTTGATGGTGAGTTTCAGTTTGATGAAGCGCAGCACCGGGCGCTCGGACTGTTGCAGGAACTCCATGACGAACTGAGCAGCCCGAAACCCGGGAACCGTGGACTGCTGTTGCGCCTGCTTCGCCGGAACCAACCGGGAGAGCCGGTCAGGGGTATCTACTTCTGGGGCGGTGTTGGTCGCGGCAAGACCTTTCTCATGGACCTCTTCTACGAGTCATTGCCCTTCAAAGAGAAGAAACGATTGCACTTCCATCGCTTCATGCGTGAAGTTCACCGTCAGCTTGTGAAGTTTCAGGGTGAGCCGAACCCGTTGAAACTGGTGGCTGCCGGGTTTGCGAACCAGGCCAGGGTGCTTTGTTTCGATGAATTCTTCGTCAGCGATATTACCGATGCCATGCTGCTGGCCGGCCTGCTGGATGAGATGTTCAAACTTGGTATCACGCTGGTCGCCACATCCAATGTTGAACCGGATCATCTCTACGAGAACGGCTTGCAGCGTCGGAAGTTCCTGCCGGCCATTGATCTGCTGAACACCCACACCCGGGTCCACAACATGGACGGTGGCATCGACTACCGGCTCCGCGCCCTGGAGTCTGCCGAAATCTACCACTCTCCCCTGGATGAGCAGGCGGAAGTTGGACTGGAATCGGCCTTCTTCAGCATTTCACCTGACGAGGGCAGGGCGGAAGTGATGCTGTCTATTGAGGGCCGTGACATTGAAACACGGCGATGCGGCGATGGCGTCGCCTGGTTTGAATTCCCGGCGCTTTGCGACGGGCCGAGAAGCCAGAATGACTACATAGAACTTGCGCGACTGTTTCAGACGGTGCTGGTGGGCAATGTCCCGGTGTTTGACGAAAAAAAGGAAGATCAGGCCCGGCGATTTATCAGCCTGGTCGATGAGTTCTATGATCGTAACGTGAAATTAATTGTTTCCGCCGAGGCGCCCATCCCGGCGCTCTACCGGGGACAGCGACTGACCTTTGAATTTCAGCGGACGGAAAGTCGGCTGCAGGAAATGCAGTCAAGAGAATACCTCGCGCGGGAGCACCTGCCCTGAGGCCACTTGGAAAAGACTGTATCTCGCCCGGGATTCTTGAATTCTTTAAACCAGACCAGTAGTCTGGTCTTTTAAGCACAGCAGCCTGGATATCATGAACAAAGAAATTGGTGCTTACGATGCCAAAACAAAGCTTTCAGAAATACTTCGCCGGGTTGAAGCCGGAGAGCGATTCACGATAACAAATCGTGGCAGGCCGGTGGCAGATCTAATTCCGAGTCGCTCAGGTGATGGTCAACTGGTAGAGGGGGCTATCGCCAATATTCTGAAAGCCAGGAAACACCTTGTATCCAGCCAGGAGTTGTCCGAACTCAAAAATCAGGGCCGAAAATGACAGCCTTCGTTTTAGACAACTCAGTAGCCATGAGATGGTTATTGGCAAGCAACAAAGCATCGGATCAGCGCTATGCGGAATCGGTATTGAGGTCCCTGGCCGATGCAGAAGCAATTGTGCCCAACCTATGGCACCTTGAAGCTGCAAACGTGCTACTAAGCGCTGCAAATCGCAAAGACATTGAGGCGTCCGAGGTCGCACGTTTTACCGTTCAGCTTGAAAATCTACCCATATCGGTAGATACATTAACGGCGAATCAGGTTTTTGGTCATACCATCCCGCTGGGGAGAGCCTATCGATTAAGCAGCTATGATGCGGCTTATTTAGAACTGGCACTTCGAGAAAGCTTGCCATTGGCGACTTTAGACAAAAATCTGCGCCGGGCGGCCGGAAGGTCAGACGTCGAGATATATTTAAAGTAAGCACCGTGGTAATGTAAGTTACATAAATTTCTTATATGTAATATATGGTACAAATTGATGGTTCAGCCAGTACCTGCACATGATGTTGTTGACGATCGCGAACTGACTCGGGTTGGGTTGAAGGGCTTTTTTAATATTGCAGAGAAATGGCACCTTAAGGCCGCCCAGCAGCAAATATTGCTAGGGAACCCCAGCCGCCCTACGATGAGCCGCTGGCGCGAATGGGCTGAATCCCCGAAGGGGCGATGCCCCAGTGCGGTCTCACGAGATGTGCTGGAACGTCTGTCTTATGTGATGGGAATCTATAAGGCTCTACAAATTCTGCACAGTAAGCCCGAGATCCAGGATAGCTGGGTTCATCGGAAGAACAATGCGCCTGGGTTTGGAGGTCGCGCGCCTCTGGATCGTATGTTAGCGGGCAACGTCACTGATTTGGCAGATGTGCGCCGCTACCTCGATGCTATCCGTAGCTGATGAGAGCGCCGCCTCAACAACAACCCGATGGTCGATGGTACCGGCTTGTACCCGGTCAGTATCCACCGGTACTCCTTTTCGAGAGCGTGCTGGATTCTGAAGATTACGATGCCGCCTACCAGTTGGAAGCGATGACTAATGACCGTTTAAGGGAAGAAGAAGGCTTTCCAGGTCTGGTACCTGAGGCTGATCGTGTTTTTGGCTCCGGGACAACGCCGATCATGGCAGCTTTTACCCACATTGGTCATCCCGGCAGATTCACGGATGGTAGTTACGGCGTGTATTACGCGGGTGATAACATTGATTGTGCCATCGCCGAATCGATTCACAATCGGGAGCGCGTATTGCGTGATAACCGCTCACCGGCTGAAGTAATCATCATGCGTAGCTATATCACCTCGGTGCTGGCGCCTCTTGATGATATTCGGGGTCGTGGTTATGCGCGTTTCCGCTCCTCGCGAGTCGCCACTTATCCGGTTTGTCAGGTATATGCGAGCAAGCGCAGGTTAGCTGGTTCTAATGGACTGCTCTATCTTAGTGCCAGGCATACGGGTGGTGAGTGCGTAGGAGCATTTCGCCCTCCCGTGCTTTCGCCAGCAAAGCAGGGGGCACACTACCAGCTTCACTGGGATGGTGACCGCATCACTGGCTGGAACCAGGTGGGGCCGCATCATGCTGTCTAATGTCTGGAAAGGGAGATTGGCGCTGTCTTTTCCAAGCAGAGGGTATAAATAATTCTGTGGGCTGACTACTGAAAGCCTTCGCCAGGGCCTGAGTCTGATCGTAGCATTCGGCGGTCTGATTTGAAGGTACTAAAAGTCTTTATCACCACGACTTCACCCACCATCCAAGAGGTAGAAAATGACTGAAAAAAACCACATTTCCGAACGACAGGAACAGCTTGAAACCCTGCTCAAGGAAGCGCTGTCTCGCCCTGGAGTATCTGAATACATGGAAGTCTATGGAGAATGGGAGGAACAAGATCGGAGACTTGATCCTTACCGTATGGCAACCAAAGACATCATCAAGGTCAGCACCACAGATCACGCTAATGTTTTGACTTTGCCAGCGTAGAACAGTGTTTTCACACTGCCCTTGCAACCCAGGGGTCCCTTGGGTAACATTCGCGCTCCCTGAATTCCTGCTCTATTTCCCCGGCGGTTGAGGACTTTGGTACCGGTTGACGAGTGCTGAATATCTGCCCGGTGGTAGAGCGAATTGAATAAACATAAGTATCTGAAGATGAAGACGTTTAGTGCCAGGAAAGAAGATGTGAAGCACGGCTGGTATGTCGTGGATGCCACCGGCAAGACGCTTGGCCGTCTGAGCACAGAGATTGCCAACCGTCTGCGCGGCAAGCACAAGCCGGAGTTCACGCCCCATGTGGATGCGGGCGACTATATCATTGTTGTTAATGCGGAAAAGATCATCGTTACCGGCAACAAGACAACCGACAAAATTTACCACCGTCATTCGGGTTACCCCGGTGGCATCAAGTCCATCACCTTCGATAAGCTGATCGAAAAAGCGCCCGAGCGTGTGCTTGAAAAAGCTGTAAAAGGCATGATGCCAAAGAACAAGCTCAGCCGGGCAATGTTGTCCAAGCTGAAGGTCTACGCGGGCAACAATCATCCGCATTCCGCGCAACAACCCACCCCACTGGAGATTTAACCGAACATGACCACCCAGTACTACGGAACCGGACGAAGAAAATCAGCCAAAGCCAGGGTCTTCATGAGCCCGGGCAGTGGCAACATCAATGTGAACCGGCGCAATCTGGACGAGTACTTTGGCCGTGAGACTGCCCGCATGATTGTTCGTCAACCCCTGGACCTGGTTGAAATGGGTGACAGGTTTGATTTTCATGTGACCGTTTCCGGCGGCGGCGGTTTTGGTCAGGCTGGTGCGATTCGCCACGGCATCACGCGGGCATTGCTTGAATACGATGAAACCCTGCGACCCACCCTGCGCAGTGCCGGGTTCGTTACCCGTGATGCTCGCTCTGTGGAGCGTAAAAAAGTTGGCCTGCGCAAGGCACGTAAGAAGCCGCAATTCTCCAAGCGCTAATCTCCGAATTAGCCACGTATCCCTGCGGCACTACGCCATCCGTATCAGACCCCTTGTGCTCAGGAAGCTCTGAATAACAGGCTTTTTTTGTGAGAGAAAGTTTCGTGAGAGCAAGGCGGACGCGCCCGCAGAAAATCGTAAAAACGCTTTAATTTTCCGATGTTTCGAGGACGGGTCCAACGCAGCTATCGCGGGAAAAGACATTATTCAGAGTTTCCTTAGCTGATCGCATCAGACACTTCTGTCATGGCCTGGAGTAATGGCATGGCTTCAATTTCACCTCGCATGCCAAATTTCTCTCTCCCTCTGTGCACAAGTATGCGACGTTCGGCTTCGACATCGTCAGCCGCATTGTGAAAACCCCGATCAACTGTTGGGGCGCTGCTGAGTTTTACTTCTATAGCCCAACATTTGCCAGGTGAGAACTCCAGCACAAGATCAGCCTCAGCGCCCGCACTGGTGCGATAAAAATAGGGGCGCGCTTTGTTATTCGCAGCAGCAATTAAACTCTCAATAACGAATCCTTCCCAGCTCTTCCCCGACACTGAGTGGGTTCTCAGAGAATCCATATCGCGCAGGTTCAGTAGTGCGTGAAGTATCCCGGTATCTCGAACAAAGGGCCTCGGAGACTTGATCAGTCTCTTTCCAGTGTTGACCGACCAGGGTTGCAACGATCTTACTAAAAGTAGCTTTTCCAGCAAGTCCAGATATCGTGCGATTGTATGGCCACTGACTCCAAGCGATCGAGCAAACCTCTGGGCATTAAACAATTCACCTTGATCGTTCGCGAGCATGCGCCAGAAACGCGCTAGTTGATCCGTTGCAACCTGTAAGCCGAATTGTGGGATATCACGTTCTAAATAAGTCTGTATAAAATCCAAACGCCATTGCAAAGAGGCCTCTTGATCCTGTCTTGTATAACTCTCCGGAAAGCCACCTTTCAACCAAAGATCGTCGATGAATTGATTGTCGCTCAGGTCATTCGCCTGCTTATTACGGATTATCTCTCTCAAATGAAGCGGTACCAGCTCTACGTAACTGATTCGGCCAGCCAGGCTCTCGGAAGATTGTCGTAATAAGTCCATTGAGGCCGAGCCGAGAATAAGAAATTTTCCTCCCCGACCCTCCATTCGACGTCTCTGGTCAATCTGACCACGCAGAACCTGAAATATTTCGGGAGCCCGCTGTATTTCATCGAGAATAATGAGGTGCTCTGCGTACTGATTAAAATAGTCTTCAGGATCTTCCAGCATTTGCCGGTCAGATGGTTGCTCCAGATCCAGGTAGCGTGCGTTGTCACCGTGCTCTTGAGCTATTTGGCGAGCCAGGGTGGATTTGCCGACCTGGCGCGGCCCAATGATTGCAACACTGTCAAATTGCGCCAGACGATGTCGAACTGGTTCATACGCCTCTCTGTGTATCATCCTTGCATTATTGCAATCATAGTTCAATAATGCAAGGTAATCGTGTCACTCTGTACCAATCCGGCACCGAATTGAATCTTCGGTTGCTATGGTTATTCCGTGAGCTAATATTCAATATGAATATCGATAGGTGGCGATCATGGCGACTACATCACTTACCCTGGGCGGGCATTGGGAAAAATTCATCAAGCAGGAGATAAAGAGCGGGCGATACTCGACCGCGAGCGAGGTTGTGCGCGAGGATCGCGGTAAGCGACTGGAAGCGCTGCGTGCGCATTTGGCTGAGGGTGCAGGTCAGGCTGCAAGAAAGGATTTTGTTGAAGACTTTGATATCAATGCTGTCATAGAGCGGGCCAAATCTCGCACATGACGTCTGCCGTCAGACTTACCCCGGCATTTTCCAATCCGGAAATGACCCCGATACAACCCCCGCCCCCGATACAACCTCCGCCATCTCTACAAAATAAATTCGGCGGGGTCCCTTGACTAAGGAAACTCTGAGGCACTACGCCATCCGTATCAGACGCCTTGTGCTCAGGAAGCTCTGAATAATAGGATTTTTTTGTGAGAGCAAGGCGGACACGCCCGCAGAAAATCGTAAAAACGCTTTAATTTTCCGATTTTTCGAGGACGGGTCCAACGCAGCTATCGCGGGAAAAGACATTATTCAGAGTTTCCCTTAAGATGCACACCATCAGGCAATCGGGAACCACACCATGAGAACGCAAGAAGAGATTGACGAGGTATTTGCGCTGGTTGATGAATTTTTGGAGGCGCTACGGACTGGCGACGAGGAGAAGAAAGCCGAATACAGGAAGAAGATAAAGTACGAAGCATCCAGCCTGATGGCGATGAAAAAAACCTTCGGCGCGGACCATGTTCGCAAGCACGGCTACAACACTGAGAAGGCGGATAAGGTCTATGGTCCTGGCTGGCTGGACCGTGAAGACTAAGCCGAATGGCTGACTGGGCTACAATTCGCGATGACATGGCAGACCTGGTCTACTCCGAGGTCGTGACAACCAGGGCACAGCAGGAGCGAGACGAGCAAAGTATCGAAAGTGTCAGGGCTGACCAGCAAGCTATCTTGCTTTCGATGTCTCGTGAAGGCGAGGTTGAGCAGCTTCTGGAACTTGAACGAATGTTGCTCGTGCAGGAGCGGGAGCATCTTGCAGGTTCGGTAGCGATGGCCACGTCGCTCGGTAACGCCATCAAGGAATTGGACATTGCCCTGGAGGTCGTCGAACGGGTTCGTGACCCTGTTCTCTACAAGCGGGAAATCGACGGTGCCTTTAGCCTCGACAAGAACCGGGTTGGTGGTCTGCCCCGTGATGAGGCAAGGCAGTTCTTCCGATCTCACCTGGCCCGGCTGGGCAATCTGGACAAGGGCCGTCTGAGCGATAGCGAACGCGATGTGTTGAAAGCCCGCATGTTCAACATCCGGGCCGCAGAACACCAGTACAGGAAACTCCAGGAGCAGGCCCTCGGCATTGAGGGCGGGCGTGATCCGGGGAAGGACCCAACCCCCGCCCCCTGAACAGAAGCTGAATCCAGACCCCATTCCGACCGATATTCACCCCGCCAGGAGGCTGGCTCTCTAAGGGAGCTCTGAATAATAGGATTTTTTCGTGAGAGCAAGGCGGACACGCCCGCAGAAAATCGTAAAAAAGGTTCAATTTTCCGATGTTTCGAGGACGGGTCCAACGCAGCTATCGCGGGAAAAGACATTATTCAGAGGTTCCCTAAGACTACTTTGAATTGTAGGGCTTGATCTCTTCTCGAATCTCAGTCGCACTCATGATCTCAGCCTGGCGGAGATCATGAGCTGCTTGAAGGTTTAGCCAGGACTGTGCATCACCTCCAAAGTAGTGTGCCAGGCGAATCGCGGTATCGGCCGTAATTGCGCGGCGCTCCTTGACGATCTCATGTAGCCTGGTTGCAGGCACTCTTAGCTGGTGTGCCAAAGAATTCACGCTCATTTCCAGTGGCAGAAGGTATTCTTCTCTCAGAATCTCACCGGGATGTATCGGTCGCATTTCGTTCTTCACCATATTCACCTCTAGTGGTAATCCACAATCTCCACGTCGTATGCATGACCGCGCTCGAACCGGAAGCACAGCCGCCATTGTTGATTGATCCGGATGCTCCAGGTATTCCTGCGACTACCGGCCAGTTTTTCTAATCTGTTACCCGGGGGAGATCGAAGAAACTCTGTCGTTTCCGCGCTGTGTAGCATGATCAGCTTCCTTTCGGCTTGCTCTCTGAACGAACGAAATCGATTTGCACACCTTCCCTCTGAGAAGAGGCGTTCGGTATCAGCACATCGGAAAGATTTGATCACTTGCGTGATTTTATTACGCAGCGAGTATTACGTCAAACGTAATATCTCGGGAGTCTTGTATTCGTTCTGCGGCGTGGTTCTTAAACGTCATTGGATTCTGACCACACCCTTGCTGGTATCACAACCTCATTACCAATCCGGCACCGAATTGAATCTTCGGTAGCGATGGCCACGTCGCTCGGTAACGCCATCAAGGAATTGGACATTGCCCTGGAGGTCGTCGAACGGGTACGTGACCCTGTTCTCTACAAGCGGGAAATCGACGGTGCCTTTAGCCTCGACCGCGAGCGAGGTTGTGCGCGAGGATCGCGGTAAGCGACTGGAAGCGCTGCGTGCGCATCTGGCTGAGGGTGCAGGTCAGACTTACCCCGGCATTTTCCAATCCGGAAATGACCCCGACCCAACCTCCGCCCTCCTGAACAGAAGCTGAATCCAGACCCCATTCCGACCGATATTCACCCCGGCAGGAGCCTTGAACTTTATGCCGAAACTGAGCAAGATACCTTGCTATTAAGGAGCCTGAAATTACTCCCTCTGTTCCCGGAATCGTCGTCGGAATTTCGGGACCTGATGAGAGGAATTGCAAGCGATAGTAAGGGCGAAAGTAAGGGCGAAAGTGAGGGTGGAAGTGAAGGTTCTGCTGACGGGAAGAACGCAGAAACCGACTTCGGAAAGGAAAGCCTGAAGGAACAGGTTTTGCGTGCCGGGGAACCTGGCTACCAACAGGAAAAACTGAAATTCTCGCTATTGTTGAAAGCATTGTACGGTCAGTCGTGATGTAGGAGTCAGGCTGATCTAACAAGCTGGCTAAGGGTTTTAATTGGCGACAAAAACTGTCAGGAAGATACGCTATCAACCGCTGGAACCTCGCATCCTTCTGGATGCGGCGGCGGCGGTAACCTTTGCCGATTCAACAGCCGACCCGGACCATCAGAACGACCTGCAAAATCAGATAGCCCTTCTTCGCGAACAAAAAGCCCTCGAACAAAAAGCCCTCGAACAAAAAGTTTCAGACCCCCGCTCCGAAATTCGCAACAACCTCCCCGGCGCGTTTCCGGGTGCCGCCATTGACAGCTCAGAAATCCCCGCCACCGACGGCGCGTTTCCGGGCGCCGCCATTGAGAGTTTCCGACTGGAAGACCTGGGCGCACCCGCCGCCCTCCCGACCGACCTTGCACCCTCCGCACTGGTTGTCGTCGACACCGGCGTCCAAGGCTATGAGGATCTGTTAGTCGGCCTCGAACCCGGCACCGAAATTCTGCTGATTGACGCCGACGAAAACGGTCTGCAAAAACTGGCCGACTATGTAGACGGGCGCGACGACATCACCTCCATTCACATTCTTTCTCACGGCGGCCAGGGCGAATTCAGCCTCGGCAGTGTCACCTTAAACTCCGACAACATCGACCAACATGCCGAACTGCTGAGTCAGATTGGCGCAGCCCTGACCGAACAGGGTGACCTGCTGCTTTACGGTTGCAACGTAGCCGATGGCGGTGATAGCGACAACGGCAAACAGCGCAGCGGTGTCGAATTTGTTGCACGAATCGCTGACATCACCGGCGCTGACCTTGCCGCCTCCACCGACCTCACCGGAGCGGCGGGGCAGGGCGGTGACTGGAACCTGGAATACACCATCGGGCAGATAGACGGCGCAGGTCTGGCGCTGACCAGTTTCAACGGCCTGTTGAACGACGCCCCCACCGCCACCGACGACAGCGGCGCAACCGACCAAAACACATCCCTGAATATCGCCAGTGACGCCACCGGCAACAACGCCGGCCTCCTACTCAACGACACCGACCCCAACAACGACACCCTGACCATCACCTCAGTCGGCAGCGCCACCGACAACCTCGCCACCCCCACCGACGGCAGCAACGGCGGCAGCTTTACCATCGCAGCCGATGGCTCTTACACCTTCAACCCCGACGGCGACTTTGACGACCTGGCCGCCGGCGCAACCGCCACCACCTCAATCGCTTACACGGTCAGCGACCCCGGCGGCCTCACCGACACCGCCACCCTGACGGTCACCGTCACCGGCGTCACCGCCGCCGACACCAGCCCCACCGCCCAACAAGACGCCAACACCGCCCCAACCGCCAACGATGACACGGGCGCCGGCGATGCGACCAGCCTCCTCACCGTGCGCGCCGCCGATACCGGCATCAACGCCGGCCTGCTGGTCAACGACAACGACCCGGACGGTGACAGCCTCACCATCAGCAGGGTGGGCGGCACCGAGGCCACTCTGGGCGCACACGTGGGCACGGGCATATTCGGCAGCGGCAACAAAGGTATCTTTACCATCAGAGCCGATGGCACTTACTTCTTTGACCCGAACGGCGACTTTGACGACCTGGCCGTGGGCGCATCCGCCGTCGCCTCGGCGGCCTACGAGGTCTCCGACGGCAAGGGCGGCACGGATGTCGCGACCCTGCGCGTCACGGTCACCGCCGTCGCCCCCAACCGGGCCCCGGTTACCGTTGCCGATACCGGCGCCACCGATGCGGACACCACCCTCACCGTGAACGCCGCTGCGGGCGTGCTGGCCAACGACAGCGACCCGGACAATGACAACCTCAGCATCTTCCAGGTTGGCAGCAGCGCAACCACGCGGGAAATAGAAAATGTCGGTAAGGCCACAACGGGCAGCAACGGCGGTGACTTCACGGTCAGCGTCGATGGCTCCTGGACCTTCGACCCCGGCACCAGCTTTGGCAACCTGGCCACCGGCTCAACCCGCACCACCACTATTTACTACCTGGTTTCCGACGGCACCGTCGGCACAGCCTCGGAACTGACAGTCACGGTCACCGGCACCGCCCCCAACCAGGCCCCCACCGCCACCGACGACACCGGCACCACAGATGAAGACACAGTGCTGACCGTCGCCAATGACGCCCCCGGCACCACCACCGACGGCACCACCAACAACGCCGACCTCCTACTCAACGACACCGACCCCAACAGCGCCACCCTCACCATCGCCGAAGTGGCCGGCAGCACCGCCAACCTCGGCAAAGCCACCGACGGCAGCAACGGCGGCAGCTTCACCATCGAGGCCAATGGCGCTTACAGCTTCAACCCCGGCACCGACTTCAACGGCCTCAAGTCCGGCGCAACGGCCACCACCTCAATCGCCTACACCGTCACCGATGGCAGCCTCACGGACACCGCCACCCTCACGGTCACCGTCACCGGCGCCGACGATATGCCGACCCTGGCGCTATCGGTCGGCCTCCTCACCGAAGATAGCGGCGTCGATGACAGTGGCAATCTGGTGGCCACCGGCAGGGTCCCCATCAGCGGCGGCGATACCGGTGAAGACAAGGTCACCGCGGCGACCCTGACCGGCAGCTACGGCAATCTGGTGGTCTTATCAGACGGCTCCTGGACCTACACCGCCGATAACAGCCAGAAGGATATTCAGCAACTGGCCGACGGTGCCACCCTCAGCGAAGCCTTCGTCGTGACCAGTTCCGATACGGTCACCACCGGCAGCGTCCGCATCAGAATCAACGGCGCTGACGATGCGACGATCGCCACCGGCACCCTGACCGCCACCCTGACCGAAGACGTGGCGGACGCGGCGGGCAATCTGCGAACGCCGACCTTCACCATCACCTTTTCCGGCGGCGATCTTAATGAACGCTACGGCTTCTCTCAGGCGTTTGCGCCCACCAACGCGCCCTTTGGCGCAGCGCTGAACCTCAGTGAGTTGACGACGCCCGCCAATACCGCAACCTGGTTTTTCCTGGTGGCTAACGACGATCCGGCAGTCCAGGATATAGGCCCCGGCGAGAGCCTGGTGCTGCGTTACACGGTGCTCCTGGCTGACGGTTCCACCCGCATCCCGTTTACCGTCACCATCATCGGCGCGGACGATACGCCGACCCTGACATCAGCCACCGGCGCCGTGACCGAAGATGTCGCACCGGATGACGATGGCAATCTGGTGGCCACCGGCACGGTCACCGCGACCGGCGGCGATGCCAGTGACAGACGATTCATAGCGGGCAGCCAGACCGGCAACTACGGCGAACTGATGCTGGCCGCCAACGGCGCCTGGACTTATAAAGCGGATAACAGCGACCCGGATATCCAGGGCCTGAAAGCCACCGACTCGCCCACCGACACCTTTACAGTCACCAGCGCCGATAAGGTCAGCACCACCAGCGTCACCATCACCATCAACGGCGCCAACGACGCCCCCACCGCCGTCAATGACCTGGGCGCCACCGACCAAAACACATCCCTGACCGTCGCCAATAACGCCCCCGGCACCACCTCGGGCAGCATCACGGTCAACGCCGATCTGCTCCTCAACGACACCGACCCCGACGGCGACACCCTCACCATCGCCGAAGTGGGCGGCGACGCGGACAACCTCGCCAAAGCCATCGACGGCAGCAACGGCGGCGAGTTCACCATCAGCGCCGATGGCTCTTACGTCTTCAACCCCGACGGCGACTTTGACGACCTGGCCGCCGGCGCATCCGCCACCACCTCAATCGCTTACACGGTGAGCGACCCCGGCGGTGCCACCGACACCGCCACCCTCACCGTCACCGTCACAAGGCCGAACCGCGCCCCTTTGGCCACCCCCGATCAGGGCGCAACCACTGAAAACGCCATCATCAACGTCGCCAATGACGCCACCGCCGACCTGCTGCTCAACGACACCGACCCAGACGGCGACACCCTCACCATCACCGGGGTTAGCGGCTTCACCGCCCCGGCCCAGGACGGCACCCGTCAGCCGCAAAGCGTAGCGGCGGGGGCCGTGACCCAGGGCAGCAAGGGCGGCAGCTTCACCCTCAGCGCCAACGGCGCCTGGCGCTTCGACCCCGGCACCGACTTTGACGGCCTCGCCAAAGGCGAAACCCGCGACACCCAGGTGACCTACACCGTCTCCGATGGCAGCCTCACCACCACCCTCACCGATACCGCCACCCTCACCGTCACCGTCACCGGCACCGACGATGTGCCGACCCTGACAGCCGTCACCGCCACCCTCACCGAAGACACCGCCCTGACCGATGGCAATCTGGTGGCCGGCGGCACGGTCGGCAGCAGTGGCGGCGATAGCGGTGAGTCCGGCTTCCAGCCGCAAACCAAAATCGAAGGCACGGTCGGCTCATTCACCATTACCGCCGCCGGGGCCTGGACCTACACGGCGGCCAACAGCCATGCGGATATTCAGGCGCTCGGTGCCACAGAGTCCATCACCGACACCTTTATAGTCACCAGCGCCGACACGGTCACCACCACCAGCGTCACCATCACCATCAACGGCGCCAACGATGCGCCCATCGCCACCGACGACGCCGGCACGGCCATTGGCGACAGAACCACCACCGTCGCCGATGACGCCCCCGGCGCCACCATTACCAATGACGACAGCAGCACCACCACCATCAACGCCGACCTGCTGCTCAACGACAGCGACCCGGACGGCGACAGCCCCCTGACCATCAGCAAAGTGGGGGTCACCATAACCGGCCAGACCGTGGCCAGGCTGGGCAAGGCCACCGCCGGCAGCAACGGCGGTGAGTTCACCATCAACGCCGACGGCTCTTACACCTTCGACCCGGACGGCGACTTTAACGATCTGGCCGCAGGCAAAAGCCGCACCACCTCGGTGATCTACACGGTGACGGACCCCCACGGCGGCACTGACACCGCCACCCTCACCATCACGGTCACGCCGCCGGTTGCCCCCGGTGCCACCGACGACGCCGGCGCCACCACGGAAAACACAGAACTGACCGTGGCCGCGGGCGACACCGGCACCACTATTAATGGTGTCACCACCAACGCCGGCCTGCTGCTCAACGACAGCCACCCGAACGACGCAACCCTCATCATCACCAACTTTGCCGGTGACGCTCTGGTCAGCGCCGGGGGCACCACGGCGGGTACCGGCGGCGGCAGCTTCACCGTCAACGCCGACGGCTCTTACACCTTCGACCCGGGCACCGCCTTTGACGACCTGGCCACGGGAAAAACCCGCACCACCTCGGTGGCCTACACGGTGGCCGGTGGCGGGGCCACCGACAGGGGCACCCTCACGGTCACGGTCACCGGCGTCAACGATGCGCCGACGGCCAAAGACGATACAGGCGCAGCCGGTAACCTGAAGCGACAGGTTATAGCCGATGGCGACCCCGGCACCACCAGTGACGGGGTGACCAGCAATGCAGACCTGCTACTCAACGACAGAGACCCGGACACCGGCGACAGCCTCAGCATCAGCGCCGCCGGCAGCAGCGCCACCGACCAGGCCGCCGCCAATCTGGGCAAGGCCATCGCCGGCAGCGACGGCGGTCTGTTCCTCATCCGCGCCGACGGCTCCTGGAATTTCAACCACAACAATGCCTTTACCGACCTGGCCCTGGGCGCCAGCCGCACCACCTCGGCGGTTTACACCATCACCGATGGCAACGGCGGCACGAGCACGGCCACCGTCACCGTGACCGTGACCGGCGAAATCCAGAGGCTGGTCGCCCGCGACGATTACGGCACGGCGACGGAAACCTTCGGCATTGTGTTCGTCAGGGATGGCGCTGTGGGCACCACCCGCACCTTCGTCCAGGACGGCGCCAGCGTCACCATCACCGAGAACGCCGACCTGCTGCTGAACGACTTCGACCCCGAAGGCGACACCCTCACCATCACCCGGGTTCACAGCTTCACCGCCGATGGTAAGCCGGTGACCGTGGACCCGGGGAAGAATACCTATGCCAGCAAAGGCGGCCAGATACGCATCAATGCCGATGGCGGCTACACCTTTCTTCCCGAAGATGCTGCTTTTGGCGATCTGGGCCAGGATGAGACCCGCGACACCACGGTGACCTACACCGTGTCCGATGGCAAAGGCAACACGGCTATCGGCACCCTCACCATCACGGTCACCGGCGTCAACGAAGCTTCGCAAGCACGCCCCGACCTGGGTGCCACCGATGCAAACACGGTGCTGACGGTGAAAGCCGCCGACACCGGCATCCCCGGCACCACCCGGACCCTGACCCTCCCCGGCACCGACCCCCCGGTTAGCTACACGGTGACCACCAACGCCGGCCTGCTGCTAAACGACTTCGACTCCAACAATGACGCCATCCACGTCGCCCGGGTTGGCCCCGCCGGCAATCTCGTCGCCGCCAATGTCGGCAAGGCCATTGATGGCAGCAACGGCGGCACCTTTACCGTCAATCGCGATGGCTCTTACACCTTCGACCCGGACGGCGACTTCGACGACCTGGGCTACGACGACACCCCCCGCACCACCTCGGTGTACTACCGGTCGGGCGATGTGCATGGCGTGACTGGGACCAGCCATTTCAGGGCCCTGACCATAACGGTAAGCGGCGCCAACATCCCGCCGGTGGCCGTGGACGACCTGGGCGCCACCACTGAAGGCACCACGCTGCTGGTCGCCGATGGCGACACCGGCACCGGCACCGTGACCGTGACCGACCCTGACACCGGCGAAACCAGCACCGCTGCCCTCAACGCCGACCTGCTGCTCAACGACACCGATTCGGAGATGCACACCCTCACCATCACCGAGGTGGGCATCGGCATAGACCCGCTGTCCTCGGAAAATCTGGGCACCGCCACACTGGGCGATAAAGGCGGTCATTTCACCATCAGGGCCGATGGTTCCTGGCAATTTATGCCCGGCACCGCCTTTAATGATCTTGAAGCGGACGAGAGCCGCGACACCTCCATCAACTACCGGGTGGTCGATGGCAAGGGCGGCACCGATATCGGCACCCTGACCGTCACCGTCACCGGCATCAACGCTGCCCCGTTGGCGACAAGCGACGCGGGCAGGCTGGATTCAGACGAGACCCTGACCATCGCGGCAGACGCCAAAGACACCACGGTTGAAGGCGACACGGTCAGCGGCGGTCTGCTGCTCAACGACATGGACGCTGAAGGCGACCCCATCCGCGTCTTTCAGGTTTATGATTACAGTGAGAATGCGAATCGATTTGTGTCGGTGCCGGATGGTGGCTCGGTCACGGTGCGGGGCCATGCCGGCGGCACCTTCACCATTCATTCCGATGGTGCCTGGGGTTTTGACCCGGGCACCGACTTTGATGGCATAACCGGCACCGGTCCCACCGTCACGCAGACGTCGTACCGGATAACCGATGACGGCACCCGCGCCAGTAACAATGTGTTCCTGGTGATGAATGTCTACCGCCCCAACACTGCCCCGGTGGCGGTGGACGATAGCGCCGCCACCAATGCGGACAGCAAACTGACCGTGGCCGATGGCGCTACCGGCACCGTCCGGGCGGGTGGCGGGGCACAAAATGCCGACCTGCTGCTGAACGACACCGACGCCAACAGCGACACCCTGACCATCATCTCCGCAGGCACCGATGCGAGCAGCCTGAACGCCGCCAATCTCAACGGCAACCGCCCCATTGCCGGCAGTAACGGCGGCAGCTTCATCATCAACACCAATGGCTCCTGGAGCTTTGATCCCGGTGACCACCAGGCTTTCCGTGAGCTTGCGCCGGGCGAATCCCTCACCACCTCGGTGGCCTACCGGGTAACCGATGGCCGCTATGAATCGGCCAATACCGCCACCCTCACGGTGACGGTCAACGGCGTCAACGATGCGCCGACGGGGGTTGACGATAGAGCCACGACAACGGAAAACGCGGTGCTGACGGTGGCCGCCGCCCGGGGCGTTCTGGCCAACGACGCTGACCCGGAAGGCGATACCCTGGCCGTCTCCAGAATCTATAATTATGCCGAACAGAAGTTTGTCGCCCTACCGGCCAGCGGCTCGCTGACCCTGCCCGGCGGCAGCGGCGGCAGCTACACCATTCATGCCGATGGCGCCTGGATTTTTGACCCGGGCACGGACTTTAACGACCTGACCGCCACGCAAACGCGCCGGACCGCGATGGTCTACTTCCTGGTGGATGATGAAGGCCTTGAGAGTGACGTTGCCCGCTTCCTGCGGGTGACCGTGACCGGTGCCAACGATGCGCCGACGGCGGTGGATGATGTCGGCAACACCCTTGAAAACACGAAAATCAGCGTGGCCGATGGTGACACCGGCATCGCGCGGGCGGGTGGCGGGCCACAAATAGCCAACGCCGACCTGCTGCTTAACGACCTCGACCCGGACGACCCCGACCCCGAAGACGGCCTTACCGAGCAGGACTCACTCACCATCAGCGCCGCCGGCACCACCGCAGCCAGCCAGGCCGTCGGCAATCTGGGCAGGGCCATAGACGGCAGCCACGGCGGCAGCTTCACCATCCGTGCCGATGGTTCCTGGGAATTCGACCCGGGCGCCACCTTTGACGATCTTGCAACGGGCGCCACCCGCACCACCTCGGTGGTGTACACCGTCACCGATGTCAACGGCCTCACCGATACCGCCACCCTCACCGTCACCGTCATCGGCGAAGACGACCTGACGGTGGTGGTCGTCAACCCGGCCACCACCGATAACGACCAGGTGCTGACGGTGCTCGCCAACGCCGCCGGTGTGGTCCTCACTGATGCTGCGGACGGGGTGGCGAAAAGGCACAACGTGGGCCTGCTGGTCGGCGCCAGCGACGCCGAGGGTGACCCCCTGAGCATTCCCGCTGTTTATGATCCGGCTACAGACGGGTTCGACATAAGGCCGAACGGCATCATCACGGTGGCGGGCAGCGTCGTCGGCGGCGGCACCGGCGGCCTCTTCACCGTCCATGCCAGCGGCGCCTGGAGCTTTGACCCGAACGGCGACTTTGACGACCTGGCCGCAGGCGAGACCGCCACCGTCACCCTGCGCTACCGGGTGAGCGGGGCCGAGGCGAGCGGGTTCACCCTCACCCTCACCGTCACCCCCCCCAATGTGGCGCCGATGGCGGTGAACGATTTCGGCGCCGCCAATGCGGACGGGCGGTCGCTGCGGGTGGCCGATGGCGCCACCGGCACCATCCTTAGTATCACTGACGACAGCGGCACCGTCATCAGCACCATGACCGTGAATGCGGACCTGCTGCTTAACGACAGCGACCCGGACGGTGACGCCCTGACCATCATATCTGCGGGCACCGATGCGGACAGCCTGCGCTCCTCCAATCTCAACGGCAACCGCCCCATTATCGGCAGCAACGGCGGTAATTTCGTCATCAACGCCGATGGCTCCTGGAGCTTTGACCCCACTGCCGCTATCTTCCAGGCTCTCACTGATCTTGGGCCGGACGAATCCATCACCACCTCGGTGGCCTACCGGGTAACCGATGGCAGACATGAATCGGCCAATGTCGCCACCCTGACGGTGACGGTCACCGGCGTCAACGATGCGCCGTCGGGGGTTGACGATCTCGGCACGACAACGGAAAACGCGGTGCTGACGGTGGCCGCCGCCCAGGGCATTCTGGCCAACGACGTTGACCCTGAAGGCGATACCATTACCGTCTCCAGAATCTATAATTATGCCGAACAGAAGTTTGTCGCCCTGCCGGCCAGCGGCTCGCTGACCCTGCCCGGCAACCGGGGCGGCAGCTACACCATCAACGCCGATGGCTCTTACAGCTTCGACCCGGGCACGGACTTTGACCACCTGACCGCCACGCAAACGCGCCGGACCCAGATGGTCTACTTCGCGGTGGATGATGAAGGCCTTGAGAGTGACGTTGCCCGCTTCCTGTGGGTGACCGTGACCGGCGAAAATGATGTGCCGGTGGCGGTGGACGACACAGGCGCCACCACGGAAAACGCGAAAATCACCGTGGCCGACGGCGATACCGGCACCATCGTCACCAACGCCGACGACAGCACAATGACCGTCAACGCGGACCTGCTGGAAAACGACCTCGACCCGGACGGCCCCGACCTGAACGGCCTTACCGAGCATGACTCACTCGCCATCATCGCCGTCGGCAAGGCGGAAAACAGCCAGTCCGTCAACAATCTGGGCGTCGCCATAGATGGCAGCCACGGCGGCAGCTTCACCGTCCGTGCCAATGGCGCCTGGAGTTTTGACCCGGGCACCGCCTTTGAAGACCTGGGCGTCGGCGAAACCCGCACCACCTCGGTGGCGTACACCGTCGAGGATGTCAACCAGGCCTTCGATGTCGGCACCCTCACCGTCACCGTCACCGGCGAAGACGACCCGCCCACAGTGGCCAGCAACCCGGCCACCACCGAGAACAACCGGAAGCTGACGGTGGCCGCCGACACCACCGGCATCCTCCTCACCGATGCCGATGACGGGCTACTGAAAAGACATAACCTGGGCCTGCTGGTTGGCGCCACCGACATCGAGGGCGATGCCATCAGCGTCCTCTTTGTTGATGATAACGGGAACAAGGCAGTGCCGGCGGGTGGCTCGCTCACGGTGGAGCCGGCCTCCGGCGGCATCTTCATCATCCACTCCGATGGCGCCTGGAGTTTTGACCCGGACGGCGACTTTGCCAGCCTGACGGGGGTGACCGACACCGCCACCACCTCGGTGACGCTACAGGTGGGGGACCCGGATAACGCCGCCACCGCCGTAACCACCGTCACCCTCAGCGTCACCGTCACCCGCCCCAACGATGCGCCGGTGGCGGCGGACGATTTCGGCGCCGTCAATGAAGACGGCAAGCGCACCGTGGCCGATGGCGCCACCGGCACCATCGTCACCAACGCTGACAGTTCTACCATGACCGTTAACGCCGACCTGCTGCTCAACGATGCGGATGTCAACAATGACCCCCTCACCATCACCGCCGTGGGCGGTAACGCCGCCGGTGTCGGCAGCGCCGTCGATGGCAGCCACGGTGGCAGCTTCACCCTTAATAAAAATGGCGACTGGACCTTCGACCCGGACGGCGACTTTGAAGACCTGGCCGCCGGCGCCACCCGCACCACCTCGGTGGTCTACACCGTCTCTGATGGCCGGGAGTCGGATACCGCCACCCTCACGGTGACGGTCACCGAGACCAACGATGCGCCGACGCTGACCGACGATGCCGCCACCACCCGGGAAAACACGCCGCTGACCGTGGCCAATGACGCCACCGGCACCACTTCCGGCACAGTGACCAATAACGCCGACCTGCTGCTTAACGACAATGACCCGGAAGGGGAAAGCTTTACCATCAGCGCGGTTAAAGGCTACAGCGACGCGGCCCAGGACGGCACCCGCCAGCGCCAGGACGTGGCAACCGGGGTTGCGACCCATGGCAGCAAAGGCGGCGCCTTCACCATCAGCGCCGATGGCGCCTGGCGCTTCGACCCGGGTACCGACTTTGACGATCTGGCCGCCGGCGCAATCCTCGCCACCAGCGTTGAGTACCGGGTCACGGATGCCCGTAGCGGCGTCAGTGACTATGCCACCCTCACCGTCACCGTCACCGGCCTCAACGATGCGCCGACAGCGGTCGATGATATCGCCACCACCCCTAGAAACCAGAGGCTGATCGTGGCCGATGGCAGCATCGGCGACAGCAGTACGGTGGCCATTAATGCCGACCTGCTGCTCAACGACTCGGACCCGGACACTGGCGACACCTTCACCATCACCAGGGTCAATGATGTCGCGGACAATATCGGCAAGCCCGTTGTCGGCACTAACGGCGGCACCTTCGTCATCGCCGCCGATGGCTCTTACACCTTCGACCCCCGCGCCTTCTTTAAAGGTCTGGCCGCAGACGAGACCGCCACCACCTCGGTGACCTACACCATAGAGGATGCCGGCGGCGGCACCGATACCGCCACCCTCACCGTCACCGTCACCGGCGCCAACTTGCCCCCGGCGGCGGCGGGCATCGTGGGCAGGCTGGATTCAGACGAGACCCTGACCATTGCCGCTGACGACGAGGGCACCCTGGTTAACGGCGTCAGGGAGAACGCGGGTCTGATGATCGACGACTCCGACACTGACGGTGACCCCTTCCGCGTCTTTGAGGTTTTGAATTATCCCGCAGATGGGTCGGGTACGGTCACCGTAACGGTGCCGGAGGGCGGCTCGGTGACGGCGCGGGGCAGTAGCGGTGGCACCTTCACCATTCATTCCGATGGCGCCTGGAGTTTCGACCCGGGCACGGACTTTGATGACATCGGCGCCGCCCCTGTCTTCACGCAGTCGGTGTACCGGCTAACCGATGACGCCACCAGCAACAGCGTCAGTAACAACGGGTTCATCAGGGTGTATGTATCCCGCCCCAACATTGCCCCGGTGGCGCTCAACGATGCCGGCACCACCCCTGAAACCACGGTGCTGACCGTGGCCGATGGCGCCACCGGCACGACCGTCAATGGCGTGACCAACAACGCCGACCTGCTGCTCAACGATACCGACGCGGACGGCGACGGCCTCAGCATCAGCGCCGTGGGCGGCCCCACCGGCGGTGTTGGCAGCGCCGTCGACGGCACTAACGGCGGTGAGTTCACTATCCAGGCCAATGGCTCTTACACCTTCAACCCCGGCAGCGCCTTTGACGACCTGGCCGCCGGCCAGACCCGCACCACCTCGGTCACCTACACGATCACCGATGGCAGGGATTCAGACACCGCCACCCTGACGGTGACGGTCACCGGCGTCAACACTGCGCCGACCGCGGCTGACAGGCAATGGACCACGGATGAAGACGTGCCCCTGGCGCGCGCCACCGACAGGAACCTTCTCAACCTCGCCACGGACCCGGAAGGTGACGCCCTGCGCATCGCGCAGATTTATAATTATGCGACCGACGCCTGGGTGAACGTGCCGGCGGGTGGCTCACTGACCCTGCCGGGCAGTGGCGTCGGCGCCCAGAGGCCCTGGCAGGGCAGCTTCACCATCTGGTCCGATGGCACCTGGGAATTCGACTCCGCCGGCGACTTTGACGCCCTGGTCCCGGGCCAGCTCATTACCACCATGATGCGATACCGGGTGGCGGATGCCTATGATGCCTTTACCGATACCAATACGGACGGCCTTCTGAGGGTGGCCGTCAGAGGCGTCCAGAGTGCCCCGGTGGCGGGCGACGACGCCGGCGCCACCACGGAAAACTCGAAAATCAACGTGGCCGATGGCGCCAAAGGCACCGTCCTTGGTATCACTGACGACAGCGGCACCGTCACCGGCACCATGACCGTCAATGCGGACCTGCTGCTCAACGACTCGGACGGTGAAGGTGACACCCTCAGAATCATCCGGGTGGACGGCCACAGGGACAATATCGGCAAGGCCGTCGATGGCACCGACGAAAATGGCAACAGGGGCGGCAGCTTCATCATCCGCGCCGATGGCGCCTGGAGCTTCGACCCGGGCGACGACTTTAATGATCTGAAAGTCGGCCAGACCCGCACCACCTCGCTGACCGTCACCATAGGCGATGGCAAGGCCGGCGAAGATACCGGCACCCTCACCGTCACCGTCACCGGCGAAAACGACGCCCCGGAAGGGCTCTCCGACATGCGCGGCGAAGCAGTGGACAGAGTGACACTGAATGTGGCCAATGACGCCAAAGGCACCGTCGTCACCAACGACGACGGCACTACCATGACCGTCAACGCCGACCTGCTGACCGGCGCCACCGACCCGGACGGTGACACGCTGCGCATCATCCAGGTCGGTCTGAACCGGAACGCGCTGGTGGCGCCGGGAGCCTTCACAGATAGCACCAACAACGACCGCTGGCTTATCAGACCCGATGGCTCCTGGCTCTTCCAGGCCGGCGCCGACACTATTGCCACCCTGACCAGTCCCGACGTCTCGGTCACCCGCTCGGCGTTTTACACCGTCTCCGATGGCAAAGGCGGCGGCGATTCCTTTTCGGAGACCAAAACCCTGACCGTCACCATCCGCCGCGCCAACGATGCGCCGGTGGCGGTGGCCGATCTCGGCACTACGCCTGAAAACGTCCCGCTGACCGTGAAAGATGGCGATACCGGCACCATCGTCACCAACGACGACGGCACTACCATGACCGTTAACCGCGACCTGCTGCTTAACGACAGCGACCCGAACCCCGGTGACGCCGCCCGCAGCACCTTCGCCATCAGCAGGGTCAGGGGCTACACCCCGGGGGACACGGACGGCACTTACGAGGCGCAGGAAGCGGCGCTGGCCGTCGGCGCCAAAACCTATGGCAGCGAAGGCGGCATCTTCACCATCGCCGCCGATGGCTCTTACACCTTCGACCCCAACGGCGACTTTGACGATCTGGCCCCCGGCGAAACCGAGACCACCGGGGTGGAGTACACCGTCACCGATGGCAGAGATTCGCAGTCCGCCACCCTCACCATCACCGTGACCGGCGTTGACAGCCCCCCGGTGGCGGTGGCCGACTACGGCACAATCAAGGCAGACGCCAATGCTCTGGACGCGCCCGGTACCGGCACCATCACCGAAATCGTGACCGACCCCATCACCGGCGACACCATGAGCGTCCCCCGCACCATCACCTTCAACGCCGGCCTGCTGCAAAACGACTATGACCCCGAAGGCGACACTGGCACTGCCCTGCGCATTACTCGTATTCACTATGAAGATGTTGGTCAGAGCAACGTGCGTGCGGGTGGCACAGGCGGGTTGGCGGGTAGCGCCGGTGGCCGTTTCACCGTCGATGCCAATGGCGGCTGGTCTTTTATCCCGCTGGGCGACTTTGACGACCTGAAACCCGGCGAGACCCGCGACACCTCGGTGAATTACGACGTGATACACGGCGACGAGAACAGCAAAAGCACGGGCACCGTGACCGTCACCGTCACCGGCGTCAACGCCCCCCCGGTGGCGGTGGACGACGCCGGTGCCACCGATGCAAACACGAAAATCACCGTGGCCGATGGTGACAAGGGCGTCAACGCCGACCTGCTGCTCAACGACGAGGACCCTGACGACCCCACCCCGCTGACCGACACCCTCATCATCACCGAGGTGGGCGGTGAGTCGGCCAGTGTCGGCAAGGCCATAGATGGCAGCAACGGCGGCAGCTTCACCATCCGTGACGATGGTTCCTGGGAATTCGACCCGGACGGCGACTTTGACGACCTGGGGCCGGGCGAGAATACCCGCACCACCTCGGTGGCCTACACCGTCGCCGAGAGCAGCGAGACGGGCGCTCTCAGCCACAGCGCCACCCTGACGGTGACGGTCAGCGACCCCAACGAAGCGCCGGTGCTGGTTGACGGGCAGACGGGCCTGACGACGCCCGGTCAGACACTGACGGTGAACTTTGGCACCAAAGCCACCACCTTCACCGTGACCGATGGCGACGGCAGGAGCAGGACCTTCACCGGCAATGCCGGCCTGCTGGTCGGCGCCACCGATGCCAACGGTGACACCCTCACCATCACCCATGTCGGTACCACCGAGACCAATCAGCGTGAAATTCGTGAGGGCGCGACAGTCAGCACCGTCGGCGGCGGTAATAGCGGCGACAACTTCTCAATCTTCCGCACTGGCACCTGGCAATATCGCCCGGGCAGCGCCTTTAGCGGCCTGGGCCACGGCGATGTCGGCACCGCCACGGTCTGGTACACCGTCTCCGATGGCAGGGGCGGCACCGCCACCGCCAGCCTGACCGTCTATATAAGCCCCGCCAACGATGCGCCGGTGGCGGGGGACGACACTGGCGCCGTCAATGCGGACAAGACCCTGACCGTGGCCACCGCAGACCTGCTGAACAACGATGCGGATGCGAACACCGGCGACACCCTCAGCATCATCGGGGTCAGGGGCTACACCCTGGGCACGGACGGCACCTACAAGGCCCAGACAGCGGACGTGACGGTGGGGACCGCGACCCTGGGCAGCAACGGCGGTGAGTTCACCATTGCCGCCGATGGTTCCTGGAAATTCAACCCCGACGACGACTTTGACGATCTGGCCCCGGGCAAAACCCGCACCACCAGCGCGGTGTACACCGTCTCCGATGGCGGCCTCAGCGACACCGCCACCGTCACGGTGACCGTGACCGGCGCGGACGATGCGCCGACCCTGGCGCTATCGACCGGCACCGTCACCGAAGATAGCGACGTCGATGGCAGTGGCAACCTGGTGGCCACCGGCAGGGTCCCCATCACCGGTGACGACAAGCTCACCGCGGAAACCCTGACCGGCAGCTACGGCAACCTGGTGGTCGTTGCAGACGGCACCTGGACCTACACCGCCGATAACAGCCAGAAGGATATTCAGCAACTGCCCGACAGCGTCACCCTCAGCGAAAGCTTCGTCGTGACCAGTGCCGATACGGTCACCACCGGCAGCGTTATCATCAGAATCAACGGCGCTGACGATGCGCAGACCGTCACCGGCACGACTACCGCCACCCTGACCGAAGGCAAGGCGAACGGGGCGGGCAATCTGCAAACGCCGAACATGCAGGTCAGCTTTTCCGGCGGCGATCTTAATGAACCCCTCGGCTTCGCCCGGTCGAATGCGCCCACCAACGCGCCCTTCGGCGCCTCGCTGAATCTCAGTGGCCTGACGACGCCCAATACCGCGATCTGGTCTTTCCTGGTGGCTAACAGCGACCCGGCAGTCCAGGCAATCAACCCCGGCGAGAGCCTGGTGCTGACCTACTCTGTGCTCCTGGCTGACGGTATCACCACCATCCCGTTTACCGTCACCATCGTCGGCGCTGAAAGCCAACTGAGCTTTGCGCCGACCACCGGCGGCGTGACCGAAGATGTTGGCGTGGATGACGATGGCAATCTGGTCGCCACCGGCGCCATCAACGCCATCGACGATGCCCGGGACCTGGCAACCTTAAGGTACACGGCGGAAACCAAAACCGGCGCCTACGGCGACCTGACCATTGATGCCATGGGCGTCTGGACCTACAAGGCGGATAACAGCCAGCGGGGGATTCAGGAATTGCACCAGCCGGGCGCCGTCCTGCGGGCCGGGGAAGCCTCGTCACGAACCGAAGTCTTTACGGTGACCGCCGCCGATGGGGTCACCACCACCACCGTCACCATCACCATTACCGGCGCTGACGACGCGCCGACCCTGACGCCAGCCACCGCCACCGTCACCGAAGATGTAGCGGTGGATGACGATGGCAATCTGGTGGCCACCGGCACGGTTGCGACCACCGGCGGCGATACCGGGGAGGACAAATTTATGCCAACGGTGGCCGGCACTCCGCTGAGCGGCGATTATGGCTCACTGACGATTAATGCCGACGGTGACTGGACTTACAAGGCGGATAACAGCGACTCGAAGATTCAGGACCTGAGTCCCACGACCACCCTGACCGACACCTTCACGGTGACCGGCGTCGATAAGGTCACCACCACCAGCGTCACCATCACCATCACCGGCACCAACGACGCCCCAACCGCCGCCAATGACCTGGGCGCCACCACCGACCGGCTGCTGATTGTGGCCGACGGTGATACCGGCACGGCCCTGGGGGATGGCTCGGAACAAAAAGTCAATGCCGACCTGCTGCGCAACGACATCGACCGGGACGGCGACCCCCTTACCATCAGCAGGGTGAACGGTGACACGGCCAGTGTCGGCAGCGCCGTCGATGGCATCGACGAAAATGGCAACAGGGGCGGCAGCTTCACCATCCGCGCCGATGGCGCCTGGCGTTTCGACCCGGACGGCGACTTTGACGACCTGGCCCCCGGCGTCACCCGCACCACCTCGGTGACCTACACCGCCTCCGATGACCGCCTTGACAGCAGCCCCGCCACCCTGACCGTGACCGTGACCGGCGCCAACGACAGCCCCGAGGCGCTCAACGACACCGGCACCACGCTGGTCGGCGCAGTGCTGACCGTGGCCGACGGTGACCGGGGCATAGACGGGCAGAACGCCGACCTGCTGCTCAATGACTCGGATATCGACGGTGACAGCCTCGTCATCACCAGGGTGGCCGGCAGCCCGGCCAATGTCGGCAGATCCGTCGATGGCAGCAACGGCGGTGAGTTCACCCTTGAGGCCGATGGTTCCTGGACCTTCGACCCGGACGGCGACTTTGCCGACCTCGACGAAGACGACCCCGTCCGCACCACCTCGGTGAGCTACACCACCGGCGATGGCCGCGGCGCAACCGCCACCGCGACCCTGACGGTCACGGTGCGCATCGGCAACGAGGCGCCGGAAGGGGCCGACGATAGGGGCCAGACCCATAGATACCAGGTGCTGACCGTGGCCGACGGCGACAGCGGTACCACCAGCGGCACGGTCACCATCAATTCCGACCTGCTGCTCAACGACGCAGACCCGGACGGTGACGCCCTCGGCATCAGCGCCATAAAAGGCTACACCGCCGACGCCCGCCAGCGTCAGGACGTGGCTCCGGGGGCCGTCACCCACGGCAGCCACGGCGGTGAGTTCACCCTTGAGGCCGATGGCGCCTGGAGCTTCGACCCGGGCACCGACTTTGATGACCTTGTCATCGACGCAAGCCGCACCACCTCGGTGCAGTACACGGTGACGGATAGCTACGGCGCCACCGACACCGCCACCCTGACCGTCACCGTCACCGCCAACTCGCCGCCGCTGGCGGTTGACGACACGGGCGCCACCGATCAAGACACCACGCTGACCGTGGCCGATGGCACCGCCGGCACCACCATCACCGTCTCCGATGGCAAAGGCGGCACCATGAGCATCACCGGCAATGCCGACCTGCTGCGCAACGACATCGACGCTGAACGTCACCCCCTCACCATCACCGGGGTCAACGGTGCGGCGGCCAATGTCGGCAAGGCCGTCAATGGCATCGACGAAAATGGCAACAGGGGCGGCAGCTTCACCATCAGCGCCGATGGCGCCTGGAGCTTCGACCCGGGCGACGACTTTGATGATCTGAAAGTCGGCGCCACCCGCGACACCTCGGTGACTTACACCGTGTTCGACCGCAGAGACACGGATACCGCCACCCTGACGGTGACGGTCACCGGCGTCAATGACGCCCCGGCAGGGCTCTCCGACATGCGCGGCGAAGCAGTGGAAAGAGTGGTACTGAGGGTGGCCAATGACGCCAAAGGCACCCTTGTCACCAACGACGACGGCACTACCATGACCGTCAACGCCGACCTGCTGACCGGCGCCACCGACCCGGACGGTGACACGCTGCGCATCATCTCGGCTGGCTTCGGCACCAGCACCTTCACTCCGTTGAATAACCTCATAATCTTCACTGGTATGGACGGCGACCGCTGGCTCATCAGACCCGATGGCTCCTGGCGCTTCCAGGCCGGCCCCGGCACTGTTGCCACCCTGACCAGTCCCGACGTCTCGGTCACCAGAACGGCGTTTTACACCGTCTCCGATGGCAAAGGCGGCGGCGATTCCTTTACGGAGACCAAAACCCTGACCGTCACCGTCCGCCGCGCCAACGATGCGCCGGTGGCGGTGGCCGATCTCGGCGTCACCCCTGAAGACACCATACTGACCGTGGCCAATGGCGATACCGGCACCGTCGTCACCAACGGCGACGGCACTACCATGACCATCAACCGCGACCTGCTGCTCAACGACAGCGACCCGAACCCCGGCGACGCCGCCCGCAGCACCTTCGCCATCAGCAGGGTCAGGGGCTACACCCCGGGGGACACGGACGGCACTTACGAGGCGCAGGAAGCGGCGCTGGCCGTCGGCGCCAAAACTTATGGCAGCAAAGGCGGCATCTTCACCATTCACAACGATGGCTCTTACACCTTCAACCCCAACGGCGACTTTGACGATCTGGCCCCCGGCGAAACCGAGACCACCAGGGTGGAGTACACCGTCACCGATGGCGGCCTCTCGCAGTCCGCCACCCTCACCATCACCGTGACCGGCGTTGACAGTCCCCCGGTGGCGGGGGCCGACTACGGCACAGTCAAGTCAGACGCCACCGATCTGTTCGTGAACTTTGGCGCCACCGGCACCAGTACCGGCACCATCACCGAGATCGTGACCGACCCCATCACCGGCGACACCATGAGCGCCACCCGCACCATCACCTTCAACACCGGCCTGCTGCTCAACGACTATGACCCTGAAACGGGTGAGACTGGCGCTGACCACCTCCGCGTTACCAGGGTTTTCAAAACGGGTGAGCCGAGCCCCCTCGGGATGGTGCGGCAGGACGGCATAGGATCGGGCCAGATGAGCCCCGCATCAGGTGGCAAATTCCTCGTTTCTGTCAATGGCAACTGGTTTTTTGAACCGGACGGCGACTTTGACGATCTGGAACCCGGCGAAACCAGGACCACCTCGGTGCAGTACGAGGTGTTGCATGACGGCAAGACAAGCACGGGCATCATCACCGTCACCGTCACCGGCGTCAACGCCCTCCCGGTGGTGGTGGACGATGCCGGCGCCACCGATGAAAACACGAAAATCACCGTGGCCGATGGTGACAAGGGCACCGCCGTCAATGGCGTCCCCAACAACGCCGACCTGCTGCTTAACGACAGCGACCCTGACGGCGACACCCTCAGCATCACCGGGGTCAGGGGCTACACCCTGGGCACGGACGGCACTTACAAGGCCCAGACAGCGGACGTGAAGGCGGGGACCGAGACCTTTGGCGATAAGGGCGGCACCTTTAGCATTGCCGCCGATGGCGCCTGGACCTTCGACCCGGGCAGCGACTTTGACGATCTGACCGACGACAAGACCCGCACCACCTCGGTGACCTTCACCGTCTCCGATGGCACAGACACCGACACCGCCACCCTCACCGTGACCGTCACCGGCGTCAGCGAACCCTCGGCTGCGGCGGACGACTACGGCGCAGTCGATGCAGACGCAGACGAGCTGTTCGTGAACTTTAACAGCACCGGCACCACCTCCGGCACCACCATCGTCAACGCCGGCCTGCGGATCAACGACGAAAGCCCTGACGGTGAACCCACCATCCGCATTTCCAGGATTTTCACAGTGGATGATAAAGGAAACGAGGTAGACAGTAGCTCCGTGCCGAACCTCGTAAGATCGGGCAGATTGAATCCCGCATCAGGTGGCGTGTTCGTAGTCGTTTTCAATGGCTCTTACACTTTCAACCCGGACGGCGACTTTGACCACCTGAAACCCGGCGAGACCGCGACCACCTCGGTGGATTACGAACTGATGCATGACGGCGGCCCGACCACCGCCACCCTGACCGTCACCGTCACCGGCGTCAACGATGCGCCGAGGCCGGTGGCCGATGTCGGCGCCACCGATGAAGACACGGTGCTGACCGTGAAAGATGGCGCTACCGCCACCGACACCACCATCACCGTGACCGACCCCGGCACCGGCGACACCAGCACCATGACCATCACCGGCAACGCCGACCTGCTGCTCAACGACCGCGACCCGGACGGTGACAGCTTCTTCATCGTCACGGTCAGGGGCTACGGCGACGCGGATGAAGACGGCAATCGTCAGTTGCAGCAGGGCGTGACGGCGGGGGCGGGGACCGAGGTGACTGGCAGCAAAGGCGGCAAGTTCGCCATCAATGCCAATGGCGCCTGGACTTTTGACCCCGACGGCGACTTTGAAGACCTGGGCGTCGGCGAGACCCGCACCACCAGGGTGGAGTACACCGTCGTCGAGAGCGCAGCCAAAGGTGCCCTCAGCGACACCGCCACCCTCACCGTGACCGTGACCGGCGCCAATGACGCGCCGCAGGCGGTCGACGATAAGGGCGCCACCCATCCCGACAGGATACTGAAGGTCGCCGATGGTGACACCGCCACCACCTTCACCCTGGACGACGGCGCCACCCTCAGCGTCAACGCCGACCTGCTGCTCAACGACGAAGACGCTGACACCAAAGACACCCGCACCATCACCGGGGTCAACGGTGCGGCGACCAATATCGGCAAGGCCATAGATGGCAGCAACGGCGGCACCTTCACCATTGCGGCGGATGGCTCTTACACCTTCAACCCCGACGACGACTTTGACGACCTGAAAGCCGGCCAGACCCGCACCACCACGGTGACCTACACCCTGTCCGATGGCACCCTCACCGATACCGCCACCCTCACCGTGACGGTAACGCCAAACCGCGCCCCCACCCCCGCCGCTGACGCCGGGGCCACCGTTGCGGACAAGACCCTGACCGTGGCCGATGGCGATACGGGTACCGGGCCGGGCGGGGCACAATCCGGGCCGGGTGGCGGGGCACAAATAGCCAACGCCGACCTGCTGCTCAACGACAGCGACCCGGACGGCGGCCCCCTCACCGTCACGGCGGTTACAGGCTACACCCGCGACGCGGACGGCACTTACAAGCAGCAGACAAAGGCCCTGGCAGTGACCGCCGACGGCACCGCGGCCACGCCCTCGACCACTTCGCCCCAGACCCCGACCCTGGGCAGCAGCGGCGGCACCTTCACCCTTTATGCCGATGGCTCTTACAGCTTCAACCCGGGCACCGACTTTGACGATCTGGCGCTGGGCGAAACCCGCACCACCTCGGTGGAGTACACCGTCACCGACGATGGCCCTGATGGCGGCGCTACCGGCACCGCCACCCTCACCGTGACCGTGACCGGCGTCAACGACGTGCCCCGGGCGGTTGACGACAGCGGCGCCACGCTGGCCGGCGAAGTGCTGACCGTGGCCAACGATGCCGGGGGAGTTGCCGGCCTAAACGCCGACCTGCTGGTCAACGACATCGACCCGGACGGCGACACCCTCACCATCTCCCGGGTGGGCGGCACCGCCGCCCTTGGCATTGCCACGGCGGGCACCGACGAAAAGGGCAATCCCGGCGGCACCTTCACCATTGAGGCCGATGGTTCCTGGGAATTCGACCCGGGCGACGACTTTGACGACCTGGCCCCGGGCGAGACCCGCACCACCTCGGTGACCTACACGGCCTCCGATGCCAACGGCGGCACCGACAGGGCCACCCTGACGGTCACGGTGCGCACCGCCAATGATGCGCCGACGGGGACTGACGATGCGGGCACAACCCATAGATACCAGGTGCTGACCGTGGCCGATGGCGACAAAGGCACAAACGGCCTCAACAGCGATCTGCTGCTTAACGACACAGACCCGGACGGTGACGCCCTCGGCGTCAGCGCGGTTAAAGGCTACACCGCCGCGGTGGATAAAAACGGCGCGCATACGACCCGCCAGGACGTGGCACCGGGGGCCGTGACCCACGGCAGCCACGGCGGTACCTTCACCATCAACGGCGATGGCGCCTGGAGCTTCGACCCGGGCAGAGACTTCGACAGCCTCGCCATCAACGCCACCCGCACCACCTCGGTGACCTATACCCTGACGGATGCTTACGGCGGTACCGACACCGCCACCCTGACCGTGACCGTAGTGGCGAACTCTGCGCCGGCGGTGGTTGACGACCTGGGCGCCACCGATGAAGACAGCAAACTGACCGTGGCCGATAACGCCGCCGGCAGCGCCATCACCGTGACCGATGGCAAAGGCGGCACCATGAGCGTCACCGGCAATGCTGACCTGCTGCTCAACGACTCGGATTTTGAAGCTCACACCCTCACCATCACATCGGTTAAAGGCTACACTGACGAGGCCAAAGACGGCACCCGCCAGCGTCAGGACGTGGCAACCGGGGCCGAGACCTTTGGCAGCAGGGGCGGCGTGTTCATCCTCAATCGCCATGGCGCCTGGAGCTTCGACCCGGACGGCGACTTTGACGACCTTGGGCCGGGCGAGACCCGCACCACCTCGCTGAGCTACACCGTCTCCGATGGCACAGACACGAGTACCGCCACCCTGACGGTGACGGTCAGCGGCATCAACGAAGTGCCGGTGGTGGTTGACAATCAGATGGGCGTAACGACGCCCGATCAGGCGCGGGCGGTACTGACGGTGAACAGTGGCACCCAGGCCACCACCTTCATCGTGACCGATGGCAACGGCAGGAGCAGGATCATCACCGGCAATGCCGGTCTGCTGGTCGGTGCCACCGATACCGACGGTGACACCCTCACCATCACCCATGCCGCCGCCAGCGAGGCCGACCTGACCAAAACTAGTGCTGAATTTTTGGGCACCAGAGACTTCCTCGCCGGTAATAACGGCGACGTCTTCCAGATCTCCAGCGATGGCTCCTGGCAATATTATGACCCGGGCACCGCCTTTGGCAGCCTGGGCCACGGCGAGGTCGGCACCGCCACGGCCTGGTACACCGTCTCCGATGGCAGGGGCGGCACCGCCACCGCCAGCCTGACCGTCTATATAAGCCCCCCCAACAATCAGCCGGTGGCGGGCGACGATACGGGCCGCATTGATCTTGACCGCCTCGATGACCGCACGGATAAAGGCATCACCTTCGATGCCAACGGCGTGCTGACCGTGGCCGATGGCGCCTCGGGCGTCACAGAAACCGGCGGCGGCGGCGCCACCACCTACAACGCCGACCTGCTGAACAATGACCGTGACCCTGACGGCACCCCCCTCACCATCATCGGGGTCGGGGGCTACACCCTGGACGCGGATGGCACTTACAAGGCCCGGACAGCGGAAGTGGCGGCGGGGACCGCGACCCTGGGCAGCAGTGGCGGCACCTTCAGTCTCAAAGCCAATGGCGCCTGGACCTTCGACCACGGCGGCGACTTTGACGATCTGGCCGACGGCAAAACCCGCACCACCTCGGTGACCTACACCGTCTCCGATGGCGGCCTTTCGGACACCAAAACCCTGACGGTGACGGTCACCGGCGGCAACGATGAGCCGGTGGCGGTGGACGACACCGGCGCGGCCAGTGCGGCCAGGGTGCGCACCGTGGCCGATGGTGACACCGGGGTACAGGCTGGCGGGACAGGGGTCAACGCCGACCTGCTGCTCAACGACGAAGACGCTGACGGCGACACCCTCAGCATCAGCGGGGTTAGCGGCTTCACCGATGTGGACCCGAACGACAAAACCCGTCAGCCACAGAACGTGGCGGCGGGGGCCGAGACTTATGGCAAAAACGGCGGCGTGTTCATCATCAATGACGATGGTTCCTGGAGTTTCGACCCGGACGGCGACTTTGACGACCTGACCGGCAGCCAGACCCGCACCACCTCGGTGGATTACACCACGTCTGATGGTGAGGGCGGCACCGATACCGCCACCCTCACCGTGACGGTATCGCCAAACAAAGCCCCCACCGCCACCGCTGACCTCGGCGCCACCGATGAAGAAACACGGCTGATTGTGGCCGACGGTGATACCGGCACGGTCCGGGGGGATGGCTCGGGACAAAGAGTCAATGCGGATTTGCTGCGCAACGACATCGACTCGGAAGCAGACCCCCTCACCGTCACCATGGTTAAAGGCTACACCGAGGCGGCGGATGAGAACGGCGAGCACACGACGGAGCAGGACGTGGCGGCGGGGGTCGAGACTTATGGCAGCCACGGTGGCGTGTTCACCATTGAGGCCAATGGCGCCTGGGAATTCGACCCAAACAGCGACTTTGACGACCTTTCGGTGGGCGCGACCCGCACCACCTCGGTGACTGTCACCACCTCCGATGGCACAGACACAGGTACCGCCACCCTGACGGTGACCGTCACCGGCGCCAATGACGGCCTGACGGCGAAGGACGACAGCGGCAACGCGATTGTCGGCAGGGTGCTGACGGTGGCCGCGGATGACGAAGGCATCACCTTCCGCAACAGTGCCGACAGCACCACCAGCGTCAACGCCGGCCTGCTGAACAACGACGAGGACCCGGACACTGCTGACACCCTCAGCATCAGCACGGTGGGCAGCGCCTCGAACAACCGCGCCGCCGCCAATGTCGGCATCGCCATAGATGGCAGCAACGGCGGCAGCTTCACCATTGCCGCCAATGGCGCCTGGACTTTTGACCCGGACGACGACTTTGACGACCTCACCGGCAGCGCCACCCGCGAAACCTCGGTGACCTACACGGTGACCGATAGCCGGGGCTCAACCGACACGGCGACCCTGACGGTCACGGTGCGCGCCGCCAACGCCGTGCCGGAAGCGACCGCCGATATTGGCACAGTCCATAGAGACGATACCCTGAATGTGGGCGCCGCTGACACCGGCACCGGGGCACAAACCGGGCCGGGTGGCGGGGCACAAAGAGCCAACGCGGGCCTGCTGCTCAACGATGCGGACGACGACGGCGACCCCCTCACCATCACGGCGGTTGGCGACAGGACACTGTTCGTCACCGGGGCCAGTGTCGGCGTCCCCATAGATGGCAGCAACGGCGGCAGCTTCACCATCAACGCCGATGGTTCCTGGGAATTCGACCCGGAGGACGACTTTGACGACCTGGCCGCCGATGCCACCCGCACCACCTCGGTGGCCTACCGGGTGACGGATAGTTACGGCGCTTCCGACACCGTGACCCTGACCGTGACCGTGGCGGCGAACTATCAGCCGACGGCGGGCGACGATACGGGCCGCCTCGATCTTGGCCGCGATTATATTGCCCGCAACGGCAGCAGCGTCGATGCGGACGGCGTGCTGATCGTGACTAATGGCGCCACAGGCATATCAGTCAACAACGACGAAATCATCTACAACCGCGACCTGCTGCTCAACGACAGGGACGACCCCAGGGACGCTGACCCCCTCACCATCTCGGCGGTTAACGGCGCCGCAGCGGGTGTCGGCGCCGCCGTAGACGGCAGCAACGGCGGCACCTTCACGATCGCCGTTGATGGTTCCTGGAAATTCAACCACGACGGCGACTTTGACGATCTGGAAAACAACGAGACCCGCTTCACCTCGGTGACCTACACGGTGGAGGATAGTGAAGGCGGCACGGACACGGCGACCCTGACCATGCGGGTTACCGGCGCCAACGACGGGCCGGTGGCGGGCGACGATGTTGGCCTCACCAGTTCCGGCGTCACCCGCATCGTGGCCAATGACGCCACCGGCGCCACCATCACCCTGGCCGATGGCAAAGGCGGCACCATGAGCGTCACCGGCAACGCCGACCTGCTGCTCAACGACATCGACCCGGAGGGTGACAGACTCACCATCACCGGGGTGACGGGCTACACCGCTGCGGTGGACGGCAACGGCGCGCATACGACGCGGCAGAACGTGGCGGCGGGGGCCGGGACTTATGGCAGCCACGGCGGCGTGTTCACCATTGAGGCCAACGGCGCCTGGAGTTTTGACCCGGACGGCGACTTTGACGACCTCGCCGAAGGTGCCACCCGCACCACCAGGGTGGAATACACCACCTCCGATGGCACCCTCACCGATACCGCCGAACTGACCGTGACGGTGATAAAGCGCAACCTCGCCCCCGTCGCCAACGATGACGTCGGCGCCACCACGGAACGCACAACCCTGACCGTGGCCGATGGCGATACCGGCACCGGTGGCGTCCAGCCGGGTGGCGGGGCACAAAACGCCGACCTGCTGCTCAACGACACCGACCCTGAAGCCGATACCCTCAGCATCACCAAAGTGACAGGCTACAGCCGGGACACGGACGGCAATTACCAGCCCCGGGCGCAACAGGACGTGGTTGCCGGGACCCCGACCTCGACCCTGGGCAGCAACGGCGGTACCTTCACCCTTAATGCCGATGGTTCCTGGAGCTTCGACCCGGGCGCCGACTTTGCGGGTCTGGCCGCGGGCGCCACCCGCACCACCTCGGTGCAATACACCACCTCTGATGGCACCCTCACGGATACGGCCACCCTGACGGTGACCGTGAGCGGCGTCAACGAGCCGCCGGTGGCGGCGGACGACCAGGGCACGACCCTGCGCGACAGGGTGCTGACGGTGGCCAATGATGCGGCGGGCGTGCGCGGACTCAACGCCGACCTGCTGCTCAACGACGGGGACGATGACGGCGACGTCCTCACTGTCGGCGGGGTTAAAGGCTACACCGCCGCGCAGGACGGCACGCGCCAGGACGTGAAGGCGGGGGCCGAGACTTATGGCAAAAACGGCGGCAGGTTCACCCTCAATGCCGATGGTTCCTGGAGTTTTGACCCGGACGGCGACTTTGACGACCTTGCCGCAGGCGCCACCCGCACCACCGAGGTGGAGTACACCGTCTTCGATGGCAGGGCTGATGCGGCGAATACCGCCACCCTGACCGTGACGGTGGTGGGGCGCACCACCAACGCTGCGCCGACGGCGGGCGACGATGCGGGCAGAACCCATAAAGGCGATGTCCTGACGGTGGCCGCCGACGCCGAAGGCGGCCTCATCATCGCTGACAGCGCCAGCACTGGCACTGCCCCCGGGATGGGTGGTGGGGCACAAAGAGTCAACGCCGGCCTGCTGCTCAATGACATCGACCCGGACGGTGACAGGTTCAGCATCACCGCGGTTGGCGGCACCCTCAACACCATCACCGTCGTCGGTCTCGGCAGCGTCGTGGATGGCATCGACGAAAATGGCAACAAGGGCGGCAGCTTCACCATCAACGCCGATGGCGCCTGGAAATTCGATCCCGACGGCGACTTTGACGACCTGAAAGCCACCGAGAGCCGCACCACCTCGGTGGCCTACCGGGTGGCGGATGCTCACGGCGGCGTCGCTACGGCGACCCTGACCGTCACCGTCACCGGCAGCCATGCGCCGCTGACGCAGAATGACTTTGGCCGCACCAGTGAAAACACGCGCGTGTCCGTGGCAGATGGCGACAAGGGTACCGACCGGGCGGGTGGCGGGGCGCAAAACGCCGACCTGCTGCTCAACGACAGGGACGCTGACACCGGCGACACCCTCACCATCACCAGGGTTATCGGCTACACCGACGCGGTGGATGAGAACGGCGAGCATACGACGCGGCAGAACGTGAAGGAGGGGACCGAGACCTATGGCAGCCACGGCGGCAGGTTCACCATCAATGACGATGGCGCCTGGACCTTCGACCCGGACGGCGACTTTGACGACCTTGGGGTCGGCCAGACCCGCAACACCTCGGTGGTCTACGCGACCTCCGATGGCAGCTTTGCAGGCGCCGCCACCCTGACCGTGACCGTCACCGGCGGCAATGATGCGCCGGTGGCGGTTGACGATAGCGGCACGACGACTGAGGACAGGGCGCGCACGGTGGCCGCCGCCGGCCTGTTGCAGAACGATGTCGATATTGACGGCGACCCCCTCACCATCACCGAGGTGAACGGTGACACGGCCAGTGTCGGCAAGGCCATAGATGTCGCCGATGGCGGCAAGTTCACCCTCAACGCCGATGGCGCCTGGGAATTCGACCCGGACAGCGACTTTAACGACCTGAAAGACGGCCAGAGCCGCACCACCTCGGTGCAGTACACCGTCTCCGATGGCAACGGCGGCACGGACCCGGCGACCCTGACCGTGACGGTAGTGAAGAACCGCGCACCCGAGGGCAACAACGACTTCGGTGCCATTGATGAAGACACGGTGCTGACGGTGAAAGATGGCGCCAAAGCCACCGACACCACCATCACCGTGACCGACCCGGACAGCGGCGTCACCAGCACCATGACCATCACCGGCAACGCCGACCTGCTGCTCAATGACAGTGACCCTGACGGCGACCCCCTCACCATCAGCGAGGTGGGCGCTGACAAGGCCGGCCAGCAGGCGGCCAATGTCGGCATCGCCATAGACGGCGGCAAGGGTGGCAGCTTCACCCTTGAGGCCGATGGCGCCTGGAGCTTCGACCCGGACGGCGACTTTGACGATCTGGCCGCCGACGAGACCCGCACCACCTCGGTGGTTTACACCGTCTCCGATGGCACTGGCCGCCGTACCGACACCGCCACCCTGACCGTGACCGTGACCGGTGCCAACGATGCGCCGGTGGCGGTTGACGATACCGGCCGCACCGCCGCGAGAGACGGCTTCCTGACCGTGGCCGATGACGCTACCGGCGGCATCCATAGTGTCACTGACGACAGCGGCACCGTCACCAGCACCATGACCATCAACGCCGACCTGCTGCTCAACGACAAAGACGGTGACACCACCGACACCCTCAGAATCACCGAGGTGAACGGTATGCCCAATGTCGCCATCGCCATAGATGGCAGCAATGGCGGCAGCTTCACCATCTACGTCGATGGCGCCTGGCGTTTCAACCCCGGCAACGACTTTCTCTTTATGCCCGAGGGCACGACCCGCGACACCTCGATTCAGTACACCGTCTCCGATGGTAACGGCGGCACCGATACCGCCACCCTCACCGTGACCGTAACGGCGAACACGCCACCCGTGGCCACCGACGACACCGGCGCCTTCACTGTCACCGCTGACAACGCGCTGCTGACCGTGGCCGATGGCGCCGGCGACAGCGCCAGCCCTAACTCCGACCTGCTGTTAAACGACAGGGACGACGCCAACGCCCTCAGTATCACCGCCGTCGATGGCAGCAATCGCAATCTCGGCACCGCCACCGACGGCAGCGATGGCGGCAGCTTCACCATCAGTGGCAATGGTGCCTGGAGCTTCGACCCCGACAACGACTTTGACGACCTTGGGGCGGGCGAGACCCGCACCACCTCGATTGACTACACCGCGTTCGATGGCAGATTCAGCGATACCGCCACCCTGACCGTGACCGTGACTGGCATCAACCAGGCGCCGGAGGCGAAGGACGATGCCGGCGCCACCACGGAAAACGCGGTGCTGACCGTGGCCAATGACGCCACCGGCACGGTCCTCAGTGTCACTGACGACAGCGGCACCGTCACCGGCACCCTGACCGTTAACGCTGACCTGCTGCTCAACGACGAGGACGATGACACCACCGACACCCGCACCATCACCACGGTTAAAGGCTACACCCGGGACGCGGACGGCGCTTACCAGCAGCAGAAAGATGCCACGCCCTTGACCCCCCAGACCTCGACCCTTGGCAGCAGCGGCGGTACCTTCACCCTCTATGCCGATGGTTCTTACAGCTTCGACCCGGGCGCCGACTTTAACGACCTGGACACGGGCGAGACCCGCACCACCGGGGTGGAGTACACGATGTCCGATGGCACTGTCACGGATACCGCCACCCTGACCGTGACCGTGACCGGCGCCAACGATGCGCCGGAGGCGGTGAACGACATCGGCATTTTCACGGTCACCGCTGACAACAAGGTGCTGACCGTGGTCGATGGCACCAGAGCCACCATCACCGTCTCCGATGGCAAAGGTGGCACCATGAGCGTCACCGGCAACACCGACCTGCTGCTCAACGACAGCGACCCTGACGGCGACACCCTGACCATCAGCCAGGTTGCGGGCAGCGCGGCCAATGTCGGCATTGCCACGGCGGGCGCCGACGACAAGGGCAATCCCGCCGGCTACTTCACCATCAGCGTCAATGGCGCCTGGAGCTTCGACCCGGATGACGACTTTGACGACCTGGACACGGGCGAGACCCGCACCACCCGGGTGCAGTACACCATCTTCGATGGCGGCCTCACGGACACGGCCACCCTGACCGTGACCGTGACCGGCATCAACGATGCGCCGGTGGCGGTTGACGATAGCGGCAGGGCGACCCCGAACCAGGTGCGGACCGTGGCCGATGGCGCCACCGGTATCGGCGCCACCCGCTTCAATGCCGACCTGCTGCTCAATGACAGGGACGCTGACACCGGCGACACCCTCAGCATCACGGCGGTTAAAGGCTACAGCCGGGACCTGAACGGCAATTACCGGCAGCAGCCGGCATCGCTGGCAGTGCCTGACGACGGCGGCACCGCGACCGCGCCCCCGACCCCGGCCCCGACCTCGGTCCTTGGCAGCAGCGGCGGTCAGTTCACCCTCTATGCCGATGGCTCCTGGAGCTTCGACCCGGATGACGACTTTGACGACCTGACCGGCGGCAACACCCGCGAGACCTCGGTGGATTACACCGTCTCCGATGGCACTGCCACGCACACCGCCACCCTGACCGTGACGGTAAGGCCGAACAGCGCACCCGTGGCGGTTGCCGACTTCGGCGCCACCAGGGACGACACCAGACTGACCGTGGCCAATGACGCCGAAGGCACCGCCCGGGCGGGCGGGGCACAAAGAGTCAACGCCGACCTGCTGCTCAACGACACCGACCCGGACGGCGACCCCCTCACCATCGCCGGGGTGAACGGTGACACGGCCAGTGTCGGCACCGCCGTCGATGGCAGCAAGGGCGGCAGCTTCACCATCCGTGACGATGGCGCCTGGGAATTCGACCCGGATGACGACTTTGACGACCTGGCCCCGGGCGTCACCCGCACCACCTCGGTCGCCTACACCGTTGCCGATGGCAACGACGACGGCACGGATACCGCCACCCTGACGGTGACCGTGACTGGCACCAACAGGGGCACGGTCACCGAAGATGTCGCGGTGGACGCTGCCGGCGATCTGGTGACGAACGGCAAGGCAGTCTTCCTCAGCGGCGATGCCGGCCAGTTCAAGGCGGACACCATCAGTGACAGTGGCACGCATTATGGCTCACTGAAGATTGAAGCCGACGGCGACTGGACTTATACGGCGGATAACAAGCTGTCGGCGATTCAGGATCTTGGCGACGGGGACACGCTGACCGACACCTTCACGGTGACCGGCGCCGATGATGACGACGCGACCGAGACCATCACCATCACCATCAGGGGCGCTGACGATGTGCCGGTCCCCGGCGGGGATACCACCGGCAGCGTCACCGAAGACACCACGGACGCCAATGGCGATCTGGTGACGACCGGCACGCTTACCGCCACCGGCGGCGATGCCGGGGAGGACGGGTTCAAGGCGGAGACGCTGACCGGCATCTATGGCGAACTGACGATTGAAGCCGACGGCGGCTGGACTTATACGGCGGCTAACAGCGACTCGAAGATTAATGCGCTTGACGACGGGGACACGCCGACCGACACCTTTATAGTGACCAATGCGGACAAGGTGACCACCACCACCGTGACCATCACCATTAATGGCGCCAACGATGCGCCGGTGGCGGTTGACGATGCCGGCGCCACCACTGAAAACACGGAACTGACCGTGGCCGACAACGCCGACCTGCTGGTCAATGACACCGACCCCGAAGGCGACAGCCTCACCATCACGGCGGTTAGCGGCTACACCGACGCGGCCAAAGACGGCACCCGTCAGAGCCAGGATGTGAAGGCGGGGGCCGGGACCTTTGGCGATAAGGGCGGTACCTTCACCATTGAGGCCAATGGTGCCTGGAGTTTCGACCCGGGCACCGACTTTGACAACCTGAAAGACGGCGAGACCCGCACCACCTCGGTGCAGTACACCGTCTTCGATGGCAGCCTTACTGACACCGCCACCCTGACCGTGACCGTGACCGGTGAGAACGATGCGCCGATGGCGGTGGCCGATAGCGGCGTCATCAATGAAGACGCCACCGGCGCCGGCAAACTGACCGTGCTCAAAGACGCCAAAGGCGCCGACACAACCTTCATCGTGGTGACCGACCGTGACACCGGCGCCACCCGCAGCCTCACCATCACCGACGCCAACGCCGGCCTGCTGGTCAATGACAGGGACGATGAAGGCGCCACCCTCACCATCAGCGAGGTGGGCGGTGAGTCGGCCAGTGTCGGCAAGGCCGTAGATGGCAGCGATGGCGGCAGCTTCACCATCAACGCCGATGGCGCCTGGGAATTCGACCCGGACGGCGACTTTAACAAACTGCACAAGAATGAGATCCGCACCACCTCGGTGCAATACACCGTCTCCGATGGCACAGACACCGATACCGCCACCCTGACCGTGACCGTGACCGGTCTCGGCGATGGGGCGACCATCCGCGGGGATACCACCGGCAGCGTCACCGAAGACATGGCGGACGCAAATGGCAATCTGGTAACGACCGGCAGGCTCACCGCCACCGGTGGCGATGAGGGTGAGGACGAGTTTAAGGCGGAAACCATCAGTGAAACCGGCACTCATTATGGCTCACTGACGATTGAAACCGACGGCGACTGGACTTATACGGCGGATAACAGCCGGGAGGCTATTAAGGACCTGAGCCCCACGACCACGCTGACCGACACCTTCACCGTGACCAATGCGGACGGTGTGAGCACCGCCATCGTGACCATTACCATCAATGGCGCCAACGATGCGCCGGATGCGAAGAACGATGTCGGCGCCTTCACTGTCACCGCTGACAACGCGGTGCTGACCGTGGCCGATGGCACCGGCGACAGCGCCAGCCCTAACTCCGACCTGCTGCTCAACGACAGGGACCCTGACGGCGACAGCCTCACCATCACGGCGGTTAAGGGCTACACCGAAGCGCAGGACGGCACGCGGCAGGACGTGAAGGCGGGGGCCGAGACCTTTGGCGATAAGGGCGGCGTGTTCACCATCAACGCCAATGGCGCCTGGAGCTTCGACCCAAACAGCGACTTTGACGACCTGGCCCCGGGCCAGACCCGCACCACCTCGGTGGAGTACACGGCTTCCGATGTTAACGGCGCCGCCTCCGCCACTCCCGCCACCCTGACCGTGACCGTGACCGGCATCAACGATGCGCCGGTGGCGGTGGACGATGCGGGCACCTTCACGGTCACCGCTGACAACAAGGTGCTGACCGTGGCCGATGGCGCTACCGGCACCACCTCCGGCACAGTGACCGGGCCGGGTGGCGGGGCACAAAGAGCCAACGCCGACCTGCTGCTCAATGACTCAGACCCTGAAGGCGACACCCTCAGCATCACCAGGGTTAGCGGCCTCGACGACGCGGGTCAGTCGCAGGAGGTGGCGGCGGGAGCCGTGACCCACGGCAGCGATGGCGGTCAGTTCACCATCAACGCCAATGGCGCCTGGGAATTCGACCCGGGCAACGACTTTAACGACCTGGCCGCGGGCGAGACCCGCACCACCTCGGTGCAGTACACCCTTGCCGATGGCACCGCCGATGACAGCCTCACCGGCACCGCCACCCTGACCGTGACCGTGACCGGCATCAACGATGCGCCGGTGGCGGTGGACGATGCCGGTGCCACCGCTGAAAACACGGAACTGACCGTGGCCGATGGCGATACAGGCCGGGCGGGCGGGGCACAAAGAGCCAACGCCGACCTGCTGCTCAACGACGACGCCGTTGACAATGGTGACACCCTCACCATCACCGAGGTGGGCGGTGATACGGCCAGTGTCGGCACCGCCACGGCGGGCACCGACGAAAATGGCAATGCCGGCGGCAGCTTCACCATTGAGGCCAATGGCGCCTGGAGTTTCGACCCGGGCACTCACTTTGACGACCTGGACGCGGGCGAGACCCGCACCACCTCGGTGCAGTACACCATCTCCGATGGCAAAGGCGAGACCGACACCGCCACCCTGACCGTGACCGTGACCGGCGCCGATGATACGCCGGTGGCGGTGGACGATAGCGGCGCCACCGCTGAAAATACGGTGCTGTCCGTGAACGCCGCCGGTCTGTTGCAGAACGACAGGGACCCTGAAGGCGACAGCCTCACCATCACCGCCGTGAACGGCGACGCGGCCAATATCGGCAACGTCATAGAGGGCAGCAAAGGCGGCAGCTTCACCATCCGCGCCGATGGTTCCTGGGAATTCGACCCCGACGGCGACCCGAACAACAACTTTGACGGCCTGAAAGTCGGCGAGAGCAAGACCACCTCGGTGGAGTACACGACCTCCGATGGCACCCTCACGGACACGGCGACCCTGACCGTGACCGTGACCGGTGAGGACGATGTGCCGACCATCACCGGGACGACCACCGGCACGGTGACCGAAGATGTCGCGCCGGACGCCGCCGGCAATCTGGTGGCAAGCGGCACGGTTAAGGCCACCGGCGGCGATGCCGGTGAGGACGAGTTCAAGGCGGAGACGCTGACCGGCGCCTACGGCACACTGACGATTGAAACCGACGGCGACTGGACCTGGAAGGCGGATAACAAAGACTCGAAGATTCAGGGTATTGGCGCCGGGGACTCGCCCACCGACACCTTTACAGTGACCAATGCGGACGGTGCCACCACCACCACGGTGACCATCACCATTAATGGCGCCAACGATGCGCCGGATGCGAAGGACGATAGCGGCAGCACCACCAAAGACCTGCCGCGCAGTGTGGCCGACGGCGCCACGGGCACCACCAATGCCGACCTGCTGCTCAACGATGTCGATATTGACGGCGACGATCTGACCATCACCGAGGTGGCCGGTGCTACGGCCAGTGTCGGCAAGGCCACCGATGGCAGCAACGGCGGCAGCTTCACCATCAACGCCGATGGCGCCTGGGAATTCGACCCCGACGACGACTTTGACGACCTGACCGGCACCCAGACCCGCACCACCTCGGTGACCTACACGGTCTCCGATCGCAACGACGGCACCGGCCTCACCGGCACCGCCACCCTGACGGTGACCGTGACCGGCGACAATAATGTGCCGGTGGCGGTGGACGATACCGGCGCCACCACTGAAAACGCCCCGCTGACCGTGGCCGACGGCGACACGGGCCGGGCGGGTGGCGGGGCACAAAGAGTCAATGCTGACCTGCTGCTCAATGACAAAGACGCTGACGGTGATGCCCTGAGCATCAGCGAGGTGAACGGCGACACGGCCAGTGTGGGCACGGCCACCGTCGGCAGCAACGGCGGCAGCTTCACCATCCGCGCCAATGGCGCCTGGGAATTCAATCCGGGCACGGACTTTGACGATCTGGCCGCAGGCGCAACCGCCACCACCTCGGTGCAGTACACCGTCTCCGATGACAACTTTTCTTCCACCCCCGCCACCCTGACCGTGACGGTGACCGGCAGCAATGATGCGCCGGTGGCGGTGGGCGATACCGGCGGCACCGCTGAAAACACCCCGCTGACCGTGGCCGTTGGTGACACGGGCACCACCTCCGGCACAGTGACCCTCAATGCCAACCTGCTGCTGAATGACGAAGACGTTGACACCGGCGACACCCTCACCATCACCGAAGTGGGCGGTGATACGAGCAGTGTGGGCAAGGCCACCGCCGGCGATAATGGCGGCACCTTCACCCTCGCCGCCAATGGCGCCTGGACTTTCGACCCCGACGGTGACCCGGACAACGACTTTGACGATCTGGACGCGGGCGAGACCCGCACCACCTCGGTGGTCTACACCGTCTCCGATGGTAAAGGCGGCACGGATACGGCCACCCTGACCGTGACTGTGACCGGTGCCAATGACGATCCGGTGGCGGTTGACGATGTCGGCAGGGCGGTTAAAGACAGGTTGCGGGTCGTGGCCGATGGCGCCACCGGCGCCACCATCACGGTGACCGACGATAAGACCGGCGAAACCGGCACCATGACCGTCAACGCCGACCTGCTGCTCAATGACGGGGACGCTGAAGGTGACACCTTCACCATCACCAAAGTGGCCGGCGCCGCGACCAATGTCGGCAACCCCACGGTGGGCACCGACGAAAATGGCGACAGCGGCGGCCTCTTCACCATCAACGCCAATGGCGCCTGGACTTTTGACCCCGACGGCGACTTTGACAACCTGAAAGACGGCCAGAGCCGCACCACCTCGGTGACTTACACCGTCTCCGATGGCACCGGCGGCACCGCCACCCTGACGGTGACCGTGACCGCTGCCAACACTGCGCCGGTGGCGGTGGACGATGCCGGCGCCTTCACGGTCACCGCTGACAACGCGGTGCTGACCGTGGCCGATGGCGCTACCGGCACCCCCGGGCCGGGTGGCGGGGCACAAAGAGTCAACGCCGACCTGCTGCTCAACGACAGCGACGCTGACGGCGACAGCCTCACCATCACCGGGGTGAACGGTGAGTCGGGCAGTGTCGGCAACGCCATAGATGTCACCGATGGCGGCGTGTTCACCATCAACGCCGATGGCTCCTGGGAATTCGACCCCGACGAGGACTTTGACGATCTGGCCGCAGGCGAGACCCGCACCACCTCGGTGCAGTACACCGTCTTTGATGGCACGGACACGCACACCGCCACCCTGACCCTGACCGTGACCGGCATCAACGATGCGCCGGTGGCGGTTGAGGATACCGGCAGGGCGGTTAAAGACAGGTCGCGGGTCGTGGCCGATGGCGCCACCGGCACCGTCGTCACTGTGACCGACGATAAGACCGGCGAAACCAGCACCCTTGCCATCAACGCCGACCTGCTGCTCAACGACAGCGACGCTGATCGTTACCCTGGCCTTGACCCTGACCGCGACACCCTCACCATCACCGGGGTGGCCGGCACCGCAACCAATGTCGGCAAAGCCGTAGATGTCGCCGACGGCGGCGTGTTCACCATCAACGCCGATGGCGCCTGGACTTTCAACCCGGACGGCGACTTTGACGATCTGGCCGCCGGCGCCACCGGCACCACCGAGGTGACTTACACCGTCTCCGATGGCAAAGGCGGCACCCATACCGCCACCCTGACCGTGACCGTGACCAATGCGAACGCTGCGCCGGATGCGGTTGACGATGCCGGCGCCTTCACGGTCACCGCTGACAACAAGGTGCTGACCGTGGCCGATGGCGCTACCGGCACCGTCACCGGCACCATGACCATCAACGCCGACCTGCTGCTCAACGACACCGACCCGGACGGTGACATCACCTTCACCATCAGCGGGGTTAAAGGCTACACCGACGCAGACCCGGACGACGGCACCCGTCAGCGCCAGGACGTGGCGGCGGGGGCCGAGACTTATGGCAGCCACGGCGGTAAATTCACCCTCAATGACGATGGCGCCTGGAGCTTCGACCCAAACAGCGACTTTGAAGACCTGGCCAGGGGCGCCACCCGCACCACCTCGGTGGAGTACACCGTCTCCGACTATGATGGCGGCCTGACGGACACCGCCACCCTGACCGTGACCGTGACCGGCGCCAACGATCCGCTGACGGCGGAGGACGACACCGGCGCCACCGCTGAAAACGATCTGCTGGTCGTGGCCGCCGCCGCGGCCGCCAGTGACACTGGGTCGACTAACGCCGGCCTGCTGCGGAACGACAAGGACGATGACGGTGACGATCTGAGCATCACCGAGGTGGATGGTGAGTCGGCCAGTGTCGGCAAAGCCGTAGATGGCAGCAACGGCGGCAGCTTCACCATTAATAAAAATGGCTCTTACACCTTCGACCCGGGCACCGACTTTGACGACCTGAAAGACGGCGAGACCCGCACCACCGAGGCGCAGTACACCGCCGCCGATGGCACCGCCGATGACAGTTTCACGGACACGGCGACCGTGACAGTGACCGTGACCGGTGAGAACGACGCGCCGGATGCGGTGGACGACACCGGCACCACCACGGAAAACACCGCCATAACCGTGGCCGATGGTGATACCGGCACCCGGGTGGGTGGTGGCGCACAAAGAGCCAATGCCGACCTGCTGCTCAATGACGAAGACGTTGAAGACGACGACCTCACCATCACCGAAGTGGGCGGCGACACGGCCAGTGTTGGCAGCGCCACAGATGGCAGCGATGGCGGCAGCTTCACCATCGAAGCCGATGGTTCCTGGAGCTTCGACCCGGGCGCCGACTTTGACAACCTGAAACCCGGCGCGACCCGCACCACCGAGGTGACTTACACCGTCTCCGATAACAACGGCGGCACGGATACCGCCACCCTGACCGTGACCGTGACCGGTGAGGACGATGCGCCGACCCTGACGGGGGCGACCGGCGCGGTGACCGAAGATACCGACGTGGTTTCGGGCAATCTGGTGGCCAGTGGTACGGTCAGCGCCACCGGTGGCGATGCGGGTGAGGACCAGTTCACCGTGGAGACGGTGACCAGCAGTGTCGGCGAACTGGAGATTGCCGCCGACGGCGCCTGGACTTATAAAGCGGATAACAGCCATTCGGATATTCAGGGTCTTGGCGCCGGAGAAACCCTGACCGACACGCTGACGGTGACCAGTGCCGACGGTGTCACCACGACCACGGTGACCATCACCATCACCGGCGTCAACGATGCGCCGGTGGCGGTGGGCGATGCCGGCAGCGCCACGGAAAACACCCAACTGACGGTGGCCGATGGCGACACCGGCACCACCAGCGGCACGACTGTCTACAACCGCGACCTGCTGCTCAACGACAGGGACCCTGACGGCGACAGCCTCACCATCACCAAAGTGGGCGGCGACGCGGCCAATGTCGGCAGCGCCATCAATGGCAGCGATGGCGGCAGCTTCACCATCCGCGCCGATGGTTCCTGGACTTTCGACCCCGATGGTGACCCGGACAACGACTTTAACGATCTGGCGCCGGGCCAGACCCGCACCACCTCGGTGACCTACACCGTCTCCGATGGCAGCCTTTCTTCCACCCCCGCCACCCTGACCGTGACCGTGACCGGCGCCAACGATGCGCCGACGGCGGTTGACGACACCGGCGCCACCGCTGAAAACACAGAACTGACCGTGGCCGATGGCGCCACCGGCACGATCATCACCAATGCCGACAGCAGCACTCCCGGGCCGGGTGGCGGGGCACAAAGAGTCAACGCCGACCTGCTGCTCAATGACAAAGACGTTGACACCGGCAACACCCTCACCTTCACCATCGCCGCCGTGGGCCCGGACGCGAAAAACCAGCAGGCGGCCAATGTCGGCGCCGCCACGGCGGGCACCGACGAAAATGGCAATGCCGGCGGCAGCTTCACCATCCGTGCCGATGGTTCCTGGGAATTCGACCCGGGCGCCGACTTTGACGATCTGGCGACGGGCGCCACCCGCACCACCTCGGTGGAGTACACGGTAGCGGATGGCAACGGCGGCACGGACACGGCGACCCTGACGGTGACCGTGACCGGTGCCAACGATGGTCTGACGGCAAATAACGACAGAGGCACCACCACGGAAAACACCCCGCGCATTGTGGCGGATGGCGATACCGGCACCCGCAATGCCGATCTGTTGCTGAACGATGTCGATATTGACGGCGACGCGCTGACCATCACCGAGGTGAACGGTGACACGGCCAGTGTCGGCGCCGCCATAGATGTCACCGGTGGCGGTAAGTTCACCATCTATGCCAATGGTTCCTGGGAATTCGACCCTGACGGGGACTTTGATGATCTGGCGTTGGGCGCGACCCGCGACACCTCGGTGACCTATACGGCCTCCGATGGCAGTTTCACGGATACGGCCACCCTGACGGTTACAGTGAGTCGCGCGGGCGATACGCCGACCATCACCGGGGATACCACCGGCAGCGTCACCGAAGATACCAACCTGATGGCCAGTGGTACGCTCACCGCCACCGGCGGCGATGCCGGGGAGGACAGGTTTACGGCGGAAACGGTGACCGGCGCTTACGGCACACTGACGATTGATGCGGACGGCGCCTGGACTTATACGGTGGATAACAAGCTGTCGACTATTCAGGATCTGAAGGCCGGTGCAACCCTGACCGATACGCTGGCGGTAACCAATGCGGACACGGTTACCGCCGCCACCGTGACCATCACCATTAATGGTAGGAACGATGCGCCGGTGGCGGTTGCCGATGTCGGCGCCACGGGTGAAAACACCCCGCTGAAGGTGGCCAAAGACGCCAAAGGCGCCACCATGACCGTCACCCGCAACGAGCCCATGGTAACCACCGACGATAAGACCGGCGACACCAGCACCACTTTCACCACCGGCACCTATACCGGCATCGTCAACGCCGGCCTGCTGCTCAACGACAGCGACCCGGACGGTGACACCTTCGAAATCATTAGTGTGGGCAGGGCCACTAACCGTATCACCGGGTTCGACCTGGGCGTCTTCATAGAGGGCAGCAATGGCGGTCGTTTCAAGGTCAACGCCGATGGCTCCTGGGAATTCAACCCGGACGCCAACCCGGTCACTGACTTTAACGACCTGAAAGACGGCGAGACCCGCACCACCCAGGTGTACTACAGGATTTACGATGGCAGTACCGTGCATCAGGCAACCCTGACGGTGACCGTGACCGGTGCGGACGATGTGCCGACCATCACCGGGACGACCACCGGCACGGTCACCGAAGATGTCGCGCCGGACGCCGATGGCAATCTGGTGGCAAGCGGCACGCTCACCGCCAGCGGCGGCGATAGGGGTGAGGACAGGTTTAAGGCGCAGACGCTGAACGGCAGTTACGGCACACTGACGATTGAAGCCGATGGCGACTGGACCTGGAAGGCGCTTAACAAAGACGCGAAGATTCAGGGTCTTGGCGCCGGGGACTCGCCCACCGACACCTTCACAGTGACCAATGCCGACGATGTCACCACCACCACGGTGACCATTACCATTAATGGCGCGAACGATAATCCGACCCTGACACCGGCAACGGGCACGGTGACCGAAGACACAGCGGTGGACGGCGATGGCAATCTGGTGGCGACCGGCACGGTCAGCGCTACCGGCGGCGATGCCGGTGAAGACAGGTTTATGACGACGCCGGCGACCGGCACTTACGGCACACTGACGATTGATGCCGATGGCGCCTGGACGTATAAGGCGCTTAACAGCCAGTCGGATATTCAGGACCTGAGCCCCACGGCCACGCTGACCGACACCCTCACGGTGACCAATGCCGACGGTGTCGCCACCACCACCGTGATTATCACCATCAATGGTGACGACGATGCGCCGACCCTGACGGCGGATACGGGCGCGGTCACCGAAGACACGGGGCTGGTCTCGGGCAATCTGGAGGCAGGCGGCACGGTTAAGGCCAGCGGCGGCGATGCGGGTGATGACCAGTTTAAGGCGGAAACGCTGACCGGCACCTACGGCAAACTGACGATTGAAGCCGACGGCGACTGGACCTTTACGGCGGATAACAGCGACTCGAAGATTCAGGGTCTGAAAGCCACAGATTCGCCCACCGACACCTTCACGGTGACCAGTGCCGACATGGTCACCACCACCACGGTGACCATTACCATTAATGGTGACGCCGATGCGCGGACCCTGACGCCATCCACCGGCGGCGTCACCGAAGATATGGACGTGGTGGACGCCGATGGCAAGCCGGTGATGAGCGACGCTGCCGTGGTCCCGGGCAATCTGGTGGCCACCGGCATGGTCATCAGCGGCGGCGATGCCGGTGACGACCAGTTTACGGCGGAGACGCAGACCGGCGCCTACGGCAAACTGGAGATTGATGCGGACGGGGCCTGGACCTGGACGGCAGATAACAAACAGTCGGAGATTCAGCAGTTGCACCAGCCCGGCATCACCTTGCGGGCGGGGCAGGCCTCGGCGCTGACCGACACCTTCACGGTGAGCAGTGCGGACGGTGCGACCACCACCACGGTGACCATCACCATCACCGGCGCTGACGATACGCCGGTCATCACCGGGGATGCCACCGGCGGCGTCACCGAAGATGTGGGGGCGGCGGCCGGGACAGGTATTCTGAGGGTGACAGGCAGGGTCAGCATCAGCGGCGGTGATGCCGGCGAAAACACTTTTACGTCGATCAATGATAACCTCGACGACCCGGGCTCAATAGGGCTCAACAAACTTGCCGCCGCCGACGAGATCGAATGGGCATATCAGTTGGTTAACACCCTGCCGCAAATCCAGGGCTTGAAGGGCGGCGAGACGCTGACCAATGACTACACAATACGCGGCGACGATGGCGCCAGATTTACCGTCACCATCACCATCACCGGCGCCGATGATATGCCGACCCTGACAGCATCGAAGGGCGCGGTCACCGAAGATGCCGACGCCGACCTCGATAGCAGTGGCAAGAACCTGGAGGCCACCGGCAAGGTTGGGACCACCGGCGGCGATACCGGTGATGACAAGTTTATGGCGGAGACGAAGACCAGCAGTGTCGGCTCACTGGAGATTAAGACCGACGGCGCCTGGACTTATACGGCGCGTAACAGCCAGCCGGATATTCAGGGTCTCAATACCGGTGAAACCCTGACCGACATCTTCACGGTGACCAGTGCCGACACGGTTACCACCACCACCGTGACCATCACCATCAATGGTGACGATGATCCCGTGACCGGGGTAACCGGCGCAGTGACCGAAGATACCGACGCGGACGCCGATGACAATCTGGTGGCGACCGGCACGATCTTTATCGACGGCACTGCCGGCCAGTTCACGGCGGAAACGGTGAGCGGCACTGTCGGCTCACTGACGATTGATGCGGTTGGCGCCTGGACTTATAAGGCGGCTAACAGCGGGGATGAGATCCAGGGTCTGGAGGCCGGAGAAACCCTGATCGACACCCTGACGGTGACCAGCGCCGACGGTGCGACCACCACCACCGTGACCATCACCATTACTGGCGCCGATGATGCGCCGGAGGCGGTGAACGATGCCGGCGCCACCACTGAAAACGCCGAACTGACCGTGGCCGATGGCGACGGCGACAGCGCCAGTCCTGACTCCGACCTGCTGCTCAATGACACCGACGCTGAAGGCGACAGCCTCACCATCACCGAGGTGGACGGCAAGTCGGCCAATATCGGCAAGGCCACCGATGGCAGCAACGGCGGCACCTTCACCATCGAGAGCAATGGCGCCTGGACTTTCGACCCCGACGGCAACAAGGACAACAACTTTAACAACCTGAAAGCCGGCGAGACCCGCACCACCTCGGTGGTCTACACCGTCTCCGATGGCAGTCTCACGGACACGGCCACCGTGACCGTGACGGTGACGGGTGAGAACGATGGTTTGACGGCGAACGACGACACCGGTGCCACCGCTGAAAACGCCCCGCTGACGGTGGCCGATGGCGCCACTGGCACCAACGCCGACCTGCTGCTGAACGACAAGGATATTGACACCGCTGACATCCTCACCATCAGCGGGGTTAAAGGCTACACCGACGCGGCCCAGGACGGCACCCGTCAGCGCCAGGACGTGAAGGCGGGGGTCGCGACCTTTGGCAAAAACGGCGGTACGTTCACCATCCGTGCCGATGGCTCCTGGGAATTCAATCCGGGTACCGACTTTGACGATCTGAAAGCCGGTGTGACCAAAACCACCTCGGTGGAATACACCGCCACCGATGGTACCCTCACGGACACGGCGACCCTGACGGTGACGGTGACCGGGGTCAATGATGGCCTGACGGCGAACGACGACACGGGCAGAACCAGTAAAGACAGGATGCTGTCGGTGGCCAATGACGCGGCGGGTGGCGACAAGGGTTTGAACGCCGACCTGCTGCTCAACGATGTCGATATTGACGGTGACGCCCTCAAAATCAGTGCCGTGGGTGGTGCCGCAGCCAATGTCGGCAAGGCCACGGCGGGCACCGACGAAGATGGCAATGCCGGCGGTAGCTTCACCATCCGTGCCGATGGCTCCTGGGAATTCAACCCGGGCACCGACTTTAACGACCTGAAAGACGGCGAGACCCGCACCACCTCGGTGGAGTACACGGCAGCGGATGGTAAGGGTGAGACAGACACGGCGACGGTGACGGTGACAGTGGCCGGTGCCAACAGTGCGCCGGAGGCGAAGAACGATGTCGGCACCACCACGGGAAACACCCAACTGACCGTGGCCGATGGCGCCACCGGCACCACCTCCGGCACAACCACCATCAATGCGGACCTGTTGCTGAACGATGTCGATATTGACGGTGACGCGCTGACCATCACCGAGGTGGGCGGCGACGCGGCCAATGTGGGCAAGGCCATAGATGTCGCCGATGGCGGTAAGTTCACCATCGACAGCGAAGGCGGCTGGACTTTTGACCCCGACGGCGACTTTGATGACCTGGCGGCGGGCGCGACCAAAACCACCTCGGTGGTCTACACCGCCTCCGATGGCGCTCTTACGGACACGGCGACCCTGACGGTAACCGTGACCGGTGCCGATAGTGCGCCGGAGGCGAAGAACGATGTCGGCGCCACCACTGAAAACACCAAACTGACGGTGGCCGACGGTGACACGGGCACGACCAGCACCGCGACCGATGGCGCCGACCTGCTGCTCAATGACACCGGCGACAGCCTCACCATCAGCGCCGTGGGTAGCGACGAGGACAACCAGCAGGCGGCCAGTGTCGGCAAGGCCGTAAATGGCAGCAACGGCGGCAGTTTCACCATCGACAGCAAAGGCGGCTGGACTTTTGACCCCGACGACGACTTTGATGACCTGGCCGATGGCAAGACCCGCACCACCTCGGTGACCTACACCGTCTCCGATGGCAGTCTCACGGACACGGCGACCCTGACCGTAACCGTGACCGGTGAGAACGACGATCCGACCCTGACACCGGCGACAGGCATGGTCACCGAAGACAAGGCGTTGACCTCGGGCAATCTCGTGGTGACCGGCACGGTTGCGACCGAGGGCGGCGATGCCGGTGAAGACAAGTTTATGACGGCGACGACGCCGCCGACCGGCGCTTACGGTTCACTGAAGATTGAAGCCGACGGCGACTGGACTTATACGGCAGATAACAGCGACTCGAAGATTCAGGGTCTGAAAGCCACAGACTCGCCTACCGACACCTTCACAGTGACCAGTGCGGACGGTGTCACCAAGACCACCGTGACCATCACCATTAATGGCGCCGATGATGAGCCGATGCTGACGGCGGATACGGGCACGGTGACCGAAGATGTCGCGGACGCCGATGACAAGCTGGTGACGACCGGCACGGTTGGGGCCAGCGGCGGTGATGCGGGGGATACGCAGTTTAAGCCGGAAACCATCAGTGTCACTGGCACTCATTATGGCTCACTGAAGATTGAAGCCGACGGCGACTGGACTTATACGGCAGATAACAGCGACTCGAAGATTCAGGGTCTGAAAGCCACAGACTCGCCCACCGATACCTTCACGGTGACCAGTGCGGACGGTGTCACCACCACCATGGTGACCATCACTATCAATGGCGTCAACGATGCGCCGATGCTGGAGGCCGATGCCGCCCTCACGGCTGAAAACGACAAACTGACCGTGGCCGATGGCACCACCGCCACCACCATCACCGTGACCGATGACAAAGGCAACACCATTACCGATGACAAAGGCGACACCATTACCATCATCGGCAACGCCGACCTGTTGATCAACGATGTCGATATTGACGGTGACGACCTGAAGATCACTAAGATTTTCGGTTTCGACGATCAGGGTGAGGCGAAGATAGTGGCGCCGGGAGCCGTGGTCGGTGGCTCCGCTGGTGGTCAGTTCACCGTCAGCGCCAATGGTGCCTGGAGCTTCAACCCGGGCACCGACTTTGACTATCTGAAGGCGGGCGGGACCTTCGACACCCTCGTCGCTTATACGGTGTCGGATGGTAACGGTGAGCACATGGGGTCCCTGACGGTGCGGGTGGTCGGTGTCGATGATGCGCCGATGCTGACGGCGGATACGGGCACGGTGACCGAGGACGCCGAGGACGCCAGTGGCAATCTGGTTGCCACCGGCACGGTTAAGGCCAGCGGCGGTGATGCGGGGGATACGCAGTTTAAGCCGGAAACCATCAGTGTCACTGGCACTCATTATGGCTCACTGAAGATTGAAGCCGACGGCGACTGGACTTATACGGCAGATAACAGCGACTCGAAGATTCAGGGTCTGAAAGCCACAGACTCGCCCACCGACACCTTCACAGTGACCAGCGCCGACATGGTCACCACCACCATGGTGACCATCACCATCAATGGTGTCGATGATGAGCCGATGCTGACGGCGGATACGGGCACGGTGACCGAAGATGTCGCGGACGCCGATGACAAGCTGGTGACGACCGGCACGGTCGGGGCCAGCGGCGGTGATGCGGGGGATACGCAGTTTAAGCCGGAAACCATCAGTGTCACTGGCACTCATTATGGCTCACTGAAGATTGAAGCCGACGGCGACTGGACTTATACGGCAGATAACAGCGACTCGAAGATTCAGGGTCTGAAAGCCACAGACTCGCCCACCGACACCTTCACGGTGACCAGCGCCGACACGGTCACCACGACCACGGTGACCATTACCATTAATGGCGCCAATGATGCGCCGGTGGCGGATGACGATGCCGGCGTCACCGCTGAAAACACCAAACTGACCGTGGCCGATGGCGCTACCGCCACCCCCACCATCATCACCGATGACAAAGGCAGCACCAGTACCATCACCGGCAACGCCGACCTGCTGCTCAACGACAGTGACCCGGACGGTGACACCTTCACCATCACCGGGGTTAAAGGCTACACCGACGTAGTGAATAAGAACGGCGAGCATACGACGGCGCAGGACGTGGCGGCGGGGGTTCAGACCTATGGCAGCAACGGCGGTCAGTTCACAATCGAGAGCAATGGCGCCTGGAGCTTCGACCCGGGCACCGACTTTGACAACCTGGCCAAGGGCGCGATCCGCACCACCGAGGTGACCTACACCGTCTCCGATGGCAGTCTCACGCACACGGCGACCCTGACGGTGACGGTGACCGGCGCCAACGATGCGCCGACAGCGAACGCCGATACCGGCGCCATCACTACTAAAGACATGGTGCTCACGGTGGCCGACGGCACTACGGGGTCGACCAACGCCGACCTGTTGATTAACGACATGGACCCTGACACCGGCGACGATCTGACCATCACCGAAGTGGACGGTGATACGAACAATGTCGCCAGCGCCACCGACGGCACTAACGGCGGCAGCTTCACCATCCGCGCCGATGGTTCCTGGAGCTTCGACCCGGACGGCGACTTTGACAGCCTGGCCAGGGGCGAAACCAAGACCACCTCGATAACCTACACGGCCTCCGATGGCAATGGCGGCACGAGCACGGCGACCCTGACGGTGACGGTGACCGGCCCCAACAATGCGCCGGTGGCGGCGAACGATGCCGGCAGCACAACTGAAAACACCCAGATCACGGTGGCCGACGGCGCTACCGGCACCACCATCACCGCGACCGATGGCGCCGACCTGCTGCTCAACGACAGCGACCCGGACGGCGACGCCCTGACCATCACCGAAGTGGACGGCGACACGAACAAGGTCGCCAGCGCCACTGACGGCAGCAACGGCGGTAGCTTCACCATCCGCGCCGATGGTTCCTGGAGCTTCAATCCGGGCACCGACTTTGATGGCCTGGCCGCAGGCGCGACCGCCACCACTTCCGTGGTCGTCACCGTCTCCGATAACAATGGCGGCACGAGCACGGCGACCCTGACGGTGACCGTGACCGGCGAGGACGATGTGCCGGTTCTGACACCGCTTACCGCCGGGGTCACTGAAGATGTCGGCGTCAACGGCGATGGCGACCTGGTGGTCACCGGCGTGTTCACCACCAGCGGCGGCGATGCCGGTGAAGATATGTTTATGCCGGGGATTTTCGGCAGCCTGGGCTCACTGACCCTGATTGCCGACGGCACCTGGACCTGGAAAATTCCCAACGCCAGGATGGATGTGCAGGAACTGCCGGCGGGCGAGACCCTGACCGAAACCCTGATCGTGACCAGTTCCGATACGGTCACCACCACCAGCATCACCATCACCGTCACCGGCGCCGATGATACGCCGGTGCTGGTGGCGTCCACCGGCTCGGTCACTGAAGACATGGATTTGGACGACGATGGCAACCTGGTGGCCACCGGCAGCGCCACCACCGGCGGTGACCGCGATGACCTCAAGCTGACCGCAGAGACCCTGACCGGCACCTATGGCGGCACACTGGAGACCGTCGCCGCCGACGGCACCTGGTCTTACAAGCTGGATAACAGCCTCGCGGCGATTCAGGGTCTGAGACCCACCGGCTCGCTCACCGAGACCTTCACCGTGACCGGCGCCGACGGCACCAGCACCACCACCGTCACCATCACCATCAACGGCGCGGACGACGTGCCGACCCTGGCGCTATCGGCGGGCACCGTCACCGAAGATAGCGGCGTCGATAGCAGTGGCAACCTGGTGGCCACCGGCACCGTCCCCATCACCGGCGGCGATACCGGTGACGACAAGCTCACCGCGGAAACCCTGCCCGGCAAATACGGCAGCATGCTGAAGGTCTCATCCGACGGCACCTGGACCTACACCGCCGATAACAGCAACACGGATATTCAGCAACTGCCCGACACCGCCACCCTCACCGAAACCTTTACGGTGACCGGCGCCGATACGGTCACCACCGGCAGCGTCACCATCAGAATCAATGGCGCAGACGATGCGCAGACCGTCACCGGCACCATGACCGCCACCCTGACCGAAGGCATGCCGGACGCGGCGGGTAATCTGGAAACGCCGAACATAATGGTCAGCTTTTCCGGCGGCGATCTTAATGAACCCCTCGGCTTCCGGGATTCGAATGCGCCCGACAACGCGCCCTTCGGCGCAGCGCTGAATCTCGGTGGCTTGACGACGCCCGCCAATACCGCGATCTGGAGTTTCATCGTGGCTAACAGCGACCCGTCAGTCCAGGCCATCAACCCCGGCGAGAACCTGGTGCTGACTTTCTCTGTGCGCCTGGCTGACGAGATCACCCGCATTCCGTTTACCGTCACCATCGTCGGCGCTGAAAGTCAACTGAGCCTGTCGCCGGCCACCGGCGCCGTCACCGAAGACGTTGCGGTGGATGACGATGGCAATCTGGTCGCGACCGGCACCATCAACGCCGTCGACGATGCCCAGGACCTGGCAACCTTAAGGTACACGGCGGAAACCAAAACCGGCACTTACGGCGACCTGACCATTGATGCCATGGGCGCCTGGACCTACAAGGCGGATAACAGCCAGCGGGGGATTCAGGAATTGCACCAGCCGGGTGCCGTCCTGCGGGCCGGGGACGCCTCGTCACGGACCGAAGCCTTTACGGTGACCACTGCGGACGGTATGACCACCACCAGCGTCACCATCACCATCACCGGCGCTGACGATACGCCGACCGTGGCCGGGGTGTTCACCGGTAGCCTCACCGAAGATGTCAACCCGGAGGCCGTGACGGATATTCTGAGGGTGACAGGCAGGGTCACCATCAGCGGCGGTGATAGCGGCGAAAACATTTTGCTCGGCGGGCCGGTGGGTCCCCTCTCCTATATAAGCATGGCGGGAGTCACTGCGGTTAACGGTAGCCCCGGCGAGTACGAATGGGAATTTGAGGTGGTGACCACCGAGCCGCGAGTCCAGGCGCTGCGCCCCGGCGAGACCATAGTCGAGACCTACTCAATACAATTCGGCGAGGGCGAGAGATTTTTCATCACCGCCACCATCATCGGCACCGACGATGTGCCGGCTAAGGTGATAGGCGTCGCCACCGTCACCGAGGACGCCGACCTTGACGGCGATGGCAGCGCCGATGCCGAACTGACCGCCAATGGCATCGTCACCATCAGCGGCGGCGATGCCAATGAAGACAGCTACGTTCTGGTGACCGTCGGTAGCGCCGAATCAACCCTCGACGATGCCACCAACACCGGCACCGCCACCGGCACATCCGGCGGCGTCCTGACCTGGCAGGCGGACGGCACCTGGAGCTACACGATAGACAACACCCTCGTGCAGGGCCTGAGCCCCTCGGACAGCCTCACCGAGACCTTCACCTTCCATGCCAATGACGCCATTACCCAGGCTGACATTAACGCCGGTAATTTCGTGGATGGCACCACCGCCAGCGACGCCACCACCACCACCGTCACCATCACCATCCGTGGCACCGACGACGTGCCGGGCCTGACCGGTTCCACCGCCACCCTGACCGAAGACACGGACCTGGATGACAACGGCAATCTGGTGGCCACCGGCATGGTCCAGAGTGTCGGCGGCGATGCCGATGAATTCGGCTTTGTAACGCAAACCCTGACCGGCGATGTCGGCGAACTGAGAATAGGGGCGGGCGGCGTCTGGACTTACACGGCGGACAACAGCCAGGCGGCCATCCAGAGTCTGGGCACCGGCGACTCGCTGATCGACACCTTCACCGTGACCGGTGGCGACGGTGTTACCACCACCGAGGTGGTCATCACCATCAACGGCCTGGGCAACGATGTGCCGGACCTGACCGGGGCCACCGCCACCCTGACCGAAGACACGGACCTGGATGACGCCGGCAATCTGATGGCCAGTGGCAGGGTCAGCAGCAGCGGCGGTGATACCGGTGACGCCGGATTTATCGCGGCAACCCTGACCGGCGATGTCGGCACCCTGACGATAGACGGTGAAGGCACCTGGATTTATACGGCGGACAACAGCCAGGCGGCGATTCAGAATCTGGACACAGGCGAATCCCTGACCGACACCTTTATAGTGACCGCCGGCGACGGTGTCACCACCGTTGATGTGGTCATCACCATCAACGGCCTGGGCAACGATGTGCCCGGCGAGGTGAGCGCCACCCTGACCGAAGACACGGACCTGGATGACAATGGCAACCTGATGGCGAGTGGCATAGTCACTGGCAACGTCAGTGGTGAGCCCGGATTTATCGCGGAAACCCTGACCGGCGATGTCGGCACCCTGACGATAGACGGTGAAGGCGTCTGGGCTTATACGGCGGACAACAGCCAGGCGGCCATCCAGAATCTGGACACCGGCGACTCGCTGACCGACACCTTTATAGTGACCGGCACCGATGGTGTCACCACCGTTGATGTGGTCATCACCATCAACGGCCAGAGCAACGACGTGCCCGGTCCCACTGAGCCCGGTCCCACTGAGCCCGGCCCCACTGAGCCCGGCCCGACTCCGCCGGACCCTGAGCCGCCTGGCCCCGAGCAGCCGGACCCGGATGAGCCTGTCCCTGTCCTGCCTGACCCGGATACAGACACGGATACCGACACGGACGCCGACACCGATACAGCAGTGGCGGCCAGTGCCGGTGCCCCGGATACGGGCAGCGCTTCTGATACCGATGATACCGGGGCAGATCTCGCGCCACCGCTTCCGGAACCCCGCGACCCGGATGACATCTTTGCCGCTGACGACGACGACGAACTCGTCACCATCATCAATCCGATCAGGCTGAATTCACCCCTGGCGGACCAGGAGGTCACCGACCGCAGCGCAGGGTACGACATCTCGGATCTGTTCAGGCACATCAACATCGACAAGCGGCTGAGATACACGGCGCTTCTGTTCAACGGTGATCCGCTGCCTTACTTTGTGATGTTTAATGGAACCACCGGCACCTTCCTGTTCGATGCCGCAGCCGCTGCTGAAGCCGGGGTGACCTCCCTGCAAATTCGCGTGGTTGCCATCGACCCTGACGGCAACCGGGTTTCCGACGTGTTCCAGGTGAACTTCCCGAACACGGACGAAAACATAGACGAAAGCACGGACGACAGCGCGGACGGCAACACGGACGACAGCGCGGACGAAAGCGCGGACGAAAGCGCGGACGAAACCCCCGACGCAGCCCCGGAGCCTCCTGAACAGCAGAATCCCGGGTAACAAGGGAAGCTCTGAATAATAGGCTTTTTTTGTGAGAGAAAGTTTTGTGAGAGCAAGGCGGACGCGCCCGCAGAAAATCGTAAAAACGCTTTAATTTTCCGATGTTTCGAGGACGGGTCCAACGCAGCTATCGCGGGAAAAGACATTATTCAGAGGTTCCCAAGGTTTCGGTCAGACTCATTTCATATTGGGAAAGACTAAGCCCAACATTTTTCCACTGCCTGTGGTACTATCCGCCCGGCCAATTTTGAGCCTTACCCACCCGTATTTCCCCCTGGGTGGAGGTAGTTTCGGTAAGGGAGATTCTTAGTGAGTGAAAAGAGCGTCAACACAGGACGCCGCAATTTCCTGATTGGGGCGACGTCTGTGGTTGGGGCCGCTGGTGTTGTTGGCGCCGCCGTACCCTTTGTCGGGTCCTGGAATCCCAGCGCCAGGGCATTGGCGGCGGGAGCGCCGGTCAAGGTAGACATCAGCAAGATCGCGGATGGCGGGATTCTCGGACCTATTCCGGCCTGGCGGGACAAGCCGATTTTTATCATCAAGCGTTCCAGGGAAATGCTGGACATGCTGAATTCCAGGAACTCGCGTCTGGCCGACCCGGATTCAGAGCGTCCGCAACAGCCGGAGTATGCGAAGAACGAAACCCGGTCCATTCGACCGGATGTCATTGTACTGGTGGGCCTGTGTACTCATCTTTCCTGTTCCCCCAAGTTTCGTCCCAGGATTCGGCCTGAACAGTTCGATGAACAGTGGATTGGAGGGTTTTTCTGTCCCTGCCATGGTTCCAAGTTTGATATGGCGGGACGTGTATATTCCGGCGTTCCCGCACCCTCGAACCTTGAGGTGCCACCTCACTACTATGAGAGTGACTCAGTGATTGTGATTGGTGAAGATAAGGCGGCTGCCTGATGTCAGCGATAGAACAGAGGTTTAAGAATTTCATGGGCTGGATGGACGCGCGACTGCCGGTTACCGAAACCTATGAAAAGCATATGTCCAAATACTATGCGCCGAAGAACTTCAACTTCTGGTATTTCTTCGGAGTTCTTTCCGTAGTCGTGCTTGTTAGTCAGCTACTGACCGGGATCTGGCTAACCATGAGCTATATACCCAGTGCGGAGGGCGCGTTTGCTTCCGTTGAATACATCATGCGTGATGTCGAATATGGGTGGATGCTTCGCTACATGCACTCGACCGGCGCTTCCGCATTTTTCCTGGTCGTTTACCTGCACATGTTCCGTGGTCTGATGTACGGCTCCTACCGGAAGCCGAGGGAACTGATCTGGATTCTCGGAATGCTGATCTACGTCGCACTGATGGCGGAAGGTTTCTTCGGCTACCTTCTGCCCTGGGGCAACATGTCCTTCTGGGCGGGCCAGGTGATTGTTTCACTGGCGGGCGCGATTCCCGTCGTTGGTGAGTCACTGGCGACCTGGGTAAGGGGCGATTTCAATATTTCAGGAATCACACTGAACCGCTTCTTTGCGCTGCATGTGGTTCTTGTACCGCTTGTGCTGATTGTGCTGGTATTCCTGCACATCCTGGCGTTGCACGAAGTGGGTTCCAACAACCCTGACGGTGTGGATATCAAGAAACATCTGGATGAGAACGGTAAACCTCTGGACGGCATTCCGTTCCACCCGGCCTACACGATTGGACATGACCTGCCGGCAATTGTCGGATTCCTGTTCTTCTTCTGTGTTGTCATGTTCTATTTTCCGGACGGTGGCGGCTACCTCCTTGAGGCGCCGAACTATGAACCGGCAGATCCGTTAAAGACGCCGGACCTGATTGCACCTGTCTGGTACTACACACCGTTTTACTCAATGCTCCGGGCAGCGACTTTTCCTCTGTTCGGACTGGATGCCAAGTTCTGGGGGCTGATTGTCATGGCCGGCGCCATTATTCTTCCGGTTGTACTGCCCTGGCTGGACAAGTCACCGGTCAAATCGATCCGCTACAAGGGTATGCCCAGCAAGGTGTTCCTCGGTCTATTGGTCGTGGCCTTCTTTATTCTTGGCTATCTGGGTGTTCAGCATCCGACGCCGGGTCGCACAATGCTTGCCCAGGTGTGTACGGCCATCTACTTTGGCTATTTCCTGCTGATGCCCTGGTACACGAGTGTTGAGAAGACCAGGCCGGTTCCGGAACGGGTGACGATGCCATGAGAATGTTGTTAGTCGTGTGTTTTGTTTTTCCGGTGTCAGTCGTTGCGGCGGGCGGTGAGACCCCAATCCCGCTGGATCAGATGAAGCCGAACCTGGAAGATCAGGCGTCTTTGCAGCGTGGTGCAAAAACCTTCATGAACTATTGTCTGGGTTGCCACAGCCTTCAGTACCAGCGATATCAGCGAACGGCGGAAGATCTGGGTATTCCCCGGGATCTGATGATTGAGAACCTGATTTTCAATCCGGATGCAAAATACGGGTCGCTGATGAAAAGTCCCCTGCCCATTGAAAGTGCCCGGCAGTGGTTTGGTTCCGTACCTCCGGATTTGACACTTTATACCAAACTGAAGCACGGCCCGGATTACCTGTATACCTATATGCGCGTCTTTTACGAAGATCACACACGACCGTTCGGTGTGAACAACCTGCTGTATGAAAATGTGGGTATGCCGCATCCGCTGGTTGAACTTCAGGGCATTCAGAGAAAAGTTTGTAAACAGATTCCAAAGCTGGCTGATAATGGCGGTGAGAGGCGTGACCCCCTGTCCGGAGAACCGATTACTGAAGAGGCATGTGGCGATGAGTTGATCGCGCGGGGTTTCAGTCCGCTACAGTTGATAGAAGGCACGGGGATACTGTCTCCGGAAGAATATGATCAGCTTATCTATGATCTGACCAACTTCCTGTCGTATACAGCGGACCCCCGCCGGCTTGAGCGTGAGCGGATCGGTGGTTACGTCCTTTTGTTCCTGGCTTTCTTTTTTGTGTTTACCTGGCTGCTGGGTCGCGAATACGTAAAAGAGTTTCATTAGGGAAGCCCTGGCCGGGTTGGGCCGGTGACCAGACAAATTTATTAAACCGGGAGGTGAGGAATGGGTGTTGTAGCCAAGCATTCATCAATGATTTTTTACTCCGATGGCAATGACCATTACAGTCAGCGTGTTCGGCTTGTTCTGGCCGAAAAGGGTGTGGCGGTGGAGATTGTCGACGTCGAGCCGGGCAGCATACCCGAAGACCTCGCCGGCCTGAATCCGTACAATAGCCTGCCCACCCTGGTAGACAGGAATCTGGTGCTCTACGAATCGCAGGTCATCATGGAATACCTGGACGAGCGGTTTCCGCATCCTCCATTGCTACCGGTTTATCCGGTGGCACGCGCGCACAATCGTTTGTTTGTCTATCGGATTCAGCGTGACTGGTGCGGTTACGTTGATACCATCATTGCGGGTCGATCCAAGGAAACGGTGATTGACCGGTCGCGGAAGGAACTGCGAGAGAGCCTGATTGCCATCGCGCCGGTCTTTGGTGAGAAGCCGTTTTTTATGAGCGACGAATTTACACTGGTTGATTGCTGTGTAGCGCCCATTCTCTGGAGGTTGCCGGTATTCGGCATCGAGTTGCCGCCGAAGCATGGCAAGCCGATTCATGACTACATGGAGCGAATCTTCCGGAGAGATGCCTTCCAGTCTTCTCTCAGTGAAGCTGAACTCGATATGCGAGACTGAACGCCGGGTATGTCCCCAGCACTCATTGTGTCATGAACTCTACCGTCCCCTATCTGATTCGAGCCATCAACGAATGGATTCTGGATAACAATTGCACCCCCTACATGATTATCGATGCAACCATTGATGGTGTGTCGGTGCCTATGGAGTATGTCAAGGACGGGCAGATTGTCCTGAACATCAGTCCTACGGCGATACGTAATCTGGTGATCTCGTCAGAGTATGTGATGTTCAGCGGAAGGTTCGCCGGCGTGCCTCATGAAATCTATGCGCCCATCGTTGCGGTCATGGGCATTATAACCAAGGAAAATGGTGAAGGCATGTGGTTCTCACGGGATGAGACCGATCCGACGGATACACCTCCGGACGACGCGCCGCCGCAGCCACCCGCTGATAAAGGACCGCCGACGCTCAAGGTTGTTAAGTAAAAGCCTTAGGGAAGCTCTGAATAATAGGATTTTTTCGTGAGAGCAAGGCGGACGCGCCCGCAGAAAATTGTAAAAACGCTTTAATTTTCCAATGTTTCGAGGACGGGTCCAACGCAGCTATCGCGGGAAAAGACATTATTCAGAGTTTCCTTCAGTTTATGTATTCGAAGATCTTCACGATTTTCTGTATGCCGTGAACATTTCGTGTTGCCGCAACGGCCGCGTCAGCTTCCGCCCTCGTCAGACGCCCCATGAGATAGACGACCCCGTTTTCCGTGACAACCTTGATCCGGGTTGCGTCCGTATCTTCATTGGCACTCAGAGAGGACTTCGCCTTGGCGGTCAGCCAGGAATCGTTGGTGCGGGAGAGCATTGACGTTGCACCGATGACCTGGAGTTCGTTGTGGATCTTGCGCACGTTTCTCAGGGGTTCCACTTCGGCGGTGGCGATAGGAATCAGGTCTGCCGACGGAATCTGTCCGGTAATGAGGACGATGCCATCGAAGCTGTTGACAGAGATGTTGGCGTCAGCCAGGGCGGGATGTGCATCCCTGATCCTTTTCTTTGCCAGGGACTCATTTCGGGAATCGTCGAACGTGCCACCGACGGCACAGCCGGTCAGGGCCAGTGAAATGATCAGCGGGTAAACAAGTGTTCTCATAGCCATGCGGTGCTAGTCTAGTGTAAAGGCGCCCGGTATCCAATGGATGTCGTTGCCAATTGAGATTACATCAAATCGATATTGGTTCCAGTGATGGCTGGATTGTTGCAGAAACGTTTCCGCCGTATGGATGATCTTGCGTTGCTTGGCTTTCGATATGGACTCGGCGCCGGTGCCATAAGACGGGTTGGCGCGATAACGCACCTCGACGAATGTGAGCAGATCGCCCTGCGCCATAATCAGATCAATTTCTCCGGTCCTTGCGCGAAAGTTCCTCCGGATCAGTGAAAATCCCCGGTCCCGGAGAAACTGCTCTGCCCGGGCTTCGGCCTGCTGACCGATTTCAACCGAGGTCATTGCTCACAGGCCGAAGATCATCGGAATGGTTTTAACCTCGCCATCCTGGAACTGTGCCCACATCAGTGTGCGTTTCACAATGTTGTCTTCGTTAAGTGCAAGCACACCGGTAGAGCCATATACCCGCTCGTGCGGGTAATCTCTTAGCTGCCGCAATCGCGGATAAAGACGATGAACATCAACGCCCAGCGCATAAAAGGGCGCAAACTGTGAACTGGCCGCATCCCAGGTGTTGCTGATGATCTGCTGGATATTGTCGTTGGTGGTGAGTTTCCAGGGTATATCGCAAAAGCGAACACCGTTCAGGTCGATAGAGTCAATGCGCGAATCGGACTTCACATGAACGTGAGATGTCGCGTAAACCGGGATATCTTCCGCATAGAAAAAGGCCAGCGTCGGCTTGATGCCTCGTGCCTGGGTGGCATTGGCCAGCAGGAAGACGAAGTCGATATCCTGGCGTCGCCTTGCGGTGAACTCGAACCCTTCCCCGGTGATTCTTCTCAGGTTTGCGGCGCGTTGTTCGCTGGTATCCACATTGAGCAGAGACTTCACGATGCCCGAATAATCACGCTGATTTTCAAAGCGGGCGATGTCGACGACAACCCCCCCGAGCCGGGTGTATTGAGTGACGAACGCATCATAGTTTCGATCACCCCAGTCGGTGTCCGGTGCCACCACCAGCCCATTCAGGAATCCTTCGCGGAGCACCTGCTCGGCGACCTGAACCGACTCATCTTCCGGGGCAAGTCCGAACTGGTAGAGGTCAGAATCAGTTTCCCCATTGAGTGTTCTGTTCAGGGCGATAACGGGGATACCGGGCGGTTGACGTGCGACCGTGCTGACCTTCTCGCGGTCCAGCGGGCCGATGATGATTTCGGCGCCATCATTGACCGCCCTTGAAACAGTTTCCAGTATGTCGCCCTGGCTGGAATCGTAAATCCGCAGGCTGGAATCCGGTGTCAGCCGATAGTGGGCCGTAATGTAACCATCACGGACGGCGCGACCAATCGCGCCAAGGTTGCCCTTGAGCGGCAGCACAAGAGCGATATTCTCCGGCCGCTCAGCGACTATCCTGGACAGCATCTGCAATGACGCGGGAACGAGAACAGCGGCGGAATGATTCGGCCAGGCGGTTTGCCAGCGTTTGAGAGCATTCAGTTGCTCCGGCGGATTATCCTGGAAGCGTTTTGTCAGCGCCGCGAGCGACAGCCAGCCGCGGACCTCGCTGGTAATACTCTGTTCCGCCCGCTGCCGTAGCGTTTCCTCATTGAGCATGAGCAGCGTGGAAAAGATGTCCTCGTGGTTCTGCTGTCGCTCTTCAGTGGGAATCAGTCGGTTGATGTAGATCAGCTCGCGTGAGCTTGCCAGGTAACTGTGTCCCATGCGATAGGCCCGTGCGCGCAGGCGACCGGCCAATATCTGGATGTCAGTATTCAGTTGGATACCCTGCATGCGCCGGTCATCCAGAATTCTTATGGCGAGCCCCGGATCTTCATCGTACAGAGCCAGTTCTGCTCTAAGAAAGGAGTAGTTCCGGGTTGTCGCGGTGGTGGCATAGGGGGACTCGACCGATGCGAGGATACGGCGCACCAGTTCAGGGTCATTGCCGTCCATGGCCATGGATGCCGCTTCCAGTTTCAACTCGGTTGAGCGGGGCGGCAGGGTCCTGCCGGCTTCCAGTAACAATCGATCCATGCCGGGGTGCGGTGCCGGGGTAGTGCTCGCCGGTTTCTTCTCCGGTCCATCATCGACAGGGGTCGTTGTACTACAGCCCGACAGGACGACCGCCAAGCAGAGCAAAGTGAGCGCACCGGGAGCTAATCTGTTCATCCAAACTCAGCTACACTGGGAAACGGGAATTATCCCATAAACATCCGGAAGCTGTTGTAGTCAATTGTCCACCCTGTATGTCGTTGCAATGCCCATTGGCAATCTCGAAGATCTGACGCCCCGCGCCAGACAGGTTCTTGGCGACGTCGATATGATTGCCGCGGAGGATACCCGGCGCACGGGCCAGCTTTTGTCCCGGATCGGTGTTGAAGCAGACCTGACACAACTCCATGATCATAATGAAACTGCTTCAACCGAACGGTTGCTCAGGTTGCTTCATGATGGTCGGCGGATAGCGGTGGTTTCCGATGCCGGTACACCGCTGATCTCTGATCCCGGATACCCGTTGGTCCGCGCCTGTCATGAACAGGGAATCCCGGTGGTACCGGTTGTCGGTGCAAGTTCAGTGGCGGCCGCGCTCAGTGTTGCCGGTCTGCCGACAGATCGATTTTCGTTTGAAGGCTTTCTACCGGCGAAACAGAAGGCGCGCGAGACACGGCTGGCGGTTCTGAAGCACCACACGGCGACCAGTGTTTTCTTCGAGGCGCCACACCGTATCCGGCCATGTGTTCAGTCTATTGTCGATGTCATCGGTGGTGAGCGGGAATTATCTGTTTGCCGGGAGTTGACCAAGACCTATGAACAGATCATCACGGCGCCGGCAGCCCGTGTACTTGATCGGCTGGCTTCCGGTGCGATCCCGGCGAAAGGGGAGTTTGTCCTTGTGCTCCGTGGTAGTGAGTCCTCACAAAGCACGACGGATGCGGATCAACTGCTGGGGATACTTCTGGAAGAACTGTCGCCCTCCAGGGCAGCGGCTGTCGCAGCCAGGGTCACGGGTCAGCCGAGGAGTGAGCTGTACGAACGCGCGATGCGGCTGAAGAAATAAAGCCGGAGTTGGCCGATAAGCCGGGTTCTGTCGTGGGCAATCATTCATCTGTGATGCCTGTCGCCAGGCACCTATAGCGACCTACCCGAATCCCATCGCGGGTCGCGATTACCGGATTCCTATTTGGTCTTGCTCCGAGTGGGGTTTACACTGCCACGCCCGTTGCCGGTCGCGCGGTGCGCTCTTACCGCACCATTTCACCCTTACCTGCAATGCAGGCGGTATATTTTCTGCTGCACTTTCCATAGGCTCGCGCCCCCCAGGCGTTACCTGGCACTCTACCCTGTGGAGCCCGGACTTTCCTCCCCGACATATCGGAGCGATTGCCTGGCCAACTCCAGCGCGAAGCCTAAACCACAGACTGCCGAAGACTCAAGTGCCGCGTGAGCAACACTGCTCGCGGCTTATACTCTTTTTAGATGATTTTCCTGGTTTTTATAAGAAATTCATCTTAGCAGGTCACACTTAACAACCTACTTTAAGTTAGGGGGGTATCTGGCTGTTATCTATTGCATTCCGGAAAGACGTTAGACCCGAATCAGGGAAAGTGACCTAAGTTATTGTGTTTTAAGGACAAATTGTCACCTTTGCTACTTGACACAACCATGGCCCCTTCTTAATGTTCGCAGTGAAGAAAAGTGGGTAAATGTGTCATTTTGTGGGTAACTTTGGAAATCCGGGGCAGGCGTGGTCGACGTGGGGTTACGTGGACCAGTCGCCGGCTCACCAGGTCATAAAAACCACCAAAAGCCTATTTTCCAGTTAATGGGGTGAGATAAAAGTCATGTTCCGGGGTGTGAACAATGTGAATGTTGATGCGAAGAGTCGTATCGCCATTCCTGCGCGTTTTCGGGACCAGCTTGTCAACCACTGTAATGGTGAGATGGTTGTCACCATCGACACGGAAGAACGATGCCTTCTGATTTACCCACAACCTGACTGGGATGATATCCAGCGAAAAGTCGAAGCGCTACCGAGCTTTAACGTGGCGGCGCGTCGTGTTCAGCGGCTGCTGATCGGTCATGCCACGGATACACAGATGGACAACAGTGGGCGCGTTCTGCTGACGCCGCCGCTTCGCGAGTACGCCCAACTGGAGAAAAAGGGCGTTCTGCTCGGGCAGGGCAGGAAGCTTGAACTCTGGAATGAGAGTTCGTGGCTCGAACGCAGAGACTCCTGGCTGGAAGATGTATCCAGCCTTGAGTTGCCCGAAGAACTTCAATCCCTGTCGCTGTAGGGGGCACCATGACGACGGCCCCCCATCAGACAGTCTTGCTAGAAGAGGCCGTCCACGCCCTCATGACCAACCGTAGCGGTACCTACGTTGATTGTACCTACGGTCGGGGGGGTCACAGTCAGGCAATTGCGGATTCGCTGAACTCCGATGGTCACCTGCTGGTCGTGGACAGAGACGAAGTGGCTGTCGCACATGCGGAGGGCCGCTTCAAAGACGATCATCGAGTCGTCATCGAACATGGTTCCTTCTCGCAGTTAAAACATCTGGTGGCCAGTCACCGGTTTGAGGGGGTTGATGGCGTCCTGATGGACCTGGGTGTGTCCTCGCCGCAGCTTGATGAAGCGGAGCGGGGTTTTTCGTTCCGGCAGTCCGGGCCGCTGGATATGCGCATGAATCGGTCTGAGGGACCTACCGCAGCCGAGTGGCTGGCAAAGGCATCGGAGCAGGAAATCACCGATGTGTTGAAACGCTATGGCGAGGAGCGCTTTGCCCGGCGGATTGCCGGAAAGATAGTTGAAACCCGGGCAGCTTCGCCGATTGATACCACTGACAAGCTGGTACAGATTGTGGAAACGTCCATTCCGAGGCGTGAGAAGCACAAGCATCCCGCGACCCGTACCTTCCAGGCTATCCGGATACAGGTGAACCGGGAACTGGAGGAGTTGGAAAGCTGTCTCTCCGATGTGATCGAACTGCTCAACTCCGGTGGTCGCCTGGTGGTGATCAGTTTTCACTCTCTGGAAGATCGCATTGTAAAACGCTTCATCCGAAGAATGGCGAAAGGGGAAGAGCTTCCGTCCCGGCTGCCGATCCGTGATGTGGAAATTGATCGACAGGTGAAAATTCCGGGTAAACCGGTCCGGCCATCCGGGAATCAGATAGCTGATAACCCTCGTGCCAGGAGTTCCATCATGCGCGTGGCGGAGAAGCTGTGATGCCGATGATGCTGCGCCGACTCCTTGTCTGGTTTTTTTCACCCGGGCCCCTTGCTGCTGCCCTGCTCATTTCGGTGATTGTTGTTTCCGCAATCGGTGTTGCCTACTCCTCGCATCAGACCCGGAACATGTACCGCGACCTGCAGCAACTGGAAAAGGATCACGACGATCTGGATCATGAGTATGAAAAACTGCTGCTTGAGCGAAGTGTCTGGGCTGACTACACCCGCCTGAACGAGCTGGCGAAGAAAGAACTGGAGATGCGTGCGCCGAAAACCGAAGACAGGGTGGTGCTGCGATGATGCCGGTGCGAGCCTATCTGGTCGGGGTGATCGTCATAGTGCTCGCTGCGGGTATGCTGGGACGACTCTGGTACCTGCAGATTGCCCAAAAGGACTTTCATCAGGGTCAGGGTGACGCCCGAACCATTCGCATGGAGCGGATTGATGCGCACCGGGGGATTATCCGGGATGCGGCGGGCAAACCACTGGCTGTCAGCACACCGGTACTTTCCCTGTGGGCAAACCCTGCCAAAGTGCTCGACTATGATAAGGACATCTCTGCCCTCACCGATTACCTGAAGACTGATCCGGACACCTTCGAGAGAGAACTTCAGAGCAATCGGCACAGGAACTTTCATAGTCTGAGACGTCATCTCCCTCCGGCTGAGGCACGCCGCATTCTTGATCTGGGGATTCCGGGTATCAATGCGGATCGTGGGTACCATCGCTTTTATCCCGCGGGCGAAGTGGCGGCGCATGTCGTTGGTATCACGAACAATGATGACATTGGTCAGGAAGGACTTGAGCTTTCCTTCAACAAGTGGCTGGCCGGGACGCCGGGTAAGAAGAAAGTACTGAAGAACCTCTATGGTGAGATAGTCCGGGATGTGAAACCGGTAGTCGAGGCGCGGCCAGGCAAGGCGCTGACCCTGACGATTGATCTAAGGCTTCAGTATCTGGCTTATCGTGAGTTGAAGTCTGCCGTTCGGCATTTCAGGGCGAAATCCGGCTCAGTCGTTGTGCTTGATGTTGAAACGGGTCATGTGCTGGCCATGGTCAATCAGCCCTCTTACAACCCGAACAATCGCATTGACCTTGACCTTGCGGCTGTTCGCAACCGGGCAATGACCGACGCATTTGAACCCGGGTCTACGGTCAAGCCCTTCACTGTCGGTGTGGCGCTGCAGACCGGTCGATATTCGCCGGAATCTACCATTGATACCTCTCCCGGTTTTGTCCGTGTTGGCACCTTTACGGTGCGAGACCCCAGTGATCGCGGGGTGCTCAGTCTGGAGGACATTATCACGCATTCGAGCCAGGTGGGAATTTCACGGCTGGCGCTGGACCTGAATGAGTACGAGGTCTGGGATATGTTTCAGAAACTTGGTTTTGGCCGGGATATCGGCAGCGGCTTTCCGGGTGAGAGCACCGGCTACCTGCCCAACCATCGAAGGTGGAAGGATATTGACCGGGCAGCCTTTGCCTATGGTTATGGCCTGAAGGTCACACCCATACAACTGGCCTCAGCCTATCTCACCATCGCCAGTGGTGGTTTGAAGAAAGATGTCAGCCTGATTGATGGTCTGCCGGTTCAGGATCAGCGGGTTTTCTCGCGCGAGATTGCGGAGCAGCTTAAGTCGATGCTGGCCAGGGTCGTCACCGATGGCACTGCGACCCGCGCGGCCATCAGTGGCTACAGGGTTGCCGGTAAAACAGGGACGGTGCGAAAAGTTGGCAAGGGTGGCTATCAGGATACCCGTCACCTTGCGTTCTTCGCAGGGATGGCGCCGCTGGACAATCCAAGGTTGGTGGGTGTCGTACTCATCAATGAACCGCAGATGGATCAATCAGGGGGCGGGACCATTGCCGCCCCGGTATTCTCGCGGGTCATCCAGCATGCGCTGCGAGTTCTGAATGTGCCACCCGGACTCAGGGAGGCGGTGTGATGATGTTGAATCAGATCGTTACAGAGCAGCCGGTGCCCGAACTGGAGATCAGGGGCGTGACCGACGACAGTCGCATGGTTCAAGCGGGCGCTCTCTTTCTGGCGGTCAGGGGTGAAACCGTGGATGGCCGGGACTACCTTCCGCAGGCTATCCGCAAGGGCGCAGTTGCTGCGGTGTGCGAAGCACCGGCGCCTGCGCTTGTGGAGATCCCGGTCATTCCGGTAGAGCAGCTATCCGAGAAGTCGGGAGTATTTGCTTCCAGGTTTTACGGTCGGCCCAGCGAGTTGATGACCATTGTCGCTGTTACCGGCACCAACGGAAAAACGTCCTTTACTCACCTGTTGGCAGATGCCCTTGGCTCAAGGCAGATCAGGTGCGGGCTGATCGGAACCATGGGTCACGGCACGCCGGGAAACCTTAAAGAACCGGGCCTGACCACACCACCTGCCGTTGACCTGCAACGACGTCTAAAAGATCTGGCCGACCGTGGTTGTGAGGTCGCGGTACTTGAGGCTTCATCGCACGGCATCGTGCAACACCGGTTGTCAGGTTGCGCGGTGGATATCGCCGTCCTCACGAACATCACACGCGACCATCTTGATTATCACGGGACCATGGGTGATTACCGTGCCGCCAAGGAGCAACTGTTTCATCTGACGGGTCTGCACAGTGCGGTCGTGAACCGGGATGATGAATTTGCCGAAACACTGATATCAAGGCTGCCCAGGTCGGTTGAGTGCATTGATTACAGTGCGAACGGGAAGGCATGGGTGACACTGAAATCGGCTTATATGCATGAATCGGGGATGCGCCTTGCGATTGATTGCCGGGGCGAGAGGGTCGCGGCGGAGTTGCCGTTATTCGGCGCCTTCAATATACAGAACGCCCTTGCCGTGACAGCAACCCTGGTCGCCATGGGCTGGAGTGGCAAAGATATTGAATCGGCGCTGTGCGCGCTGAATCCGGTTGCCGGGAGAATGGAAGCACTAAAACGGGCAGGGAGGCCCACCATTTTTGTTGACTATGCACACACACCGGATGCCCTGGAAAAAGTGCTGGTGGCGGTGCGCGAGCACTACCCGGGCAGTCGGCTCACCTGCATCTTTGGTTGTGGCGGTGATCGGGATGCCGGGAAAAGGCCGATGATGGGTGAGATTGCGTCAAGACTTGCCGACCGCGTCATGGTGACCAGCGATAACCCTCGCAGTGAAAAGCCGGAACAGATCATTGCCGACATTGTTTCCGGCATCTGTGGTGACCACGAGATTGCAGTGGACCGCGCCCAGGCCATTCAGCGGGTACTGAAGACTACTGACGAGAACGACATAGTGCTGGTAGCCGGCAAGGGTCATGAAAACTATCAGGATACGGCCACAGGGCGTGTCCCCTACAGTGATTTTGAGGTCATTGACGCCGCGCTCGATCTCCGCAGCAACGCCATTGTCGGTATCGGGGCGACAGGTCTGAGCTATGCCCGGTATCTGCATGGGGAGGGTCATGTGTTCGCCGTCTATGACGACATGCCGGCTGAAAGCAGTCTTGAGCGCCTGAGCGAAATTGCTGGGCAAGCGCTTCCGGTACAACCGCTCACCGAACTTGATGTCGCCGGCGTATCTGACCTGTATCTCAGTCCTGGTGTACCGCTGGTACACGAGCGGATTAGTACCGCCGCACAGGCGGGTGTTCGAATTCATGGCGATATCGCCATGCTGGGCGAGCAGGCCCGGGTGCCGGTGATTGCCATCACCGGAACGAATGGCAAGTCCACTGTCACCCATCTGGTGCATGCGATCATCGCCGCCCAGAGAAGCAACGCGGTTTTGGCGGGCAACATGGGTACGCCGGTGCTGGATGTTCTCGACCGGGATGCCAGTTGCTATGTGGTTGAGATGTCCAGTTTCCAGTTGGAACTGGCAGACAGGCTGGCGGCGGAGATCGCCGTGGTTCTTAATCTGAGCCCGGATCATCTGGACCGGTATCCTGATGTGGAAAGCTATTACCAGACCAAGCTGGCGCTTTACCATCACTGCCGGTCGGCGGTCATCAACCGGAGTCTTCAGGATCAGGCCAACTACCATGGCAGAAGCCTTGCGACCTTCGGCACTGACCAGGGTAGCGGGCCCGGCCACTTCGGTCTGATTGATAAAGGTGAAGGCGAATACCTGCTGGTCAATGGCTCAGAGGTGCTGCTTTCTTCCTTCGAGTTGAAGATTGCGGGCGTTCACAATCTGGAGAATGTACTCGCCGCCCTGGCCGTCGGCTGGTTGCTGGAACTGGATCTTCACAGGATGCTGGAAACCGTTAAGGTATTCCGGGGATTGCCACATCGTGGTGAGCTGGTGGCGGTTGTTGATGGCGTCAGCTACATAAACGATTCCAAGGCGACGAATCCGGGTGCGATGGTCTCTGCGGTTCGAGGCAGCAATGCCAGGGTTCACCTGATCGCGGGCGGTGAGACCAAGGGTCTGGATTTCGAGGGCGCAATCGACTCGCTCGGGGCTGCTCTCGGCTCTCTTGCGGTGATTGGCCGCTCGCGCCTGGCCATGGCGAAAGCCTTTTCGGGTCTGAATGCCGTGGCCTGTGAATCCATGGCGCACGCGGTACGATTCTGCGCGACCCGGGCTGAGACAGGTGACGTCGTATTACTGTCACCCGGCTGCGCCAGCCTGGATCAGTATCGAAACTATATGGAACGTGGGGAAGCCTTCCGTGACGCTGTTGGAGGGCTTGCTTCATGAGCAAGACAAGAAGGCCCCCGATGACAGGGCGGCAGGCTGAACCCCCGATGCCGGGCCAGTGTCCCGTGGATCCCATTGTTGCCGGAATAACGGTCTTTCTGCTGCTTTACGGTCTGATCATGGTGGGTTCTGCCTCCATGGAGACCGGTGCCAGGACCTATGGCAATGCCCTTCACCTGCTCACCAGGCACAGCGCTTATCTGATGCTGAGCGGACTGGCGGCGCTTGTTGCCGTCAGTGTTCCTGTTCGGGTCTGGCAGCGCTGGGATGCGGGGCTGCTGGGACTGGCGTTTCTGCTGTTGGTTGCCGTACTTGTCCCGGGAATTGGCAAAGAGGTTAATGGCTCCACGCGATGGATAGCACTCGGCCCCTTCAACTTTCAGGGTTCAGAGTTCGTCAAACTCTTCGTCATGATCTACATGGCGGGCTACCTGGTTCGTCGGTCAGATCAGATGGAAACCTCACTCGGCGGCATTGCCAAACCGTTGGTTGTTCTCACGTTGATCGTCCTTTTATTGCTTGGGCAGCCGGACTTCGGCGCGGTGATTGTGATGATCAGCGCGGCTATCGGCATGATTTTTCTGGCGGGTGTGCCTTATCGATTCTTCCTGCCTCTGGTTGCGCTCTGTGTATCTGCGGTTACCCTTATCGCAACCCTGCAACCCTACCGACTGGCCCGGCTGACTGCGTTTGTCGATCCCTGGCAACACCAGTTTGACATCGGCTATCAGTCAACCCAGGCGTTTATCGCCTTTGGTCGCGGAGAGTGGCTGGGTCTCGGCCTGGGCAACAGCATCCAGAAGTTGTTCTTTCTGCCCGAAGCCCATACGGACTTCCTGTTCTCAATCATTGCTGAAGAACTGGGTATTGTCGGTGCGGGTCTCGTCATCCTGCTGTTTGCGGCGCTTGTGATCCGGGGGCTTGCCATTGGTAACAACGCGAACAGCAAGAAACTGATGTTCCACGCTTATCTTGCCTATGGTCTCGTTCTCATCCTCGGTATCCAGGCCGGTGTGAATCTTGGAGTCAACCTGGGACTGCCGACCACGGGGTTGACCCTGCCGTTTATGAGTTACGGCGGGAACAGCCTGATCGTGAGCTGCATGATGATCGCCATCCTGCTACGCATTGAGTTTGAAACCCGACAGGCCACGATACCGGACAAGAAGGGGCGTCGTCGTAATGGCTAGTCCCGCGTTCACGGTTGATGTTCCCGAGATGCGCCGCATCAGGCGCATCCATTTTGTCGGCATCGGCGGTGCCGGTATGTGTGGCATTGCCGAGGTATTGCTGAATCAGGGTTATGACATTTCGGGTTCAGACATTCAGGCGTCTGTAGTCACTGAACGCCTGGAATCCATGGGGGCAACTGTGCGTGTCGGTCACAACCGGCGCAATGTTGAGGGCTCCGATGTCATTGTGACCTCAAGTGCGATTGACCGGGCGAACCCTGAACTTACAGCGGCCCACGAGGCGCGTATTCCCGTGGTGCGCCGCGCCGAGATGCTGGGAGAACTGATGCGTTACCGCCATGGTATCGCGGTCGCCGGCACACACGGCAAGACCACAACCACCAGTCTTATAGCTTCCATATTCAGGGAAGCGTCACTGGACCCGACTTTTGTCATTGGCGGTCTGCTTAACAGTTCTGCGAGTAATGCCCAGTTGGGAGCCTCGCGCTACATGATTGCCGAGGCGGATGAAAGTGACGCTTCCTTCCTGCATCTGCAACCCATGATTGCCGTCCTGACCAACGTGGACAGGGAACATCTGACGAACTATGAAGGCAGCTTTGAGAAGCTGAAATCGGCCTTCGTTGAGTTTGTACACAACCTTCCGTTCTACGGACTGCTGGTGGCGTGCATTGACGACCCGGTCGTGAAGTCCCTGTTACCCAGGGTACAGCGCCCGATTCTGACCTACGGTTTTGACGAGGCCGCAGATTTTCGTGCCGTGATCAAGCGCCAGCAGGGGTTGGTATCGGAGTTTGTCGTGCATCGGGGTTCGCACGGCGACGATCTGCGGGTCGTGCTGAACATGCCGGGCCGCGTCAATATCCTGAATGCCCTGGCAGCCGTGGCGATTGCCACCGATGAGGGCATCGCCGATGACAGGATTGTCGCCGGTCTTGAGAACTTTGAAGGCGTGTCGCGAAGGTTTCAGGTTCACGGTCGATTCAGGTTGAACGATGGTGACTTTCAACTCGTCGATGACTATGGCCATCATCCGAATGAAGTACGGGCCATGGTTGATGCGGTCAGAACAGGCTGGCCGGATGCGCGGCTGGTCATGGTCTACCAGCCGCATCGTTATACCAGGACCGCGGAACTCTTTGACCAGTTTGTCGACGTACTCACCAAAGTCGATATGCTGCTGCTGCTTGAAACCTATGCCGCCGGTGAACCGCCGATTGAGGGCGCTGCCGGAACCGATCTTTACCGGCAGTTGAAGCTCCGAACTGATACGTCGGTATTGTTTGTGGAAACCATCCGGGATGTGCCAGCCGTGCTTGAGTCTCTGGTGCAGTCCGGCGATCTGGTTATGACCCAGGGCGCGGGTGAAACTGCCATCCTCGCACGTGACCTGACAGAGCGTTGGGCGAAAAGGAGAGTGTCATGAAGTTGTGGCCTGTCTCCGGGTTCCTGCTGGCCTCAGCGGTTGTACTCGGCCTGCTTTCCTTTGCGGTAGTGTCCATTGAGCGTTCCACTATTGAGCATCTTGCCATTGCCGGTGAACTGACACCCGGACAACTGGCGTCACTGAAGGCCCACTTTGATGGCGTTGCTCTCTCCGGGATGGAGCCGGAAGACATTCGACGCCAGGTTACGGACCTTGAGTGGGTGCATCACGTCAATATGCGAAAGCAATGGCCATACGGCATCAGGCTGGAGGTGCATGTGCAGCAGGTCATTGCCTACTGGAACGACAATGGCTTTATCAATGATGAGAATGACGCGCTCTACTCGAATCTCATTCCTGCGGGAGATCTTCCGCACCTTTACGGACCTGTTGGTTCAGAGCAGGAGGTCATGGAGAAGTACCAGCAATTCAGTGGGATGCTGAACAAGTACGGACACGAGATCGAGGCCCTTACTGTCACGGAGCGCGGGTCCTGGTGGATCGAAACAGAAGGCGGTGTTGAGGTCCTTCTGGGTAAGGAAAACCTCAGGGCTCGAATGCAAAGGTTTCTCGTCGTGAGTGAACGGCTCCGTATGCAGAGTGAATCACGCGAGGTTGAACGCATGGATGCGCGTTATATGAACGGGGTTGCCGTGGAATTTTCAGATAACAAGGAAATGAAACTTGCGGAAGTAAACAACAATGTAGGGGAACAAAACTTATGACTAGTTCAACAGATGGTCGCATGATCGTCGGCCTGGACATAGGGACTTCCAAGGTGGTTGCTATCGTTGCGGAGATCAGCCTGGACGGCGAGGTTGAGATTGTCGGGATAGGCAGTCACCCGTCTCGTGGTTTGAAAAAAGGCGTTGTGGTTAACATCGAATCCACCGTGCAATCCATACAGAGAGCGATTGAAGAGGCTGAGCTGATGGCGGGATGCCAGATACACTCGGTTTATGCGGGTATCGCCGGTAGTCACATCCGTAGCCTGAATTCACACGGGATAGTTGCGATCCGGGATAAGGAAGTTTTCCAGCCGGATATCGACAGGGTTATTGATGCCGCACAGGCGGTTGCCATTCCGGCGGATCAGAAGATCCTGCACATCCTTCCCCAGGAGTATGTGATCGATAAGCAGGAAGGTGTCAAAGAGCCCCTGGGCATGTCCGGGGTTCGACTCGAAGCCAAGGTGCATCTGGTGACCTGCGCCGTGAATGCGGCGCAGAACATCGAGAAATGTATCCGGAAGTGCGGGCTGCATGTCGTGGACATTATTCTGGAGCAGTTGGCCTCAGGTTACGCGGTGTTGACCGAGGATGAGAAAGAACTCGGCGTCTGCCTTGTGGATATAGGCGGCGGTACAACCGACATTGCCGTATTCGTTGATGGCGCCATTCGTCACACTGCCGTTATTCCCATTGCCGGAGACCAGGTTACTAACGATGTCGCCATGGCGCTGCGAACCCCCACACCGCACGCCGAGGAGATCAAGATCAAGTATGCCTGTGCTCTCGCCAGCCTTGCCGGTGAAAACGAAACCGTAAAAGTACCGAGTGTTGGTGATCGCAAGGATCGTGATCTCTCACGACAGGCGTTGGCCGAAGTCGTTGAACCCAGGTACGACGAACTGTTCACACTGGTGCAGGCCGAGCTGCGTCGCAGTGGCTTTGAAGATCTGATCGGAGCGGGTGTCGTACTCACCGGCGGGACGTCGAAGATTGAGGGTGCGGTGGAACTCGCTGAAGAGATCTTCCATATGCCGGTCAGTCTGGGTAAGCCGAAAAACGTATCGGGTCTGGCGGATATCGTCAGGAATCCAATTTACTCCACCGCCGTTGGGCTCCTGCAGTACGGCGCCAGGCAGCAGCCAGAGGAAGTCGTTACGCCGGCTGCAGCGGGGGTGGATGGAATGATGGGCCGGGTGAAAAGCTGGTTCATGGGTAACTATTAACAAAACAAAATGATCAAAACCTGAGGAGGTTAATTATGTTTGAAATCGTTGATAGCGCACCGCAGAACGCGGTCATCAAAGTGATCGGTGTTGGCGGCGGCGGCGGTAACGCCGTCGAACATATGGTCAAACAGGACATCCAGGGCGTGGAGTTTATCTGTGCCAACACGGATGCCCAGGCGCTGAAGAGTCTGGGGGCGCGGACACTGCTGCAGTTGGGTAGTGGCGTAACCCGGGGTCTTGGTGCGGGTGCGGACCCGTTAATGGGTAAGGAGGCCGCCGAGGAAGACCGGGATCGCATTGTCGAGGGCCTGAAGGGTGCGGACATGGTCTTTGTCACCGCCGGAATGGGCGGCGGCACCGGTACTGGCGCCGCGCCGATTGTGGCAGAGATTGCCAGGGAACTTGATATCCTGACCGTGGCTGTTGTGACCAAGCCGTTCCTGTTTGAAGGTAAGAAACGCATGAAGGTTGCCGAGGAGGGTATTATTGAACTCTCCGGGCATGTCGATTCGCTGATCACCATTCCGAATGAGAAACTGCTGACGATCCTTGGAGAGAACACCCCGTTGCTGGAAGCATTTGCGTCTGTTGACGATGTGCTCTCTGGTGCGGTCCAGGGTATTGCTGATTTGATTATTCGACCCGGAATGATCAATGTGGACTTTGCAGATGTGCGCACAGTGATGTCCGAGATGGGCATGGCCATGATGGGCAGCGGTTATGCTGCCGGTGAAGGGCGGGCAAGAGAAGCGGCGGAGTCCGCTATTCGCAGTCCGCTGCTTGAGGATGTCGATTTCACGGGAGCGCGTGGTGTGCTTGTAAACATCGCAGCCGGGAGTGATATCTCACTGGGCGAGTTCTCTGAGGTCGGCGCAACTGTCGAAGAGTTTGCCTCGGAAAACGCCACGGTTGTTGTTGGAACCGTCATCGACGAAACCATGGGTGATGAACTGAGAGTGACAGTGGTCGCAACCGGCCTGGGTGCCCAGGGCGAAATGGAGCGCCCCAAAACAATGACTGATGAGATCAAGCGTAAGGTTGCCGGTGACGGTGTACCGGATTACTCGGACTTTGAACGTCCGACCGTGATCAGAAATGCGGTCGTTAACGGCACGGATGAGGTCGATCTACAGGGGGAAAAAGACCTGGAATATCTGGATATTCCGGCATTTCTGCGCCGTCAGGCTGACTGACAATCACAAGGGCCACCTTTTTCTGGCTGCTGACCGGCCCCCAAAAGGGGTTTTCTGTACATTGACTGCAACTATTTGAGAATTTTGCAGTCATAGTGGAGAGCCACTTTTGGAAGCTGTCGAACACGCGATTCAGTGTGGAGCCTGGCTCAGGATTCTGGTAGAATTCGCGCCGCATTTGGGGACGACAAATAAGAATGATCAAACAGAAGACGCTTAAAAACGTCATTCGTGCGACCGGCGTCGGTCTGCACACTGGTGAGAAGATCTATCTTACGCTAAGACCGGCGTCGGCCGACACGGGTATTGTATTTGTGCGGGTTGATGCGAATCCGGCCGTGGAGATCCCGGCCCTTACTGATTTTGTTGGCGACACAACCCTGTCGACCACCATCGCGAAAGATGGTGAGCCAATCTCAACTATCGAACACCTCATGTCCGCATTCAGTGGTTTGGGCATTGATAACGCCTATGTCGAGGTGAGTGGTCCCGAAATGCCGATCATGGATGGTAGTGCCGCGACTTTTGTATTCCTCATTCAATCGGCGGGTATCGAAGAGCAGAACGCGCCGAAGAAGTTCATCCGTATCAAGAAAACAGTACGGATCACCGATGAGGAAAGCGGGCGATCATACGGTCAATCTGTGACGCTCAAACCCTACGACGGCTTCAGGGTGAGCCACACCATCGTCTATGACAATGCCGTCATCAAGGAACAGCAGGCAACGGTCGATTTCTCCATCACCTCATTTGTAAAAGAAGTCAGCCGTGCAAGAACTTTCGGATTGATGCAGGATTTCGAGCAACTGAGAGAACGTAACCTGATCCAGGGTGGCAGCCTGGATAATGCCGTCGTCGTCGATGACTACCGAATTCTCAATGATGACGGTCTGCGTCACGAAGATGAGTTTGTTCGACACAAGATCCTTGATGCGATCGGCGATCTGTACCTGCTGGGTCATAGCGTGATCGGTGAGTTTGTCGGCTACAAGTCGGGCCACACGGAAAATCACGCACTGCGCAGGAAACTGCTGGCGGAGCGGGACGCCTGGGAAATTGTCACCTTCGATGATGTGGAAAAAGCACCGTTTTCATACGGTGGTCTGGCAGTCGTCCGGGATTAGTCACTGTCCGCGTGCCGGGCCAGTTTTATCAGCGCCTTCTTCAAGGAGTTATCATTGATCGAATCGGCAAGATCTGCCAGTTGGCGAGCGCTTCCCGGCGAGAGATGCCGGTCGACGACGGGCGCAGCTTCCTGGAATTCTTCCGGTTGAACCTTGATTTTCAATTTGGCGACCTCCAGACCGGAGCGCCCCAGTGCCTTGATGATGTTGCGCTGGCGATAACGGATCCTTGAGGCTATGGAACCGGTGGGAGTGATGAGGGTTAACTCATTGTTTTTTAAGGAAGCCACCGCGCACTCGTCATTGACGTAATGGTTGACGATTTTTTGTATTGATACCAGTTCCCGGGATTGGGCCAGAAGCGATTGCAGTATATGATTAGATCCTTCAAGAATCTGGCGTGTGGACCTGATTGATTTGGGGACGCGAGACATGCGAGAAACCATAAAAAATAACAGATTCACAACAGGGAAGTGAACACTTTAACAGGTATCCATGAAATTCATCATTGTTGACAACAGAACAGGAAAGCATCGTTCGTTTACTGCGAACGGGCTCCTGTTTGGCGTTGCTCTGGCCGGGCTGATTTCCATGCCGGTTGCCGCCGGTTTTTTCGCCTACCAACTGGGTGTTGGCGATGCGGAGCTCACCGCTGAGATGGTCGCCAAATGGCGCGAGGTGCTGGATAACCAGCGGGATACTGTTGAACAGGTACGTGAGAACACCGGGGACAAGCTGGACGCTTCTACGCTACGCATTGCACAACTACAGGCAAGGGTCGTGCGGCTGGATGCGCTGGGTGAACGTCTGACCAGGATTGGCAGCCTGGATGAAGGCGAGTTCAATTTCTCGCAGGCCCCGGCAATGGGCGGCCCGGAAATTGATCTCGATGTCGCTTCCTATCAACCGCCCGCCTATATGGAGTTGCTGGATCAACTCGCGCATGACATAGAAGATCGAGAGCAACAGCTTGGTGTCCTGGAAACCCTGATGGCCAGGCGCAAGATGGGCCGTGATGTGTTTCTCGCCGGACGGCCTGTCAGTAAGGGGTGGATGTCTTCAAGGTTTGGACACCGTACAGATCCCATCACCGGCAAACGTGCCTGGCACAATGGCGCCGACTTTGCGGGCAAAGAAGGCTCTGATGTCATAGCGGTTGCCACCGGGGTTGTCGTGTACGCCGGGGCCAGAAGCGGATATGGCGAGATGGTGGAAATCAACCACGGCAATGGTTACTCCACACGCTATGGCCATCACAAGGAACTCAAGGTTAAAACCGGTGACATCGTCAGGAAGGGCGAGGTTGTCGGTTTGATGGGAAACAGTGGTCGCTCCACTGGTCCTCACGTTCACTTCGAGGTCTTCAAAAACGGTCGCGTTGTCGACCCCTCTACCTACATTCACCGCGCCGGTCGCTGATACCTGACTGCCCCGTCACCGTTAGACTGCGGCTATCGTGCCGCTTTCTTTCCTTTCCTATTAGTCGAGACAAGCAACATGGTATTGCAGTCAATCAGCAAAATACTGGGTAGTAAGAATGATCGCGAATTGAGGCGAATGCGCAGGGTCGTTCGGAAGATCAATGATCTGGAACCCGACATTGAGCAGCTTTCGGACGAAGCCCTGCGCGGCCAGCGCCACCTTCTCCGGTCCCGACTTGATGAGGGACAATCACTTGAGGACCTCCTGCCTGAAGCGTTTGCCACGGTTCGTGAAGCGGGCAGGCGCGCGCTGGGTCTCAGACTATTCGATGTGCAGATGATCGGCGGCATCACGCTTCATGAAGGAAAGATTGCCGAAATGCGAACCGGCGAGGGTAAGACGCTGGTGGCAACCCTGCCGCTTTACCTGAACGCGATCATCGGTCAGGGGGTTCACCTGGTTACCGTGAACGATTATCTGGCGAAGCATGGCGCCGAGTGGATGGGGCCGGTTTACGAAGCCCTGGGTATGACGGTCGGAGTGGTCTATGCACAGCAGAATCCCGCTGAGAAGAAGGCGGCTTACCAGGCAGACATCACCTATGGCACCAACAACGAGTTCGGATTCGACTACCTCCGGGACAATATGGCGTTCTCCTCCGAGGAGCGGGTTCTGCGAGGTTTGCACTTCGCGATTGTTGACGAGGTGGACTCGATCCTGATTGATGAGGCGCGCACGCCGTTGATTATTTCAGGGGGTGTTGAAAACACCGCGGATGTCTATAAGGCCATCAATACCATCATTCCGAGCCTTACCCTGCAAATCAGGACACCCGAGGATATAGAGGCGGAACGTGAGCCTCCCGGTGACTACTTTATTGACGAAAAGCAGCGCGATGTTGAACTGACCGAAGAGGGTCACCGGAAGGTTGAAAACCTGCTGGTCAGGAAGGGGCTGCTTGCTGAGGGCGAGAGTCTTTACGGTACGGCCAACCTGACGCTTCTGCATCATGTGAGTGCTGCTCTGAAGGCACACAGCCTGTACCACAGGGACGTTGACTACCTGATTGCGGACGGCGAGGTGGTCATTGTTGACGAACATACGGGACGAACCATGCCCGGGCGTCGCTGGTCCGGTGGTATCCATCAGGCCATTGAAGCCAAGGAAAACGTCAACATCACGAACGAAAGTCAGACGCTCGCATCCACCACCTTCCAGAACTACTTCAGGCTGTATCAAAAGCTGGCGGGTATGACGGGTACGGCTGATACCGAAGCGTTTGAGTTCAGGCAGATATACGCACTGGATGTTGTTGTGATACCGACGAACCTGCCGATGATCAGGGACGACCTGAATGATCTGATTTTCATGAGTACGGAAGAAAAGTATGAGGCCATCGCAGAGGAGATTGGCGACTGCCTGAAAAAGAACGCACCTGTGCTGGTCGGTACGGCTTCAATCGAATCCTCGGAACTGCTTTCTGCGCTGCTCGGGAAAAAGAAAATCAGGCACAGTGTTCTGAACGCCAAATTCCATGAAAAGGAGGCGGAAATTATCGCCCAGGCAGGTCAGCCGGGTACGGTGACCATCGCCACCAACATGGCGGGGCGAGGTACGGACATTATCCTGGGTGGCAATCCCGATGCGGAAAAAGCGAAGCAGGTTAATCCGACGCCGGAGCAGCTCGCGGAGGTCGACCAGAAGTGGCGGGAAGATCACCAGCGCGTTCTTGATGCCGGTGGCCTGCATGTGATCGGCACTGAACGCCACGAAAGCCGCCGAATTGATAACCAGCTACGGGGACGCGCCGGGCGCCAGGGTGACCCGGGGTACTCCCGTTTCTACCTGTCGCTGGAAGATGATCTGATGCGCATCTTTGCCTCGGACCGGGTTCGCGGCTTCATGCAGAACATGGGCATGGAATCCGGTGAAGCCATCGAACATCGTATGGTGACCAATGCAATCGAAAAGGCGCAGCGCAAGGTTGAAGGTCGAAATTTCGATATTCGTAAACAGTTGCTGGAATATGACGACGTCGCCAATGACCAGCGCCAGATGATCTATCGTCAGCGCAACGAGCTGATCGAATCTGAGGACATCTCGGACGTGGTTGAAGCGCTTTGGGATGATGTTGTCAACAACGTCATTGACGGTTTTATTCCGCCGCAGAGCCTGGAAGAACAGTGGGATGTTCCGGGTCTGGAGCAGGCACTACACACAGACTTCAATACATCCCTGCCGATACGCAACTGGCTGGATGAGGATGCCTCGCTACATGAAGAGACCCTGCGCGAGAAGATCATTGAGGAAATCCGTGCGGAGTATGTGGCAAAAGAGAGCCAGGTGGGCCCGCAGATTCGCCTGTTCGAGAAGCGCATCATGCTCGATATTCTCGATAACCTCTGGAAAGAACACCTGGCGGCCATGGATTATCTCCGGCAGGGCATCCATCTTCGTGCCTATGCACAAAAAACGCCGAAGAATGAATACAAGCGTGAAGCCTTTGAACTGTTCGAAAATCTGCTGGGCAGTATCCGTCTTGAAGTGGTCCGATTTCTTTCGCGGGTCCAGTTCCAGACGCAGGAAGACGTAGAGGCTCTCGAACGCCGGCGCCGGGAGGAAGGATCCAGGGCAAAACTGAACTATCAAAAGCCGCCCGCATCCGCCATGGAAGGCGAGCAGGCGCCGGAACCGGGTCCGCGAACGCCCTTCGTCCGACGAGAAAAGAAAGTAGGGCGCAATGAACCCTGCCCCTGCGGGTCGGGCAGGAAGTACAAGGTCTGTCACGGAAAACTGAGCTGATGGCGGTCGGTGCGGCATCAACAGACTTCAAGGTTGTTCCCGGCGTCAGACTGGCCGGCGTTTCCTGTGGTATCAAGGGACAGGATCAACCGGACCTGGTCCTGTTTGAGTTTGTACGGGGCAGCAGAACGGCGGGAATGTTCACGCAAAGTCATTTTGCCGCGGCCCCGGTACTGATCAGCCGTGAGCACCTTGAGAAACAGGACACCCGCTATTTCCTGATTAACAGCGGCAATGCCAATGCCGCAACGGGTGAACCCGGAAAGTCTGATGCGCGGACCTGTTGTCAGGCGGTGTCTCAACATACCGGCGCGCTGCCGGAGGAAGTCCTGCCGTTTTCGACAGGCGTCATCGGCGAGAAGCTGCAGGTCGAACACATCACCGATGCGCTGCCGGACCTTATCGCGTCTCTGAGTGAAGACAACTGGCTGTCGGCGGCCCGGGGCATCATGACCACCGATACGCGCCCGAAGGTTACGAGCCGTCAGATTGATATTGGCGGGCAGACCGTCACGCTGACGGGTATTGCCAAGGGTGCCGGTATGATCCAGCCGAATATGGCGACCATGCTCGCCTACGTGGCGACCGACGCCCGCCTGACGCCGGACTCCCTTCGGCTACTGCTGGAGGGCAGCGTGAACCAGTCCTTCAACCGCATTACGGTGGACAGCGACACATCGACCAATGACGCATGCATGCTGACTGCCACGGGGGTCTCGGGTGTCGATTGTAACGAGGGTGTTGCCCGTGAAGCCTTCTCCAGTGTGCTGGATGAACTGATGCGCGAACTTGCTCATGCAATCGTGCGCGATGGTGAAGGTGCCACTAAGTTTGTCGGTGTCACGGTAGCCGGTGGGCGGTCTGAAGAAGACTGTCTTGAGGTTGCCTATACGATTGCCAATTCGCCCCTGATGAAAACCGCGCTCTTTGCCGGCGATGCCAACTGGGGAAGAATTGTGATGGCCATCGGCAAGGCGAAGGTTGAGCTGGATGCATCCGGAATTGATGTCTTCCTGGGTGATGTCTGCCTGATGCGAGCCGGTGGCAGGGATGCGGATTACACGGAAGAGGCGGGTGCCGCCGTCATGGAGAAAGAAGAGATCACCATTACCGTCGATCTGCATCTGGGTGATGCCGTTGAAACCGTCTGGACCAGCGATCTGTCACACGAGTATGTGACCATTAACGCTGAGTATCGAACTTAGGTATGAATATAAGCATATTTTGGCCGTTAACATGCTAATATGGCCGATAAATTAACATATTGGCCCTATTTTGACCTTAAAGCAGCAAAAAATGGCCGTATTGTCAGCCTTACAACGACAACAATCCCCTCTATCAGCGGCGCAGATCCAAAAGTTGCTCGATGTATCAGTAGCGGAACGAACGATGCGTCGATGGCTGGGTCAGTGGGTCGATGACGGACGACTAACTCGCACTGGGCAAAAGAAAGCAGCGAAATATCTCTGGGTTGGCCATAGCAACGACCTGCAGTTTGCTTTTCTGGATGGCCTGAATTCATCTCAGAGACATTCCGTCTTATCGCAGTTGCGCGATTTGTGGACACATAATTCAACTGCACTGGAAGGCAATACACTTTCTCTCGGCGATACCCACTTTGTCCTGGAACAAGGCCTGACGATCTCCGGTAAATCACTGAAAGACCATCAGGAAATTGTTGGTCATGCCAATGCCATAGAGTTGTTGTATGAGTGTTTGAACGATCCTGTGTCTGAAGAGAAAATCTTTCAGTTACATCGTGCCATTCAGACTGAAAAAGTCAGAGATATCTATAAGCCCGAAGGTGCATGGAAAGTCGAACCCAATGGGGCATATGTGGTGACTGATGATGGTGAACAGAAGTACATGGAGTATGCGGACCCGGATGATGTTGCGGACTTAATGAGCGAGCTGACAGATCGGTTAAACAGCAGTGTCGCGGTTACTGTCGAATTGGCTCCTGAGGTGTATGCCGGGATTCATATGGGTGTTGTTCACGTTCATCCTTTCTGGGATGGCAATGGACGTATCGCCAGACTCCTGGCGAATATACCGCTGTTGAAATCTGGATTACCGCCAATTGTGATTCCAGCGACAGAACGCAGGCGATACATTGAAATACTGTCCCGTTATCAACTTGCTATCGGCAAGCTGTCTACTGATACAGGCGTTTGGCCGGATGAGTCAATGTTGCGTGAGTTTATCGAATACTGCGCAAGCTGCTATGCAACGACTGAAAGTTTATTGGGGCTGGTTCAAATCCCCGCCATTCAGGTCTGATTCGGTAACATCATCATGCTCAGTGTCTGAAGGGATGTAGCGGTTTCCGTCGGCCCATTCGCCCAGGTCGATCAGTCGGCAGCGGTCACTACAGAAGGGGCGGAACCTGCTGGAGGCGACCCAGGCCACGGCATTGTCGCAGGTGGGGCACTTAACGATCACATCAGCCATGGCACTCAACCGGTTTCCGAAAGCTGTAAATATAGCTGATGTAACTTTTCCACTTCCACCTCAAAAAGTTGCTCATCAGCCGCCCAGGGTCATCCGCAGGTAGAGGTTGGTCAGTTGATCACCCCAGAGCAGGGCAATAAATCCGGCAATAGCGAGAAAAGGGCCGAATTTCAGGGGTACGGATCGGTCCCTGCCCGCCATGATCAAGGCGCCACCAATCACAGCCCCGGCGAATGAACTGACAACAATAATGAGGGGCAGTGCGGCGGCGCCGAGCCAGGCGCCGAGCATGGCCAGCATCTTGAAATCACCGAAGCCCATGCCCTCCTTGCCGGTGACCAGCTTGAATAACCGGTAAATCGTCCAGAGCGTCAGGTAACCCAGCACCGCACCAATAAAGGCACTGCGAAAAGGCGTGAGGACACCAAAGAAGTTGATGACCAGTCCGAGCCAGAGAAAGGGCAGGGTAATACTGTCGGGCAACAACTGCGTATCGAAATCAATCAGAGCCAGTGCAATCAGCGCCCAGGTCAGGACACAGGCCGCCAGGCCCGGTAGTGTCGGACCCAGCACGAGGATTACCAGCGCCGTCAAAACTGCGGTTGCCGCCTCGACAATGGGATAGCGGATACTGATCGGCTCGGCGCAGGCAGCGCACTTTCCTGCGACGATGAAGTAGCCGAATATCGGCACATTGTGCCAGGGCTTGATGGCAGACCCGCAACTCGGGCAGGTTGAGTTGGGAACCAGCAGATTAAAGGGTTTCACGGGTTCCGGCAGCCGTTCCCTGATGGTGTCGACAAACGCCTCGTCTTCGGTGCTTTCCCGGATGATCTGGAGCGACTGCTCACGCCACTCCTGCGTCAGCATGACTGGCAGACGGTAAGCCACCACATTGAGGAAACTGCCGATAGCAGCACCGAACAGGAATGCAGCCAGCGGCCAGAGCCAGGGGTAATGGGCGTGGAGTAAGGCAAGGTCCGCAAGCATATAGTCTGAATCCCGGTGGTTTATCCGCCGCCGATCGCATCACCCATAGCAAAGAGTGGCAGATACATGGCGATGACCAGACCGCCAATCACGACACCCAGGAACGACATGATAAGCGGTTCTATCAGACTGGTCAGACCTTCCACGGCGTTATCAACCATCTCCTCGTAATAGGTGGCAGCCTTATCCAGCATACCGTCCAGGGTACCGGATTCTTCACCGATGGCTACCATCTGGACCACCATACCCGGAAAGACACCGGAGGACTTCATGGATGTGTTGAGTTGAATGCCACTGGATACATCTTCCCTGATCTTGTTGATCGCTTCCAGGTAAACGATGTTACCGGTGGCGCCTGCCACGGAATCCAGAGCATCAACCAGGGGTACACCTGCGGCGAAGGTGGTCGATAGTGTCCGCGCGAAACGAGCAACGCAGGATTTGTCGAGAATGTCACCGAAGATCGGCAGTTTCAGCATCATTCGTTCCTGACCATCACGCATGGCCCGGGATCGTTTGCGGGCCATGTGATAGGCGAAAAACACGGCACCCGACCCGGCAAGACCGGCGACCCACCATTCCTGAACAAAACGCGACATATCGACAACCATCCGGGTGAGCTCGGGCAGTTCGGCGCCGAATCCGGCAAAGCTTTCCTCCAACTGTGGCACTACCTTGACGAGAAGGATACCGGAAACCACACCAGCGACCACGAGCACCGCAATCGGGTAGTTCATGGCGCTCTTGATCCTGGCTTTCAACGCCTCGGTTTTTTCCTTATAGGTCGCCAGCCTGTCCAACATGGTTTCCAAAGCGCCCGATTGCTCACCCGCTTCCACCAGATTACAGAACAGGTCATCAAAGTATTCCGGTTGAGATTTGATCGCATGAGCAAAAGAATTACCGGCTGACACCTCGTCACGAACCTTGAGAATCAAATCCTTCATGGCAGGGTTATCCATACCGTCGGCAACAATCTCGAACGACTGTACCAGGGGTACACCGGCTTTCATCATGGTAGCCAGTTGCCGGGTAAAAAGTGCGATGTCGCGCTGAGTAACCTTCGCGTTGAGCGCAGCGAGCCTGAACCCGCCGCCCTTCCTGCTGACCCTGGTCGGGTTGATTCCCTGCCTGCGAAGTTTCACTTTCGCGACATTCGCGTTGCTGCTGGTGATCTCCCCTCTGGTTTTCCTGCCCTGTTTGTTCGTTCCCTCATAGGTGAAAACCGTGCTTGCCGCTGCCATGCTGACCTCTTCGATCTATCTGGTTGACTTTAGTGTCCGCTGGTTACCCGGTCGATTTCCTCAAGGCTGGTCATACCGCTTTTGACTTTGAGCAGTGCCGACTGAAAGATGTTATTGAAACCTTCGCGTTTGCTCATTTCCGCAATTTCCAGTGAGTTACCATCTGCCATGATGATCTTCGAAATCTCCGGTGTGACCTTCATTACCTCGTAGATACCGACACGTCCCTTGTAACCTCCGGTGCACTTCTCGCACCCCCTGGGTCCAAAAGTCTCCAGACCTTCATCAAGGTCCCGTTCCGTGAAGCCCTTTTCCATCAACGCCTTCTTCGGCAGATCAAGCTTGATCTTGCAGTCGCAGAGTCGTCGAGCCAGGCGTTGCGCCACAATCAGGTTGATGGATGTGGCCAGATTAAATGCCGGTACACCCATGTTACGCAATCGGGTCAGGGTCTCCGGTGCGCTGTTGGTGTGCAGTGTTGACATCACCATGTGGCCTGTCTGCGCCGCCTTGATGGACATGTTAGCTGTTTCCAGATCCCGAATCTCACCCACCATCACAATGTCGGGGTCCTGACGCAGGAAGGATCGAAGTGCCTCGGAGAAATCGAGACCGATCTTGTGGTTTACCGGGCACTGGTTGATACCTTCGAGGTTGATCTCGACCGGGTCTTCCGCCGTTGAAATGTTAAGTTCCGGCGTGTTCAGGATATTCAGACCGGTGTAAAGCGATACCGTCTTGCCGGACCCGGTGGGTCCGGTAACCAGGAACATACCCTGCGGCTTGTGCAGTGCTTCAAGGTAAAGTGCTTTCTGGTCACTCTCGTAACCCAGGGCATCGATTCCCATCTTTGCAGAACCCGGGTCGAGAATTCGCAGACAGAGTTTTTCGCCGAACAGCACCGGCAGTGTATTAACGCGGAAGTCGATGGCCTTCGACCGGGAAATCTTCAGTTTGATACGACCGTCCTGGGGAACACGTCGCTCTGAGATATCCATCTGTGACATAACCTTGAGACGCGCGGAAATACGTCGAGCCAGGTTAACCGGTGGGCGCGCGACCTCGTGCAGTACACCGTCGATACGGAAGCGAACCCGGTAGGCTTTCTCAAAGGGTTCAAAGTGCAGATCCGAAGAACCGACCCTGATCGCGTCCGTCAGCATCTTGTTGACAAAACGCACAACCGGCGCGTCGTTGGCAGCGGATACCGTGTCGTCCTCATCAGGCTCGCCACTGTCCTCATCTTCAGCCTCAAGGCCCAGATCGACCGTCACATCACCAAGTTCGCCACCTTCCCGGGCTTCAAGGAAGGCATCAATGAAACTCCCGAGCTTGTCTTCTTCGACCAGGACTTCCTCGGTCGTGATGCCGGTCTGGAACTTGATCTCATCCAGACCGGTTCTGTTGGTCGGGTCGGATACCGCGACGAACAAACGGTTGCCTCGATGGAAAATGGGGATGGCGCGGTTGGCCCGGATCAGTTTTTCATCCACCAGGTTCCTGGGGATAACGTCGGGATTGAGCGTTGTAATATCAAGAAGCGGTGTGCCGAATTCCGCTGATGCCGAGATTGCAATCTCGCGGGCGCCAACAAGTCTCGCCCGTACCAGGTGAGTGACAAAGGGAACACGGTTTTTTCTTGCTTCTTCAGTCGCCTCCCTGGCCGCTTCTTCCTCAATGAGATTGTCTTCAACCAACCGACGTGCCAGACCACTGAGTTGAACAGGACTTGCTGCCATACCGACCTTTCTTTTCGAAAACGACCAGGCTCCGTCAAAACAGGCAGAACCACTTCTAAAAGTCTAACGCTGTGCCCCGGGGGAGTCGATACGGTTACCGGGAAGCTGCGCTGACGTTCAGGTCAGATAACGTCACGATCTCAGGGAGGCGACCGATGATAAAGGTTGTCATCCATTGACGGTCGTCTGGCAGAACTTTCCTGCAAATGTGACTATGATTGTCAGCCTTGTCCGATAAACGATCTGGTAATTCTGGTTTAGACTACGGACGAACCAAAGGAGTTAGCTCAATGAACATGCAAAAAGGTTTTACCCTCATCGAATTGATGATCGTGGTAGCCATTATCGGTATTCTGGCCGCAGTGGCTCTCCCCGCGTATCAGGACTACATCAAGACTGCGAACATGACCAGGGTCAACACGCAGTTCGAACTGGCAGTACGTGCCACCAAATCTGCCATGGTTAAGGGGGCTACCCAGCGCGCCCTGGGCCAGACGGAAACTACGCCTTCCGCCGTCGCTGACTGGATCAAGCTATACAACCCTGGCGGTAACAAGGCTCCGGGTGGTAGTGGTGACGCCTACGCTGCTGCTGTCAACAACACCACCGGTGCCATCGGTGTATCCCTGACAGGTTCCGGTGCAACCCAGGTTGTTACCCTGGTTCTACCGGCTTACCAGGACCTGAAAAGCGTTAGCAAAGAGATCAAGGCTGCTGATGTACAGTAGATGCACAGCAACTGCCTGATCGTTTTCGGCAGCCATGAAAGAATCCGGATTCTCACTGATCGAACTGATGATCGTTGTTGTGATTATCGGCATCCTGGCTGTGGTGGCGCTGCCCATGTACCAGGGTTATCAGGCAGAAGCACGAACCGGGGTGATGCGCGACAACATCCAGAGCATTCACATGATGCAGGTGGAGCGTAAGCTGTCTTTCGGGGAGTATGTGGCAGGTAATTACACGCCGGGTGGCCCCACCAACCTGACAGACAGGCTTGGCTGGGCGCCCAACACCGCCAGCGATGAGATTACCTATGTGGTGACCTGTGACACCGACGGTAGCAAAAAGGGTGAATGTGCGGCCAACAGTGGCTACCTGGTGACGGCGACACATGCCTCGGTGCCCGGTGAATCGGTCACTATTAGTTATTGAGTCTGGTGCGCTGACCGACGGTATGCAAAAAAGATATTGACAACACGATGCAGGTATTCGTAATATCGCGCCTGTTGGATGAGTCGACACAGTGACAAAAATTCAAAATATCTGTGTAAATCAGAAGTAGGCCGTTGTACCGCTAAACTAAAATGAATATTAAAGTACCCCCCCCCCCCCCCCCCGATTTGTAAGCTATAAATCAACGCCTCACGATCAGAGGCATACTGTCAGCCCCTTACGAATTGTCGTGTTCGCTGGACGCGCGGTTCATTTTTGTTTCCCATGGTTTGTTTGTGTGGCGGCCAGTTTTGGCTTCGCTTGCACCCCCTACGCAGAAGTAACTTCACTACGGCAGACCAGTTCGCAACAGGAGAAAATAGGCGCGGTTACTCCGTTACCCGCATCCCCCTCGTCGGCTGTTTACGGCATGGGCAAAGCTCCGATATATCAGGGCGATGTTGCATCGGCGCGCAAGATTGCGCTGCAAGTGGCATACGCCGATGCGATTGCACACGGAACTGGAATTGAAGTCGGTAGCCTCACGCTGATTAAGAATGTCAGCAAAGTGACAGATTTGGTGACCAGCCAAAGCCACGGCATCGTTACCAGCTACACGATCACACATGAAGAAATTTCTCCGGACGGCACCTTATTCACGATTGGCATAGACGCCATTGTGGGGACTCGGGAAACCACGGACGAAACAAGCAGATCGGATGCATTGCGGTTGTTACTTGGCATTCTTGGCAACCCGCGAATTCTCGTGCTGGTGCCTCAATACGATACCTTACCGGCGCTATCGACGGCGGACAGTTCGGTGCGTGTCGGCGAAGTCCTTGCCAATCCGGGATATATCCAATCTGCCAACGCGACTTTGCCGGTCGGAGCATTGCGTGGCACGGATGCGGCGTTCTCCCGCAGTTTGGCTAATCATGGTTACCGCACCGCGACTCCTGATATGGCGGTTGGCAAGGTTGACCCCGATTTATTGATGCGGGCGCGTAGTGGCGAAACCATAGCCGCGATTGAACTGGCGCGTGAGATAGGCGCGGACATCGTGTTGATTGGTTCGTTTAGTGCGTCCACCAAACGCATCATGCCGCGAGGTGTTGAATTTGAGGCGGTAAGTGCGGAGTTTTCAGCACGCACGTTTACTACCGCAACCGGAAGCGAAGTGGAACCTTTTTTTGAATCCGCAACCGCATCGCACATAAACCGGTTGGCGGCGATCAGCCAGGTCAAGAATTTGCTGGCTGACCGGGTGGCAGCGCAGTTGGCCTGGCGCATTCCCAAGATACTCGGTGATTCGCCAAACATACTGCACCTTCAAGTTAATGGCATCGACAGTCAAGCAAGCATCGCAGTTCAATCCATGTTGCAGCGCGAACTTGACATTGAATCGGTCGAGTTATTGCGGTTGCCCGACCAATCACGTAAAGCCGCTGAGTTTGAACTCCGCACCGGTTTTGTGCGAGTCGCACCAGCACAATTGCTGGAGTTGCTGAACGCACATCTCGGCAACCCGGTCAGGGTAATACAACACAATCCCTTTTTCTTAAGTCTCAAATTGGAGAACTAACCATGCAAATCAACTCCCCCCGCATAGTGCAAATTTCGATGGTCTCAGTCTGGTTTCTTGTGGCTGGTTGTGCGGCGCCGACACCGACCTATGACACCAGAGAAACCGTGTACACCCCAACCGGAACGGTTGAATCGAGCCAAACGACAAGCGGCGGTCGAGTGATCAGCGAACTCAAGCGGCAGTTTGAAAATACTAAGTTTTCCGGTACCGGGGCTTTCACACATATTAACCCGGGCCTTGCTCGACGTTCCGCCGTGCAGTTGGCGGTGGCCGACCTTGCTTCCAAAGTTGAATTGGAAATTGAGAGCAATACCGTTATCCGCAACAACCAGGATGTGCGCGATGAGGTGCGTTCCAGGGTGCACGCCATCGTTCAAAACTACGAGATTACGTTCGACCAGTATGACACCGAAACCAGAACCCATCGGATTGAGGTTGCGATTACCGGGAAAAATGTAGTGCGTGAAGTGGAGCGAATGCTTCGACAATAACTTTAATTTTCTTCCAACCAACTGATCAAGGAGATCACATGAAATTGTTTAACCTGTTTACCCTGTGCCCGATCGTCGTTGCATTGGCGCTTGTGTCTGTGAATGCAGTTGCTGCGCCTGCCATGGGCGATAAGACATTCAGCATAAGCGGCGGCATTCAGAGCGATGATGGTACGCAATACAACGTCAACACAAGCTATGGTAGGTTTTTTAACGACACTGTGTTGGTGAAGGCCGATGCTTCGTTTTTTGATTTAGGCGGTGCTCGGCGCATCGGGGCGGGGGGAAGCATCCAGAAGCTGTTTCCCAGGGATAACTCGACTGTTGTGCCGTACATTGAACTTCGGGCGCAATATTTTTCTTATGATGGCGACGGGGGCAGCAGCAATTACTACGAAGCTACACCCGCCGTCGGACTGAAGTTTTACGCATCAGAGAAGGCCGCAGTTTTTGCTCAGGTGGAAAACACCTGGACGTTCGGGGGTGATGACGCAGGTCGTTCCGACTCGCGAGCGCAAATCCTGTTCGGGGTAGAGGTTTATTTCTAACCCGCCTCTCAGCATATCCGCACGTCGCCATGATGGCGGCGTGCGGAGTTTTCACTACCCACACTAAAACGAGTTGGCCAGCGTGAATAAGGCATTGATGATTGCACTTGCTTGTTGCGCGCAAACAGTATTCGCTCAAGAAATCACACCGGCGAGCAAAGACGACTTATTGCCGGGAAAATATCCGGTATGTACGAACGCGAGGAAGACATGCATTTTTGAAGATGCCGATAACAGCTACATATTAAACATGAAAAAGGGGCAGTTGGCGCGTAAGCGCGACGGAAAGGAACAATATAAGCGGAACCTTTTTGGCAAGGGCGACCGTGGCAAGAGCGCGACATTAAGCGACACCGGTAATGTGCTGGCAGTGACTGTTTCCAATGTGACTTTGTCGCGGCGGGCATTTGGTGGCGGTACGAGCCCCGATGATCTGGACCGGAGTTTCCGCATTGCCCTTTACAATCCCAGATCAGGTTCACGCATCAAGGATTTTGACCTCGGCGCGTTCTCGCCGCAATCGGTCAGCCTTTCTGCTGATGGGCAGTTGGTGTTTACCGTTGGCGATGATTTGGAACGACGCGAAGTGAAGGAGGTGCGCGTATACAATGCTCGTAGCGGATTGCTTGTGCATTCGTTCGCTGTCACAAAAACCAAAGGCGTCGAACTTTATTCCAACGGATACGCATACGCCGGACGGGCCTGGGCGGTGGCGCAAGCCGTAGTCGGCGAGGTGGCTATATATAATAGCCGCGATCCATTCTCGATTGCCGAATACGAAGTCTCATGTAGCGCGTTCATCAGTACAAAAAGCCTGCCAGAACAACATTCCATTGGCGTGTTGCCATTAGTCGACGATGTGCAGCAAGAAGATTGGGTTGCTACATCCGGAATGATTGAGAAACTCAAAGGTGGAGGGATTAACGCCGTTGAACGCAAAAACATGAAAGAGTTGCTGGAAGAAGTGCAACTTGGCATGTCGGGATTGTTCGATTCGAAAAGCCAAATTTCGGACATCGGGAAATTGTTGTCCGCCACACACTTTGTTTTTACCGATGCCCAGCGTCACGATGATAATATTGTGGCAGTCAGCCGATTGGTTCACGTCACAACCGGTGGCATAGAATCAAGTTGCAATTTAATCTGCCGCGATTGCCGTCCGCAAGATCTGTTTGAGGGCGTCTCCGCAGTGGCGGAACATTGGGTGGGTAATAGTGCGGCGAAATAAGCTGGCGACTACGCTCGTTGTGAGTGCGTTTTTGATAATGCCACTATAAATAAGGCTTTACTGCATTACTGTCCTGCGTGAGAAGCTGAATCAGCTTTGGGTGAGTAAACAACCTTTCCCTCCCCACCTGCCGCTCCGCTAAAACCCCAATGCCCGCCAGTTTTTTCAGGTATACCGAAGCTGTCTGCCTTTTGGCAATACCTGCATCGATCAGATTGCTGATACGGCAGTAGGGTTGTTCAAAAATCGTATTGACCAACTCCCGGGTATAAATCCTCGGTAACTGTTGCTTCACATAATCCGCCGTATGGTCAGCCAGGTCGCGAATGCTGAGAATCTTTTGCGTCGTCCACTGTGCGGTGCTCGCAACCGCTTCCAGCATATAGAGCAGGCAGGACTCCCAGGCCTGCTCCCGGGTCACCGCCAGCAGGCCGCTATAGTATTGGCTTTTGTTGGCAATGATATGGCGGCTCAGATACAGGATGGGCAGGGTTAGCAATTCCTCCTGCACCAGATACAGGATATTCAGGATTCTGCCGGTGCGGCCATTGCCGTCGGTAAAAGGGTGAATCGCCTCAAATTGATAGTGCATCACCGCCATGCGAATCAGCGGGTCTAACTTCGGTTGTTCATGCAGGAACCTTTCCCAATTACTCAACAGGTCTCGCAACACTTGTTCACCGGCGGGTGGTGTGCTGATGATTTCACCTGTTGCGTCGTTGGCCAGTGCAGTGCCCGGCACTTTGCGAACCGTCATATCCACGCCTTTGATCTGGCTGCAAATGGTTTCCGCCATATTGGTATTGATGGGGCGTCGCGCGAGGGCTTGCCAACCTTCATATAAAGCACTTCGATATTGCAGGGCTTCTTTGGTGGCGGGGTCTGCATGGGCATCATTACTGCCGGCGAACTGGAAGAGCCTGTCGGTGGTGGTAACGATATTTTCGATTGCTGAACTGTCTTTGGCTTCCAATACAGGCAGGGTGTTAATCAACATTGCCTGGTTGGGAATAAGCGCCGCCGCCTGCTTAAGCTCGGCAAGGGCTGCCCGCGCAGAAATACACCGTTTTAGTACGGCTTTGGTTTCCAGCTCAATGGCCGGAGGCAATAGAGGGAGGTCGTTATAGGGCTTTTCCGGGTGCCAACTCATATATTTATAAATTCTAGCTTTATCGACATATAGGTAGCATATGTCGATGGCATCGACAGGTCAAGCAAATATGTCGATGTTTTCCTTAAATATAAGCATATTGATGACCCGCTGACGTGAGTAAGCGCTAACTATAGTAAATGTAAACAAAGTGTTACCTATGTGGCCGGTAAGCACCTTTGAATGTTGGTGCCGGAAAGAGGACTCGAACCTCCGACCAATTGCTTACGAAGCAACTGCTCTACCAACTGAGCTATTCCGGCGCATTGAGTGGATTATACCTGCTTGAAGTCATGCCGAAACACCAGGGAAGCCAGTTCGACTGGCCTCACTCAATCCGCATGGATAGATCAATAGCCTCGCTGTGTTTGGTCAATGCGCCGATGGAAATGTAATCGACGCCCGTGGCGGCAATTTTCTTCAGTTCCTCCGGAGATTCAATACCCCCGGACGCCTCAAGTTTAATGCCCGAGCCGCTGGCGATGTCTACCGCCTGTTTCATCTCGTCAGGCGGGAAGTTATCCAGCATGATCCAGTCTGGGTTTGCCCGGACCGCCTCGTTCAACTGCTCGAAGTTTTCTACCTCAACTTCGACCCTGACGTCGGAGTTGATGGCTCTGGCCCGCTCGATGGCGCGTGTAATCGACCCTACTGCTTCAATGTGATTTTCCTTGATCAGAAAGGCATCGAAAAGACCGGTCCTGTGATTCTCTGCGCCGCCGGTTTTGACCGCATACTTCTGTGCCAGGCGCAGTCCGGGAATGGTCTTGCGGGTATCCAGCAGCGTTACGCCAAACCCGGACACCAGTTCAACATACTCTCTTGTCCGGGTTGCGGTACCTGATAGCAATTGCAGAAAGTTGAGCAGGGTTCGCTCGGCGGTGAGCAGGCTTCTTGCCCGCCCGGACAGGGTGAACAGCAACTCGTTGGGTGAAACCTTACGGCCTTCCTCAACCCGCCAGTCGATCTCCATGGTCGCATCTACCTGCCGAATGACTTCGTCCACCCAGGGTCGCCCGCAGATGACGGCGTGATCTCGTGTGATTACCCGTGCGCGGGTCTGTTTGTCCGGGTCGATCAGGCTGGCGGTCAGGTCGCCGGAACCCAGATCCTCGATCAGAGCGGCGGTTACCGTTGCCTCCAGGCCGTCAAAAAAATTCATGGGTTACCCGGAATGCTGCCGGAGTGTCAGGGTGTTGCCCTGCTGCACGAATTCGATTTGACGAAGCGCGCTCATGCCCAGCAGGATGGCGCCGTTCATGGCGGGGTTAATGCTGGCATCAATGTTCCGAAGTCTGATCTCGCCGATGGCGAGTTCATCAATGCTCGTGTTGTAAACGGTAATAGCGCCGTTGGCGGTCATGGCTCTGCTTCGTGCGCCGTAAGGCAGTCGCAGACGCCGGGCAATGGTCTCCGGCACGACGACATCAGTGGCCCCGGTATCCAGCAGGAACTCCACCGGTTGTCCGTTGATGGCGCCAGTCACTATATAGTGCCCCTGGCGATTCTGCTTCAGTGGCACTTCGACCTGATTCCGGTAGACAAGTGAGTCGGGCGCGTCGTTGGGGTTGTGTTGCCGCTGTTCGACACCACTAAAAAACCAGGTGAGCATTGCCAGGCCGATGACACAGGCAATGATCACCATGCCCTGACCGGTACGAGTGGTATTCATAGGTCGCTATTCTAGCGGGATGCTATGATCGAGTCGATTTGAGGGCCGTACTTTCACAAGTGGAAATTTCATGGACAGCAACCTCATGGACATCAGTGACCATCGACTCATCGGGGTCGATCAGTTCGACAGTCCGAATCAGGATGCGCGCCCGACGGCTGACCTTTCCCTGATCGTGATTCATGGCATCAGTCTTCCGCCGGGAGAGTTTGGCGGCAACGAGGTTCCCGATTTGTTTCTTAACAACCTGCATACGGGCGATCCACGGCTCAGTGACCTTGTTGGCGAGCGAGTCAGCAGCCATGTCTTTATTCGCCGTAACGGAGAGGTCCTGCAGTTTGTGCCGTTTGATCGTCGCGCCTGGCATGCGGGCGCTTCCCGATTCCGGGGACAGGGTAACTGCAACGATTTTTCCATCGGGATTGAACTTGAAGGTACCGATCATCTGCCTTATGACGAGGCGCAGTATCAGTCTCTCGTCGGGGTGTGCGCGGCCCTGATGCGGGACTATGGCATTCAGGAAATTCGCGGTCACTGCGACATTGCGCCGGGCAGGAAGACGGACCCCGGGCCTGCTTTCAGTTGGTTGAAGCTGCGGCGGGGACTGGCAGGGTCACTGTGAATCTCATTCGTCCGGTCTGCTTCCTGAGCCGCGTGTGAGGGTCGAATCCGGCGGATAGATGCGTCACTGATTACGCGACCCGGTTTCAGGATGCTCGAAGGGTTGAAAAAGTTCTCTCACAAGGTGAACGGGTAGGGATTCACTACTGTCGGTGAAACGTTTTCGTTAAAATTCAAGCTGTCTGAGTAAGACGATCTGGAGATCGAATGGACCGCGAGTCCCTGACCGATATTGACCCGATTGAAAGCGAAGAATGGGTCGAAGCCATTAATTCTGTCATGGAAACTGATGGGGTTGAGCGGGCTCAGTACATCCTGCAACGGTTGTCCGCCAGGGTAACGGAAACCGGCGCGCAGCTTCCCTATGCGATTAACACCCCCTACCGCAATACCATTCCGACCAGTAAAGAAGCGCGGATGCCGGGCGACCTGTTCATGGAGCGCGCGATTCGCTCGCTGATTCGCTGGAATGCGATGGCGATGGTGATGCGTGCGAACCTCAAGGATGGCAGCCTGGGTGGTCACATTTCGACCTTTCAATCCAGCGCCACCCTGTACGACATCGGCTTCAACTATTTCTTTCGTGGCTCCACCGACGAGCAACTCGGCGACCTGCTATACATTCAGGGGCATTCGGCACCCGGTATCTATGCCAGATCCTATCTCGAAGGCCATCTCACGGAGGGTCAGCTCGATAAGTTCCGGCAGGAGGTAGACGGCGATGGTTTGTCATCATATCCGCATCCCTGGCTGATGCCGGAGTACTGGCAGTTTCCAACGGTGTCCATGGGGCTCGGCCCCCTGCAGGCCATCTACCAGGCGCACATCATGAAGTATCTGGACATGCGTGGCCTCGCGGAAATGGGGTCCCGCAAGGTCTGGTGCTTTGTCGGTGATGGCGAAATGGATGAGCCGGAATCCCAGGGCGCTATTGCACTGGCTGGCCGGGAGAAACTGGACAACCTGATTTTCGTCATCAACTGCAACCTGCAACGCCTTGATGGACCTGTCAGAGGCAACGGCAAGATCATCCAGGAACTGGAGGGGGTTTTCCGGGGCGCCGGGTGGAATGTAATCAAGGTGGTCTGGGGTCGTATGTGGGACCCGCTGTTTGAAAAAGACAAGCTGGGCCTGCTGCAACAACGCATGGATGAAGCGATAGACGGTGAATACCAGAACTACAAGAGTCGCTCCGGCGGCTACACCCGGGAGCAGTTTTTCGGAAAGTATCCGGAGTTGCTCAAGATCGTTGAAGACCTGAGCGATGAAGATATATACCGGCTGAATCGCGGCGGGCACGACCCTTACAAGGTTTACGCGGCCTACCATGCGGCGACCAACCACGCGGGACAACCTACTGTGATCCTTGCGAAAACTGTCAAAGGGTATGGTCTCGGACCGGCCGGTGAAGCACAGAACTATACCCACTCCGTGAAGAAGCTGGACCTGGACGCATTGAAAGATTTTCGGGATCGGTTCGATATCCCCATCCCGGATTCCGAACTGGAACAGGTGCCCTATTACCGCCCACCGGAAGACAGCACGGAGATGCGTTATCTGAAGGAACGTCGCGCCTCACTGGGCGGCTCATTGCCCAGACGTAAGCCGGATTTCAATGCGCTTGAGATTCCTCCGCTCAGCGCCCTTAAATCCATCATCAAGGGCACGGGTGATCGCGAGATTTCCACGACCATGGCGTTCGTTCGCATCCTGAGCGCTTTGATCAAGCACAAAAACATCGGCGACCGCATTGTGCCGATTGTTCCCGATGAAGCGCGCACCTTCGGAATGGAGGGCATGTTCAGGCAACTGGGTATCTACTCCTCGGTCGGTCAGCTTTATGAACCGACGGATACCGGGCAGATCATGTACTACCGGGAGGACAAGACCGGCCAGGTCATGGAGGAGGGCATCAACGAAGGCGGCGCCTTTGCTGCCTGGTTGGCTGCGGCAACGTCATACAGCACGCATGAAACGCCGCTGATCCCGTTCTATATCTTCTATTCCATGTTCGGATTCCAGCGTATAGGAGACCTTTGCTGGGCGGCGGGTGATCTACAGGCCAGAGGGTTTTTGCTGGGTGGTACTTCCGGGCGAACGACGCTGAACGGCGAGGGTTTGCAGCACCAGGACGGACACAGTCACCTGCTGTCATCCACCGTACCGAACTGTGTGTCCTATGATCCGACCTATGCCTATGAACTGGCGGTGATTGTTCAGCAAGGATTGCAGGAGATGTTTGTCGAGAAACTCCCGCGTTACTACTACATCACCATCATGAACGAGAACTACGGGCATCCGGCCATGCCTGAGGGTGTCGAGGAAGGCATCATCAAGGGGATGTATCTGCTGCGGAAGAATTCGGCGAAGAACACAAGGAAGGTCGTGCAGCTACTCGGGTCCGGCACAATCCTGCGTGAGGCCATTGCCGCCGCTGAACTCCTGAAGCGGGACTTTGGTGTCACCGCAGACATCTGGAGTGTTACCAGTTTCAATGAGTTGCGCCGTGAAGGACTGAGTGTTCACCGCTGGAACCTGCTGCACCCGAAAGAAACGCCGAGGGAAAGTTACGTGGAATCCTGCCTGGGTGGTACGAAGGGTCCGGTGATTGCCGCGACTGACTATATGAAAACCTACTCAGATCAGATCCGGGAGTTTGTTCCCGGGACCTACGAAGTGCTTGGTACCGACGGCTTCGGGCGAAGTGATACCCGGGCACGGCTGAGGAAATTTTTTGAGGTTGATCGTCACTACATCACGGTCGCCGCCCTGTCGGCGCTTGTCAAAGACAATGTCATTGAAGCAACCCAGGTCGCGAAAGCCATTGAGATGTATGGCATTGATGCCGACAAACCTGACCCGGCGATCCTGTAGGAGTCGAGATGATCGAAAAAGTTCTCGTGCCGGACGTCGGGGAAGCGCAGGACGTCGAAGTCATTGAAGTTCTGGTGTCAGAAGGTGACATCATTGCGGCAGACGACTCTCTGGTGGTGCTGGAATCGGACAAAGCCAGCATGGAAATTCCCTCGTCCTGTGAGGGTAGGGTGGTCAGGGTGCTCATCAATGAGGGCGACCAGGTCGAGGAAGGTTCGCTTCTGGTAGAAATTGAAACCGAAGGTGATGCGGAACCCGACAGGGAACCCGAACCCGAACCAGAACCCGAACCAGAACCGGAAGAAAAAGCTGAAACAGAAGCCGGTGAATCCCCCCGGAATTCGGTCAGCCAGACAAAGCGCACCGAAACCCCGGCCGGGTCTGGCGAACCGCTATCTTCTGAACCATCCGGGCTTGCACCACCACCTCGAAAGTCTGAACCGCCTGCGCCGGCCAGTGGCCTTCATGCCGGTCCCGCCGTTCGTAAACAGGCGCGTGAATATGGTGTTGAGCTTACCCTTGTCAATGGTTCCGGTCGTAAAGGGCGGGTTCTGAAGGAAGACGTCCAGGGGTACGTGAAAAGTCGCCTGCAGTCCGGTTCCGGCAGCAAGGGTGGTATGGGTATTCCGGAAATTCCCGAGATGGATTTCACCAGATGGGGGGAAATCGAATTCAGCCCGCTCAGTCGAACCCGCAAGGCCAGCGCCAGAAATCTGCATCGAAGCTGGCTCAATGTGCCGCATGTGACCCAGTTCGACGAGGCGGATATCACGGAACTCGAAAAGTTTCGAACATTACAGAATGAGGTGCGAAACAAGGAGGGCGTCAAGCTGACGCCACTGGCTTTCCTGATTAAGGCGGTCGTTGACGCGCTGATCCGTTTCCCCCGGTTCAATTCGTCCATGGCGTCCGACCACGAGCATCTGGTGTTGAAGAAGTATTACCACATTGGTATCGCCGTCGAGACAGAAGATGGGCTGGTGGTACCGGTGCTCCGGGACGCTGACAGCAAGGGTGTGGTGCAGCTTGCGAATGAATCGGCGGAACTTGCCGCCCAGGCAAGGGACAAGAAACTGCCTATGGATGCCATGCAGGGTGCGACCTTCACCCTGTCCAGCCTGGGCGGACTCGGCGGCACCGCCTTTACCCCCATTGTCAATGCGCCGGAAGTGGCGATTCTTGGCGTGTCACGGTCCAGGGTTGCGCCGGTATTCAATGGGGCGGAATTCGAGCCCCGTACCCTGTTGCCACTGTCCCTGTCCTATGATCATCGGGTAATTGATGGTGCGGAGGCGGCCAGGTTCACCACCTACCTGGCTTCTGTATTGACCGATATGCGCAAAATCCTGATGTGAGGCAGGGGTCATTGCGGGAAATCCATGTTGGCGACTATCTTCAGGGTTTCCTGAGTCAGCCCTTTTGCCAAAGCACTTCACTGATACCTGTGATTCGAGCCGCGCTTCTTGCGACCACGAACAGATAGTCAGACAGGCGATTCAGGAATTCCGAAGCGGCCCTGTTGATGCTTTCGGTTTCCGCGAGGGCGGTCAGGTCACGCTCGGCACGGCGGCACACGGCTCGCGCCATATGGCAGTTGGCAATCAATCGAGAGCCTCCCGGCAGGATGAAGTTTTCCAGTGGCTCAAGGTGTTCGTTCAACGCATCAAGATTCGTTTCAATGGCCGTCACGTGATCCGGGGTGACAATTTCGAATCCGGGGATTGAAAGTTCTCCGCCCAGATCGAAAATTCGGTGTTGCAGGCTGCGTAGAAAACTGGCGATGTCGGTCAGTTCGCTGTTGTCAGCTTCAAGCAACTCTTCAACGACCACACCGATGATGCTGTTTAGCTCATCCACACTGCCTATGGCCTGGACCCGAAGGTGCGTTTTGGCGACCCGACTGCCGTCGCCCAGACCGGTTTCTCCCCGGTCACCGGTGCGTGTGTAGATTTTGGAAAGTCGTTTACCCATGATCGTATATCGGCTGTCCGGGTTTGGTATGCTTGAGGTAAGTACGGCGAAGTAGTTTAGAGAATAAAGGGATAAAACAACATGCCTTCCTTTGACGTGGTTTCTGAAGTGGACCTGCATGAGGTGACCAATGCGGTTGACCAGGCCAACCGGGAACTGCAGACACGGTTTGACTTCCGGGGTGTTGATGCGAAGTTTGAGCGCAATGACGATGTGATCCGGGTGACCGCAGAAGCGCAGATTCAACTGGACCAGATGATCGACATGCTTCGCCAGAAGTTTGTCAAACGCTCCGTCGATCCCAGGGTGATGGACATTGGCGAGCAGGAACATATCGGCAAACTCATGCACAGGAACGTCAGGATTCAGCAGGGCGTGGAAGGCCCGCTTGCCAGGAAGATCGTCAAAATGATCAAAGACAGGAAGATGAAAGTGCAGTCCGCGATCCAGGGTGAAAAGATTCGTGTCACCGGCAAGAAGCGGGACGATCTGCAACAGGTCATGAGTCTGTTGAAGGAAGCGGGTATTGAAGTGCCGCTCCAGTTCAACAACTTCCGGGATTAGACAGGACTGGCGAAAAAATTGGCCGCAGTCGCAGACATCACCTGGAAACAGACCTTTCTCATCTACACCCGCCCCCGGGTGGTGGCCATGGCCTTTCTCGGGTTCTCCGCCGGTCTGCCGTTTCTGCTGGTATTTTCGACACTGACCGCCTGGCTGACCGAGGGGGGTGTGTCTCGTTCCGCCATCGGCTTCTTTGCCTGGGTCGGGATCACCTATTCGGTCAAGGTGCTCTGGGCGCCGGTGATCGATTCCGTGGAACTGGGATTTGTCACGAAACACCTGGGTCAAAGACGCTCGTGGATGCTTCTGGGGCAGGGCGGGGTCGCGCTGGGTCTTGCGTTGATGGCACTGGCCGGCCCTGGCAGCCTGGTTCTGCTGAGCCTGAGTGCGCTGCTGGTTGCTTTCTCTTCCGCAACCCAGGATGTTTCGATTGATGCCTACCGCATCGAAGCTGCGATTCCGGAATATCAGGGTGCCATGTCGGCATCCTATGTTTTCGGTTATCGGGTAGCGCTGCTGGTTGCGGGCGCGGGTGCGCTGTATCTGGCAGAGTATTTCAACTGGTCGGTGTCTTACCTGGCAATGACGGCGCTGATGTCCGTCGGAATGGCCACGGTGCTGCTGATCAGGGAACCGCAGTCAGAGCGTGGCTCAACCTCCCTTGAATGGTCTGTGCCGGGTGTACAACGCTGGTTTCAGGGTGCGGTGATCGGACCCTTCGTCGACTTTTTTGCCCGTAATGGCAAAACCGCGATTGTGATCCTGATCTTTATTGGCGTGTTCCGGTTAAGTGATATCGCCATGGGTATCATGGCCAATCCGTTTTACCTGGACATGAATTACTCCAAGACGGACATCGCCAACGTTGCCAAGGTATTCGGATTCTTCATGAGCATTGCGGGCTCGTTTATCTGCGGTGCCCTGGTGGTGAAGTGGGGCCTGATGCGGCCGCTTCTGATCGGCGCGATTGCGGTGGCGGTCACCAATCTCTTCTTCGCGGCGCTGTCGACGCAGGAGCCAAAGATCAGCTACCTGGCCGTGGTAATTTCCGCCGATAACATTTCCGGTGGTTTCGCCGCCACGGCATTCATCGCCTACCTTTCCAGCCTGACCAACAAGACATACACAGCGACACAGTATGCACTGTTCAGTTCCCTGATGACGTTACCGGGCAAGTTCCTGTCGGGATTCTCTGGCCTGGTGGTGGACAATGTCGGCTACTTCGAGTTCTTCCTGGTGGCAGCCTGTCTCGGTATTCCCGCCATTCTGCTGGTACTCTACCTGTCGCGTCTGAAACAGCATCAGGACCCATCCCAGCCGTAGGTCCCCAGGCTCACCCTGCCATTGATCAGAATGACCCCCTCGCTGGCCAGGCGTTTTTCCTGGCGCACACGTCCGGGATTGGTAATCCGACCCTGTGAATTCACGACACGGTGCCACGGCAGGCGGGTATCCGGGGGCAGCCGGGACAGGATACGGCCAACGAGCCTCGAATGGCTCGGCATCTCCGCGAGCCTGGCGACCTGACCATAGCTGGCGACCTTACCCATGGGGATCTGACTGACCACCCGGTAGACGCGATGCCTTGCTGATTCCTGGGATTCCACCACGGATTTACCTGAATTTGCTCCAACTTTTGCGATTTGTTAGCAGTCGGGCCTTGACTCTGCGAATTTCGCCCCTATTATTAGCACTCTCAAAAGGAGAGTGCTAATTCCTGTTGCAGGTCTGCATTCCAAGGGCCTCTGCGGAGATTAGCGTTGTTTTTTCAGTCACACCAGAGGGAAGTTTTGGACCCAATGGTTGCAACAGAAATCAGGAGAAGTTCATGAGTATCCGTCCATTACAAGATCGTGTGGTCGTAAGACGCACGGAAGAGGAAACCAAATCAGCCGGGGGCATCGTCATCCCTGATGCCGCTGCGGAAAAACCCTCCCAGGGTGAAATTCTCGCAGTGGGTCCCGGCAAGAAGCTGGATAACGGCAGTGTACAGGAAGTCGACCTCAAGGCCGGTGACAAGGTGCTGTTTGGTCAGTATTCCGGCAGCACCGTGAAGATTGATGGTGAGGAACTGCTCATCATGAACGAAAGTGAAGTATTCGGCGTTATCGAGTAATCACATCAGTAATAGATAGAGGATAGAAGTTATGACAGCTAAAGACGTGAAATTTGGTGATTCCGCACGACGCCGCATGCTGGCCGGTGTGAACACCCTGGCTGACGCAGTAAAGGTCACCCTCGGCCCCAAAGGCCGTAACGTAATACTTGATAAATCCTTCGGAGCACCGACCGTCACCAAGGACGGCGTATCCGTAGCCAAGGAAATCGAGTTGAAGGACAAGTTTGAAAACATGGGCGCACAGATGGTGAAGGAAGTGGCTTCCCAGACCTCTGATGTGGCTGGTGACGGCACCACAACCGCGACTGTTCTGGCCCAGTCAATCCTGAACGAGGGTCTGAAGTCAGTGGCCGCCGGCATGAACCCGATGGACCTCAAGCGCGGTATCGACAAGGCCGTCATTGCTGCGGTGAAGGAAATTGAAGGCCTGGCTCAGCCATGCTCTGATTCCACGGCGATTGCCCAGGTCGGCAGTGTTTCTGCCAACAGCGACACCCAGGTGGGTGACATCATTGCTGAAGCCATGGAAAAGGTGGGTAAGGAAGGTGTGATCACAGTTGAAGAAGGCAGTGGTCTTGAGAACGAACTGGACGTGGTTGAAGGAATGCAGTTTGACCGCGGTTACCTGTCTCCTTACTTCATCAACAACCAGGACAGCATGAGTTCTGAGTTGGAAGATCCTTATGTTCTGCTGTTCGACAAGAAGATCTCCAACATCCGTGAGCTGCTGCCAATTCTTGAAGCGGTTGCCAAGGCGGGCAAGCCGCTGATGATCATCGCAGAAGATGTGGAAGGCGAGGCGCTGGCTACCCTGGTCGTCAACAACATGCGCGGTATCGTCAAGGTTGCTGCGGCAAAGGCGCCCGGATTCGGCGACCGTCGTAAGGAAATGTTGCAGGACATTGCAATCCTGACGGGTGGCACGGTGATTTCCGAGGAAGTGGGTTTGTCGCTGGAAGGGGCAACCCTGGATGATCTTGGCCAGGCCAAACGCATCAGCCTCACCAAGGAAAACACCACAGTGGTTGACGGTGCCGGCAAGTCTGATGACATTGAAGCTCGCGTCACCCAGATCCGCACCCAGATCGAAGAAACATCATCTGACTATGATCGCGAAAAACTCCAGGAGCGGGTAGCGAAGCTGGCCGGTGGTGTTGCTGTCATCAAGGTTGGCGCTGCCACTGAAGTCGAGATGAAAGAGAAGAAGGCTCGCGTTGAAGACGCGCTGCACTCTACCCGCGCTGCGGTTGAGGAAGGCATCGTAGCTGGCGGTGGTGTTGCGCTTGTGCGTGCGCTGGCCGCTGTTGAAGGTCTGACCGGTGACAATGAAGATCAGAACGTCGGTATCAACCTGCTACGTCGGGCTATGGAATCACCGATGCGTCAGATCGTGGCCAACGCGGGTGCTGAAGCCTCTGTTGTGGTCGACAAGGTCAAGCAGATGTCTGGCCCTGAGGGCTATAACGCGGCAACTGGCGAGTATGGTGACATGATTGCATTCGGTATCCCCGACCCTGCGAAAGTGACGCGCACTGCTCTACAGGCGGCTGCCTCTGTGGCCGGCCTGATGATCACTACTGAGTGCATGGTCACCGAGGTTGTCGAGGAGAATGCCCCGGCACCTGCCATGCCCGATATGGGTGGCATGGGCGGTATGGGTGGCATGATGTAGCAGGCGGTTTGACCGCCCGCCGGTCAGCAACCGCTCGTGACTGGATACAAGCCCCACACCTGTGGGGCTTTTTTTGTCTGTAATCGGCAAAATTTCACTGTTATCATGGGCCTACAACTGCTCCGGGCTCAGGTCTTGCATGACCTGAGTCCATATCAATAACAAGAGGGAAATCTCATGGAAACAGAAATACCAATGTTGTTCTCGGCTTACGGCCTGGATTACCTGTTCCGCTGGGGACACTTCCTCGCCGGTATTACGTGGATCGGCCTGCTGTACTACTTCAACTTCGTGCAGACGGAGTACTTCAAAGAAGCGGAAGATGCCCATCGCTCCGGCGCTGTTCAAAAACTGGTGCCCAGGGCTCTGTGGTGGTTTCGCTGGGGTGCAATGTTTACCTTCCTGACGGGTGTTGCGCTGCTGGCCTATCGGCACACGGCCCTTTCCTACGACATCACCGTAGGTGCCGTGCTGGGTACGCTGATGTTTCTCAATGTCTGGCTGATCATCTGGCCAAACCAGAAGATAATTATCGATTCCACGACTCAGGTGGCGATGGGCGGCGGGGCAATGCCTGAAGCTGCACAGGCGGCACCGAAGGCTGCACTGGCCTCACGAACCAATACGCTGTTTTCGGCGCCGATGCTGTTTTTCATGGGCTCCTCTGCTCACCTGCCCGGTGGTGGCCTCATCACCGATGCCAGCCCGGTGAGCCTCGCGGTCATCATGCTGCTTATTCTTGCGCTTCAGATCAACGCGATAATCGGTAAGCCCGGCCCAATGGCCTCTGTTAACGGGGTGATCGGTTGCAGTATAGGATTGACAGTTGTTCTTTACGGACTCATGGTTGCGCTGTAAATCGCATTACACAGGATATCAAAGGGCTCCCCACGGAGCCCTTTTTATGCAGGTTTTTTAATCAATGGCTGACGATAAGAACATCATTCCATCCATCAAACCCGACCAGGACGAGGTAGCCAGCTTTCGTCGCAGTGGCCGGTCTGAAACGCCAAAGCAGAGCAACTTCAATGGTCTGCTGGTGTTTGTGATCATCCTGATGGTCATCGTGATGGGTATTGGCGGATACACGATCTACCAGCTTCAGGAACGTCTCGCGCACTCCGATGAACTGCTTGAGCAGGGGCAGGAGAACATCCGGCAACTCGACAGTCGTCTTGCCGCCACCGGCACGGATGTCTCTAAAACCCTGCAGGATTTGAAAGCCCAGGTGGAAACCAACTTTTCGGAAGTCGACAAGCTCTGGAAGGTTGCCTTTCGTCAGAACCGTCCGGATATCCAGCAAAACATCAGTGCCATCGCCGAACTTGAGAATAATTTCAATGCCATGGATGCTTCAGTGAAGCAGATAACGGGCCGGTACGAGTCCATGCTCAATGAACTGGGTACCCTGCGCGAAGGGTTACTTCAGGATAACGAAGAACTGATCGCGGGAATCTCACAGCTACGCGACCAGGTGCGGGATCAGGCCGTTGAACAGGAAGCCGGTAAGCGAAATCTGAATTCGCTGGCGAAACAGTTGAGGGAGATGCAGGAAGCGCTTAATTCCATTGACGAGTATCGACTGCAGATCAACAAGCGATTGATTGAAATACAGAACCAGCCCGTGCCCGAACCCGAGTTCCAGACCGAGCCCGAGACTGAGACCCAGACCGAGCCCGAGCCCGAGACTGAGGCTGAAACTGAGCCAGAAACCGAAACCGAGCCCGAGACTGAGGCCCAGACCCAGCCCGAAACTGAAACCGAGACCGAGACTGAGACCGAGCCCGAAACTGAAACCGAAACCGAGGCTGAAACCGAAACTGAGACCGAGGCCGAGACCGAAACCGAAACCGAGCCCGAGACCGAGACTGAGGCTGAGACCCTACCCGAGCCCGAAACCGAGACCGAGCCCGAGCCCGAAACCGAGACGCAGCCCGAGCCGGAGACTGAGCCTGAAGAAACCCCGCTGGCTGAGCCGTTTTAGGGCTGTCAAAGAGCCCAGTCTTCCACGATATCGAGAATATACGCCTGACCCTCGAACTCCAGTACAACCCCGGTCTCGGTAATTTCCAACAGGCGGAAATCTGCCCCCAGGACATCGCCTTCATGGCGGGATACATCATCAATCTTCACCATGCGCAGTTCGGCATCGGAAGCGTAGATATGCGCGGTTATCTCAATGGCTGGCAAGCGCGCCCGCAGTTGTGAAGGTAACTCCTGCAACGGAACCGCATCATAGTCGCTCACGGCCAGCGGTTCCGCTATGGAAGGCACCGGGCTGATCAGCAGCGCTGACTCGGATTCCGGGGGTAAATCAGTCATTTCCGGCTCCGGCTCGTCGGCAGAGACAGTTGGCTGTTCATCTGCCGGGGTCAATCGGTCGCCAAATATCGCGAACAGCCCGACCAGGTTCACGCCAATCAGTACCAACAGGATGATCAGGAAGTGTTTCAGTCTGAAGGATGTCCTGCCCTGGTCACCGTGCAGGGCGGCCAGGCCGGGTGCGCGTTTGCGGGCGCGTTCCTGTTCAGATTTGTTCAGAGCGTCAAGAATATAAGACACGGCGCTATCCCTGGTCCGTACCGCTGAGCGTCGGGATGTCGGTTGCCTCCACGCCGTTAAGGTGTATCCAGGTTAGCGGACCCACGATACCATTCGGTGTGAGACCGACGTTTGTCTGGAAATCCCGGACACGCGCCTCAATCGGTTCATCGTAGACGTAGCCGGTACCCGCGGGCGGGTGGTCGCCGTCGAGCAATGATAGCTGCGCCACCAGCCAGTCAACGGCGGCGCCTGTGTCTCCGTTCTTTAGCGGCTGGTGATAGTCCGGGGGCATACGCCAGACCATGTGTGCGCTGCCGTGATACAGGCTTTCGAATTGTTGGTGATTGAGCCTGACCTCCTCGCTTCCGGCGAACATTACTATGGCATCCGTATCCAGTTGCGACACGGTAAGAAAACGAGCTTCGGAGGAGGGTAGATCAAGTTGAACAATAACCGCCCGATTGATGGCCTTCAGGTCCGTCAGGGCAAGCTGCTCTGACAGACATTGCAGACCGATAGAACCGGCAAGATCACAGGGGTGCGTACTTCGGTCTTCAAATGTCGACCCCCAGAGTATGAACAGGTCATGGTAGGCGTCCACGATATTGCGATGCCCGCGAACCGGCGGCAGTGGCCTGGCGGGTGAAGGGTCAGGTGGCGCAGCCTCGATGCTTGTTTCCGCCTGAACGAAGGGGGCTTCCCCGGGCTGGTTCCACAGGAACGCGGCAACACCGAGACCAAGCAGGACAATGGTAGCGACAGCGGCGATCCTGCTCTGATTTCGATGATGGTTTTTGTCCTTTCCAAGAACCTCTCGCGCCGCCCTGCTGACGATAGCCGCAGTGACCTCCGTTTTGTCTTCGACATAGGCACCCAGCAGTGCGCGGTCGCAGATCAGGTTAATCACCCTGGGTATACCACCACTGATCCTGTAAACACGTCGAAGGGCACCCTGGGTAAGTACCCGGCCGGAGCCACCCGCAACCGCCAGCCTGTGGGCAATGTAGTCCCGGGTTTCGGGCTGGGTCAGCGCTTCCAGGTGGAAGCGCGCGATAATGCGCTGACTCAACTGTCTGAGATCCTGATTGTCCAGTGTCTCAAGCAGTTCCGGTTGTCCGAGCAGGATGATCTGCAACAGCTTTCGCTCGCTCGTCTCAAGGTTGGTAAGCAGTCTGAGCTGCTCCAGCAGATTCCGCGAAAGATTCTGAGCCTCATCAATAATCAGGACGGCCTTGCGGTTGTTCGCATGGCACTCAAGCAGGAACACGTTGAGTTGATCAACCAGTGCCTTCACCGAGGCATGGCCCGGATAGTCGATCCCGAACTCATCACAGACAGTGGCAAGCAGTTCTGTCGCGGTCACTCTCGGGTTAAGTACAAAAGCCGTATCGACATCGGTGGGTACCTGCTCCAGCAGGCAGCGGCAGAGGGTGGTCTTGCCGGTGCCCACCTCACCGGTGAGCAGAATGAAGCCGCCATCACTCTGAACGCCGTACAGCAGATGCGCCAACGCATCACGATGTCGGCTGCTCATGAACAGGTATTGCGGGTTCGGGGCGATGGAAAAGGGTGCTTCCGTCAGGCCAAAGTGATCTGTGTACATCCCGGAGCCTGTCTCAAAGATGACGAACGGTTCAGCGTAACCATATCAGGGCGGTCTGCAACTCGCTACCGTATCCGGGTTATATCAATTGGGCGAGAAATGTTTTCGCCGGTACGATAATCGGATCATGGTGTTCAAAGCAGTCTTTTCCAACAAATCCCGCGTCCATCGCCACCTGAAAAGCGTGAGGCGCCCTGGTTTGCTGCTGAAAATAGCGCAATGAATCCGATAAACCTGTCTTGCTGCCGACTTTAACTTCCACCAGAAACCAGGGTTGCTGATCCCGCGTCACCAGAAAATCAACTTCGCGCTTTTGTTTGTCCCGTATAAAATGCAGCCCAAAATCGCCTGCGCCTGTTTCCGTCCACCAGTGAACCGCCTTGAGTAATGCATTTGCCACCATGTTTTCGGCCCGCGCGCCGGGGTCGTCCACCTGGGACCAGTCCCAAAGGTAGTATTTAGGCTCCTTTCGCAAAGCACGCGCAATGTTGTTGTGCCAGGGTTTAACGGTGAAGCAGAAGTAGAGCGATTCCAGAGTGACAATCCAGCGTCGGATGGTGTCCACTGATACACGAACCGTTTTGGCCAGCCAGGAGTAACTGGTTAGTTGTCCAACCTGCCTGCGCAGTAACCCGGCCAGTATTTCCACCTGGCTCAACTCCTGAATACGGGTAAGGTCTCGCAGATCTTCCCGAAAGAGTTGTTCCGTGCGAAGTGTTCGCCAACGGTTATAAAACCGCTGATCGGCTTTCAAAAATGGCTCCGGGAATCCACCAAATTTCCACAGCGCATTCCATTGGTCGTCTTCAATCGGTTCGGGCTGCCCGTTGACTAACCCGCCTGTTGCATGCCTTCCCGGAAGGCCAACACACTCCGCAACCGAGACCGGATGCAGTGTGTAAGGGAAATAACGGCCCATCAGGCTATCTCCGCCGCGCCTGAAGGTTGCCAATGAGGCGCTGCCGGTTACCAGCACCCGGGCCCTTTCCTCATACTGGTCAAAGAAGCCTTTCAGGAAGTCGCGCCAATCACGATATTTGTGCAATTCATCAAATGCACATAAGGGCAACTCAGCCTGCAAACGATCCAGTCCCAGCTCTGTGGAAATGGCATCCGGCCCTTGAAGAATTGTCTCCCGGTGTGTCTGGTTGTCCCAGTTAAAATACTGATTGGCGCGGAATGACTCCCCCAGCATTCCGGCAACCGTTGTCTTGCCAACTTGCCGGGGACCCGACAGAAAGATCATCTGACGATTATTCCGGTAATGGCTGCCAAGTTCTTCAAGCAAATAACGCTTCATGACCAAAATCTCATTAATCGTAAAATAGTCATGACCATTTTACGATATTATTGATATTAGTCAATGGCGTAGAGTATGCATCTCATGGTTTACGCTAAACTTTAATCGCGAAAAAACCACGCACTTCATTTGAGCAGCGCCTCGAAAAGCTTCGTTCTTTACAGGAGTGAATAGCGGGCCAGGGTGACATCCGAGAGCTTGGTCCAGGCTTTGCCGGTGGTCGGGTCCTGCTCTTTCTGGAATGCGCTTTCGGTGATGGCCTTCAGCTCCTCGCTGATGGCGACGGTGACGGGTGACAGGTCCTCGCCGAGGAGGATCAGCTTGCGCAGTTTGGCGCGAAGCTGCTCATCATCCAGTTCGATTTTGATTTTCATTGTGCTGCTCCTGATGTAGTATTGCTATCGCGGGGTTGAGTCAGACCTGCCTTGTGCAGATCGCCGTTTTCCTGGTCTTGTGCCATGATGGAGTTTAACGGCCCATCCAATCCCGCATTACTATCCCCCTTTACGCTTCCTTGCTTTCTCAATTTGCCCGGCGATGTATTTTTTCTTCGTTCGGAAAATCGTTTCCAGAAATATCTCGCCCGTGTTCGTCTGGGTCAAGTACAGTAGCCAGTGCTTGCCCTTGTCCTTCATCCATAGTGCCCGGCCTTGCGGTCTGTTCTCAAACCAGTCGCCGCTGTCCACCATGCGCTGCACCCGGTTCCAGTCTTCGCTGTTGAAGTCCTGGAATCTTGCGCGGTGGTCTGCCTTATCAACAGCATGGCTCTTCATCCGCAGTATTCCGGACTGGCCAGACAGGCCCATGTTCTTGAGCCGCTCCTGGGTTGTCGCGGCTGCGGCCCACAATTCACCGTCGGCGGCTTTGGTGGTTCTGATGAAGTGGCGGAACTGCGGACTGGCCAGACCAGAGGCGATGTCGCGGCGCACGACACCGGACAGCCCGTCGGTCAAGCTCTGCTGCATCTTGTCGATGTCCAGAGACTGCAACTGTCTGACTGCGGAAGCACCGGGGTTATAACTCCAGCCGGGATCGGGTGCCATCTTTTTGCCGCCGAGCGTGAACTCGGTGCCCTCTCGCTTGATGACCTCGCCGGTGCGCTTGTCCACCCCGACGTGTTGTTCGATTTCTTTCAGGTGGCCATCGCCCCTGGTAACCTCCAGGCCGCGCTCGTCCAGGTCGGCCTGATCGAGGGCGCGAACACGGCAGCGGCAGTTGAAGCCGTTGGGCGGATAGTGGGAATCCCAGAAGGGGTCGTCGTGCCGGAACACCAGGCCATCCATAGCGGCGTGGCTTGGCCGGACGAGGGCATCGTCCATTGCATCGTATTCCCAGAAGGGCCGGTCCTCCGCGTTGGCCTTGGCGTTTTTGTAATGCGCCTGGGCGCGGGCGGTATTCATGTTGGTGCGGTAGATGGTCTTGAGCCGGTGCGGGCTGCCGAGTTGAACGACCTCGGCAAACTCCGTCTTCCAGTAATTATGGTTTTATACTTACTGTCCTTAATGTTCAGCAAAGAATTTGACAGGACAATATCCTTTCAATACCGTTGTTTCGTCGCCGAAGACTCAGATCGGTGCGTTTGGCTATGTGAAATGTTGCTATGTGGATTCACGCGGCGAAACCGGACCGGACAGCATACCGCTTCAGTTTATGATGAATTAATGACTTGAGGAGAGACCAATGGACGTATTTCTGTTTTTGGGCCTCCTGCTCCTAGCTGTTGCCGGCATATTTAAAAGTATGGCTCAAGAGGATGACAAACAGTATGACAAACAGTATGACCAAGGCACATGGGTCTGGCCCGACGGCCAAAAGTATGTAGGTGAAGTTAAGGATGGCCAGCCGCATGGTCATGGCACCCTTATCTGGCCCGACGGCCAAAAGTATACGGGTGAAGTTAAGGATGGCCAGCGGTATGGCCATGGCACCAATACCTGGCCCGATGGCGAAAAGTATACAGGTGAATGGAAGGATGACGAGCAGCATGGTCAAGGCACCAAGACCTTTCCCGACGGCCAAAAGTATGTAGGTGAATGGAAGAATGACAATCGGAATGGCCAGGGCACCACGACCTGGGCCAGCGGCCAAAAGTATGTAGGTGAATACAGGGATGGCAAGCAGAATGGCCAGGGCACCTATACCTGGCCCGACGGCGATAAGTATGTGGGTGAATTTAAGGATAACAAGCAGCATGGCCAAGGCACCCATACCTTTGCCAACGGCGATAAGTATACAGGTGAATGGAAGGATGACATGGCGCATGGTCGAGGCACCCATACCTGGCCCAACGGCGATAAGTATGTAGGTGAATTTAAGGATGGCGTGCCGCATGGCCAGGGCATCGTGACCCGTCCTGGCGGCAAAAAAATTGTAGGTTCGTGGAAAGACGGCGAACTAATCGAATAGTATTTATTGGCAAATCAATTTCTGAACAGGCAACGAGGAGTGGCAAGCCGTCATGGGTAAGAGGTTATGATTAGAATATTCGGGGTTCTGTTACTACTGGTGCTGCAACCTGCGCTTGCCGGTGCAGACCGTAGCGCCGATGGTGGAAAGTTTTGAGATGAGCCACCCGCAGAATAAATTCCGCACTTCATGACCATTTTACGATATTGTTTATATTAGTCAATGGCGTAGAGTATGCATCTCATGGTTTACGCTAAACTTTAATCGCGAAAAACCACGCACTTCATTGGAGAAACAGGTTAAATATTGATGAAATTATCCAAAACACTACTACTCACTCTCAGCCTTTTAGCGCTTTCCTGCTCAGTCGACCTCAATTGCAAGGGGAATTGCGAGAATGGTTATGGCGCCTATACCTGGTCCGACGGCGAAAAGTATGTAGGTGAATGGAAGGATGGCAATAAGCATGGCCAGGGCACCCTGACCTGGCCCGACGGCACAAAGTATGTAGGCGGATATAAGGATGGCAAGGAGCATGGCCAAGGCACCCTGACCTTGCCTGACGGCGAAAAGTATGTAGGTGAATTTAAGGATGGCAAGCGGAATGGCCAGGGCACCAATACCTTGCTTGACGGCGAAAAGTATGTAGGTGAATTTAAGGATAACAAGCGGCTTGGCCAGGGCACCAATACCTGGCCCGACGGCGAAAAGTATGTAGGTGAATTTAAGGATGACAAGCCGCATGGCCAGGGCACCTTTACCTGGCCCGACGGCGATAAACGTGTTGGTCTGTGGAAAGACGGTGAATTAAATGGCAACGCCACTTACTATTTTGCTAACGGCAGGACCATTACTGAAAAATGGGTCGATGGTAAAAAAGTCGAATAGTATTTATTAACGAATCAATTTCTGAACAGGCAACGCGTAGTGGCACGTCCGCAACTTTGAACACTGGCTCCGTCGGCTGGCGGAACTTCCCTTTGAGCAGCGCCTTGAAGAGCTTCGTTCTTTACAGGAGTGAATAGCAGACCAGGCTGATAACCACAGCGCCCGCCAGGTTCAGCGCGAATCCTTCCCTGGCCATCAGGCTCGTGCGAAAGCGCCCCGTGGAGAAAACGATAGTGTTGGGCGCTGTTGCGACGGGTAGCATGAAGGCGCAGCTTGCGCTCATGGCGGCGGGCACCATCAGTAGTAACGGGTCCAGACCTGCGGCAAATGCGGCGGCGGCCAGTATTGGCATCATCAGTGCTGTGGTTGCCGTGTTACTCGTGATTTCCGTCAGGAAGGTAATGCTCAGGCAGATAATTGCGATCATGAGCAGCAGGGGCCAGTCCGCAATGCCGGCCAGAAGGTCGCCAAGGGCGGCACTCAGACCTGAAACGACGAAGGCCCTGGCGATGGCGATACCCCCGCCGAACAGGATCAACATGCCCCAGGGAATCCTGGCCGCAGTCTCCCAGTCCAGGAGTCGTCCACCTTTACCATTGGGCACCAGGAACATGACAACCACCGCCAGCAGCGCCACACTGGCATCGTTAGCGCCGGGAAGTTCCAACCAGGTTTTCCAGCCGCCAAACGGCTGGCTTCGCGTGACCCATGCCAGTGCGGTGATCGCGAACACGATGAACACCCGCTTTTCCTCGATCTGCCATTTACCCACCCTGGGCATATCAATGTGGCCGCGGTAGTTCAGGCTCCGCGTCAGCCAGATGCCGATGACGGGAACGAACAGCAGAACCACGGGAATGCCCCAGGTCATCCAGGTCAGGAATCCGACTTCGGTGTTTGTGCTCTGTTCATAAATTTCACGAAACACCAGATTGGGCGGTGTGCCTATGGGTGTGCCGATACCTCCGACACTGGCGGCATAGGCGATACCCAGCAGCAGCGGTGTCGCCAGGTGCTTGTCCTCACTGCGTTCAATAACGGCGAGGGCAACCGGCAGAAGCATCAGTGTCGTGGCCGTGTTGGATATCCACATGCTGAGCAATGCTGATGCTGCCATGAACCCGAATACCAGTCGGCGACTGCTTTGCCCGCCGAACAGATTGACCATGGTAAGAGCGATGCGCCGATGAGCGCCGCTTTTTTCCATGGCGGTGCTCAATATGAACCCTCCCATAAGGAGCAGTACCAGCGGGGAGCCGTAAGCAGCACCGACCTGTGCCGGTGTCAGGATGCCAAGTAAGGGTAGTGCCGCAATGGGAAGCAGTGACGTGGCGGGGATCGGAATAGGCTCAAAGATCCACCAGGTCGCGCAGATGGTAGTGATGGCCCCGGTCCAGCAGGCCTCTGATTCCCAGCCGAGGAATTGCAGGGAAAAGAAGACAAGGGTTGCGAGAACAGGTCCCAGGAAAAGCGTTGCCAGATCTTTTGATGCTGTCACATTGTGTCCTTCGCCATGAATCCTGCCGTTGCGGGCTTTGGTTTCGAGTGGGTGGTCGGGCAAAAAAGGTTGGATTATCGGTAACGTCGCGGCCGGAGGCAATAGGCAGAAGCAGGTCTGAGTTGTCCCGCCGCCCTGTGTCCGACATACTGGCGGCAGTTCTATCTTCTTTCCCGAGTCAGCCGAATGCCTGAATCCCTGTACTGGTATGACTTTGAGACCACCGGTACCGACCCCGTGGTAGACCGGCCTTTGCAGTTTGCGGGCATCAGAACGGACCTTGAACTGCGCGAGATTGCCGAACCACAGAATTTCTTCTGCCGACCGGGCAATGACTGTCTGCCGAATCCCGATGCCATGCTGGTCACGGGCATCCGCATGTCAGCGGTGCGGGAATCCGGCCTGTCTGAGCGGGCCTTTGCAGACAGGGTGCTCAAGGACTTCTCGCAGCCGCAGACCTGTGTGGTCGGGTTCAACAGCATTCGCTTCGATGATGAGTTTACGAGGCAGATGCTGTATCGCAACCTTCACGACCCCTATGCCCGGGAATGGCGTTCCGGCAATTCCCGCTGGGACGTCATTGATCTGTTTCGCGCCGCTTATGCGCTGCGACCGGATGGCTTTCACTGGCCGCGCCATGACAATGATGCCCCCAGCTTTCGCCTTGAACATCTGGCGCGTGCCAACGGTCTCGATTATCTGGATGCCCATGATGCACTCGCCGATGTTCGGGCCACGATTGAAGTCACCCGTCGGTTGAGAGAGGCGCAACCGAGGTTGTACGAGTTCATGTTCAACCTGAGAGACAAGCACTTTGTCAGACAGCAGCTCTATCCGCTGGGGAAGAAACCCGTGGTTCATGTATCGGCCAGGTTCCCTGCAATCCGGGGATGCACTGCCATTGTGCTGCCATTGTGTCAGCACCCCACCAACAACAACGGCATCGTGGCGTTTGACCTGACGCAGCCGCCTGATGATCTGATTGCGGTGGGCCCCGGCGAACTGGCGCGGCTGGTCTTTTCTCCTGCGGCGGAGCTGGCAGAGGGGGAAACACGTCTTGCGCTCAAGGTGATTCATGTGAACCGCTCACCCTTCGTTGCGCCGTTGAACAGCCTTGACGAGTCGGCGCAGGTGCGCCTGGGGTTGGACCGGGTTGAAGCGGAACAGCGAGCCGAGCGGCTGATGAAGACGCCCGGTCTGGTGGAAAAGATTCATGAAGCCTTCACGGCAAATCACTTCGAAGCGCACGAGGACCCGGATTTTCAGCTCTATCAGGGTGGATTCTTCTCTGAATCGGACCGGTCCGTCATGAACGAACTTCAGTCATCGCCACCCGAGACGCTGGCCCGGTTTGCTGACCGATTCCAGGATGATCGCCTTGAGGAACTGCTGTTTCGTTACCGGGCAAGAAATCATCCGGATACGCTGGACGATGAAGAACTGAATCGCTGGCAGCAGTTTCGCGCCGTGAGGTTTGGTGAGCGCCTGTCACAATTAAGGGACAGGACGATTGAACTGATGCGGGATGCGGATAACGATGCCGACGCGGTTCTGCGTGACCTGCGGGAATACTACGCCCTGCTTGAGCAGGATCTGCCCGACGGCTGATCAGAAGCTGAAAGCCTCGCAGATCCTGATGAACTGGTGAGCGCCGGCGGCCAGTTGCTTGTCCCGTCGATAGTACAGGCCATAGGTCAGGGGAACCGTTGAGAACGAGAAGTGATCAACGATCATCAGGTCCGGGTTCCCGGCCAGGATGCGATCATCCAGGTAGGTCATGCCCAATCCGTTGTTGACCAGCGACAATCTGAGTCGCAGGTCGGCAATCTCCCAGATGGTTCCGAAGTTGTCCCGTAGTTTATCCAGGGTGGGTCTCAGGTCCGGGTCGTCCAGGTGCGAGACGATCAGCGGATAGTCGTGCAGCAGGTCTTCCGCCGAGATGCCGGGTTTCATCCGGTTCTGGTGCAGGACCAGATGTCTTGTTTCCTCAAACAGCGGAATTGTTCGGAACCGGTCCGGCATGGTCTGCTGGAATGGTCCCAGGCCAAGCTCCCACAGTTCCGAACTCACCGCAGTAATGATCTGCCGACTGGGCAACACCGAGATCTTGATGCGGGTGAGCGGATGCTGGTTGAGGAACTCCCGGACCAGTTGTGAGCCGAACAGTTGGTTCACGGTGCTGTTCATAGCCAGATGTAGCGTGGACAGAACACCGTTTTTTATGTTGTTCAGGTCCGCGAGGACCGTTTCTTCTTCGGACAACACGGTCTGCGCATAGTGCAAAAGGCGCATACCGGCTTCGGTCAATTTCAGCGGTTTGCGGTGGAACAGCAGCGTATCCAGTTTGTGTTCCAGATTGGCGATGGTCTGGCTGACCGCTGACTGAGTGACAAACAGTTTCTCTGCGGCGCGATTAAAGCCGTTTTCCTCATAGACCGTTCTAAAGACACGAATTTCGTGAGTTTCCAGATGAACCGGCATACCAGTCCCAGCGGTGTCGAATCGGGGTTTAGTTTACCTGATGCGGGTATGAGTGTGGGCGATACCGGCTAATCCCTGAATTAGCACATTTAAGTATCGGGATTCAGGGTCTCCATGAACAATGGCGCAAAGACTCATTCAATGATGGGAGACAGGGATGAACTATGTGCCGGGACTTGAAGGTGTGGTTGTCGGGGAAACAGCGATTAGCCACGTGGAAGGTGACATTGGGCGATTGTCCTATCGCGGGGTGGTGATCGAGGATGTGATCGGTATGGCATACCTGGATGCGGTCTACCTGGTCCTTTTCGGAGAGACGCCCGATGAGCAAATCAGTGCTGAACTGTCCCGGTTCATGGCGTCACATGGACGTCTGACCGAAACAGAGCGCAATCTGGTCCGTGCACTGCCGACAGACCTCCATCCCATGCGTATGTTGCAGTCCATCATTCCCGCCCTGGAGCTGTCTGAGGACAGGTTCCCTGATGAATCACCGGATGCAGTGCAGGGACTGATGATCCTGGCCCGCTTTCCCTCGTTGCTGGCGGCTATCGCGGCGCGGCGCGGTGACCGGGCGCTACCTGATCTGTTCGATGATGAGGCTGACTATCTGGCGCGTTACCTGACCATGATCAATGGTCGAGCGCCGACGGCGAAGCAGCTTGAGGTGTTCAGGGTGGTTCAGCTTCTGCAACTGGAGCACAGTTTTAACGCGGGCACCTTCGCGTCCCGTGTGGTCGCGTCGACACTCGCTTCGGTTCCCGCTGTCATCGCCGGAGGTGTGGGCGCACTTTCCGGTGTGCTTCACGGTGGCGCGGATGAGTCGGCACTCAGGTCCGCGCGGGAAATGGGGGCGCCTGAACACGCCCCGGCCTATGTGGATGCGGTGCTTGCGCGCAAAGGACGGATCATGGGGATGGGCCATCGGGAGTACCGGGTTGTGGACCCCAGGTCCGGCATCCTGAAACCAATGGCAGTCGAGCTTTGTACCGGAACGGGGTTTGAGAAAGACCTGAATCTGCTGCTGGCGCTTGAGAGTGCCTTCAATCAGCGCATGGCGGAACAGGGCAAACAGCTATGGGCGAATCTGGAGTTCTACAAGGGTGTTGTTTATCAGGCGCTGGGCATTGATGTCCCCTACTTCACAACGACCTTTGCCATGTCGAGAGCCGTTGGCTGGCTCGCCCATCTCCTGGAAAGCCGTCAGAACAATCGCATCCTTCGTCCGGTTGCCCATTACGTGGGTCGGGCGCCGGGGACGCAAACCGGACCATCACCCCGGGAGTCTGTCGGCTCGGAAAAAGCGGGTTAGGACGCGACACAATGTATGCGCGTCCCGGCTTCCGGCCAGCTCGCGGACAGAATGCATGGCGAAGGTCGGCACCCCGACATCAAGCGTCCGGATGCCCAGCTCTGTTGCGGTGATGGGGCCGATGGTGCTGCCACAGGCCATATCGGCACGATTGACAAACTCCTGACAGGGCACTTCCTGGTCCCGGCAGAGCGCCTTGAAGAATCCGGCAGTTTCACTGTTGGTGGCATAGCGCTGATTGGCGTTGTATTTGATCGCCGGTCCCTTATTCAGGACCGGGCCGTGGTTCGCTTCATGTTTGTCCGGGAAGTTGGGATGCACGCCATGGGCATTGTCCGTTGAAATGAGCAGTGATCTTGCAAATGCGCGCAGCCTGGTTTCCTGGTCCGGCGCCATGCGCATCAGAACATCCTTCAGAAAGGTGCCCTCGGCACCGGCAGCGGAAGCGCTTCCCACCTCTTCATGGTCGTTGCACACGAGTAGACTCGTCAGCGTGCTGTTGGCTTCAACATTATTGGCTTGAACAAGGCTCATCAGTCCGATGAAACAGCTCAACAGGTTGTCCAGTCGTGCGCTGGCCAGGAACTCATGGTTCACGCCGATAAACCGGGCCGGATTGGTGTCGTAAAAAACCAGGTCGGTTGCCAGCAACTCCTCGCCGTTCAGTTCAGCATCCAGCAGATCAGAGAGGGTATGGGAATCTTCCTGTTGCAGTAGCACCGGGGCGATATCGGTTTCGGGGTTGATACGTCGATTGTCGTTGGCTTCCCGGTCCAGGTGAATCGCAAGGCTCGGAATAACCGCAACCGGCGCCTCCAGATTGATGAGTCGGCTGCTGATTTCACCCCGGTCATTCCTGATTGTGATTCTTCCCGCCAGGCTGAGATCCCGGTCAAACCAGGGATTCAGAAGAACACCGCCGTAGACTTCGACCCCGAGCTGCTGATAACCGAAACTGGTTTTTTCAGGAACCGGTTTCACTTTCAGGCAGGGGCTGTCGGTGTGCGCACCCACCAGTCGAATGCCGGTCTGCTCAATCGGTTCTGAACCGAGCACAAAGGCAATAATGGAAGATGTGTTGCGTGTGACAAAGTACTTTCCGGGTTCAAGCTGCCACGCATCGCCCTCATGCAGTTCCGTGAATCCGTTGTCGGTCAGGGCGGCGGACATGTTCCTGACCGCGTGAAAGGGCGTGGGTGAATTGTCCAGGAAGCCCTTAAGCTGATTGTTGAATGTCGATATTTCCATAGTGCTAATACTATCACCCCTCCGTTGCGTAGATTCAGCTTACTGCTGTACAATCCCGTTCGCGCCGATTTGATGTCAGCTTGCGGGCGCGCTAAAAATGCCGCTAAAGAGGGATAACCTACTGTAGCGGTGCTCGGTGGGTTTTTTTGTTTTTGGAGTTCAGGAAAATGGCAATCACATCCAAAGGATTCACTTCCATGATCGTGCACTCGGACCGGCGTGATCCCATTGAACACGGTTCGATTCACAAGCCGGTTCATACGGCGGTGACCTACGCCTATGATGATGCCCGGGATCTGGCGGCTGTTTTTCAGGGCGAGAAGAGCGGCTACTCTTACGGGCGGCAGGTCAATCCGACGGTAACCGCGCTTCAGGACAAGATTTCCCTGATGGAAGGCGGCCTGGCGACCGCCGCCTTTTCTACCGGCATGGCGGCGATTGGCACCACCTTGTTTGCGCTACTACGTGCGGGCGATCATTTTATTTCGTCTTCCTTCCTGTTCGGAAACACGAACAGCCTGTTCAACTCATTTGCCGCCCATGGCATTGAGGTAACCTTTGTTGATGCGACCAATGCTGACGAAGTAGCGGCGGCCATTCGACCAAACACCCGCCTGGTGTTCGTCGAGACCATAGCGAACCCCAGGACCCAGGTCTCGGACCTGGAGAAAACGGGACAGATCTGCCGTGAACATAACCTGGTCTATTTCGTCGACAACACCATGACGACACCCTATCTGTTCCAACCCAAAGAGGTGGGTGCCAGTCTGATTATCAACTCGCTCACCAAGTATATCGCCGGACATGCCAACGCACTTGGCGGGGCGGTTACGGAAACAGGAAACTACGACTGGAGCACTTTTCCCAATCTGTATGACAACTATAAGAAGGATGACCCGTCCGGCTGGGCCATACAGCAGATCAAAAAAAAGGGCCTGCGCGACTTCGGGGCATCCCTTGGACCGGAGGCGGCGCATCACATTTCCGTGGGCTCGGACACCCTGGCGCTGCGTATGGAAAGAATCTGCACCACGACACAGACCCTGTGTGACTACCTGGCGGGTCATCCCCGGGTCAGGAAAGTCTACTATCCCGGGCTGGTTGACCATCCGGAGCACGAACGCGCCCGTAGTCTGTTCCACTATTACGGTGGCATATTCAGTATCGAACTGGTGGATCAGATCGATTGTTTTGACTTCATTAACAAACTGGACCTGGTGATATGCAGTAGCAATCTCGGTGATACCCGTTCCCTGGCCATTCCCGTGGCGCACTCCATTTATTTTGAGATGGGTCCGGAGCGCCGCGCCCTGATGGGTATCGACGACTCGCTGGTGCGATTCTCTATCGGGATAGAGGAGCCGGCGGATATCCTTGCTGATTTCGAGCAGGCGCTCGAAGTCTGACCCATGATCGAAGCCCTGCTCAGCACCGAACTGCCCCTTGCCAACCGGCGAGTGGGCAAGGTTCGGGATGTCTATGATGTCACCCTGCCCGACGGAGGCGAGGGTGTTCTGATGGTAGCGACCGACCGCGTCAGTGTTTTTGACGTGGTTCTGGCGAACGGAATTCCGGGTAAGGGAAAACTGCTGACGACCTTGTCACGCTTCTGGTTTGAGTTTTTTACGGGACAGTTTAGCCATCATCTGGTATCAACCGATCCCGGTGACATCGACGGATTGTCAGAAGGGCAGAGAGAGATGCTCAATGGGCGGATCATGATCTGCCGGAAGACGCGGGTGGTGCCGGTTGAGTGTATTGTCCGGGGGTATCTGACTGGCAGCGGCTACGGGGAATACCTGCGCGAGGGCAGTGTCTGCGGCATTGAACTTCCGGGGGGGATGGTCAACAGCGACCGGATAGGGTCGCCCATCTTCACTCCATCCACCAAGGCCGGGCAGGGGCACGATCAAAACATCAGCTTCCGGCGGGCCTGCGAACTGGTTGGAGCGGATACCATGGAATCAATCCGGCAGACGTCCATGGATGCCTACCGTCAGGGCCGGGACTATGCACTGGAGCGCGGCATCATCATTGCCGATACCAAGTTTGAATTTGGCCGGACTGAAGATGGCCGCCTGTTGCTGATTGATGAAGTGCTGACCCCTGACAGCAGCCGCTTCTGGCCCGCCGACCAGTGGCGAGCCGGTGAAGAACAGGACAGCTTTGACAAGCAGTATGTCCGAAACTACACGGAGGAACTGGTCAGCCAGGGGTTGTGGGACAAGACTGCGCCAGGCCCCGAACTGCCCCTTCGGATAATAGAGAACACACTGAAGCGATATGACGAGGCAATTTCTCGCCTGATCTCATGACGCCCGCTCAGTCGCGATAACAGATGCCGGTGCCACCCAGCCCGCAGTAACCATTCGGAACCTTGGCCAGATACTGCTGGTGATAGTGTTCTGCGAAATAAAACACCGGTGCCGGAAGGATCTCTGTCGTAATTTCTTCGAAGCCGCCGGCTTTCAGTTTTTGCCGGAACACCGTGCGACTCTGTTCCGCCAGTGCCAACTGTTCATCGGAACAGGTATAGATGCCGGAGCGATACTGGGTGCCGATGTCGTTACCCTGACGCATCCCCTGAGTCGGGTCGTGACTGTCCCAGAAAATTTCAAGGAGATCCTCATAGCCCACAAGGGCAGGGTCGTAGACCACCCTGACCACCTCATTGTGTCCGGTCATACCGGAACACACCTCCTCGTAGCTGGGATTCGGAGTCAGGCCCGCAGCGTAACCCGCTGCGGTGACCAGCACTCCGTCACGTTCCCAGAAGCAGCGTTCTGCGCCCCAGAAACAACCCATTCCGAACAGGGCGGTTTCAAGATGTTCGGCAAAAGGGCCCTTCATGGGATGGCCGTTAACGAAATGCGTCTCCGGTACGGGCATTTCTTCCTGTCGGCCGGGAAGTGCTTTGTCGGCGCCGGGCATTTCCGGTTTTTTTGTAAACAGTCCCATGTCTCTCGGTCTCGTTGGGTTGATGGCCGATTATACCGTGATACGCTAGAAGAATGATTTTCGATGAAGTGGTTGATCGCACGGCCAGCGACAGCAGTCGATGGGGTGGCCGAAGCGATATTCTTGCGCTGACGATAGGCGATTCGGACTTTCGACTGCCGCCGCCGGTCGACGCTGCGATCAGGTCCCGCCTGGACGGCATTCAGGGTTATGACATTGTCCCGGATCGTCTCAGGTCTGCCCTGGCAGATCGCCTGGAGCGCCTGTATGAATGGCGGGTTGAGCCAGACTGCTTCTTCTTTATGCCGGGGGTGGTGCAGGGGCTGAATCTCTGCTGTCGGGCGCTGACGGCCAAAGATGAATCCATCGTCACGGAAGTGCCCATTTATTATCCGTTCCTGGATGCGCCATTGAATGCCGGAAGACAACAGGTCCGCCTTCCCGCACGGCTCACGGATAATGGCTGGCAGTTTGACCATGAACAGTTTGCCACGCTGGCGAGTGATCCGGGTTGCAGGCTGCTGCTGCTCTGCCATCCTCACAATCCCCTCGGACGGCTTCTGTCCCCGGAGGACCTGGAGCAAATCGCCTCAGTCTGCCTGGAAAACGACCTGTTGATCTGCTCGGATGAAATTCACGCAGACATCCTGTTCGATGGCGTGGCGCACCTGCCCATGGCAAAGGCTCATCCCGAGATTCAGTCGCGAACGGTAACCCTGTCATCGCCATCGAAAGCGTTTGCCATGAGTGGTCTGGGCGGGGCCTTTGCCGTCATTCCGGATCCCTTAATCCGGGAAAGATTTTCCGACTGGGCGGCGGGGCTGGTGCCGAATATCAGCGTCCTGTCCCTTGCCGCCATGAACGCGGCCTATACCGAGTGTGATGAGTGGCTGCGTGAGGAAGTTGCCTATCTGCAGGACAGCCGCGATTACCTGATCAGCCGGTTCAATGGAATGAAAAAGGTGAAAGTACATGCGCCGACGGCGACCTATTTTCTCTGGATCGATTTTCGTGACACCGGCTGGAATGATCCGTACCGGAAGCTTCTTGATCACGGCGTGGAATTGAGTGATGGTGCAAGATTCGGTGGGCCGGGGTACCTTCGTCTTAATTTTGGCAGCGCCAGATCCATTCTTGAGGAGGCAGCCGACCGCATTGAGCGGGCGCTGCGCGATTGAGTTACACTGAAAACCATCCACAAAAAAGAGTGAGGTCATCCCATGGGTGAATACAGCAGCGTAAAAAAGGAAGGTCGATTGACCATCATCACGATTGAACGACCGGAGGTGATGAATTCACTGCATCCGCCGGGCAACCGGGAACTGGCTGAAGCCTTCGATGAGTTTGTCGCTGACCCCGCACAGTGGGTGGCGATTATCACGGGCGCCGGGGACAGGGCCTTCAGTGCGGGTAACGACCTGAAGTACCAGGCTTCCGGCGGCGATATGAGCGGGCAGCCGGAATCCGGTTTCGCCGGACTCACCTCGCGCTTTGATAATCCCAAGCCGGTGATAGCCGCCGTAAACGGTGTTGCCATGGGTGGCGGATTTGAAATCGCCCTGGCCTGTGATCTTATCGTTGCTTCCGGGAATGCGGTGTTCGCGTTGCCGGAACCCAGGGTTGGGCTGGCGGCGCTGGCCGGGGGCATCCATCGACTGCCGAGGGAAATCGGTATGAAGCGGGCCATGGGCATGCTTCTGACTGGTCGGCGGGTCAGCGCCGATGAGGGCAGGCAACTGGGTTTCGTGAATGATGTCGTTCCTGAAGGGCAGGCGCTGGATGGGGCAAAGGCATGGGCCGGCCAGATTCTGGAGTGTGCCCCCTTATCGGTTCGTGGCAGCAAGCAGGCGGCCATGGCGGGGATGGATGCTGACAGCCTGGAAGCTGCCATCAAGGGCAGGTACGACCAGATTGTCGCCATGCGTCACAGTGCAGACTTTGTTGAAGGACCGCTCGCCTTTGCAGAGAAGCGTGCGCCCGAATGGCAGGGGAAATAACAGGGGCGGCTTCCCGGGGCTCTTCGGTGTGCCCCGGATGCGGCGCTGCAAAATTCGCCGCAGTGGCAGGTCTTGTCGTTGCCGGGTCAATAGGAAAAACTGGCCTATGTTAAGGCTCGGTTTTGATGGTAGTATCTCAGCGATTCGTCCATAACAAGAACTGGCGAGCGCTGGCACGGGCTTTGGCAGTAAGCTGTTCGGCGAATTGCTGAGAAAAACAATTAGAGAAGGAGGGAGTCATGGAAAGGCACACACTATCCTGTGTTGTAAGTTTAATGAGCGTCATGCTGGTCTTTACCACCGGTCAGGCGGCTCTGGCTGCTGATGCGGATCAGGCCATTGAGGAAGTCGTTGTTACCGGGTCCTATTTGAAGCGCAACGCGGCAGATTCGCCGTCACCTTTGTCCGTTGTGACCTCTGCCGATATTGAAGATATAGGCGCTGCCGATGTTGCCGAGGTTATTGCCTCAATGCCCTGGAACTCGGGCGCACAAACACGCGCAGCCACCTTCCAGGGAGAGGGTGCGGATGGTCGTAATACGGTTAACCTGAGAAATCTGGGTAACGCCTCCACACTGCCGTTAGTCAACGGGAAGCGTCATGTACCCTCCTGGTACAACGGGCGTGGCAATGCATCGACCAACATCAATGCACTTGTGCCGACCATCGCCATTGAACGTATCGAGGTGGTTAAAGACGGTGCCTCGGCTCTATATGGGTCTGATGCGGTTGCGGGTGTGGTGAACTTCATCACCAAGAATGACTTTGAAGGGTTTGACTTCACCTATCAATGGACCACCGATGATAATACCGGCGAGGGCGATACAGGTACGCTCGCCATGCTCTGGGGTGTGCAGGGGGACCGTGGTGGCATCATTGCAGCCGCCTCGGTTCTGGATCGTTCCGAAATCAACGTGGCGGATGATTATGCCCGGTTTGGCGGCAGCACGCTTTCGTCCACGGGTCAGCCTGGCCGACTATTACCCATAGCGGGCCAGACGGTTACCTGGGGCGCGAACGGGTTGTATCCCGGTCAGCAGGTTGGCGCCAATGATGAAACCACGTCGAACAATCTTCCGCGGGCAGCCGATGGCAGCAGCTACGGTCAGGCAGACGTAAACTGTGAAGACGCTGCGGCTTTCACTCGCGGTAACGGTGGGGCTTTGGCTAATTTTGCCAATCGCTGTGTATACGATTACGGGTCTTTCTTCTCTATACAGTCAGAAGAAAAGCTCAGTAACCTGTTTGTTTCGGGGCATTACGACATTCACGATTCACTCACCGCCACCTTCGAATTTGCCTCTAACAGTTCTGAATTTGACCGTTTGAATTCCCTGAATCCCAATGCCCCCGCCCTCACGATTCCGACCGGAACCAATTACATTGATGCAAACGGCATGGTGCAGTTCGCGCCCAACCCGGGTAGCCAGGAAGATGCCTTTCGCCGCGGCATTGAGCCGATTAATTACGCTAACCTGACCCGCCTGCAGGGATATACCGCAGAGCAGAATGGCACGGACCTTCGTCCGATCAAGACCTTTACAGACACCAACCGAAGCGATCAGCGTATGGCTTTCGGGCTGGAGTGGGAAGTGGAATTGGCGGGTAAGCCCTGGGTGGTCAGCACCGATTACACAGCAAGTGATCACACATCACAAACCGCGCAGGTTCAGGATACGCTGTCTACGCATATGGAACTGGCGTTAAACGGATACGGCGGCCCCAACTGTGATCTGACAAATAACCTGCCAGGTGGTGGTAATACTGCGTATGCGACATCTGGTGGCGACTTCGGTGCCGGTAACTGTTATTTCTTTAATCCCTTTGGCAACGCCCACTGGGAGAGAGATGGCAGCCAGGGTACATCCAACCTTGAACTGGCCAACCCGGCCGAGTTGTATGAATGGCTGATTGGTCGGGCGAGTAGCGATACTGATTATGACCAACGGGTGTTGGATATCATAGCTACGGGGGAAGTCTTCGATACCAAATCCGGCCCTGTTGGCCTGGCCGTGGGTTTCCAGCGACGGGTTGATAAAGGCAAGGTCGTACTCGATTCATCGCTCACCGCAGACAATCTGGACTTTGTATTTGGTGCGGATGACTGGAGTGGCCAGCTTACCACCACGGCGTTTTTTGTAGAAATGGGAATTCCCCTGGGCGATATGCTGGAGGTGAACATTGCCGGGCGTTATGAGGATTTTGACGAAATCGGCGAAAGTACCGTGGACCCGAAGATCAGCCTGTTGTTCAGACCTTTGGACTCACTGACCCTGCGTGCGTCTGCCGGCAGTTCGTTCCGGACGCCTTCACTGCAACAGTCTTTTGGTGCGCTAACAACGGTGGACAACCAGGCAGACCTGATTGGCGGCTCCACCTTCAAGCCTTCAATCACCGTGGGTAACCCGAATCTGGCACCTGAGTCGGCGGATAACTTCAACGTCGGACTATCCTGGATTCCCCGGGATGGCTTCCTGGAAGGCCTCTCGGTAGACATCGATTACTACTCTTACGATTACGAGGACATTATTACAAGAGAAAACGGTCCCGATTTGCTGGCGGCAGACAACGCAGCAATCCAGGCTTATGTAGATGCGAACCCGGGAACCTCCCTTGCCGATGCCGCTACCCTGGCAGACCGGAATTATGCCCAGGTGATACGTAATTCATCCGGCATCCTGTTGCGTCTTCTGCCCAATTTTTCCAACGCGGACTCGGCTGATATTGACGGCATGGACATGACTGCCTCCTACCGTTTTGACAACAACTGGGGCAACTGGCAGGTGGGTTTACAGGCTGCCTGGGTGAAGACCTACGACGTTGAGGTGGGTTCTACAACCTTCGATGCGGTGGGTTCCTATAACTTCACAACGCCGGTCGCCCGGCCTCTGCCGGAATGGAAAGCCAATGCCACCTTTGCCTGGAGCAAGGACAACCACCGGGTCTTCATGCTCGCTCGCTGGGTGGATGAGGTTGTAGAGGACATTCCTGCGGGCACAGCCGGGTTCTTTCAAGCAGTGACCGCTCTTGCAGGAAACACCAGTACCGCAGACGACATGGCTGATGGCCTCATAGACGATATGCTGACCGTCGATATCCAGTACAACTACAACCTGGGGGAAACCGCGTTTTTCAGTGATATCAATCTGACGCTGGGGGTTCAGAACTTCCTTGATGAAGAGCCTCCCGTTGTTTCCTATATAACAGCCTATGATCCGACGCTGCACGACGGGCGTGGTCGTCTTTTCTTTGTGAAAGTGGGGGGTGCTCTCTAGGGGGAGCCTTTTCTCAGGAAGGTTTTTTTGTAGCGCCAGTCTGCAAATACAGTGCGGGGTGAGGTTCACTGAACATCGTTGGGGAGCAGTGTTTGTTGACTGTCGTATGGTCGGGAATCTACGAAAGAAATGGCGGTATGGTTTTGGGTATGAAGCAGCTTTTCCTGTCATGTCTTTTTATTGCGGGCTTGATTTCCGTATCCCCGGTGCTGGCCGAATCCGGCCAGGGGTGTGCGCTGATTGAAAATGCACAGAAGCGCCTGGCCTGTTTCGACCGTCAGTTTCCAAGGCCTGAAGAAACACCGGACAGATTGAACCCTGATTCAGAAACAGGCAGGAAGTCAGCGACACCTGCGGCGGATTCACATCCCGCGCCAGTCTCTGACCATGCTGACCCTGTTGAGGCTGTCGAGGATCTGTCCTCCCCCGCACCGCCCCGAAGAGGCCGCCTGTTTGGCTGGCTTGAAATACTGGATATGGATTCTGAAATCGCGGCGGTGCGTAGAGGGGCGCAGCAGCGAATGGTCTTTCGGCTGACGAACGGTCAGATCTGGATGCAATCGACCCCTCGGGAACTGCCTTTCTCAACCGGCGACAAGGTCAAAATAAAGAGCGGCAGAGTGGGCGGCTATATCATGCGTTCTGAGTCGGGTACCAGTACGCGCGTACGGCGTATTGAATAAGGAATGCCCGCTCAAACGGCGGGGGCATGATGGCCCTTGTCTGTCTGTGGCGGGATGATCGGGAATAAAGATGACGAACGGTTTACAGGTCGCTGTGCTGACAGTTTCCGATACCAGGACAGAGGCAGGTGATACATCCGGCCAGTTCCTTTGTGACGCACTGATGGCAGAAGGTCATGAGCTTGCTGTGCGCCGGATCGAACCGGACGATATTTACAGGCTCCGGGCGGTGGTTTCCGCCTGGGTCGCAGACGATAAGGTTGAAGTGATACTCGTGACCGGCGGTACCGGATTCACAACGCGCGATTCGACCCCGGAGGCACTTTCGCCCCTGTTCGATGTGGACATCACAGGCTTCGGCGAACTGTTCCGGCAGTTGTCCTATGAAGAAATAGGCACCTCGACCGTACAGTCCAGGGCGTTTGCCGGCATTGCCAATGATACGGTGATTTTCTGTATGCCTGGCTCCACCGGTGCCTGCAAGACTGCCTGGAACGGCATCCTGAAAGATCAACTCAACATTGAGCATCGCCCCTGTAACTTCGCCGAGTTGATCCGCAGGGGTAGTCACTGATCATGGCATCACTGCGACCGGTGGATGAGGTCGTTAGCGAACTGCTGGGTTATGTCAGGGTAACGACCGGGACGGAATCCCGAACGCTGGATGATGCACTGAACTGTTGCGCCGCGTCTGATGTTTTCTCGCAGATAGATGTTCCTCCTGCGGACAACAGCGCCATGGATGGCTATGCCATCGCCATGGATGATGCTGAATTGAACCGGGAGTACCCGGTGTCTGATCGAATCCCCGCAGGCCACATCGGAAGGCGTCTTGAGCCCGGCACGGTGGCAAGGATATTTACGGGCGCTGCCATCCCCGAGGGCGCAGACACGGTCGTAATACAGGAGAATACGCGGGCTACGGGCGGTGGCGTAGTGCTGACGCAGATGCCGGGCCCGGGTGAAAATGTTCGTGGTCGCGGCCAGGACATCGCCTCCGGCTCTGTGGTTTTACAGAAGGGCGATCATCTGACGGCAAAAACCCTCGGGCTGGCTGCCTCGGTTGGCATTGCTGAACTGGACATCCTGAAACCATTGACGGTAGCTGTCATATCGACCGGTGATGAACTGGTTGAGCCGGGTCGGGCCGTGGCACCGGGTCAGATATACAACTCCAATCGCTACGCGCTGGCGGGCATGTTGAAGACCCTCGGTTTCAAGGTCATCGACGCTGGTATCGTTGAAGATACCAGGCAGGCGACCCTGGAAGCGCTGACCCGGGCTGCTGAACGGGCCGATGTCATCATTACCTCGGGTGGTGTGTCTGTGGGTGAGGAAGATCATGTCCGGGATGCGGTTGAAGAACTGGGACGCATTGACGTCTGGAAAATGGCCATCAAGCCGGGGAAGCCGTTCGCCTATGGCGAGGTTCACGGTAAACCCTTCTTTGGATTGCCCGGAAATCCGGTTTCCGGCTTTGTAACCTTCCATGTGGTTGCCAGACCCTGCCTGATGGCCATGCAGGGCTATCGTCGTATACATCCTGAAACAATATCCGCAAGGGCGGATTTTTGTTTTCAGGGCGGCAGTCGCAGGGAATATCTCAGGGTCAGGCTGCACAACAGGGAAGGGGCCACCTGGGCCCAAAGGTTTTCCAACCAGGGCTCGGGTATCATGACGTCCGTTGTCTGGGCTGATGCACTCGCGATTGCCGAGATCGGTCAGCAGATTACTGAGGGTGATCCGATCACTATTCTGCCATTGACGGGATTGTAGCTATGGGACTAATCATACTAAGCACCATCCTTGCCATTATCCTCGGAAGCTGTGTCTGGCTGGTTATCGGCGACCGCTTCCCCCTGAACCAGGAGCGGAAATGGCCGGTGGCAAACAATATTTTTGTTTATGCGCTGATTCTGCTGCCCCCCGTCTATCTGACCATCTTCTTTGTTTTTGGGTAGCAGGGTGAAGCTGCCCCTTGATATGGATGCGGTGAAGGGTTTTCTTGATCCCGCAGAGGGCGAAGCCCTTTATGACCACTGCCTGATTGCGGCAGAAACAGGGCCCTGTCTGGAAGTGGGCAGCTATTGCGGAAAGTCGACCGTGTATCTGGGTGAAGCCTGCCGGATGGCAGGTGTCACACTTTATGCGGTTGATCATCACCGTGGTTCGGAAGAACATCAGCCAGGACAGGACTACCACGATAAAACCCTCTTTGATGAAGGGGCCGGGTTGATGGATTCGTTCCGGGAGTTTCGCAGAACCCTGCGTGAAGCTTCACTTGAAGACGTAGTTGTCCCCATTGTTGCCTCGTCAGACATCGCCGCAAGGCACTGGAGCACACCTCTGGGCATGGTATTTATTGATGGCGGCCACTCCCTGAACGCGGCGATGAATGACTATCGAAGCTGGGTCACGCATATTGTTCCCGGCGGTGTTCTGGCCATTCACGACATCTTTCCGGACCCTGCGGACGGTGGGCAGGCGCCTTACGAGATACTTAAACTGGCGCTGGCGTCCGGTTTGTTCGAGGAAGTCGAGCGGGTTAATACCCTGGGTCTGTTGCGGCGAATCTAAGGAAACTCTGAATAATGTCTTTTCCCGCGATAACTGCGTTGGACCCGTCCTCGAAACATCGGAAAATTAAAGCGTTTTTACGATTTTCTGCGGGCGCGTCCGCCTTGCTCTCACGAAAAAATCCTATTATTCAGAGCTTCCCTAACCGGGCGAGTTAAATCCTGAGGCGCTTGAACCGGTACTGACGATCAGTTCCTGGCGGAACAGGTGCCCGGCGCTGGTCTTATTGGACAGTGCATCAGCCGCCAGCAGAACGGCGCCTGCTGTCCAGGTGGGTTTCTCCGGCGGCCAGAGCGCATCATCCCTGTGCACATAGCCGGTCCAGTAGGAGCCGTCATCGTCCCTGAATTGATGCAGCCAGCTAAAAAGCTGCACCGCGTCCTGATAGTGTCCGGCGGTAAGCAGGGACATCACCAGTTCGCAGGATTCGGCAACCGTTACCCAGGGTTCATCATTAACGCAGACGCAGCCAAGGTCGGAAACCACAAATTCCGCCCAGCGTGACCGGAGATGCTGTTTTGCCGCTGACCCCTTGATGACGTTGGTCAGCACCGGGTAGAACCAGTCCATGGCGAAACGACTCTTGGAGTCCCAGGTTCGATCAAACACTTCCGGATGCCTGGCAATGGCATTGCCCAGTCGGGTGCGTGCCAGTGCCCAGTGGGGTACGTCCTGATCCAGGGTCGTTGCGATATTGAGCGCACACTCCAGCGATTTGTAGATGCTGCTGCACCCGGTAACCAGTGAGTCTTCCCGGATGCCGAGTGTCGTATCCTCGCACCAGTAAATCTGGCCCCGGGGTCCCTGGAGTCTCAGCACAAACTCAATCGCCCGGCAGATGGTTGCCCACATATCCTCAAGAAAATCACTCTCTTCGGTGATCAGGTAGTAGTGCCAGACACCGGTGGCAATGTATGCGACGAAATTGGATTCCGCCCGGGTCCCGTCTTCGACCTGGCCGTTCTTGTAGGCGGCCAGCCAGCTACCGTTCGGCAACTGGTTGGCTTTGAGCCACCGGTAGGCAGCCTTCGCCTCTTCCAGGCGACCACCGATAGTGAGGCCCATGGCGGCTTCAATGTGGTCCCAGGGATCCATGGGTCCATCATGGAACCAGGGGATAGCGCCATCACTCTGCTGGGTACCGGCGATGTAATCAACCGTACCCGTAAAGTATTCCTCCGGGTAGAAGCCCATGGAGACATAAAGCTGGGTCATGCGGCTTCTCCGGCTGGCCGATGTGTTTTCATAAAGTACATCACGACGCTTTTGCCCATGATCGGGTTAAGCAACCAGTCGAGCCACCGCGTGATTCCCGGTTGCCTCATCAGATCCCAGGTCAGAAAGCGGTGGTACCCGTCGACGATAGCGGCTTCCGCTTCGCCTTCGTCCCGCCAGAACAGGCATTTCAACCACCAGTAGGGAACATGCAGTGAGTGTGCATGGTGCTTGTCGTAGCGTATGAACCCGGCCGATTCGACATCCCTGCTAAGATCACGCGCATCGAAGATCCGGATATGACCACCCTCCACCTCATGGTAGGCATCGCTCAGCTTCCAGCAGACCCATTCAGGAAAGTACCTGGGAACACTGATCGCCGCGATACCACCGGTTTTAAGGACGCGGCTGATTTCCCGAATAACGCCATGGTAATGCGGGATGTGTTCAAGCACCTCCGAGCAGATCACCTTGTCAAAGGATTGCCCGGCGAATGGCAGTTGCTCACCCCGGGCGACAGAAATCACCAGGCTTTTGTTTTCATTTTCCGGTTCCACGAACTGCGCGAAGCGTTCCCGGGTAATCTCCAGGTCCTGCAAAGACAGGTCAACGCCAACCGCCTCAAGATTACGGACCATGTAGGCAGAGATCGCATGTCGGCCTTCTCCGCAGCCCAGATCCAGCAATCGCTCATTGGCGGTGAGTTTCATGCGTTCAAAGTCGATGGTTTGCAGTGACATCAGCGTGCCCCCGCGCAATCGACAATGATGCGCCGGTAGAGCTTTTCCATCTGCCCGGCGGCAAGGTCCCAACTGAATTTTTTCAGAATGCGTTCCCGGCCATTTTCTGCCAGTTTCCGCCGCAGGCTGCTGTCATCCAGCAGTACCCTGAGTGCGTCGGCAATGGCACCGGCATCTTGAACGGGCACTGTGATGCCGGCATCCCCGACAACCTCCGGGAGCGCGCCGCCATCGGTTGCGATAACGGGAACCCCGCAGGCCATGGCCTCTCCCGCCGGAAACCCGAAACCCTCGTAAACGGAAGGAACCACGGCGCAGGTTGCCCTTGCATACATGTCGGCGATCTGACCGGAAGTGAGTCCTGAATGGAAGGTGATGCGATCAGCTATGTGCAGTCGCCGGATCAGCTTCGCGGTATCACCATCCTTTTTCAGCCTGCCCAGCACGATGAGTCTCAGCTCCGGCAGTTCATCGGCAAGCCGGGCGACGGCCCGGATCAGGTAGTCCAGACCCTTCAGGGGTGCATCGGCTGATGCAGTCACCATGACGGTACAGGCTTCCCGCCTGATATGCGGCATCGGTTGAAAGACTTCCGTGTCGATTCCGTTATGTACGATGTGCAGTCTGACCTCAGGCACTGCAAAGTCTTTGGCGATATCGCTTCTTGAAGCCCTGGAGACGGTCACCAGATGATCCAGTTGTGATACCACTTTTTTCTGCATCCGCAGGAAGGAATGCCAGCGCCGGACCAGTAGCCGCAGCTTCCAGCTTTCGGCGCTCTGCAACGCGATGCACAGATCACTGGTAATGGGATGGTGGATGGTTGTCAGGAGCGGGACGCCCATGTTCTGTAGCCGCAGGGTGCCGTAGCAAAGGCTCTGATTATCATGGACGATGTCGTAGTCCGGTCGATGCCGTTTGAAATACTGAACCAGTCGGCGGCCAAAGGTGTAGGGCTCGGCGAATCCTCCCGTCAGCATTGAGAACCATTCGATAAAGTCCGTCCACGACAGGAGGTGGCGCGGCCGGAGCGCGGTTACATGGTTTTCCGCTGCAAACAGGTTGAGCCCCGGCAGCTTGATCAGACGCACCCGCTCGTCCAGTTCGGGATAGGGTTCACCGGATATCACGTCGACCTGATGGCCGCGTTCTACAAGCGCCCTGCTCAGAAACTTGAGATAGATGCCCTGACCGCCACTGTAGGGATTACCGCGATACCCCAGCAGACAGATTTTGAGTTTTGGCTGATTGAATACCTGAAGCTTCAGTGGGCGCTGATCGGCTGCCAGCATTGCAAACATCCCTGTCAAAAAGACCGGAATTCTACGAGTTTTGGGGGCCTTTTCCAACGGAACATGAGCCCGGCCAATGGCCGGACAATCTGATTCGTAATGACCGCCCATGTTGATCGGGTGCTCGGTAAGCCGGGCGGCAACCGCCGCTACGACTGAACGATGCAAAGTGAGTGATTTTTGCAGAAATTGGGTATACATTGAAATTCCTTCACTCTGGCACCCGGTTTGCGAACCCCGATGACTGATGATTGAACTGCGACACCTGAAAACCCTGGTTGCACTCCGTGATACCGGTAGCCTGGTCGAGGCGGCGGAAAGCCTGTTTCTGACGCAGTCCGCCCTGTCCCATCAGTTGAAGGATCTGGAGGATCGGCTGGAATGCAGGCTGTTCATTCGCAAAACGAAACCACCAAGATTTACCTCCGCCGGTCGTCGGTTGCTGAACCTCGCTGATGAAGTTCTGCCGATGGTAAAGGGCGCCGAGCGCGATATTGCCCGGCTGGCGGGTGGTGAGACCGGACGACTGCACATCTGTATCGAATGCCACAGTTGCTTTCAGTGGCTGATCCCCTGCCTGGACCGTTACCGTACCAACTGGCCCGAGGTGGAACTGGACCTGATTGGTGGTCTCAGCTTCGCTCCGCTACCCGCACTGGCGCGGGGTGACCTTGACCTGGTGATCACATCGGACCCGGTCGAGTTGCCGGGTATTACCTACATTCCTTTGTTTACCTATGAGGCGATGCTGGCTCTCGGCAATGATCATTCGCTGGCCATGCGCACCATGATTCTTCCCGATGACCTTGAGAAAGAAGTGTTGATTACCTATCCGGTGGAGCATGACCGGCTGGATATTTTTACCCGCTTCCTGGACCCGCTTGATGTCGAACCGGGTGCGGTGCGAACTGCGGAACTGACGCCAATGATAGTGCAGCTTGTTGCGTCAGGTCGCGGCGTGACCTGCCTGCCGAACTGGGCGCTGACAGAGTATCTGGATCAGGGCATCGTCATGGCAAAAAAACTCGGTGAGTCGGGACTCTGGTGCACACTGTTTGCAGCCATACGGGGCGATCAGAAAGAGATGTCGTATATGCAGGACTTCATCGGCACAGCCGTAGAAACCTGCTTCGCGAATCTGAGCGGCATAAAAGCAGTTCAATAGCAGAGGTTCTGGCTGGCTTCAGCCGACAAAAACAGCAGCCTCTCTTTGACAGCGGGCTATGGTCGGGATATAAACACACCTGTGCGGGCAGTTCTAACCAGGGGGAACCTCCCGGCACGTCCAGTGGCACCCTGATCGTATAGGAGGTGATCCCATTAACAGTCAGTCTAGCGGGGGAGCCTCCGAACTGAATTAGTTCAGGAGTCTCCCTATACGAAGACAGAGCCCCGGTGAGAATCTCGCCGGGGCTTTTTCTTTTCCGGGAACAGGTTCGTCAGGGCATGATTGCCGTCTGCTGCCAGTCGCCTTCCCTCAGGGTGTAGCGTATGCGGTCATGCAGTCGTTCCGGGCTGTTCAGGTCAAGGCACTCAATAACATCCGCCCGTAGCAGAATACCGGCAGCCTGATCCGGCGTACTCATATCATCCTCAGCCACTTCGGCGCGCAGATGACGCACAAACTCCACCAGGGTCTTGCGGTTTTCCAGTTCACCGCTTTGCGGTGCGAACCGTTCGTAGCTGTGGTCCAGATATTTGCTTCCGGCAGGTCGGCGATGCCAGTTATTCTCAATGACGTGACGATCAAGTTCCTCAATCCCGCCCGCCACCCGGTACTGTCGTTGTACTGAGGGAAACCAGATCAGGGCCTGTGCTGCGGGGTTGGCCCGGATGATCTGCCATTTCCGGCTGGTCTTGTTGATGAACAGCCTGATGCCATCAGCGTTGATCTCGCGCATCACCAGGGTGCGGACACTGGGGACGTCATTCTCGCTCAAGGACAAAAAGCAGATATCCGCGTTGCTGTCCTCGTGGCTGCGGGCGGCCTGACGGTCAAGGGTAATGCGTTCAAGCGGGTTCATCGACTTCATCCGGGTCAAAGTCAAAAATGCCGTGTCGAATGCCTTCCGGCGGATTATCGCGGGATTCGATCATCCATTGGTAAAGTCGTCCATGGGCGCCGCCAAGCAGCGCATCGCGAATCATGCCCCTGGCGTCAGTGTCAGTGGCTTCACTCAGCAACCGCTCGAAGTGGAAGATAAAGTTATCAGAGTGACGGGTGCGTATCGGCGTACCATAGAGCAGCTTGTAGGCGTACCCGGGCCCATGGTTCGCCCTGATCTGCAACATCGAACGGCTGAATCCCTCGGGATCTGAATTGTTAAGAGATTCCCAAAGCTCGCTGACCCGTTCCTGGGAGACAACGCCACTGTCCGAGGCAGCCTGGCTCGACAGAAAAAGAAAGGCCGCGATGACACCAAGCTGCTGCTTGACACTTTCGGTGACTTGCAGGAAAGCCTGTCGGCGGGCGTGTACTTCCGAGGCCCTGATCGCCTCAGATTGAATCACTGCCTGTTCTGCTGACTTCTGAATCTCAACATACTGCATCTTGATGGCATCGGTGTTCTGCATCAGTTCTTTCTTCTGCAGGAAGTATCCGATGACCAGCCAGAGGAAGGCGAGAGGGGCAAAGGCCCCTTCCAGGAAATTGCCCACAATATCGACGGGAGCATCATAGATGTGCACCCAGCCGACCGAATGCTCAACGTAGATACCCAGACCCAGCAGCCAGATGATGGTGATGCTTAAACCCAGCCAGATGCGCCAGTCGGGGACGCCTCCGGTGCCGTGAAGCCTGAATGGTTGTTCACGCACCTCCCTGCTATCTGTCTCTGTCGATGGATCAGGCATGTGTCCTCCTTGTGTTCCAGACAGCCAGGGTGTCCCGGACGGTCCGGCCCCGGTTCAGAGTTTCCTTATACACCTGTACGGTGGTATATCGGTAGCCGGGCGCGGTTGTCATACCGACATCGCCGGGGTTCTTTGCCGGATTCATGGCCATTTCACCGATTCCCGGGTTAACAACCGGTTGTTGGCGATCAGCGAGATATTCACCCTGTCCCCTGCGATTTCGAGAAGTCCCTCAATGAACTCATGCCATTCGTAGTCTGTCTGCACCGAACTGGTCAATCGGAGGCTGCCGGTTGCACCCCCCACAGGCTGCCGGTCGCGTTGCAGCCCGTTGATGGAAAGCGAGGCAAACTCATCGGTGATTGTGACTGTGAGGAGGGCGCCCCGATAGCTGAATTCAACTGCTGGCATGGTCGGCAACATAGCAGAGATGCGTGTCCGGCGTCACGGAAGTGGGGTATGATAGCGCCCGCTTTTTCGTTGGGTTCAATTGGGAGACGATATGTCTGACGACATCAAACAGACTGCGAAAGAACTGGCCGACGGATTACGACGGCTGGGCCCGAACCGGGTTGTTGCTCTCTCTGTGCATAAGTCCAAAGAGCTGATCGCGGAACTGGAAGAGAAAGCCAACCGGCTGGTTGAGCAACTGGAGTCCGCCGGCTGACTACCGCAGTTCGAGCAGTAATTCTCTCAGACTCCTGATGAACCTTATCGGCTGATCCAGGAATACATGGTGGTGCGCATCCGTCACGCGGCGGATGGCGGATGGCGGAATGATCTTCCGCAACGACCTGACCGCAGCTTCCGGAAAAAACCGGCTGTTTCTGCCGTAAACAAAGCCGACGGGGATGGTGATTTCTTTGACCATATCCGCAGCTGCGGGGAAGTCTTTTGTCTGTTTCATCTTGGCAAAGACGGCGCTGTCCAGTTTGAACTGGTAGCCATTATCTGTCGAACGCAACGAGTGGGCGGCGATGTGATCCAGTATGTACTGATGCCCGCAGGGCTGTGGCGGTCGAAGACGGAAGCGCCGCATGCCTTCTTCAAGGGTGGGGTAAATCCGTTCACGCTGCCTCGGCATGGGTGGTGGTTGTCTTGAACCCCTGCGGTTCGGAATGGATGAGTCTACGAGAATGATGCCGCCCAGGGCTCCCGGATGCAGGTAGGCCGCGACTCGCGTCATGGCGCCGCCAAAGCTGTGACCCACCACGGTCGGCGATACCAGGCCGGAATCTTCCGCCACCGCGATGATCTCCTCTGCAAACAGGGTCGCTGAGTAATCGTCCCGGTGTTCACTGTCCCCGGAGCCGCTCATATCCAGCGCGGCAATGTCGTGGTTCTCTGCAAAAGCGGGAGCAATGAAATCCCACCAGTGTGCATGGGCGGCATGACCGTGTACGAACAACAGGCCGGGTTTCCCCGGGTTCTGCCAGTGCTGATAGTGAATGCCCGCCGCCCCTGACCGAACATATCGATGCGCGGGCCGGTGTTCGATGTACTGCCTGAACCACTGGGGTTGCACCTGTCTGAAGCCTTATCAGGAGCCTGCCGGAAACCGAGTATAGCGGGTTCCGCCCGGGTGCGTGATGGTGCTTCAAATTAGTGCGCTTCAGTTTTACCTGCGTCATATCGGTGCGCGCTGAAAGCCATCACCCCACAAAACGCACTGAATCGAATCGAATCCCGGTGTTTTCAGGCATCGGCGTATTTCTGGCACCAACTTTGCTTTAGGTCAGAGACAGCGAGTTAAGAGCGGACGCGAAAGCACTTTCAGGGAAGCTCTGAATAACAGGATTTTTTCGTGAGGGCAAGGCGGACACGCCCGCAGAAAATCGTAAAAACGCTTTAATTTTCCGATGTTTCGAGGACGGGTCCAACGCAGCTATCGCGGAAAAAGACATTATTCAGAGTTTCCTTAGCAACTCTTGAACCTGGAGGGGTCATTGTGGATCAAACATTAGAACTTCAATACGCACTGGACACGTTTTACTTCCTTGTCTGTGGTGCGCTTGTTATGTGGATGGCGGCTGGATTTTCCATGCTTGAGGCCGGACTTGTCCGGTCGAAGAACACGGCGGAAATCCTGACAAAGAACGTCGCGCTCTTCTCAATATCGTGCATCATGTATCTGGTATGCGGCTATGCGATCATGTACGGCGGCGGGATTTTCCTCTCCGGCATAGAACTGGATGGCGCAGCGACGGCCGAGGCGTTGACAGAAACGGTTCTCGCTGAATCGCGAGGTGAAGGCTTCAGCGGTGCCGCCATATACGCCGACGCATCTGACTTCTTCTTCCAGGTTGTATTTGTTGCAACCGCCATGTCTATCGTATCCGGGGCGGTCGCCGAGCGGATGAAGCTCTGGGCGTTCCTGGTGTTTGCCGTTTTCATGACCGGTGTCATCTATCCGCTGGAAGGCTCCTGGACCTGGAATGGCGATGATGTCTTCGGTCTCTATAATCTCGGGGATCTTGGCTTCTCCGACTTCGCAGGCTCAGGCATCGTACACATGGCCGGCGCTGCGGCCGCCCTCGCAGGTGTGATTCTCCTGGGCGCTCGCCGGGGCAAATACGGGGCTGACGGTCAGGTGTATGCCCTGCCGGGTGCCAACCTGCCACTGGCCACGCTGGGTACGTTTATTCTCTGGATGGGCTGGTTCGGATTTAACGGCGGTTCCGTGCTCAAGCTGGGCGACGTAGCGAATGCCAACACGGTTGCCATGGTGTTCCTGAATACCAATACGGCTGCGGCGGGCGGTGCGATGGCAGCACTGCTGACCTCTCGTCTCCTGTTCGGTCGGGCCGACCTTACCATGCTGCTGAACGGCGCACTGGCTGGCCTGGTAGCGATCACTGCCGAGCCGTCCACGCCGACAGCGCTTCAGGCAACGGTCTTCGGCGCCCTGGGTGGCGTGCTGATAGTGTTCTCCATCCTTGCACTGGACAAGATGAAGATTGACGACCCTGTTGGTGCAATCTCCGTCCACGGTACCTGTGGTCTTCTGGGTCTGATGCTGGTGCCCCTGACCAACAACGAAGCAACCTTTGTCGGTCAGATCGTCGGTGCGCTGACCATCTTCGCCTGGGTGTTCGCCGCGAGCTTTGTGGTCTGGTATCTCCTGAAACTGATCATGGGTATCAGGGTCACTGAAGAGGAGGAATACCAGGGTGTGGACGTGTCAGAGTGTGGCGTAGAAGCCTACCCTGAATTCGTCAGAACCTGATAACCGCTGCCTTTGGATTCGGCCTCTTCGGGGCCGTTTCTTTTTGTGTGCGGGGAAATTATCCGGGCTATCCGGGCTATCTGGCCTGCCTGGAAGGTACGGCGAAATCACGAATAGCCCCCAGTATCTCACGACAGGTGATCTGACCCACCAGGTCAGGGCCGCTAAGCACCGGGCGGCGGCGATGCTTGTGATCCAGCATGGATGCGGCTACCGAGATAATATCGTCCGCCGGTTTGTTGACCTCGACCTCCCTGGTCATGACTTCATGGACATACCCGGCACTGGACTCCTGATTGATGTAGATCCTTTCCACGACGGCTCGCAGGCAATCCAGTTCAGACAGCACACCGACCAGTTGGTCGTTTTCGTCAACCACGCAAAGCCCGGAGATGCTGTGTTTCAGGATGATGGCTACGGCTTCAAGAATTGTGGCGTTGGCGCTGACCTTTGCCGGTCGTTTGACCATGTAGGAATCGAGAGTCAATGATCTGGACATGTCTTTAATCCAACTGCCTGCCAGCTTCCGGATGATTCAACAGTATCACAGTTATCCGCGACCTGCGCGCTTTTGGATGACCGGCGAATACGGGTTGATAGACCCCCCGTCATCCTCTTGCTCAGGCAGTTCTGACAGCAGCCCGTCTACCACTCGCGGACCCGCACCGGCATCTTTGTGTAACCCTTCACAAAAGAAGAATAGGTACGTTCAATGTCACCCGTGATTTCAATGGTGCGGAACCGCTTCAGGATTTCTTCCCAGACGACGCGCAGTTGCATTTCCGCCAGGCGATTACCCATGCAGCGATGAATACCGAAACCGAAGGAAAGATGATGACGCGCTTTCTCGCGATCAATGATAAAGGCCATTGGGTTTTCGATGACTTCATCGTCGCGATTGCCGGACACATACCACATCAGCACCTTGTCGCCTTCCAGTATCTGCCTGCCGTTGAGTTCGGTGTCCCGCAGGGCAGTGCGGCGCATATAAGCCAGTGGTGTCTGCCAGCGAATGATTTCCGGCACCATGGATGTGATCAGCGAGTGATTCTTGCGCAGCTTATCGTACTGGTCAGGGCTCTGGTTCAATGCCAGCACCCCACCGGAGATGGAATTTCGCGTGGTGTCATTACCGCCTACGATAAGCAGAATCAGGTTGCCCAGAAACTCCATGGGTTGCATGTGTCTGGTGTTCTCGCCGTGGGCCAGCATTGAGATCAGATCATTGCCGGGCGCGGCGTTGATGCGTTCGTTCCGGAGGCGGGTGAAGTATTCCAGGCACTCCAGCAGTTCCTCTCGCCGCTGCTCCAGAGAGTCGACAATTCCCTGGCCCGGCACTGCGGTTGCAACGTCTGACCAGCGTGTCAGTTTACGTCTATCCTCGAAAGGAAAGTCAAACAGCGTGGCCAGCATCTGCGTTGTCAGCTCAATGGAAACATGGTCTACCCAGTCGAACTCCTGATCCCGTGGCAGCGAATCCAGAATGTCGGCGGCACGGGTTCGGATGGTGCTCTCCAGCTTCGCCAGGTTGGACGGTGCGACCACCGGTGACACCGTTGCTCTCTGCACGTCATGTTTCGGTGGGTCCATGGCTATGAACATGGGCGTTTGCATGGTATGGCCTTCGGCTATCTGGCTTGCCGGTGGGCCGAGCGTGATACCGCCATCGGAGGAATAGGTCTCATGATCGGTATCAACGGCCATGATGTCGTTGAATTTCGTGACCGACCAGTAGCGACCAAACTCCTCATCCTGATTCAGATGGACCGGGTCTTCTTTCCTCAGTCGCTCGAAGAAATCCCAGTGGGCGTCCTTCTGGAACAGCCTGGGGTCAGCGACGTTGATCTCCTCCAGGGGTATATCCCGGGCGTCAGGTATGTCCGGCATTTTGTTTGCGGTGGCTTCGCTCATGGTTTGACCATCGGTAGACAGGGTAGCCCATTGTATTTCCCTGAGTTGCCCCGGGCAATGCCGCGACCGTTCGGTCCTGATCAGGCGCCGGGCCAGGGCGCCAGGGGCTCGGCGGGCACCAGCTCGTTGAAATCTTCTTCCTTGAAGACCTTGAACCCCCTCCCCAGATAGTTGGGCAGCGCATTGGGATGATCCAGCGTGCAGGTATGCAGCCAGATGCGCTTCTCACCGGCGCCCCAGGCGGTGGCAATACAATCCTCAAGGAAAACGCGACCGAAACCCCTGCCGACGAATTGGGGTATCAGTCCAAAGTAGGCGATTTCCGTTGCGCCGCCGGGCTGACGATCCAGTTCAAAGTAGCCAATCGGTGTGCCTCCCTGATAAGCGATCCAGGTTTCAATTCCGGGACGTGACAGATAATCGTTCCAGCGCCGCCAGTTCCACTCAAGGCGCAGGTACCACTTCCACGGTGCTCCCACCGTGGTGTAGAGAAAACGATTTAATTCCGGCAAGGGTGTTTCAGCTTTTCGGAGCTGGTAGCTTCGCCCGGTGGACGCCATAGCCGGTTGTTCTGTCATCTCCAGATACCAGACATGAATTGGTGTTTTTTCTTTTCGCATATCAGGTCGAGGTCACCCGGCCACGGGTTTCGGGTTTTATTCCCGGCAGGTTGATGGCTTCTTCCCTGATGATCGGCATGGGCGCAATCATAGTGGGTTTGTCTCGCCAATGCATGAGTGATGATTTACGCTTGGCCCATGGAAGAGGTTGAGCATGTACTGAGTACGGCGCGCTCCGTGCGTCGCAGGCTGGACTATTCACGCCCGGTCGCCGAGGAGGATCTGCTGGCCTGCATCAACGTGGCAGTGCAGGCGCCAACGGGAATTATCGGAGAGAACTGGCGCTTTCTTGTCGTCACGGATTCCGAAAAGAAAAAGCGGATCGCTGACATTTACTGTGAAGTATTACGGCAGATGAGTGTTGATCGCGGTGTCACAATCAAGCCGGCCCACCATGCCCTGATGGCGCGCCTGCATGAAATTCCCTGCATGGTGTTTGTCTTTGCCATCGGTGAGCCCGCGGAAGATGTCGGGGGCCAGGTGGGGTTTTTCGGTTCCATCCTGCCTGCGGCCTGGTCGCTTATGCTGGCGATGCGTGCGCGAGGAATTGGCACCACCTGGACGTCTCTTCTGACCGCCAGGTCAAAAGAAATCGCCGGTATCCTGAATGTGCCCGAAGGCGTTACCCAGACGGTGATGCTGCCCGCAGCCTATACGCTGGGAGCCAGCTTGAAACCGGCAACAAGACAGCCCGCCGAAGAAGTCACCTTCTGGAACCGGTGGGATTCGTAGCGCCGGCCCGTCCATGGTCAGTATCTGCGACGGCGGCCACGGTGACGTTCCGGCGCAGGATTGCCGGGGGGCAGGTTCGGGATATCTGCGGTCAATTCCTGCGGGGGATTCTCGCAGGTCAGGCTGGACCCAAGCAACGCCTCAATACTGGGCAGCATGAATGCATCACTCTCACAGGCCAGTGAAATTGACATGCCTTCGGAACCGGCGCGTCCTGTGCGGCCTATGCGATGCACGTAATCCTCCGGGTCCTGCGGCAGGTTGTAGTTGATGACGTGGCTGATGTCATCAATATGTAGCCCGCGGCCGGCCACGTCGGTGGCCACCAGTACGTCCACCTCACCGGAACGGAAGCGTTCCAGGGTGCGGATGCGTTTTTTCTGCGGCACATCACCAGCCAGCAGGCCGGTCTTGAATCCGTGCCGACCCAGTCTGGATTCCAGTTCGCGGGACCCGTCGCGCCGATTCACAAATATCAGCACGCGTTCGATATGGTAATGATGAATGATGTTGTAGAGCACCCTGTATTTCTCCTCCTCTGAAGTGAGAAAGACCTTCTGCTCAACGGTATCCACCGCAACCTGTTCCGGCTCTATTTCGATGCGTACCGGGTCCAGTGTCCAGGAAGCGGCCAGACGCTTGATATCCTCGCTGTAGGTGGCGCTGAAAAGCTGCGTCTGGCGCGACTGTTTCCTCGGTGTTCGTCCGACAATGGATTTAACGTCAGGTATAAAGCCCATGCTCAACATGCGATCCGCCTCATCAATGATGAGGATCTCTACCTCGGCAAGATCGACGACACCCGAGCGAGCGAAATCCAGCAGCCTGCCCGGTGTTGCCACGACAACATCGACCGGGCTTTTGAGCTGTTTCTTCTGGCGCTCGTAGTCGATACCTCCCACCAGGCAGATGACATTGATGTCCGTATACCTGGACAGGCCGTCAGCGTCCTTTTTGATCTGCATGACCAGTTCCCGGGTTGGCGCGATAATCAGGGCGAACGGGGTACCCGGGCTTCGCTTCTTCAGCGGCGGGTTTTCGAGTTCGTAAGCCAGGATGGAGATCAGGAAGGCGGCCGTCTTGCCGGTTCCTGTCTGCGCCTGGGCGATGATGTCCGCGCCGTCCAGCGAGTGAGGCAATACCTCGCGCTGCACCGGGGTGGCTGAATTGAACCCGAGGTCCAGGATGGCATCCTGCAGGCGTTCGGGCAGTCCAAGTTTTGCAAAGTCTTCCGGTAATTCAGTCAAGGGGTGATTTACTTCTTCCGGTTCCGGGTTGGATCAGAAACGAGCTGCCGTAGGCCACAACAAACATCACGACGTTTCCGAGTAAGCCCGTATAGTACAGGTCAAACGGGTAATTCACGACACCCTTTGATGACAGAAGCGTCCAGAAGATATACATCATGGTGGCTGCGATCCCCAGCCCGATATGCAGACTGCCGCAACGCCGGCTGAAAAACCCGATCAGATAGATGGTAAGCAGCCCGCCCGCCAGCAGTGCCGTCAGTATCATTGCCAGATCCTGTAGCGTGCCGGTGCTGGTCTCAATCAGGTAGAGCGCACCAAGAATCATCAATAGCCCGGTGATGGTCGTGATGATCCGGGCGAAGGCCAGATAGTGTCGATCCGTTTTGTCTGATGTCAGAAACCTGCGATACAGGTCATGGGTTGTGACGGTGGCTATCGCATTGATGCTGCTGTCCAGTGACGACATGGCGGCGGCAATGGCGGCGGCAATCACGAGTCCGATCATCCCGTGGGGCAGGTAGCGGGTGATAAAGTACGGCAGTATCTCTTCCGCCTTTGCGGAACCGTCAAGAATGTTTGTCGATACCTCTGACGGCAACTGTTGAAAGAAAACCCAGAGAGCCGTGCCCAGAAACATGAAAAATGCCCAGGTGGGCACACTGACCAGAGCGCAGATGAACATCGCTTTTCGGGCCTCTGCCTCGCTGCGCGAAGCGCAGAATCGCTGCACGGTGTTCTGATTGCTTGAGTATTCGGTGAGCCAGCTAATCAGGCCAATCAGCAGCATCATGAGGGCTGTCTTCTCCAGCAGGCTGGGCTGCCAGCTTGCGGGGCGGTAACCCTGGTCGCCAAAGTCACCCACGCTCAGCTTGTTGGCCTGCCAGGCGGTTTCGATGATCGTACCCAGCCCGCCGGGAATCTGGGCAGTGATAATAACCATACAGAAGACCCCGCCGGTAATCAGGACGATGGTCTGGATAACGTCGGTCCAGACAACAGCTTCAATGCCGCCAAGGATCGTATAGATGGCAACGAAAGCGCCTGCGACGATCACGCTAAGGTACGCATCAAGACCTGTGATCGTCTGAATGACCAGTGAAACCAGATACAGGATCATGCTCACCCGCGTGAGCTGGGCGATGATGAATGCGATAGCGCCATAGCCGCGAATCGAAGGGCCGTAGCGGTGCTCAAGGAACTCATAGGCGGTGACGCTGCCTTCCCGTCGCAGCCTCGGCAGGAAGTGCCGGGCTGCAATAAGCACCGCGATGGGTAACATCAGGTTCGGCAGGAATCTCAGCCAGTTGGTTTTGAAGGCATCCCCCGGATAGGCAAGAAAGGTGATCGAACTGATTGAAGTGCCCACCAGGCTCAGACCGATGATCCAGCCGCTGAAGTTACGCCCACCGAGGAAATACTGCTCTGTCGAATGGTTGGTGCGTGAAAAGTAAATGCCCAGTGCGAGCATCAACGCGAAATAGATGACCAGAACTCCAAGGTCCAGCGGGTGTAACAGCACGCGCTAGTCCAGTTCCGCGTTCAGGCTTGCCAGTTCCACACAGTTGACGAACACGTCCATGGCCTGCTCAAGTTCGTTCATGCCGGGGTAGGTCGGGGCAATTCGAATGTTCCTGTTTTCCGGATCCCTGCCATAGGGGAAGGTCGCACCGGCGGGTGTGAGCCTGACCCCGGCGGCGGCGGCCAGTTCCACAATAGTGCCGGCAAGGCCGGGTCGGGTATCAAGCGAGATGAAGTAGCCACCGCGGGGTTTTGTCCAGGTTGCGATGTCCCTGCCGCCCAGGGCGCGCTCCAGCTTGTCCAGCACCAGGTCGAATCTGGGTTTGATTAACTCACGATGCCTGCTCATATGGGCGCGCAGGTTGTTCATGCCTTTCAGAAAGCGGACGTGGCGGAGCTGATTAACCTTGTCGAAGCCAATTACCTGGCGCTCAAGAAACTTCTCGAAAGCGGCGAGCGAATTTTCCCCGGTCGCAAGAAAGGAAATGCCCGAACCGGCAAAGGTCACTTTCGAGGTTGATGCCAGCATGACGATACTGTCCCGGGTACCGGCAGACTCCGCCTCCTTCATCAGGCTGTGCAGGGTATCACCGGGTTCTTCCAGGTCATGGACCGCATAGGCATTGTCCCAGAAGACCCGGAAACCCGCCCCGGCCCGCTTCGGCAGTTGCGCGAATGCCCGAACAGTTTCCCTGCCGTAGGTATGACCCGTGGGGTTGGAATACTTGGGAACACACCAGATCCCCTTGATGTCCGCATCTTCTTCCACCCTGGCGTTGATCGTGTGCATATCCGGCCCATCAGCGAGCATGGCTACCGGAATCATTTCGATCCCGAAGTGTTCACAGATCGTAAAGTGACGGTCGTACCCCGGTACCGGGCAGAGGAATTTTGCCTGATCTCCCCAGTCCGCCAGCTTGTGATGCACGTAGTTGTACATCAGGTTCAGGCTGCTGTTGCCCCCGACCAGGGTCTGCCCGGGTCGGCAGTCGAGGATTTCCGAACCCAGCTTCCTTGCTTCCGGGATGCCGGGAATCCCGCCATAGTTCCGCACGTCCGTTCCGTCCTGTAGCAGGTAGAAACCGTCGAGTATCCCGTCCAGATCGTTGGACAGGTCCAGTTGTTCCGCCGAGGGTTTGCCGCGGGTCAGATCAAGCTTCAGGTGGGCTTCCAGATAACGGTCATACTCTGCCTGCAATTCCGCCTGCCGTGTTCGTGCGTCACTCATCCGGGTTCTCTGTCGTCAGTCCTTCCAGTTCGTTGACCTGGAGCATCAGGTTCAGATTCTGTACGGCGGCACCGGCGGCACCCTTGCCGAGATTGTCGAGACGCGCCACCAGTACCATCTGATCTGCGTGACCAAACACGAACAGGTCAATGCGGTTGGTACCGTTTGCACCCTCCGGGTCAAGGAACCCCTGATCCAGTTCTGTTTCATCGCCGAATGGATGTATGCGGATACAGGGTTCGGCTTCATAGCGGGCGCAAAGCAGCCTGTGGATGTCGTCAGGCGTCACCGGTTTCATCCACTGTGCCCTGTGAACCGGCACACTGACCAGCATACCCCGGTGAAAGTGACCGACCAGGGGCAGGAATATCGGTGCTGTATTCAAACCCGAGTAGCGGGTCATCTCGGGAACATGCTTGTGCAGCAATGACAGAGCATAAGGACGCGCATGCCAGAGGTTGTCCGGCGCGGCTTCGGCTCTTGCCTCGTAGCGTTCAATCAGTTGTCGACCGCCGCCGCTGTAGCCGGAGATGGCATGAATGGAAACCAGCGTATCAGCGGACAGCAGACCCTCTTCAACCAGGGGTCTGATGGCGGTGAGGAAACCCGTGGGATAACAACCCGGGTTTGTGACATGGGTCGCCCCTGCGATCTTCGCCCGTTGCGCGTTTACCATCTCGGGGAAGCCGTAACACCAGGATGGGTCGGTTCGATGGGCGGTGCTGGCGTCGATAAAGCGGGCCTCCGGATTCCGGTTACCGGCGACTGTTTCTCGCGCAGCGTCATCCGGCAGACACAGGATTACGACGTCTGCCTCGTTAATGATCTCCTGCCTGGCATCGGTATCTTTTCGTCGCGCAGGGTCAATTTCAATCAGTTCGATATCGGAACGGACCGAAAGTCTCTGGTGAATCTGCAGGCCGGTCGTACCCGCCTGTCCGTCAATAAAAACCCTGTGCACTTTTAACCCTGATGATCCGGTGTCCGGGGAACCTCTGAATAATAATGGTATGGTCCACCCCTCTCCATCAATCGGCGTCAATGCGCCAGAATGGATACACCATTCAAACAGACAGAGAGAGGCGACCATGAAGAAGTGTACTGAAACGCGAGCAATCAAGGTAGTGGGTATTGATCTGGGTAAGACCAGTTTCCATCTCCACGCGGTGGATGACAGAGGTCAAACCCAGATAACCAAAAAACAAACCCGCAACCAACTGAAGGCGACTATGAGCAAGCTATCGCCTTGTCTGGTTGGGATAGAAGCCTGCGCCGGCGCCCATGACTGGGCAAGGCGGTTGTCGGGTTACGGTCATGAGGTGAAGTTGATTGCCCCACAGTTTGTTAAACCCTACGTCAAGTCCAACAAGAATGACCGTGTTGACGCAGAGGCTATTTGCGAAGCCGTTCAGCGCCCTGGTATGCGTTTTGTTGCGGCCAAGACCATGGAGCAGCAGGACGTTCAGTGCCTGCACCGTATTCGCAGTCAGGTGGTGGCTCAGCGCACCGCCCAGGTCAATCAGATCCGAGGTCTGTTGTTAGAGTACGGCATTACGATACCGCAAGGGAGAGCACACGTACGCAAGCAGCTCCCGCTCATTTTGGAAGACGCGGAAAACGGTCTGACGATGCGCTTTCGGGGACTCTTATCGGCGCTCTATGATGAACTGATCCGTCTGGATGAGCGTATTGGCGAGTATGACCGGCAAATTGAGCAACTGGCGCAGGCAGATGAGCGTACCCGGCGTTTGCTCACCATTCCCGGTATCGGCCCCAAGGGTGCGACCGCCCTGGTGGCAGCCATCGGGGATATCAACGCCTTCAAAAATGGCCGGGAGTTGGCGGCCTGGTTGGGGCTGGTACCCCGCCAGAGTTCCACGGGAGGGAAGGTCCGACTGCTGGGCATTAGCAAACGTGGCGATGTTTACTTACGTCAGTTGCTGATTCATGGCGCTCGCTCGGTATTACGCTTTGTGGACAAAAAAGAGGACCCGCGCAGCCGCTGGGCCAAGACGTTACTTCAGCGGCGTCACAAGAATGTGGCAGCAGTGGCGATGGCCAACAAGATGGTACGCATGGCCTACGCGCTGTTGAAGCATGAAGAGGACTACTGTGTCGATAGAATGACCGTGTCAGAACCAGAGATAGTTGCCTGATGGTTCGGCAGATGTCGGTACGACACAGACAAAGGCAAGGTTAGGAGAGTAAACCCACCATGGAGTTGCGAAGAGAAAGATCAGTGATGGCATGAAAGGAGAGACCTGCATTCCTGAAAACCTGGTTTAGACATAGGCTGAGCAGTGGGAAAGCCGATATAATGATGAGGACAGGGATGCGCGGATTCCATCAGGGCCCGAAGGCGAGAACCTTCACCGAGAGGCCGGATATATGACTGCAACTTATCCTTCATGTACACGATGATTGACTCTTGCAAAACGGGGTGGACCATATATGTCTTTTCCCGCGATAGCTGCGTTGGACCCGTCCTCGAAACATCGGAAAATTGGACCTTTTTTACGATTTTCTGCGGGCGCGTCCGCCTTGCTCTCACGAAACTTTCTCTCACAAAAAAAGCCTATTATTCAGAGCTTCCTTAGATGTGGGCGGCGATTCTACCACTTTATGAGTCAAAGACCTGCCTGAAACAGGCTCTCCGCAGGGTTTCGACAGAGGCGCCGGTGGCAAGAAAGGGCGCCCGCCCCAGTTCGGAAACAGGAATCCGGCCATAGTGCCGGTCTCGCAGCCGGTGAATAAACTGGCGGGTTTTCAGGGCGTCGAACCAGTCGTGAATATGTTTGCGCATGACTGAATGGCCGGGCGACTGGCGTCTTTTCCGCTCGTAGTGGTCAAAGAATCCCGCCTGCTCCAGCAGACTATCCGCCTGCGAATCGTGAGATCGGGCATCTGCCGGTTGTGACACCGACAGGTGCTCCATCCATCGCAGGGTATGTCGAAGCTGCTCATAGCATCCCGGGTGCGCCACTCTGAATTCGTTAGCCGGATCGGTCATTTCGGCGATGCGTGCGATAGCCGGCCCGGTGCCAACGGGAACCCGGTCAGAGATTCGACCCGCAATCACAATATCGGGCTCGGGCAGGCAGGTTACCGGCCCGGATTTACGTAGTTTATTCAACAGGTAAAAGTCCTCTCCGGCGCTGCGCCGTGGAAAACCCCGCACCCCTGCATAATGGCTGGCGCTGAATGCGATGGTGGAGCCAATCGTGGTGTAGGCGTAGTCGGAACCGGCCCACCTTAAACCTGCGGCATGGTAAAGCATGCTGAGTTCATAGAGCCGACTGGCCTGATCAAGGTCTGCCGTGGCCACATGCCTGAAAGGAAACACAAGGGCTGCGCTGGTATCGCACAGAGGCTGCGGAACCAGAAAGTATGTCGATGGCAGGATCACGTCAGCATCGGTCGTGAAGATCCAGCGATCAGTGACGGTCCGGTTGTGGATGAGGGCCAGGGCTATATCGCAGCCGATTTTTCGCGCCAGCCCCACACCCTGTCTTGAAGGAATGCGATTATCAGGCGAAAAGTGATCCACCAGAAGGAGATCAGGCCCGGCGCCGGTCAACAGTTGTGCCCGGTCCGAGAGCGCACTGACTTCACGATGCCTGACCATATCCACAGCCAGGGCTTCGGTCCTCCGGATCATCTTCGGGCTGTCATCAGGACAGTTGAGCACCAGGATAACGAGGTAGCTGCCGTTAATCTGCCGCCAGACCTGTTCGAGCTGAGCCAGGTCTTCCGCACAGGCTGGTATGACGACCACATGGTCATACTGTCGGTCCAGCCTGATGCCCGCTGCTTCGGGTTCGGCGTAATCTGCCAGATATTTGACGATAGGTGGCTGCCCGGGCATGCCGCAGGTCAGTGCAGGCGGCTGCGTATCGGCAGGGAATCCAGAATGCTCTTCTCGATGGCAATCCAGTCAGCAACCCGTTGACTGACTTCCGTCACCGGGAAGTAGCGCACGGCCAGATCAAGGAACAGTTGGTGATGTCCCTGTTCCGAGTTCGCCAGGGCATGATAGAAGGCAGCCAGTGGGTCATCCCCCAGTTGCTTTGACAGCAGCCTGAACCTCTCCTCACCACGCGCCTCAATGACCGCCGCTGATATCAGCCGGTCCAGAAAGTAGGCGTCCGGCCCCCTGCGGAGGTGAGTTCGCAGGGCATTGACATAGGGGTCTTTCTCGTCCGGCGGCATGGTCAGGTTCCGATCATGCATCAGGCGGATGACCTGCTTGAAGTGGGTCAGTTCCTCCAGTGCGAGATCCACCATCTCGCGCACCAGTTCGGGTCGGTCCGGGTAGTGCGCCACCATCGACAGGGCCATGGAGGATGCCTTGCGCTCGTTGGCTGCGTGATCGACCAGGAATTCGTCAAAACGCTCGCAGACGCACTCGGCCCAGACAGCAGGGCTGGGCGCCAGAGTGATATTCATCGCGGCAATACTTCCGCGAAGAAGGCTGCGATCTCCGCCACCTCTTCCAGGCACACCTGATGGCCCATGGGATAGTCAAACCAGCGCACGTCATACCCCAGCGCCACCAGATTTTCGCGGGAGGTGGCGGCGCGCATGACCGGAATCATCGGGTCGTGAGTGCCATGAGCCATCATGATGGGAATGGCCAGGTTGGCATCGTGCATCTCCGCCCGGGTACTGGCGAAATCGTAAAGATAAGTTGAGATTGCGAGGATACCGGCCAGACGTTTGTCGTAGCGTATGCCCGTATGCAGGGCCACGACGCCACCCTGCGAGAAGCCGGCAAGCAGAATCTTTTCCGACGGAATGCCTCGCTGCCGCTCGTTTTCGATAAAGGCGGTCACCTGGGCCATGGAATCATTGATGTCCTCGCGCCCCTCGGTTTCCGAGTGAGGAATAAAGTCATACCAGGCGCGCATTTCTGCGCCGTCATTGATGGTAACGGACCTGACCGGGGCGTGGGGAAAGATAAATCGAATGCTCGAATCGTCCGGCAGCTTCAGCTCGGGAACGATTGCCTCAAAATCGTGACCGTCAGCACCCAGCCCATGCAGCCAGATAACGCTCGAACCCGCTTCGTTCGGAGGATCAATCTCAATATGTTCCAGCAGTTCCATGGCCCGGATGATAGCAAACCATCCGTAAACTGTGGTCATTTGCCCTGCGCCGGTCATGTGTGACTAAATACGGGGCTTTACCTTCCAGATGGAGATGGCTAGTGGGACCTTTAACCGGTACGAGAATCATTGAACTGGCTGGCATCGGGCCCGGCCCTTTTTGCGGCATGCTGCTGGCAGATATGGGTGCTGAGGTAATCCGTGTTGACCGGGCGACAGGGCGCTCGCGCCGCGCACAGGATGTCCTGACCCGTGGACGCAGGTCCATTGCGGTGGATCTCAAAAGTGACCGTGGCAGGGCGGTGATTCTGAAACTGTGCGAGTCATCTGACGCCCTGTTTGAGGGCTTCCGGCCCGGAGTGGCCGAACGCCTTGGCGTGGGACCCGCAGACTGCATGGCCCGCAATGAAAAGCTGGTCTATGGCAGGATGACCGGTTGGGGCCAGGAAGGACCCATGGCTCAGGCGGCCGGTCACGACATCAACTACATCTCCCTGGTTGGCGCGCTTCACGCTATCGGGGAAGCCGGGGGCAAGCCCGTGCCGCCCCTGAATCTCGTCGGTGACTTTGGCGGCGGCGGCATGTTCCTGGCATTCGGCCTGGTCTGCGCCCTGCTCGAAGCGCAGAAGTCAGGCAGGGGGCAGGTCGTTGACGCGGCGATGGTTGACGGTGCCGCAACACTGATGGCGATGTTCTTCACGATGCGGGCGTCCGGTGCCTTCAAGACGGACCGCGGAACCAACCTGCTGGATGGCGGTGCGCACTTCTACGGCACCTACGAGACCAGCGATGGCAGGTACATCTCGCTGGGTTCCATCGAACCTCAGTTCTACGCATTGCTGGTTGAGAAGGCCGGCCTGGACCCGGAGCGATTCTCCGCACAGATGGATCAGTCCAGATGGGTCGAGTTCAAATCCGAACTGACAGCAATCTTCAAAACCAGAACGCGTGATGAATGGTGCGACATCATGGAAGGCACCGATGTCTGTTTCGCACCCGTGCTTGAGCTTGATGAAGTTCACCGGCATCCGCATGCACAGGCTCGTAACGCCTTTGTTGATCTCGAAGGGGTACTGCAACCCGCACCCGCGCCCCGGTTCTCTCGTTCAGAGGTTGCCGTGAGCCACGGGTCCCGACTCCCCGGGGAAGATACCGTTGAAGTGCTCGGTAATGCGGGGTTTGCCCAGGCGGAGATTGATGAATTGCTCAACTCCGGTGCCGTAGCGCAGGCAGAGGCGTTGCCATAGACTCTTTTTGACTCTAAGGGTGCCAGTGTATGCAACCCTCTGAAAAATTACGCTATCATGCCGATTGTATGAGTTAGGGAAGCTCTGAATAATAGGATTTTTTCGTGAGAGCAAGGCGGACGCGCCCGCAGAAAATCGTAAAAACGCTTTAATTTTCCGATGTTTCGAGGACGGGTCCAACGCAGTTATCGCGGAAAAAGACATTATTCAGAGTTTCCTTAGCCGATCTGACGGACGCATTGGATTAGATGGGGCACAGGAAGAGATGAGCGTAGAACTTCTGGATACGACACGGTTTCACGGGTTTCGGGTAAGACGTCAGATTGTCGGTAAGACCTATCAGGAATACTTCTCACTGAAGAAGAACGGCAGGCGCCTGCGAGGTGCGGATCGTGCAAAAGTAAAAGCAAAAGCTGAAGCCCGCGATGCGGTTCTGGCAAGGCAGCAACGGAAAGCAAAATCAGAAGCCGATGAAGCCGCCCTGTTTTCTACCAGGGGAAAAGTTCGCGGCATCCTGTTCCGAATGAAAACCGAAAAAAGTGGCGCCCGCACCCTGGTTTTCCAGATCGGCATCATGTCAGCGAAACTCAACAAAATCGTTAACACAACAGTGTCGATAAATCTGCACGGCCTCAAGGGGGCATGGCAAAAGGCTGTGGATTTCTATGCGGAGCATAAGAAAATATCCCGGCGCTCACCTCTTTACAGGAAGCTGCTGCGAGCCCAGCCGACCAGGGGCCAGTTGGATGCCCTGAAGCGCGAACGCCGCCGCAGATAGGCCGCGGGATTTTCCGGAAGGGGCCAGAGCCCCTTTTTTGTTGCCGCGGGTTAGGGATAGGTTGTTGTTTTATATAGGGGTTTTCAGGGCTCGTGACCGGGTACAAACATGAATTTACGCAGGCTCTGGACAATCCGGAGACCTACTGGGCGGAGCAGGCAGATGAAATTGCCTGGTATCGCAGACCCGAATCTATCCTCTCAAAAGACTCGAACGGCAACGACGCCTGGTTTGTCGACGGCGAACTGAATTCCTCCTACCTGGCCCTCGATTATCATATCGAACAGGGTCGTGGTGAGCAGGCAGCGTTGATCTACGACTCGCCGGTCACCGGCGCCATCAAAAAATTCTCATTCTTTGAACTGCGCGATGAAGTGGCGCGATTCGCAGGCGTGCTGGTTCGGCTGGGCGTCGTGAAAGGAGACCGGGTCATTATCTACATGCCGATGATCCCTGAAACCGTGATTGCCATGCTGGCCTGCGCGCGCATTGGCGCCATTCACTCGGTTGTGTTCGGTGGCTTTGCACCGCGAGAGCTGGCGACAAGGATTGACGACGCGACACCCAAAGTCATCCTGTGTGCCTCCTGCGGCATTGAGTTTGCCAATGTCATTGCCTATAAACCACTGGTCGACGAAGCCCTGCGCCTGAGTACCCATGAGGTCGATCATTGTGTCCTTCTGCAACGGTCCCGATGTGTCGCGGAGATGTCCAACGACATAGATCAGGACTGGCAGGAACTTCTTTCCGGTGCGGAACCTGTCGAACCCGTTCCGGTATCCGCAACCGACCCGCTGTATATCCTGTACACCTCCGGCACGACGGGAAAGCCCAAGGGTGTGGTCCGCGACAACGGTGGTCATGCGGTGGCACTGAGCTACAGCCTGTGCAAGCTGTATAAGGTGAAGGCGGGCGAGGTTTTCTGGGCGGCGTCAGATGTCGGCTGGGTAGTGGGCCATTCCTACATTGTTTACGGCCCGCTGTTTGCCGGATGCACCACCATCCTGTTTGAAGGGAAACCTGTCCGGACGCCGGATGCCGGAACCTTCTGGCGGGTCATTGCGGAACATGGCGTTGACGTTTTCTTTACGGCACCCACGGCGTTTCGTGCCATCAGGAAGGAGGACCCGGAAGCGACACTGCTGAAACAGTATGATGTAAGCTCATTGCGTTCGCTGTTCGTTGCGGGAGAACGAACGGACCCGGCAACCTATGACTGGCTCTGCCGGATTCTCGGGATACCGGTCATTGATCACTGGTGGCAGACAGAAACCGGATGGCCGGTGGCATCAGTACCTCTTGGCATCGAATTCTTCGAACCCAAAGCGGGTTCAGTTTCCCTGCCGGTCCCGGGTTTCGATGTGCAGATTCTCTCTGAGGAAGGTAAACCATTGGGCGCAAACGAGGAAGGTGATGTGGTCATCAGGCTGCCCCTGCCCCCCGGGTGCCTGCCAACTGTCTGGGGGAATCATCAACGCTACCTTGATGCCTACCTGAGTGAACACCCTGGTTTTTATCACACCGGTGATGGCGGCTTTATGGACCATGACGGTTACCTGTACATCATGGGCAGGACCGACGACGTGATCAATGTGGCGGGCCATCGCCTGTCGACCGGACAGATGGAGGAAGTGGTTGCAGCGCACCCTGCGGTCGCGGAATGTGCGGTTGTCGGTGTTGAGGATCGTGAGAAAGGCCAGGTTCCTGCGGGGCTGGTGATTACCAGAGACGGCGTGAATGTTGAATTGGAGAAACTTCGAGAGGAACTGATCGCCATGGTTCGTGCGGAGGTGGGTGCTTTCGCCAACTTCAGGCAGGTCGTTCTGGTTCCGAGACTGCCGAAAACCCGGTCGGGTAAAATCCTGCGCCAGGTGATACGCAAAATTGCCGATGTAAAAGCCTATGATCCTCCGGCGACCATTGACGATCCGGTCATTCTGGATGAGATTGCGGTCGCCCTTGAGCAGGGTGGTGTCGGGCTCATCGGCGAAACTGATGAAAACTGACGGGGTAGCTTCATGAAAACAATTCTGATAACCGGAGCATCGTCCGGGTCCGGTGAAGCCTGCGCGCGGCGGTTCGCGGCGGCGGGGCACAGGGTCATTGTGAGCGCAAGAAGAAGTGACCGCCTGGCCGCTCTGGTGGATGAACTCGGGCCGGAGACCGCCTGCCATGCCGTCACCCTGGATGTTCGGGACAGGGAGGGCGTTGCCGCCGCCATTGCCGGTCTGCCCGCAGAGTTCGCCGCCATCGACGTGCTGGTGAACAACGCCGGCCTTGCACTGGGTCTTGAGTCAGCAGATAAGGCAGACCTGGACCACTGGGATACCATGGTCGATACGAACATCAAGGGCCTGATGTACTGCACACGCGCCGTATTGCCGGGTATGGTGGCGCGTGGTGGCGGGCATATTGTGAACATTGGCTCCGTTGCCGCAAACTGGCCGTATCCCGGTGGTAATGCCTATGGCGGAAGCAAGGCTTTCGTACAGCAGTTCTCGCGCAACCTGAGAACCGATTTACCGGGTAAGAATATCCGTGTGTCTGTCGTCGAGCCGGGCATGTCCGAAACCGGATTCTCGGTGGTGAGGTTTGAAGGTGATGCGGACCGGGCTGCTGAGGTTTATGCGGGTATGCAGCCTCTGTCGGGCGAGGATGTCGCGGAAATCGTCTACTGGACCACCAGCCTGCCACCGCATATCAATATCAACCGGGTGGAGGTGATGCCCGTAGCCCAGGCATGGTCACCCCTTGCCGTCCACCGGGAAAAGTGAACCCGGTTCATCGTTCGGATGTGAAAGGGTCGGCAAATAACGCTATACTCTGGTTCACTCAACCCACCTGACCCCCGAGTTCCCTTTGATTATTGTCCATGGCACCTTTCCCATTAAAGCAAAAGCCCGGGACGACGCGCTTGAATTGATGCGCGAGATGGCGGTTGCCAGTCGGGCGGAGCATGGCTGTATCAGCTACGAGTTCTATGTGGGACTCTCAAGCCCGAACACCCTGCTTCTGTTCCAGGAGTGGGAATCCGTCGACGCCCTGAAGGGGCACTTTGAAACCGAGCACATGGAAGAGTTTCTGCGCCTGTTGCCGGACGTGCTGGATGGCGAGGTTGCCACCCGCCGCTACGAGGTCCGTGTCAATCAAGATGTATTCGAGCCGGTGGACCTGGAGCCGGAAGCCATCCCCCGGTCACAGGAACGCGAAAAGATCATTCACTGATCTGCGTTTGACTCGCATTATTCAGAGTTTCGTCAGAGTTCTATTGGAGAATTTCCAGAACGCTTTCCGGCGGTCTGCCGATTCGCGCCCGGTCGGCGGAAACGACGATGGGTCTTTGCAACAGCTTTGGCAGGGTGACGATGGCGCTGATGACCTCATCTTCGGTGGATTCACCGCTTAATCCGGAGGTTTTATACTCATCTTCACCGGCCCGGACTATGTCCATGGCGGACACGCCGAGTTGACGGATGATGTCTTTGAGCGTCGCTGCGTCCGGTGGTGACTCAAGGTAACGCACGATATTGATGTCGAGCCTGCGCGCTTCAAGCAGCTCAAGTGTCTGCCGCGATTTCGAGCAACGGGGGTTGTGATATATGGTTACGGAAGTCATAGTCCGCCTCTCAAAATGACAGGCGAAGTTTAACAGGTATGTTGAAAGCCCGGGCTGTCGAGTTTTTGGAGTTTTTCAAACTGCTGGTCAGAAACTACGTCGATGACCGGTGTCAGTCGACGGCGGCGGCGTTGACTTACCAGACGTTGTTCGCGCTGGTGCCCCTGCTTACGATTACCTACACATTATCTTCCGCGTTCCGGGTCTTCTCCGGCCTGGGTGAACAGTTGCAGACCTTCGTATTCGAAAATCTGGTACCGGAGAACATCGGGCTGGTACAGGAATACCTGCGGGAATTTTCAGATCAGGCGAGGAGCCTGTCCCTGCCCAGTCTCGCAGTGATTGCAGTGACGGCATTTCTGATTATGTTCACCATTGAAAAGGCGTTCAACCAGATCTGGCACATCAGGGAACCCCGGCGGGGCCTCCGGAGAATCCTGATGTACTGGGCTATCCTGTCTCTGGGACCCGCACTGATGGGGGCCGGGCTGGCCATTGCCGTTTACCTGTTCTCCCTGCCGCTTCTGACCGATGTTGCCGGTACCTCAAACCTGATTGGGCTCATCCCGATCATTCTGAACACCGCCGTGTTCACGCTGATGTATGTCACCGTGCCCAACTGTGTGGTGCCGCTGCGCCATGGTGTGATCGGTGGTCTGGTTGTCGCGGTTGCCTTTGAGCTGGCCAGGCGGTTATTCGGAAAGGTCATGGCGAGTACCGACTTCGCGGTCATCTATGGCACCTATGCCGCTGTGCCCCTGTTCCTGATCTGGCTGTATGTGTCCTGGACAATCGTTCTGTTCGGTGCGGAGTTGACGAAAAATATGGGACTCTTCCGGTCTCGGAGAAGCAACGAGATCGAGCCGCCGCTGCTACAGGTGCTGATCATCCTCAACGAATTTTTTCGTTGCCACGGGGCCGGCGAGTTAGTCACGGACCAACGCATCATGAAACTCGGCCATCGCGTTGATATGCAGACGTGGCATGAATACAAGGGTCGACTGCTGGCGATGGGCCTGATCCGGCCCGTTGAACGAGGTGGCTTCGTCCTCTCGAAAGATCTCAACGAGGTAACCTTCTGGGAGCTTTACCGTGAACTCCCCTGGCCGATGCCATCGGGTTTTACCAGGCCCCACGAAGGCTGGGAAGAAATTATTCATCGCAAACTCTCTGAGTCCTGCCGACAACGGCGGGCGGCATTTGAACTGGACCTGGAAAAACTGTTTCGTGGAGAACCGGATTGAAGCGACTGCTGCTGGTCGGCGCATGGCTGCTTGCCGGATGCACTCAGCCTGACTTTCACGATACCGAAGGTAACGGCTATCGCTACGAAGACTTTCGCGGCAGCTATCTGGTCATTAACTACTGGGCAACCTGGTGCGCTCCCTGCATCGAGGAAATTCCGGAACTGATTGCCCTGGGTAAAAACCATGATGACATTGTCGTGCTGGGTGTGAACTTTGATGCCCCGCCACCGGCGGAGGCCGCAGGGCAGATAGCCCGGATGAAGATCACCTTCCCGGTTTACCGGGAAGACCCTGGCCGGGTTCTCGGATTCGAGCGGCCGCAGGTGCTGCCGACAACCATCGTGATCGGACCGGATGGCAGGCTGAAATCCACGCTGGTTGGACCCCAGACCGAAGAAACCTTGATAGAAGCCATTCGCGCCCGCAGAGAATCGTAAAGCACTTTAATTTTCCGATGTTTCGAGGACGGGTCCAGCGCGGCTATCGCGGGGGAAGACATTATTCAGCCTGGCTGACCAGCGCTTCAATCTCATCCAGTGGCACATCCCGTGATTCATCTTCCCGGCGGTGCCGGTACTCGACAGCGCCGCGTTCCAGCCCCCGCTCGCCAATGACGATCCGGTGAGGAACGCCGATAAGTTCAGCGTCTGCGAATTTCGCGCCCGGACGCACGCCGTCCCGGTCATCCAGCAACACCTCAACGCCTTTCGCGCGCAGAGAATCGTACAGTTTCTCAGAGGCAGTGCGAACCGCATCGGATTTGTGTGCATTTACGGGGATCACAATGACCGGGAAGGGGGCGATGGATTCCGGCCAGATAATGCCGTTTTCGTCGTGGTTTTGTTCGATGATCGCGCCCACCAGTCGGGTCACGCCCATGCCATAACAACCCATCTGCATGACCTGTGCCTTACCGGATTCATCCAGCACCCTGGCGTTCATGGCTGATGAATATTTATCCCCAAGCTGGAAGATGTGTCCCACCTCTATGCCCCGCTTGAACCGGATTGAACCTTTGCCATCAGGGCTTGGATCACCCTCCACCACATAACGCAGATCGTGGACAGAGGTAAACACGGCATCCCGCTGCCAGTTCATGTTCACCAGATGAAAGTCGTCCCGATTGGCCCCGGCCACGAAATTCTTCAGCGCTGCGGCGCTTCGGTCTGCCAGAACCGGAATCTCAAGCCCGCCGGGTCCGATGGAGCCGGGCGCGCATCCCAGGGTCTCCCTGATCGCCCTGTCATCCGCCATCTTCAAGGGGGCGGCGACACCCGGAATCTTCCCGGCTTTTAAGGGGTTGAGCTGATGGTCACCCCGCAGAACAAGGGCGACCATCCCGCCCTCTTCGCCTTCGACAATCAGGGTCTTGACGGTTTTCTGTCGGCGTATTTCAAGCAGGTCAGACACCTGCTCAATGGTTCGCGCCCCCGGGGTATGGACCTCCCGTAGTTCAGCTTCGTCCCCGGTTTCGTTCCCGGGCGCCAGGGCTTCCGCCATCTCTATATTGGCGGCATAGTCCGACTCCGTGGACAGGGCAAGCCTGTCCTCGCCATTCCCGGCCAGAACCTGGAATTCCATGGAAGCGCTGCCACCGATGCTGCCGCTATCTGCCAGCACCGGCCTGAAGTCCAGGTCCATGCGCGACAGGATTTTCGAGTAGGCGTCGAACATGTCCCGGTAGGTCGCTTCAAGGGATGCCTGATCCATGTGAAAGGAATAGGCGTCCTTCATAACAAACTCTCGTGAGCGGAGAACGCCAAACCTGGGGCGGGTCTCATCACGGAACTTGGTCTGAATCTGGTACAGGTTCACCGGCAGTTGCCTGTGACTCTTCAGATCACTCCGGGCAAGGTCCGTAATCACCTCCTCGTGAGTAGGCCCGAAACAGAACTCTCGCTGGTGACGATCATGAAACTGTAGCAGCAGTCCTTCGTCGTACTGATGCCAGCGGCCTGACTCCTGCCACAGCTCTGCGGGTTGAACGACCGGCAGCAGGACTTCCAGGGCACCCGTGGCATTCATCTCCTCACGGATAATGGTTTCGATTTTCTGCAGGACACGCAGCCCCATGGGCATCCAGGTATAAATGCCCGATGCCAGTTTCCGGATCAGACCGGCCCGGATCATCAATTGGTGGCTGATGATCTCAGCGTCGGAAGGTGTCTCCTTCAGGGTGGCGATGATGTATCTTGAAGCTCTCATATCTGTTATTAGTTTCCATATCAGGTTATCGGAGTAAACAACATGTTACACAAGGGTGATTGTCACTGTGGCCGGGTGAGGTTCGAGTTTGAATCAGATCCTGATGTCGTGCTCCGCGACTGCAACTGTTCTATCTGCAACCGGGCTGGCTTCCGGCATCTTATCATCCCGGCCTCGGCATTTAACTTGCTGACAGACTGGAAAGAACTGACGCTCTACACCTTTAACACCGGGGTGGCCAGGCACTACTTTTGCGGCACCTGCGGTGTCAAGCCTTTCTACGTTCCCCGTTCAAACCCGGACGGCATCAGCGTTAACTTCCGCTGCGTGGACCCGTCCACATTCGGCGAGGTTGGGGTCGAGCCCTTTGATGGCCGGAACTGGGAGCAGAATGCGGCGGCGCTGGCGCATCTCAGCCGCCCGACCGCTCCGGAACAGGCCCCCTGAATCCCGATGGTTTCCGTAATGGTTCCAGTGTGTTTGAGCCTTGCAAATACCTGTAGTCTATAGTCTTATTCAGCTTGTCGATAAAAACAATCAACAAAAACAACAAGATAACTAACCCGGACCAGGGGTTAGCCGGAAATGACAAGATGAAAGAACTGAAAATAAAAGTCTTAGTAAGTTTGTTGCTACTGGCGCTGTTCCAGAGTACGGCAGCGACTACCATTGAAGTGCGCTACCTTGACGACCCGGGAGAAGGTGCCTTTGATGAAACACCGGTACCGGTCAACCTCTTGTTGAACAATCCGGGGACAACCCTCGGTGAACAACGCCGCAACGCACATGAGTATACCACCCGTTTGCTCGAACGGGCGGTCTGGATTGACAACCAGATATTGCTATACAGCGAAGTAACATTTGACAGTTTACGTGAAGGTGTGGCGGCGTCCAACAAGACCCCGGTACTTGTTGGGGAGTATTACGAGGGCTACGCGGATGGTTACGCGATAACGCCTCCGCAACTGGCGGTACTCGGTCCGGATGTAGTACAGGATGTTATGACTGTGTTCGACGGATTGAACTTCGAACTGAAGATGAGGGTTCAATACAATGCCGATCTGGAGTTTGATTATATTCTGGGTGAAATACCCAGTACCATCGGAAACTCGTTTGTAATAACTGCGCTACATGAGTTTATTCACGGTCTCGGCTTCAGTAGCAATGTTAGCTATCGTCCAAATGCCTCTTACACACCTACTTTGTTCGACCGTCATGTTCGCCTGGCAGGCGCGGACCCGAACCGACCGGAGGATATGACACCTGAACAGCGGGCCATGCTGCACAGGGCACAAGACAATCTCAGATGGGTCGGCCCTGCGACCAGTGAGGCGGCGGGAAGGATAATACCGGCAGGCCAGGCCCAGGGCGAGGTGTTTCTGGATGGGGGTGGTGCCTATAACATCAGCCACCTGTCCTCGAACGAACGTTTCCAGATAATGAGACGCAGTTCTCCCAGTAACTCCCCCGTCCGCCTTGGTATTGTTGCTTATATGCTCTCGGATATGGGTTGGGGTCCGGTCATAGACAGCCGGGTAACGGCATCCCAGTCCGGCCAGAATAAGGTGCAGGTAGAGGTCAGTACCGATGCGGCGGCGGAGGCGGAGCAACTGCTGGTTAATCTGCAACTGCCGGAAGGCATCAGCGTTGCAGGCATGATCGCCAGCCCTGCAACCTGCGAGACCCCCGGCCAGACAACCGCGTGTCGTTATACACGGTTGTCCGGTAACGGCATGATCGAGTACACCCTGACCGGAGAACCGGGCATCTACGAAGTAAAAGCGGACGTAGACCATCAGGCGCTGCACGTAGACGAGAACCCGGTCAACAATTTCGCCACAGCCAGGGTACAGGTTGGCGAGAACACCATACAGGGCGTCACACTTCAGGACGTCACACTCGACCCCGGGGAGGGGGAGGTTGCCGGGATGCTGCCTGCGGGCACCTTGGTTGGTCGCCTGCGGGTAACCGGCCCGGCGGGCATAGACCATAGCTTCGCCCTGGCAAGAGGGGGTGAACACAATGCCTGCTTCCGCATTGAGGGCGACCGGGTGCTGACGCGCACGGAACTGGATTACGGGGCGTTATCTCAACTGGACATCCGCGTTGAGACGACCGCCGACAATGGCTTCCGGCGTGAGGACGATCTGAAAATCCGGGTCACTGATGCTGCCTCCTCGCAGCAGCAACCAGGCTTCATCTGCCCACCCGTTGAACTCACTGTGCTTGATAAAGGCGTTGTAGGACCGACCTGGGATTCTGGCTTTGGCGGCAGGTATCCTGCTCCTGTTGAGACTGGTTGGGTTACCTGCGAAAACGACGGTGGAGCAGGATGTCCGGGCATCAGTTGGTCGATTGTCGATGACGACAGCCACGACGCCGTCCTGGAAATCACCGATGCGGGCCGTGAGGGGTTGGATATTTTTTATATCAAAGCCAGGAGTCCCGTTGATGTCGCACGCTTCGAAGGTGGCACCCTTGAATTTGCTGTGCGCATTATCAGTGGTGACCCTGAATTCCTGATAAACATCAACTGCGTTTATGACTGTTTAGGGTCGGGGGACCAGAATCCCGGTGCCGTTGTCGGTAGCGATTGGGTGACCTTCAGCTTCAATGTGAACAAGCTGGTTGGTTCGGGCGCTCTTCACACGGTGGAAACTGGCTTCAATATCCATGTGTCGAATGGCGTCAGCACCACCTTTCGGCTTGATCGGGTTCGATGGGTTGCCGATCCCGACTATGACCGCATTGACGGGTCGGGTGAATAGGTGGTAGTTCGCCGACACCAGACCCTGCGCCACAGCCGCCCGGCTTCACCTGCCCGGTTTGTGTGCTCCTGACACCGTAATGGTTCCAGTATCGCCATAGGGATAGTTTGTTTATATAATGCCCAGCCGCCGGATTGGCGGTACCCGCAGGCAATCAACGGATGAGGATCTGAATGCCCATTTACGAATACGAATGTGAAGCTTGTTCGCACAAATTGGAAAAGCTTCAGAAAATTGCCGATGAACCGCTCAGGGTTTGCCCGGAGTGCAATCAGGCAAGCCTGAACAAGCTGATTTCTGCGGCGGGATTTCGCCTGAAAGGTGGTGGCTGGTACGAAACCGACTTTAAGACGGGTGATAAGAAAAATGTTTCCGCGGGTGCCTCCGATTCCGGGTCTTCTTCCGATAGCGCCTCCGGCGAATCTTCGACGACCTCCGCCGCGACCAGTTAGCGGCGGGGTGGGTCAGGTTCGGGGACTGTCAGACAAACTCTCGTCGTCAGGAGTAAAACATGCGTAGCCACCTGTGTGGCCAGCTAAGAGGTTCTCATACGGGTGATGAAGTCTCTCTGTGTGGTTGGGTTCACCGTCGCCGTGATCACGGCGGTGTCATCTTTCTTGATGTCCGGGATTACACCGGCATTGTCCAGGTAGTCTATGACCCTGACACAGTCGCGGCCTTCGCGCTTGCTGACCAGGTTCGCAACGAATTTGTGATCCGGATCAATGGCCGTGTTCGTGCCAGGGAGGGCGAGGCTGTCAATCCGAAGATGGCGACCGGTATGGTCGAAGTGCTGGGTCTTGAGCTTACGATTCTCAATCGATCGGAAACGCCGCCTTTTCAACTGGATGAATACTCCAGTGCCGGTGAAGACGTTCGCTTGCGCCATCGCACCATCGACCTGCGGCGTCCGGAGATGCAGGAGAATCTGAGGCTGCGTTCCGAGGCGACCCAACTGGTGCGCAACTTCCTGCACGCCCAGGGGTTCGTGGACATTGAGACCCCGATTCTGACCCGGGCAACACCGGAGGGCGCCAGGGACTATCTGGTACCGAGTCGCATACATCCGGGCAACTTCTATGCCCTGCCGCAGTCTCCCCAGATATTCAAGCAGTTGCTGATGATGTCCGGCTTTGATCGCTACTACCAGATTGCACGGTGTTTCCGGGATGAAGACCTGCGGGCGGACCGCCAGCCGGAGTTCACCCAGATTGACATTGAGATGAGCTTTGTCGACCAGCAGGAAGTCATGGACATCACCGAACAGATGATTCGCAAACTCTTCTCTGAACTGGCCGATGCGGACCTGGGCGAAATTCCGGTCCTTCCCTATGCCGAGGCCATGAGGCTTTACGGCTCAGATAGACCTGACCTGCGTTTCGGTCTGCCTCTGGTCGATGTGGAAGACCTGATGAAAGAGGTCGAATTCAAGGTCTTCAGCGGGCCGGCCAATGACCCCGGCTGTCGGGTTGCGGCATTGCGTCTGCCCGGTGGTGACCGGCTGACCCGAAAAAACCTGGATGACTACACCAGCTTTGTCAGTATCTATGGGGCCAGAGGTCTGGCCTATATCCGGGTCAACAGTCTGGATGAGGGTATGGCGGGACTTCAGTCACCCATCCTGAAATTCCTGCCGGAAGATGTGGTTAATGCCATCCTTGAGCGGGTGGGCGCGGAGGTCAATGACCTTATCTTCTTCGGTGCGGGCCAGGCCGGTATTGTCAACGATGCGCTGGGCGCGCTACGCAACCGGCTGGCCGGGGACCTGGACCTGTATCAGCGGCCATGGGCGTCCTGCTGGGTGGTCGATTTCCCGATGTTCGAGGAAAGCGATGACGGTGTCATTTCCGCGGTGCATCACCCCTTTACGCATCCGGCGGGAGACCTGGGGCGTATGGAGGAAGACCCGTTCAGCATATCGTCACTGTCCCATGATCTGGTTATCAACGGTTATGAGGTAGGTGGCGGCTCCATCCGTGTCCATGACCCGGACATACAGCAGTCCATCTTCCGGGTGCTCAGGCTGTCCGACAATGAGGCCAACATCAAGTTCGGCTTCCTGCTGGACGCCTTGAAATACGGAGCGCCGCCCCACGGTGGAGTGGCCTTCGGTCTTGACCGCCTGGTGATGCTGCTGTCCGGCGTTACCGCGATTCGCGATGTCATTGCCTTTCCGAAAACACAAACGGCAACCTGTCCGTTGACGTCCGCTCCCGACAAAATCGACCCGGAACAACTGAAAGAACTGGGTATCAGCGTCAGTAAACCCGGGGAAGACTGACCATGGCGGGCCATAGCAAGTGGAGCAACATCAAGCACCGAAAAGCCGGGCAGGATGCCAGGCGCGCCAGGGCGTTCACAAAGATCATACGCGAGCTGACCGTCGCCGCCCGCGATGGTGGTGGTAACCAGGATGATAACCCGGGGCTCAGAACCATTATCGACAAGGCGAAAGCCGCGCAGATGCCGAAAGACACCATGGAGCGAGCCATCGCACGCGGGGCGGGGGGGCAGGACGGCGCGGACCTGGTGCCACTGACCTATGAAGGCTACGGGCCGGGTGGTGTGGCCTTCCTTGTCGAGACGATGAGTGATAACAGGAATCGCACCGTGGCTGAGATCCGCCATGTTTTTTCCAAAGCCGGCGGTAATCTGGGTACGGATGGGTCGGTTGCCTACCTCTTTGATAAAAAGGGTCAGATTCATTTTGGGCCGGGCGCCAGCGAAGATGATGTCATGGAGATCGCCATTGAATCCGGGGCGGAAGATGTGGAGACCGACGAGGACGGCGCCATCGCCGTGACCACCGGGCCGGAAGACTATCTGGCCGTTAAAGACGCCCTCTTATCAGGGGGCCTGGAACCCGCAGCGTCCGGGGTAGCCATGATCGCCCGGGCCTGTAGCGACCTGGATGTGGCAACCGGTGAAAAGGTGATGCGTCTGGTTGAGGCCCTTGAGGATCTGGATGATGTCACCAACGTCTACACCAACGCCGGTTTTCCGGAGGAATTGATGCGGGAATAACCGCCCGGTTCAGTGGAAATTCAAGGTCTGACCCCGCCTCCTGTGCTAGACTGGAGCGCGTTCGTCACTAACCCGATCTGAACAATGACAACCATCCTTGGAATAGACCCAGGCTCCCGCGTTACCGGATATGGCGTCATCAAAGCCGCCGACAATCGCCAGGAGTACATCACAAGTGGTTGCATCAGAACCACGGATAAGGCGTCTCTTCCGGAGCGGCTCGATGTGATCTTCCGGGGTGTCTCCGAAATCATCAGCGAGTATGCGCCGGACGAGCTGGCCATTGAGAGAATCTTCATGGCGCGCTCGGCGGAATCCGCACTCAGGCTGGGTCATGCGCGAGGCGTAGCTGTCGTGGCCGCCGTGCAGCAGGGGCTGCCCGTTCACGAATATGAGGCCCGAAAGGTCAAGCAGGCTGTGGTTGGCAGTGGCTCGGCCAGCAAGTCCCAGGTTCAGTACATGGTAGCGACCCTGCTTGACCTGCCATCCAGCCCCCAGGCCGATGCCGCTGATGCCCTTGCGATAGCGATCTGTCACAACAACACCAGGCTGAACCTGGCACGCATGGCGAAGTCCGGCGCGAAGATTGCTGATACGGAACGGTTCCGTCGAGGGCGATTGACCCGTTCCGGTGACCGGTGATGATTGGCCGATTGACAGGTTCTATCATCGAAAGAACGCCGGGGACCCTGCTGCTTGACGTATCCGGTGTCGGCTATGAACTGGAAATATCCCTGACCACCTCGGCAACCTTCTCTGAAGCTGACGGCCCCGTGGAGATTCACACGCACCTGGTCGTGCGTGATGATGCGCATCTTCTTTACGGCTTCGCGACGGTGCGGGAGCGGGAAATGTTTCGATCCCTGATCCGCGTGAACGGCGTCGGTCCGAAAATGGCCCTCGCGATTCTGTCAGGTCTGGACACCCGGTCGTTTGCCGTCGCCGTGTTAAACGATGACGTGAAGTCACTGACCGCACTGCCGGGCATTGGCAGGAAAACAGCCGAGCGACTCATCATCGAAATGCGCGACAAGGTTGAGTCCCCCGGTGTATTGACCCCGGATATTCCGGGTACAATGCCCCGCGATATCACCGAAGATGCGGAATCGGCCCTGATCGGGCTGGGCTACAAACCACAGGAGGCTGCGCGAGCCGTTGCCCGGGTGGAAAACCCGGCGACGGACGTGGAATCGCTGATCAGGCAGGCGTTGAGGGTATTGATGCAGTCCTGAACCGGACCCGATGAGATATGATTGAATCAGACCGAATAGTCACAGCGAGCAGCACCGAGGCGGAACGGGGTCTGGACTGGGCCATCCGCCCGAGGACCTTTGATGAATACTGTGGGCAATCAGAGGTCAGCGAGCAGATGCGCCTGTTCATCACGGCGGCAAGAATGCGTGATGAGGCCCTGGACCACACCCTGATCTTCGGGCCGCCGGGACTCGGCAAAACCACACTGGCCAATATCATCGCCAATGAAATGGGCGCGGAAATCAGGGCGACCTCCGGCCCGGTCATTGAGAGAAAAGGCGACCTGGTCGCACTGCTGACCAATCTGGAGAAGGGGGCCCTGTTGTTTATTGATGAAATTCACCGGTTGACCCCGGCCATTGAAGAGGTGCTTTATCCCGCCATGGAGGACTATCAGGTTGATATCACCATTGGCGAGGGCCCGGCGGCAAGATCCATCAAGCTGGATCTGCCCCCGTTTACCCTGGTGGGCGCCACCACCCGTACCGGCCTGCTAACCTCGCCGTTTCGTGACCGGTTTGGCATTATCCAGCGCCTGGAGTTCTACAATATTCCGGATCTGACAACGATCGTTCAGCGCTCGGCTCGAATGCTGGGGGTTACCTGCGAGCCGGAGGGCGCCCGGGAGATTGCGGTCCGTTCCCGGGGTACGCCGCGGATTGCCAACCGGTTGCTGCGCCGGGTGCGGGATTACGCCGAAGTGGAAGGCGATGGCCTTGTCACCCGTGAGGTCGCGGATTGGGCCCTCAATCTGCTCAAGGTGGATGCCAACGGGTTCGATCAGATGGATCGCCGATTGCTGCTGGCCCTGATCGAGAAGTATGATGGCGGTCCGGTGGGCATCGACAGCCTCGCTGCGGCGGTCGGGGAAGAAAGCAACACCCTGGAGGATGTCTACGAGCCCTATCTACTACAACAGGGCTTCATCATGAGAACCTCCCGGGGACGCATGGCAACCAGACTTACCTACGAACACTTTGGCATGCCCGCTCCGGCGAATGCAGAAACCCATAAGGACTTATTCAACAAATGAACGAACCTCTTTCCGTTCTTGACCTGGTACTCAACGCAAGCATCGTCGTCCAGATTGTCATAGGCCTGCTGATTATTGCCTCACTGGTATCATGGGTCATGATCTTTCAACGTGGCTTTGCGCTCTCTGCCATTCGTATCCAGGCCACCGACTTCGAGACTGAGTTCTGGTCCGGTAAGGATCTGGGTGAACTCTACATGGAGGTCGATTCGGAGGAAGCCGACACCATCGGTCTGGAAAACATCTTCACCTCCGGATTCAAGGAATTTACCCGGTCCACCCAGCAGTCGGGCACTGATGCTGACCGGATCATGCAGAACGTCCAGCGCGCGATGCGTGTTGCGCTGGTTCGTGAAGAAGAGCGTCTGGAAACGCACCTGCCGTTTCTGGCAACGGTCGGTTCCACCAGCCCATACGTCGGACTGTTCGGCACCGTCTGGGGCATCATGAATTCATTTCGAGGACTGGCGACCGTCAACCAGGCCAGTCTTGCGGTGGTTGCGCCGGGTATATCGGAGGCGCTGGTGGCTACCGCCATAGGACTGTTTGCGGCGATCCCGGCGGTGATTGCCTACAACCGCTATGCCGCCCAGGTGGAGGTCATCGTGAATCGCTTTGAGGCGTTCACCGATGAGTTCAGCAGCATCCTTTATCGGGCCAGTCACAAGCGCTGATCATGGCGAAAGCATCCCGTCGCAAACCCATGTCAGAGATCAATGTAGTGCCGTACATTGATGTGATGCTGGTGCTGCTGGTAATCTTCATGGTGACCGCACCGCTGCTGACCCAGGGCATCAAGGTTGATCTGCCGGAGGCCGCTTCCGGCCCGCTTGAGGTGGATGATGATGAACCAATGCTGGTGGTTTCTGTCAAAGAGGATGGAACCTATTACATGAATCTTGGCGCAGAGGAGGAACCCGTCCCTCTCTCGGAAATAGGAACAAGGACCCAAAAAGTGCTGGCTGCGAACCCTGACATCAAGGTGCTGGTCGAAGGGGACAATAAGCTGGCCTATGGTGTGATTGTTGATCTGATGAATACGCTTCAGGTTTCAGGTGCGGCCAGCGTTGGACTGATAACCCAGCCGCCAAAGAACTGATCGCCGACGATGAAACTTACCCTGACGAACTTCCCTTCCTATGGCATTGCCCTGCTGTTTGCCCTGCTGGTTCACGCTGTTGTGGCCGGGCTGGTATCCGTCAACTGGAATGATTCCACCGTCAACCACCTGGATATCCGGCCTTACTACATTGAAGCCTCCATAGTGGCTGAAAACCCTCACACGGCGGCGGAAGAGCGTCGGCGGCAACTTGAGAAACAGCGAATGGCTGAAGAGCTGGAGAAGCGCCGGGCCATGGAGGCGCGGTTGCGTGCCGAACAGGAGGCTCTGAAAAAAGCGCGTCTCGAAAAGCCGGAACCCAAACCGGAACCAGAGCCCGTCGTCCCCGAACCGCAGCCGGAACCGATAGTGACCAGTCCCAGACAGACAAAGCCGGACGCAGGTGAGGTCAGTTCCGCTTTCACCGAGGAACTGCTGCTTGCATTGATGCGGGAAGAAGATGCCCGCAGGGCGGTCACTGATGATGAAAAGGCCATGGCGTATGTGGCACAGATCCAGAAAGACATCATTCAGACCTGGTCGCGACCGCCCAGTGCGCGCAATGGCATGGAGGCCCTGCTTCGAGTGCGACTGATACCCACAGGTGAGGTCATTGATGTCAAACTTGAGGATTCCAGTGGTAACGATGCTTTTGACCGTTCCGCAATACTGGCCGTGCGCAAGGCAGAACGATTTATTGTACCGTCAGATTCACGGCGGTTTGAAAGAAATTTCCGCGAGTTCACCGTCCTGTTCAGGCCGGATGATCTCAGGCTGTAACCAAATCAAATTGAATTGAAAGGATAACCCGTGTACAGAATAACCCTATGCTTTGTTGGCCTGCTGCTGTTCAGCATCGGCGGCCATGCCGAACTTCGAATAGAAATCACCCAGGGTGTTGATAACGCCGTCAGGGTTGCCGTCATACCCTTTGCCTGGCGTGGCAGGCGCGGCCCGCCGCTTGCCGTGGAAGAAGTCATCTCATCAGACCTGGGTCTGTCTGGCCGGTTTGAAGCGCTCCCGACACAGCAGATGCTGAGTCTGCCGAATCAGGCTTCGGAGGTATTGCCGCGGGACTGGCGGATACTTGGCGTTGAATTCCTGATACTGGGATACCTTGAACCCGACGAGGCGGGGATTCGCCTGCACTTTGAACTGTACGATGTCCTGCGCCAGACAGTGGTGGCGTCTCAGACCATCGAGGGGTTGCCCGATGAACTGAGGGATATGGCGCATCACGTCAGCGATGTCGTATTCGGGGAACTGACGGGGATCGAAGGCGCCTTTTCAACCCGTATCATGTACGTTACGGCTCTGGAGACCGCCGACGGTCGTCGTTTCTCCCTGAATATCGCCGATGCCGATGGCCACCGTGTACGGACAGTCCTGGAGTCTGACGAACCGATTCTGTCTGCCGCCTGGTCCTCGGATGGCAAAATGGTCACCTATGTGTCTTTTGAGCGGGATGGTCGTCCGTCCATCTACCTGCACGACCTGGCGACGGGCAATCGACGAATACTGACCAGCTTTGCCGGGTTGAACAGCGCACCGTCGTTTTCGCCGGACGGTCAAAAAATGGCGCTGGTTCTATCGAAAGACGGCAACCCGGATATCTATGTGCTGGATCTGCAAACGGAGCGACTGCGCCGCATTACCCGGCACTATGGCATTGATACCGAGCCGTCCTGGACGCCGGACGGCGAAGCCCTGATTTTTACATCCAACCGGGGTGGCCAGCCCCAGATCTATCAGATGAGACTGTCTGACTTTCAGATCCAGCGTCTGACTTTCGAGGGTGACTACAATGCCAGGGCAAGCCTCCTGCGGGATGGCAGTGGTCTGGTCATGGTGCACCGCCGGGACGGAATCTTCCATATTGCCCTGCTGGACCTGAACCGCGGTCTTCTGAGGGTGCTGACGGAAACCAGCCTGGATGAGTCTCCCAGCGTGGCGCCCAATGGCAGCATGTTGATCTACGCGACCCAGGAGGAAGGGAAGGGCATACTCGCGGCCGTCTCCATTGACGGTGGCGTGAAGTTCAATCTGCCATCAACCGATGGGGATGTGCGTGAGCCCGCCTGGTCGCCGATCAAAACCCGTACTTTCGTACCGATCGACTAGATATTTGTCCGGAGTCTGGATATGGCACGCCCTGACAATCCTCTCTTTTATGGAATATTTGATCTGGCCGGTAAATTTTTGCCACATTTTGTGGTTTAATCCACGATTGGAAGTGACACCGTGTGTATAAAGGAGCAAAACATGGGAACTATCAAGTTACGCGGTCTACTGGTGTTTTGCCTTGCAGGCCTGATTCTGGGTGGTTGTGCAAGCAACGAACCGGAATACTCAGGCCCGGGCCCGGGCAGTGAGCCAACCGAGCAGATATATGGCGCCAGTGACATGATGGACGACGCCTCGTCTGACATGATGGACGACACCTCGTCTGACATGATGATGGACGACGCCTCGTCAGACATGATGATGGACGACCCCTCGTCAGATCTGGAAATACCAAGCGTGGCGAACGGCAAGGTCAGCGTACCCGCCGATGATGGTATGGGTCCCAAAGAGCTGCTGAACGGTTTCTTCTACTTTGATTTCGATCAGGCCATCGTGAAGCGTGCGGGCCATCCGGAACTGGATACCCACGCCAGGGTACTGGTCTGTGATCGTGATCAGCGTATGCGCCTTGAAGGTCATGCAGACGAGCGAGGAACCCGGGAGTACAACCTGGCCCTGGCTGAACGTCGTGCCAATGCGGTGCGTGCCTACCTGGTAGCGCAGGGAGTTGCCCGATCACAGATTGAAGTCATCAGCTACGGTGAAGAGAAGCCGGCGAACTCCGGCCACAGCGAGTCTGCCTGGGCGCAGAATCGCCGCGTTGAGATCATTTATCGATAACCGGATTCATGAGCGTTAGACACCTGCTTTTGAGCGGCGTGCTGATTCCTGCGGTGATTGCATGGGTTGGCACGCCACTTTTCGTTTACGGGGCTGAATCTCCCATTGCCGGGGAGTCCCGGGACGCCATCACCGATCAGCCTCCGGATGAGCCTGATCGGGGAGGGTACGAACCTTCCGGCATCAACGTCCAGTACCGAATGCAGTTACTACAGCGTGAAGTGATGCTGCTTCGCGGGCAGGTTGAGCAGTTGCAGCATGTGATTGATCGCCAGAAATCGATTCAGGATGACCGCTACCTGGAACTGGATGCGCGGCTGCAACAGTTCATGCAAACCATGCAAACCCGGACCCTGCCGATATCACCTGTCCCGGCTTCCTTTTCTGAGAATAAAACATCTGAGAATAAAACGTCTGAGAGTAAAACGCCCGAGGATGAAACGTCCGAGGGCGAAACAGCCGATGGCGGAACGGCGGAAACAATGGAAAGTGCCGACGACGAATTGTTGAGCGAGCAGGAACTCTTCGAAAACACGAAGTCGCTGATTGGAAGCCGCCAGTTTGACCTCGCCGTCCCGCAACTGGAATCATTGATTACCCGCTTCCCGGATGGTGACAGTACGGCCAATTACTACTACTGGCTCGGCCAGGTTTATGCCGCCAACACGGACTTTGAGAAGGCAAGACAGGCGTTTGCACAGGTAATCGGTTACTTCCCGGAACACAGCAGGGTGCCCGAGGCTACCTACCACCTGGGCAGGGTCTACCACACCCTCGGCGACTGCGAACGGGCCGCTGACCTGTTGCAGCAGGTGGTGGATGAATATCCGGACAAATCCGTTGCAAACCTGGCGGAAAATTATCTGCGTGAGTCTGTGAACTGCCTACCCTGAAACCCCGCCCGTATGACCACAACGCTACGAATCACCGAAATCTTCCACTCACTGCAGGGGGAGGCGAAAACCGTGGGGCTGCCCACCGCTTTCGTCAGGCTGACGGGATGCCCGCTGCGCTGCCAGTATTGCGACACGGAATATGCGTTTCACGGCGGTGAACTCCACTCGATTCGGGACATCCTGGCGAAGGTGGGATCACGTATCGTTCACCATGTCACGGTGACGGGTGGCGAACCCCTGGCGCAACCGGCCTGCCGCGAACTTTGCCAACGGCTCGCAGATTCAGACTACCGGGTGTCTCTGGAAACCAGTGGCGCTATGGACATCTCCGGAGTCGACCCGCGGGTCTCCGTGGTCATGGATCTGAAAACACCCGGGTCGAAAGAAGTTGCGCGCAATCTCTACGAAAACATCGGACTGCTTGAACAGAAAGATCAGGTCAAATTCGTGATCTGCGATCGACAGGATTACGAATGGGCCAGGTTCAAAGTAGGGGAGTACGGCCTGATTGAACGGGTTTCAGAGGTTCTGTTCTCGGCGAGCCACGAGGAGTTGTCATCGACTGAACTGGCCGGGTGGATACTTGAGGATGAGCTACAGGTCCGACTCCAGGTGCAACTGCATAAACTGTTATGGGGAGATAAACCGGGTGTCTGATGCCCGGAAAAAAGCGGTGATTCTGCTGTCCGGAGGGCTGGATTCTTCAACCGTGCTCGCCATCGCGAAGTCAGATGGCTTTGACTGTTACTGCCTGAGCTTTTCCTATGGCCAGAAACATGCCGCCGAGCTTCAGTACGCGGAACAGATCGCCCGGGAGCTTGGCGCGGCACAACACCGCACGGCCATCATCGACATAGGCGCCTTTGGGGGATCTGCGCTCACGGACGATGAAATTGAAGTGCCGGACGCCGCAGAAGGCGGCAACCATATTCCCGTCACCTATGTGCCGGCCCGTAACACGGTGTTTCTTTCCTATGCCCTGGGATGGGCCGAGGTGCTTGGCGCCAGGGACATCTTCATCGGTGTTAATTCGGTGGACTATTCCGGTTACCCGGATTGCCGACAGGAGTATATCTCCGCATTTCAGGAGATGGCTAACCTCGCAACCCGTGCCGGGGTTGAAGGCAATCGACTGGCCATCCACTGTCCGCTGATCAACCTGGGCAAGGGCGAAATCATCCGCAGGGGCACCGAACTCGGCGTCGACTACAGCAGGACCGTATCCTGTTATCGCCTGTCTGATCACGGAGAGGCCTGCGGGGAGTGTGATAGCTGTGTGCTTCGTGCCGACGGATTTCGGGCGGCGGGAATGGCTGACCCCACGGTCTACCGGAGCCCCCCGGTCGAGGCATGAATTTGATGAAAAAACGTGTGAAATCCCGCACAAATCTTTATATTACGGCCAGTAACCAACGGCCATGCTTTTCACTGATCGAAGCTTCAAACCTGCCGCCCGGATGAGTGCCATCCCGGAGAACTTCGGACAGCCGTGACAGATTATGGAAGCCTTTATATAGACTTTGGGGAGAAATCTATGAAAGTTCGACATTCACCTGGCGCCTGTGTCGCCGGGTCACTGAAATACATGCTCGTCATCTGCATGACAGCCCTGCCTGCGTCAAACGCCTTCGCGAATGAAACAGCATCTGCGATTCGGGGCATGGTCACGGACGGTAGCGGGGCGGGCATATCGGGTGCGACCGTCACGGTCATAAGTGAAACAACCTCGCTGACAAGAACCGTCACGACCAACACGGAAGGCGGGTTTACTGTGCGTAACCTTCCGACCACAGGCAGCTACTCCGTCACTGTAAACAGCGCCGGCTATTCGGCGAAGTCCATTCGTGATGTGCGGCTGGTGCTGGGTGAAACCACGAACCTGATACTTGATCTGGCTTCAACCCTGGCCCTTGAGGAACTGGTGGTCACCGGTACCCGGGTCAAGACCCAGGTAGCGGTTGGCCCGAGCGCGGCCTTCGACCTGGAGGCGCTGGAGCGAGCGCCCGCCATTAACCGAAACATTGCTGATGTCATTAGAATTGATCCGCGAATCTATGTGGATGAATCCCGCGGTGATGTCAACGCGGTTCAGTGTGGCGGCAAGAACTCCCGCTTCAACAGCCTGACCGTTGATGGCGTGCGTATGAACGACTCTTTCGGCCTTAACTCAAATGGTTACCCGACCGAGCGTATGCCCTTCTCTTACGATGCGATCAATCAGGTTGCCGTTGAGCTGGCGCCCTTCGATGCCAGGTATGGCGGTTTCACAGCCTGCAACATCAATGCCGTCACCAAGTCCGGCAGCAACAAATTCTTCGGTGGCGTTTTCTACGACTACACGGATAACGATCTTCGTGCTGACAGTCTGGAAGGCGATGACATTTCAACCGGCGACTATGATGAAACCCGCTGGGGTGTGAACCTTGGCGGTCCGATCATCAAGGACAGGCTGTTCTTCTTCGCCGCCTACGAGAAGCTGGAAGGCGCCAACCTGTTTGACCGTGGCCCAATCGGCTCCGGTGCCGTCAACGAGGTGAACATCACCCGGGCGGAACTGGATGAAATCGCTCAGATCGCCCGCGACCGGTACCTGTACGACCCAGGCCCCATTCCGGCCAGCCTCGACAATGAGGACGAAAAAATCCTGGTGAAGCTGGACTGGTACATCAACGATTCACATCGTGCCGCCTTCACTTACAACTATAACGACGGCAACAACTGGACCCAGTCTGATGGTGATAATGACGAGTTCGAATTCCAGAACCACCTTTATGAGCGTGGCGCTGAGTTGAACTCATGGATTGGCACCCTCTACTCAGACTGGACCGACAGCTTCTCAACGGAAATCCGGCTCAGCCACCTGGAAGTGGACAACCGCCAGCTTTCCTTCGGTGGCACTGATTTCGGTGAGATGCGTATTGAAACCGACGACGTTGACGTTTACATCGGTGGTGACGATTCCCGTCAGTCCAACAAGCTGGACTACGAGATCGACTCCATCTCGTTCCGGGGCAACTACCAGTGGGGTGACCACCAGTTGTCATTCGGTGTTGAGCGGGATGAACTGGAAGTGTTTAACCTGTTCATTCAGCACACCGAGACAGAGATCCGTTTCGACGGCATCGAGAACTTCCGCAATGGCATTGCCCGTGCGATCTACTACAACAACGCGCCCTCACACAATCCCGACGACGCTGCGGCTGACTGGGGTTATGAGATAACCACCCTGTTCGTGCAGGATGAGTTTGACCCGGTTGACAACCTGACCGTCGTGGTTGGCCTGCGTTATGATCGATGGACATCGGGTGATGAACCGGCGCTCAACCCGGATTTCGCCGCCGACTATGGTTTCGGTAACAATTCAACGCTGGATGGTGAAAGCCTGCTGCAACCGAGAGCCGGCTTTACCTGGTACCTGTCTGATGCGATGACCCTTCGCGGTGGTGTTGGCCTCTACTCCGGCGGTGACCCCAACGTGTGGCTGTCTAACAACTACTCGAACAACAATGTGCTCCAGTTCGGCCAGCGTGGTCGCTCCTTCGGGTACACCCGCGGCGATCCACCAAGATCGCTGTTCGACGCCGATGTTGTCTACCGGGATGTTGAGGCCAGTGCACCGGCTGGCGCGGGTGCGGGCTGGGGCATTCCTTCGGAACTGCATGATGCGGTTACCGGCGGCACCGGTGACAACTTCGAGATCAACTACCTGGACCCAGGTTTTGAAATTCCGTCCGAGTGGAAGCTCGCGCTGGGTATGACCTATGAGTTTCAGAACAACATGACGGTGAACGCGGACCTGCTGTGGACCCTGGGTCAGGACTCAGCCATCGTCAAGCGTGGTGACCTGGAACAGGTGGGCACGGTGGACGGCGGCTACCCTGACTATGACAGCGTTCGTGTGCCCTCCTTTGTCCTGACGAACAGTGACGATGGCAATGAGTCGGTTGGTGTATCCGTCTACCTGAGTCAGTCCCTTGATAACGGCATGGACTGGACCTTCGGTTATGCCTGGACCGATGCTGAAGACATCAGCCCGATGACCAGTTCCGTGGCCTTTTCGAACTATCAGAACAGGGCTTTCTTCGATCCCCAGGAAGATGTGTTGTCCCGGTCCAATTACAACATTGAGCATCGCTTGACGGGTACGTTCAACTGGCGTGCGGAATGGTTTGGCGCTGACAACCCGACCATCCTGTCATTCTTTGGCCAGTATTCTTCCGGTCAGCCCTACAGCCTCACGGTTCCGGGTAACTCGATCTACAACTTTACGCCCTTCCTGGAAGGCGAGAATGTTCTGGCACCGGGCAACAGCCGCAACGCCGAGGATGGTGAATGGTGGTTCAAGGTTGACATGAAGATAGAGCAGCAACTTCGGCTTGGTCCCGGTCGGGTGGGGGCCTTTCTGGTGATCGACAACCTCACCAACCTGCTGAACGATGACTGGGGCATCCTTGAGCGGTCTGACTTCCCGTTTACCGTTGGTCCCGGTGACACCGCAGAATCCCGAATCGGTGATGCCTCACGATATGAAATTCGTTTTGGTGTTCGTTACGACTTCTGATCTCCATCAGGGATTGCCTCGTCCCGAAACCGGCTGACGGTTTTCAACAGGCCCGCTGCATCTCGCAGCGGGCTTGTTTATGCCTGTCTTCCCGGGTTGCCGTACCTGACTGAACCCCGGCCCCGGTCAGAGCTTCCCTGACTGAGCGGAATCAGCCTTACCGGCAGGTCCGTGTAGCCCCGAATCATAACCGCGCGACTGCGCACCGGTTCACCCACCACTTCCACCTTGTGGAAACGATTCATAATTTCTTCCCACAGGACCCTCAGTTGCAGTTCCGCCAGGCGGTTGCCCATGCAGCGATGAATACCGTAGCCGAAGGAAACATGCTGCCTTGCGTTGGCACGATCAATGATCAGCCGGTGTGGTTCCTCGAACACGGTTTCATCCTTGTTGCCCGAGGCATACCACATCACAACCTTGTCACCGGCCCTGATGGTTTTGCCGTGCATCGCCACATCTTCCAGCGCCGTTCGACGCATGTAGGCAAGCGGTGTCTGCCAGCGGATAATTTCCGGAACCATGTTCGGGATCAAGGATGTGTCGGCACGCAGCTTGTCGTATTCTTCCGGGAACCGGTTCAGGGCAAGCACACCCCCGGAGATAGAATTCCGGGTGGTGTCGTTACCGCCGACGATCAGCAGAATCAGGTTGCCAAGAAACTCCTGTGGCCGGTTAACAATGTCTTTCGTATCTTCACCATGCGCCATCAGTGAAATCAGGTCGAAGCCGCCCGGCTGGTCTTCGCGCTCTCGCCACAGACGGGTGAAACAGGACAGACATTCCATCATCTCCCTTTGCCACTCTTCCCTTGAGTTCACGTATCCGCTGTTCCTGCCGCCAGTGGCGATGTCAGACCAGCGGGTCAGCAGGTGACGATCTTCAAACGGGAAGTTGAACAGGGTGGCCAGCATCTGGGTGGTCAGTTCAATGGAAACATGATCGACCCAGTTAAATGTCTCACCCACTGGCAGGCTGTCGAGAATGCCCGCCACGCGGGAACGAATCAGCGGTTCCAGTTCCGCCAGGTTTCGTGGCGCCACAACCGGCGTTACGGTCTTGCGTTGCACATCGTGCCTGGGCTGATCCATGGCGATAAACATGGGTGTTTCAAAATCTTCAATCGGATTCTCAATACCGATGGAAGGCTCGGAAGAAAATCGCTTGCAGTCCTGGTCAACCTGCTTGATGTCGTGAAAACGGGTAATGGACCAGAAAGGACCATAGCGGGAATCCTTCAGGTAATGAACCGGGTCCTCATGGCGCAGGCGCTCGAAATATGGCCAGACAGCATCCTGTTCATTGAGGTGCCAGTTGCTGACATCCATTTCTTCAAGCGGTATTTCGTATGCCTGCTTCAACATGACATCTTTCTCGTTCATCACAGCGCTCATCAGCGGACTCCTCCTCTCAAATCGTCTCAGTGTTGAAGACTGCCCGGACCGCAACCCCTGTGCTCCCGGCCGACCCCTGCCATGCGGACATTATCTACATTTAGGGAAGCTCTGAATAGCAGGCTTTTTTTGTGAGAGCAAGACGGATGCGCCTGCTCGCGTCATTTGCCCGACCCCCTAAAAATCAGGATACTGGGTGCCTTGGTGAAATGTGGGGACAGATCAGGTCCGGCGTCGGATGGTACGGATGGCGCTCAGGACCCGGCTGAAGTGAATTGAAAGCCTACCTGTTTGTTATCGGGCTGCTGATTCTGATTTTTGGAGTAATCGGCGGCTATCTCTATCAGCAATTCAGCGCGCTGGCGTCCATGGATTTCTCTCCGCCGCCTGTCACGATTGCGGCATCGATAGCGCAACGCGAAAGCTGGGATGAACGGCTGAACGCGGTCGGCACCATTCGGGCGGTTCGAGGTATCGAACTGACCTCGGAAACGAGTGGCGAGATCATCGACATACACTTTGACTCAGGCGACCGGGTCGTGGCCGGACAGCGCCTGCTGGTGCTGAACGACGAGATTGAACGGGCCAGTCGACGAAACCAGATCGCCAGCCTGGAACTGGCACAGATTCTGTTCGAGCGTGACCGGACACTGCTTGAACAAAAGTCCATCCCGCAATCCCGGTATGACCGGTCCCGCGCCGATCTGGAACAGGCCGGAGCACAACTGGCCGAGACAGAGGCCAGGCTCGCCAACAAGCGAATAGAGGCGCCCTTCGGTGGCACCCTGGGAATCCGGCGGGTTGACGTGGGTGACTATCTTTCTCCGGGCACCATCATCGCCACCCTTCAGGATCACAGCGAACTTGAAATTGACTTCACGGTACCAGCCCGTTATGCGCCCGGACTTCGCCCGGGACTGAAGGTCGCCGTCAAGGTTGACGCCTTTCCCGGGAGGTTGTTCCGGGCTGAGGTTGTCGCTGTGGATTCAAAAATTGACCCTTCGACCCGTAACATCCTGTTGAGAGCCGGGCTGGATAAATCGAAGGGACTGCTGCCGGGCATGTTCGCGTCACTGGAAGTGGATCTCGGTGTCAGAACGGACGTGGTTACCATCCCGGAGACGGCCATGACCTATGCCCTTCAGGGCAACACGGTATATGTCATCGAAGACACGGAGGACGGCGGGCAGACGGCTGTGGCAAGGGTTGTTCGCGCAGGTGCCGTGCGTGGCGGAAAGATCGGCGTGCTGTCGGGACTGGAGGCGGGAGAGCAGGTGGTCAGCGTTGGTCAGAACAAGCTGTTTCGGGGTGTTCGTGTTCTTATTGATGAGTCAGTGGCGCTCTGATCATGCGATTTACGGACATCTTCATCCAAAGACCCGTGCTCGCCATCGTGCTGGCGGCGGTTATGATGTTGCTGGGCCTTCAGGCCAGCACCCGGGTGTCGCTGCGGGAATACCCGGAGGTGGAAAAAAGCGTCATCTTCGTTCAGACCTACTACCCGGGTGCCAGCGCACGGACCGTTCAGGGCTTTGTCACAACACCCCTGCAGCGTCGCATTGCCGCCGCCAAGGGTGTTGAGTATGTGACCTCGGAAAGCAACCCCGGCTCCTCGGAAATCCAGGTCTTTGTGCGACTGGGTGAAAATTCCACCGATGTGCTGTCCGAGGTGATTACCAGGGTTAATGAGGCGCGCTTTGAACTGCCACGGGAAGTGGAAGACCCGGTGGTTGCAAACCGGACCGGCGCCGATGCCATGATGTACCTGGCGCTTCTGAGTGATGAGATGTCGGTCCAGCAACTCGCCGACTACGCCATGCGCTCCATCCAGCCTGTGCTGAACACGGTTGACGGGGTGGGTGAGGCACGAATACTGGGCAGCGGCATGTTTGCCATGCGCATCTGGCTGAACCCGGCAAAAATGGCGGCCCTGGGTGTGACGGCCACCGACATCAATGATGCGATTCGGCGGGATAACTATATTTCCGCAGCCGGCACCACCCGCGGTGAACTGGTCAGGGCCAGTGTCGATGCCCGGACCAATGTTGAAGACCCGGACAAGTTTGCAGAGATTGTGGTTCGTCAGGACGGGGACAGGCGCGTTCGGCTGGGCGACGTTGCGGAAGTGGAACTGGCTCGTGAATCCTACGAGTTCGCGGTTTATTCCAGTGGCCGGGAAACAGCCTTCATTGCCATCGAGGAGGCGCCGGGCGCCAACCCGCTGGAGATGGCCGCCCGTGTCAAACAGAAGATCAGGGAACTGGAACCCGGTCTGCCCGCAGATATGACCATCTTCATGGATTCGGATCTGTCCATCTATATCGGTGAAGCCCTGGAGGAAGTTGTACGGACCCTGATTGAGGCAACCATCATTGTCATCCTGGTGATCCTGCTGTTCCTCGGGTCGCTGCGTGTCGTGGTCATTCCTATCGTTGCCATACCCCTGTCACTGATCACAGTTCTGTTTCTGATCTGGATGATGGGGTTTTCCATCAACCTGCTGACCCTGCTTGCCATGGTCATTGCCATCGGGCTGGTTGTGGATGACGCCATCGTCGTGGTGGAAAATGTGCACCGTCACATTGAAGAGGGGAAGTCTCCGCACCAGGCGGCATTAGTGGGGGCCAGGCAGGTCGCGCTTCCGGTCGTGGCGATGACGCTGACACTGGTGGCGGTCTACCTGCCTATTGGCTTCCTGGATGGTTTGACCGGCGTGCTGTTCAGTGAATTCGCGCTAACCCTCGCAGGTGCCGTGGTCGTTTCCGGCGTTGTCGCTCTGATTCTGAGTCCCATGATGTGTGCCAGACTGCTCAAGGATCATGAACACCAGGGGCGGGTGGCGGACTGGCTGGATGCCCGGTTTGGTCGGCTGCATCAGAACTACGGGCGGTTGCTGGCGTACAGCCTGGACAACCGGGGCGCTGTCATGCTGTTTGCGGCGGTTATCTTCCTCAGCCTGCCGGTGCTTTCCATCCTCAGTCAGAAGGAACTGGCACCGGAAGAAGACAGCGGCAGTATTTTCGCGATCTCCGTGCCACCTGATTACGGCACGCTGGAATACACCACCTATTTCCTTGCTGAAATGGTGGAAGCCTGGCGCACCATTCCGGAGGCGACCCATTCCTGGCAGGTGAATCAGCCGAACTCGGTATTCGGCGGTATCGAACTGAAGCGCTGGTCTGAGCGGGAGCGAACCCTGGAAGAAATCCGGCAGGAATTACAGGCCAAATACGACAAAATCAGCGGCCTTGAGACCTACACCTTCGCGGCGGGGGGCCTGCCGGGTGCGGATAGCGGACTGCCGGTGCAGTTTGTGATCTCATCCAATGTCGATTATCAGGAACTGGACCGGGTATCCGAGGAAGTGCTGCTCCAGGCCAGGCAATCCGGCATGTTTGCCTTTGTGAACAAGGACCTGCGCTATTCCAGACCCGAGGTCAACGTCAGTATTGATCGTGAACTGGCGGCGCGCCTGGGTATTTCCATGGAGGACATTGGCGAAACCCTCCAGGTAATGCTGGGGGAGGGCGAAACCAATCGTTTCAGTATGGAGGGTCGCAGCTACAAGGTGATTCCCCAGGCGGATCAGGGTTTCCGGCTTACCAAGGAGTGGCTTGAGCGATACTACCTCAGAACATCCGGCGGCGACCTGGTGCCGCTCAGTACCGTGATTTCACTACGGCAGACCGTTGAACCGAATGCCCTGAAGCAGCACCAGCAACTCAACAGTGTTGTGATTCAGGGATTTGTCATGCCGCCGAACAGTCTGGGTGATGCTTTGACCTACCTGGAAGAAACCCTCTATCAGGTGGCGCCGACCGGTTACCGGGTCGATTACCAGGGAGAATCCCGACGATTCATTCAGGAGACCCAGGGGTTCCTGATTCTGTTTGCAACCTCGCTGGTGTTTATCTACCTGGTCCTTGCCGCACAGTTCAACAGTTTCCGTGATCCCTTTATCGTGTTGATCAGTGTGCCCCTGTCCATCTTCGGTGCCGTCGTACCGCTGGCCCTGGGATTTGCCACCCTCAATATCTACACCCAGGTCGGGCTCTTGACGCTGATTGGCCTGATCAGCAAGCATGGCATTCTGATTGTCGATTTTGCCAATCATCGCGTCAGAGAGGGCGTGGATCGCAGGCAGGCGGTTCTCGAAGCCGCCGGGCTGCGGCTGCGGCCAATCCTGATGACAACCTTTGCGACCGTACTCGGGGTCGTGCCCCTTCTGGTTGCCTTCGGTGCCGGTGCCAATGCCCGGTTTGCCATCGGCCTGATGATTGCCGCCGGAATGACGGTCGGGACCCTCTTTACCCTGTTTGTGCTACCGGTGTTTTATCAACTGGTTGGCGGGCAGGCTGAACATCAGCCCCTTGCCCAGCCATCTGTCCAGCCATCTACCGGACCTTCTGCGGAAGCCACTGTTCCCGGTTAGAGGGTTAGAGATAACCCGGATCGCGTCCGTCGGGGAAGGGTGCGTCCCTTGCCGTGATCGGGCTGTCTCCCGGCTTCAGATTCTCATGAGCGCGCTTCCAGGTCGCAAAGGTTCCGAGAATATGTACCGGGTCACCGTGAATCTCGGTAAATCCGCCGTTGACTGAACGGGTGTCAAAATAGGCGGCATTGACATCATCCGCCCAGAGCTCACAGGCATTCTCAAACCCCAAATCCAGCATGCGCTGTCGCGCCGCCGCGAAGTCGTTGACCAGGCAGCCCGCATGGTGAAAGCCCTCTTCTCCGTCCTGGTACATATCTCTGTAGATGGACGGTGTATCGTCATGCTGCTGGATGAACTGGATCTGATGGTCCCCGAGGTAGCCAAAGCCATAGGAAACGTCGGCCTCCTGCCGGGTGCCGCGATACTGGAACCTGTCCGTCTTGTGGTGGGGCACCAGCGTAAATGGGCCTGCGCCGTACAGTTGGTGCCATTTACGGGCGGCCTCTTCCACATCCTTGACAAAGTAAGCGTACTGGAAGATCGGATAAATCATGACATAGCCCTCGGGTTCGATGTTGTTTTGCGCGACAAAAACAGTTTTCACGATGGCAACCAGCCCGTCAACGGCCTGTTGCGCCTTTCGGTATTCCGGCTTCTGTGGTTGAATCAGTCGCTTGAGAGGCGGGGTGATGCGGGAACACAAAAAATACGACGCGATCATTATCGGTGCCGGGGTCTGCGGCATCACCTACGGCTACTCCTTCTCGGAGGAACTGCTCCGGGAATGGGACTGGTCATGACACTAACAATAGACATTTCCAGAATAGGTGCAGAATACGAGGAGCGGGGATACGCCAGGCTTTCTGATTTTGAACTGTTCAATTCGATGATCAACTCGATACAGAAGCCGCGTCTGATAACAGGAGATTTTAATACTGACAGCTATGCGTTACATGCCCCATTGGAACTCATGGCCAGATACTCTCTTCTGGAATATGTGAGGCCTGATGCAAGAGAACTTGCCCGCAAGCAAATACTCGCGGTTGCAGCAACCTATGAATCGCTATCTGCGGTGCCACATGTTAAACCTTTGTCTGATCGTCGCGCTCTGCGAAACCCCCCGGAGGAACTACTGGCCGAGTCGATAGAACAGGGCAATGAGGATGACGCCGATGCCTGTGCACAATGGATTGCCGGAAATGTTCCAGTCCAGTCAGTTGTACAACACATCGGGCGCATTGCGCTGAAACGGCTTGGTGCCGCGGTGCACCTGCCGATCTATCTTGGACTGCTGGCAAGGCTCGGGCCGGGCGCAGGTTCCGAATCGCGTCGGTTTCTGCCAGGTTTCGTTCGGGCCCTCACTGCAGACAAACACCTGAAACTGGTTGGAGGTTTTTCACGCGCTTCTAAAAAAATATCACCAAAGACAACGAATCTGACGACCCTGATGCAGAATGCAAAAAAAATCGCTAAACCGGCGCAATCTGGAATTGCACCGTTGGTCAGTGCCTCTGAAAAACACATTGCTGGTGCTCGGCGGAAAACATTGCAGATGGTCAAACCAGACGAGGCATTTCGCGATTTATTCAGAATGTGTGCGCGCTGGATGTTGCAGTGTGACGCTGATCTCGCGAAATACGGATGGTCACATGCGATGACAATCCCTCAGGGTCTCTGGGCCATGGAAAATTTTGTAGAAAACAAACAAGACTGTCTTGATCTTGCCAGTGCTGTCGTATTCGCCTACAGGAAAGTATATGCAAGGAAAATCAATCAGAGCTGGCGCCCGCAACGTTCAACAACAGAACGGTTTGTGGATGCACTAAACAGGGGTGATGACGCCATAGGATGGGCATGGTACGCAAGTCCCGCACAATTCAGGGAAATTCAAACCACGCTTGCCTCTGAAGCATCAAAGCGGAATGACGCGCATCTCGTCAAATATGTCCTCGCCTGTCTGGATCTGACGGCGTTCGATCCGGCGGAAACCAGGTTGTATCACGCTGCTGCAACCCGGCTACTTATGTATTGGATGCGGGATACAAACGAAAAAACTCTCTTGCAAAACCTCGGCAATAATCGCTTCTGAAAGGAATCTGAAAGCTATGTTCAATTATCTGGGTCCGAATGTTCGACGCAAACTGTTAGATGAAGGAAAGCTGATTCGAGTTAATGAGGCTGGGGGAAAACTATGACCCAGGCGGCCCCGGCAATAGCTTTCAACCGGGACAGTTGCGCCTTTCGGTATTCCGGCTTCTGTGGTTGAATCAGTCGCTTGAGAGGCGGGGTGATGCGGGAACACAGAAAATACGACGCGATCATTATCGGTGCCGGGGTCTGCGGCATCTATATGCTGTATCGGCTGCTGCAACAGGGTCTGAAGGTGCTTGTGCTTGAAAAGGCAGAAGGTCCGGGCGGGACCTGGTACTGGAACCGGTACCCTGGTGCGCGATTTGACTCCGAGAGCTACACCTATGGCTACTCCTTCTCGGAGGAACTGCTCCGGGAATGGGACTGGTCAGAGCACTTTGCAGGCCAGCCGGAAACCCTTGGCTATCTGAATCATGTGGTGGACAAATTTGACCTCCGTGAGCGCATGAAGTTTGAGGCTCATGTAACCTCAGCCAGGTTTGACGAGTCGGCAAACCTCTGGCGTATCACCCTGAAAGATGGTCAGGTCTTCTCTGCAACCTACTTCTGCACCGCCATTGGTATGCTCTCGGCGGCGACGCCACCCCGGATTCCCGGGGTCGATCAGTTCAGGGGCCAGTCCTTTCATACCTACCACTGGCCGAAGGAGCCGGTGGACCTCAGGGGCAAGAGGGTCGGCGTCATCGGTACCGGGGCCACCGGCGTACAGGTGATTGGCGCAATCGCAAAGGAGGTCGGTTCCCTGACGGTTTTTCAAAGGCGCCCGAACTGGTGCGCTCCCCTGCATAACAGCCCCATCTCCCCGGAAGAGATGGCGGAGATCAAGGCTGGCTACGATGAGATATTTGAGCAGTGTCGATCAACCCCGAACGGCTTCCTGCATGGTCCGGACCGGAGAGAACTGAACGAGGTGCCCGAAGACGAGAAGCGCACCTTCTGGGAGCAGTTGTACAACAGTCCCGGGTTTGGTGTCTGGCTGGGCAACTTCAGGGATGTGCTGATAGACCCGCAATCGAACGCGGAATTCTCGGAGTTTGTCGCCGGGAAGATTCGCAGTCGCGTTAAGGACCCGGCCACTGCCAAAAAACTGATTCCGGAAGATCATGGCTTCGGCACCCGCAGGGTACCCCTCGAAACCGGCTATTATGAGGCGTACAACCTAGACCATGTGCGGCTCGTTGACATCAGGGATACGCCCATTGAGCGCATCGACGAGACAGGCATTCAGACGACCGCAGAACATCATGATCTGGATGTGATGGTGTTTGCCACCGGCTTCGACGCCATTACCGGCGCCTTCGACCGCATTGACATTCAGGGCACCGGTGGACTCAGGTTGCGCGACAAGTGGCGGGATGGGCCTGTTACCTACCTGGGTATCCAGGTTGCGGGCTTCCCCAATATGTTCACCCTGGCGGGCCCCCAGGGAGCCTCGGTTGCGACCAACTTTCCACCCGCCATTGAAACCGCAGTGGAGTGGACGTCTGATTTTATTGCGTTCCTTGAGGCCAGCGGCAGGACCCGTGTCGAAGCGCAGGAAACCGCCGAGCAGGCCTGGGTCGAGCATGTAAAAAGTTACTACGACAGGTCACTGCTCGCGAAAACCAAATCCTGGTTTACCGGGTATAACTCCAATGTCGATGACCACGACAGGCTGCGCTACATGATCTATCTGGGTGGCTCGCCAAACTACCGCGACAGGCTCGCTGATGTGGCAGGCTCCGGCTACGAGGGATTTACGACCGAATAATTCTGCCATTGCCGGGCCTCATCCCTGTCGCGAAGGTGCCGGGGTCACGCTACGTTCCTCTCTGAGCCGCTTTTTTGATCGCATCCCCAAGGTTATTTTCACCCAGTTCGAACGGGTCCAGTGTATGAATGTTGTCGTGCCTGATATGAAGCTGCCCTTCATTGCCAATATTTCCTCTATGCTGCCCCTGCGAGTACAAGGGATGGCGCTCCACTTCCCCGGCACTCATGACCCAGATCACAATCTCATCTCTAAACACCGCAACCCATACAAAGACATCACAACACTGTGGTTTAAGCTGCTGGAAATTCATAAGAAAAGGCTTGTCGGTAATACGCGACAATGCCCTCATATACAGGGGTTCATCGCTACTACTGTCTACTGCCCTTGATGCTTTCACCTCAATTCTGATGCCATTAAGCCAAAGGTCATATTGTCCTGAAAACTGCGCGTCCAGCTTCCTGGATGCCTTTTTGAGTTCGGTACACTTCCCCTGAACATATGTTTGAGCAAATTTTCCGCCAAATTTGCTCGGGCCGGATATTTCGAATATCCAGAGATTTGGATTCTCGCTAATGTACTCACTTCGTATTTCCATGTAATTTTCAAATGTCAGACCTTTTATCTCAATCAGATTGCATATCAAGTGTTCGTATTCATTAAATGGAAATATCGAATCGTCGTCCTTTATAATCTCAAGAATTCTTTCAAGCTCAGACGGTTCCCCCCTGAACCCGGCGCAGATTCTATCCCGTAGTTTTGAAAGATCCACCCTCACTCTCCTCAATACCCAGATAATCCAGTAGCTCTTCCTCTGACAGGGTCGTCCTGTCTTGTAGAAACTCATGAAATATCGGCAATCTTTCCACATCAGACCGAAGGGTCTTATGCGTGGCATACACCTTCTGAAAAACCCAATTCAATATTTCTGAATTGAAAAGCCAAACGACCGCCCTGGATTCGATGGGAAACTTGTCATTAAGTACCAACAGGTTGGCACTATTAAGAATGAAACGACCCTTCTGGTCATGGAAGAATGTCAGGCGCGACGATATAAATCGATAAATGATCTTCTCCGGTGATCGATATAGCTCTTCCGGCGCCACCTGCTGATACTTACTCAGGTCATCCGGAATATAGTTGCCTGGCCCTTCGAGGCGATCCGGGAAAATCTCTGAACCTTTATAAACGGGTATCAGTCCCTTCCCGGGTGTGCTCTGACAATATTTTTTGTTATTACCCGTTACAATTCCCAGGGCCCAGCGCGCATTATGACGGAGTGTTATGTGCGGTGCGGAAAAAACGCGCCGAATCACCTCATCTTCTTCACTGGTACACGACATGTTTATTATCGCCGCAGGGTTTTGGTTGAACGATCTCTGCAACCGTGAATGTTTGTTCTCTCCGAGATAACAGGATACCTTTGCATCGCCCTCTGCATCCGTATTCTGAATCAGGAACGCCCTGGCTTTTGTGATGAGGCCAGGGAATGCTTTTCCGAAGTCAAATAACTTCACGAGGCGTTTTGCCAGCAGCGCCTGTCGTGCGTCTTCAAATTGCCCGATATTAAAATATGATTCCGGCAACAAGAGTGACAGGTATCCATCTTTTGAGAGCTTCTGCAATGCGGCAAAAAAGAACAGTGAACTGGTATCAAGACTACGGCCTGCATTAAATGCCCTGCCATACCTCTCTCTCTGTTCCTTAGGCAGTTTCTTTCCCCAGGGGGGGTTGGTGATTATTATGTCAAAGACCGGCTGTCTGCCGGAAAGCGAACTAATTGCCAGAAAATCCGCACAGATGATATTTTCAGGTGTCCTTCCGGTTGCTTCCTGTAATCGTCTTCTGGTGATCGCCACCGCCACAGGGTCAGTATCATAACCATAGATATTCTCCGGCGCGACACCGGCATTCAGTGCGGCAAGAAGAAAGTTTCCGGAGCCGCAGCATGGGTCGCACAGTGTTTTTCCCGAGAGCTGATCGGGAAGGGACCCGACGAGTGAATTGCAGATGTCCTCAGGGGTGTAATAGATTCCTTCTTTATTTCGATGAGCGCTGGAAAGGGAATCTTCGTATTCTTCGCCCAATTGCGCAGGGTCGGCACAGGTATCCTCAAGTATCGAGAGCATCCTGGCAGACAGGGCCGCGTGGTCGTGACTATCGTACAGTGATTTGTTGGCACGCAAGACCAGCTTCTCGGTTCCCGCAACATTTTCTTTGAAGTCAATAAGGGATTCCAGTGTGATTTGCTTTGCATTGGCTTGCTTCAGATAGCCCGTTTTTATCCAGTTTCTGACGGAAGCCTGCGACACATTAAGGGTGCTGGCAGCATCGGGAATAGATATCTTGCCATCTGAATCGGGCGCATTTGAGAATAGATCAGATTGGCGCATAAAGCTCCACAGGTTGTTGTGGTTGAAAAAGTATCAACAGGATATTGATTCTTGAGGAAGATGCAAAGGGTTCCGGCGAGTTATGCGGAACGGGCGAGTGGCTGCAATCAACACACCCTTCCCGAAGTTCAGGATTGCACGCCGAGCCGACATCAAAACCGAAACCACCAAACCGACTACAGGTGTGAGGCCGGAATATCCACGTCCGCATAGGCCCAGGCGGCCTGCCACCTGTCATAGTATTCCCTGGCTTCATCCAGCCTGCCCTGGGCTTTCAGGGTCTGATGCAACCCGAGCAGTGACCAGCCGTTATTCTGGTTCCAGCGCAGGTCGCGCCGATACACCTCCTCCGCTCTCAGGAGGTCACCGGCTTTCAGAAGAGCGGCGCCCAGGTAGTGCCGCATTGGCTGGGCCCAGTCCGGCGGCTCGGTATAATTATTCTGATCCTCGATGGCAACACCGGCTTCAAAAGCGGCGACAGCGCCTTTCAGATCGCCTTCCGCCATCAGCACCTCGCCTTCCAGACCAAGGGCAGCCAGCCTCAGCACCGCAGATGCCGGTGTGGCGCCCACCCGGTAGTCATCAGCATCCGGCGCCCCGGCAATAGCTTGCAACCGGGCCAGTTGCGCCTTCGCTGCCGGCAGGTCACCTTTACCCAGGTGGGCGCTGCCGGTGGCGTAGGACCAGATGCCATCCAGATAAGGCGTACCGGAATGCTCGGGCGTCATTGCCAGAATGTCATCCCACCTGCCGAATATCTTGAGCACCAGCCAGGGTGCGGCGGCCGCCTTCTGCCCGCGCATTTTCATGTCCTGTTCGGTCAGACCCGAGGCGACCCGCCTTGCGGCATCAATCGCAACCTCGTAGTTCCCCTGCACCGTGGCGGAGTAGCGAATGAAATCCAGTGCGTGGCCGGCGTGGGTCCTGTGCGACGACGGATAGGTGCCAATATTGGGGAAGTGACTGTCACCCCAGATGGCCGCGAACTGCCTGTCAACCTCCTGTGACCGGATATTGTTTTCAATCGCCCTGTCATACTGGCCCAGCCGCACATAGATGTGTGCCGGCATGTGTACTATGTGACCGCCAATCGGCACCGTGGCTTCCAGTGCCTCGGCGGAGACCAGCGCCCGTTCCGGTTCCAGGGAGGCTTCAATCAGGTGAATATGCAGGTGCAGCACGCCGGGATGGCTCTTGTCTTTTTCGATGATGTATTCAAGCGCCTCGGCCACCGGGATCGTTTCGTCTTTCGGATTCCCGTCTTTATCCCAGTAGTCCCACCTGCCAATCGACATATAGGAAGCCGCGTAAAGCGCGGCAATGTCAGGGTCATCGGGATTTTGCCGGTTCAACCTGCGCATCTCGGCCAGGTAGGCGCGGTCCCGGGCATGATCGTCGGGTATGGCTGCTTTATTGTAGAGAATGGTCATCGCCCTGATCAGTTCCGCTTCCGGCGGCGTGGCATTGCCAATCAGCGACATGGCCCGCCTGATGGCCTTCAGTCCCTCACCTTTTGGATCATCGGGCATCATGGCGTAGCGTGAGTTGGGATTGGGACCCATGGCGTGGGCCATACCCCAGTGCGGCATCGGGCTGTTCGGGTCCAGGCGCGCCGCTTCCTGGTAGGAGGCAATGGATTCCGGGAAGTAGAAAGCCCAGGCGAGCCTCAGTCCCTGGTCAAAAAATGCCTGGGCTTCAGGCACGGAAATTGAGACAGGTCTTGAGTAGGTGCCACTACCGGGAACCATCATCGCCAGGGGTTCACTGCCGGTGGCTTCCACCGCCCCGGTTGTTGTGCTCGTTTCCCCGGCTGGTTGTGTGCAGGCGGCGAGCAGAAAACCCAGCGCCGGAATCCATTTGTATATGTCTCTCATATTGTTTCTCCTTTTCCGTCAGGATGACCTGTCCTCAATGATCGCAACCAGAGCGTTCAACTGGCTGGTTTGCACCGCATCGACGATACCGGCCAGGTCCGTCAACCCGCCCGGTGTCCATCCGGTGACCTGATAAGTCTGGACAATCCGGGTGCCCCGGCCTTCTTCCATGGGCTCAAAACGCCAGCTCATACCGCCATGCAGTCCCATCATCTGTAAAGGCCCCAGCCCGCCAACCATTTTGATCTCCGCACCCGGATTCACAAAGGTGACCAGCATATGCAGAACCTGCTGTTCGCCTTTGAGTTCACAAAAGCAGCCACCCGCTTTTGTTTCAAGACGAAAGTTCCTGCGGCTGCCGAACCAGGAATGACTCTCCACCCACCACTCGTTGACGCGCACAAACTGATCGTAGGCTTCCCGTGGGGTGACAGAGACCTCGCCGGTGATTTTCAGATTAAAGCCTGTTTCACCCGCAGCAACCACCTCGGCCAGGGCGTCAGTGGTCAGTGCCAGCAGAATAAAACCGGCGAGCCATTTCATCTTCGGCGATCTCCATCTCTCTTAGATAACACCCTTGTTACCCAGTTCGTTGATATGTTCGGCTTCATAGCCGAGTTCGGTAAGAATCTCCCGGGTGTGCGCGCCCAGCAGCGGTGGCGCCGACCGGACTTCAGGCCCGTCGACATCCGTGACATATCCCGCCGTGACCAGGGTCACATCCTCGTCGGCATTCAGCGGCGAGGGCAGGGTGACGAACACACCGCGGTCCGCCAGGTCAGGGTCGCCCGCGACCTCCGGCAATTCCCGGACTTCAGCGACCGGAATGCCAACGGCGGCCAGTTGCTGCATCCAGGCTGCCGTGGTCTTCACCCCCAGGGCGGTCACCATGGCCGTGTAAACCGCTTCCTGTTGCTTCACTCTTGCCCCGGGCGTTGCAAACGCTTCCTGTTCCAGCAGGTCCGACAGGTTCAGTTCCGCGAACAGTTTTTCGACCTGGGACTGGCGTAAGGCGGTGATTTGAATATGACCGTCCCCGGTCGGGAACACATTCGCGGTTGGCTGACCGGTGGGCGAGGCATTGCCCCTGAGTCCGACCAGTTGCCCCTGATTCAGGTAATTGCTGAACTGCGCCGCCTGCATCACGATGGCCGTGTCCAGCATCGCGACATCTATGTACTGACCCCTGCCGGTCTTCGCCCTGCGATGCAGAGAGGCGGCAATGGCAAAGGCGGTATTCAGGGCGGTCGACATATCCACCGGCATGTAACCCGTGCGCGTGGGTCCCGTCGCCTCGTGCCCGGTCTGCGACATCATGCCGCTTGACGCCTGGATGGCGCCGTCATAAGCGGCTTCACCGGCTTTTGCTCCGGTTTGGCCATAGCCACTGATGCTGCAATAAATCAGGTCCGGCCTGATTTCTCTCAGGGATTCAAAGTCCAGGCCGCGCCGCCGCATGGTTCCGGCCTTGAAGTTCTCCACCAGCACGTCCACGTCAGCAATCAGTTTGCGGACCACATCAATCGCTTCCGGTTCTCGCAAATCAAGGGTCAGGCTCTTCTTGTTCAGGTTCATACCCATGAAGGAAGGTGACATGCCGACATCTTTGCCCCGGTTCATAAGCCCCCGTGTCTGATCACCGGTCAGGGGTTGTTCCACCTTGATGACCTCGGCGCCCAGCAACGCAAGCTGCATCACCGCGAACGGTCCGGCAAGAACCTGAGTGAAGTCCAGTATCCGTATGCCGTCGAATGCCGCGCTCATCAGAAGTTGGCGTAACCGCCATCAATCAGAAAGGTCTCCGCCGTGTGATAGGCGCTGGCATCGCTCATGATGTACACCGCGATGGCGGCAAAGTCTTCGGGCATTCCCCAGCGTCGCATCGGAATTCTCGGCATAACATTGTCCACAAATTTCCCCCAGGCAAATGTCTGTTCTGTCATCCCGGTTTCAATCCAGCCCGGCAGAATGGTATGGGCGGTGACCTGATGGCGTGCATATTCCACGGCAAGCGCCTTGATCATGGAAATCAGGCCGCCCTTGGTGGCCGCATAGTGTTCGCCGCGTGCCTGCCCGGAAACGGCCGCCAGGCTCGCCGTCGCTATCAGCCGCCCGAAGGCGTCACCGTCATTGGCACGGGCGCGCATATGTTCAGCGGCACAGCGAAACGTATGGAAGACGCCATCCAGATTTACCTCCATGATGCGGTCCCACTCCGCCTTCTCCATCTGGTCAAAATGGGCCGCTCGCCCCCCGATACCGGCGTTGGCAAAACAGCCGTCAACCCGCCCATGGGTTTTCAGCGTCTCGGCAAAACAGGATTCCACTTCCTGCTGGCTGGCCACATTACACTTCAGTGCGGAGACCCTTGGGCCATACTGCTTCAGCGTTTCCAGCGCCGCCGCATTCTTGTCCTCGCGGGTTCCCCAGATGGATACCTCGCAGCCCTGGGAGGCCAGCCCCTCTGCCATGCCGAGGCCGATACCACCATTGCCCCCGGTGATCAGGGCAACACGCCCGGAAAGGTCGAACAGATTTTTGATCATGGCCAATACCTGTCTTTAAGAAGTCGCTTGTAGAGTTTGCCCGTCGGGTGTCTGGGCAGTTCTTCCAGAAAATCGATGGTCTTCGGGCACTTGATGTGCGAGATGCGCTCGCGCGCGCAGGCGATCAGTTCCGCTTCGAGTTCCGGGCCGGCATCGCTCCAGACGGCGGGTTGAACCACGGCCTTCACCTCTTCACCAAACTCTTCGCTGGGCACGCCGAACACGGCGACATCCATCACCTTCGGATGTGTGATCAGCGCGTTCTCCGCCTCCTGTGGATAGATGTTGACGCCGCCGGAGATAATCATGAACGACCTGCGGTCGGTCAGGTACAGATAGCCTTCATCATCCAGATAACCAATATCCCCGAGTGTCGAGTAGCCCTGGGGTGACCGGCTGGCGCTGGTCTTCTCATGGTCGTGCAGATACTCGAACCCGCCGCCGCCCGCAAAGAAGACGCCACCGGCTTCACCGGCGGGCAGCTCATTGAAGTCGTCATCCAGAATATGCACCCTGCACTCGCCGGAAGGTCTGCCAACCGAGCCCCTGTGCGCGAGCCAGTCCTCCGAGGTGATCGTGGTTGAACCGTTACCCTCGGTGCCGGCGTAATACTCCTGAATGATCGGACCCCACCACTCAATCATCTGCTCCTTGACGGCAATCGGGCAGGGTGCGGCTGCGTGGATCGCAACCCTGTGTGTGCCGAGATCGTATCGGCTTCTGATGTCTTCCGGCAGCTTCAGCATGCGCACAAACATGGTGGGCACCCACTGGCTGTGGGTCACCTGATGTTGTTCGATCAGCGCCAGTGCCCGTTCACTGTCGTAGTGCTCCATCACGACACACTTGCCGCCGTAGCGCAGCACACACAGCGTAAACGCCAGCGGTGCGGCATGGTAAAGCGGCGCCGGTGACAGGTAAATGGTGGCTTCATCAAAGCCGTAGCGGGTGCGACGCATATCGTAGGCCGGCTCAGTTTCCGGAAAGGCCGGCTCCGGGATAGACCGTATGACACCCTTCGGCCTGCCGGTGGTTCCGGAAGAATAGAGCAGGCTCTGTCCCCAGGCCTGGTCGGCGATGGGAGAGGTTGGCTGACTGCCGTATGCCGCCTCAAAGGAACCGGCGCCCGGCGCCGTGCCGTCCAGCATGTAACAGTGGGGCTGATTGACCAGCTTGTCCCTGAAGCCGTTAAAAGTGTCCGTCAGATGTGCGGAAGTTATCAGCACCCTGGCGCCACAGTCGTTGACAATATACTCAACCTCTTCCGCCTGTAGCCGGTAGCTGATGGCGGTGAAATACAGGCCGGACCTTTGCGCCGCCCAGCAGATCTTGAAAAAAGCCGGATGATTTTCCAGGCAGAGTGCAATGGCATCACCCTTCTTCAGGCCATGGCTTCGAAACAGGTGTGCCATCTGGTTGGACTCTGCTTCCAGTTCGCCGTAGGTGACCTGAATACCGGATTGCGCCATTTCATAGGCGGGTTTTTCAGGTGGAAACTTGCCTGGGTACATGCGAAAGAGAGGTATCCTGGGTGCCAGCGAACGGCCAAGCATAGCGAAATTTGCCACCGAAGGCGATGCGGTGGCGGCATCCCGGGAGTCTCCCCCGAATCAGGCTGACCCGGCTGCCCGGCGGTCCTCTTCACTCTGATATTGTGGCTCAGGGGTACGCGGGCTGCGGTGGTCGAGTTTGCCTTTTTCGCGTTCCTTCACCATCGCCCAGCCTGACAGCCATTCAAATGCCATCAGGTCTATCCCGGGTTCGGAAAAGTCATCGAACCCCTGCAATGCCTCACGGACCACGGCAAGCTGGTCGTCCCTGTCCCTGAACCTTCCGGCTTCAAAGCCCAGGGGATAATTGACGAACTTCGCGCGGGGTGGTTTGCCCGCGCTCAGAATATCCAGAGCGCTGCCGAGTATCAGCGTCGGCAGTCCCCTGGCTTCAAAATGACGGGCAATCAGACTCACGGTCTGATGACACACGGGTCACAGGGGGACCAGCAACAGCAGGTCCGGTGACTCCCTGTCGATGGCCGCCTCCAGGCCGGGCAGCAGTTCCGCTGTCACCCGCTTCCTTGAGTAGATGCCACCCATGCAGGAAAAGAAATTGTCCGCCAGCTCCCCGATCACACCTTCCCGCTGAAGATGATCCAACGCCTCAACCGGGAAAACCGTGCAGGGGTCCTGGCGCGCCTCGACCAGATAGTTTTCCATAATGTGCGCGAAGCGAATGTTCTTTGCGGGTGTGCCGCTCGAAATAGCGCGGATGCTGGTGTCGTCTTTCGTGTGGAAGGCGACCTGCCCGCGCACATAGGCACCGGCGGTCGAAAGCAGCCCGAGTCGGGCATCGGCGAGCGGCTTCCTGTCCGTGACGAACGCGGGTTCGTCTTCCGCATAAAACCACTGGTAGGGTGCAAACCCCAGCTTCTCGTAGCTTTCCTGCGTCTGGCGGATATACCCGGTCGGTTCTGGTTTCAGTTCTGGTTTCAGTTCTGGCTTCATAGTGTCACTCATATCACCTATTATGCACCATTCAATGTGAGTCCCGGGTAATCAGGGCGTGATTTATCTTGTGCGGAACTGGCGCTGGCTGCTGGCTCTCGTGTTCCTCGGCAGTGGCTTTGCCGGTTTTATGTCCGGTGTCGGCGTGACCGAACGGGACCTGACGGATGCCAGCCCGTTTACGCTGCTCTACTACTCCATGGGACTCTTCATTCTCGGTGGTCTGGACCTTGGCGTGCCCGTCGGCGGCCCTCTCTGGGGGCAGACACTCACCTGGGTGGCTTACTTCGGCGCACCACTTTTGACAACCTCGGCGCTGGTTGAATGGCTCCAGATTCTGGTGGCACATCCGACCCGATGGCTGGGTAAACTGCGTGGGCACACGATTGTCGTTGGCATCAACGACCTGTCCCGCAGCGTCATGGACAAGATCAAGCTGCTTGACCCGGATACCCAGTTGATCGTGATTGAAAGGGACATCCGCAAAACCGTCAGACAGGAACTGGAAGACAGGTATGGTGCGCGTTGTCTTGCCGGTGATTTTACCGATCAGTATTTGCTGCACAGGCTGAAAATCAATCGGGTCAAACGGGTTCTGCTGGCCAGCGAAAATGACTTCGATAATTTTGAAACCGCCAGCAAGTTGCTGGAACTGCGCCCGGACCTGGGTAAAAGAATAATCCTGCACAGCAACCGGCTTCGCTACCTCCGTGAGATGCGGCACTCGGAAGTGGTTCAGAACACGCACACCTTTAACAGCTACCATCTGGCGGCACAGCACATGGTCCGCACGGTCATGATGAAGCACTTCCGCAGCACGGCACGTCTGGATACGGTCGTGCTTGCCGGGTTTGGCCGGTTCGGCCAGACCGTACTGGAGGAACTTCAGCAAATCGCCATGTCGGAGCTGGAGGCCATTGCCATTATCGACATAGACGCCCATCGACGGGTACTGGTGGTGGAAGAGCAGGTCAAGATGCACTCAGGTGTTGACAAGCGGGTGTTCCAGGGCGAGATAGGGCACCCGGAAGTCTGGCAGAAGCTGGAACAAAGTGTTGATCTTTCGGTTGGCACCCCCCTGGTATTGATGGCAACCGGACAGGATGACGAGAACCTGCGTGCGGGCATCTGGCTCAGCAGGCGACACCCGAATGCCAGGGTGATGATTCGCTCACAACGTGAATCCCACTTTGCCGAATCTGTCAGCCAGTCGGCGGGTATCCACACCTTCAGCCTTCAGCGGGTGTTTCAGGATTCACTGCCCGACGACTGGTTCATTCAGGCCCGGGCGTCCTGATTGTCAATCACACTGCTTTGGCCAGCCGTTCGCTGGAGTGCCTTGTCATGCAATGGCAACGCATCCCTTTTCTTTTACAATCCGTTTGGTTGAGGGAGGGTTATTGGCTAAATAATGTTCCGGTCTGATCGGTCGCTTCACCAAATTTCCCCCACAGTTCGGACATCTGCCCTTCAACAACTCCTCGTTACAGCCAGAGCAAAAGGTGCATTCAAATGTGCATATCATTGCTTCTTCCGAGGATGGAGGTAATTCTTTTGCACAACATTCACAAAATGGTCTTAGTTCCAACATGTTCTTTTCTCCTTAGTTGTCAAAAATGCATGACAACAGTATATCCCGTTCGGACAACGCACCAATGGCTTTGTTTTTGAATAGGGCGTTGTGGGAATGTTTAATGTCAATATTACCCGTTGGCCGACGAAACTGCCGGCCGGTGAAACCTACGACGCACCCGTTCACCACGTTGACATATATGCCACTGCTGCTGCGGCAGCAGGCGCTGATCTGCCCGTTGACAGAATAATGGACGGCGTCGACCTGACACCCTATGTGACACCTAATGTGACAGGCATCGAGCGCATGCACTCGCCACATGAGTACCTGTTCTTTCGTGGCGGCGCTGCTCAGGCGGTAAGGGATGAGCGATGGAAGCTGGTGGTCAGCGCGCCTCCGGAGTCACCCCGTAAGGAGTGGTTGTTCGATCTCACCGCAGCAGGCGACCGGGGCAGTCACTCTGACCCAGTGCTTCGAATCCGCGCTCAATCTCAATATACATTTTCACATCCTGTTCCTGGATGGCGTCTACGTGTATCGCGACGATCGTCCACCCCGATTTCAGCGTGTCAAAGCGCCGGATAAAGACGAGTTGGAGGATCTGGTTCAGCTGATCAGCCAGCGTGTTGGTCGCTCACTTGAACGCCAGGGTTCTGCTGGAACAGGACACCGCTTGCCATCCGTATCAGGCGCCTTGTGCTAGGATGCACACCATCAGGGCAATCGGGAACCATCCCATGAGAACGCAAGAAGAGATCATAGAGGCTGCGTGATCCATGTACTATCGTCGGAAGGTGTTGTTGTCACTATTGGAGGGGATTGGCCGCCCCGTGCAGAAAGTGGACTTTCAGAAGTACCTGTTTCTTCTCACGAGGAAACAGGAATCACCTTCATACGAATTTACGCCATTTCATTATGGAGGTTACTCTTTTCAAGCCACCGCCGATAAAAGAACGCTGACTAAATACGGCTTGCTTACAGTGTCCGATACGTGGGAGTTATCTGTGGGGGAGCGCTTTTTAGGGTCACTAACTCAACATGACCAGACAGCAGTCCTCACAATATCCGAGTACGCAAAAACACACCAGGGGGAGAAACTGCTACGAGCGGTGTATTTGCAACACCCATACTATGCAATCAACAGTAAGCTGTTGGACAAACTACTGTCTCCTCTGGAGAGGCAGCAGGTTGCAGCTTCACGCCCTTCTGCGAAAGCGGCGCGTCTTTTTACGATAGGATATGAGGGGTCTTCTCTCGAAGCATACTTGAACAAGTTGATTGCCCAGGGTATCGGTATACTACTTGATGTCCGAAAAAATCCTGTCAGTATGAAATTCGGGTTCAGTAAAAAACAGCTAAAAGATGCGCTGGACGGTTTAGGTATTGCTTACCGGCATATACCTGAGTTGGGTATCGCGTCCCACAAACGTAAGAAACTTGAGTCAAGGGCAGATTATCAGGAACTGTTTGCGGAGTACCGGGCAACGACACTTCGGGGTCATAAAGCTGAACTGGGTGAAATACAACGGTTGATTAAGAAATACAGACGCGTCGCGCTAACCTGCTTCGAATCAGATCAAGAATTTTGCCATCGTAGCCAGATCGTCGAGGCATTGGTAGAAGACCCGACATTCAAACATCGTGTAGTCCATCTATAACGATGACGAAGATTCTGAAGTCAGGGGACCCGATTCAGACCGTCAATCCCCGGCCCGTGAAGTGGTTCGCAAAAACGTCATCAGCAGGGCGGGCATCAGTGAGGAAATCTACTCTCAACAGGCCGTTTGTTTTTCCTATACTTCTTATACTTATACGACGCTCTGTAAGAAAGAGGTAAACTTTTCCGTCATATCCGGATTAGGCTGATGCAACAGCTCATTGGCTTGATTTAAAGAGCGGATAGCCAAAAACGTGTCCAACTTATCGCGGCTAACGTCCGTAACACCCTGGCGGTTGAGCCAACACGCAATCTCTTCTACACGCCAATAAGACGTTTTACCAGTGACGATAGGCGCAGGAAAATCTTCGCTGATCGAAGCAGCCTCGCCCCTGGCATACTTGCGCATATTTTGTTTCGTAAAACCGAATAAAAAAGCCAGTTCAGACAGGTTTAACAAATCCGGGGCGGCGCGTTCGAGTTGCGCGTGGGGAATGGCTTGTTTAACCGCTTTAATGGCAGACTCGATAGCGCTTTTGGCATTCGAGGCAGAGCGTGTAAAGCTTAACCCCACATAGCCAATAGCCCCCGTGGAGACTAAGGCATCATCACAACCGGCTTGATACAAAGCATCAAGATAACGATCAGGTTCTTCGCCCCTGGCTAATTTAAAGATCAGTTCAAACTCATAATCATTCATCGTCGTCACCTAAAAACTGGCATTTATCCACAATCCGGCGCAAATCCCTGGCATGAGCCTCTTCACGCCTTGGGGTAGACCAAACACTCTGGCGGCAATAAAGGCCGTTCCGACAGGCCTTATTATTGGAGGGGCAACGCATTTGCCCCCAGCAATGGCCGTTGCCGGTTGATTTATCCACTATCCATCCTTGTAACTCTGCATATTGGAGAGCCGCTTCAATATGCTTATTTGGGTGTTTAGACCGAGCCATAAGTTGGTACCAGTATAGTTAAATAGTTGTCTTGAGACAACAAAGGGATGCTCACTATTGTGCAATATCACATCCTGTTCCTGGATGGCCTCTACGTGTATCGCGATGATCGTCCACCCCGAGTCAGACCGTCAATCCCCGGCCCGTGAAGTGGTTCGCAAAAACGTCATCAGCAGGGCGGGCATCAGTGTCATGTTGGCGATCAGCGCCAGCGCCATGGCGAGGGCCGTCAGCAGGCCGAAGTAGACGGTCGGAATAAAGTTCGACAGCGCCAGAATGGAGAAGCCACCCACAATAGTCATGGTCGTAAAGTACATGGCGTGGCCGGTCGTGTGATGGGAGGTGATGACGGCGTTGCGGGTGGATTCTGCGTGCGCCATTTCCGCGCGGAAGCGGTACAGATAATGGATGGCATCATGGACACCAATACCGATACAGGTGGCGGCTATGGTCACCGTCATCATGTCCATGGGGATACCGGCGTAACCCATGAACGCGATGATCAGGGTTGCCGCCAGGACATTGGGGACCAGCGCGATCAGCGCCAGTTTCAAGGATCCCAGCAGGATGGAAAACATGATGAAGATCGCGATGACCACATAGCCCAGAGTGCGAATCTGTGAGTCGGCAAGCTGCTTCAGCATGTCATTGAACAGCACCACCATGCCGGTCACGATGAACCGGTCATCTTCCAGTTGCATCTCCTCACGGGCAAAGTGGCTGATGGACTCGATCAGCTCCTGCTTGGAGAAGTCAGTCATGCTTTCAGTAATACGGGCGCTGACACGCATCCAGCCGTTCCGGGGGCTGCCGTAGGCATCAATCAGGAACTCCCGAACGTCCTTCGGCAGCTCGCCCAGCACATAGGTGATTTGCAAACCGGTCAGCGGCTCACCGTCATTGAATCGTCGGGCCATCTGTTCCATCGAGGCAATCGAGATGACCTTGCCCACCTCTGGCCGCGCCTCAAGGGCCTGCTGCATCCGTCTTAAGGCATCAATCTTGTCCGGGGTGTACCAGTAGCGTTCCGGGAAGGGGTCGTCAAAACCATCAAAGCTGTCAAAGTCGTCAAAGTCGTCAGGGGAATCGCCCGCACCACTGTCGTACTGCTCAAAGCGGATGTAAACGTCCAGCGGCAGGGTCCCCCCCAGACGCCTGTCGATATGCGACATACCCTGGTAGATGTCGGTGCCCTCATAAAAGTAATCAATGAACCGGTTGTCAAAGGTAATCAGCGACACGCCATACATTGCGGGCACGGCAATCAGCACCGTCGCCACCAGCACACTGCGGGTGCGATTCACAGACAAATGCTCAAACCAGTCCGTCAGGATAATCCGCCTGTCCAGGGTCTTGCTCGGTTTGGTCGGACCCAGTATCAGCAGGATGGTCGGAAACAGCAGGTAGGTGCAGATCAGGGCGACCACGATACCCATGCACAGTATCCAGCCGAAATCCTCAATCGGCTGGATGTCACTGCTCAGCATGGAGCCGAATGCCGCCAGGGTGGTCAGTGCCGTATACAGACAGGGCGCGAACTTGCTGCGCATCGTCTCCCGGATCATATCATCATGCTCATGGGCGCCCTTCGCCAGCAATTCCCGGTAGCGAACGATCAGGTGAATCGAGAAGGAGATGCTGATGATGGAAAGCAGGGAAATAAAATTGGACGACACCACCGTGACCGGCGTTCGCATCGTTCCGAGCAGACCCATGGTGATACCGAGGGTGGTCAGACAGATAAAAATGGGGATGGCGACCCAGCGGAGTCTGCGAAAGAAAAAGGTCAACAGAATGATAATCAGCGTCAGCACCAGGGCGCCGAAATTCCTGAGATCAGACTGAACATAGCTCAACATATCCGCCGCGATCATCGGCACACCGGATATGAAGATGGTTGCGTTGCCCTCGTAACCGTCACGAATGTCCCGCAGTGACTGAATCAGCCGCTCCCGCTTTGCCAGAAAAATGTCGCGGTGCGCCAGGTAGGCATCCTCCGCCTCCCGAATTCCTGAACCCTGCCTCCGTGCCTCGTTGTGGGCGCGGCGCAACATCTCCAGCGTCTCGTCCCGTTCCAGGGTGGCGCTGATGGCCGTGCTTTTGCCGTCCCCGGCAATCAGATAGTTGCTGATCAGCGGACTGCCGGTCAGCTCTTTCCTGGCAAGCTCACGGTCAACGCCGGGGTCCTGTAGCCTGCGGTAGTCTGTCCCGATAGATGCCAGTGGCACCGGCGGACTCTCGATCAGTGGCACATCAAGAATCGAATAGGTGGCCCGGACACCGGGCAGGGCTGCCAGCCGCCGCTGAAGCCTGCCGATTTCCGCCAGTGACCTGTCCGAGACAACATCCTCGCTGGTGTAGGTCAGCACAATAAAGTCGTCACCACCGAAGATGGCAGCCATCTGGTTGTACTGCGCCAGCGCAGGGTCGCCTTCCACCACCAGCGTGTCAGTGGACGCATCAAACGAGAAGTCGCGTATACCCCAGGTCAGCGCCAGGCACACTATCAGGCAGCCAGCCAGCACCCGCCCGGGGTATTTCAGAATAGTAAAGTACCAGTCAGCCATAGGTTCCTTCATCAGCCCCGGTTCAGGTTACCGGACAATGACCGGATTCCATATCATATTGACCCGCATGTTCACTCGGGGTTCACCCGGCATGTTGACCCGAATAGCTTCGATACTCCCGCAACCAGGCCACAAACCCGAACACAATAATGATCAGGTAAACAGCAAACAGCAGGGCGGTAAAATAAAGTTCACGATCCAGATAGAGATAAATCGAAACACTGTCGATCACCAGCCAGTAGATCCAGTTTTCCAGAACCTTTCGCGCCACCATAAACGTGGTGATGACCGAACCCCAGGTAGTGAACGAATCCACATAGCCAAGTCGCTGACCGGTATCAGCCAGAAGGGCGCCGCTGATGACGGTGGCAATCCCGACGCAGGCCAGCGCCGGCAGATGATAGCGGACCGGCCAGATATTGACGCGCAGGCGGCCCCTGTTGTTTTGATGATTGCTTTCATGAGCGTACCGCCACTGGTACCAGCCATACACGGCCATGGCCAGATAGAAAACCTGCAGGCCGGATTCCATATACAGGCCCACCTGCCGGAAGAGGTAAAGGAATATCGCGGCGGAAACGAATGCCGCATACCAGCAGGCGATCTGCTGCCGGACCGCCAGCAGCAGGTACGCAATCGCGAACGCCACCGCGCACAACTCCGGCAGTGAATTCTGCCGCAACTGTGTCAGGGCCATCGTCAGAATCTCGGTCATTTTTCTCCCACACGAAACTCAAAGGTCAGGCCGGTGACCCTTGGCTCACCATACTGAAAGTAGGGCTCGACGATGTAGGACTTCCGGGGGTCGTTGCCGAAGCTGCCGAAGGCACGGACAAAGTAATCCTCATCAGCCAGATTGCGCCCCCACAGTGTCAGCTTCCAGTGATCGGCATCATAGCCCAGGGATGCGTTGTACAGCCGGTAGTCATCACTTTTCACGGCGTGGCGGTCAGAAAAGTAGAACTCATCCTTGCCGTCCACCGACAGGCTGGCGAACCATGGCCCCCGTTCATAATGCAGCGCGACGTTAAACGTATAGCCGGGCGCATGGGCCTGATCCCTGCCGGAAAGGTCTTCACCGGCTTCATTGATGAACTCATCGAACCCGGCATCCAGCCAGCCGACATTGGCGGTCACAAAAATGCGCTCCGTCATGGCCCATCGCAGATCAATCTCCACCCCGCGATTGGTGCCCTCCGCAGCATTGCCGAAAAAATCAATGAACTCGGTACTGCCGTCTGGCCGTGGCCTGACCAGGCTGCTCTTGACCTGCTGGTCATGGCGGTCGTCATGGAACACCGCCAGTTGCAGCCCAAGGGCGCCATCGGCAAACAGCGTCTTGTACCCGACCTCATACTCAATCAGGTACTCCTCGCCGAACAATCTGAGGTCCGCATCCAGCGAACCCTCCGTATTGAATCCACCGGCCTTGTAGCCGCGTGAAACCGACGCATACAACAGCGCATCACCCGGCAGCCTGTGTTCCAGCGCAATCCTGCCGCCCCAAAGGGAATCATCCGGCGAGAACATCACGGCATCCGAGTCATCGTAACGGGTGTCTCTTTGTTCCAGTCGCAGGCCCAGGCTCAGGGTGGTGTCTGTCGTCAGCGCCGCGTCAAGCCGGGTGAAAACAGCCAGGGTGTCAAAGTCATAGTCACTGAAGAAGGGCCCGGGGGCAAAAGTGTACCGGCGTTCCAGATGCTCGTCGGAAGCAAGATAATAGAGCCCGACCAGCCAGTCAGTGCTGTCGCCAAATAACCGCGAAGCCCCGGTTGACAGCAGCCTCAACTCCGCGCTGGTCGTCTCGCGTCGGCGAAAATAGTGATCCGTTGACGTATAACCCGCAGGGTGAATGCCGGTAAACGTCCAGTCTTCATCAAAGCCATAATCCAGGTCTGACGCGGACTGATTCAGAAGCGCTTCCACCCGCACCCGGTCGCGGACCCAGCGACCCTTCAGAGAAACGTAGGTGGCATCCTGACGGTCGAATCCCGGCTCATCCGCCAGAGTATGCCGGGTGTTATCCAGAGAGAAGGCGTCATAGCCGTTATCAATATCAATATCCGCAACGATCAGGTCCAGTGACTGGCCGTCGTCCCCCTGCCAGGCGAGCCTGCCGCGAACGGAAAGCTCATCACGGCCATTGACATCATCACGGCCCAGAAAATCATTCTCGATATAGCCGTCACTCTCGTGGGACGCCACCACCAGCCGTGTCCGGATATGCTCATTCAGCGGTGCGTTCAACACCATGCCAAAAGTCCCGGTGTTGTACTCGCCCGCCATCAGCCTGAACTCGGCAAAACGCGCATCCGTCGGCTGATTGGTCGTCATATTGATCAGGCCCGCCAGCGCGTTCGCGCCGTAACGGGTTCCCTGTGGACCTCGCAGCACCTCCACCTGCCGCACGTCCATCAGGGTGGCAATGGTGGCCGCCCCGCTGAAGTCCACATCATCAATCAGCACACCGACCGAAGGATTGATCGGGTTCACAAACTGACTGCGCTCGCCAATCCCCCTGATCTGGAAAAACCGCGCACGGTTGCTGCCGGAGGCATAGTTCATATTGGCCACTGTGTTGATAACGTCTTCAAAGTGCTGCACCGCCCGGGAGCGTATGACCTCCTCGGTCACAACGGACACGCTGGCTGCTGTGTCCATGGTCGTGTTCTGCCGCAGACTGGCAGTCACAACCACCTCCGGGAGAGGCTTGTCGGCATAAAGTGGTGCCATAAAAAAGGCACTGGTCATCAGGGCAATTATCGGGGAATGGTGATTCATGAGTCTCTCCTGTTTGCTTGGGAAACTCTGAATAATGTCTTTTTCCGCGATAGCTGCGTTGGACCCGTCCTCGAAACATCGGAAAATTAAAGCGTTTTTACGATTTTCTGCGGGCGCGTCCGCCTTGCTCTCACAAAAAAAGCCTGCTATTCAGAGCTTCCCTTAAAAAGAGACCCGGTCTGACGTAACAAGAGAGGAAGATCATCGCATCCTTTTCCTACGCCGGTATTAACCGGATCAGGTTCTGGGGTTTGATCTCAGGTAGCTGTACTGCCACCACCCCCAAGGAACGAGATTCAGTATATCCGATCATGGCGCCGAATGCCCTTTGTATTTTCCCGCGCCTCACGGGTCGGGCGCCTGCTGCCAGCAGGGCCGCGCCTCCTCAATGGCGTTGGCGAACTTCAACACCGCCAGGTCCTGCTGTGGTTTGCCCACAATCTGAATGCCAACGGGAAGCCCGTCCTGCGTAAATCCGAATGGCAGTGACAGGGCGGGCAGGCCGGTGATGGTGATGTAATAGCAGGACTTCATCCAGTCAATGTAGGTTGCCATCTCCGTGCCATCAATATGGGTCGGATACTCCAGGGATACCGGAAAGGGCGCCACCTGGGATACCGGGAGCACCAGAAAATCCACCTCGTCAAAAAACCGGATCACGCGCTCGTAGATTCGGGTCCGTTCCTGTTCCGCCCGTGACACTTCTGTGCCACTGAGCGCCAGACCGGCCTCCACATTCCAGATGATCGTCTCCTTATAGCTGTCCCGGTAATCCCGCATTCGCGGACCATGGGTTGCGGCGAAGGTCCAGGCCCGCAGCGTCTTGAAAACCTCGTCAGCGCCGGCAAAATCCGGGCAGGTCTCCCTGACCTCGCACCCAAGTGAGTCCAGGACATCATGGCTCCCGGCCACCACCTCCCTGACCGCAGGTTCGACCGGCAGTTGTCCGCCAAAATCCGGCACCAGCGCCACCCGCGTTCCTCGTGTATCCATCTCAAGGGTTCCGGCAAAGTGCCCGCCTGGCGTCGGCAGCGAAATGGGCGCACGCTCATCGGGTCCGGCAATGGCGGCCAGCAGCAGCGCACAATCTTTGACCGTGCGAGCCATGGGGCCACTGACACCGAGACTCGACCAGGCCATCTGTGCGGGATACGCAGGTACGCGACCGGCGCTGACCCGAAAGCCAACAACATTGTTGAAACTACCCGGATTCCTCAGCGACCCGCCCATGTCACTGCCGTCGGCAATGGCAACCATGCGGGCGGCCAGTGCGGCGCCGGCGCCACCGGAACTGCCGCCACAGGTGCGCGTCACATCGTAGGGATTACAGGTGGCGCCAAAGACAGGGTTAAAGGTATGAGAGCCCGCGCCCCATTCCGGCGTATTGGATTTACCCAGGGTCACGGCGCCCGCGTCAATCTGTCGCTGCACAATAAGGGCATTGAGTTTCGGCACATGGTCCGCGAACAGCGGAGAACCCCAGGTAGTCCTGATCCCCCTGGTCTCAAACAGATCCTTGTGTACAACGGGCAGTCCCGCAAGCAGACCCGGAGAACTGCCCGAGGCAATCCGTTGATCGACCCGACGCGCGGCAGCCAGCGCAATGTCCGGGGTTTCCGTAACAATGGCATTGATCCGCGGATTGACCGCCGCAACCTGTTCCAGATGAGCGTCCAGCAACTCAACGGCGCTGATCTTCTTCCGCTCAATCAGGGCGCGTTGCGCGACCGCAGTTAACGCTACCAACTCGTTCATAACACCCAGCATAACACCCGCCATGGATACCCGGAGACAGGCCCGGCAGTTCAGGCAGCGGTGGTTTTCTCCTCAAAACCTGTCGTTGTTCTGATAAAAAGCATCAAACTGAACAGACTCAGAATCGCGGCCAGGACAAACGGCGCCCCCGGAAAATAAACCGGGGCGCCCGCCATGGTGAAAACGCCGAAGGTCATCGTCATGACCGGCGGGCTGATGATCGAAGTCAGTGACATCATACTGCCCATCGCACCCTGCAATTCACCCTGTTGATCCGGACCCACCTGGGTCGATGCAATGCCATTCATGGCCGGCCCTGCCAGCCCTCCCAGTGCCCCGATGGCAAGAAACACATAGGCCACCGCCGCTACCGGGGCCCAGGCGTATCCAATAAAGGCGACCACATAAAGTATCAGCCCAAGGATACCGGCCCGTTTCAACCCCAGCGCCGGCACGGCAATCCGAATCAGATAGCCCTGGCTGAACACCATCAACAGGCCGACGAAGGCCAGCGAATAGCCGACCTCCACCGGCGTCCAGTCAAAGCGTTCCATTCCCCAGAAACTCCAGACGGCGGGCAGCACATGATGTCCCAGGTTATGAAGGAACATAACCCAGATGATGCCAAGGGCAACGCGAAACTGACTGATCTGCTTCAGCGCGGACAGGGGATTGGCCCGCCTCGCCACAAAGGGACGCCGGTTTTCTTCCCGGAGCGATTCCGGCAGCAACAGAATGCCGAGAATCAGATTAAAGAAAATCAGACCCGCCGTTGCAAAAAAGGGCACGCGACTGCCGAATTCGCCCAGGAAGCCACCAAGGGCGGGGCCGATCACAAAACCCAGCCCGAAGGCGGCACCTATCAGACCAAAATACTGGGCCCGCTCTTCCGGGGTGGTTGAATCGGCGATATAAGCGTTGCAGGTGCTGAAGGTTGCCGACCCGATGCCGGAGATCAACCGGCCAATGATCAGCAGCGTCAACGATTGGGCAAAGCCCATAATCGCGTAATTGATGCTGAGTACCAGCAGCGAACCCAGCAGAATCGGCTTTCTGCCATAGGCATCAGAAAGATTCCCCAGCACCGGCATAAAGATGAACTGCATGATGGCGAACGAGAACATCAGCCAGCCGCTGTAAACGGCGGAAGCTGACAAACCCTCGCCGGTGACCTCCATCAACAGAACCGGAGTGACCGGCAGGATAATGCCGAAGCCGATAGAATCAATCAGCGCCGTCAGAAAAACAACGGAAAGCGCGAATCGCCGCCTGTGCCCGTTCATAGGTTACATACCCATCAGGTCAGCTTTATCAATCACGTTCTGCAGGATACGAACACTGGCCGCATCCACCATCACCCCGTCAACCTGAATCGCGCCCAGCTTCTGTGCCAGCGCTTCTTCATAGGCGGCCTTCTGCCTGCGTGCCCTGGCGACCTCCGCCTGACTGGGCGAAAAAACTGTCCGGGCAATGTCCACCTGCCCGGGATGGATAGCCCACTTGCCCACCATACCCAGCACAGAACCCCGTTCACATTCCGTGCGGAATCCATCCGGGTCACCAAAGTTCGCATAGGGGCCATCCACCGGATCAATGCCGTGCGCCCGGGCGGCAATGGTGAGCCTGTATCGGGGATAGTGCCACAGATCGGGCGGATAACTGCCGTCATCCTCACCAATGTTTGTCAGATTCATGGCCTGTGAGGCCGAATAATCACCCATGCCGAAGATCAGAGATTCCAGACGATCACTGCAGGCCGCGATTTCCTCGACCTTCATCATCCCCTCAACGTCCTCAATCAGACACTCAATGCCGATCCGCTTCTGCAAACCCAGCTTGGCTTCAAGCTGATCCAGCAGCAAATGAACGAACATCACCTGATGCGCGTTCCTGGCCTTGGTCAGAATGAGGGTGTCCAGCCTGTCACCGGCACCGGTCACCACCTGAATAATGTCATCGTGGCAAAGCGCCGTCTCAACATCATTGATGCGAACCGCCAGCGTCTTTGGCTTCCAGTCATAACGGTTCAATGCGTCAACCACCAGACCGCGCGCCTCGGCTTTTGCGTCGGGAGCCACCGCATCTTCAAGATCAAGGAACACCTGGTCACAGTCCAGACCGGCAGATTTCGCCATCATCTTCTCGCTGCTGCCCGGCACTGCAAGCTGGCAGCGGCGCAGCCGTTTGGGTTGTGACATCGGGTACCTCTGCCCTTCCGGAAAACAGGTCAGTTTCGCCCGTAACGGGACCGCCTTCAAGGGAAGCCCTGAATAACAGGATTTTTTTGTGAGGGCCGTTTTGTGAGAGCCGTTTCGTGAGGGAAGGGCGGACGCGCCCGCAGAAAATCGTAAAACGCTTTGATTTTGGGAGAAGGCAACCTGATGAGTCTCATATGTGGTGAACCAGTACCTTCGATTGACTGGAACGCCGCCAGGCAATAGACTGAGCCGATTGACCCCCCCCCTTTGTTTTGCCAACAACCGCACCGCCGGGGGCGCATTAGGAGCGTGAGGATATGCCAGCCAACTACCTTTCCGACCCTGCTTTAGATTGAGGAAAGCAAAGTGGAAGCAATCAATACCAACCAATTGACCAGCCATGTTCTTAGTAGCATGAACGACAATTTGAGTAAAGCGATGAAGGGCGACTGTATTTTCGTGAACTGCCGGCTACAGGCTCCGCTGGACGACGAATTTCGGGTTGCCATTGAAAACATCAAGAAAAACAGCAAAGAGCAACACCTCGTGGTTATGCTTGAAACTCAAGGCGGGTTTATGGAGACCGTAGAGCGCATGGTTTCGGTTATGCGCAAGCACTACAAGGCAGTGTCTTTTGTAGTACCGAATTACGCATATTCCGCAGGAACAATTCTGGTTTTATCGGGCGACCAAATTTATATGGACTATTATTCTGTATTAGGCCCGATAGATCCTCAGTATTTAAGCGAAGATGGAAAGAGGTATGTACCGGGCAGCGGCTACCTGGCGAAATTCAAAGAACTGGCAGAAAAAATCAACAATGCGGAAAACCAGTCACCCAATGCGAATCGGGCGGAACTTAACTATTTGGTGAACAAATTTGATCCGGCGGCATTGTTTCTGATTGAACAAAGCATTGAGCATGGAAAATCGCTTATCGTTGAATGGCTACCTCAATACAAATTCAAAAATTGGAAGACGACTCAAACGAAAAAAAAGCGAGTAACACAAGCTATGCGTAAAAAAAGAGCGGAAGAGATCGCCAAAGCGCTGGGGGCAGCCGAAAAGTGGCATTCGCATGGCAGGGGCATATCTATGGGAGACCTTGGAGGTAAAGAAATTGGGCTACAAATCGATGATTTTGGCGGGAATAACAAGCTCAGTGAAATCATTCGAAACTATCACGGTTTATGCGTTGACTATTTGTCAAATAAACTGGGGTATCAAGGCTACATTCACACGCAACATGACATGAGGAGAGTAATGTAATGCGAAATAAACAAAAGTCAAAACACAGCGCTACACAAGAATCCGAGTACCAGAAAATTCTCGAAGACGCCCTCAAAAGGTTGCGTGAAACGGGTGATATTGATGTGGTTCACGAAACGGTTAAAGGTGAGGGGCATGCAAAACCGACTATCATGCCGTTTCCGTATGGTGGCAAGGGATATAACGACTGGGTTTCGTCCTGAGCCGTCCATACGACAGAGCCTGAAATCCGCTGTATCGGAACCCACACATCCTTCTGAAACAAACTTCCTTCCAACCCAAAGAACCGGACAGCCTTGCCTCTACATAATCCCAACGCAGCAATCGCGGGGAAAAACATTATCCACCGTGATCAACCTTGTCCGGCAGCCCATGCAGATCCTCCAGTGAAACTGACTGGCGCGTATCCGTCACGACGCGGGCATGTTTTCGCGCCAGCCGACGCGGCTCCTCAACACCGCAGGCATGGGCAATCACACCCACCTCATAGTTCATATTCTTGCAGTAGTTTTTCACCCTTTCCGCCTTGTCGCTCACCACCAGACCCTTTTGCAGGCCGCGGTTATGGGTTGTGATACCCGTGGGGCAGGTATTCTTGTTGCATTGAAGCGCCTGGATACAGCCCAGCGCGAACATAAAACCCCGCGCCGACACCACAAAGTCAGCGCCCAGACAAATGGCCCAGGCGACCGCCGCCGGATTGATCAGCTTGCCCGAGGCAATGATCCGGATTCGTTGTTTCAGATCGTGCCGGATCAGACTGTTGGACATCATCGGCAGGCTTTCCCGAAGCGGCAGACCCATGTAATCAATCAGACTCTGCGGGGCGGCCCCGGTACCGCCATCGGCGCTGTCCAGAGTAATAAAGTCCGGCGCCGACTCAATCCCCCGTTTATGAATGGCCAGGCAGAGATCGTCAATAAACTCGGGGCTCCCCAGCACCAGCTTGAACCCGGTGGGCTTGCCGGTCACCTCCCGGATATGGCCAATCACATCAAGCAACTCATCCACGGTCCCGATATCCGGGTGCCGGTTCGGGCTGATCGAATCCTCGCCAATCGGAATGCCACGGATTTGCGCGATTTCCTCGTTCACCTTCTCGCCCGGCAACAGACCACCCTTGCCCGGCTTTGCGCCCTGGCTCAACTTCAACTCGAACATTCTGATTTGCTCGTGTCCGGCCAGTTCGCGCAGCTTGTCATCCGACAGATTCCCGGCCTCGTCCCTGACGCCATACCTGGCCGTGCCTATCTGGGCAACAATATCCGCACCACCTTTCAGATGAAACGGACTGAGACCTCCCTCGCCGGTATTCAGCCAGCAACCCGCCATGCGCGCGCCCTTGCTCAGCGCCAGGACCGCCGGGCGGGAAATAGCGCCATAACTCATGGCCGAAATATTGAAAAGAGAAGCGGTCACATAGGGCGATTGGCAATAGGGGCCGATTTCCATCGGTTCACTTTGTACCGAATGCTCCGCCAGGGTAGGGAAGGCGGTATTGGCGAAAATAACCGTGCCCGGTGGGTCAAGGCTGCGTGTTGACCCGAACGGCAGCGTACTGTCAACGTCCTTGGACGCACGGTAAACCCAGGACCTTTCCGCCCGGTTAAAGGGCAGCTCTTCCCGGTCCATGGCAAAGAAATACTGCCGGAAGAACTCTCCCAGATTCTCAAACAGGTATCGGAAACGTCCGACCACCGGATAATTGCGGCGGATAGCCTGTGAGGTTTGCGTAATGTCCGCAATGTACATCACGATCACGGCGACCACCAGGAACGATAACGCCAGAACGAATCCGTCCAGCAAAAGGGTGGTCACGAAGCGCACATACTCGTGCAGTCTGCTCACTTCCATAGGGACACCTCCGCAAGCTGCCTGTCAGCAATAAGTCAGTCAGCATAAATTGTTTTGGTGGTGCGGGGAATGCCTAATGAATGCCTCCCCATCCGCAGGCTTGTAGACGATCATCTTCTCTTTCGGGCTATCGGCACGTCTTTGTAAGGCCCTTCCGATTTCTTGTGGGAGAGAATCCTGCCTGCGGACCGGTCAATCTTGATGTACCTGTTCGACCGTGGGTTTTTAACTTGTACAACATCTGGTTCTTTTTCCCTTGCGGCTGGCTTTTTCTTCGCGGGTGCTTTCCCGGCAGTCCGGCTGGTCCATACACCCGCATCTGACATTCGCAGTTTTGGCTTCCACCCGGACATATCTGCCTGACACCTGGCGAGTGTGTGGCTGGCCTGCATGTTTAGCCAACTGACGGCAGAGCGGCCAAGCACCTTGCTCAACTTGATGGCCAGCACGGGAGATAGATCGATCTTCTCATTGAGCAGGCGACTAAGCGTGCTCCCGGAGACTTCCAGCGCCTCGGCCAGCTCGGTCGCTGTCAGGTCCAATTCTTCAATGTAGTTGCGCTTGATAAAGCCGCCGGGATGTACGGTGATCGTCATCAGTGATAGTCCTCATAGTCCACGGCGCGGGCGTCGCCGTTCTCAAATTCAAAAGTCAATCGCCAATTGCCACTGACCTCGATAGTATATCGTCCTTTACCCTGTCCTTTTTAACCATAAGCCGGAGCTTAATACAGACTCCCCGCCCCCTCAATTTATATACAACCCACAATGAATTCGCGTAGCATGGCGCGTCGCAAAACGGAACAGAACTATGACGGATCGAGTGACCATCGGCGGTCTTCAGGTCGCCAGGGTATTAAGTGACCTGCTACGAGACAATATCGCACCCGGCACCGGCGTTGCGCCCGCTCACTTCTGGTCCGAATTCCGGGCTATCCTGGAAGAATTCGTGCCCCGTAACCGTGAACTGCTGGCAAAGCGGGATCATCTACAGGCAGAAATTGACGCCTGGCACCGGGATCATGCCGGTCAGCCGATTGATCAGGCCGGGTACACCGCCTTCCTCAAAGACATTGGTTACCTGCTGGATGAAGGCCCGGACTTTGAAATCGAAACGGAAAACGTCGATGAAGAAATCGCACTGATCGCCGGTCCCCAACTCGTCGTGCCCGTCATGAATGCCCGCTATGCCCTGAACGCGGCCAATGCGCGTTGGGGCAGCCTGTACGATGCCCTCTACGGCACCGACGTGATACCCGAAACGCCGGGCGCTGAAAAAGGCGGCAGCTACAACCCGAATCGTGGCGCCAGGGTTATCGAACAGGCGGCCAACCTGCTGAACCGGACCTTCCCGCTGGATGGCGCAACCCATCAGGACGTGACGCAATACAAAATAGCAGACGGTGTCTTGCAGGCCGATACCGAAGGCGGCACCGTCGGCCTGATCGACCCGGCGCAGTTGATTGGCTATACCGGCGACCCGGCGGAACCTTCGGGCGTACTGCTCAGGCACCATGGCCTGCACATGGAAATCCAGATTGATCGCGAAGATGCTGTCGGCGGCAACGAAAAGGCCGGCGTCAAAGATGTCCTGGTCGAATCGGCAGTCACCACCATCCAGGACTGCGAAGACTCCGTTGCCGCAGTCGATGCCGAAGACAAGGCCGTCGTCTACGCCAACTGGCTGGGTCTCATGCGGGGTGATCTTGCCGAAGAATTCACCAGGGGCGACCGTGTGGTTCGTCGCACGCTCAACCCTGACCGTACCTACACCGCGCCGGACGGCAGCCAACTCACCCTGCATGGTCGCAGCCTGCTGCTGGTGCGTAACGTCGGCCACCTGATGACCAATGACGCCATCCTGCTGGCAGACGGCAGTGAAGTGCCGGAAGGCATCATGGATGCCATATTCACCAGCCTGATTGCCATGCACGACCTGAAGCAAACGGGTTCACTCAGCAACTCACGCACCGGCAGCGTCTACATTGTCAAGCCCAAAATGCACGGCCCGGAAGAAGTTCAGATGACCGTGGACCTGTTTGCACGCATTGAGCGGGCGCTGGACCTGCCGGACAACACCCTCAAGGTCGGCATCATGGATGAAGAGCGACGCACAACATTGAACCTCAAGGAATGTATCCGCGCAGCGAAACAACGGGTCATCTTCATCAACACCGGCTTCCTGGACCGCACCGGCGATGAAATTCACACCGGCATGGAAGCCGGTCCCATGGTCAAAAAAACCGTCATGAAGCAACAGCCCTGGATACTGTCCTATGAAGACTGGAACGTAGACGTCGGCCTTGAAACCGGCCTCAAGGGCAGGGCGCAGATCGGCAAGGGCATGTGGGCCATGCCCGATGAAATGGCGCAGATGATGGAACAGAAAATCGGCCATCCAAATGCCGGCGCCAACACCGCCTGGGTGCCCTCGCCGACAGCCGCAACCCTCCACGCCATGCACTATCACCAGGTCAGCGTCATCAGCCGTCAGGATGAAATCAGAACGCGCACCCGTGCCAGCCTGACAGACCTTCTGACCATCCCGCTGCTACATGGCGAGAATCTCTCGGAAGACGAAGTGCGGCGCGAACTGGAAAACAACGCCCAGGGCATCCTTGGCTATGTCGTGCGCTGGATTGACCAGGGAGTCGGTTGCTCCAGGGTGCCGGACATCAACAATGTCGGCCTGATGGAAGACCGCGCCACCCTGCGAATCTCCTCCCAGCATATTGCCAACTGGCTGCGTCATGGCATCTGCGATGAACAGCAGGTGCTGGCAACCATGAAAAAAATGGCCGCAGTGGTGGACCGCCAGAACGCGGACGACGCGGCCTACCGCAACATGGCGCCCGACCTTGACAACAGCATCGCCTTCCAGGCGGCCTGCGATCTGGTGTTCAGGGGCGCTGAACAACCAAACGGCTACACTGAACCCGTACTGCACGCCAGACGCAAAGAAGCAAAGGCGAAATACGGGTTTCCATAGACTACAATCAGGTCTGATATTCGGGACAGACCCATGCTTACCGATGATGAATTGACAGCAGTTATTGAAGATGGCGAAAGCGACCGCGTGGAATTCAAGGAAACCGCCGGAGACCTGGATAAAATCCGGGAAGCGATATGTGCTTTTGCCAACGATCTACCCGGTCACGGCAAGCCCGGTCTTGTTTTCGTTGGCATTAAAGATGACGGGAATGGTGCCGGATTAGCCATTACAGATGAGACGTTGCAAACACTCGGCGGGCTTTGTCGCGATGGCAAAATACTTCCCTTCCCCGGTATGACCGTCGAGAAAAGAAAATTACGAGACTGTGAAGTGGCCGTAATCCAGGTCGAGCCTTCGGACAACCCGCCGGTGAAAGTGGATGGCCGTTGCTGGATTCGCACCGGCCCCAGGCGCGCGCAAGCCACCCCTGAAGAAGAACGCCGTCTCACGGAGAAGCGGCGCTGGGGGAATCTGCCCTACGATATGCACGGCGTCGCCGGGGCGACCGTGAAAACTGACCTCGACATGCAAAGATTTGAGAGTGAATACCTGCCCACTGCGGTTTCCCCGGAGGTGCTGGAGGAAAACCGGCGCGACCGCGAGGAACAGTTGAAGGCGTTGCGTCTTGTGGCAGAGGATGGCACGCCAACGGTTACGGCGATTCTAATGCTGGGCATTGACCCGCGCCGCTGGTTCCCTGGCGCGTATATTCAGTTTGTGCGCTACGATGGCGAGAAAGTGACCGCCCCTGTTCTTAACCAGGCCGAATTGTCCGGGACGCTTGCAGACCAACTACGGGAAGCGGATATTCTGCTGGGAGGGCAGATTACCGTTCCACTCGACAAAAGTGGGGCCAGGCATATTGAACTACCGGACTATCCTGTATTGGCGTTGCGCGAACTGGTTCGCAACGCGGTGATTCACAGAAATTATGAGGATTCCTATACGCCCGTGCGTGTTACATGGTTTCGAAATTATCTGCAAATCAGCAGCCCGGGTTCCGTGTATGGGGCGGTGACCAGGCAAAATTTTGGAGCGCCGGATGCCACGAGTTACCGCAATCCTTCAATCGCCGAAGCCATGAAAAACCAGGGTTTCATGGAGCGCTTTGGGATGGGCATTCAAACAGCCCGCGAGGCGCTGGAAGAAAACGGCAATCCTCCGCCTGAATTCAATATCGAAGACACCTTTGTGTTTGTCACTATCCGTGCGCGACCATGAAAACCATTGCCTTCTTCAATAACAAGGGCGGCGTGGGAAAAACCTCGCTTGCGTATCATCTCGCCTGGATGTTTGGCGAACTCGACTATCGTGTTCTGGCGGTCGACCTGGACCCGCAGGCCAATCTCAGCGGCATGTTTCTTAAAGAGAAAAGGTTGGAAGAATTGTGGGAAGGAGATGATGGGCACACTCTAAACAAAGATATTGCTCCGTTGTTTGATGGGCACGGGGACATTGCCACTGAGCCGCACATCGAAAAAATAGATGAAAGAATTGGTCTGCTGGCGGGTGACCTTGCCCTTTCTAAACGGGAAGACGAACTTTCAACGGAATGGCCGAGATGTCTTGACAGGAAGGAGCGAGCTTTTCGCGTAATGACCGCCTTCTCACGCCTGATACATCACGCGGGAAGTGGTCGGGCAGATATTGTACTGATTGATGTCGGCCCCAACCTGGGCGCCATCAACCGGGCCGCGTTGATTGCAAGCGACCATGTCGTCATTCCACTCGCGCCCGACCTGTTTTCTTTGCAAGGGATTAGAAATGTTGGCCCGACACTGGAAGATTGGCGGGATGGCTGGCAGGAGCGTATCAACAAAAAACCGGACGATCTTGATATTCCGTTACCTCAGGGAAACATGCAACCCGCAGGCTATGTCATCATGCGCCATTCGGTGCGTCTTTACAGGCCGGTGCAAGCCTATAACCGCTGGATAGAGCAAATACCTTCGACTTATCAGACATCGGTTCTTGGCCGAAAAATTGCACCCCGAAAGCAGGAAGCGGAAGACGATCAACACTGCCTCGCGCACCTCAAGGATTATCGCTCGCTTATGCCAATGGCTCAGGAAGCGCGAAAACCGATGTTCAGGTTGAAACCTGCCGATGGCGCGATTGGCGCCCATCTGGCGGCTGCCGGTGAGTGTTACACTGACTTCAAAAACCTTGCACAGAAAATCATCGGCACCTGCAAAATCCCATCCCCCGGCGACTCTGAATTCTCAGGTGGCACCCGACTTTGACAACAGCGTTGTCCTGATTATCGCCCCCGATCCTCTCCGGCCCCGGAGCGAGGCTTGTCCTCAATGGCTGTCTTGATCGCGGATACCTGCCAGCGCTGTCAGAGTAGCATCCAGTTCTTCCAGCGCATTATCAAGGGAAGCCTCCTTGTCCGCCGCCTCACCCAGACATTCCCGTTCCGTCGATAACAAAATTCTTTCCAGTTCAAGAATAGTATCTATGTCTTGCTGCTGTGACGAATGAAGCAATAAATCTTTGATCTCCTGCCTGGTCTCGTCACGGTCGATTGCTTCCGTCTGGTCGCCGGGTTTCAAGACGGATCTGGTTTCGATAGAAGCAAGACTGTAAACAGCCCTTAGGACATCACTCGCCGCCGTCATGCGGCTCAGTCTTCCGGGCGCGCGGAAAGAGGGGAGGGCGGGAGGGCCGTCGTCTCGGTCCAGCCAGTCGGGTCCGTATTTCTTGTCTGCTTCTTCGGTGTTGTACCCGTATTTGCGAATAAACTCCGCGCCAAAGAGCTTTTTGCCTGCCATCAAATGACAGGCCGGGAATTTCATCTTGGGTATGAGTTTATCGGCACCTTCAAAATCGCGCCGACGAATGGCATAAACATAGTCCATAAATGCCTGGTCTTCTTCAGATCGTTTCGGTTCTACCTCACTCATGGGTTCACCCCTGTCGAGTCCTCAATGCCCAGGGCCTGCTGCTGGAGTTCCTTGTAGACAGTTTCTGCGATCTTGATGTTCCCGGCACGAACCGACAAGAGGGCGCGTTCGCTATCCTCCATCCGACCTTTGCCGAGATTGCGGAACCTGGCTTGATGTGATCTGAAAAACTGCCGTGCCTGATCGCGGGGCAGGCCGCCGATCTGATTCTTCGACAAACTGTAGTGTTGGCTTGCTATCTCACGGTAGCTGTCTTGATTGCGGACACCTGCCAGCGCTGTCAGAGCAGCATCCAGTTCTTCCAGCGCATTATCGAGGGAAGCCTCCTTGTCCGCCGACTCACCCAGATATTCCCGTTCCGCGGATAACAAAATTCTTTCCAGTTCAAGAATGGTATCTATGTCTCGTTGACGCGCCGCTTGAAGTAGTACTGTTGTGATCTCCTGCCTGGTCTCGTCACGGTCGATTGCTTCCGTCCGCTCACGGTTTTTGAGAACGGAACTGGTTTCGGTAAAAGCAAGACTGTAAGCAGCCCTTAGAACATCATCGTCCGCCGTCATGCGGCTCAGTCTTCCGATCGCGGAAAGAAGGGAGGGCGGGAGGGCCGTCGTCTCGGTCCAGCCAGTCGGGTCCGTATTTCTTGTCTGCTTCTTCGGTGTTGTAGCCGTATTTGCGAATAAAGTCCGCGCCAAAGAGCTTTTTGCCTGCCATCAAAGAGGAGGCCGAGAATTTCATCTTGGGTATGAGTTTATCGGCAGCTTCAAAATCGCGCCGACGAATGGCATAGACATAGTCCATAGCTGCCTGGTCTTCTTCCGATCGTTTCGGTTCTACCTCACTCATGGGTTCATCCCTGTCAAGTTATCAATCACTTGGTCATTATCCAGTTCTTTGGGTTGAAAGGAAGTCTGTCTGTTGCAACCGGGGCGGACCGTCGGGTGCCTGTCCATTCAGACATCAGGAGACAAAGCCATGCGGCTCAGTCTTCCGAACGCGGAAAGAAGGGAGGGCCGTCGTCTCGGTCCAGCCAGTCGGGTCCGAATCTCTTGTCCGCTTCTTCAGTGTCGTACCCGTTCTCACGCATAAAGTCCGCGCCAAAGAGTTTTTTGCCTGCCATCAAACAGCAGGCCGGGAATTTTATCTTGCGCACCAGTTTATCTGCCTCTTCAAGATCGCGGCGACGAATGGCATAGACATAGTCCATAACTGCCTGGTCTTCTTCAGATCGTTTCGGTTCTACCTCACTCATGGGTTCATCCCTGTCAAGTCCTCAATGCCCAGGGCCTGTTGCTGGAGTTCCTTGTAAACGCTTTCTGCGGTCTTGATGTTCCCGGCACGAATGGACAGGAGGGCGCGTTCGCTATCCTCCATCCGGCCTTTGCCGAGATTCCGGAACCTTGTTTGATGTGATCTGAAAAACTGCCGTGCCTCGTCGCGGGGCAGGCCGCCGATCTGATTTTTCTGCAAGCCGTAGTGTCGCCTCGCTATTACACGATAGCTACCTTGTTCACGGACACTTTCCAGCGACAACAGAGCAGCATCCATTTCTACCAAGGCATTATCGAGGGAAGCCTCCTTGTCCGGTGACTCGCTCAGGTATTCCCGTTCTGCCGATAGCAAAATTCCTTCCAACGCAAGAATGGCATCTATGTCTCGTTGACGCGACGCCTGAAGCAATAAATCTCTGATCTCCTGCCTGGCCTCGTCACGGTCGATTGCTTCCGTCCGGTCACGGTTTTTGAGAACAGATATGATCTCGGCACCGGCAAGACCGTATGCCATCTTCCAGACATCAGGAGATAATGCCATGCGAGTCAGCCTTCCCAGTGCGGAAACATGGGAGGGCCGTCGTCTCGGTCCAGCCAGTCGGGTCCGTATCTCTTGTCCGCCAGTTCCGTATCGTAGCCGTGTTTGCGAATAAACTCCGCGCCAAAGAGCTTTTTGCCTGCCATCAAATGACAGGCCGGGAATTTTATCTTGCGTACCAGTTTATCTGCCTCTTCCAAATCGCGCCGACGAATGGCATAGACATAGTCCATAACTGCCTGGTCTTCTTTAGATCGTTTCGGTTCTACCTCACTCATGGGTTCATCCCTGTCAAGTCATCAATCACCTGGTCATTATCCGGTTCTTATGGAGGAAAGGAAGTCCGTCTGTTGCAACCCACCAACAACCCCCACCCCCCTGAACAGAAGCTGAACCCCGGCCCCATTCCACCCGAAATTCACCCCGGTAAAAGCCTTGTACTTTATGCGGAAACTGAGCAAGATACTTGCTAATAGGGGTCTGCAATCCCTCCCGCTGCTCTCGGAATCGTCGTCGAGATTCCGGGACCTGGTGAGAGGAATTGGAAGCATTGCACGGTCGGTCGTGATGATGTCGGGGTCACACTGACCATGGAAGCTCTGAGTTTCCCTGACAAGTGGGTTAAGGATTTCAGGTGGCGGCAAAAACTGTCAGGAAGATACGCTATCAACCGCTGGAACCTCGCATCCTTCTGGATGCGGCGGCGGGGGTAACCTTTGCCGACTCAACCGCCGACCCGGACCACCAGAACGACCTGCAAAACCAGATTGCCCTTTCCCTGGAACAAAAAGCCAGGGAACAAAAAGCCCTCGAACAAAAAGCCCTCGAACACAAAGTTGCAGACCCCCGCTCCGAAATTCGCAACAACCTCCCCGGCGCGGTTCCGGGCGCCGCCACCGACGGCGCGTTTCCGGGCGCCGCCACAGACGGCGCGTTTCCGGCCGCCGCCACCAACAGCATCTTCCGGCTTGAAGACCCGGGCGCACCCGCCGCCCTCCCGACCGACCTTGCACCCTCCGCACTGGTTGTCGTCGACACCGGCGTCGAAGGCTATGAGGATCTGTTAACCGGCCTTGAACCCGGCACCGAAATTCTGCTGATTGACGCCGATGAAAACGGCCTGCAAAAACTGGCGGACCATGTGGCCGGGCGCGACGACATCACCTCCATTCACATTCTTTCTCACGGCGGCCAGGGCGAATTCAGCCTCGGCAGCGTCACCTTAAACTCCGACAACATCGACCAACATGCCGACCTGCTGGCTCAGATTGGCGCAGCCCTGACCGAACAGGGTGACCTGCTGCTTTACGGTTGCAACGTAGCCGATGGCGGCGATAGCGACGAAGGCAAACAGCACAGCGGTGTCGAATTTGTCGCCCGCATCGCCGACGTCACCGGCGCCGACGTGGCCGCCTCCACCGACCTCACCGGTGCGGCGGGGCAGGGCGGCGACTGGAACCTGGAATACACCATCGGCCAGATAGACGGCGCAGGTCTGGCGCTGACCAGTTTCAACGGCCTGTTGAACAACCCCCCCACCGCCACCGACGACACCGGCGCCACCGATCAAAACACACTTCTGACCGGCGGCCTGCTCCTCAACGACACCGACCCCAACGGCGACACCCTCACCATCAGCGAAGTAGACGGCGCCGCAGCCAACCTCGGCACCGCCACCGACGGCAGCAACGGCGGCAGCTTCACCATCGCAGCCGATGGCGCTTACAGCTTCAACCCAGACGGCGACTTTGACGACCTCGCCCCCGGCGCAACCGCCACCACCTCAATCGCTTACACCGTCTCCGACGGCAGCCTCACCGACACCGCCACCCTGACGATAACCATCACCGCCACCCCCGCCACACCCACCCCCGGCCCCACCGCCCAGCAAGACGCCAACCGCGCCCCGGTTGCCACCGACGATACCGGCGCCAGCAATGCGACCAGCCTCCTCATCGTGCGCGCCGCCGATACCGGCATCAACGCCGGCCTGCTGGTCAACGACATGGACCCGGATGGTGACACCTTCACCATCACCAGGGTAGGCAGCACCGAGGCCGCTCTGGGCACAAACGTGGGCACCGCCATATTCGGCAGCGGCAACCAGGGTGTCTTTACCATCAGAGCCGATGGCGCATGGAGCTTCGACCCGAACAACAACTTCAACGATCTGGCCCCCGGCAAATCCCGCGTCGCCTCGGCGGCCTACGAGGTTTCCGACGCCAAAGGCGGCACGGATGTCGCGACCCTGCGCGTCACGGTCACCGCCGCCGCCTCCAACCAGGCCCCCGTCGCCACCGCCGATCAGGGCGCAACCAGTGAAAACACCATCATCAACGTGGCCGATGGCGCTACCGGCACCAACGGTGTTAATGCCGACCTGCTGGTCAACGACAGCGACGCGGACGGCGACACCCTGACCATCGCCCGGTTTGGCACAAGCGCAGACGATCTGGTCAAAGTCGGCAACACCGTAGATGGCAGCAGCGGCGGTCGTTTCACGGTCAGCGTCAATGGCGCATGGAGCTTCGACCCGGACGGCGACTTCAACGATCTGGCCTTCGGCGCAACCCGCGACACCAGGATTTCCTACCTGCTCTCCGATGGCAGGAGTGGGGCTGTCACGACCCTCACCGTCACCGTCACCGGCGACGACGTGCCAACCCTGACGCCAGCCACCGCCACCCTCACCGAAGACACATCGCCGGATGAAGACGGCAATCTGGTGGCCACCGGCACCGTCACCGCAACCGGCGGCGATACCGGCGACGACAGCTTCCAGCCGCAAACCGGCGCCAAAGGCACGGTCGGCTCATTCACCATTACCGCGGCCGGCACCTGGACTTACACGGCGGATAACAGCGACTCGAAGATTCAGGGCCTGAAAGCCACAGACTCCCTCACCGACACCTTCACCGTCACCAGCGCCGACACGGTCACCACCACCAGCGTCACCATCACCATCAACGGCGCGGACGACGTGCCGACCCTGGGGCTATCGGCGGGCACCGTCACCGAAGATGCCGTCGATAGCGGTGGCAAGAACCTGGTGGCCACCGGCAGGGTCCCCATCACCGGCGGCGATACCGGTGACGACAAGCTCACCGCGGCGACCCTGACCGGCAGCTACGGCAACCTGAAGGTCTTATCAGACGGCTCCTGGACCTACACCGCCGATAACAGCCAGGTGGATATTCAGCAACTGCCCGCCAACACCACCCTCAGCGAAAGCTTCATCGTCACCAGTGCCGATACGGTCACCACCGGCAGCGTCCGCATCAGAATCAATGGCGCAGACGATGTGCAGACCGTCACCGGCACCATGACCGCCACCGTGACCGAAGACATGGCGGACGCGGCGGGCAATCTGCGAACGCAGACCTTCACCGTCACCTTTTCCGGCGGCGATCTCAATGAACCCTACGGCTTCGAGCAGTCGACTGGTGCCACCAACGCGCCCTCCGGCGCAGTGCTGAATCTCAGTGGCCTGACGACGCCCGCCAATACCGCAACCTGGTCTTTCAACGTGGCTAACGACGATCCGGCAGTCCAGGCTATAGGCCCCGGCGAGAGCCTGGTGCTGCGTTACACGGTGATCCTGGCTGACAGTATCACCCGCCTCCCGTTTACCGTCACCATCATCGGCGCCGACGACGTGCCGACCCTGACATCAGCCAGCGCCACCCTCACCGAAGACACAGCCATAACCGATGGCAATCTGGTGGCCAGCGGCACCGTCACCGCCACCGGCGGCGATACCGGTGACGACAGCTTCCGGCCGCAAACCGCCATCCCGGGCACTTACGGCTCACTGACCATTACCGCAGCCGGCGCCTGGACCTACACGGCGGCCAACAGCGACCCGGATATCCAGGGCCTGAAAGCCACCGACTCGCCCACCGACACCTTCATCGTCACCAGCGCCGATAAGGTCACCACCACCAGCGTCACCATCACCATCAACGGCAAAAACGACGCCCCCGTCGCCACCGATGACACGGGCATCACCGACCAGAACACCGCCATCACCGCCACCGCCGCCGCTACCGGCGCCAACCCCGGCCTGCTCCTCAACGACAGCGACACCGACGGCGAAACCCTCACCATCAGCCAGGTAGACGGCGCCACCGCCAACCTCGGCAAAGCCATCGACGGCAGCAACGGCGGCGAGTTCACCATCAGCGCCGATGGCGGCTGGAGCTTCAACCCCGACGGCGACTTTGACGACCTGGCCGAAGGCGCAACCGCCACCACCTCAATCGCTTACACGGTGAGCGACCCCGGCGGCGCCACAGACACCGCCACCCTCACCGTCACCGTCACAAGGCCGAACCGCGCACCGGTGGCAACCGCCGATCTGGGCGAAACCGCTGAAAACACCATCATCAATGTGGCCGATGGCGATACCGGCACCACCAACTCTGATTTGCTCCTCAACGACACCGACCCCGACAGCGACACCCTCACCATCACCGGGGTTAGCGGCTTCACCGCCCCGGCCCAGGACGGCACCCGTCAGCCGCAAAGCGTAGCGGCGGGGGCCGTAACCCAGGGCAGCACCGGCGGCAGCTTCACCCTCAGCGCCAACGGCGCCTGGCGTTTTGACCCCGGCACCGACTTCGACAGCCTCAAGCCCGGCGAAACCCGCGACACCCAGGTGCAGTACACCGTCTCCGATGGCAACCTCACCGGCAGCCTCACCGATACCGCCACCCTCACCGTCACCGTCACCGGTGCCAACGACGATCCGATCCTGACCGGCGCCACCGCCTCGGTGACCGAGGACGCTACGGTGGATGCCGATGGCAACCTGGTGGCCACCGGCACGGTCGGCAGCAGCGGCGGCGATGCCGGGGAGATCGGTTTCCAGCCGCAAACCGACACCAAAGGCACGGTCGGCTCACTGACGCTGGCCACCGACGGCACCTGGACCTATAAAGTTGCCAATCAGGAACTGAAGGCCGGTGCCACCCTCACCGACACCTTTATAGTCACCAGCGTCGACACGGTCACCACCACCAGCGTCATCATCACCATCAACGGCGTCAACGATGCGCCCATCGCCGCCGACGACACCGGCACGGCCATCGGCGACAGAACCACCACCGTCGCCAATGACGCCCCCGGCACCGTCATCACCAATGACGACAGCAGCACAACCACCATCAATGCTGATTTGCTCCTCAACGACAGCGACCCGGACGGCGACACCCCCCTGACCATCACCAAAGTGGGCACGGCCAGCCAGTCCGCGGCCAACCTGGGCAAGGCCACCGGCGGCAGCAACGGCGGTGAATTCACCATCAACGCCGACGGTTCCTGGACCTTCGACCCGGACGGCGACTTTGACGATCTGGCCCAGGGCGCCAGCAAAACCACCTCGGTGGTCTACACCATGAGGGACCCCCACGGCCTCACCGACACCGCCACCCTCACCGTCACGGTCACGCCGCCGGTTGCCCCCGGCGCCACCGACGACGCCGGGGCCACCACGGAAAACACCAAACTGTCCGTGGCCAATGACGCCCCCGGCACCACCACTGATGGCGTCACGACGAACGCCGACCTGCTGCTCAACGACAGCGGCCCCGACGGCGCAACCCTCACCATCACCGGCTTTGCCGGGGCCACCCTGGTCAATGCCGGGGCCACCACCGCTGGCACCGGCGGCGGCAGCTTCACCATCAACGCCGACGGCTCCTGGGAATTCGACCCCGGCACCGCCTTTAACGACCTCGCCAAAGGCGCAACCCGCACCACCTCGGTCGCCTACACGGTGGCCGGTGGCGGGGCCACAGACAGGGGCACCCTCACGGTCACCGTCACCGGCGTCAACGATGTGCCCACGGCCAAAGACGACCTGGGCGCAGCCGATAACCGGGTGCAACGGCTCATCGTTGCCGATGGCGATACCGGCACCACCACCACCGCCGACGGCGTTACCACCACCACCAACGCCGACCTGCTGCTCAACGACAGGGACCCGGACACCGCCGACACCCTCCGCATCAGCACCGTCGGCAGCAGCACCACCAGCCTGGCCGCGGCCAACCTGGGCAAATCCATAGCCGGTAGCGACGGCGGTCTGTTCCTCATCCGCGCCAACGGTTCCTGGAATTTCAGCCATAACGATGCCTTTACCGACCTGGCCCTGGGCGCCAGCCGCACCACCTCGGTGGTTTACACCCTCGTCGATGGCAACGGCGGCACCAGCACGGCGACCCTGACCGTAACCGTGACCGGCGTCATCCTGAATCTGGTCGCCCGCGACGATTACGCCTGGATAGATGAAGACGACAGCACCTTTATATCCGTGGGGGATGGCGATGTGGGCGCCACCCGCACCATCATCCGGGACGGCGTCAGCGTCACCATCACCGAGCGCGCCGACCTGCTGCTGAACGACTTCGACCCGGAAGGCGACACCCTCACCATCACCCGGGTTCACGGCTTCACCGCCGATGGCAAGCCGCAGACCGTGGCGGCGGGGTCGGGGACGCAAACCCATGCCAGCCACGGCGGCACCATCTTCGTCGGCAACAATGGCGCCTACAGCTTTAATGCCCGGACTGATTTTGACGATCTGAAAGGGGGTGAGACCCGCGAAACCACGGTGCGCTACACCGTGTCCGATGGCAAGGGCGACACGGCTACCGCCACCCTCACCATAACGGTCTTCGGCCTCAACACAATTCCGGTCGCACGCCCCGACCTGGGCGCAACCGATGAAAACACGGTGCTGACGGTGAAAGCCGGCGACACCGGCATCCCCGGCACCACCCAGACCCTGACCCTCCCCAACAGCCTCACCTACACGGTGACCACCAACGCCGGCCTGCTGCAAAACGACTTCGACCGGGACGATGACGCCCTCCACATCGAACGTGTTGGCAACACCCCCGGCACTATCAGCCGCGGCAATGTCGGCAGGGCCATCGAGGGCAGCAACGGCGGCACCTTCACCGTCAATCGCGATGGCTCTTACACCTTCGACCCGGACGGCGACTTCGACGACCTGCACTACGACGACGCCCCCCGCACCACCTCGGTGCTATACCGGGCGCTCGATGAGGGTTTCATCGTGAGCAGTTACGTGTCCCTGACCGTATCGGTGACCGGCGTCAACTACCCGCCGGTGGCCGTGGACGACCTGGGCGCCACCGATGAAAACACCCTGCTCACCGTGAACAATGGCGCAACCGCCACCACCGTCACCATCACCGCCGGCGACGGCACCACCAGCACCATCACCGGCAACGCCGACCTGCTGCTCAACGACACCGACCCGGACGGCAACCCCGTCGTCAGCTTCAGCGTCCATCAGGTGGGCAAAACCGGGGCCACCGTGGCCGCGGGCAATGTCGGCAGGGCCACCGACGGCAGCCACGGCGGCACCTTTACCCTCGCCCCCAACGGTTCCTGGACCTTCAACCCGGACGGCGACTTTGCCGACCTTGAAATGGGCGAGTCCCGCACCACCTCCGTGGCCTACACCCTGTACGATGGCAGGGGCGGCATCTCCGCGCCCGGCACCCTCACCGTCACCGTCACCGGCGCCAACAACATACCCACGGCGCAAAACGAGCAGGGCAGGCTGGATGCAGACGAAACCCTGACCATCGCGGCAGACGCCAAAGCAACCACGGTTGAAGGCGACACGGTCAGCGGCGGGCTGCTGCAAAACGCCGTAGACCCTGAAGGCGACCCCATCCGCGTTTACCGGGTGTTTGATTACGGCACCAATGCCAATCGATTTGTGCCGGTACCGGCGGGTGGCTCGGTCACGGTGCAGGGCCATGCCGGTGGTCAGTTCACCGTGCATTCCGATGGCGCCTGGAGTTTTAACCCGGACGGCGACTTCGACTCCGCCAGCGGCGCAGCCGCCGTCACGCGCACCCTGTTCCGCATCACCGATGATGACGGCGTCCGCGAGAGTGGCGATTACTCCCTGACCATCAGTGTGTACGGCCCCAACACGGCGCCGGTGGCGGTGGACGATACTGGCGCCACCCCTGCCAACAGGAACCTGAGCGTGGCCGATGGCGCTACCGGTACCAACGCCGACCTGCTGCTGAACGACACCGACGCCGACGGCGACAGCGACAGCCTGCGCGTCCTCTCCGCGGGCACCACTGCGGACAACCTGAACCTCAATCTCAACCGCCTCATTCCCGGCAGCAACGGCGGCAACTTCGTCATCATCGCCGATGGCGGCTGGGTCTTTTTCCCCGGTGACCACCAGGCTTTCCGTGATCTGGCGCCCGGCGAATCCACCACCACCTCGGTGGTCTACCGGGTCACCGATGGCCGGGATGAATCGGCCAATACCGCCACCCTCACGGTAACGGTCAACGGCGTCAACGATGGGCCGCAGTTGGGTACCGATACCGTCGCGGCAACGGAAAACGAGGTGCTGACCTTCTCCGCCGCCGATGGCCTTCTGGCCAACGACCGCGACCCTGAAGGCGATGCCATGACCGTCTCCAGGGTCTTTGATCCTGAACTCACGCCCGTCAGGGGCTATGTCAATGTGCCGGCGGAGGGCTCGATCACCGTGGCCGGCCGCTACGGCGGCAGCTTCAACGCCCGCAACGCCGGCACCTTCACCTTTCATGCCGATGGCGCCTGGACTTTTGACCCGGGCACGGACTTTGACTTCCTGAAGGCGGGCGAAAGTATCCAGGTCAGGTCGAGCTACTACGCGGTGGATGCCAATGGCGCCGAGAGCCGCAGCCCCAGCAGCGTGTTTGTGAACATAAGCGGCGAAACCGATGTGCTGATGGCGGCCGATGACGTCGGCGCCACCGGTGAAAACGCGAAAATCACCGTGGCCGATGGTGGCACCGGCGACCTGCTACTCAACGACAAACACCCTGAAGGTGTCAGCTTTACCATGACCGCCGCCGGCACCACCGCAACCAGCCAGGCCGTCGGCAATCTGGGCAGGGCCATAGACGGCAGCAACGGCGGCACCTTCACCATCAATGCCAACGGCGCCTGGAGCTTCGACCCGGGCACCGACTTTGACGACCTGGGCGAAGTCAGCCGCAACGTGGGCGATACCCGCACCACCTCGGTGGTGTACACCGTCACGGATGCCAACGGCCTCACCGATACCGCCACCCTCACCGTCACCGTCACCGGCTTCGACGACCCGCCGACAGTGGTCCCCAGCCCGGCCACCACCGATAACAACCAGGTGCTGACGGTGGCCGCCAACGCCCTCGGCGTGGTCTTCACTGATGTTGCGGACGGGGTGTCGAAAAGGCACAACGTGGGCCTGCTGATCGGCGCCACCGACCCAGAGGGTGACCGCGTGGTCGTTAACTCTATTTGGGATCCGGCTCCGGGTGTGGGGCCTCGCACCATAAGCGACACAGGGCAGTTCAGCAGCGTCACGGTGGCGGGCACCGTCGCCGGCGGCGGCACCGGCGGCCTCTTCACCGTCCAGGCCGACGGCTCCTGGAGCTTTGACCCGAACGGCGACTTTGACGACCTGGCCACCGGCGAAACCGCCACCGTCACCCTGGGGTACTTTCTGAGGGCGGGCGGGATCTCCCCCCAGGCCACCCTCACCCTCACCGTCACCCCCCCCAACGTAGAGCCGGTGGCGGTGAACGACTTCGGCACCGCCACTGAAAACGGCGTGCGCACCGTCGCCGATGGCGCCACCGGCACCATCCGCAGTATCACGGACGACAGCGGCACCGTCACGAGTACCATGACCGTGAATGCGGACCTGCTGCTCAACGACAGTGACCCGGACGGCGACAGCTTCACCATCAGCGCCGTCGGCGGCGCCGCGGCCAATATCGGCAAGGCCACCGACGGCAGCAACGGCGGCAGCTTCACCATAGCCGCCAATGGCGCCTGGAGTTTTGACGCGGACGGCGACTTTGAAGACCTGCCCGCAGGCGGCTCTCGCACCACCTCGGTCACCTACACCATATTCGATGGCAACGAGAGTGCCACCGCCACCCTCACGGTCACGGTCACAGAGACCAACGATGCGCCGACGGCAGTGGCGGATACCGCCAGGGCGCCTTCAACCTCGGGGCTGACGACGGCCGCCGCCGCCGGTCTGCTGGCCAACGACCGTGACCTCGAAGGTGATACCCTGCGGGTCTCCGCTGTCTATGATGCTGTCAGCGGCGCTTTCAAGTCCGTCCCGGCGGATGGCTCGGTCACCGTGACCGGCGGCAAAGGCGGCCGCCTCACCGTGCAGTCCGATGGTTCCTGGAGCTTCAGCCCCAGCGACGACTTCGCCTACCTGGCCAGTGCCGGACAAACCGACCAGACCGCGTTTCCGTACAAGATAACGGATGCCCGCGGCGCCGAGTCCACCCAGGCCAGCCTGTCCATAACCATCGTCGGCGAAAATGATGCCCCGACGGCGGTGAACGACATCGGCGCCACCACTGAAAACGCGAAAATCACCGTGGCCGACGGCGCTACCGGCACCATCGTCACCAACGCCGACAGCAGCACTATGACCGTCAACGCCGACCTGCTGCTCAACGACCTCGACCCGGACGACCCCACCCTGAACGACGGCCTGACCGAGGCAGACTCACTCGCCATCATCGCCGTCGGCAAGGCGGAGAACAGCCAGTCCGCCAACAATCTGGGCGTCGCCACAGCGGGCAGCAACGGCGGCACCTTCACCATAGCCGCCAACGGCGCCTGGAGTTTTGACCCGGGCGCCGCCTTTGACGACCTGGGCGCCGGCGAAACCCGCACCACCTCGGTGGCCTACACCGTCGAGGATGTCAACCAGGCCGCCGATGCCGGCACCCTCACCGTCACCGTCACCGGCGCCGACGATGGCCCCGCAGTGGCCACCAACCCGGCCACCACCGATAACAACCGGAAACTGACGGTGGCCGCCGCCGACCCCGGCGTGCTCCGCACCGATGCCGACGACGGGGCGCTGAAAAGGCATAACGTGGGCCTGCTGGTCGGCGCCACCGACATCGAGGGCGACGCCATCAGTGTCCTCTATGTTTATGATAACGGGGCCAAAGCAGTACCGGCGGGTGGCTCTGTCACCGTGGAACCGGCCTCCGGCGGCATCTTCGTCATCCACTCCGATGGCGCCTGGAGTTTTGACCCGGACGGCGACTTTGACGGCCTGACCACGGTGACCAACCCGGGCACCAGCTCGGTGATCATCCAGATGGGGGACCCGGATAACACCAGAGGCGCCGTCACCTCGATCACCCTCAGCGTCACCGTCACCCGCGCCAACGAGGCCCCGGTGGCGGCCGCCGATTTCGGCAGCACGGGTGAAGACCTGCCCCTGACCGTGGCCGATGGCGCCAAAGGCACGGCAGTACGCAATAACGACGTCAGCTTCACCATTAATGCCGACCTGCTGCTCAACGATGCGGACGCCAACGGCGACCCCCTCACCATCAGCGCCGTGGGCGGTAAGGCCGCCGGTGTCGGCAGCGCCGTCGATGGTAGCCACGGCGGCAGCTTCACCATTGCCACCGATGGCTCCTGGACCTTCGACCCGGACGACGACTTTGAAGACCTGGCCGCCGGCAAAACCCGCACCACCTCGGTGACTTATACCGTCACCGATGGCCGGGACACGGACACCGCCACCCTCACCATAACCGTCACCGAAACCAACGATGCGCCGACGGTGGTGGACGATACCGGCGCCACCGGGGAAAACACGGTGCTGACCGTGGCCGCCGCCGCCGGTGTGCTGAACAACGACAATGACCCGGAAGCGGAAGCCTTTACCATCACCGCGGTTAAAGGCTACGGCGCGGCGGACCAGGACGGCAAGCGTGGCCGCCAGGACGTAGCGCCCGGCGTCGTGACCCAGGGCAGCAAAGGCGGCACCTTCACCATCAACGCCGATGGCGCCTGGCGCTTCGACCCGGGCGCCGACTTTAACAATCTGGCCGCCGGCACAAGCCTCGCCACCAGCATCGAATACCGGGTCACGGATACCCGCAGCGGCATCAGTGACTATGCCACCCTCACCGTCACCGTCACCGGCCTCAACGATGCGCCCACAGCGGTCGATGATATCGCCGGCACGAATGAAAACGCGGTGCTGACCGTGGCCGATGGCAGCATCGGCGACAGCAGCACCCCCGGGCCGGGTGGTGGGGCACAAAGAACCATCAACGCCGACCTGTTGATCAACGACAGCGACCCGGACGGCACCGACACCCTCACCATCACCAGGGTCAATGATGACGCGGACAATGTCGGCAAGGCCACCGCCGGCACTAACGGCGGCAGCTTCACCATCGCCGCCGATGGCTCTTACAGCTTCGACCCCGGCAGCAGCTTTCTCGATCTGGCCGCCGGTGTGACCGTGACCACCTCGGTAACCTACACCATAGGGGATGCCAAAGGCGGCGCCGATACCGCCACCCTCACCCTCACCATCACCGGCGTCAACACTGCGCCGGTGGCCGTCACCGACAGGGGTCTGTGGCCTTCAGACCAGATCCTGACCGTGGCCGCTGACGACAAGGGCACAGTGATTGGAGACCACACAAGGAACGCGGGTCTGCTGGTCAACGACAGGGACGTTGAAGGCGACACCTTCCGCGTCTCGCAGGTTCTTCAATATATGGCACGTAGTAATGCGCCGCCGACCACCGTAACGGTGCCGGAGGGCGGCTCGGTGACGGTGCGGGGCAGTAGCGGTGGCAGCTTCACCATTCATTCCAATGGCGCCTGGAGTTTTGACCCGGGCACGGACTTTGATGGCGACCCCGACACCATCAGCGTGCGGACGGGGTACTGGATAACCGATGCCGGCGGCGCCACCAGTAACATGGCGACCATTTGGATGGGTGTACAGACCGCCAACACTCAGCCGGTGGCGCTCAACGATGCCGGCACCACCCCTGAAACCACCTCGCTGTACGTGCCCGCCCACGCCACCGGCACCACCGTCACCAACGACGACGGCAGTACCATGACCGTCAACGCGGGCCTGACGCGCAACGATAAGGACGCGGAAGGCGACCGCGTCAGAATCAGCACCGTGGACGGCGCCAGGGCCAATATCGCCAAGGCCGTCGCCGGCAGCAACGGCGGCACCTTCATCATCTCGGCCGATGGCTCTTACACCTTCAACCCCGGCAGCGCCTTTGACAGCCTGGCCCCCGGCCAGAGCCGCACCACCTCGGTGACTTACACCTCCGGCGATGGCAGCTTCGGTCATTCGAATACCGCCACCCTCACGGTCACCGTCACCGGCGTCAACAGTCCGCCGAGCACGGCTGACAGGGAATGGTTCACCGGTGACAACGTGCCCCTGGCGCGCTCCACCGACAGGAATCTTCTCAGCCAGGGCACGGACCCGGAAGGTGACGCCCTGCGCATCACCCAGGTTTATTATCGTAATGATGATATCAACACCCTGGTGCCCGTGGCTGCGCCCGTGCCGGAGGATGGCTCGGTCACCCTGCGGGTGTATGGCCCTTCCAGCCACAGGCCCTACCACGGCAGCTACACCGTCTGGTCCGATGGCACCTGGAGCTACGACCCGGACGGCGCCTTTGACGACCTGGTCACGGGCCGGCTCATTACCACCCTGATTACATACCAGATAGCGGATGCCCACGGCGCCACCAGCGCCGACGGTGCGAACGGTGTCCTGAGGGTCTCCGTCAGAGGCGTCCAGAGTCCCCCGGATGCGGGTGACGATTTCGGCGCCACCACGGAAAACACCGCCATAACCGTGGCCGATGGTGCCAAAGGCACCGTCGTCAATGGCGTCACCGTCCACGCCGACGTGCTGCTGAACGACTCGGACAATGAAGGTGACACCCTCACCATCCTCCGGGTGGACGGTCACAGGGACAATATCGGCAAGGCCGTAAAGGGCAGCAATGGCGGCATCTTCACCATCAGCGCCGATGGCGCCTGGAGTTTCGACCCCGACGGCGACCCGGACAACAACTTTAACGCACTGGCCGTCGGCAAGACCCGCGACACCTCGGTGACCTACACCATAGGGGATGGCAACGCCGGCGACGATCAGGCCACCCTGACCGTGACGGTCACCGGCCTCAACGACAACCCCACAGGGCTCCCCACCGTGGTGGGCGAGGCAGTGGGCCGCGTGCTACTGCGTGTGGACAATGACGTCGCAGGCACGGTCAGGGGCGATACCAGAGTCAACGCCGACCTGCTGACCGGCGCCAAAGATACTGACGGTGACATCCTGCACATCACCTCGGCTGGCTTCGGCACCAGCACCTTCACTCCGGGTGGAAGTTCACTCATACTCTTCAATGGCAGGGACGGCGACCGCTGGTACTTCAGAACCGATGGCTCCTGGGGCTTCCAGGCCGGCCTCAAAACTACCGAAACCCTGACCAGTCCCGACGTCTCGGTCGAAAGATCGGCGTTTTACACCGTCACCGATGGCACCTGGTCGTTTACCAAAACCCTGACTGTCACCATCAGACGCGCCAACGATGCGCCGGATGCGGTGGCCGATCTCGGCACTACGCCTGAAGACACGGTGCTGACCGTGGCCAATGGCGATACCGCCACCAGCACCACCATCACCACCACCGGCATCGTCACCGATGACAAGGGCGACACCAGCACCGTCATCACCACCGGCACCATCACCGGCAACGCCGACCTGCTGAACAACGACAAAGACGCGAACAATGACATCCTCAGAATCAGCGCGGTTAGCGGCTTCACCGACGCGGTGGATGAGGACGGCGCGCATACCACGGCGCAGGACGTGAAGGCGGGGGTCGAAACTTACGGCAGCCACGGCGGCGTGTTCACCATAGCCGCCAATGGCTCTTACACCTTCGACCCGGACGGCGACTTTGACAGCCTGGCCCCGGGCCAGAACCGCGAAACCTCGGTCACCTATACCGTCTTCGATGGCAGGGAGTCGGATACCACCACCCTCACCATCACCGTAACCGGCCTCAACAGTCCCCCGGTGGCGGGGGCCGACTTCGGCACAGTCGGTACGGAAGAGGGTGATCTGTTCGTGAACTTTGATAAAAAAGGCAGCACCCAGACCGTCACCCGCAACGAGCCCGTGACCACCACCGACGACAAAGGCGTCACCAGCACCACTTACACCACCGGCACCCGTACCGGCATCGTCAACGCCGGCCTGCTGCAAAACGACTATGACCCTGAAACGGGTGACACTGGCACTGCCCTCCGCATTACCAGGGTTTTCACAGTGAATGATGAAGGAAAAGAGCTAAACAGTAGACCCGTGCCGGACGGCTCAGGCTCGGGCAGGTTGAACCCCGCATCAGGTGGCGAGTTCGTAGTTGTTTTCAATGGCACCTGGTTTTTTGACCCGGACGGCGACTTTAACGACCTGAAAACCGGCGAGACCCGCGACACCTCGGTGAATTACGAGCTGTTGCATGACGGCAAAACAAGCACGGGCACCCTGACCGTCACCGTCACCGGCACCAACGAGCCACCGGTGCCGACCGATGATGTCGGCGCCACCACTGAAAACGCGAAAATCACCGTGGCCGATGGCGCCAAAGGCGACAGCAGTAGCACAAACGCCGACCTGCTGCTCAATGACTTTGACGCTGACGGCGACACCCTCAGCATCACCGGCATTAAAGGCTACACCGCTGTGGCGGACGACGGCACGCGCCAGCGCCACGACGTAAAGGCGGGCGTCGTCACCCTCGGCAGCAGCGGCGGCAGCTTCACCCTTGCCGCCAATGGCGGCTGGAGCTTCGACCCGGGCAGGGACTTTGACGATCTGGCCGTCGGCAAAACCCGCGCCACCTCGGTGCAGTACACGGTAGCGGATGTTCACGGCGACACCAGTACCGCCACCCTCACCGTCACCGTCAGCGGCGAAAACGACCCCTTGACACAGGTCGCCCAACCGCGGGGCATCGCGGAGGCGGGTAGTAAAATAACCACACTGGTAGTGGCTGCCGGGGATACCGCCACCTTCGTCACCGTCACCGATGACAAAGGCAACCCCGTAACCACCATCACCAACGCCGGCCTGCGCTCCGCTTTCAACGACCTTGACGGCGACACCCTCACCATCATCGCAGTGAACGGCAAGGCGGCCAATGTCGGCAATACCGTATTAGGTATGGCCGAAGACGGCAAAACCGGCGGCACCTTCACCATCAATGCCGATGGCGCCTGGAACTTCCGACCCACCTTCAGCTTTACCCAGGCCGGCGATAGCCGCACCACCTCGGCGAAGTTCACCATCTCCGATGGCCAGGGCAGCACCATAGAGTCCACCCTGACCGTCACCGCTCGCCGCGCCAACATGGCGCCGGTGGGGGCGGACGATGCCGGCAGCGCCACTGAAGACACCGCCATAGTCGTGGCCGATGGTGCCACCGGCACCATCCGGGCGGGTGGCGGGGCACAAAACGCCGACCTGCTGCTCAACGACAAAGACCCTGACAGCGGCAACACCCTCACCATCACCCATGTCGGCGCCACCGCGGCCAGCCAGCAGGCGCTCACCACCACCGCCATTGCCGGCAGCGACGGCGGCCTCTTCCTCATCCGTGACGACGGCTCTTACACCTTCGACCCGAACAACCAGTTTGACGATCTGGCCCCCGGCGAGACCCGCACCACCAGCGTGGTGTACACCCTCTCCGATGGCGCACTCAGCGACACCGCCACCCTCACCATGACCGTGACCGGCGTCAACGATGCGCCGACGGCGGTGAACGATACCGCCCTCGCCAGTGCGGACTGGGTGCGCGCCGTGGCCGATGGCGACAGAGGCATCAGGGACCGCGCCGCCACCAATGCTGATGTGCTGCTTAACGACAGGGACGTTGACGATGACAACGACGCCCTCACCGTCAGCGCCGTTGCCGGCGTTGCCGCCAATATCGGCAGACCCGTCGATGGCATCGACGAAGATGGCGCCGGTGGCGGCAAGTTCACCATCAATGCCGACGGTTCCTGGGAATTCGACCCGGACGGCGACTTTGACGACCTCACCGGCAGCCAGACCCGCGACACCTCGGTGACCTACACCGTCGCCGATAGCACCGGCGGCACCGACATCGGCACCCTCACCGTCAGGGTAAGCGTGAACGAAGCCCCCACCGCCACCAATGACCTCGGCGCCACTAATGACCGGCTGCTGATTGTGGCCGACGGCGCCACCGGCACCACCTCCGGCAGCCCCGGGTCGGGTGGCGGGGCACAAAGAGTCAATGCGGACCTGCTGCTCAACGACGAAGACCCGGAAGGAGTGCCCCTCAGCATCAGCAAGGTGAACGGTGACACGGCCAGTGTCGGCGGCGCCGTCGATGGCACTAACGGCGGCAGGTTTACCCTCAACGCCGATGGCTCCTGGCGTTTCGACCCCGACGGCGACTTTACCAAACTGGCCCTGGGCGTCACCCGCACCACCTCGGTCACCTACACCGCCACCGATGGTCCCGGCCGCCTGGAGGCACCGCCCGCCACCCTCACGGTGACCGTGACCGGTGCCAACGACAGCCCCGCCGCGCTGGACGACATCGGCACCACGCTGGTCGGCACAGTGCTGACGGTGGCCGCCGATGAGCCGGGCATCGCCCGGGAGGGCGGCGGGGCACAAACAGTCAACGCCGGCCTGCTGCTCAATGACTCGGACATTGACGGCGACAGCCTCACCATCACCAGAGTCGCCGGCAGCCTGGGCAATGTCGGCAAGACCATCGACGGCAACAAGGGCGGCAGCTTCACCATCAGTGCCGATGGCGCCTGGACCTTCGACCCGGACGGCGACTTTGCCGACCTCGACGCCGACGACCCCGCCCGCACCACCTCGGTGACCTACACCACGGCGGATCGCCGGGGCGCAGCCGCCACCGCCACCCTGACGGTCACGGTGCGCTTCGCCAACGATGCGCCCCAGGGCATCGATGATACGGGTCGCACCCATAGATACCAGATATTGACCGTGGCCGACGGCGACGGCGACAGCGCCAGCCCTAACTCTGACCTGCTGCTCAACGACACAGACCCGGAAGGTGACGCCCTCGCCATCACCGCCGTTAAAGGCTACACCGACGCGGCCCGGGACGGCACCCAGCCGCGCCAGAACGTGGCGACGGGGGCCGTGACCCACGGCAGCCACGGCGGTGAGTTCACCCTTGAGGCCGACGGCGCCTGGCGTTTCGACCCGGGCACCGACTTTGATGACCTTCGCCTCGACGAAAGCCGCACCACCTCGGTGCAATACACCCTGGTGGATAGTTACGGCGCCACCGCCACCGCCACCCTGACCGTCACCGTCACCGCCAACGCGCCGCCGGTGGCGACTGACGACCTGGGCGCCACCACGGAAAACGCCGCCATCAACGTGGCCGATGGCGCCAAAGGCACTACTACTACCGCCGACGGCCCCGGGTCGGGTGGTGGGGCACAAACAGTCAACGCGGACCTGCTACGCAACGACATCGATGGTGAAAATCACACCCTCACCATCACCGCAGTCAACGGTGCGGCGGCCAATATCGGCAAGGCCATAGACGGCATCGACGAAAATGGCAACAGGGGCGGCAGCTTCACCCTCCAGGCCAACGGCGCCTGGAGCTTCGACCCTGGCACCGACTTTGACAATCTGCCCGTGGACGAGACCCGCACCACCTCGGTGACTTACACCGTCTCTGACCGCAGAGACACGGATACCGCCACCCTGACCGTCACCGTCACCGGCGTCAACGACGCGCCGGTGGTGGTTGACGGGCAGACGGGCGTAGCGAGGCACAACCAGAGACTGGATGTGGCCGCCGACGCTGAAGCCTCCAGACTCATCGTGACCGATGGCAGCGGCAGGTCCAGAGCCGTCACCGGCAATGCCGGCCTGCTGGTCGGTGCCACCGATGCGGACGCGGACACCACCCTGCGCATCATCGCCGCAGGCAAAACCGAGGCCGAACTGGCCAGTTTGCCCGGCAGGGGCTTCGTAACCTTCTCCGGCAGTAATACCGGCGACCGCTTCCTGATCGGGGCCGATGGTTCCTGGCGCTATGACCCGGGCCCCGCCCTGGCCAGCCTGCCCCCCGGCCAGTTCCGCACCGCCACGGCCTGGTACACCGTCTCCGATGACGACGGCGCCACCTTCAACCACGAGCTGACCGTCATCATAAGCCCCCACAACAATGCGCCGGTGGCGGTCAACGATCTGGGTCGCATTGATCTTGGCGACCTCAGGGACCGCCCGGACAACGGCGTCACCTTCACCAACGGCGTGCTGAACGTGGCCGATGGTGCCAAAGGCGTAGCAGAAACCAACCAGGGCGTCCGCACCGTCTACAACCGCGACCTGCTGTTCAGTGATACCCGTCGCCCTAACGACCGTGACCCGGACGGCACCCCCCTCACCATCATCGGGGTCGGCGGCTACACCAGGGAAACGGACGGCACCTACAAGGCCCAGCCGGCGCAGGTGGCGGCGGGGACCCCGACCCTGGGCAACACCGGCGGCACCTTCACCATTCACACCAATGGCGGCTGGAGCTTCGACCCGGGCACCGACTTCGACAATCTGGCCCAGGGCAAGGCCCGCTTCACCTCGGTGATCGTCACCGTCTCCGATGGCGGCCTGTCCGACAGTTCCATCCTGACGGTGCGGGTCACCGGCATTAACAATGCGCCGGACACGCCGGTGGGCAATAACGGCCTCATCAGGTCGGACCAGACCCTGGACGTGAAAGATGGCGCCATCGGCGACAACATCAACGTCAACTCCGACCTGCTGCTTAACGACAACGACCCGGACGATGGCGACACCCTCAGCATCCGCCAGGTGAATGGCAAGGCGGCCAATGTCGGCAAGGCGATAGATGCCGCCGACGGCGGCAGGTTCACCCTCAACGCCAATGGCTCCTGGGAATTCGACCCCGACGGCGACTTTGACGACCTGAAACCCGGCGGCAACCGCTCCACCTCGGTGACCTACACGGTCGTGGATGATCATGGCCTGACCAACCCCGAATCCGCCAAACTGACCGTCACCGTCACCGGCACCAACGATGCGCCGGTGGCGCGGGCCGATGTCGGCGCCACCGATGAAGACACCCCGCTGACCGTGAAAGATGGCACTGCCGCCACCACCCTCACCATCCCCGATGGCAAAGGCGGCACCCTGAGCATCACCGGCAATGCCGACCTGCTGCTCAACGACAGCGACCCTGAAGGCGGCACCTTCTTCATCTTCGGGACTGAAGGCTACACCGACGCGGATAAAGACGGCAATCGTCAGTCGCAGGGCGTGACGGCGGGGAACGAGGTGTATGGCAGCCAGGGCGGCGTGTTCGTCGTCAAGGCCAATGGTGCCTGGACCTTCGACCCCGACGGCGACTTTGACGACCTGAAACCCGGCGAGACCCGCACCACCGAGGTGATCATCGCGGTCGTCGAGAGCATCTTCGCCACCAACTCCGCCGGCAGCACCCTGACCGTCACCGTCACCGGCGTCAACGACAACCCGCAGGCGCCCGACGGCAAGGGCTTCACCGTCACCAACGCCCCGCTGACGGTGAAAGATGGCGCTACCGGCACCACCAGGGACGGCGCAGTCATAAACAGGGACCTGCTGCTCGACGCCACCGACGCTGACGGCAACACCTTCACCATCACCGGGGTTAGCGGCTACACCGCCACTGCGGATAAAGACGGCAATCGTCAGTCGCAGCCGGGCGTGATTACAGAGACGGGGTTCGAGACTTATGGCAGCAAAGGCGGCAGGTTCATCATTGCCGCCGATGGTTCTTACACCTTCGACCCCAACGGCGACTTTGCCCACCTGACCGGTTCCGCCGACGTCGCCGAAACCACAGTGACCTTCACCGTCTCCGATGGCAGCGGCGGCACCGACACCGCCACCCTGACCGTCACCCTGATGCGCCCCAATCGGGCCCCGGATGCGCAGGACGATGTCGGCGTCACCGATGAAAACACGGTGCTGACCGTGGCCGACGGCGCTACCGCCGGCGACACCATCATCACCGTGACCGACGATAAGGGCGACACCAGCACCAGAACCATTACCGGCAATGCCGACCTGCTGAACAACGACACAGACAAGGACGGCGACGCCCCCACCTTCACCATCACCGGGGTTAGCGGCTACACCGACGCGGTGGACAAAAACGGCGCGCATACCACGGCGCAGGACGTGGCCGCCGGGATGGAGACTTACGGCAGCCACGGCGGCGTGTTCACCATTGCGGACGATGGCTCTTACACCTTCGACCCGGACGGCGACTTTGTCGGCCTTAAGTTCGGCGAGTACCGCGAAACCTCGGTGACCTATACCCTGTCCGATGGCAGGCTCACCGACACCGCCACCCTCACCGTGACCGTGACCGGCGTCAAGGATCCCTCGGCTGCGGTGGACGACTTCGGCACAGTCAGGGCAGACGAAGACCAACTGATCGTGGGCAATGACAACGAAGGCACCACCCGGACCGTCACCCGCAACGAGCCCGTGACCGGCGACACCGGCACCACTTTCATCACCGGCACCCGTACCGGCATCTATAACGCCGGCCTGCTGCTCAACGACGAAAGCCCTGACGGTGACGATACCATCCGCATTACTCTTCTTGTTCAAGCTGGCAGCACCAGCCCTGTGCCTCAGGGTCAGAATCTGCCTTTCTCGTCCCCGGTGCCGGGCACCAACGGTGGCCGCTTCGCGGTCCAGCACAATGGCGGCTGGACTTTTGAAACGCGCGGCGAGTTTGACGACCTCAAGGCCGGCGAGACCCGCGACACCTGGGTGAATTACAGGCTGATGCATGACGGCATAATGAGCGTGGGCAAACTGACCGTCACCGTCACCGGCCTCAACGACGCACCGGTGGCGGGGGCCGATTTCGGCGCCACCGATCAAAACACCGACATAGCCGCGGGCAATGATGACAAAGGCAGCACCGTCAATGGTGTCACCGTCAACGCCGACCTGCTGCTTAACGACGCAGACCCGGAAGGCAACACCCTCACCATGACCGCCGTGAACGGTGATTCGAAAAATATCAACGAGATCATCAGCGGCAGCAACGGTGGCCGCTTCCAGATCTTCTCCAACGGCGGCTGGGCCTTCACCCCGAACAACCAGTTTGGCGATCTGGCCGCCGGCGAGACCCGCACCACCTCGGCGACCTACACCGTCGCCGAGGGCACAGCCGAGGGCAGCCTCGCCACCACCGCCAAACTCACCGTAACGGTCACCGGCACCAACGACGCGCCGGTGGCGGCCGGCGACACGGGCGCCACCCATGCCGACAGGGTGCTGAAGGTGGCCGATGCTGACACCGCCGGCACCTTTGAAGTCGATAGCGCCACCACCCTCAGCGTCAACGCCGACCTGCTGCTGAACGACAAGGACCCGGACACTACCGACGACCTCACCATCACCAAAGTGGGCGCGGACGCGAAAAACCAGAAGGTGGCCAATATCGGCGCCGCCATAGACGGCAGCAACGGCGGCAGCTTCACCATTGCGGCGGATGGCTCTTACACCTTCGACCCGGACGGCGACTTTAACGACCTGAAAGCAGGCCAGCACCGCACCACCTCGGTGACCTACACCCTGTCCGATGGTAACGGCGGCGCCGATACCGCCACCCTCACCGTGACGGTAACGCCAAACCGCGCCCCCGAACCCGCCGCTGACGCCGGCGCCGTCGATGCGGACAAGACCCTGACCGTGGCCGATGGCGACAGTGGCACCGGGCCGGGCGGTGGGGCACAAAATGCCGACCTGCTGCTCAACGACAGCGACCCTGACCGTGGCCCCCTCACCGTCACCGCGGTTAAAGGCTACACCCGCGACGCGGACGGCACTTACAGGGAGCAGACAAAGGCAGTGCCGGTGACCGCCGACGGCACCGCGGCCGCGCCCTCGACCACCTCCCCCCAGACCCCGACCCTGGGCAGCACCGGCGGTGAGTTCACCCTCTATGCCGATGGCTCTTACAGCTTTAACCCCGGCGCGGACTTTGACAATCTGGCCCCCGGCAAAACCCGCACCACCTCGGTGGAGTACACCGTCACCGACGATGGCGCTAATGGCGGCGCTACCGGCACCGCCACCCTGACCGTCACCGTCACCGGCATCAACAACCTGCCGACGGCGGTCGCTGACAGCGGCGCCACCCTGGCCGGCACAGTGCTGACCGTGGCCAACGATGCCCCCGGAGTTGCAGGCTTTAATGCCGACCTGCTGGTCAACGACATCGACCCGGACGCCGACACCCTCACCGTCACCAGGGTGGGCGGCGACGCCGCCGGCATTGGCGTTGCCACGGCGGGCACCGACGGCGGCAGCTTCACCATTGAGGTCGATGGTTCTTACACCTTCGACCCCGGCACCGACTTTGACAATCTCAAGGGCGACGCCACCCGCACCACCTCGGTGACCTATACGACCACCGATGGCAGCGGCACCGACAGGGCCACCCTGACGGTCACGGTGCGCGCCGCCAACGAGGCCCCGACGGCGACCGGCGATGCGGGCGCGACCCATAGATACAGGCTGCTGACCGTGGCCGATGGCGATGGCGGTACGACCAATGCGGATTTGCTGCTTAACGACACAGACCCGGACGGCGACGCCCTCGGCATCACCTCGGTTAAAGGCTACACCGCCGCGGCGGACGGCACCCGCCAGGACGTGGCGGCGGGCGCCCCGACCCGTGGCAGCAACGGCGGCACCTTCACCCTTAACGGCGATGGCTCCTGGACCTTCGACCCGGGCAGCGACTTCGACAGCCTTGCCATCGACGCCTCCCGCACCACCTCGGTGCAGTACCGGGTGACGGATACTTATGGCGCTTCTTCCGACCTCGCCGACCTCGCCACCCTCACCGTGACCGTCACGGCGAACTTTCCGCCGGTGGTGGTTGACGACCTGGGCGCCACCACGGAAAACACCAGACTGACCGTGGCCGATGGTGACAGTGGCACCACCGTCGGGGCACAAAGAATCAACGCCGACCTGCTGGCCAACGACACCGATGCCGAAGGCCACACCCTCACCATCACATCGGTTAAAGGCTACACCGCCGCTGTGGATGGCAACGGCGCGCATACGACGCGCCAGGACGTGGCACCGGGGGCCGAGACCTTTGGCAGCCACGGCGGCAGGTTCATCCTTGATCGCCAGGGCTCCTGGAGCTTCGACCCCGACGGCAACTTTGACGACCTTGGGCCGGGCGAGACCCGCACCACCTCGCTGACCTACACCGTCTCCGATGGCACAGCCACGGATACCGCCACCCTGACGGTGACGGTCAGCGGCATCAACGAAGCGCCGACAATAGTTGAAAACCAGGTGGGCCTGGTGGCGCCCCGTCATACACTGACGGTGGAGAGGTACACCCAGGCCACCACCCTCACCGTGACCGATGGCAACGGCAGGAGCAGAACCTTCACCGGCAATGCCGGCCTGCTGGTCGGCGCCACCGATGCCAACGGTGACAGCCTCAGCATCACCCAGGTCGGTCCCACCGAGGCCAATCAGCGTGACTTTGGCGGGACAGTCGGAGTCGTCCCCGACGGTAATGGCGGCACCTTCGCAATCTTCCGCAATGGCACCTGGCAATTTCAAACGAACACCGCCTATGACAGCCTGGGCTACGGCGAGGTCCGCACCGCCACGGCCTGGTACACCGTCTCCGATGGCAGGGGCGGCACCGCCACCGCGAGCCTGACCGTCTATATAAGCCTCCCCAACAATCAGCCGGTGGCGACCGACGATGATGGCCGCACCACTGAAGACACCGCCATAATCGTGGCCGATGGCGCCACTGGCACCACCGGCACCGCGACCGATGGCGCAGACCTGCTGAACAATGACCGTGACCCTGACACCGGCAGCACCCTCAGCATCACCCATGTCGGCGCGGACGCGGCCAACCAGAAGGCGCTCACCGCCGCAGGCATCGGGGGCAGCAACGGCGGCCTCTTCCGCATCCGTGCCGACGGCTCCTGGAACTTCGTCCCGAACAACCAGTTTGACGATCTGGCCGACGGCAAGACCCGCACCACCTCGGTGGTGTACACCGTTTCCGATGGCGGCCTCAGCGACACCGCCACCCTGACCGTGACCGTGACCGGCGTCAACGATGCGCCGACGGCGATGGCCGATAGCGGCGCCACCGCCGCCAACACCCGGCTGACCGTGGCCGATGGCGACAGTGGCACAGAAGTCACCAGCAGCGAGATCGTGACCGACCCCGTCACCAACGACACCAGCACCGTCATCACCACCATGACCATCAACGCCGACCTGCTGCTCAACGACGAAGACGCTGACGACGACGACACCCTCACCATCACCGCGGTTAAGGGCTACACCGATGTGGACCCGAACGACAAAACCCGTCAGCGCCAGGACGTGGCAACCGGGGCCGAAACCTTTGGCAAAAACGGCGGCGTGTTCACCCTCAATGCCAATGGCGCCTGGAGTTTCGACCCCAACGGCGACTTTAATGACCTGACCGCCGACGAAACCCGCACCACCTCGGTGGAGTACACCGTCGCCGATGTCAGCGGCGCAACCAGCACCGCCACCCTGACGGTGACCGTATCGCCGAACAGCGCGCCCACCGCCATCCTTGACGTCGGCACCACCGATGAAGAAACAGTGCTGACCGTGGCCGATGGCGCTACCGGCACGGCCCGGGCGGGTGGCGGGACACAAAGAGACAACGCCGACCTGCTGCGCAACGACAGGGACCCTGACGGCGACACCCTCACCGTCACCCGCATTAAAGGCTACACCGCCGCGGTGAATGAGGACGGCGAGCATACGACGCGGCAGGACGTGGCGGCGGGGGCCGAGACTTACGGCAGCCACGGCGGCAGGTTCACCATCAACGCCGATGGCTCTTACACCTTCGACCCGGACGGCGACTTTGGCGACCTGTCGATGGGCGAGACCCGCACCACCTGGGTGGATGTCATCGCCTCCGATGGCAGCCTTGAAAGCAACCCCGCCACCCTGGGCGTGACCGTGACCGGCACCAATGACCCCCTGACGGCGCGGGACGACACCGGCAGGGCGATTGCCGGCAGGGTGCTGACGGTGGCCGCGGATGACGACGGCCTCATCCTCCGCGACAGTGCCGACGGCGCCGCCACCGGCATCGTCAATGCCGGCCTGCTGTTCAACGACGAGGACCCGGACACGGCTGACACCCTCAGCATCAGCACGGTGGGCAGCGCCAGTAACAACCGCGCCGCCGCCAATGTCGGCATCGCCATAGACGGCAGCAACGGTGGCCGCTTCACCATTCAGACCAATGGCGCCTGGAGTTTTGACCCGGACGGCGACTTTGACGACCTGGGCGGCAGCGCCACCCGCACCACCCAGGTGACCTACACGGTGACCGATGGCCGGGGCGCCACCGACACGGCGACCCTGACGGTGACGGTGCGCGCCGCCAACGCCGTGCCGGATGCGACCGCCGATATCGGCACAGTCCACAGGGACGACACCCTGAATGTGGGTGCCGCCGACAGGGGCATCCGGGTTAGTGGTGAAACGCAGAGAGCCAATGCCGGCCTGCTGGTCAACGATGCGGACGCCGACACCACCGCCACCTTCACCGAAATCCTCACCATCACGGCGGTGGGCGACAGCACACTCACCGTCACCGGGGCCGGTGTCGGCAACCCCATAGATGGCAGCAACGGCGGCAGCTTCACCATCAATGCCGATGGTTCCTGGACCTTCGACCCGGAGGACGACTTTGACGACCTGGCCACCGACGCCACCCGCACCACCTCGGTGGCCTACCGGGTGACCGATAGTTACGGCGCATCCGACACCGTGACCCTGACCGTGACCGTGGCGGCGAACTATCAGCCCACGGCGAACGACGATATTGGCCGCATTGATCTGGGCCGCCTCGATGACCGCGCTGACAGGGGAGTCACCTACGATGCGAACGGCGTGCTGATGGTGGCCGATAACGCCATAGGCATAACAGAACAAAGAGGCAGCGTCGAAACCATCTACAACCGCGACCTGCTGAACAACGACATGGACGACGCCAGAGACGGCGACCGCCTCACCATCTCGGCGGTTAACGGCGCCGCGGCGGGTGTCGGCGCCGCCGTGGACGGCACCAAAGGCGGCGAGTTCACCATTGCCGCCAATGGCGCCTGGAGTTTCAACCACGACGGCGACTTTGACGCTCTGAAAAACAACGACATCGTCTTCACCTCGGTGACCTACACGGTGGCGGATGGTGAAGGCGGCACGGACACGGCGACCCTGGAGGTGCGGGTCATCGGCACCAACGATGGGCCGCAGGCGGGCGACGACTTTGGCCGCGCCAATTCCGGCGTCATCCGCACCGTGGCCAATGGCGCCACCGGCGTTGTCTTCACCAACACCGACAACAGCACCATGACCATCAACGCCGACCTGCTGCTCAACGACATCGACCCGGAGGGTGACGCCATCAGCATCAGCGCCGTCGCCGGTCTCGGGGCCAATATCGGCAAGGCCACCGACGGCAGCAACGGCGGCAGCTTCACCATCCAGGCCAACGGCGCCTGGAGCTTTGACCCCGACGGCGACTTTGACAACCTCGCCGAAGGCGCCACCCGCACCACCACAGTGCAATACACCGTGTCCGAACGCGGCATCACCGATACCGCCACCCTCACCGTGACGGTGGTGAAACGCAACCTCGCCCCCACCGCCAACGCGGATGTCGGCGCCATCGCGGAAGGCACAACCCTGACCGTGATCGACGGCGACACAGGCGCCACCGTCAATGGCGTCATCAATAACCGCGACCTGCTGCTCAACGACAGTGACCCGGAGGGTGACCCCCTCAGCATCGCGACGGTGAGCGGCGCTGCGGGCAATCTGGGCAAAGCCGTAGCCGGCAGCAACGGCGGCAGCTTCACCATCCGTGCCGATGGTTCCTGGAGCTTCGAGCAGGGCGACGACTTCAAGGGTATGTCCGCGGGCGACAGCCGCACCACCTCGGTGGTCTACACCACCACCGATGGCGCCCTCACCAGCACGGCGACGACCCTGACGGTGACCGTGAACGGCGTCAACGAGGCGCCGGTGGCGCAGGACGACCAGGGCACGACCCTGCGTAACCGGGTGCTGACGGTGGCCAATGATGCGACCGGCCTGCGCGGCGGACTCAACGCCGACCTGCTGCGCAACGACGCCGACCCTGATAATAGTGACATCCTCACGGTCAGCACGGTTAAAGGCTACACCGCCGCCCGGGACGGCACGCGCCAGGACGTGAGGGCGGGGGCCGGGACTTATGGCAGCGCCGGCGGCAGGTTCACCCTCAGCGCCAACGGCGCCTGGAGCTTCGACCCTGACGGCGACTTTGACGACCTGGCCGCAGGCGCCACCCGCACCACCTCGGTGGATTACACGGCGGCGGATGCCAACGGCGGCACGGACACGGCCACCCTGACCGTGACGGTGGTGGGGCGCACCACCAACGCCGCGCCGGATGCGACCGACGATAGCGGCAGAACCCATAAAGGCGCTGTGCTGACGGTGGCCGCCGACGCCGACGGCGCCCGCGTCATCGACGGTGACAGCACCGCCACCACCAGCATCAATGTCGGCCTGCTGCAAAATGACAGGGACACGGACGGTGACAGGATCAGCATCACCGCAGTTGGCCGCACCCTCAACACCATCACCCGGGCCGGCCTCGACAGCCCCGTGGATGGCAGCAACGGCGGCAGCTTCACCATCGGCGACGATGGCGCCTGGGAATTCGACCCGGACGGCGACTTTGACAACCTCAAGGTCGGCGAGACCAGCCCCACCTCGGTGGCATACCGGCTGACGGATGTTCACGGCGGCGTCTCTACGGCGACCCTGACCGTCATCGTCACCGGGCGCCAGGCGCCGGTGGCGGGCGATGACTTTGGCAGCACCTCTGAAAACACGAATCTGCCCGTGGCGGATGGCGACAAGGGCAGCACCGGGCCGGGTGGCGGGGCACAAAACGCCGACCTGCTGCTCAACGACACCGGCGACAGCCTCAGAATCACCAGGGTTATCGGCTATACCGACGCGGTGGGTGAGGACGGCGGGCATACGACGCCGCGGAACCTGCCGGTGCCTGTCGGCTCGGAGATCGATACCTACGGCAAAAACGGCGGCGTGTTCACCATCCGTGCCGATGGCTCCTGGGATTTCGACCCCGGCAATGACTTTCACGACCTGAAAGACGGCGAGACCCGCACCACCTCGGTGGTCTACGAGGCCTCCGATAGACCCTTAAACGACGTAAGCCGCCTGGCCGGCGCGGCCACCCTCACCGTCACCGTGACCGGTGCCAACGATGCGCCGGATGCGGTTGACGATACCGGCACCACGTCTGACGCCAAAGATCGCACGGTGACCGCCGGTGACACGGGTACCGGTGGCGGGGTACAAACCGGGCCGGGTGGTGGGGCACAAAGAACCAACGCCGGCCTGCTGCTCAATGACACAGACGTTGACGGCGACACCCTGACCATCAGCGCGGTGAACGGCGCTGCGGACAGTGTCGGCAAGGCCGTGGATGTCGCCGGTGGCGGCAAATTCACCATCAACGCCGATGGCTCCTGGGAATTCGACCCGGACGGCGACTTTGGCAAGCTGAAAGACGGCGACACCCGCGACACCTCGGTGCGGTACACCGTCTCCGATGCTAACGGCGGCACGGATACCGCCACCCTGACCGTGACCGTAACGCCGAACCGGGCGCCCGTGGCGGTTGCCGATGCCGGCGTCATTGATGAAGACACGGTGCTGACCGTGAAAGATGGTGATACCGCCACCACCACCAGCATTACCGAAATCGTGACCGACCCCGGCACCGGCGACACCAGCACCGCCACCCGTACCATCACCGGCAACGCCGACCTGCTGCTCAACGACAACGACGCTGACGTTGACCCCCTCACCATCACGGCGGTTAAAGGCTACACCGACGCGGCGGACGACGGCACGCGCCAGCGCCAGGACGTGGCGGTTGGGGCCGAGACCCGCGGCAGCAAGGGCGGCGTGTTCACCATTGAGGCCGATGGTTCTTACACCTTCGACCCGGACGGCGACTTTGACGAAATGGTCGTCGGCCAGACCCGCACCACCTCGGTGCAGTACACCGTCTCCGATGGCGCTCGCACGAACACCGCCACCCTGACCGTGACCGTGACCGGTGAGAACACTGATCCGGCGCCGGTGGACGACAGAGGCGCCTTCGTTCTTTACCCCACCACGCTGATCGTGGCCAATGACGCCACCGGCACCGTCATCACCAGAGCCGACGGCAGCACCATGACCGTCAACGCCGACCTGCTGCTCAACGACGGCGACATTGACAGCGACAGCGACAGCTTTACTATCACCGGGGTAAACGGTGATGTGGACAATGTCGCCGTCGCCGCAGCCGGCAGCAATGGCGGCAGCTTCACCATCTACGCCAATGGCGGCTGGAGCTTTTTCCCGAACGCCGACTTTAACAACCTGCGCGTGGGCGAGACCCGCGACACCTCGGTGCGGTACACCGTCTCCGATGCTGAAGGCGGTGCCGCCACCGCCACCCTCACCCTGACCGTATCAGCGAACGCTCCGCCCGTTGTCGGCAACGACTTCGGCGCCACCGATCAGGACACCACACTGACCGTGGCCGATGGCGCCACCGGCACCATCGTCACCAACGCCGATAACAGCACCATGACCGTCAACGCCGACCTGCTGTTAAACGACAGGGACGACGTTGCCGGCGTCCTCAGGGTCCTGGACCCTGTCAACATTCTCGCTAACACCATCGAGGCGGATGGCAGCGCTGGCGGCAGCTTTACCATCAATGCCGATGGCGCCTGGAGCTTCGACCCGGACGGCAAATTTGACGACCTTGGGGCGGGCGAGACCCGCGACACCTGGGTGGACTACACCGTCACCGATAACAGATACAGAGAGACCGCCAGACTGACCGTGACCGTGACCGGCCTCAACGCCGAGCCGGTGGTGATGGACAATACCGGCGCCACCACGGAAAACGCGAAAATCACCGTGGCCGATGGTGATACGGGCCTCAATGCTGACCTGCTGAACGATGCCACCGACGATGACAATGACACCCTCACCATCAGCGCGGTTACCGGCTACAGCCGGGACACGGACGGCGCTTACCAGGCCCGGGCGGAACAGCCAGTGGTTGACGGCACCCCGACCACGACCCTGGGCAGCAGCGGCGGTACCTTCACCCTCAGCACCAATGGCGCCTGGAGCTTCGACCCCGGTAAAGACTTTGACAATCTGGACGCGGGCGAGACCCGCGACACCCAGGTGGAGTACACCGTCTCCGATGGCAACAAAGGAGGCACGGCCACCGCCACCCTCACCGTGACCGTGACCGGTGAGAACGATGCGCCGACGGCGGGGGACGACCTCGGCGCCTTCACTGTCACCGTTGACGACGCGGTGCTGACCGTGGCCGATGGCGCCACCGGCACCGCCATCACCGTCTCCGATGGCAAAGGCGGCACCATGAGCGTCACCGGCAACCGCGACCTGCTGCTCAACGACGAAGACGCTGAAGGCGCCCCGACCATCACCGAGGTGGACGGTGGCGCGGCCAGGGTCGGCGTTGCCACAGCGGTCACCGACGATGAGGGCAGGGCCGCCGGCAGCTTCACCATCCGCGCCGATGGTTCCTGGACCTTCGACCCCGGCGACGACTTTGACGAGCTGGCCGCGGGCGCGACCCGCACCACCTCGGTGCAGTACACCATCTTCGATGGCGGCCTGACGGACACCGCCACCCTGACCGTGACCGTGACCGGCATCAACGATGCGCCGGTGGCGGTTGACGATACCGGCAGGGCGACCCCGAACCAGGTGCGGGCCGTGGCCGATGGCGCTGAAGGTATCGGCGCCGACGGCTTCAATGCCGACCTGCTGCTCAATGACAGGGACCCTGAAGGCGACACCCTCAGCATCAGCGCGGTGAACGGTGACACGGGCAGTGTCGGCAAGGCCATAGATGCCGCCGATGGCGGTAGCTTCACCATCCGCGCCGATGGCTCCTGGGAATTCGACCCGGACGGCGACTTTAAGAACCTGGCCCAGGGCGCGGTCCGCACCACCTCGGTGCAGTACACGGTGGCGGATACTAACGGCGGCACCTCCGAGCCCGCCACCCTGACCGTGACGGTAAGGCAGAACCGCGCGCCCGCTACGGTGGACGATGCCGGCACCACCGATGAAAACACCGTACTGACCGTGGCCAATGACGCCGCCGCCACCACCACCAGCTACATCATCGTGACCGACCCCGGCACCGGCGACACCGGCACCCTCACCATCACCGGCAACGCCGACCTGCTGCTCAATGACACCGACCCGGACGGCGACACCCTCACCATCACCGGGGTGAACGGTGCTGCGACCAATGTCGGCAGGGCCGTGGATGGCAGCAGGGGCGGCAGCTTCACCCTTAATAAAAATGGCGCCTGGGAATTCGACCCAAACAGCGACTTTGACGACCTGGCCGCGGGCGAGACCCGCACCACCACGGTGACCTACACGGTAGAGGATAGCGACAGCGTGGCGGGCACGAACGCGGCCACCCTGACCGTGACCGTGATTGGCGCCAACACTGGCTCGGTCACCGAAGATGTCGCGCCGGACGCCGCCGGCAATCTGGTGGCGTCCGGCACGATAACCGTCACCGATGGCGATGCCGGGGATACGCAGCAGTTTACGGCGCAGACGAAGACCGGCACTTATGGCGATCTGGAGGTCGATGCCGACGGCACCTGGACTTACAAGGTGGCTAACAGCGACCCGGAGATTCAGGACCTGAAGGACGGGGAAACGCTGACCGACACCTTCATGGTGACCAGCGCCGACGCTGTGAGCACCACCACCATCACCATTGGCGATGAGATCGAGACCGAGTTCATCACCAGCCTGACCATCACCATCAGGGGCGCTGACGATTTGCCGGTGCTGGCCGGTGTCAACGACGACCCGGAGGTGGAGACGGCGACCGGCAGCGTCACCGAAGACACGGCGGTGGACGCCAATGGCGATCTGGTGGAGACCGGCAGCATTACCAGCACCGGCGGCGATAAGGGCGAGGCCGGCTTTGAGGCGGAGACCATCAGTGACACTGGCACTCATTATGGCTCACTGACGATTGAAACCGGCGGTGCCTGGACTTATACGGCGGCTAACAGCCTGCCGGCGATAGATGATCTTGGCAAAGGGGAAACGCTGACCGACACCTTTACAGTGACCAGTGCCGACGGTGTCACCACCATCCCCGTGACCATCACCATCATTGGCAAGAACGATGCGCCGGAGGCGCTGGACGATGCCGGTGACACGAAGGAAAACACGGAACTGACCCTGGCCGCCAGCCTGCTGGCCAACGACAAAGACGCTGAAGGCGACAGCCTCACCATCAGCGCCGTGGGCGTTGACAAGAACAGCCAGCAGGCGGCCAGTGTCGGCAAGGCCATAGATGGCAGCAACGGCGGTGAGTTCACCATCAAGGCCGATGGTTCTTACACCTTCGACCCCGGTAAAGACTTTGACAATCTGGCCGATGGCAAGACCCGCACCACCTCGGTGGTCTACACCGTCTCCGATCGCAACGACGGCACCGGCCTCACCGACACCGCCACCCTGACCGTGACCGTGACCGGCGTCAACGATGCGCCGGATGCGGTGAACGATAGCGGCGTCACCGCTGAAAACACCGAACTGAAGGTGGCCAAAGACGACGCTGGCGCCGACACAACCTTCATCGTGGTGACCGACCCTGACACCGGCGACACCGGCAGCCTCACCATCACCGACGCCAACGCCGGCCTGCTGGTCAAAGACACCGACCCTGACACCGGCGACACCCTCACCATCAGCGAGGTGGGCGGTGACACGGCCAGTGTCGGCAAGGCCGTGGATGGCAGCGACGGCGGCAGCTTCACCATTGAGGCCGATGGCGCCTGGGAATTCGACCCTGACGACGACTTTAACAAACTGCACGAGGGCGAGGTCCGCACCACCTCGGTGGAGTACACCGTCTCCGATGGCAACGGCGGCACGGATACCGCCACCCTGACCGTGACCGTGCGCGGTGAGGACGATGTGCCGGTTCTGACCGGCGTCAACGATGATCCGGCGGTGGAGACGGCGACGGGCTCGGTCATCGAAGATACCGACGTGGTGGACGCCAATGGCAAGCCGGTGACGAGCACCGCCGACGTGGTGCCGGGCAATCTGGTGACGACCGGCAAGGTTAAGGCCAGCGGCGGCGATGAGGGTGAGGACGAGTTTGAGCCGGACACCATCAGTGACAGTGGCACGCATTACGGCTCACTGAAGATTGATGCCGACGGCGACTGGACTTATACGGTGGATAACAAGCTGCCGGCTATTCAGGACCTGAGCCCCACGACCACGCTGACCGACACCTTCACGGTGACCAATGCCGATGGTGTCACCACCATCCCCGTGACCATCACCATTAAGGGTGTGAACGATGCGCCGATGGCGGTGGACGATGCCGGCACCACCGATGAAGACACGGCGCTGACCCTGGCCGCCGGCCCCGGCCTGTTGCAGAACGACACCGACCCTGAAGGCGACACCCTCACCATCACGGCGGTTAAAGGCTACACCGCCGCGCAGGACGGCACGCGGCAGGACGTGAAGGCGGGGGCCGAGACCTTTGGCAGCAAGGGCGGCGTGTTCACCATCCGCGCCGATGGCTCTTACACCTTCGACCCGGACGACGACTTTAACGATCTGGGCAAGGGCGAGACCCGCACCACCTCGGTGCAGTACACCGTTGCCGATGGCACCGCCGATGACAGCAAGACGGACACCGCCACCCTGACCGTGACCGTGACCGGCATCAACGATGCGCCGGATGCGGTGAACGATGCGGGCGAATTCACGGTCACCGCTGACAACAGGGTGCTGACCGTGGCCGATGGCGATGGCGACAGCGCTACTCCTAACTCCGACCTGCTGCTCAACGACACCGACCCTGAAGGCGACACCCTCACCATCACCAGGGTTAGCGGCCTCGACGACCAGGGTCAGTCGCAGGAAGTGGCGGCGGGGGCCGTGACCCACGGCAGCGATGGCGGTCAGTTCACCATCAGCGCCGATGGCGCCTGGACCTTCGACCCCGGCGACGACTTTAACGATCTGGGCAAGGGCCAGACCCGCACCACCTCGGTGACCTATACCGCCGACGATGGCAGCAAGACGGACATCGCCACCCTGACCGTGACCGTGACCGGCATCAATGATGCGCCGGTGGCGGTGGACGATGCCGCCGAATTCACTGTCACCGCTGACAACAAGGTGCTGACCGTGGCGGACAGCGCCACCAGCGGCACCATCGCCATCATCGTGACCGACCCGGACACCGGCGAGACCAGCACCCTGGCCACCACCGGCACCGTTGCCGCCGCCGACCTGCTGCTGAACGACAGCGACCCTGACGGTGACAGCCTCACCATCACCGGGGTTAAAGGCTACACCGACGCAGACCCGGACGACGGCACGCGCCAGCGCCAGGACGCGGCGGTGGGGGGCAAGACCTTTGGCAGCACCGGCGGTGAGTTCACCATCAACGCCGATGGTTCCTGGACCTTCAACCCGGGTAAAGACTTTGACAATCTGGACGCGGGCGTGACCCGCGAAACCACGGTGGAGTACACAACCTCCGATGGCAGTTTCACCGACACCGCCACCCTGACCCTGACCGTGACCGGCATCGACGATGCGCCGGTGGCGGTGGATGACACCGCCACCACCACTGAACACGCGAGGCTGACCGTGGCGGATAGCGCCACTGGCCTGTTGCAGAACGACGACGCCGTTGACGATGGTGACACCCTCAGCATCACCGGGGTGGGCCCGGACGCGAAAAACCAGGACGCGGCCAATGTCGGCACCGCCATAAATGGCAGTAACGGCGGCAGCTTCACCATCCAGAAAGATGGTTCCTGGGACTTCGACCCGGGCAACGACTTTGACGGTCTGGAAGACGGCGACACCGCCACCACCTCGGTGACCTACACCGTCTCTGATCGCAACGACGGCACCGGCCTCACGGACACCGCCACCCTGACCGTGACCGTGACCGGTGAGGACGATATGCCGACCTTCGGCGGGGATACCACCGGCAGCGTCACCGAAGACACAGCGCCGGACGCCGATGGCAATCTGCTGGCAAGCGGCACCCTCACCGCCACCGGTGGCGATGACGGTGAGGACAAGTTTATGGCGGAGTCGCTGACCGGCGCCTATGGCAGGTTCGAGGTTGAAACCGGCGGCGACTGGACCTGGAAGGCGCTTAACAGCGACCCGAAGATTCAGGGTATTGGCGCCGGGAAATCGCCCACCGACACCTTTACAGTGACCAATGCCGATGGCGCCACCACCATCACCGTGACCATCACCATTAATGGCGTCAATGATGGTTTGACGGCGAACGACGATAGCGGCAACACCCTGGTCGGCAGGGAGCTCACGGTGGCCGCCAATGCCAACCTGCTGGACAACGATGTCGATATTGACGGCGACGACAGCCTCACCATCACGGCGGTTAAAGGCTACACCCGGGTCGAGGTCGATGACGCGCCCGACACTTACCAGCCCCGGGCGGAACAGGCAGTGACCGGGACCCCGGTCGAGACCCTTGGCAGCAACGGCGGCGTGTTCACCATTGAGGCCGATGGCTCCTGGAGTTTCGACCCCGGCGGCGACTTTGACGACCTGGACGACGACGACCCCTCCCGCACCACCTCGGTGGAGTACACGGCTTCCGATGGTAACGGCGAGATGGACACGGCCACCGTGACCGTGACCGTGAGCCGCGACAATAATGCGCCGGTGGCGGTGGACGATACCGACACCACCAATGAAAACAAGCCGCTGAACGCCAGTAATGCCAACCTGCTGGACAACGACACCGACCCTGACAATGATGACCTCAGCATCAGCGCGGTTAAAGGCTACACCCGGGTCGAGGTCGATGACGCGCCCGACACTTACCAGCCCCGGGCGGAACAGGCAGTGACCGGGACCCCGGTCGAGACCCTTGGCAGTAACGGCGGCACCTTCACCATCGAAAAAGATGGTGCCTGGAGCTTCGATCCGGGCGACGACTTTGACTATCTTGCGGCGGGCGCGACCGAGATCACCTCGGTGCAGTACACCGTCTCCGATGACAGCCTCACAGATACCGCCACCCTGACCGTGACCGTGACCGGAACCAACGATGCGCCGGAGGCGGTGGCCGATGTCGGCGCCACCACTGAAAACGCCGCCATAACCGTGGCCGATGACGCTACCGGCACGACCAGCACCGCGACCGATGGCGCCGACCTGCTGCTCAATGACACCGACGCTGACACCGGCGCCACCCGCACCATCACCAAGGTGAACGGCGAGGCGGCCAGTGTCGGCATTGCCACGGCGGGCACCGACGAAAATGGCGAGGCCGGCGGCAGCTTCACCATCCGCGCCGATGGTTCCTGGGAATTCAATCCGGGCACCGACTTTGACGACCTCAAGGCCGGCGAGATCCGCACCACCCAGGTGGATTACACGATGTCCGATGGCACGGACACGGACACCGCCACCCTGACCGTGACCGTGACCGGCATCAACGATGCGCCGGTGGCGGTTGACGATGTCGGCAGGGCGGTTAAGGGCGTGGTGCGGACCGTGGCCGATGGCGCCACCGCCACCACCATCATCATGACCGATGACAAAGGCGTCACCAGTACCATCACCGGCAATGCCGACCTGCTGCTCAATGACAGGGACGCTGAAGGCGACCCCCTCACCATCACCGCCGTGGGCGACGACGAGAACAGCCAGGTCGAGGCCAATGTCGGCAAAGTCATCGATGGCAGCCGGGGCGGCGACTTCACCATCCACGCCAATGGCGCCTGGAGCTTCGAGCCGGGCGTCGACTTTAACGACCTGGAAGGCAAAGCCACCCGCACCACCTCGGCGGCTTACACCGTTTCCGATGGCACGACCACGCACATCGCCACCCTCACCGTGACCGTGACCGCCGCCAACACTGCGCCGGTGGCGGTGGCCGATGCGGGCGCCTTCACGGTCACCACTGACGACAAGGCGCTGACCGTGGCCGATGGCGCTACCGGCACCACCCCCGGGCCGGGTGGCGGGGCACAAAGAGTCAACGCCGACCTGCTGCTCAACGACAGCGACCCTGACGGTGACAGCCTCACCATCACCGGGGTGAACGGTGACACGGGCAGTGTCGGCAACGCCGTAGATGTCACCGATGGCGGCGTGTTCACCATCAACGCCGATGGCTCCTGGGAATTCGACCCAGACGGGGACTTTGACGATCTGGCGGCGGGTGTGACCCGCGACACCTCGGTGCAGTACACCCTCTCCGATGGCACGGACACGCACACCGCCACCCTGACCCTGACCGTGACCGGCATCAACGATGCGCCGATGGCGGTTGACGATACCGGCAGGGCGGTTAAGGGCGTGGAGCGGACCGTGGCCGATGGCGCCGAAGGCATCGGCGTTCCCCCCTTCAACGCCGACCTGCTGCTCAATGACAGGGACGCTGAAGGCGACACCCTCAGCATCAGCGCGGTGAACGGTGACACGGGCAGTGTCGGCGTTGCCACATCGGTCACCGACGACAAGGGCAGGGCCGCCGGTACCTTCACCATCCGTGCCGATGGCTCCTGGACCTTCAATCCGGGCACCGACTTTGACGGCCTCGCCAAGGGCGAAACCCGCGACACCTCGGTGCAGTACACCGTTGCCGATGGCACCGCCGATGACAGCCTGACTGACGTCGCCACCCTCACCGTGACCGTGACCGGTGCGAACGCTGCGCCGATGGCGGTGGCCGATGTCGGCGCCGCCGATGAAGACACGGTGCTGACGGTGGACGATGGTGACAAGGGCACCGAAATCACCAATGCCGACAGCAGCACCATGACCGTTAACCGCGACCTGCTGCTCAACGACACCGACCCGGACGGTGACATCACCTTCACCATCAGCGGGGTTAGGGGCTACACCGACGCAGTGGATGAGGACGGCGCGCATACGACGCGGCAGGACGTGGCGGCGGGGGCCGAGACTTATGGCAGCCACGGCGGTAAATTCACCCTCAATGCCGATGGCGACTGGACTTTTGATCCCGACAGCGACTTTGAAGACCTGGCGGTGGGTGCGGTCCGCACCACCTCGGTGCAGTACACCGCTTCCGATAACAACGGCGGCACCTCCGCTTTCACCACCCTGACCGTGACCGTGACCGGCGCCAACGATGCGCCGATGGCGAAGGACGATGTCGGCGCCGCCACTGAAGGCAATCGGCTGACCGTGGCCGACGGCGCCCCGGCCATGGAAGACGTCATCAAGATCGACCCTGACACCGGCGAGACCAGCACCCTCACCACCGCGACCGATGGCGCCGACCTGCTGCTCAATGACACCGACCCTGACACCGGCGACATGCTCACCATCACCGGGGTTATCGGCTATACCGACGCAGACCCGGACGACGGCACCCGTCAGCGCCAGGACGTGAAGGCGGGGGTCGCGACCTTTGGCGATGAGGGCGGCAGCTTCACCATCAGCGCCAATGGCTCTTACACCTTCGACCCGCGCGGCGACTTTAACGACCTGGCCGAGGGCAAGACCCGCACCACCTCGGTGCAGTACACGGCTTCCGATGGCAAAGGCGGCACGGACACCGCCACCCTGACCGTGACCGTGACCGGCACCAACGATGCGCCGGTGGCGAACGCCGACACAGGCCGCACGGCTGAACACACAACCCTGACCGTGGCCGTTGGTAATACCGGCGCCACCAATGCCAACCTGCTGGCAAACGACGAAGACGCTGACACCGACCCGAACCGTGACAGCCTCACCATCACCGAGGTGAACGGTGAGTCGGCCAATATCGGCAGCGCCATTAATGGTAGCAACGGCGGCAGCTTCACCATCCGTGCCGATGGTTCCTGGGAATTCAACCCCGACGGCAACAAGAACAAAAACTTTAACGACCTGAAACCCGGCGCGACCCGCACCACCGAGGTGCAGTACACCGTCTCCGATGGCAACAAAGGAGGCACGGCCACCGCCACCCTGACCGTCACCGTAACCGGTGAGGACGATGTGCCGGATCTGATCGGCGTCAACGATGATCCGGCGGTGGAGACGGCGACGGGCTCGGTCACCGAAGATGGCAAACTGGTGACCAGCGGCACGATCACCGCCACCGGTGGCGATGCCGGTGAAGACGGGTTTATGACGGCGACGGGCCCGGTGAGCGGCGCTTACGGCACGCTGACGATTACCGCCACCGGCGCCTGGACCTATACGTTGGATAACAGCCGGGATGAGATTCAGGGTCTTGGCGCCGGCGACACCCTGACCGACACCCTGATGGTGACCAATGCCGACGGTGTCACCGCCATCCCCGTGACCATCACTATTAATGGCGCCGCCGATGCGCCGGAGGCGGAGGACGATACCGCCGCCACCACTGAAAACACGGTGCTGACGGTGAAAGATGGTGATACCGCCACCACCACCATCATCACCGATGACAAAGGCGCCACCAGCACCGTTATCGGCTACCCCGACCTGCTGCTCAACGATAAAGACGCTGACGGCGACAGCCTCACCATCACCGAGGTGAACGGTGACACGGCCAGTGTCGGCAGCGCCATAGATGGCAGCAACGGCGGCAGCTTCACCATCCGCGCCGATGGTTCCTGGACTTTCGACCCCGACGGCAACAAGGACAACAACTTTAACGACCTGAAAGCCGGCGAGACCCGCACCACCCAGGTGCAGTACACCGTTGCCGATGGCACCGCCGATGACAGTCTCACGGACACCGCCACCCTGACCGTGACCGTAACCGGCGAGAACGATGCGCCGGAGGCGGTGGACGATGCGGGTGCCACCGCTGAAAACACGGTGCTGACGGTAGCCAATGGCGACGGCGACAGCGCCAGTCCTAACTCCGACCTGCTGCTCAATGACACCGACCCTGAAGGCGACGACCTCACCATCACGGCGGTTAAAGGCTACACCCGGGTCGTGGTCGAGGGCGCGGACGACACTTACAAGGCTCAGGCAGCGGCGGTGCCAGTGACTGCCGATGGCACCGCGACCACGCCCCCGACCCCGGCCCAGACCTCGACCCTTGGCAGCAGCGGCGGTACCTTCACCCTTTATGCCGATGGCTCTTACACCTTCGACCCCGGCACCGACTTTGACAATCTGGCCGATGGCAAGACCCGCGACACCAGTGTGGAGTACACCGTCTCCGATGGCACGGACCCGCACACCGCCACCCTGACAGTGACCGTGACCGGCGAGAACGATGGCCTGACGGCGGAGAACGACAGCGGCACCGCCACGGACATCAGCTCGCGCACCGTGGCCGCCGGTGACACTGGGTCCACCAACGCCGGTCTGTTGATCAACGACAAAGACACTGACGGCGACACCCTCACCATCACCGAGGTGGATGGCGATACAGCCAGTGTCGGCAAGGCCACCGCTGGCAGCGGCGGCGGCAGCTTCACCATCCGTGCCGATGGTTCCTGGGACTTCGATCCGGGCACGGCCTTTAACGATCTGGCGGCGGGTGTGACCAAGACCACCTCGGTGGTTTACACCGCCTCCGATGGCGAGTTCATGGACACCGCCACCCTGACCGTGACCGTGACCGGGGCCAATGACGGTTTGACGGCGGAGGACGATGTCGGCGCCACCACTCAAAACGACCCGCTGACGGTGGCCGCCAACGCCGGTCTGTTGCAGAACGACAAAGACAGTGACGGCGACGATCTGACCATCACCGAAGTGGACGGTGAGTCGAGCAGTGTCGGCAAAGCCGTAGACGGCAGCAACGGCGGCAGCTTCACCATCGACAGCGAAGGCGGCTGGACTTTCAACCCCGACGGCGACTTTGACAACCTGGCCGATGGCAAGACCCGCACCACCTCGGTGGAGTACACGGCCACCGATGGCAGTCTCACGGACACGGCGACGGTGACGGTCACGGTGACCGGTGCCAATGATGGTTTGACGGCGGAGGACGATGTCGGCGCCACCACTCAAAACGACCCGCTGACGGTGGCCGCCAACGCCGGTCTGTTGCAGAACGACGACGACAGTGACGGCGACGATCTGACCATCAGCGAAGTGGACGGTGAGTCGGCCAGTGTCGGCAAAGCCGTAGACGGCAGCAACGGCGGCAGCTTCACCATCGACAGCGAAGGCGGCTGGACTTTCAACCCCGACGGCGACTTTGACAACCTGGCCGATGGCAAGACCCGCACCACCTCGGTGGAGTACACGGCCACCGATGGCAGTCTCACGGACACGGCGACGGTGACGGTCACGGTGACCGGTGCCAATGACGGTTTGACGGCGGAGGACGATGTCGGCGCCACCACTCAAAACGACCCGCTGACGGTGGCCGCCAACGCCGGTCTGTTGCAGAACGACAAAGACAGTGACGGCGACGATCTGACCATCACCGAAGTGGACGGTGATACGGCCAGTGTCGGCAAAGCCGTAGACGGCAGCAACGGCGGCAGCTTCACCATCGACAGCAAAGGCGGCTGGACTTTCAACCCCGACGGCGACTTTGACAACCTGGCCGATGGCAAGACCCGCACCACCTCGGTGGAGTACACGGCTTCCGATGGCAGTCTCACGGACACGGCGACGGTGACGGTCACGGTGACCGGGGCCAATGATGGTTTGACGGCGGAGGACGATGTCGGCGCCACCACTCAAAACGATACGCTGACGGTGGCCGCCAACGCCGGTCTGTTGCAGAACGACAAAGACAGTGACGGCGACGATCTGACCATCAGCGAAGTGGACGGTGATACGGCCAGTGTCGGCAAAGCCGTAGACGGCAGCAACGGCGGCAGCTTCACCATCGACAGCGAAGGCGGCTGGACTTTCAACCCCGACGGCGACTTTGACAACCTGGCCGATGGCAAGACCCGCACCACCTCGGTGGAGTACACGGCCACCGATGGCAGTCTCACGGACACGGCGACGGTGACGGTCACGGTGACCGGTGCCAATGACGGTTTGACGGCGGAGGACGATGTCGGCGCCACCACTCAAAACGACCCGCTGACGGTGGCCGCCAACGCCGGTCTGTTGCAGAACGACAAAGACAGTGACGGCGACGATCTGACCATCACCGAAGTGGACGGTGATACGGCCAGTGTCGGCAAAGCCGTAGACGGCAGCAACGGCGGCAGCTTCACCATCGACAGCGAAGGCGGCTGGACTTTCAACCCCGACGGCGACTTTGACAACCTGGCCGATGGCAAGACCCGCACCACCTCGGTGGAGTACACGGCCACCGATGGCAGTCTCACGGACACGGCGACGGTGACGGTCACGGTGACCGGTGCCAATGACGGTTTGACGGCGGAGGACGATGTCGGCGCCACCACTCAAAACGACCCGCTGACGGTGGCCGCCAACGCCGGTCTGTTGCAGAACGACAAAGACAGTGACGGCGACGATCTGACCATCACCGAAGTGGACGGTGATACGGCCAGTGTCGGCAAAGCCGTAGACGGCAGCAACGGCGGCAGCTTCACCATCGACAGCAAAGGCGGCTGGACTTTCAACCCCGACGGCGACTTTGACAACCTGGCCGATGGCAAGACCCGCACCACCTCGGTGGTCTACACCGCCTCCGATCGCAACGACGGCACCGGCCTCACCGACACCGCCACCCTGACCGTCACCGTGACCGGCACCAATGATGGCCTGACCGCGAACGACGATAGCGCCACCACCACTCAAAACGCCCCGCTGACGGTGGCGGATAGCGCCACTGGCCCCAACGCCGACCTGCTGCTGAACGATGTCGATATTGACAGTGACGATCTGACCATCACCGAGGTGGACGGTGATACGGCCAGTGTCGGCAAAGCCGTAGACGGCAGCAACGGCGGCAGCTTCACCATCGACAGCGAAGGCGGCTGGACTTTCAACCCCGACGGCGACTTTGACAACCTGGCCGATGGCAAGACCCGCACCACCTCGGTGGAGTACACGGCCACCGATGGCAGTCTCACGGACACGGCGACGGTGACGGTCACGGTGACCGGTGCCAATGACGGTTTGACGGCGGAGGACGATGTCGGCGCCACCACTCAAAACGATACGCTGACGGTGGCCGCCAACGCCGGTCTGTTGCAGAACGACAAAGACAGTGACGGCGACGATCTGACCATCACCGAAGTGGACGGTGATACGGCCAGTGTCGGCAAAGCCGTAGACGGCAGCAACGGCGGCAGCTTTACCATCGACAGCAAAGGCGGCTGGACTTTCAACCCCGACGGCGACTTTGACAACCTGGCCGATGGCAAGACCCGCACCACCTCGGTGGTCTACACCGCCTCCGATCGCAACGACGGCACCGGCCTCACCGACACCGCCACCCTGACCGTCACCGTGACCGGCACCAATGATGGCCTGACCGCGAACGACGATAGCGCCGCCACCACTCAAAACGCCCCGTTGACGGTGGCGGATAGCGCCACTGGCCCCAACGCCGACCTGCTGCTGAACGATGTCGATATTGACAGTGACGATCTGACCATCACCGAGGTGGGCGGCAAGTCGGCCAATGTGGGCAAGGCCACCGCTGGCAGCGGCGGCGGCAGCTTCACCATCCGTGCCGATGGTTCCTGGGACTTCAATCCGGGCACGGCCTTTGACGATCTGGCAGCGGGTGTGACCAAGACCACCTCGGTGGTCTACACCGCCTCCGATCGCAACGACGGCACCGGCCTCACCGACACCGCCACCCTGACCGTCACCGTGACCGGCACCAATGATGGCCTGACCGCGAACGACGATAGCGCCGCCACCACTCAAAACGCCCCGCTGACGGTGGCGGATAGCGCCACTGGCCCCAACGCCGACCTGCTGCTGAACGATGTCGATATTGACAGTGACGATCTGACCATCACCGAGGTGGGCGGCAAGTCGGCCAATGTGGGCAAGGCCACCGCTGGCAGCGGCGGCGGCAGCTTCACCATCCGTGCCGATGGTTCCTGGGACTTCGATCCGGGCACGGCCTTTGACGATCTGGCAGCGGGTGTGACCAAGACCACCTCGGTGGTCTACACCGCCTCCGATCGCAACGACGGCACCGGCCTCACCGACACCGCCACCCTGACCGTCACCGTGACCGGCACCAATGATGGCCTGACCGCGAACGACGATAGCGCCACCACCACTCAAAACGCCCCGCTGACGGTGGCGGATAGCGCCACTGGCCCCAACGCCGACCTGCTGCTGAACGATGTCGATATTGACAGTGACGATCTGACCATCACCGAGGTGGGCGGCAAGTCGGCCAATGTGGGCAAGGCCACCGCTGGCAGCGGCGGCGGCAGCTTCACCATCCGTGCCGATGGTTCCTGGGACTTCGATCCGGGCACGGCCTTTGACGATCTGGCAGCGGGTGTGACCAAGACCACCTCGGTGGTCTACACCGCCTCCGATCGCAACGACGGCACCGGCCTCACCGACACCGCCACCCTGACCGTCACCGTGACCGGCACCAATGATGGCCTGACCGCGAACGACGATAGCGCCACCACCACTCAAAACGCCCCGCTGACGGTGGCGGATAGCGCCACTGGCCCCAACGCCGACCTGCTGCTGAACGATGTCGATATTGACAGTGACGATCTGACCATCACCGAGGTGGGCGGCAAGTCGGCCAATGTGGGCAAGGCCACCGCTGGCAGCGGCGGCGGCAGCTTCACCATCCGTGCCGATGGTTCCTGGGACTTCAATCCGGGCACGGCCTTTGACGATCTGGCAGCGGGTGTGACCAAGACCACCTCGGTGGTCTACACCGCCTCCGATCGCAACGACGGCACCGGCCTCACCGACACCGCCACCCTGACCGTCACCGTGACCGGCACCAATGATGGCCTGACCGCGAACGACGATAGCGCCGCCACCACTCAAAACGCCCCGCTGACGGTGGCGGATAGCGCCACTGGCCCCAACGCCGACCTGCTGCTGAACGATGTCGATATTGACAGTGACGATCTGACCATCACCGAGGTGGGCGGCAAGTCGGCCAATGTGGGCAAGGCCACCGCTGGCAGCGGCGGCGGCAGCTTCACCATCCGTGCCGATGGTTCCTGGGACTTCAATCCGGGCACGGCCTTTGACGATCTGGCAGCGGGTGTGACCAAGACCACCTCGGTGGTCTACACCGCCTCCGATCGCAACGACGGCACCGGCCTCACCGACACCGCCACCCTGACCGTCACCGTGACCGGCACCAATGATGGCCTGACCGCGAACGACGATAGCGCCGCCACCACTCAAAACGCCCCGCTGACGGTGGCGGATAGCGCCACTGGCCCCAACGCCGACCTGCTGCTGAACGATGTCGATATTGACAGTGACGATCTGACCATCACCGAGGTGGGCGGCAAGTCGGCCAATGTGGGCAAGGCCACCGCTGGCAGCGGCGGCGGCAGCTTCACCATCCGTGCCGATGGTTCCTGGGACTTCAATCCGGGCACGGCCTTTGACGATCTGGCAGCGGGTGTGACCAAGACCACCTCGGTGGTCTACACCGCCTCCGATCGCAACGACGGCACCGGCCTCACCGACACCGCCACCCTGACCGTCACCGTGACCGGCACCAATGATGGCCTGACCGCGAACGACGATAGCGCCGCCACCACTCAAAACGCCCCGCTGACGGTGGCGGATAGCGCCACTGGCCCCAACGCCGACCTGCTGCTGAACGATGTCGATATTGACAGTGACGATCTGACCATCACCGAGGTGGGCGGCAAGTCGGCCAATGTGGGCAAGGCCACCGCTGGCAGCGGCGGCGGCAGCTTCACCATCCGTGCCGATGGTTCCTGGGACTTCAATCCGGGCACGGCCTTTGACGATCTGGCAGCGGGTGTGACCAAGACCACCTCGGTGGTCTACACCGCCTCCGATCGCAACGACGGCACCGGCCTCACCGACACCGCCACCCTGACCGTCACCGTGACCGGCACCAATGATGGCCTGACCGCGAACGACGATAGCGCCGCCACCACTCAAAACGCCCCGCTGACGGTGGCGGATAGCGCCACTGGCCCCAACGCCGACCTGCTGCTGAACGATGTCGATATTGACAGTGACGATCTGACCATCACCGAGGTGGGCGGCAAGTCGGCCAATGTGGGCAAGGCCACCGCTGGCAGCGGCGGCGGCAGCTTCACCATCCGTGCCGATGGTTCCTGGGACTTCGATCCGGGCACGGCCTTTGACGATCTGGCAGCGGGTGTGACCAAGACCACCTCGGTGGTCTACACCGCCTCCGATCGCAACGACGGCACCGGCCTCACCGACACCGCCACCCTGACCGTCACCGTGACCGGCACCAATGATGGCCTGACCGCGAACGACGATAGCGCCGCCACCACTCAAAACGCCCCGCTGACGGTGGCGGATAGCGCCACTGGCCCCAACGCCGACCTGCTGCTGAACGATGTCGATATTGACAGTGACGATCTGACCATCACCGAGGTGGGCGGCAAGTCGGCCAATGTGGGCAAGGCCACCGCTGGCAGCGGCGGCGGCAGCTTCACCATCCGTGCCGATGGTTCCTGGGACTTCAATCCGGGCACGGCCTTTGACGATCTGGCAGCGGGTGTGACCAAGACCACCTCGGTGGTCTACACCGCCTCCGATCGCAACGACGGCACCGGCCTCACCGACACCGCCACCCTGACCGTCACCGTGACCGGCACCAATGATGGCCTGACCGCGAACGACGATAGCGCCGCCACCACTCAAAACGCCCCGCTGACGGTGGCGGATAGCGCCACTGGCCCCAACGCCGACCTGCTGCTGAACGATGTCGATATTGACAGTGACGATCTGACCATCACCGAGGTGGGCGGCAAGTCGGCCAATGTCGGCAAGGCCACCGCTGGCAGCGGCGGCGGCAGCTTCACCATCCGTGCCGATGGTTCCTGGGACTTCAATCCGGGCACGGCCTTTAACGATCTGGCAGCGGGTGTGACCAAGACCACCTCGGTGGTCTACACCGCCTCCGATCGCAACGACGGCACCGGCCTCACCGACACCGCCACCCTGACCGTCACCGTGACCGGCACCAATGATGGCCTGACCGCGAACGACGATAGCGCCGCCACCACTCAAAACGCCCCGCTGACGGTGGCGGATAGCGCCACTGGCCCCAACGCCGACCTGCTGCTGAACGATGTCGATATTGACAGTGACGATCTGACCATCACCGAGGTGGGCGGCGATACAGCCAGTGTCGGCAAGGCCACCGCTGGCAGCGGCGGCGGCAGCTTCACCATCCGTGCCGATGGTTCCTGGGACTTCGATCCGGGCACGGCCTTTAACGATCTGGCAGCGGGTGTGACCAAGACCACCTCGGTGGTCTACACCGCCTCCGATCGCAACGACGGCACCGGCCTCACCGACACCGCCACCCTGACCGTCACCGTGACCGGCACCAATGATGGCCTGACCGCGAACGACGATAGCGCCGCCACCACTCAAAACGCCCCGCTGACGGTGGCGGATAGCGCCACTGGCCCCAACGCCGACCTGCTGCTGAACGATGTCGATATTGACAGTGACGATCTGACCATCACCGAGGTGGGCGGCAAGTCGGCCAATGTGGGCAAGGCCACCGCTGGCAGCGGCGGCGGCAGCTTCACCATCCGTGCCGATGGTTCCTGGGACTTCAATCCGGGCACGGCCTTTGACGATCTGGCAGCGGGTGTGACCAAGACCACCTCGGTGGTCTACACCGCCTCCGATCGCAACGACGGCACTGGGACTTCAATCCGGGCACGGCCTACACGGCCTCACCGACACCGCCACCCTGACCGTCACCGTGACCGGCACCAATGATGGCCTGACCGCGAACGACGATAGCGCCGCCACCACTCAAAACGCCCCGCTGACGGTGGCGGATAGCGCCACTGGCCCCAACGCCGACCTGCTGCTGAACGATGTCGATATTGACAGTGACGATCTGACCATCACCGAGGTGGGCGGCAAGTCGGCCAATGTGGGCAAGGCCACCGCTGGCAGCGGCGGCGGCAGCTTCACCATCCGTGCCGATGGTTCCTGGGACTTCAATCCGGGCACGGCCTTTGACGATCTGGCAGCGGGTGTGACCAAGACCACCTCGGTGGTCTACACCGCCTCCGATCGCAACGACGGCACCGGCCTCACCGACACCGCCACCCTGACCGTCACCGTGACCGGCACCAATGATGGCCTGACCGCGAACGACGATAGCGCCGCCACCACTCAAAACGCCCCGCTGACGGTGGCGGATAGCGCCACTGGCCCCAACGCCGACCTGCTGCTGAACGATGTCGATATTGACAGTGACGATCTGACCATCACCGAGGTGGGCGGCAAGTCGGCCAATGTGGGCAAGGCCACCGCTGGCAGCGGCGGCGGCAGCTTCACCATCCGTGCCGATGGTTCCTGGGACTTCGATCCGGGCACGGCCTTTGACGATCTGGCAGCGGGTGTGACCAAGACCACCTCGGTGGTCTACACCGCCTCCGATCGCAACGACGGCACCGGCCTCACCGACACCGCCACCCTGACCGTCACCGTGACCGGCACCAATGATGGCCTGACCGCGAACGACGATAGCGCCGCCACCACTCAAAACGCCCCGCTGACGGTGGCGGATAGCGCCACTGGCCCCAACGCCGACCTGCTGCTGAACGATGTCGATATTGACAGTGACGATCTGACCATCACCGAGGTGGGCGGCAAGTCGGCCAATGTGGGCAAGGCCACCGCTGGCAGCGGCGGCGGCAGCTTCACCATCCGTGCCGATGGTTCCTGGGACTTCGATCCGGGCACGGCCTTTAACGATCTGGCAGCGGGTGTGACCAAGACCACCTCGGTGGTCTACACCGCCTCCGATCACCGCCTCCGGCAACGACGGCACCGGCCTCACCGACACCGCCACCCTGACCGTCACCGTGACCGGCACCAATGATGGCCTGACCGCGAACGACGATAGCGCCGCCACCACTCAAAACGCCCCGCTGACGGTGGCGGATAGCGCCACTGGCCCCAACGCCGACCTGCTGCTGAACGATGTCGATATTGACAGTGACGATCTGACCATCACCGAGGTGGGCGGCAAGTCGGCCAATGTGGGCAAGGCCACCGCTGGCAGCGGCGGCGGCAGCTTCACCATCCGTGCCGATGGTTCCTGGGACTTCAATCCGGGCACGGCCTTTGACGATCTGGCAGCGGGTGTGACCAAGACCACCTCGGTGGTCTACACCGCCTCCGATCGCAACGACGGCACCGGCCTCACCGACACCGCCACCCTGACCGTCACCGTGACCGGCACCAATGATGGCCTGACCGCGAACGACGATAGCGCCGCCACCACTCAAAACGCCCCGCTGACGGTGGCGGATAGCGCCACTGGCCCCAACGCCGACCTGCTGCTGAACGATGTCGATATTGACAGTGACGATCTGACCATCACCGAGGTGGGCGGCAAGTCGGCCAATGTGGGCAAGGCCACCGCTGGCAGCGGCGGCGGCAGCTTCACCATCCGTGCCGATGGTTCCTGGGACTTCAATCCGGGCACGGCCTTTGACGATCTGGCAGCGGGTGTGACCAAGACCACCTCGGTGGTCTACACCGCCTCCGATCGCAACGACGGCACCGGCCTCACCGACACCGCCACCCTGACCGTCACCGTGACCGGCACCAATGATGGCCTGACCGCGAACGACGATAGCGCCGCCACCACTCAAAACGCCCCGCTGACGGTGGCGGATAGCGCCACTGGCCCCAACGCCGACCTGCTGCTGAACGATGTCGATATTGACAGTGACGATCTGACCATCACCGAGGTGGGCGGCAAGTCGGCCAATGTGGGCAAGGCCACCGCTGGCAGCGGCGGCGGCAGCTTCACCATCCGTGCCGATGGTTCCTGGGACTTCGATCCGGGCACGGCCTTTGACGATCTGGCAGCGGGTGTGACCAAGACCACCTCGGTGGTCTACACCGCCTCCGATCGCAACGACGGCACCGGCCTCACCGACACCGCCACCCTGACCGTCACCGTGACCGGCACCAATGATGGCCTGACCGCGAACGACGATAGCGCCGCCACCACTCAAAACGCCCCGCTGACGGTGGCGGATAGCGCCACTGGCCCCAACGCCGACCTGCTGCTGAACGATGTCGATATTGACAGTGACGATCTGACCATCACCGAGGTGGGCGGCAAGTCGGCCAATGTGGGCAAGGCCACCGCTGGCAGCGGCGGCGGCAGCTTCACCATCCGTGCCGATGGTTCCTGGGACTTCGATCCGGGCACGGCCTTTGACGATCTGGCAGCGGGTGTGACCAAGACCACCTCGGTGGTCTACACCGCCTCCGATCGCAACGACGGCACCGGCCTCACCGACACCGCCACCCTGACCGTCACCGTGACCGGCACCAATGATGGCCTGACCGCGAACGACGATAGCGCCGCCACCACTCAAAACGCCCCGCTGACGGTGGCGGATAGCGCCACTGGCCCCAACGCCGACCTGCTGCTGAACGATGTCGATATTGACAGTGACGATCTGACCATCACCGAGGTGGGCGGCAAGTCGGCCAATGTGGGCAAGGCCACCGCTGGCAGCGGCGGCGGCAGCTTCACCATCCGTGCCGATGGTTCCTGGGACTTCAATCCGGGCACGGCCTTTGACGATCTGGCAGCGGGTGTGACCAAGACCACCTCGGTGGTCTACACCGCCTCCGATCGCAACGACGGCACCGGCCTCACCGACACCGCCACCCTGACCGTCACCGTGACCGGCACCAATGATGCGCCGGTGGCGGTGGCCGATGTCGGCGCCACCGATCAGGACACCAAACTGACCGTGGCCGATGACGCCACCGGCACGACCAGCACCGCGACCGATGGTGCCGACCTGCTGCTCAATGACACCGACGTTGACAGCGGCGCCAGCCTCACCATCAGCGCCGTGGGCGGTGACACGGCCAGTGTCGGCAAGGCCATAGATGGCAGCAACGGCGGCAGCTTCACCCTTAATAAAAATGGTTCCTGGGACTTCGACCCCGACGGCGACTTTGACGATCTGGCGGCGGGTGCGACCAAGACCACCTCGGTGACCTACACCGTCTTTGATGGCACGGCCACGGGCGCGGCCCCGGCGACCCTGACGGTAACCGTGACCGGCACCGACGACGTGCCGACCCTGACGGCGGTGACCGTAGACCCCTCGGTGACCGAAGACAGCGTGCTGACGGTGACCGGCATGGTTCAAGCCACCGGCGGCGATGCGGGTGAAGACAAGTTTATGACGGACCCGGAGACCGGCACTTACGGCTCGCTGACGATTACCGCTAACGGCGCCTGGACCTATGCACTGGCCAACAACACAGATGAAGTCCAGGGTCTGACGGGCACCGCCACGCTCACGGACACCCTCACCGTCACCAGCGCCGACGGCGTCACCACCGTTGACGTGACCATCACCATCTATGGCACCGACGATGTGCCGGACCTGACCGGGGCCACCGCCACCCTGACCGAAGACACGGACCTGGATGAATCCGACAATCTGGTGGCCACTGGCATGGTCTTGAGTGTCGGCGGCGATGCCGATGAATTCGGGTTTGTAACGGAAACCCTGCCCGGCGATGTCGGCGAACTGAGGATAGGGGCGGGCGGCGTCTGGACCTACACGGCGGACAACAGCCAGACGGCGATTCAGGATTTGAATACCGGCGACTCGCTGATCGACACCTTCGAGGTGACCGGCGGCGATGGTGTCACCACCACCGGGGTGGTTATCACCATCAACGGCCTGGGCAACGATGTGCCGGACCTGACCGGGGCGACCGCCACCCTGACCGAAGACACGGACCTGGATGAATCCGACAATCTGGTGGCCAGTGGTACCGTCAGCAGCAGCGGCGGCGATGCCGGTGACGCCGGCTTTATCGCAGAAACCCTGACCGGTGATGTCGGCGAACTGACGATTGACGGTGAAGGCGTCTGGAATTACGCGGCGGACAACAGCCAGTCGGCGATTCAGGATTTGAACACCGGCGAATCACTGACCGACACCTTTATAGTGACCGCCGGCGATGGTGTCACCACCACCACCGTCATCATCACCATCACCGGCGCCGACGACGTGCCGGACCTGACCGGGGCGACCGCCACCCTGACCGAAGACACGGACCTGGATGAAGCCGACAATCTGGTGGCAAGCGGCAGGGTCAGCAGCAGCGGCGGCGATGCCGGTGACGCCGGATTTATCGCGGCAACCCTGACCGGCGATGTCGGCGAACTGAGGATAGGGGCGGGCGGCGTCTGGACTTACACGGCGGACAACAGCCAGGCGGCGATTCAGAATCTGGGCACCGGCGAATCGCTGACCGACACCTTTATAGTAACCGGCGGCGACGGTGTCACCACCACCAGCGTCACCATCACCATCAACGGCCTGGGCAACGATGAGCCGGGCCTGACCGGGGCCACCGCCACGCTGACCGAAGACACGGACCTGGATGAAGCCGGCAATCTGATGGCCAGCGGTACCGTCAGCAGCAGCGGCGGTGATACCGGTGACGCCGGATTTATCGCAGAAACCCTGACCGGCGATGTCGGCACTCTGACGATTGACGGTGAAGGCGCATGGACCTACACGGCGGACAACAGCCAGGCGGCGATTCAGAATCTGGACACAGGCGAATCCCTGACCGACACCTTTATAGTAACCGGAGGCGATGGTGTCACCACCACCGATGTCGTTATCACCATCAACGGCCTGGGCAACGACGCACCCAACGAGGTGAACGCCACCCTGACCGAAGACACGGACCTGGATGACAATGGCAACCTGATGGCCAGTGGAATAATCACCGGCAACGTCAGTGGCGCACCCGGATTTACGCCAGCCACCCTGACCGGCGATGTCGGCACCCTGACGATAGATGCGGAAGGCGTCTGGGCTTACACGGCGGACAACAGCCAGGCGGCGATTCAGAATCTGGACACCGGCGACTCAGTGACCGACACCTTTATAGTCACCAGCGCCGGCGGTGCCACCACCATTACCATCACCATCAACGGCCAGAGCAACGAGGCGCCCGGCCCCACGCCGCCTGACCCCACTCCGCCTGACCCGGAGCCGCCCGGCCCCACTCCGCCGGACCCGGAGCCGCCCGGTCCCACTCCGCCGGACCCCGAGCCGCCCGGTCCCACTCCGCCCGGCCCAGAGCAGCCGGACCCGGATGAGCCTGTCCCTGTCCTGCCTGACCCGGATACAGACACGGATACCGACACGGACACCGACGCCGACGCCGACACCGACACCACAGTTGCGGCCGCCGGTGCCACGGACGCCGCTTCTGATACCGATGATACCGGGGCAGACTTCGCGCCAACGCTTCCGGAACCGCTTGAGCCGGATGACATCTTCGGCGGTGATGATGACGACGAACTCGTCACCATCATCAATCCGATCAGGCAGGATTCACCCCTGGCAGATCAGGAGATCACCGACGGCATCGCCCGGTACGACATCTCGGATCTGTTCAGGCACATCAACATCGACATGCGGCTGAGATTCACGGCGCTTCTGTTCAACGGTGACCCGCTGCCTTACTTTGTGACGTTTGATCCGACCACCGGCACCTTCCTGTTCGATGCCGCCGCCGCCGCTGAATCCGGGGTGGCCTCCCTGCAAATTCGCGTGGTTGCCATCGACCCTGACGGCAACCGGGTTTCCGACGTCTTCCGGGTGAACTTCCAGAACACTGACGAAAGCGCGGACGAAGGCACGGACGACAACACGGACGAAAACGCGGACGGCAACGCGGACGAAACCACGGACGAAAGCCCAACCCTGTCCCGGTCTCCTGAACAGCAGAATCCCGGCCCGGAGTCTTGAAGTGTGGTAAATTATAACCCTGTCGCGACCACCAAAGGGGAAGCACCATGGCTCTACACGCCATTGTTTTAGTAGATGAGAACGATCAGGTAGTCAATCGGATTGCAGAGCATTACCCGCTATCCTGTAAGTTCAATGAAAAAGTTTTCCTTGTGCGCACCACTGAAGAGATTTCAGAGCAGGTTGCCTTGAAGGTGGGGGTCAAAGGGGATGATCGCATAGACGATGCTTTGGGTGCCGTCTTCAAGTTAAATGGTGCTTACGCCGGGCATGCTCCGAGTTCCCTTTGGGAATGGCTCCGCTCAGGGGAAGAGAGATGAGCCAGGCTGACCAACCGCGCGACTTGTACGGTGTATCTTCTGAAGATTCACACCCACTTGAAAATCCCGATTCCGGCGGTGGCGATGGTGGCGGTACAGACGTCCGGCTCCGGGCAATAGAAATGCGCCTGGTTAAAGTGGAAACGAAGCTGGAGTCTTTCGCCACGAAAGAGGACATTCAAAAGCTGGCCGCCACCACCCAGATGGACATTCAAAAGCTGGCCGCCACCACCCGGGAGGACATTCAAAAGCTGGCCACCACCACCCGGGAGGACATTCAAAAGCTGGCCACCACCACCCAGATGGACATTCAAAAGCTGGCCACGCAAATGGCTAAAATGGAATCGTCCATGCTGAGGTGGTTTATCAGTACCGTGATTGCCATTGTTCTTCTGATGGCTTCGCTGGGCAAATTGCTCCCCTGGTAACAACCCCCCCGCTCCATGCCGATGGGCCACGAAATAAAGGAAGCTCTGAATCCCATCCCCCGGCCACCCTGAATTCACACGTGACCCCCGCTGAACCCGCACTGAACACGGGTTTCAGGCCATTATGTTATAATTTTCCGGTTTGCTCCCGATTCGACAAATAGACCAAATAGACAAATATCAAACAAAGAACAAAAAAACCTCTGGATAATAGTTTTTTCTTGAGAGCTTTTTCATGGAGAACTTTTTCGTGAAAGCAAGTTGGGCACGCCCGTACCTGTCGGGGGGGGGGTAATAACATACGTGAGCGAGGAATGGTGGTTAAAAAGATACGTTATCAGCCTCTGGAACCGCGCATCCTTCTTGATGCGGCGGCGGCGGTAACCTTTGCCGAATCCACCTCCGATGCGGACCATCAGGACGACCTGCAAAACCAGATTGCCCTCTCTCTCGAACGCAAAGCTGAAGCACGCAAAGTTGCAGACCCCCGACCGGAAATTCGCAACCATCAGTCCGACCAGCCCGAATCAGAAACCCCCGCCGCCATCCTCCCGACCGACCTCGAAGCCACCGCCCTGGTTGTCGTCGACACCGGCGTCACTGGCTATGAGGACCTGTTAACCGGCCTCCAGCCCGGCACCGAAATTCTGCTGATTGACGCCGCCGAAAACGGCCTGCAAAAGCTGGCCGACTATGTGGACGGGCGCGATGACATCACCTCCATCCACATTCTCTCCCACGGCGACCAGGGCGAATTCAGCCTCGGCACCGTCACCCTCAACGCAGACAACATCGACCAACATGCCGAACTGCTGGCGCAGATTGGCGCATCCCTGACCGAGCAGGGCGATCTGCTGCTTTACGGTTGCAGGGTTGCCGCTGAAGGTGCCGCTGAAGGTGCCGCTGACGGCGAGGGCAATGGTAACGAGCCGAGCGGTGCCGAATTTGTCGCCCGCATCGCTGAAATCACCGGCGCAGACGTGGCCGCCTCCACCGACCTCACCGGTGCCGCGGCTCAGGATGGCGACTGGGATCTGGAATACAGCATCGGCCAGATGGACGGCGCCAGGCTGGAACTGACCGGTTTTAACGGCCTGCTGGCGCCCCCAACCCTCACCCCCGACCTGGGCGCCACCGATGAAGACACCCCCATAACCGTCGCCAATGACGCCCCCGGCACCACCACCACCGATACCGACGGCGCCACCACCACGGTCAATGCGGACCTGCTGCTCAACGATACCGACCCGGACGGTGACACCCTGAACATCACCCGGATTTCCGGTAACACGATTGTCACTGCCGGGAGTACGACGGGGGGCAGCAACGGCGGCGAGTTCACCATCCACGCCGATGGTTCCTGGGGTTTTGATCCCGGCACGGCCTTTAACGATCTTAAGACGGGCGAAATGCGCACCACCTCGGTGCTCTACTCCGCCTCGGATGGTGGCCCTGGCGTAACGACGACCCTGACGGTGACCGTGAGCGGTATCAACGATGCGCCGGTGGCGGGCGACGATACCGGCAGCACGGCTGAAAACACGGTGCTGAGGGTGGCCGCTAATGCGGCGGGGGACAATGGCGCTAACGCGGGTCTGCTGCTTAACGACACCGACCCGGACGGCGACCTGATCATCACCCGGGTTGCCGGTAACACGATTGTCACTGCCGGGAGTACGACGGTGGGCACGGGTGGTGGTCAGTTCACGGTCGACGCCGATGGCGCCTGGCGCTTTGACCCCGGCACCGCCTTTGATGATCTTACAACAGGCGAAACGCGCGCCACCTCGGTGACATACACCATCACCGATGGCAGCCTCACAGACACCGCGACCCTGACCGTGACGGTGAACGGCGCCAACGATGCGCCGACCGCGACCGACGATGCCGGCGCCACCACTGAAAACACAGAACTGACGGTGGCCGATGACGCCCCCGGCACCACCATCACCAATGACGACAGCAGCACCAGCACCGGGCCGGGTGGCGGGGCACAAAGAGTCAACGCCGACCTGCTGCTCAACGACAGCGACCCCGAAAGTGACACCCTGACCATCAGCCGGGTTGCGGGTAGCGCGGACAATGTCGGCAAAGCCACAGATGGCAGCAACGGCGGCAGCTTTACCATCAGCGTCAACGGTGCCTGGAGCTTTACCCCCGACAGCACCTTTGACGATCTGGCGACGGGCGAAACCCGCATCACCTCGGTGGCCTACACCGCCTTCGATGGCAGCCTCACGGACACCGCGACCCTGACGGTAACCGTGACCGGCGGCAACGATGCGCCGACGGCGGTCAACGATACCGGCGCCACGGCTGAAAACACAGAGCTGACGGTGGCCGACGGCGCTACTGGCACCAATGCCGACCTGCTGCTCAACGACAGCGACCCCGACGGCGACACCCTGACCATCAGCGAGGTGGGCGGTGAGTCGGCCAATGTCGGCAAAGCCACCGACGGCAGCAACGGCGGCAGCTTTACCATCAGCGTCAACGGTGCCTGGAGCTTTAACCCCGGCACCAGCTTTGACGATCTGGCCATCGGCGCCACCCGCGCCACCTCGGTGGAGTACACGGCCACGGATGGCAGTCAGACGGACACGGCGACCCTGACGGTGACCGTGAGCGGCGCCAACGATGGCCTGACGGCGAACGCCGACACGGGCAGAACCGGCAAAAACAGGGTGCTGTCGGTGGCCAATGACGCGGCGGGTGGCGGCAACGGTTTGAACGCCGACCTGCTGCTCAACGATGTCGATATTGACGGTGACAGCCTCACCATCAGCGCGGTTGGCAGCACCGCGCAGAATCTGTCCGCGGCCAATCTCGGCGGCGCCATTACCGGCAACGGCGGGGGTCGGTTCACGGTCAGGGCCGATGGCTCCTGGCGCTTCGACCCGGGTACCGACTTTGACAATCTTGCCGCCGACACCACGCGCACCGCCTCGGTGGTGTACCGGGCGACGGATAGCAACGGCGAAACGGCTACGGCAACCCTGACGGTGACGGTGTATGCGAACTTTGACCCGACGGCGGTCGACGATGCCGGCAGCACCGCTGAAAACACGGTGCTCACCGTGGCCAATGACGCTACCGGCACCAACGCCGACCTGCTGCTCAACGATATCGACATTGATGGCGACACCCTCACCATCAGCCAGGTCAACGGCGACGCGGACAATGTGGGCAAGGCGACGCGGGGCACCGGCGGCGGCCAGTTCACCCTCTATGCCAACGGTTCCTGGAGCTTCGATCCCGGCACCAGCTTTGACGACCTGGCGGTGGGCAAGACCCGCACCACCTCGGTGGATTACACGGCCTCGGATGGCAGTGATACGGATACGGCGACCCTGACGGTGACCGTGAGCGGCGTCAACGATGGTCTGACGGCGAACGCCGACACAGGCCGCACCGGTGAAAACGCACTGCTGACCGTGGCCGTCAGTGACACGGGTACGACTAATGCGAACCTGCTGCTCAACGATGTCGATATTGACGGCGACACCCTCACCATCAGCCAGGTTGGCGCCACCGCAGACAGTCTGGCCGCGGCCAATGTCGGCACTGCCATAGATGGCGGCAACGGCGGCACCTTCACCCTCCATGCCGATGGTTCCTGGGAATTCAACCCCGGCACCAGCTTTGACGATCTGGCACTGGGCGCCACCCGCACCACCTCGGTGGTTTACACGGCGTCGGATGGCAACGGCGCCACGGCTATGGCGACCCTGACGGTGACCGTGAGCGGCGCGCACGATGGGCTGACGCCGACCGCCGACGCCGGTGCCACCACTGAAAACACGGTGGTGACGGTGGCGGCCAACGCGGCGGGCACCAATGGTGTGAACGCGGGTCTGCTGCGCAACGACAACGAACTTGACGGCGACGGCCTGACCATCACCCGGATTATCGGTGGCGTCATCGCGAATCCGGGGAGTCCGGCGGTGGCCAGGGGCGGCGGCACCTTCACCATCCACGCCGACGGTGCCTGGAGCTTCGACCCGGGCACCAGCTTTGACGACCTTACAACGGGCGAGAGCCGCACCACCTCGGTGGAATACAGGGTGTCGGATGGCGACGGCGGCAGGGGGGCGGCAACCCTGACGGTGACCGTAAGCGGCGTGAATGACGCGCCGACGGTCGTCGACGACCGGGGCACAACGGCTGAAAACACCGCGCTGAGGGTGGCCGCTGACGCGGTGGGCGTCGCGGGTGCGAACGCGGGTCTGCTGCTCAACGACAGCGATATTGACAGCGACGATCTCAGCATTAGCCAGGTTACCGGCGCCGCCAACAGGGTGGGCATGGCGACGGCGGGCAGCGGCGGTGGCCTGTTCACCATCAACACCGACGGTTCCTGGCGCTTTGAGCCGGGCACCGCCTTTGATGACCTGGCCGATGGCAAGACCCGCACCACCTCGGTGGCTTACACAGTGTCGGATGAGGACGGCGGCAGCACGGCGGCAACCCTGACGGTGACCGTGACCGGGACCAATGATGGTTTGACGGCCAATGACGATGCCGGCACCACGACGGAAAACACCCAACTGACGGTGGCGGATGACGCCACCGGAACCACCGATGCCGACAGCGCTACCATAAACGCCGACCTGCTGCTGAACGATGTCGATATTGACGGTGACGATCTGACCATCACCGAGGTGGGCGGTGAGTCGTCCAGTGTGGGCAAGGCCACCGATGGCAGCGATGGCGGCAGCTTCACCATCGACAGCAAAGGCGGCTGGACTTTTGACCCCGACGGCGACTTTGATAATCTGGCGCCGGGTGTGGCCAAAACCACCTCGGTGGTCTACACCGCCTCCGATGGCAGTCTCACCGACACGGCGACCCTGACCGTCACCGTCACCGGCATCAACGATGCGCCGACGGCGCTCGACGATGCCGGCGCCACCACTGAAAACACATCGCTGACAGTGGCCGCCAACGCGGCGGGCGTCGATGGTGTGAACGCGGGTCTGCTGCGCAACGACAGCGACCCCAACGGTGACGACCTGATGATCAGCCGGGTTTTCGGTCGCATTGGCAGTCAGGATGAGTCCGGCAATCCGGGCAGCCCGAGGGAGGGCGGCAACGGCGGCAGCTTTACCATCAACGCCGATGGTTCCTGGAGCTTCGACCCGGGCACCGACTTCGATAACCTTGCGGCGGGCAAGACCCGCACCACCACGGTGTCCTATACCCTGTCGGATGGTAACGGCGGCAGGGATACGGCGACCCTGACGGTGACCGTGACCGGTGAGAACGATGGCCTGACCGCGAACGACGATACCGGCGCCACCGCTGAAAATACCAAACTGACGATAGCCGATGACGCCACCGGCACCATCGTCACCAATGACGACAGCAGCACGACCACCACCAACGCCGACCTGCTGCGCAACGACGTTGATATTGACACCGCCGACATCCTTACCATCAGCGAAGTGGGCGGCAAGGCGGCCAATGTCGGCACTGCCACCACCGGCAGCAACGGCGGCAGCTTCACCATCGAGAGCAATGGTTCCTGGGAATTCAATCCGGGCACCGACTTTGACGACCTGGCGGCGGACGTGACCAAAACCACCTCGGTGGTTTACACGGCCACCGATGGCAGCTTCACGGACACGGCGACCCTGACGGTCACTGTCACCGGTGAGAACGATGCGCCGGTCTTGACGGCGGATACGGGCACGGTGACCGAAGACACATCGCTGGTCTCGGGCAATCTGGTGGCCAGTGGTACGGTTGGCATCAGCGGCGGCGATGCGGGTGAGGACAAGTATATGACGGCGCCGGTGACCGGCGCTTACGGCTCACTGACGATTACCGCCGACGGCGCCTGGACTTATAAAGCGCTCAACAGCCAGTCGGATATTCAGGACCTGAGCCCCACGACCACGCTGACCGACATCCTGATGGTGACCAGTGTGGACGGTGTCACCATCACCACGGTGACCATCACCATTAATGGTGACGACGATGAGCCGACCCTGAAGGATGCGGTTGGGTCGGTGACCGAAGACGTGTCGGTGGTTGCGGGCAATCTGGTGGCAAGCGGCACGGTCAGCGCCAGCGGTGGCGATGCCGGTGAGGACAAATTTCTAACGGATCCGGTGAGCGGCGACTACGGCTCACTGACGATTACCGCCGACGGGGCCTGGACTTACACGGCGCTTAACAGCCAGTCGACGATCCAGAATCTGGCGGCTGGCGCAACCCTGACCGACACCCTGACGGTAACCAGTGCGGACACTGTCACCACCACCGCAGTGACCATCACCATTTATGGTAAGAACGATGCGCCGGTGGCGAAGAACGATGTCGGCGGCACCGATGAAGACACGGCGCTGACGGTGGCCACTGACGCGGGTCTCCTGGCCAACGATAGCGACCGTGACGGCGGCGACACCCCGTACGTCTTTGGCGTCTTCCAGCAGGGAGACTATAGGCGCCAGGCCTCCAGTCTGCCCGAGAACGATCCCGAAAGAGTGGTGTTCGAACGCGCGGAGGGCACCGGGGGTGGTCTGTTCACGGTCAGACGGGGAGGGGGCTGGAGTTTTGACCCGGCTGCCAGCTTCCAGGACCTCGGGGTCGGCGAGAAGCGCACCACCTCTCTGGATTACCTGCTGTTGGATATCAGGGGCGGCCGGGGCGAGGCGACCCTGACGGTGACCGTGACCGGCCTCAACGATGGGTTGACGGCGGTCGATGACGTCGGCACGACGCTTAGAAACAGGGTGCTGACGGTGGCCAATGACGAGGCGGGCATGGGCGGTATCAACGCGGACCTGCTGCTCAACGATGTCGATATTGATGGCGACACCCTGACCATCACCGGGGTGAACGGTGACACGGCCAGTGTTGGCAAGGCCATCGCCGGCGGCACTATTGATGGCAAGGCTGGCGGCATGTTCACCATCCATGCCAACGGCGCCTGGAGCTTCGATCCGAACGGCGACTTTGATGACCTGGCCCCGGGCAACACCCGCACCACCTCGGTGGGTTACACGGCATCGGATGGCAGCTTCACGGACACCGCAACCCTGACGGTCACGGTGCGCAGCGTCAACACGGCGCCGACGGCGACCGACGATGCGGGCAGTACCTCCAGAGGCAGGGTGCTGATGGTGGCTGATGACCAGCCGGCCGTGGACGGTCGCAACGCCGACCTTCTGCTCAACGACAGTGACCCTGACGGCGACAGACTGGGCATCACGGCGGTTGGCGACACCAGGCAGAACCTGTCCACCGCCGGCGTCGGCAAGGCCACGGCAGGCGCCAACGGCGGCCGCTTCACCATCCGTGCCGATGGCTCTTACACCTTCGACCCGGACGACGACTTTAACGACTTGGCCCCGGACGAGACCCGCACCACCTCGGTGGTCTACCAGGTGTCGGATAATTACGGCGGCGCCGCTACGGCGACCGTGACCGTGACCGTCATGGCGAACAATCCTCCGGTGGCCGTTGACGACCTCGGCGGCACGGTCGAAAACACGCCGCTGACGGTGGCCGATGGCGCCACCGGCACAACCCTTTATATCACCGACGTAATGGACCCGATCATTGAGAACGCCGACCTGCTGCTGAATGACTCAGACGCTGAAGGTAACCCCCTCACCATCATCGGGATCAGCGGTTTTGACGCTGATGGTGCGGCGGAGAACGTGGCGGCGGGAACCGCGACCCGTGGCAGCAACGGCGGCAGCTTCACCATCAGGGCCAACGGTTCCTGGGAATTCAATCCGGGCACGGCCTTTGACAATTTGGCCGCCAACAAAACCGCCACCACTTCGGTGGTCTACACGGTCTCCGATGACAGGGCCACGGACACGGCAAGCCTGACCGTCACCGTCTTCGGTGCCAACGATGCGCCGACCGCAAACGACGACACCGGCGCCACCACGGAAAACGCGGTGCTGACGGTGGCCGGTGGGGCACAAAGAGGCGCCGACCTGCTGCTCAACGACACCGACGCTGAAAGTGACCCCCTGACCATCACCGAAGTGGGCGGCGAGTCGGCCAATGTGGGCAAGGCCACCGATGGCAGCAGCGGCGGCAGTTTCACCATCAGCGTCAACGGTGCCTGGGAATTCAATCCGGGCACGGCCTTTGACGACCTGGCGGCGGGCGCGACCCGCATCACCTCGGTGGATTACACGGCCTCCGATGGCAGGGCCACGGACACGGCAACCCTGACCGTCACCGTGACCGGCGCCAACGACGACCCGACCCTGACGGCGGCGATTGGGTCGGTGACCGAGGACACCTCGGTGGACGCCGATGGCAATCTGATGACGACCGGCACGGTTGGGGCCAGCGGCGGTGATGCGGGTGAAGACCAGTTTATGACAGCGCCGGTGACCGGCGCCTACGGCTCGCTGACGATTACTGCTGCGGGCGCCTGGACCTATAAGGCGCTCAACAGCCAGGCGGATATTCAGAATCTGAGCCCCACCGCCACGCTGACCGACACCCTCACGGTAACCAGTGCCGATAGGGTTACCGCCACCACGGTGACCATCACCATCAGGGGTGACGACGATGAGCCGACCCTGACGGGGGATACGGGCATGGTCACCGAAGATGTGTCGGTGGTTTCGGGCAATCTGGTGGCAAGCGGCACGGTTGGGGCGACCGGCGGCGATGATGGAGAGGACCAGTTTATGACAGCGCCGGTGACCGGCGCTTATGGCTCACTGACGATTGCCGCCGACGGCGCCTGGACTTATACGGCGCTTAACAGCGACTCGAAGATTCAGGGTCTTGGCGCCGGTGAAACACTGACCGACACCCTGATGGTAACCAGCGCCGACACGGTCACCACCACCGCGGTAACCATTACCATCCGTGGCGCGGACGATACGCCAGTGGCGAACAACGATGCCGGCACGACGACTGAAAACACCCAACTGACGGTGGCCGATGGCGCCACCGGCACCACCTCTGGCACGACCCCCGGGCCGGGTGGTGGGGCACAAAGAGTCAATGCGGACCTGCTGCTGAACGATGTCGATATTGACGGTGACGATCTGACCATCACCGAGGTGGACGGTGATACGTCCAGTGTCGGCAAGGCCACCGACGGCAGCGATGGCGGCAGCTTCACCATCGACAGCAAAGGCGGCTGGACTTTTGACCCAAACAGCGACTTTGACGACCTGGCGGCGGGTGTGACCAGGACCACCTCGGTGGTCTACACCGCCTCCGATGGCACCCTCACGGACACGGCGACCCTGACGGTGACGGTGACCGGTACCAATGATGGGCTGACGGCCAACGACGATAGCGGCACCACCACGGAAAACACAGAACTGACGGTGGCCGATGGCGCCACCGGCACCACCTCTGGCACAACCCCCGGGCCGGGTGGTGGGGCACAAAGAGTCAACGCCGATCTGTTACTGAACGATGTCGATATTGACAGTGACGATCTGACCATCACCGAGGTGGGGGGTGAGTCGAGCAGTGTCGGCAAGGCCACTAACGGCAGTGATGGCGGCAGCTTCACCATCCGTGCCAATGGTTCCTGGGAATTCAATCCGGGCACGGACTTTGACGATCTGAAGGCGGGTGTGACCAAGACCACCTCGGTGGAATATACGGCCTCCGATGGCAGTCTCACGGACACGGCGACCCTGACGGTGACGGTGACCGGTACCAATGATGGGCTGACGGCCAACGACGATGCCGGCACCACCACGGAAAACACAGACCTGACCGTGGCCGATGGCGCCACTGGCATCACCTCGGGCACGACTAACGCCGACCTGCTGCTGAACGATGTCGATATTGACGGTGACGATCTGACCATCACCGAAGTGGACGGTGATACGAGCAGTGTCGGCAAAGCCATCAATGGCAGCGATGGCGGCAGCTTCACCATCCGTGCCAATGGTTCCTGGGAATTCAATCCGGGCACCGACTTTGACGATCTGAAGGCGGGTGTGACCAAGACCACCTCGGTGGAATACACGGCCTCCGATGGCACCCTCACGGACACGGCGACCCTGACGGTGACGGTGACCGGTGCCAATGATGGTTTGACGGCCAACGACGATGCCGGCACCACAACGGAAAACACAGAACTGACGGTGGCCGATGGCGCCACCGGCACCACCTCTGGCACAACCACGACTAACGCCGATCTGTTACTGAACGATGTCGATATTGACGGTGACGATCTGACCATCACCGAAGTGGGCGGTGAGTCGTCCAGTGTCGGCAAGGCCACCGATGGTAGCGATGGCGGCAGCTTCACCATCCGTGCCAATGGTTCCTGGGAATTCAATCCGGGCACGGACTTTGACGATCTGAAGGCGGGTGTGACCAAGACCACCTCGGTGGAATACACGGCCTCCGATGGCAGTCTCACGGACACGGCGACCCTGACGGTGACGGTGACCGGTACCAATGATGGGCTGACGGCCAACGACGATGCCGGCACCACCACTGAAAACACAGAACTGACGGTGGCCGATGGCGCCACCGGCACCACCTCTGGCACAACCACGACTAACGCCGATCTGTTACTGAACGATGTCGATATTGACGGTGACGATCTGACCATCACCGAGGTGGACGGTGATACGAGCAGTGTCGGCAAGGCCACTAACGGCAGTGATGGCGGCAGCTTCACCATCCGTGCCAATGGTTCCTGGGAATTCAATCCGGGCACGGACTTTGACGATCTGAAGGCGGGTGTGACCAGGACCACCTCGGTGGAATACACGGCCTCCGATGGCAGTCTCACGGACACGGCGACCCTGACGGTGACGGTGACCGGGGCCAATGATGGTTTGACGGCGAACGACGATGCCGGCACCACCACGGAAAACACAGAACTGACGGTGGCCGATGGTGCCACCGGCACCACCTCCGGCACAACCACGACTAACGCCGATCTGTTACTGAACGATGTCGATATTGACGGTGACGATCTGACCATCACCGAGGTGGACGGTGATACGAGCAGTGTCGGCAAGGCCACCGATGGCAGCGATGGCGGCAGCTTCACCCTCCGTGCCAATGGTTCCTGGGAATTCAATCCGGGCACGGACTTTGACGATCTGAAGGCGGGTGTGACCAGGACCACCTCGGTGGAATACACGGCCTCCGATGGCAGTCTCACGGACACGGCGACCCTGACGGTGACGGTGACCGGGGCCAATGATGGTTTGACGGCGAACGACGATGCCGGCACCACCACGGAAAACACAGACCTGACGGTGGCCGATGGTGCCACCGGCACCACCTCCGGCACAACCACGACTAACGCCGATCTGTTACTGAACGATGTCGATATTGACGGTGACGATCTGACCATCACCGAGGTGGACGGTGATACGAGCAGTGTCGGCAAGGCCACCGGTGGCAGCGATGGCGGCAGCTTCACCATCCGTGCCAATGGCTCCTGGGAATTCAATCCGGGCACGGACTTTGACGATCTGAAGGCGGGTGTGACCAGGACCACCTCGGTGGAATACACGGCCTCCGATGGCAGTCTCACGGACACGGCGACCCTGACCGTTACCGTGACCGGGGCCAATGATGGTTTGACGGCCAATGACGATAGCGGCACCACGACTGAAAACACAGACCTGACCGTGGCCGATGGCGATACCGGCACCATGACCGTTAACCGCGATCTGTTACTGAACGATGTCGATATTGACGGTGACGATCTGACCATCACCGAAGTGGACGGTGATACGAGCAGTGTCGGCAAGGCCACCAGTGGCAGCGATGGCGGCAGCTTCACCATCCGTGCCAATGGCTCCTGGGAATTCAATCCGGGCACGGACTTTGACGATCTGAAGGCGGGTGTGACCAGGACCACCTCGGTGGAATACACGGCCTCCGATGGCAGTCTCACGGACACGGCGACCCTGACCGTCACCGTGACCGGTACCAATGATGGGCTGACGGCCAACGACGATGCCGGCACCACCACTGAAAACACAGACCTGACCGTGGCCGATGGCGCCACCGGCACCAACTCTGGCACGACTAACGCCGACCTGTTACTGAACGATGTCGATATTGACGGTGACGATCTGACCATCACCGAGGTGGACGGTGATACGTCCAGTGTCGGCAAGGCCACCAGTGGCAGCGATGGCGGCAGCTTCACCCTCCGTGCCAATGGTTCCTGGGAATTCAATCCGGGCACCGACTTTGACGATCTGAAGGCGGGTGTGACCAGGACCACCTCGGTGGAATACACGGCCTCCGATGGCAGTCTCACGGACACGGCGACCCTGACCGTCACCGTGACCGGGGCCAATGATGGTTTGACGGCCAACGACGATGCCGGCACCACCACGGAAAACACAGAACTGACGGTGGCCGATGGCGCCACCGGCACCACCTCCGGCACAACCACCATTAACGCCGATCTGTTGCTGAACGACATCGATATTGACGGTGACGATCTGACCATCACCGAGGTGGACGGTGATACGAGCAGTGTCGGCAAGGCCACTAACGGCAGCGATGGCGGCAGCTTCACCCTCCGTGCCAATGGCTCCTGGGAATTTAATCCGGGCACCGACTTTGACGATCTGAAGGCGGGTGTGACCAAAACCACCTCGGTGGAATACACGGCCTCCGATGGCAGTCTCACGGACACGGCGACCCTGACGGTGACGGTGACCGGGTCCAATGATGGGCTGACGGCGAACGACGATGCCGGCACCACCACGGAAAACACAGACCTGACCGTGGCCGATGGCGCCACCGGCACGACTAACGCCGATCTGTTACTGAACGATGTCGATATTGACGGTGACGATCTGACCATCACCGAGGTGGACGGTGATACGAGCAGTGTCGGCAAGGCCACTAACGGCAGTGATGGCGGCAGCTTCACCATCCGTGCCAATGGTTCCTGGGAATTCAATCCGGGCACGGACTTTGACGATCTGAAGGCGGGTGTGACCAAGACCACCTCGGTGGAATACACGGCCTCCGATGGCAGTCTCACGGACACGGCGACCCTGACGGTGACGGTGACCGGGGCCAATGATGGGCTGACGGCCAACGACGATGCCGGCACCACCACGGAAAACACAGACCTGACCGTGGCCGATGGCGCCACCGGCACCATGACCGTTAACCGCGACCTGTTACTGAACGATGTCGATATTGACGGTGACGATCTGACCATCACCGAAGTGGACGGTGATACGAGCAGTGTCGGCAAGGCCACCAGTGGCAGTGATGGCGGCAGCTTCACCCTCCGTGCCAATGGCTCCTGGGAATTCAATCCGGGTACCGACTTTGACGATCTGAAGGCGGGTGTGACCAAGACCACCTCGGTGGAATACACCGCCACCGATGGCACCCTCACGGACACGGCGACAGTGACGGTGACGGTGACCGGCGCCAATGATGGATTGACGGCGAAGGACGATGCCGGCACCACGACTGAAAACACCCAACTGACGGTGGCCAATGACGCCACCGGCACCACCTCCGGCACCACCAAGGTCAACGCCGACCTGCTGCTGAACGACAAGGACGATGACGGCGACACATTAACTATCAGCGAAGTGGGCGGTGATACGTCCAGTGTCGGCAAGGCCATAGATGGCAGCGATGGCGGTAAGTTCACCATCCGTGCCGATGGCTCCTGGGAATTCAATCCGGGCACGGACTTTGACGATCTGAAGGCGGGTGTGACCAAGACCACCTCGGTGGAATACACGGCCTCCGATGGCACCCTCACGGACACGGCGACCCTGACGGTGACGGTGACCGGGGCCAATGATGGGCTGACGGCCAACGACGATGCCGGCACCACCACGGAAAACACAGACCTGACGGTGGCCGATGGCGCCACCGGCACCACCTCCGGCACGACCCCCGGGCCGGGTGGTGGGGCACAAAGAGTCAATGCGGACCTGTTACTCAACGACATCGATATTGACAGTGACGATCTGACCATCACCGAAGTGGACGGTGATACGAGCAGTGTCGGCAAGGCCACCAGTGGCAGCGATGGCGGTAAGTTCACCCTCCGTGCCAATGGTTCCTGGGAATTCAATCCGGGCACGGACTTTGACGATCTGAAGGCGGGTGTGACCAGGACCACCTCGGTGGAATACACGGCCTCCGATGGCAGTCTCACGGACACGGCGACCCTGACGGTGACGGTGACCGGTACCAATGATGGGCTGACGGCCAACGACGATGCCGGCACCACCACGGAAAACACAGACCTGACCGTGGCCGATGGCGCCACCGGCACCACCTCCGGCACGACCACCGGGCCGGGTGGCGGGGCACAAAGAGTCAACGCCGACCTGCTGCTGAACGACAAGGACGATGACGGCGACACATTAACTATCAGCGAAGTGGGCGGTGATACGGCCAGTGTCGGCAAGGCCATAGATGGCAGCGATGGCGGTAAGTTCACCATCCGTGCCAATGGTTCCTGGGAATTCAATCCGGGCACCGACTTTGACGATCTGAAGGCGGGTGTGACCAAGACCACCTCGGTGGAATACACCGCCACCGATGGCACCCTCACGGACACGGCGACCCTGACCGTCACCGTGACCGGTACCAATGATGGGCTGACGGCCAACGACGATGCCGGCACCACCACGGAAAACACAGAACTGACGGTGGCCGATGGCGCCACCGGCACCATGACCGTTAACCGCGACCTGTTACTGAACGATGTCGATATTGACGGTGACGATCTGACCATCACCGAGGTGGACGGTGAGTCGTCCAGTGTCGGCAAGGCCACTGACGGTAGCGATGGCGGCAGCTTCACCCTCCGTGCCAATGGCTCCTGGGAATTCAATCCGGGCACGGACTTTGACGATCTGAAGGCGGGTGTGACCAAGACCACCTCGGTGGAATACACGGCCTCCGATGGCACCCTCACGGACACGGCGACCCTGACGGTGACGGTGACCGGGGCCAATGATGGGCTGACGGCCAATGACGATGCCGGTACCACGACTGAAAACACAGACCTGACCGTGGCCGATGGCACCACCGGCACCACCTCTGGCACGACCCCCGGGCCGGGTGGTGGGGCACAAAGAGTCAATGCGGATTTGTTGCTCAACGATGTCGATATTGACGGTGACGATCTGACCATCACCGAAGTGGACGGTGAGTCGTCCAGTGTCGGCAAGGCCACCAGTGGCAGCGATGGCGGCAGCTTCACCATCCGTGCCAATGGCTCCTGGGAATTCAATCCGGGCACGGACTTTGACGATCTGAAGGCGGGTGTGACCAAGACCACCTCGGTGGAATACACGGCCTCCGATGGCAGTCTCACGGACACGGCGACCCTGACGGTGACGGTGACCGGGGCCAATGATGGTTTGACGGCCAACGACGATAGCGGCACCACCACGGAAAACACAGAACTGACGGTGGCCGATGGCGCCACCGGCACGACTAACGCCGATCTGTTACTGAACGATGTCGATATTGACGGTGACGATCTGACCATCACCGAAGTGGACGGTGATACGGCCAGTGTTGGCAAGGCCACCGATGGCAACGACGGCGGCAGCTTCACCATCCGTGCCAATGGTTCCTGGGAATTCAATCCGGGCACCGACTTTGACGATCTGAAGGCGGGTGTGACCAAGACCACCTCGGTGGAATACACGGCCTCCGATGGCAGTCTCACGGACACGGCGACCCTGACGGTCACCGTGACCGGGGCCAATGATGGTTTGGCGGCGAACGACGATGCCGGCACCACCACTGAAAACACCCAACTGACGGTGGCCGATGGCGCCACCGGCACTACCTCCGGCACAACCACCTTCAACGCCGACCTGCTGCTGAACGATGTCGATATTGACGGTGACGATCTGACCATCACCGAGGTGGACGGTGATACGAGCAGTGTCGGCAAGGCCACTAACGGCAGTGATGGCGGCAGCTTCACCATCCGTGCCAATGGTTCCTGGGAATTCAATCCGGGCACCGACTTTGACGATCTGAAGGCGGGTGTGACCAAGACCACCTCGGTGGAATACACGGCCTCCGATGGCAGTCTCACGGACACGGCGACCCTGACGGTGACGGTGACCGGGGCCAATGATGGTTTGACGGCCAACGACGATGCCGGCACCACCACGGAAAACACAGACCTGACCGTGGCCGATGGCGCCACCGGCACCACCTCTGGCACAACCACGACTAACGCCGATCTGTTACTGAACGATGTCGATATTGACGGTGACGATCTGACCATCACCGAGGTGGACGGTGATACGAGCAGTGTCGGCAAGGCCACTAACGGCAGTGATGGCGGCAGCTTCACCATCCGTGCCAATGGTTCCTGGGAATTCAATCCGGGCACGGACTTTGACGATCTGAAGGCGGGTGTGACCAAGACCACCTCGGTGGAATACACGGCCTCCGATGGCAGTCTCACGGACACGGCGACCCTGACGGTGACGGTGACCGGTACCAATGATGGGCTGACGGCCAACGACGATGCCGGCACCACCACGGAAAACACAGACCTGACCGTGGCCGATGGCGCCACCGGCACCACCTCCGGCACGACCACCATCAACGCCGATCTGTTACTGAACGATGTCGATATTGACGGTGACGATCTGACCATCACCGAAGTGGACGGTGAGTCGTCCAGTGTTGGCAAGGCCACTAACGGCAGCGATGGCGGCAGCTTCACCATCCGTGCCAATGGCTCCTGGGAATTCAATCCGGGCACGGACTTTGACGATCTGAAGGCGGGTGTGACCAAGACCACCTCGGTGGAATACACGGCCTCCGATGGCAGTCTCACGGACACGGCGACCCTGACGGTGACGGTGACCGGTACCAATGATGGGCTGACGGCCAACGACGATGCCGGCACCACCACGGAAAACACAGACCTGACCGTGGCCGATGGCGCCACTGGCATCACCTCGGGCACGACTAACGCCGACCTGCTGCTGAACGATGTCGATATTGACGGTGACGATCTGACCATCACCGAAGTGGACGGTGAGTCGTCCAGTGTCGGCAAGGCCACTAACGGCAGCGATGGCGGCAGCTTCACCATCCGTGCCAATGGTTCCTGGGAATTCAATCCGGGTACCGACTTTGACGATCTGAAGGCGGGTGTGACCAAGACCACCTCGGTGGAATACACGGCCTCCGATGGCAGTCTCACGGACACGGCGACCCTGACGGTGACGGTGACCGGTACCAATGATGGGCTGACGGCCAACGACGATGCCGGCACCACCACGGAAAACACAGAACTGACGGTGGCCGATGGCGCCACCGGCACGACTAACGCCGATCTGTTACTGAACGATGTCGATATTGACGGTGACGATCTGACCATCACCGAAGTGGACGGTGATACGTCCAGTGTCGGCAAAGCCGTAGACGGCAGCGATGGCGGTAAGTTCACCCTCCGTGCCAATGGTTCCTGGGAATTCAATCCGGGCACGGCCTTTGACGATCTGAAGGCGGGTGTGACCAAGACCACCTCGGTGGAATACACGGCCTCCGATGGCAGTCTCACGGACACGGCGACCCTGACCGTCACCGTGACCGGTACCAATGATGGTTTGACGGCGAACGACGATAGCGGCACCACCACGGAAAACACAGAACTGACGGTGGCCGATGGCGCCACCGGCACCACCTCCGGCACAACCACGACTAACGCCGACCTGCTGCTCAACGATGTCGATATTGACGGTGACGATCTGACCATCACCGAGGTGGACGGTGATACGAGCAGTGTCGGCAAGGCCACTAACGGCAGTGATGGCGGCAGCTTCACCATCAGTGCCAACGGTGCCTGGCGTTTTGATCCGGGCACCGACTTTGACGATCTGAAGGCGGGTGTGACCAAGACCACCTCGGTGGAATACACCGCCTCCGATGGCAGTCTCACGGACACGGCGACCCTGACCGTCACCGTGACCGGGGCCAATGATGGTTTGACGGCGAACGACGATGCCGGCACCACCACTGAAAACACAGACCTGACCGTGGCCGATGGCGCCACCGGCACGACTAACGCCGATCTGTTACTGAACGATGTCGATATTGACAGTGACGGTCTGACCATCACCGAGGTGGACGGTGATACGAGCAGTGTCGGCAAGGCCACTAACGGCAGCGATGGCGGCAGCTTCACCATCCGTGCCAATGGCTCCTGGGAATTCAATCCGGGTACCGACTTTGACGATCTGAAGGCGGGTGTGACCAAGACCACCTCGGTGGAATACACGGCCTCCGATGGCAGTCTCACGGACACGGCGACCCTGACCGTGACGGTGACCGGTACCAATGATGGGCTGACGGCCAACGACGATGCCGGCACCACCACGGAAAACACAGACCTGACCGTGGCCGATGGCGCCACCGGCACGACTAACGCCGACCTGCTGCTGAACGATGTCGATATTGACGGTGACGATCTGACCATCACCGAGGTGGACGGTGATACGAGCAGTGTCGGCAAGGCCACTAACGGCAGCGATGGCGGCAGCTTCACCATCCGTGCCAATGGTTCCTGGGAATTCAATCCGGGCACCGACTTTGACGATCTGAAGGCGGGTGTGACCAAGACCACCTCGGTGGAATACACCGCCTCCGACGGCAGTCTCACGGACACGGCGACGGTGACCGTCACCGTGACCGGCACCAATGATGGTTTGACGGCGAACGACGACACCGGCACCACCACGGAAAACACAGACCTGACCGTGGCCGATGGCGCCACCGGCACCACCTCCGGCACGACCCCCGGGCCGGGTGGCGGGGCACAAAGAGTCAATGCGGACCTGTTACTCAACGATGTCGATATTGACGGTGACGATCTGACCATCACCGAGGTGGGCGGTGATACGAGCAGTGTCGGCAAGGCCACCGATGGTAGCGATGGCGGTAAGTTCACCCTCCGTGCCAATGGTTCCTGGGAATTCAATCCGGGTACCGACTTTGACGATCTGAAGGCGGGTGTGACCAAGACCACCTCGGTGGAATACACGGCCTCCGATGGCAGTCTCACGGACACGGCGACCCTGACCGTCACCGTGACCGGCGCCAATGATGGTTTGACGGCCAATGACGATGCCGGCACCACCACGGAAAACACAGACCTGACGGTGTCCGATGGCGCCACCGGCACCATGACCGTTAACCGCGATCTGTTACTGAACGATGTCGATATTGACAGTGACGATCTGACCATCACCGAGGTGGACGGTGATACGAGCAGTGTCGGCAAGGCCACCGATGGCAGCGATGGCGGCAGCTTCACCCTCCGCGCCAATGGCTCCTGGGAATTCAATCCGGGTACCGACTTTGACGATCTGAAGGCGGGTGTGACCAAGACCACCTCGGTGGAATACACGGCCTCCGATGGCACCCTCACGGACACGGCGACCCTGACGGTGACGGTGACCGGCGCCAATGATGGTTTGACGGCGAACGACGATAGCGGCACCGCCACGGAAAACACAGACCTGACCGTGGCCGATGGCGCCACCGGCACCACCTCCGGCACAACCACCATTAACGCCGATCTGTTACTGAACGATGTCGATATTGACGGTGACGATCTGACCATCACCGAGGTGGGCGGTGATACGAGCAGTGTCGGCAAGGCCACTAACGGCAGTGATGGCGGCAGCTTCACCCTCCGTGCCAATGGCTCCTGGGAATTCAATCCGGGTACCGACTTTGACGATCTGAAGGCGGGTGTGACCAAGACCACCTCGGTGGAATACACGGCCTCCGATGGCACCCTCACGGACACGGCGACCCTGACCGTCACCGTGACCGGTACCAATGATGGGCTGACGGCGAACGACGATAGCGGCACCACCACGGAAAACACAGAACTGACGGTGGCCGATGGTGCCACCGGCACCACCTCCGGCACCACCACCATCAATGCGGATTTGTTGCTCAACGATGTCGATATTGACAGTGACGATCTGACCATCACCGAGGTGGACGGTGATACGAGCAGTGTCGGCAAAGCCACCGGTGGCAGCGATGGCGGCAGCTTCACCATCCGCGCCAATGGCTCCTGGGAATTCAATCCGGGCACGGACTTTGACGATCTGAAGGCGGGTGTGACCAAGACCACCTCGGTGGAGTACACCGCCTCCGATGGCAGTCTCACGGACACGGCGACCCTGACCGTGACGGTGACCGGGGCCAATGATGGTTTGACGGCCAACGACGATGCCGGCACCACCACGGAAAACACAGAACTGACGGTGGCCGATGGCGCTACCGGCACCATGACCGTTAACCGCGACCTGTTACTGAACGATGTCGATATTGACGGTGACGATCTGACCATCACCGAAGTGGACGGTGAGTCGTCCAGTGTCGGCAAGGCCACCAGTGGCAGCGATGGCGGCAGCTTCACCATCCGTGCCAATGGCTCCTGGGAATTCAATCCGGGCACCGACTTTGACGATCTGAAGGCGGGTGTGACCAAGACCACCTCGGTGGAATACACCGCCACCGATGGCACCCTCACGGACACGGCGACGGTGACGGTGACGGTGACCGGCGCCAATGATGGTTTGACGGCCAATGACGATGCCGGCACCACCACGGAAAACACAGAACTGACGGTGGCCGATGGCGCCACCGGCACCACCTCCGGCACGACCCCCGGGCCGGGTGGTGGGGCACAAAGAGTCAATGCGGATTTGTTACTGAACGATGTCGATATTGACGGTGACGATCACTGACCATCACCGAGGTGGACGGTGAGTCGTCCAGTGTCGGCAAGGCCACCAGTGGCAGCGATGGCGGCAGCTTCACCATCCGTGCCAATGGCTCCTGGGAATTCAATCCGGGCACGGACTTTGACGATCTGAAGGCGGGTGTGACCAAGACCACCTCGGTGGAATACACGGCCTCCGATGGCAGTCTCACGGACACGGCGACCCTGACCGTCACCGTGACCGGTACCAATGATGGGCTGACGGCCAACGACGATGCCGGCACCACCACGGAAAACACAGACCTGACCGTGGCCGATGGCGCCACCGGCACCATGACCGTTAACCGCGATCTGTTACTGAACGATGTCGATATTGACGGTGACGATCTGACCATCACCGAAGTGGACGGTGATACGAGCAGTGTCGGCAAGGCCACCAGTGGCAGCGATGGCGGCAGCTTCACCATCCGTGCCAATGGTTCCTGGGAATTCAATCCGGGTACCGACTTTGACGACCTGAAGGCGGGTGTGACCAAGACCACCTCGGTGGAATACACGGCCTCCGATGGCACCCTCACGGACACGGCGACCCTGACCGTGACGGTGACCGGGGCCAATGATGGTTTGACGGCGAACGACGATAGCGGCACCACCACGGAAAACACAGACCTGACCGTGGCCGATGGCGCCACCGGCACCACCTCCGGCACAACCACCACCAACGCCGATCTGCTGCTGAACGATGTCGATATTGACGGTGACGATCTGACCATCACCGAAGTGGGGGGTGATACGGGCAGTGTGGGCAAGGCCACTAACGGCAGTGATGGCGGCAGCTTCACCCTCCGTGCCAATGGGTCCTGGGAATTCAATCCGGGTACCGACTTTGACGATCTGAAGGCGGGTGTGACCAAGACCACCTCGGTGGAATACACGGCCTCCGATGGCAATCTCACGGACACGGCGACCCTGACCGTCACCGTGACCGGCGCCAATGATGGGCTGACGGCGAACGACGATGCCGGCACCACGACTGAAAACACAGACCTGACCGTGGCCGATGGTGATACGGGCACGACTAACGCCGACCTGCTGCTGAACGATGTCGATATTGACGGTGACGATCTGACCATCACCGAAGTGGACGGTGAGTCGTCCAGTGTCGGCAAGGCCACCAGTGGCAGCGATGGCGGCAGCTTCACCATCCGTGCCAATGGTTCCTGGGAATTCAATCCGGGCACGGACTTTGACGATCTGAAGGCGGGTGTGACCAGGACCACCTCGGTGGAATACACGGCCTCCGATGGCAGTCTCACGGACACGGCGACCCTGACGGTGACGGTGACCGGGGCCAATGATGGTTTGACGGCGAACGACGATAGCGGCACCACCACGGAAAACACAGACCTGACCGTGGCCGATGGCGCCACCGGCACCACCTCCGGCACGACCACCGGGCCGGGTGGCGGGGCACAAAGAGTCAATGCGGATTTGTTGCTCAACGATGTCGATATTGACAGTGACGATCTGACCATCACCGAAGTGGACGGTGATACGTCCAGTGTCGGCAAGGCCACCAGTGGCAGCGATGGCGGCAGCTTCACCATCCGTGCCAATGGTTCCTGGGAATTCAATCCGGGCACGGACTTTGACGATCTGAAGGCGGGTGTGACCAAGACCACCTCGGTGGAATACACGGCCTCCGATGGCACCCTCACGGACACGGCGACCCTGACCGTCACCGTGACCGGTGCCAATGATGGTTTGACGGCCAACGACGATAGCGGCACCGCCACGGAAAACAAGATACTCACGGTGGCCGATGGTGTCACCGGCACCACCTCCGGCACGACCACCATCAATGCCGACCTGCTGCTGAACGATGTCGATATTGACGGTGACGATCTGACCATCACCGAAGTGGGCGGTGATACGAGCAGTGTCGGCAAGGCCACCGATGGTAGCGATGGCGGTAAGTTCACCCTCCGTGCCAATGGTTCCTGGGAATTCAATCCGGGCACGGACTTTGACGATCTGAAGGCGGGTGTGACCAAGACCACCTCGGTGGAATACACGGCCTCCGATGGCACCCTCACGGACACGGCGACCCTGACGGTGACGGTGACCGGTACCAATGATGGTTTGACGGCCAACGACGATGCCGGCACCACGACTGAAAACACAGAACTGACGGTGGCCGATGGCGCCACCGGCACCACCTCCGGCACGACCCCCGGGCCGGGTGGCGGGGCACAAAGAGTCAATGCGGACCTGCTGCTCAACGATGTCGATATTGACGGTGACGATCTGACCATCACCGAGGTGGACGGTGATACGAGCAGTGTCGGCAAGGCCACCGATGGCAGCGATGGCGGCAGCTTCACCCTCCGTGCCAATGGTTCCTGGGAATTCAATCCGGGTACCGACTTTGACGATCTGAAGGCGGGTGTGACCAAGACCACCTCGGTGGAGTACACCGCCTCCGATGGCACCCTCACGGACACGGCGACCCTGACGGTGACGGTGACCGGGGCCAATGATGGTTTGACGGCCAACGACGATGCCGGCACCACCACGGAAAACACAGACCTGACCGTGGCCGATGGCGCCACCGGCACCACCTCTGGCACAACCACGACTAACGCCGATCTGTTGCTGAACGATGTCGATATTGACGGTGACGATCTGACCATCACCGAGGTGGACGGTGAGTCGTCCAGTGTCGGCAAGGCCACCGATGGCAGCGATGGCGGCAGCTTCACCATCCGTGCCAATGGCTCCTGGGAATTCAATCCGGGCACCGACTTTGACGATCTGAAGGCGGGTGTGACCAAGACCACCTCGGTGGAATACACGGCCTCCGATGGCAGCCTCACGGACACGGCGACCCTGACCGTCACCGTGACCGGGGCCAATGATGGTTTGACGGCCAATGACGATGCCGGCACCACGACTGAAAACACCCAACTGACCGTGGCCGATGGCGCCACCGGCACCACCTCCGGCACGACCACCGGGCCGGGTGGTGGGGCACAAAGAGTCAATGCGGATCTGCTGCTCAACGATGTCGATATTGACGGTGACGATCTGACCATCACCGAAGTGGACGGTGAGTCGTCCAGTGTCGGCAAGGCCACCAGTGGCAGCGATGGCGGCAGCTTCACCCTCCGTGCCAATGGTTCCTGGGAATTCAATCCGGGCACGGACTTTGACGATCTGAAGGCGGGTGTGACCAAGACCACCTCGGTGGAATACACGGCCTCCGATGGCACCCTCACGGACACGGCGACCCTGACCGTCACCGTGACCGGCGCCAATGATGGTTTGACGGCGAACGACGATGCCGGCACCACGACTGAAAACACAGACCTGACCGTGGCCGATGGCGCCACCGGCACCACCTCCGGCACAACCACGACTAACGCCGATCTGTTACTGAACGATGTCGATATTGACGGTGACGATCTGACCATCACCGAGGTGGACGGTGATACGAGCAGTGTGGGCAAGGCCACCGATGGCAGCGATGGCGGCAGCTTCACCATCCGTGCCAATGGTTCCTGGGAATTCAATCCGGGTACCGACTTTGACGATCTGAAGGCGGGTGTGACCAAGACCACCTCGGTGGAATACACGGCCTCCGATGGCAGTCTCACGGACACGGCGACCCTGACGGTGACGGTGACCGGGGCCAATGATGGTTTGACGGCGAACGACGATAGCGGCACCACCACTGAAAACACAGACCTGACCGTGGCCGATGGCGCCACCGGCACCACCTCTGGCACAACCACGACTAACGCCGATCTGTTACTGAACGATGTCGATATTGACGGTGACGATCTGACCATCACCGAGGTGGACGGTGATACGAGCAGTGTCGGCAAGGCCACCAGTGGCAGTGATGGCGGCAGCTTCACCATCCGTGCCAATGGTTCCTGGGAATTCAATCCGGGCACCGACTTTGACGATCTGAAGGCGGGTGTGACCAGGACCACCTCGGTGGAATACACGGCCTCCGATGGCAGTCTCACGGACACGGCGACCCTGACCGTCACCGTGACCGGCGCCAATGATGGTTTGACGGCGAACGACGATGCCGGCACCACGACTGAAAACACAGACCTGACCGTGGCCGATGGCGATACCGGCACGACTAACGCCGACCTGCTGCTGAACGATGTCGATATTGACGGTGACGATCTGACCATCACCGAAGTAGGCGGTGATACGAACAGTGTGGGCAAGGCCACTGACGGCAGCGATGGCGGTAAGTTCACCCTCCGTGCCAATGGCTCCTGGGAATTCAATCCGGGCACGGACTTTGACGATCTGAAGGCGGGTGTGACCAAGACCACCTCGGTGGAATACACGGCCTCCGATGGCAGTCTCACGGACACGGCGACCCTGACCGTTACCGTGACCGGGGCCAATGATGGTTTGACGGCCAATGACGATAGCGGCACCACGACTGAAAACACAGACCTGACCGTGGCCGATGGCGATACCGGCACCATGACCGTTAACCGCGATCTGTTACTGAACGATGTCGATATTGACGGTGACGATCTGACCATCACCGAAGTGGACGGTGATACGAGCAGTGTCGGCAAGGCCACCAGTGGCAGCGATGGCGGCAGCTTCACCATCCGTGCCAATGGCTCCTGGGAATTCAATCCGGGTACCGACTTTGACGATCTGAAGGCGGGTGTGACCAAGACCACCTCGGTGGAATACACGGCCTCCGATGGCACCCTCACGGACACGGCGACCCTGACGGTGACGGTGACCGGCACCAATGATGGTTTGACGGCGAATGACGATGCCGGCACGACGACTGAAAACACAGACCTGACCGTGGCCGATGGCGATACCGGTACCCGGGTGGGTGGTGGGGCACAAAGAGTCAACGCCGACCTGCTGCTGAACGATGTCGATATTGACGGCGACGATCTGACCATCACCGAGGTGGACGGTGATACGAGCAGTGTCGGCAAGGCCACTAACGGCAGTGATGGCGGCAGCTTCACCATCCGTGCCAATGGCTCCTGGGAATTCAATCCGGGTACCGACTTTGACGATCTGAAGGCGGGTGTGACCAAGACCACCTCGGTGGAATACACGGCCTCCGATGGCAGTCTCACGGACACGGCGACCCTGACGGTGACGGTGACCGGGGCCAATGATGGTTTGACGGCCAACGACGATAGCGGCACCACCACGGAAAACACAGAACTGACGGTGGCCGATGGCGCCACCGGCACCACCTCCGGCACGACCACCGGGCCGGGTGGCGGGGCACAAAGAGTCAATGCGGATTTGTTGCTCAACGATGTCGATATTGACAGTGACGATCTGACCATCACCGAGGTGGACGGTGATACGAGCAGTGTCGGCAAGGCCACTAACGGCAGTGATGGCGGCAGCTTCACCCTCCGTGCCAATGGCTCCTGGGAATTCAATCCGGGTACCGACTTTGACGATCTGAAGGCGGGTGTGACCAAGACCACCTCGGTGGAATACACCGCCTCCGATGGCAGTCTCACGGACACGGCGACCCTGACCGTCACCGTGACCGGGGCCAATGATGGTTTGACGGCCAACGACGATGCCGGCACCACCACGGAAAACACAGACCTGACCGTGGCCGATGGCGCCACCGGCACCACCTCCGGCACGACCACCATTAACGCCGATCTGTTGCTGAACGATGTCGATATTGACAGTGACGATCTGACCATCACCGAGGTGGACGGTGATACGAGCAGTGTCGGCAAGGCCACCAGTGGCAGCGATGGCGGTAAGTTCACCCTCCGTGCCAATGGCTCCTGGGAATTCAATCCGGGCACGGCCTTTGACGATCTGAAGGCGGGTGTGACCAAGACCACCTCGGTGGAATACACGGCCTCCGATGGCAGTCTCACGGACACGGCGACCCTGACGGTGACGGTGACCGGGGCCAATGATGGTTTGACGGCGAACGACGATAGCGGCACCACCACGGAAAACACAGACCTGACCGTGGCCGATGGCGCCACCGGCACCACCTCTGGCACGACCAACGCGGACCTGTTACTGAACGATGTCGATATTGACGGTGACGATCTGACCATCACCGAAGTGGACGGTGAGTCGTCCAGTGTCGGCAAGGCCACCGGTGGCAGCGATGGCGGCAGCTTCACCATCCGTGCCAATGGCTCCTGGGAATTCAATCCGGGTACCGACTTTGACGATCTGAAGGCGGGTGTGACCAAGACCACCTCGGTGGAATACACGGCCTCCGATGGCACCCTCACGGACACGGCGACCCTGACGGTGACGGTGACCGGCACCAATGATGGTTTGACGGCGAATGACGATGCCGGCACGACGACTGAAAACACAGACCTGACCGTGGCCGATGGCGCTACCGGCACCACCTCCGGCACGACCAACGCGGATCTGCTGCTGAACGATGTCGATATTGACAGTGACGATCTGACCATCACCGAGGTGGACGGTGATACGAGCAGTGTCGGCAAGGCCACTAACGGCAGTGATGGCGGCAGCTTCACCATCCGTGCCAATGGCTCCTGGGAATTCAATCCGGGTACCGACTTTGACGATCTGAAGGCGGGTGTGACCAAGACCACCTCGGTGGAATACACGGCCTCCGATGGCAGTCTCACGGACACGGCGACCCTGACGGTGACGGTGACCGGGGCCAATGATGGTTTGACGGCCAACGACGATAGCGGCACCACCACGGAAAACACCCAACTGACGGTGGCGGATGGCGCCACCGGCACCATGACCGTTAACCGCGACCTGTTGCTCAACGATGTCGATATTGACGGTGACGATCTGACCATCACCGAAGTAGGCGGTGATACGAACAGTGTGGGCAAGGCCACTGACGGCAGCGATGGCGGCAGCTTCACCATCCGTGCCAATGGTTCCTGGGAATTCAATCCGGGCACCGACTTTGACGATCTGAAGGCGGGTGTGACCAAGACCACCTCGGTGGAATACACGGCCTCCGATGGCAGTCTCACGGACACGGCGACCCTGACGATGACCATCACCGGCGAGGACGATGTGCCGACCCTGACCGGAGCCACCGCCACCCTCACCGAAGACAAGGCGCTGGACGCCGCTGGCAATCTGGTGGCGACCGGCACGGTCAGCGCCACCGGTGGCGATACCGGGGATACGCAGTTTAAGCCGGATACCATCAGTGACACTGGCACTTATTACGGCTCACTGACGATTACCGCCGACGGCACCTGGACTTATAAGGCAGATAACAGCGACTCGAAGATTCAGGGTCTGAAAGCCACAGACTCGCCCACCGACACCTTCACAGTGACCAGCGCCGACATGGTCACCACGACAACGGTGACCATCACTATCAATGGCGCCAACGATGGTCTGACGGCGAACGACGATACCGGCGCCACCACTAAAGACACGGTGCGCACGGTGGCCGATGGCGACACCGGCACGACTAACGCCGACCTGCTACTGAACGATGTCGATATTGACGGTGACGATCTGACCATCATCGAGGTGAACGGCGACACGGCCAATATCGCCACCGCCACCGACGGCAGTAACGGCGGTAGCTTCACCATTCATGCCAACGGTTCCTGGAGTTTCGATCCCGACGGCGACTTTGACGATCTGGCCGCAGGCGAGACCCGCGCCACCTCGGTAACCTACACCGCATCCGATGGCACCGCCACAGACATGGCGACCCTGACGGTTACAGTGAGTCGCGCCGATGACGAGCCCGTCGACACCAACAGTGCACCGACCGCGAACGACGACACCGGCAGCACGGCTGAAAATACACCCCTGACAGTGCCCGACGGCGACACTGGCCGTCCGGGTGGCGGGGCACAAACCCCCAACGCCGACCTCCTACTCAACGACCTCGACATCGACGGCGACGACCTGACCATCACCCAGGTAAACGGCGACACGAACAATATCGCCACCGCAACCGACGGCAGCAACGGCGGCAGTTTCACCATCCATGCCGATGGCTCTTACACCTTCAACCCCGACGGCGACTTTGACGATCTGGCCCCGGGCGACACACGCGCCACCTCGGTGACCTACACGGCCTCCGATGGCAGCCTCACAGACACGGCGCGATTGACCCTAACCGTCACCGGCGAGAACGACGTCCCGACCCTGACACCGGCCACGGCCACGCTGATCGAAGACACGGACCTGGATGAAAACGGCAATCTGATGGCGACCGGCACGGTCAGCGCCAGCGGCGGCGATGCCGGTGAAGACAGGTTTGTCGAGGCTCCCAATCTCCCCGGCGAGCGGGGCAGCCTGCAAATCGGTGCGGACGGGCGCTGGACTTATCAGGCGGATAACAGCCAGCCGGACATTCAGGCCCTGAGTCCCACGGCAACACTGACCGACACTTTCACGGCGACCAGCACCGACGGTGTGACCACCACCACAGTGACCATCACCATCACCGGCGCCAACGATGCACCGACCGCGAACGACGACACCGACACCATCATCACCAATGACGACAGCACCCCCAACACCAACCTCCTACTCAACGACCACGACATTGACGGCGACGACCTGACCATCACGGAAGTGAACGGCGCCGCGAACAATATCGGCACCGCCACCGACGGCGATAACGGTGGCAGCTTCACCATCCATGCCGATGGCTCTTACACCTTCAATCCCGATACCGACTTTGACGATCTGGCCGCCGACGAGACCCGCACCACCTCGGTGACTTACACGGTATCCGATGGCACCGCCACAGACACGGCGACCCTGACGGTTACAGTGAGTCGCGCCGATGACGAGCCCGCCGACACCACCACCCCCACACTCGCCATCACCGCCCCCGACACCCGCCTCATCGCCGGAGAAACCACCACCGTCACCTTCGGCTTCAGCGAAGCGGTGACCGGCTTTACCGACGCTGATATTTCAGCCACCGGCGGCACACTCAGCCGCATCATCACCAATGACAACGGCATAACTTTTACGTCAGCCTACACGGCAACCTTCACACCCGAGCTCGACTACAACGGCCCCGCAACCATCAGGGTAGGGCACAGCGCCTATTCCGATCTCCACAACAACGAAGGCACCGGTCATGCCTTACACCTGACCATCGAGACCATCGCCCCCGCGCTCGACACCACCCGGTTCGACCATCGCATCACCGGTCCCACCGATGATGGCGATGCGTCAGATACCGATGTAAACCCCACACCAACGATTCTGGAACTCATCCGGGAACTGAACCAAACGGAAAACGTCTTCGATGGCAGCGACCAGACCCCGTCCCCCAGTCCGGTCAGCCTGATTGCACCCCTGGCCGATCAGCAGGTCGCGGCCGGCGGCGCACAGTACGACATCTGGGACCTGTTCGGGCACACCGATGACATGCCGCTATGGTTCACGGCATCCCTGATTAGCGGCAATCTGCTGCCCTATTATGTTCAGTTTGATTCAGAAACCGGCATTTTCCAGTTCGACATCGACGCCGCCGCAGAAGCCGGCGCCAGCTCCCTGCAAATTCGCGTCATCGCCGTCGACCCTGACGGCAACCAGGCATCAGGCGTGTTCCGGGTGGATTTCCCGAACACAGAGGAAGGCATAGACGAAAGCACAGACGACAACACGGACGCAGACCCCGACGCAGCCTCCGATTCTCCTGAACAGCAGAATCCCGGTCCAGAGTCTTGATTCTGACATCAGGGTAGGGGACAGCACCTGTTCCGATCTCCACAACAACGAAGGTGCCGAATCTCAGTCCCTGGCACCGGGGCCACGCCTGCCCTCAATGCCGAGGGCCTGCTCCTGGAGTTTCCTGTACTGGTGTTCTGCTGTCCGGATATTGAACATGCGGGCTTTCAACACATCACGTTCGCTATCGCTCAGGCGGCCCTTGTCCAGATTGCCCAGCCGGGCCAGGTGAGATCGGAAGAACTGCCTTGCCTCATCACGGGGCAGGCCACCAACCCGGTTCTTGTCGAGACTGAACGAATCGGCGACCGATTGGTATGCGTCAGGGTCACGAACCCGCTCAAGGGTACTCAAAGCGGCATCCAGTTCCTTGATGGCGTTATCGAGAGACGAGGCCATCGCTTGAGATCCGGCGAGATGCTCCTGCTCCTGCATGAGCAGTATTTTTTCAGCTTCCAGAATATGCTCGGTTTCTCCCTCACGGGAAATTTCGAGCAGCGCAGCCCTTTGATCGGCCCTGGTCTTCCTGATGGCTTCTTTGAGGGCTTCGTTCTGCGCTCTGGTTTGCAGAACCTCAAGGTTGGCGATATCCGTCAGTTCCTCACTAAGCCCGATCCAGTCATCATTCGAATCAGTCGTCACGGTCCAGCCAGCCCGGTCCGAACTCCCGGTCCGCCTTCTCCGTGTTGTAACCCCGTCGACGAATGTAGTCCGCGCCGAATATTCTTTTTGTCGCCTTCAGACTGGAAGCCTCAAACTTCACCCTTGGCAATATCTCGTCGACAGCCTTCCGGTCCTTGCGCCGGAGCGCGTCCGCGTACTCCCTTGCAACTGCCAATTCCTCGTCAATCTCTTCTTGCGTTCTCATAGTGTGGTCTCCGATTGCTTGACAGTGTGAATCTTAGCACGACTCCCGATCCAGTCATCCATTCTGATAGCTGTGACGATCATAAAAGGCAGGGCCATCGTCATGGTCCAGCCAGTCCGGCCCGAACTCCCGGTCCGCCTTCTCCGTGTTGTAACCCTTGCGACGGATGTAGTCCGCGCCGAATAGTCTTTTTGTTGCCTTCAGACTGCAAGCCTCAAACTTCACCCTTGGTAATATCCTGTCGGCCGCCTCCCAGTCCTTGCGCCGGAGCGCGTCCCCGTACTCATCTGCAACTGCCATTTCCTCGTCAATCTCTTCTTGCGTTCTCATGGTGTGGTCCCCGGTTGCCCTAGTGGTGTGAATCTTAGCACAAGGCATCTGATACGGAGCCATCAAAACCGACCAGCACAACCGATGGCGATGCGCCCGATACCAATGTAAACTCCACACCAACGATTCTGGAACTCATCCGGGAACTGAACCAAATGGAAGACGTCTTCGACGGCAGCGACCAGCTCCCGCCCCCCAACAGTCCGGTCAGCCTGATTGCACCCCTGACCGATCAGCAGGTCACGGCCACCGACGCAGAGTACGACATCTTCTACCTGTTCGGGCACACCGACATTGACATGCCGCTATGGTTCACGGCATCCCTTATCAGCGGCAATCTGCTACCCTATTACGTTCAGTTTGATTCAGAAACCGGCATTTTCGAGTTCGATGCCGCCGCCGCCGCAGAAGCCGGCGCCAGTTCCCTGCAAATTCGCGTCATCGCCGTTGACCCTGACGGCAACCAGGCATCAGGCGTGTTCCGGGTGGATTTCCCGAACACAGACGACAACACAGCCGCAAACCCCGCCACAAACCCCGACACAGCCTCCGACTCCCCTGAACAGAAGCTGAATACAGGCCAGATTTCGCCCGAAAATCACCCCGGTAAAAGCCTTGTACTTTATGCGGAAACTGAGCAAGATGCTTTGTTATTAAGGGGTCTGCAATCCCTCCCACTGCTCTCGGCATCGTCGTCGGAATTCCGGGACCGGGTGAGAGGCATTGCAAACGAAAGTGATGGTGGAAGTGAGGGTGGAAGTGAGGGTTCTGCTGACGGGACGAACGCAGAAACCGACTTCGGAAAGGAAAGCCTGAAGGAACAGGTTTTGCGTGCCGGAGAACTGGGTTACCAACAGGAAAAACTGAAATTCTCGCTATTGTTGGAAGCATTGTACGGTCGGTCGTGAAGTCGGAGTCACGTTGACCATGCTGACGAGAGGGTTAAGGTTTTCAGGTGGCGGCAAAAACTGTCAGGAAGATACGCTATCAACCGTTGGAACCTCGCATTCTTTTGGATGCGGCGGCGGGGGTAACCTTTGCCGACTCAACCGCCGACCCGGACCACCAGGAAGACCTGCAAAACCAGATAGCCCTTCTCCGCGAACAAAAAACCCTCGAACAAAAAGCCCTCGAACACAAAGTTGCAGACCCCCGCTCCGAAATTCGCAACAACCTCCCCGGCGCGTTTCCGGGCGCCGCCATTGACGGCGCGTTTCCGGGCGCCGCCATTGACGGCGCGTTTCCGGGCGCCGCCATTGACAGTTCAGAAATCCCCGCGACTGGAAACTTCCGCCTTGAAGACCTCGGCGCACCCGCCGCCCTCCCGACCGACCTTGCACCCTCCGCACTGGTTGTCGTCGACACCGGCGTCGAAGGCTATGAGGATCTGTTAACCGGCCTCGAACCCGGCACTGAAATTCTGCTGATTGACGCCGACGAAAACGGCCTGCAAAAACTGGCCGACCATGTGGCGGGGCGCGATGACATCACCTCCATTCACATTCTTTCCCACGGCGGCCAGGGCGAATTCAGCCTCGGCAGCGTCACACTCAACTCCGACAACATCGACCAACATGCCGAACTGCTGAGTCAGATTGGCGCAGCCCTGACCGAGCAGGGTGACCTGCTGCTTTACGGTTGCAACGTGGCCGATGGCGGTGATAGCGACAACGGCAAACACAGCGGTGTCGAATTTGTCGCCCGCATCGCCGACGTCACCGGCGCCGACCTTGCCGCCTCCACCGACCTCACCGGTGCGGCGGGGCAGGGCGGCGACTGGAACCTGGAATACACCATCGGCCAGATAGACGGCGCAAACCTGGCGCTGACCAGTTTCGATGGCCTGTTGAACGACGCCCCCACCGCAACCGACGACACCGGCACCACCGATCAAAACACACTTCTGACCGGCGACCTGCTACTCAACGACACCGACCCCAACGGCGACGACCTCACCATCAGCGCCGTCGGCAGCACCGCCGCCAATCAGGCCACCGCCAACCTCGCCACCGCCACCGACGGCAGCAACGGCGGCAGCTTCACCATCCACGCCGACGGCGCTTACACCTTCAACCCCGACGGCGACTTTGACGACCTGGCCCCCGGCGCAACCACCACCACCCAGGTCACCTACACAGTCTCCGATGGTAACGGCGGCACCGACACCGCCACCCTGACGATAACCATCACCGGCGCCGACACCAACCCCACCCCCGGCCCCACCGCCCAACAAGACCCAGACCCCAACAACCCCCCCGTGGCAGCCCCCGACCAGGGCGTGACGGATGAAGACTCGGTGCTGACCGTGGCCGGCAGCGACACCGGCACCACCTCCCGCAGCATCGTCTACGACGCCGGCCTGCTGCAAAACGACAGCGACCCGGACGGCGACGACCTCACCATCACCGCCGTCGGCCAGAACCTGGAGAATCAGGCCGCGGCCAATGTCGATGGCGCCACCCGCGGCAGCAACGGCGGCAGCTTCACCATCAGCGCCAATGGCGCCTACAGCTTCGACCCCGGCACCGACTTCAACGGTCTCAAGTCCGGCGAAAACGCCACTACCTCGGTCACCTACACCGTCTCCGATCGCAACGACGGCACCGGCCTCACCGCCACCGCCACCCTCACCATCACCGTCACCGGCGCGGACGACGTGCCGACCCTGACGCCGGTCACCGTCACCCTCATCGAAGACACAGCCCTGACCGATGGCAATCTGGTGGCCAGCGGCACGGTCACCACCACCGGCGGCGATACCGGCGACGACAGCTTCCAGCCGCAAACCGCCACCAAAGGCAGTGTCGGCACACTGAGCATTACCGCAGCCGGGGCCTGGAGCTACACGGCGGCCAACAACCATGAGGATATTCAGGCGCTCGGTGCCACCGACTCCCTCACCGACACCTTCACCGTCACCAGCGCCGATACGGTCACCACCACCAGCGTCACCATCACCATCACCGGCACCAACGACGCCCCCAGCGCCGTCAATGACCTGGGCACCACCGTTCAAAACGTCCCCCTGACCGTCGCCAATGACGCCCCCGGCGATTTACTGCTCAACGACAGCGACCCGGAAAGCGACAGCCTCAGCATCACCGGGGTTAGCGGCTTCACCGACGCGGCCCAGGACGGCAGCCGCCAGCCGCAGAACGTAGCGGCGGGGGTCGCCACCCGTGGCAGCAACGGCGGTGAGTTCACCATCAGCGCCAACGGTGCCTGGAGCTTCAACCCCGACGGCGACTTTGACGATCTGGTTCCGGGCACCACCACCACCACCCAGGTCACCTACACCGTCACCGATGGCAGCCTCACCGCCAGCGCCACCCTCACCGTCACCCTGACAACGCCGAACCGCGCCCCGACCCCCACCGCCGACCAGGGCGAAACCGCTGAAAACACCATCATCACCGTGATCGATGGCGCCACCGGCACCAATGCCGACCTGCTGCTCAACGACAGCGACCCCGACGGCGACAGCCTCACCATCACCGATGTTCAAGGCGCCGGTCGGGACGCGAGCGGCAATACCCGTGGCAGCAACGGTGGTGCCTTCGCCATCGAGACCAATGGCGCCTGGAATTTCTACCCCGGCACCGACTTTGACGACCTGACCCCCGACGAGACCCGCGACACCACCGTCACCTACACCGTCTTCGATGGCAGCCTCACCGCCAGCACCACCCTCACCGTCACCGTCACCGGCGAGGACGATGTGCCGGTGCTGTCAACCGGCAGCGCCACCCTCACCGAAGACACAGCCCTGACCGATGGCAATCTGGTGGCCGGCGGCACCGTCACCAGCAGCGGCGGCGATGCCGATGAATCCGGCTTCCAGGCGCAAACCGCCACCAAAGGCACGGTCGGCTCATTCACCATTACCGCAGCCGGGGCCTGGAGCTACACCGCCCCCAACAGCCATGCGGATATTCAGGCGCTCGGTACCACAGAATCCCTGACCGACACCTTCATCGTCACCAGCGCCGACACGGTCACCACCACCAGCGTCACCATCACCATCAACGGCGCCAACGATGGGCCGACGGCGAACGACGACGTCGGCACGGCCCTCAGCGACACCGCCACCACCGTCGCCAATGACGCCCCCGGCGATTTGCTCCTCAACGACAGCGACCCCGACGGCGACAGCCCCCTTAAAATCACCCAGGTGGGGGCCACCATAACCACCCAGGCCGCGGCCAACCTGGGCAAGGTCACCGATGGCAGCAACGGCGGTGAATTCACCATCAACGCCGACGGCTCTTACACCTTCGACCCGGACGGCGACTTTGACGACCTGGCCCAGGGCGCCAGCAAAACCACCTCCGTGGTCTACACCATGACGGACCCCGGCGGCCTCACCGACACCGCCACCCTGACCATCACGGTCACGCCGCCGGTGACCCCCAGCGCCACCGACGACGTCGGCGCCACCACGGAAAACACGAAAATCACCGTGGCCGATGGCGACAAGGGCACCACCACAAATGGCGTTACGACCAACGCCGACCTGCTGCTTAACGACAGCCACCCCGACGACGCAACCCTCACCATCACCAACTTTGCCGGCGCAGCCCTCGTCAATGCCGGGGCCACCACGGCGGGCACCGGCGGCGGCAGCTTCACCATCCGTGCCGACGGCTCCTGGGAATTCGACCCCGGCACCAGCTTTGACGACCTGGCCACGGGCAAAACCCGCACCACCTCGGTGGCCTACACGGTGGCCGGTGACGGGGCCACAGACAGGGGCACCCTCACGGTCACGGTCACCGGCGTCAACGATGCGCCCACGGCCAAAGACGATACGGGCGCAGCCGGTAACCGGGTGCGGCAACTCATCGCCGATGGCGATACCGGCACCACCAGTGACGGGGTGACCACCAACGCCGACCTGCTGCTCAACGACAGCGACCCGGACGGCGACGGCCTCACCATCAGCGCCGCCGGCACCAGCGCCACCAGCCAGGCCGCGACCAACCTGGGCAAGGCCATAGCCGGTAGCGACGGCGGTCTGTTCACCATCCGCGCCAACGGCGCCTGGGCTTTCACCCACAACGATGCCTTTGCCGACCTGGCCCTGGGCGCCAGCCGCACCACCTCGGCGGTGTACACCATCACCGATGGCAACGGCGGCACGAGCACGGCCACCATCACGGTGACCGTCAGCGGCGTCATCCAAACGCTGGTCGCCCGCGACGATTACGCCTCGATAACGGAAGGCGACGGCTTTCTGTTCGTCAGGGATGGCGCTGTGGGCACCACCCGCACCGTCGTCCAGGACGGCGTCAGCGTCACCATCACCGAGCGCGCCGACCTGCTGCTGAACGACTTCGACCCTGAAGGCGACACCCTCACCATCACCAAAGTTCACGCCTTCACCGTCGATGGTAAGGCGCAGACCGTGGCACAGGGGGTGGATACCTTTGCCGGCAACGGCGGCCAGATACGGATCAATGCCGATGGCTCCTACGTCTTTTTTGCCGCCGGGCCTGATTTTAGCGATCTGGGCCAGGATGAGACCCGCGACACCACGGTGAGCTACACCGTGTCCGATGGCAATGGCAACACGGCTATCGGCACCCTCACCATAACGGTCAGCGGCGTCAACAATACGCCGGATGCATTCCCCGACCTGGGCGCCACCGATGCAAACACGGTGCTGACGGTGAAAGCCGGCGACACCGGCATCCCCGGCACCACCCAGACCCTGAAGCGCAACGGCATCACCGACTACACGGTGACCACCAACGCCAACCCGCTGCTCAACGACATTGACGTGAACAACGACCCCCTCCACGTCGCCGGTGTTGGCCCCGTCGTCAGTATCCTCGCCGCCAATGTCGGCAAGGCCATCGATGGCAGCAACGGCGGCACCTTCACCCTCAATCGCGATGGCTCTTACACCTTCGACCCGGACGGCGACTTTAACGACCTGCACTACGACGACACCCCCCGCACCACCCTGGTGTACTACCGGGCGGGCGATGAGCATGGCGCTGCGCTTAACGGGTTGAGCCATTTCCGTACCCTGACCATATCGGTGACCGGCACCAACTACCCGCCGGTGGCCGTGGACGACCTGGGCACCACGGATGAACAAACCACGCTGACCGTGAGCGATGGCGACACCGCCACCACCACCAGCATCAACACTGGCGACGGCACCACCCGCAGCATCACCGGCAACGCCGACCTGCTGCTGAACGACACCGACCCGGACGGCAACACCAACCTCAGCATCACCGAGGTTGGCATCGGCGTGGACCCGCTGCACGCGAACAACCTGGGCACCGCCACACTGGGCGATAAAGGCGGTCATTTCACCATCAGGGCCGATGGCTCCTGGACCTTTGTTCCCGGCACCGCCTTTAGTGATCTTGAAGCGGGCGAAAGCCGCGACACCTCCATCAACTACCGCCTGTCCGATAACCGCGGCGGCACCGATATTGGCACCGTCACCGTCACCGTCACCGGCGCCAACACCATACCCACGGCGCAAAACGAGCAGGGCAGGCTGGATTCAGACGAAACCCTGACCATCGCGGCAGACGCCAAAGCAACCACGGTTGAAGGCGACCGGGTCAGCGGCGGGCTGCTGCAAAACGCCAAAGACGCTGAAGGCGACAGCATCCGCGTCTTTCAGGTTTTTGATTACGGTAAGAATGCCAATCAATACAGGCCGGTGCCGGAGGGTGGCTCGGTCACGGTGCAGGGCCATGCCGGTGGTCAGATCACGGTGCATTCCGATGGCGCCTGGAGTTTTAACCCGGACGGGGACTTTGCCTCGGCCAGCGCCACCACCGCCACCGTCTCGCAAACGACTTTCCGGATCACCGATGACGGCACACGGCAGAGTCCCGGTTACTTCCTGAGCATCAGTGTGTACGGCCCCAACGATGCCCCGGTGGCGGTGGACGATACCGGCGTCACCAACGACAACAGCAGACTGACCGTGGCCGATGGCGCTGTCGGTACCATCGTCACCAACGACGATAAAAGCACCATGACCGTCAACGCCGACCTGCTGCTCAACGACACCGACGCCAACAGCGACCGCCTGACCATCATCGCCGCGGGCACCGATGCGGCCAGCGTGCACCGCAACAATCTTGGCCGTGCCATTACCGGCAGTAACGGCGGCAGCTTCTTCATCGGCGCCGACGGCGCCTGGGCCTTTGACCCCGCTAACCACAAGGCTTTCCGTGATCTTGCGGCGGGCGAATCCCTCACCACCTCGGTGGCCTACCGGATAAGCGATGGCCGCTATGAATCGGCCAATACCGCCACCCTCACGGTGACGGTCAACGGCGTCAACGATGCGCCGCTGACCGTTGCCGATACCGGCGCGACCACGCAAAACGCGGTGCTGACGGTGAACGCCGCCCAGGGCATTCTGGCCAACGACGCTGACCCGGAAGGCGATACCCTGACCGTCTCCAGAATCTTTAATTTTGCCACAGCGGGGTTTGTCGCTGTGCCGGCGGGCGGCTCGCTGACCCTGCCCGGCGGCAACGGCGGCAGCTTCACCATCAGCGCCGATGGCGCTTACAGCTTCGACCCGGGCACGGACTTTAACGACCTGGCCGCCACGAAAACGCGCCAGTCCGCCATGTTCTACTACGCGGTGGATGCCAACGGCGCCGAGGCTGCCGCCCACCGCTTCCTGCGGGTGACCGTGACCGGCGCCAACGATGCGCCGACGCCGGTGGACGATGTCGCCCGCAGCCTTGAAAACTCGAAAATCACCGTGCCCGATGGCGACAAAGGCGTAACATCAATCAGATCCGGCGTCAAAACCGTCAGAAACGCCGACCTGCTGCTTAACGACACAGACCCGGACACTGGCGACACCGCCACCCTCACCATCAGCGCCGCCGGCACCAGCGCCACCAGCCAGGCCGTCGGCAATCTGGGCAACGCCATAGACGGCAGCAACGGCGGCACCTTCACCATCAGCGCCACCGGCGCCTGGAACTTCGACCCGGGCACCGCCTTTGACGACCTGGGCGCCGGCGCCACCCGCACCACCTCGGTGGTGTACACCGTCACCGATGTCACCGGCGCCACCGATACCGCCACCCTCACCGTCACCGTCGCCGGCCTCGAGAACTCGCCGGTAGCGATCATCAACCCGGCCACCACCGATAACGACCAGGTGCTGACGGTGCCCGCCACCGCCGCCGGTGTGGTGCTCACTGATATTGCGGACGGGGTGGCGAAAAGGCACAACGTGGGCCTGCTGGTTGGCGCCAGCGACGCCGAGGGTGATCCCCTGTCCATTAGCGCTGTTTTTGATCCGGTCGCTGCTCTTGATCCGGCTGCGAACGCGTATCCCGGCCTGAGCCAGGGCCCGGTCACGGTGGCGGGCATCGTCGGCACCGGCACCGGCGGCCTCTTCACCATCCATTCCACCGGCGCCTGGAGCTTTAACCCGAACGGGGACTTTGACGACCTGGCCGCAGGCGAGACCGCCACCGTCACCCTGCGCTACCGGGTGAGCGCGGGCGGGGTCACTGCGGCCACCCTCACCCTCACCGTCACCCCCCCCAATGTGGAGCCGGTGGCGGTGAACGACTTCGGCACCGCCACTGAAAACGGCGTGCGCAGCGTCGCCGATGGCGCCACCGGCAGCATCGTCACCAACGACGATAAAAGCACCATGACCGTCAATGCGGACCTGCTGCTCAACGACACGGACCCGGAAGGTGACGACCTCAGCATCAGCGCCGTCGCCGGTAACGTGGCCAATGTCGGCAAGGCCACCGACGGCAGCAACGGCGGCAGCTTCACCATCAGCGCCAATGGCGCCTGGAGTTTTGCCGCCGGCAACGACTTTGAAGACCTGCCCGTCGGCGGCACCCGCACCACCTCGATCACCTACACCCTGTACGATGGTAACGAAACGGATACCGCCACCCTCACGGTCACGGTCAGCGAGGTCAACGACAGGCCAACGGCAGTGGCGGATACCGCCAGGGCGCCTTCAACCTCGGGGCTGACGGTGGACGCCGCCGCCGGTGTGCTGGCCAACGACCGTGACCCCGAAGGTGAGACCCTGCGGGTCTCCAGTGTCTATGAACCTTCCACCAGGACCTTTAAGACTATCCCGGTGGGTGGCTCGGTCACCTTGACCGGCGGCCAGGGCGGCAGCCTCACCCTGCATTCCGATGGCTCCTGGAGCTTCAGCCCGAGCGGCGACTTCAGGCATCTGGCCGGCGACGGAAAAACCAGCCCGACCGCGTTTCCGTATCGGATAACGGATGCCCGCGGTGCCGAGTCCGCGCTCCCCCTGGTGAGCCTGTCGATAACTCTGTTCGGCGAAAATGACCCGCCGCAGGCGGTGGACGACAGCGGCGCCACCACGGAAAACACGAAAATCACCGTGGCCGACGGCGCTACCGGCACCATCGTCACCAATGCCGATAAAAGCACCATGACCATCAACGCGGACCTGCTGCTCAACGACCTCGACCCGGACGACCCCGACCTGTTCGACGGCATGACCGAGCAGGACACACTCGCCATCATCGCCGTCGGCAAGGCGGAGGACAGGCAGTCCGCCAACAATCTGGGCGTCGCCATAGATGGCAGCGACGGCGGCAGCTTCACTATCCAGGCCAATGGCGCCTGGAGTTTTGACCCGGGCACCGCCTTTGACGACCTCGGCGTCGGCGAAACCCGCACCACCTCGGTGGCCTACACCGTCGAGGATATCAACGAAACCACCGATGTCGGCACCCTCACCGTCACCGTCACCGGCGCCGACGATGCGCCCGTAGTGGCCACCAACCCGGCCACCACCGATAACAACCGGATGCTGACCGTGGCCGCCGCCGCCACCGGCGTGCTGCGCACCGATGCCAACGGGGCGCTGACAAGGCATAACGTGGGCCTGCTGGTCGGCGCCACCGACATAGAGGGCGACAGCATCCGCGTCCTCTCTGTTGATGATGGCGGGGCCAAAGCAGTGCCGGCGGGTGGCTCTGTCACCGTAGAGCCGGCCTCCGGCGGCATCTTCATCATCCATGCCGACGGCGCCTGGAGTTTTGACCCGGACGGCGACTTTGCCAGCCTGGGCACGGTGACCGAGACCGGCGCCAGCTCGGTGACGCTACAGGTGGGGAACCCGGATAACGCCGCCACCGAGCTAACCACCGTCACCCTCAGCGTCACCGTCACCCGCCCCAACGATGCGCCGGTGGCGGCGGCCGATTTCGGCACCGTCAATGAAGACAGCAAGCGCACCGTGCCCGATGCCGACCCCGGCACCGTCATCACCAACCCCGACAGCAGCACCATGACCATCAACGCCGACCTGCTGCACAACGATACGGACGCCAACGGCGACCCCCTCACCATCACCGCCGTGGGCGGTAAGGCCGCCGGTGTCGGTAGCGCCGTCGATGGTAGCAGCGGCGGCAGCTTCACCATTAATGAAAATGGCGACTGGACCTTCGACCCGGACGACGACTTTGAAGACCTGGCCGCCGGCAAAACCCGCACCACCTCGGTGACCTATACCGTCACCGATGGCCGGGATACGGACACCGCCACCCTTACCGTGACCGTCAGCGAGACCAACGATGTGCCGACGGTGGCCGATGATACCGGCGCCACCCGGGAAAACGCGGCGCTGAACGTGGCCAAAAACGCCCCCGGCACGACCGTCAATGGCATCACCACTAACGCCGGCCTGCTGGAAAACGACAAGGACGCGGAAGCGGAAGCCTTTAGCATCACCGGGATTAAAGGCTACGGCGACGCGGCCCAGGACGGCACCCGTCCGGCGCAGAACCTGGCCCCCGGTGTTGCGACCCAGGGCAGCAAAGGCGGCACCTTCACCGTCAGCGCCGACGGCGCCTGGCGCTTCGACCCGGGTACGGAATTTAACAGCCTGTCCGCCGGCAAAAGCATCGACACCACCGTCGAATACCGGGTCACGGATGCCCGCAGCGGCGTCAGTGACTATGCCACCCTGACCGTCACCGTCACCGGCCTCAACGATGCGCCGACAGCGGTCGATGATGCCGCCAACACCCCTAGAAACCAGAGGCTCATCGTGGCCGATGGCGCCACCGGCACCACGACTACCGCCGACGGCCCCGGGTCGGGTGGTGGGGCACAAAAAACCGTCACCACCAACGCCGACCTGCTGCTCAACGACAGCGACCCGGACAGCACTGACACCCTCACCATCACCAGGATTAATGATGTCGCGGACAATATCGACAAGACCGTTATCGGCACTAACGGCGGCACCTTCGTCATCCAGGCCGATGGCTCTTACACCTTCGACCCCCGCGCCTTCTTTCGCGGTCTGGCCGCAGGCGCCACCGCCACCACCTCGGTGACCTACACCGTCGAGGACGCCAACGGCGGCTCGGATACCGCCACCCTGACCGTCACCGTCACCGGCCACAACACGCCCCCGGCGGTGGCGTCCGACATTGGCAGGGTGGATTCAGACGAGACCCTGACCATTGCCGCTGACGACGAGGGCACCGTGGTTAACGGCGTCAGGGAGCGCGGGGGTCTGCTGGTCAACGACAGTGACACTGACGGCGACACCATCCGCGTCTGGGATGTTATTAATTATCCCGCGGACGGGTCGGGTGCGGTCCGCTTACCGGTGCCGGAGGGCGGCTCGGTGACGGTGCGGGGCCATGTCGGTGGCACCTTCACGGTTCATTCCGATGGTGCCTGGGCTTTTGACCCGGGCACGGACTTTGCCGGCATCGGCACCGCCCTCGTCCTCACGCAGACGGCGTACACGATAACCGATGACGGCACCAGCAACAGCATCAGTGGCTTTGGGTTCATCCAGGTGTATGTATCCCGCCCCAACACTGCCCCGGTGGCGCTCAACGATGCCGGCACCACCCCTGAAACCACGGTGCTGATCGTGGCCGATGGCGCTACCGGCACCACCTCCACCGCCGACGGCGTTACCGTCACCACCAATGCCGACCTGCTGCTCAACGATACCGACGCGGACGGCGACGGCCTCAGCATCAGCGCCGTGGGCGGCGTTGCGGGCAATGTCGGCAAGGCCACCGACGGCACTAACGGCGGCAGCTTCACCATCAATACCAATGGCTCTTACACCTTTAACCCCGGCAGCGCCTTTGACGACCTCGGCGTCGGCCAGAGCCGCGCCACCTCGGTCACCTACACGATTACCGATGGCGGAGATTCAGATACCGCCACCCTGACGGTCACCGTCACCGGCGTCAACACTGCGCCGACCGGGTCTCAAAGGGAATGGTTCACGAATGAAGACGTGCCCCTGAAGCGCTCCACCGACAGGAATCTTCTTGTCACCGGCACGGACCCTGAAGGTGACGCCCTGCGCATCACCCAGGTTTATTATCGTAATGATGATCTCAACACCCTGCCGCTCGTGGTTGAGCCCGTGCCGGATGGCGGCATGGTCACCCTGCAGGTGTATGGCCCTTCCCTCCACAGGCCCTACCATGGCAGATTCACCATCTGGTCCGATGGCACCTGGGAGTACGACCCCGACGGCGCCTTTGACGACCTGGTCACGGGCCGGCTCATTACCACCCTGATTTCATACCAGATAACGGATGCCCACGGCGCCACTAACGCCGCCGATGCGAACGGTGTCCTGAGGGTGTCCGTCAGGGGCGTCAACAGCGCCCCGGACGCGGGTGACGATTTCGGCGAAACCACGGAAAACACGAAAATCAACGTGGCCGATGGCGCCACCGGCACCGTCGTCACCAGAGACGGTGCCACCATGACCGTCCACGCGGACCTGCTGCTCAACGACTCGGACGGTGAAAGTGACCCCATCGACATCATCCGGGTGGACGGCCACAGGGACCGTATCGGCACCGCCAGGCCGGGCAGCAATGGCGGCATCTTCACCATCAGCGCCGATGGCTCCTGGAGTTTCGACCCCGACGGCGACCCGGACAACGACTTTAACGATCTGGCCAAAGGCGAGACCCGCACCACCTGGGTGACCTACACCATAGGGGATGGCAACGCCGGCGACGATCAGGCGAGACTGACCGTGACCGTCACCGGCCTCAACGACGCCCCGACGGGGCTCCCCAACTACGACCCGAATGTCCCCGCCGTGGTGGGCGAGGCACTGGGCAACCTGAAACTGAACGTGCCCAATGGCGCCGAAGGCACGGTCGAGGACGGTAAAAGAATCAACGCCGACCTGCTGACCGGCGCCAAAGATGTTGACGGTGGTCTGACCATCACCCAGGTCGGCACGGTCCGGAACGAGCTACAGGCACCGGGACTCTTCAGCCATCTCAATGGCGACCGCTGGCTTATCAGACCCGATGGCTCCTGGCTCTTCCTCTCCGGCGACCGCACTAATAACGACCCGAGGCTGAACAGTCCCGACGGCTCGCTCACCAGAACGGCGTATTACACCGTCTCCGATGGCGGCGGCTTCTCGGAGACCCTGGCCCTGACCGTCACCATCAGACGCGCCAACGATGCGCCGGTGGCGGTGGCCGATGTCGGCACTACGCCTGAAAACGCGGTGCTGGAGGTGAAAGATGGCGCCACCGGCACCGTCGTCACCGACCCCGCTGACAGCAGTACAATGACCGTTAACCGCGACCTGCTGCTTAACGACACCGACCCGAACCGCGACAGCCTGACCATCAGCGCGGTCAGGGGCTACACCCCGGGGGACACGGACGGCACTTACAAGGCGCAGGAAGCGGCGGTGGCCGTCGGCACCCCGACCCTGGGCAGCAACGGCGGCACCTTCACCATTGCCGCCGATGGCTCTTACACCTTTAACCCCAACGGCGACTTTGACGATCTGGCCCCCGGCAAAACCGAGACCACCTCGGTTATCGTTACCACCACCGATGGCAGGGATTCGGATACCGCCACCCTCACCATCACCGTGACCGGCGTTGACAGTCCCCCGGTGGCGGTGAACGACTACGGCGCAGTCAAGGCAGACGCCGACCTGTTCGTGAACTTTGACGCCAAAGGCACCCTCTCCGGCACCATGACCGTCAACGCCGGCCTGCTGCAAAACGACTATGACCCTGAAGGTGACGATAACCCTGAAGAAGGTGGCACTGACCTCCGCATTATCAGAATTTTCACAGTGAATGATGAAGGAAAGGAGGTAGCCAGTAGACCCGTGCCGGACGGCACAGGATCGGCCAGATTGAACCCCGCATCAGGTGGCGAGTTCGTAGTCGTTTTCAATGGCTCCTGGTTTTTTAGACCGACAGGCGACTTTGACGATCTGGAACCCGGCGAGACCCGCGACACCTCGGTGCATTACGATGTGATACACAACGGCAAGAAAAGCACGGCCATCCTGACCGTCACCGTCACCGGCGTCAATGTTGCCCCGGTGGCGGCGGGCGACGCCGGCGCCACCACTGAAAACGCAGAACTGACCGTGGCCGATGGCGCCAAAGGCACCACCGTCAATGGCATCGTCACCAACGCCGACCTGCTGCTCAACGACAGGGACCCTGACGACACCACCCCGCTGACCAACACCCTCACCATCACCGCCGTGGGCGGCGAGTCGGACAGTGTCGGCAAGGCCACCGATGGCAGCAGCGGCGGCAAGTTCACCATTCACAACGATGGCTCTTACAGCTTCGACCCCGGCAAGGAATTTGACGATCTGGCGATGGGCAAAACCCGCACCACCTCGGTGGCCTACACCGTCGCCGAGAGCAGCGAGACGGGCGCTCTCAGCCACAGCGCCACCCTCACCGTCACCGTCACCGGCGAAAACGACCCGGTGACACAGGTCGTCAACCCACTGCTGGGCACCGCGGAGAGTGTCGGTAAGAAGGACACCGTGGACGCCACGGCTACCGGCATCGTCGTCAGGGACGACGATGGCACCATCACCTCCATCACCAACGCCGGCCTGCTCTCCGGTTTCACCGACCTTGACGGTGACACCCTCAAAATCATCGCAGTGAACGGCCAGACGGGCAATGTCGGCAGGGAAATATTCGGTCAGTCCTCCGGCGGTAACGGTGGCCGCATCCAAATCAATGCCGATGGCTCCTGGCACTTCGACCCCACAACCACCTTCAACTTCAAGACCGCCGACAATGAACGCACCACCGAGGCGAAGTTCACCGTCTCCGATGGCAAGGGCAGCACGGTGGAGTCCACCCTGAGCATCACCGTGCGCCGCGCCAACATGGCGCCGGTGGCGGCGGACGATGTCGGCGGCACCGATCAAAACACCGCCATAATCGTGGCCGATGGCGCCACAGGCACCTCCAACGCCGACCTGCTGCTCAACGATGCGGATGAGAACAGCGGCGACACCCTCAAGATCACCCATATCGGCGTTGATGAGGACAACCAGAAGGCGCTCACCGCCGCCGACATCGGGGGCAGCGATGGCGGCCTCTTCCGCATCCGTGCCGACGGCTCCTGGAACTTCGTCCCGAACGACCAGTTTGACGATCTGGCCGCCGGCAAGACCCGCACCACCTCGGTGGTGTACACCGTCTCCGATGGCGGCACCGCCGCCGACGGCACCGCCACCGCCGACACCGCCACCCTCACCGTGACCGTGACCGGCGTCAACGATGCGCCGGTGGCGGTGGCCGATAGCGGCACCGCCAGTTCGGACAGGACCACCACCGTGGCCGATGGCGCCACCGGCACCACCTCCGGCACCACCACCATCAACGCGGACCTGCTGCTCAACGATGAAGACGTTGACGACACCAGCCTCACCATCAGCAAAGTGGGCGGCCAGACGGCCAATGTCGGCAGGGCCGTAGATGTCGCCGGCGGCGGCAGGTTCACCATCAATGAGGATGGCTCCTGGGAATTCGACCCGGACGGCGACTTTGGCGACCTCACCGGCAGCCAGACCCGCACCACCTCGGTGGGTTACACCGTCTCCGATGACGGCGGCGCGATGCACACCGTCAGACTGACCGTAACGGTAAGCCCGAACCAGGCCCCCGTCGCCAACAATGACCTCGGCGCAACCACCGACCGGCTGCTGATTGTGGCCGACGGCGATACGGGCGCCACCACCAATGGCATTACCACCAATGCGGATTTGCTGCTCAACGACCGCGACCCGGAAGCCGTCCCCCTGACCATCAGCGCCGCGGGCACGGACGAAGACAGCCAGGACGCGGCCAGTGTCGGCAGTGCCGTCGATGGCAGCAATGGCGGCAGGTTCACCATAGCCGCCGATGGCGCCTGGCGTTTCGACCCGAACGGCGACTTTGACGACCTGGCCCCCGGCGTCACCCGCACCACCTCGGTGGTTTACACCGCCTCCGATGGCGCTGGCCGCCTTACCGACACCGCCACCCTGACCGTGACCGTGACCGGCGCCAACGACAGCCCCACGGCGGTCGATGACACCGGCACCACGCTGGTCGGCACAGTGCTGACCGTGGCCGATGGCGACAACGGCATCGACGGAGTCAACGCCGACCTGCTGTTCAATGACTCGGATATTGACGGTGACCGCATCAGCATCACCGCTGTCGCCGGCAGCCTGGCCAATATCGGCAGATCCGTCGATGGCATCGACGAAGATGGCAGCAACGGCGGTGAGTTCACCCTTGAGGCCGATGGTTCCTGGACCTTCGACCCGGACGGCGACTTTGCCGACCTGGACGAAGACGACCCCGCCCGCACCACCTCGGTGACCTACACCATCGCGGATGGCCGCGGCGCAACCGCCACGGCGACCCTGACGGTCACGGTGCGCATCGCCAACGACGATCCGGTGGCGGTTGACGATGCGGGCCAGACCCATAGATACCAGGTGCTGACCGTGGCCGATAACGCCACCGGCACCACTAGCGGTACGACCACCCTCAACGCTGACCTGCTGCTCAACGACACAGACCCCGACGGCGACGCCCTCGGCATCACCGCAATAAAAGGCTACACCGACGCGGCCCGGGACGGCACCCAGCCGCGCCAGGACGTGGCGGCGGGGGCCGTGACCCACGGCAGCCACGGCGGTGAGTTCACCATCAACACCGACGGCTCCTGGAGCTTCGACCCGGGCACCGACTTTGATGACCTGCCCATCGACAACAGCCGCACCACCTCGGTGGAGTACACGCTGACGGATAGCTACGGCGCCACCGACACCGCCACCCTGACCGTCACCGTCACCGCCAACTCGCCGCCGCTGGGGGTTGACGATATCGGCGCCACCACGGAAAACGCCGTACTGACCGTGAAAGATGGCGCCACCGGCACCGCCCGGGCGGGTGGCGGGGTGCAAAACGCCGACCTGCTACGCAACGACATTGATGCTGAACGTCACACCCTGACCATCACCCGGGTCAACGGCGCGGCGGCCAATATCGGCAAAGCCATAGATGGCATCGACGAAAATGGCAACAAGGGCGGTACCTTCACCATCCAGGCCAACGGCGCCTGGAGCTTCGACCCCGGCGACGCCTACAACACCCTGCGCGCCGGCGAGACCCGCACCACCTCGGTGACCTACACCGTCTCTGACAGCAGAGACACGGATACCGCCACCCTGACCGTCACCGTCACCGGCGTCAACGACCCGCCGACCATGGTTAAAAACCAGGTGGGCGCAGCGAGTCACAACCAGATACTGAGGGTGGCCGCCGACGCTGAAGCCTCCAGACTCATCGTGACCGATGGCAGCGGCAAGACCAGAACCGCCACCGTCACCGACGACAACGGCGTCACCCGCACCCTGCCCCTGACCGGCAATGCCGGCCTGCTGGTCGGCATCGAAGATGTTGACGTGGGTACCAACCTGCGCATCATCGCCGCAGGCACAAGCCAGGCCAATCTGGCCGCGGGCAATCTCGGCGTCCCCATAATTGGCGGTAATAGCGGCGACGGCTTCGTCATCTTCGCCGATGGCTCCTGGCGCTATACCCCCGGCACCGCCTTTGGCAGCCTGGCCCCCGGCGAGTCCGGCACCGCCACGGTGCATTACACCGTCTCCGATGGCGACGGCAGCACCTCCAACCAGATGCTGACCGTCTACATAAGCCGCCCCAACAACAATCCGGTGGCGGTGAACGACATAGGCCGCGTTGATCTTGGCCGCCTCAATGACCGCGCCGACCGCGGATTCACCTTCGATGAAAATGGCGTGCTGACCGTGACCGATGGCGCCGAAGGCACCACAGAAAATAGAAACGGCATCAGAACCACCTACAACCGCGACCTGCTGTTCAGTGATGATGATACCCGTCGCCCTAACGACCGTGACCCTGACGGCACCACCCTCACCATCATCGAGGTGGGCGGCGCAAAGACCGGTGTCGGCACGGGTGTGAAGGGCAGCACCGGCGGCCTGTTCACCATTGACGCCAATGGCGCCTGGAAATTCGACCCCGGCAAGGACTTTGCCAATGTGCCCAACGATCAGCACCGCACCACCTCGGTGGTCTACACCATCTCCGATGGCGGCCTTTCCGACACCGCCACCCTGACGGTGCGGGTCACCGGCATTAACGATGCACCGGGGGCGCCGGTGGGCAATAACGGCCTCATCAGGTCGGACCAGACCCTGGACGTGAAAGATGGCACCATCGGCGACAACATCAACGTCAACTCCGACCTGCTGCTTAACGACAACGACCCCGACGGCAGCAACACCCTCAGCATCAGAGCGGTGAATGGCAAGGCGAACAATGTCGGCAGGACGATAGATGCCGCCGACGGCGGTAAATTCACCCTCAACGCCAATGGCGCCTGGAGCTTCGACCCCGACGGCGACTTTGACGACCTGAAACCCGGCGGCAACCGCTCCACCTCGGTGACCTACACGGTCGTGGATAATTTTGGCCTGACCAACCCCACCGCCGCCACCCTGACCGTCACCGTCACCGGCGTCAACGATGCGCCGGTGGTGCGGGCCGATGTCGGCACCACCGGTGAAGACGCCACCGGTATAAACAAACTGACCGTGGCCGACGGTACCACCGCCACCACCACCACCATCACCGTGACCGACCCCGTCACCAGCGACACCAGCACCATGACCATCACCGGCAACGCCGACCTGCTGCTCAACGACAGCGACCCTGAAGGTGGCAACTTCTTCATCGTCACGGTCAGGGGCTACGGCGACGCCGATGAAGACGGCAATCGTCAGTTGCAGCCGGGCGTGACGGCGGGGGCGGGGACCGAGGTGACTGGCAGCAAAGGCGGCGTGTTCACCATCAGCGCCAATGGCGCCTGGACTTTTGACCCCGACGGCGACTTTGAAGACCTGGGCGTCGGCTACGCCCGCACCACCTCGGTGGAATACACCGTCACCGATGGCAGCGCCAGCGCCACCGCCACCCTCACCGTCACCGTCACCGGCGTCAATGACGACCCGCAGGCGCCCGAACGCCACGTGGGCTCAGACAGCAAGTCCGAACCCCTGGTAGTGGAAGATGGTGATACCGGCACCATAACCTCGGGCGGCAGGCGCAACGCGGACCTGCTGACCGGCGTCATCGACCCTGACGGTGACACCACCTTCACCATCAGCGCCGTGAACGGTGACACGGCCAGTGTCGGCAAGGCCGTAGACCCCACCAGGGTAGTCAGCAACATCCCCGACTTCGACACCGCCACCACCAAAGGCGGCAAATTCACCATCAACGCCGATGGCTCCTGGCGCTTCGACCGAGGCGCCTACTATCAACAACAACTGAATGATGCCCGCAACGCCTCCTTCTTCATCGAAGTCAGGGTGAAGTACACCATCTCCGATGGCAATGGCGGCACCGTCGACAAGACCCTGGACGTCTCCATAATCCGCCCCAACGCCTCCGCGCCGACGGCGGTGGCCGATTTCGGCACCACCACTGAAGACACGGTGCTGACCGTGAAAGATGGCACTGCCGCCACCACCCTCACCGTCCCCGATGGCAAAGGCGGCACCATGAGCATCACC